>CAVUBU010000002.1:0-2241427 GCA_963739825.1 uncultured Alphaproteobacteria bacterium
TGCCGTGTGATCGTATCGGCCAGCGGGCGCGTTGGTGGTGCTGGTAGCTGTCCAACTATCGGTGCCGGGATTGTATCTCCCGCCAGTGTTCAAATAGGTCGCTGCCATCATCAGTATCCGCCCCAGACGATCATTTCACTGCCGGTCCAGACTGCCGTGTGATATACTCGCGCAGTGGGCGCGTTGGTGGTGCTGGTGGCTGTCCAACTGTCCGTGCTGGGATTGTATCTCCCGCCAGTGTTCAAATAGCCGTGCCGTTATCAGTCCGCCCCAGACGATCATTTCGCTGCCGGTCCAGACTGCCGTGTGATATCGGCCAGCGGGCGCATTGGTGGTGCTGGTCGCGGTCCAACTGTCCGTGCTGGGATTGTATCTCCCGCCAGTGTTCACATAAGCTGCCAGCATCATATCCGCCCCAGACGATCATTTCACTGCCGGTCCAGACTGCCGTGTGACGCGTTCGCGCAGTGGGCGCGTTGGTGGTGCTGGTGGCTGTCCAACTGTTCGTGCTGGGATTGTATCTCCCGCCAGTGTTCAAATCGTTGCTGCCATCTACTCCGCCCCAGACGATCATTTCACTGCCGGTCCAGACTGCCGTGTGATGAATCTCGCGCAGCGGGCGCGTTGGTGGTGCTGGTGGCTGTCCAACTATCCGTGCTGGGATTGTATCTCCCGCCAGTGTTCAAATAGCTGCCGCCGTCATCATATCCGCCCCAGACGATCATTTCACTGCCGGTCCAGACTGCCGTGTGTAGCTCGCGCAGTCGGCGCATTGGTGGTGCTGGTGGCTGTCCAACTGTCGGTGCTGGGATTGTATCTCCCGCCGGTGTTCAAATACGCCGCTGGCATCAGCTCCACCCCAGACGATCATTTCACTGCCGGTCCAAACTGCCGTGTGAAAGTCTCGGCCAGCGGGCGCGTTGGTGGTGCTGGTGGCTGTCCAGCTGTCAGTGCTGGGATTGTATCTCCCGCCGGTGTTCGAAATCGCTGCTGTTATCGTACTCCGCCCCAGACGATCATTTCACTGCCAGTCCAGACTGCCGTGTGATAGCTCGCGCAGCGGGCGCGTTGGTGGTGCTGGTGGCTGTCCAACTGTCGGTGCTGGGATTGTATCTCCCGCCGGTGTTCAAATAGCCGTTGCCATCATCCGCCCCAGACGATCATTTCACTGCCGGTCCACACTGCCGTGTGACCTGCTCGCGCAGTGGGCGCGTTGGTGGTGCTGGTGGCTGTCCAGGTGTCATCGATGCACCCATCAGGGCTGGAAATTCTAGGAAGCGTGTAGGTAGCTGTCGCCTAACGATTGTGCACCTAAATTTGCTGGCGGCGGCCTGGGTTCGTAGCAAGGCTAAAGCGCTGCTTTGTCATGGACGGATAAATCGGCGATCAAGCGCTCGGTTAACACCGGCCTGGCCAGACACTCAGCGATGACAAAGGGATCGTTCCCGAGAGCTTCAAAGAGTTCCGCAGGACTTCGGGCTGTTTTGTATCCCGGGCCATCCGCTCCATCTCGGCTTGCAGTTGCTCGGAAGTGATCGGCTTCTGCCAGTAATCTTCCAGCGCTTGCGAATCGCGCAGATAATCTTCTACTTTCTTTTCAATCTGCTCGGCCGACATCACCGCATCGAGCGATGGCTTGGGCTGCGCATTTTCTGTCGGCCAAATCCGGTGCCGCCAGTAAACGTCCTCAATCGCTCGCTGATAAGCACGCGCTCCGCGAAAGTGAGCGTGCGAGCTTGATTCGCTGTGCTCAGCGCTTTGGCAGCAGGACGACTCGCGACAGCGGGCTTCGGTGCTCTGTTCGAATTGAACGCCGAGCTAAGCGCGACAAGCGCGAACAAGAAAAATAGAGCTGCCCCGCCGCTGCGAATGATATGAGCAGTGATCTTGTTTTTCGTTTTCATAGGACAGCTTCAACTTTCATGATTCTTCTCGGAATCGGGCAGAAGTTTTGGGAAATTTCCCAAAGATGAACGAGTAGCATTAATTCTCGCGGGGGCACATAAGCGCGCATTTTCCCGAGATGCCGCCGCCGACGTCAAGCATAATATGTCAATCGCTTAAAAGCGTAACCCAGCATTCCATCACAGTGCGCTGCCGAAGGCAGAATTCATCACACGGCTCATGAATGATTGGTGCCCACTCGCTCACGGTCCGTCCGAGCTCCCGCCGGCCGGGAGAGTTGGCCGTTCCCCGCCGATGTAAAAGTTGTCGTTCAGATACCAGATCGCGGTTTGACGGGTAGTATTAGTTTCGCCGCCTGCCACGTGAGCGGAGCTTTTACGTTGGCCTGCCACGTGAGCAAAGCTTTTACGTGTCTGCAAGCCTGAGAAGGATATGCGACGGGCCGACGGGCTCGGGTTCCTGATCGATCGCGTTCTTGCATAAGGAGATCCGAAATGCCCGCCGCGGCGGGTAAACTTCATTCGGAAGCGGATCGCGGAAAAGGAAATCGATGGACGAGGGATCGGCAGTCGGCGCGCTCGGTCCCGAGCCGACTGGCATTACTTGCGCCCTACCAGCAACAAGGATTCCCGCGCTACGGGCATGTTGCCGATACGCATTGATCGGGCCTTTTGGGTCTGGCAGAGGATCTCTCTCGCTCTGATGGCTCATAGCTTCTTGCTCGTATCGTATCGCAGAGTCAAAGTCCCCGGTTTCCGCATACGCGGCAGCCAGCGTACAAGGTAATTCGCTTTATTTGGTCCACCGTAGGCTACTGCTTTCTTTGCATCGGTAACCGCTTGTTGTCCGTTGCGAAATCGGCTGTCGGGGCAAGTTGCTTCCAGCCAGGCGCGGCCGTTGAGGGTCATTGCTCGCAGGTCGGAACACCGTCATTGGAAGCAGATGATTGTATTCTTTCAGAGCGCGGGGGTAATCTCCGAGTTTAACATATACATCAGCTCGTAAGATGGCAGCAAACAAACTCTTCCGTTGCAAGCGAAGGGTCGTATCAAGATCGCTGAGCGCCAGCTTGTATTTGCGCTGCCGATAGTAGAACACGGCGCGATTGTGATAAGGGGCTGAGCTACGTGGGGACTGCGAACTGCGGCGTTAGATGCTGCAATGCAGTGGCGTAATCGCCTTTCATTTCCGCCAGGAGTGACCGCTTATAATACTCTTGCGCAAGCGTCGTCGTGCTGTTGAGGAGAAGAAGTAAGAGAAAGAGCCGAGGGAGCAATCGTCGGTGCATGAGAAGGCGCCGAGGATTAACGTAATGTTGGGCGTTCGACAAGCCTCGATTGAGCTTCCCTGCTCAACTTGCCCGTCAAATCAATCCAATCTGCGGTATGAAACCCGCGCATCCGGGGGGACGAGCGCTGGGGGGTTTTTCTTGGGGCCAGCCGCTCTATTTATTACTACGAGAAATCCGCGGCAAAGTTTCCAAGAAAGTTGAGGGTCCTTGGTTGAGTGTTGAGAGAACTTGTTTTTTCGTGCCGATCCCTCGGCCTTAAGCGCTTAACCCTCAACTCGTTTCCCCGAGCCTGAGAAGAATATGCGACTCGCCGGCGAGCTCCGGGTTCCTGATCGATCGCGTTCTGGCATAAGGTGAAGCCACATTTTTGTGGAGACGTGGCTTTCGTCGACGAACACCAGCGCGTTGTCGGGCACGTATTCGAACAGCGTCGGCGGCGGCTCGCCGATCTTGCGGCCGGTGAGATAGCGCGAATAGTTCTCGATGCCGGCGCAGGCGCCGGTGGCTTCCATCATTTCCAGGTCGTAGACCGTGCGCTGCTCCAGCCGCTGCGCTTCCAGCAGGCGGCCGGCGGCATTGAGCTGGTCGAGGCGAGCTTTGAGTTCGGCCTTGATGCCCTGGATCGCTTGAATGAGGGTCGGGCGCGGCGTGACGTAGTGCGAGTTGGCATAGACCTTGACGAATTCCAGCTCGTCGGTCTTTTGCCCGGTGAGTGGGTCGAATTCGTGGATCGATTCGATCTCGTCACCGAACAGCGAGACGCGCCAGGCGCGGTCTTCGTAGTGCGCCGGGAAGATTTCAATCACGTCGCCGCGCACGCGGAACGAGCCGCGGTAGAAATCGGCCTGCGTGCGCTTGTATTGCAGCGCGACCAGATCGGCGAGCAGTTGGCGCTGGCTGATGCTGCCGCCCTGCTTGAGGGTGAAGGTCATGGCCGAATAAGTTTCTACCGAACCGATGCCGTAGATGCACGACACCGAGGCGACGATCACCACGTCGTCGCGCTCGAGCAGCGCGCGCGTCGCCGAGTGGCGCATGCGGTCGATCTGCTCGTTGATGGAGGATTCTTTTTCGATGTAGGTGTCGGTGCGCGGGACGTAGGCCTCCGGCTGGTAGTAGTCGTAATAGGAGACGAAATATTCCACCGCGTTGTCTGGGAAGAACGACTTGAACTCGCCATAGAGCTGCGCCGCCAAGGTTTTGTTGGGCGCCAGGATGAGTGCCGGCCGCTGCGTTGCCTCGATCACCTTGGCCATGGTGAAGGTCTTGCCGGAGCCGGTGACTCCCAACAGAACTTGCGTGCGGTCGTTGCGCTTGACGCCTTCGACCAGCTCGCGGATCGCATCGGGCTGATCGCCCTTCGGCTCGAACTCGGATTGGATCACCAGCCGTTTGCCGCCTTCGGATTTTTCCGGGCGCGGCGGGCGGTGCGGCAGCCAGACCTTGCCGCTGGCCGCCTCGTCGCGGAATTCCTGGCGGCCCTCGCGCAGCAGCCTTTCCAGCGATTGCTGGCTGGCCATGCCGCCGAACCCGCTGACGCCGCCCGCATTGTTGGTCGGCAGATCGGCGCGTGGCAGGCGGTATTTGGATTCGTCGCTGAGGCCGAGCTCTTCGGCGAGTTTCGGATCGAGGCCGCTTACAGGCGGGCCTTCGAATTCCGCCTGCGGCGCTTCGTCGAAGCCTTTCGGTGTCGACTTGCGCGCCTTGTGCGCGGCGGAAAAATCGGCGCGGCGGTCCCATGAATTATCCGGCGGCGGCTGCAGGCCGCCCTCTGTCATTCCGGGACGGTCCACAGGACCGGACCCGGAATCCAGACCTTTGCTCGGTGCGTGTTTCTGGATTCCGCGTTCGCTCGCTTTGCTCGCTCCCCCGAATGACGAAGCAGGGCCCGTGCCGGAGCCCATGCCGGCGGTGCCTTTGTTGATCGCCGGATTGAGCAGATCGGCGAGCGCGTCCGGCGTTGCCGGCGCATAGGGCCGTGCCGCCTTGGCGCGCGTCGGTTTCGCCGGGTCCTTGGGTTTTTTCGGGGGCTTCGCCATCGCCTCGAATATGGGGCGAGTCCGCGAGCGAGGGAAGGGCGACCGGGTTCCGCGGCCTTTCGGCCGCGTCCCGGAATGACAGAAAAACTACGTCGCCTTGGCCCACAACTGCTTCGAGGCCCGCCGCGCGCCTTCGGCGAGCGACTGCAATTTCATCCACACGATCTTGCTGTCTACCTGCACGCGGCCGGCAAAGGTGCCGAAGCCGCAGTCGACGCCGGCGATCACGTTGTCGCGCCCGACCGCGCCGGAATAATTCGCGATGCGGTCGGCCACCAGCTCCGGATGCTCGACAAAATTCGAGGTCGAAATCGATCACGCCCGGAATGATGATCTTGCCGGCCGGCAATTTAACGTCGCGCCAGATTTTCCATTCGTGCTCGTGGCGCGGATTGGCGCCAGGGAACGACACCGCTTGCGGGCGCGCGCTGAGCACGATGTCGACGATGTCTTTTAGTTCCACATCGGTGTGATGCGGTGCCACGGTCGAGCCCCAGCATACATGCATGCGCATTCTTTCCGGAGGAAGATCGCGCACCGCGTGATTGAGCGCCGCCACATTGACGGCGATGATCTTGCGAAAATCGGCGAGGCTCTTGTCGAGATAGACCATGTGGCGCAGCATCGCGAGATCCGGGCAATCGAGCTGCAGGATCAAGCCGGCCTCGACGATCGCCTGGTATTCGCGCCGCATCACGTCGGCGAGCGCGAACACGTAGGCCTCTTCGTTCGGATAATATTTGTTCTTGAGGTAGCGCGCGATCTGCCCCGGCGAGGGCGAGGTCATGAAGAATTCCTGCGCCGCGGCGCCGGCCATCGCCGCCTTCGCGGTGTCGATGTCGGCTTGCGCGGCCGGCCAGTCCTTCCAGTCGACCGGGCCGTTGCAGGCCGGGCGATGCTGGAACGGCGAGGCGAAGTGCTTGAGAATTTCCGCCAGCTCCGGGAATTCCGGCTCGCCGGTGCCCATCGGCGGCGCGCTCTCGCCTTCGTAGCCGGTCAGCCGGTCGAGCACATGCACGGTGTAGTCGGTGCGGCCCTGCTCGCCGTCATTGACGATGTCGAGGCCGCATTCGATCTGCCTCTTGACAACATAGGCGACGGCTTCGCGCACGGCGGCCTGCAATTCGGCGCGGCGCGCGCCGGGCTTTTGCTGCTCGGCCAGTAATAGTTCGACCACTTTGGCGGTGCGCGGCAGGCTGCCGGTGTGAGTGGTGAGAATGCGGTCGCTGCTGCGTTTCATGTTTCAAAAACCATGCACGACTTCGCGCATGTGCTCGACGTTCGGCGGCGCGGCGAAGCAATGGCCGACCAGCTTACGCCATTCCTGGAAATCGGCAGAGCCGCGGAAATCGACGGTGTGGTTTTCCAGCGTGTCCCATTGCACGACCAGCCGGTAGCTTGCCGGCTTTTCATGCGAGCGCTGCAGCGCCACGCCGGTGCAGCCCTTGGCGCGCTTGAAGATCGGCACGGCGCTTTTCACCGCGGCCTCGAACTCATTCTCCATGCCGGGCTTCACGTCGATCTGGGCGATTTCGCGGATCATGATGGCGGGTTTCCGATTAGCGGGAGCGGCATTATGAGTGTTCGGCCGCGCGCTGCAAGGGCGGGATGGTGCCCACTTCGAGGGCGCGAACCGGGTAAGACCGCGGCGAGAGGGCGAAGTTTCTCAACACGCGGTCATTGCCGGGCTTGACCCGGCAATCCATGATGCCGTTCCGCGATGGCAGACTATTGGGTCTATATCCTCACGAACCAACCGCGCAGCACACTCTATGTCGGCGTTACGAATGATCTCGTGCGCCGTGTGTATGAGCATCGCGAGGGATTAGCGAAGGGATTCACAAAAAGGTATAGGCTGAAGATGCTTGTCTATTTTGAACGCTACGACACGCCGCATGCGGCAATCCAGCGGGAGAAGAACATCAAGCACTGGTCGCGGAGTTGGAAACTCCAATTGGTCGAATCGGTGAACCCGCAATGGCGCGAACTTTACAACGACATTACACGTTGAGGTTCATCATGGATTGCCGGGTCAAGCCCGGCAATGACGAGCAAGACAAGGCGCGCCGCGCAAAGCGAGATCAAAACGCCCGCATCCGCCGCAGCGCCCAATAGCTGAGCGCGCTGGCGATCAGCGCCACGGCCAAGGCCATCCAGGTGCCGCCGTCGCTGTTGAGAAACGGCAGATCCTTGGTGTTCATGCCGAAGAAACCAGTGACCAGCGTCGGCGGCAGCAGGTAGGCGGTGAGGATCGACAGCGTGAAAAGCCGGCGATTGGTGATTTCCGTCATTCCGGGGCGCGAGCGAAGCTCGCGCGCGCGGAATCCAGAACGGCGTTCCGTGCGAGTTTCTGGATTCCGGATCGCCGCTGCGCGCCGTCCGGAATAACATTCAATTTCAGTCAGACGCTCGTATGCTTGCCGACCGACCAGCCCTTGTTGGCGAGGAATTTTTTGCCGACGGCGATCGGCTCGCGCTCCAGCGGGGTAGCCATGGTGTCGTTCCAGCGGTTGAGGAAGCCGAATACCGAGATGCAGCCGACGATCTCGACGATCTCATCCTCGCTCCAGTATTTGCGCATTTCCACGAACATGTCGTCGGTCACCGCGTTCGGGACGCAGGAGGCGGCGACCGCGAGATCGAGCGCGGCGCGCTCGGCCGCACTGAACAGCGGGCTGGACTGATAATCCCACACCGCGGCGAGTTTTTCGTCCTCGATGCCGAAATGCAGCGCGCCGCCCGCGGTATGCGCCATGCAGTATTGGCAGCCGGCGGCGCGGCTCGACACATGCGCGATCAGCCGCTTGAAGCCGCGGTCGACCTTGCTTTCCGGGTCCCAGACCGACGCGGTGAGCGCGGCGAAGGCCTTGGCCAGTTTCGGCACCCGCTGCATGATCAGGATGCTGTTGGGCACCCAGCCGAGATTCTTCTTCATGCGCTCGAACTGCTCGCGCAGCTCGGGCGCATGTTCGGGCGGCAGCGGCGCGAGGCGCGCGGCGGCTTTGTTGCGTTGGTCCATGGTGGTCTCTCCCTTGACACTTGTTACTGCGGCTCGCCGCCGCCGATATAGCCGCCGATCTTCCAGACGCCGGCGTCCTTGACGTAGCAGATGCGGTCGTTGCCGATCGGTGCGATCGAATCGATCGAAACGTAGCCGGTCTTGCCGCCCGGCGTGGCGATGCGCATGTAGGACGGCGGGTCGGACGCGGTCTCCGGCATGATGCGCACGAAATGCAGGTTGAGCTTGTCGATCACAGGACCGTTGGCTTGCGCGGTCGCATGCACCTCGATCCCGGCCGATACCGGATAGCCCCATTCGGTCACGTCGGTATTCGTCGTCTCGATCAGCTCGGCGAATGCCTTGCCGTCGAACGCCGGATCGGCCGGCGAACACATGGCGCCGCTGTGATTGGGCGCGGGCGAGGCGCCCGGGTCCTCGGCATAGCCGGTCAAAATGTCCCAGCCGGCGCCCTCCTTGTTGGCGAGGCCGAGCGCGGCCGACAGATTGTCGAGGCCGGATTTGCGCTTGTCCGCGGTGTTGCGGTCCTCGCGCTCCCAAAAGAAGCCTTGCGCAACCACCAGGCGCGCCATGGCGGCGCGATCCTTGCGCTGGGCGGCTTTGTTGAGCTGCTCGCGCATGGCCTCGAAACTGGCATCGGTCATCGGTGGCGGCAGCGTAATGGTCACCGGCTTGTAGGCCGTGGCCGCCGCGGGCGGCGGCTGATTGCGAATTTGCGCCGCCACCGGAGATAGACCGGCAATCAAGAGGGCGGCACCGGCGGCTATGAAACGAACGGCATGCACCGCGGCGCTCCCCATTTTCCGATGCCAGCGCGGCCGCGCGCGGGCGGCGCCGTATCCAGAGGGAAGCCTAGCACAAGGGCGTAGGGACGTGACCCCAAGCCGGCCGCGGCCCGCTGCGTTCAAGATGCCGCAAGGCAGCAGAGACCTGGGCGCGGTGGAGCCAAAAAAATGCGGTCCCGGAGAGCAGGGTCAGCCGCGCGGGACCGCGAAAAAGGGGATTACTCTGTACTCAACAAGCGACAGAAGCAGGCTCTGCATAGCGCAGGCGTATGACGCGGCGGTGACAATTGAATGGCGCGGCAAAACCGTTAGAGATGTCGCACAGCGGCCAATCTATCAGAGAGTTCCATGCCTGCTTTATCGCCCTACCTGCTGCCGATCGCATTGCTGATCGGTTCCAACGTCTTCATGACCACCGCCTGGTACTGGCACCTACGCTTCAAGCATGTGCCGCTGTTCAGCGTCATTTTGCTGAGCTGGGGCCTCGCCTTCGTCGAATATTGCCTGGCGGTGCCGGCCAATCGCTACGGCAGCGCCGTCTATAACCCGGCGCAATTGAAGACCATCCAGGAAGTAATCACCTTTGCGATTTTTGCAGTGTTCTCGTTCGTCTATCTCAAGCAGCCGATCACCTTAAGCCAAGGTTTCGGCTTCACGCTGATCGCAGCCGGCGCGTTTTTCGTGTTCCACAAATGGTGACGTTCAGCGTGCCGGCGCCACGCGCAGGATGCGGCCGGCGGAATTGTCGGTGAGCAGATAGAGCGCGCCGTCCGGCCCTTGCCGTACGTCGCGGATGCGCTCGTGCAAGCCTTGCAGCAGGCGCTCCTCGTGCACGGCGCTGTCGCCATGAAGCGTGAGCCGCGACAGCAGCTCGAATTTGAGCGCGCCGTTGATCAGGCTGCCGTTCCAGCCGGGGATGAGGTCGGCGGTGTAAAATGCCATGCCGGAGGGCGCGATCGACGGCGTCCAGTGCCACACCGGGTCTTGCAGGCTCGGCGCCCGCGACTTGCCGGTGCCGACCGGCGTGCCGTCGTAGTTGACGCCGTAGCTGACCACCGGCCAGCCGTAATTCTTGCCCTTCTCGATGATGTTGACCTCGTCGCCGCCTTTGGGGCCGTGCTCCTGCTCCCATAATTTGCCGTCGGCCGGATTGAAGGCGAGGCCTTCCGGATTGCGCAGGCCATAGGCCCAGATTTCCGGCAGCGCGCCCGGCTTGCTGACGAACGGATTGTCGGGCGGCGCCGATCCGTCCGGGCGGATGCGCACGATCTTGCCGATATGGTTGTCGAGCGACTGCGCCATTTCGGCGGCGGAGAAGTGATCGCCGAGCGTGACGAACAGATTGCCGTCGTCGGCCTGCACGATGCGGCAGCCGATGTTGAGGCCGTGCGCGGTCGGCCCGCGCTGGCGGAAGATCGTCGTCACCGCCACCAGCCGCGGCGTGTGGCCGTCGTCCTGCAACTGCGCATGCGCGACCGCGATGCGGCCGCCGCCGCCCTCGGCGTGTTCCGCGTAGCAGAAATAGATCGTGTGACTGGTTGCGAAATCGCGGCCGAGCATCACGTCCATGAGGCCGGCCTGGCTTTGCGCATAGACCTCGGGCACGCCGGCAAGCGGCGGCGATAATTGACCGGCGCGGGTGACAATGCGCATGCGGCCGGGCCGCTCGGTGACCAGCATGCGGCCGTCGGGCAGGAAGGCGAGCGACCAGGGATGCACCAGGCCGCCGGCCACGGTTTCGACGGCAAGATTGCCGGCGGAGGATGGAAAAATCTGCGGCGCCGCGGCTGCCGCGCTTACCGCCACCAACATCGCGGCCGGCACAAGGACTATTCGCATGCCCATGTCATCGCTCCCTTTGGCGCCGCATCAACTATGCGGCACCGCCGAGAGTTCCGACAGTCCCTACGCGCGTGGCCGCTTTGTGCCGAAAGCGGACCTCAATCACGCCACGAGCAGAGATGGAAAGAACTCTTCCAAGGTCTCACGATCGATTTCCGAGCTGGCTGCGACAGGCAAATAGACCGAATTCTCGAACTGCAAGCCGCATTTCGGGCAGGCCCAAAGATTGAGGACTTGCCGATCGCTCACATATTCCGACCATTCAGGGGCGATCAGTGCTTCGCCGCATTGAATGCAAATCGTTCCGCAGCCGGAACGACGCGTGGAGGCTGTTGTCGCCATGGTGCCCTCCTTGGTTTTGTTGTTTTTATGCTTCGCGAGCGGAGAGATCAGTGGAACTGTCATAGTCGAGCTTCGGACAAATGATTCCGCCTTGATCCCAATCAAAAAATCGAACTATTTTTCCGCGCGCCAGGACCCATGAGCGGACGGTCGGCAGCGAAATTTTGCGTTCACTCTCCGCAAAATAGACGATGGCCGCTGCGGATCGAAAGCGGCCGCCCGATCGTTTGCGAATGCTCGGCTTAGTGCTTTTTCGTGCGCTGGCCGGGCAGCGTGAAAACGGTGAGGCCGCCCATGGCGATGATGATCACGCCGAGCAGCAGCGCGACCGAGAACAGGCTGCCTTCATTGTCGATGACATTGCCGACCACGTTGGCGCGCGCGATGCCGACCGACACCACGGTGGCGGCGACGATGGTCGACAGCGCGAGGGCGCCGATGGCGACAAGCTCCGCGAACGCGACGCTGCGCCGCTCGTTGCCGAGCGCGCGTTCGGACGGTGCCTTGAACCCGGAACTGTTGATGCGATGGCGCATGGTGAACCTGCAACCTATGGCACGTTCAATCGTTCCATGTTGGTACAGGATATCGGCGACCGTTCGGCCCGATTTAGGCAAAGCCGGTGGCGAAAGGCGGCGTTTTCGTGGCGGCGGTGCGCGAAACGCGGCGTGCCGAGCTATTGCACCGCAGTAAGCGCTTCCGGCTGCCAGTCCATCGTGACATGGCCCGGTTCCGCCTCAACGCGCGCGAGCCAGTCGCGTACCGCCGGAAAGCGCGCGAGATCGAAGTCGCAGCGTTCGGCCACGTGGGTGTAGGCGTACAGCGCGATGTCGGCGATGGTGAAGTGATTGGCGGCGAAAAAGCGATTGCGCGTCAGGTGCATCTCCATGACGGTGAGGGCGCGGTAGCCGTTTTCCATCCAGTCCTCGAGCGCGTGCTGTTGCAGGTCGCGCCCGCCCTTGATCAGCGCCAGCCAGAAATAGGCGGCGCCTATATTGGGCTCCAGGCTGTGCTGTTCGAAGAACATCCATTGCATGGCTTCGGCGCGCTCGATGCGGTCCTCCGGTGCCAGCGTCGAACCGCCGGCGACGTACCAGAGAATCGCGTTCGATTCGGCGAGGTAGCGGTTGGGTGCGACTTCAAGGAGCGGAATCTGCCCGTTCGGATTCTTGGCGAGGAATTCGGGCGTGCGGCTGGCGCCTTGCAGGATATCGGTTTCCACCAGCTTGAACGGAATGCCGAGCCGGGCCAGCGCCAGGCGGACCTTGTAGCTATTGCCGGAACGCTGATCGGAATAGAGCGTATACATCGAATGCCCCGAAGCGATCGCCCGCGCCGGATATGGGGAGCAAAGTCCGGCAATTACAAGGCCGGCATGACGCAAACTGTCGGCAATGCATTGCCAATTTCGGGACGCATCGAAGCAAATACGACACGCCGAACGCCCGGTTACAAAAAAATTATTCCGCCGCCACCCGGTGCGCGCGGGCGTATTCAATGAGTGCGTCGTCGTCGGCCGGCTTAATCGGCGTGAAGTCGCGATGCGCGATCCATTCCGGCCGCGTGAACTTGGTGATGTGATTGGAGACCGCGCACAGGGTCAGGTACACGATCTTGCGCGGATAGGGCGTGATGTTGGGCGGCGAGGCGTGCACCAGATTGCCGTGGAACATCAGCATCGAGCCGGGCTTGCCGGTCGGCGCCACGATGCCGGCGCCATCGGGGCCTTCCGCCTCGCGCGCCAGCCGCGTGACCGTGTCCTTGTCGAGCGTCCACAGCGGATACGATGTCGTCAATTTGTCATGGCCGGCCGCGAACACGCCCTGCTTGTGGCTCTTCGGGATCAGCAGCAGCGGCCCGTTGATCGGCATCACCTCGTCGAGAAACACCGCGATATTCATGGCGCGCGCGTCCGGCATGCCGTCGTCGCGCTGCCAGGTGCCGTAGTCCTGGTGCCATTGCCAGACGTCGCCCTCGAAGGCGGCCTTGGCGTTGAGCTTGAACTGGTGGACGTAGACTTCCTCGCCGAACAATTGCCGCAACGGCTCAACCAGGCGCGGATGGCGCGCCAGCAGGCCGAACACCTGGCTGAAAGTGTGCGCGGCGAAGGCGGTACGCGGCGCGCCGGTCTTCTCGCGCCAGACCTCCGGGCGGTCGAGCTTGAGGATGTTGTCGGCTTCCACGCGCAATAGCGCGATTTCTTCTTCCGAGAAGCAATTGGGGAAGAAGACGTAGCCCTGCTCGTCGAAGGCTCGAAGCTGCTCGGCGGAAAGCTGCATGGCGCGCTCCCTGGCTAAGGTGGCGGCCGTTGGCCCGGCTCTTGGCGGTTATATTAGGGCGCGCGCTGCAAAACGCCACTGGCTTGCGCCGGGCCGCTTTCAGTCATGGCGCGGCGTAGCAACAGGGCGAAGGCCAGCACCATGACCGGTACGGCGAGCGGAATCAGCGTCGCCTGCGGCACCGAGCGGGCGATCAGCGGCACGATCCACAGCGCGGCCAGGATTGTCTTTTGCCAAGGCACGAAACCGCGCGTAAATCCGTCGAGCGCGAGATAGGCGATGGCCGGCGCTAGCAGCATCAGGTCGTAGTCGAGGCTGTAGGGCGTCGCCAGCGCACATCCGATCACCAGCGCGGCGGCCTTGAGCGGAAAGGCGGTGGGGCTGCGCCAAAGCCAGGCAAGCGCCGCGGCAATCGCGAGCGTCACCGCGCCCTGCGCAGCATAGGCGAGCGCGATGCCGCCGCCCCATAGCCGCACCCAGGAGAAGACGCTCTGGATCTTGTACCAGCCGGTGCCGCCCTGTTCGAGCACGACGGTGCGGCTGAATTTTGCAGAGACGAGGAATGCGGGCCATATGTCAGCCCCGAAGGCGACGGTGACCGCGACTGTCATGACCGCGACCGTCGCGGCGGCGGCGGCGAACACGCGCCAGCGTCCGCTCACCGCGAGCACCAGCGGGATCAGCAGGCCGAACTGCGGCTTGTAGGCTAGCAGGCCGATCAGGATGCCGGCAAGGATCGGCCTGCGGTCGAGCTGTGTGAGCGCCGCGCCGATCAGCGCCGCGGTGAGGAAGCCGTTATGCGCCTGCCCGAGATTGACGAACACCGCCGGGAAGGCGAGGGCGAGCAGGAGCCAAAGATGGTCGCGCCCCGCCGCCGATTGTGACGGCACCATGAGCCGAATGGCGAGCAAGTAAAGAATGAGCGTCGCGCCCTGCCATGTGATCAGCGCCAGCCAATAGGGCATGGTCGCCAGCAGGCCGGCGAGGCCGAGGAAGAACGGCGGGTAATGCCAGCCGTAGAATTGCGTGGCCGGGCCGAAGATCGCCTGCTCGCGGGCGAATTGTTTGTCCGGGTAGAACGGCGCCGCCGCCTCACCGTCGAGGACATAAGTACCGGCGGCATAGACATTGGAAAAATCGGTGCCGAGCGGGCGGCCGAAGCGGTCGTTGAGCCCGTCCGAGGTGGCGATCAGGAAGCCAGCGCCGAGCACGAAGGCGGCAAGCAAGGCGAACGCCACCAGCCGCATCCGCTCGCGGGTCAGCCAGGCGCCGGAGCGCAGAATGTCAATAAATCCGGCCATCGCGGGAGGGTCTAGCAGGCCAGGCTTAAAGGAGGGTTAGAGCATGATCCCGAAAAGTGGGACCCGGTTTTCGGATAAGACCATGCTCCAGCAAAAAGCCCATCAACAGGCTTGATGAATGCATCATTCATTGCGTCTTGCTGTCGCCGTTTTGGCCCGTTACGACACTGGAAAGAGCATTGCGAATCCTGGATTTCGGAGACTTTCGATGGCCTTCCTTGCGGACCAGCTCAAGCGCGTCAAACCGTCGGCCACCATCGCCGTCACCGACAAGGCGCGCGCGCTCAAGGCGGCCGGCCGCAACGTCATCGGGCTGGGCGCCGGCGAGCCGGACTTCGACACGCCCGACAACATCAAAGAGGCGGCGATCAAGGCAATCCGCGAAGGCAAGGCGTCCAAGTATACCAACGTGGACGGCATCGCCGAGCTGAAGGCCGCGGTCGTCAAGAAATTCAAGCGCGAGAACGGCCTCGATTACAAACCGTCGCAGATCACGGTCGGCACCGGCGGCAAGCAGGTGCTGTACAATGCGTTCATCTGCACGCTCAACCCGGGCGACGAGGTGATCATCCCGGCGCCCTATTGGGTGAGCTATCCCGACATGGTGCTGCTCGCCGGCGGCGAGCCGGTGGCGGTCGAGACCTCGATGGCGACCGGCTTCAAGATGACGGCGCAACAGCTCGAGCGCGCGATCACGCCGAAGACCAAATGGGTGCTGCTCAACTCGCCGTCGAATCCGTCGGGTGCGGCCTATACGCGCACCGAACTGAAGGCGCTCACCGACGTGCTGGTGAAGCACCCCGAAGTGCACGTGATGACCGACGACATGTATGAGCACCTGGTCTACGACGACTTCGTGTTCTCGACGCCGGCGCAGATCGAGCCGTCGCTCTATCCGCGCACGCTCACCATCAACGGCGTGTCGAAAGCCTATTGCATGACCGGCTGGCGCATTGGTTACGCGGGAGGCCCGGAGCCTCTGATCAAGGCGATGGCGATGGTGCAGTCGCAATCGACCTCGAACCCGGCGGCGGTGTCGCAATGGGCCTCGGTCGAAGCGCTCAACGGGCCGCAGGATTTCATCGCCAAGCACAACAAGATCTTCAAGGAGCGGCGCGACCTCTGCGTGTCGATGCTCAACCAGGCGAACGGCATCAAATGCCCGACGCCGGAGGGCGCGTTTTATGTCTATCCGTCCTGCGCCGGCACCATGGGCAAGACCGCGCCCACTGGAAAGAAGCTTTCGAGCGACGAGGATTTCGTCACCGAGCTGCTGGAAGCCGAAGGCGTCGCGGTGGTGCAGGGCACGGCCTTCGGGCTCGGGCCGGCATTCCGCATTTCCTACGCCACCAAGACTGAGGACCTGGAAGAGGCCTGCCGGCGCATTCAGAGATTCTGCGGCAATTTGAAGTAGTTGTATTAAGCCTCAGGAGCTTGACCGCGCCAGTGGCCATGCCAGGATCGTTTTGACTTACGCCATCGATCCGCTCACAATTGACGCGGATTTAGGCCAATCATGACCACCGGGAGGTTTACGTGAAACGCATATTCTTGGGGCTTGGCGCCTTGGCTTTCGGGCTCATCGCGGCAGTCGGCAGCGCATCCGCTCAACAAGGCGTAAAGGTCGGGACGCTGGTGTGCGATGTGTCCGCCGGTCTCGGCATGATCATCGGCTCGCAAAAGGGCGTGAGCTGCCTGTTCAATCCGAATCAAATGGGCCCGGCGGAAGCCTATGTCGGCACCATCAGCAAACTCGGCCTCGATATCGGCGGGACATCGGCGGGCCAGATGGTGTGGGCGGTTTACGCGCCGACGACGCAGGTTTTCGGCGCGTTGGCCGGCGTCTACACCGGTGCGACGGCGGAAGCGACGTTTGCGGTTGGCCTCGGCGCCAACGTCTTGGTCGGCGGCTCCAATCGCACGGTCGCGCTGCAACCTTTGTCGATCTCGGGCCAGACCGGTCTCAATTTGGCGGCAGGCGTCGCGCAGCTTGCGTTGCGTCCGGGTCCGTGACGCGACTACTCGGGTAGGCGATGACGGCCGCCTTACGGGCGGCCGTTTCGTTTCGTCAGTCGGCGCCTCTTGCCATCACCGCCGCCGCCTGAGACGATACTGTGACAGGGCCGGGGAACAAGGTCCGACTCCCGGGCCGGCAAGGGAGGTACTATGGGACAAAATGGCACGGGTCCCAGGGGTCCACGGTGCATCGCGCTGGTGGGCCCATTTCAGAGCGGCAAGACAACACTATTAGAGGCGATTCTTGCCCGCACCGGCGCGATCCAGCGCCAAGGTACGGTAGACGCGGGCACCACGGTCGGCGACGCCAGCAAAGAGGCGCGCAGCCATAAGATGAGCGTCGAGACGTCCGTCGCCACCACCAGCTTCATGGGCGACAGCTACACGTTCATCGATTGCCCCGGTTCGATCGAATTCATCCATGACATGCGCAGCGTGTTGCCGGCGGTCGATGCGGCCGTCGTAGTCTGCGAGGCCGACGAAAAGAAGGTGCCGCAGCTGCAATTGATCCTGCGCGAACTGGAAGACCTCAATATCCCGCGCTTCCTGTTTCTCAACAAGATCGACAAGGCCGACAAACGCGTGCGCGAGACGCTCAAGCTGTTGCAGCCGGCTTCGCGCGCGCCGCTGCTATTGCGGCAGATTCCGATTTGGAACGGCGATCTCATTTCCGGTTTCGTCGATCTCGCGCTCGAGCGCGCCCATGTCTACAGGGAATACGCGGCGTCCGAGGTCATCGAACTCAAGGGTGAGGATCTCGATCGCGAGAAGGAAGCGCGCTTCACTATGCTGGAGACGCTGGCCGACCACGATGACGAGTTGATGGAGCAATTGCTCGAGGACATCCAGCCGCCGCGCGACAAGGTGTTCGACGATCTGGCCAAGGAATTACGCGATCGTCTGGTTGTTCCGGTTCTCCTGGGTGTTGCGACCCGCAGTAACGGCGCGCTGCGCCTGCTCAAGGCGCTGCGCCATGAAGCGCCCGGCGTGGCCGAGACCGTCGCGCGGCTCGGCGCGGAGACCGGCGACGATCCGTTGGCGCTGGTGCTCAAGACCTTCCACACCACCCACGGCGGCAAGATGTCGGTGGCGCGCCTGCTCGCTGGGACTGCCGGCGACGGCACCACCTTCAATACGCCGGAAACCGAGGCCGGCCGGGTGTCCGGCGTGTTCAAGATCATGGGCCAGCACTTCGAAAAGCGCGGCCAGGCGGCGGCCGGCGAGACCGTCGCCTTCGGCAAGCTCGATCATGCCAAGACCGGCGACACGTTGTCGGCCGGCAAGACGGCGCACGCCGCGCTCGTCGAAGTGAAGCCCTATGCGCCGGTGCTGGCACTGGCGGTACAGGCCAAGGAGCGCAAGGACGACGTCAAACTCGGCGCCGCCTTCACCAAGCTCACCGAGGAAGACCCCTCGCTCACTATCGTGCACAACGCCGAGAACCACGAGGTGGTGATCTGGGGTCAAGGCGAGATGCATTTGCGGGTGGCGGCCGAACGGCTCGGCGACCGCTATGCGGTTCCGGTCGCCACGCGCCCGCCCGCGGTCGGCTACAAGGAGACCATCCGCAAGCCGGTCACCGTGCGCGGTCGTCACAAGAAGCAGTCCGGCGGCCACGGCCAGTTCGGCGACACGGTGCTGGAGATCAAGCCGCTGCCGCGCGGCAATGGTTTCAAGTTCGAGGACCGCATCACCGGCGGCGTGGTGCCGCGCAACTACATCCCGGCGGTGGAGGAGGGCGTGGTCGAGGCGCTGCAGCACGGCCCGCTCGGTTTCCCGGTGGTCGATCTCGCGGTGGCGCTGATCGACGGCTCCTACCACACGGTGGACTCCTCCGACATGGCGTTCCGCATTGCCGGCCGCGTCGGCATTGCCGAAGGGTTGCCGCAGTGCCAGCCGGTGCTGCTCGAGCCGATCCATCTGGTTGAAATCGTCTGTCCGAACGAAGCGACCGCCAAGATGAACGCGATCCTCGCCGGCCGGCGCGGGCAGATCCTCGGCTTCGACACCCGCGAGGGCTGGCAGGGCTGGGACACCGTGCGCGCGCAGATGGCGGAAGCCGAGATCGGCGACCTCATCATCGAGGTGCGCTCGGCCACCGCCGGCGTCGGCAGTTTCCACTTCAAGTTCGACCACATGGCCGAACTGACCGGCCGCACCGCCGATCAAATCATCGCGGCAAGGCGGGCGGCGGAGTAGTTTGCCGTTGCTCCACCACGAGTCATTGCCGGGCTTGACCCGGCAATCCATGCAGTCGGCCGGCACCGGAATATTGGCGTAGGGCTCTCACTTCGAGACGCTTCATCATGGATGCCCGGGTCAAACCCGGGCATGACGCCGGGTGTGCGGCAAGCGGCCGATTATAGAATAAGAGTTTCCGGTTTCCCGTAACCTTCCAAAAAGCATAATTGACTCCAAACGGTATGAATTAACCGGCGGTCGTCGCGGCGATTCTAAAATCCCATTTCGGCGCGCGGCCCCCGCGCCCCGACCCATGGGCCGACGATGATCGCAGGCTTGCGCAATATATTTTCCGCGGCGCCGGCGCCTTTTTCCGACCCGCAGGCGCCGATTCCGCTCGGCGAAGTGCTGGCACGCGGCTGGCTCGAACTCTGGTATCAGCCGAAGATCGAACTCAAGACCATGCACATGATCGGCGCCGAGGGGCTGGTGCGCGCGCGCCACCCGCATCGCGGCGCGCTGCCGGCCGAACAATTCCTGTCTGGCGCGAGCGAGGACGAATTGCTGGCGCTCTCCGAGCGGGCGATCCTGACCGCGCTCGCCGACTGGGAGATTTTCGCCGGTAACGGCGTGGCGGTGAAACTCGCCGTCAACGTCCCGGCATGCGCGCTGCGCAAACTGCCGATCGCGAAAATTCTGCGCAAGGCGCGGCCGCGCGCGGCCAATTGGCCGGGCATGATCCTGGAACTGAGCGAGCCACAGATCGTCGACGACCTCGCGCTCGCCAATGACGTCGCCGGCGCCCTGCGCGAGTTCAAATGCACGCTCGCGCTTGACGATGTCGGCGCTGGCTATGACGTATTGGCGCGGCAGCAGGAATTGCCGTTCGGCGAGCTCAAGATCCACCGCGACACCGTGGCCAATTGCCACGCCGACCTGTCTAAGGGCCGCCGCTGCGAAATGATTGTCGACCTCGCCCGGCGCTGCGGAATTGCCAGCGTGGCCGAGGGTATCGAGACCGCACGCGAGAGCCACAGGCTGCAGGCCTTCGGCTGCGATGCCGGGCAGGGCGAACTGTTCTGCAAGCCGCTGCCGAAGGGCCAGCTCATCGGCCTGATGCGCAGCCGCCTCGTCGGCGGGCTGGCCGCCGCCAGGGCCTAGCGCGAAACGCCGTCCGCACAACGAGCCTCCCGCATCCGTGACTTGCCTGTGAAGGCGGAGCGCCCTACCTCTGGGATCGCACGATTCCGAGAGGCCAAGCGCCATGCACGTCATTCGCCGCCGTGGCTGGGAAATTCCCCAACGACTCGCCACGCCCGAACATTTGTTTTTTAACCGCCGTGGTCTTCTGCTGGGCGGCGCGAGCGCGCTGGCACTGGCGCCGCGCGCCGGCTTCGCGCAGCGCGTCTCCGACCTGGCCAATCTGCCCGACCCGACCGCCGATCTTTATCCGGCCAAACGCGACGAGAAATATGCTCTCGACCGGCCGATCACCGACGAGAAGATCAACGCCAACTACAACAATTTTTACGAATTCGGCGGCTCGAAACATGTTGCCGACGACGCGCAGAAGCTGCAAATCCGGCCGTGGCTGGTGAAGTTCGACGGCTTGGTGGAAAAGCCGTTCGAGATCGGCATCGACGAACTGATCCGCAAAATGGCGCTGGAAGAGCGCACCTATCGTCACCGCTGCGTGGAAGCCTGGAGCATGGCGATCGTCTGGACCGGCTTTCCGCTCGCCCGGCTGGTCGCCTTCGCGAAACCCCTGGGCTCCGCCAAATATCTGCGCATGGAAACCTTCATGAATCCGAAGGAGGCGCCCGGGCAGCGGCAGACCTGGTATCCCTGGCCCTATGTCGAGGGGCTCACCATGGCGGAGGCCACCAACGAACTCGCTTTCCTTGCCACCGGCGCCTATGGCCATCCGATGCTCAAGCAGCACGGCGCGCCGTTGCGCCTGGCGGTGCCGTGGAAATTCGGCTTCAAGTCGATCAAATCGATCGTGCGTTTCAGCTTCACCGAAGAGCGGCCGAAAGGCTATTGGGAGGCGCTGCAAGCGTCCGAATACGGCTTCTGGGCCAACGTCAATCCGGCGGTGCCGCATCCGCGCTGGAGCCAGGCGAGCGAGGAGGTGATCGGCACCGGCGAGCACCGGCCGACGCTGATCTTCAACGGCTATGGCGAATACGTCGCCGGCATCTACCAGGGCCTGGAAAAAGAGCGGCTGTGGGCGTGAGCCCGCGCGATATACCGCCGTCATAGGCAAAGGTGTATGATGCCTTTCGGGGGCAACGTGCGGAGGCTGCCATGTCCACCGATCGACCCGATATCGCCGGCATTCAACGCGCGGTCGCCAACGCGCTGCACGAACATTGGGTAATGTTTCTGGTCGAAGGCGTCGTGCTGCTTGTTTTGGGCGCGACCGCCATTGCCTTGCCGCTGCTTGCCACGCTGACCCTGACGATCGTGTTCGGCTGGCTGTTTCTGGTGAGCGGCGTCATGGGCCTCGTCAGCACATTCATGATGCGGCAGGCGCCCGGCTTCTGGTGGTCGCTGATTTCGGCCGTGCTCGGCATTGCGGTCGGCCTCTTGCTGCTGGCGTCGCCAGTGAGCGGCGCGGTCTCACTGACCATCCTGCTGGTTGTGTTCTTCGTCATCGAGGGCGTCGCTTCGATTATGTTCGCGCTCGATCACAAGCGCGAATTGTCCGGCAAATGGGGCTGGATGCTGGTGAGCGGCATCGTCGACCTGGTGCTGGCCTCGATAATATTCGCCGGCCTGCCAGGTACCGCGGTTTGGGCGATCGGGCTTTTGGTCGGCATCAATATGATCTTCGGCGGATCGGCGCTCATCGCCATGGCGCTGCATGCCCGCAATGCTTCGGCGGCGTAACGTGCGGCTTTAGGATTCCACCTCGCCGGCTTCCACCTCTGCCAGCTTGGCGCGCCAGTCCGCGCGCTTGAGCAGAAACGAGTAGGCGGACAGCAACAATAGTCCGCAGCTTACTATCATCAAGCCGGCGGAAATCGGGCGGTTGAGGAAGATCAGGTAATTGCCGTTCGACATGATCAGCGATTGCCGCAGGCTCTGTTCCAGGATCGGTGAGATCACCAGGCCGAGCACCAGCGGCGCCGGATCGAACTCGAACTTGCGCAGCGCATAACCCAGGATACCCATGATCAGCATGATCCAAACGTCGACGATGGAATGGTTCACCTCGTAGACGCCGACGATGCAGAACATGATAATGAGCGGATAGAGATAGGCGTAAGGAATACGCAGCACGCTCACGAACACGCTCACCAGCGGCAAGTTGAGCGCCAGCAGCATCAGGTTGCCGACATACATCGATGCGACGAAACCCCAGAATACGTCCGGATGCTCGGTGACCAGCTGCGGCCCAGGCGAAACGCCGTGCACCATCAGCGCGCCCATCAGCACCGCGGGCACCGGTCCGGTCGGAATGCCGAGCGCCAGCATCGGTACGAAGGCGCCGGTGGAGGCCGAATTGTTCGCCGATTTCAGGCCCGGCAACGCCGGCGACCGCGCCCTTGCCGAATTCTTCCGGATGTTTGGAGACGCGGCGCTCCAGCGCATAGGACAGGAAGCTGGAAATGATATGCGCGGAGCCCGGTATGATGCCGATGATGAAGCCGAGCACGGTGCCGCGCCCGATCGGCATGATCGACTGTCTCCATTCCTCGCGGTTCGGCAGCAGTTCGCGTAATTTGGGCGCGATCACCTCGCCGATCACCTTGTGGCTCGGCGTCGACAGGATTTCGCCAAGGCCGAACAGGCCGACCGCCACCGGGACGATGCCGATGCCGTCGCCGAGCTCGGCGAGGTCGAAGCTGTAGCGGAAATGACCGGTCATATTGTCGATGCCGATCATGCCGAACATTAGTCCGATGCAGGCCATCAGCAGTGTGCGCACCAGCGAAGACGACGACATGTAAGCGAGAAAAATCAGGCCGAGCACCAGCAGCGCGGTGTATTCCGGCGGCCCGAACCGCAGCGCAATGGTGGCGAGCGGCGGCGCCACGATGGTCAGCATGATCACGCCGAAAGTGCCGGCGATCCAGGAGCCGACAGCGGCGATGCAGAGCGCGGCACCGGCGCGGCCCTTCTTGGCCATGGCATTGCCGTCGATGCAGGTCATCACCGACGAGGCCTCGCCCGGGATGCGCATCAGGATCGAAGTGGTCGAGCCGCCATATTGCGAGCCGTAATAGATGCCGGCCAGCATGATCACGGCCTGGGTGGCGTTGAGCCCGAAGGTCACCGGCAGCAGGATCGAAATGCCTGACAAGGGCCCGATGCCCGGCAGCACGCCGACCAGGGTGCCGACCAAGCAGCCGAGAAAGGCGTACCAGAGATTGTCGAGCTGGAAAGCGATGGCGAAGCCATGCGCCAAGCTCAGGAGGGTGGCTTCCATGGGATCCTAATTATTGAACGGGCTTTCCGGCAACGGCGTCTTGAGCAGATATTCGAAGGCGGCATAGGTGAATATGACGATGCCGATACTATAGACGCCGGCGTAAAGCGGATTGCGCCGCTCGATCACCACCAGCAGCGCGATCATCATCGCCGCCATGGTGATGATGAAGCCGAGATAGGTATAGAGCACGACCGCCGCGGCGGTGATGGCCGTCACCATCGCGGCATGCTTGCCGTCTTCCCAGTCCACATCGGAAAACGGACGGCTCTCTCTCGCGCGCACGATCAGCGCCGCGCCGAAGATAATGGTCAGCACGGCGATGTTCATGGGCAGGAAGCCGGAGCCGGGCATGGATAGCCGTCCGACCGGCAGGTCGCCGCTCAGCGCGATAATGGCCACGCCGAACGCCACGAAAGCGGCGCCCGCCACGTGGTCGGCACGCAGGTTCATGGGCGTTATCCCTGGCGGCCAATCAGATGCACCGCCGCGTCGGCGCGCTTGGCGTCGGCATCCCAGAATGCGGCGAAGTCCTTGGCACTAAGATAGGCGTATTCCTGACCGAGATTGGTGAGAACCGACTTGAATTGCGCGGAGTCCGCGGCCTTGTCGAGCGCGGCGCTGAGTGTGGCGATGGCCGTGGCCGGCGTCCCTTTCGGCGCGAAGATGCCGACCCACAAATAATATTCCACGTCGTAGCCGAGTTCCTTGAGCGTGGGCACGTCCGGCAGCACCTTCGAACGCTTGGCGCCGAACGAAGCCAGGGCGTGCAGTTTGCCGCTCTTGATGTGCTGGAGTGTGGCCGACAAGGATTGCGTGCTCATCTGCGCATTGTTGCCGAGCAGCGCGGTAATGGCCGGACCGCCGCCGTTGGTCGGCAAATGGCGCAGCTTCGGGATGCCGGTGGCCTTTTCGAACAAGGCAACCGGCAGATGGGTTGCGCCATACAAGCCGCCGGAGCTGTAGACGATCGCCTCCGGGCGTTTCTTGGCGTCGTCGATGAAGTCTTTCACGGTCTTGTAGGGTTGCTGGGCGTTGACCACCAGCAAGATCGGATCGGCGGTGAGGCGGGCCAGCGGAATGAAATCGGCGCGGGTTGTCTTCGGTTGCCGCCCGAACAGCTTGTCGACCTCCGCATAACCGGAAATCCCGTTGTTGTGCGACAGCAGCGTGTAACCGTCCGGCTTGGAAGTGGCCGCGACCTGCGCGCCTACCTGGCCGCCGGCGCCGGCCTTGGTTTCGACCACCACAGGCTGCTTGAGGATCGGCTCGAGCGCCGCCGCGATCGGCCGAGTTATGGTGTCGTTGGCGCCGCCGGGCGGAAACGCGACGAGAATCGTGATCGCATGCGAGGGAAAAGCGTCTTGCGCGAATGCGGGTGCGACGGCGACGGTGGCCGCGGAGGCGGTGGCACCGATGACGAAACGGCGGCGATCCATTTGATTCTCCTTGAACGTGCTGGCCGGTAGCAGCCGGCTATATTGTCGAAGACAAAACCCGCGCGCGTCACCATTGGGTGCCGCGCGCGGTATCCGTAAAGCACAGAAGTATTCGCTCCGCTATCCTTGCACGCGGCCGATTTCCTTGACCGCGCCTTCAATACGCGCGGCGTCGGCGGCCCAGAATTTGGCGAATTCAGGCTGATCCTGATAGCCGAGTTCCTGACCGAGATTGGTGATCGCGGTCTTGAACAGGTCGGTGTGCGCGGCCTTGCCCACATTGCTGCGCAGATAGCTCACGACGTCGGCGGGCGTGCCCTTGGGTGCGAACAGGCCGACCCACAGATAATATTCGATCGGGTAGCCGAGTTCGGTCATGGTCGGCACGTCGGGCAGCGCCTTCGAGCGCGCGGCGCCGAACATCGCGAGCGGCCGTGCCTTGCCGGCCTTGATCTGGTTGAGCGAGGCCGAGATCGACGACACCAGCACCTGCGAATTGTTGCCGAGGAAGGCAGTCAGCGCCGGTCCGCCGCCGTTGGTCGGCAGGTGACGCAGCTTGAGGCCGCCGGCCGCCTTCATATAGAGCGCGGTCGGAATGTGCAGCGCGCCATAAAGGCCTGACGAGGAGAAGATGATCTGATCGGGGCGCTTCTTGGCGTCTTCGGTCAATTCCTTGAGCGTCTTGTAGGGCTGCTTGTCGTTGACCAGCAGCACGCACGGGTCGGCCACCAGTCGCGCGATCGGAATAAAATCGGCGCGGGTGAATTTCGGCGTGCGGCCGAACAGTCTGTCGACTTCGGCAAAGCCCGAGATCGAGGTGATGTGGATGAGCAGAGTATAACCGTCGGGCTTGGCGCTGGCCGCAACCTGCCCACCGACCGCGCCGGCAGCACCGGCCTTGGTTTCGATTACCACCGGCTGCTTGACGATCGGCTCCAGCGCCGCGGCAAACGGCCGGCCCACCACGTCGGCAGCGCCGCCGGGCGGAAACGGGTTGATCAAGGTGATGGCGTGGTTCGGATAGGTGTCCGCGCCGAACGATGGGCGAATGGCGAGCGTGGCCGCAGCGGCGGCGCCGCCAGCGACGAAATGGCGTCTGTGCATCTTGTCCCCCCATATTATGTTTAGCCGGCGGTCGGCCGACCTTGTCGTTGTGGCGGGGATGCTATCGCCCGCAGCGGTTGCCGATCAAGCATCAATGATCGCCATTAGCGGCGCCTGACCGGTGGTCCTTTTCGGCACGATTTCAGGCCGTGAAAGCATGCATCCGATACTTTTTTGCGCTCGGGCAGCGCAGGGGGCCGTACTCACCTTTGCCTCGATTCATAGCGGCAGCATTGCAGTTTTGGGGCGGTATTGAGAAGCCAACGAGCTTGCGCGACATGTCGCCAAGTCGCTATGACCGATGTCTGCAAAACAGGCTTATGCCGGTCTTAATCACGGCAACGCCACTGCCAGGAGGTCCCTATGCCCGCTTATTGGGTTGCGCGTTCGAAGATCAACGATCCGGTCGAGTACAAGAAATACACCGACCTGGTGCCCGCCATCCTCGCCAAGTTCGGCGGCAAGGTGTTGGCGCGCGGCGGACGGTTCCAGATCATGGAAGGCCCGGACAAATTCCACCGCTTCATCGTGATCGAGTTTCCGACGCTGGAGCAGGGCGCCGCTTGTTTCACCTCGCCCGAATACGACAAAGCCGCGGCATTCCGGCGCAGTGGGGCCGGCGAGGTCGAGACCATCATGGTGGAGGGGATATAGCCCACTGTCGGCTTCGCGCGACCCTCTAGCATCTGCCGGCTAAACACGGCTAAGATGTAAAAAAAACCAAGTCAAAGGGGAGGACGAATATGCTGCGAAACCTAAAAAGCGGGACGTTGGCGTGGATTGCGGGAGTGACACTCACTCTCGCGGCCGGCGTCATGTTTGTCGTGTCTACTGCTCAAGCGCAAGACAAGGAGCCGATCAAGATCGGCTTCGCCATGTCGCTGACCGGCTTCCTGTCGCCGAACGGCAAGCAGGCGCTGCTCGGCATGAAGATCTGGGAAGAGCGGACCAACAAGGCCGGCGGCCTGCTCGGCCGTCCGGTCAAGCTTGTCTATTACGACGACAAAAGCTCGCCGGCGGAAATTCCGGGCATCTACACCAAGCTGCTCGACGTCGACAAAGTCGACCTCGTGCTCTCGGCCTATGCCACCAACGACGTCGCGCCGGCCATGCCGATCGTGATCCGCAAGAACAAGACTTTCATCAGCCTGTTCGCGCTCGACGTGAACTCCAAGTTCAATTACTCGAAATACTTCTCGGTTCTGCCGACCGGGCAGGACACCAAGGGTTCGTTCACCGAAGGCTTCTTCAAGATCGCCGCGGCGCAGGCCCCGAAGCTTAAGACCGTTGCGCTGACTTATGCCGACGCCGAGTTCTCGCAGAACGCCTGCGAAGGTGCGCGCTCCAACGCCAAGAAGCACGGCATGAAGGTCGTCTACGACAAGGCCTATCCGCCGCCGCCGAAGACCACCGATTTCGCGCCGATCGTGCGAGCGATCAAGGCGGTAGACGCGGACATCGTCGTGGTCTGCGCCTATCCACTCAACTCGGTCGGCATGGTGCAGGCGGCGAACGAAATCGGCCTAACGCCGAAAATGTTCGGTGGCGCGCTGGTCGGTCTGCAGGCGACGTTCTTCAAGGACAAGCTCAAGGGCAAGCTCAACGGCATCGTGAACTACGAGACTTGGGTGCCGGATAAGAAGCAGATGTATGAGGGCACCGAAGCCTTCTTCAAGGAGTATCAGTCGCGTGCCAAGGCCGAGGGTGTCGACGCACTCGGCTATTATCTCGGTGGCTGGGGCTATGCCTACATTCAGATCCTCGGCGATGCGGTCAAGGGTGCCAAAAGCATCAACGACGACAAGATTGCCGCCTATCTGAAGAGCCACACGTTCAACACCGTGATGGGCCCGATCAAGTTCGGCAAGAAGGGTGAGTGGGCGCAGGGCCGGATGTTGACCGTGCAGTATCACGACATCTCGGACGCCTCCAATCTCGAAACCTGGCGCGGCATGAGCTACCAGACCGTGCTCGAGCCGAGCAACCTCGCCACCGGCAAGGTGATCTTTCCGTACGAGAAGGCGCACAAATAAGCCGACCTGACGCTTTGTCGGGTTTACCGGCCCGGCCTTGAAATGCGACGGCGCCGCGTGGGAAACCGCGCGGCGCCTTTTTTTTGCATTTCAATGGCGCTGAAATCTATAGCCCGAGATAGAACTTCCGGATCAAATCGTTGTTGTTAAGCTCGTCGGCCGAGCGGCCCTCGAACTCGATCTTGCCGTGCACGATGACGTAGCCGCGATCGGCAATGCGCAGCGCCTGCGGGAAATTTTGCTCCGCCATCAGCACCGTGAGCTGGTAGTGGTCCTTGAGCTGCTTGATGGCGTCGATGGTGCGGGCGACCAGGATCGGCGCCAGCCCGACCGACGGCTCGTCGATCAGCAGCACGCGCGGCGCCAGCATCAGCGCGCGCGCCAGCGCCAGCATCTGCTGCTCACCGCCGCTCATGGAGCCGGCAAGCTGGCCCTTGCGCTCGGCCAGGCGCGGAAAGATTTCGAAGCAGAAATTCAGATTGGTCTTGATCTGTCCGCGCGCCTTGCGGCGGCTGGCGCCGAGCAGCAGGTTTTCTTCCACGGTCTGGCGCGGGAACAGCCGGCGGCCTTCCGGCACCAGCGCGATGCCGAGATCGACAATATCCTCGGTTTTCATGCCGACCAGGTCGTGGGTCTGCCCGTCGATCTCGGCCATGATGCGGCCCTCACTCGGCCGTACCATTCCCATCACGCATTTCATCAGCGTGCTCTTGCCGTTGCCGTTGGTGCCGAGCAGCACCACGGTTTCGCCGCCGCCGACCCGCAGCGACACGTCCTCCAGCACCCGCACCGCGCCGTAGGCGGCGTCGATGTTCTCGATGGTGATGCTATTGGCCAAGATACGCCCTCTCGACTTCCACATCCTTGATCACTTCGTCCGGCTTGCCGTCGGCGATCTTCTTGCCGGAAACCAGCACGACCAGGCGCTGCGAGAAGCTCATCACCGCGCGCATGATGTGCTCGATCATGATGATAGTGACGCCGCGGTCGTTGAGGCGGATCAGTAGCGCCACGATATCCTCGACCTCGGAATGCGACAGGCCGGCCATCAACTCGTCGGCGATCAGCAGCTTGGGCTCGGCTGCCATGGCGCGCGCCAACTCGAGCTTGCGCATTTCGACCTGGGTGAGGTCGCGGGTGTATTTCGAGGCCTTGGCATCGAGTGCCACCAGTTTGAGCAACTCCTGGCAGCGGTGGTCGATTTCGGACGGCGATAGATGATGGCCTGCCCGTGCGTTCACCGTATAGAGCAGCGGCACGCGGATATTCTCGGCGATGGTCAGGCTGGCGAACGGCCGCGGCAACTGGAAACTGCGCGCCAGGCCGCGCCGAGTGCGCTCGTGCGCGGCCATGCCGTCGATCATTTCGCCGGCGAATGTCACACTGCCGGTTTCGTTCTGCAGCGTGCCGCAGATGCAATTGACCAGCGTGCTCTTGCCGGAACCGTTGGGGCCGATCAGCCCGACCCGCTCGCCCGCGGCGACGCTCAGGCTGATCTCGTCGAGCGCGACAAAGCCGCCGAAACGCTTGCTCACCTGATCGACCTGCAACAGCGTCGCGGTCATGGTTGCGGCCCCTTGCGCGTCCAGTCCTGCCACAAGCCCACAATGCCGTTGGGCGCCACGATCACGAACCCGATCAGCAGCAGGCCGACGATCAGCAGGTTGGCCGCCGAGGAGATGGTGACGGTGGCGACCTGTTGCAGGGTACCGAGCAGCAAGGCGCCGATCATGGGGCCGACCCATGAGGTGGTGCCGCCGATCATCGGCATGGCGATCGAATTCACCGCGTAGGACAGGTTGAATGCGGAGTCCGGCTCCACATAGCCGATATAGAACGGAAACGGCGCACCGGCCATGCCCATGAGCGCACCCGAAACCACGGTAGCGATGAGCTTCAGCTTCAGCGTCGGGACGCCGGAGGCTTCCGCCGCCAATTCATCGTCGCGGATGGTGGCGAAGCCGTAGCCGAGGCGCGACCGCTCGATCAGGCGCGCGGTGGTGAGCGCGACGATCACCAGGATCAGCATCAGCACGAACAGATATTGGATATATGGGCCGAACACCGGAATGTTCTCGGGCGGAATGACATAGGCGCCGCGTGAGCCGCCGACAAACGACCAGTTGACGATAAAGGTCTCCAGCACCACCGCCAAAGCGAGCGTGCCGATGGCAAAGAACACGCCGCGCAGGCGCAGTGTCAGGTAGCCCATGCCGAGCCCGACCAGGCCGGCGACGCCGCCGCCGATGACGATCAGCAGCGGTACCGGCAGCGGGAGGATCGCGTGCATCGCGCCGGCAAGCCACTCGGGGAAAATGTCATCGATCTGTTGGGCGACCGTGTAGAAGAAAATGCTGGTATAGGCGCCGAGTGCGAAAAAGCCGGCGCTGCCGAAATTCACGTAGCCGCAATAGCCGCCGAGAATGTTCCAGGCGGTCGCCAGCACGATGTATTGCAGCACGGTGTAGCCGGCAAAGAAATAATAGTCGTTGCCGAAAAATCGGAACAGCATGTAAAGCGCTGCCGCGATCGCCACCTGATAAAAAATGAAGGCTGGTGTTCGCACGGACTAGCGTCCCAACAGGCCGGAGGGCCGCACCGCGAGCGTGAGCAGCAGGATGCCGAACGCCACCGCCGGCGCCCAGGACGGGCCATAGAAAGTGGCGGTTATGCTCTCGATGACGCCGAGCAGCAGCGCCGCGATCAGCGTGCCGGGCAGGCTGCCCAGTCCGCCAAGCACGCAGATTGCGAAGATGCGGCCGATATAGTCGCGGCTGGCCGACGGGATCACCGGCTGGATGACGATCAGGAAGGCGCCGGCCATCGATGCGGTAGCGATCGAGATGCCGAAGGCGATGCTCTTGATGCGCGTCGGATTGACCGCCATAAGCTGCAACGCCAGCGGATCCTGCGACACCGCCATGACCGCGCGGCCGATGAAGGTGCGCGACAAATAAATCTGCAACCCCACGAACATCGTCAGCGACACCAAGCAGGGCACCAGCATGCGCAGCGGAAACTCCATGGCGCCCAGGCTCACGCTGCCGCCGATATAGGGCGCGTTGACCGTGCGGTAATCCACGCCGAACACCAGGTTCAGGCCGACCTCGGTGACGAATAGCAGGCCGAAAAAGAAGGCGAGGCCGCGCAGCAATTCCTGGCCGCGCTTTTCGAACGACTGGTAGTAGACCTGATAGACTGCCACACCCAGCAAATAGAACACCGGCAGCATCACGATGCTGACGATGATCGGATCGATGCCCAGACTGATATTGACGATATAGGCGATGTAGGAGCCGAGGATGATGAAGCCCGGATGCGCGATATTGACGATGTCGAGCATGCCGAATGAGATCGACACGCCTGCGGTGACGGCGGCGTAGAATCCGCCGAGCATCAGTCCGGCGATGATCGCGTTGATCAGGAGATCCCAGGAAATGTCCATGCCGCTTCCAACCGGCGCATTCGTTCAGGCAGATTGCATAAAGCGGACGGGCACCGGCGCGGCGTTATGCGGCGCGATGGTCGCAATCTGCGTGTCGAAATGGCCGGTCTTTGGTTCCCCTATAGATTTAGTTTTTTCTTTGCCCGAATGAGCCTGCGGGCTTTGCAGGTCAGTTTGCAGGAAGCCCGACGGCTTGGCTAGCCCGTTGATCGATCAGCCGAACCCGAGATTCGGCGAATTGCGCATGATCCTATCCGAATACGGCGTCCCACTTTGTGGGATCATGCGTGCCGCGACAAAATGAAACGCCCGCCGCCGGACCATGGGGCCGCAGTGGCGGGCGATTGCGGAAATTGCAGGGTCAGGCGGCGGCTTGCGGACGCACGCCCTCGGGCAGGGCCATCGGCTTGTTGGCGCTGTCTTTGAACTCGACGGTCATGAACACCATTTCGCGGTCGCCGAGATTTTCCAGATCGTGCACCTTGAACTCGCCTTTGCCATAGGTCTCGTGCCGCGTCTCGCCCGGCGCATAGGTGTATTCGACGGTGGTGCCGTCATGCACATGTTGACGGCCGCGGCCGCCGTTCACCGAGGTCCAGAAATAATCCAGCACATGGCGGTGAAATCCGATGCGCTCGCCGGGCGCGAGGCGGATGATCCACACCCGCGTGCGCTCGGTCTCCGACAGCAGGGTGGAGCCCACGCACGGGTTCGGGTTCTTGGCCTCGCGCGCGAATTCGGCGGCGAGCTCCGCCGGCCACTGCGATATGTCCTTTTTCTCGGCGGATTTGTCGAGCATGCTCAGCGCCATGGGAATTCCTCCGGTGTAATTTGCGCTCATATATAGCATATTCCGCTGAACGGAAAGATTGAGGGCGTTCCATTGCCGGGACTCAAGGCGGTTATTGTCGGCGGCTCGATGAGCGGTCTGCTGAGCGGGCTGATGCTGCGCCGGGCCGGCTGGAGCGTGGATATCTATGAGCGGGTGGCGGGCGAATTGTCGGGCCGCGGTGCCGGCATCGTCGCGCAATCCGAGCTGATCGAGCGCCTGCGCCGGCTGGGGCTCGCCACCGACGCGCTCGGCGTCGCCATCACAACCCGCAAGATTCTCGACCGCCAGGGCCGCCTGACCGAGGAGATCCATTGCCCGCAGGTGCTCACCGCCTGGGAGCGCGTCTACCGGTTGCTGCGCGATGCTTTCCCACCCGAGCACTATCATCGTGGGCGCGGGCTTGCCGGATTCGAGAATGCGCCCGCGTCGGTGCTGGCGCATTTTTCCGATGGCGAGACGATCGAGGCCGATCTCTTGGTGGGCGCCGACGGCACGCGCTCGACCGTGCGTCAGCAGGCGCTGCCTGAGGCCGCGCCGCTCTATGCCGGCTATTGCGCCTGGCGCGCGCTGATTGCGGAAGACGCCTTTGCGCCCGACACCCATCGCGATCTGTTCGAATACATGACGTTCACGCTGCCGCCGGGCGAGCAGTTCCTCGGCTATCCGGTGGCGGGGCCGGACAACGACCTGCGCCCCGGCCACCGCCGCTACAACGTGGTGTGGTACCGCCCGGCCGACGAGAAGACCAAGCTGCCGTGGCTGCTCACCGACGAGCGCGGCACCACGCACGCGATCTCGATCCCGCCGCCGCTGATCCGCCGCGCAGCGATTGCGGAAATGCGCGCCGACGCCGAACGGCTGCTGGGGCCGCAATTCCGCCAGATCGTGCGGCTGATCGAGGAGCCGATCCTGCAGCCGATCTACGATCTGGAATCGCCGCGCATGGCGTTCGGCCGGGTGGCGATCCTCGGCGATGCCGCGTTTGTCGCGCGCCCGCACGTAGCGGCCGGTGTATCGAAGGCGGCGGACGACGCGGCGGCCTTGAGCGGCGCGTTGCAGGCGGAAGGCGATGTGGAGGCCGCGCTCAAGCGTTACGAGACCGCGCGGCTTTCCGAAAATTACCGCATCATCGAGCGCGCGCGCCATCTCGGTGCCTATTTGCAGGCGACGCAAACGCAGGAGGAGCGGGCGCGCGCCGGGCTGCACTCAACCGACGGCGCGGTGATCGCGGAAACCGCGGTGCTGGATTTCTTGTATGCCTGAGGCGGCAATTAAACAGGCCTGTCATTGCCGGGCCTGACCCGGCAATCCATGATGACAAGCCGCAAAGACGAACTTACGTAAGGTCACTACCTATTGCGTCTCATCATAGATGCGCGGGTCAAGCCGCGCATCACGATGGAGAGGCTTTACAGGCCCACTAGCTTCTTCAAATTTCCCCCGGCGAGCGCGGCGCGCGTCGTCGCATCGAAGCTCTCGACCGAATTGATGTGGCCGATCGGGTCGAATTCCAGCATGTCGAACGGGTAATCAGTGCCCATGATGACATGGTCGACGCCGAAGGTCTTCACCAGGCTTTCGAGCTGGAGCGGTGTGAACACCACGGTGTCGAAATAGATTTTCTTGAGGTACTCGCCCGGCGGCTTCGGCAGGCTGCCATGTGCATCCGAGCGCGCGCCCCAAGCGTGATCGATGCGGCCCGAATATGCGCCGAGATAGCCGCCGCCATGAACGGCGAGAATGCGAAGGTTGGGATGCCGTTCGAGCACGCCATCGAAGATCAGGTAGTGTAGCGCCACGGTGGTGTCGAGCGGATTTCCGATCACATTATTAAAGTAAAAACGCCCCAAACGTTGCGGTTGGGTAAAACCGGTCGGGTGGATCAGCACCAGCGCGCCAAGCTCCTCGGCCTTCTTCCAGAACGGCGCGAAAGCCGGATCGGATAGCTCCTTGCCGTTGACGTTGGTGAGAATCTCGACCCCTTTAAAACCGAGTTGCGTCATGCCGCGCTCGAGTTCCTTTGCCGCCTCGGCGCCGTCCTGCATCGGCACGCCGCCGAGCGCAATCAGCCGATCCTTGTGCTTGCCGACATATTCGGCGATGCCGTCGTTGAGCGCGCGCGCTGCTGCTACCCCGACGTCGGGCGGCAGGTAATAGTAGATTTGCGGCGGCGCCGGACAGATAAGCTGCATGTCGACGCCCATCTCGTCCATTACGCTAAATCGCTCGTCGGTCGTGCTGATGCGGGTACGGATGTCGGCCGCCTGTTTGGCCATCAGGGCCTGCGTCTCCGGCGTCGAGTGCGCAACGAGAGGATCGGTCGTTTGCTTGAGGTGCGGCGTCACGATCTCTGCAACGCGCGGCACGGCGACGTGGGCATGCGCGTCGATGGTGGTGGACTGCGGCCGCGCCTCGCGGCCCGGCTTGCCATGTTTGCGTGCCGCGGTGTTTGCGTATTTGTTCCAGATCGCCATTTCAATCCCCTTGTTGATCGTCACGTTCGGCTGTCATCATCCGTGAAGGCGGATGATCCAGTAACCCGTGATATTTCTGTTTTCAATTGGCCCGCCGATGGTTACTGGATGCTCGCCTTCGCGGGCATGACATCAGCATTTAAAACACCCCCAAATGCTGGCGCAGATCGACGCCGTCCTTGTCCAGTTGCGCCGGCGTCGAGACCACAGCGACATGCCCGGTGTTGAGGATGACAATGTCGTCGGCGACGTCGAAAACGAGCTTGGGATTCTGCTCGACCAGCACGATCGACAGCCCGCTTTCCTTCAGCTTGCGGATGGTGGCCATCACCTCGGCGACGATCTGCGGCGCCAGCCCTTCCGACGGCTCGTCCATCAGCAGCACGCGCGGATTGCCCATCAGCGCGCGGCCGATGGCCAGCATTTGCTGCTCGCCGCCCGACAGATGCGCAGCGATCTGCTTGGCCCGTTCGGCGAGGCGTGGAAACATCGCGAACACGGTCTCGGTCGTCCATGGTGCGTGCTTGCTGCCGGCGTCCGGCTTGCGCGCGGCGACGGTAAGATTCTCGCGCACGGTCAGGCTCTTGAAGATGCGGCGGCCCTGCGGCACCAGCGCCACGCCGCGCGCCGCTATCATCTCGGGTGACAGGCCGGTGACCGGCGCGCCGAACACCGCGACCTCGCCCTGGCGCGGCGGCAGCAGGCCCATGGTAACATTCATGCAGGTCGATTTGCCGGCGCCGTTGCGGCCGAGCAGGCCGAGCATGCGCGCCTCGCCGAGTTCGAACGACACGTCCGTCAGCACGTGGCTGTCGCCGTAGAACGCTTCGATGTGGCTGAGGCTGAGCGCGCTAGTGGCCAAGATAGACCTCCCTTGTGCGAGGGTCGGCCACTACTTCGGCGCGGTTGCCCTCGACGATCACCTCGCCGAAATGCAAAAGCGTAATGCGCTCGGCGAATTCCAGCGCCACGTCCATGTTGTGCTCGATCATTACGATGGTGACGTCACGCGGGATCGCCAGCAGCAATTGCTGCACGTCGCGCCGCTCGTCGATCGACAGGCCGGCGAACGGTTCGTCGAGCAGCAGCACTTTCGGACTCTGCGCCAGCGCCATGGCGATCTCGACGCGGCGGCGCTCGCCGTAGGAGGTCTGCGCCAGCGGCCGCTCGGCGATGTCGCCAAGGCCGACCCGCTCCAGCGCCGCGCGGCCGCGCTCGACGATATGGCCCTGCCGCTTCATGTCGATGAAAGGATTCCAGCGCATCGGCGACAGCCCCAGCAGCGCCAACGACACATTGTGCACGATGGTGTCGTGCGGAAACAGAGTGATGATCTGATAGGTGCGCGCCATGCCGAGATGGGCGCGGCGCCGGCTCGGCACCTTGGTGATGTCGCGGCCAAACAGCTCGATCGTGCCGCTGTCGGGATTGATCTCGCCGGTGATCAGGTTGAACAGCGTGGTCTTGCCCGCACCGTTGGGGCCGATGATCAGCCGCCGCTCGCCCGGCTCGACCTTGAGATCGACATTGCCGGTGACGTGCAGGCCGCCGAATGATTTGCAAAGGCCCGTGATGGTGAGCGCGCTCATGGCTTGCCCTCCGTCACCGCGGCTTTGCCGGGCGCGCTCATTTTGCGCCACGCCAGCCGCCATAGCCGCGCACTGCCCGGCACCAGGCCTTCCGGCATCAGGATGACGATGGCGACGAAGATGAAGCCGAGCAGCATGTTCCAGCGCTCGATGTAGCCGCTCACCACGCTTTTCACCACCACCACCAGCGCGGCGCCGACAACGGGGCCGATCAGCGTGCCGGCGCCGCCGGAGATCACCATCAGCAGCACTTCGGCGGAGGCTGTCAGGTCGAGCGCCTGTGGACTGATGAACTGCGTGTAATAGACGAACAGGATGCCGGACACGGCCGTCAGCAGACCGGAGAACATGCAGGCCCAGAAGCGGATCGCCCAGACGTGATAGCCGAGCGCGTTCATGCGCCGCGGCTGGTCGCGCGTGCCCATCAGCGCGGCGCCGAGCGGCGAACGCACGAACACCGTCACGGCGGCCAAGGCCACCAGGAACACCACCAGCGTCGTGTAATAGAATGCATTCGGCGAGGTGAGGTCCATGCCGAACGGCTCGGGCCGTCCGTGCAGATTGATGCCGTTGTCGCCGCCGGTGATGCTGATCCAGCGATAGGCCAGGCCCCAGATGATTTCGCCCAGCGCCAGCGTGATCATGATGAAGCCGATGCCGGTCGCGCGCAGCGACAGCACGGCATAGAGCGCCATCGAGGCCATGCCGGCGATGAGCGCGGTAAGGATCGCCACCGGGTGGCCGAAGCCCGCCTGCAACATGTAGCCGGTGGCATAGGCGGAAATACCGAACAGCCCGGCATGGCCGAGCGATACCAGCCCGCCATAGCCGGCGAGTATGTTCAAGCCGAGCGCGAAGACGGCGGAGAACAGGATCTGGCTGGCGACATTGATGTAATAGTCGCCGTGCATCCAATACGGCAGCGTGACCAGGGCCAGGAAAGCCACGGCCAGGGCGATGATGCGCGTACTCATGGCACGCCCTTCATGGCACGAACCTGCCGAACAGACCCTGCGGCCGCAGCAGCAGCACCAGCAGCATGGGCAGGAACAGCACGAAATAAGCGAGCTCAGGGAGAAGCGCTTGGCCGAAATTATAGATGAAGCCGATCACGAGGCTGCCGACAACGGAGCCGAGCAGGCTGCCCGAACCGCCGATAATGACCACCACCAGCGCCAGCGGCAGCATGTAATTGTCGATGCCGGGATAGACCGTCAGAATCGGTCCGCCGATGATGCCGGCAAAAGCGGCCAAGCCGGCGCCGAGCGCAAATACGATGGTAAAGAGCCGCGATACGCGGATGCCGACCACGCGCGCCATGTCGGGGTCATCGACGCCGGCACGGATCATGGCGCCGAGCCGGGTGCGGTCGAGCAGCAGCCAGAGCGCGACGGCAACGACGGCGGCGATGCCGATGACGGCAATGCGATAGAGCGGAAACACCAGCGGTCCGGCGCGCACGAAGCCGGTGAGGCTATCCGGCGTCGGCACCGCGATCGGATCGCCGCCCCAGACCATCAGGCAGAAATCGGCGACGATGAAGGATATGCCGAGCGTCACCAGCACCTGGGCCAATTGGTCGCCCGGCAGCCGGCGCAGCAGCAGACTTTCGATCACGGCGCCGAAAGCCGCCACCAGTAATGCCGCCATCAGCGTCGCCAGCCAGAAATTGAACATTATGCCGAGCAGGCCGCCGACGAAGGTGGCGCCGAAATAGGCGCCGAGCATGAACAGCGAGCCATGCGTCAGGTTGGGAATGCGCATCAGCCCGAAGATCAGCGAGAAGCCCGCCGCCAACAGGAACAACAGGCCGCCGAAAGTGATGCTGTTGACCGTCAGCAGCAGCCAAAAGGTCATCGTCTCAGTCTTTCCGCTTTTGGAATTTCCGCGTCGTGCACATCAAGCCGCTCGTCCCCGCGAAAGCGGCGACTTGAGGGAGAAGGATCAGCAAACCGGCAATCTGGACTCTGGATCCCCGCTGGAGCCTGCCCCCGCGCAGGCGGGGCGGAAATGAGCGGACGTAGTTCCGCGGGCGCCGTTGCACCGGCGCCCGCGGCAATCGACTTTAGATCAGCACTTCTTCAGGGGCGGATAGTTGCGCGAATAGACCGGGTGCGCGAGGAACTCCTTCTCCGGCCAAGTCCAGAACTGGCTGACATTCTCGTAGGTCTTGACCGTCTTGTTCCAGAGTTTGAGGCCGTAAGGCGCGTTGGCCATCTTCTCGCAGCGACGGACGTAGAAATTGCCGACGATGTTACCGAGATGGTCGAAGCTGATCGGCCCACGCGGTGAGTCCGGAAGTTTCACGGCCTTGAGCGCGGCCATAAATTTTTCCTTGTCCTCAGTCGATCCGCCGGCGCCTTTCAGGCCGCCTTCAACCACGTCGCAGTTGACATAGAGACCGGCGGCGTAGAAGCCGGGAACGACGTTGAAGTCCTTCATGATCGCCTTGACGAAGCGCTGATTGCCGTCGGTCTTGAGGTCGAGCGTGTAGGGACAACAGCTCATCATGCCGACCGCTTCGTCGCCGAAGGCGTGCAGTAGCGCGTCGTCGCCTCCGGTCTCGCCGGTGACGACCTGGTGTTTTAGGCCGAAATTGGCATATTGCTTCATGAAGGCCAGTGGGCCCGATCCAGCAAAGCCCTGGCAGAGGACGTCGATCCCGGTCATCTGGGCGAGGTAGGGTGTATAGTCAGGCGTCCCCAAGGGTGCCCACAATTTGTTGGCCACGCAGCCACCGTCCTTCTCGAACGCCGCCTGGAAGCCGCCTTCCTGCTCGTAGCCGAAGGCGAAATCGTAATCGATGGTGATGGCCTTCTTGAGACCCATCTCCTTCGCCGCGTAGTGCCCCATGGGCTGCATGGCCTGCGAAGAAGTTGCCGACGGCCGCAGGAAATAGGGGTTGGGCGTACGCTGGGTCAGATCGTCGGCGCCGGCGAGACTGAGCGTCGGCGTCTTGTGCTCACGGATATAGTCGGTGATCGCCAGCAGCTCGAACGCGGCGAGCGGTCCGACAATGACGTCGACCTTGTCGCGCTCGATCAGTTCCTGCGCCTTGGTCTTGGTGCCGGCCGGCTTGCCGCCGGTATCGGCGGAGAAGAACTCGACCTTGCGGCCGGCCATCTTGTTGTCGTGCTCCTTCAGCCAGGTGAGCACGCCCTGTTCCATCTGGATGCCGCCCTGCGCGAGCGGGCCGGTCTTGACGGTGAGCAGGCCGAGCTTGAACGGCGCGCCCTGCGCGATCGCCGGCGCGGGAAACTTGAACGTTGCCAGCGCGGCTCCGGCGGCAGTGCCGGCCATGAACTTACGGCGGGTAACTTTGCGACTCATTGTCTTTCCTCCCTCGAGCGCCCCTGGCGGGGCTGTACGTTTTAAGCGGCTGCTTGCGGCCTTCTTTGACCTACCGGCACGGCCGAATTCAACATGAAAATCCCACGTCGTCTTTCCGGGCCGTCGCTGCAAGGGCGAAAGACCGAACCAAACCTATCATCCGCCAATGTCTTCCGTTCTGTAAAGCCCGGTTGCGGCGTTGCGTCGCAACACACGCTAGCGGTCCTTTTTGCGGAAATGGGCAAGGCGCGAACGGCCGTGCTAGATTTGATACAAAAGAAACTGTTCGGTTGAGGAGCGACCAGGATGGCGATGAACGGATTTGACGTCCGGCGCTTGTCCAGCTCGATCGGCGCGGAAATAATGGGCATCGACCTGGCCACGGAGCCGGGCCACAACGTCATTGCCGCCATCCGGCAAACCTGGCTCGAGCACGGAGTCATTTTTTTCCGCGACCAGGATCTGCTGCCGGCGAAATTCCTCGCCTTTGCCAAACGCTTCGGTGAAGTGGTCGAATATCCCTTCATCAAAGGCATCGAAGGCTTTCCGGAGATCATTCCGGTCGTCAAGCTCGAGCACGAGACGAAAAATTTCGGCGGCATCTGGCACACCGACACCGCCTATCTCGACACGCCGCCGATGGCCACCATGTTGATTGCGCGCGAGGTGCCGCCGCACGGCGGCGACACGCTGTTCGCCAACACTTATCTCGCCTACGAGACGCTATCGGCCGGCATGAAGCGCATGCTGGAGGGCATGATCGCGGTCAATCACTCGGCCAAGGCCGACGTCACGCGCACGCGCGAGGACCGCCTGCGCGACGGTGCCAAATCAGATGCCAAGAAGGAATTCATCAGCGAGCATCCGGCCGTGCGCACCCATCCGGAAACCGGGCGCAAGGCGCTCTACGTCAATATCGGGCATACGGTGCGCTTCAAGGACATGAGCGAGGAGGAGAGCGCACCGATCCTCAACTTCCTGTTCCAGCATCAGACCAGACCCGAGTTCACCTGCCGGTTCAATTGGCGCGTCGGCTCGATCGCGTTCTGGGATAATCGCTGCGTGCTGCACAATCCGGTCAATGACTATCACGGCTATCGCCGCGTCATGCACCGGGTGACGCTGGCCGGTGACAAGCCGCGCTAGCGCATGATCCCGATAAGTGGGAACCGGTTTCCCGCCTTCGCGAAACCGGCTTCGGCGGGCGAAGCAAGGTTGGAAACGATCATGCGCCGCGCTATATGCCGAGATAGCTCGACTTGATCTCGTCATTGGCCTTGAGCACGTCCGGCTTGGCGGAATAGACCACACGGCCTTTGCTCATCACGTGCACGTAGTCGACCAGCTTGAGCGCCAGGTGCGCGCTCTGCTCGACCAAAAGGATCGAAAGCCCTTCATCCTTCAGCTTTCCGATCGCTTCCCAGAGGCCCTGGATGATGATCGGCGCCAGCCCTTCCGACGGCTCGTCCATGATCAGGCAATCCGGATTGGTCATCAGCGCGCGGCCGATCGCCAGCATCTGCTGCTCGCCGCCCGACAGCGTCTTGGCGCGCTGATGGCGGCGTTCTTGCAGGCGCGGGAACAGTGTGTAGACGCGCTCGATATTCCAGCCATGCCGGTCGGGATTGCGCTCGGCGACCAGCAGATTTTCCTCCACACCGAGCGTCGGGAACACGCGGCGGCCCTGCGGCACCAGACCCATGCCGCTGCGCACGGTCTCAAACGAGGATTTCTGGGTGATGTCGTCGCCCTTGAACACGATTTTGCCGCGGCGCGGCGGATTGAAGCCGACGATTGAATTTACCAGCGTGGTCTTGCCGACGCCATTGCGGCCAAGCAGGCCGAGAATTTGCCCTTGCTCCAATTGCAGCGACAGCCCCTGCAGAACATAGGCGTCCCCGTAATAGGTATGGATGTCCTGGACTTCGAGAATCGCCATGATTCAATCAGTCCCCAAATAGATTTCCTGGACCCGCTTGCTGTCGTGGATTTGCTTCGGCGTGCCGGTTTCCAGAACTTCGCCGAAGTGCAGAACCGAAATCTGCGAGGCCACGTCGAATACCACGTCCATGTCATGCTCGATCAAGAGGATCGCCAGAGTTGGATCGAGCTTCATCAGGAATTTGGCCATCTCAGTCGATTCGCCCGAGGACAGGCCGGCGGCCGGCTCATCGAGAAGAAGAATTTTCGGGTCGCTGGCCAGGCCGAGAACAATCTCGAGTTGGCGCTGTTCGCCGTGCGAAAGATTGCGAACCTCGACGTCCTTGCGGTCGAAGAAGCCGGCGCCTTCGAGCAGCCGATAGGCCTTGTCGTAGACGTCCTTGTACGAAGACAAGAAACGCCACATCACGAATTTCGACGGCCTTAGGCCTTCGATCGCCAGCAGAACATTGTCGAGCACGGTCAGTTTCGGAAACAGGCTGGTGACCTGGAACGTGCGCGCCATGCCGAGCGCGGTGCGCCGGTGGCTCGGCCAGCCGGTCACGTCCTGCCCGAACAGCATGATGTGGCCGGCGCTGGCCGGGAAGATGCCGGTTATCACATTGAAAAGCGTAGTCTTTCCGGCGCCGTTCGGACCGATGATGGCCTTGCGGTCGCCCGGCATGATGGTGAGCGTGACGTCGCGCACCGCTTGCAAGCCGCCGAAGCTCTTGCACAGGCCCTTCAATTCGAGCACGGGCGGCTTGCCGTTTGCGCCTTGGCTGCTCATTACGACCCTCTGAGCCTTAGTCAGTTTCGCCGGGGTTCGGGTGAACGAACCCCGGCGAGGTTTGGCTTCATTCGCAATATTTGCAGGGCGGGAAGTCGCGGCTGTAGACCGGCTGCGCCAGGAACTTCGCCTTGTCGTAAGTCCAGAATTCGCTGACGTTCGGATAGGTCTTGATCACCGTGTTCCAGAGCTCGGCTTTGTCGTAGCCGAACATCTTCTTCTTCTCGACCTTCTTGATGTAGATGTTCTCGATCGGGCTCTTGGTCGCCAAATCGAGACTGACCGGCCCGCGCACGGCGTCGAGCTTGATGCTGGCCATGGTTTTGATGAATTCGACCGCGCCGGGGAACTTGCCCTTGTGCTTGGTCATCACCTCGTCGATCCAATGCGCGGTCGAGTAGTTGCCCTCCGAATAATAGGACGGCACTTTCTTGTATTTGTCGCGGTAGCGTTTCACGAAAGCTTCGTTCTTCGGCGTCTCGATCGCCGCTGAATACATCAGCGCGGAGACGTCGCCGATCACTTCGTCGCCCATGAACGGCAGCACGAATTCGTCATAGCTGGTGCCGCCGGCCACGATCGGCTTCTTGTTGCCGGAGGCGCGCAGCTGCTTGGGGAATTGCAGCGACATCGGCCCCACCATCAGCGTGAAGATGGCGTCGGCGTCGGTCTTCATGGTCGGGATGTAGGGACCGAAATCCTTGGTGCCGAGCGGGGTCCAGATTTTCTGGATCACCTTGCCACCGCAATCCTCGAACGCCTTCTGGAAGCCGCCGAGCTGCTCGTAGCCGAAAGCGTAGTCGGCGGCGATGGCGACGACTTTCTTGTAGCCCTGGTCGCAGGCCCATTGCCCGAGCGGATGATTGGGCAGCGACGGCGTCCAGGTCGAAAAGGCGACATAGGGATATTTAGCGACCTGGCGCTGCGCCAGATCGTCGGCGGTCGCCGACGAGCCGATATAGAGCGTCTTCTCGGCGGTCGACACCGGACCCAGCGCATAGGCGGTCGAAGCGAGCAGTCCGCCGACCATCAAATGCACCTTGTCTTGCAAGATCAGCTTCTTGGCCTTGGCGACCGCGGTGTCCGGCTTGCCTTGCGTGTCCTCGACGATGAGCGTGACCTTGTCGCCGCCCAGCATGCCCTTGTGCTCGTCCAGATACATCTGGAAGCCATTGAGCATGTCGGTGCCGATGGCGGTGAAGATGCCGGTCCGCGGCGCCAGGAACCCGATGCGCAGATCCTCGGCGCCGGCCGGCGCGGTCATGCCAAAACCCAATGCAAGCACGCCGGCCAGCAGCAGCGGTTTGAGCCGTTGCCGTAATGTCTTGGTCATTTGTCGTTCTCCCTTATTTTCATGATCCCGCCTGCGCTGTGTCAGGAAGGTTCGGATGCCAGTTTCTTTTCGGTCTCGTTATTGTCCTGCGACGACAGCCGTTGCCGGATGCGCGCCGGAATTCCCATCAAGCCCATCGGTAGGTAAAGGATGGTCAGCACGTAGACGCCGCCCAGCACGTATTGCCACCACGGCACCAGCGTCGAGAGATATTCGCGCAAGCCGAACACGATGGCCGCGCCGATGCTGGCGCCGACCAGCGTGCCGGCGCCGCCGAGCACCACCATCAGCAGCGCGTCGACCGAGGTGGTCAGCACCACGGTTTCCGGGCTGACGTGGCCGTTGGTGTGCGCCCACAGCACGCCGGCGAGTCCGCCAAAGCCGCCGGCAATGACGAAGGCGACGTATTTGTGCAGCCAGGTGTTGTAGCCGAGAATCTGCATGCGCAGTTCGCGCTCGCGGATGCCGGTCAGGCTGCGGCCGAACGGCGAGCGCACCAGCACGTACATCAAGCCCAACGACACCGCGAAAAACGCGAACACGAGGTAGAAGAACGTCACCTCGTTGCTGAGGTCGGGGCCGAAATTAGGCCGTCCGCTCATATTGATTCCGTTGTCGCCGCCGGTAAGCGAATTCCAGCGATAGGCGAGACCCCAGACGCATTGGCCGAGCGCCAGCGTGATCATCAGGAAGTAGACGCCGCCGGCGCGGATCGCGAACAGGCCAAACAGCGCCGCCAGCGCGGCGCCGATCAGGATGCCGAGCACGACGACGATCCAGAAATCCCAGCCCATGCCGAAATGGAATTTGGTGGCGAGTACCGCGGTGAGATAAGCGCCGACGCCGAAATAGGCCGCCTGGCCGAGCGAGGCGAGGCCGGTAAAGCCGAGCAGGATGTCCAGGCTCATCGCCAGGATGGCAAAGGCCATCGCGCGGGTCGCCAGCAGCACGACGAACGAGCCGGAATGCGGGACGACATAGGCGAACGCCACGAGGGCGACAACGACCATGGCAACTTTGGTTAGTTGGTTGACCATCAGCGGTTGCTCACTCCCGCCCGAACAGGCCGGTCGGCTTCACCGCCAGGATCAGGACCATCGGCGCGTAAAGCGTGAAATAGGAAACCTCCGGGAACAGCGCCTTGCCGAAATTGTCGGCAAGCCCGACCGCCAGCGCGCCGATCGCGGCGCCACCGAGCGAGCCCATGCCGCCGATGATGACGACCGCAAAGGCCAGCGGCAGCATTTCGAAATCAAGGCCGGGATAGATGCCGAGAAAAGCGCCGCCGATCACGCCGCCGAGCGCGGCAAGGAAGGCGCCGAGCGCGAAGATGAACATGGAGATGCGGTTGGTATCGATGCCGACGCCGCGCGCCATCTGCGCGTCGTCAACGGTTGCCCGCACGGCGGCGCCCATGCGGGTCTTTTCCATGACCAGCCACAGCAGGAGGCCGATCGCCAGTGCCATGGCGATCATGAAAACGCGGTAGAGCGGGAAATATATGCCGCCGAGCACCAGGCTCGTGTTCAGCAAGGCCACCGGCGTGATGTCCATATTGTCGCCGCCCCAGATATCGAGCGCGGCCTGTTGAAACAGAAATGCGAATCCGACGGTGAGCAGCACTTGCCGCAACGGGTCGAACCCGAGCGGGCGCAAGAACACGCGCTCCATCGCCATGCCGATCGCGGCGACGGCGAGGGCGGCCACGGGCAGCGACAGCGCCCACGAGCCGGTGAAGTGGATCACGGACAGCGCGATATAGCCGCCCCATAGAAAATAGGCGCCATGGGAAAGATTGACGATCCGCATGACGCCAAAAATCAGCGACAGGCCGCTGCCCACGAGGAACAGCAGCGCGCCATAGGATATGCCGTTGAAGGCCTGGATGACCCAAAACTGCGTATTCATTTCCCCCTCTGGCCCTTCTGTTAAATCGAAGGTTGCGCGAAGCTTACATGAGGTTCGATGGAAATGAACACCCTAATTGGTCGCACCTTTCGGCTATCTAATATCGTGCCGATGGCCCACGCGCCGCGCGCTCCCGCATAAGTGCGAATCCAGCTTTATGGGCGCAGCGTCAGAACCGGGAGCCCACTTACGCGGGGACGAACGGAAAGTGGGCAGCGCTATTTGCGTTTGCGCCGTTTGCCGCCTGCCTGCTTTTTCGGCGGAATGATCGGCAGCAGCAGATAGGGCGTCTTGCCGGTGCTGAAATGCAGCGTGGCGGTGCCATTGAACACGGCGGGTGATGGCGCCTGGCACACGACTGCCTTGAGGTCGCCGGTGCAAGAAGGCGCGTTCGAAATCTAGCGTTAGCGCCGTTTCACCTTCGCCTGCTTCTCCAGCACCGCGCAGACGGCGGCGGTATCCTGCGCGCCGAAGCCGATCTTCATCGCCTTCAGGTAGACCGGCTTGGTTGCATTGAACAGCGGGGTGGGCGCTTTGATCTTGCGGGCGTAATCGCCGATCACCCTCATGTCCTTGTCCCACACGTCGATCTTCATGGTGACGTCTTTGTAGTTGCCCTTCACCATCATCGGCGCGCGCAATTCAAACACGCGCGAATTGCCGGCGCCGGGGGTGATCAGATCGAAGATCAGCTGCGGCGGCAGTCCGGCCTTCATGCCCAGCACCATGGCCTCGGCGCTGGCCACGTTATTGATGGCGACCAAGAGGTTCGCCACGTATTTCATTCGGCTGCCGTTGCCGAAGGGGCCGACGTCATAGACTTCGCGGCCGAAGGCCTGAAACATCGGCCGCAGCCGCTTGATAAGACGGGAATCGCCGCTGGCATAGAACACCAGGTCGCGGTTGGCGGCCTGCGAGCCGGTGCCGCTGACCGGGCTGTCGAGCATGACGTGGCCGGCCTTGGCGAGCGTGCGCGCGGCTTTTTCCTTATCGGAAATCGCGAAGGTGCTCATTTCCACCACCACCACCTTGCGCGGCAGCTTGGCGGCGGCGATTTCACGCACGGTGTCGGCCAGAGCGGCAGGCTTGGGCAGGCTGGTGAGCACGGTCGGCACCGCCGCGGCCAGCGCCGCACCATCGCGCGCGATTTCGACGCCGGCGCGGGCAGCCTCGCGGCGGCGTGCCGCGCTGATGTCGTAGCCGACGACCCGCCAGCCGGCGCTGACGAGATTCTTCGCGAAAGCCCCGCCCATGATGCCAAGGCCGATGACGCCGACCGTGCCTTTGTATTTCTTCGCCGCAGCCATTCAAATTTCTCCCGCTGAAAATCCAACCGTTGCCATGTGTGCGCGCGTTGCGGGGTTCCTCTTAGTGTGTCGGAGGCGGGGCTGTCGAGTGGGCTAATGTCGCAATGCGGCTTTCATGCCGTGCCGCGATCGCCTATCTTCGCTGGCAAAAGCATAGCGGGAGGACTTGATGCAAATCGGCATAGCTGGTCTCGGCGCCATGGGCGCCTCGGTTGCGGCCCGGCTGTTGGAAGTCGGCCATCAGGTGACAGTCTGGAATTGCAGTCCTGGCAAGAGCAAGCCGCTGGCCGACGCCGGCGCCAAGGTTGCCGCCACGCCGGCCGAAGTCGCCGCGACAAGCGAGGCGGTCATCACCCTGCTGACCGACGGCGCGGCGATCGACGCCGTTTATAACGGGCCGAATGGGCTGCTCAGCGGCGACGTCAAGGGCAAGCTGTTCATTGAGATGAGCACGGTGGCGCCCAAGGTCGAGACCGAGCTCGCGCCCAAGGTGCGCGGCAAGGGCGCCGCGCTGGTGGAATGTCCGGTCGGCGGCTCGACCGCGCCGGCGCGCAAGGGCCAGCTCTTGGGGCTGATGGGCGCCGAGCCGGCCGACGCCGCGCGCGCCAAGCCGATCCTCGATCAGCTCTGCCGCAAGGTAGAAAATTGCGGGCCGGTCGGCGCCGGAGCGGCCATGAAGCTGGCGATCAATCTGCCGCTGATGGTCGCCTGGCAGGCCTATGGCGAGGCATTTTCCATTGCCCGCAGCGTCGGCTGGGAGCCCAAGCGTCTGCTCGAACTGTTCGTCGAGAGCAATGGCGCCAACAAGGCGCTGGCGATGCGTTCCGACATGATCGTGAAGATGTTCGAGGGCCAGGATCCCGGTCCCACCACCTTCAGCATCGCCAACGGCGTCAAGGACCTGCGCACCATGATCGCGACCGGCGAGGCGCTCGGTGCCGACATGATCGCCACCAAGGCCGCGCTTGCCGGCTTCGAGGACGCCACCAAAAACGGCATCGGCGGCGGCGACGGCTCGCGCATGACGGTCTATTGGACGCAACGCAAGAAATCCTGATCGCCCGCGGGTGTCGCGGAAAAACGCACCTCGTTTTTCGGCTAAGAGTCACGCGCCAATCGAATGGGAGACGCCATGTCAGTCACGCTCGCGCAAGCATCCACCATCGTCGACGTCACGCTCAAGAAGGCGCGCGAGCTCAAGCAAATGCCGCAGACCGTGGTCGTGCTCGATAGCGGCGGCCACCTGGTCGCCGCCAAGCGCGAGGACGGCTCCGGCATCATTCGTTTCGAGATCGCCGTCGGCAAAGCCTATGGCGCACTCGGCATGGGCTGGGGCTCGCGCACCATGATGGAGCGCGCCGCGCAAAATCAGAATTTCCTCACCGCGATCGTGGCGGCGAGCGACGGGCGCATGGTGCCCAATCCGGGCGGCGTGCTGATCCGCGATGCTGGCAATGCGATCATCGGCGCGATCGGCATTTCCGGCGACACCGCCGACAACGACGAGATCATTGCCGTTGCCGGCATCGAGGCGGCGGGGCTGAAAGCCGATCCGGGCGGCACAAAGAAATAGTGGGGCACAAGCCATGAGACTGTTTTCGTTCTGGCGTTCGCTGGCGACGTACCGCGTGCGCATCGCGCTCAACCTCAAGGGGATCGCCCCCGACGAGGTGATCGACATCAATCTGATGCAAGGCAAGCAGCGCGACGAGGCCTTCGCCAAGATCAATCCGATGAAGTCGCTGCCGGCGCTGATCGAGGACGACGGCACCGTGTTGTTTGAGTCGCTTGCGATCCTGGAATATCTCGACGAGACGCATCCCAACCCGCCGCTGTTGCCGCAGGACCCGAAGGCGCGCGCGCGCGTGCGCGGGCTGGCGCAGATCATCGCCTGCGACACCCATCCGCTGATCGTGCCGCGGGTGCGCGAATATCTGTCGCACGAATACAAGGTCGACGAATTGGGCGTGCAGAAATGGGGCCAGCATTGGCACCTGGAGGCTTTGAAGGCGCTGGAGGCCCATCTCGCCGGCTCGCCGCACACCGGGCGCTATTGCCAGGGCGACCAGATCACCATCGCCGACATTTGCCTTGCCGGTCAGGCGGCCGGATCGACCTATTTCAAGGTGGACATCAAACCGTTTCCGACCGTCAAGCGCATCGTCGATCTGTGCATGCTCAACGACGCTTTCGCGCGCGCCCATCCGATGAAGCAGCCGGGCGCGCCGGCGGCCTGACGCATGCTCAACACCGCAATCGTCGGCCTCGGCTGGTGGGGCAAGAATCTGGTGAAGGCGGCGCGCGATGTCGGCGCGCCGATCAAGTTCGTGCGCGGCGTCACACTCGAGCCCGACACGGTGCGCGAATTCGCCGCCGAGCACGCCATCCCGTTCGGCACTTCGTTCGAGGAGGTGCTGGCCGATACGCAAGTGCAGGCGGTGATCCTGGCGACGCCGCACTCCCAGCATCGCGCGCAAGTGGAAGCGGCGGCGGCGGCCAAAAAACACATCTATTGCGAAAAACCGTTCGCGCTCAGCAAGGCCGACGCCGCGGCCATGCTGGAGGCCTGCAAGCGCGCCGGCATCGTCATCGGCGTCGGCCACCACTTCCGCCTGATGCCGTCGCTGCGCGCCATGGCCGAGGTGGTGGCGAGCGGGGCGCTCGGCACCGTCATGTATGCCGAGGGCAGCTACAGCCACGATTGGCTGGCCAACCTGCCGGCCGAAGGCTGGCGGGCGGCCGCGGAAGAAACCCGCGCCGGCGCCATGACCGGCATGGGCATCCACGTGCTCGACTGTTTCCGCGACCTGGTCGGCCCGATGAAGCGCATCAGCGCACTGTCGAAGGCGCGCACGTTGAAGCTTGCTTCCGGCGATACCACCACCGCGCTGATCGAATTCGAAAACGGCGCCGGCGGCACGCTCTCGACCACGCTGAAGACGCCGTTTGTCTGGCGGCTCGCCGTCTATGGCGAGAGCTGCTGGGTGGAAAGCGTGAGCGAGACGCGGCTGATCGTGCGCCGCGCCGGCCACGAGCCGGAAACGATCGACCGGCCGGCCGACTTTCACCTCGGGCGCAATCTGGATTATTTTGCCAAGGCGGCGCTCGGGCAGGGCGCGTTCCCGATTGCGCCGGCCGGCATTTTGCAGACGGTGGCGGCGCTCGAGGCGGTGTTCAAGTCGGTGGACGCCGACGGCGCGTGGATGACGGTGTGAGCAGCCATGCCTGAACGCGCCAGCGGCTTCGACGACGGCGCCGCTTATGAGCGCGGGATGGGCAGGTGGACCCGTTCGGTCGGCGAGATTTTTCTCGACTGGCTGGCGTTGCCGGCCGGCCTGCGCGGCATCGACGTCGGCTGCGGCAACGGCGCCTTCACCGAACTGGTGATCGAGCGATGCGCGCCGGCCGAGATGCACGGCATCGATCCTGCACCGGCCCAAATCGCTTTTGCGCGATCGCGCCCGGCCGCGCGCGTGGCGAAGTTCGAGCCAGGCGACGCCATGGCGCTGCCGTTTCCGGCGAATCGATTCGATGCCGCCGTCATGGCCTTGGTGATTAGCTTCGTTCCCGATCCGGCGAAAAGCGTCGCCGAGATGGCGCGCGTGGTTTGTCCCGGCGGCACCGTGGCATGCTATTTTTGGGACCTGCTCGGCGGCGGATCGCCTCTTGAACCGATCGATGTCGAACTGCGCAAGCTGAACCGCGGCGCCTCGCGCACGCCGAACCCCGAAGTGTCGCGCGTCGAGGCGCTGCGGGGTCTGTGGGCCGGCGCGGGACTCGATGCGGTCGAGACCCGCGCCATCACCGTGCAGCGGACATTCGACAATTTCGACGAGTTTTGGACCTTGACCGTGGCGGGCACGCTGCTGAAGCCGGTGATCGCCGCCATACCCGCCGCCGACGTCGAATGGGTCAAGGATTGCGTGCGCACAACGCTTGCGCCGGACGCCGCCGGGCGTATCAGCTATGCCTCGCGCGCCAATGCGGTCAAAGGCCGCGTGCCGAACTAAGTGCTCGGCGGAACAAGCCGCCCCAGCAAGGACGCCGACCCATGCTCCAGGATAAATTCGTGCCGCCGAGCGGCGCCTTCACCCGCAGCGTGCCGGTGCGATTTTCGCATTGCGATCCCGCCGGCATCGTCTACTTCCCGCACTACTTCGACATCTTCAACGGACTGATCGAGGACTGGTACGGCGAGGAGCTCGGCTACAATTATGCCGCGCTGATCATGGGCAGCCAGTTTGGTTTTCCCTTCGTCCATATCGATTGCGATTTCAAGATTCCGAGCCGCATGGGCGATATCATCGAGCTGACCTTGCTGGTCGAGCGCGTCGGCCGCTCCTCGCTCGGCATCGCCATCGTCTGCCACCACGACGGGCTGGAGCGGCTGCGCGCGCGCATGGTCACCGCCATGATGTCGCTCGAAACGCGCCAGCCGGTGCCATTGCCGCAGGCGCTGCGCGACAAGATCGAAGCCTATCGGCAAAAGACCGCGAGCGGCGCAGGCTGACGCCGTGCGGATGACGATTTGACGAGGCCGTGCAAAAAATAAATTAGCAATGGAGGGCAAGGATATGTCGGCACGTGAGGGCGGCTGCCTGTGCAGCGGCATCCGGTATGCGGCCAAATCGCAGCCCATGCGATTGACGCTCTGCCATTGCCGGTTCTGCCAGCGCGCCACCGGATCGGCCTATCTGGTGGAGCCGATTTTTGCCAAAGCGGAATTTGCCGTGACGTCAGGCCGGCCGAAGATTTACCGGCACCGGTCGCAAGGCAGCGGCAAAATGGTCGACGTGCATTTCTGCGATAACTGCGGCACCAAACTGTTTCTGACCTTCGAGCGGTTTCCCGACGTCGTCGGCGTCTATGGCGGCACGTTCGACGACCCGAATTGGTTCACAAGGTCGCCCGAAAATCTAAAACATATTTTCCTCGGCGTCGCGCAACAGGGAACCGTCATCCCCGGCGGGGTCGCCTGCTTCCAAGCGCACGCCATCTCCAACGACGGGCAACCGATCGCGCCGCAGATTTTCGATGATTTTCATGTGATCGGATCGGGCCGCTGAACGTCAGGCGGACAGTTTGCGCTTCTTGCTGCCGCCGATCGCCGCCTGCCACACGTCATGGATGTGCGCGACCTCGGCTTCGAAGCGCTGCAGGAAAAGGCGCGCCTGCGTCGACAGCGTGCGCCGGGTAGGCTGGATCACGACGAATTCGGCGTGCAGCTCCGGCGCCACGATCGGATTGACGATCAATTCGCCGCGGCCGATGTCGTTGACCGAGATCACGCTCGGTAGCACCGTCAGCCAATCCGAGCGGGCGACGAATTCGAGCGTGGCGATCATGGCATCCATCTCCAGCATGGCCTCGACTTCGACGCCGTGCGTCTGGAAATAGGTGTCGAGATTGCGCCGGCGGATATTGTCCGGCCCCGGCACCACGATTTTCAGCGGCTTGCATTCGGCGAGCCGCACTGGCGCGAGTGGCTTGAATCCGGCGCGCGGACCGGAGATCAGCATTTCGCGGTCGCGCACCAAGAGGCGGGATTTCAGTCCGATGGTGCCCTCGAAAGCGGGCACCACCGCAAAGTCGAGTTCCTCGTCGAGCACCATTTCGGTGAGCAGCCCGCTATAGCCCTCGACGATATGCAGACGCACCTCCGGGCAGCGCGGCACAAAGTCGTCGAGCACCGGCGCCAGCACCGCGCGGGTAAAGGTCGGCATCAGCCCGATGCGCAATTCGCCGGTGACCTGGCCGGCGAGCGCGCGCGCCTGCTCGGCGGCGTTTTCCAGCGCCCCCACCGCCTCGACGCAGCTTTTGTAGTAACGATAGCCGGCAGGCGTCGGCGTCACGCGGCCGGCGCTGCGCTCGAACAGATTGACCCCGAGCTTGCGCTCGACCGCCGCCACATGCTGGGAAATGCCTGATTGCGTTGCGTTTTCACGGATCGCCGCGCGCGTGAAGGAGCCTTCCTCGCAGACCGCGATAACGGCGCGGACCTGCCGCAGGGGGATATTTTGCATGGGTCACCGGCATTAGAAAATATAATGACTAAGCCATGATTATATTATTTCTTTCAAGGGCGCCATCCGAATAACATCGCCGGCGATTTGGCCAGGAAACGGTGCGGTCAGCGCGCCGATCGGGAGGACGTTATGGGAACTGCGAATTTCGGCACCGTCGGTATGGATTGGCAGCAGCGGATCAATTGGGACCGGCTGCGCGAATACCGTATCGAGCGCGCGCGCACGATGATGAAAAAGCACGGGCTCGGCGCCGTGCTCTGCATGTACGACGAGAACGTCCGCTATATCACCGCCACGCTGACCCCGGGCTGGTGCCGGCTTAAGCCCGGCCTGCGCTACGCCATGCTGTGCGGCGACGGGCGGCCGATACTGTTCGAGCAGGGCGACATCGGCATGCAGGTCGAGCGTCATAGCCCGTGGATCCCGAAGGAAAACGTGCGGCACTCGTTCGCCTGGATCAAAGGCGCGGCCGGTCCGGCCTCGGTCCAGCAGGTCAGCAAGTTCGCCGACGCCGTCATTCGCGCGATGAAGGAAAACGGCGTCGCCGGGCAGAAGCTCGGCTGCGACTTCATCGACATCAACATGATCAACGTATTCAAGGAAAAGGGCATCAACTGGGTCGACGGCATGACCCCGATGATGGAAGCGCGCGCGGTCAAGAACGTCGACGAGCAGGAATGCTTCCGCATCGTCGGCGCCATCGGCGACGCTACCCACTGGGAATGCATGAAGTTCCTGCGCCCCGGCGTCACCGAGAACCAGGTGACCGCGCATCTGATGGAATATCTCTATAACTTCCCCGGCATGGAAGACGTGGAGGACGTGATCGTGTCGTCCGGCCCCAATACCTGGCCGAACTGGCGCAACTTCTCCGACCGCATCATCCAGCCCGGCGACATCGTGTTCATGGATTTGGCCGCGATCACCTGGAACGGCTACAAGTCCTGCTATTACCGCACCTACTGCGTCGGCAAGGAGCCGACGCAGGAGCAGAAGGACACTTACGGTACCGCGCTCGAATGGCTGTACGATTCGATCGGCGCGGTGAAGGTCGGCGCCACCACCCGCGACATCGCGATGAAGTGGCCGTCGGCGATGGAGACCTGGGGCTACGAGGACGAAGACCAGGCCGCCGCCAATCTGTGGGGCCACGGTCTCGGCCTCGCGCAATACGATCCGCCGGTGATTTCGCGCATCTGGTCGCTCGATCATCCGATCGACATTCAGGAAGGCATGACCTTCGCGCTCGAAACGCAGCATGGCAAGAAATACCGTTACGGCGTGCGCATCGAGGAAATGCTGATCGTGAAGAAGAACGAGATCGAGATCGTGTCGAACTTCCCGGTTAAGCAGATCACCGTCGTCGATCCGCTGCCGGGCTACGGCGATCACGTGAAGTGACGTCGGCATAAGCCGACGTCATCCCCGGGCGAGCCGAAGGCGAGACCTGGGGATCTCGCGCCACACGTTGTGCCTTCCCAAGCGAGATGGCCGGGGCATAGGCGTTCTAAAAGAACGCCGTTCTTCGAACGGTCTATGCCCGGCCACGACAACGGAAAGCCAAATGACCGCCTTCATCCTGCCGCTCACAGACCCAGCCGCCATCGACCCGGAAAACGTCGGGCCGAAGGCGGCGAATCTGGCGGCGCTCGGGCAAGCCGGGCTGCCGACGCCGGGCGGTTTTGCGCTCACCGCGGCGGCCTATCGCCATCAGGCGCGCCATCTCGGCGTCGACAGCTTGATCGAGCAGTACGGCAAGCTGCATTTCGAATTTGACGATGCCGAGCGAGCGACTTCGCGTCGGCTGTCGATCGCTATCCGGCTAGCGTTCTACGAAAAGCCGATCGCGCCGGAAATTCTCGAACCCTTGCTCACGGCCTGGCGCGTCCAACGCGCCGACGGCTCGTCCGGCGCGGTGCGTTCCTCGGCGCTGATCGAGGACCGCAAGGGCGCCAACTTCGCCGGCCAGTTCGAAAGTTTCCTCGGCCTCTCCGACGAGAGCGAATTCCTCACCGCGGTGCGCGCCTGCTGGGCGGCGCTGTGGACCTCGCATGCGCGCCGCTACATGGAAACTCACGACCTGTCGCCCGCCGACACGGCGATGGGCGTGCTGATCCAGCCGTTGATTTCCGCGCGCGCCTCGGGCGGCGGCTTGAGCGAGACCGCCGAAGGCCAGATGCTGATCTCGGCCACCTGGGGGCTCGGCTCGGCCATTGCGCAGGGCGAGGTGGTGCCGGATCGCATTGTGCTGTCGAAGAGCGGCTTCCTGCGTTCGGTTGATGCCGGCCGCAAAGGCCACCGCGATACCTGCGAGCACGGCGTGGCGGCGCCGCAACTGGTGCCGGACGACATGGTGAACGAGCCGTGCTTGACGCCGGGCGAAGCGGTGACGCTGGGGCGCCTGCTGCACAAATGCGAAGCGCTCGCCGGCCAACCGGTCGAGATTGAATGGGCGCTGGACGAAGGCGGCTTCAAGCTGCTGCAATCGCGCCCGCTGCACGTCGAGCCGGCGATCGTGCCGGACCAGATTTGGCTGCAACATCCCGGTATCCGGGGACACGCCGCCGGCATTGGCTGGGGCTCGGGCCGAGCGGTGGTGGTCAATTGCGAATGCGAACTCTCGCGCGTTGGCCAGGGCGACATCCTGGTGACGCGTGTGGCAGGCCCCGCACTCAGCCATATCCTGCCGCGGGTGGCCGGCGTCGTCGCCGAGCTCGGCGGCTCCACGTCGCATTTGGCTTCGCTCGCGCGCGAGCGCGGCATTCCCATGGTGCTCGGCGTGCTCGACGCCACCCGCAAGATTCCGGACGGCTCGCAATGCGCCGTCGACGGCGTTGCCGGCATCGTACGGTGGCTGCGGTGAGCGGCAAACCGCGCGTCTTCGTCACCCAGCCGATTGCGCAGCGCGCGCTGGAGCGGCTGCGCGCCATGGCCGACGTCAAGATCAATGCCGACGCGAGCAAGATCATCGCCAAGGCCAAGCTGATCGCCGGCGTGAAGAAATGCGACATTTTGTTCCCGCTGCTGCATGACACCATCGATCGCGCGGTGCTCAAGGCCAATCCCAAGCTCAAGGCGGTTACCTCGATGACCATCACGCCGGACCGCATCGACGTCGCCGAGGCGACGCGGCGCGGCATCGCGGTGACGGTGATTCCGCCGATCGTGGCGGAGTCAGTCGCCGACCTGCATATCGGGCTGATGCTGGCGGTGGCACGGCGCATGGTCGAGGGCGACCGCTCGGTGCGCGCCAGCCGCTTTCCCGGCTCGCAGTCGAACCAGCTTGCCGGCGCCTGGGTGTTCGGCAAGACGCTCGGGCTGATTTCGGCCGGCCGCATCGGCCAGGCGACCGCGCGCCGCGCGCGCGGCTTCGGCATGCGGATCATCTATTGGGCGCCGCGCCGCAAACTGGATGCCGAGCGCGAATTGCAGATGGAATATTTGCCGCTCGACCGGGTGCTGGCCGAGGCCGATTTCGTTTCGCTGCATCAACCGCTCAATGCCGAGACCAAGCACATGCTCTCGGACCGCGAATTCGCCTTGATGAAGCCGAGCGCCTTCATCGTCAATACCGCGCGCGGCGCCGTCATCGACGAGGCAGCGCTGGTGCGCGCGCTGAAAAAAAAGAAGATCGCCGGCGCCGGCCTCGACGTATTCGAGAACGAGCCGAAGGTGCCGCCCGCGTTACTGAAGTTGAAGAACGTGGTGCTCACGCCGCATCTCGGCAGCGCGGTGCTGGAATTGCGCGACGTGATGGCGAATATCGTGGTCGACAATATCGAGGCACTGATCGACGGCCGGCTGCCGCCAAATTGCGTCAATCCGGAAGTATTGAAGACATAACCGTCATGGCCGGGCTTGTCCCGGCCATCCCGATGGATGTGGCACGGCGTTGCCATCGTAAGCGGGATCACCGGGACAAGCCCGGTGATGATAGCAAACCAGACAGGGAGGAATATTATGGCGGATCTGCCAAAACTCGACGTCGTGATCGCCAATAATTTCGGCCATCTGCCGATGTTCATCGGCGCGGAGAAGGGCTACTTCAAACAGCACGGCGTCGATGCCAGCTTCAAGGTGGTGGATACCGGCACCGACATGGTCAATGCCCTGCACGACGGCCTCGCCCAGGTCGGCGACATGAGCACGACCACGTATCTGAAGGCGGTGCATGCGGGCAACCCGTTCCAGGTGATCGGGCTCATCATGAACGACGCCACCGACGATCGTTGCGACACCCCGCTCGCCATCGTCACCAGGAAGGGCCGGGGCATCAACGTCGGCAAGATCGGCGATCTTCGTGGCAAGAAGGTCGGTCTCGCGCGCGGTCAGACGTCGGACGAGTATTTCAAAATGGTGCTGCGTCGCGCCGGCGTAAAATATGAAGATATTACCATCGAGAACATCTGGTCGCAGTTCGGCCTGGCGCCGGCGCTGGCCGAAGGCAAGGTCGACGCGATCGTGTCGTGGGAGCCTTTCGTGTCGCAGGCGCTGAGCCAGGTGCCCGACTCCTATCTGGTGATCCGTGGTGGTCAGCACATGTCCTATGTCATGGTCGCTGTGGCGCATGGGCCGACCGTCGAGTCGAAGCCGGCGGTGATCAAGAGCATCGCCGCTGGCCTCGCGCAGTCGTCTTACTTTTCCCGCAAGAACCCTGACGAGGCGGTGGAGATTTTCGCCAAGTGGGTGCCGGGCACCGATGTCGCCATCGGCAAGAAGGCGATCCGCAACATCCATTTCGATCCGCGCATGTCGCCGAAAGTCCTGCAAGCCTTCGAGAATGCCGAGGATGAGGTGCTGATGAACACGCTGAAGGGCGCGCCGCGGCTCAACGTGCCGAGCCTGTTCCGGCCGGAGTTCATGGCCGAGGTCGAAAAAGAGCACCCGGAATATTTCGCCGATTTGCCGAAGCTGGCGTAGCGCGCTTTATCCCTCCCCTGAACGGGGAGGGTCCGGCGCGAAGCGCCGGGGGTGGGGTTACCTAGCGATAGTCCCCAGCCGTCTCGCAGCTCGCTATGCTCGTTGCTCGCCATCCTCCCCGCTGCGCGGGGAGGATGAAGCGTCACTCCGCCGTCCATCCTCCGTCGATGACCAGCGAGGTGCCGGTCATCAGCGCCGAGGCGTCGCTCGCCAGGAACACGATGGCGCCGGTCAAGTCCTCGAGCTGGCCGAGGCGGCCGAGCTTGATGCGCTTGAGCGTATCGGTGCGGAAGGCCTCGTTCTGGAAGAACGGCCGCGTCATTGGCGTTTCGATGAAGGTCGGCGCCAGTGTGTTGACGCGAATCCTGTGCGGCGCGAGCTCGATCGCCATCGCCTTGGTGAAGCCTTCCATCGCGTGCTTGGTGGCGCAATAGACGGTGCGCGTCGGGCCGCCGACATGGCCCATCTGCGACGACATGTTGATGATCGAGCCGGGCTTGTTGGCCTCGAGCAGTTTGCGCGCCATCGCCTGCGCCACGAAATAGGCCGCGCGCACGTTGAGCGAGAATACGAAGTCAAAGTCCTCCACCTTCACGTCGACGAACATTGTCGGCTTGTTGGTGCCGGCATTGTTGACCAGGATGTCGAAGGCTTCTTGCGCGGCTATCGCGGTCTGCACTGCCGCGACGTCACGCACGTCGAGGGTGAGCGGCTCGGCTTTTTGGCCGCGCGCACGGATGGCGTCGGCGGCTTCCTCGATCTCGTTGCCGGTGCGGGCGGCGAGCGTAACATGCGCGCCGGCATCGGCTAGCGCGGAAGCGGCGGCCAATCCCAGCCCGCGCCCGCCGCCGGTCACCAGCGCGCGCTTGCCGTCGAGGCGGAAAGAGGGGGTTTTGGTCAGGTCTACAGTCATTCCGCCGCCTGGCCGTAGGGCACATTGCGGCCGCCGTAGCGGCGCACGCGGATATTGGCCTGCTCGGCGTGCGCGACAAAGCCCTCCAGCAGGCACAACCGCGAGCAATATTCGCCGATCATGGTGCTCGCCTCATCGGTCAGCACCTTCTGATAGGTGCAGGTCTTGAGGAACTTGCCGACCCACAGCCCGCCGGTGAAGCGCGCGTTCTTCTTGGTCGGCAGCGTGTGGTTGGTGCCGATCACCTTGTCGCCATAGGCGACGTTGGTGCGCGCGCCGAGGAACAGCGAGCCGTAGTTCTTCATGTTGTTGAGGAAGTAATCGGGATCGCGCGTCATCACCTGCACATGTTCGGAAGCGACGCGGTCGGCCTCGGCCACCATCTCGTCATAGCTGTCGCAGACGATGACTTCGCCATAATCCTTCCAGGCCTGTCCGGCGAGATCAGCGCTCGGCAGGATTTTCAGCAGCCGCTCGACTTCGCTCATGGTATCACGCGCGAGCTTTTCCGAATTAGTGATCAGCACGGCCGGCGAAGTGGGCCCGTGCTCGGCCTGGCCGAGCAGGTCGGTGGCGCAGATTTCGCCGTCGACGCTGTCGTCGGCAATCACCAGCGTCTCGGTCGGGCCGGCGAGCAGGTCGATGCCGATGCGGCCGAACAGTTGGCGCTTGGCCTCCGCCACATAGGCGTTGCCGGGGCCGACGATCATGTCGACGGCTTGAATGCTTTCGGTGCCGAGTGCCATGGCGGCGATCGCTTGCACGCCGCCGAGAACGTAAATGTCGTCGGCGCCGCCGAAATGCATGGCGGCGACGATCGCCGGGTGCGGCCCGCCTTTGAACGGCGGCGCGCAAGCGATGATGCGCTTCACGCCCGCCACTTTGGCGGTGACGATCGACATATGCGCGCTGGCGACCATGGGATAGCGCCCGCCCGGCACGTAGCAGCCGATGGAATTCACCGGGATGTGACGGTGGCCGAGCACGACGCCGGGCAGCGTTTCTACCTCCAGATCGTGCATGCTGTCGCGCTGCTTCTGCGCGAAATTGCGCACCTGGGCTTGCGCGAATTTGACATCCTCGAGGTCGCGCTTGCGCACTTGCGCAATGGCGCGTTCGATTTCCTGCGGGCTCAATTTGAAATCCTGCGGCGACCACTTGTCGAATTTCTCCGACAATTCGCGAATGGCGGCGTCCTTGCGCGCATCGACCTCGGCCAGAATGCCTTCAACCGTTTCGCGCACCTTGGCATCGGCGGCCTTGATCGCACTTGCGTCCATTCCGCGTTTGAGCCAGCGGGGCATTTGTCTCTCCCGAAATGATGCTGGTCATTGCCGGGCTTGACCCGGCAATCCATGATGGGTTTGAGGTAATTTGAAGCGCTTGATGGACCCCCGGGTCAAGCCCGGGGGTGACGTATGAATTTGCCGCAATGGTCTCGGTTATTTTATCGCCTGCGGGTTGATCGGGCTGCCCGTTCCGCCGGTGATGATCAGCGGCGGGCCGCAGAAGAAGAATTCGTACACGCCGTCCTCGGCGCAGTCCTCGGCCAGCTCCTTGAGATAGAAAATCTCGCCCATGCACAAGCCCATGGCCGGGATCACCACCCAGTGCCAGGGTTGGTTGGCCTCGGTCGTTTCGTTCGGCCGCACTTCGACGCCCCAGGTGTCGGTGCAGATGGCGGCAAGCTGCTTGTCCTGGCACCAGTAGCAGTTCTCGAATTTCACGCCGGGCGCGTCGCCGCCGGCATAGCCGCCCCATTGGCCTTCCTTCAGGCAGCGCTCCATCTGCCCGGTGCGCACGATGACGAAATCGCCGCGCCCGATGGCGACGTTCTGGTCCTTGGCGCATTTATCGAGCTCGTCGTTGGAGATGCTTTCGCCGTCCTGCATCCAGGGCACGCCGCGGAAGCGCGCGATGTCGAGCAGCACGCCACGGCCGACCATCTTGTTCTTGGAATTCTCGATGCCGAGCACGGAGAGGCCGCGCGAGTTGATCAGCTTGGCGTCGTGGCCGTTATAGGCCTTGTCCTCGTAGAACACATGGCCGAGCGCGTCCCAGTGGGTGGCGCCCTGCACGCACAGCATCAGCGTGTCGTCGGCGTAGCGGATCTTGTTCCAGTCCTGCTGGCCGGCGATGGCGTCGGTGCCGGTGGCCAGCATCTGGTGGATCGGATTGAAGCGGCCGCCGAACAGCCCGGTCTGCGGCCCGGTGCGGTCGAGCGGGATGCCGAGCGCGAACGCCTTGCCGGTGCGGATCAAGCTCGCCGCCTTGACGATATCCTCCGGCGTGACGTGGTTGAGCGTGCCGACCTGGTCGTCCTTGCCCCAGCGCCCCCAGTTCGAGAGCTTTTTGCTGGCTTCGGCGATCGCCTGTTTGCCGACCTTGATATTCATGGCGTTCATCCCTTTTCTTGACGTTTTTTACAGGCCGCAATTGTGAAGGAAGGCCGGCCGTTATGTTTGCAATATTGCGCCGGTCTGCGGTGTTTCAGCAAGCGGGAGCTGGCATGCGGCTTTGACAGGGCCGGCACCGCTTGCGCATGATCAGGGCCACAAGCCGGCCGCTGAGCGCCGACACACGACAGGGAGGATTTTCATGAAGCGAAAATTGATCACGGCGCTCGGCGTGGCCGTCCTCATGGCCGCGGGAGCCATGTCGGCGCGCGCGGGCAATATTATCGAGGAGTGGGCAAACGTGAAGGCGCCGCCAGCGCCCGAGCTCAAGGCGGTGACGGTCGACCCCAAGACAACGGCGTTGTTGCTGCTCGATCTGATCAATCCAAACTGCACCAGTCGGCCGCGCTGCGCGGCGTCGATGCCGGCGATGAAGAAGCTGCTGGGCGAAGCGCGCGCCCATGGTGTCCTGGTGGTCTATAGCCTTGCCGGCAAGGCGACTGCGGCGAATATCCTGCCTGACATCGCGCCGGCCGCCGGGGACCCGATCGTCCATTCCGGCGTCGACAAGTTCTATAAGACCGAGTTGGAAAAGATCCTCAAGGACAAGGGCATCCAGACGGTCATCGTGAATGGCACGGGAGCGCACGGCGCCGCCCTCTATACGGCGAGCGGCGCCGCTATTCGCGGCTTCAAGGTCATCGTGCCGGTCGACGGCATGACGGCTGAAAACCTTTATTTCGAGCAGATTTCGGTCTGGCTGCTGGTGCACGGCACCGGCGGCATCGGGCCGAAGGTGACGCTGACGCGCAGCGACATGATCAAGTTTTAAGCCGCGCCCACAAATTGTCGCCCCCGCGCAAGCGGGGACCCAGTACTCACCGCGCCCGAAAATTATCACATGCGCTGGGACTACTGGATGCCCCGCCTGCGCGGGGCACAACAGTGGACCGGGGGGCGGCTGACTATACCTTCCCCAGTGCCTTCAGAATCTTGCCTGGCGTGAACGGCATGTCGGTGAGCGGGGCCGCGCCCAAAGGCCGCAGCGCGTCGTTGATGGCATTCATCACGCAAGCCGGCGCGCCGGCGGTGCCGGCTTCGCCGGCGCCCTTGGCGCCGAGTTCGCTGTCGGCCGTGGGCGAGACCACGTGGCCGCATTCGATGTCGGGCATTTCCGCCGCCATCGGCACCAGATAGTCGGCCATGTTGCCGTTGAGCATCTGCCCGCGCTCGTCATAGAGGCAGTGCTCGAACAGCGCCGCGCCGATGCCCTGCACCACGCCGCCGCGCATCTGCTCGTCGACCAGTTGCGGATTGATGATGGTGCCGCAGTCCTCCACGCACCAGTGTTTCAGCAATTTCACGAAGCCGGTGTCAGTGTCGACTTCGAGATAACTCGCCTGCACGCCGTTGGTGAACGCAAACGGCCAGGCGCGCGGCACGTAGTGGCGGGTCGCCACCAGCTCGGCCTGCAGGCCGGCCGGCAGCGTGTCGGGGCGGAAATAAGCGACACGCGTCAGTTCCTCGAGCGGCAGTCGCTCGGCGCCGGTGGCGGCGTCGACGACGATGCCGTTGCGGATGTCGAGCGCCTCGGGCTTGGCTTGCAGCATCGCGGCCGCGACGGCGAGCACATTGCCGCGCAACGCCTTGCCGGCCTGCCAGGCTGCTTCGCCGCCGATGCCGGCGGCGCGCGAGGCCCAAGTGCCGCCGCCATAGGGCGTCACGTCGGTGTCGCCGGTGATGACGCGCACGCGCTCGAGCGGCACGCCGAACGCGGTGGCGACGCATTGCGCCACGACAGATTCCGCGCCCTGACCCTGCTCGGTGACGCCGGTCGCCACGATCAGCGCGCCCTGCGCATCGAGCTTCACGGTGGCGCCGTCTTGCGACGAGATGCGGGCGCCGCCGACCCCGTAGAAGGCGGCCGACGGATTGGTCACTTCGATGAAGCTCGCGAAACCGATGCCGCGATGGATGCCTTGCGCACGCAGCTTCTTCTGCTCGGCGCGCAGGCCGGCATAGTTCATCAGCGAGTCGAGATGGGCGAGCGACTCGTGGTGCGACAGCTTCTCGAATTTGAGCCCGACCGCCGAGGTGTAAGGGTAGGCGTCGTCGGCGATCAGATTGCGGCGGCGGAATTCCAGCGGGTCCATGCCGATCTTGGCGGCGGCCAGCTCAACCAAGGCTTCGGTCACCGCCACCGCGATTGGATGGCCGACCGCGCGGTACTGGCACATGACGTTTTTGTTCTGGAACACCACGCGCGCCTGCGCGCGGTAGTTGCCGCAGGTGTAGGGGCCGCCGATCAGGTTGACGATCTGGTTCGCCTCGATGCCCGAGGTGCGCGGATAGACCGAGTAGGGGCCGATGCCGGTGAGGTCGTCGATCTCGAAGGCGGTGATGGTGCCGTCTTGTCTGACGCCGATCTTAGCCTTGATGCGGTGGTCGCGGGCGTGGATGTCGGTGACGAAACTCTCGATGCGGTCGGCGACGAATTTCACCGGGCGCTTGAGCAGCTTCGACAACGCGACGGTCGCCATCTCGTCGGCGTAAGTGTGCACCTTGATGCCGAACGAGCCGCCGACGTCCTTGGTGATGACGCGCACCTGGTGCTCGGCGAGGCTCAGGTGCTTGGCGAACAGGTTCTGCATCATGTGCGGCGCCTGCGTGCCGTGATAGACGGTCAGCTTCTGCTCGCCCGGATTCCAGTCGGCGACCACGGCGCGCGGCTCGGTGGTGACGCCGGTGTGGCGGCCGAACAGGAAGGTGGTTTCCACCACGGCATCGGATTCCGCGAAAGCCTTGTCGGGCGCGCCGACTTCGAGCTTGCGTTCGAAGCAGAGATTGTCGCCGAGCGTGGGCTGGATCACGTAAGTCTTCGCATCGAGCGCGGTTTCCGGATCGGTGACCGCCGGTAATTCCTCGTAAGCGACCTCGACCAGTTCGCAGGCGTCTTCGGCTTGCGCGCGCGTGCGCGCCACCACGGCGCAGACGGCTTCGCCCTGCCAGCAGGCGCGCTCGACCGCGATCGGATATTGCGGCGCCGATTTCAGGCCTTTGAGATGGGTGAGCACGCCGACCCAGGGCGTCATCACCTTGGCGAGCTCGGCGCCGGTGACCACGGCAATCACGCCGGGTGCCTTCTTGGCGGCGTCGGCGCCGATCGACTTGATGCGGGCGTGCGCATGCGGCGAGCGCAGGAAGGCGACATGCGCCATGCGGGGCAAAGTGACGTCGCTGACATATTGTCCGCGCCCCTGCGTGAGGCGTTGTAGATTGGGCCGCGGCACCGAGCGGCCGATATAGGAATTCGGCCGGTCGAGCGCGCTGAGCACAGGCGGGGAGTTGTCGGTGATTTTCATAGATAAATTCTGCCTGTGTGATGCGAAGGCATTCGCGGCATTGTTCTCCCTCCCTTGCGTGCGGGGGAGGGATGGGGAGGGGGCGCCCATTTACGTGCGCCGCATCCCCCCTCCCTAACCCTCCCCCGTAAACGGGGGAGCGAACAGGCCTGCGCTTGCCGCCCGCTCATATTTTCTCTCCCGCTCTCGCCTGCGCAACCGCTTCCACGGCATCGATGATGGCGTGGTAGCCGGTGCAGCGGCAGTAGTTGCCGGACAGGTGTTCGCGGATGGCGTCGCGGCTGGGTACGCTTTTGTTTTCCTTTGCGCGCTTTAACAGTTCCTGCGCCGCCGCGATCATGCCGGGCGTGCAATAGCCGCATTGCAGCGCGTTGCGCTGCTCGAACGCGGCCTGCAGATCGGCGATCTCGCCGGAGTCGGACATGCCTTCGATGGTCTCGACCGTGGCGCCGTCACATTGCACCGCCAGCATCAGGCAGCCGCGCACGATCTCGCCGTTCACCCGCACGGTGCAGGCGCCACAGACGCCGTGCTCGCAGCCGACATGGCTGCCGGTCAGCGCCAGCTCCTCGCGCAGGAAATCGACCAGCGTCTTGCGCGCCTCCACGCGCTCGCTGACGCGCTCGCCGTTGACGGTCAGCGAAATATCGAGGGCGTGCTCGCTCATCACCGTGGCTCCATCAATTGCACGGCGACACGGCGCAGCAGCACGCCGGCGAGATGCTTCTTGGTGGCGGCTGAGGCCTGCAGGTCGTCGGGCGGATCGAGATCGAGCGCGGCGACGGCGGCATCGACATTGCCGCCGGCGAGCGCAGCTTCCGCCTTGCGCGCGCGCATGGGCGTGGCGCCGACGCCGAAATAAGCCAGATGCACGTCGCTGAGCTTCTTGCCGTCGGCGCGTGCGCTGGCGGCAAGGCCGACAATGGCGTAATCGCCGTGCCGCCGGGCCAGTTCGGCAAAACCGGTGCGCGTGTCCTTGCCGGCGGCCGGAACGCGTATGGCGGTAAGTATTTCCTGCGGGCCCAGCGCAGTTTCGAACAGGCTTTTGAAGAAATCCTGCGCCCTGATGGTGCGCTTGCCTTTCGGCCCGCTCGCGTCGATTTCGCCATCGAGCGCCAGCAGGCAGGCCGGCAATTCCGCGGCCGGATCGGCATAGGCAACAGAGCCGCCGAGCGTGCCGCGGTTGCGGATGGCGGCGTGGCCGATATGCGGCATGGCAAGGGCAATCAACGGCGCGTATTTGGCGATCAATTCGGAACGCTCGGCATGGGCATGGCGGACCAGCGCGCCGATCTCGACCTTGCCGTTTTTGTGGGTGGTGCCGTCGAGCCCGCTTAGGCCGTTGATGTCGATTAGCAACCCCGGCTGCGACAAGCGCATATTGAGGGTAGCGATCAGGCTCTGCCCGCCGGCGAGCAGGCGGGCGTCCTTGTGCTCGCCGAGCAGTGCGACCGCCTCCTCAAGCGAGCGCGCGCGTTTATAGGCGAATGGCGCCGGCTTCACGTTTCCCCCTGACTATTTTTTCTTATTGTGACTGAGAACGCGGGCGGGTCAATGCACTCGCGAAGTCCGCAAGCCCCGCGTATAAAGCGCGGCTGAGATCAGGGGAGGAAACCAATGGCGAAGGAATTCGAGGGAAAAGTCGTCGTTGTCAGCGGTGGCAGCCGCGGCATCGGCCGGGCCATTGCGGCCGCCTTCGCGCGCGAGGGAGCCCAGACCGTGCTGGCGGCGTTCAATGCCGCCAACCTCGCCGAAGGGGCGAAGGCGGTCGCCCAAGCGGGCGGGCCGGAGCCGATGACGATCGCCGGCGATTTGCGCACGCTTGCCGGCTGCGCGCAGGTGTTTGCCAAGGTGAGCGAGCGCTTCAAGCGCTGCGACGTGCTGGTCAATAATGCCGGCGCGACCAAAGGCGGAAAATTCTTCGAGCAGGCGGACGATCTGTGGGCCGACGGCTTCGCGCTCAAATTCCACGGCGCGGTGCGGCTCACGCGCGCGTTCTGGCCGCTGCTCAAGGAAGCGCACGGCAGTATCGTCTATATCATCGGCGGCGCCGCGCGCACGCCGGGCCCGGACTTTCTAATCGGCGGCGCGGTCAATGCCGCGCTGGGCAATTTCGCCAAGGGGCTCACCGCGCTCGGCAACCGCGATGACATCAACGTCAATGTCATCCATCCCGGCCAGACGCAGACCGACCGCGTCGAGCAATTATTCGCGCAATTCGCCAAAGCGCAGAACAAGACCGTCGAACAAGTTCGCGCCGAGGGATTAAGCAAAAGCGGCTTGCGCCGCATCGGCCAGCCAGGGGACGTAGCCGAGCTGGCACTGTTTCTGGCGAGCGCCAAGGCGCGCCACATCCAGGGCACCGCAATCGCCATCGATGGCGGCGGCACGCCGGGGTATTATTAGGCGGTGATTTTCTTCACAATATCGATCGCCCGCCGCAGCAGCGTCATCGAGGCTTCCAGCGTGCGGAAGCCGGCATGCGCGGTCAGCGTCACATTGGGCAGTTTCGCCAAGGGATGATCGGCTTTGAGCGGCTCGGCGTGGAACACGTCGAGCCCAGCGTGGCGGATGCGGCCGCTGGCGAGCGCGGCGATCAGGGCTTGCTCGTCGACCAGCGCGCCGCGCGCGGTGTTGATGAGGATCGCGCCCGGCTTCATGCGTCCGATGCGTTCGGCGGACAGGAAGCCGCGCGTGGCGTCGTTGAGCACGAGGTTGATCGATACCACATCGCTGCGCGCCAGCAGCGTGTCGATGTCGACCAACGGCACGGCAGCGTCGGAACGGTGCGTGCGGTTATAGGCGATCACCTTGAGCCCCATGCCGGCGGCGATGCGCGCGACCTCGCGGCCGATGCCGCCGAGGCCGATCACGCCCAACGTCTTGTCGGCAAGCTGCACGCCTTCCTGCGGCGTCCAGGTGCCGGCGCGCACTTCGCGGTCCATGCGCGCGATGTCGCGCGCGGCGGCGCCCATCAACGCGATGGCGTGCTCGGCCACCGCGGTGTCGCCATAGCCCTTGATGGTGTGCACGGTGACGCCGCGTGCCGTCAGCTCGTCCACGTTCATGTAGCTCGCCGCGCCGGTGCCGAGGAACACGATATGCCGGAGCTGCTGGCAACGCGCCACCAGATCGGTCGGCATGTAGGAATGGTCGTCGAGCGCGATGTCGTAGCCGGCGAGCACCAGCGGCAATTGCTCGCGCGCGAACGGTTCGCAATTGACGTCGATTTTCGGATCGTCGGCATGGATCACACGCGCCCATACCGGCGCCAACTGGTCGTTGCAGTCGAGGAAGATGGATTTCATGGGCGGTATATCCGTGCGCCTTCTTTCTTTCCCACAACGCAACGGTGGAAGAAAGAGCCCCGGCGTTGACGGCCCGGCGCGCAGCGAATACATGCTGCGGGCGCCGTCCACCCCGCAAGCTTAACGCCGGCCCAAAGACGACTTCATGCCGCTGGGCGCGGGCGCGCCAGAGCCAGGAAATCGGAATGAAACTTGCCAGCTACAAAGTGCGCGGACGGGACAGTTTCGGAGTCGTGCTGGGTGAGGGCGTGGTTGATCTCAAGACGCGGCTTGCCCCGCAGTTCACCAGCGTGCTCGATCTGTTGCGTGGCGACGGGCTCGACATTGCGCGCGCGGCGGTGCGCGGGGTGCGCATGGATTTCCCGCTGCGCGAGGTGGAATTTCTGCCGCCAGTGTTGGCGCCCGAAAAAATCCTCTGCATCGGCGTCAACTACGCCAACCGCAATGCCGACTACGGCGATGCCGAGGCGCCGAAATATCCCAGCATGTTTTACCGCGCGCCCGGTTCGCTGGTCGGCCATCGCGGCTTGATCGTGCGGCCGCGCGAATCCGAGCAGCTCGACTATGAAGGCGAAATCGCGCTGGTGATCGGCCGTGCTGGCCGGCGCATCGCAAAAGACCAAGCGCTCGCGCATGTGGCGGGCGCAGCGCTGTGCAACGAGGGCACCGTGCGCGATTGGACGCGGCACGGCAAATTCAACGTGACGCAGGGCAAGAATTTCGACGCCAGCGGCAGCATCGGCCCCTGGCTGGTGACCGCCGACGAGCTCGATCTGGCGCAGCCCTTGCATATCACCGTGAAGGTCAATGGTGCGATCACCCAGGACGATACCACCGCCAGCATGATCAAGTCGTTTTCGGAGCTGATCGCCTATGTCAGTACCTTCATGACGCTCAAGCCGGGGGATATCATGGTCACCGGCACGCCGGTGAAGCTCGGTCCGCGCAACGATCCGCCGATCTGGCTCAAGCCGGGCGATGTGGTGGAAGTCGAGGTGCCGCAGATCGGCGTACTTCGCAACACGGTGGTGGCGGAAGCATGAACGACGAGCCGAAAACCACGGTCGAGGAGCACAAGGCGGTCTGCATCATGGCCTGGCCGGCGGGCCATTCGCGCTCGCCGCTGATCCACAATTATTGGATCAAGCAGCACAATGTCGACGCCGAATACCGGCGCGAGGCGGTGCCGCCGGAAAAATTCGCCGAGTTCGCCGCGCATCTGCGCGAGCACGGCTACATCGGCGGCAATGTGACCGTGCCGCACAAGCGGGCCGCGCTCACCGTGTCGGAGCCGGACGAGCGCGCCAAGGCGGTCGGCGCCGCCAATACGCTGTGGTACGACGGTGACATTCTGCGCTCGACCAATACCGACGTGGAAGGCTTCCTCGCCAATCTCGACGCCGCCACGCCCGGCTGGGACCGCGGACTGGAAACCGCCGCCGTGCTGGGCGCCGGCGGCGGCGCGCGCGCGGTGGTGTTCGCGCTGCTCCAGCGCAATGTTAAGCGCATCTATGTGATCAACCGGACGCCCGATCACGCCGAAGCCATCAAAAAGAAATTCGGCGCGCAGGTCCATGTCGCCGGCTGGGAGGAAACCACCGGGTTGCTGGGCGGCGCCGGGCTGCTGGTCAACACCACGACCATGGGTATGGTCGGCGAGCCGCCGCTGGAAATCAATCTGCGCTGCCCGGCCTCGCTGGTGGTGGCGGATCTGGTCTATGCGCCGCTGGAAACCGGCCTGTTGAAGCTGGCGCGCCAGCGCGGCCTGCGCACCGCCGACGGGCTCGGCATGCTGCTGCATCAGGCGGTGAGCGGCTTCGAACGCTGGTTCGGCATTCGCCCGGAAGTTACGCCGGAACTGCGCGCGCTGGTGGAAACCGATCTGGGCGCACCGGTGCCGGTGCCCCCGCCGGATCAGGAAAAGCCGAAACCGCCGGCCAAGCGGCCCCGCCGGAATAAGAAGCGCGGCGAGGGGTTGTCCACCTGATGGCCTGGTGCGACGCTGCCGGCCGCAGGGGAGGACACAATGCCGACAATGAATATGACGTTGCGCGCGCTCGCCGCAGCCGTCGTGTTGAGCCTAACGGCGACCGTGGCTTTGGCGCAGCAGCCGGGTCGCATCCGCGGTGAGATCGAGAAGGCCGACGGCGCCATGCTGGCGCTCAAAACGCGCGACGGCGCCATGTTGACCGTAAAGGTGGACGAGAAGGCGCGCGTGTCGGCGCTGGTCAAGGCCTCGCTCGCCGACATCAAGAAGGATTCCTTCATCGGCATCGCCGGCGTGCCGCAGCCGGACGGCAGCATCCAGGCGTTCTCGATTCACATGTTCCTGCCGGCGCAGCGCGGCGTGGTGCCCGATCGTCACGGGCCCTGGGACGCGCGGCCGGGCAGCACCATGACCAACGCTTATGTCGAGAACATCGTCACCGGCAAGGACGGCGAAACGCTGATGGTGAAATACAAGGACGGCGAGAAGAAAATCATCGTCAGCAAGGACACGGTGATTGCCGCCGCCGCGCCGGGCAGCAAGGACGAGCTGAAGTCTGGTGCTCAGATCATCATCTTCGGCTGGGATAAACAGCCGGACGGCTCGGTGCTGGCGAAAAGCCTTTATGTCGGCCGCGGCGTAACGCCGGCGATGTGAGTTACAGCGCCCGCCGTGTCGGCGCGTGCGCCGAGCCGGGCGCGGTGACGTCGAGATCGCCGATCAGCTCGGGCATTTCGCGCATCAGCCGTATGAGGCGGCTGTGCCGGCCGCCGAGCGCCGTCGCCTCGCGCTGGTCCTCGATCGGGCGGCGCACCTCGTCGGCGCGCGTCAGGCTGTCGATGTCGGCGCCGTGGTCGGCCAGGCGTGCGAGCCAAACGGTGAGATCCTCGAGCGCGTCGGCGATCACGTGGATGACGCCGGATTCCGCCTGCACGCGGCCGGCGACCGCCACGTAGCGCGCGCTTAACACCACCGGGCGTACGCGCTCGAACACTTTCGGCCAGACGATGACATTGGCGACCGCGCTCTCGTCCTCGATGGTCATGAACACCACGCCCTTGGCCGAGCCCGGCCGCTGCCGGCAGGTGACCAGGCCGGAAATCTTCACGCGCGTATTGTTCGCGATGTTGCGTAGTGTCTCGTTGCGCAGTATGCCGCGTCGACTGAGGTCGGCGCGCAGGAATTGCGCCGGATGCGCGCGCAAGGACAGGCGCAGGAAGCGGTAGTCGTTGACCACTTCCTCGCCCAGCGGCATGGGCGGCAGCGCGACGTCGGGTTCGCGCGATACGATGCGCGCCGGCGCACCGCCGTCGTCCGCGGCGAACAGCGGCAGATCGTCGTCGCGGTCGCCGACGCGGCCGAGCGCCTTGGCCGCCCACAGCGCCTCGCGGCGGGAAAGCCCGAGCGAGCCGAAGGCATCCGCGTCGGCCAGCCGCTCCAGCACGCGCGGGGAAAGGCCGGTGCGCAGCCAGACATCGCGGACGGAGTCGTAGAGTATTTCCGTCGTCTCATGTTCGGCCTGTTCCCTCCCCCGCTTGCGGGGGAGGGTTAGGGAGGGGGCAGGTACTTGCTCGGCGCTTGCAGAAGAGCCCCCTCCCGGATCGCCATAGCGCGTCGAAGACGCGCGTGAACGCGCTAATGGCGATCCGACCTCCCCCGCAAGCGGGGGAGGTAAAGTAAGAGAGCGTGGGGGAAGGGGAGCAGAGAGTACGTCGCGTCTCTCCACAATCACCCGACCATCCTCCTCACTCAGCCCCTTGATCTCGCGCAGGCCCAAGCGCAGCGCGTGGCTGGCGCGGACATCGCCGCGCATGGCGCGATGCAGATCATGCAGGCGGTCGGCGGCACGTGGGCCCGCTTCAAGCGTCGAGTCCCATTGCGAGTGATTGACGTCCGGCGCACGCACCTCGACGCCGTGCTCGCGCGCGTCGCGCACGATCTGCGCCGGGGCATAGAAGCCCATCGGCTGCGCGTTGAGCAGCGCGGCGGCGAAGGCGTCCGGATAGCGGCATTTCAGCCAGGCCGACGCATAAACCAGCAGCGCGAAGCTCGCCGCATGGCTTTCCGGGAAGCCGTATTCGCCGAAGCCCTCGATCTGGTGGAAGCAGCGCTCGGCGAAGTCGCGCGCGTAACCGTTCGCCAGCATGCCGTCGATCATCTTGCGCTGGAAACTGCCGATGGTGCCGACGCGCTTGAAGGTGGCCATGGCGCGGCGCAGTTTGTCGGCCTCCGCCGGCGTGAAGCCGGCGGCGACGATGGCGATCTTCATCGCCTGCTCCTGGAACAGCGGCACGCCCAGGGTTTTCGAGAGCACGGCTTCGAGTTCCTTCGACGGATAGGCGACCTGCTCCAGCCCCTGCCTTCGGCGCAAATAGGGATGCACCATGTCGCCCTGGATCGGGCCCGGGCGCACGATGGCGACTTCGATCACCAGGTCGTAGAAATTTTTGGGCTTGAGCCGCGGCAGCATGGTCATCTGCGCGCGGCTCTCGACCTGGAACACGCCGAGCGAGTCGGCGCGTTGCAGCATGCGGTAGACGGCAGGGTCTTCGGGGGGGATGGCGGCGAGGGTGAGGGAAGGCACTGCCTCGTGTCCCGGATGCGGTGCACCACTTCGTGCTGCGCTGCGCCCGGGACAAGCGTCCGGATAATGCTTTTCCACCAGATCAAACGCCTTTCTGATGCACGACAGCATCCCCAAGCCCAGCACGTCGATCTTGAGAATGCCGAGCGCGTCGAGGTCGTCCTTGTCCCATTCGACGAAGGTGCGCTCCGGCATGGCGCCGTTGCCGATCGGCATCACTTCGTCGAGGCGGCTCTTCGTGATGACGAAGCCGCCGACGTGCTGCGAAAGATGGCGCGGGAAGCCGACGATTTCGCGCGCCAGCGCGCTGATCTGCTGCACGCGGCGGCTGTTAGGATCGAGCCCGGCGCGGGCGAGGTCGGCGGCGCCGTCGCCGCCGCCGCCCCAGATCGAGGATGACAGCGCGCCGATAGTATCCTCCGAGAGGCCGAAGGCCTTGCCGACCTCGCGGATCGACGAGCGGCCGCGGTAGCTGATGACGGTGGCGGCGATGCCGGCGCGCTCGCGGCCGTATTTGCCGTAGATATATTGAATCACTTCCTCGCGCCGCTCGTGCTCGAAATCGACGTCGATATCGGGCGGCTCGCGCCGCTCCGGCGAAATGAAACGCTCGAACAGAAGATCGGCGCGGTCGGGATCGACCTCGGTGACGCCGAGGCAGAAGCACACGGCGGAATTCGCCGCCGAGCCGCGGCCCTGGCAGAGGATTTTCTGCGACCGCGCATAGCGCACGATGTCGTAGACGGTGAGGAAATAGGGCGCGTAGGACAGTTGCGCGATCAGCGCGAGTTCGTGCTCGATGCTCAAGCGCACTTTCTCGGGAAGCCCCTGCGGGTAACGCTTGGCGGCGCCTTCGTAAGCGAGATGCGTGAGCGCGTCCTGCGCATTGTTGAAGCCTGCAATGGTCTCGTCGGGATATTCGTAGCGCAATTCGTCGAGCGAGAAGGTGAGTTGTTCGGAAAGGCGCAGCGTTTCCGCGATCGCCTCCGGCGCATCGACAAACAGCCGCGCCATTTCCTCGCCTGGTTTCAGATGGCGCTCGGCATTGGGGCTGAGCTTGCGGCCGGCGCGCTCGATGGTGGTTTTCTCGCGGATGCAGGTGAGTACGTCGGCGAGCGCGCGCCGGTCGGGATGGTGATAGAGCACATCGTTGACCGCGATCAGCGGAATGCCAGCTTCGTGCGCCAGCGTGGCCAGGCGCTGAAGCCGCGCGCGGTCGCGCCCGCGATAGAGCATCGAGGCGGCAAGCCGCACGCGGCCGGGGGCGATGGTGCGGAGGGTAGAGAGCAAATGTTTTACCTCGTCCGCGCCGCGCATTCTCTTCTCCCTCGCCTCATGCACTACCTGTTCCCTCCCCCGCTTGCGGGGGAGGGTTAGAGAGGGGGCGGTCGTTTGCGGAACGCTTTCATAAGAGCCCCCTCCCGCCGCGCCATAGCGCGTCGAAGACTCGCGTGAACGCGCTAATGGCGCGTCGACCTCCCCCGCAAGCGGGGGAGGTGAAGGAAGAGAAATGCGGGGAGAGGGAAGCACCACCAGCTCCAGCCCGAAAGCATGCGCCAGCAGGTCGTCGAGCCGCAGAATGCACTCGCCTTTCTTGCCGCGCAGGTTGCCGAGGGTGAGCAGGCGGGTGAGGCGGCCCCAGCCGGCGCGGTCGCGCGGATAGGCCAAAATGTCGGGCGTGCCGTCGGCGAAGACGAGCCGGGCGCCCGGGTGATATTTCGGCGGCAGGTTCTGCTCGCGCTTGGCCAGATGCGCGCGTACCACGCCGGCGACCGAATTGCGGTCGCAAAGGCCGAGGCCGGCGAGGCCGAGCCGGGCCGCCTGCGCCATCAGCTCTTCCGGGTGCGACGCCCCGCGCAGGAAGGAGAAATTCGAGGCGCAGGCGAATTCGAGGTAAGGCATGACTCAACTCAACCTTGCCCCATGCGCTGCCTGCTCCTTCCCCCGTTTACGGGGGAGGGATGGGGAGGGGGTAGTCGCTTGTGGGGCGCTTTCATAAGAGCCCCTCCCGACTGCCTTCGGCAGTCGACCTCCCCCGCAAGCGGGGGAGGTAAGAAAGGAAAGATCACGCAAAGGTCCCATGCAGGAACCAGGTCGGCGCGGCGGCGCCGTGCGCCAAATCTTGCCGCATCAAGTCGCGATAGAGCCCGGCGCGGAACAGCCAGAAGCGCAAGCCCGCTTTGTCTTCGACGCGAAAATAATCGCGGGCAAGATTTCCTAAAGGTTGCCCGCCGTGCTCGCTCCACCAGGCGCCCTCGATGCGTTCGGGGCCTTCGGCGGCGATCACCTCGTGCAGCGCGCGCCGCCACCTGAAACGCAACGGCGGGCCGTCCGGCACCTCGGCCAGCGCCTCGATCGGCTCCGGGCGCGTGAGCAGGCGCAGCGGGCGGGTGCTGAGATCGGCGTCGGCGCGATAGCGGCGGAACGCGGCCCAGCCATTATCGGTGGGTGCCGCCTGCGCCGGCACGCTGACCGCGGCGATCTCGGGGATATGGCTGTCCTGCGCGATCAGCCGCCGCACGCGGCGCGCGCCCAGACGCGCGCTCAAGCGGTCGACCAGACGATCGACTTGCGCCGTGTCTTCGCCGCCGCCGATGCCGATCTGCTCGGGTGGGCAGGGTTCCGCCACCAGCACCGCCAGCCGCGCCATGTCGAAGCCGAAGCCGGGATCGAAGGCATCGGCGAGCGCGTTGAGCCGCTCAACGAAGAGCGCACGGATCTGTTCGGGATCGCGCAAGGGGCGCGAACAGCCGGCGGCCAAGCGGCGCACTTCGCCGTCGGTGCGGAACAGCGTGAGCTCAATATGGCGGGCGCCGTCGCCGCGCCGCTCCAGCGCGAATTGCAGCCGCGCCGCCAGCCGCGTCACGGTGCCCAGTACGTCCTGCTCGCGCGCGATCGGCTCGGCAAAGCGCTGCTCGGCGAGGTAAGGCGCAACCGGCAGGCGCGGATTGAGCGGCTCGTGCTCGGCCCCGAGCGCGCGGTCGAGCTGGCGCAGCACGTCGGCGCCGAAGCGGGCGGTGAGCGGGCTGCGCGGCAGATCGACAATGTCGCCGATGCGCTTGAGGCCGACGCGCGCCAGCGCCGCCACGGTGTCGGCGGCAAGCCGCAGTGCGGAAAGCGGCAGCGGCGACAGCAGGCTGTGCTGTTGGCCGCAGGCATAACTTGCCGGCTCGCCGAAATGCGCGGCGGCGTGAACCGCGCCGATCGTGCCGGCGATGGCGATGGTATAGGCAAAGCCCGCGCGCGCGATGCGTTCGCCCAGATCGGCGACGAGCGCCGCTTCGCCGCCGTAAAGATGGGCGCAGCCGGTGATATCGAGCATGAGGCCGTCGGGCGCATCGAGCGCGACCAGCGGCGTATAACGCAGGCACCAGTCGGCGATTTTTTCCAGCAGGCCGGCGTCGGCCGCGGCGTCTTCCTCGATCGCCTGCAGCGCGGGATGCATGGCGCGCGCCTGCGCCAGCGCTATTCCGGCGGAGAGGCCGAGCCACTCCGCTGCCTCGTCGACGGCGACGATCAGCTCGGCATTGCCGCGCTTGCCGTAAACGGCAAGCGGAGAAGCAACCTCACGCGACCTTACGATGCGGTCGGTCGAGAGCCGGCGCAGCCACAGGCTGAGCATGCGTTGCGAGCACGAAACGCTCATCGCTGTCACTCCATTGCAGAATCCACGATCCGAGCGGGCCGCGGCGGTTGCGGATCAGTTGCACGGCGAAGCACGGGTTTGCGGCCGCGGAAGGCGCGGCGCCGACGATCCAGCGGGTGGCGGCGGTGGAGGCGTCGTTTACCGGCGCGCCGCGCAGCAGCAGCGCCAGTGCGCCGCTCTCTCCTGCTGCAAGCGACAGCCGGCGCAGCGCCACCGGATCGATCTCGCCGTGGCGCAGTTCGCCAATCACGGCGAGAACCACGCGGCAGCGCAGCACTTCCTCCATCGCCCACAACAGGTCGTGCGCGCGCGCGGCCGCGACCGTCAGCAGGCACTCGGGGCGAAGGCCGAAACCGTCGAGGCCGGAGCCATAGGGCGCGCCGCTTTCGGCGAGCGCCATATCCTCGGCGATCCAAACGATGTTTCTCGTCATTCCGGGACGGCCCAAAGGGCCGGACCCGGAATCCAGATGCAATTTCGAAGTCTGTTTCTGGATTCCGGGTTCGCGGGCTGCACCCGCCCCCCGGAATGACGTCAAACCAATTGCAAAGCCCGTCGCGGCGGCGAGATGGGCCTCGCTCGCTGCCGCGATCTCATGCAGCGCGCCGCGCGCCAGACCGCCGCCGAGCGCCGTGTCGATGGGTGCGATGCCGAGGGGCAGGGCGCGCGCGACGTCGGCGATCCCGGCGGTCTTCTGTAGAGCCTGCAGGCGCTGGCGCAGCTGCTCGAGCATGGCGTTAAGCCTCTGGAGACACGAATAAATCCGGCCCTCTCGGGCAGGCTGCGCGCCTCTTATGTTCCTGGTTTGTTCTAGTGTGCCGAAGGACTCTGGGGCCGTCAAGCCGCAAGGGAATGGGGATGTCGGGGAGGGTACGGCACCACGGCTAGCTTGGTGCGATGGCGGTGACCGTCGCCCCGCCTGCGCGATTCCAAAAAGAAAACCCGGCTCAAGGGCCGGGTCTTCCCATCATTTTGTCGTGTCGGACTATGCCGTCTTATCGACGACGGCCCCGGTACCCGGCGCCGGAGCAGCTTGAACGGGGGCCTTTACGCCCGCGTCGTCGCTGTCCCCATCGTGGTCCGGTCCAGGCCCTTCGGCCTTTTCCGCAACGCTTGGCGTGATGGGTGCCGAGCCAATGGCTGCAATACTCATACACTTACCCTCTACGCGCCCCACCACAGGCTACCGGCAATAGACTAATCACCCGCAAATGCAGGGCGCGCCTATAGCTGGTTAGTCCCGTGATCCGATCAGGGCTGTTTCAGCAGCGCCCGCCCGCGCGGCGTGAGCACGAGTCGCGCGCCCTGCATGCTGCTGCCGTTCTTAAAGCGTACCAGGCCGTCGGAAACCGCGTCTTCCCAAATGGAAAGGTGCGGGCAGCTGCGCCGCCAAGCTTCCGCGTCGGCGTAGCTGCGCGGGGCCTCGTCCACCCAGGCGAGGAACTGCTGCGTCAGTGCGGCTGCTGCGGTTTGCATGGCGGCGGGAAAATACTCTTACGCGCGTTCATTTCAAGAGCCACCACCGGCACATTCCGTTCGTCCCCGCGAAAGCGGGGACCCAGTATTTTGCGAAAGAACTGGATTCCCGCTTGCGCGGGAATGAACGGATTATTCTCACGCCGGCCGCTCCACCGTGCTGATATCGACTTTCGATTCCAGCGTCTGGTGCACCGGGCATTTGTCGGCAATCTCCATCAGCCGCTTGCGCTGCTCGGCGTCGAGCGGGCCTTCCAGCGTGATGGCGCGGTCGATGTGATCGACCTTGCTGACCTTGTTCTCGCAGTCCTCGCAGTCCTTGGTGTGAATCTTTTTCTCGTGGCTCAGCCGCACCGACACATTTTCCAGCGGGATCTTCTTGAAGTCGGCATAAAGCCGGATCGTCATCGAGGTGCAGGCGCCGAGACCAGCCAGCAGATAGTCGTAAGGCCCGGGACCGGAATCGAACCCGCCGAGTTTCACCGGCTCATCGGCGAGCAGGCGATGCGGCCCGGTCAGGATTTCCTGCTGGAATTTGCCGCCATGCGTCTCACGCACCAGCACCAGGCCGGCTTCGACTTCGGCTTCGGTCATGATCTCGGGCTGGTCGAGATAACGCTCGGCCCAGGCGGCGATCACATTGGCCACATAGACGGCATCGCCCGCTTTGCTCAGCAGGTGGTCGGCGCCGGCGAGCGAGACAAAGCTCTTCGGATGTTTGGCGGCGCCGAAAATATGCGAGGCATTGTCGATGCCGACCGTGTCGTCGGTCGGCGAGTGGAACACCAGCAGCGCCTTGCGCAAGGTCGCGAGGCACTCGTTGAGCTTCTTCTCGGCGACGTCGTGGAGGAACTCGCGCTTGATGCGGAACGGCCGCCCGGCGAGCTGCACCTCGACCTCACCCTGCGCCTCGATCTTGTCGACCTGCTGCTTGAACAGACCGACGACGTGGCTCGGATCGTAAGGCGCGGCAATGGTGACGACGCAGCGCGCCTCGGCAATGCGGTGCGAGGCCGCCAGCACCGCGCAGCCGCCCAGGCTGTGGCCGATCAGGATCGCCGGCGCGCCATACATTTTGCGCAAATGATCGGCGGCGGCGACCAGATCATCGACGTTGGAAGAAAAATGCGTGTTGGCGAATTCGCCTTCGCTGCCGCCAAGCCCGGTAAAATCGAAGCGCAGCACCGCGACGCCGTGGATAGTCAGCCGCTCGGCGATGCGCTTGGCGGCGCGAATATCCTTGCCGCAGGTGAAACAGTGCGCGAACAGCGCATAGGCCATGGGCTTGCCGAGCGGCAAATCGAGCACCGCGGCGAGCTTTTCGCCCGTGGCATTGGGGAAATCGAATCGCTCGCTGCGCATGGCTAGCCTTTCCAGGTGGGGGCGCGCGGATGCACGACGTCCTTGAAACTGTCGGAGGTCTTCCAGGAGGGCTCCGGCGTCTCGCATTTCGGCTGCGGGGTATAGATCGACGGGCCGATCATCTGCATGTTCGGGATATAGCGCGGGCAATTGGGGAAAATCGCACGCGCTTCGACCCGCACGATCAGTTGCGCGCCCACCGTTTCGCCCAGCAGCGGATCGGCATCGCTCACGCGCGCCTCACCGTTGACGCGCAGGCGTTTCGGCTTGTCATGCAGGGCGATGAACAACAGGCCGACATGCGGGTTCACGATCACATTGCCGAGGCTTTTGAACATGCCGTTGCCGTCATAATCCGGAAACGCCAGTTCGGATGGCCCCGTCACCCGCACAAAACCCGGCATGCCGCCCTTGAACGAGCAGTCCGGCCGGCCTTCGTCGTCGGCGGTAGCAAGGAAGAAATAGGCCGCACTCTCGATGAAGGCCTTGTCGTCGGCGCTGAACGTTGTGCGGGTCAATTTCTCTTCCAGCCGGTCGGAGATGCGCCGGCTGTCGAAGCGGTCCTGCAGTTGCCGGTTGCCGTCGTGATACATGATGCTCATGCCAGCCCCTCGCGCTTTGTCAGGTTGAATTGCCGCTCATTCACCGCTCGACATATGCCGGCGCCGGATGCGCCGCACCACGAACCAGATCGCCAGCACGGCGACCGGAACGAACAGCGCGGTGGCGAGCGATATATTGACCGGCAAGCCTTCGTCCTGCGCGCCCTTGACCAGGTAGCCGAACAGCCCGACCACGTAATAACTGACCGCGGCAACCGAAAGCCCCTCGACCGTGGTCTGCAACCGCAATTGCAGCCGCGTGCGCTCGTTCATCGACTTGAGCAGGTCGCGGTTCTGCCGTTCCAGTTCCACGTCCACCCGCGTGCGCAGTAGATTGGCGGCGCGCGCCAGTTTTTCCGACAGGTTGTTCTGGCGTTCCTCGGTGTTAGCGCACGTGCGCATGGCGGGCGACATGCGGCGCGCCAGGAACGACGACCAGGTCGGCAGGCCTTCGGCCCGGCGTTCGCCGATGGTGGCGAGGCGCAACTGCACGATCTCATTGTAGGCGCGGCTGGCGCCGAAGCGGAACAAGCTCGCCGCGGCGCCCGCTTCCAGTTCGGCGGCGAGCGCGGTCAATTCGTCGAGCAGGCGGTGATTGTCGATGAGTTTGTCGGTGCGCCGCATTTCCTCGGTGACTTCGCCGAGCCGCGTCTCGATGCGGTTGATCGACGGCGTCAGCCGCTGCGCTTCGGGCAGTCCGAGCAGCGCCAGCGTGCGGTAGGTCTCCAGCTCGACGATGCGCTGGACCAGCGCCCCGGCGCGCTCGCGCCCGAGCCCGCGGTCGAGCACCAGGATGCGCACGAAGCCGGACGGATCGGGCTGGAAGTCGGTGGCGAACAGCGCGTCACCGTCGGAATTTTCGGCCACCGCCAGGCTGGCGCGGTCGAACAGCTGTTCGATCGCGATCTTTTTGTCGACCATCAGGTGCAGATCGAGCGCCACGATGAGCGGTCCCGGTTGCGGCAGGCTCGCCATCGGCGTTGCCAGCGACGCGGCCGCGGGATGGAACGGCGTAGTCCCTTCCGACGGCAGCTCCCAGGTATAAGTGGTGAATTCGGAGTGTTGCTCCCAGCGCAGCGTGGCGCCCCCGAGCGCGACGCGATGCTGCTTGGCGGACGGCTTGAGCAGCTCTAGCTGGCGCCGGGCGCAGAAATCGGCCAGCGCCGCGCGGTCGCTGCGCCCGGCTTCGCCGGCGGTATCGAAAGCAAAATGCAGGATGCGGCGCGGCGTCTCCACGGCCGTAAACGGCCGCGCGTGCACCTCGCCGATGACCGCCGCGCGCAACGGATGCGCGGTAAGCCGTCCGCCGTCGTTAATCGTGACGTCCGCCGTCATAGCCTTTCGGGTCGCATGCACGGCAAGCTTTGGCAAGATGGCTGAACTAGTGGCGCAGAATTTGCTTATTTTGCGGGCATCGCCTTTTGAACGCAGCACAAGGAGCTAGCCATGACACGGGACGGGCTCACCGAGAAACTTCTCGACATCAAGCGCGAGAAGGGTTGGAGCTGGAAATACATCTGCGGCGAGATCGGCGGCATGTCGTCGATCCTGATCGCCGGCGCCATCCTCGGCCAGATGAAACTGACCAAGCCGCAGGCGGCCAACGCCGCCAAACTGTTCGGCCTCAGCAAAAGCGAGCAGGCCATGCTCAACGAAGTGCCGATGCGCGGCACCGGCACACCGATGCCGCCAACCGATCCGCTGATCTACCGTTTTTACGAATTGCTCATGGTCAACGGCCCGGCGCTCAAGGCGCTGATCGAGGAGGAATTCGGCGATGGCATCATGTCGGCGATCGATTTCGACATGGAGATCACCCGCAAGGCCGACCCCAAGGGCGACCGCGTCAGCCTCGGCATGACCGGCAAGTTCCTGCCGTACAAATATTACGGTGCGACGGGCAACGATTTGGCGTTGGGGTTGAAGGAGGAGTGAGATTCAGCGCGGCGGCGCCGCAAATTCAGCGTCATGCCCGGGCTTGCCCCGGGCATCCACGATGAATGGCCGCAAGCGAAAGCCTTGCGTAAGTTCTCCGTTGCCGAACTGCTTCATGGATTGCCGGGTCAAGCCCGGCAATGACGGCGGAGAAGCGTTGCCTCAATCTTACGTAGGCTTCTTCCGCTTCGCCGCCACCTTCCTCTTCGCTTCGCCGCCATCGACCAGCACGTGGCGGCCGATGTCGGCGATGCGGTTGGTGCCGGTGAGCGCCATGGTGACGCTGAGTTCCTTCTCGAGAATGTCGATTGCCTTGGCGACGCCGGCCCGTCCGCCGGCGCCGAGGCCGTAGACATAGGCGCGGCCGATCATGCAGGCGCGCGCGCCGAGCGCCAGTGCACGCATGATGTCGGCACCGGTGCGGATGCCGCCGTCGAACAGCACCTCGGTATCGGCGCCGACCGCGTCGGCGATCTTCGGCAGCGCCGAGATCGAGGACGGCGCGCCGTCGAGCTGGCGGCCGCCGTGGTTCGACACCACGATGGCGTCGGCGCCGAGCTTGACCGCCGTCTTAGCGTCGTCGACGTCGAGGATGCCTTTCAAGATCAGCTTGCCCGGCCAGATGTTCTTGATCCACTCGACATCCTTCCAGCTCAGCGCCGGATCGAATTGACTCTGAATCCAGGTGCCGAGCGAATTGACGTTGTCCATGCCCTTCACGTGGCCGGCCAGATTGCCGAAGGTCTTGCGTTTGCCGGTCAGCACGCTCCAGGCCCAGGCCGGCTTGGTGGCGACGTCGAGGATGGTCTTGATGCGCAGTTCCGGCGGCACGGTCATGCCGTTCTTGATGTCGCGGTGGCGCTGGCCGAGCACCTGCAGGTCGACGGTGAGCACCAGCGCGCTGCATTTCGCCGCCGCCGCGCGCGCCAGGATGTCCTTGGAGAAGCTGCGGTCGTGGATCACGTAAAGCTGGAACCAGAATGGCTTGGTGGTCGCCTGCGCCACGTCTTCGATCGAGCAGATCGACATGGTGGAGAGCGTGTAGGGGATGCCGGCGGCTTCGGCGGCGCGCGCCGCCAGGATCTCGCCGTCGCCGTGCTGCATGCCGGTGAGCCCGACCGGGGCCAGGATGATAGGCGCCGCCACTTTTTGCCCGATCACGGTGGTGGCGAGACTGCGTGCCGAGACGTCGACCAGCACGCGCTGGCGCAGCTTGATGCCTTCGAGGTCGGCGCGATTGGCGCGCAGCGTCTCCTCGTTATAGGAGCCGCTGTCGGCGTAATCGAAAAAGGCGCGCGGCACCCGCCGGCGGGCGAGTTGGCGCAGGTCGTCGATGCAGGTGATGTTCTTCATGGGATGCCCGGAGCTTTCGCCACTTGATTAACCGGGTAGCACAGCGCCGGGGGCGGCGAAACCGGCCGTTCCGGCTGCATTTCCATTGCATAATCAGCGGACAAGAATCTTAACGCCTTTGGTAACGATTACTCACAATTTTTGAAGCAAATTCACCGCGTTGGCCCTAATATGCGGGCTCGCGGGCAGGCGTCGCCGCCCGCCAATAAATCAGCCGTTGCAGGGCGCAAAGGCCGTAAAACGGGCGTCAAGGGGCGTTTCATGGTTCGTCGCTATTTCGGCACCGACGGCATTCGCGGCCGGGCTAACAAAGTCATTACCCCCGATCTGGCGCTCAAGGTCGGCCAGGCTGCCGGGCTTGTTTTCAAGAACGGCGAACACCGCCATCGCGTACTGATCGGCAAGGACACGCGCCTGTCCGGCTACATGATCGAGACCGCGCTGGTCGCCGGCTTCACCTCGGTCGGCATGGACGTGCTGCTCACCGGCCCGATCCCGACGCCGGCGGTCGGCATGCTGGCGCGCTCGATGCGCGCCGATCTCGGCGTGATGATTTCGGCCTCGCACAATCCGTATGACGACAACGGCATCAAGCTGTTCGGCCCGGACGGATTCAAACTCAGCGACGAGGTCGAAAGCAAGATCGAAGCGCTGATCGATTCCGACCTCGGCAAGAAGCTCGCCAAAAGTGAGGATCTCGGCCGCGCCAGACGCATCGACGGCGTGCAGGACCGCTATATCGAATTTGCCAAGCTCACGCTGCCGCGCGCCTTGAACTTCGAGGGCCTGCGCGTGGTGATCGATTGCGCCAACGGCGCTGCCTACAAGGTCGCGCCCGGCGCGCTGTGGGAAATGGGCGCCGACGTGATCGCGATCGGCGTCGATCCCGACGGCTTCAACATCAACAAGGACTGCGGATCGACCGACCTCGCCGCGATCAGCCACAAGGTGCGTGAGATGCGCGCCGATATCGGCATCGCGCTCGACGGCGACGCCGACCGCGTCATGATCGTGGACGAGCGCGGCCATGTGGTGGACGGCGACCAATTGCTCGCCGTCATCGCTGAAAGCTGGAAAGACGACGGCAGGCTGCAGCGGCCGGGCGTGGTCGCCACTGTGATGTCCAATCTCGGGCTCGAGCGCCACTTCGCCGGTCTCGGCCTCGAACTGGTGCGCACGCCGGTCGGCGACCGCTATGTGCTCGAGCACATGCGTGCGCACGGCTACAATGTCGGCGGCGAGCCATCCGGCCACATCATTCTGTCCGACTACACCACCACCGGCGACGGTTTTGTCGCCGCCTTGCAGGTGCTCGCCGTGGTCAAGCGCGCCAACAAGCCGGTATCGGAGCTTTGCCACCGCTTCGAGCCGCTGCCGCAGGTGCTCAAGAACGTCCGCTACCAGAAGGGCAAGCCGCTGGAAAACGCCGCTGTGCGTTCCGCCATCGCCAGCGGCGAAAAGAAACTCGGCCTTGGCGGCCGCCTGATCGTGCGTCCGTCCGGCACCGAACCGGTGATCCGGGTCATGGGCGAAGGCGACGATAAGACGCTGGTCGAGGCGGTGGTGGACGACGTGGTCGAAGCGCTGACCGAGGTTGCGGCCTAGCCGGGCGCCGGTTCAACTCATTCCGGTGTCAGCAATTTGTTGCCCGCCGGCGGCAATTACGCCGTCGCTGGCGACTAAAACCTATTTCCGGCAATAGTTTAGAACGCCTGCAAAGAGCGTTTTGTTTTGACTTGGCGCAAAGAAGCCGGTAGCGAACGTGCCATTCTGCGAGCCATTCGCAATAGCCCCGGTTGCCCGATGATCATCTGTTCCTGCAACGTGCTCAGCGACCATGACGTGCGCAGTGCGGTACAGCGTGCATCGCCGCGTACCACATTCCAGGTCTATGGCTGCCTCGGCTGCAGCGCCCAATGTGGCCGCTGTGCCCGCACGATCCGTAAGATCATGGATGAAGCCCGCCTCTGCGCCGATTGTCCAGCAGACCGCGCTACGCCGTCGGCGAAAATCTCCGGACTTTCTTCCGCTTTGCCGCAACCGTCGAGACAAGTGAGGAGCGTCGCATGAAGGGTGATGTCAAGGTCGTCGAATATCTCAACAAAGCGCTGCGGCACGAGCTCACGGCGGTGAGCCAGTATTGGCTGCATTACCGGCTGCTCGACAATTGGGGCTACAAGGACCTCGCCAAGCAGTGGCGCAAGGAATTGATCGAAGAGATGGAGCATGCCGACAAACTGGTCGAGCGCGTCATCTTCCTCGATGGCTTTCCCAATATGCAGGTGCTCGACCCGCTGCACATCGGGCAGAACGTGAAAGAGGTGCTCGACTGCGACCTGGCGGCGGAAATGTCGGCGCGCGCGCTCTACCAGGAAGCCGCCACCTATTGCCATTCGGTCAAGGACTACGTCACCCGCGACCTGTTCGAGAAGCTGATGTCGGACGAGGAGCACCACATCGACTTCCTCGAGACCCAGCTCGATCTGGTGGCCAAGCTCGGCCTCGAACTCTACGCCCAGCATCACATCGGCGAGATGGGCGAGGGCGACGAGGACTAGGCCCGCGAGCCCTGCCGGCCGAATCGACGATCCCGCGCGCCGCAAAGACGGCGCGCGCGGCGTTTTGAAAGTTAATGAATTCTTAATCGCGGTTGCGCGAGCGCCTCGTGCGGGCCCAAAACGCGTCATCCGCGTGCGATAGGTTAAGCAGCGTGGTTAAAGAACAAGGTTAAGAGCCGCTTAACGATTTTCTGCCAACGTCCCGCATCATTCCGGCGTCCGGGCTACCGGCGCATTCGATGAGGGACGATGTCATGGCTGGCGCGCGTCTAACGATTTCGATATTGGCGGCAATTACCGTATTCGCGGCGAGCGCGGCGCAGGGCGCCGATTATTCGCAGCCTATGCCGCAGCAGCCGATCTACGTGCAGCCGCCGCCGCAAAATTTCGCCGAAAACTGGTATCTGCGCGGTTATGTCGGCGTCGGCATGCTCAACAAAGCCAGTCTCGACTACGAGACGGTGACCGGCGCCACGCTGCAACACCATTCCAATTCCGACGCCACGTTCGTCGGCGGCGCAGTCGGCTACGAGTGGAACAATTGGCTGCGCTTCGATGTGAGCGCCGAATATCGCGCCCGCTCGCGCTACTATGCCCTCGTCACCTATCTGCCCAACGGCGTCGACGAATATCAGGGCTACGTAAAGTCCTGGGTTTTCCTGGCTAATGCCTTTGTCGATCTCGGTACCTGGAATTGCTTCACGCCTTTCGTCGGTGCCGGCATCGGCGGCGCCTACAACAGCCTGCTCGACTTTGTCGACGTCAATCCGAACGGCGGATATGGCTTCGGGCGCAATCCGAGCGAATGGCACATGGCATACGCGCTGTATGCCGGCGTCGGCTACAACATAAGCAAAACCTTCAAAGTCGACCTGACCTATCGCTATCTCAACTACGGATCGATCACCGATACGGTCGATTGTTCGGTGACTTGCACAAACGACTCCTTCAAATTCCACAATCTGAGTTCGCACGACATCATGCTCAGCCTGCGCTGGACGTGCTGCGAGGTTGCGCCGCCGCCGCCGCCGCCGCGCTACGTCTACACGCCGCCGCCGTACGCGCCGCCGCCCTATTCTCCGCCGCCGTATTCGCCGCCGCCGTATGCGCCGCCGCTGCACAGCAAGGGTTAGAGCTGGCGCAGCTTCCACGCGCCCGGGCAGTTAACGGTGCGCAAGTTATGGTGAAAAATTATGGTTAAGCGCGGCTTAACCTTCCTCCGGCATGGTCGAGTGATGAGTAGCGCAGGAACACTGGCTATGGGGTGCTTGAGGACATTGCTCGTCGCCGGAGTGGCATTGGCGATGGCAGGGGCGCTCGCACGCGCCGCCGATATGCACGGCTATCCACCGGAACCGGCACCGCCGCCGCCGTCCGAATATGAGCCGGCGTTCCTCGATCTCAGCTCGGGCTGGTATCTGCGCGGCGATGTGGGCGCGCATTGGGGAATTCTTTCGCGCGCCGAATTGGCCGCGCCATTTCCGAACCAGACCGATAGCAGTTTGGGCACCGGCATCACGGGCAGTCTCGGCGTCGGCATCAAGAGCAGCTGGCTGCGCACCGACGTCACCGTCGATTACGCGGCGCCGGTGAAATATGAGGGAACCATCGCCACCGCCGGCGACACCACCGCCAAAATCCAGGCGTCCACGGCGCTAGTCAACGGCTATCTCGATCTCGGCACCTGGTACCACCTGTCGCCCTATATCGGCGCCGGCGCCGGCGTCGCCTATGTGCACGCCTACGACTATGCCAGCACCGGCGCCCCGCCGTTTTCCGCCGACACCAGCAAATACCAGTGGAATTTCGCCTTCGCCGGCATGGCCGGCATTGCCTACGCCGTCTCGCATAATCTCATGATGGATCTCGGCTACCGCTACCTCAATATCGGCGACGTCAAAACCGGCAGCGACGTGTTCGGCGCGATGACGTTCAAGAACGTCGCCGCGCATGAAGTACGTATCGGCCTGCGCTGGAGCTTCGATGATTTGCGTCACCCGCATTAACCTCGCGCTAGCACGTAGCGGCCGCGGTCTAGGCGCGGCTTTGGCGGCGCTCGCTTTTATGCTGCTCGCGCAGCCGGCTGCTGCCGCCGACATCGACTCGCTGCTGCGCGGGTCGTTCGGCAGCGGCGCTTCTGCGAGCCGCTGGGACGGCGTCAATTTCGGCGCGCAGTTCGGCATCAGCAACATGAACGCCGATTTCGCCGAAAGCACCAATGAGCTCGTCGCCTATATGCTGCGCAATACGTTGCTCGAAAAAGAATTCGAACCGTCGAAATGGACGACACTGCCGTCCAGTACGACCAATGGACGCCAATACGGCGCTTTCCTCGGCTACAATGTTCAATGGGATCAACTCGTCGTCGGATTTGACTTGGCTTATAATCGAACCTCGGGTCCCGAAACGTCCGTGAGCGACTACATCGCGCGTGAAGTGACCACCTCGGACAAAATCACCAATGATGTAACCATCATTGCGCAATCGTCGCTCAAAATGATCGACTATGCGACAATTCGCGCTCGCGCCGGTTATGCCTTCGGCCAGTTCTTGCCCTATGCCTTCGTCGGCGCCGCGGCCGGCCGCTTCAACTATGCGACGTCGGCGACGGTGATCTCCAGCGGCGTAGACAACACGACCACGCCGCCCACCCCCAAATACGGTCCCATCGTCAACTCGCTATCGGACGCCAAGGACAACGCCGTTGTCGGCGGCGTCGTCATCGGGCTCGGCATGGACGTGGCTTTGCTGCCAAACGTATTCGTGCGCGGCGAATGGGAATACATCGCCTTCGCGCCGGTGGGCGGGATCAGAACCAACTTAAATACCGGCCGCGTCGGCCTCGGCGTGAAGTTCTAGTTCCCGCTCATTTTCGCGCGCGCCGGCATCCTCACCTAAATACGCAATTCGCCATAGTTGACCGCGGCTCCCAAGTCGCCTATGTCCGCCAGTGGGACACCCCTCCCCAACGAGGGGCGCCTATCTGGAAGGATAGAGACATGACAGCGACCAAGCCCGGCGTGCGGCCGGTGATCCCGCACTTCTCGTCCGGCCCCTGCGCCAAGCGCCCTGGCTGGAATCTCACAGCCCTCACCGACGCGGTTTTAGGACGCTCGCACCGATCCAAGATCGGCAAGGCGAAGCTCAAACGCGCCATCGATCTGACCCGCGAAGTGCTGGAAGTACCCGGCGACTACCGCATCGGCATCGTGCCGGCTTCCGATACCGGCGCGGTGGAAATGGCGCTGTGGTCGCTGCTGGGCGCACGGCCCGTGACCATGCTGACCTGGGAATCCTTCGGCGAAGGCTGGGTCAGCGACGTCACCAAGGAGCTCAAGCTCAAGGACGTCACCGTCCTCAAGGCGCCCTATGGCGACTTGCCCGATCTGAGCAAGGTCGATTTTGCCACCGACGTGGTGTTTACCTGGAACGGCACCACCTCGGGCGTGCGCGTGCCGAACGGCGACTGGATCGCCGCCAAGCGCGAAGGCCTCACCATTTGCGACGCCACCTCGGCGGCCTTTGCGCAAAGGCTCGACTGGCCCAAGCTCGATGTCGTCACCTTCTCCTGGCAGAAGGCGCTCGGCGGGGAAGCCGCGCATGGCATGATCATTCTTTCCCCGCGCGCGGTGGCGCGGCTGGAGAGCCACAAGCCGGCTTGGCCGCTGCCGAAGATTTTCCGCATGACCAAGGGCGGCAAGCTCAACGAGGGCATTTTCGCCGGCGAGACCATCAACACGCCGTCGATGCTCTGCGTCGAGGATTATCTCGACACGCTCAACTGGGCGAAATCGGTCGGCGGCCTGCCGGCGACCATCGCGCGCTCTGACGCCAATGCCAAGGCGCTGGCCGACTGGGTGGCGGTCACGCCCTGGATCGAGCATCTCGGCAATAAGCCGGGCGAACGTTCGAATACGTCCGTGTGTCTGAAGGTGGTCGATGCGGCGGTGACGCGGCTTTCAGCCGACGATCAGGCGGCCTTCGCCAAGACGCTGGCCGGGCTTTTGGAAAAGGAAGGCGTCGCCTACGACATCGCCTATTACCGCGACGCGCCGCCGGGCTTGCGCATCTGGTGCGGGGCGACGGCGGAGGCGAGCGACGTGCAGGCGCTCACGGCCTGGCTCGACTGGGCTTTTGCCGAAGCCAAGGCCGCGCTGCCGAAGGCGGCGTAAAAACCGGTCATTCCGGGGCGCGGGTGAAGCCCGCGACCCCGGAATCCAGAACAGAATTCCAAACCATCGAAAGTCCACATCGTTTTCCTGCATTCCGGCTCTCGCGCTTCGCGCTCGGCCGGAATGACAAGTGAGGGGATCATGCCCAAAGTTCTCATCTCGGATTCGCTGTCGCCCGCCGCCGTGCAGATCTTCAAGGATCGCGGCATTGAGGTCGATTTCCAGCCCAGCCTCGGCAAGGACAAGGAAAAACTCGCCGAGCTGATCGGCAATTACGACGGCCTTGCCATCCGCTCGGCCACCAAAGTGTCGGCCAAGATCCTGGAAAAGGCCAAGAACCTGAAGGTGATCGGCCGCGCCGGCATCGGCGTCGACAATGTCGACATTCCGGCGGCGACCGCGCGCGGCATCATCGTGATGAACACGCCGTTCGGCAATTCGATCACCACCGCCGAGCACGCCATTTCCTTGATGCTGGCGCTGGCCCGCCAGATTCCGGAAGCCGACACCTCGACGCGCGCTGGCAAATGGGAAAAGAACAAGTTCATGGGCGTGGAAATTTTCTCCAAGACGCTCGGCGTGATCGGCTGCGGCAATATCGGTTCGATCGTTGCCGACCGCGCGATCGGCCTGAAGATGAAGGTGATCGCCTACGATCCGTTCCTGTCGGAGGAACGCGCGCGCGATCTCGGCGTCGAGAAGGTCGAACTCGACGCGCTGTTCAAGCGCGCCGATTTCATCACTTTGCATACCCCGCTTACCGAAAAGACCAAGAACATCATCGATGCCGCCGCCATCGCGAAGATGAAAAAAGGCGTACGCATCGTCAATTGCGCGCGCGGCGGCCTGGTCGACGAGGCGGCACTCGCCGAAGCGCTCAAGTCGGGGCAGGTGGCGGGTGCGGCGTTCGACGTGTTTGTCGAGGAGCCGGCGACGGCAAACCCGCTGTTCAGCCTGCCTAATGTGGTGTGCACGCCGCATCTCGGCGCCGCCACGTCCGAGGCGCAGGAAAACGTTGCGCTGCAGGTCGCCGAGCAGATGTCCGACTACCTGCTGCGCGGCGCCATCTCCAACGCGGTCAATTTTCCTTCGATCAGCGCCGAGGAAGCGCCGAAGCTGCGGCCGTTCATCGCGCTCGCCGAGAAACTCGGCTCGTTCGCCGGCCAGTTGACCGAGACCGGGTTGAGCAAAGTGCAGATTTCCTACGAAGGTGCGGTGGCGCAGATGAACACCAAGGCGCTCACCTCGGCCGCCGTCGCCGGCCTGCTACGCCCGATGCTGGAGGACGTGAACGTGGTCAACGCACCGGTGGTCGCCAAGGAGCGCGGCATCATGGTCGAGGAGACCACGCGCGAGATGGCCGGCGACTACGACAGTCTGATCACGGTCACGGTTGAGACCGAACGGCAGCAGCGCTCGGTGTCGGGCACCGTGTTCGCCGACGGCCGCCCGCGCATCGTCAACATCAAGGGCATCCGCATGGACGCCGAGTTCGGGCCCTCGATGATCTACATCACCAACCTCGACAAGCCCGGCTTCATCGGCCGCTTCTCCTCGACCCTGGGCGAGGCCGGCATCAACATCGCCACCTTTCATGTCGGCCGCGAGGCGCCCGGCGCCAATGCCATCGCGCTGATCGAGATCGACGGCGAACTGCCGGAGGCAGTCTTGGAGAAGGTGCGCGCGCTGCCGCAAGTGCAGCAGGCCAAGCCGCTGCATTTCTAGAAATACAGGCGTAATATCAATTCCTTGAGAGTGCCGCCCGGAGCCTCCGGGCGGCGTTCTGCGCCTTGCCTCGGCCGGTTTGATCCTTTATCCGAAGGTGGACCTAGCCGGTGGCACCCGGCTTCATGAGTCCGGGCGCAGGCAGGGAAGCATTCCTGATGGCGAATGTGGTGGTAGTCGGGTCCCAGTGGGGCGACGAAGGCAAGGGCAAGATCGTCGACTGGCTGTCCGAACAGGCCGATATCGTCGTCCGCTTCCAGGGCGGCCACAATGCCGGCCACACTCTGGTGATCGACGGCACCACCTACAAGCTGTCGCTGCTGCCATCCGGCGTGGTGCGCGGGGGCAAGCTCTCCATCATCGGCAACGGCGTGGTGGTCGATCTGCACGCGCTGCTCGCGGAAATCGCCCAGCTCAAGAAACAAGGCGTTGCGGTGACGCCGGACAATCTACGCATCGCCGAGAACGCCACGCTGATTCTGCCGCTGCACCAGGAACTCGACGCCTTCCGCGAAATGTCCAATTCGAACACGCGCATCGGCACCACCAAGCGCGGCATCGGTCCGGCCTACGAGGACAAGGTCGGCCGCCGCGCCATCCGTTTCATGGATCTCGCCGATCTGCCCTCGCTCAGCCAGAAAATCGAGCGGCTGCTGTCGCATCACAACGCGTTGCGGCGCGGCAATGGTATCGACGAGATCGCGGCCAAGCCGATCTACGACGACCTGGCGGCGCTGGCACCCAAGGTACTCCCGTTCATGGATTCGGTCTGGTCGCTGCTCGATGCCAAGCGGCGCGAGGGCAAACGCATTTTGTTTGAAGGCGCGCAAGGCGCGCTGCTCGATATCGATCATGGGACCTACCCCTATGTGACGTCGTCCAACACCGTGGCGGCGCAGGCGGCGACCGGCTGCGGCCTCGGCCCGAACGCCATCGACTATGTGCTCGGCATCTGCAAGGCCTACACCACGCGGGTGGGCGAGGGGCCGTTCCCGACCGATCAGATGGACAATGCGATCGGTAAAACACTCGGTGAACGCGGTCGCGAATTCGGCACCGTTACCGGGCGTGCGCGCCGCTGCGGCTGGTTCGACGCCGTGCTGGTGCGCCAGGCCGTGCTAACCTGCGGCATCGACGGCCTGGCGCTCACCAAGCTCGACATTCTCGACGGCTTCGACGAGATCAAGGTTTGCGTGGGCTACCGTCTCGAAGGCCGCGAAATCGACTACCTTCCCGCCGGCGAGCGCGCGCAGGCGCGGGTGGAGCCGGTCTACGAGACCATTGCCGGCTGGAAGGAGCCGACCGCGCGCGCACGTTCGTGGGCGCAATTGCCGGCGCAGGCGATTAAATATGTACGCCGGATTGAGGAACTGATCGGATGCCCGGTTGCCCTGCTCTCGACCAGCCCGGAGCGCGAGGACACGATTCTGATGAAGAACCCGTTCGAGCTATGATGACGGAAAAAAGACAAGAAGCGCGAACATGTTGAGGTGCAATGGCTGACTATCATCCGCTGATCTCTCGCGCGGTCAATAGCCTCGACAAGAACACGGGCGAAAATCGCCGCGTGCTGTACGAGCGCGCGCGCAGTTCGCTGCTCAACCAGCTGCGCAGCGTCGAGCCGGCGCTCAATGAATCCGACATCACGCGCGAGCGGCTGGCGCTGGAAGACGCAATCCGCAAGGTCGAGGCGGAAGCCGCCAAGCGCACGCGCACCGAGGTTGCCGGGGAGGCGGAAGCAAAGCCGTCGATCATGGACCAGGGCCTGCGCGGCTTCCGCGAGACGATGGCCGACGCCGAGGGCCTGGGCGACGCGGCGGCGGAGGCCAATCGTTCGGCGCGCGAGTTCTACGAAGCGATGCCCGGCGATCAGGCGCTGCCAGCCGGCGGCAACGCGCAAACGACGGCGGAACATTACTTCGAGCCGCCGTCTGCCGCGCCGGAGCCGCAACAGCCGCATGACGCGCCATTGGCGCAGGCACCGCCGCCGCCGCGCTATGAGGATGACGAACAGGAATATTCGCGGCCGGTGCGTTCCTATGGCCGCGTGATCAGGTTCATTTTGCTGCTGCTGGTGCTGGCCGGCCTGGCCGGCGGCGGCTACTGGCAACGGCAAGCGATCATGACCATGGTGGCGAAGTATCGCAGCGTACCGGCGCCGAAGCCGCGCGTAGCGGCCGAGCCGGCGACCAAGCCGAAGATCGCCGACCGTATCGGGCCGGCCGAAGGCACTCCGGCGCCCGCTAATGCGCCGGCCGCCGCGGTCGCGCAAAAGGTCGTGCTGTACGACGAGGATCCGAGCGACCCGAAAGGCAAGCGTTATGTCGGCTCGGCGCTCTGGCGCACCGAGACCGTTTCGCCGGGGCCGGGCTTGGCGCCCGAGCTCGCGATCCGTGCCGACGTGGAAATCCCCGAGCGGCACATGCGCATGACCTGGTCGCTCCGCCGCAACACCGACAAGGCGCTGCCGGCGAGCCATACTATCGAGATCATGTTCACGCTGCCGGCTGATTTCGAGCAGGGCGGCATCGCCAATGTGCCCGGCGTGCTGATGAAGCCGGACGAGCAGACGCGCGGCGCGCCGCTCGCCGGGCTGGCGGTGAAGGTGACCAATGGCTATTTCCTGATCGGCCTGTCGGCGGTCGACGTCGACGTGCAGCGCAACATCGCGCTGCTCAAGGAGCGCGACTGGTTCGATATCCCGATCGTCTATACCACCGGCAAGCGCGCCATCCTGGCGATGGAGAAGGGTACGCCCGGCGTGCGCGCCTTCGAGGAAGCGTTTAGGGCGTGGGGGGAGTAGACGCGCGCCATCATTTTTTCAGTTCGGCGTGCTAACGGCGCTATGCCGCCAGGGGTTCGGCGCCGCCCGATGGGACCAAAAGCAAGGGAAGCCGTATTCTGACGGTCGTTCCGGTTGGTCCCTGTTTAGACGGGATGATGGCGCCGCCAAGCTGACGGACAAAAATCGCCACGTAGTCAGATCCGCGCTTCTCAGGACTCTTCGCCAGATCCTTATCTTTCATGCCGACACCGTCATCGGCAACGATCAGCTCAATTTGATCGCCGACCTGGTCCACCCGCAGCATGATATGTCCGCTCCCGTCCGGGAACGCATGCTTGATGGCGTTGGTCGTGAGCTCGTTGACCAGAAGGCCGAAAGGAACGGCGCGATCCGGATCGATTTCGAGCGCCTCGCCCTTGACCTCGATCGTAATCCCCGACGTGTTTCCAAGAAGGCTCGCCGACATCGTCCTGGCGATTTCCCGCAAGTAAGCGTCCACGGCGACAGTACGGCCAAGGCTGGTTTGAGAAATCAGGTCGTAAAGCTGGGCAATCGCTCCGATGCGCGCCTGCATGGTTTTATAGCCTTGTACGCACGGAGCCGCCGTCCATTTGGCTTCGTAAGCGATCAGGCCGACTATGACCTGCAAGTTATTCTTGATTCGATGTGAGATTTCGTTGGTCAAGCTCAACGCGTCGCGCTCGCGTTGCTTGCGATCGGTGATGTCCTCGAACACGAGCAGCATGCGATGGGCATGGTTGCCGGGCTGAGAAATTTTGCGGGCGTTCAAGTTAAAGACACGGCGCCCGAGACCTGGAAAAATGTCTTCGATCTCGAAACTTTCGATCGGCTTGTTTTCCGGCAGTACCTTCTCCATCAGATGACGTAGCGCTGGCACGTCCCATTGGTGCTGGAGCAATTCGGAAACGCGCCGCCCATGCGTCTCTGCCTCGGTAATCCCGAACATCGTCAAGAACGCCTTGCTCGCCGTCACGATCGTCATGTCGTTTTCGAGCACGACCAGCGGATCGCGGATCGTGTCGACGATGCTTTGCGTAAGTTGCCAGTTGCGCTTGCTCTCGGCGCGCGCAGCGCGTTCCTCGCTGACATCTTCGATGGCGAGCAGGATCGAGCCGTCGTGGTCGCCGGGGCTGAAAATCTTGCGCGCGTTGACCAGCATGGTGCGCCGGCCAATGGTCGGAAAATCATGCTCGACTTCGAAGCCTTCGACCGATGCCCGATGCGGGATCACGCTCTCGAGCAAAGTGCGCAGCGCAGGGATATCCCACTGCCGGTTTCCGAGCGCGTAAATAAGACAGCCCTCGGTATCGCCGGGGCTGGTGCGGAACGTCTGATAGAAGGCGCGATTGGCCGAGGTGATATTTAGATTTCTGTCGAGAATGATGAGGGCGCTGGGGACAGTCTCAACAATGTCGCTCGCAGCAATATCGGACACGGCTTTAAGCCTGTGACCAGCTTCAGCCATTTTCATCGTCCCCCGTGAATCTAACGAATTCAAAACTAAGCTGCGAGCAATTCTTTGACTGAGCTTTGGAGCTGATTTTGCGTGTACGGCTTGCGAAGGAAGTGCGTGCCTTCGATCAGAAGCGCTTTCATCTTGTCGGTAACGGTATTGCCGGTCGTGTAGAGCACGCGCAAATTCGGCCGTAGCGCGATGGCCTGATGCGCAAGATCGCACCCGCCATGAACCAAAGCTTTCAAATAGATATCGGTAAACAGCGCATCGATATGTTGGGGAGAGCGCAGGAATACAAGCGCCTCATCGACATCGCTGGCGGCAAGCGTCTGATGATCCCAGTCTTGAATCATCATTTCCGCGACTTCGCGGATGAAAACATCGTCTTCGACGATCAGAATCACGGCCACAATGAGCGCCCCCTGCCGTGACATCTTGCATCGTTGCAGGTCAGGGCCCTTGCGCCGCGATTACGGCTTCCAGAGCCCTTTCGACCGCTATCAGGGCACACGACAAGTCGGCATTGGGGCAATTGTTCCGTTAAAATTGCAATTATTTTGGGGTGGCCTGCGCTTTGGGCCGTTATCGTGTTATATCAGTGGCTTACACGTGAAATCCCAACACCTGAACATCTCGGCCAAACCCCGCCCAGGCGGTTTCGAGGCCTGCCATCGGCTTGCAGCAGCGGACGATGGAGCGCCAAGGGGGGTGTGCGCCTTCGAGGAAGCGTTTCGGGCGTGGGAGAGTAACTTTCTTATCCCTCCTCTAAATGGGGAGGGCCGATCGCGCGTAGCGCGATCGGGGTGGGGTCGCGCAGAGGATCAATCGAGAGTTTCCCCACCCGGCTCGCGGAGCTTGTCATCGGGCCGCGCTTCGCGCGGACCCGTTGGCTCGCCAACCTCCCCGCGAAGCGGGGAGGGATAAGGAAACGAAAATGGCCGGGATTGCTCCCGGCCATTTGTATTTTTGGTAATTGCGGCGCGCTTTAATGCACCGTCGCCGATACTGCCGGCGTTTCTTTCGGCTGTTCCATGGCGGCGACGCGGGTCTTCACCGCCTTCTGCACCTTCTCGAAGGCGCGCACCTCGATCTGGCGCACGCGCTCGCGCGAGACGCCGAATTCGGTGGCCAGGTCCTCGAGCGTGACCGGATCGTCGGCCAGCCGGCGCGCCTCGAAGATGCGCCGTTCGCGCTCGTTGAGCACGTCGAGCGCCGAGGTCAGCGCCTCGTGGCGGTTATCCTTTTCCTCACTGTCGGCCAGGACGCGTTCCTGGCTGGGCGCATCGTCGACCAGCCAATCCATCCATTCGCCGCTCTCGCCGTCGTCGCGGATCGGTGCGTTGAGCGAGGCATCGCCGCCCAGGCGGCGGTTCATGTCGACGACGTCCTTTTCATTGACGCCGAGCCGCTTGGCGATGACCTTGACCTGATCCGGCCGCAGGTCGCCCTCGTCGAGCGCGGAAATCTTGCTCTTGGCCTTGCGCAGATTGAAGAACAGCTTCTTCTGGTTGGCGGTGGTGCCCATCTTCACCAGCGACCACGAGCGCAGGATGTATTCCTGGATGGCGGCCTTGATCCACCACATGGCGTAGGTGGCAAGCCGGAAGCCCTTCTCGGGCTCGAAGCGCTTGACCGCCTGCATCAGGCCGACATTGCCCTCGGACACGACTTCCGAGATCGGCAAGCCGTAGCCGCGATAGCCCATGGCGATCTTGGCGACCAGGCGGAGATGGCTGGTGACGAGCTTGTGCGCGGCTTCACGATCGCCGTGTTCGCGCCAGCTACGCGCCAGCATGTATTCTTCCTGCGGTTCCAGCATCGGGAACCGGCGGATCTCTTCCAGATAGTGTGAAAGACCGGATTCGGCCTTGAGTGCCGGCAAAGCGGCTGAACGGGCCATGATAGCGCCCTCCTTTGTTGCCCCCGGTGAATCGGCGGGCGGTTGTCGCCGCCGCTCCCCGAGCCGACGGCACGCATCCGATTTTGCGACCGCGAAACTTGATCGCACCTGCAGCATAGCGGACCGGGCCGACGAAATAAAGTGTCCGCCCGTCACGTCGCCGTGACCCCGACGGTACCAACCAAGCCATTGTCTAGATTGGCCTATTTCGGCCTTCGCGGCCCCTGGTTGCGGCTCTCCGCAGCCAGGGCATCACGTAAACGTCGCAAATCGCCCGGCAGTTCCGATTGGAACTGCAAGTTTTTTGCATTTTTTGGGTGTGTGACGGCCAATAGGTAAGCATGCAGGGCCTGTCTTCCAAGTCCCTCCAGAGCGGCATGGGCGGCCGGGCCAAGTCGGCCGGCCTTGCTCTTGAAGCCGGTGCCATAGGTCCGATCGCCCAGGATCGGATGGCCGATATGGGCCAAATGAACCCTGATCTGGTGGGTACGGCCGGTCTCGAGGGTGCAGGCGATGAGGCTCACGACCGGCTTGCCGTCGGGACCGGCAAAGCGCTCCAGCACCTGCCAATGGGTCACCGCCTGACGGCCGCCCTCGCGCACGGCGCGCTTGTCGCGGGCGCGCGGGTGGCGGTCGAGCGGCGCATCGATGGTGCCCTTGGCGCGGGCGGGCGCGCCCCAGACCAACGCCAGATAGCCGCGCTCGATCCCGCTGTCGGCCTTGTTGGCGAACTGGGCCGAGAGCGCGCGATGGGCTGCGTCGTCCTTGGCCACCACCATCAGGCCGCTGGTGTCCTTGTCGAGCCGGTGCACGATGCCCGGCCGCTTGACCCCGCCGATGCCGGACAGGCTGTCGCCGCAATGGGCGATCAGCGCGTTGACGAGCGTGCCCTTGGCATGGCCGGCGGCCGGATGCACCACCAGGCCGGCCGGCTTGTCGATCACGACGATCGCATCGTCCTCGTAGACAATAGTGAGCGGGATCGGCTCGCCCGCAGGCTTGGCCTCTGCGGGCGCCGGCAGCGTGACGGTGACGGTGTCGCCGGAATTGACGTAGGTGGCCGGATCGCGGATCGTGCGCGCCGCGACGGCCACTTGCCCGTCGAGGATCAAGGCCTTCAGGCGCGAGCGCGACAGCGCCGGAATGCGGGCGGCGAGCACGCGGTCGAGCCTCCGGCCTTGCTCCTCGGCTGCGATCTCGACCGTCTCGACTGTCTCAGCCGTCATGGTTTGAACTTTGGCTCATCCGATGTCCGACCAGCGACCCCTCGATCCGGAAGCCGCCGCCGCGATCGGCAAGGTGCGCCGGATGATGATCGTCATCATGATGGGCACTTTCATCGCCATCGGCCTCGTACTCGTCGTCATCGGCTACCGCGTTTCGCAAGTGGAGGAAAGCGCCCCGGCCTTCGTGGACGTCACCGAGGCGCTGCCGGCGGGTGCCAAGGTGCTCTCGACCGCGATCGGCGACGACCACATCGTGGTGACAGTCGAAGTCGGCGGCGTTACCGAGTTGCGCACATTCGATCCCGATACGCTCAGGCCGCTCGGGCGGCTGCGGCTTGAGCCGAAGCCGTAGAGCGCGACCGCCGCGCTATCCACGCTCCGATTATTGCCGCGTAAGTGCCGCGGCCGGCCGCCCTGCTTGCGTGCCTGGGGGATCGAGGCTATCTCGAAGGCTTGGCCAAGCTCCCTTCGTCTAGCGGCCCAGGACGTCGCCCTCTCACGGCGAAAACAGGGGTTCGAGTTCCCTAGGGAGCGCCAACGATTGCAGCCACTTATGGCGGCAGGCCGCCCGCACCGGCAGGGCTGAACTAATTCTGGGCTAATAAGTGGGCACTGGCGACGGCAGCGCCGGCGAGGCGGCCACCGGTGGCGAATGTGGTCCCCCTGACTCCGCAGCCAGGGGCTGCACGGTGCCGCGATTGCCACCGCGCCGCATTGCGGCGCATGATGCCTCCGGGCTGAAGGGGGTACTATGCGCGTGATAGCGGTCATCGTTCTGGCAGCAATGGTCGGCGCCTGCGCCGTTCAGCGGGCAGTCGTAGCAAACGACGCGCAGACCAAGATGGTCGGGATGACCAAGGAGCAAGTTCTCGGCTGCATGGGGCCACCCGCCACGAAGGCAGCCGAGGGGGCTACCGAAGTTTGGTCTTATAATTCTGGCAACAACAAGCGGATTGTCAGCACGTTCGGAAGCTCCAACACCAACGCCTCCGTCACCGGAAATTACAATTACGCGAGCGGTCAGGCGACAACGACCAGCAACGGCTTTGGCGTGGCAACTTCGAGATATTGCACTGTCAACGTAACGATGGTGGACGGCCGCGTCAGTCGTCTAAATTACGTCGGCCCAACCGGAGGACTGCTGACAGCCGGCGAGCAATGTGCCTTTGCAGTGCAGAATTGCACTCAGTAGCTTGCCGTATTCGAACAGGGGGATATCGAAAATGTCCGTGAGAAATTACCGCGTTAGGATTTCACGTGCGGGGAGCGAGATTGAAGTCGAAGGTGATCGCGCCTTTGTACTTAAGATGCTAGCGAAATTTGATGCTGTTGTATCTGGGACTTCTGATGCTCAAGCGGCCGCTGGTCGCGGTGTCGTCGACAAACAGATTGGGAAATCCTCGCTTTCAAAAGGAAAAGATGTTTCGATAAGGGAATTTATTCAACAGCTCGGATTCAAGAGGCACACTGAGATTACGTTGGCTTTCGGATACTACCTTGAGAAGCAAGCTGCTGCTTTGGCCTGTACCCGGTTTGGTTGACACCCGCCTAAGCTAATCCCGCCTGCCGTTCGAACTCCATAGGGCTCATATAGCCGATCGTCGAGTGCCGGCGTTTCGGATTGTAGAAGCGCTCGATGTAATCGAACACGTCGGCCTTTGCCTCATCCCGCGATCGGTACATCTTGCGCGCCGTGCGTTCGGTCTTCAACGACGAGAAGAAGCTCTCCATCGCCGCATTGTCCCAGACGTTGCCCGAGCGGCTCATCGAGCAGACGACGCCGTGATCTGCCATCAGCCGCTGGAACTGCTCGCTGCTGTATTGGCTGCCGCGGTCGGAGTGATGCAGCAGCGCGTCTGGCTTGCCCCGTCGCCAGATCGCCATCACCAGAGCGTCGGTGACGAGTTGCGCTGTCATCGCTGCGTTCATCGACCAGCCGACCACGCGCCGAGAGAACAGATCGACGACCGCAGCCACATAGAGCCAGCCCTCTGCTGTCCAGACATAGGTAAAGTCGGCAATCCATTTGCGGTTGGGAGCGGGCGCTTCAAAGCTGCGATCGAGCACGTTGGGAGCGATGGCGGCGGCCTGCCGCTCACCCAGGTCGGGCGGCAGGCGACGCCGTCGCGGACGCGCTCTGAGAGCCTGTATTCGCATCAATCGCTGGATCTTATGCAGCCCACAGGACACACCCTCGGCGAGCAGGTCGTGCCACACCCGCCTGGCGCCATAGGTCCGGTCGCTCGCCAGGAAGCTCGTGCGAACCTTCGCAGCGAGCTCTTCATCGCTCCGGCTGCGCTGACTGCGCGGTCGTGTCAGCCAGGCATAGAAGCCACCCCGCGAGACACCGAGCGCCCCGCACAACCAGTCCGCCGGCCAGATCCCCCGGTGCTTCGCAATGAAGGAGAACTTCACGTCGATTCCTTCGCGAAGTAGGCCGCGGCTTTTTTTAGAATGTCTCGTTCGGCCTTCAGCTTGGTAACCTCGCGCTTGAGCCGCGCGATCTCCAACTGCTCCGGCTTCATCTGACCTTGGCCGGGGAAGGCATACTGCGGGTCGTCTGCAAACGCCTTCACCCAGCTGCGCAGTTGCAACTCGTGAACGCTCAGGTCTTGCGACGCCTGCGCAAATGAGACGCCACGTTCCTTGATCAGCCGCACCGCCTCAAGCTTGAACTCTCGTGTAAACTTCCGCCTCTCCATGACGCACCTCCGGTCCCCATCAAAACACCTAACTCGGTGTCTTCGAAACCGGGTACAGGCCACTTCTGCATTTACTCCGGCAGATATCAATAACTGCTATTACGAAGCAAAAATTGAAACTTCAAATACAAGCCAAATGATTATTCAGAATATTCGACGAGGATTTATGATGTTAGCTAAAAGCAAAGGAGCGAAAGAAAGGAAGCGATACACTCTAACAAGCTCAGGGGAAAAATTTATCGAATCGAAACTCACGCGGGCCTCTTGAGCTAGAGACCGCACATGGCGAAGGCCAAGAAATCCGCCGCTCCTAAGGCCCCGCCGAACATTTCTCCGCTCCTGCGGTCGGCTTTCGAAGTGCTCAACCACGGGCTCTGGCATTTTTTCCGTAGTGATACGTCCACCGATATGAAGTTTGCTTTGCTCCACGTCGACCAGGCGATTGAACTAATCTTAAAAGAATGCGTTCGGTCTTCTGGGAAATCGATTTATCGCAATCCGAAGGAAACAATAACAATCTGGGGAGCATATGGCACTCTTGCCGGACTAAATATTGTCATTCCCGAGAAACCAGATCTGGAAATGCTGCATGAAGAGCGCAACAGCATCCAGCACAAATTCGCAAATCCTAGTGCCGAGGACGCCGCGTTTCACATCCACAAGGCAATGAACTTCATTAGAAGGTTTCTCAACGACGAACTGAAGATCGACGTGAAAAACTATGTGCCGGCAGAGTATTTAGATCAAATCCCCAAAAGCTAGAATCGAACTCGATCAAACCCGAAGACGCCTCGTTATTTGTTTCTTCGTCGGGCGCGCGCCTCACGCCCCACGATCACGGCGCGCACCGCCCGCCTACCGAGCGGCTTGCCGGCACGCACGACCCTCCGCGCCGCTGGCCAGTACGGCCTGACCGCCTCGAACTCGCGCGGATAGCGGCGCGCCTTCTCGGCGCGCTGCGCTATCGCGTTGCTCGATATCGGCTTCGAGAAGTACGAGCGCCAGTGCGGGACGAGCCGCGCGAACGCCTGCTCGAGAGCCACGCCGCGAAGGCCGTCGTCGTACAGCTTGATCGCGACTGCCTTCCTCAGCAGGCCTTCGGGAAACTTCCAGCTGCTCACCACGCGTCTTCCGCTGCTCGTCATCGTCGTCTCTTGTGCTGCGCGGAGGGATTGCGCGCCGATGCGCCGCCTATCCATGATCCGCGTCGGGGTTTCAGGGGCGGTCGCCCGTGCGTTTGGTTCGGCGCGGCTTCTCATTGCCTTGTTTTTTCTGGCAATTTTGGCATTCTCAAAAAATGTGCATATGAGCGCAGGTAAGTCATGCAGCTTTTCACAACTGCCGAAGCCGCCAAATATCTCCGCCTCAAGGAACGCAAAATCTACGAAATGGTGGCCGAAGGCACGGTGCCCTGCACCAAGGTCACCGGCCGCTGGCTGTTTCCCAAGGCCGAGCTCGATCATTGGCTGTCCTCCAGCATCTCGCGGCCTGCTGGGCTGACGCGGCCGGAGCCGGCGCCGATCGTCGGCGGCAGTCACGACCCGTTGCTGGAATGGGCGTTGCGCGAAAGCGGCTCCGGGCTCGCCACGCTTGCGGTCGGCAGCGAAGCCGGCTTCAACCGCTTCACCGCCGGCGAGACCATCGCCGCCGCCATCCACCTGCACGCTTTGGAAGACCCGGAAGCAGATGCCAATGTTGCCGCCGTTTCCGGCCGCAGCGATTTGCAGGACGCGGTGATGATCGCCTTCTGCCGCCGCGAGCAGGGTCTGCTGCTGGCGCCCGGCAATCCACTCAAGATCCGCGCCATCGACGACGTGATCGCCAAGCGCGCGCGCATCGCCATGCGCCCGCAAGGTGCCGGCGCGCAATTACTGCTGCTCTCGCTGCTGCACCGGGCGAAAGCCGCGCTCGATCAGCTCGCTGCCATTAGCCCGGTCTGCCCGACCGGTCCGGATATTGCGCAAGCGATCCGCGCCGGGCGCGCCGACACCGGCATCGCCACGCGTTCGGTCGCCAATTCCGCCGGGCTCGAATTCGTGCCGATCGTGTGGGAACCGTTCGATCTGGTGATGCGCCAGCGCGACTATTTCCATCCGCCGTTGCAGGCGCTGATCCGCTTTCTGCAATCGGAAGAGCTCGCCACCCGCGCGCAGGAAATGGGCGGCTTTGACCTCAGCGCGGCCGGCACGGTGCGGTTTGTGGTTTAACGGGCGCCGCTGTATGAAGCGTCATGCCCGCCGACGATCAACAAGTCTGGCCAAGCGAGCTGCGCCTGCATAAGGACCGCAAGACGCTCACCGTCACCTTCGGCGGCGGCGAGCGCTTCGACCTGCTGGCCGAATATCTGCGCGTGAAAAGCCCGAGCGCGGAAGTGCAGGGCCATTCGGCGGAAGAACGCAAGACCGTTCCCGGCAAGCGCGACGTCGAGATCATCGAGGTGCTGCCCGTGGGCAATTACGCCGTGCGGCTGGTATTCGACGATCTGCATTCGACAGGCATTTTCGGCTGGGAGTATCTTTACGATCTCGGCCGCAATCATGCCGCCTATTGGCAGGACTATGTCGACGAATTGGCGTCGAAGAATCTGTCGCGCGAGCCGCCGGCAAGGCGCAAATGATGTCATGAGGAACTGTCGATGCCGGTGGATTGTTGATTTGCGATGCCAAGCCACCCCGAATTGAAAAACTGGGCACGCGTTCATGTCTTTAGAATTTGGACAGCCCTGCTGACGATCCTGCTGCTGGGGCTTTGTCTATTCTATCGCCCCGAATTGCTGACATGGTATCTACGCGAAACGATGCGGTTCATCGAAAAGGGCTCTGGCCTGCTTCCTTATCCGTGGGGAGATCAGTTCGAGATTGCTTTGAAAGCGATCGGCGGACACGTCTGGTTCCAAATCGCGTTTTTAATCGTGGTAGTACGCGTGGTGGCTTGGATTCCCGCGGCCGTTTGGCGTCGCCGCCGCTCCAGGCAGAATTGAAAAGCCGGGGAGCGGATCTTTATTTTTACAAACTAGGCAACACCTAGTGCCTTGAGAAGCGGCAGACGTTTTTCCGCAAACTTTTTTGATTCCTGCGCTAATGTTGCAATGATTTCGTCGGGCGTCTGCAATTTCCTTTTCTCCGTTAAAATATCATAGCCATGCGCGGCCGCTAGTTCATTAATATAGGCCGCCTTTTCAAAATCGGTTTTCTTGCCAAGCTGAGTCGCCAGCAGGAACAGTTGCTCGGGACGGTCCACAAAGACGCCTGTGCCGGTAACCGGCGAGACAAGAACTTTCAATTCAATCGCGCTGCGGGCAAGTTCGCACAAGTATCGGTTCAACCCCGTGCAATACCGGCGCGATTGGCTCGTGACCTCCTGGGCCGGACGAACGTGGCGGGCATCGACCAGCACCAATAAGGCTTCGAATATTTGAAGAATATCCATGGACTTTAGTTTGCTATGGCCGGCGAGCTGGCCCAGCGTCTTTGGCGCATAGTTCTCCTCGGCGAGAAACTCTATCAGCGGCCGATAGACCTCTTCCAAAAAGAAAAGTTCGCCGCTTACACCCATCGTTTTCATTGGAATATCGTCAGGAAGACTGCAGAGGACAAACATCTGGGCGCGCAGCATTTCCAACCGCTCGGTGCGGGAAAGCTGGCGCGGGCCTCTCACAAAGATATCGCGACGGAATTGCTGGTTGACCACATAGTCGCGCACCGATTGGCGCAGGATCGGATGCTTGATCCCCGCGAGTAGGTTCCGCGCGGCATCGTTATAGTTTGCAGTCTCGACATGGTCGAGCATTGTCCCAGACGCGGCAAACGTCAGCTTCGCGCCGTTGAGCACGCGCGCCACATCGGAAAATGCCATCAAGCGCCAATCTTGCGTGAAATATTCGTGAGAGGCGTAGTGCCGGTCTTCCTTATCCATGTCTTTCAGTTTTTTGACCGCATTTGGAGTCTGGCGAAAATAAAGCGCGCCGGCGTCGTTCACCTGTTGGGCGAATTTCACGCCGGCATCGAGTTTGTCCGCCATGCTGGACACATCCGTACTCGCTAGATCGCCGTAGAGCTTTATCAGATGCCGCAACGGCGCTGCCGGCCCCCAACCGGGTAGGCAGTTGTAGCTGATGTAGACATAGCCGCCGACCCGCAGATGGCGCCTGAAGATGTCAACAATGATGCGACGATTTTCGTCGGATACCCACGTCCAGATGCCGTGCAGCACGATGATGTCGAACTTCGGCAGGTCCGACCTTTCGGCGAGTTCGGCGAATGAATCGTTCAACAGCACCACGCCGGAGCCCGAGGCATCCGCCAGCTCATGCGCAAAGGCCGCTTGGGCCGGATTGAAATCATTGCCCCAGTACTCTCCGGGGGTGGCAGCCGCGTGCATGGTCAGTGAGACGCCCTGACCGAATCCAAGCTCAAGATAGCGGAGCAGTTTAGAGTCGGGCGGGGCCAGTCCTGCTGACAGGCATTCGAGCCGTATAATGCTGGGCGACAGTTCCGAGAAATAACCGAATATGTATTCCTCGGTGAGGTAGCCCTCGCTCCAGCTCATATCAATTGGCCCCTGAAGTATCCTGACGCTCGAGCAATCATCATCGCACTATACGGCGGCGGACATTGCGGTACAAAATGACGTTAAGTCCTGACTTGTAGCGGGATTGCGGATCGGCATCGCGATATTTCGGCGCGGAACGCGGCGTGAACGGATTCCACGGATTTGCCATGACGGCCGGACGGGAGCTTCCGTCGCGTCGCGTCACGCAATACCGCCGCTGCTTTTGGGACGATTGATGATGCGCCGTTTCTAACGGAACGACTGGTGGGCGCTGTAGGGATTGAACCTACGACCTCTCCCGTGTGAAGGGAACGCTCTCCCGCTGAGCTAAGCGCCCGGCCGTCCAGGCCGGGCGATATAAGGAGTGCGTCGGAGGGGTGTCAAGCGAGGTTGGCGCCCGGCGTAAAAGCCTAATTGTGGCTCTTCGGCTCGTCGGCGTGCGGCACACGCGAGGCGTGGGTTTGCAGCGCGCGAATGCGGTCGGCGAGATCGCCGTTCGGTGACTCGGTCTCGCTCAATTCGATGTCGACGTTGCTGTTAGCCGCGCTGGTGCGGTCGCGCACCGTCTCGGCCGCCAGGATGGCGTCGATCGGCGAATTCGGTCCTTCCAGCGCCGAGGCCAGCCGCGCCACTTCGGCCGCGACATCGTTGATGCGCTCGCGCAGCAGGGCGTTCTCGACTCGTTCGGACGCCCAGGTTTCCTCGGCCTCGCGCTTGAGATTGGCGAGCTCATGGGCGTGCCGGTCGCGTTCGTCGGTGGTGCGTGCGAGTTCGGACTGCAACTGGGCCTTTTCCCCCTTGAGCTGTTCGGTCGCCGAGCTGGTGCGCTCGTCGATCTCGGCGATGGCGGTGCGCAGATCGCTTTCGGTCTTGCGCGCCACGCCGATATCCTCGCGCAATTGATTGAGTTCGAACTCGGCCTGATTGAGCAGCCGCGACTGTTCGCCGAGGCGGTTTTCGAGGTCCTGGGCGCGGCGGCCGAGCAGCTCTGCTTCCGTGGTCTGTGCCACCAGTTGCTGTTCGAGTTCGGCGACGCGGTGGCCGAGATTTTCGACCCGGCCGCGCTCTTCCGCCAATTCCTGGGTCGCGTGCTTGAGTTCGACCCGCTCGGAATCGCGGCGGTCTTCCACCGTCTTGAGTTCGTTGCCGGCATCGGTGAGCCGTTCTTTCAGCGCCTCGACCTGGGTTTTGAGTGAGACGATTTCGATCCGCTGCGAATCCGCCAGCGTCGAACGCTCGTCCAGCGCACCAACCAGCTTGGCGAGTTCGGCTTCCTTGTCGGACAGCGAGCGCTCGGCGTCGTGCATGATGCCGGTCTTGGCGGCGACTTCTTCCTCGGTCGTGCGCAACTGATCGCGCAGCGCCTTGTCGCGCGCTTCGAGTGCGAAAATAGTGGCGGTCTTTTCTCCCAGCTCCATCTTGAGCCGGTTGATGGCGTCGCCTTTCTTGCCGAGCTCGGCGAGTTGGCTGGTGGTCTTGGTCTTGAGCTGTTCGACGCTCATTTCCAGACGCCGCGTCGACATGGCGAATTCGGCGCGCAGCTGATCCTTGTCGGCCTGAATTTCCGCCATCGACAGCGGGGTCGCCGCTTCGAGCCGGCGCATGGTCAGCCGCACCGCGCGGCCATGGACGAGGGGAACGACGACGAGCCCGAACAGGGCCGCGACGAGGAATCCGATCCCGAAATACATGATCGGTTCGATCATAAGCGACGCCTCCAACTCACCCTTGCCCGCCTAAACCCCGTGGAAACCATGACACGGGTGGTCAGGGCCTGCCAGCGCGACCCAAGATTAACCTAAACCCGGGGCCTGCGTCTCAGGGGCCGCACGGGCCGTCAGTCAATTTTGACTGGAAGCGGCGGCTCAGAACGGGTTCCAGGTCGCATTCGGAGTGAATTTGAGATAGCCGATATTGGCGCCCAGCCGTAAGCCCACGCCGGAGCGGATCGGTACCACGACGATCTTGCCGGAAGCGAGCGCGGTCATGCCGAAGCCGCCGATGAAATAGGCCGAGCCGTCGATGCCGGCGAAGCGCTGATAGATCGCGTCGGTCGCCGGCAGGTTATAGACCAGCATCATGGTGCGGGCGCCTTCGCCACCGGTGTCGAATCCGACCGACGGACCTTCCCAGAACACGCGCAGGTCGCCGGCATTCTTGGTGTAGAGCTTGCCGTCGCCGTAACGCAGGCCAACCACTAAGGCGCCGCTGCCTTCCTGGCCGAGCACATAGCCATTGGGTTCGCCCCAGCGGCTGACGGCGTGCTGCACCACCTCCGCCAGGCCGCGCGATACCGAGCCGAAAAAGCGATGGCCTTCGCGAACGATCTCGCCGCTTCTAAAGGTGTCTCTGCTTCCCGGCCGCGGCGGACGGTCCTGGGCGGCCGCGAAATCCGCGCCAAGGGCGAAAAGGCACAGCGTGAGGACCGCAAGGCGCAAGGTGGCGCGCATCGAATGCTCCATTGGATCGAAAGTCTCCAGCCCCGCTTAACCGGTTGCTCACGCCGGTGGCCGTAATATGGCGGCACCAGCGCTTGCCCCGAATCGTTTAAGGGTTGCCGAGAACTATGACTGTAGGACGGCAGCAACGGAAGTCGCCGCGCACCCGTGCGCTGGCGCTTGGCTTGGCGATTTGGGGCGCTATTTTCGCGTCCTGTGCACTAGGGGCCGCCGCGAACGACCGGATCGTGGTCGACGCCCATACTGGGCTTGCCATCAGCGGCTTCGACCCGGTGGCTTATTTCACCGACGCCAAACCGAAATTTGGCCGCCCCGACCTGGAATTGCGCGTCGACGGCACGATCTGGCGGTTTAACAACGAAGGCAATCGGACGGCCTTTGCCGACCATCCGGAGGTCTATATTCCGCGCTTCGGCGGCTACGATCCGGTGGCGATCGCGCGCGGCGCTTCGGTGCCGGGCCATCCCTTGTTCTGGTCGGTGACCGGCGAGCGGCTCTATCTCTTCTATAGCGTCGAGGCGCGCGCGGCCTTTCTCGCCGAGCCCGGTCGCATAATCGAACGTGCGATGCGCAAATGGCCTGAGGTCGCACGCACCATCGCGCGCTGAACGGCTTTCATTTCAGGCCGTGACGGTTGCGGCCTTGGCCGGATCGCCCCAGGCGATAAATCCGGGTACCAGAAATTTTTCCGCCTGGCGCCCGAACCGGAGCCGATCGCCATTGGGCGCAGTCACCGCGCCACCGGCGGCAGCGAGGATCGCGCAGCCGGCCGCGATATCCCATTCGTGCGTCGGCGCCAGCCGCGGATAGACGTCGACCTCGCCCTGCGCCAGGTAACAGAATTTCACCGACGAGCCGCAAGGAAAACGCCTGCCGACCGGCAGCCGCGCCAGCAAGGCTTCCGTCGCCTGGTCGAGATGGCTGCGCGACGTCGCCACCACCAGGCGATCCGGCGCCGGCCGCGTGCGGATCGTGCTGCGATCATGGGCCTGCACGGTACCGGCCCCGATCCGCAGCCGTTGCGCTTTGCCGCCGACGACGCCGCGCCACAGCAATCCTTGCGCCGGCGCGGCAATAATACCGGCGATCGGAATGCCGTCCGTGACAATGGCGAGGTTGACGGTGAATTCGTCGCGGCCGGCGAGAAACTCCTTGGTGCCGTCGAGCGGGTCGACGACCACAAAGCTCGGCTCCAGCCGCGGCGCCGCCGCGCGGCCGACGCTTTCCTCCGCGATTACCGCGATCCCGGGCAGCAGCCGGGTAACGGCCTCCACGATGATGGCTTCCGATGCCTCATCGGCGGCGGTGACCGGCGACTGGTCATCCTTGATTCGCCATTCGACCGAAGAAAACGGCGTGGCGAGGGTCGCTGCCGCCGCGCGCGCGACAATCTCGCTCAGTGCATCCAGGTGTCGGTCCGCCTGTTGCGGGGTGATGGCGCTGGTCACCGTATGCAGTATCCCTGTTGCCGATCCCGGTCCTTGGCGGTCGCGGCGGTGCGGTGTATCACGCCGGCAAGCCGGCGCGTCCAGCGATTCGCCGGTTTTTTGGCACCCTGCACGCCCCGCGGAGACCCGTCCATGTCCGGAACGCCCATCGAAGCACTCGATCTTGCCGCCCTGCTGTGCTCGCGCGTCTGCCATGACCTGATCAGCCCGGTCGGCGCCATCGTCAACGGGCTGGAAGTGCTGGCCGAGGAAAAGGACGAGGAGACCAAAACCTTCGCCCTCGAGCTGATCAATAAGAGCGCCCGCACCGCCTCCGCCAAGCTGCAGTTCTGCCGCATCGCCTTTGGCGCGGCCGGCTCCGCCGGCGCCCAGATCGACCTCGGCGACGCCGAGACGATTTCGCGCGGGTTTCTCGAGGACGACAAGACCAAGCTCGCCTGGAACCTGCCACGGGCGCTGAGCCCCAAGAACCGGGTCAAATTGTTACTCAATATGCTGCTGATCGCTGCACAGACGATTCCGCGCGGCGGCAGCCTGGCGGTCGATCCGATCGGGGAAGGCGAGGCCATGGGGTTCAAAGTCAGCGCTACCGGGGTAAACGCCAAGGTGCCGCCCGCGGTGGCGGCCTTGCTTGCCGGCGATGCCGGCGACAGCGGCCTCGATGCCCACCGCATCCAGCCGTTCTATGCCAGCCTCTTGGCGCAGTCCTGCGGCGTCAAAGCCGCCATGGCCATGGAAGGCGAGACGGTGGTGGTGACGGCGCAATAGAGCGGGATTCCTGCGGTTAACGAATGGTTAAGCCGCAGCGCTCGTTTGCCGATCCGCAACTAAAATTAAACGCTTCAACGACACACTGACGGCGCTCCTGACCGAGAGTGGCGGACGGGCCGGAGCCTGTCGACGAAGGCGTTTTCCATGGACGAGTTGTTGCGGGAGTTCGTGACCGAGACCAACGAGAGTCTCGACGTGGTAGATGTCGAGCTCGTGCGTTTCGAGCAGGATCCCAACAACGCCAAGATCCTCGATAACGTCTTCCGCCTCGTACACACCATCAAGGGCACCTGCGGTTTCCTGGGCTTGCCGCGGCTGGAAGCGCTCGCGCATGCCGCCGAGACCCTGATGGGCAAGTTTCGCGACGGCCTGCCGGCGACCAACGATGCCGTCACTCTCATTCTGGCCACCATCGATCGCATCAAGCAAATTCTGGAGACGCTTGAGCGCGAGCAGCGCGAGCCGGAGGGCGCCGACGACGATTTGATTACCGATCTCGAGCGCATGGTGGAGCAGGTCGCATCGTTCCCCGCGCCGGCGTCGCCGAACTTCGCGGTGGGAACGCTCGCGCCGCAGGTGCTGGAACGGCCATTGCGGCCGGGCGAGGATTCGCTCGACGATCTCGAACGCGCGTTCCGCGAAACCCCGGTCGATTTGCCCGCCGCCAAGGCCGTCAAATCCGCGCCGGCCGACGCGGCCAAGGACGACGACGTCAAGGCCGGCGGCCAGTCGATCCGCGTTACCGTCGATACGCTCGAACACTTGATGACAATGGTCTCCGAACTGGTGCTGACGCGCAACCAGCTGCTCGAGATCGTGCGCCGCCACGAGGATTCGGAATTTAAGGCGCCGCTGCAACGGCTGTCCAGCGTCACCGCCGAGCTGCAGGAAGGCGTCATGAAGACGCGCATGCAGCCGATCGGCAATGCCTGGCAGAAGCTGCCGCGCATCGTGCGCGATCTCTCCAACGAGCTGGGCAAGCACATCGAATTGGAAATGCAGGGCGCCGAGACCGAGCTCGACCGCCAAGTGCTCGATCTGATCAAGGATCCGCTCACCCATATGGTGCGCAATTCGGCCGACCACGGCCTGGAATCGCCGCAGGAGCGCCGCGCGGCCGGCAAACCCGAGCACGGCCGCATCCGGCTCTCGGCCTTTCACGAGGGCGGCCATATCATCATCCAGATCGCCGACGATGGGCGCGGGCTCGACACCCCGCTCATCAAGGACAAAGCCATTGCCCAGGGCCTGGTCTCCGAAGCCGACGCCGAAAAACTGACGGAAGCGCAAATTCACAAATTCATTTTTGCCGCCGGCTTCTCCACCGCGGCGAAAATTACCAGCGTGTCCGGCCGCGGCGTCGGCATGGACGTGGTGCGCAACAATATCGACCAGATCGGCGGCGCCATCGACGTGAAATCGGTTGCCGGCGTTGGTTTAAGCTTCACCATCAAAATCCCGCTCACGCTCGCCATCGTCGCGGCCTTGATCGTAGAAGCCGCCGGCGACCGCTTCGCCATCCCGCAAATCTCGGTGGTCGAGCTGGTGCGCGCGCGCGCCGGCAGCGAGCACCGGATCGAGCGCATCAAGGACACCGCGGTGCTTCGCCTGCGCGAAAAGCTGCTGCCGCTGGCGCGCCTGAGTCATCTGCTCGGCACCGAAATGCCGGCCGGCGATGTCGAGAACGGCTTTATCGTGGTCACCCAAGTCGGCAGCCAGAGCTTCGGCATCGTCGTCGACAGCGTCTTCCACACCGAGGAAATCGTGGTCAAGCCACTGTCGAGCAAGCTGCGCCACATCGCCATGTTCTCCGGCAACACCATTCTCGGCGACGGCGCGGTGATCATGATCGTCGACCCGAACGGTATCGCGCAGTCGCTCGGCAGCATCGCCTCCTCGCAGATGGACTCCGACAATGCCGCCGACAGCCGGCACGCCGCCGCCGATGAACGCACCACCTCGCTTCTGCTGTTCCGCGCCGGCTCCGCGCAGCCCAAAGCGGTGCCGCTCGCGCTGATCACGCGGCTCGAGGAAGTCGACGCGCGCAAGATCGAGCTGTCGAACGGCCGCCACATGGTGCAATACCGCGGCCAGTTGATGCCGCTGGTGAGCATGAACGAGAGCGTGCGCGTGAAGGGCGAGGGCGCCCAGCCGCTGCTGGTTTTCTCGGACGGCGCCCGCTCGATGGCGCTGGTGGTCGACGAGATCGTCGACATCGTCGAGGACCGCCTTGACATCCAGGTCGGCGGCGACGACTGCGGCGTGATTGGCTCTGCCATCATCAAGGGCCAGGCCACCGAAATCATCGACGTCGGTCATTTCCTGCCGCTCGCCTTCGAGGACTGGTTCCGTGGCAAGGAGCAGCCGGCTGAGCGCAAACCGCGTTCGCTGCTGCTGATCGACGATTCCCCGTTCTTCCGCAACATGCTCACGCCGGTGCTGCAGGCCGCTGGCTACGACGTGACCGCCGCCGCGTCCGCGCCGGAGGCGCTGGCGATGATCAAGGAAGGGCGCGCTTTCGATGTGGTCATCACCGATATCGAAATGCCCGACATGGACGGATTCGAATTCGCGGCACATCTGCGCGGCGACCCGCGCACCGCCGACTTGCCGGTAATCGCGCTGTCGTCGGTGGTGTCGGCCGAAGCGATCGAGCGCGGCCGCCAGGTCGGCTTGCACGATTATGTCGCCAAGTTCGACCGGCAAGGGCTGATCGCGGCGCTCAAGGAACAGAACGATTTTGGTCGCGCGGCCTGACGAGCAAGCCATGAGCACAGAAAACACCCAGCAGAATTTGACCGAATACGTCACCGCCACGATCGGCGGCCAGTTGTTCGGCCTGCCGATCGTGCGCGTGCAGGACGTCTTCATTCCGGAGCGGCTGACGCGGGTGCCGCTGGCGCCGCCGGAAATCGCCGGTGTGCTCAATCTGCGCGGCCGCATCGTGACGCTGATCGACCTGCGCCGCCGCTTCGGGCTCGGCCAGCGCGCGGACGGCGATGCGGTCATGGCGATCGGCGTCGAGTCGAAGGGCGAATCTTACGGGCTGCTGATCGACAGCGTGGGCGAGGTGCTCAAGCTCGATACCGCCGCGCGCGAACCCAATCCGATCAATCTGGATCAGCGATTGGCGCGGGTCTCGGCCGGCATCCACCGCTTGGACGGACAATTGCTCATCGTCGTCGATGTCGACCGCGTTCTCGATATCAGCGCGAAGGCGATCGCGGCATGACGCGGCGAATTTGGAAAGTGCATTGGAAATTCAAAGATAACGAGGGTGTGCGATGAAAACCTGTCTGGTCGTTGACGACTCGAGCGTCATTCGCAAGGTGGCGCGCCGAATTCTGGAAGGCCTCGAATTCCAGATCGTGGAAGCCGAGGACGGTGAGCAGGCGCTCGACGCCTGCCGGAGCCATCTGCCCGACGCGATCCTGCTCGACTGGAACATGCCGAAGATGGACGGCTACGAGTTCCTGCGCTCCTTGCGCAAGCTGCCCGGCGGCGACGGGCCCAAGGTGGTGTTCTGCACCACCGAAAACGACGTCGCGCATATCGCGCGCGCCCTGCACGCCGGCGCCAACGAATACATCATGAAACCGTTCGACAAGGAGATCGTGGAAGCGAAGTTCCAGGAAGTCGGACTGATCTGACCGCCGTCGCTATCGCGTATCCGCTCGCGGCCAGTAAAGGCGCTTCCGTCCGATGAATCTCTTAGTCGCAACGAAATCGGCCAACATCGTCAGCGGCCGGCGTATCCGCGTCATGATCGTGGATGATGCGGTGGTCGTGCGCGGCCTGTTTTCGCGTTGGGTGCAGGCGGAAGCCGATCTCGAAGTGGTGGCCTCACTGCGCACCGGGCGTGAGGCGGTCGCCCAGGTCGAGCGTGCCGACCCCGACGTGGTCGTGCTCGACGTCGACATGCCAGAGCTTGACGGCATTGCCGCGCTGCCGCTGCTGCTCAAGAAGAAGCCCGACCTGGTCGTGATCATGGCCTCAACGCTGACCCGGCGTAACGCCGAGATCAGCCTGAAAGCGCTCTCGCTCGGCGCCGCTGACTATATTCCGAAGCCGGACAACAACCGTGAAGTCACCGGTTCGGCCAGTTTTCGCCGCGACCTGATCGAAAAAATCCGCCAGCTCGGCCTGAGCTCGAAACGCTTGCGGCCGGCCAATCTGCGCGCGCGCACCGCGGTGGGCGAGGCATCGAGCGCGCTGCCGCCCAAGCTGCGCACCGCCGCGCGACCGATCGCGCTGCGCCCATATCCGGCGACGCCGCCGCGTGTGCTGGTGATCGGCTCGTCGACCGGCGGCCCGCAGGCGCTCAATGCCCTTGTCACCAAGATCGGCGGCGTGCTCGACCGCGCCCCGGTGCTGATTACCCAGCACATGCCGCCGACCTTCACGACCATCCTGGCCGAACATCTCGCCCGTCTCGCCAAGCGCCCGGTGCGTGAGGCGAAAGAGGGCGAGGAGGTCAATGCCGGCACCATCTACCTCGCCCCCGGTGGGCGCCATATGACGGTCGCGCGCCGCGACAGCAGTGCCGTGATCGCGCTCGACGACGGCGCGTTGGTCAATTTCTGCAAGCCGGCCGTGGACCCGCTGTTCACCTCCGCCGCCAAGGTCTGGGGCAATAAGTTGTTCGGCCTGGTACTCACCGGCATGGGCTCGGACGGTTTGCGCGGAGCGCAGGCAATCGCCGATGCCGGCGGTTGCATCCTGGCGCAGGACGAGGGCAGCAGCGTGGTCTGGGGCATGCCCGGCCAAGTGGCGCATGCCGGCCTCTGCTCGGCCGTGCTGCCGCTCAACGAGATCGCGCCCCGGCTCACGCGCATCTTTGCGGGGGACAAGGCATGACCCCGCAGGATTTCGACTATCTGCGCCAGTTGCTGCGCCAGCGCTCCGGGCTGGTGCTGTCGGCCGAGAAGCAGTACCTGGCCGAAAGCCGGCTGCTGCCGGTGGCGCGCAAGCACGGGCTCGCCGGCCTCACCGACTTGGTGGCGAAGCTCAAGACTGCCAACGGTGCGCTCGGCGTTGAAGTGGTCGAGGCGATGACCACCAACGAATCCTTCTTCTTCCGCGACAAGGTGCCGTTCGAGCATTTTGGCGCCGTCATCATGCCGTCGCTCATGGCCGCGCGCGCGCGCGAAAAGCGCATCCGTATCTGGTGCACGGCGGCCGCCACCGGCCAGGAGCCCTATTCGCTGGCGATGAGCCTGAAGGGCCTTGGGCCGGCGCTCGCCGGCTGGCGCGTGGAAATTATCGCTACCGACATTTCCAACGAGGTGCTGGAAAAAGCCAAGGCCGGAATCTACAGCCAATTCGAGGTGCAGCGCGGGCTGCCGATTCAACAACTGGTGAAATTCTTCTCCCAGGTCGGCGAGGCCTGGCAGATTGCGCCCGAAATTCGCGCCATGGTGCAGTTTCGCGCGCTCAACCTGCTCAACGATTTCTCCAACCTCGGCATGTTCGATCTGGTGTTCTGCCGCAACGTGTTGATCTATTTCGATCAGGACACTAAGACGGCCGTGCTCAATCGCATCGCGCGCCAAATGCCGGCCGACGGTTTTTTGATATTGGGCGCGGCCGAAACCGTGGTCGGCTTGACCGATGCCTTCAAACCGATGGCCGACAAGCGCGGCCTTTACCAGCCGAACACGCCGTCCGCGCGCCGCGCGCCCGTGAACAACGTGCTCAAGTTTGCGGCCAAGGTTTAATCGATTCCGTTTAAGCCAGCATCAGCGGGTAGCCGGCACCGGGTCTCCGCCTGCGCGGGGACGAGCCGGTCGTGTCGCGCGCACCAAAACGGCGCCTCATTACAGTCTTGCGACAATCCCATTCGAGCGGCATGGTACATCCGGCATCAACAGGAGAGCACGACAATGGCCAAGAGAAAGAAGAAGGCGAGTAAGAAAGCTAGCAAATCGGATCGCGCGCGGATCGCGGGCAAGCAGCCCTATGAAGTCTATTACGTCGCGCGCAAATTCGGCGTCAGCGCCGATACCGTGCGCAAGGCGATCAAGAAGGTCGGCCACATGCGCGTAAAGGTTTATGCCGAGTTGGAGAAGTAGGCGCCCGGCCAGCAAGGTGCGGCCCGCGGCAATCGCGCAATAAGCTCCGCCGAAAAGCCATCGTACGCCATTGAGCCGCCGCAGTGGGGCGGTTAGTCTGGACTCTTGGATCGTCCGGAGCCGAATACCATTATGCCGGGTGACAACCATGGGGCGATCTAATAGACACCGCACTCAACGATAGCGGGTGAGGAGCCGGCCGGTGCCGACGCGCGCGGCACGGGCTGTCATCATCCGTCATCACCTTATCCACGCCAACGGAGGAAAAGAATGAAACGGTTATTGCTCGCTGCGCTTATCTCAGCTTTCGCCGCCGGTTCGGCCATGGCGGCAAGCTGCGAATCCATGGCCATGGGTAAAGACGGCAAGGCGCTGGCCGGCGCCGCCAAGACCAGCTTCATGAAGAAGTGCAGGAAGGACGCCTGCGAACCCAAGGCCATGAGCAAAGAAGGCAAGCCGCTGTCGGGCGCTGCCAAGACCAGCTTCATGAAGAAGTGCGAAGAGGGCGCCTGAGGCGCCGCTCGCAGTTCCACAATCGGCCAGTGCTCGGGAGCGTGCAATCGACGCGCCGCTCCGGAGTCTCTATTCTTTGCTAAGGCCTCGCGCGCAGTGGCGTAACCGCATTCGGCCATCGAAGTAATTGAGGAGTTGAACATGAAATTGTCTCTTGCCGGCGTTCTCGTGGGTTCGGCGATCATCGGCATCGTGGCGCTCGCGCCCGTGGCGAACGCCAAGACCGTGAAGGAATGTCAGACCGAATGGCGCGCCAACAAGGCGGCCAATCAGGCCAAGGGCATCACGGAGAAGGCCTACGTCGCGCAATGCAAGGGTGATGCCGCCGCCGAAAAACCAAAGGCCAAGCCTGCCGCCGCCAAGGAAAAGGAAAAAGCGGAACCTGCGAAGCCGAAAGCAGCCGCGAAGGAGAAGGCGTCCACCAAAATGGCGGCTCCGGCGGCCGGCGGGAAGAAAACCGCGAAAGAATGTCGGACCGAATGGCAGGCCAACAAGGCCGCCAATCAGGCCAAGGGCATTACCGAGAAGGCCTATGTCGAGGAATGCCGGGCCGGCACCGCCGCCATGACGCCGGCGCCCGCGCCGACGCAAACCAAAATGGCGCCGCCGGCGAGCGAGCCAAAGCAAACTAAGATGGCGCCTGCCAAACCCATGACTCGCACCGAAGCGCCAAGCATGGGCAAGCCCGAGGGCGCCAATCAGTACGCGGCCGAAGGTGCCGCGAAATCGCATTGCCCGACCGGGCTGGTGGTCTGGGCCAACCTCGATTCCAAGATCTATCACTTCTCCGGTCACGTCGATTACGGCCACACCAAACAAGGCGCCTATATGTGCGAGAAGGACGCGACGGCGCAGGGCCTGCGTGCCGCTAAGAACGAGAAGCGTCCCTGAACTGGCGACAAACGGGGGGCGCTCTCTTCATGCAAACGGAGGTCGACAATGGGACTGTTGGATAATCTGGGCGGATCGCTTGGCGGCATGCTCGGACAAGTCACCGCGGCCGCCGCACCCGGGCTGATTGCGGCGGTGCTGGCCAAGACGAACCTCGGCGACTTGCAGGGCGTCGTGAACCAACTCCAACAGGGCGGCTTCGGCGATCAAATCAAGTCGTGGCTTGGCAATGGCGGCAACATGCCGATTTCGCCGGATCAACTGAAAGCCGCGCTCGGCAATGACCAGGTCAAACAGATCGCCGAACATTTCGGCGTTCCGGTGGACCAGGCGCTGAAATTACTGTCGGAGCATCTGCCGGGAGTTGTCGACCAGGCCAGTCCGGACGGGACGCTGCAACCGCAGTAAAGTTCGAGCGCGATCGACGAAAGAGCCCCGGGCCGTCTGCCCGGGGCTTTTCGTTGCAGCGGGGCCATGCCGTCGGCCGGCGCCTTTCAGATTTATGTGCCGATAAAGTTCTGCTAGCGTCGATCATTCGATTTCTTCGTAATAAGGGGCCGTAGGTTTTGATGAAAAAACCTTCTGCAGCGGCCGCCGCCGGCCTCGCGATGCCTGGGCATGGCGATAGGCCGCGGCGAAAATTGGCGTGTTGCAGCGTTGCTATCGCCGTGGCTGTGCCGAGCTATCCGGTCGTGAAGAATGGAGCCTCCTCTTGGCAGAGATGAATGGGGGCTCGCCGGTGCGAATTTCAATCCTGCGTGATTGGTATCTCCTTGTATTGGCGGTCATCGCCGCCGGTATGATTGCCGCGCTATGGGCGCTTGGAATGCTGACGGCCCAATCCATGCCGGACACGGCCGGATATTTCGCCGCTACCCAAGGCAATATCTGGGGGGGGCCGCGGAATCCTCTTTACGGAATGGCCGCGCGGCTGCTCGGTGCCGGCCCCAACTCGCCCGGCGTCGTCGGCCTCGTCCAGGTCGCTTTGCTCTGCATTTCGGCATTCATGCTCTATTTCGGTGCGCAAGTCGGCAGGATAGGACGCGCCGGAGCGTTCTTTCTAGCCGCCGCCGGACTGGTGTCGCAATCAGGATTGTTTCATGTGCGATTGTTGATGCCGGAGGCGCCGGCCATATCGATGCTCATGATTGCTTTCGCCGGCGCATTGGCGGCTTCGCGCGGGCGAACTGCTTTTTATTGGTTGGTCGTGCCGATCGCTTTGGCCACCGGCGCTGCCTACTTGTTGCGTCCGAGTTTTTTGCCGGTGGTGCTTGTTGTGCCGTTTTTATGGATGGTTTTCGCTATCCGGAACGGACAGAAGCGGAATGCCTCGGCTGCCTGGCTGCTGCTGTTGGCGGTCGCCTCGCCGTTCATCGTTCAATCGATCGTGCGTTGGCGCGCCGTTGACGACTTTAACGTCGTCTCCTTTGGCGGCTACACAATCTCTGCGATGGCGGGTTTCATGCTGACAAATGACCTTGTCGCAAAGTTGCCGGACGCGGTGCGGCCGACCGGAAAGGAGATTCTGGCGGCGCGTGAGGCGGCCGAAAACGCCGGGCGCGTCGCGCGAACGCCGGAAAATTCATCGGGCGTTCGCTCATTCATTTCTGCCACGCTCGGCTATTTCGATATTTATGCGCGCTCCTATGACCCGCTGCTGGTCGAAATTGGCAAGCTGCAGCGGCCGGACGAAAGCTGGGTCGCGTTTAATCGCCGCCTGCAAGCGTTTTCGTTTGCAACGCTGGCAAGAGCGCCGGACAAATGGCTCTCTTGGATTGGCGGCGCCATGGCCCGATTGGTCGGGCGCGCCATCGTAACCAATGCGCCGATGCTTTTGGCCTGCTCTGTCTTGCTGGTGACGGGACTTATGGGACTAATCCGGCGGAGCGGGCTTAGCGCGGCGGGCCGGGACATTGCACCGGTCGCCGCAGTCGCATTGGCATGGTTGGCTGCGACGGGACCTCTCATCGTGCTCGTGCATTTTCCGGCGACGCACTTTATCGACACCGCGGCGGTTCTCTTGGCGGCAATTCCGGCGACGCTGGCGGCGGCCATCGTCGGTGGGTTATTCAATTCGATAGGCACGACGTCCGATACCGCGAATGCCTGAGCTGCGATCGGCCGGTCGTCATGTTGCGCAGGTCGTCATCGCGCCGGGCGGTGTGGAATCCCAACTTGAACGGGCCGAATGCCTTGACCGCGATAGGCGGGCTCCTCACATGAAAAACCCCGCCGTTTCCGGCGGGGTTTGAGTTGGGAGGAGAGAGCCCGAGGGCTCGATCAAGATGACGCAGACGACTTAAGCTGGAATGCGCTCTTCCACTTCGCTCGGCTCGCGCAGCACATAGCCGCGGCCCCAAACCGTCTCGATGTAGTTTTTGCCGGAGGAGGCGTTGGCAAGCTTTTTGCGCAGCTTGCAGATGAACACGTCGATGATTTTCAGCTCCGGCTCGTCCATGCCGCCGTAGAGATGGTTGAGGAACATCTCCTTGGTGAGCGTCGTGCCCTTGCGCAGCGAGAGCAGTTCGAGCATCTGGTATTCTTTGCCGGTCAAGTGCACGCGCTGGCCGCCCACTTCCACCGTCTTGGTGTCGAGGTTGACGACGAGATCGCCGGTATTGATGACCGACTGGGCGTGGCCCTTGGAGCGGCGCACGATGGCGTGGATGCGCGCGATCAGCTCGTCCTTGTGGAACGGCTTGGTCATGTAGTCGTCGGCGCCGAAGCCCAGACCCTTGACCTTGTCCTCGATGCCGGCAAGGCCGGAGAGGATCAGGATCGGCGTCTTGACCTTGGAGACTCGTAAAGCCCGCAGGACCTCGAAGCCCGACATGTCGGGTAGGTTGAGGTCCAAAAGGATGATGTCGTAGTCGTAGAGCTTGCCGAGATCGACCCCTTCTTCGCCGAGGTCCGTCGTATAGACGTTGAAGCTCTCGGATTTCAGCATCAGCTCGATCGACTGAGCGGTCGCGCTGTCATCTTCAATCAGTAAAACGCGCATGCCAGTCCCCTTCTCGCCGCAACCGGGCCGCAGATCAGCGCCGCAAAGGCGGCGAGCTTGAAAAAACGCTTTGGGACAACCAATTCGACACTATCCGGACATGGTTAACAAAACCTGATTCTCTGATGCAAGCGTGCCGTAGGCAGATTGGCCCGAATCGGCGTAAGATGTTGCCAGAGAGTGGTTTTTTGGCCACGTAGCGTTTCATGCCCCGGTTTAAAGTTGGGCCTAACCAACTCTACGGATTCGCCCCTTTCGTCCCGGCCGGGCGAAACTCAGCCGTTGAGTCCCATGGACGATGACCCAATGATTAACGACGCGGGTAAACACTCCGTTAAAGGCCAAGATAGGGCGGTAAGCCTAAGGGCAAGTGAATGCGCCGGCCAGGCCATTAACCCGCCTTCGCGCATTGCCGGGCGGGCCCGCAGCGGCGGGCAAATGCGATGAAAGCCCTGGCCGAGCAGATCGCCGATCTCGACAGCGTGGAAATCTACGGCCGCGTGGTCGGCGTGCGCGGGCTGATGGTGGAAGTGGCCGGGCCGATCCATGCCATGTCGGTGGGCGCGCGGCTGACGATCGAGACCGGCATCGGGCCGGCGATCTCCTGCGAGGTGGTGGGCTTTTCCGGCGGCCATGCGCTGGCCATGCCGTTCGCCGCGCTTGACGGGGTGCGGCGCGGCTGCCGGGCGGTGGTTGCTACCGCCGCCGGTACTATCCGCCCGTCCGAGCGCTGGCTCGGCCGCGTGATCAACGCCATGGGCGAACCGATCGACGGGTTGGGCCCGCTGCCGGCGGGTCCGGCGCCTTACCCGTTCCGCTCCTCGCCGCCGCCCGCCCATTCCCGCATGCGGGTGGGCGCGCCGCTCGATCTCGGCGTGCGCGCGCTCAATACCTTCCTCACGGTCTGCCGCGGCCAGCGCATGGGCATCTTCTCCGGCTCCGGCGTCGGCAAATCGGTGCTGCTGTCGATGCTCGCCCGCAACGTGTCGGCCGACATATCTGTGATCGGCCTGGTCGGCGAGCGCGGCCGCGAGGTGCAGGAGTTCTTGCAGGACGACCTCGGGCCGGCGGGCCTGGCGCGCTCGGTGGTGGTGGTATCGACTTCAGACGAGCCGGCGCTGATGCGGCGCCAGGCGGCCTATCTGACGCTGGCGATCGCGGAATATTTCCGCGACCTCGACAAGGACGTGCTGGTGTTGATGGACTCGGTCACCCGCTTCGCCATGGCGCAGCGCGAGATCGGGCTCTCGGCCGGCGAGCCGCCGACCGCCAAGGGCTATACGCCGACCGTATTCACCGAATTGCCGCGCCTATTGGAGCGGGCAGGGCCGGGCACCGAGCAGGGAACGATCACGGGGATATTCAGCGTGCTGGTGGACGGCGACGACCATAACGAGCCGGTGGCGGACGCCGTGCGCGGCATCCTCGACGGCCATATCGTGATGGAGCGCTCAATCGCCGAGCGCGGGCGCTATCCGGCCATCAACATCCTCAAATCGATCTCCCGCACTATGCCGCGGGCGGCCGATCCGGCCTATCTGCCGGCCGTCAACCAGGCGCGCCGGGTGATGGCGACCTATGCCGATATGGAGGAACTGATCCGGCTCGGCGCCTACCGGTCCGGCTCCAGCGCCGAGGTGGACGAAGCCATCGCCCTGCACGAGCCGCTGGAGGCCTTCCTGAGCCAGCTTAAGGAAGAAGCAACCAGTATGGCGGAGGGCTACCAATGGCTTGAGCAAATCCTGCAAGCCAAAGAAACCGAAAACTAACGTTATTGCGCCACAGTTACCCCCACTGAACGGTCCGGGGCGTCCGGGCGGGCGGTTGTACCGCCGTGTTAGGGCGCAAAATCGGGGCTTCGGGGGAGTATTTAGTCGATGAAGTCACGTGAAACCCTCATCCGCCTGAAGAAATTCCAGGTCGACGAGAAGCGGCGCAAGGTGGCCCAGATCGAGGCCATGATCGCCGAGTTCGACCGCATCGCGGCCGAGCTCGACCGCGAGATCAAGACCGAGCAGGAACGCGCGGGCATCCACGATCCGGCCCATTTCGCCTATCCGACCTACGCCAAGGCCGCGATCGGCCGGCGCGAGAACCTCAAGCGCTCGGCCGGCGAGTTGAAAGCCCAGCTCGACGACGCCAAGGCCATGCTGGGCGAAGCCTTCGAGGAGCTCAAGAAGGTCGAGATGCTCGACGAGCGCGACCACGCGCGCGAGAAGGCCGAGCAGAACGCGCGCGAGCAGGCCGAACTCGACCGCATCGCGGCGCTGCGGTTCTCTACCGGCGGCGCGCACGCTTAGGGCGGCGGGCGCGTTTTCCATTATTGGTGTTTCCGGTCGACGCGGTGCGCCCTGTCGGCGAGCCTGCGCGCGTCACGGCGAAGGGCTGCCAGCGCGGCAAGTGCGGACCGCGCCTTCACCTATTCCGTCTCGTCAGACGTAGAGCGCAAGAAGTTCGCGCATGCGGCGGCTGTGTTCGGAATCATCAGCCAAGGTCTTGATCCACAGGCTATCGGGCTGTCGCTCCGCATATCCCTTCATCCAGCCTTCCGCCCGTGCGACGGCGACCCGCGGCAGACCGCGCCGTTGCGCTTCGATGGCGAGGTTGATGTCGTCCATGTCATAGCGGCTCCACCCTCTTGGATCGATATCAAGCATGCCGGAAATAAAGGCGCAGGTGCCAGTGCCGAGAACATGGACTTGACGTGGATCGGCAAGTTGATGCGCGAAATGCATGACCGTTCCGTGCCGGGAATAGGATTGGTGCGGCGGCAAGAAGATGCGGCCGTGGACTCCGACAACGGCCTTGCCCTCAAACCGCTGTAGAGCCCTGACCAGACGATCGACATAGTCCGGCGGATAGTTGATGTCATCGTCCACTATTGCCACCACTGTCGGAGCCGCTAGATCCTGGAGACAAAGGAAACGGCTGCTGGCATGTAGATCGCCAACGTCCTCGCATCTACATACGGTGACGTTATCGAGATCCCTCAGGAAAGCTGGCGCGACGGCATGGCCGTCTAGATAAATGTAGACGTGATCGACCTGCGCGAGGATCGCGGGCAGGACTTTCTGGAAAGTCTCGAGGCGGCTGGCGAGTGTGGCGATAGTCGCTATCCGCCGCATGGTGCCGATCGTGGCGCTGGTCAGTGTCATTTTGAAGCCATTGCGCGTTCGTCAGAGCCGGCAACCAATATCATGATGGCCGTCAATTCGGCTCCGCTTGCAAATGATTTTCTGTCTGGAGCCGTGGCCCGATTGGCTCATCGCACCAGATCGCCTCGTGCGGCGCATCCGGCGGCTCTAGGGCCGGCGTGAATTGTTCGATGGTTTGGGGAACGGTCAAAAACTGACTGCCGTAAAGCTGGATCAGGGCGATCTTTTTCGACATAAATTCGCCGAGCGGGAAGACATGGCGGTGAAGTTTTGCACCCGGCATGCCGTGAAACAGATTAATTATTCCAACGTTTCGCGCCGGAGCGGACGATGCGTAATAAAGGTCTTCATAAAATCCAATGCGGTAGCGTTGCGATAGTTGATCGTAATTTTGCTGAACCAGCATGCGAACCGCGACATGGTCGACATGGCCGCCGATGCCGCTCGGACAAAAAAGCCAAGGGCGGCTATGCAAAGTCTGTTCGAGAGGAGCCGCGAGCAAGGCATGCAGGAGTGGCGCTTTGATCCTTTGCAAATCTTCGTTGACCCAGCCGAGATTGGTGGACCGCTGTCCCATAAGTGCCGCGTCTGGAAGGTCGAGGTGGTCGGTGCTTAGTCCGCAGGCTTCGGCAAATACTTTATCCTCCGCAATTCTTGTTTTCGTCACCCACTCCGCCGGAGGGCGAGCGGCACCCGGGCGAAATGGCAGGTAGGCGGATCGCGCAAAGACCGTCAGCAGGATGCCGCAGCGCCGCCTATGGGCGAATGCGCCCAGGGAAAAGCAAATATCATCGGAGTGCGGCTGCAAATAGATGTCGCGCGGACTCGCATCGGGAGAGCCGGACGCCTGCGAAATATTTGACATCGATGACCTAGGTGAGCGGCCGTCCGTTGCGCGCATGGTGCGCGGGTCGATGGACAACGTCCAATCTGAGTGTGCGGTGTGTCAGCGTGCTTCGCCTGTAAACCTACTAGGGCTGCTTTTTGAGGCACGCGCGAATAAAGCGGCGGCGCTTCAGATAACTCAATTTCTGCCGCTTCGCCTGACGGCGGCAGGTTTCTTGCTTCTCGGCAAGACGCTTGCTGGCGGCCGCGATCTCAGTCGGATATTTCGGTTTCGGTGACTGCGCGCCCGCTGAAAATGCAGCACATGAAAATAACGACGCGACAATCGCGCAAGCAAATAGACGGCGAAACATAAGTCGCAACCTTCGGCCCGCGGGCGGCTCGCGGCAGTTGTCTAGCATGGGCGAAAGTAAAGAAAAAGGCAGCTTACCGCAGCGCCGCGGGCTGCGGAGGCAGCAGAATGCCCGGATTGAGAATGCCGGAAGGGTCGAAAGTGCGTTTGGCCGCCGACAGTGCCGCGGCAAACAGCGGCGGGCGCTCGATTTCATAACCACCCATATGATCGCGTCCGACGGCGTGATGGTGGGTCACGGTCCCGCCATGCCTTACCAGGGTGGCCGCGCAGGCTGCCTTCATCTCGCGGAATTGCCGGACCAACTGCGCCCGGTCACCGAGCGCATGATAGGTGAAATAGGGCGCCGGCCCGTTCGGGTAGACGTGGGTGAACCGGCAGGTGACCGAGCCGGGCCGTCCGGTGATCTCCTCGATTGCGGCCAAGGCATCGCGTTTGACGTTGGCGTGAAACGACGCAAACCGGTCCCAGGTAATTGCGGACTCGAAGGTATCGCGCATCACGCAACGCGCCACTGCATGTTCGCGCAGATAGGGGCCGCGGATGAATTTGTCGCGCCAGTTGGCGGCGGCCGCATCGCGGGTGGCGTCGCTCTTGGCCGGCGCTTCGTCCCATTGGCCGCCGTGATCGGCGCAGATCTCGAGCGCGCGCCGCATCCAGGCATCGACCGGATGATCGGCCGATTCAAACCCAAGGATCACGATCGCATTCTTTCCATCGCCCGCTTCGGTGAAGGCCGCTTCCTCGGCTTCGATCAAGCGGCAGTTGGACGGGAAAAGCCCGGATTGCGAAATCGCACGCACCATGTCGGCGCCTTTATAGAAGTTGGCGATGCGCACGGTGGTCGAGGCGCGGAAGCGCGGCTGCTTGCGCAGTTTGATCCAGGCTTGCGTCACGATGCCGAGGCTGCCCTCCGAGCCGAGGAACAGCCGGTTGGGGTCGGGACCGGCGCCGACCGCCGGCAAGCGGCGGCTTTCGAGTAGGCCGCTCGGCGTCACCACCCGCAGGCTTTCGACGTGGTCGTCGATCTGCGTATAGGCCGTCGCGTAATGTCCGGCAGCGTGCGTCACGATCCAGCCGCCCAGGCTGGAGAATTCGAAAGCTTGCAGGAAGAAGCGCATCGCCAGCCCGCTTGGCTTGAGCTGACGCTCGAGGGCGGGGCCGTAGACGCCGGCCTCGACGCGCGCGGACTCGGAGGTGGGGTCGATTTCCAGCACCTTGCCGAGATTACGCAGATCGATCGTCAAGGCGCCGCGGTAGCGGTCATCGGTCGTCGGTTCGACGCCGCCGACCACGCTTGAGCCGGCGCCATAGGGTGCTACCGCGATGCCGCTTGCCGCCGCCCAGTCGAGCAGGGCGGCGATATCCGCCTCGTCGCGGGGATAGGCCACCACATCCGGCGGATTGGAGTAATCGCGCGCCAGCCCGCGCGCGAGGTCGATGACGGATTTGCCGTAGGCGTGGGCGGCGCGATCATATTTTTCGCTCGAGCAGATCGCCGTGAGGCTCGCCGGCGGTGCAACGCGCGGCCGCCGCAGTTCGATGTCCGCGAGCTGGGGGGCGGGCGTGACCGAGAATTTGTCGGCGCCGAGCTCATGGGCCCAGCTCCGCTCGAACCATTGCAGCTCGTCCGGCGCGACGGAATCGCCTTCATAGCCCCAGCCGAAAAATTTCAGGCGCCTGTCGCTCATATTGCTTCCCCCTTTTACGTTTCCTTGCAAATGCCGCCAACCGGCTAGGGCATCGCCACCCAGCATGCTTGCGAATTCATGTATTATAGTGGCTATGGCGGGTACCAGAATCCGCAGCCGCGGTATCGGCAAAATCGACATAGCTGTTAGGGAGAACTTGCAATGACGTCGTCGTCCCTCGTTTCGACCGCCTGGCTCGAGCAGCATCTTGCCGACGCCGACCTGCGCATCATCGAGGTCTGTAACGTCCGCGACGACAAGACCTATCACGAGGGGCATATCCCGGGCGCGTTGTGGCTGTTCTGGAAATCGGCGTGTTGGCACGAAAGCGATCGCGATTTCGTCAGCCCGGCGGCGATGGCCAAGCTGTTCGGAGGCTTAGGAATAGGCCCGCAGTCGACCGTCGTGCTTTACGGCGACCCCGTGCAATACGGCAGCTACGCGTTCTGGGCCTTCACCATGGCCGGGCACAAGAATCTGCGGTTGCTCGACGGCGGGCGCCGGAAATGGGTGATGGAGGGGCGGCCGCTGTCGCGCACGGTGCCGCGCTTTCCCGCGGTCGCCTATCCGGCGCCGGGCGCCGACACGTCGATGCGGATCGGTCGCGACAATGTGCGCGAGCATCTGCGCGAACCGCGGCGGCTGTTGCTCGATGTCCGTTCGCCGGAGGAATACACAGGCAAACGCGTATCGGAATATACGTTTCCGGTCGATCACGGTGCCGAGCGGACGGGACGCATTCCCGGCGCGGTTCATTTCTATTTCAAGGAAATGCTGAACGAGGACGATTCGTTCAAGTCGCCCGAGCAGCTTCGTTCCGCGCTGGCGGGGGCCGGTATCGCGCCGGAAAAGTTCGACGATGTTGTCTGCTATTGCCGGCTGAGCCATCGCGCCACCATCGCCTGGATCGCGCTCGGCCAGGTTCTCGGCCACGACAACATCAAAATTTACGATGGCTCGTGGACCGAATGGGGCAGCATTGTCGGCTTTCCGATCGAGAAGTAGTGGGCGTTCCCTGACCCGACCGTAGACAGGGGTTAGGACCGGAGTGACGCGGCTTTGCCGCTTGGGCGCCTTTTGACGCTACTGTGACAATTCCCGCGCTCGATAGGAGCGTGCTTGACGCCGCTACAACCCCCTATCAATCTACCACTTTAAGTCGCTACGATGTCCGGTCCTTGGCTTGGTGGCAGGCATGAGTTGGCGGGACTTTATTGTGCTGCTGGGTGGCGCGACGGCCGCGTTGTCGATTGCTGCGCGCGTGCGTTAGTCGGCAAAACAATGAAGAAGCGAACGACCAAGTCAACTGCGCCCAAGCGCCGCCAGGCGCCGAAGCTTGCGCGCCAGCGCGGCTCGGCCGCCGTCGGTCCGGAGACCGAAATCGCGCGGCTCACGCGCGAGCGTGACGAGGCGCTCGAGCAGCAGACGGCAACTTCGGACGTTCTCCGCATCATCGCAAGCTCGCCGGGCGAATTGCAGCCCGTTTTCGAGGTCATGCTGGAGAATGCGACACGGATTTGCGAGGCCAAATTCGGCACGCTGTTTTTGCGCGAGGGGGACACATTCCAGCTGGCAGCTATGAACGGCGTCCCGCCCGCGCTGGTCAAGAAATTGCGGGCCGTTGGACCGCGGCGGCCGGCTCCTTCGACGGTGCTCGGCCGAATCGTGGACGCCAAGGCGGCGGTTCACATTGCCGATACGTTGGCCGAGCAAGGCTACTTCAAAACACCGATGGGCTTCACCGGACCCACGCTGACCCAATTGGCCGGTGCACGGACGCTGGTTGGCGTTCCGATGCTCAAGGAGAATGAACTGGTCGGCGCCATCATCATCTATCGTCAGGAGGTGCGGCCGTTCACTGACAAGCAGATCGAGCTGCTCTCGAACTTCGCCGCGCAGGCTGTCATCGCCATCGAGAACACGCGGCTGCTTAGCGAACTGCGCGAATCGCTGCAGCAGCAAACGGCCACTGCCGACGTGCTCAAGGTCATCAGCCGCTCGACCTTCGACCTGCAGGCCGTGCTCGACACACTGGTTGCGTCGGCGACACGGCTTTGCGAGGCCTATGATGCGGTTTTGTTCCTGCGCCAGGGCGATAAACTTCACCTCAAAGCGCACCACGGTCCGATCCATGTCGATTTCGGCGACTGGCCGATCGGCAAGGGCTGGGTGACGGGTCGCGCCTTCATCGACAAAGCGCCGGTCCAAGTCGCCGACCTCATGAACGCGGAGGAATTTCCGGACGGCCAAGACATGGCGCATCGCCTCGGTCACCGGACGATTTTGGCGATACCTTTGCTGAGGGAAAACGAAGCCATCGGCGCAATCACCATCCGTCGCCAGGAGGTCAAGGTCTTCACCGACAAGCAGATCGAGCTGGTCAAGACCTTCGCCGACCAGGCGGTCATCGCCATCGAGAACGTGCGCCTGTTCGAAGCCGAGCAGCAGCGCACGCGAGAACTAAGCGAGTCGTTGGAACAGCAGACGGCAACGTCCGAGGTGCTTAAAGTCATCTCCAGCTCGCCTGGCGACCTGCATCCGGTTTTCCAGGCCATGCTGACGAACGGCACGCGGCTGACGCAAGCCAAGTACGGCATCCTGTGGCTGCGCGAGGGTGAACAGTTTCGCTGCGGCGCCCTGCATAACGCGCCGGACGCATTGGCCGAGCTGCGCCGCCGCGAACCGGTTATTACTCCACATCCCAACTCGCCCTTGGGCCGTGCCGCCCGTACCAAGCAAGTGGCCCACGTTGCCGATTTAAAGGCGGAGAAGCCATATGCTGATGACAAAGCCCGGCCGGTGGTTGATCTGGTGGAATTTGGTGGCGCTCGCACCGTCCTTGCCGTGCCGATGCTCAAGGACAATGAACTGGTCGGCGTGATCACGATCTACCGCCAGGAGGTTCGACTATTCAACGACAAGCAGGTCGCGCTGCTCACCGGCTTCGCCGCGCAGGCCGTCATCGCCATCGAGAACACGCGGCTGCTCAAGGAGCTGCGCGAATCACTTGAGCAGCAGACGGCGACATCGGAAGTGCTCAAGGTCATCAGCTCGTCGCCCGGCGAGTTGCAGCCGGTGTTCGATGCCATGCTGGCGAACGCCGTTCGCATCTGCCAGGCGAAGTTCGGCGTGATGCACCGCTTTGTCGGCGAGGAATTCTACGCGGCGGCGACGCTGAACTTGCCGCCGGCCCTCGTCGAATTTCTTCGCCAGCGCGGCCGCGATAAGGCCATTCCCGGCGCGGATATGGACTTCTTGTACAAGTCGAAGCAGGTGATTCACACCATCGACATGTTGCAAGCACCAGTCCCAAGTCCACCCGCAAAACTTGGCGGCGCGCGGACGCAACTGGCCGTGCCCATGCTCATGGACGACGAGCTGGTTGGTGCCATTATCATTTACCGGCAGGAGGTGCAGCCGTTTTCAGACAAGCAGATCGAGCTGCTGACGAGTTTCGCCGCCCAGGCGGTCATCGCCATTGAGAATACGCGCCTGCTCAACGAACTTCGTGAGTCGCTCGACCAGCAGACGGCGACCTCAGAGGTGCTGCGCGTTATTTCAAGTTCGCCGGGTGATCTGGAGCCGGTGTTCCGCACCATGCTGGAAAACGCGGTGCGGATCTGCGACGCCAAGTTCGGCAATCTTTTCCTCGGCGACGAAACCGGTCTGCGAATCGGCGCAACGCATGGTGCGCCCGGCCCCTATAATGACTTCATGCGCAGCAAAGGCGTCTTTATCCCGAACACCGATGTCGGGGTTGGGCAGATGATGCGGACGAGACAGCGTTATCAAGTGGCGGACTTGACCGCGGTGCCGACGCTCGGGGACGACTTGCGCGAAGCGACGATCAAACTTGCCGGCGCGCGCACGCTTATCGGGGTGCCGATGCTCAAGGACGACAGGGTAGTCGGCGCCATAATCATCTACCGCCAGGAAGTTCGGCCGTTCAGCGACAAGCAGATCGAGTTGGTGACGAACTTCGCCGCCCAGGCCGTCATCGCCATCGAGAATACGCGCCTGCTCAGCGAGCTCCGTGAGTCGCTCGACCAGCAGACGGCGACCTCAGAGGTCCTCAAAGTCATCGCCAGTTCGACCGGCGAACTGGAACCGGTGTTCAGCAGTATGCTCGCCAATGCTGCCCGCCTCTGCGAGGCGAAGTACGGCGCCTTGTGGCTTTGCAAAGGAGATGCTTGGCGCGCCGCGGCGATGCACGGCGCATTGCCTGACGCCTATCTTGAACTATGGCGCAGCGGGCCGTGGTTTAATCCCGGACCCAGTGCGCCGATGCCGCGTGCCGCGGCAAGTCGCCAGCCTGTCCATATTCCGGACATGCGAGACGATGTGTCTTTTCTCGAAGGCGGTCAACTGCCGGTATCCGCGGTCGAAGTGGCCGGTGTGCGGACCTTGCTTTGTGTACCGATGATCCGGGAAAACGAGATCGTCGGCGTCATCACCATTTACCGCACGGAGGTCAAGCCTTTCGCCGAAAAGCAAATCGAGCTCGTGCAGAATTTCGCCGCCCAGGCTGTCATCGCCATTGAGAACGCGCGGCTACTCAACGAGTTGCGCCAGTCGCTCGAACAGCAGACCGCTACCGCCGACGTGCTCAAGGTCATCAGCTCCTCACCCGGCGAATTGGAGCCCGTATTCGAGGCCATGCTGGAAAACGCGACGCGCATCTGCGAAGCAAAATTTGGCAACCTGCTGCTGTACGAAAACGAAGCGTTCCGCATGGCGGCAATGCACGGTGCGCCGCCCAAGTTCGCTGAGAAGCGTGGGCGTGAACCTGTGATCCACCCCGGCCCGAAAAACCCCCTTTTCCACATTGCCAAGACGAAGCAGTTGCTGCACATCGCCGACCTTAAGACATACGACGCTTACGTCGAAGGCGACGTGCCGACCCGCGTCATGGTCGACGTTGCGGGTGCCCGCACCATTGTCGTCGTGCCAATGCTCAAGGAGGGAAAGCTGGTTGGCGCCATCGGCATTTATCGCCAGGAGGTACGGTCGTTTACCGATAAGCAGATCGAACTGGTGACGAACTTCGCCGCCCAGGCCGTCATCGCCATCGAGAACACACGGCTGCTCAACGAGCTGCGCGAATCGCTGCAACAGCAGACCGCAACGGGAGAAATTCTTGCGTCGATCAGCGGATCGCTGACCGATACCAAACCGGTTTTCGATGCGATCGTGCGCAACCTGCTGCGGTTGTTCGGTACCCGTTTTGCGGTGGTGCAACTGCTGCAGGACGGCGTCGTCTCCATGCCGGCGGTCGATGGCGAGCCGGGATTCGAGAAGTTGATCGACTATTATCCGCGCCCGCTCGACGATAGCACCGTCGGCGGACGCACCATGCTCGCTAAAAAGACCGTCTACTTCTCATCGGTCATCGGCAATCCGGAAGCGCCCGTCGCAACGCAGGAGTACGCGCGGGAATTTGGGTTCAATTCGACGATCTTCGCCCCCATGATGCGCGGCGACACGGTGATCGGCGCGATCGGCGTCGCCCATCACGAACCCAGGATGTTTGACGACAAGAAGATTGCACTCATCAGGGCATTCGCCGATCAGGCGGTGATTGCGATCGAGAACGTCAGGCTGTTCGACGACGTGCAGAAGCGCACGCGCGAGCTCACCGAGGCGCTGGAGCAGCAAACGGCGACCTCCGAAGTGCTCAGCGTCATCTCTAGCTCGCCCGGCGAACTACAGCCGGTGTTCGACACCATGTTGGTGAAGGCAAGTGAGCTGTGCGAAGCAAACTACGGCCTGATGTGGCTCAGCGAGGGCGACGCTTTCCGCACCGCGGCGTTGCATGGCGACTTGCCAAAAACTTATCTCGACCAGTGGCGCAGCGGTACGCTGTTCCGTCCGGGTCCCCAGGTCCTTCTGTCCCGCGTGACAAAATCGGGTCAGGCTATCCAGGTGGCGGATCTGCGCACCGATGCGTCTTACCTCAGCGGCGACCCATTGCCGGTTGCCGCTGCCGATGTCGCCGGTATCCGTACGCTGCTGGCGGTGCCGATGGTCAGAGACAAGCAAGTCGTCGGGGCGATCGGAATTTATCGCAAAGAGATCAAGCCGTTTACCGACAAGCAGATTGAGCTGGTGACGAGTTTCGCCGCCCAGGCCGTGATCGCCATTGAAAACACCCGCCTGCTCAACGAACTGCGGCAATCGCTGCAGCAGCAGACCGCCAGCGCCGATGTGCTCAAGGTCATCAGTAGTTCGCCGACCGACGTTAAGCCTGTGTTCGACACGATCGGGGAAAGGGCGAAAGAGTTGTGCGATGCCGAGGTCAGCGTTGTGTCGATGGTTAGGGGCGATCTGATTGAGCTCGTTGCGGTCCACGGCGTAAGCGCGGAAGGTGTCGAGGCGGTGCGCCGTGTGTATCCCATGCGGCGGGACAATGAGACCATCACTGCGCGCGCGGTGCGGACGGGGAACATCGTTCATGTCTCTGACGTGTTGGCCGATCCGCAATACGAGACCAAACATGCCGCGCGCGTCGCCGGTTTTCGCGCCTGTCTCGGCGTGCCGATGGTCCGGGAAGGACAGGTAATCGGCACGATTTTCGTAGCGCGTACGGAGCCCGGTTATTTTGCCGAATTGCAAGTCCAGTTGCTCAAGATTTTTGCCGACCAGGCGGTGATCGCGATCGGCAACGTACAATTGTTCGACGAGGTGGAGGCGCGCACCGAGGATCTGCAGGAGTCACTGCAGCAGCAGACCGCCACCGCCGACGTGCTCAAGGTCATCAGCCGCTCGACTTTTAGTTTGCAGACGGTGCTCGATACGCTGACCGAGTTCGGCTGCGCGGCTTTGCGAGGCGGATATGGCCGCCATCACGCGGCAGGATGGCAAAGAATACTTTTACGCTACGACCTTTGGCTTTCCGCTGGAGCTAGACGACTATCTCAAGAGTGTCCCGCACGAGCCAGGGCAAGGGAGCGTCGTCGGGCGAACAATTCTCCATGGCAAGACAATTCATGTGCCGGACGTTCTGGCGGACGCGGAATACACGATGGTCGAAGTCCAGCAAAAGGCCGACTATCGTACCGTTCTCGGCGTGCCGCTTCTGCGCGAAGGAAATCCAATCGGAGTGATTGTATTGATACGTCGTGCGATGCGACCATTTACCGACAAGCAGATCGGTCTGGTCGCCACCTTCGCCGATCAGGCGGTGATCGCAATCGAAAACGTGCGGCTGTTCGATGAGGTGCAGGCGCGCACCGAGGACCTTGCCGAATCGCTCCAGCAGCAGACCGCCACCGCTGATGTTCTGAAAGTCATCAGCCGATCGACCTTCGATTTGCAAACGGTGCTCGACACGCTTCTGCATTCCGCGGCGCGGCTGTGCGAGGCCGACCAGGGCACCATCACGCAACGCAAGGGCGACACTTACTATCGCTCGGTGTCGTATGGCTTTCCGCCCGCCTTCGCGGAATATGTCAAGGATCGCCCGGTTGAGCCTGGACGCGACACCGGCACTGGACGCGCGCTGCTGGAGGGCAAAGTCATCCATATTCCTGACGTGCAAGCCGATCCGGATTACACCTGGAAGGAAGCGCAACGGCTGGGCGGCTTCCGCACCATGCTCAGCGTTCCGATGCTGCGTGAGGGCATTCCAGTCGGCGTTTTGACCTTGACGCGTTCCGAAGCGCGACCGTTTACCGATAAGCAGATCGAACTGGTATCGACGTTCGCCGACCAAGCGGCGATCGCCATCGAGAATGTACGGTTGTTCGAGAGTGTCGAGGCCCGCACCCGCGAACTGGGGAAATCGCTGGAGGAATTGCGTACCGCGCAGGACCGGCTGATCCAGACCGAGAAGCTCGCCTCGCTCGGCCAGTTGACCGCCGGCATCGCGCACGAAATCAAGAATCCGCTCAATTTCGTCAACAATTTCTCGGCTATCTCGATCGAACTCATCGACGAATTGCGCGAGGCGCTGGCGGGAGCCAACCTCGACGACAAGCTGCGCGCGCAGGTCGCGGAAGTGGCGGATATGCTGCAGGGCAATCTCGACAAGGTCGTGCAGCACGGCAAGCGCGCCGACTCGATTGTCAAGAACATGCTGCTGCATTCCCGCCAGGGCTCCGGCGAGCACCGGCCCATCGACATCAACGCCGTCGTCGAGGAGAGCCTCAATCTCGCTTATCACGGGGCGCGGGCCGAAAAGCAGGGTTTCAATATCACGCTGGAGCGGTCTTTCGATCCGGCCGCCGGCGAGGTCGATCTATTTCCGCAGGAGATCACCCGCGTACTGCTCAACCTCATTTCGAACGGCTTCTACGCGGCGACCAAGCGCAAGGCGGAATCCAATGGCGGCGGCTACGAGCCGACGCTTGCGGCCGCGACCAAGAACCTCGGCGACCGCGTCGAAATCAGGATACGCGACAACGGCACCGGCATTCCGCCCGAGGTGAGAGAAAAGATGTTCAATCCGTTCTTCACGACCAAGCCGGTCGGGGAGGGAACGGGCCTCGGCCTTTCGCTGAGTTACGACATCATCGTCAAGCAACATGCCGGTTCTATTGAGGTGGACACGCAGCCTGGCGAGTTTACCGAGTTCAGGATTGTGCTGCCGCGCGGAGCTGCAACCATTGCAAAAGCAGGAGAGCAAGCGTGAACCTTCTCATTCTCGTGGTCGACGACGAGCCGGATGTCGAACTGCTGTTTCGCCAGCAGTTCCGGCGCGATCTCCGCGCCGGCCGATTTAACATGGAGTTTGCGCAATCCGCTCCCATGGCGCTGCAGCGCATCGCCGATGCCGGGAACGCATCGCTCATTCTGATCCTGTCCGACATCAATATGCCGGGGATGAGCGGTCTCGAACTCCTGCCCAAGGCGAAAGCGGTGCGGCCGGACGTCCCAATCATAATGATCACCGCCTATGGCGACGCGGAGACCAAGCGTAAGGCGCTGGAAGGCGGTGCCGAGGCGCTGCTGACCAAGCCGATCGACTTTGGGGCGCTGCGCAGCGAAATCGAAACGCGGGTTGAACGCATCGCATGACCGCCCGGATCCTGGTTGTCGACGACGAGCCGGACCTGGAAGCGCTCATCCAGCAGAAATTCCGGCGCCAGATTCGCGACGGTGACGTTAGTTTTCTGTACGCCCGCGACGGTGTCGAAGCCCTCAGCGTGCTGGAGGCAAACCACGACGTCGATTTGGTGGTTACCGACATCAATATGCCGCGCATGGACGGCTTGTCGCTACTGCAAAAGTTGCAGGAGAACGAAGAAAAGCTTTCCACCATCATCGTGTCCGCCTATGGCGACATCGCCAACATCCGCACCGCGATGAACCGGGGGGCGTTCGACTTCCTGACCAAGCCGATCGATTTTCTCGATCTCGAGACGACGATCACCAAGACCATTCGGCATGTTGAGTCCATGCGCGAGGCGCGGCGGCGGCAGGCCGAGGCCGAACGGGCCCACGCATCGCTGTCGCGCTACTTTTCGCCCAATCTGGCGCAACGGCTTGCCAGCGATGCGGATACGGTCGATCTCGGCGGGCAACGGCGCGAGATCGCGACGGTGTTTACCGACATTGCCGGCTTCACGGCGCTGGTGGAGACGCTCGAACCCGACGTGCTTGGGCCGCTTTTGAATGACTACCTCACGGGCATGACCGATCTCGTGTTCACCTATGACGGCACCGTGGCAAAGATCATCGGCGATGCCTTGCACATATTATTCGGAGCGCCTGGTGAACAGTTCGACCATGCCGACCGCGCCGTCGCATGCGCATTGGAATTGGACGACTACGCGCAAGAATTCCGGGAGCGCTGGCAAAAAAAGGGGATCGCGCTGGGGGTCACGCGGATCGGCGTTCATGCCGGATCGGCGATTGTCGGCAATTTCGGCGGCGGCCGCTTCTTCGACTACACGGCCTATGGCGACACCATCAATATTGCGGCGCGGCTGGAAGCTGCCAACAAGCAGCTTGGCACCCGCATCTGCGTCAGCGCGATCCTGGCCGCAAAGGTGAAGGACTTCCGCGGCCGCCCGGTGGGTGACCTGTTGCTGCGAGGCAGGTCGGAGGCCTTGCGCGCCTTCGAGCCGTTGCGGGCCGATCAATACGAAGATTCTTCGACCAAAAGTTATCTGGAAGCCTTCGCCAAGCTGGAAGCGGGCGACCACGGCGCGATCGCGGCCTGGGCTGCACATGTGGGCAAGTGCTCCGACGATCAGCTTGCCAGCTTCCACCTCAAGCGGCTGCTGAACGGGGCAACCGGCACGCAGATCGCCATGGATTGACGGCGCGCCGCCGGCCCTGAAAAGCCGCCTCCGGATTCCTGACGCCGGACGATCGCATCGACTCAATAGGCGGCGTTTACAAAGCGTTAATCATTTCACGCCTTTTCCACCCGTATTTTTTTACCGCGCGCCGGCAATTACCGTGTCTTCACGCTCGTCGCATACGGTTTCGATCGGAATTAAATCTAAAAGTCACGACTGTCATGCGTATACAAGAACTGTATTCGCGACTGCGAGCGACGCTGCGCAACTTCGCTTCGGCGCGCTGCGGCAATGTCGTCATTACTTTTGCGCTGATAAGCATTCCCCTTATCGGCGGCGTTGGCGTTGCCGTCGACTACAACCGTGCCACCTTGATCAAAGCAGCGATGCAGTCGGCGCTCGATTCCGTCGCGCTGACGCTGGCAAAAAATGCCGGCAATCTGACGGCCAACCAACTTCAGGCTCAAGGTGCCAAGTATTTTGCGGCGCTATTCAGGCGCACCGACGCCAAGAAGCCGAAGGTTAACGTGGTTTCCAACGCGGGCTCTTCGACGATTCAGATAGACAGCGCCACCACGATGGAAACGACGCTGTTGGCCGTCCTGGGGATTAAGACCGTCAAAATCACCGCGACTGCCACCGCCGCTTGGGCAACGCAGTCATACCTTCGCGTCGCGCTCGTCCTCGACAATACCGGATCGATGGCCGACGCCGGCAAGATGCCGGCGCTGCAGACTGCCGCAAAAAACATGCTCTCGAAGCTGGCCAGCGCCGATACCGCGACCGGCGCCGTCTATGTGTCGATCATCCCCTTCGTCAAGGACGTCAATTTGGGCGCCGGCAACTACAACGCCGGCTGGATCGACTGGACGGACTGGGATGAGACAAAAGGCAAATGCAGCGATACCCATTACTCAACCAAAAGCAGCTGCGTGGCCCAGAAGAACACCACTTGGACACCGACCGCCCACAGCAAGTGGAACGGTTGCGTTGTCGATCGTGGCGATGCGGGCGGTCCGAGTTTCGGCAATTACGACGCTAACATCGTTGCACCAACGAGCGGCATCGCGGCAACGCTTTATGTTCCCGAGCAGTATTCTTCGTGTCCGCAAGCCGCCGCGGGACTGAGCGACAACTGGTCGGCGATGACCACGCTCATCAACAACATGTCCGCTAGCGGAACCACCAATCAAGCCCTAGGGCTGCAGCTGGGTTGGATGTCATTGACGCCGAGCGGGGTATTCAGCGTGCCCGCGAAAGACATGAGCCACACCTATGCGGAGCACATTGTTCTGCTCACCGACGGGCTCAATACCCAGGATCGATGGTATAGCTCGCAAGCATCGATCGATGCGCGCGAACAAATCCTCTGCGATAATATCAAGGCAGCCGGCGTAACGCTTTGGACCATTCAGGTGAATACCGGCGGCGATCCGACATCGACATTGCTGCAGAATTGCGCTTCCGACGCGAGCAAGTTCTTCCTGTTGACGTCGGCGAGCCAGATTGTCTCGACCTTCGATAACATCAGCTTCAAGATTACCCAATTGCATCTGGCAAATTAGTTCTTGGCGGCCGGCTTCACATGCGCCGCCATAGCGGCCGGCGCTAGAACGCCGCCGCCAGATCCTTGGCGCCGGACGCTTGTGAGGCGCGGCCCATCTTTGCCTCGATGTCGGCGAGGAGGCCGGCCACCGTGCCGGTGCGGCGCGCCACCGGATTACGTTCGTAGCCCGATTGCTGGAAGAAATTAGCAGTCGGCACCCGCTCGCGCAAATTCTGCGGCATCGTCACCATGTCGAAGCCATTACCGTCGCCGGTCAAGTTCATCAATTCGAGTTCAGCGGCGCTCAATGGCGCCGTGTAGCCCTTGGTACGGGCGAACTGCACCGAATTGATAAGCTTCTGAACCTGCAGCAACGGACCGATATCGATGTCGAGAATGGCGGCGTGAATGCCGAAGCCGCCGGCGGTGGTCTTGGCCAGCCGGTCGTGCTCGTTCCAACGGTCCGGCACGCTGCGGCTGAACGCGATCATGCGTTTGAGCGCCTCGATCTTGCGTTCCACGGCCGCGCGGGCATCGCCGGTCGCTGCCTTGGCTTTTTGTCGCAGCGCCGCCAACAGGCGGCCGCCATGTTCGGCCATGAGCGAAACCGAATTGGTGCTGAGCAACTGGTTGTAGCCGATGGCCGGCGAGATCGCCCGCGGCCTTGTCGGCGTGACGCCCGCCTGCATGTCGTAGGTGCCGTTGCCGCCGGTCTCGAAGGAATAGACGCCGACGATCTGCTCGCGCGTCAGCCCGGCGGCGGCCGCGGTTTTGGCATAGGCGCGCTTGAAAACGAGTTCGCTCACCGGGCGCTGCGGCACGAAGCCGTATTGTTCGGCTGCCGCCTTGAGAAAATCGGCGATCACGGGGATCGGCGGTTTTTCGCTCGGCTCCGGGCCGGGTGCGGCCGGATTGGGCGGGCGTGGCGGGCTGCTATAGATCGGCGGCTGCGCGAGCACATAGTCGGCAAGTCCAATCGGGGCATGCGCGCGGCGCTTGGCATTGCGCGCGCGCCGCTTCTCGATCACGGCATTCCAATAGCTATCGGCTTCAACATCGTAGGCTTGGCGCGCTTGCTGGTATTGCGCGAACTTGGCCTGATAGTCGGCAAGCGCTGCGGCGCTGGGGATGCCTTGCCCGCGCGCCGCCGCCAGGCCGGCGGCCAAGACAAATACTGCAATGCGTAGGGATGGGCGCTGCATGTCCGCCTGTTGTCGGCGATTTTTCTCGATTCGACTATGTCATAAAAGAACGCGCCGCAAATGCGGCGCATAGTGGCGGGGAGGGAACAAAAGCCGGGTTTCGAGAACGGTGGCTAGCGGATGGTCGCGCTATTGCGGTCGGTAAACACGACCGGGCCGCCGGCCTTGATCACGGTCGGGCTCTGCGCGGCCAGGATATCGGTGCCGAGATTGAGTTGCTGCGCGGCGATGCCGATCACCGAGATCAGCAGCGCGGCAGCAAGGCCAACCACCACGATCTTCAGATGGGTGGTACGGTCGGCGGTGTATATTGACCAGTTCATGACAGCCTCCAAGGTCTTAGCCTTTTCGTCGGGCCGGCTTGGAAAAAGGTTCACGGGTTTCCATTAGGCTAACGTAGGCACGTCGCCATAGTTCCCAAGGACCCATCACGGATGGTTGAAATAGCGGTGAACGGCGCTGTTTTGACCGCGAAATGGCGAAATCTTGGCGGACAGCGGCAAATCTTGGCGTTGCGGTCTTAGTCGGTCCGCGTCAATTGATGTTCCTCGGCGATGCGCTCGAAGGATTCGGCAATGTTCTTGATCCGGTAGGCCAGCCGGTTGTCGTTCTCGACCGGCAGCGGGCGCACGATCTTGTACTTGCCGCGGGCGGCGGCGTTGCCGAAGGTCGGCTCGTAATAGACGTTCTGGCCGATGGAATATTTGTGCGTCATGTCGCTCCCTCGCGGCCGGCTCGCCCGGGCATCTCGCGCAAACGCCCGGCGCACGGCCGGGCGTTCATGGTGCGGTCAAAACCGGTCGATCTCAGGCGTTCTGCAGATTGGACGCCGCCTGCTTGCCGCGCTCGGTCACCACTTCATAGGTGAGGCGCTGGCCCTCGTTGAGCGTGCTCATGCCGGCGCGTTCGACCGCGCTGATATGCACGAACACGTCGCGCGAGCCGTCGCTCGGCGTGATGAATCCGAAACCCTTCTGGGTGTTGAAGAACTTGACTGTACCTGTGGCCATGGCGGCCTCCTTGCATCGGTTGCTGCGGGAGCGGGATGCGCACAGACATATCGTCCGTGCGCTTCGACATCCGAGTTTTTTGGGGTGACTTGTTGGGCGCCCAAAATCGGGCATCGTTGCAAGGCAGAACCGAAAACCTGGCTGCTATAGTGCAATAGGCTAAATGCGCATACCCGTCAAACGCGCGTGCTTAGTCGGCGCGCTTAGTCAACGGATAATCTTTGCTATCGTAGAGCGCGCGGATGTCCTTGTGGCCGAGTCGCGCTTCGTCGATCTCGATGAATGCGCCGAGCAGTAGCGGCTCAGGCAGTTCCTCGACGGCGAAACGAATGGCATCGGCGGCACGCTCGAAGCGGCGGTATTTCACCTTGTTCACGACCTTGCGGTTGCGCGAGGGAAACAGTTCCGCCGGCGCCTCATAATCGAATTTATGCATCACAATCTCCACTGCCGGCGCGAGCCGAACCCATTAATTGATGCTCTATATGTGGGGATTAATAAGAATTTTGCCAGGGGACCGATGAAATCACGCAAAAGCTCGACTTTTCGGCCAATAAAGGGCAAGAATCAAGCGACGCCGGCAATGTCGATGCGGGCGCCTTTGCGTCCGAGCGCCAGCGTGGGAGCAGGGATGCCTCATCCGAATAGCGACAATTCGCCGGCGATCTTCCACTTCGTGATGATCAAGCCGACGCATTACGATGACGACGGCTATCCGATCCAGTGGCTGCGGTCGGCGATCCCCTCCAACACGCTCGCCTGTCTTAATGCGTTGGCGGAGGACGCCATGCGCCGGCAGGTGCTGGGCGCCGGCGCCGATATCCGTCTGCACACCTTCGATGAAACCAACCGGCGCGTGAAGCCGCAGCAGATTATCAGCATGATCAAGCGCGCAGGCGGGCGCTGCCTGATCGGGCTCGTCGGCGTGCAGTCGAACCAGTTTCCGCGCGCGGTCGATTTGGCACGACGGTTCATCGCGGCCGGCTTGCCGGTCTGCATTGGCGGATTCCATATCTCCGGCTGCATCGCCATGCTGCCGGAATTGCCGGCGGATATCCGCGCCGCGCAAGCGATGGGCGTTTCGTTTTTCGCTGGCGAGGCGGAGGAGCATCGGCTCGACGTGGTTCTGCGCGATGCCTACAACGGCGCACTCAAGCCGCTGTACAATCACATGGACGACCTGCCGCAGCTCGCCGGCGAGCCGCCGCCGTTCCTGCCGCGCAAGCACGTCCAGCGCACCGTCGGCAACCTGTCGAGCATCGATCTCGGCCGCGGCTGTCCCTATCAGTGTTCGTTCTGCACCATCATCAACGTGCAGGGACGCAAGAGCCGCATCCGCTCGGCCGACGATCTGGAAAAAATCGTGCGGGAAAATTATGCGGAAGGCATCAAACGCTTCTTCATCACCGACGACAATTTTGCGCGCAACATGGATTGGGAAGCATTGTTCGACCGCCTGATTCAAATGCGGCATGGCGAGGGGATGAATATCGGTTTCACCATCCAGGTCGATACGCTCTGCCACAAGATCCCAGGCTTCATCGAAAAGGCGACCAAGGCCGGCGTGCGGCGCGCCTTCATCGGGCTGGAGAACATCAACCCGGACAACCTGATCGCCGCCAAGAAGCGGCAGAACAAGATCACCGAATACCGCGAGATGTTGCAGATGTGGCGCAACAACGGCGCCATCACCTATGCCGGCTACATTCTCGGCTTTCCCGCCGACACCAAGGAATCGATCCTGCGCGATATCGAGATCATCAAGCGCGAATTGCCGATCGACATCCTCGAATTCTTCTTCCTGACGCCGCTGCCCGGATCGGAGGACCACAAGGTTCTCTACAGCAAAGGCATCTGGATGGATCCGGACATGAACAAGTACGACCTCAACCACCGGGTCGCGCACCATGGCAAGATGTCGGACACCGATTGGGAGGACGCCTATCGCGCCGCCTGGAAGGCCTTCTACACGCCTGAACACATCTACACGATCCTACGGCGCACCTGTGCCTGCCCGATCGGCCGTCCAGGCACCACGCTGTCGACCATCCTTTGGTTCTATCTGACCATACTATATGAGGGCGTGCATCCGCTGGAGAGCGGCGCGTTCCGCCTCAAGTACCGGCGCGACCGCCGGCCCGATATGAAACGCGAAAACCCGCTCGTTTTCTATCCGCGCTACTGGGGCGGCATTGCGGTGAAGGCGGTGCAGTATTTGCGCGTCTATCTGCGCTGCAAGGCGATGCTGAAGGCGGCGCTCAACGCGCCCGACCGCTGGACCTATTCCGATCTCGCCATCGCGGCTCCCAAGGCCGACGAATTCGAAGCACTCGATCTTTACCACGCCACCACCGGCGGCGAGGCGGCGCTCGCCCGCAAATACCGCGACGACGCCATCCGCGCGCATACGACGCACGACAAGGCGGTGGCGGCGGAATAATAATCCTTAGATGCTGGCGATGGTCTTCAGCCGCGCTCTTGGGTGGATTTCGCTTTGCGAGACCACCGGCGTCTGTACCCGGAAGCGCTCGACGATGCCGCGCACGAATGGGCGGATATTGGCCGAGGTGACCAGCACCGGCGCCTCGCCTTCGCGCGCCGCTGCCTCGAACTTCTCGCGTACCAGCGTGATGAATTCCGACAGCTTGGATGGCTGCATCGCGAGCTGACGCTCGTCGCCCTGGCCGGCCATCGATTCGGCGAAGGCCTGCTCCCATTTCGCCGAGAGTGCGATCAGTGGCAGATAGCCGCCTGGGCAGGTGTGCTGCGCGCAGATCTGGCGCGACAGCCGCACCCGCACGTGCTCGGTCAGCATCACCGGATTGCGCGACGAGCCGATGCCGTCGGCAATGCCTTCCAGGATGGTGGCGAGGTCGCGGATCGACACCCGCTCGGCCAGCAGGGTTTGCAGTACGCGCTGGATGCCGGAGACGGTGATTAGCGTCGGCACCAAGTCCTTGAGCAGTTCGGCCTGTTCTTTCGGCAATTCCTTAAGCAGCTTCTGCACCTCGCCGTAGGAGAGCAGCTCGGCCATGTTGTTCTTGAGCAGCTCGGTGAGGTGCGTCGACAGCACGGTGGCGGCGTCCACCACGGTGTAGCCCTTGAGCGCTGCGTCTTCCTTGAGCGCGGCGTCGATCCAGGTCGCCGGCAGCCCAAAGGTCGGCTCGGTGGTGTGAGTGCCGGGCAGCTTCACCTGGCCGCCGGCCGGGTCCATAACCATGTATTGGCCGGCCCAGACCATGCCGTTGCCGCCTTCGACTTCCTTGATCTTGATGACATAGGCATTGGCGTCGAGCTGCACGTTGTCGAGGATGCGCACCGCCGGCATCACAAAGCCCATTTCGGCCGCCAGCGAACGGCGCAGCGCCTTGATCTGCTCGGTGAGGCGGTCGCTGCCGTCCGGTGAATTGACCAGCGGCAGCAGCGCATAGCCGAGCTCGACTTTGAGGTCGTCGATCTTGAGCGCCGCGGAAATCGGCTCGTCCTTCGCCTCGCTTTTGGCCTCCGTCGCCGCTTTGCGCGCTTCGGTCGCGGCAGTGACCTTGCTGCGCTTGTCGATGACATAAGCGAGCGCGCCGGCGCCGCCGCCGAGGAACAAGAACGGCAGCATGGGAATTCCCGGCAATAGCGCCATCACCACCATGACCGCACCCGACATGCCAAGCGCTTGCGGATAGCCGGACAGTTGCTTGAGCAGCGCCTTGTCGGCGGCCCCGATAACGCCGGCTTTCGACACCAGGAGGCCGGCCGAGGTGGAGACGATCAGTGCCGGGATCTGCGTGACCAGTCCGTCGCCGACCGTGAGGATGGTGTAGGAATGCGCCGCGTCGGAAAAGCTCAAGCCCTGCTGCGCGATGCCGATGATCATGCCGCCGATGACATTGATGAACACGACCAAGAGCCCGGCGATGGCGTCGCCGCGCACGAATTTCGAGGCGCCATCCATGGCGCCGAAGAAGCCGCCTTCGTCCTCGAGTTTCTGGCGGCGCCGGCGCGCCTCCTTCTCGTCGATCAGCCCAGCGGAAAGATCGGCGTCGATCGCCATCTGCTTGCCAGGCATGGCATCGAGGTGAAAGCGGGCAGCCACTTCCGCGATGCGGCCGGAGCCCTTGGTGATGACCACGAAATTCACGATCACCAGGATCGTGAACACGATGATGCCGATCACGAAATTGCCGCTCATCACGAAATTGCCGAACGCCTCGATCACATGGCCGGCGGCGTCGGCGCCTTCGTGGCCGTGCGCGAGAATGAGGCGCGTGGAGGCAAGGTTGAGCGCCAGCCGCAGCATGGTGGCGATCAGCAGCACGGTTGGGAACGAGGAAAATTCGAGCGGCGTATGGATGAACAGCGCCGTCATCAGGATCAGCACCGAAATGATGATCGAGATGGCGAGTGCGAGATCGAGCAGCAGCGGCGGCAGCGGCAGGATCAGCACCACCAGGATCGTGAGCACGCCGACGGCGAGCGCGATGTCGCCGCGCTTCATGAACGCGCCGATGTCGCCGAGGCCGGGCAGCTTGATGCCGCGGATCGCTGTTGCCGGTGCGGCGGTGATGTCGCTCATGCCTGACTTTATTACCTGGCGGTCATCAAACCGGACCCGAGCACCGTTGCCGGTGCCATCGTCCCGATCCGCGGTGGGCGATTACCCATCCCCGGCAATATTTGCCCATTTTATGGTTAGCGACGGGTTAATTCCGCAACCTGGAATGCCCGAAAGGCGGGCGGTCCTGCCCGTTCGGCCGGTGGGACCCTCAGTCGATTCCAAGGGCCTTTAGGATTGGCCGGCGCTTCTCGCTAAATACGGTCGCCTGATGGGTCAACTCGGCAATGTTTTCGTCATGCGTCTGCAATTGCTTGCCGTCTTTGACGAGAGATTTGCCCTGGCTGGAAATGCATTCCCAGGCAAACGCCGCCTGCTCGGCAATCGTCTTTTTTCCGTGCTGCGTGGCCAGCAGGAAAAGCTGCTGAAACCGCCCCGTCGGGATTCCAGCGCCGGTCACCGGCGAGGCCAGATAAGAAATATTCCCGCTGTCCCGGGACCGGTCGCAGATGTGCCGGTTCAACGCCGTGCAGCGCTTAACCGATTCTTTCGAGGCCTGCTTAGCCGGATGAACATGATCTGAGCCCGTTAGCACCAGCAGGGCTTGGCACATTTGCTGAAAATTCACCGATGCAAGCTTGCTGTGGGCGCCGAGCTGACCGATCGTCTTCGGCGCAAAATTCTCATCGGCCAGCGCCTCGATCACCGGCCGGTAAATCGATTCCTGCAAGATCGCCTCTCCGAGCGCGCCGGTGACCTTCATCGGGACGTCGTCGGGATGCGTCGTGAGGACGAACGATTGGGATTTCATGGCTTCCATTTGGTCGAGGCGTGAGAGCCGGCGCGGACCTTTTACGAATACGTCGCGGCGGAACTGCTGATTGATGAAATAGTCGCGCACCGATTGCCGCAGGATGGGGTGCCGGATGTCGGCCAAGAGCTTGCGTCCCTCGGCGGTGAGGTTGACCGCCTCGACATGGTCGAGAAGATGGGCGGACGCGACGAAGCTGACCTTTGCGTCATCGAGCCAATGCGCAACGTCGGAAAACGGCATGACCTCCCAATCGCGATTGAAAAACTCATGGGCGAGGTAATTGCGGTTCTGTCCGGCAATGGCCTTGAGCCGCTCACCCACCGCAGGATTGGCGCGGAAATAAAGCGCTCCGGAATCGACCACTTGTTTGGCAAAGCTGACCGCGCCTTCGATCTTACCGACCATGCCGGTTGCATCCGAGCCGACCAGGTCGGCGTGCAGCGTCATGAGATGGCGAAGCGGCATTGCCGGCGCCCAGCCCGGCAGGCAGTTGTAGCTGTTATAGACGACGCCGCCGACACGCAGCTTGCGGCGGATGATGTCGACGATGGTGCGGCGGTTATCGTCGGAGATCCAGCTCCAGATGCCGTGCAGGCCGATAATGTCGAACTCCGGCAAATCGGACCGCGCTGCGAATTCGACGAATGAGTCGTCCAGCAATTTCACGCCCGACCCCGACGCATCGGCGAGCGAACGGGCGTGCGCGGCTTGGGTCGGGTTGAAATCCGTGCCCCAGAATTCGCCGTCGAAGGCAGCGGCATGAATGTTGATGGACATGCCCTGCCCGTATCCGAGCTCCAGGTAGCGCACGGGGCCTGTCGATGGCGGCGCGACAAATGCGCTCAGGCAGGCCAGTCCCAGTTTGCTCGGGTTGAGCTCCCCGTAGTAGCCATAGGTGTAATCGATTTCCGAAACGTACCCGGACGTCCAATTCATCTTTTACTCCCAACCGATACGGTACTGAGCTTTACCCCGGCGAAATCTTGTAGCCAGTCCGAAAGCATCACCGCGCGGGATACTGCACTACCCGCACTGCACCGGGGAAGTCCAATAGAAAACGGCAGTAATCCGAATCCCCCACGGCCATCGGCTTTTTTGGTTGTTCTGGGCGAAATAAGGCCGCCAACATTGTTGTCAGCGGTTCGCGGGCAGGCGCCGGCGGCGCTCGGAATAGCTTTAGGGGTCCAGCGGAGGAAACCTGTGCCGGCCCTGAGCGTCGAGCGGCAGAGGATCGACCTTTGTCACCGCCTTCGGATCGAGTTCGCCGTAGAGATGCGGAAAAAGCTTAGCCCCGCGCGCGGGCTCCCATTTCAGCTTGTCGCCGAGCGTGGCGGCGTCCACGCGCAGCAGCACGAGGTCCGGCTTGCCGGCGAAATGTTTTGCCGCGGTTCCGGCCGCCTGTTCGGCGTCGGAGAAATGAATGAAGCCGTCGCGCAGGTCGACTTCGGAGCCGCGGAAGCGGCCGGTGCGTTCGGCTTCGCGCCAGAGTACGGCAGGGCAGATTTTATAGACAGTGGGCATCGTCGCGGTCCGGTTATGTAGTTGAGACATCAACGATTATGCCCCGCGCGCTTATTGCGCGTGACGCATGTGATAAAAGGCCTTGTATTGCCGCAATTGCTACGCATATCCCGGACAACTGTCACGGAGATATTATGCTGAAGATAGAGGAATACTTAGTCGAGACCGCCGACCATTGCATCCGGCTTGCGCGCGAAGGGCGCACGCTGATCGATCGCCTGGAGTCCATCAGCAACGAGCTGATGGCCAAGGCCGTCGAGCTCGACACCAAACGCGACAAGAATAAAAAAACGACCGGCGAGCCGGGCGAAAAGCCGGCATCCTAGCCACATCGATTCGGCGGTTTCGAAGCAGAAAGCCCGGCGGTTGCGCCGGGCTTTTTGTTGCTGGCTGTCGTCGGCGCTCTATGCCGCGCCCTTGAGCTCGCCGCCATTGGGCGGTGGAATCGGTGAGCCGTCGGCGGCGTATTCGTTGAGCTTGTTGCGCAGCGTGCGGATCGAGATGCCGAGGATATTGGCCGCATGCGTGCGGTTGCCGAGGCAGTGCTTGAGCGTCTCCAGGATCAGGTCGCGCTCGACTTCGGCCACGGTGCGGCCGACCAGGTTGCGGGTGACCTGCTCGGCGGCCATGGCGGCGTGCGCTACCGCGCCCGAACCGCCCGCCTGGTCGAGCCGCGTGCCGTCGGGCGTCAGAATGCCGTCGACGCCGATTTCCTGCCCGGTCGACAGCAGCACCGCGCGGTGCAGCGTGTTCTCCAGCTCGCGCACATTGCCGGGCCAGCGGTTGACCGCAAGCGCGCGGCGCGCTTCCGCCGACAGCGGGCGCACCGGCAGCCCGTTGGCCTCGGAGTATTTCTTGGCGAAATATTGCGCCAGCTCGGCGATGTCGGATGGACGCTCGCGCAAGGGCGGTATTTTCAGGTTCACGACGTTGAGCCGGAACCAGAGGTCCTCGCGGAACTTGCCCTCGCGTACGGCGTCGGTGAGGTTGCGGTTGGACGTGGCGATAATGCGGATATCGACCGGCACCGGGCGGCCGCCGCCGACCCGGTCGATCACCCGCTCCTGGATCGCGCGCAGCAATTTTGCCTGTAGGCGCACGTCCATCTCGGAAATTTCGTCAAGCAGCAACGTGCCGCCATTGGCTTCCTCGAACTTGCCGATGCGGCGCCCGAGCGCGCCGGTGAAGGCGCCTTTCTCGTGGCCGAACAATTCGGATTCCAGCAGATTTTCCGGGATTGCCGCGCAATTGACTGTGATGAACGGCTTCTTGGCTCTGGCCGAGCGGGCGTGCACATAGCGCGCCAATACTTCCTTGCCGGTGCCGCTTTCCCCGGTGATCAGGACGGAAGCGTCCGAACCGGCGATCTGCTGGGCGAGCTTGACGACGCCGGCCATTGCCTGGTCGCGATAGATCATCTCGCGCCGGTCATCGGTAACGGCGGCGAGCACCGCCGCAATCAGGTCGGGATCGGGCGGCAGCGGGATGTATTCTTTGGCGCCGGCATGGATGGCGTTGACCGCCGCGCGCGCGTCGTTGGTGACGCCGCAGGCCACGATCGGGACATGGATGCGCTCGGCGTCGAGCCGGCTCACCAGGTCGCGGATATCGAGGGCGACGTCCACCATCAGCAGGTCGGCGCCGCGGCCGGAGCGCAGCACGGCGAGCGCCTGCTCGTTGCTTTCGGCATGGGTGACGGAAGCGCCCTTGTCCATCGCGAGCTTGCTCGCGGTGGTGAGTTGGCCTCCCAGCGTGCCGACGATCAGGAGTCGCATGATCTTATCCCTTTAGCGTTTTGCGCATGATCTCATGCGCTAATTCTGGTCGGCCTTGATGATTTCGGTCATGGTCACACCCAGCTTTTCCTCGACCAGCACTACTTCGCCGCGCGCAACCAGGCGGTTATTGACGTAGATGTCGATGGCCTCGCCGACCTTGCGGTCGAGCTCGAGTACGGAGCCCGGCCCGAGCTTGAGCAGGTCGCCAACCGGCATGCGGGCGCGGCCGAGCACCGCCGACACCTGCACCGGCACGTCGAACAGCGCCTCCAGATCGGCGGCGCCACGGCTGACCGATTCGCTGTCGCCCGGCGCCAGGGCGCCGGCGTCCGCGACAGTCGGCATTTCGCCGCCGCCTTCCAGGTCGGGGAGCGGGACTTTGCTGTCGTTGTCACTCATCGCGTTGGTCTCCGGAATTCCTAAATGTTGGCGCTCATGCGGGCCGTCACATAGCGGGCGACCGCGTCATCGATTGTTGCAAGGGTTGCCGCGCGGTCGCGGGCGACGCCGCCATCGGCCCATTCGATGCGGCAATCACCAGGCGCCATCGCCGGATCGGGATGCACCACCAGCCGGCCTTCAAAGCCGCGTCCACGGGCGATTTCCTCAAGCTTGTCTTTGGTCGTCTCGTAGGCCTCCGCGCCGAGATAAACGGCGACGTGCGGCGACTGGACCAGATGGTTGAAAGTTTCGGTGGCGAGCGCTGAAATTTCGGCGAACGGCTCGCGCGCGATCAGTTCTGGCGCGAGCTTGCCGGCAACCGCGACCGCCACGTCTACCGCTTCGGTCTCCAGCCGCGCTTCGATGCCGGCGAGCGCCTTGTCGAGCCGCTCCAGCCCGTCGGCGATCACTGCGAGGGCCTCGCTCTGCGCTTGCGCTTGGCCGGCACTAAAGCCGTTGCGATAGGCTTGCGATTCGGCATCCGCGCGCCGGCGCTCGGCCTCGACCAGCGTGATGGTCGGCTTTTCGCGCGTGGCGAAATCCTCGTCGAACAGATATTTGGCGGTCGCTTTCATTCACTTTCCCTTGCGCACGAACTTTTTCCGAAAACCGGTTCCCGCTTTTCGGGATCATGCGTTAGTAAATCAGCTCTTCGTCGCCGCGGCTCTTGGTGATCAGAATTTCGCCCTTGGCCGCCATGTCCTTGGCGATATTTACCAGCAGCGTCTGCGCCTCGTCGACGTCGCGCAGGCGCACCGGACCCATCGACTGCATTTCCTCCACCAGCATCTTGGCGCCGCGCGTGGACATGTTGCTGAAGAAGAACTGGCGCACCTCTTCGGAGGCGCCCTTGAGTGCGATCGCCAGTTTGTCCTTCTCGAATTTTCGCATCAGCGTCTGCGCCGAACCGCCATCGAGCTTAACCAGGTCGTCGAAGGTGAACATCAGCGCCTTGATGCGCTCGGCGGCGTCCGGATTTTCGTCTTCCAGCGAGACGAGGAAGCGCGATTCAGTGGTGCGGTCGAAATTATTGAAGATTTCCGCCATCGCCTCATGCGCGTCGCGGCGGCGTGTCTGCGACAAGTTGGACATGAATTCCGTGCGCAGCGTTTCTTCGACGCGCTCGATGACTTCCTTTTGGATAGCTTCCATCTTCAGCATGCGGTTGATCACGTCGAGGGAGAAGTCCTGCGGCAGAATCGCCAGCACGCGCGCAGCGTGTTCCGCGCGCATTTTGGATATCACGACCGCCACGGTCTGCGGGTATTCGTTCTTGAGATAATTTGCCAGCACCTCTTCGTGCACGTGTGCGAGCTTTTCCCACATATTGCGGCCCGCGGGCCCGCGGATATCGTCCATGATGCCGCCGACGCGATCTTTCGGCAGGTATTGCTGCAACAGCCGCTCGGCGACGTCGTAGCTGCCGAGCAAGCCGCCCGAGCCCGACATGAGGGATACGAATTCGAGCAGCAATTCCTCGACCGCGGCGGCGTCGATGGTTCCCAGCGACGCTGCCGCAGTCGAAATTTCGCGCAGCTCGTCGTCGTCGAGCATGCTGAAGATTTTTCCGCCGTATCGTTCGCCGAGCGCGAGCATGAGCACGGCCGCCCGTTCCGCGCCCTTAAGCTTGCGCCGCCCCTTGTTGACCTGCGGACGGCTGGCGAGATCGGCTATCAGCCCGCCGATGTCCTCGCGGTTTTGTTCTTTTTTTTCTTGGTTGTAGGCGGAAGGCATGGTTTAAGCCGCGTCCTCATGGAGCCAATTGCGGACTATGGACACTGCGATGTTCGGATTTTTCTCGGCGAGTTCACCGACTTTCTCTACCGATTGGGCGTGCACTTGCCCCTGCACCTGGGCGACATCGATCATCGCGGAGGTGCGGTTGGATACGGCTACCGCTTCTTGAGCGCCGGCCATTGCAGCGATATTTGCGGCGCTGGGGGCCGAATTGCCGCCGGCAAGAGTAGTCATGCCGCCGGTTCCCGGTCCGCTGGCGCCGACGTGCCCCCCGATCGCGCCGGCAACCCCGGCCGTGCCGGCCGCGCCCGCGATGCCTGCCGCACCGGCGGCCGCCGCGCCGTCGGGCGTGACGATGCGGCGCACCAGCGGCCGCACCACCAGCAGCAGTACGACCAGGCCGAGCAGCACCATCACTCCCTGCTCGGCAAAGCGCATGATGTCGTCCTTGCTGAATTGCAGGTAGCTCATCCAGCCGGTCGGCTCGTTGATCGGTGTCGGCTTGGTTTCCGCGAAGCGCAGGTTGACCACTTCGACCTGGTCGCCGCGCTTGGCATCGAAACCGATAGCCGAGCGCACCAACGCCGCGATACGGTCGATCTCTTCCTTCGAGCGCGGCTGATAGGCGACTTCGCCCTTGTCGTTCTTTGAGTAGTTGCCATCGACTAGCACGGCCGCGGAAATGCGATTGACCCGGCCGGCCTCAGTCACCTCGGTCTTGGTGGTGCGCGAGATTTCGTAGTTGACGATTTCTTCGGTCTTGCGGCTCTGGTCGCCGCCGCCGCCGGACTCCGCCGATTTGCCGGCGCCTGGCAATTCGTTGGCGACCGAAACTGCGCCGCCTTTGCCGTCAGCGTTCGCCGAGCTTTCTTCGCGGGTCTGGCTCGAGCGCACCACGCGGCCGTCAGGATCAAATTTGTCCGAAGTCTGCGTGATTCGGTTGAGATCGAAATCGGCAGTGATCTCGACGCGTGCGCGGCCGGACCCGACCACCGAGGACACGATCGCCTCGACCTGATCGCGCAGCCGTTTCTCGTAAGCCGCCTTGCGCTCGTCGGCGCCGGCGCCGCCGGCGCTATCGGTCTGTTCGGCGCCGTCGGCAAGCAGCTTGCCGGTCTCGTCGATCACCGACACGCGCTCGGGCTTTAATCCGTTGACCGCGGTCGCAACCAGATGGCGGATGGCGCGCACCTGTTGCTGCTCCAGTGTCCCGCGCACCTTGAGTACGATCGAGGCCGACGGCTCGATCTTCTCGCGTGAGAACAGCGGCCGGTCGGGCAGAACCAGATGAACGCGCGCCGCCTGCACGCGGTCGAGGCTGCGGATGGTGCGGGCGAGCTCGCCTTCCAGCGCGCGCAGATGATTGATGTTCTGGATGAAGGCGGTAGAGCCGAGCGCGTCCGATTTATCGAAAATCTCGTAGCCGACGCCGCCACCCTTGGGCAGGCCGCTTTCGGCGAGTTTCATGCGCAGCCGCGCAACGTTGTCCTTCGGCACCATCACGATCGCGCCGTCATTTTTGAGCTGATAGGCTATTGCCTGCCGCTCCAGATCCTTGACGATCGAGGCCGAATCCTCGACCGAAAGGTCGGTGAACAACGGCACCATTTGCGGCGTCGTCATCCGGATCATGAGGAATGAAAAAAAGCCGATCAGCGTCAGCGTTACCGCGGCCATTGCCGCCATACGCGCTGCTCCGAGCGACCTCACAAAATCGAATAAAGCTTGCACCGGGTTCCGTCCCAACCTTGCGGCGCGCGCAGCGCCATACCCGGCAAGATTTGCCCAGTTTATGGTTAGCGTCCGGTTAATTCGCGCCACCGGAAATTCTTTGCAATGCAAGGCGCGGCAACGAGAATTTTCGTTCGCGCGTGTTATTGCGCAAGATCCGGTCCAAAAACCGGTCGCCACTTTTCGGGATAATGCGCGCGCCCAGACGAAAACGCCGGCTACGCGGAGCCGGCGGCTTTGCCAAGAGCTGGCGAAAATCGAACTACTGGCGGTATTGCTGGATGCGCGTGGTGCGCAGGCCGGCGAGGCCATGCTGGTCGATAGAATACTGCCAGGACAGGAATTCCTCGACCGTCAGCGTATAGCGGGCGCAGGCTTCTTCCAGCGACAGCAGGCCGCCACGTACGGCGGCGACCACCTCAGCCTTGCGGCGGATGACCCAGCGTTTGGTCGACGGCGGCGGCAGGTCCGCGATCGTCAGGGGACTGCCATCGGGCCCGATGACGTATTTAACCCTCGGGCGGTGGGGCTCGGTCATTGGTATACTCACAAGACTCGACTTGACTGACAATTACTGGTCGGAAGCTACAAGCCGCGACTTAAAATTTGCCTAAGCTTAGGGCGGCAGAACGGGAAATATTTGCCCGGTTTCTGCTAACCTTTTGGTTACGGATAGGGTCGGCAAGCCGGCAAACGGATAGGGTACAATGATCCCCTTCCGAGGCCAATATGCCGCCGGACCGGCATTTTATAGGGGCGCCGTTTGAAAACAGACGCCTTAGGGACGTCCAAATCGGGGTGGCGCGCGCAAGCCCGCTACCTCGGCGCCTTGTTGGTCGTCACGCTCGCTTATTTCGTGCTGGCCAAGCTGGGCTTGCGCCTGGCCTCCGTCAATCCGAGCGCCAGCCCGATCTGGCCGCCGACCGGCCTGGCACTGGCGGCCGTGCTTTTGGGCGGCTTGCGGATATGGCCGGCCATCTTCATCGGCGCTTTTGCCGCCAATGCCGTCACCGCCGGGACACTCACCACCTCCGCGCTTATCGCCCTGGGCAACACCTTGGAAGGCGTCGTGGGCGGCTACCTGATCGAACGCTGGTCGGCCGGGCGCGACACCTTCGCCACGCCGTCGCGCGTGGCGAAATTCGCACTCGTTTCGTTCGGGCCGGCAACCGTCATCAGCGCCACTATCGGCGTGGTCACGCTTAGCGCGGCGGGCTTCGCGGCCTGGGCGAAATTCACACCGATCTGGGTCACCTGGTGGCTGGGTGATGCCGCCGGCGCACTGGTGGTAACCCCGGTGATCGTGCTGTGGGCGCGATCCGATTGGCGCGCATTCGATCGGCACGAAGCGCAGGCGGTGGCGGCGGTAATGACGTCCGCGGTTGCGGTGGGTCTGATCGCCTTCAGTCCGCTGCTGCCGCGCTCCGAGTACACCAGCCCGCTCGGATTTTTGGCGATCCTGCCGCTGGTGTGGGCGGCACTGCGGCGCGGGCCACGTGATACCGCGACGGTTGCGCTGATCCTGACCGGCTTTGCCATCTGGGCGACGATCGAACATGCCGGGCCGTTCGGCGATATCGGTCTCAACGAATCCTTCCTGCTGCTGCTGACCTTCATGATCAGCGTCTCGGTGCCGAGCCTGGCCTTAAGCGCCGACGTGGCCGTCGGCCGGTTGACCGAGAATACCCTGTTGCGCACCCAGGCCGATCTCGACCAGCGCGTCAAGGAGCGAACGGCGGCGCTCGCCGACGCCAATATTCATCTCATGGAAGCCCAGCGTCTCGCCAATCTCGGAAGCTGGTCTTGGGACGTGCTTGGCAACCGGATTTCGTGGTCCGAGCAATTATACGACATCTACGGTCTGCGCCCCGGCCAGTTTAAAGGCACGCTGCAAGAGTTCATCGGCTTTATCCATGCCGACGACCGTGCGCAGGTCTATGGCAGCATCAGCGCAGCGCTCAAAGCCGGCACGGAATTCAGTCATGAAGAACGCATCATCCGCCCGGACGGCAGCATTCGTCATCTGCACAGCGTCGGTGAAGTGATTCGCAACGAGGACGGCACCGTCGTGCGCATGCTCGGCGTCTGCCTGGACGTGACCGCGCGCAAGCAGGCCGAACGCGCACTGCATGACTCCGAACAGAATTATCGTCTGTTGCTCAGGGGCGCGCGCGACTACGCCATCTACATGCTCGACGCGCAAGGCCGTGTACGGAGCTGGAACGACAGCGCCGAGCGACTCAAAGGTTACACGGCCGACGAGATTGTCGGCCGGCACTTCCGCATTTTCCTTCCCGAGCAGGACCGCTATAGCGGTCTGGCAGAGCAGGCGCTCGCCACCGCCGCGCGCGAGGGCCAGTTCGAAGCGCAAACCTGGCTGGTGCGCAAGGACGGCGGCCGCTACTACGCCAGCGTGGTGATGGACGCCATCCGCAACGACGCCGGCGAATTGATCGGCTTTGCCAAGCTTACCCGCGACATCACGACCCAGCACGAAGCGCAACTCGCGATCGAGCAAGCCCGCGAGCAGTTGACGCAAGCGCAAAAGATGGAGGCGCTCGGCCAGCTCACCGGCGGCATCGCCCACGACTTCAATAACTTGCTGATGATCGTGTCCGGCTATGCGCAAATCCTGCAACGCCGGCTGAACGAGGCAAAGGACCTGCAGGCGGTGGAGGCAATTCGCGCCGCCGCCGATCGCGGCGAAAAGCTGACCCGGCAACTGCTCGCTTTCTCCCGCAGCCAGCAGTTGGTGCCGGTGGTGATCGATCTGCGCCAGCACATCGATGGCGTGCGCAACATGTTGGTGCCCTCGCTGCGCGGCAATATCGAGTTGATCTGCGACGTCGAGGATAAGATCTGGCCGGTCGAAGTCGATCTCGGCGAATTGGAACTGGCGCTGGTCAATATCGCGGTCAACGCGCGCGACGCCATGCCGGACGGCGGCATCATCACGCTGTCGGCGCGCAATGTGGTGCTCAAGCCCGGTTCGGCAGCGGGTGCCCTTGAAGGCGAATACGTCGCGCTCGCTCTCATCGACACCGGCGCCGGCATGCCGCCCGACGTGCTGCAACGGGTGTTCGAGCCGTTCTACACCACCAAGCCGGTCGGCAAGGGCACCGGACTCGGCCTCTCGCAGGTGCACGGCTTCGCCAGCCAGTCGGGCGGGGCGGTGACGGTGAGCAGCGAACCGGGCCATGGCACCGTGGTCACGATCTATCTGCCGCGCAGCGCCGCCGCGACTTCGGCCGACGCCGGGGAACGACCAGTGGCCACCGACGATCAGGCGCATGGCACCGTACTGGTCGTGGAAGATAGCCGCCACGTTGCCGATGTGACCACCTCGCTGCTCGAGCAACTCGGTTACCGCGTGGTGCGGGCTGAAAACGCCGCCGAGGCACTACGCCATCTGCAGCAAGGCATCGGGGTCGATCTGTTGTTTTCGGATATCGTCATGCCAGGCGCGATCAACGGCCTTGGGCTCGCGCAAATTTGTCAGGAACGGTTTCCCGAAATCCCGGTTCTGCTCACCACCGGCTTTTCCGACGCTGCACAAAGCGCGGACGGCCGATTTCGGCATCCTGCGCAAGCCGTTTGAGCTGGCCGCGCTCGAGCGCGCAATCGAGGCCGCCATAAATAGCAGCAATGGACGCGTGCAAAGCGCAAGAGCGTCGTGATGGCAGGGTTGCCAGCGACGCCGCCGGCTAGGCGCCGGGGGCGACGATCTTTTGCAACTGGCTCATCGTGTAGTTCTGCCCGTTGATGGACAGCAGCGGCGGGTTTTGCGTGAGGTCGACGGCGTCGATCTTGGCCTGTATCTGCGTCGAAATCGCGGTGGTTTGGCCGCTGGCGTCGGTGGCGGTGGCTGTCAGGGTGTAGCTACCGTCCGGCCATTGCGTATGGTCGTTGCCGCGGCCGTCCCAGACGAAGGTCTGCGTGCCCGAATTAATGGTGAAGCTGCCGGTATAGGCGGTGCGGCCGGTTGAATCGGCAATCGAGATCGTCGCGGTTGCCGGCTTTGCGGCATTCAGCGTCCAGGTCGCTTGGCTATTGCTGAGCTGCGCGGTTGAGCCGTTGACGACCACGGTCGCGCCGACGAGCGCGAGCGCCGATGTCGCTTGCGCGGTCTGTTCCAGCGTGACCAGGGTGCTCAGCGAGTCATTCGACTTCATCTGCTGCTCGACCGAGGCGAATTCCACCAGTTGCTGGGTGAACTGGTTGGTGTCCATCGGGCTGAGCGGATCCTGGTTCTTCAGCTGCGTCACCAGCAATTGTAGGAACGTGGTGAAATTGCTTGCGATTTCGGTGTTGTTCAAGGCGCTCGAAACCGTGCTGGCGGAGTTGTTTGCCGAAGTGACAGGCGCGATTGTGCTCATGATCGTTCCTCAGACACGAATGTCGATGCCGCCGCCGAGTCCGGCGCGGCGGCCATAGTTGCGGGGGCTTAGGTCGGCGACCGGCAACGCGTCGTCGTTGACGACGAGCCGCGCGGCGCCGGGCGAGGGGGCATTGCCCTGATCGCGGCCCATGTTCTGGTCGCGCAGGGAAAACTGCAGGCCGTTGTCGCTGGTTTTCAGCCCGGCATCCTGTAACGCACGCTCCAGGCCGGCGGCGTCGCGGCGCAACAGATCGAGTGTGTCGGAGCGGTCGGCGATCAGACTCGACGTGACGTGCCCATCATGGCTGACGTCGAGGCGAACTTCGATGCGGCCGAGTTCGGGTGGGTCGAGGCGAATTTCGAAGCGGTTCTTGCCGGCGAGCGCCTTGCCGGCGATTTCGACGGCAATGCCGGCGAGCGGAACGGCTATCGCCGGCGCTGCCGGGGGAACGGGGGCGGCCGGCGCAAGGTCATGCGATGCCAGCGCCGGCAAGACCTGCTGCACGGCGTCGGGGGCCAATTTCGGTGCGGCGGCCTGGCTATCGGTGACGCTCGCCGACGGCGTTTCCGCGGCGGCGGTGCGATGGCTGTTGGCTGCAACCGTCTCGTGCGGCAGGGAAACGGGCGGTTTGTCGGTATCGCTCGCCGGTTGCGGCTTGCCATCGCTTTTTTGCGTGATCGAGGTCTCGGCGGGAGCGTCCGAAGCGTCGGCGGGTTTGCCGGTGTCGGCTGGCAGGCCCGTGAGCTTGGCCGGCTTGGTCTTGGGCGTCTCGGTGGCGAGGAACTTAGCTGGCTTGGCGGCGGGCGTTGGTTGCGGATTTAGGGCCGGTGCAGCTTGCAGAATACCTGCGGGTTCCTCGTGCGCAACGGTAGCGGGCCCAATAGGCGGAGCGCCGCCAGGCGCAGCTTGCGCACCGCCAACAAGTGCAGCTTGCGCTTCGCCGACAAGGGCAGCTTGCGCATCGCCAACAAAGGCTGCTTTCGGATCCGGGGCAGGTACGGCTTGCGCGATGCCGTCGGTCGTTGTCTGCGGAACCACGGCGGCGACGACTGCGGCGGCGACGGGCACAATTACTGGAATCAGGTCACCGGCAGGAACGGTGCCGGGATCGGCCAGCGCTGGGCCGTCGCTCGGCTTGCGATCGGCGGCCGATTTGGCGACCTCGCCGGCAACGGCCTGCTCGCCGGCCGTGGCGTCCGGGTTGGTCTTATCGGCGCCGACGACTTTGCCGTTGCCGGCCAATACCGTGACCGCGGCCGCAAGGTCGGCAGCGGCGGAATTGGCGCTGCCGTTGGCTAGCACCACCATGCCGTCGGAATGCGCCGCCCTGCTGTCGTGAGCCGGCAACTGCGCCGAATCCGGCAGGATCGTGCGCGCGGCGTTGTCGCCGGACGCCGGCGGCGATTGCGGCGGCTGATCGTTGGTGGCGGGCGTGCCGTCGTCGATCAAACTGGCGAATGGCGAATCCTGCGCCCTATCGGACGTCTGCGCCGCCCGCGCCGGGTTCGGCAGCGTAGCCTTATGGGTATGTCTGGTCGCTTCGGACGCAACTTGCGGCACGGCCAAGTCTCCGGATATCCGCTGTTTGGTCTGCAATCGCCAGGCCAGCGCTTTGATCGATAAAATATTATATTAATCAATAACTTATGTGATATTCGCGTCTGGGCTGCGGCCTTGACCCCGGCAGCGCCTGCTGGCGCTACGGCAATATTTGCCGGGCAGCACGCTTCAATTGCGCGCCAAGCATCGCCACCTATAGTAAGAAGCCAGCCATGCCAAACAGCCTCGATCTCGACCGCCGACCGCAAGACACCCGAGTCGTCGTCGCCATGTCCGGCGGGGTCGATTCCTCGGTAACCGCGGCCCTGCTTAAGGCCGAGGGCTATGACGTGGTCGGCGTCACGCTGCAGCTTTACGACCACGGCGCCGCCACCCACCGCAAGGGCGCCTGCTGCGCCGGGCAGGACATCTACGACGCCCGCAGCGTGGCCGAGCGCATCGGCATTCCGCATTACGTGCTCGACTACGAGAGCCGCTTCAAGGAAGCGGTGATCGACCGCTTCGCCGAAAGCTATATCCACGGCGAGACGCCGGTGCCCTGCGTCGACTGCAACATGTCGATCAAATTCCACGATCTGTTGGCCACCGCGCGCGAACTGGGTGCCGAGGTGCTGGCCACCGGCCACTACGTCGCCTCGCGGGCGCTGCCCGAGGGCGGACGCGCGCTCTATCGCGCGCGCGAGGAAGAGCGCGACCAAAGTTATTTTCTGTTCGGCACCACGCGCGAACAGCTCGATCTGCTGCGCTTTCCGCTCGGCGAGCGGGCCAAGTCGGAGACGCGCGAATTGGCACGCTCGTTCGGGTTGGCGATTGCCGACAAGCACGACAGCCAGGACATCTGCTTTGTGCCGACCGGCCACTATGCCGACGTGATCGAGCGGTTGAAGCCGGGCGCGGCGGAAGCCGGCGAGATTGTCGATCTCGACGGCCGCGTGCTCGGCACCCATTCCGGCATCATCCATTTCACCGTCGGCCAGCGCCGCGGATTGGGCTTGGCGACCGGCGCGCCGCTCTATGTGGTACGGCTCGATGCCGAGCGCCGCCATGTCGTGGTCGGCTCGCGCGCGGCGCTGCGCATGAGCCGCATCGTGCTGCGCGACGTCAACTGGATCGGCGATGGCAGTATCGAGGAGGCGCTCGCCGACGACCGGCGCGAGGTGTTCGTAAAGGTGCGCTCGACGCGGCCGCCGCAAGCCGGCTGGCTCACGGCCGCCAATGGCGGTTACGAAGTCGAGCTATTGGACGGCGAGGACGGCGTTTCGCCCGGTCAGGCCTGCGTTTTTTACGATGCCGGCGAGGGTCAGGCGCGCGTGCTCGGCGGTGGCTTCATCAAGAGCGCGCTGGCGGCGGCCGAAAGCGCGCGCGCCGCCGATGAACCCATAGCGGCGGCCGCCGCGCGCGGCTAACTTCAAGCGCATGGGGGCGGACATCAGCAAATCGAGCGTCGAGCGCGCCTATGCGCGCTGGGCGCCGATCTACGATCTGGTGTTTGGCGCGGTGTTTGAGCGCGGCCGGCGCGCCGCGATCGCCGCCGCCGAGCGCATCGGCGGGCGCATTCTGGAAGTCGGCGTCGGTACCGGAATTTCGCTGCCCGATTACGCGCGCTCAAACCGCTTGGTGGGCGTCGATCTGTCGGAACCGATGCTGCGCAAGGCGCACGCGCGCGTCGCCGAACACGGCTTGAGCAATGTGGATGCCTTGGCGGTGATGGATGCCGAGCGGCTGGCGCTGCCCGACCAATTTTTCGACGTGGTGGTGGCGCAATTCGTTATCACCGCCGTACCCAACCCGGAGGCCACGCTCGACGAATTTGCGCGCGTCATCAAACCGGGCGGCGAGATCGTGCTGGTCAATCACATCGGCGCCGAGAGCGGTCCGCGCCGGCTGTTCGAAATCTGCTTTGCGCCGCTGGCGCGCCGGCTCGGCTGGCGGCCGGAATTCCGCTTCGGCCGCTTGGCCGCCTGGGCCGCGCGCCATGGCGGGGTGCGCGTGATCGAGCGCACGCCGATGCCGCCGCTCGGGCACTTTTCGCTGATCCGGTTCGAGCGGCTGGCCGACAGCGAGCGCCGCAGCGCGGCCTGAACCGGAAAGCCGCGGATGCGGCCGGCAAACTCGGCCAAAGCGGCCGTTTCGGAACCGCATTTCGGCTTGCTTGCTTGACAGGCTTTCGTTGCCCTTCCTATATCCCGCCCATTCCGGCAGATATCGTTTCGGAATGGCGGGGTAGCTCAGTTGGTTAGAGCAGCGGAATCATAATCCGGAGGTCGGGGGTTCAAATCCCTCCCCCGCTACCGATCTTCCGGGCAGGTCGTCACGACAATCATCGCGCGAAAAACCTGCGATTTTGTCGTGGGCGCGTCGTCACGTCGCAATCACAACCCTGTCAGGTCGCTTCATCCGAGGCGATTCGAGGTTGCTCCGGCGCACCTGCGATGGAACAATTGCATCCATTGTTCGTCTAACTGCGTATATCGACTGCCGCTTACCTTTGAATAACGCGACGGAGACCCCCTAATGCCGCGCACCGCAATGTCGCAGGCTCCGCGCAGCGCTGCCGTTGGGCCGCAGTCCGCGCCGAAGTCGCCGGATGACGCGCGCAGCCGTTGGCATGACGCCTTCCGCCGCGTGCGTGCGGAAACGGAAAACCGAGCATCGCATTTGTCGGCCGAGGACCAGATCGTGCAGTCGATGGCCGATGCCTCGCCGGCCAAATGGCATCGCGCCCATGTCACCTGGTTCTTCGAGCAGTTCCTGCTGGTGCCGAACGATCCCGACTACCGGATTTTCGACGAACGTTTTCCGTTCTTGTTCAACTCCTACTACGTCGCGGCCGGCCCGCGCCACGCGCGCCCCGACCGCGGACTGGTCACGCGGCCGAACGGCGAGGACGTCGCCGGCTATCGCGCCCATGTCGATGCGGCGGTCGAGCGGCTGATCGCCAACGTTTCGCCGGCCGATGCAGTGCGCACGTTCTCGATCCTGGAAATCGGCCTCAATCACGAGCAGCAGCATCAGGAATTGCTGCTCACCGACATCCTGCACGCCTTTGCGCAGAACCCGACCGATCCGGTCTACGACGCCGGATGGAAGCCGCCGCGCGCAACGCAAGGTCCGCGCGGCTTTGTCGATGTGCCGGCCGGCATTCATGCCGTCGGCTATGACGGGGAGGGCTTCTGTTTTGATAACGAGACGCCGCTGCATGACGAATTAATCCCCGCTGTGCGCATCGCGCGTCATCTCGTCAGCAACGCCGAATGGCTCGCGTTCATCGATGCCGGTGGCTATGCGACGCCCTCGCTCTGGCTGTCGGATGGCTGGGCGGCGGCGCAGGTGGAAGGCTGGCAGGCGCCCGGTTACTGGCGGCAGAAGGAGGGCACATGGTTCGCGCTGACGCTCGCCGGTTTGCAGCCGGTCGATCCGGCCGCACCCGTCACGCATATCAGCTATTACGAGGCCGACGCCTTCGCCCGTTTTGCCGGAAAGCATTTGCCGAGCGAAACCGAATGGGAGGTGGCGGCGCGCGCCGGGCTGATCGCCGATACTTTCGGCATCGCTTGGCAATGGACGCGCAGCGCCTATCTACCGTATCCGGGCTACCGGGCCGCCGAAGGCGCGCTCGGCGAATACAACGGCAAGTTCATGGTCAGCCAGATGGTGTTGCGTGGCTCTTCGCTGGCGACGCCGGAGGGGCACGCGCGTGTGAGCTATCGCAATTTCTTCTATCCGGGCGCGCGCTGGCAGTTCAACGGGCTGCGGCTCGCCGAATTCAATTAAGTCAAATTGAGGAAGCATGATGGCCGCACTCGCACGCTCCCGCCGCCTTCAGCCGCCAAGCGCGGAGACCTCCGCTTTCGAAGCCGACGTGCTCGACGGCTTGCGCGCGTTACCGAAGCGGGTGCCAGCGAAATATTTCTACGACGGCGCCGGCTCGCAATTGTTCGAGCGCATCACCGAGCAGCCCGAATATTATCCAACGCGCTGCGAGATGCGAATCCTGCGCGATTACGCCGGCGATATCGCCAAGCTGATCGCGCCCGGTGCCGCGCTCATCGAGTTCGGCAGCGGCTCGAGCAAGAAAGCGCGCATCCTGTTGCGCGCGCTGCGCCCGCTCGCCGCTTATGTGCCGGTCGATATCTGCGGCGAGATGATCGAGCAGGAGGCGGCCGAGCTGCGGGTGGATTTCCCGCAGCTCAAGGTAATTCCCGTTACCGCCGATATTACGCAGCCCTTCGATCTGCCGGCGGCAGCAAAGGCTGCGCCGGTGCGGGTCGGATTTTTCCCGGGCTCGACCATCGGCAATTTCGACCCGCACGAGGCGGCAGCGTTCCTGCGCAATGCCGGCCGCATCCTCGGTACCGGCGCGACGCTGATCGTCGGTGCCGATCTGATCAAGCCGGTGGAAGTGCTCAACGCCGCCTACAATGACGACGCCGGCATCACCGCCAAGTTCAATCTCAATCTGCTGGTGCGCATCAATCGCGAGCTCGCCGGCAGCTTCAAGCTCGATACTTTCGAGCACCATGCCTTCTACAACCGCGAACGCAACCGCGTCGAAATGCACCTCGCCAGCCTCAAGCGGCAGAAGGTGAAGGTGGCCGGCGAGACCATCGATTTCCGTGCCGGCGAGACCATCCACACTGAGAACAGCTACAAATATTCTATCGAATCATTGGGCGCGCTGGCGCGCGGCACCGGCTGGCAGTCGGCCGGCGCCTGGACCGACGACCGCAATTATTTTTCGATCCAGGCGTTCAGATTGGCCGAATAGCGGCACGCTCTCCCCGCCGTCATTGCCGGGCTTGACCCGGCAATCCATGATGCCGTGCTACACACCGATTTCGTAAGGGCTTTGCTCTTTGCCACTCATCATGGATGCGCGGGGCAAGCCCGCGCTGGCGCCCAGGATGCAGCCACACCTTTCGCAAGCCGCTTGCCTGCGCTAAGCCTTTCGCCGCAACAAACGGTCGAGGCAGAAACTCATGAAGATTGTCGGTTTTGAAGCGAATAACGGCTTGCGGCTCGGTCTGGTCGAGGGCGATGCCGTCGTCGATCTGCAGGCGGCGGATGCGAGCATTCCCGCCGATCTCGGCGAAGTTCTGCGCCGGAGCAACGGCGACCTCGCCCCGCTTGCCGGCATTGCCAAGCAGGCGCCTGCCGCCGCGCGCCGCCCGCTGGCCGGATTGAAATTCGGTTTCCCAGTGGCTAATCCCGGCAAGATCATCTGCCTCGGCCTCAATTATCTCGACCACGTCAAGGAGGGGCCGCAGCGCGACAATATTCCGAAGTTCCCCTCGATCTTCTTCCGCGTGCTGACCTCGATGGTGCCGCATCTGCAGCCGATCATCCGCCCGCGCGTGTCGATCCAGCTCGACTACGAAGCCGAAATGGTGGCGATCGTGGGCCGGCGCGCCAAGCATCTGAGCATGGACAATGCGGTCGGCTGCATCGCCGGCTATTCTATCGCCAACGAGGGTTCGGTGCGCGAATTCCAGCGCCACACCACGCAATGGGGCATGGGCAAGAATTTCGACCGCACCGGCGGCTTCGGGCCGTGGATGGTCTCCGCCGACGAGCTGCCACCCGGCGGCAAGGGCTTGAAGATCGTGAGCCGGCTCAACGGCAACATCATGCAATCCGACAACACGGACAATATGATGTTCCCGCTGGCCGAAACCCTGGTCTATCTCAGCAAGGGCATGACGCTGGAGCCCGGCGACATCATCCTCACCGGCACGCCGTCCGGCGTCGGTCACGCGCGCAAGCCGGAGGCGGTCTGGATGAAGGCGGGCGACACCGTCGAGGTTGAGGTCGAGGGCATCGGCGTATTGCGTAATCCGATCGAAGATGAAAAGTCGTGAACAAAGCGCGCCAAAGCGCCAGTAGCCAAACAGGGATGGAAATCATGAAACGCATCATGTTCGCGGCGGCCATCGTGGCCGGCTTTATTATGGCGGCGGTTGCGCCGGCCGTTGCGGAATGGCCGGCGGATCAGCCGATCCGTGTCATCGTCGGCTTCAATGCCGGCGGCGGTACCGATATCGTCAGCCGCATCATCGCGGCACCGCTGTCGGAAGTGCTGCATCAGTCGGTCGTGGTGGAAAACAAAGTGGGCGCCGGCGGCACGATCGCGGCCGAGCTGGTCGCACGCGCGAACAAGGATGGCTACACCGCGCTGATGACCAGCCCCGCGCACACGGTATCGGCGGCGATGCTCAAGCACATTCGTTATGACGCACTCAAGGATTTCGCCGACGTCTCGCTGGTCGCCAACTCGTCCTTCGTTTTTGTCGCGAAAAAGGACTTTCCCGCCGACGACATCAAAGGCCTGGTGGCGCTGGCCAAGGCCTCGCCCGGCAAACTTAATTTTGCCGATGTAGGCGTCGGCTCGACCCAGAACTTTGGCGGCGAATTGCTGCGCCAGATGACCAATATCGACGTGAAGCACATTCCCTATAGCAGCACGCCGGGCGTGATCACGGCCTTGCTGCAGGGCCAGGTGGACTACGGCGTCGAACTGGCGCATGCGGTGCAGGGCCAGGTGCAGGCCGGAAAACTGAAGTTGCTCGCGGTCGGCGGGCCCACGCGCTGGCCGACGCTTCCCAATGTGCCGACGGTCGCGGAATCCGGCGTGGCGGGCTATTCGGTGATCGGCTGGTACGGCTGGATGTATCCGGCCGGGACGCCGCAAGCCATCGTCGATAAAACCAATGCCGCGCTAAAGGAAGTGCTGGGACGGCCGGCGATCCGCGAACAACTGTTGAAGGTCGGCGCCGTGGTGCACGTTTCGACGCCGGCTGAATTCGCCACGCATGTCGCGAACGAAATCGCCAAATGGGACTCGGTGCGCAAAAAAGCCGGCATCGAACAGAAATAGCGGCGCAGCGCCGCCGCTGGAACAAGTGAAGGGAACGATATGGCTGATAAATTCAACGTGCTTGTGATCTGCGGCTCCTTGCGCAAGGGCTCGTTCAACGCATCGGTCGCTCGCGCGCTGCCGGGGCTGGCGCCGCCGGAATTGGCGCTCACGCCGGCGGCCTCGTTCGGCAAATTCCCGGTCTACAACGCCGACGATCAGACCGCGACCGGCATCCCCGCCGATGTTGTGGCCTGGTGCGACGCGATCCGCAAAGCCGACGGCGTCATCATCGTCTCGCCGGAATACAACTGGTCGATCCCCGGCGGGTTGAAGAACGCCATCGATTGGGCTTCGCGCGAAAAAGAGGTTTGCTTCAAGGACAAGCCGGTCGCCTTGCAGTCGGCCGCGCCTGGGCTGCTCGGCGGTGGCCGCATGCAATATCATCTGCGCATGGCATTGACCGCGATCGAAGCGCAGATGTTCGGCAAGCCGGAAGTGTTCGTGAACCTCGCCAACAAAAAGATCGACGAGAAGACCGGCGAACTGACCGATCAAGCCGCCAAGGACGCCATCAAGCTGCAGCTCGCAGCCTTCGTGAAATTCATCGCCCGCGTGAAGGTCTGAATTTCACTAACAACGCGCCCCTTTCATCGCCGGGCTTGTCCCGGCGATCTCGCTTAGGATGGCAGGGCCTTGCGTCCCTGAACGAGATGGCCGGGACGAGCCCGGCCATGACGGCGAAATGAATCAGCCCGCCGGCTGCGCGCGCTTCGGGAACAGCTGCGGCCTGAGCTTCGGATGGCAGGCCATCATCTTCGGCGCATAGGGCGTCTCGGCGCCCAGTTCCTCGGCCGCATGCCAGGCCCAGCGCGGATCCCACATAGCGCCGCGCGCGAGGCAGATCAGGTCCGCCTTGCCCGACGCGACGATGTCCTCGGCCTGCTGGAAGCCGGCGATCAGCCCGACCGACATGGTGGCAATGCCGCTTTCCTTTTTCACCTTCTCGCCGAACGGCACCTGGTAGCCGGCACTGAGCGGAATCTTCTGTTGCGGCGACAGCCCACCGCTCGACACGTCCATATAGTCCAGGCCGCGTTTTTTAAGCTCCTTGGCGAGGACCACGGTCTCCTCCGGCGTCCAGCCGCCTTCCACCCAATCGGTGGCGGAGACGCGCATGCCGAGCGGTTTGCTCTCCGGCCAGACTGCGCGCACCGCCTCGTACATCTCGATCGCAAAACGCATGCGGTTTTCCAACGACCCGCCATATTCGTCGGTGCGCTTGTTGGAGAGCGGCGAGAGGAATTGATGGGCGAGATAACCATGCGCGCCGTGCAGCTCGATCACGTCATAGCCGATACGGTCGACGCGCTTAGCGGCGGCGGCGAACTCGCCGATGCAGCGCTTGATGTCGTCCTTGGTCATCGCGTGCGGCACCGCCCAGCCGGTGTCGTAGGGGACGGCCGACGGCGCTTCCGGCGTCCACGCGTCGGGTCCTTCCAGGATCGGCTTGCCGCCGGCCGCCGGCACCGTGGTCGGGCCCTTACGGCCCGCATGCGCGAGTTGCACGCCGAGCTTGGCTACGCCGTACTGCCGGCAGAAATCGTACACACGTTTAAGGGCAGCTTCGTTCTCGTCCGACCACATGCCGGCGCATTTCGGCGAGATGCGGCCTTGCGGATTGACATTGGTCATCTCGCACATCACCAGGCCGGCGCAGCCGAGCGAGAAGCTGCCGAGATGCATCAAGTGCCAGTCATTGGCCGAGCCGTTGTTGGAATTGTACTGGCACATCGGCGAGACCACGACCCGGTTCGGCAAAGTGAGCCCGCGCAGGGTGATCGGAGAAAACAGGACGCTAGCCATGGGTCGGATTTCCTTTCGGGTAAATACGTCGTTCGGTTTGGTTCAGTGCCAGATGCCGCCTGCGTAATAGGAATGCATCGCCACCACTCCGCAGCAAATCGCCCAGAACAGGCAGAATTCGAAGCCGCCGATATTCCAAAGCCACTTGCCGGTGACCTTATAAACGCCGACCGCGGCGATCAAAAGGTGGAAGGTCATGATCGTGGCGCAGATGGTGGTGTAGATGTTGAAAATCAGGCCGAGCGCGAGGACGACCTCGATGGCGCCGGCCAGATACATCCAGAATTTCGGCGGCTTGAACCCGGCGGCGACAAAGAAACCGAGCGCGGCGGGTACATAAAACTTGCCGTAGATGTGCGGAATCATGAACAGCCCGCAGATCAGGCGGAGAATGTTGTACTCGTTCAATAAGTTGAAATTCGCGGCCAAAGACATGACGCCCCCCGGATAGTTTGATCCCCGACTTTATTACAGAAATTCGCACTTCTGCACGTTTACGCCAACCCCTCGCCGGCGCGGTTGATTTTTGTCATGCCAGGAAACGCCAGGCTGTTACAGCTTCTTTCCCTTCAGCCAGGCCGCGCCCTTGGCATAGAGCGCGTCGAGGTCAGGCCCGTCGAGGCCGGGCAGGTTGAGCTTGATCGGGTAGCCGATCTTGCTCTGCAGATAGGCGAGGTGGCGGTAGCCTTCAGGAAATTTCGCCAGATGTTTGTGGTCGAGTACGAGCTTGGCCGCCGGGTCGACCGGATCGATGCGGTCCTTTTCGTAGGCCAGGCGCCGCAACACGATACCCCAACGGCCTTTGCGTTTTTCGAGGAAGTCGTAGAAGCGTCCGGTGCAGACCACGTCGCATAAGATTTTCTCGACCTCGGCGCGCTGCGAGATGGTCATCTTGGTTTGCGCGATGGCCCGTTTGCCCTTGATGTCGATGCTCATGCCGCCGAGCATGTGCATGATGCGCACGCCGCGGTCATAGCCCTCCTGGCTGACCTTGATGAAATCCTCGTAGGAGCCCTGGAACCAGGTCGCCCACATCTGCCCGTCACTGTGCCAGACCGTGCGGAAACGGTCCCACAGGCGGGCATCGCGCCAGAGCACCCAGTTCTCGATCAGCGCACGGATCTCCAGGCGGTCGGCGGTATCTTTCGGCATGGATAGGTCCTTCCCCGTCATCGCCGGGCTTGGCGCCGCCAGTCGGTCTACCCGATTTGCAGCTTGATCTTACCTGCGGAAGTCGGGCATGCCCGACTTCCGATGATCCCGCTTCGGCGACTAATGTGCCTACCTAAGCGGGATGGCCGGCACAAGGCCGGCCATGACAGAGGGACTATTTGCCATGTCTAGGCTCGATGGAAAAACCGCAATCGTCACCGGCGGCGCCAAGGGCATCGGCCGGCATTATTCGCAGGCGCTCGCCGCCGAAGGCGCGCGCGTGATGATCGCCGACATCGCCGACGGCAAGGAGCTGGCCGCCGAAATCGCCGGCCGCCATGGCGCCAATTCGGTGGCCAGCGTCAAGTTCGACGTCGGCGACGAAAAGGCGGTCAAGAATGTGGTGGCGCAGACCATCGACCGTTTCGGCCAGATCGACATCCTGGTCAATAACGCGGCGGTCTATTCGACGCTAAAACCGCGAAACTTCAACGAGTGGGACCCCGAGCTGTGGGATCGCGTGATGGCGATCAATGTGCGCGGTCCTTATCTGATGGTCCGCCATGTGGCGCCGCACATGATCGGGCGCCGCAGCGGCAAGATCATCAACATTGCGTCCGGCGCCGCCTACAAGGGGGTGCCGCGCATGCTACCTTACGTCACCTCGAAGGGCGCTATGCTGGCTTTCACCCGCGCGCTGTCGCGCGAGCTCGGCCAATATGGCATCGCGGTCAATTCGCTGTCGCCGGGCTATATCCTGAGCGACACCGGGCTCGAGAACGCGACCCATGTGGAGGAAGAGCGCGTGCCCGTGCGCAATTCCCGCGCCTTCAAGCGCGACGCCTATCCGGAGGATCTGCTCGGCACGCTGGTGTTCCTGGCTTCAAGCGACAGCGACTTCATCACCGGTCAGTCGATTGTGGTGGATGGAGGCTCGGTCAACAATTAGCGGCATGGCGCAGCCGGTTACGGAGATATTCCGGCTGCCGCCGAACTGGGCTATAAAGTTGGAAATTCAACGATCTGGAAGGAACACGCCTATGGCGGTCACAACCGCTTCTCAGCCCGGCTCCAAGCACAACGTGCAAGTCGTGCGGGCCGCCTATTACGACAAGATCGCCAAATTCCACATGGCGCCTTTGTGGGAGGTGCTCAAGGACCTGGTGACCCCGGAGCCAAAGACCGAGTGCCGGCCGGCCTTGTGGAAATTTTCCGACGTCAAGCGGTTGATGCTGGAAGCGGGCGACGTGATCTCGACTGAGGAAGCCGAGCGCCGCGTGCTGGTCTTGGAAAATCCCGGCGAGACCGGCAAGGCGCGCATCACCCATTCGCTGTTCGCCGGCATCCAACTCATTCTGCCGGGCGAGATCGCCGACGTGCACCGCCATTCCGCCTCCGCCATCCGTTTCGTGCTGGAAGGAGAGGGTGCCTATACCGCGGTCGAGGGCGAAAAGACCATGATGTCGCACGGCGATTTCATCATCACCGCCAATTGGGCGCCGCACGATCACGGCAATCCGGGCCAGCAGCCGGTGATGTGGCTCGACGTGCTCGACCTGCCGACCATCATTCATTTCGAGACGTCGTTTGCCGAGCATTTCGACGAGAAAATGCAGAAGACCAATCACGCCGACGGCAACTCTTTTGCCCGTTACGCTTCCGGCGTGCTGCCGGATGGCGCGCCGGCCGATCTCAACCGCTCGCCGGTGATCAACTATCCCTACGCCAAGATGCGGCCGATCCTGGAGCGGCTGAAGACGACCGGCGACATCGACAAGCGCCACGGCGCGCGCGTGCGTTACGCCAATCCGATCAACGGCGGTCCGGTGCTCCCCACCATGGGCGCCCATCTCGCGCTGCTGCCGAAAGGCTTTAAGGGCGAACCCTACCGCTCGACCGACGGCACCATCTTTGCGGTCGCCGAAGGCCAGGGCAGCACCATCATCGACGGCAAGCCGTTCGATTGGACGGTCAATGACGTGTTCGTGGCGCCGCCGTGGCAGCGCTACCAGCACAATGCCGCAAGCGAAGCGGTGCTGTTCTCGATTTCCGACCGGCCGGCGCAGGAAGCGCTCGGCCTCTGGCGGGAAGGAAAATAAAGAATTTGACGATTTCGCTTACGGCTTCGCCGCCTGCGGCGCGGCTGCCTGTTTCGCAACGCGGCTCTGCACGTAGTTGACCGCGAGCACCAGCAGCGCGCCGCCGAGGCCGACCCAATCGAGCATGTCAGCGCCGGGGAAAGCGTGCTGCGGGATTAGGATCGCCAGCGCCACAGCGCCGAAGGCAAGCCGCATCGGCAGCACCAGCGGGCAGAACGCAAAGCCGACAATGCCGGCGGTGCCGATAAATATGCCGAGGATGTTGCGGGCGAAATTCCATGCCACCGCTGCCGCGGTGTCGTTCATCAGCATGCTCGGCTCGGTGACGAACAGGAATGGAATGAAGAACGTGCTCCAGCCGACCACGACCGCGTGCCAGCCGGTGGTCCAGCCCGACACGCGCGCGATATTGGCGGCGGCATAGGCGGCAATAGCAACCGGCGGCGTGATCATCGACAGCATGCCGAAATACATCACATACATATGCGCCGCCATCGGCGAGACGCCGAGCTTGATGATCGAGGGCGCCAGCAGCGTGGCGGTGAGCACATAGACGCTCACGGTCGGCATGCCCATGCCGAGAATGATACTGATCAAGGCGGTGAGCAGCAGCAAGACGAACAGGCTTTGGCCGCTGAGCGCGATCAGCTGCAGCGTCAAGCCAAACGAGATGCCGGAAACGTTGAGCGCTCCAACCACCATGCCGGCGGCGGCGCCGATCAGGATGATATCGAGCGCGGCGCGGCCGGTGTCGAGGATCGCCCGCACCATTTGCCGCGGGGTGACGCGGTTGCCGCGATAACCGAACGCGAGGCTGAGCACCACCAACATGGCGGTGGAATAGATGGCAGCGCGTTCGATCGGGATCTGGAAGTATTCCGGCCAGGTCAGCGTTGCGATCAGGAACGCGATCGGGATCGGGAAATGCCAGCCCGATTTCAGAACATCGAGGAACGGCGGAATGTTGTCGACCTTGACCGCCCCGATCTTGTGCTTGGCCGCTTCCAGGTCGACATGGATGAACAGCGCGGCATAGAAAAGCACCGCCGGGATCACCGCGGCGATCACCACCGCGCCATAGGGCACTTGCAGGAACTCGGCCATGATGAAGGCGGCGGCGCCCATCACCGGCGGCATCAATTGGCCGCCGGTAGAGCCGACCGCTTCGATGGCGGCTGCGCGCGTGGCGGCAAAGCCCGAGCGCGACATCAGCGGAATGGTGACGATGCCGACCGCCATCACGTTGCTGACGGCGGCGCCCGAGATCATGCCGAACAGCGCCGAGCCGACCACCGCGATCTTGGCGGCACCGCCACGAAAATTGCCCATCGCCGACATGGCGAGATCGGCAAAATAGGCCGCACCGCCGGTGCGGCCGAGCACCTGGCCCATCAGCGTGAACGGCACCACGATCAGCACCGCCACCGACAAGATGGCGCCGATCATGCCGTTGGTGTCGAGCCCGAGATAGACCAGCAGCCGCTGGGGTGAGACCGGGCGGGTAGCGAAATCGCCCGGCATATGCGGCCCGATGAAGACATAGGCCGAGATGATCAGGATGATGGCGACCAGCACGCCGCCGGCGGTGCGGCGGGTCGCCTCCAGCACCAACAGGATGAGAACCGAACTGCCGATGATGCCTTCAAGCGGCAAGAACGCGAGTTCGGTCGTCAATTTTTCATAACGCGCGGCGATATAGCCGCAGATGACCAGAGCGACGATGGCGCTGGCCCAGCCGACCCAGCGCCAGGGGAATTTCCCGTTGATGAACGAGATCGCAAGGCTCAGGCCCAGGCACACCGCCAGCAATTGCTCGGTGTAGAACGAAACGCCGAACAGCCGCCGCGGCAGATCGAGCACCCAGCCGACGACGCTGGCGAGCAGGATTGCCTGCAAGACGTCAGTGCAGCGCGCAACGGCAATCGAAGCGGCGGTTTCAGCGTTCGCCGCATCGGTCGCGGCGTGGACTTCGCTCACTGCGTCGCCTTGACCGCGATGTTGTGATCCTTGAAGTATTTCAAGGCGCCGGGATGATACGGGATGTCGTAATTCTTATAGAGCGCGGCGGCCGAGAATTCACGCAGCGCCGGCTGCACGGCGACCAGATCGGCCTTGTTGGCCGCCAGCGTCTCGATCACCTTGTAGACGACCTCGTCCTTCACCTTGGCATTCGCGAACAGCATGTTGTCGTAGGTATAGACCCGCATCGGCTTCACCACGCCGACGAAGAACGGCCCCGGCACGGCCGGCGTCAAATAGGCCTCCGGAGTGATCTTCTTCATGGCGGCCACGCCGCTGTCGGGGATTTCCAATGTACGGATACCGCCGACGGTGGCGTCGACTTCGCGCACTTTCGGCGCGCCGAAGGCAAAGAAGAACATATCGGCGGCACCTGAGGCGAAGTCGTCCGCGCCGCGCACCACATTGGGCACCAGCACCGTCTTAACGTCCTTTTCCGTCAAGCCGCCGCTGGCAAGGATCGCGCGCACCATCGGTTCGAGCGCGCGCTGGGCGGAAAATCCGTACACCACCTTCTTGCCCTTGAGATCAGCGATCGTCGTCATCGTGCTATCCTTGCGCACCCAGAACGCCACACGCAGCGCGTGCGCCGATCCGATCAACCGAAGATCCGGATTTTTTTTCATCGCGTCCTCGATCTCGAAGATTTGCGCGATGCCGAGATCGGCCTCGCCGCGCGCGACCAACGGGATGAGCGTCGATTCGCCCGCCGTCGGTTGAACGAGAAAGTTCATTCCGGCCTTTTCCTTGAGCACCTTGGCGATTGCCGAGCCGGTCGTGTGGTTGAGCGTGCCTGGCTGCATGGTGGCGATGCCATAGGTCTGTGCCGCGGCTACGCCGGTACCGAGCGCTAGCGCGGCAAGGCCGGTTGTGAACGCCGATAATGACCAGAATTTCCGGGTGCGCGTCGTTATGGACATGACAGATTCCTCCCTTAATTTTCCATTGCCTGCCGGCCATTTTCGCTGCCGTGGCCTGCGGCGGGTTCTCGATAGTTCCGCAATTTGCGGTGCGGATGGACCATCGCCGCGTTCGGTGATTAATGTTCACCAGGTCGCAACTTTTGCATATGACGGAAATCAAGGCGAGGCCGCGCGTTGTAAATACCGGAGGCCGGAGGGGCGGCTGCCCACGGGATCAGATTTCCGGCCCGATGAACAAGAGGCGGAGGATGGCATGCAGATGCAGCAACTGACCGCAGGCCGCGGCTCGCTCACGGCGGTGCGCACCGGCGAGGGCCGCGATTTGGTGGTGCTGCATTCGCTGCTTTCCGACCGCCACGCCTTCGACCCGGTGCTGCCGGCATTGGCGGCCAAGCATCGCGTCACGCTGATCAACCTGCCGGGCTTCCATGGCTCGCTGCCGACGCCACTGGCGCTGATGGATGGCTATGTGGCGGCGATCGAGGACGGTTTTCAGGAATTCGGCGTTGCCCGCGACGCCGTCCTGATCGGCAACGGCTTTGGCGGCACGGTCGCGCTCGCCTTTGCCATGGCCCATCCCGAACGCATCGCCAAGCTGGTGCTCAGCGATGTTGCGGCCTGCTTTCCGCCCGAGGGGCGCAAGGCGTTCGAGGTGATGGCGGCCAAGGTGGCCGAGGGCGGGCTCGGCTCCATTGCCGAAATCGCCGCCAAGCGTGTGTTCTCGCCCGCCTATCTCGCCGCCCATCCGCAGGCGATCGATGAGCGCAAAGCCGTGCTGCTGGAGGTCGATCCCAAGGCTTTCCAGGCCGCCTGCAAGATTTTGCAGGAGGCCGATCTGGAGCCGCTGCTGCATCGCATGCACGTACCGACGCTGGTCGTGTGCGGGCAGTTCGACCAGGCCACGCCGCCGCCGCTCAACAAGTCGATCGCGGACAAGGTGGCGGGTGCGACTTACGTGGAATTGCCGGGCTGCGGCCACTGCCCGCCGCTCGAACAGCCGCAGGCGTTTTTGGATGCCATCAAGGAATTCGTAGGGCTCTGACCCATGTCCCGGGCGCAGTGCAGCGCGAGCGAAGCGAGCGGTGCACCGCCAATCCGCGACCGTTCCAAACTCGGAGTTCGCAATGGCCCCTGGACCGCCGCGCATCACCGCCTGCCGCACCGCGCCCGGGATACGAGGCGGTGCTTCACCCCGGCGCCTTCGTCACTGAACAAGAAACACTCCGCCGATAGCAAGGCGGCGTCTTGGTCTACTTGAAGTCATAGAGCTTGTTCGCGTTCTGCGCGAGAATGCGGTCGCGCACCGCGGCGTCGGGCACCCATTCAGTCATCAGATCGATGAGGTCGCCGTCGTTCGGCATTTCACGGCCATTGAGATTGACGTGCGGCCAGTCCGAGCCCCACACCAATCGTTCCGGCGCGTGTTTGACGAATGCATGGGCGAGCGGCGTCACCGACGGATAGGGAAGCTTCTCCATCGTGCAGCGCATCGGCCCCGATAATTTCAGCCAGACGCGGCCGGTGTCGAGCATTTTCAACACCGTCTTAACCGCCGGTTGATCGGTGCCGCCGGCTGCCGGGATGCTGGCAAAGTGATCGAGTACGATGTCGTTGGGCAGTGCCAGCAGCTTGGGGGCATATTCGACGATATCGGTGCCGTGCGGATAAAACTGAACGTGCCAGCCATGCTCGTGCGCGCGCGCTGCGGTCTCGCGATTGAAATGCGGCAAGTGCCCGCCGCGCTTGTCGCTGATCATGCGCAGTCCGCGTACGCCGAGCTTGCCGAGACGAGCAAACTCCGCGGATGGCGTTGCATCGGGCATCAGCGCGATGCCACGGAAACGGTCGGGATATTTAGCGAGTACGTCGGCGAGCATGGTGTAGTTGCTGCCGTAGCCGCCGGGACTGATGATCACAGCGTTACTCAGGCCCAACGCATCCTGCAATGCGAACAGGGTCTCCGGCAGCGCATCGCGTGACGTATACGGACTGTCGGACGCGAACGGATATTTTCCCGACGGCCCGAATAGATGGATATGGGTGTCGCAGGCACCCGGCGGAGCCTTCAGCTTCGGCTTCTTGGGGTGCGGATCGGGGGCTTGGGCCAATTCTGCCATTGTGAGTTCCTGCCGTGGCGAGACTATTGCAACTTGATGTTGGCGGCCTTGGCGAGATCGCGCCACTGTGGCAATTCGCGCGCGATCAAGGCGCCGAATTGCGCTGGCGTGCCGCCGATGGGATCGATGCCGTCGCGTTGCAGCCGTTCGACAATCTTCGGATCGTGCGCTGCCTTGGCGCTCGCGGCCGCAAGTTTATCGATAACCGCCTGCGGCGTGCCGGCCGGCGCCATCATGCCGATCCAGAGAATGCCTTCGTATCCGGGCAGGCCCAGCTCCGCGATCGTCGGTGTGTCGGGCATAAGCTTAGAGCGGTGGCTGCTGGCAATACCCAACATGCGCAGACGGCCGGCGGCGACTTGCGGATGCGAGGTCGCATAGGTGTCGAGCTTGAGCTGCACCACGCCGGCAAGCAAGTCGGTCATCGCCGGCGCGGCGCCCCGGTAGGGAACATGGGTGACTTGAACGCCGATACGCCGCAGCAGCAGCTCCATGGTCACGTGCGGCAGCGTACCGACTCCGGCCGATGCATAATTAAGCTTGCCGGGGTTCTGCTTTGCATAGGCTACGAATTCGGCGAATGTCTTGAACGGCGCCGCCGGATTGCTGACCAGAACCTCAGGCACTTCGGCGATGACGGAAATTGGAACAAGGTCCTTTTCCGTGTCATATGGCAGCGACGTCTGCAGCGCGGCATTGATCGTGTGGTTCGGCGTGGTCAGCAACAGCGTGTAGCCGTCGTGCGAGGACTTGGCCACGGCGTCGGTCGCAACGATGCCGCCGGCGCCCGATTTGTTCTCGATCACAATCGGTTTGCCAATTTCCTCGGCTATCTTCACGCTCATTATGCGCGCGACGATATCGACCGCGCCGCCCGCTGGGAACGGCAGCAACAGACGGACCGGCCTGTCCGGATATTCGGCGAACCCGCGGTCAGTTTGCACCAACACGAGAGCAAGCGCAGTCAGCACCAGAGAAACAATTGGAAAAGGCTTCATGGCCGTGAACTCCCAGCCGGTGTCGACATAGGCTGCCGGCCTTAAAACGTTTCATAATTGGGAGCAGCAAACAACCTCGGCTTTTGGAGTTCTAGGCAACCGACCGATCTACCGCCGAAAACAAGCAGCCAAATATTCCTGGCTCGAATGAAAAATGTCGCCGCTGGGGGCTTATTCCAGCGCCTTCATCACGGCACTCGCAATCGCCGCCGTGCCGTCCTTGCCGCCGTATTCCATCGGCTTGCTGCCTTGCGCATAAGCCTGATCGACCGCGCACTCGATGCGGACCGCTGCCTCCGCCGCCGGCGGATGATCGTGCTTGTCGGCCAGCCAATCGAGCATCATCGCGGCCGACAGGATCATCGCGGTCGGATTGGCCTTGCCTTGCCCCATGATGTCGGGCGCGGTGCCGTGGCAAGGCTGGAACACCGCGTGCGTGTCGCCGATGTCGGCCGAGGGTGCGATGCCGAGGCCGCCGATCAGACCGGCGGCGAGGTCGGAGAGAATATCGCCGAACATGTTCTCCATGACCATCACGTCGAAATCCCACGGCTTCTTCACCAGCATGGCGGCGCAGGCATCGACATAGAGCAGGTCGGTTTTCACGTCGGGGAATTTGGCGCTGCGCTCGGCAAAGATGTCGCGCTGCCAGTTAAAAGCTTTGAACACATTGGCCTTGTCGACCAGCGTGAGGCGGCCGGGCTTGCCGCGCTGCTTGCGTCGTTCGGCCAAATGCAACGAGAAGTCGAACAGCCGCTCGGTGGTCTTGCGCGTCACGACGAGCGTTTCGCGCGCTTCGTCATGGGTGGTGATGCCTTTGCCCATCGAGGCAAACAGTCCCTCGGTCGATTCGCGGATCAGCACAAAATCGATGCCGTGCTCGGTCGCGCCGACGATTGGGCTCGGCACGCCGGGAATGAGCCGTGCCGGCCGCACTCCGGCATAGAGGTCGAAAATGAAACGCAGTTCGACTTGCGGCATGATCTCGGTGTTGTCGGGATAGCGAACGCTCGGCAGCCCGCAGGCGCCGAGCAGGATGGCGTCGGCCGTCTCGCAAAGCTTGATCGTCGTCTCCGGCATCGATTTGCCGGTCGCGCGATAATGGTTGGCGCCGGCGGCACCTTCCGTGAAGCGGAACTTGAGGCTCGGCGTCGTTGCCTCAATCCGACGCAGGATTTCGAGCGCCGGCGCCATCACTTCCGGCCCGATGCCGTCGCCCGGCAGAACGGCGACATGAAAGGCGGTATTGGCGGACATAGGGAATTTTCCGGGATGGCTTTGCGCGCGTAGAATCGCTAATGAATACGGCGGCGCGTGCTTGCGCAAGGGATGCTGTCGAGGATCGCCGATGCCCCGTTTTGCGGCCAATCTGGGATACCTGTTTACCGACCGCGCATTGCTCGAACGCATCGACGCCGCCGCCGCCTGCGGCTTCAAGGCGATCGAATTGCAATTCCCCTATGACGTGCCGGCTTCGGCGGTGAAGGCGGCCATCGCCAAGAACAGGCTTACCGTCCTCGGTATCAATACGCCGCCCGGCGAGCGTGAAGGTGAGTTCGGCCTGGCGGCGGTGCCCGGCCGCGAGCAGGATTTTCAGGCGGTATTCACCCGCGCGCTCGATTACAGCGCGGCGATCGGCGGCAGCGCTGTGCATTGCCTGGCCGGCAAGGTTGCGCCCGAGCAGCGCCCGGCGGCCGAGCGCGTCTACATCGAAAATCTCAAATGGGCCGCCGATCTCGCCGCCGCCAAGAAGATCGGGTTGCTGATCGAGCCGATCAATGCGCGCGACCGGCCGAATTATTTTCTCAACCGCGTGGAACACGCCGCCGATATCATTGCCAAAGCCGGCAAGGCGAACCTGCGCATGCAGTTCGATTTCTACCATGCGCAGATTGTCGGCGGCGATCTGCTCTACCGGCTGGAAAAGTACCTGGTCGTCATCGGCCATCTGCAATGTGCGGCGGTGCCGTCCCGCCACGAGCCGGACGAGGGCGAGATCAATTACCGGCGCATCTTCGAGGCGGTCGATCACCTCGGCTATCGCGGCTGGATCGGCGCCGAATACCGGCCGCGCGGGCGCACCGAGGACGGCCTGGGCTGGGCCCAGCCGTATGGCGTAATTCCCCTTCGTTAACCAGCAATCTTCTTGAAAACCCTTGTATTTTCCGCTTTGCGCCGGCCCCGCGCCTTGCTAAATTCAGGCCATGTTTGGACGTAGCAAGAAAGCCGAGGCGCAGCCGCCTGAGCCACCCCATGCGCTCAAGGACGCCGTGCGCGAGGCGCGCATCGAGGCGGCCGAGCGCTCGGCCGTGGTGGTCGACCTGCGCGATGCCGAGACGGTGCGGCTCGAGCTGCTCAACGAGGCGCTCGACCCGGTGTTCAGGGACATCCCCAAGGACGTCGAATTGTTCGACCGCGGCGTGAGCAAAGGCGACGTGCCGCGGCTATGGGTCGACGTGATCGCCCATGTCGAGATGGGCCAAGACAAGCGGCAATACCGCTTCGTGCAGGACACCCGTTACGGCCGCGCCGTGCTGGCGGAAAGCCACGAGGTGGCCGAAATGGTGCAGGCGGTGACCCGCTATGTGGCGCGCCGGATGGTCGAGCGCGAGCGTGCGCTCGCCGACGACGTGCCGTTCGGCCGAGGCACCGCACTGAAGATGATGGAGGTCGAACAGCGGCGCGGCCGGTTGCGCGCAATTCGTACCTTCGTTTACGGCGTGGTGCTCGCCATCGCCGTGCTGTTCGCGCTGGCGCTGCTCAGCGCGCATCCTTAGCCCAAGAGCATCATTCGCTGCTGCTCCGTTACCGCGCCGGCGGGGTCGATGCCGCGCGAAATCAGTTCGCAGCGCCACGCGCCGGGCGCGCCGTCAATGGCGTAGAGATTGTAGGCGGCGGCATTCTTGCTCTTGCCGGGCGCGGCCGAAGCGGACGGCACGCCGACCGCCGGCACGCGGGCGCCGTTTGGACCGCTCAGCCAGTTGATCATGTGCAAATGATCGTGGCCGTGCAGCACCAACTCGGCGCCGTGCGTGGCGATGACGTGCAGGAATTGCCCGGCGTCGGTCAGCAGTTTGTGGCGCTTGGCCCGGCTTACCGGCGGATGATGGATCAGCACGACGCGAAAGACATTCTCGCCTGCGAGCGCGGCCAGCGTCTCGCCGAGCCGCGCGCGCTGCGCATCGCCGAGTCGCCCGGTCGCCATGCCCCACGCCGTCGGCACCGCGGTCGAAAGCCCGATCAGCGCCAGCGGCCCACGCCGGCGCACAAAGGGGAAACCGCCGGATTGCAGTTCGTCCCCGCGCATGCGGGGATCGTCGCCGCGCATGTAGTCGCCCCAGCAGCGTTCCGGCTCGCCCGCGGCGGCGCGCACATAGGCATCGTGATTGCCAGGGATAACCGTCACGTCGGCCGGCGCGCCCAGGCTCTCAAGCCAGGCGCGGCCGCGCACGAATTCTTGCCGTAGCGCGATGTTGGTGAGATCGCCGGTGACGGCGATGTGGTCGGGCATTTGCGCTTTCAGGTCGGCGACGATTTTTGCCAGCACGGCGGCATCGTGGATGAAGCGGCGGTTGCGCTGCCAGTTGATATAGCCGGTCAGCCGCTTGCCGATCAGCTCGACGAGGCGCGGCGCCGGCAGCGGCGCCAGATGCGGGTCGGTGAGATGGGCGAGGGTGAAAGACATTGGAAAGTGCCACGAGGACGGCGCGCTCCCTCTCGCCACTGGGGAGAGAGTAGGGGTGAAGGGGTCTATGAATCTCGAACGCTGAAACCCCTCACCCGACGTGCTTCGCACGTCGACCTCTCCCATTGGGAGAGGTAAAGAGGAGTTTGCAGCGCGTCCGTCAGCAACGCACGTCTTCCATCACGAACTCCCGATCAATATCCCCGCGATGAACACCAGCACGCCGCCGATCACCACCTGGAAGGCGGCCTGCAAAAACGGCGTATCCATGAAGCGGGTGCGGATCCAGGAAATCGCCGCAAGTTCCACCATGACCACGCAGCCGGCAACGATCGTGGCGGTCAGGAAGTGGGGAATAAGATAAGGCAGCGTATGCCCGAGGCCGCCGACCGCGGTCATCAAGCCGCATACCGTACCGCGCAGCCAGGGCGTGCCGCGCCCGGTCAGCGAACCGTCGTCGGACAGCGCCTCGGCAAAGCCCATCGAGATGCCGGCGCCGACCGAGGCGGCCATGCCGACCAGGAAGGTTGCCCAGGTGTTGTGGGTGGCAAAGGCGGCGGCAAACAGCGGCGCCAGGGTCGACACCGAGCCGTCCATCAGTCCGGCCAGTCCCGGCTGCACATATTGCAGCACGAACATGCGGCGCGCGGTCTCGTCTTCCTGCTCGCGCGCACCCTGGGTGAGGATAGTCTGGCTCAGCTTGTGGGCGAGGCTTTCATGGCCGGCCTCCGCCTCGGCGAGCTTAATAAGCAATTCCCGCACCGACGCGTCGCGCGCGTTCTCCGCTGCCTTGCGGTAGTAGCGCTCGGCCTCGTATTCCATGTCCTCGGCGAATTTGCGCACTTCCTCCAGGCCGAGCGGTCGCATCAGCCAGAGCGACGATTTGTGGCGAATGAAGCCCTTGACGTCCTGGCGGCGGATCAGCGGCAGGTATTCGCCGAATTTCTTGCGGTAGAGATCGAACAGGATGGTGCGGTGATGCACTTCCTCGTCCGCCATCTCGTCGAACACCTTGGCGGAGGACGGGAACTTCTCGCGCAGGCCCTCGGCGAAACCGCGGTAGATGCGGCTGTCCTCCTCCTCGTTGGTAATGGCGAGCGCCAGCACTTCCTGCTCGGTCAGGTCGGAAAATCTTTTCACGGGGGCCCCTCAGATCGCCGGCTGGCGAGTGAATTTCATATATTAGAGTAATTCTAGCTCCGAAAGGGTCCCGTTGGCACCAACCGCAACCGAGCCCGGTAACTCGCCGCTTACCCGCGCAATGGCAAAAGAGAGGGATGCATTTGCAACGCCTGCGCCGCGCGCTTGAGCCGCTGATCCGGCGGTTGATGCATTTCTATTGGCGTTTCTCGCGCGGCGCGACCTTGGGCGCCCGCGCCATGGTGATCGACGGCGCTGGCCGCATATTCCTGGTCAAGCATTCTTACATCGCCGGCTGGCATCTGCCCGGCGGCGGCGTGGAGACCGACGAGACATTTCTCGCAGCGCTCACGCGCGAACTGGCCGAGGAAGGCAATATCCTGCTGACCGCGCCGCCCGTCCTGCACGGCATTTTCTTCAACCAGCGGACGTCGCGGCGCGACCACGTGGCGCTCTACATCGTGCGCGAATACCGCCAGGACGCCATGCCGCAGCCAAACTATGAAATCGTCGCGCACGGCTTTTTCGCGCTCGACGCGCTGCCGGACGGCGTTGGTCGTGGCACCCGCGCGCGCATCGCCGAGGTGTTCGACGGCGCGCCGGTCAGAGAAGTCTGGTGAGCGCTATTTGAAGCGCGCGCGGTCGTGCGGCGCGGCGAAGTCGAGCTGCGGACCGACCGGCACGATGCCGGTCGGGTTCACCTGCCGCTGGCTGCCGTAATAGTGCCGCTTGATCTGTTGCAGGCTGACCGTCTCGGCCACGCCCGGCACCTGGTAGAGATCGCGCACGTAGTTCGACAGGTTTGGATATTCGTAGATATGGCGCCAGTTGCACTTGAAATGCGAATAATAGACGGCGTCGAAACGGATCAGAGTGCAGAACAGCCGCCAGTCGGCTTCGGTAATGGCGTTGCCGGCAAGATAGCGATGCTGCGACAGCATCTGCTCAATTTCGTCGAGCGTATCGAATACGTTGCGGAACGCGGCTTCGTAGGCCGCCTGCGATGTGGCAAAACCGGCGCGATAGACGCCGTTGTTGATGTTTGCGTAGACGAGATCGTTGATGCGGTCGATCTCCGTCCGCAGCGGCTCCGGATAGTAGTCGGTGTGGACATTGGTGAAAGCGTCGAACGCCGAATTGAGCATGCGGATGATTTCCGCCAATTCATTGTTGACGATCGTCTTGCGCTGCTTGTCCCACAACACCGGCACGCTGACGCGGCCCGAATAGTGGGGATCGGCGATCAGGTAGACTTCCGACAGCTTGCTCTTGCCGTTGACGTCGTCGCCGGTCGAACCCTCGTCCTTGTTGAAGGTCCAGCCGAATTTGAGCATGTCGGGCGAGACGGCCGACATCGACACGACGTTCTCGAGTCCCTTGAGCTTGCGGAAGATGATGGTGCGGTGCGCCCAGGGACAGGACAGCGCGACATAGAGGTGGTAGCGGCCCGCCGCGGCGGCAAAGCCGCCTTCGCCGGGGCGGCCGGGGCTGCCGTCCGGCGTCACCCAGTTGTGGAAGCGGGTGACCGGCCGGATGAATTGGCCGTTCTGGGTGCGCGAAACATCGTCCTGCCATACGCCGTCAACCAGCATTCCCATAGCTGTAACCTCCATCACGACCCCATTCATCTAGGCAATTAAGACGCAAAACGCTACCGGCGATGGACCGGGGTCGGCCTAAGTGCTAATCGGCACGGCCTGACCGGGCCGGGCATCCGTCCATGCCCGGGCCGGCGATTTGGAAGTCATGAGCGAACTTGCGCTGACAATTCTGCCGGAAAAGGCCGACGACGCATTGGCGATCGAGCGGCTGCATGAGCGCACCTTCGGCCCCGGCCGCTATGCGCGCAGCGCCTATCGCATTCGCGAGGGCTGCGGGCATCTGCTCGATCTCTCGTTCACCGCGCACATCGGCACGCTGCTGGTCGGTTCGGTGCGGCTGACGCCGATCTGCATCGGCGAGACGCCGGCGCTGCTGCTGGGGCCGCTCACGGTCGAGCCGCCGTTCCGCGAGCGCGGCGTCGGCTCGGCGCTGATCGATCGCGCGCTCAAGGACGCCAAGGCCGCCGGCCACGCTCTGGTGGTGCTGGTCGGCGACGAGCCGTTCTACGCAAAGTCCAGCTTCAAGCGCATTCCGAAAGGTCAAGTGAAGCTGCCGGGTCCAGTCGATCCGGCAAGGCTCTTGGTGGCGGAACTCAAAGCCGGCGCCTTCGACGGCATTGCCGGCATGATCAGGCCGGATTGGGCATAGCTCTTGTCATTCCGGGACGGCGCGAAGCGCCGGGCCCGGAATCCAGATGCATATTCCGAATGTATTTCTGAATTCCGGGTTCGCGCACTTCGTGCGTGCCCCGGAATGACAAATTACCGGCCTTCTCTCGCCCACGTCGCGGCGAGCGAACCGACCAGCAGCAACAGGCCGATCAATCCGGCAAAGATCGGCAGCACGCCGATGCCGCGCACCACGCTGATATCGCGCATCTTCAGGCCGATCCAATCGTCGCCCTTGAACGTCGTCGAGGTGCGCACCGGCACCACGCGCGGCACGTCGAGCGTGTTGCCGTCCGCCAGCCGCCGCGCGTCGCCGCCGGTGGCGTTGGTCAAAGCCCGCAGCACCTCGGTGGTCGACGTCACTTCGGCGAATTCGCGCGGATTGGCCGGCCCCACATTGGCGAGCGCGGTGAGCTTACCGTCGGTCGCGCGCCAGAGGCCGAGCTCGCTGGCGGTGACCGCCGTGCGCCACACGCCGGGCTCGATGGGCTGCAGGTTCAGCGTGCGGGTGGCGCCGGTCGGCGAGGTCAGCGTCACTTCGTTGACGGTGTCGGCCATGGTCTGACGTTGCACGGTGATGTCGCGGCCCTTGACGATCAGGCGCAGCGCCTCTTCCTCAAGTTCGGGCTGCTTCATCAGCCAATGCGACAGCCGCCGCAGCAGATCGAGATGCGGCCCGCCGCCTTCATAGCCGCGCGCCCACAGCCAGATGTGATCGGATAGCAGCAGCGCGACGCGGCCTTCGCCCGCGTGGGCCAATACCAACAACGGTTTGCCGTCGGGGCCCTGCAACACATTGGTGCCCTCGGTGCGCTTGATGTTGACCAGCCGGAACCACTGGCTCCAATGCGGCGGGTTGCTCTCCGAACCCTCCAAGGCGCGCGTCACCGGGTGGCGCTTGCCGGCTTCGGTCAGCGTTGCCCGGAACGGCTGCTCGGTCACGTCGCCGCTGGGTTCCGCCGGCAGGATCACGTCGAGCGGCGTGCGCCAGATGCTGGTCGGTGAGGCATAGTCAGGGCCGGCGGCAATCAGCACGGCGCCGCCGTCGCGCACATATTTGGCGATGTTGTCGAAATAGATCATCGGCAACACGCCTTGCCGCGCGTAGCGATCGAAGATGATGAGCTGGAATTCCGAGATCTTCTGCTGGAACAGTTCGCGCGTCGGGAACGCGATCAGCGACAACTCGTTGATCGGCGTACCGTCCTGCTTTTCCGGTGGACGCAAAATGGTGAAATGCACCAGGTCGACCGAGGCGTCGGACTTGAGCAGGTTGCGCCAGGTGCGCTCGCCGGCATGCGGCTCGCCCGACACCAGCAGCACGCGCAGCTTGTCGCGCACGCCGTCGATCGAAATCACCGCGCGGTTGTTGACTTGCGTGAGCTCATTTTCGAGCGGGGCCGCCTCGACCTCGACGATGTTGGGTCCGGCATGCGGGATCGGCACGTTGACTTTGATGTCGGTGTGCACGGTGACGACGCGTTTCTCCAGCACCTCGCCGTCGCGCCGTACGGTGACTTGCGCGGCACCGACTTTGGCGCCCTGATCCTCGATGCGGAAGCCGATGGTCTGCGCCTGCCCGACGATGCCAAAGCGCGGCGTCTGCGTGAGAACGACGCGGCGGTCGATCTCGTTATTGTGGCCGGTGATCAGCGCGTGCAACGGCGCGGCGAAACCGAGCGCGGTCGCTTCCGCCGGCACGTCGTGCACGCGGCCGTCGGTGATCAGGATGGCGCCGGCGACGCGGTCGGGCGGCACGTCGGCAAGCGTGGCGGACAGCGCCGAGAACAGCCGCGTTCCGTCGGTCTCGCCGTCGGCTTCACCGGCATTGGCAACGCGCACTTCCAGGCCGGGGATGCGCTTGAGCCGCTCGACCAGCGTTGCGCGCGCGGCCTCGGTCTGGGCGTTGCGGTCGCCGAAATTCTGGCTTGGGCTTTTGTCGACGATGATGGCGGCGACCGAAGGGATCGGATCGCGGTCTTCTCGCGTGAAGGAAGGATTGGCGAGCGCCAGCACCATCAGTCCCAGCGCGACGGCTCGCACCGGCGCGCCGCGGCTGCGCGCCAAGAGCAGCATGATCGAGATCAACACGGCCGCGGCAAAGCTCGCCCACACGACATAGGCTGGCACCAGCGGGGCGAATGAGACGCCGAGGTTCAAATCGAGCTCCTATTGCCCCAGCCGCTCCAGCAGCGCCGGGATATGCACCTGGTCGGCCTTGTAGTTGCCGGTGAGCGCGTACATCACGATGTTGACGCCGGCGCGGAAGGCGAATTCACGCTGGCGCGGCTCGCCCGGCACCAGCGGCAACATGGGCTGGCCGTCCGGCCGCATGGCCCAGGCGCCGGCGAAATCGTTCGAGGTGATCAGGATCGAGGACACGCCGTCACCGGCGCGCGCCGGGCGGTTGCTGTCCTCCTCGGGTTCCGACGGCAGCGCCTCGACCCAGAGCTGACCGTTAGCGAAGCGGCCGGGGAAATCGCGCAGCAGGAAGAATGTTTTCGTGAGCACGTGATCGCGCGGCACCGGCTCGAGTTCGGGAATGTCGAGCGAGGATAGGATCGAGCGCAGCGCCACCATGCCGGGCGACTGGATGCCGCCGCTGGGCGGCGTATCGATCGCGTCGCGGGTGTCGAATAGAACGGTGCCGCCGCGTTTCATATAGGTTTCGATGCGGTCGAGCGCGGTTTGTGAAGGCTTCGACGCGCTCGCCGACACTGGCCAATAGATCAGCGGGAAAAAAGCGAGCTCGTCGCGCGCCGGGTCGAGGCCGATCGGCTCGCCCGCTTCCAGCGCGGTACGCTGCGCCAGGAACAGCGTGAGGCCTTGCAGGCCGGCTTTGCTCACCGCATCGACCTCGGCGTCGCCGGTGACGATATAGGCGAGATGCGTTTGCATCGTCGCCTTCATGGCGAAGTCTTGCTGCTGCGCCGACGGCGGTTGCGCTGGCGTAGACTGCGCCTGCGATTGCGCCTGCGCCGCATGCGGCATGGCCAACCCAACCAACAGGGTCACCGCCAGCAGCGCCGTGGTTGCACGCCGGCGCGGCAGCATGCTGGCAAAGCCGCCGGAGAGCGAAATCACCACCAACGCATCGAGCATCAGCAGCGTCAGTGCGGCGAGGAAAACCGGCCCGCGCAGATCGAGCGGCTCGCCATGGCGATAGACATCGAGTCGGGCGTTGAGGGTGGAGAAATCGAGCGGCGCCGGGCGATCGCTGGGTGCCAGCGTATTGACCGCAACCAGCCCTTCCGGCGGTCCATAGAAGCCGGGCGGATGGTCGGCATTGGCGCGGCCGTTGAAATTGGCGGGCACCGGGCGCGCGGTCGGCGGCGGCGATGAGAAGGCGCCGAAGCCGTCGAGCACACGGGTCGCCGGCACCACTTGGCCGGCGCGATCGGTGGCGGTGCTGGCCGCACCGGCGCTGTCATTGTCGGCGGACACGGTCGAGGCCGCCAATGCGACGATGCGCCGGAGCATGTCGACGAAGGTGCCCGACAACGGCAGGTCCGACCAGCGCGTGTCGGCGGTCACGTGGAACAGCACCAGCAGCCCCTTGCCGTAACGCTGCGCGGTGACCAGCGGCGTGCCATCGGCAAGCGTTGCCCAGGTACGGTCGGTGAGTTGCGAATCCGGCTCGGCCAATACCTGGCGGCTGACGGTGACGTCGTTTGGCACCGGCATGCCGGCGAACGGGCCTTCGCGCGCGAAGCCGGCGAGCTGCTGCGGTTTTTCCCAGCTCAGACTGCCGCCCAGGATGCGGCCGCCGCGGCGCAGTTTTACCGGCACCAGGTCGTCGTCGGTGGCGCCGGCAAGGTGCGGACCGGCAAAGCGCACCAGCACGCCGCCATTGTCGATCCATTTATCCAGACGCGCGCGCGCCTCGGCGACATTGCCGACATCGGCGAGGATCAGCATCGGCAGACGCTGGTCGAGGAAGCCCTTCACCGCTTCCGCCGGCGCCACGCCTTCGGTGAGGCGGATGTCGGCGAACGGATTGAGCGCGCGCGCGAGATAATAGGTGGCGCCGATCAGCGGCTGCGAACGGTCGGCGGCCGAGCCCGATACGATGCCGACGGTGCGCCGGCGCCAGCGCTTGTCGAGCAGCTGCACGGCGCCGGCCGAACGCTCGCCGGCGATCTCCAGCCGCGCCACGTCGTTGCGGATCTCGACCGGCAGATCGATCACCGCTTCGGTTTCCCGCCCGTCGGATTGGAATGAGAAAGGCGCCTCGCCGAGCGGCAGGCCCTTGAGATCGATGGCATTGACAAAGCCGGTATCGGCGCCGCCGGTCTGCGCACGCAACACTTTCACCGTCAATGCGCCGGCCGCGTTGTCGGCGGCAGCCAGCGCATGCGGGGCCGGGAGGCCGCCCGCGACGACAGTCAGCGGATGGCCGGCGACGATACGCTTGAGACCCGCGACGAATTCGCCACCCTTGCCGAGATCGACGCCATCGGAGAGCCAGACGATCTCGACATCGGGCGTCGCGTTGAGGAAACGCTCGATCGGCAGCAATGCCTCGGTACGGTCGACCGTATAAGGCTTCGGCTTGAGCTGTTTGATCTGCACGCGCGCAGCGCCGGCGACCTGCAGCGAAACATCGCGCGCGGTTTCCGATAGCGGCAGCACGGCGACGCCGCGATTGTCGGCATCGGCGCGCGCGAGCAATTCGTCGGCCGTGCGCAGGCGCGCGTCCCAGGACGCCGCCGCACCCCAGCCGTCGTCGAGCAGGACCAGAAGCGGCGCCCCCCGGTTTGCCGTGGCAAGCGGTGGATTCCACAACGGACCGGCGGCCGCGATGATGACGAGCGCGGCGAGCGTCAACCGCAACAAGACGAGCCACCACGGCGTGCGCGACGGGGTTTCCTCCTTGGGCGCAATCTCGAACAAGAGCCGCGTGGGCGGGAAGTTGATGCGGCGCGGACGCGGCGGCACCAACCGCAGCAGCCACCACAAGATCGGCAGGCCGAGCAAACCGAGCAGCACCAGCGGCTGCGCGAAGCCGAGCGGCAAAGAACCGAACATGGAGCCGATCACGCCACTCTCCCAGCATTCAGCGGGGTGTAGCGGCTGCCCACCGACGTGGTCTGCATATGGGTGCCCATGCGCGAATGCAGCACCAGCAGCAATTCGCTCGCCGGCCTGTCGGTACGGTGCACGGCGAAACTCCAGCCCAGCCGGTCGGTCTCGGCACGCACTTGCGCGCGGTGGCGCGCCACCAGGCCCTGATAGTCATTGCGCCAGGTTTCGGCACGGCCGGCGGTGACGCTGCCGGCGCCTTCCGGCTCGATGAATTCGACGCGGCCCGAATAAGGAAAGCTCTCCTCGGCCGGATCGACGATCTGCACGACATGGCCATGCGCGCCGGTGGCCGAGAGTTGGGAGATGGTCTGCTTTACGTCGCCGATCGGGCTCCACAGGTCGGACAGCATCACAATCTCGGCGAGCGGGGAGGGCGCGAACGACAGCGGCAGGCTGGCGCGTTCCAAAGAATCGTGCAGGATCGCCTGCGCCATCTTCTCGATCACGTTGCGGCTCGCGGTCGGGCGCATCAGTCCGGGAATGCCGACCCGTTCGCCGCCCTGCACCAGCACTTCGGCCAAGGCAAAGGCCACCACCAGCGCGCGTTCGAGCTTGCTGTCGGTAACCAGCGCGGAGGCAAAGGCCATCGACGGCGAACGGTCGGGCCAAACCCAGACCGTGTGCGAGGCTTCCCATTCACGCTCGCGCACATAGAGATGGTCGTCGCGCGCCGAGCGCCGCCAATCGACGTTCGAGGCCGGCTCGCCCGACATAAATCGGCGGTATTGCCAGAAATTCTCGCCAGGACCTGCGCGGCGGCGGCCGTGCAGCCCGTGAATGACGGTGGCAGCGACCCGGCGCGCTTCGAGAATGAGGCGCGGCATGGCATCGGCGAGCATGCGGCCGCTGCCGGTTGCCTGCCGTACGACACTGGCCTCGATATCGCTGAGCTTCGGCTCCGGCATCTGAATTTATCCGATGCGCGCCTTCAGCCGCCCGATCACGTTCGGAATGGTTTCGCCTTCCGCGCGAGCGGCAAAAGTCAATGCCATGCGATGTTTGAGCACGGGTTCGGCCAGATCGAGCACGTCGTCGATCGACGGCGCGAAACGGCCTTCGAGCAGTGCGCGGGCGCGCACCGCCAGCATCAAGGCTTGGCTCGCGCGCGGGCCGGGTCCCCAGGAGATCAGCTTACCGATATCGCCGGCTTCCGGACCAGGACGTGCCGAGCGCACCAGCTTGAGGATCGCCGCCACGACCGACTCGCCGACCGGTAGCCGGCGTACCAGCCGCTGCGCGGCGATCAGATCGTCGGCGGTCATCGCGGCAGTAGCGCGCGCGGCATCCGCCCCGGTGGTGTCGAACAGAATTTTGCGTTCCGCTTCGAGATCGGGATAGTCCACGTCCACTTCCATCAAGAAGCGGTCGAGCTGCGCTTCGGGCAGGGGATAAGTGCCTTCCTGCTCGAGCGGATTCTGCGTCGCCAGCACGTGGAAGGGCTTCGGCAGATCGTGGCGGGCGCCGGCCACCGTCACATGCTGTTCCTGCATCGCTTGCAGCAGCGCCGACTGGGTGCGCGGCGAGGCGCGGTTGATCTCGTCGGCCATCACCAATTGCGCGAAGACGGGGCCGGCGATGAAGCGGAAGCTGCGCTTGCCGCCCGGGCTTTCTTCCAGCACTTCGCTGCCGAGGATGTCGGAGGGCATGAGGTCCGGCGTGAACTGGATGCGCCGGCCGTCCATGCCGAGCACGGTGCTCATGGTGTCGACCAGCTTGGTCTTGGCGAGGCCGGGCACGCCGACCAAGAGCGCATGGCCACCGGACAGCACGGTCACCAGCGCGCGCTCGACCACGATGTCCTGGCCGAAAATCACGGAGCCGATGGCGGCTTTGGCTGCGCGCACATGGGCGGCGGTCGATTCCGCCGCGCGCACGATCATGTCTTCCAGTTTTTCAAGGCTTTCGCCGCTTGCCGACGCCATAATCCCGTTTCCTTTCATCGCCCGTTCTGGGGCCAGCTTTGGTTCCACCAGGACGCTATGCAACAAACACACCAGGCCACACTTTGCCGCGCCGACTATGCCGAATCTGCCTCAATCTATGGGCTAGCTTACGCTATCTTCCGCCGCCTGGCGGGTTGAGTCACAAAGTTGCGAACAGGCCAGAGCGGGCCTTCAAATCGAAGCGGAACAATGGCGAAGACAGCGAAAGTCATCGGCGGCGGCGGATTGGAGGGGATTGCGGCGGCGCTTCCGCGCGAAAACCGCGGTTTGCCGCCGGTTCACCTGTGGAATCCGCCGTTTTGCGGCGATATAGACATGCGGATCGCCGCCGATGGTACCTGGTTCTACCAGAAGACCCCGATCGGACGGCCGGCTTTGGTCAAGCTTTTCGCCTCGGTGCTCAAGCGTGAGGGGGACAAATATTTCCTGGTCACCCCTGTGGAGAAGGTCGGAATAATCGTCGAAGAAGTGCCGTTCCTCGCCGTCGAGCTTAAGCTCGAGCACGATGCTCGCGGGCAAGTTCTTAAGTTCCGCACAAACGTCGACGACTGGGTCGATGCCGGGCCGGGTCACGCGCTCCGCTTCGAGACGCAAGCCGAAAACGGCGGCCTGAAACCCTACCTGCATGTTCGGCGCGAGCTGTGGGCCAAGGTGACGCGCGCGCTGTTCTACGATCTGGTCGAACTGGGCGAGGAGCGCGAGGTGGAGGGCAAGGCGATGTTCGGCGTCGTGTCGGGGGCTGAATTTTTCGCCATGGCCGAGGCCAGTGCCGTGCGGGAGTTTGCCTGATGCACGGCGCGCGGGCGGCGCTTTCGGCGGAGGAATTCGTTGCACGCGCGCGCGCGCGGCTCACGCTCGATGTGCCGGCCGGTATTACCGACGCGACCATCACGCCGGCGCGCGGCGATTTCGACGCCGATCCGGTGATGCTGAAGATCGCGCAGGTGCGTCCGATCCGGCCGGCGGCGGTGCTGGTGCCGATCGTCGATCATCCCGAGCCGACCGTGCTGCTCACCCAGCGCGCTCAGCATCTGCCCGATCATCCGGGGCAGATATCGTTCCCCGGTGGCAAGATCGACAGCAGCGATGCCAGCCCGCTGGCGTCTGCCTTGCGCGAAGCGGACGAGGAAATCGGCCTCGCGCATCAATTCGTCGAGCCGCTCGGCTATCTCGATCTCTATCTGACCACGCTCGGCTATCGCATCGTGCCGGTGATCGCGCGCGTCAAGCCGGGCTTTTCGCTGAAGCTCAACACCAGCGAGGTCGACGCCAGTTTCGAGGTGCCGCTCGCTTTCCTCATGGATCAGAATAATGTGCAGCGTCATTCGCGCGACTGGCAGGGCATGACGCGGCACTATTACGCCATCACCTTCGGCGAGCGCTACATTTGGGGCGTGACCGCCGGTATCCTGCGCAATCTGCACGATCGGATTTATCAATGACGTCGAGAGGTGACTGAGCGATGTTCCGCATCGGCTTCACGGAAATCGTCCTGTTCCTGGCGCCGTTCGCGCTCTACGCGGTATTCTTGTGGGCGACCAGGGCCGACTTGATGCATCCCGATTCCTGGCCGGTCTCGCGCATTGCCTGGCTCGCCATCGCCGCGCTGCTGCTGGTGGTCGGCAGCTTCATCTATTTCGCGCATTTCACCGGTTCGCCGCCGGGCTCGACCTACGTGCCGGCGCATGTAGAGAACGGCAAATTCGTGCCTGGGACGGTCAAGTGACGCCGGGCGCGACCTCGCGCAGCCTTGCCGACGCGGGCTGGCTCAATGCCGGCGCGCTGCCGCGCCTGCTCGGCGTGCTCGACGCCAACGGCGAGCAAGCGCGCGTGGTCGGCGGCGCGGTGCGCAATGCGCTGATCGGGTTGTCGGTCGAGGAGATCGACGTCGCCACCACCGCTAAGCCGGCCGAGGTGGTTAGGCGCGTCAGCGCCGCCGGCTTTAAGCCGGTGCCCACCGGCATCGAGCACGGCACCGTCACCGTCGTGATCGGCAATCATCCGTTCGAGGTGACCACGCTGCGCCAGGACGTGGAGACCTATGGCCGTCACGCCAAGGTCGCCTTCGGCCGCGACTGGCAGGCCGACGCCGAGCGGCGCGATTTCACCATCAATGCATTGTCGGTAACGCGCGACGGCGCGGTCTACGACTATGTCGGCGGGCTTGAGGACTTGGCCGCGCGCCGCGTGCGCTTCATCGGCGATGCGAACAAACGCATCGCGGAAGACTATCTGCGCATCTTACGGTTCTTCCGCTTTCATGCCGCCTATGGCGTCGGCCATCCCGATGCGGCCGGTCTTGCCGCCTGCATCGGTGGCCGCGACGGCCTCGACCAGCTTTCGCGCGAACGTGTGCGCATGGAGCTGATGAAATTGCTGGTGGCCGCGCATGCCGCCCCCACGCTCACCGCCATGACCGATGCCGGGCTGTTGCCGCGCTTCATCGGCGGCGTGCCCTATCTGGCGAGCTTCGGCAACATGGTCAAAGTCGAGGCCGCGGTCGGCCTTGCCGCCGATCCGGTGCGCCGGCTGGGCGCGCTCGCCGTCATGGTGGCCGAGGATGCCGAGCGGCTGTGGCAGAAGCTGCGGCTGACCAACAACGAGCACGAACGGCTGGCCTCGCTGGCCGAGGGCTGGCGGCGCATCTCGCCGGATTTCGGCGAGCAGGTCTCGCGCGCGCTGCTTTACCGGCTCAAGCCGGAGCATTTCACCGATCACGCGCTGCTCGGCTGGGCGCGCTCGCAGGCGAGCGCGCACGACGAGGCCTGGCGCGCGCTGGCGAGCCTGCCGCAGCGGTGGAGCGCGCCGGTGTTTCCCTTGAAGGCGGCGGATTTCATTGCGCGCGGGGTGGAAAAAGGCCCGGTGCTCGGCGCTGCTTTGACGGCGGCCGAGAAGGCTTGGATCGCGGCGGGGTTTCCCAGTGACGCCGATGCGCTTGCTGCGATCGCGCAGGCTGCGGCAAAATCTCCGCCCGGGTGATTGCGGCCGCCAGACCCGCTATGCTGGGTCCACTGGCGGGGGGCGACACCATGCGCAATTTTTGGCGCGGGCTTGCGATATTCCTTCTCGGCGGGGTTCTCGGCACCGGTTTCGGTGTCGCGCTCGGATTCTTATTCTTTCCGATCGTGTTTCCGCCGCCGCCGGCCGCCGAGCAACTGACCGAAGCGGACCGCTCGCCGCTGGTCGCGACCGGCGCCTTCATTCACGTCAATGCGTCCGATCCATTCCATTACGGCAAGGGTAAAGTAAGCGTCTACCAGCGCACCGTTTACCTGGAGCCGGATTTCGAAGTGGGGCCCGGCCCGGCGTTCCACGTCTATCTGGTGCCGAAGCCTGGCATCCGCGACGCAGCGGCGGTGAAGGACACCATGTATATCGATCTCGGCGGCTTGCGCTCGTTCAAGGGCAGCCAGCGCTATGCGATCCCGGCCGGGGTCGATCTGAAAAATTTTCCGAGCGTGGTGATTTGGTGCGAGCGCTTCAGCGTGTTGATCTCGCCGGCGGATCTGAGCCCCGCTCGCTGAGCGGTGCTCCCGCGGCAACGAAAAACCCCGGGACAATGGCCCGGGGTTTTTGCATTTTTACAAGGCCGCCGCGATCAGAAGCGGAAGTTGACGCCGGCCTTGACGATGTTGAAATGCACCTTGCTGTCGCGCAGCAGACTGGTGCCGGTCAAAACCGGAGCCACCGAACCGAAGGTCACCAAGGTCGAACTGGTCTTGGTCCCCAAGTCGATGTAGTCGTATTCGGCGAACAGCGACCAATTCTTGGTGAAGCGATATTCGCCGCCGCCGCCAACCGTCCAGCCCGACCGCGTTGAACTGCCTTCGACCGTCGCGACCGTGGTGGCCCCGTTGGTCGTGAAGCCGTTGACCTCGCTGTGCGTCCAAGCCGCGCCGCCTTTTACGTAGATCAACAAATTGTTGGCCACATAGCCGATGCGGCCGGTCGCGGTGGCGATCCATTTGTTATTACGATGCACATTGCTCACGACCGCGGTGTTTATGACGCTCACATTGGTGTCGTCGCCCTTGATGCCGGACCATGCCCAATCGCCGGCGACGCCCACCAGCCAATTCGGGCTGAACTGGTAATCGAAGCCGATCTGTGCGCCGCCAAGCACGCCGCTGGTGTCGCCGCTACTGGTTGTGCCGGCCGGGAAAGCGCCGCCGTTGATGGAGCCGACGTTGGTGATCGTGTGATGTCCCCAGCCTCCGCCGACGTGGCCGCCGACATAGAACCCGGTCCAGGCATAGACGGGCGCCGGCGCTAACATCGGCGGCGCTTTTGTCGCCATGGGCGGCGGAGCCTTGGTCGCCATATCGGCCGCCTGCGCCAGTGAAGCGGCACCGGCCATTGATCCGGCAAGCGCTATAACGAACAATACACGACGCATGGCGTCCCCCCATCATTTATGACTTTGAATTACCGCTAGAATTCCACAGTTCGCTCGATGGCGTCGAGCGGTATTGCACCAGCCGGTGGATATATGTGCAAGTTTTTTATGCATGTTGCACATTTGTCACCGGTAAAACCCCTGTTACCGGAGAGTATCGCCCGCTCTAAATAATATAATCGCATCAAAACTGCGGCACGCCGAGGCTGCACCACATTTTGATAAGTATTGATTGTGAAGAGATTTCTCTATATTATATATTATGCTGCATATATGTGAATATATGTGCGAGCGTTATTTTATATTGGTATGCACCTAAGTATATTTTTCATAAAATCAATTATATGTCGACTTAATACTTGAGGCTCGCTTTGTGACGAGAGAGTAGGGCGCGCTCGCTTGACCCGCGGCTGCCGCTTCGGCACCCAATGCGGTCCCCCCAGCGGGCTCGCCGGAATCAACCGGTCACGCCGATTGACGCTCATGAGCATCCTGTCCGGCTTTGCCGACGTGTCGCTGCTCCAGCTCGTGCTGGTCGCGGGCGTTGCGCTGTTTGCCTCGATCGTCGGCGGCGTGTCGGGCTATGGCACCGGCGCGCTGATGCCGCTGGTGTTGGTGCCGCTGGTCGGCGCCGAACCGCTGGTGCCGATCATCGCCATCTCGGCGCTGTTCAACAATTCGAGCCGCGCCACGGCGTTCCGCAATTACATCGACTGGCGGCGCGTGGCGATGGTGCTGATCGCCGCGCTGCCGACCTGCGCGCTCGGCGCTTGGGGCTATACCAAGCTGTCGAGCGCCGGCGCCGCGCTGGTGATCGGCAGCATGCTGATGCTGAGCGTGCCGTTGCGGCGGCTGATGAAATATCACGGCGTCAAGATCGGCGACGGCGGGCTGGCGCTCGGCAGCCTCGGCTATGGCGTGGTGGTCGGCGGCACGGCGGGATCGGGCGTGATCCTGCTCTCGCTGCTGATGGCGGCGGGCGTCGAAGGCGCCGGCGTCGTCGCCACCGACGCGGCGATTTCGATCGTGGTCGGGGTGGCGAAGGTTTCCGTGTTCGGGCTCGCCGGCGTGATCACGACGCAGGTCGTCGCCTTTGCATTATTGATCGGCATCATCGCACTGCCGGGTGCGTTCCTGGCCAAGGCTTTCGTCGAGCGCTTGCCGCTGCATATGCACACCGCGATCCTCGATGTGGTGGTGCTGCTCGGCGGGGTGTTTCTGGTTTACGGAGCGCTGCGCTGAAGCAGGTTATCATGGCCACTTCACCACCGGCGGCATCGAAGACAATATCAACTCCACATTGCCGCCGGTGCGCAGGCCGAAAATGGTGCCACGGTCGTAGAGCAGATTGAACTCGACATAGCGGCCGCGCCGCACCAGTTGCTCCTCGCGCTCGGCCTCGCTCCAGGGCGTGGCGAAGTTCTTGCCGACCAAGGTGGGATAGACCGCAAGGAAAGCGCGACCGACATCCTGCGTGAAGGCGAAAGTTTCCTCCCAATCGGTTTCCAGATAGTCGTAGAAAATCCCGCCGATGCCGCGCATCTCGTTGCGGTGTTTGAGGAAGAAATAGTCGTCGCACCATTTCTTGTATTTGTCGTAGGGCGCGACGTCAGCATGCGCAGCGCAGGCCGCGCGCATGGCGGCGTGGAAGGCGATACTGTCGGGATCGGTCTGCGTGCGCCGTTGGTCGAGCACCGGCGTCAAGTCGGCGCCGCCGCCGAACCAGGCCTTGCTGGTGACCACAAAGCGCGTGTTCATGTGCACCGCCGGCACGTGCGGATTGTGCGGATGCGCGATCAGTGAAATGCCGGAGGCCCAGAAGCTCGGGTTGTCGGCGGCGCCCGGGATTTCCTTGCGGAATTCCGGCGCGAATTCGCCGAATACGCTTGAGCAGTGCACGCCGACCTTCTCGAACACGCGCCCGCGCATCAGCGCCATCACGCCGCCGCCGCCGGGTTGACCGCTATGGTCGGTGCGGCTCCAAGGCGTGCGCACGAAACGGCCGGCGGGATTTTGCCCGAGCGGCGCATTTCCCGGCAGCGTATCCTCGACCGCTTCGAGCGCCGCGCAGATATTGTCGCGCAACGCCTCGAACCAGGCGCGGGCGCGGGTCTTGCGACTATCGAGCTGTTCGGCAACCATGAGGCCTCCGTCGTCGGCAGTTTATCGTATCGCGGCTGCGACAGCTAAGGTGCACGGCCAACACCCGAGCGAAGCGCCGCAGCCGTCGGTTGCCAATATCCGCGCCGGATTGGTATCGTGGCTGCGACAGGCGATCCAGGGCCGATTTTTGCCGACTTGAGCGGAGCCGCAAGCGAGCGATGGACGCAACGAAGCTTCATCAGCGGCAGGCATGGCAGGACTTTGCGCCGCAATTGCACGTCTGCGACGTCGACTATCTGAACACGCTCGCGCCCTTGGCGGTCAATCCGCAACAGGCCGCGCTGGTGACGCAGCAGTTGCGCGTCGAGGGCTATATCCAGGCCAGCAGCGGCGGTTGGGGGCTGGATTTGAAGCTGATGGCCGACACCGTGCGCGCGATGACGGCGGCCGATATCTCGCCGGTCTTCGCCTTCATCTATGACGAATATTGGGTCCCCTTCCACAAACTCCATTTGCTTTATTCCAGCATGCTCGGCGGCAAATACCAATTGCTGCCGGATTTCTGGGTCTGGAATGTCGACCCCAAGCGCGGCCAGTCCGGTTGGAAGCCGCATCGCGACAAGGGCCGCAGCGCGCTGTTCGAGGACGGATCGCCGAAATCGCTCACGACATGGATCCCGCTTTCGATCGCGACGCCGCTTAACGGCTGCCTGTACCTGGTGCCCGCCAATTTCGATCCGACCTATAACACCGCCGACGAAGATAAATGGAAATTCGAATACGAGAGCATTCGCGCGCTGCCCGCCAATCCCGGTGATTTCTTCATCTGGAACCAGGCAGTGTTGCATTGGGGCAGCAGGACGTCGCCAAACGCGGCCAAATCGCGCGTCAGCATGGCCTTCGAATTCCAGCGCGCCGACGTTCCGCCCTACAATCAGCCACTGCTGGAGCCGTTGCGAATGCTGCAATTCGACGACCGGTTGCGGTTGATTGCCAAGCAGATCCTGCAATACCAGCACATGTACAAGCTCCCGCCCGACGTCGAGCGCGCGGCGCTCAAGCTGCTCGGCCAGTCGAGCCAGACGGCGCCGGCGCCTGCCGGCTCCTAGGGCGTGCACTCATGAATCGAGATTGATGAGCGGCGGCTTGCCAAGGTCGGCTCTACCTCCAGAATGCGGACATTCGCCAGCGTGGTTGAAATGTCCGTTATGGGCCACAAACCGACTCATGCAACGCAGTAAAAAGGATCGCTATTCGATTATCATATGTTCGGCCGGAAACTAGCGACTGGGAACCATGCAAGGCCGGGGTTTGAAAATAACATGCAGTCCGGAATTGCTGCACGAGGGCCTTTTTGGCCAAGTGTTACTTTACGTTTTCGAGATACTCCCTTTCCTACAAGAGAAAAACATATATCCAAACTGGGCAATATACGCCTCACATTATTCGGGCTCTCATGATGGCCGAGTTTTACCCGGCGTTTTTGACATCGCATACCAGGAAAACGCAGAACCGGTGGAGGAGTTGCCGCTTGCTTACCTAAGACAGCATCATATCAAGTGTCTGGGAAACGATTGGTCGTCGCTGAGTAAGCTATGGAATTCCTATTTTAAAGTACCGAATCCAGTAAAGAATGCGGCCGAGGACATCGGTGACTTTTCAAATATTCTAGGCATTCATTTTCGAGGAACCGACAAGCAATATGCACCGTTGGATTCAAACCCCGTTAGCGGACCAGATTTCTTACTCATTATTCGAGATATACTAAAAAGAAATTCGCAATTCAAAAAAGCATTTGTCGCCACGGACGACAACGCGATCGTTTCCTATTTGAGGGACAGCTTGCCCATAGAGATTATAAATCTTGGTGAAATAGCTTTTCATAAAGCATCGGTAAGCGAACGCCAAAAAACGGAACGAGCAAACAGGGCACTGCTTGATTGCTACATATTGTCTCGATGCAAATATGTTTTGACGACCTCCTCGGCGTTGCCTGCTTTTGCAAAAATTCTCAACCCTGATCTCGAAATTTATCGCGTGGCGGCGTCTAAGATGTTCGCTGACATCCCATATTTCCCAGTCGCGTATTTGCCGAAATACACATCGCCATCTGCCGAGGTGACTCAAGTGATCAGCAGATTAATGGTGGGAGATTGAACTCACAGAACAACGGTTGATCAATTCAAAAAAGACTTCTTTTATCAAACAAGGGAATTTGGCGACAAATAATAACGCAACGCACTGCGCCTAACCTGAATCCGCGCCCTAGATAATCGGCACATGCGGCGCCGCGCTGCGCGCGAGCGTGCCGTCGAGTCGCGGGTCGTCGGCGATCTCGATCTGGCGGCGGACCGGCGTGAAGCCGGAGCGGAGGTAGAACGCCAGTGCATCCGGATGATCGAGCGTGCAGGTGTGGGTCGAGAAGCGGCCGATCGGCCGCGACCAGGCCTTTTCGAGCGCGCGGTTCATGAGCCAGCGGCCGGCTCCGTGTCCGATCAGATCGTTGGTGACGCCGAAGAATGCGAGCTCGCATTCGCCCTGGACACGGAAATCGAGCTCCAGCAGGCCCGCGTCGGCGCCGGCATGGACCAGCGCGTAGATCTCGACCTGCGGGTGATGGATAATGTCGCCGAGTTCGGCGTCGCCCATGCGCAAGCGCGAGAACCACAGCCATGGCTCGCCCACGCGGCGAAACAATTGCCGATACCAGTTCACGTCCGGGCGCTCGACGCGCCGCAATGTGCAGCCGATTTCCGCCGGCTGCGGGCGCGGCCGCACCGGCGCCGACATTTCCAACAGCGTCACCACCGAGGCGACTTTCCCGGGCGGAACGTCGGCGTAGCCGTCAGGCAGCGTCATTGGAAGTCGCCGCGTTTGCTCGGCAAGCGGGCGGTGCCGTCGTGCCCAATCGGTGCGGATACGATCGGGTTCATTTGATTTCGAGTTTGGCCTTGGCGGCGGCAAGGTCGTCTGAGGTGAAGCCTCGCGCGCAATCGCGGTCGAGCGCGGCGACTGCGGCGTCGTAGGTCTTTTTAACTTGCTGGTAGCGCGGGAATTCGGCCTGAAAGTTTCTTGCCAGTTCGTCATGGCGGTTCAATCGACGCTGGAAATCGTTGAGGCCGGCCTCGTCATAGCCGCCGAGCAAGGGCAGTTCGGTGTTGACCTGGTTCTGCAGGAACGTGCCTTCGGCCACCTCCCGTTCGATCGCTGAAATCATCGAGTTCGACCGCGGCGCCGGCTGCGTCGAGGTCGCGCGCCTGACGCAGGCAGGCTTCGAGCGCGAGTTGGCTCATCGCCGGCTGGCCGGCTACGACCGGCGTCCGCGCCAGCAATTCGGCAAGCAGCGGGCGCGCGGCATCGGCCTCGCTCGTGCCGAACACAAGCGCCGCAGGCAGGGCTGCAATCGCGAACAGGTGCGAGCGCGTCATGGCGGAGATATTATCATCGCCCAAAGCCGCCCGTCTGCCGCAGCGCTTCGCCGGCGACCAGCGCCACCGCCATCGCCACGTTGAGCGAGCGCAGGCCCTCGGCGATCGGGATGCGCAGCCGCACATCGGCGGCCGCATGCACCGCCGCCGGCACCCCGGCGCTTTCGCGGCCGAATAGCAGCACCTGGTCGTCGCGGAAGGCGTGGTCGAGGTAAGAGGTCTCGGCGGTGGTGGTGAGCAGCACCAGTTTGAGCCGCTCGGCGCGCCGCCAGTCCTCGAAGGCCGCAAACGAGCCGTGGCGGGTGAGGGCGACCCGGTCGAGATAGTCCATGCCGGCCCGACGAAAGGCGCGGTCGGTGACCGGGAAGCCGGCCGGCTCGACGATATGCGCGTCCAGCCGCAGGCAGGCGCAGAGCCGCAGAATCGTGCCGGTATTCTGCGGGATATCCGGCTCGTAGAGGGCGATCCGCATCGGCCGGCCTGCCAAATTTCCGGGGGTAAGCCGCTCTAGACGAACGGTTTATGCGACTAATGGGCACTGCGCGGATAGCGGGCTTGCGCTAATACCGCAAGGGTGCCAATAAAATGCCACCGCAGCGCCGTCCTGCCTTTCCCAGGGTTGCCGCAAGCGGTCCGCCCCGCCGCCGCGGGACCTGTCCTGCCGGCTTAATGCCGCGGGCGGATGACTAAGCCAGCCGGGGGAGAGGGCTAAAGACGTGACGACCGTGTCTTCGGCGGAGCACTCGCGCCGCGATTTCCTCTATATCGCCACCGGCGCCGTCGGTGCGGTGGGCGCTGTCGCGGCCCTGGTGCCGCTGATCGCGCAAATGAATCCGGACGCCTCGACTATTGCCGCGGGCGCGCCGGTCGAAATCGATCTGGCACCGATCGCCGACGGGCAGATCGTCAAGGTGTTCTGGCGTTCCAAGCCGATCTTCATCTTCCATCGCACCAAGAAAGAGATCGCGGAGGCGGAGAAGGTCAACGTCGCCAGCCTGCCCGATCCGGAGCCGGACTCAGAGCGCGTCAAGAAGGGCCACGAGCAATGGCTGGTCGTGATCGGCATCTGCACCCATCTCGGCTGCATCCCGCTTGCCCACCAGGGCGAATATGACGGCTGGTTCTGCCCGTGCCACGGCTCGCAATACGACACTGCCGGCCGCATCCGCAAAGGCCCGGCGCCGAAGAATCTCTATTTGCCGCCCTACGCCTTCATCTCCGACAGCAAGATCCGGATCGGCTGATCCGCAACGGATTGTTCTTAACAAGGTTCGATCATGAGCGGACACTCGACCTACCAGCCGACCAATCCCGTTTTGCAATGGTTGGAGAAGCGGCTGCCGATCGGCGGCCTGGTTCATTCCTCCTTCATCGCCTATCCGACGCCGCGCAACCTGAACTACTGGTGGACCTTCGGCGGCATCCTGTCGATGATGCTGGGCATCCAGATCATCACCGGCATCATCCTGGCGATGCACTACACGCCGCATGTCGACCTCGCCTTCAAATCGGTCGAAACGATCATGCGCGACGTCAACTATGGCTGGCTCTTGCGCTACGCGCACGCCAACGGCGCCGCCATGTTCTTCTTCGCCGTCTATGTCCACATGTTCCGCGGCATGTATTACGGCTCCTACAAGGAGCCGCGCGAAGTGCTCTGGATTCTCGGCGTCATCATCTATCTGTTGATGATGGCCACCGGCTTCATGGGCTACGTGCTGGTCTGGGGGCAGATGAGCTTCTGGGCGGCGACCGTGATCACCAATTTGTTCTCCGCCATCCCGATCGTCGGCGACACCATCGTCACCTGGCTGTGGGGCGGCTACGCGGTCGGCAATCCGACGCTCAATCGCTTCTACTCGCTGCACTACCTGCTGCCGTTCGCGATCGCCGGCGTGGTGGTACTGCATGTCTGGGCGTTGCATGTGACGGGACAGAACAATCCCGACGGCATCGAGCCGAAGTCGGAGAAGGACACCGTCGCGTTCACGCCCTATGCGACCGTGAAGGACGGCTTCTTCATGGCCTGCTTCCTCATTTTGTTGGCCTGGTTCATCTTCTACATCCCGAACTTCCTCGGCCACCCCGACAACTACATCCCGGCCAATCCGGCGGTGACGCCGTCGGAGATCGTGCCGGAATGGTATTACCTGCCGTTCTACGCCATCCTGCGCTCGATCCCGAACAAGCTGATCGGCGTGATCGCGCTGTTCTCCTCGATTCTGATCCTCGCCTTCCTGCCCTGGCTCGATACTTCGAAGGTGCGCTCGGCCAAATACCGCCCGCTCTACCGGCAGTTCTTCTGGCTGTTCGTGATCGCGGCGGTCGGCCTCGGCTGGCTCGGCTCCAAGCCGCCAGAGGGCATCTACGTCATCCTCGCGCGCGTCTTTACGGTCTACTACTTCGGCTTTTTCCTGATCGTGCTGCCGCTGCTCGGCCTATTCGAGAAGACCAAGCCGCTGCCGAATTCGATTTCGGAATCGGTTCTGGGCGCCAAGACGTGAGCCGCCCCATGAACATGCAGCGCACGCTCTTTGCCTTCGCCCTTGCCGGTTCGCTTGCCGTCATGACGTTGCCGGCGTCCGCGCAACTGATCGAACAGGTGTTGCCGCCGCGGCTGAAATGGTCGTTCGCGGGCCCGTTCGGCAAATACGACGAGGCGCAGTTGCAGCGCGGTTTCAAGATTTACCGCGAGGTCTGCGCCAACTGCCATTCGCTGGAAATGGTCAGCTTCCGCAATCTGGCCGATGCGGGCGGCCCCGGTTTCAGCGAGGCGCAGGCCGAGGCGGTGGCGGCCGAATACAAGATCAAGGACCTCGACGACCTCGGCAATCAAATCGAACGCGCCGGGCGGCTCGCCGATCATTTCCCGCCGCCCTTCGCCAACGAGCTGGTGGGAAAGGCGACCTATGGCGTTTCGCCGCCCGACATGTCGACGCTGGCCAAGGCGCGCGGCTTTCAGAGCGGCTTCCCCCGTTTCGTGTTCGACATGATCACGCAATACCAGGAGCAGGGGCCGGACTACATCGCCGCCTATGTCAGCGGCTACAAGGAGGCGCCGAAGGGTTTCGCGGTGCCGCAGGGCGGCCACTACAACGAATATTTCCCCGGCCATAACACCGCCATGCCGCAGCCGTTGCAGGACGGGCAGGTGACCTATGAGGACGGCTCGCCGCAAACGATTGCGCAATATTCCAAGGACGTCGCGGCCTTCCTGATGTGGGCGGCCGAGCCGCATCTGGTGGCGCGCAAGCGCATCGGTTTCCAAGTCATCGTGTTTCTGCTGGTGCTCTCGGGCCTCTTGTACTTCACCAAGAAGAAGGTGTGGTCGGCGGTGCATTGATTTTCTTCGTCATGCCCGGGCTTGACCCGGGTATCCAATCGGCCATCAAACTTGCGTCAGCGCGGCATGGATTGCCGGGTCTAGCCCGGCAATGACAGGAAAATTGTCAATGACCCAAGCAGTTCTCGGCATCATTGGCGGGTCCGGTATTTACGACCTGCCGGGCTTGGAGAACGTGCGCGAGCAGCGCATCGCCAGCCCGTGGGGTGAGCCGTCGAGCGCCTTGCGCGTCGGCGAGGTCGCGGGGCTGCCGGTGGTGTTTCTGGCGCGCCACGACAAGGGCCATCGGCTATCGCCGTCCGACATCAATTACCGCGCCAATATCGACGTCTTGAAACGCGCCGGCGTCACCGATCTGGTGTCGCTGTCGGCCTGCGGCTCGTTCAAGGAAGAATTGCCGCCCGGCACTTTCGTCCTGGTCGACCAGTTCGTCGACCGCACGTTCAAGCGCGAGAGCTCATTCTTCGGCAAGGGGCTGGTGGCGCATGTGTCGATGGCGCACCCGGTGTCGCCGCGCCTGCGCGCGCGCATCGGCGAGGCGGCGCTCAAGGAAGGCATCGAGCCGCATTTCGGCGGCACCTATGTGTGCATGGAAGGCCCGCAATTTTCCACTTACGCCGAGAGCATGAGCTACAAGCAGCTCGGCTATTCGGTGATCGGCATGACCAACATGCCGGAGGCCAAGCTCGCGCGCGAAGCCGAGCTTTGTTACGCCAGTCTCGCCATGGTAACCGATTTCGACTGCTGGCATCCCGACCACGACGCGGTCACGGTCGCCGACATCATCAAGGTGCTGCTGGAGAATGCCGAGCGCGCCAAGCGGCTGGTGGCGCGGCTCGCCGCCGATTTTCCGCGCGAGCACGAGCCGTGTCCGATCGGTTCCGACCGCGCGCTCGACTCGGCGCTGATCACCGCGCCGAATGCGCGCGATCCCGAATTGATCAAAAAACTCGACGCGGTGGCGGGCAGGGTGCTGGGTGGGACCTAGCGGTGGTCATGCCCGCGCTTGTCACCGCAAGTCGGGTTTACCGACTTGCGGCGGATTATTGAAAACGCAATTCGGATAGATCCGAGTTGCGATAGGCATCCCGCTTAGGTAGGCATTGTGCGTTCCTCATCGGGATGGCCGGGACAAGCCCGGCCATGACAGGTTCTATGGCAGACCTCGACAGCGACCTGCGCGACGCGATCCGCTCGATCCCCGACTATCCCAAGCCGGGCATCATATTCCGCGACATCACCACTATGTTGGGCGATGCGCGCGCGTTCCGCCGCGCGGTCGACGAACTGGTGCAGCCTTGGGCCGGTATGAAAATCGATAAGGTCGCCGGCATCGAGGCGCGCGGATTTATCCTAGGCGGCGCGGTGGCGCACCAGGTGTCGGCCGGCTTCGTGCCAATCCGCAAGAAGGGCAAGCTGCCACATAAACGCGTGAGCGTCGCCTATGCGCTGGAATACGGCGAGGACACGATCGAGATGCATGCCGACGCGCTGGTCGCCGGCGAACGCGTGGTGCTGGTCGACGATCTGATCGCCACCGGCGGCACGGCGACTGCGGCGGTGAAATTACTGCGCCAGCTTGGCGCCAATGTACTGGCGGCCTGCTTCGTGATCGATTTGCCCGACCTTGGCGGCGCCGCCAAGTTGCGCAAGCTCGACGTGCCGGTGCGCACGCTGGTCTCGTTCGAGGGGCATTAACATTCTGTCGTCCCGGCCAAGGCGCGAAGCGCCGCGGGCCGGGACCCATACGCCGCAGCAAGATCGATTGGCCGCGGCGCACGGGTCCCCGCCTGCGCGGGGACGACAGCTAGCGGCGCTGCGGACCCCAAGGGCTCGGCGGGTGCGGCGGTGTGGCGCCGGGCTGCGGTCCCCAAGGGCCTGACGGGGCAGGCGCCTGCTGCGGCGTCTCGGGCGCCCAGGGACCGCTCGCGGGCGGCTCGTTGATGACTTGCCCGCCATCACCGGCCGGCTCTTCCTGCTCTTCCTGCGGCGGCGCCAGTTCGAGCGGGCCGGGATCGTGTCCGCCGGCGAATTTCACCAGCGCTTCGACGCGTTTATCGACCGACGGGTGGGTGTCGAAAATATTGGAAAATCCCACGCGCGGATTGTCGATGCACATCTCCATCACCGCCGAATTGGCGCCGGGGATTTCGCCGCGCCCTTCGATCTTGCGCAGCGCCATGATCATGGCGTCGGGGTCCTTGGTCAGTTCCACCGAGCCGGCATCGGCGAGGAATTCGCGCTGGCGCGACAGCGCGAAGCGGATGACGATCGACAAGATCCAAACCAGCGCGATGATGGCGAGCGCGATGACGATGGCGATGCCGGCGCCGCCCTTGCGATCGCCGTCGCCGCTCGAGCGCCGGCCGCCGCCCCAGAACGCGTTCTGGAAGAAGAGGCGGAATACCAATTCGCCGAAGAACGAGATCGCGCCGGCAATCACCACCCCGATCACCAGCATGCGCACGTCGCCGTTGCGGATGTGGGTGAGCTCGTGGCCGAGCACGGCTTCGAGTTCGCGGTCGTCGAGCGCCTCGATCAGCCCTTGCGTGACCGTGATGGAATATTGTTTCTCGTTGAGGCCGGTGGCGAAGGCATTGAGCGCCTCGTCGTCAGCGACGCGCAGCGTCGGCGTGGTGATGCCGCGCGAGATGCAGAGAATTTCCAGAAGATTGTAGAGCCGCGGTTCTTCCGCGCGGCTGACGACGCGCGCGCCGGTGACCGCGTCGATCATTGCCTGGTGGAACCGGTAGGCGATGAAAATCCAGATCACTGTGCCGACGGTGGCGAAGGGCGCCGCCTTGACGAAATCGAATTCCGCGGCGCGGATCAGATAATCGAGCGGCACGTTGCGCCCGTTGTAGGTGAGAAGCGCCTCGGCCAGCAGCGCGCCGGCAAACACCAGCACATAGACCAGGAAGAACAGGCCGATCAGCAGTGCGATCGAGCGGCGCTTGTTCGACTGGATGTGGGTGTAGAGACCGTAGGCGGCCATTTCTCTTCCTCATACCTCCCCCTGCGAGGGGGAGGTCGCCCGCCAAAGCAAAGCGTAGGCGGGCGGGTGGGGGTCGGTCATCGGGTGCGGGGAATTAACCCCACCCCGGACCGCCTTGCGGCGGTCCGACCCTCCCCTCGAAAGGGGAGGGATTTCAGAACTTCACGCTCGGCGCCTGCTCGAGTTGCGGGCGGTCTTCGCCGACGTCGAAGAACGTGCGCTGCGCGAAACCGAACATGCCGGCAAACAGCGCGGCCGGGAACTGCTGGATACCCGTGTTATATTCCTGCACCGCGTTGTTGTAGAAGCGGCGCGAGGCGGCGAGCTTGTTCTCGATGTCGGACAGATCGGTTTGCAGCTGCTGGAAATTAGCGTTGGCCTTCAGGTTCGGATAAGCCTCGGCCAATGCGAACAGCTTGCCGAGCGCGCCGGTGAGCATGTTCTCCGCCGCCACCTTCTGCTCGACCCCGGGCGCGGCGACCGCGACGTTGCGCGCCTGGATAACGGCTTCCAGGGTTCCGCGTTCGTGCGCGGCATAGCCCTTCACGGTTTCCACCAGATTGGGGATCAGGTCGTGGCGCTGCTTGAGTTGCACGTCGATGTCGGCAAAGGCCTGATTGGTCCTCTGCCGCATGGCGACAAGGCCGTTGTAGATGCTGATCGCCCAGATCACGATCACGACAATGATGCCGAGAACGACCCAGCCGGTGGTGGACATGGCGCGGCTCCTGAAAAGGGAAGCAAAGGGAAGCGGTGAAACGCAACTAGCCTAGCCTAGATGGGATGCAGTCGGTCAACGGCAACCGGCGGCGGCCCGGCCGGCCGCCGGATTTCCGCTTAACCGCTTGATGGCGCAAAAAAAAGACCCTGGGCAAGCCCAGGGTCTTTTCGCCGGACGGCCATTCGGGGGGTAAGGGGGGGAGCCGCCCGGCTGAAACGTACACCCGAATAACGCCTGCGGTCGGGGTTGGTTCCGCGCCCGCAGGCGATCACAGAAACTTTATCGCCAGCGGGCGGGCGGTCTCAGGACGGTCACGATCGAAGGGTTCCATGGCGGCAATAGCCGGCGAAATGGCGGAGGGCTCTGCCTTGAGCTTGGTCATGATCAAGTGTCCCAATACTGGCCGTTCGGTTTCGACCGCGATTGAGGTCGAACCGATTGTGTTCCGCGCATTACCCGAAATGAGCGCCCGCATGCTCTGCTCGGCCTGCGGCCAGGAACATGTCTTCGCGCTGAGTTCCGCGTGGCTCGCCAATGCACCGCGGGTAGTGCGCGCGGAGCGTCCGACCGGCAGCGAGGCGGCTTAGCCTTTCTTGGTCATTCCGGGGCGCTCGCAACGCGAGCGAACCCGCAGTCCAGATAAGTTTGTGAGGCGCGTCTGGATTCCGGGTCCGCGTCTTCGGCGTCTCCCGGAATGCCAGCTGAAAGTATTAACCCGCCTCTCTGAACCGCACCGCGGCTTCCAGATCCACCGACACCAATTGCGACACCCCGCGCTCGGCCATGGTGACGCCGTAGAGCCGGTTCATGCGCGCCATGGTGATCGGGTTGTGCGTGATGATGACGAAGCGGGTATCGGTCGACTTGGTCATTTCATCCAACAAGTCGCAGAAGCGCTCGACATTGTGATCGTCGAGCGGGGCGTCCACTTCGTCGAGCACGCAGATCGGCGCCGGATTGGTCAGGAACACCGCGAAAATCAGCGCCAGCGCGGTCAGCGCCTGCTCGCCGCCGGACAATAGCGACAGCGTCGAGGGCTTCTTGCCCGGGGGCTTGGCCATGATCTCGAGCCCGGCTTCCAGCGGATCGTCGCTTTCGACCAGCTGCAGTTCGGCGGTGCCGCCGCCGAACAGCTTGGTGAACAAATGCTGGAAGTGCTTGTTGACCAGCTCGAACGAGGCGAGCAGCCGCTCGCGCGCTTCGCGGTTGAGGCTCTGGATGCCCTGGCGCAGCTTGCCGATCGCCTGCACCAGGTCGTCGCGCTCGGTGGTGAGTGTTGAATGCTGGGTTTCGACCTCGCGCAGCTCTTCCTCGGCGCGCAGGTTGACCGCGCCCAGGCGCTCGCGTTCGCGCCGCAGCCGTTCCAGCGTTGACTCGATGTCGGCGAGCTCCGGCAAGGCCTTGCCCGGCTCGATGCCGGCGAGTTCGGCGACCCCGGCCGGCTCGATCTCCAGCATGTCGTGGATTTCGCGGCCGATGTCGGAAAGCCTGCGCTTGGAGCCCTCGAAACGTTCCTCGGCGCGGGCGAGGTCCTCGCGCGCGGCACTGGCCGCTTCCAAGGCGGCGCGCGCATCGCGGTCGGCCTCGGCCAGCGCATTCTCGGCCGCGGCCAGGCGGTTGGCGCATTCGCGCCGCGTGCTTTCCGCCTTGGCGACCTCGCCGATCATGACTTTGCGTTTTTCGGCAAAGACCTGCGGCGCGTTTTCCAGTTCCGCGCGGTCGCGCTTGGCTTCGGCAATGCGCTGGTCGAGCGTGGCGATCTGATTGTGGGCGCCGTCGCGGCGCTCATTCCAGCCGGCCTTGTCGGTTGCAAGCCCCACCAGCCGCTTATCGGCCTGTTCCGCCTCGCGCACGATCGCTTGCTGCTCGGCACGCACCTCGGCGAGCTTGGCGCGTTTTTCCGTAATGTCGTCGCGCACCGCGGCGAGCTTGCTTTCGAGATTGGCGGCGGGCGCGAGCGCGGCCAGGCCGCGCTCGGCTTCCGTCTTGGCGGCGGCCGCTTCGTCGCGGCTCGCGGTCAGGCGCGTGCGCGCTTCGGCGAGTGCCGACAACCGCGCCGCCTGGCGATTGAGGTCGCGTTCGCGCGCGCGCGTCTCGGCCTCGGTGTGGCCGGCGGCGGCGAAGGCCGCTTGCGCGGCTTCGACCGCGCGACGCCTGTCCTCGACCTCGGGGCGCGCCGTTGCCAATTCGCCGTCGAGCTCGGCAAAGCGGCTGCGCTGCGCCAGGCGCCGCGCCGCGCCGGTCGGAGCGTGCGCGGCGGCCACATAGCCGTCCCAGCGCCAGAGATCGCCTTCGCGTGAGACCAGCCGCTGGCCGGACTTGAGCGCGGCGGCAAGCTTCGCCCCTGCGTCACGATCGACCACGCCGATCTGCGCCAGCCGGCGGGCCAATTGCGCCGGCGCCTTGACATAGCGCGACAGCGGCTCGGCGTCTTGCGGCAGCACCGGATCGCCGGCATCGGGTTGAACATTCGACCAGTGCATGGGCGCGGAGGCATCGACCGGCGCGTCGAGATCGTCGCCCAGTGCCGCGCCCAGCGCCTTCTCATAACCTTTGTCGACCGCGACGTGGTCGATCACCGGCGGCCACAGATTGCGCGTCTCGAGCGAGAGCATCTGGCCGAGCGTCTTGGCCTCGGTCTCCAGCCGCTGCACGCGCTTTTCGGATTCGGCGAGCGTCGCGCGCGCAGCTTCCAGATCGTCGCGCGCATTGTTGTGGGCGGCTTCGGCAGCGACGGCGGCGGCTTCCGCCTCGGTCAAGGCGGCTTGCGCGCCTTCCACCGCAGCGGCAAGCGGGGCTCTGTCGGCGGTTTTCAGCGTGGCCAGTTCACGCTCGATCGCGGCGATCTCGGCGCCGATCTTGGCGACCCGTTCGCCCTGCTCACGGGCGCCGTGTTCGAACTGATGGCGCTGCGCGGTGAGATCGGCAAGCGCGGTGGTGAGGTCCGAGAAAATCTTTTCGGCCGCGTTGAGTTCGCCGTCGGCCTTCGCCACTTTGGCATCGACGCCGCTGCGGCGGCCGGCGCTTTCCTGCGCCTCCTTGCGGATGGCGTCTTCCTCGGCGGCAAGGCGGCCGAGCGCCGCCTCGGCATCGGCGGCCAGTTTCCGTTCGCGCTCGCCGTCGGCGGCGAACTGCACCAGCCGCAGATCGAGTTCGGCGATGCGGTCCTTGGCGCGCGCTTCCTCGCGGTCGAGGTCTTGCAGCGCGACGTTGAGCCTGTGCAGCGCGGCGCCGGCGCGCGCCTCGGCCTCGCGCAATTCGGGCAAGGACGCCGAGGCCAGCGCCTGACGCTTGGAGGCTTCCGCTTCCGCGCCGGTGCGGTCCGCCACCTCACGCAACGACACGTCCTTGGCGTGCTCGGCTTCGGCCACCTCGCCGGTCGCCGCGGCCCAGCGCAGGTGATAGAGCATCGCCTCCGATTTGCGCACTTGCGCCGACACGGTGCGATAGCGGATCGCCTGGCGGGCCTGTTTTTTCAGCCCATCCATCTGACTGGCGAGCTGGCCGATTACGTCCTCGATGCGCAGCAGATTGGTTTCCGCCGCCTTCAGGCGCAGTTCCGCTTCATGCCGGCGCGCATGCAGGCCGGCGACACCGGCAGCCTCTTCAAGTACACGGCGGCGCTGCTCGGGCTTGGCCTGGATGATCTCGCCGATGCGGCCCTGGTGCACCAGCGCCGGGGAACGCGCGCCGGTCGAGGCGTCGGCAAACAGGATCTGCACGTCGCGCGCGCGCACTTCGCGGCCGTTGATGCGATAGGTGGAGCCGGCCTCGCGCTCGATGCGGCGGGCGATGTCGATAGCATCGGAATCATTGAACGCGGACGGCGCCGAACGCTCGGAATTGTCGATGGCGATCGCGACTTCGGCGTTGTTGCGCGCCGGCCGGTTGTTGGTGCCGGAGAAGATCACCTCGTCCATCGAGGCGGCGCGCATGGACTTGTAGGAGGACTCGCCCATCACCCAGCGCAGCGCTTCGACCAGATTGGATTTGCCGCAGCCGTTCGGTCCGACCACGCCGGTCAGCCCCGGCTCGATCAGGAAATCGGTCGGCTCCACGAACGACTTGAAGCCGAGCAGGCGCAGCCGCGTAAGTTTCATAATTCAGGCCTCGAAGTTTCTTGTTTGCGCATGATCTTTTCCGAAAACCGGTTTCCATTCCGGATCAAGTCCGGTACTGGCTTTTTCGGGATCATGCGCGTCGCGGGCGCGAAGCCTGCGGTTACGCTTGCCGGTGCGATTTGCAGAATCGTAGTCCTGTCCGGGGGATAGCCCCGAAGGCTGGCTGGCTTATGCCGCATCCGTCGGGAGAATGAATCGGCGCGCGTCTTGGGGCAACAGGGGAGCGGCGGCCGCGGGCGGTTTTCCAGACCTTTCGCGCGTGAGGGATGCGAAAAGGTCGCCGGCGGGGCGCCGCTCCGGGCCGAAAAACCCTTATCCGCCCTTGAGATAGGGGTCGATGACCTTGGCAAAGTCCTCGATCGAGACGGCGCCGGAAACCTTCGTCCCGTTGACGAAAAATGTCGGGGTCGACTCGACTTTGAACTCCTTCATGGCGCGCTGACGCACGCTTTCCATGGCATCCCAGGCCTTCTGATTCGTCAGGCAGGCGTCGAAACTCTTCTGGGTGAAGCCGGCCTGCTTGGCGATCGCCATCAGCGGCGGGATCGGTTTTTCGACCGCCCATTGCCGCTGCTGGCGGAACAGCGTTTCGATGACGGAATAATATTTATTGGCGTCGTCCTTGCCGGCGCAATGCGCAAACACGAAGGCGGCGCCGGCCAGGCTGTCGAGCGGGAAGTCGCGCAGGATGAAGCGCACTTTGCCGGTGTCGATATAGCGCTTCTTGAGTTCGGGGAATGTGTCCTCTTCGAAACGCGCGCAATGCGGGCAGGTCAACGAGGCATATTCGACGACGGTGACCGGCGCCTTGGCGTCGCCCAACGCGAGGTCGGGCTGTGCGTCCGGCTTCATCAGTTCGGCCATGGACACCGATTCGGCCCGCGCAACGCTCGCAAAGGGCGGCAGGGCGGAGGCGCCGAACGCGGCGGTGGCGAGCGCCAGGGTGGCTGTGCTTAGGCAAAATTCGCGGCGGGTGATGTGCAACGGGCGCTCCGTGGGTTCTGGGTAGTTCCGATCGGCGTTTGGCTAGCTGGATATGACAATTGTGGCAATGGCGGGCCGCCCTGCCAAGGGATCGTGCGGCCTCAATTTCGCTTGATGGCGGCACCCAGGCGGGCGAGCGCCTGGCGCAGTTCCTCGTCTTCGATCGGCAGGTCGGCGGCGATGCGGGCGGCGATTTCCGGGTCGAGCGGCGGTGGCGGGCTAGGCGGCTCGCGCCGGCGTAAGGGTGCCTGGCGCAGCGCGAGCCGGCCGATCGCCTGCCAGCCGAAGAAGCGGTTGACCCGCTCCAGGATGACCGCCGACAGGTGCTGGATTTCGAGCGCCGCCGGGCCTTCCACCCGCAGCATGAGCGTCGCCGGCTCCGGGCTTTGGTTGCCGACCGCGCGCGGCCAATTGATCTTCATCGGCTCACTGTGGGCGGCGATTTCCGGGCCGGCGATGTCGGCCCAGCGGGCAATAATCTCGCTCGAGGCAAAGCCCTGTGCCTTCAAGCTGTCGCTCAAGGCCGCGCCGGTGAATTCGGAAAGCGGCCGGGGAAAACTGCGCGCGGGCTTGGTCATGGGCCGGCCTGTTATGCCATCGTCGGCGGCATGAGCGTAGCAGCCCGCAAACGGCGTCAAAAGAAGTTCTCCGCTTCTTTGACGGAATGCGGCCGCGACATTCTCTCTTCACCTCCCCCCTTGCGGGGGAGGTCGCCCGCCGAAGCTTTAGCGAAGGCGGGCGGGAGGGGGGTGAGCCGCGACGGCTTGCGCAAGAAAGATAGCCCCCTCCCTAACCCTCCCCCGCAAGGGGGGAGGGAACAGGCCGCGCGTGGGGCGAGGTCGTTTCCAAATTCCGAAAATTTGCTGGCCTGGTACGACCGCCACGCCCGCGTATTGCCGTGGCGGGCGCGGCGCGGCGAGACGAGCGATCCGTACCGCGTCTGGCTGTCGGAAATCATGCTGCAGCAGACCACCGTGAAGACGGTGGCGCCCTATTACGCCAAGTTCCTGGCGCGCTGGCCGACGGTCGAGGCGCTTAGCGAGGCGAGCCTCGACGACGTGCTGCGCGCCTGGGCAGGCCTCGGCTATTACGCGCGCGCCCGCAATCTGCATGCCTGTGCGCGTGCAGTGGTCGCGCGTCATGGCGGTGAATTTCCGCGCGACATGGCGGCGTTGCGTGCGCTACCGGGAATCGGCGATTACACGGCTGCGGCGATTGTAGCGATTGCGTTCGATGGCGCGGCCGTGCCGGTCGACGGCAATGTCGAGCGCGTGCTGGCACGGCTGTTCGCGGTCGAGCGGGAATTACCGGCGGCGAAGCCGGAAATCAAACGGCTGGCGGCGTCATTGCTGCCCGCACGGCGCGCCGGCGATTTTGCGCAAAGTCTGATGGACCTCGGTGCCACCATCTGCTCGCCCAAGCGCCCGGTCTGCTCGCTTTGTGCGTGGAACGAGTCTTGTCTCGCCTTTGCGCGCGGCGACCAGGAGACGTTCCCGCGCAAGGCGCCAAAGCGCGAAGGCCGCCTGCGGCGCGGCGCCGCGTTCGTTGTGTTGCGCGCCGACGAATGCGTGTTGCTGCGCACGCGGCCGGAAAAAGGCCTGCTCGGCGCCATGACCGAGGTGCCGGGCAGCGTCTGGGCGCATGATTACGATCTGGTGCAGGCGCTGCGTTCGGCGCCGCGCTTGGGCGCGAAAATGAAATGGCGCAAGTTGCCCGGCGTCGTGCGCCATGTGTTCACGCATTTCCCGCTCGAGCTCACGGTATTTGTAGGGCGGGTCGCGCGCGCGACGCGCCCGCCCAAGGCTGCGCGCTGGGTCAAGCTTGCCGATCTGCCGGGCGAAGCCTTGCCGAATGTTATGCGCAAGGTGTTGGCGCACGCGCTTGACAAGGAACGGGCGAAATAATGCAACAGGGCATCCTGGCGATCTTTAACGATTGCCGCGCCGGCCGCGAGGCCGAATTCGAGCAATGGTTCCAGGGCGAGCATTTGCTCGAGCGGCTCGCCGTGCCCGGCTTTCTGTTCGGGCGGCGGCATCAGGCGATTTACGGAGCGGCCTCCTATTTCAATTTCTATGTGGTCGAAACCCCGGCGGTGCTGACGTCGAAGCCCTATCTGGCGCGGCTCGACAATCCGACGCCGATGACCAAGAAGATCATGTCGGAAGTGTTCCTCAACATGAACCGCACGCTGTGCCATCGCACGCTGCGCGTGGGCTGCTTCCGCGGCGCTTATGCCGTCACGGTGCGCTTCGACGCTGAGCTAGATACGGTCAAGCTGGCGCGGCTCGCCGAGGCGCTGGTACGGGACGCCGGCGTCGCCGCGTGTGAAATCTGGACAGCGGTCGCCCCGGCCGGCCAGCCGGTGTCGATGGAAGAAAAATTGCGCGGCGGCGACAAGAAATTCAAAGCCTGCCTGATGGTCGATACGCTACGCCAAGCCGATGCCGAAAAACTCGGCGGCAGTTTGTCGAAGCAATTCGCCGGCGCCGAGGTCGGCGTGTTCCGCGTGCTGTGCCAGCTCGGAAATGGGGAAATTTGAATGCAATCGCTTTTACCGCTCGCGGAAAAGATCGCGGCGCGTTTGATCGCGCGCAAAGAGACCATTGCGGTCGCCGAATCCTCGACCGGCGGGCTGATTGCGGCAGCATTGATCGCGGTGCCCGGCGCGTCGGCCTATTTCGTCGGCGGCGCGGTGGTCTATACGCGGACCGCGCGCGCCGCGCTCATCGGTATCGGCGATGCCGATATGCAGGGCCTGCGGGCATCGACCGAAGCTTATGCGTTGCTGGGAGCGCGACGCGTGCGCGAGCGCCATGGCGCGACCTGGGGCTTGAGTGAAACCGGCGCGACGGGGCCAACCGGTAACCGTTACGGCGATGCGGCGGGCCATAGCTGCATGGCGGTCACCGGGCCTATCGAGCGCGCCATCACCTTGGAAACCGGCAGCGCCGACCGGCGCGCGAACATGGTTGCCTTCGCCAAACGCGCGCTCGAAATTTTCTTGGAAACGATTTCGGCCGCGAAGTGAAGCGGACTACTCCGCCGCTTCCGCCGTCTCCGAGCGCACTTGCTCTTTGCGGATTTGCGCGCGCAGCTCGTCGATCGGCTTGAGGCCCTTCGGCGTCTGCAGGTGCCAGAAGGTCCAGCCGTTGCAGGCTTCCAGCCCTTGCGCCAGCGCGCCGATGCGGTGGATCGAGCCGACGCTGTCGCCCAGCGACACCGCGCCGTCGGCGCGCACCGTCGCCTTGTGCCGCTTCTTGGCGTCGGTAAGCAGCGCGCCGGGCGTAACCAGTCCGCGCTCGATCAGCGCCGCGAACGCCACGCGCGGCGCTTCGCGCGCGGTCACGAACGGTGCGATCGACGGCGAAGGCACGCATTCGACGCCAGCGATGCGGCGTTCCGCAGCTTTGGCGTATTTCTTATCGCGCTCGATGCCGATGAAACGGCGGCCGAGGCGCTTGGCGACCGCGCCGGTGGTGCCGGTGCCGTTAAACGGATCGAGCACCAGATCGTCCGGCCGCGACGACGCCAGAATAATGCGCGCCAGCAGTGCCTCCGGCTTCTGCGTCGGGTGCAGCTTTTTGCCGTCGGCGCCTTTCAGCCGCTCCTCGCCGGTGCAGAGCGGGAAGCTCCAATCGGAGCGCATCTGCACGTCTTCGTTGCCGGCTTTCATCGCCTCGTAGTTGAAGGTGTAGCCCTTGGCGGCGGCGTCGCGCGAGGCCCAGATCAGCGTCTCATGCGCATTGGTGAAACGGCGGCCGCGGAAATTCGGCATCGGATTAGTCTTGCGCCAGATCACGTCGTTGAGGATCCAGAAGCCGAGGTTCTGCATGAGGGCGCCGACGCGGAAGACGTTGTGGTAGGAGCCGATCACCCAGATGGTGCCGGCCGGCTTGAGGACGCGGCGGCAGGCGGTGAGCCAGGATTTGGTGAAATCGTCGTAAGCGGCAAAGCTGGCGAACTTGTCCCAGTCGTCGGTGACGGCGTCGACGCGGCTGTCGTCCGGCCGTTTCAGGTCGCTGGCGAGTTGGAGATTGTAAGGCGGGTCGGCGAACACCAGATCGACGGAGCCGGCCGGCAGCTTGGTCATCTCGGCGACGCAGTCGCCGACCAGGATGCGATGCTGATGTGGAGTCTCTGAAACTCCACGGGGCGCCCGTGAGGGCGCCCCGCGACGCGACACAACCATGACTCAGGACTTCTGACTCAGGTGACGCGGTCGGCGACGCGGGACCTACAACCGACAGGCCGACATCATGTCCGCTCAAGGTGAAGAAACGGTTTATTGTTCGCGCCCGCAACTGGGCAAATTCTGCCTATTTAACCGAGACTTAAGCAGCAACGCCGGTGTCGCAAAATGAGTCACATTGGACGCCGAAGAGTGCTTGCGTAATGATCGATCCGACGTAACGGGAGGCGCATGCAATGCGTTGGGATGATTTCCGCCGCAGCGACAATGTCGAGGACGATCGCGGCGCCGGCGGCGGCGGCGGTTTCGGTATCCCCGGAGGGGGCGGCGGCCTCGGCATTGGCACCATTATCGTGCTCGGCCTGATCGGCTGGGCGACCGGCATCGATCCAAGTGTGCTGATCGGCGGCGCGGAACTCATCAAAGGCGGCTCGCACTCCCAGCAGCAGTCCCAGCCAGCCAACCGGCGCACCGGCGCGCCGAGCGACCAGATGGGCCAGTTCGTCGCTGCCGTGCTGGGCAATACCGAGGACACTTGGAACGCGATTTTCCAGGCCAGCGGCAAGCAATACAGCGTGCCGCGCTTACGGCTTTTCTCCGGTTCCGAGCAGGGCGGCTGCGGTTTCGCGCAGGCCGCGATGGGGCCGTTCTATTGCCCGACCGACAAGCGCATCTATCTCGACACCTCGTTCTTCCGCGACATGCAGGTTCGCTTCAAGGGTTGCAGCGGCAAGGCCTGCGAATTCGCCGAGGCCTATGTGATCGCGCACGAGGTCGGCCATCACGTGCAGAACCTGCTCGGTATTTTGCCGAAAGCGCAATCGGCGCAACGCGCCGCCGGCAACAAAGTGGAGGCAAACCGCATCCAGGTGCGCGTCGAGTTGCAGGCCGATTGTCTGGCCGGCGTGTGGGCGCATTATTCCAATCAGCGCTGGAACTCGATCGAGCCGGGCGACGTCGAAGCGGCACTGCAGACCGCGGCAGCAATCGGCGACGACCGCCTGCAACAGCAGTCGCGCGGCTATGTGGTGCCGGACGCCTTCACGCACGGCTCCTCGGCGCAACGCCAGCGCTGGTTCACCACCGGGCTGAAGGAGGGCAAGGTGTCGTCCTGCAACACCTTCGCGGCGGCTTCGTTGTAAGGACGGCTGACATGCCCGGCATCGACAAAGCCCGCCAGTTCTTGCCGCTCAAGATCGCAGTGCTCACGGTGTCCGACACCCGGGCGCTCGCCGACGACAAGTCCGGTAACACTTTAGTCGAGCGCATCCGCGCCGCCGGCCACACGCTCGCCGAGCGCGCCATCGTCAAGGACGACGTTAAAACGATCCGCCAGCACGTGAAGGCCTGGATCGCCGACAAGGTCATCGACGTGGTGATCTCGACCGGCGGCACCGGCTTCACCGGCCGCGACGTGACGCCGGAGGCGGTCGAGCCGCTGTTCGAGAAAAAGATGGACGGCTTTGCCACCATGTTCCTGCTGGTGAGCGAAAAGAAGATCGGCACCTCCGCGATCCAGACGCGTGCCACCGCCGGAGTCGCCAATTCCACTTACATTTTCTGTCTGCCGGGCTCGCCCGGCGCCTGCAAGGATGCCTGGGACGAGATCCTGGTGCACCAGCTCGACTACCGCTACCGGCCGTGCAATTTCGTGGAGATATTGCCGCGGCTCGACGAGCATCTGCGGCGGCCGAAGGCACGCACGCAATCAGGCTAAGTGGGAACCGATCAGCCGCCCCGATTACGTGCAAATTTTCAGACTAGCGCGCACGGCCGGACGCAAAGCCGGTGCCCACGTTTGCCGGCCGCGCTACAGGAAGGTCCATTCAAGCCGGTATGGAATCACGCGGGTGACATTGGTTAGCTCAATGCCCTGCCATGCGATCGTCAGGTCGCGGCCATTGCCCGGCCCGAGAAACAATACACGCACACCGCGCAGGGTTGGCAACATTCTGCTGTCGCGCAACGGCGCCAGGTCGCGATCGCCCCAGTGCACTTTGACTTCTGATTTATAGATCTGCTCTGCATCGCGTATTCTGCCGTCGAGGTCGATGACAAACGGCGTGACATCATTTGCGAGGTGCAAATGTGCAGCGGTCGCGGATTCAAACGCGCCCGTTGCGTGGACCGGCTGTAATACCGGCCGCCAGCCCAGCAATAGAACGCTGGCCGCGATAACGATAACCATGTCCAACACAGCCGGCTTACCCAAAAGGCGACAGGCCAGCACAAACGTGAAGAGGCCGAAGATCGGAAAACACCAAGTGAAATAATGAATATTATTATAGTACCAGAGGCCGTTCGGGATCAGGTCGTAGTAAGTTGCATACATCGCGGTGTAGACCGCGGTGCAAATTGCGAGAACGGCGAACCGCAGGTCGCGGAACAGCATCAGCAGCATCCCGCAGGTGCCGGCGAAGACCCAAGGGTAGCGATTGAATATGCCTTGCGTCTGAAGGTATTGGCCGTAAATCAACTCTGGATCGACAAACAAACTATAGAGTTTGATCGGCAGCGTGCGGATGATGAAGACCGGGCCCGAAGCCGTATCCCGTTCGTAATCCGAGAGTTGCCACCCGTAAATCAGCCAGTGCGTGGCGGCTGCGACCGACAGACTTGCGGCAAGCCCGGCGGCGCCTAGTCCGATCAGCAGGAGCGCGTGCTTCCACTGCGCCATTTCGCCCGCCGGTCGCGCACGCACGCACTGGACCGCGTAATAAACCGCTAGCGGCGCCAGCGCGATCGCATCGGCCGGCTTTATCATTGCGATCAGGCCCGGGATCAGTCCGAGCAGGAATGCGCGGGTGTAGGTCGGCGGCGAAAAACCGAGCGCCAGACCGGACAGGATCAGAAAGACGGTCGGCGTGGAGGTCCAGGGGATGACGTAATCCAGCAGGATCGAATACGAGAACACACTGGTCGCCAGAAAAATTGCGGCACCGACCGCGCGCGAAATGCCAAGCGCCTCGCACAGCCGCACGAATGCCCAGAGTGAGCCGACCAGGCACAGCACGTCGATGACCGCAAAAGGATCGGCGCGCATCACGGCGGTGAACGGCGCCGCCAGCAAGGCGTAGCCGGTCGGATAGTAATGACTTTCCGGTGCAAGGTCGCCGGCGGCAAAAGCCTGAGCGGAGTCGAGATATTTTTTCTGATCGTACCAATGCCACCACATCGGCGAGCCGGGCGCCAAAAGCCGATACTCGGCAAAGGCAAAGGCGATAACGGCGACCGCGGCGCAGGCGAGCAACACGGCGCCCGGATGGGAGCGCAACAGCGCCACGAGTTTTGTCGTTTGCCGTATCAATTCGGGAGGCAGGCGCCAGCGCATGTCGCTAACTCCGCGACGACGGCGCGGGACTGCTTATTGCAATGCGGCGCTCAGTCTCAATCGCTGTGGACATGCCCAATGGCCCCGGTGCCAGCCTGCATCTTGAGGCAGAAACTGCAAAATTGGATATGTCCAATCGGTTCGGCCGGCAACGACCGGGCGCCCGCTCACAGCGTGAGGTCCCAAAACTCCGCCACCACGTCCTGCCCCCAGCTATGGCGCGGCTCGCTGCTTGTGAGTGTGAAGCCCGCCTGCTCGTAAACATGGCGCGCGGCGGTGAGAATGCTGTGCGTCCACAGCGTCATCTTCTTGTAGCCGGCCGCGCACGCGAAGTTGACGCATTGCTCGACCAGCCGCGCGCCGAGCTTGAGCCCGCGCGCCTGCGGGTCGACCAGCAGCAGGCGTAGCCGCGCGACCTCCTCGGAATCCTTCACCAGCATGACGGTGCCGACATTTTCGCCGCCGCGTTCGGCGATCCAGCAGCGCTCGCAAGCAGGGTCGTTCTTGTTGGCGAAATCGGCGACGATCTGCGCGCACAGGCCTTCGAACGGCTCGCCCCAGCCGTATTCCTGACGATAGAGCTCGGCATGGCGGGCAACGATCCAACCGAAATCGCCGGGCCGGGGCTCGCGCAAGATGACATCGAGTGAGGGCGCGGCGGGTTTTGCTTCGAGCAAATCCTCGATCGTGCGCATGGCCGCGATCAGGCGCGTCTGCTCGTTGCCGCCGAGTTTGCGCAACATCGTTGCAACGTCGCGCTGCGAGCGTGCCTCGGCGGGCGCGAAGGTTTTGCGCCCGCGTGGCGTAAGCGCGAGATGGCTCCGGCGCGCGTCCTTGGGCGAGGGCTTGCGGCTGACCAGTCCGCGCTTTTCGAAATTGCGCAGCACGCGGCTCAAATAGCCGGCGTCGAGATCGAGTGTGCGCATAATGTCGCTGGCAGTCGGCGCGCCATGCGCGATCTCGTACAGCACGCGCATTTCGCCCAGGGAGTACGGGCTGTCGAGATAGGTTTTGCGCAACACACCGATCTGCCGCGTATAAAAGCGGTTGAAGCGGCGCACCGCGCCGATGCGTTTCTGGATCGCGGTCATTGGGCAAGCGTCGGCTAGTAACTTGACTAAGTCAAGTATCTCGTCTCAGCGCGGAAAGCCCGCCCCGGTCGGCAGCATGGCGAGCCGCCGGCGCCCGATCCGGCGCAGCACCGCGGCTTCCGCGCCGTCGCCGTCGGGATGGCCGCCAAAGCTCTCGTAGTAGCGCCGCGCGATCAGCAGGCCCTGCTCGGGTTTGGCGCCGCCGCCGAGCGTGACGCGCACAAGGTCGACTAGTTCGGCGAGGCCCGGCCGCAGCAGGTCGGCGATGCCGGGCGGGCGGAACACCGCGGCGCGCCTGGCGCCGTCGAGCCGGTCGGTTGCTTCGATGAAACGATCGGCGGCAGCAATCCAGCCCGCCTCCGGCACACATCCAGCGCGCAGGAACATCAGCCACGGCGTGCGGGTCGTCGCCGCCGCCGCCTTCAGCCGCGCCCCCAGCGGCTCGCTCGACGCCATGAAGCGGCAGCCGGCGATATCGGCCACCTCGGCGGTGGCGTCGCGCGAACCGGCGTCGGCCACGACCACCTCGCCGAGCAGGCCTTCGGTGGCGCCCGGCACCAGCGCGGCCAGGGTCGGCACCAAGGCGCGCTCCGATTCGTGGGTGGCGATGATGACGCTGAGCATGAAACCCCGGTCTGGCAGATCGTGTTGCACCATATCATGTGGGATTTGCCGGTTGCCCCACGAGATCGGGGCACTAAATGCCTAAATTATGAGCCGATAAATGTTCTTGTTATGTTCATGTTGAGCGATTACGTTACCGACATGGCCCGATCAAACGCAGCCCTGAGGCGTCCGCCGGTGAAGGAGCTGCCCTCCGCGCCGGCGGGCGTCCATGTCGACGACGCCACCGAACTGCTCGGCGTGGTGGTCGAACATGAGCGCCGGCGTGGGCGCGGCGCGCAGAGCAACGCCTCTGGCCGCTACGAGCCGTTGGCGCGCATCGCCTTTGACGACGGCTGGCGCTCGCTCGACGAATTGCCGCCGTTCAAGACCACGGTCGCGACCGACGCCACCCGCAAGATCATTACCCGCAACGATAGTCCCGACATCGGCTTCGACCGCTCGATCAATCCCTATCGCGGCTGCGAGCACGGCTGCGTCTACTGCTTCGCGCGCCCGACCCACGCCTATCTTGGTCTCTCGCCCGGGCTCGATTTCGAATCCAAGCTGTTCGTCAAGCCGGAAGCGGCCGAGTTGTTGGAGCGCGAATTGGCCGCGCCCGGTTATGAGCCGAAGGTGATCGCGATCGGCACCAATACCGATCCCTATCAGCCGATCGAGCGGCGCTACAAAGTCATGCGCCGGATTCTCGAAGTGCTCGACCGCGCCGGCCACCCAGTCGGCATCGTCACCAAATCGGCGCTGGTGCTGCGCGACCTCGATATTCTGGCGCGCATGGCCGAGCGCAAGCTGGCGAAAGTCGCGCTGTCGGTGACCACGCTCGATGCCGAGCTCGCGCGCAAGATGGAGCCGCGCGCAGCGACCCCGATGCGGCGGCTGGAGACGCTGCGGCGCCTCGCACAGGTCGGCGTACCGACAACGGTGATGGTGGCGCCGGTGATCCCGGCGCTCAACGACATGGAGATCGAGCGCATTCTTGACGCCGCCGCCGCCGCCGGCGCCAAGGAAGCCGGCTACGTGCTGCTGCGCCTGCCGCTCGAAGTACGCGACCTGTTCCGCGAATGGTTGAAAGCGAACTATCCGCATCGTGATGAACACGTGTTCAAGCTGATCCGCGACATGCGCGGCGGCAAGGACTACGACTTCGACTTGGGGGCGGCGCATGAAAGGCACCGGGCCCTATGCCTGGATGATCGGGCGGCGTTTCGAGGTCGCGTGCGAAAAGCTCGGGCTAAACGCGACCAAGCTTTCACTCTCCACCGACCATTTCCGCCATCCCAAGCCGGCGACCGAGCAGCTGAGCCTGTTCTAGCTTCGGCGCTCACAATTGTCGGCCGCGCCTTGGCGCTCGCTTGCGCTCGGCCGCGACGACGATGGAGAATGTCGTCCGGCGCTTGGCGCGTGAGGGCGGAATGGCGAATTCAACAATCGATATCGCGAGCGGTCATCCCGCCATCGATCGCTATCTGGCGCAAAGCTATGAACGCGTGCGCGGCATGTCCTCCCGCTTTGCGGCGGCCATTTGCGGCCATCTTATCCGGCGCCAGTCGGAGCTCGGTATTGGCGGCAGCCTGGTTGAGATCGGCACCTTCGAAGGCCGTTTCTTCATTGCCATGGCGCTCGGCCTGGCGCCCGGAGAAATTGCGGTCGGCATCGATCGCTTCGACTGGCCCAATGCCGGCGTCGAAGATCGCTTCCTCGCCAATTGCGCGGCGTACGGCATCGCCGGCGAGCGCTTCGTGTCCTGGAAAGCCGACAGCCGCGAGATCACGACCGGCGGCCTGCGCGAAAAACTCGCTGACCGGCCGCTGCGCTTCGTTCATATCGACAGCCACCACTCGCGCGAATGCCTGACCAACGATCTCGAACTTGTCCATCCGCTGCTGCATCGCGCCGGCATCGTCTGCCTCGACGACATGCTGCACCCCGGCTATCCGATGATGGCAACGGCGGTGTTTGACTATTTCGCCCGCCATCCCGAGATGAGCCTGCTTTGCATCGTCGACCGCGAAGACATCGTGGCGGCGCCGAAATTTCTCATTTGCAACGCCGAATTGTTGGCGATCTACCAGCAGGACTTGTTGAGCGCCTTCGCGCGCTTCCACTTCACCCTCAACGCCGACATGGAGAGCTATTTTGCGCTCGTGCTGACGCCAAGGCCGCGTCTGGCTGAAGTCGAGTAGGCGGTTTTCCCGTCATCCACAGCAAGCGTTCCCGCATTGACTTGCGTGCCGGGCCGCGCACTGTTGCGTCATGCCCCGTAAAACCGCCGCCCGGCGCCTGCCGCTCGACGAGCCCGCTTTGCGCCCGACGTTTCGGCGCGAGCGGCGCGCGCTCAACAAAGGCATCTTCCCAGTCGCCGGCTGCGACGAGGCGGGCCGGGGGCCGCTCGCCGGCCCGGTGGTGGCAGCGGCGGTCATCCTCGATCCCAAACGCATCCCGCGCGGCCTCAACGATTCCAAAAAGCTCGCCGCGCCCGCGCGCGAAAAATTGTACGAAAAAATTTGCGCTTCGGCGCAGGTGGCGGTCGCCTTCGGCACGGTCGCGCGCATCGATCGCGACAACATTTTGCGTGCCTCGCTGTGGGCGCTGGCGCGCGCGGTGAAGGCGCTGCCGGTCAAGCCGCAACTCGTATTCGTCGACGGCAACCATCGCATCGATTGCGGCTGCGATTGCAACGCGGTGGTCAGTGGCGATGCGCTGGTCATGTCGGTGGCCGCCGCCTCGATCGTCGCCAAGGTTACCCGCGACCGGTTGATGGTGCGGCTCGGCCTGGCGCATCCCGGCTACGGCTTCGAGCGGCATATGGGTTACAGCGTGCCCGAGCATTTCGCCGCACTCGCGCGGCTCGGTCCCACCATCCATCACCGCCGGTCGTTTGCGCCGGTAGCGGCCAAGCTTGCCGCATTGGGCGATCTCAGCGACGAGGCCTTGGCTGCGTTGTTGCCTCTTTAGCCCGCGTTCTCTATCTCTGCCCGGTTCGCTCCGTTGCTTTCACCCCGTCCGGGCCAATGCATTACGTCTCCCTGATCATTGAATTTCTGCGCGGCCGGCCGGTGGTGGTGTTCTGGACCGTGGCGCTGACGCAAGCCAGCCTGTGGACGCTGGTGCCGGCGCTGTTCTACTCGGCGCCGCCCGGCGAAGTGCCGTTGCTGCTCGCCATCGGTCACGAATTCGTGCTCGGCAGCTATCTCGGGCCGCCGCTGGCATTCTGGCTCGGCGATGTCGCCTTCCGCCTCGGCGGCGCGTTCGGCCTTTACGCCTTGGCGCAAGCCTGCATCGTCGTCACCTATTGGGCGGTGTTCACGCTCGGCCGCGGCATCGTCGGCACGCGCCACGCGGTGCTCGCCGTGCTGCTGATGGTGGGCGTTGCCGCTTTCACGGTGCCGAGCCCGGATTTCGGGCCCGCGATTTTGGCGGCACCCTTGTGGGCGCTGGCGCTGCTGCACTATTGGCGCGCGGTCGGCGACGGCCGGCGCGGCTACTGGTTCCTGCTCGCGCTTGATCTCGGGCTGCTGCTGTTGGCGAGCTATGTCGGGCTGCTGCTGCTTGTGCTGTTGATCGTGTTCACGCTTGCGACCGCGCGCGGACGCCAGGCGGCGTCCAATCCCGAGCCGTGGCTCGCACTGTTGCCGTTCTTCATCATCATTTTTCCGCATCTGGCCTGGCTGAAGGGCGCGCGCGATCTCGTCGTCGCCGGTCTCAGCGACAACAACGCCGCGGCCGGGCGGCTTTCTCCCGGCCTGTGGCTTTGCATCGCGCTGGTGCTGACGCATCTCGGCCTCGGCCTGCTGGTCGCCTTCGCCGGCGGTTGGCCGCGCCGGCTGCACGAAACCGCACCGCTGATCGACCGCACTCAGGTGGCGCCGTTGGCGCGGGCTTTCGTCTATTTCTTTGCGCTGATGCCGGCGGCCTCGGCGATCGCGATCGTCTTCGCGGCCGGCCGGCTGGGACCGCTCGACCGCATCGCGCCGCTGGTGGTGCTGTCCGGCCTGGCAGTGATGGTCGCCGCCGGCAACCGGGTGCCGATCTATCGCGAAAGCATGGTGTCCTCGACCTGGCTCGGCCTGCTGGTGGCGCCGCCGCTCATCATTGTGCTCGGCATCGCCCTGCTGCCGTGGACGCTTGCCATCGAGCTGAAAGTCTCCCAGCCGGCCAACACCGCGGGCCGCTTTTTCGCCGAGAATTTCGAACGCCGCACCGGCAAGCCGCTTGAATACGTCACCGGCGATGCCCAGCTCGCGCCGCTCATCGCGCTCGGCAGCCCCAGCCGGCCGCATGTCTATTTCGACTGGGCGCCGCAGCGCAGCCCGTGGGCGAGCCCGGCCGATCTGCTGACCCAGGGCGGCATCATGGTTTGGCCGGCGCGCGACAATACCGGCTCGCCGCCGGCCGATTTGAAAGCGCAGTTCCCCGCTTTGGTGCCGGAAGTGCCGCGCTCGTTCGCGCGCTCGATGCAGGGGCTGTTGCCGCTGGTGCGGGTCGGCTGGGCCTTTGCCCGCCCGCAAGGCACCACCCCCTAAAGCACGGTATCCACATCGTCCACAGGCCGCCCCTGCGGGCCGCGGGCGAAAAGCGCTAGGTTCATCGTTTGAGGCCTCCGGCCGACGGGGTCCTATAGCCAACCAGGCGAAGAAAGCAGAAGCGAAAGCTGCGGCGGGCGCTATGCCGACGGCGGCGTGCCTGGAGAATTTTTTCGGATCAAGGAGCAGGGCGCCGATATCCGCACTGAATTCACCACCGGTTTGAGTAGGTTCCTCACCATGGTCTACTTCGTGTTTGTCAATCCGGCGATCCTGATGCTGCTCGGCGTTGTGCTGATCATCGCGCTCAATTTCCGCCGCATCATCGTCGGCACGCTGATCGGCGTCACCCACCGCACCGGGCTGATCAAGAACGGCACGCCCGCGCGCATGACGGAGGCGCTGATCTCCGACTCGCTCGCCATCAAGTTTGCGGTGTCGGGATGAGCGCGTTCTCGTCCTGGCAGACCTGGGCGATTCTGTCGGCGATCTTCGCCGCGCTCACTGCGATCTTCGCGAAAGTCGGTGTCGAGAACGTTAATTCCGATCTCGCCACCTTCATCCGCACCATCGTCGTGATCGTCACGCTTGGATTTCTTTTGGCGGTGACCGGACAGTACCAGGCGCCCGGCTCGATTTCCGCGCGCACCTATCTGTTCCTGCTGCTGTCAGGCCTGGGCACCGGCGCGTCTTGGCTTTGCTATTTTCGCGCGCTCAAGATGGGCGAGGCGGCCAAGGTCGCGCCGGTCGACAAATTGTCGGTGGTGCTGGTGGCGATCTTCGGCGTGGTATTTCTCGGCGAAAAACTGAGCATGCCGAATTGGTTCGGCGTTGCCTTGATCGCGGTCGGGGCGGTGCTGGTAGCTTATCGCTGACTTTCGCCGAGCGCCTTCTTGATCGCCAGGAAATCGCGCCAGGCGAAACGCTTCTGCAACGGGCTGCGCAGCAGAAAGGCCGGATGGAACGTCGGCATGGCGCGGATGTCGCGCTTGCCGGTGTTGAACGTGAACCAGCGCCCGCGCGTCTTGGTGATGCCTTCCTTGATGCCGAGCAAAGCCTGCGCCGACGGATTACCCATGCAGACCAGAATGTCGGGATCGACCAGTTCGATCTGGCGCAGGATGAACGGCAAACAGATTTGCGTCTCCTGCGGCGTCGGCGTGCGGTTGCCGGGCGGTCGCCAGGGCACGACATTGGCAATGTAGACCGAAGTGCGGTCGAGGCCGATCGCCGCCAGCATGCGGTCGAGCAGCTTGCCGGAGCGGCCGACGAAGGGCAGGCCCTCGATGTCCTCGTCGCGGCCGGGCGCTTCGCCGACGAACATCACGCGCGCCTGCGGGTTACCGTCGGCGAATACCAGTTGCGTGGCGGTTGCCTTCAGCGCGCAGCCGTCGAACTTGTCGAGAATGGCGCGTAACTCGTCGAGGCTTTGCGCGCTTTTGGTCGCCGCGCGCGCCGCCAAGGCGGCCTCCTCGGGCACCGCCGGAACCGCCGGCGCGCCGGCTCGGCCTTTGATCGCAAGGTCGGGCGGCAGCGCGACTGGTTGCGGTACGCGGGGCCGCGGTGGAGCCGGCGCCTGTTCGGCGGCAAAGCGGTCGACCGGCGCTTCGCCGACCAGCGCGTCGGCGCCGGCTTCCAGATAGAAGTAGAGCATGGCGCGGGCGGAGGTGGGGCGGTCGGGGTTCATGCGGCGGAATTCAGTTCCGTAATCTTGTGTTGAGGAATTTCGACGTCAGTTCGAGCGAGTCTTTGGCAGCCGAGGGATCGGGCGCCAGACGGTGGCCGAAGTATATCCGGTCCGGTAGCGCGGAATCGAACGAATGGTAGGCCCCAGGATAGACTTTCAATAATGGACGGTGGTCGGCCGTCGCCGGGTATTTCGCCACGAAATCGACGCAGCGCGCCGCCGGCGTCCAGTCATCGCGCTCGCCGATGAATATCTGCATGTCGGTGACGAGCTTGGGCGCAAACGCGGGACACCACGGGTAATAGGCGACGATCGCGCGCAGCGGCGGTGTGTTCGCCTTGGCGGCCATCTTTTCGGCCGCCGCGAATAGCACCGTCCAGGCGCCGTGCGAAATGCCGATCGCGCCGATGCGGTCGGGATCGATATCCTTGCGGCCGCGCAGATAGGCGGCGCCGGCAAAGACATCGGCAACCCGCCGGCCGGCCGGGAAGGTGCTGCCGCGGTTGCAGACATTGTCGAGCCCGCGCGGCCGGAAACTGTCCACCACCAATGCGGCATAACCCCAGCCGGCCAGCCGCCGCGCCAATGCGCGCACATGCGGCGAGACGCCGTTGCAGCCGTGCAAAATGACGACGGCGGGAAAAGGCGGCGCGGTGGCGACGGGCAGCACAAATTCGCCGGGTTTGTTGCTGCCGAGCGAACCGACATTGCCGTCGTCGAGCGTGAGCGCCGGCTGCTGGGCAGCGGCGGTCGCGATCCCGGCTATGGCGAGCGCGGCTATAACGGTAACTGGGCGCAGCATACGGCGGACTTTATCACGCCGTGGGGGAGGCTCGGAGCTCCTGCGCCCCGTGTTCTATTCGGCCGCCTGCGCCGGCAGGCTGACGACTTCGCCGCGCGCCGGATAGTTCTTCTCGATAATGAAATCGAGCGCGGTGATCAGGTCGGCGAAATGCGGGCGCGCGAACGGCATGGTCTGCACGCTGGCGCAGTAGAGGGTGTGGTCGGGCTTGATCAGGAACAGACCGGGCTCGTTGAAAAAGCTGGTTTCCTCAATGCCGGCCGAGGTTTTGCCGCGGCTCGATGAAATCCATAGGCCGAAGGCGCGTGCGATGTGCAAATCGAGGCCATAGCCGATGCGCAGGTTGTTGAGGCCCCATTCCGGCTTGGTGCGTTCGGCGCGCTCGGCGCTGTCGGGGGAGATCGCAATAACGGAGACGCCGCGTTTCTCGAATTCCGGGAGCTTGGCCTCCAGATCGGTCAGCTGCCTGCGGCATTGCGGGCAATGCAGGCCGCGATAAAATGCAACAAGCGTGAAATTCTTCGCCTTGTCCGCCGCCAGGTCGAACTTGCCGCCGCCGGCGAGTGGCACCACGAGGGTGGGTACCGGCTGGCGTGGAATAAGCGGTGTAATATCGGTCATCATCGCAAGCGCTCCCTTTTAGGCTCAGGCGCGGTCGACCATAACGAACTGGCGGCCCGGCGATATGTCAGGCAAATTCACCTTTGAGTGAACGATAGCACCGGCGGCCGAGGGAACGGGCGGCCAGATTGTCACGGGCGGCAATTCGTGAAACACATTTTGCTCGCCATATAGCCGTTCGAAGCGCGCATTCGGCCCGATCGCGGCTTGCAACAGGGGAGCGCATGAGCCAGCAGGATCTTCCCGCCCGCGAGGCGATGGAATTCGATGTGGTGATTGTCGGCGCCGGCCCGGCCGGTCTGTCCGCCGCCATCCGCCTCAAGCAGATCAATCCGGATATCTCGGTGGTGATCGTGGAGAAGGGCTCCGAGGTCGGCGCCCATATCCTGTCCGGCGCGGTGATCGATCCGGCCGGCCTCGACCGCCTGCTGCCGGACTGGCGGGCTGAGGACACGCCGATCAAGACCGCGGTCGCGCAAGACCGCTTCTATTGGCTCACCGCCACCGCGGCCTTGCGGCTGCCGACCATGCTGATGCCGCCCCTGATGAACAACCACGGCAATTTCATCGTCTCGCTCGGCAGCGTCTGCCGTTGGCTCGCCGGCAAGGCGGAAGCGTTCGGGATCGAGATCTATCCGGGCTTTGCCGCCGCGGAAGTTCTGTTCGATGCAAACGGCGCCGTCGCCGGCGTCGCCACCGGCGACATGGGCATCGGCAAAAACGGCGAGCCCAAAGATTCGTTCACGCGCGGCATGGAGTTGCGCGCCAAATACACGCTGTTCGCGGAAGGCGCGCGCGGCAGCCTCGGCAAGCAGCTGATCGCCAAATTCGGACTGAGCGAAGGGCGCGAGCCGCAGAAATTCGGACTGGGCTTGAAGGAACTCTGGCAGGTCGCGCCGGAAAAGCACTGCAAGGGGCTGGTGCAGCATTCGTTCGGCTGGCCGCTCGACGGCAAAACCGGCGGCGGCTCGTTTTGCTATCACTTCGACGACAATCTGGTGTCGGTCGGTTTCGTCCAGCATCTCAATTACACCAACCCGTATCTGTCGCCGTTCGAGGAATTCCAACGTTTCAAGACGCACCCGCTGGTGCGCGACACGTTTGCCGGCGGCAAGCGGCTCGCCTATGGCGCGCGCGCTTTGACCGAGGGCGGCTACCAGTCGGTGCCCAAGCTGGTATTTCCCGGCGGCGCGCTGATCGGCTGCAACGCCGGCTTCATGAACGTGCCGCGCATCAAGGGCACGCACAACGCCATGCTGTCGGGCATGCTCGCCGCCGAATCCGTAGCCGCCGCGCTGTCGGTCGGTTGCTCGCACGACGAGCTCGCCGGCTACGAGGCCGCCTGGCGCGATTCCGCTATCGGCAAGGATCTGTGGAAGGTACGCAATGCCAAGCCGCTGTGGTCGAAATTCGGCACGATGATCGGTATCCCGCTCGGCGGCTTCGACATGTGGACCAACACCTTCGGCATTTCGCTCATCGGTACTTTCAAGCACGGCAAACCGGACTTCGCCGCGCTCAAGCCGGCCGCCGAATGCACGCCGATCGCCTATCCCAAGCCCGACGGCGTGCTGACGTTCGACCGGCTGTCCTCGGTGTTCCTGTCCAACACCAATCACGAGGAAGATCAGCCGGTGCATCTGCATGTGGCGGATCTGAACGAGCAGAAGACCTCCGAGCACGACGTCTATGCCGGGCCGTCGGCGCGCTACTGCCCGGCCGGGGTCTACGAGTGGGTGGAGGAGGGCGGCAAACCGAAATTCGTCATCAACGCGCAGAATTGCGTCCACTGCAAAACCTGCGACATCAAGGACCCCAATCAGAACATCACCTGGGTTCCGCCGGAAGGCGGCGGCGGGCCGAATTATCCAAACATGTGATGGGCGGCGGTCGGTTCCGGCCACGATGCTGCCACAACAAAGTTTTCAACCTCACGCCCAGGTGCCGCGACCGCCGTTCTTGCGGGGGCGGCGCAAAAAGGCCATTCTCCGCCCAACTACGGCGGTTCGCGCGAAATCCGCGGTCATCCGCCTCATTGGAGCATCGCCCGTGACTTTTTCGAGCCTCGCCCGGTGCGTTATCGGCGCCGCGCTTGCCGCATTCCTGGTGGCAGTACCGATCGAGCTTGCTGCGCAGGGACCCTCGTCGTCGGAACTTTCCGGGATGACGGCCTCGGGCAGCTACCTCGCCGCCCGCCATGCCGGCCAGCAGCGCGATGCCGTGGCGGCCGCCGCCTTCTACCGCGCCGCGCTCCGTCACGATCCGAAAAACGGCGAGCTGCTCGACCGCACCTTCCTGTCGCTGTTGGTCGGCGGCAACGTCGAGGATGCCATCAAATATGCCGAACGCATTGTGCAGGTCGACAAGACCGATCGCGTCGGCGAGCTGGTGCTCGGCGTGGCGGCGATCAAGCACAAGCAATATACCGCGGCGCGCCGCAACCTCGCGCAGTCGATCCGCGGCCCGATCACCGATCTGACCGCGACGCTGCTCTCGGCCTGGTCGCTGTACGGAGGCGGCGAAACCAAAGCCGCGGTGGCCGCGATCGACCGGCTGGCCGGGCCGGATTGGTACGCCATCTTCAAGGACCTGCATGCCGGTATGATCTACGACCTCGCCGGCAACAAGAAGGAAGCGGGCAAACGCTTCGAGCATGCCTACAAGCTCGATCCTTCTGCGTTACGGGTGGTCGAGGCCTATGGCAGCTGGCTGTCGCGCAACGCCGGCGCCAAGCAAGCGCTCGTCGTCTTCGAGGCGTTCGACAAGGTGCTGCCGCGCCATCCGCTGGTGGTCGAGGCGATGAACAAGCTCAAGGCGAACGAGAAATTGCCGGCGCTGGTGACGACGGTGCAGGCAGGCGCCGCCGAAGCGCTGTACGGGCTCGGCGCCTCACTCGGTCGTCGCGGCGGCGAGGACCTCGGCCTGGTCTATTTGCAGCTTTCGCTTTATTTCGCGCCCAACCATTCGTTGGCGCTGCTTTCGCTCGCCGATCTCTATGAATCGCTCAAGAAGCCGGAGCTGGCGATCAAGGTCTACGAACGCATTCCGGCCAATTCGCTGCTCCATCGCAATGCCGCGATCCAGATGGCGGCCAATCTCGATTCGCTCGATCGCTCGGACGAGGCGGAGAAGCACCTAGAAGCGCTGATCAAGCAGCACCCCGACGATCTCGAAGCGATCATGGCGCTGGGCAACATTCTGCGCGGGCACAAGAAGTTCGCCGAATGCGCCGACGTCTATTCCAAGGCCGTCGCCACCCTGCCGCATCCGGAAAAGGTCAATTGGGTGGTCTTTTATTTCCGCGGCATCTGCTACGAGCGCTCCAAGCAGTGGCCGAAGGCGGAGGCCGATCTCAAGAAGGCGCTCGAACTGTTCCCCGAGCAGCCGCACGTGCTCAATTATCTCGGCTATTCCTGGATCGATCAGGGCGTCAACCTGGACCAGGGCATGGAAATGATCAAACGCGCCGTGCAGCAGCGCCCGGACGATGGCTACATCGTCAACTCGCTCGGCTGGGCCTATTACCGCACCGGCAATTACGATGAAGCGGTCAAGCAGCTCGAACGCGCGATCGAGCTCAAGCCGGAAGACCCGACCATCAACGATCATCTCGGCGACGCCTATTGGCGGGTCGGGCGCGTGATCGAGGCTAAGTTCCAGTGGGCGCATGCGCGCGATCTCAAGCCCGATCCGGATGATCTGCCGAAGATCGAGGCCAAACTGAAGAGCGGACTGCCGGAAGAGACCTCCTCGCAGGCCAAGGCCGGCAAGAAGAGCGGCGACGGGGGTTGACGCCTCCGTGACAGCGGCGCTGGTCGAACAGGCTCCCGCCAAGATCAATCTGACATTGCGCGTGCTCGGCCGCCGCGGCGACGGCTATCACGCGCTCGAAAGCCTGGTGGCATTCGCCGACCTCGCCGACACGCTGACCTTGCGGCCCGGTCTTGCCCGTACACTCGATATATCCGGGCCGTTCGCCGCGGCCTGCGGTCCGGTTGAAGACAACCTGGTGCTCAAAGCGCTCGGCGCGCTGCGCGAGCGCGTGGCTGGGCTCAAGGCCGGGCGGTTTTCGCTTGCCAAGACCATACCGGTCGCCGCCGGCCTCGGCGGCGGCTCGGCCGATGCGGCGGCGGCGCTGCGGCTGCTGGCGCGCGCCAACGAAGTTGCGGCGAGCGATGCGCGCCTGGTGGCGGCCGCGCTCGCGGTCGGCGCCGACGTGCCGGTCTGCCTCGCCGCGCAAGCGCGCATCATGCGCGGCGTCGGCGAGGAACTCTCGGTCCCGCTCGAACTGCCGCCGCTGCCGGCGCTGCTGGTCAATCCCGGCGCGAGCTTGGCGACGCGCGACGTGTTTGCCCGCTTCATCGCAAAGCAAATCGACGCGCCGGCACTCGGCACCGTGCCGTGCGAACGCGACGCCATGCTCGAATGGCTCGCCGCGCACGGCAACGATCTCACCCAAGCGGCGATTGGCTGCTTACCCGTTATCGCCGATGTGTTGGCCGCGTTGCGCGGCTTGCCGGGCGCCCGGATCGTGCGCATGTCGGGTTCGGGGCCGACCTGCTTTGCGCTGTTCGCTGCGCCAAGCGAGGCTGACGCTGCGGCACAACGGCTCAAAAACGAACGCAAAGATTGGTGGGTTTATCCCGGCATCATCCGATGAATAGATATCCGTCCTTGAAAATGCCCGCTTTACCGGCAACCGTTGTCAGCCGACCGAATTGCCGCTAGGCAGCCGCGAGCAGGAGATGGAAATGAAATTGCGCTGGTTCATCGTCGCACTCGCCGCGCTCGCCGTCATGGCGGCCGATCCCGCCGCCGCGCGCTCCCGCCACAAGGCCAAGTCGCGCTGTGTCGACCAGCCGCATGAATTCTCGATTGCCGGTCTTCTATTAAATCAGCCGCCGCAGCCGAACGGCTGTGCGCCGCCGGTCTATGCTTACGGCGTCTATGTCGGGCAGGACCCCGATCCTTTTATCCGCCAGCAGCTCAGGCGCGATCCCAGCACCGGCTACGAGAGCTATCTCGCCTATTAGTGTGCGCGCGCGATGCAGAAGGCGACGGTTTCCTCGAGCGCCGTCTTGATCGCGGAAGGCGGCACCAAAGCCAGTGCATCGGTGGCAATGGCGCCGTAGTGGCGGGCGCGCCCGACCGTATCCTCGATGGCGTGATGCTTGGTCATCAGCGCCATGGCTTCGTCGAGATCGCCGTCGTGGATGTCGCCCTTGCTCAGTGTCCGGTTCCAGAACGCTCGCTCGCTTGCGGTGCCGCGGCGGAATGACAGCACCACCGGCAGCGTGATCTTGCCCTCGCGGAAATCGTCGCCCACGTTCTTGCCGAGCTTGGTTGACTTGCCGCCGTAGTCGAGCGCGTCGTCGACGAGCTGGAAGGCGACGCCGAGATTCATGCCGAACGAACGGCAGGCGGCGAGCTCGGCCTTGTCCTTGGCGGCGAGCGCCGGACCCACCTCGCAGGCGGCGGCGAACAGCTCCGCCGTCTTGGCGCGGATAACGCTAAGATATTCGTCCTCGTTGGTAGCGGTGTTCTTGGCGGCGCCAAGCTGCATCACTTCGCCTTCCGCGATTACCGCGGCGGCCGCCGACAGGATATCGAGCGCGTGCAGATTGCCGACCTCGACCATCATCTTGAACGCCTGGCCGAGCAGGAAGTCGCCGACCAGGACACTCGCCTCATTGCCCCACAGCATGCGGGCGGCAAGCTTGCCGCGGCGCATGTCGCTTTCGTCGACCACGTCGTCATGGAGCAGCGTGGCGGTGTGCATGAACTCGACCGCGGCGGCGAGCTTGATGTGGCCGTCGCCGGAGTAACCGGCGAGCTTGGCCATCGCCAGCGTCAGCATCGGCCGCAGCCGCTTGCCGCCGGAAGAAATCAGATGGTTGGCGACCTCCGGGATCATGGCCACGTCCGAGCCGGTACGCGCGATGATCACCGCGTTGACTCGCTCCATGTCCGGTGCCACCAGTTCGGCGAGACGCTCGATCGAGACGCCTTGCGGACTTTCAAACGGAATGACGACGGCCAAATTGCTTCTCCGGGGTCAAGACTTTAGGTGAGCATAGAAACGCTGTGTTAACGGGGCAAGTGCGTTAGATTGCCGTACCGCGCCCTATCGACGCGCGGCCTGGGCAAGGGGGCTCCGATTGGCGAAACGAACCGCAACCTCGGCCGCGCCTATATCGGGCCGCTTCGATCAATACAAGATCGCGGTGCTGGTGCCTTGCTATAACGAGCAAGTGGCGATCGGCAAGGTTGTAAAGGACTTCCGTGCCGCGCTGCCCACGGCCACCGTCTTCGTATTCGACAATAATTCGACGGATAATACGGCCGCCGCCGCGCGCGCCGCCGGTGCCGAGGTATTCGAGGAAAAGCGCCAGGGCAAAGGCTTCGTGGTGCGGCGCATGTTCACCGACGTGGAGGCCGACATCTACGTGCTGGTCGACGGCGATGCCACTTACGATGCGCCGAGCGCGCCCGCCATGATTTCCCGGCTGCTCGAGGACCGGCTCGACATGGTGGTCGCTAACCGGGTCGATCGCGAAGCGGCGGCCTATCGCGCCGGGCACCGGGCCGGTAACAGGCTACTGACCGCCTTCGTCGCTTCCATGTTCGGCCCCACCTTCAACGACATGCTGTCGGGCTACCGGGTGTTCTCGCGCCGGTTCGTGAAGTCCTTTCCGGTATTGTCGGGCGGCTTCGAGATCGAGACCGAACTGACGGTGCATGCGCTCGAATTGGGACTGGCGGTGGCGGAGATCGATACGCCTTATTACGCTCGTCCCGAAGGCTCCGCCTCCAAGCTCAACACCTGGCGCGACGGCCTGCGTATCCTGCGCACCATCGTCAAGCTCTATCGCGCCGAGCGTCCGCTGACGTTCTTCACCGGCATGGGACTGGCGCTGGCGATCGCGTCCATCGGTTTCGCCATCCCCGTCTTCGTCACCTATTTCGAGACCGGCCTGGTGCCGCGGCTGCCGACCGCCATCCTGTCGACCGGCCTGATGGTGCTGGCGTTCCTGTCGGTGGCCATCGGACTGGTGCTCGATACCGTCACGCGCGGGCGGCGCGAGATGAAGCTGCTCGCCTATCTCGGGCACCGGGCGCCGGGCGAAGAGCGCCGCCGCGTCTGATCCAATCTGATAGAATGCGGCGTTGAAGCTATGCGCGAACTCGTTCGCACCAATGACATGGTTCTGGTCTCGGCGGTGGTCGCCCTGCTCGATGCCGCCGGTATTCGGCACATGGTGCTCGACCAGAACATGAGCGTGCTGGAAGGCTCGCTCGGCGTGCTGCCGCGGCGGATTTTGGTGGCCGAAGGACAGGAGCTGACGGCGCGCCAGGTTCTGCAAGACGCAGGTCTTGGCAAGGAGTTGCGTCCCGATGCGGACTGACGTCCTCGCAACTAGCGAAGATGCCGTGCTCGGCGGCCGCCTGCGGCTGCGCCAGCCGCTCAGCGGCCATCGCGTCGGCCACGATGCGATTTTGCTCGCCGCCGCGACCGGCGGCCGCGCGGGTGAGCATGCGGTCGATCTCGGCGCCGGCGTCGGCGCTGCCGGCCTGGCGCTGGCGGCGCGCGAGCCCGGGCTCAAGGTCACGCTGGTCGAGATCGATGCGGCGCTCTGTGCGCTCGCCGCCGACAACGTGCGGCTCAACAAATTGGACGACCGGGTGGGCGTGCTCTGCGCCGACGCCGAAGGTGCCAAGGCGCTTGCGGCGGGCGGTCTGTTACCCGACAGCATCGATCGCGTGCTGATGAATCCGCCGTTCCACGATGTCAGTCGTCAGAACCCGTCGCCCGATCCGCTGCGGCGCCTGGCGCATGCCGCAGCGCCCGGCCTGCTGGCGCGCTGGGTCGCGAGCGCGGCGCGACTGCTCAAACCGCAAGGCGTGTTGACGCTGATCTGGCGCGCCGATGCGCTGGCCGAAGTGGAGAATGCACTCGCCGGTCAATTCGGCGGTATCGTCGTGCTGCCGGTGCAGCCGCGCCCCGAGGCGCCCGCGATTCGCGTGCTGGTGCGCGCGGTGAAAGCCGCAAGCGGTGCGCCGCGAACCTTTCCGGCGCTCGTCCTGAACGATCGGCACGGCCGGCCGAGCGCGGCGGCGGAGGCCGTGCTGCGCGGCGGTGAAACGCTGAACCTTACGGAGACCTGAACGCGGGCGACTTTGCCTAGGATTTGCGCCGCCGCGGCACGAATTCGCGCCAGCGCCGCACGACGAACTGGCGCCGCAAGCGTGCCAAGTTCTCGTCGTTGAGATGCGAAAGCCCAATAACGCTGCCAATTAGCAGGAACAAGATCGCAAGCTTGGGATCCATCGATCCGCCTCTCTCGAAAAAACCGCCAAGACTTTTCTGGCGGCGCCCCAGGCCGTGCAAAAAGCATTCCAACGTTAAAAATTAGGCAAATTGTTGGACGTTCTGGGGCACGACGGCGAATTTACTGCAACGCACCGATTTTCTATGGCGCGTATAATACCGGCCTACAGGCTTTGACTTGGTTCGCATGTTTGACTTGGGCCGCATGAGTGCCTAACTGGCCGGAAAGGCAGTTCCCGCACCAATGTCCGACATCCTCAAGCGCTTATTCGAGTTTTTTCTCCGGCTGGTGCCGGTGCGCTTTCGCACCGACATCCCGGTGGTGCCGGTGGTGCGATTATCCGGCGTCATCGGCGTCAGCACGCCGCTGCGGCCGGGGCTGATGCTGTCATCGACCGCCCGCTCGCTTGAGCGCGCATTCGCGGCCCGCAACGCCCGCGCCGTGGCACTGATCGTCAACTCGCCGGGCGGCTCGCCGGCGCAGTCGCATCTGATCTTCCGCCGCATCCGGCAACTGGCCGTGGAAAAGAAACTCACCGTCATCGCCTTCATCGAGGACGTCGGCGCCTCCGGCGGCTACATGCTGGCCTGCGCCGCCGATGAAATCATCTGCGACCAATTCTCCATCGTCGGCTCGATCGGCGTGGTCGGCGGCTCGTTCGGCTTCCCCAAGCTGATGGAAAACCTCGGCATCGAGCGGAGGCTTTATACCGCCGGCGAGCGCAAGGCGATGCTCGATCCGTTCCTGCCGGAAAAGCCCGAGGACCTAAAGCGCATCAAGGCGCTCCAGAAGGACATCCACGAGCACTTCATCGCGCTGGTCAAGGATCGCCGCGGCGCCAAGCTGCAGGGCAGCGAGAAGACGCTGTTCTCCGGGGAGTTCTGGACGGCGCAGACCGCGATCGAGCTGGGGCTGGCTGATTCGCTTGGCGACCTGCGCTCGATCTTGCGCGAACGCTACGGCGAGAAAGTGCGCATGCCCTTGATTGCCGCCGACCGCGGCATGTTCGGGCGCAGAATTCCCGGCCTCGGCTCGCTAACGGGGCTGGCGCGGCAAGGCGGGCTCGCCGCCGACCTGCTGTCGGCGCTGGAGGAGCGCGCGCTGTGGTCGCGCTACGGATTATGACCAAACCGTAAGCCGTGAAATCGCCTTGTTTTTCGGTCAATAAGTTGCATTATTGCCGTCGAGGAGGTGTCGCCATGCCCCCGTTTTTGCTTTCGCCGCTGCTGAAATGGTCGCTCGCCGCGCTGGGCGGCGCCATGGTCGTGCATTGGGTGGTGAAGGAAGCGCGCCGCATCAACGACGAGCTTGAACAGGCCAAGGGCGCCAAGGTGCGGATTTCCGATCAGGAAAACCGGCCGACACTTCGGCGCGACCCGACGACCGGCGAATATCGCCTTTAGCCGATTTGCAGATTGGTGATTGCCGAGCGGCTGCTGCCTAGCGGTCGGCGGCGCGGGGATTTCTGCTGACGAGCGCGCCGAAGAACAATGCAACCAGCCCTAGTCCGATCAGTTCGAAGGTAAACATCGGTGATTCCTCTGCCCAGTTGTTTGCTATTATCTGTCGTGGGCATTTCGGTTCCGGTTCAATACACCGTAAACTTTTATCGGCTTGACCCCCCCTGGCACCGCCGATACGGTCCGGGCCATTCCCGTCCTTAAGAATCCGTATCCAAACGATGGCTGAAGCCAATCTTCTCGCCAGTGACCGTTCGCGTCAGGAAAACCTGGACCCAAAGTCTTCGTTCCAGGGGCTCATTCTTGCGTTGCAACAGTACTGGGCGGCCTGGGGCTGCGTGATCTTGCAGCCCTACGACATGGAAGTCGGGGCGGGCACCTTTCACCCGGCGACGACGTTGCGCGCGCTCGGACCCAAGCCCTGGAATGCGGCCTATGTGCAGCCCTCGCGCCGGCCGAAGGACGGCCGCTACGGCGAAAACCCGAACCGCTTGCAGCACTACTACCAGTTCCAGGTCATCCTGAAGCCGTCGCCGCCCGACATCCAGGACCTCTATCTCAATTCGCTGAAGGTCATCGGCATCGACTCGAAGCTGCACGATATCCGCTTCGTCGAGGACGATTGGGAATCGCCCACGCTCGGTGCCTGGGGGCTCGGCTGGGAATGCTGGTGCGACGGCATGGAGGTTTCGCAGTTCACATACTTCCAGCAGGTCGCCGGCATCGAATGTGCGCCGGTCGCCGGCGAACTCACATACGGGCTGGAGCGCCTGGCCATGTATGTGCAGGGCGTCGACCGCGTGTTCGATCTCAATTTCAACGGCCGCAGCGACGACAGACGCGTCACCTATGGCGACGTATTCCTGCAGGCCGAGCAGGAATATTCGCGGCACAATTTCGAATTTGCCGACACCGCTATGTTGTTCGAACAGTTCAAGATGGCGGAGGCGGCCTGCCAGAAATATCTCGCCGATGGCTGGAGCCAGGACCGCAAGCATCATCTCATGGCGCTGCCGGCCTACGACCAGTGCATCAAGGCTTCGCATGTTTTCAATCTGCTCGATGCGCGCGGCGTGATCTCGGTCACCGAGCGGCAGAGCTATATCCTGCGCGTGCGTGAACTGGCGAAAGCCTGCGGCGAGGCTTGGCTTGCGACCGAAGGCGGGGGTGCCGCGTGACCAGCGCGCGCATTTTGCGGCAGGCGCCGATCCTGTTTGCCAGCAATCTGCCCGAGACGATCGCTTATTGGCAGGACAGGCTCGGCTTCGCCAAGCACGGCATTTTCGGCGAGCCGCCGGAATTCGCCATCATGGAATATGGCAATAGCTTTGCGATGCTCAAACAGGCGCCGGCGGGGCACGCGATCGTTCCGTACTGGAAGATCAGCGAAGGGATTTGGAACGCCTATTTCTGGGTCGACGACGTAGAAGCGCTGTTCGCGGATGTGAAGGAACGCGGCGCGACCGTCGATTACGGGCTGTGCGATCAATTCTATGACGTGCGCGAGTGCGCCGTGCGCGACCCCGACGGCCAAAGCATCGGCTTCGGTCAACTCATGAAGAAAGCAGCCGGGGGACCGCTATGAGCGAACCGCAAATCGGCGGGCGCAAGCCGGTCGCGGTCGAGGTGGTCGAAGGCGAGACCTATTGGTGGTGCCGCTGCGGACGCTCGCAGAGCCAGCCTTTCTGCGACGGCTCGCATGAAGTGACCGATTTCACCCCGCTGGAATGGACCGCCAAACGCGCTGCAACCCGCAATTTCTGCACCTGCAAACGCACCAGGACGCCGCCGTTCTGCGACAACAGCCATTTGAAGCTATAGTTTAATTCCGAAGCTGGGCGATTCGGCCAACACATCATGCTGCTCTGGATCATTCTTGCCATCGCGGTTGCGGCGATCGTTTACGCGGTCGTCGTCTTCAACCGGCTGGTGCGCGCGCGCCAGATGGCGAACGAGGCCTGGAGCGGGATCGACGTCCAGCTCAAGCGGCGCTCCGATCTCGTCCCCAATCTGGTCGACAGCGTCAAGGGCTATGCCACGCACGAACGCTCGGTGCTCGAAGAGGTGACGGCGATCCGCGCGGCGGCGCGCGCGCTGCCGGAAGGCGATGTGGTCCGCCGCGCCCAGGCCGAGGGCGCGCTGTCGGCTTCGCTCGGCCGGCTGTTCGCGCTGGCCGAAAACTATCCCGACCTGAAGGCCAGCAATAATTTTCTCGAATTGCAGCGGCAATTGAGTGACGTGGAAAACGAAATCCAGCTGGCGCGGCGATATTACAACGGCGCGGTGCGCAATCTCAACGTGCTGGTGCAATCCTTTCCGAGCAGCTTCATTGCCGGCCTGTTCGGTTTTGCGGAGCACGCTTTTTTCGAGCTCACGGACACGGCCGACCGCGCCGTGCCCGAAGTCGCGCTGCAACCGGGGCAGCCCGCGCGATGACGGCATCGTCACCCATGCGCGCGCGCGGGCGCTACACGGCAGCGCATGCCGGGCTCGCGCTTTTGCTTTTCCTCGGGCTCTGGCTCGGCCGCGGTACCAGCGCCGGCGCGGCCGAGGTCATCCACTATTTCGATTCGAACGTCAGCGTCGCCAAGGATGGCGAACTCACCGTGATCGAAACCGTGCGCGTGCAGGCTGAAGGACGCGAAATCAGGCACGGTATCTATCGCGATTTCCCGCTCACCTTCAAAGACGCCGGTGGGACCTTGCGCGAGGTCGACTTCAGCATTTCCAGTGTCACCCTTGACGGGCGGCCTGAGCATTATTTCACCGAACGCAAGAACACCTTCATTCGCATCTATGCCGGCAGCAAGGACACCAATATTTCGCGCGGCGACCACACATATGTCTTTCATTACCGCACCGGACGGCAAATCCGCTGGTTCGACGGCAAGCCCGAGCTCAACTGGAATGTCACCGGCAATTTCTGGCATTTCCCGATTGAGGGCGCGACTTATCGGCTGCACCTCGTCGACGGCGCCGCACCATTGCGCTGGACGGCTTTTACCGGCCGCCTCGGCGCGCGCGGCACCGATTGGCAAGGCAGCATCGGTGCGCTTGGCACGCTGACGGTCAACACCACGCGGCGGCTAGCGCCGGGCGAGGGCTTGACCGTTGTCGCCGCGCTTCCCGCCGGCGCGGTCGAGCCGCCCGGACCGAACACGCTGCTTTGGTATGAAATCTTCGACAACCGGCGCTGGGTTTTCGGCGGCCTCGGATTTTTCCTCGTGCTGGTCTACTACATGGCGGCCTGGAGCGCGGTCGGCCGCGATCCCCGGCCAGGCACAATCATTCCGTTGTTCCATCCGCCGCAAGGCATCTCGCCGGCGCTCGCCAATTACATCCACAATTGGGGCCTGGGCCGCGAGAAGTGGCGCGCCTTCACCGCGGCGGCGCTCTCGCTCGCGGTGCGCGGGCTGTTGCGCTTCAACATGCTGGCCGGGACGTTGACGCTGAAGGCGACCGGCAAGCAACCGGAAGGCGGCTTTAGCGCACTGCCGCCGGGCGAAGGCACGATCTATACCTGGGTGAATGAGCGGGGCGGCACCGCCAACGTCAATCGGGCCAATGGCGAAGCCGTGGCCAAGGTCGGCAACAAGTTCACCACCAGCATCGAATCGGAATGCAGCAACCGCTTCTTCCGCCGCAATCTCGGTTATGTCGTTGCCGGCTTCTTGCTCACCGCCGCCGTGATATTCGGCGTGGTCATGTTCGGCGGGTTGCAGGACCAGGACCTTTCGATCCTGGTCTTCCTGACCTTCGGCTCGTTCATAGCTGGCATGTTTGTGGTGCCGATCCTGCAAAGCCTGTTCGGCGGTTCCGGATTTGCAGCGCTGTTCCGCGGCGCCATGTCCATCGTCGTCATCGTCATCTTTTTCACAATCGGCACCAATTTCGTGCACGCGTTTTTTCCAAGCGGCTTCGGCAGCGCGCTGCCGGTGGTTTGGTCGTTCGTGTCGGGCTATCCATTTTCCTTCGTGCTGTTGGGCGCCTTTGCCTCGCTTAATGGGCTGTTCTTCTACCTGATGCGGGCGCCGACCGCGCTCGGCCGGCCGATCATGGATCAACTTGCCGGCTTCCGGCTTTATCTGGAAACCGCGGAATCCGACCGCCTCAATCTGCAGGCGCCGGAGATCACCAGCGAGCGCTTCGAGGCGCTGCTGCCCTATGCGGTCGCCCTCGACGTGGAGAAGCCATGGTCCGATGCCTTCGCCGCGGCGGTACGGCGCGCGCATCCTGGTGAGACCGATCCGATGGCCAGTTATCAGCCAGGCTGGAGCAGCGGCGGCAACTGGTCGGGCAACAACTTCGGCCAGGCCGTCTCGGCAAGCATGGTGGGCGTCAGCAGTGCCTTGGCGAGCGCGATACCGGTGTCGTCCGGCTCGTCGGGCTTCTCCGGCGGTGGCGGCGGTTCGGGCGGCGGTGGCGGCGGCGGCGGTGGCGGCGGCTGGTAACGCCGGCAACGCCAGACGGTTACGAGGCCTTCAAGCGACCTCGGCGGCGATCGAGGGATGGCGCAGCAGGTCGGGAATCTGCTCGGCCGGGATGGCCTTGCCGAACAAATAGCCCTGTCCCTCGACGCAGCCGTGTGACTTGAGATCGGCAAGCTGAATGCCGGTCTCGATGCCCTCCGCGGTCGTGGTCAGCCCGAGACCCTTGGCGAGCCCGATGATGGCGCGCACGATCACTTCACTATCGGCATCGCCGCCGAGCTTGTTCACGAAGCTGCGGTCGATCTTGATCTTGTCGAAGCGGAACGCCAGCAGCTGCGACATGGTGGCGTAACCGGTGCCGAAATCGTCGAGCGCGATGCGCACGCCGGCGCTACGCAGTTCGTCGATCATGCGCTGCGCCAGCAAGGCGTCGCCGACGATCGCGCTTTCGGTGATTTCGAGTTCCAGCCGTGCCGGCGGCAGGCCGGTTTCGCCCAGAATGCCAAACGTGCGCAGGCCGAAGGTCGGATCGCGCAACTGCACCGGCGAGATGTTGAAGGCGAGCGTGAAGTCGGCCGGCCAATTCTTCGCCTCGTAGCAGGCGGCGCGCAGCAACTGATCGCCGAGCCGGTGGATGAGGCCGCATTCTTCGGCCACGGCAATGAACACGCTGGGAAACACGTTGCCGAGCGTGGGGCTTACCCAGCGCGCCAGCGCCTCGAATCCGATGATGCGGTCGCCGTCGAGATGCACGAGTGGTTGGTAATGCACCTCGATGGCATGCGCCGCGACCGCCGCGCGCAATTCGCGTTCGATGGCCGTGCGCCGCTCGACATGGGCGTCCATCGCCGGCTCGAAGAAGCGGGTGAATGAGCGCCCTTCCGCTTTGGCGCGGTAGAGCGCAAGGTCGGCGCGTCGAACCAGTTCATCGGGCTTGGTGCCGTCGTCGGGCGCCACCGCGATGCCGATGCCGACGCCGAGCGCGGTTTCGGTACCGGCGATCTGGAACGGCTCGGCCACCGCCTTGACGATGCGGCGCGCGAGCCCGGCCGGATCGTCGAGCGAACTGATCTTCGGCTGGATGATAGAGAACTCGTCGCCGCCCACGCGGGCGACCACCGCGCCCTTTGCGGCGGTCGCGATACGCTCGGTGAATTCGATCAGCGCTTTGTCGCCGACCAGGTGGCCGTGCACGTCATTGATCGTCTTAAAGCCGTCGAGGTCGAGCATCAGCACGGCGGCGCGGTGGCCTTCGAGCATGACGCTGCGCAAGGCTTCGTCGAGCTTCTCGCCGAAGTAGCGCCGGTTGGGCAGTCCGGTGAGCGGGTCGTGGCGCGCGAGCTTGCGCGCGGCGTCTTCGGCCGCGCGGCGCGCCTTGATCTCGCTACTGAGATCGCGCACCCGCCGCCACGCGAACGCCATCAAGGCGACGCTCATGATGAAGGCGACGAAAATCAAATCGTCGATTTCATAGTCGGCATAATCGTTGCCGAATTGGAACAACTTCGGCGGCAGTTCGTAGAAATGCGCCGCCAGATAAGCGGGGAGCGCCAGCGCGAGAATCACGGTGCCGTCGCGCACCTCGCGCCGGCTCCAGTCGATCGCGCGCAGCCGGGTGACGATTGGCGCGGCGAGAGAAATGCCATAGGGCTTGGTCACGCAGCTTCCTCCGTTCGAGTTGACGGATTTGACCAACTAAGCCTTGTCAAACCGCTAACTTTTTGGGGAGGAAGCCTCGGGACAGTTCCCTGGCCGCTTACTATGGTATCGAGATATTGCCGGCGTAGCGGGGCCGCGCCCGGTGCCGCCGACAGGTGACAGGCTACCTTTACCCTGTTACTTGCTGACGTTGCGCATACCCGCCATCACGAGTTTGCAATGCCCGATCTTCTGCTTGAATTTTTGTCTGAGGAAATCCCCGCGCGCATGCAGGCGCGCGCCGCCGACGATTTGAAGAAAATTGTCACCGACCGGCTGGTGGCCGCAGGCCTCGTCTACGAAGGCGCCAAGGCCTTCGCCACGCCGCGCCGGCTGGCGCTGTCGGTGCATGGCGTGCCGGTGCGCCAACCGGACATCAAGGAAGAAAAGAAAGGTCCGCGCGTCGGTGCGCCCGACCAGGCCATCGCCGGATTTCTCAAAGCTGCGGGGTTAAAGGCAATCAGCGAAGCCAAAGTGCAGCCCGACAAGAAGGGCGACTTCTATGTCGCGGTGATTGAGAAGCAGGGTAAACCGGCGCTCGACGTGCTGGCCGAAATGATTCCCGAGGTGGTGCGCTCTTTCCCGTGGCCGAAGTCGATGCGCTGGGGTTCAGGACGGCTCACCTGGGTGCGCCCGCTGCATTCGATCCTTGCTACCTTCGGGCCGGAAACCGAGGAGCCCGACATCGTCGCGTTCAATGTCGACGGCATCGCCGCCTCCGACGAGACGCGCGGCCATCGCTTCATGTCACCGGCGCCGGTCAAGGTGCGCCGTTTCGACGATTACCTTGTCAAGCTCGAAGCGGCCAAGGTGGTGCTCGATCCGGCGCGGCGGGCGGAAATGATCCTGGCCGACGCCAAGAACCTGGCCTTCGCGCAAGGCTACGAGCTGGTCGAGGACGCCGGATTGCTCGCCGAAGTCGCCGGGCTGGTGGAATGGCCGGTCACGCTGATGGGTTCGTTCGATGCCGCCTATCTCGCCATCCCCGACGAGGTGGTCCGCGCCACCATCCGCAACAACCAGAAATGTTTCGTGCTGCGCGACACGCAGACGGCCAAGCTCACCAATAAATTCATCCTGGTCGCCAATATCGAGGCGAGCGATCACGGCAAGGCGATCGTCGCCGGCAACGAGCGCGTGATCCGTGCACGGCTCGCCGATGCCAAGTTCTTCTACGACACCGATTTGAAGACGCGGCTGGAAGAGCGGCTGCCGAAATTCAGCGGAATCGTGTTTCACGAGAAGCTCGGCTCGCAAGCCGAACGCATCGCGCGCATCGTCGCGCTCGCCGGCCAGCTGGCACCGATGGTCGGCGCCGATGCCGACAAGGCCGAACGCGCCGCGCAGCTTTGCAAAGCCGATCTGTTGACCGACGTGGTCGGCGAATTCCCTGAGCTGCAAGGCTTGATGGGCCGCTATTACGCCGAGGCGCAGAACGAAGACGAAGCGGTCGCCCATGCTTGCGAGGATCACTACCGGCCGAAAGGGCCGGACGATCTGGTGCCGGCCGATCCGGTGTCGATTGCGGTCGCGCTCGCCGACAAGATCGACACGCTGGTCGGCTTCTGGGCGATCGACGAGAAGCCGACCGGATCGAAGGATCCTTATGCGTTGCGGAGAGCGGCGCTGGGCGTTTTAAGAATCATACTTGCAAACGAGATTCGAATCAGTTTTTGGGAACCGCTTCGTGCCGCTACCAGCATTTATTTGGAGCAAGGCAATCACTCTGTCCGCCAATTCATCGATCAGTCAGTCGGCTCGGCAATCGATAAGACTGTCGAACAGATAGGTCGGGCACTTTATGGCGCAAAAATTCATGATTTCATTATCGATCGCCTGAAGGTGCAACTGCGCGAGCAGGGCGCGCGTCACGATCTAGTCGACGCCGTATTCGCGCTCGAAGGCCAGGACGACCTGTTGATGGTTGTCCGCCGCATTGATGCGCTCGGCAAATTCCTCGACAGCGACGACGGCAAGAACCTGCTCGCCGGCGTCAAGCGTGCCTCCAACATCCTGCGCATCGAGGAGAAGAAGGACAACAAGAGCTATACCGGCGCGCCCGACGCAAAATTGCTGAAAGACGCCGAGGAAAAAGCGCTGGCCGAGGCGATCAACGTCGCCAAGAAAGACGCGTCGGCCGCCGTCGGCAAGGAGGACTTCGCCGCCGCCATGACCGCCATGGCGAGCTTGCGCCCCAAGGTCGATGCCTTCTTCGACAAGGTCACCGTTAACGTCGACGACAAGGCGTTGCGCGAAAACCGCCTCAAGCTGCTCAACGAGATTCGCGAAGCCACCCGCGCGGTGGCGGATTTTTCCAGGATCGGGGGGTAAATTTTACCGCTCCCCCGCAAACGGGGAGAGCGGGAAAAGCGGGCTTGCGTCGCGCTCCCTGAGGGTGTTTTTAGGGCCGATCGACCAGCCCCACCATTTTTTGAGCCATGGCTAAACGAAAATCCTCGCGCGCCAGCGCCAAATCCAAAAAACCGGCTATACGCAAGGCTTCCAAGCCCAAAAAGGCGGCGCGGCCGGCCCAAAAACCGTCCAAAGGCAAATGGGTCTACGGCTTCGGCGACGGTCGTGCCGAAGGCAAAGCCTCGATGCGCAATCTGCTCGGCGGCAAGGGCGCCGGCCTTGCCGAAATGGCCGATCTCGGCCTGCCGGTGCCGCCGGGCTTCACGATTACCACCGACGTCTGCACCTATTACTACGCGAACAAGCAACAATACCCGAAGGACCTGCGCGCACAGGTCGAAAAGGCGCTCGCCCAGGTCGGCCGTATTACGGGCCGGACATTCGGAGACAAGACCAATCCGCTTCTCGTATCCGTCCGTTCAGGTGCCCGCGCGTCGATGCCCGGCATGATGGACACCGTGCTCAATCTCGGCCTCAACGACAAGACGGTGGAGGCGCTGGCCGCGAAATCCGGCGACCGCCGCTTTGCCTACGACAGCTACCGGCGCTTCATCACCATGTATTCCGACGTGGTGCTCGGCGTCGGCCACGAACATTTCGAGGAACTGCTTGACCGCCACAAGGAGCGGCAGGGCTATTCGCTCGACACCGACCTTTACGCCGACGATTGGGCCGAGCTGGTCGAGCGCTACAAGAAGCGGCTGAAGGACGAGCGCGGCGAACCGTTTCCGCAGGACCCGCACGAGCAATTGTGGGGCGCGATCGGGGCGGTGTTCGGCTCCTGGATGAACCAGCGCGCCATCACCTATCGCCGCCTGCACAATATTCCGGAAAGCTGGGGCACCGCGGTCAACGTGCAGGCCATGGTGTTCGGCAATATGGGCGACACCTCGGCGACCGGCGTCGCCTTCACGCGCAATCCCTCGACCGGCGAGAAAAAGCTTTACGGCGAGTTTCTCATCAATGCGCAAGGCGAGGACGTGGTTGCCGGCATCCGCACGCCGCAGGAAATCAGCGAGGCCGCGCGGCAGGAGTCCGGCTCCGACAAACCGTCGATGGAGCTTGCGCTGCCCAAGGCCTATTCCGAGCTCAAGCGCATCTACAACGCGCTCGAGCGCCACTACCGCGACATGCAGGACCTCGAATTCACCGTCGAGCAGGGCAAGCTGTGGATGCTGCAGACCCGCTCCGGCAAGCGCACCGCCAAGGCCGCGCTGCGCATTGCGGTCGAACTCGCCAACGAAGGATTGATTTCCAGGAGCGAGGCGGTGCTGCGCGTCGATCCGCTGGCGCTCGACCAGCTCTTGCATCCGACCATCGACCCGCGCGCGCACCGCGAGGTGATCGCCACCGGCCTGCCGGCTTCGCCCGGCGCCGCATCGGGCGAAATCGTGTTCTCGCCGGACGAGGCCGCGCAGCTCAAGACCGACGGACGCAAGGTCATTCTGGTGCGGGTGGAGACCTCGCCGGAGGATATCCATGGCATGCACGCGGCCGAAGGCATCCTCACCACGCGCGGCGGCATGACCTCGCATGCGGCGGTGGTCGCGCGCGGCATGGGCAAGCCCTGCGTCTCCGGCGCCGGTTCGCTGCGCGTCGACTATGCCAAGCGCACCATGACGGCGGGCGGAAAATCGTTCAAGCAAGGCGACTTAATCACTGTCGACGGCTCCACCGGCCAGGTGCTGGCCGGCAAGGTCGACATGATCGAGCCGCAGCTGTCGGGCGAATTCGCCACTTTGATCGGCTGGGCCGACAAGGTGCGCAAGCTCGGCGTGCGCGCCAATGCCGACACTCCGGCCGATGCCAAAGCCGCCGTGCGTTTCGGCGCCGAGGGCATCGGGCTCTGCCGCACCGAGCACATGTTCTTCGACGAGGCCCGCATCCAGGCGGTGCGCGAAATGATCCTGGCCGATGACGAAAAATCGCGCCGCGCCGCGCTCGCCAAACTGTTGCCGATGCAACGCAACGACTTTGTCGAATTGTTCGAAATCATGGACGGCCGCCCGGTGACCATCCGGCTGCTCGATCCGCCGCTGCACGAGTTCCTGCCGCACGGCGAGGACGAGATCGCCGAAGTGGCGACAGCCATGGGCGCCGATCCGAAGCGGCTCGCCGACCGCGCCAACGAACTCGCCGAGTTCAATCCGATGCTCGGCTTCCGCGGCTGCCGCATCGCCATCGCCTATCCGGAAGTCGCCGAGATGCAGGCGCGCGCGATTTTCGAGGCCGCGGTCGAGGCGGCCAAGCGCACCGGCAAGCCGGTGGTGCCGGAGGTGATGGTGCCGCTGATCGCCACCAAGATGGAGCTCGATTTGGTCAAGGCGCGCATCGACGCCATGGCCAAGGCGGTGGCGAAAGAAACCGGCGCCAAACTCAATTACCAGGTCGGCACCATGATCGAATTGCCGCGCGCCTCCTTGCTCGCCGGCGAGATCGCCGAAACTGCCGAATTCTTCTCGTTCGGCACCAACGATCTCACGCAGACCACCTTCGGCATCTCGCGCGACGACGCGGCGAGTTTCCTCGGCATCTACACCGCGCGCGGTATCTTGCCAGCCGATCCGTTCGTGTCGATCGATCAGCAGGGCGTCGGCGAACTGGTGAAGATCGGTGTCGAGCGCGGACGCAAAGTGCGGCCAAGGCTGAAGGTCGGCATCTGCGGCGAGCACGGCGGCGATCCGGCCTCGATCGCGTTCTGTCACGCGGTCAATCTCGACTATGTGTCGTGTTCGCCGTTCCGCGTGCCGATCGCGCGGCTGGCCGCCGCGCAAGCGGCGCTCGGCAAGGCCGCCGCCAGCACGGCGTAGCTGCTATCTGATGGAGTAGGCTTGTCATGGCCGGGCTTGTCCCGGCCATCGCACTTGGGGATGTACCGGGCCCTGATGAGCGAGGTCAGCGGGACACGCCCGGTGACGACAATAAGACTACACCGCCACCTTGGTCAGGAAGTCTTCCACTTCGAGTTGCAGATTGGCGACCGCCGCTTCCGCCGATTGCGAAGCATCACGCACCGTTTCCGCCGAAGTCCGGGTTGCGGTCGCGGCACCCGCGACCTCACTGAGCACCGCCACCACGTGCGTGGTGCCGTCGGCGGCGCTCGCCACGTTGTGCGAGATTTCCTCGGTGGCCGAATTTTGTTGCTCGACCGCGGCGGCCACCGCCGCGCTGTACTCGTTGATTTCCTGCATGCGGGTGGCGATCTGGCGGATCGCCTCGACCGCGCCGGAAGTCGAGTTCTGCACCGCCTCGATATGATTGGCGATTTCTTCAGTCGCCTGGGCGGTCTGCACCGCGAGCGATTTGACTTCGGAAGCGACCACCGCGAAGCCCTTGCCGGCCTCGCCTGCGCGCGCGGCCTCGATGGTGGCATTGAGCGCGAGCAGGTTGGTCTGCCCGGCGATGCTGCGGATCAGCTTGACCACGTCGCCGATCTTCTGCGCACCGGCGGCAAGCCCCGCGATCTCGCTGTCGGTGGCGCGCGCCTCGCCGGTGGCGAGGCCGACGACGCCGCTGGTGTGGTTGAGCTGGCGGCTGATCTCGGCGATTGAGCTGGACAATTGGTTGGCCGCGACCGCCGCGCTCTCGACATTGGCGGAAGCCTCATTGAACGCCTTCACGGCGCTCTCCGCGCGCAGTGATGTCTGGTGCGAGGAGCCGAGCAGGGCGCTCGCCGTCGCGTGCATGGCGGTCGCGCTGTCGCTCACGCTGGACAGAAGCGTCTCCACCTGCGGGCGGAACGAGGCGATCGCCGCGTCGATGACCGCGCGCCGCTGCTCCTGATCGTTGATCGCGGCGCGTTCCTGCTCGGCGCGGCGCTGTTCGGTAACGTCCTCGTGGGTGGATACCCAGCCGCCGTCCGGCAGCGGCTCGTTTTTGGCCAGCACGATGCGGCCGTCGCTGGCCTGCACATAGGCTTGCGTGCTTTGGCCGTTGGCGGCGCCATCGAGGATGTGTCGGCAATAGGCGTCGATGTCGCCGGCAAACAGCCCGGTTTCCTTGCGGTGCTCAATCAGCTCGCGCAATGAGCAGCCTGGCCGCACGATTTCCGGCGACACTTTGTACATGTCGATGTAGCGTTGATTTTGCAAAACGATGCGGCCTTGCGCGTCGAACATCAACAGGCCTTGCGACATGTTGCCGACCGCGCTCGACAAGCGGCGATTTTGCGCGGCGAGGCGCCGGTACCAAAAACCGACCATAACAAGCGCGGCGAGGCACGCCAGCGCGAGCAGCAGCGCTTGGCCGGCGAGCGTCGATGGGAGGAGAAACGTGAGCATACCGGCCCGGATGCAGGGGGTGCGGGCGGATAATGGGCAAGAGCGATTGCGATATAGTTAACAATTATTTCCCGGCGCTTGCCGCTTGATTGGCGGTAATTTGCACGCTGCGGCGACTCAAGAGCGGCGCATCGGGATAGTCGCCCGCGCGCGCGGGTTAAGACCTTCGCAAGGTTAATCAGTCCATAAAAAAATCTGTCGCTTTGTCGCCAATCCGGCGGCGGGCGGTATGCGAATGTAACTGTGTGGCGTGAGCGCGTGCATGGCGGTGTTGCGTAGGCGTCGACGGTCAAGGCTTGCCGCGATCGGCTTCGGCGGGCTGGTTTTCGCCGTGCTGCCCAATTCGATCGGGTTTCAGGATCTCGGCGCGCTCTTGGTGCGCCAACCGGGAGTTGCCGCGCGCGCATACCGGCACGTGATCGCCTCGCCGTTCGGCACTATCCACGCCGCCACGTTCAGCCTGCCGCGTCCGATCGGCACCGCCATCCCGCATCCGCCGCTTTATGCGCTGGCGAATTTCGACCCAACCGACATCGCCGTTTCGATCGCTTCGCAGTTCCTCGGCGATCCGGGCGCACCGCTGCAATTTCCCGCCGTCAATCGCAAGGCCAAGCGCGACTCGGTTCTGGCGCGGCCGCGCCAACCGATGCCGCCGCTGGCGTCGATCGCGCCGGCGCGCGCCGATGCGCCGCTCAAGAGCGGGCAAGCCGGCGAGCGCTTCGATCCTTACGCGGAATATGAATTCGCCGCGGTTGCCGACGAGCCGGTGGCGTCGGGCGATATTCGGTCGCCTCCTGCGCAAAAGCCGCCCGGCAGAAAAAACCGCGCGCGAATTTATTTCGGCGCCGATCCGCTGGCCGCGGTCGAGGCACCGATCAAGCCGTGGGCGCCGGGCGAGGCGCCGGTGGTGATGGCGTCCGGCGATCCCGACATCAAGCAGTCGGCGCTCGCTCCTTCGGCGGCCGGCGGCGCCGACCAAGCCGGCGAAAGTATCGCCAGCAAGGGTGAAGTCACCGGTATCGAGCAGCGGCCGAAATCGCCGGCCGAGCGGCTGGCGCTTGCCGGCGATACCCGCGCCAAGGCCGAGAAGTGTCTCGCCAATGCCGTCTATTTCGAGGCGCGCGGCGAAGCGGTGCGCGGGCAGATCGCGGTCGCGCAGGTGGTGATGAACCGGGTGTTCTCGCCGTTTTACCCGAACGACGTCTGCGGCGTCGTCTACCAGAATTCGCACCGGCACCTTGCCTGTCAGTTTACCTTCACCTGCGACGGCATTCCCGACGTCGTCACCGAACCGGATGCCTGGGCGCGCGCCAAACGCATTGCCCGCGACATGCTCGGCGGCAAGCTGTGGATGCCGGAAGTGGCGAAGGCGACCCACTATCACGCCTATTGGGTGCATCCGGACTGGGTCAACGAGATGAAGAAAATCTACAAGCTCGGCGTGCACACCTTCTACCGGCCGCGTGCCTGGGGCGACGGTTCCGACGAGCCGACCTGGGGCGACGCGAAAGCGACCGAAGCGGAAGCCGCGCAGGTCGAACGGGAATGGCCGGTCAGCCACAGCCTGGAATGGCTGCGGTCGGACGAGGGTAAAGCGTTTACGCGAAAAAACGCGTTGAATTGACGCTTGCCCGCGCAAGCCATGCGCGGCGCATATGGCTAGGATCACGATTATTCGTTTTTGCTGCGCTTGCGGGCCCGATATGGTCGGCCGCGATCCGCAACCGCCCCATCGCAGGGCGTCAAAGCCAGCCTTGGTCGGATCGATTTGGCCGGAGCGAGTTCAAGATGTCGGTGCCGTCAGCAACGGGTAATTCGGTCGCGGTCAGCACGTGGCGCACGCCAATGGTGATCTTGATTTGCGGTTGCCTGATCGCCGCGATCAGCTTCGGACCGCGCTCCGCGCTTGGTTTCTTTCTCACCCCGCTGTCGCAGGCCAATCACTGGGGCCGCGACGTATTTGCCTTTGCGCTTGCCATACAAAATTTGTTGTGGGGTATCGGCCAGCCGGTCGCCGGCGCAGTCGCCGACCGCTTCGGCGCCCCCAGGGTCTTGGCGGCCGGTGCGCTCTGCTATGCGCTTGGCCTGGTGATCATGGCGCATTCCACGACTGCCGCCGAGTTGACGCTATCGGCCGGCGCGCTGATCGGTTTCGGCCTCTCCGGTTGCTCGTTCACCATCATCGTCGGCGCCTTCGGCAAGCTGGTGCCGGCGAATTGGCGGTCGACCGCCTTCGGGTTCGGCACCGCAGCGGGCTCGTTCGGCCAGTTCCTTTTTTCGCCGCTCGCCGTCGCGCTGATGGATGTCTATAGCTGGCAGACGGCGCTCGCCGTTTTCGCCGGGCTGATGCTGCTGATCCTGCCGCTGTCGATTGTATTATCGGCGCCGCGTGGCCGTGCGGCGAATGTTCTCGCCGCGCCGGTCGTGCAGCAATCGTTGCGGCACGCGCTCGTCGAGGCTTTCGGACATCGCAGCTACGTCTTGCTGGTGCTAGGTTTCTTCACTTGCGGATTCCAGCTCGCCTTCGTCACCGTGCATCTGCCATCCTATTTATTGGATCGCGGTCTCTCGGCCGAGGTCGGCGGCTGGACGCTTGCGACCATCGGTCTATTCAATATCATCGGATCGCTGGCGTCCGGTTATCTCGGCAGCCGGATGCCCAAGCGCTACATCCTCTCGTTCATCTACTTTTCCCGCGCCATTGTGATCGCCGTGTTCATTTCGATGCCGCCGAGTACCGCCGCCACGTTGATTTTCGGCGCCGTGACCGGGTTGCTTTGGCTTTCCACCGTGCCGGCAACTTCGGGGCTGGTGGCGGTAATGTTCGGCACGCGCTGGCTCGCCATGCTGTTCGGCATCACCTTCTTCAGCCACCAGGTCGGCGGCTTCCTCGGCGTCTGGCTCGGCGGCTTCGTGTTCGACCATTACGGCTCATACAATCCGGTGTGGTGGCTGTCGGTGTTCTTCGGCGTGTTGTCGGCGATCATCAACTTGCCCATCGTCGAAGAGCCGGTTGGGCGGCTTGCTCCCTCGGCGGTCTGAGACGCTTGCACTGTCAGCTTCGGCGCGTCATGAATGCCTTCAAGGCATTGAGCAGCGAGGCTATGCGTGGCGATATTCAAGGCGATTGTAATCGAGAAGGCGGACGGCGGCACCAAATCCGCGCTCGCGGACTTCGACGAAGCCAATTTGATGGACGGCGACGTCACCGTCGCGGTCGAATATTCCACGCTCAATTACAAGGACGGTCTCGCCATCACCGGCAAGGCGCCGGTGGTGCGCCGCTTCCCGATGATCGCCGGTATCGACTTCGCCGGCACGGTGACGGTGTCCAGCAGTTCGGCGTGGAAGCCGGGTGACAAGGTGATCCTCAACGGCTGGGGCTGCGGTGAAACCCATCTCGGCGCCTATGGCGCGAAAGCGCGGGTGAAGGGCGACTGGCTGGTGCGCTTGCCGGCGAGCATGAGCGCGCGCGAGGCGATGGCCATCGGCACGGCGGGTTACACCGCGATGCTGGCGGTGACTGCGCTGGAGCGCCACGGCCTCACTCCTGAGCGCGGGCCGATCGCGGTGACCGGGGCGGCGGGCGGCGTCGGCTCGGTCGCTATCGCGATCCTCGCCAAGCGCGGCTTTGCCGTCAGTGCGGTTACCGGGCGCCCCGGCGAGGCCGACTATCTGAAAGGTTTGGGCGCATCGGAAATCGTCGAGCGCCAGGAACTCGCCGGGCCGCCGAAGATGCTGGCCAAGGAGCGTTGGGCCGGGGCGGTCGACAGCGTCGGCTCGGCAACGCTCGCCAACCTGTTGTCGATGACCCGTTATGGCGGGGCGGTGGCCGCCTGCGGGCTGGCCGGCGGCATGGACCTGCCGACCTCGGTCGCCCCGTTTATTCTTCGCGGGGTGTGTCTTTACGGCATCGATTCCGTGATGTGCCCGCTGGCGCGTCGCCAGGAAGCCTGGAAACGCCTGGAAACCGACCTGGATCGGCAAAAATTGGCCGCAATGACCCATGAAATAGGGCTTTCCGAGGTTCCGGCGGCGGCCGCGTCGATCCTGGCCGGCCAGGTGCGCGGCCGGATCGTGGTCAAAATCGGGTAAACACGTTCAGGATTTATCGACGAACGGGTGGCATAGTTCGGTAGGCTTGAAAAACAGGCCGCGGTTTTCTTAAATCGGTGGCGTCAGTCGGAGTTCAGTGATGGTGCGTGGGGTTGCGTTGCTGGTCGGCCTGCTGGCCGCGGTACCGGCGGTTGCCGGCGATATGAGCGCCGACGAGGCGCGCCGTTTCGTCATCGGCAAGATGTTCACCTATACCTGCTTCGAAGGCACCCGCGGGCAGGGCCGCGTGCATGCCGACGGCTCGGTGGTCGGCTCCATCCAATTCCAGGGCTCCGGTCAGGTCCGCTACGCCCGCCTGCCGGCCGGTACGTTGCAAGTGAAGGGCCAGGCGGTTTGCGCCTCGCTGCGCGGTCTGCCGATCCAGCCGTGCTTTAATCTCGAACGTATCAGCGAAAGCAGCTTCCGCGGTTCGATCTCCGGGCTCGGCTTCGCCTATTGCGAGTTCACCCGCAATCAGGGGCGGGCGCATGTCGTGCGCACGACGCACCGCCACCGCCACGCCGAGCCCGTGTCGCTGCGGCCCTCGATTACCGCCGATAACAACTAGCCTTCAGCCCTTCGCCGGAAATATCATGCAGGTCGTGGTGGCGTGGGCGTAAAGTTTGCCGGCGCGATCCTTCAGATCGCCTTCCGAGGTCGCCACCGTGCGGCCGCGATGAATGATGCGGCCTTCCGCACGCACCGGCCCGGTGTCCTTGGTGAGCGGGCGTACTAGATTTATCTTAAGCTCCAGCGTGGTCCAGGTATCGCCCTTGGCGAGTGTGGAGAATATTGCGCAGCCGAGCGCGGAATCGAGCAGCGTCGCGGTAAAGCCGGCATGCACGGTGCCGATCGGGTTGTAATGGCGGTATTCCGGCAAGCCTTCGAACACCGCGCGGCCGCTGTCGACCTCGACCAGGTGAAAGCCGAGCAAATCGCTGATCGGCGGTGAAGGCTGCGTGCCAGCGATGATGCTCTTGAGGAATTCAAGCCCGCTGAGGGATGTGAGCACCTCAGGCGTCACCACGCCGTATGTCTTGCCGGTCACTGCGGCCTCCGCATTTGATCCCGTGTCAGCTTAGCCAAGCGCTCACGCGACATCGAGCCGGAACGGGTGGCCTTCCGCGGCGAGGTCGCCCGGGCCGATGGCCTCGATTGCGTGCACCATGCGCCCCTGCCGCTTAAGCAGGCGGTCAGCGATGGTGACGATGGCTGAATTCGGCTGCGCGGTGCGCGAGGCGCGCCTGATGTCCCAGGCGATGCTCATTTCGTCGCGCTGTGGATTGAGCGCGCAGGCCGCAACGTATGCTCCGGCGGTCGAGCGGCTGATGCCGGCGAAACAGTGCACCACCATGGGCGCCGCCTGGTCCCACTTGCCGACGAAGTCGAGTAGCCGTTGCACGTGGTCGTCCGCCGGCACGGTGTAACCGTCGATCGGGAAGCTGATGTCGTCGACCGCGAGCACGAGATGGTTCTCGGGCGCGATGTGGCGCGGCCGCTCGACTCGGTCGGTGAGCCGCAGCAAGGTGACGATATGGCGCGCCCCGGTCTCATCGACCGTGGCGTGCAGACGTGCGAGGGAGCAGACGTGGATCATGCTGACTTCATAAAGGGCGACTCGTTTGTCATATCTATGACGCGCCCGCTGGAATGGAAAGCGCTAGCCGCGCAGAAGCTTATTGAAACGCTCGCGAAAGCGCGCCTCGGCGCTGCCGGCCGGCCAAGGCGTCAGATACTCGCGCTCGAGCGTTAAGGAGAATTTCGGTGGCGGGCCGAAGAAACGGCGCGCCTCGGCCGCCTCGAAGCCGGCAAGTCTGGTGGCTTCAAGAAAAGCGGCGGCGCGGTCGGCCGTCTTGATCAAGTTTTTTAGGGCCTCCGGCAACGTGGGCGGCAAGCCGAAACGCAGATGGATGGCGGCGAGCAGCCGGTGCTCCACCGCCTTGTAGCTGTCGCCGATCACCGCCTTGAACGGCGAAATCATGTCCCCGATGACATATTCGGGCGCGTCGTGCAGCAGCACGGCCAGCCGCGCCTTGGCGTCGAGGCGCGGCGCCTTGGTGCGCGCCAGCGCCTCCACCAGCAGCGAATGCTGCGCGACCGAAAAAATATGCGCGCCCTTGGTCTGCCCGTTCCAGCGCGCCATGCGGGCAAGCCCGTGCGCGATATCCTCGATCTCGACGTCAAGCGGCGAGGGATCGAGCAGATCGAGCCGGCGCCCCGACAGCATGCGCTGCCAGGCGCGCGGCGCGACCTTTCGTGTGGTTTTGCGCGCCGGGCTCATCGGCGTTTGGCGAGCCTGCCGCAGGGCGCGTGGCGGTGGCAGGTGACGAGATGGTCGTTGACCATGCCGACCGCCTGCATGAAGGCATAGACGATCGTCGGCCCGACGAACTTGAAGCCGTGACTCAGAAGTTCCTTGGACATCGCGCGCGATTCAATGGATTCGGTCGGCGTGCGCGAGCGGCTACCGAGTTTATGATCTATCGGTTTGCCGCCGACGTGTTGCCAAAGCATGTCGGAAAATCCGGGACCGTTATCCATGATCTTGAGAAAAGCGCGCGCCGAATTCACCGTGCCTTCGATCTTGGCGCGGTTGCGCACGATGCCGGCGTCGCCCATCAGCCGCTCGACTTTTTTCGGCGTGTAGCGCGCAATTTTTTCCGGGTCGAAATCGTCGAAGGCGGCGCGGAAGTTCTCGCGCTTGCGCAGGATGGTGATCCAGGACAGGCCGGCCTGAAAACCGTCTAGGATAAGTTTTTCGAACAGCGAGCGGTCGTCGAATTCCGGCACGCCCCATTCCTGGTCGTGATAGGCGACGTAAAGCGGGTCCTGCTTCGGCCACGGGCAGCGCGGCAAGCCGTCGGCATGAACAGCGATCATGACTCGACTTTCGCTTCGCCCGGCCAGGGAAACTTCGCCCAATCCGGCTTTACGAGATGCAATGGAATATTGCCGCAGCTCAGCGGCGTGCCCGCTGCAAGCGCATCGGCAAGGCGATCGAGCCGCATCATGGCAAGGCCGCGGCCCTTGGCGGTCGAGCCCAACACGCCGACCTGCTTGTCGCCCGCCATCACCGGCAACCCGGAGGAGGGCGCGAACTCGTCATAGGCGACCGGCAGCAGCCGGTTGCGCGCGCTCGAGCGGTGCTCGACGCGCGAGACGACTTCCTGCCCGACATAGCAGCCCTTGTCGAAATCGATGCCGGCGAGCTGGTCCATGTCGGCCTCGTGCGGGAACGTGTCGCCATAGGCGAAATCCATGCCGCCGCGCGGCACGCCGAGCGCGATGCGGTGCGCGTCATAGGCCTCGGCGTCGCCAAACGTCGCGCCGAGATCGGCGGCGGCCTCGGCGGCGAGTTGCGGCGGCAATATCGTGCGCGTGCCGAGCGCAGGGACGCGCGGATCGGCATAGGAGAGCCCGTATTCGCTCAAAGCCGCGCCGTCCCAGACCGCCATCACGCCAAGTACCTCCGACAAGTCGTCGACCGTGACCTTGGCGCGCAGTTTGTAGAAGTTGAGCTTGTCCACCAGCATGCCGGAAAGCGCGCGCGGGCAATCGAGGAAGAAGCCGCCGCCGTCGCCGGGTTCGGCCTCGGCGGCGAGAAAATCGACGATGATCTTGCCCTGCGGCGTAAGCAGTGCGGCAAAACGCGCTCCGCCGGGGACGACCTGGCCGATATCGTTGCTGGCAAGCCCATTGAGGAAGCGCCGGGCATCGTCGCCGGCGACCTTGACGACGCCTCGTTCGGGGAGGAGCGCTGCCTGCATGTCAATACTCGCTATCTGCCTTGGGCTAGTCTCTTGCCAGAACTCACGGCGAAACGTAAGCGCTGTTGCGCAAGCCTCAAGCCCGTTCTAGAGCCGGTCCAGCATGGCTGAAACCTTCGACCTGATCCTCAAGGGCGGCACCGTGGTCAATCACGACGGCGAGGCCGCGCGCGACCTTGGCATTCGCGCCGGCAAGTTTGCCGCCATTGGCGATCTGTCGCGCGCTGCGGCCGGCGAGGCGATCGACTGCCGCGGCCTGCACCTTTTGCCGGGCGTGATCGACAGCCACGTGCATTTCCGCGAGCCCGGCCTGACGCATAAGGAAGATTTGGAGTCGGGCTCGCGCGGCGCGGTGCTCGGCGGCGTCACCGCCATATTCGAAATGCCGAACACGGACCCCACCACCACGTCGGCCGCCGCAACGGCCGATAAAGTCAAACGCGCGCATCACCGCATGCATTGCGACTTCGCGTTCTATGTCGGTGCCACCCGCGAGAACACCAAAGACCTCGGCGAATTGGAAATGCTCCCGGGCGTCGCCGGCGTGAAAGTGTTCATGGGCTCTTCCACCGGCTCGTTGCTCATCGAGGATGACGACGGCGTGCGTGCCGTGCTCAAGGCGATCCGCCGCCGCGCGGCCTTCCATTCCGAGGACGAATATCGCCTGCGCGAGCGCATGAACTTACGCATCGACAACGACTCGCGCTCGCATCCGCTTTGGCGCGATGCCACCGCGGCGCTCATGTGCACGCAGCGCCTAATCAAGCTCGCGCGCGAGACCGGCAAGCGCGTGCATGTCCTGCATGTCACCAGCAAGCAAGAGGCCGCTTTCCTCGGCGAGCACAAGGACGTCGCCACGGCGGAGGCGACCCCGGCGCATCTCACGCTCGCGGCGCCCGAATGCTATGAGCGGCTGGGCACGCTCGCCCAGATCAATCCGCCGATCCGCGATGCCGGCCATTGCGAAGGCCTCTGGCACGGCATTGCGCAGGGCGTCATCGACAGTGTCGGCTCCGACCATTCCCCGCACACGCGCGAGGAAAAGGCCAAGCCCTATCCGGCGAGTCCCTCCGGCATGACCGGGGTGCAGACGCTGGTTCCACTCATGCTCGACCACGTCAATGCCGGGCGGCTTTCGTTGCAGCGGCTGGTCGATCTCACCAGCGCCGGCCCGGCAAGGGTATTCGGGATTGCGGCCAAGGGTCGCATCGCAGTCGGCTACGACGCCGACCTGACCGTGGTCGATCTGAAACGGCGGGAAACCATCGGCAACACTCAAATCGCCTCGCGCGCCGGCTGGACGCCCTATGACGGCGTCAGCGTGACCGGCTGGCCCCTTGGCACCTTCGTCCGCGGCCACAAAGTCATGTGGGAGGGCAGTCTGACCGCGCCGGCGCAGGGTGAGCGCGTCCGCTTCCTGGAAACCTTGGCGAGCTGAGGCTTTGCAGGCGTGGCCGAAGCTCGTGATTTTGGGTCAGTTTTCCCCAGACATTTTACTCATTCTGTTTCTGTGGAATTGCAAACATAGAGATGATGGTTATCAACGGTATAGTGGCACCGCTTGGCTGGCCGGGATTCGCCGTGGCTTGGAGCGCAAGGATTCATGAGCGACGATCTTGTTTCGCTCCGCTTCTTGTTGGTTGCGGCCGATAAGTCGCACCAGGACCTGTGGCGTCAGGGCACAGTGCTGGCTTCGGTTCCGATCGATTTCGAGGCGGCGAATGCCGGCGCCGCGAAAGCTGCGCTGCGCAAAGGCGGCGTGGATATTTGCGTGCTGGATGCCGCCTTGGGCGATTCCGATAGGGCATCCGTGATCAAGGCCGCAAACGCAGCGGGGTCGGAACCGCTGGTGTTCGTGTCCGCCCCGCGCGGCAGCGCGCGCCCCGACAATGTCGACGGTGCGCTGACGAAACCGGCCAGTGCCGAAGATGCGCGCAAAGCGATCGAGATCTGCATCAGCGCGAAAATGCCGACCCCGGTTCTAATCGTGGACGATTCCGACACGATGCGCGGCATCGTGCGCAAGATCCTGGCGGCCAGCCGCTTCGAGCTGGATGTCCACGAGGCCGAAGACGGCGGCACCGCGCTCGAACAATTGCGCAAGGGCAACTTCGGCATGGTGTTTCTCGACGACCGCATGCCGGGCCTCAACGGCGCCGACATCCTGACGGGAATCAAGCGCGAGAGCCCGGACGTGGCTATCGTGATGATGACGACGGCGCTCGACGAAGCCGCCTCCGGCCGCCCGCACCCGTCGGATACGCTCGCCGTTCTGAAGAAGCCGTTTTTTCCGGCCGATGTCGACGCCGTGCTCGAGCGCTATTACGGTCTGCGTGAGACCGAGGCTTCGTAATTCTTTGAATGAAAAATTCGGCGGCGTCCGAACTTACTGCCGGTGCTGGTCGAGCGAAAATTCGCCGTTGCGGATCCGCATGCCGAGCCCTTCGGCGAAAGTGGCGGCGGCTTCCTCGCCATAGGTGGTGACGAATTCGGCGAAGGCGGCGAACAGGCAGGCCTGCGCCAGGCAATCGCCGTCGATGCCGTCGATGCGCGCTTCGGCCCATGCTTCCTGCAGGTAGCCCAAGGCCACGCGCTTCTGTTCGTGGTCAGGCACCGGCTCACGCGAGTGAGTGGATCGCTCGGTCGTTGTCATTGTCACCTTCGTCCCCGGGCGCCCTGTTCGGACACCAGTCCCAAGTCCCGAGACGGACGTTATCACGCGGGGGCGAGCCACAAAGCCCGCACCTAAAGAAAGGTTAATAACGGCGGGCCTAATTGGCGTATCGCGCGGTGATATCGCGGGCGATTTTGGCGCCTTCGTCGAGATAACGGCGAATTGCCAGGTCTGCGGCCGGTGTGCAGGTGCGATAAGTCTGCTGGAAGCCGCGGTAACCACGATTGAAGCTTGCCACGATCTTGCGCCGCCGCTCGCCGCTTGGCGCCTCGGCGTCGACCAGCGACTGCATTTCATCGCGCCATTTCTGCCCTTCGTTGGCCCCGCAAACCTCGCGCAGATAATGCAGTGCGCCCATGATTTCGGCGAGCCGCTGCAAATCGCCGTCGAAAGCCGCCGGTGCCGTTTGCGCGCCCGCAGGCGCGGCAAGACAGATGAGGAGCGTTAGCGTGGTCAGCAGACGTTTCATACGCATTTCGCCGGGCGAGGGAGGATGATATGCGCGCGCTCCGCCGTAATCGCAAGGCACTTGGCGTCAGGTCGGGCGGGCGAGGCACGCGGCGGCGGCGGTGACAATCTCGGCCAGGCCCTCCGTGGTGGGCAGGCTCACCAGCTCGCCGGGATCGAGCCAGCGCGCGTCGTCGAGTTCCTCGTTGAGCACCGGCTCGCCGGCACGCCAGCGCGCCGCAAAGCACAGGATTACGAAATGGCGTTCGACGCGGCCTGCGGCATCGCGCGCGATGGCTTCGCGTTGGCCGGCGAGCGCGACCGGCTCGATTGTGAGCGAAGTCTCCTCGCTCACTTCGCGCGTCACCGCCTCAATGAGCGTTTCGCCGATTTCCACGCCGCCGCCCGGCAGCGTGTAGATACCGAGCGCCGGCTGGCGCGCGCGGCGCACCAGCAGCACCTTGCCGTTGCGGAAAATGGCGGCGCTGACCGCGAGATAGGGGCGCTGCGGATAAATTCGTTTGTCGGGCATTTAACCCTGCATTAGCCCGTCGACCACCGTTTGCGGTTCGACCGGGTCGCCGGAGTCGGCATCGGCGTCGCCGTTGATCACCGCGCCGGCGCGCGCCACCAGCGGCTTGAGCACGGCGACGGCGCGCTCGGCGAGCGCTACCGCTTCGCCCGGCGGCATATCGGCGCCCATCGCGGCGCGTGTCGATTCGAGCACCGCGGTCATGGCCCCGGCCAGAGCGTCGAGACAGCCGCGCCGGCCTGGATCGGCGGCTTCGTAGGCGGCGATGGCAACGGCGCGGCCGGTAAAGCGCGACGCCGCGAAGTGCTCACGGTAGCTCATCGCCCGCCAAACGAGCAAGTCGTCGCGGCAATCCGGGCAGCTCGCCAGCATGTCGAGCAACATGATCGCTTCATTGAAATGATTGAGGTAGTCGCTGGCAAGGCCGGTCGCCGGGTTGATATTGGCGGCGGCAAGCCGCCTGGCGCCGGTATCCGGGCCGTCGTCGACTTGCAACGCCCCGGCGCAATTTCGATATTTCATCGCGAACCCGCCGCACCCAATTGGCCGGCCGCCAGTGTTATTCTACACGGTTAAAGCGCGATTAAACGCGCGGTAGAAAGGCTCGAAAAATGTGCGGCCGTTATACGCTCACCTCCGCGCCGGAAGCGTTGCGGGCGCTGTTTGGCTACGAGGAGCAGCCCAATTTTCCGCCGCGCTACAACGTGGCCCCAACGCAGCCGATACCGATCGTGCGTCTGGTGGACGGCAAGCGCCATTTTGCGCTGGTGCGCTGGGGTCTGCTGCCGTCCTGGGTCAAGGACCCGAAGACCTTCACGTTGCTGATCAACGCGCGCGGGGAATCGGCGGCCGAGAAGCCGGCCTTCCGCGCCGCCATAAAACGGCGGCGCTGTCTGATCCCGGCCGACGGCTTCTACGAATGGCAGGCGGCGGACGAGCGCAAGCGGCCATTCTATGTGCACGCGAAATCGGGCGCGCCGCTCGCCTTTGCCGGCTTATGGGAGACCTGGACCGGGCCGAACGGCGAGGAGCTGGAAACCGCGACGATCGTCACGACGCGCGCCAACCGCATGCTCAGTCCGATCCACGACCGCATGCCGGTAATCGTGCCGCCGGAGGGGTTCGATTTATGGCTCGACGGCGCCAAGGTGGACGCCACCACGGCCTCGGCACTGATCGCGCCGGCGCCGGAGACTTTGCTGGAGGCCTATGAGATTTCAACCGCGGTCAACCGCACCGCCAATGACAATCCGAAACTGCTCGAGCCGGTCGGCGCCGCCGCGCCCGAGCCGGCCAATCCGGCCGCGCCCAAGCCGGCCGCGCGCGTCAAACGCGGCAAGAAAGATGGCGGGCAGGGCGCGTTGTTTTGAGGCTCACCGTTCCGCAGCGCCCACGACGCGCGCCAACAGCCGTTCGGCGTCGGGTGGTTCGGCGTTGCCGCGCCAGGCGACATGCTGATCGGGGCGAATGAGCGCGAGATCGCAGCCATAGAGGTCGCGCGCTTCGGCGTCGGGACAATTGAGTACGTTGAAAGGAATTCCGGCCTTCGCCGCCACCTCCATAAGCGCGGACCCGGCCGGCGCTTGGCCGCCTAGCCGCAACAACGTGAAGCCGACGCCAAACCGGTCGAAAAGCGAACTGCCAGCACCGCGGCCGTCATTCATCCAGACATGCGGCGCGCGGCCGCCCGGCACGCTGCTCGCAGTGTAATTGATGAAGTCGTCGGCCGGCGGCGCGCCGTTTTCCGCAACAATAGGCGAGCCGTCGTAGCGCGCGCCCAGTTGCACACCGATCGAACCGTATTGCTCGCCGCAAGTGGACAGGATGGCGCCGAGGTCGCGCCGCGCCTGTTCGCCGGCAGGCGAGTCCTGCTCGACCAATGGCGGAATGGCTATGTCGCCGATGTTCATGCTCAATTGCCGGGCGGCGCCGGTATTGCGCAAGGCGATCGGTTTGCGTTCGGCCTCGTAGCTCGCGAGCAGCCCGCCGCCGCCCCAGCCTTGCACCATGGCGGCGAGCTTCCAGGCGAGATTGGCGGCGTCGTCGACACCGGTATTCATGCCGAAGCCGCCGGTCGGCGTGAACAGATGCACCGAGTCGCCGGCGAGATAGACGCGGCCGGCGCCGTAGCGCTCCGCCACCAGCGCCATGCCTGCGGTCCAGGGATGATGCGCTAGCACCTCGACCGCGATATCCGAATTGGTGCTGCGCCGCATGGCGTCGGCGACCGCGCGGTCGTCGGCCGCGGCGTTCTCATCCTTCGCCCTGGTCCAGAACATGAATTCGTCGGCGCCGTTGACCGATGTGATGGTGGTGCGCAGTTCCGGATTGATTACCCAATATTGGAAACCGATATTCTTGCGCAAGAAGTCGCGCGCCAGTGTCGGCACCCGCACGTGGGTTGAAAACATGCGGCCGCCCATATAGGCCTGCCGCAAGGCGCCTCCGGAATAGTGAATGCCGAGCTCGCGCCGCACCACGCCTTGCCCGCCATCGCAGCCGGCAAGATAGTCGCAGCGCCAGGTCTCGCGTTTGCCGTCGCGCTCGCACACGGCGTTGAGCGTGACGCCGTCCCCGTCATCGGCGAAATCTTCCACCCGCCAGCCGAAGCGCACCATGATGTTCGGCCGCGTGCGCGCGTGCTCGAGCAAGAATTTCTCGACATACATCTGGTTGGCGCGATGCAGCGGTTCGGGCACCTGATCGGTCTTGGGCGCGGCGGCGAGCCGCTGCATGATTTCCGCCGTCGACGGCATCGGCAGGCGCGCCAGTTCCCAGCCGCCGAAGCGGGTGAAATAGATCACGTCAGTAGGATGATCGGCCGGCATGCCGAGCGTGCGGATTTTAGCGGCGATACCGAGCCGCCGGCAATGCTCCATGGTGCGCGCGCCCTGCGAGCTTCCTTTCGGATGCCAGCGCGTCGTTTCCTCGGTATTGAACAGCACGCTGCGCACGCCCTGGTGGTCGAGCAGCAGCGCCAGCATCAGCCCGACCGGCCCGCCGCCGACGATGGCGACGGGATTTTGCGAAATCGCCCCGTCAGCCATGCCGGCTCACAACACCTTGCCCGGATTGAGAATGCCGTTCGGGTCGAGCATGCGCTTCAAGCCGCGCATCAGGTCGAGCGCCACCGGGTCTTTGTAATTCGGCAAGATGTCGCGCTTCATCACGCCGACGCCATGTTCCGCCGAGATTGAGCCGCCGAATTTCTTCACCACCGCGAATACCACGGCGTTGACCTCATCCCAGCGCGCCAGGAACTTGTCTTTGTCCGCGCCGTCGGGCTGCGTCACGTTGTAGTGGATATTGCCGTCGCCGACATGGCCGAACGGCAAGAGCCGGCTGCCCGGAATAAGCTTGCGCACCGCCGCATTTGTTTCCTCGATGAAAGCCGGGATCGCCTTCACCGGCACCGACACGTCGTGCTTGATCGAGGCGCCGATATGGCGTTGCACCTCGCCGAACATTTCGCGGATGCGCCAGAACGCCTTGGCTTGCTGCAGGCTGTCGGCGATGGTGGCGTCGAGCACCAGGCCCTTGTCGTGGCCCGTCGCCAGAATCTCCTCCATCACGCCGCGCAGGCCGGAACGCGCCTGTGACGACAGTTCGATCAGTACGAACCAGGGATGATTGCCGGAAAGCGGCATGCGGCTCGCCGCATCGAATTTGACCACGGCTTCGACTCCCGAGCGCGCCATCATCTCGAACGACGTGACGCCGCCCGAAGTGCGTTCGCTGGCGATGCCGAGCAGGTCGACCGCGGCTTGCGGCGACGGCACGCCGGCAAAGGCGGTCTCGACCGAGCGCGGCCGCGGCACCAGGCGCAATACCGCCGCGGTGATGACGCCGAGCGTGCCTTCCGAGCCGATGAACAGGTTCCTGAGGTCGTAGCCGGTATTGTCCTTCTTCAACTTGTTGAGATTGTGCAGCACGCGGCCATCGGCCAGCACCACTTCGAGGCCGAGCGCATGCGAACGCGCGATGCCGTGCGCGATTGCCGCCACGCCGCCGGCATTGGTCGCCAGATTGCCGCCGATGGTGCAGGTGCCTTCCGACGGCAGCAGCTGCGGATAGAGCCGGTCGGCCGCGGCCGCCGCTTCGCGCGCGCGCTGCAGCGTGACGCCGGCTTCCACCGTCATGGTGTTGGAGACCGCATCGACCTCGCGGATTTTGTCGAGCCGGGTGAGCGACAGCACGATCTCGCCGCTGAACGGGATTTGCCCGCCGACCAGGCCGGTATTGCCGCCTTGCGGCACGATCGCGGTCCGCGTTTCGTTGGCGAGCTTGAGGATTGCCGAAACCTCGTCGACCGAGCCCGGCCTTAACACCACCGGCGTTACGCCGTGATAGAGGTCGCGCATCTCGACCAGATAGGGCTCCTGCGCCGATCGCTCGGTCACTGCATATTTGGCGCCGACAATGCCGACGAAGCGCGCGAGCAGGTCGGCCGCGAGCGCGCGCTTGGGCGGATGGCTGGTCTGCAGATTCATGGCGACGTCCCTGGCTTTGGCGCGGCGGCACGCGCGAGCCGATCGTTGATCGCCTCGCCCAGGCCGTCATGCGGCACTTTCATGACCGCGATGTTCTTGGCGCCGGCGGCGTCCAGCGCGCGCAAATGCGAAAACAGATTGGCCGCCGCTTCGATCAGATCGCCGCGCGCCGACAGATTGAACGTGGTGCCGGCAAAGACCGGCGGCGGTCCAAAGGCGAGCAGCGCTTCGCCCGCGCGCGGGCCGTCGGCGTTAAGCCGCAGCCGCGCCTTGGGCGCGTAATGCGAGGACAGCATGCCGGGCGCGAGCGGCGCTTCGTCTGCAATTGGCACGAGCGCCAGCGGTTGCCCCAACACGCGCTCGATCGCGTCGCGCGGCAGTCCGCCGGGCCGCAGCAAAGTCGGCTCGCCCAGGCAGGCGACGATGGTGGATTCGACGCCGACCTGGCAGGGCCCGGCGTCGATCACCATGTCGATGCGCCCGCGCAGGTCGGCCAGCACATGCGCAGCGCTGGTTGGCGACACGTGGCCTGAGCGATTGGCCGAGGGCGCCACCACCGGTCCGTTAAATGCCGCCAACATGGCGCGCGCGACCGGGTGCGCCGGCATGCGCACCGCCACACTCTCGAGACCGGCGAGCGCCAGATCGGCGACGGCGCAGTCCGGCCGTTTCGGCAGCACCAAAGTCAACGGTCCGGGCCAAAACGCAGCGGCCAGCCGTTCGGCGGCGGCATCGAAGTGGCCGAGCTGCCGCGCGGCATCGATGCTGCCGACATGGGCGATCAGCGGATTGAAGTGCGGGCGGCCCTTGGCGGCATAGAGGCGGGCGACAGCCTCGCCGTGGCGGGCGTCGGCGCCGAGCCCATAGACGGTCTCGGTCGGAAACGCGACCAGTCCGCCGGCGGCGAGGCAACGCGCGGCAGCCTCGATCGCTCGCGGTTCGGCCTTTAGCACCCGGGTTCCCGGCTCGGCGGTCAAACGTTTCTCCCAAGCTTGCCTTTAGAGGGGCCGTAGTTATAAGACCGGCCATCAGTCGGAGTGTAGCGCAGTCTGGTAGCGCACCTCGTTCGGGACGAGGGGGTCGCAGGTTCAAATCCTGCCACTCCGACCACCGCCACGCCGGGGCCGCCAATAAGGCATATCTATCTGGAAATCCTAATCAATTACAACCGCGCCGGATAGACCGGGCGGTCTGCGAAGGCGGTTTTTCCGAGCGCCGGCCGCAAAGCGCGGCCATGGGCCGCCAACGCTCGCATGCGGCCGCCTGCCCGATGGGTCAGGGCGCGCGCTCGTCCCGGCCAGCACTATCGGAACCGGTTGCCGCACTCTTTTTGAATGACACCGTAAAGATCGACGCCGCCGATGGTGAAAAATCCGCGCGGGATTTCCTGATTTGCCAGCGTTTTGTCCTTTTCGTTTCCGATATCGACGGTGACGGGCCCGGCAACGTACCAATTCCCGCGTTCGTTTCTCGTGAAGGCCTGACAGGGGAATGGTTTTGGCGGCGACGGTATTGGCGGCGCTGCGGCTTGCTTTTCGGCGGCGGCCGGCGAATTCCTCGACCTCTTTTCCGCCGACCTCTTCTCCATCGGCTTCCGCTCCGTTGTCCCGGCGGCCGGCGGCGGTTCGGGCGAAGACACTTTGCGCGCCCAGCCCTGTTGCACGGTATAGGCGACGATCTTGTCGGCGATAGCGCGGCCGAGGCCGCGCGCTTCCGCTTGCACGTCAGGCGAGAGGTTCACATTGGCCGAACTTTTTTTGGCGAGCACCGCGCCAATCTGCGCCGTCATCGCGGCGCCGGACTGCGGCCCGCCATGCGCTTGCGTCGTGAAATTGAGTAATTGCTTCCTTCCACCCTCGCCGACCTGCAATAGCGCTGCGTCGACGGCCACGCCGGCGCCGAAGGGAACCGGATTGCGCTGGGCGCGGCTGCCTTGCTCGGCGGCGTGTAGCCGGCCGGTGACGACCAAGGTGGCAGCATTCGGCGAAATATCCTCGTCAGTGCCCGGCTTCGCGTTGAGGTTGGCCTCTTCGTGCAAGATGGCAACGATGGTGGCCGTCACTTCGTCGCTCACGCGCCTGACGGTGATCGACTTAATGATGTCGGGGGTAACCTCGTTGCCAATCACGCTCGCCAACCGCGCGCCGAATCCGCGGTCAACCACCTCCACGTCGGGAGAAAATTCAAGGTCATTGACCAGCACGGTCATCGATCGCGGCGGCGGCTCACCGCTGACCAAATTTTGCGCGGCGTCCCCGCCGGCGCCGGCGCAACCGGCCAAAGCCAGCGAATAGGCGACTAGACAGGCGAAAAGGTGAATGGGACGCGGAGCGAGCATCCCGCCAGTTTACCTCAGACCATGGGCTTGGGCCGGCCATCGTGCCATGGCCCGTCGCCATCCTGCTGGCCAGCGGCGAAAACGCAAGCAATATCAATGGCGATTTGCCAATTTGTCGGGCCGCCCCGGCGATCGTTGGACTGGAAATTTTCCCGCATTGCCGAGCCCCTCATGCCAAATCCGGGCCACGGCGCACCGGAGGGCGGCCGACGCCCTTGTGCGGTGACGCCGTCGCCGCGTACCCTGAAGGCTCCGGAAATAAAAATCGCCACCCAAAGCGATCAACAAATGCCCGCGCGATAAGCGACGGGCGCAAGGAGAGGAAGCGCCATGAAATTTTCGATCAAGACCTTCGGCTTCGTATTCGGCCTGGCTCTGGCGGTCGCCGTTCCGGCCGGTGCGAGCGAGATCAAAATGATGACCGGCCCGCAAGGCGGGTCGTGGGTTCCGCTCGGCGGCCAGCTCAAGGACATGTGGGAAAAAGCCGTACCGGGATTGCAGGTTCAGGCAATGCCGGGCGCCGGCATCGCCAATGTGCGCGGCGTCGATGAGGGCAAGGCCGACATTGGCTTCGGCAATTCGATCTCGACCGTCGACGGCGTGAACGGCAACGCACCGTTCCCGAAAAAAGTGACGAACGTCTGCAACATCGCCACGCTTTATCCGCAATATTACCAGCTCGTCGTGCCCGCGGATTCCGGCATCAACACCATCGCTGATCTGAAGGGCAAAGCGATCACCACCCAGCAGCGCGGCAACACGGGCGAGCTGATCACGCGTCAGTTGCTGGGCGTCAACAACATCAAATATGACGACGTCAAGGTCAGCTTCGTCGGCTATTCCGACTCGGTCAATCAGATGAAAGACGGCCATGCCGTCGCTTTCGGTCTCGGCACCCAGGTGCCGGCCGGCGCCATCATGGATCTCGCGGCCTCGCGCCCGATCAAGCTGCTCGACCAGTCGTCGAGCTTTGCCAGTATGAAGAAGCTCAATCCCGGTTACACGCTTGTGACAGTGAAGAAGGGCAGTTATCCCGGCCAGGACAAGGACGTGAAGGTGATTGGCTATGCCACGCACCTGTTCGTCTCCTGCAAGCTGCCGGCCGACGAGGTCTATAAAATGACCCAGTCGGTCATCGACCACACCTCAACGCTGGCCAGCATCGCCAAAGCAATTGGCACTCAGAAGATGGCGGACTTCGCCGAGGATATCGGCGTGCCGTTCCATCCGGGCGCAGCGAAATACTACAAGGAACACGGCATCACCGTGATGACGCACTGACGTTTGGGCGGTGCCGGCGCGTGCCAAACGCGCGCCGGCGCCGTTTCCGTTTACGCCTGTAGGGGCGGGTTTCCCATGGACTACAAGATCGCGTTGAACTATCGCGGCATCTTGCGCGCCGTTGCCGTGGTCACGGCCGTCGTCATGGTAATCTATCACATGTGGGCCATCGGCTTCGGTTCGCCGGAGGCGGTGTTTTTTCGCGGTACCCATCTGTTGCTCGCGATGGTGCTCACCTTCCTGATCTATCGCATCACCGGCAAAGGCGAGGGCGCGGCCGGCGCGCTCGATCTCGTATTGCTGGCGCTCGGTATCGCGCCGATCCTCTATCTGTTCATCAACTACGACTACATCGTCAATCGCATCTTCTACGTCGACGATCTCACCGTGATGGACAAGATCATGGGCGTGATGATGACGTTGGTGCTGCTCGAAGCGGTGCGCCGGGTGCTCGGCTGGGCGATGCCGATCACGGCGGCGGCGTTCCTGTTCTACGGGCTGTTCATCGCGCGGCTGGAGCCGCAGCGGCTGCTCGATCAGCTCTACATGACGACCGAAGGCATTTTCGGAATCCCGCTCTCGGTGTCGGCGACCTATGTGGTGATCTTCGTCGTGTTCGGCACCTTCATGGAGCGCACCGGCACCGGGCAATTGTTCATGGACTTCGCCACCGGCTTGACCGGCCACGCGGTCGGCGGGCCCGGCAAGGTGGCGGTGGTGTCGTCCAGCCTGTTCGGCACCATTTCCGGCAGCGCCGTCGCCAATGTCATGGTCACCGGCCAAATCAGCATCCCGTTGATGAAGCGCACCGGCTTCCGTCCCGAATTTGCCGGCGCCGTCGAAGCGGTGGCCTCGACCGGCGGCCAGATCATGCCGCCGATCATGGGCGCCGCCGCCTTCGTCATGGCCGAGTTCCTCGGCGTGCCCTACAGCGACGTGGTAATCTGGGCGATCATTCCGGCCGTGCTTTATTATCTCTCCTGCTTCTCGGCGGTGCATTTCGAAGCCAAGCGGCTCGGGCTTACCGGCTTGCCGCGCGCCGAATTACCCAAGCTCGGCAACGTATTTCGCACCAACGGGCATCTGTTCATTCCGGTCATCGCCATTCTGGTGGTGATGTATTCTGGCTACAGCGCGCCGCTCGCTGCGCTTGCCGGCACGCTCGCCTGTTTCCCGGTCGCCGCCTTGCGCAAGTCGACCCGCGGTCATGTGACCTTCGAGAACCTGCTCGGCGCCATGGTCGACGGCGCGCGCAACACCATCCCTGTGGCGCTCGCTTGCGCCGCCGCCGGCATCGTCGTCGGCGTGGTAACGCTGTCCGGCCTCGGCATCGTCTTCACGCAGTTTGTCGTGCACCTTTCCAAGGATATGCTGCTGCCTGCGCTGATGCTGACGATGCTGGCCGGCATCGTGCTCGGCATGGGCATTCCGACCACGCCGGCCTACATCATCATGACCGCGCTATTGGTGCCGGCCATCGTCAAGCTCGGCGTTATCGTGCCGGCCGCGCACATGTTCGCGTTCTATTTCGCTATCCTGTCCGCGATCACGCCGCCAGTCGCCTTGGCCGTGTTCGCCGCCTGCGGCATCGCTAAATCGGACCTGTGGGCGACCGGCTGGGCGGCCGTGAAGATCGGCGGCACCGGCTTCATCGTGCCATACATGTTCGTCTACGAGCCCTCGCTGCTGATGATCGGCCCGTGGCAGACGGTCGTAACGAGCTGCGTCTCCGCCGCCGTCGGCGTGATATTGTTCGCCGGCGGCCTGCACGGCTACCTGATCACCGCCACCAATTTTTGGCAGCGGCCGCTCTTGGTGATCGGCGGCTTGCTGCTGATCAAGCCCGGGCTCGCGAGCGACCTCTTCGGCGCCGCTATCGTGGCGGTGGTTATCGTGGCCCAAGTCATGGTCCGCCGCGCCGCGCGCCTTAAGGTGGCGGGCGAGAGTCCGGCCGAATGAGCGCACGTAAGCGTCCCGAAGACCTGCGCAGCTATCGCTGGCTCGGCGTCAACGACTTGCGCGCGTTCGGCCACCGCTCGCGGCTGCGCCAGGGCGGCTACGATGCCACCGACTGGCAGGGCAAGCCGGTGATCGGCATCGTCAATACCTGGAGCGACATCAACTTCTGCCACACCCACCTGCGCGCGCGCGCCGCGGACGTCAAACGCGGCGTCTTGCAGGCCGGCGGGTTGCCGATCGAATTGCCGGCGATGTCGCTGTCGGAGCCGTTCGTCAAGCCGTCCACCATGCTCTACCGCAACCTGCTGGCGATGGAGGCGGAGGAACTCTTACGCAGCCACCCGATCGACGGCGCGGTGTTGCTTGGAGGTTGCGATAAGACCACGCCCGGCCTGATCATGGGCGCCATCAGCATGGGCGTGCCGGCGATCTATGTGCCGGCCGGTCCGCAACTACGGGGAAACTGGCACGGGCAGGTGCTCGGCTCCGGCTCGGACGCCTGGAAGTACTGGGACGAAAAACGCGCCGGCCGCATCAGCGAGGCGCAATGGGCGGAGATCGAAGGCGGTATCGCGCGCTCATTCGGCACCTGCATGGTGATGGGCACCGCGGCCACCATGATGGCGATTGCCGAAGCGCTCGGCCTGGCGCTGCCGGGCGCCTCCTCGATCCCCGCCGCCGACGCCGCGCATCCGCGCATGGCGGCAGCCGCCGGCCGCCGCATCGTCGACATGGTGTGGGAGGATCTGACGCCGCAGAAGATTCTCACGCCGGCCGCCTTCGACAACGCCATCCGCGTGCACATGGCCATGGGCGGCTCGACCAATGCCATCATCCACGTGGTGGCGATGGCACGCCGCGCCGGTCTGCCGATGGACATGAAGCGCTTTGACGATATCTCGCGCGAAATTCCGGTGCTCGCCAATGTGCGGCCGTCCGGCGAATTCCTGATGGAGGATTTCTTCTATGCCGGGGGCTTGCGCGCGCTGATGGCGGAGCTCAAGGACAAACTCGATCTCGCTTGCCTGACCGTGACGGGCAAGACCATCGGGGACAACATCGCCGGCGCGGAAGTTTACAAGCGCGATATTATTCGCCCGCTGAACGATCCGGTATCGAGCGAGGAAGCAATGGCCGTGCTGACCGGCAACCTCGCCCCGAATGGCTGCGTGATCAAACCATCGGCGGTCGAAAAGCGCCTGCTGCATCATCGCGGGCCGGCGATCGCTTTCGAGGACTACAACGAGATGGCGCGCGAGGTCGAGCGCGCCGACCTCGATGTAACGGCGGACCATGTGCTGGTGCTCAAGAATGGCGGGCCGAAGGGCGGGCCCGGCATGCCGGAATGGGGTCAACTGCCGATCCCGACCAAATTGCTGAAGGCCGGCGTCAAGGACATGGTGCGCATTTCCGACGCGCGCATGAGCGGCACCAGCTATGGCGCTTGTATTCTGCACGTCGCGCCGGAGAGCTTCGTCGGCGGGCCGCTCGCGCTGGTGCGCACCGGCGACGAGATCGAAGTGGATGTCGCCGCGCGCCGCATTCATCTGCATGTCAGCGACGATGAACTTGCCCGCCGCCGCGCCGCCTGGAAAAAGCCGGCGCCGCGTTACCCGCGCGGCTATGGCGCGCTTTACTCCGAGCATATCGGGCAGGCCGACGAAGGTTGCGATTTCGATTTTCTTAAGCCGCTCGGGGCGATTCCCGAGCCCGAGATTCATTGAAAAAATAGGTTGGCATCCGCGGTGCGGCGTGCTCATAAGCACGGCGCCATGGCCGAAGACATTCCCTTCAACAAAACGCTCGATCTTGCCCCCGACACCGTCGAGGAGCCGATGCCGGGTTTGCGCCGCGTGATGGCGAACAATCCCGGTCCGTTCACTTTCAAGGGCACGCTCAGTTACATCCTCGGTCGCGGCAAGGTCGCCATCGTCGATCCCGGCCCGAACGATGCCGCCCATATCGGCGCCTTGCTCGACGCCGTGCGCAACGAGACAGTGACCGCGATCTTCGTCACCCACACCCACCGCGACCATTCGCCGGCGGTGCCAGCGGTCAAAGCGGCGACCGGCGCTACCGTCTATGCCGAGGGTCCGCATCGCGCCGCGCGGCCCTTGCATATCGGCGAACTCAATCCGCTCGACGCCAGCGGCGACCGCGACTTCCGTCCCGACGTTGCGTTGAAAGATGGCGAGGTGATCAGCGGCGACGGCTGGACCGTCGAGGCGGTGACCACGCCCGGCCACACCGCCAATCACATGGCCTATGCGTTCAAGGAAAAGAACCTGCTGCTCGCGGGCGACCATGTGATGGGCTGGGCGACCTCGATCGTGGCGCCGCCCGACGGCGCCATGAGCGACTACATGGCCTCGCTCGCCAAGCTCGCCCGCCGCGGCGAGACCGTCTATTTCCCCGGTCACGGCCCGGCGATCGAAGACGCACCGCGCTTCGTCAACTACTACATCCTGCACCGCAAGGCGCGCGAGGCATCGATCCTGCATCGGCTGGCGAAAGGCGAAACCGACATCCCGACCATTGTGCGCGCGGTCTATATCGGCATCGATCCGCGCTTGACCGGCGCGGCGGGCTTGTCCGTGCTGGCGCATCTGGAGGACCTGGTGACGCGCGGGCTTGTGCGAACCGACGGGCAACCGGCGATCGACGGCATTTATCGCTTGGCAGCGGGCTGACGCTTCGCCGGCGCCGGCGGCTTTTTCTCCGGCTCCGCGCGTGGCTCGGGCGCCGCGCTCACCGCCTCGTCGATATCGTCGAGCAGGCTGCGGATGCGCGCGGCATTGGCGCCGAAATCGTGCAGGCCAAAACGGGAGGCCGAGCGTATATCGACGCGCGCGCCGTCGCCGGTCGCACTGACGCGGATCGCCACGTCGTCGCGGAAACCCATGATCGTCGTGCGTGCCACCGCTTCGATGGCGCCGTCGCGGCCGCCGGCCACCGGCGGGCGGGCATCGACCACATGCCATTTGCGCCGCGTCACCAGCGCGAGCGTCGTGTCATAGGCGAGCTTGAGCGGCGCGTTCAGTTGCAGCGGCGCGATCTCGGGATAGGCCGCCTGTTGCGCTTGCGCCACCGCCGCGCCGGGATAGTCGCTAGTGCCGCGCCGGCGCAGACGCGCCAGCACGTCGAAACGCGGCGGATTTGCCGTATCGGTGGTGATGTCGGCTATCGCCGGCAGCTTGCTGGCGCGGTAACCGAGATAGCCCGGATAAGCGAGCAGCAGCAGGCCTAAGAACAGGCCCAATATCGCCGAGCCGAGCCCGGACAGGCCCTGCCGCCAGATCACGATGAAGGCGGCGAAGGAAAGCAGCACCGCGAGCCCTGCGAATAGCAGCGCGGCCGCGAATGTGGCGACCGCCGGCTCGATCTCCAGCACGCCGGTCCGCACGATGATGACCGAGAGCGCCGCCACGACGAGCGCGAACAGCGCGAACCGGCCGGACCATGCGGCCAGCCGTGACACCGGCTCCTCGCCAAATGTGGGCCGTCGCGCCATGCCCGTCACCCTGCGCAAATTTTCTTCAAGGCCGCCCATCCGGCGGCGTCGAGAAAGGGCGTTGCCGGCTTCGGGCTGGCAAGCTTGTTGATGGCCGCGACCCGCGCCTTGGTTTCCGGATGGTCAAGCAGGATCTTCATACCCGGCTCGGTCGCCCCGCCGATCTTACCGAGCATGACGGCAAGCGCGCGCGCATTGCCGCCGGCCCTGTTCATCAGTTCGGCGCCATAGCGGTCGGCGGCCGCTTCCACCTCGCGCGAATAGGACGATTGCAACACCGCGCGGGCGGCCAGCACGACCGCGCCGCCGCCGACGAAATCGCCGAGCAGCATGCCGAACAGCAACGACAGGCCGCCGCCCTGCAGCACGGATTTGGTGCCGTCGCGGTGCGCGACATGGCCGATCTCATGCGCGATCACGCCGGCCACCTGGTCGGCATTGTCGGCCTTGGCGATCAGGCCGCGAAAGACGAAAATCTGTCCGCCCGGCAGCGCGATGGCATTGGCTTCGTTCCGCCGCAGCACGACCGTGTGCAGCGGCATGCGCAGCGCGGCGGCAGCTTCGAGCCGGTGCACCATGCGGTCGAGCGCGGCGCGGCCCGGCTTCTCGCTTTCGGCGGCGCCACATTCAAAGCCGGCGCCCAGGTGCCGGGTATCGAGTGTGCCGCGCACCTGCATGTCCACCGCATCGCCCAGCTTGCGCTCGACGGTCACCGGCACCAGCGGCGCCAGCCGTTCGGCAATCGCTGGCACGCCGAAATAGGCAACCGCTAGCAGCGACAGCGTGGCGACGACCGCCCAGCCGATGACGCTGTGGCGCTGGCGGCGTTGCAGCGTGCCGGTGCGATCGACACGGTCGGCACGCGCGTCGACCGCGGCGGCGAAAGCGGAATCGAGAATTTCCAGGCGCTCGAGCAGCGCATTGCCGCGGCGGCCGAGGCGGAGCACGTTGTCCGGCGCGGCCAGGCCCTCGATTTCATCATACGGCCATTCGGCCAGCAGCCGGCCGTCGCCGCCGACGATCTGCAGACCCGACGCGGCCAGCGCCACGAGGGCGTCATGGCGCAGACTGGTCCGGCCGTCGAAAAAGATGCCGGCGCCGGTGGCCACGGTCTGCGATCGATCGAGACTTTCCGGCATCAATAACCGCCTACATTGAGTGCGTCGGCCAAGCCTTCGCCCAGCGCCGATGAGGGCCCGCCGCTGGCTTTGACCCGGTCGAGCGCCGAAAGACCCGACATTTGCAGCGATTCCATGCCCAACCGCCAGAGCGAGAGCATGACGGTCGCGCGATAAATGGTCGAAAAACCAAGCGCGATAATCACGTAGCCGGCGAGCAGCAGCCCGGTTGCAGCGATTTCGCCCACGGCGCCGGCATGGTCAGTGCCGGCGAGCACGCCGACCACCAGCAGGGCCGGCACGCCAATCACCGCCAAGGCGATGCAGAACAGGATCGCGTACCACAGCAAGCGCACATAGGCGCCATAGACCTGCCGCGTGCGCAGGCTCGAGCGCAGTTCGAACTCGCCGAAGCGCAGACCCGACGACCACCAGCGCAGCACCATGGCCTGGAACGCCGGATAGAGCAGGGCCGCCGCGCAAGCGGCGAGGCCGCCCATCAGCATGGCGAACACGATCACGTTGGCAAAGGCCGGATTGCCGCTTTCGATGTGGGCCATCACGTCGCCGCCGCCTTGCTCGAGTACGTCGGCCAGCGCCTGCCAGTCCACCACGTCGACGAAGGCCGCGACCGTGACCGCGAGCGGCGCGAAAACGAGGAACCACATCGGAAATCCGCGTAAGAGCAGGGCGGAACCAGAGCCGGCGAAGCTTCCGACCAGATCGCCGTAATAAGTGTTGCGCATCTTGTAGCGTTCGAGGCTGGCGAGCTGGAACGGATAGGCCAGGCCGCAGGTGAGCGCAGTGACGCTCCACCAGAACACCGCGAAAAAGGCGTAGCGCCAGGCCGACCCGCTCTGGTGGAAACGCACGCCGCGATAGATCGTGCGCGTCAGCCGATAGCGGCGCGCACGATAGGCCGCGTATTGGCCGAGCAGGCCGAGCGCGGCGAAGGCGATGCCACCCGATATTTTTCCGAGCGGGCCGAGATCGAGCGCCGCCACGAAGAAGCCGGCATAGACCGGAATAAGAATGGCGATGGCAACCAGGAATCCGAGCAGAAGTTCCAGCGGCGTCCCGGTATATTCCAGGGTTTCGCCGGCGACCTCAGTGTTCGCCCAGAGAAAGCGGCGCACGTCGGTGTTGAGCCAGAAGCGGTAGATGCCGAGCGTGACCACCAGCAGCACGGCGCCGCGCGCGAGCAGCCGCCAATAGGCGCGGGCGCTGCCGAGGAACCGCACGCCGCCGCTCGCCGCGGTTCCTGCCTCGAGGCTGGTCATGCCGCAGAGATAATCGGAAGCGCGGGTGGGGGCAATGACCTCTCCGCTTCGTCCTGCGCTGCGGGATAATGGGATTGTTTGGCCGTTCGGCTGGGCGGAATCTAACCGACCCGGATTCTACGCGACCAGTTGCGCTTCGGCTACCAGCGCCTCCAGCCGGGCGCGGATGGCGTCGCCGCTCATCGGCCGGCCAAAATAATGGCCCTGGCCCTCGTGGCAGCCCTGCGCCGTTACCAGCTTCATCTGCTCTTCGGTTTCGATGCCTTCGGCAACAACGATCTTGTCGAGGCCGGTGCCCAGGCTGGCGACCGCACCGATGATCGGCCGGGCGTCGCCCTTCTCGCCTAAATCGCGGATGAACGACTGGTCGATCTTGATCTTATGGAAGGGGAACTGGCGCAGATAGTTGAGTGAGGAATAGCCGGTGCCGAAGTCGTCGAGCGAGATGCTGATGCCGAGATTCCTGAGCTGCTCCATGGCGGCGAGCGTGGCGTCGCTTTCCTCAAGCAGCACGCGCTCGGTGATCTCCAGTTCCAGCCGGTGCGCCGGCAGGCCAGATTTCGCCAGCGCAGAGACTACATGCAATGCGAGGCCGCGCTCCCTGAACTGGACCGGCGACAGATTGACGGCAACCTTGACGTCCGCAGGCCAGGTCGCCGCTTCGGAGCAGGCGCGCTGCAAGACCCATTCGCCGAGCGCGATGATCAGGCCGGTTTCCTCGGCGATCGGGATGAATATCGCCGGCGGCACATTGCCGCGTACCGGATGCGCCCAGCGCAGCAGCGCCTCGCAGGTCGTCACCCGGCCGCTGCGCAGGTCGACCAGCGGCTGGAAGTGCAACTCGAATTGTCCCGAGGCGAGCGCTTCGCGCAGGTCCAGTTCGAGCGCGCGGCGCACCTGCACCGCCTCCTCCATCTCGCCGGCAAAGAAGCAATGGTTGCCGCCGCCGCCATTCTTGGCCACGTACAGCGCCATGTCTGCCTTCTTCAACAGCTCGTCGGCGTCGACGCCGTCCGTCGGTGCCATGGCGATGCCGATCGAGGCGCCGATGTCGATACGATGGCCGTCGATTTCGAACGGATCGCTGAGCGCCTTGGCCAGGCGCTGCGCCAGCCACTGCGCGTCCTGCCGGCGCACGGTTGCGGGCTGCAAGACGACGAATTCGTCGCCGCCAAAGCGGGTGATCATATCGGCGGGGCCGATCACGGCGCTCAGCCGGCTGGCGACTTCCTTGAGCAGCTTGTCGCCGATCGGATGGCCGAGCGTGTCGTTGACGGTCTTGAACCGGTCGAGGTCGATCAGGTGGACGGTGACGTGGTTTTCACGTCTGGACGCCGCGTTGAGCATGCCGTTGATCCGCTCGCGGAACTGCGTGCGATTGGCCAACCCGGTGAGCTCGTCGTAGCGGGCAAGATGCGCGATGCGCTCTTGCGCGCGCTTGCGTTCGGTCACGTCTTCCAGGATGACGACGGAGCCGCCGCCGGCCATCATCCGGCGCGACAGGGCAATGGTGCGATCGCCGTCGGGCGAAGTGTGAACCTGGTCAAAGCTGTTCTTTTGAAGACTGCGCGCCAGATCGCCGAAAACCTGCCGGATGGTGCGGCCTTTGTGATTGCCGGCGCGGATGCTGTGCCGCACCAGCGTCGGGATGCGCATGCCGACATGGATCGGCGCGTTTTGCAGATGCAGAAGCTCCAGGAAACGCTCGTTCCAGACCTGCAGACGGTCCTGCTCATCGAGCATGCACAGGCCGTGCGACATGTTGTTGAGCGCGATGTCGAAGCGGTTGGCCTGCTCCTCGAAACGGGCGGCGAGGGCCGCTTCCTTGCGCGTCATGGTGAGCGCCTGGATGATGATGTCGCGGATGCTGAGCGTGATGTCGACCATGCCGTAGATGAACATCAGCACCACGAAGCCCATCGCCTTCTGCACCCAGTCCGGATCGGCGAGCAGCGCGATGGCCAATGGCAGCGCGCTGAAAGTCAATTGGCCGACCGCGATCATCGGCCGTCCGGCGTTGCGGCCGGCAATCGCGGCCGCGTAGCCCGCCGTCGTGGTGCTGACCGCCAAATGCAGCGATGCATCCGAAGTCTGCGTGATCGTCACCCAGCACAACAGGCCAAGCAGGCCCGAGAATCCCCAGGCACCGTATTCGTAGATGTGCTCCCACAGTCTGGTGGCCGCGGCCTTTTGCTGGCGCTTGTCGCGCTTGTAGAGCAGGGCGGAAGCAACGCGCAGCATGCCGACTGCGAAGATCGCGACCGACACCGCCATGATCCACGGATCGCCGACGCGCAGTGCCACCGCCCAACCGATGATCGAGCAGGCGACGGCGCCGACGACCAACGATGCGATCGGCGCAAACAGCGACTCGATCAGCGCGGCGCGGATATCGGATGCGAGCTCCGCGTCCGCCTTGCGGGTCTGAATTATTCTCTTGATCAGCATGTGGTTTGCGCGGCTTTTCCTCGGTGTATTGGTAGCGGGCATTGCTCAACACCAGGCAAATTGTGCGGGCAATCGGCGCTCATGATGAACGAGCGGCAAACACCGGCGTCGCAATTTCAATAAAATCGCTTTGAATTGGTTATCGATGCCGCGGCTTATCCGGCGGAAGCATCGATTATCGAAATGGAGTGCGCACGCGCCGCACGAGAATTGGTTTTGTAGTTAATTCTCCTTTCGATCCAATTCTTCCGTGCTTTTTTGCACGAAGATCTGCTGCTGCGCAGACGAGATTTGCGTTTCGCGTATGGTTAACGAACGATTGTCGATTGTCGAAGTTGCAACTATTTGTTAGGGTAAAGGAACAGTTAAAGCGGTGCCCCAAAAATGCAGAGTATTGCGTTGTCTCACGCCTCGGTTCCAAGCCGGGCGATGTCTTGGTCGTTGCCTCTCGCTATAGAAGAGCCGGCCGCTCCCCCTAACGATGCCAAGCTGCTCGACCTGATGAAGGGCGCCGATGCCCGGCGCCTGTTCAAATTGGAACAGCTTGAAGTCAACTGGGACGCTAGCGCCGGCGCTCTTTGGACCTTCATGCGGCCGCGCGGCCGGCCCAGCTACAACCTCGACCTGCTGGAAGACTTTCACGCCTGGCAGCGCGGCATCGTCGCGATGTTCGACGAGCGACCGAGTGACTTGCAGTACCTGCTGCTCGGTTCGCGCACACCCGGCGTGTTCAATCTCGGCGGCGACCTGCATCACTTCCTCGCCAAGATCCAGGCGCGCGACCGGCAGGCGCTGGTCGACTACGGTAAATCCTGCGTGCGCATCCTGCACCGGAATATGGAGACGCTCGATCTGCCGATGATCACCATCGGCCTGGCGCAAGGCGACGCACTCGGCGGTGGCTTCGAGTCGCTGTTGTCGTTCAACGTTATCATTGCGGAGCGCGGCGCCAAATTCGGCTTTCCGGAAACCATATTCGGGCTGTTCCCCGGTATGGGCGCTTACAGTCTCGTGGCGCGGCGTACGAACGCCTCCTTCGCCGAGGAGATGATGCTGACCGGCAGTATCTATAGCGCCGACGAGATGAAAGAGGCGGGCCTCGTGCACATAGTGGTCGAGCCGGGGCAGGGGATCGAAGCGGCGCGCGATTTCATGCAACGCAACAAGCGCCGTCACGTCGGCGCGCGCGCGATCTACAAGGCCGGTCGCGAGGTCAATCCGGTCTCGCTCGTGGAGCTCGACCGCATCGTGCAAATCTGGGCCGATGCCTGTCTGAACTTGCGCACGCGCGACCTCAAGGTGATGCAGCGCCTGGTCAGCGCGCAGGACAAGCTGCAACACACGGTGCAGGCCGCCGAATAAGCGACCTATTCAACCAGTCTCCAAACGTCCAAACTGCGATGCCCGGCCTTCTTGCCGGGCATCGACATTTTGAGCCCTGCGCCGTCTCACTCCGCCGCCTGCGCGCTCGGCAGCCGGTAGTCCTTGAAGCGTTGGCGCAGCGTGGTCTTCTGGATCTTGCCGGTCGCCGTGTGCGGAATCTCGTCGACGAACGCCACGTCGTCCGGCATCCACCATTTGGCGATCTTGCCCTGCATGAAGCCGAGGATGTCCTCCTTGGTCGCGCTTTCGCCTTTCTTCAAAACGATCACCAGCAGCGGCCGCTCGTCCCATTTCGGATGCTTGACGCCGATGACGGCGGCTTCCGCCACCTTGGGGTGGCCGACCGCCAGGTTCTCCAGGTTGATGGTGGAAATCCATTCGCCGCCTGACTTGATCACGTCCTTGGCGCGGTCGGTGATCTGCATGTAGCCGTATTGGTCGATGGTGGCGACGTCGCCGGTGTCGAACCAGCCGTCCTTTTCAAACACCGGATCGTTATCGACCCTGTAATAGGCGCGCGCCACCGCCGGCCCGCGCACCTTCAGGCGGCCGAACGTCTTGCCGTCCCACGGCAGATCTTTGCCATTGTCGTCGGTGATCTTCATGCCGACGCCGAACGGCGGATGGCCTTGCTTCATCTTGACGTCGAGCTGTGCCTCGCCGGTCAGCTGCGCGTATTCCGGCTTCATGGTGCAGAGCGAGCCGAGCGGGCTCATCTCGGTCATGCCCCAGGCATGCACCACCTCCACGCCGTAGACGTCCTGGAACGTCTTGGTGATGGCGCGCGGGCAGGCCGAGCCGCCGATCACCACGCGCTTGAGATAGGGCAGCTTGCCGCCGGTCTTTTCCAGGTCCTGCAGCAGCATCAGCCACACCGTCGGCACCGCGGCCGTGAAGCTCACTTTGTAGGTGTTGAGCAGCTCGTAGATCGAGGCGCCGTCCATCTTGGCGCCCGGCATCACCAGCGTGGCGCCGGTCATCGGCGTGGAGAAGGCAAGTGACCAGCAATTGGCGTGGAACATCGGCACCACCGGCATCACCACGTCGCGCGACGACAGGTTCTTGGCATCCGGCAGCGCCGCCATCAGCGCGTGCAACACATTGGAGCGGTGCGAATAGAGCACGCCCTTCGGATGGCCGGTGGTGCCGGAGGTGTAGCACATGCCGGCGGCGGTGTTCTCGTCGAACGCGCGCCATGCGAAATCGCCGTCGACTTCGCCGATCCAGTCCTCGTAGGCGACCACGTTCTTCAGCGTCGTCTTCGGCATATGCGCGGCGTCGGTGAGCACGACGTAGCGCTCGATGGTGGGCAGTTGGTCGGCGATCTTCTCCAACACCGGCACGAAAGTGAGATCGACAAACATCATGCGGTCTTCGGCGTGATTGACGATCCACACGATCTGCTCGGGGAACAGGCGCGGATTGACCGTGTGGTAGATCGCGCCGATGCCAAGGATGCCGTACCAAACCTCCAGGTGCCGCCAGGTATTCCAGGCCAGTGTCGCCACCCGGTCGCCGAGCTTGATGCCGTCTCTGTCCAGCCGCTGCGCCACCTTCAGCGCGCGGGCGCGGATTTCCTTGTAATTGGTGGTGTGGAACGGGCCCTCGATCGAGCGGGTGATGACCTTGCGTTCGCCGTGAAAAATGGCGGCATGGTCGATGATCCGATGCAACAGCAACGGCCAATCCTGCATCAGCCCGAGCATGGAGTTCCCCTCTGCAACGTTTGTTTTTTGGACCGGCGCCCCCCGCCAGTCAGCCGTTAGGTTACCGACCGCACCGGGCCGCGCAACCGTCTGGTGGCGAGGATAGGGCCGGGCGGCCGATCTGGCCTCGCCCTACGGCTCGCATTAATGCCGCAATCGTGGCAGGACATCGCCCCCATGGGGCGCTGGTTTGCCATTATTGCCTCGATCGGCCTCGGCTGCGGCCTCGCCGCCGCCGAGGATGTTCCGCTGCCGCGCCCGCGCCCGCCGGCCTGGGTGGAGCCGCTGACGTTCCGCGAAGCCGCCGGCCCCGATTTCAATTCCGCCGAGGTCACCCGCCAGCCGTCCGATTGCCGCCTGCGGCTTGAGAAAGTGGCTGCCGTCGAACCGATGCCGCGGCTGATCGGGCCCGGCGCCTGCGGCGGCCGCGACATGGTGCAACTTGACGCGGTGCTGCTCGCCGACCGCACGCGCGTCGACATTAAGCCGGCGCCGGTGCTGCGTTGTGAGATGGCGGAAACGCTCGCCGCCTGGATCCGCGAGGATGCGGCGCCGCGCGTAAGCGCGATCGGTGGCGCTTTGCGTAGCATGGACAATTATGACGACTTCGAGTGCCGCGGCCGCAATCGCGTGGTCGGTGCCAAGCTATCCGAACACGGCAAGGGCAACGCGGTTGACGTGCGCTCGATCACGCTGGCCGACGGGCGCGTCGTCGGCCTGACCGACATGAAGGCGCCCAAGGACCTGCGTGCCGGTCTGCGCGCAGGCGCATGCGAGCGGTTCAGCACGGTGCTCGGCCCCGGCGCCGATGGCCACCACGAGGGCCATATCCATCTCGATATCGCCGAGCGCCGCAACGGCTATCGCATCTGCGAGTGGGACGTGCGCGAACCGCCGCCACCGCCGCCACCACCGGCTGAAGTCGCCAGCGCGCGTGTTCCGCTGCCGCCGCCGCGGCCCTTTATCCTGGGCACGCCCATTAATCATTCCCGCAAACTGTGAGCGGGCGCCCATTTTCTGCTCATGTTTTCGGGTTATTTGTTTGCCCATGACCATCGGGGCTTCCAGTTCATTCGTGCAACCGCGGCGCGGCGTGAGCCGCCGCGGCCTGCTGAAGGCCGGGCTCGGACTGACCGGGGTTGCCGGTCTGGTGATGCCGGGGACGGCTGCTTTCGCCGCCGCGGAAGCCGCCAACGACCTGGTGATCACCGATTACCGGCCGGTGCCGCCGGGCTGGCCTAATACGCATCGGCTGACCATTACCGTGATCGCCGACCTGCATGCCGGCGGGCCCAATATGGGGCTTAAGCGCGTGCGCCAGGTGGTCGATGGCGCCAATGCGCTCGGCTCCGATCTCATCGTGGTCCTGGGCGACTATTTCGCCACGCATCGCTTTGTCACCGAACGGGTGCCGCATCCGGCCTGGGCGGCCGAGCTCGCCCGCCTGAAGGCGCGACTCGGCGTCTATGCCATCCTCGGCAATCACGACTGGTGGTTCGACATCAAGGGCGTGCGCAAAGCCTTGGCCGCGATACATATGCCGGTGTTGGAAAACGACGCCGTGCTGCTGAACGACCGCGGCCGCCGCTTCTGGCTGGCCGGGCTCGGCGACCAGATCGCGCATATTCTGGGTCCGGGGCGGTTTGCAGGCGTGGACGACTTGCCCGGCACGCTCAAACGCATCACTACACATGATCCGGTGATCCTGCTGGTGCACGAGCCGGATATCTTCACCAAGGTGCCATCGCGCGTCGCCCTGACGCTCGCCGGCCATACCCATGGCGGACAAATCGTGTTGCCATTCGTGCCGCCGCTCTGGGCGCCGTCGGAATATGGCGCGCGCTTCGCCTATGGCCACATCGTGGAGCAAGGTCGGCACATGATCGTGTCGGGCGGCCTCGGCTGCAGCAAGGTGCCGCTGCGGCTCGGCGTGCCGCCTGAAATAGTGCGCATCAGGCTAGGGGCTTAAAAAACAAAAACGGCGCCCGCAGGCGCCGCTTTTAAACGCGTTTTCGGGTTCGCTTAGCGGAACAGGCCACCGCTCGAAGCCAAGCGCGGACTGAACGGCGAATCGCCCTGATGCGGCGCCAGCACCACCACCACGGTGCCTTCCTTGACCCGCTTGTAGAGGTCGATGACGTCCTCATTGGTCATGCGGATGCAGCCCGAAGAAATTGCCTGGCCGATATATTCCGGCTGGTTGGTGCCGTGGATGCGGTAGAGCGTGTCCTTATTGTTTTCAAATAAATACATGGCGCGCGCGCCCATCGGATTCTGCGGGCCCGGGCCGACGTAATTCGGCACGTCCATGCGCTTCTTAATTTCGGCGGTTGGCGTCCAGGACGGCCATTCGGTCTTGCGGCCGACTTTGGCGACGCCCGACCAGGCCAGCGCTTCTTCGCCGACGGTCACGCCGTAGCGGATCGCTTTGCCCTCGGGCAGCACGTAATAAAGATAGCGCGCGTCGGAATCGATCACGATCGTTCCGGGCACTTCCTTGCGGTGATATTCGACGATGTGCCGCCGATAGGGTTCGGGGATCGTCGCCTTTTCATAGGGGGCCGCCGCCAGCAGTTTCTTGTCGCGGACGGTCAGGTTTGCTTCCGACGCCGGCTCGATGGTGGACTGCATACAGCCGCCGAGCACAACGCCGACGCCAAACAGAACCACCATTAATCCCCTAGCCGACATTATCTTCCTCTTTCCCAGCCGCCTCGCCGGGCGGCCGCTTTAAGATTCGTGAGACGGCAATTAACCGAAAAACCCGTGCATTAGCCATGATTTCCGGGCAGTCCACAGCAAGCTTCTGGCCATCTGTTGCACGAATGCCGCACTCGACTTTAGGCGGTATCGATACTCCTGGCCAGCCAGCAAAAGGACTTTGCCCACAAGACGTTAAGAGTTGGTTTACCATAACGGCTGGATATGATCGAAATCAATGCGAATGCTGCGACAATTCTACAATTGTCACGATAGGACACGAATTGAAGCGCAATTTTGCCCCAGTGCGTGGCCAAACAGCACCCCTATCGACACCCCCAAAGGACGGATTGGAGAATTAAGACAATGGACGCGAACCGGGCAACGGAGCTGAGCCAAGACTCCCAGCGCCAATACAAGAGCCTCGACGATCGTTACGGCAAGATCGGGATTTCGGCGGTCGCCGCCGCGGTCCGCCATCAAGGCGGCCGCCGCATTGCGAACGAGAGTAGCTTCACCGCATACGACAGCGACTGAGCGGCCAAGCGAGCCGGCCGTGGCTTGACCCGGCCAAGCTCGCAAACCCTCCTCCGCATTACTGCAACGAACGCTCGCGCCGCACGGCTGTGAAGCCGTGCGGGCGGGCATTTATGTCTTGCACGAAGCCCGGTGATCGAGTCATGAGAGACGACCCGATCGCACGGTGAAGTCATGCTCTCTGTCTACATTCCGCGCGGTACATCGCTCGAGCGAATTGTCGTCGAACCGGGCCAGTCCGCTCCGGAGGGGGCGGTGTGGGTCGATTTGGTCTCGCCGACCGTGCAGGAGGACAAGCTGGTCGAGGCGCTGCTCGGCATTGCGGTGCCGACGCGCGAAGAAATGCAGGAGATCGAAGTCTCCAGCCGCCTTTATGTCGAGAACGGCGGCCGCTACATGACCGCGACGCTGATGTGTCAGTCGGACACCGCGACGCCGAAGACCACGCCGGTCACCTTCATTCTCTCTTCCCACCGCCTGCTCACCGTCCGCTACGACGAACCGCGCCCGTTCGCCATCGTCGAGCACAAATTGGCGCGCACATGCCCGCCCAAGGTGAGCGGTGAAATGGTATTGATGGATCTGCTCGACGCGGTGATCGACCGCTCCGCCGACATCCAGGAACGCATCAGCGCGGAAGTCGACCAGGTCTCCCATTCGATCTTCGAACCCGACGACGAGGCCACTCGGCCATCCTACAGGGAAGTGCTCAAGGCGCTCGGCCGCAAGGGCGATTTGACCTCCAAGGTGCGCGAGAGCCAGGTCTCGGTCGGCCGCTTGCTGTCGTTTCTCGCCAACGAGGCGGAAGGCATGAAATGGGCCAAGGACGCCCGCCTGCAATTGCAATCGATGCAGCGCGACGTGACTTCACTGTCCGATCACGCGACCTATCTCGCCAACAAGATCACCTTCCTGCTCGACGCACTGCTCGGCATCGTCAGCATCCAGCAGAACGACATCATCAAGATTTTCTCGATCGCGGCGGTGGTGTTCATGCCGCCGACGCTGGTCGCCTCGATCTACGGCATGAATTTCCATAGCGGAATGATCGAGCTCGACTGGACGTTCGGCTATCCGTTCGCGCTGGCGCTGATGGTGCTGGCGGCGGTGGTGCCGCTGTTGTTCTTCAAGTGGAAAAAGTGGTTGTAACGTTCTGCCGGGCCATGCGCGGCACCGACCGGCTTATACGTGCTGCCCGCCGTTAATGTGAATCTCGGCGCCGTTCACATATGACGAAGTTTCCGTGCAAAGCACGTAGATGATCTTGGCCACCTCGTCGGGCGTGCCGAGGCGCTGCATCGGAATCTGCTCGACGATCTTGTCGGTGCCGGGCGACAGGATAGCGGTGTCGATCTCGCCCGGCGCTATGGCATTGACGCGAATGCCGAGGCGGCCGAAGTCGGACGCCATCTCGCGGGTGAGCGAAGCGAGCGCCGCCTTCGAGGTGGCGTAAGCCGCGCCCGCGAACGGGTGCACGCGCGAGCCGGCGATCGAAGTCACGTTCACCACCGAGCCCTTCACCGCTTTCAGCTCGTTCACCAGTCCGCGCGCCAGCATGATCGGCGCGAAGAAATTCACCTGGAAGACGTGATGCCAGACGTCGATGGTGGTATCGAGCGAGCCGAGCCGCTTGCCGTCGTCGCCCTTGGGCGAAATTGCGGCGTTGTTGACCAGCGCATGCAGCTCATGATTTTCGAGCCGGCGCCGGATTTCCTCGATCGCAGCAAGCGTGTTGGCCTCGTCCGCCAGATCGACCTGGATGTGGTCTTCGGGGCCTGCGTCCCACGGGCAATTCTCCGGAAAGGGATGGCGCGAGCAGGTGATCACGCGCCAGCCGGCGGCCGAGAAACGTTTGACGGTCGCGTGCCCGATGCCGCGGCTTGCTCCGGTGAGAAGCAATGTTCGGCGCGGTTGATTGGATTGAGGAGTCGGCATTTCTGTCCCAACAACGATAATTTCTTCGCAAGCCCGTATGCTAACTCACGGATAAAGCCGCGTCTTGCTCCACGGCGCGCCCGGATTTTCGCGCCGGAATTCGACGCGATCGTGCAGCCGGAACGGCCGGTCGTGCCAGAACTCGATTGCGCGCGGCACGATGCGGTAACCCGACCAATTGGGCGGCCGCGGCACTTCGCTCAAGGCATATTTGGCGGCGTAGAGCGCTACCGCCTTCTCGAAGGCAAGCCGGCTTTCCAAAGGTGACGACTGCTTGCTGGCCCAGGCGCCGATCTGCGCCTGCTTCGGACGGGTGGCGAAATAAGCGTCGGCCTCCGCGTCGCTGACGCGCTCGACCGCGCCGCGCACGCGCACCTGCCGGTTCAGGGATTTCCAATGGAACACCAGCGCCGCCTGCGGGTGGACGGCCAATTCGGTGCCTTTTTGGCTGTCCACGTTGGTGTAGAACACAAATCCCCGTTCATCGGCGCCCTTCAGCAGTACCATGCGGGCATTCGGCAGCCCGTCGGCGTCGACGGTCGCCAGCGTCATGGCGGTCGGATCGCGCGGTTCGGAGGCAGCCGCCTCGGTCAGCCAAGCCGAAAACAGCCGCAAAGGCTCGTCGGCGGCGGTGAAATCACCACTCGTTAACCAACTCGGGTGTTCAATCGGAGCCGTATCAGACATTGTCTGCGGAGCGCTCACTTGGCCGGTGCCGTCAGCCGTTGTTTCAACTGCCGCCCTTATAATGGATGTGCACGCGCACGCCTATGGCGCGCTCTGCCGCCGGCCGCGGCCCTGATCCTGGCTCTTTTCGGCGGCGCCTGCAGCATTTCGACCTCGCAATTCAACTCGCTGTTCGGCGACGACAAATCCGATACAACCGGGACGATTGCGCTGGCGTCCGCCGCCGAGGGGGCGGCTGAATTGCCGCCGGCCGGCGATCTGGCCTATGCGCGGGCGGCCGCTTCCGATGTGCTCAGCCGTGGCGGCAAAACCGCCAGCGCGCCGTGGGAAAATCCAAGCACTGGCGCGCGCGGCACCGTCACGCCGATCGCCTCCGCCTATACCCAGGACGGTCAGACCTGCCACGATTTTCTGGCGAGCTATATCAGCGGCCGCTTGCAAGCCTGGATGCAGGGCGAAGCCTGCAAACAGGAAAAGGGCAGCTGGGAAGTGCGCGCGCTCAAGCCCTGGAAGCAGTCCTGATTGTCATTCCGTGGCGCGGGCATTAGCCCGCGAGCCCGGAATCCAGAAACAAGCGCTTGGTTTGCATCTGGATTCCGGGTCCATCGCTGCGCGATGTCCCGGAATGACGGAATAGACGCGCTTGCGCGCCGTAGCCGGAACGGCGAAGGCGCGTTGCATCCGGGCAATTTGAACCCCACATTGAGCTTCGAGTCGCCGGCAATCCGCCGGCGGGCAGGGGAATTTCACGGGAGTTTGGACGGATGCGCGACCCCTACGAGGTTCTGGGGGTATCGAAGGGTGCGAGCGAGGCCGAGATCAAGAGCGCCTACCGGCGGCTCGCCAAGAAGCTGCATCCCGACGCCAACAAGCACGATCCCAAGGCAGCCTCGCGCTTTGCCGAGCTCAATGCCGCCTATGAAATTGCCGGCGACGACAAGAAGCGCAAGGCGTTCGATAACGGCGAAATCGACGCCGAGGGCAAGCCGCGCTTCCAGGGCTTTGAAGGTTTCCACGGGCAGCCGGGCAGCGGTGCCCGCCAGGGACCGGGCGGCGCCCATTTCGAGAGCTTCAGTTTTGGGCCGGACGGCTTTCAACGTCGCGCCGGCGCCGGCGCCGGCGGCGGCGGCGGATTTCAAGGCGGCGGCTTCGAGGACATCCTGCGCAATATGTTCGGCGGCGCCACCCGCGGCGGCGCGCGCGGTCCGCAGTTCGAGCCGGAGAATTTCGGCGCGCCCGCGAGCGGCCAGGATCTGCATGCCGAGATGACCATCAGCCTGCCGGAGGCCGCCAAGGGCACCAAGAACTCGTGTGCACCTGCCGACCGGTAAGGACGTCGAGGTGAAGATTCCGGCCGGTCTCACCAGCGGCCAATCGATCCGCCTCAAAGGCCAGGGCTGGCCGAGCGCGCAAGGCCCCGCTGGCGATGCGATGATCACCGTACATGTCGCGGTCCATCCGCTGTTCAAGCCGGACGGCGCTGATCTCAGGCTCGATCTGCCGATCACGCTCTACGAAGCCGCACTCGGCGGCAAAGTGCGTGTACCGACGCTCGATGGCGCGGTTGAATTGGCGATTCCCTCCGGCACCAATTCGGGCCGCACCTTCCGGCTCAAGGGCAAGGGTCTGAAGTCCAAGGGCGGCAGTGGCGACCTGCTCGCCACCGTGCGCCTCATGCTGCCCGAACAGAGCGACGACGAATTCAACGAGCTGATGAAGAAATGGCGCGAGGGCAAACCCTACGATCCGCGCAAGGATTTGGAGTAGGCGCCGCCCAAACTCTGTTCATTCCCGCGCAAGCGGAAATCCAGGTTCATACTCGTGAACGAGTAACTCTGGGTCCCCGCTTGCGCGGGGACGAGCGGGATCAGCGCTACGACTTCTTGGCGCCGGTTTTGTCCACCTGCTCGTAGACCGACTTGGCGACCTGCTCGAGCCGGTCGCGGTTGGCCGGTCCGCTCACCGCATAGGCGACCTTGTCGTCCACCCAATAGAACGCGGCGAAGCGGTTGCTTTCCTTGAAGCGCAGCGCAGTTTCCGGCGTCGCCGCCTTGGCGCAATAGATGGTGAAGCGCTCACCCGAAGGGCCCTCATACATGTAGAAGGCCGCGGCTCCGGTCGGTCCCGGCAACAGCCGGCCGCCGACCAGCTTGAGACCAATCGATTGCAGATCGGGAATGCGCAGCTCGGCGCCGAGCCGCTTCGACAGCCATTGCGTCATATGCGGCCGCTCGCTGCCCGGCACTTCGACCGGATGACGCACCTCGACCACGTAGAGCTTGTAAGCGTCGAGCGCATCGGTGGTGAAGGCTTCGAAGCTGCTCGACGCGGTCGCCGCAGCGCCGTGCGCCACCCAGCCGGTGGCACCGCCAACCAGAAACGCCACGACAGCTGCCGCAGCCGCCATCGCCATCCAGGACTGGCCGCTCGCGCGGTCTGCCCGCACGAGTTGGTCGAGATTGAAGCGCTGCGGTACCGGTTCGTTGGCGACTGCGCCGTAGCGGGCGCGGATTGCGTCGGCCTGCGCCCGCCAGGCAGCGACCAGTGCGGCCTGTTCGGGATGCGCGGCCAGCCAGGCGGCGACGGCTGCTTCTCGGTCGGCCGGCAATTCGCCGTCGACATGAGCGTGCAACTCGTCTTCGGTGACGGGTGAATCGCGATCGATCATGGGTTCACCTACTTTCCTTCATTTCACCCGGCGCAGCGCCGGGCGCCCGCCGTCGAGATAGTTTTTGATCTGCGCGCGCGCGCGCGCCAAACGCGACATGACGGTTCCAATCGGTACGCCTTGCGCCTCCGCGACTTCGCGATAGCTGAGGCCCTCCAGCACCACCAGCAGCAACGCGTTGCGCTGGTCTTCCACCAAAGTCGCGAGCGCGCGCTCGATGTCGCGGCCGCCTGCTTCCGGCCCGGCCAGATCGGGGGCGTCGTTGTCCTCAAGCGGGGAGAGCGACGGCCGCCGCGCCAGCGAGCGCAGCCGATTGCGGTTGAGATTGGTCAGGATCGTGTACAGCCAGCTGCGCACTTCGCCGCCGTGAAACAAATGCTCTGAGCGCAATGCCCGCACCAGCGTGTCCTGCACCAGGTCGTCGGCGATGTCGGCATCGCGCGTCAGCGCCCGGGCGTAGCGGCGCAAGGCCGGGATCGTCGCCTCGACGTTCTTCGCAAAACTGGCCACGCCGGCCCCCTTCGCCAACCTGCTCGCCTTGCGGCGCCGGTAACCACAGGGAAAAACCCCTCAGCCCCGATCATATTCCCGGAAACGAATTGAAATAACAGCGACTAACTGCCGACCGGGCCGCGTTGCTTGCTGGCCCCGTGACCCTATGCCATACGAAAGCAGCCGGAGCGTGCCGGCGTAACGGGAAAGTTAATGCCGGAAACATCGAGCCTGATGCGCGGCAAACGTGGGCTGATCATGGGCGTGGCCAACAACCGCTCGATCGCCTGGGGCATTGCGCGCGCCTGCCGCGACCACGGCGCCGACCTCGCCTTCACCTATCAGGGCGAGGCGCTCAAGAAGCGGGTCGAGCCGCTGGCCGAGGAGGTGGACGGACTGGTGGTCGGCCATTGCGACGTCACCGACACGGCGTCGATAGATGCAGCCTTCGCCGCCGTGCAGTCAGCCTGGGGCTCGCTCGATTTCCTGCTGCACGCCATCGCGTTCTCCGACAAGGATCAACTCGACGGCCGTTACGTCGACACCACCGAGGACAATTTCATCAAGACCATGGTGGTGAGTTGCTATTCGTTCACCGCGCTCGCCCAGCGCGCCGAGAAGCTGATGCACAATGGCGGCTCAATGCTGACGCTGACCTATTACGGCGCCGAAAAATGGATGCCGCATTACAATGTGATGGGGCTGGCCAAAGCGGCACTGGAATCCTCGGTGCGCTACCTCGCCGCCGATCTCGGCGTGAAAAATATCCGCGTCAACGCCATCTCGTCTGGGCCGATCAAGACGCTGGCTGCCTCGGGTATCGGCGATTTCCGCTATATCCTGAAGTGGAACGAATACAATACGCCGCTGCGGCGCAACTTGACGCTCGACGAGGTCGGCAAGGCTGGCGTTTATCTTTTGTCCGACATGTCGAGCGGCGTGACCGGGGAAATCCATCATGTCGATGCCGGCTATCATATCGTCGGCATCAAGCATCCCGATGCGCCCGACATCGCGGTAGGTAAATTAGAAGACTAGCCGATGGCTGCACCGGCAAAGCCGCGGCCTCAGCTCTATTACATCCGTCACGGCGAAACCGACTGGAACGTCGCCGGCCGCCTGCAAGGCCGTCGCGACGTGCCGCTCAATGCGCGCGGCCGTGCGCAAGCGGCCCACTGCGGCGAAATCCTGCGCGGGCTGTTCGCGCGAGCCGGCCACGATCCGGCCGGTCTCGATTATGTTTCGAGTCCACTCAAGCGCGCCGGCGAGACCATGGAACTCATGCGCGCGGCGCTTGATCTTGAGCGCGATGGCTACCGGCGCGAGCCGCGCCTGACCGAAATCGCCTTCGGCGACTGGGAGGGCTTCACGATCGCGCAATTGCATGAGCGCGATCCCGCCCGCATCGCCCAGCGCGAGCACGATAAATGGCATTTCCTGCCGCCGGGCGGTGAGAGCTATGAAATGGTGTCGGCGCGCATGCGCGACTGGTACGAAAGCTTGGACCGTGACACGGTAGCGACCGCCCATGGCGGTACCGCGCGCGGGCTGATCGCCCATCTCGGCATCGCCAAGCCGGCGGCCGCTCCGCTCATCGATATCGAGCAGGGCGTAGTCTATATATTTCAGGGCGAAAGGCTGACACGCTATGCGTGACGATTCCCGCGTACAGCCAGGCGCTTCGCGATAACTGAGAAGAAAGTAGCAATGAAACGGCCTGTCGTCGGCGTGATCGGGAGTGCGCATCTTGCCGAAAATCGGTTCCCCGCCCAGCGTGTCGGCGAACGCAACCTCACGGCGGTGGCCGACGTTGTTGGCGCGTTGCCGCTGATCTTTGCCGGCGATCCCGCCATCACGGATATCGACGCCTTGTTGGAAACGGTCGATGGCGTGCTTCTGACCGGCGCCCGCGCCAACGTCCATCCGACGCACTTCGGCGTCGAAGAACATCCAAGCTACGAGCCCTACGACAGGCGCCGCGACGCGCTGGCGCTGCCATTGGTCACGGTGTGCGTCGAGCGCGGCGTGCCGCTGTTCGGCGTCTGCCGCGGTTTCCAGGAATTGAACGTGGCCTTCGGCGGCTCGCTGCATCCTGAGATCAGAGAGTTGCCCGGGCGCTTGAATCACCGCATGCCGCGATTGCCGACGGGTGAAATTCATCCGAACCAGGAGGTGGTCTACGGCGAGCGTCATGACGTGCGCTTGCTACCCGGAGGCGTCTTCGCGACCCTCCTCGGCCAGGAAACCATTCGCGTGAACTCGCTGCACGGCCAGGGCATTCTCGAACCGGGCAAGCGCATCGTGGTCGAGGGCGTGGCGGAAGACGGCACCATCGAGGCGATCCGCGTTGCCGATGCGCCGGGCTTTGCGTTGGGTGTGCAATGGCACGCCGAGTACGACCCGCAACGAAATTCGATCAACCGCGCGCTATTTCAGGCCTTCGGCGCGGCGGTGTCCGAACATAAACGCCGCGGTTAAGGGCCCGGCGGCGGGCAAGAACCGGTGCAGGCGGCTGATTTGACCGCCGCAAAGGCGCGCTGTACCAACAGCGCGCAAGGCGGAAACCCATGTCGTTCAATACGTTCGGCCATATGTTCCGGTTCACCAGCTTCGGCGAAAGCCACGGGGCGGCGATCGGCTGCGTGGTCGACGGCTGCCCGCCGCGCATCCCGCTGAACGAGGCCGACATCCAGGCTTTTCTCGACAAGCGGCGGCCGGGCCAGTCGCGTTTTACTACCCAGCGGCAGGAGCCGGATGCGGTGAAGATCATGTCCGGGGTGTTCACCGACGAGGCGACGGGTAAGCAGGTGACCACCGGCACACCGATCATGCTGCTGATCGAGAATGTCGATCAGCGTTCGAAAGACTATTCCGACATCAAGGACAAATACCGTCCCGGCCACGCCGGCTACACCTACGACGTCAAATATGGGCTGCACGATTACCGCGGCGGCGGCAGAGCTAGCGCGCGCGAGACCGCGGCGCGGGTGGCGGCCGGCGCCATCGCGCGCAAGATCGTGCCAGGCTTGAACGTGCGCGGCGCACTTATCCAGATGGGGCCGCACAAGATCGACCGCGCGCGCTGGGACTGGAACGAGGTCGGCAACAATCCATTCTTTTGTCCGGATGCAAAACAGGCGAAAATTTTCGAGAGCTATCTCGACGGAGTGCGCAAGGCTGGCTCATCCTGCGGCGCCGTGATCGAGATCGTGGCGGAAGGCGTGCCGGCGGGCTTGGGCGCGCCGGTCTATGCCAAGCTCGACGGCGACTTGGCCGGTGCGCTGATGGGCATCAATGCCGTCAAGGGCGTGGAGATCGGCGACGGCTTTGCCACCGCCGCCATGGCCGGCGAGGATAATGCCGACGAGATGCGCAAAAATCCGAACTTGGGAAACGATGGCAAACCGGTGTTCCTGTCCAACCATGCCGGCGGCATCCTGGGCGGCATTTCCACCGGTCAGCAAATCGTCGCGCGTTTTGCGGTCAAACCAACTTCGTCGATTTTGACGCCGCGCAAGACCGTCGACCGCTACGGCCGCGACACCGAGGTTTCGACCAAAGGCCGCCACGACCCTTGTGTCGGCATCCGCGCGGTGCCGATCGGTGAGGCGATGGTGGCTTGCGTGCTGGCCGACCACTATCTGATGCATCGCGGCCAGATCGGCGAGGGGACGGCGTGGCCGTTCACGCCACCCGCCTGATCCCGCGTTCGAGGTAAACCACGTGTCCGATACCCACAGCAGAATTGATGCGGCGATCAAGGCCTTCGCCAAGGGCGAGATCGTTGCGGTCACCGACGACGACGACCGTGAGAACGAGGGCGACCTGTTCGTCGCCGCTTCGCTCTGCACGCCGGAAAAGATGACGTTCATCATCCGCAACACGTCCGGCATCGTCTGCGCGCCGCTCGGCGTCGAACTCGCCCGCCATTTGCAGCTCGATCCGATGGTCAGCAAGAACGAGGCGCCGCTCGGCACCGCCTTCACCGTCTCGGTGGATGTGCGGCACGGACTGACCACCGGCATCTCGGCCGAGGAACGCTGCAACACCGTGCGCGCGCTCGCCAACGGCAACAGCGGTGCCACCGATTTCGTGCGCCCCGGCCATGTATTTCCGCTGGTGGCGCGGCAGGGCGGCGTGCTGATCCGTTCCGGCCACACCGAGGCTTGCGTCGATCTATGCCGGCTTGCCGGGCTGCCGCCGGTTGGCGTGCTGGCCGAACTCATGAACGAGGACGGCACCATGATGCGCGGGCCGGGCGTCGCCGCCTTTGCGCAAAAACATAAACTGGTGCAGGTGTCGATCGCCGAGCTGATCGCCTACCGGCAGAGCCGCGACAAGCTGGTGGAGCGCGTCGCCGCGTTCCACGTTACCTCCGAGATCGGCGCGCTCAACGGCTACGCCTATGTGACGCCGTTCGACCAGGTGCATCACATGGCCTTCGTCTACGGCGATATCGGCGACGGCGAGGGCGTGCTGGCACGCCTGCACCGGGCCGACGTGATCGGCGACGTATTCGGCGGCGCCAAGCCGATCCACACGGCGCTGGCACGATTCAAATCCGCCGGCCGCGGCGTCATCGTCTATTTGCGCGACGGTACGGCCGGCGTGCCGGTGTCGGAAATCCCGCATGACGGTGACACCGGCACCGACGCCGCGCGCTCGCGCCAGTGGCGCGAAGTCGGCCTCGGCGCGCAAATCCTCAAGGACCTCGGCATATCCTCGATCCGCCTGCTCACCTCCAGCAAGCGCACCTATGTCGGCCTCAGCGGCTTCGGCATTGAGATCGTCGAGACCGAGCCGCTGGATAGCTGACCCACTTCTTCACCGGGCGGCCTGCCGGCCGCGTCCGGCGACGAGGGAAATTGAGGCCTTTTTTTCGCCCCGGCGCTGTGCCAGCATTTCGGCATGGGGCGACGTGGATTTACCAAGACCATCGCCATTGCGGCTTTCGCTGCAGCTATTGCGCTTGCGGCCGCGGCCGCGCCGACTTTGCCGCGCTTGGCCGACAAGAGCCCGCGCGCCATACCGGTCGACGTCGAACTGGTGATCGCGGTTGACGTCTCCTATTCGATGGACCCGGAGGAACAGGCGCTGCAGCGCGAAGGCTATGTGCTGGCGCTGACCTCGCGCGAATTCATGCAGGCGCTGCGTGAGGGCGCCAACGGCAAGATCGCTATCACTTATTTCGAGTGGGCCGGCCAGTCCGACCAGAAGATCATCATGCCGTGGCGGCTGATCGAAGGCCCGGAATTGGCGGACGCGGTCGCCGCCGAGATCGCGGCCGCGCCTTACCGGCGCGCCTCGCGCACTTCGATCGCCGGCGCGCTCACCTTCGCCAAGCCGCTGTTTGACAACAGCGGCTATCGCGGGCTGCGCCGCGTGATCGACGTGTCGGGCGACGGCGCCAACAATTCGGGCCCGCTGGTCGTGCCGACGCGCGACGAGGTGCTCGCCGCCGGCATTACCATCAACGGGCTGCCGATCATGCTCAAGCGGCCCAATCCCGGCACCATGGATATCGAAAACCTCGACGTCTACTACGAGGATTGTGTGATCGGCGGACCGGGAGCCTTCGTGGTGCCGATCCGCGAGCGCGAAAAATTTATCGAGGCAACCCGCACCAAATTGGTGCTCGAAGTCGCCGGTCGTCAGCCGGCGGCGCGCGTCATTCCGGCCTCGGCGCAGGCGCCGCGCATTTCATGCACCATCGGCGAGAAGATGTGGCAGGACCGCTGGGGCGGCAGGAATTTCGATTTTCAGTAGCCGCTACTTCTCGAACTTCCCCACCATTTCCACGTGGAACGAATAGCGGAACTGATCGACCGGTGTGACGCTCACGAGCTTGTAGCCGCCGTCGACCAGAATACGTGCGTCGCGCGCAAACGTCGTCGCATCGCATGACACCGCGACCAGTGTCGGCACCGCGCTTTTGACCAACTCGCGCACCTGCGCCTCGGCGCCTTGGCGCGGCGGATCGAACACAACGGCGTCGAAACCTTTCAGCTCCGCGGCCATGAACGGACGGCGGAACAGATCGCGCGCTATCGCCTCGACCGGTTTCAGCCCGCTGGTGTTTGCCGCCGCGCGTTCGAGCGCTTTGATGGCGCTCGCCTCGATGTCGGCCGTCGTCACGCGCGTGCTCTCGGCCAGCCGCAGGGCGAATGGTCCGACGCCGCAGAACAGGTCGGCGACGCGTTTGGCGCCGCCGACATGGCCGAGCACCAGCTGCGCCAGCTTCGCTTCGCCTGCTGCCGTGGCCTGCAAAAACGCGCCCGGTGGCAGCGGTACTTGAGCACGCCCGATTTTCAACAATGGCTGCGAGCTTTGCGCCACCAACTCGCCGTGCCGGGTGATGCGCGCGAGTTTGTGCTTTTCGGCAACGCCGGCGAGCGCCGTCGTGCGTCCGGAATTGAGCGGGCCAGAGCCGCGCACGTCCATATCCAGGCCGGAATCGGTTGCCGTCACCTGGATGTCGAGTGGCTTGTCGGCCGGCTTGAGGATTTCCGCGATCGCCCAGGCCGCGGCAATCGCGCCGTCGAGTTCGGGGCTCAAGGATCGGGCAACGGTCGATGGCGACGATATGGTGCGCACGCGGCGCCGTGAAGCCGACTTCCAGCAGGTCGCGAACGCCGCGCCGTGCATGCAGTACCGCACGCCGTCGCCCTTGGCCGTGCGCGTCGATCAGCGGCTCGAGCGGGGCGACGATGCCCGCTTGCGCGAGCGCTTCCGCCACCAATCCGCGCTTCCACAAATGATATTCGGCGAGCGACCAGTGCTGCATGGCGCAGCCGCCGCAATGGGTAAAATGCTTGCAGATCGGCGCCGCGCGTTCGTGGCTCGGTCTGTCGACACGATCGAGGTGCCGGCGGTCGGGATGGCCGGCGACGGGCTCGACCGTCACCGTCTCGCCCGGCAGCGTGTAGGGCACGTAGACCGGCCCTGCGGGCGTGTCGGCGATACCGTCGCCGCGATGGCCGAGGCGGGCAATCGTGAGCTGCTCGGTCACTGAGCGGCCCCGAGCAGGAATTCGGCGTTGCCGTCGCCGCCGGCGATCGGCGAGGGGATGATGCCAATGACGCGCCAGCCGAGCGCGGCGACGAAGGTGGCAATGTCGTCGCAGACCGCAGCGTGCACGGCGCTCTCGCGCACGATGCCTTTTTTGAGCTGGCCGCGGCCGGCCTCGAATTGCGGTTTGATCAGCGCGACCAGTTGCGCGGGCGCTTTTACCAAGGCGAGCGTGGGCGGCAGCACCAGCTTGAGCGAAATGAAGCTGACATCGACCGTGACCAAATCCGGCGGCTCGCCCAGATCGGCGGCGGATAGCGCACGAATGTCGGTCTGCTCCAGGCAAATCACGTCGGGCCGCGCGCGCAATGATTCATGTAGCTGCCCGCGCCCGACATCGACCGCGTAGACGTGGCGGGCGCCGCGCTCGAGCAGAACTTGCGTAAATCCGCCGGTGGAGGCGCCGACGTCGAGGCAGGCGCGTCCGCGCGGGTCGAAGCCGAAACGATCGAGCGCGGCAGCGAGCTTCACGCCGCCGCGTGAGACGTATGGATGCGCCGGCGTGGCACGCAAGCGCGCGTCGACGGCAATTTCTTCGGACGCCTTGTGCACGGTCGCGTCATTGGCGCTGACCAGCCCGGCTTCAATCGCGGCCTGCGCCTGGGTGCGGCTGTTGAATAGGCCGCGCTCGACCAGCAGGCGATCGATGCGATCTTTTTCCGGTGACGACAAGCCAGCCTACGCCAGCTTCACGGTCTCGGCGGCGGCGTCCTTGCCGAGCGCCTCGAACACCTTGGTAACGATGGCACGGGCGTCAAGGCCGGCCTTGGCGTACATCGCGGCCGGCGTGTCCTGATCGATGAACATATCGGGCAGCACCATGCAACGCACCTTGCAGCCGGCATCGAGCACGCCGTGCTCGGCCAGCGCCTGCAGCGCATAGGAGCCGAAGCCACCGATAGAGCCCTCCTCGATGGTCACCAGTACCTCGTGTTCGCGCGCTAGGCGCAGCAGCAAATCCACATCGAGCGGCTTGGCAAAGCGCGCATCGGCGACGGTCGTCGACAGGCCGAGCGCGCGCAATTCCTTGGCAGCGGTGAGGCATTCGCCCAGCCGACCACCGTAAGAAAACAGCGCCACCTTGCTTCCCTCGGCGAGCACGCGGCCCTTGCCGAGTTCGAGGGCTAGGCCCTCTGCCGGCATCGGCACGCCGCGCCCTTCGCCGCGCGGATAGCGCAGCGCGGACGGCCGGTCGTCGATCGCCACTTGTGTTGCCACCATATGCACCAGCTCGGCCTCATCCGCCGCCGCCATCAGCACGAAGCCGGGCAGGCAGCCGAGATACGCGACATCGAATGCGCCGGCATGGGTCGGGCCGTCGGCGCCGACGAGACCCGCGCGGTCGATGGCAAAGCGCACCGGCAGCCGCTGGATGGCGATATCGTGCACCACCTGGTCGTAGGCGCGCTGCAGGAAAGTCGAATAGATGGCGGCGAACGGCTTGAAGCCTTCGGCGGCGAGACCGCCGCAGAAAGTGACCGCGTGCTGCTCGGCAATGCCGACGTCGAAGCAGCGGGTGGGAAATTCATCGGCGAAAAGATCGAGCCCGGTGCCGGAGGGCATCGCCGCCGTGATGGCGACGACATGATCGTCCTTGCGCGCTTCTTTGACCAAGCTTTCGGCGAACACTTTGGTGTATTGCGGCGCGCCGCCCTTGGACTTGGCTTGCGCGCCGGTGGCGACGTCGAACTTGACCACGCCGTGATATTTGTCGGCCGAGGTTTCCGCCGGGGCGTAGCCTTTGCCCTTCTGGGTGACCACATGCACCAGAATCGGTCCGGACTCGGCGTCGCGCACGTTGCGTAGCACCGGCAACAGATGGTCGAGATTGTGGCCGTCGATCGGCCCGACGTAGTAGATGCCGAGCTCCTCGAACAGCGTGCCGCCGGTAACGTAACCGCGGGCATGTTCGATGGCGCGGGTGATAGCGCGGTCCCAGCGTTTGGGCAGATGTTGCGTGAGCTGTTTGCCGACGTCGCGCAGCTTCAGATAAGTGTGGCCGGAGCCAAGCCGCGCCAGATAGGCCGACATGGCGCCGACCGGCGGAGCAATCGACATATCGTTGTCGTTGAGAATAATAATGAGGCGCTCGTTGCGCGCGCCGGCATTGTTCAACGCCTCATAGGCCATGCCGGCCGACATGGCGCCGTCGCCGATCACGGCAATGACGTTGTTCTTCTTGCCGGCAAGATCGCGCGCCACCGCCATGCCGAGGCCGGCGGAAATCGAGGTGGAGGAATGTGCGGCGCCGAACGGATCGTATTCGCTCTCGGCGCGCTTGGTGAAGCCGGACAGTCCGCCGCCCTGGCGCAGCGTGCGAATGCGGTCGCGCCGGCCGGTCAAAATCTTGTGCGGATAACTCTGGTGGCCGACGTCCCAGATCAGCCGGTCGGTCGGCGTGTCGAAGACGTGATGCAGGGCGATCGTGAGTTCGACCACGCCGAGGCCCGCACCCAAATGGCCGCCGGTCTTGGCCACCGCATCGATCGTCTCATGGCGCAATTCGTCGGCCAACTGGCGCAGCTGCTCGGCCGACAGATTTTTCATGTCTTGCGGCAGATTGATGCGGTCGAGCAGCGGTGTCTTGGAAGTCTCGGGCAAACGTCACTCCACAGTGGGGGAGGGGCAGGGCCAACCGGCCGCCCCAATGCGCTTTTATGACGCTTACACCAATTTGACGCCAGCGGGCAATTCAACGCGGGGTAGAGCCGCCATAGACCGGCCGCGTTTTCGCCGCCCTTGCCAAGATGAGTGCCGCTGGCTCGCCGGCCGGGGTCATCGGGCCGCAAGGGCGGCGGCTGGCGCGGTCAATCGACGTCGAGCGGCTCGCTGCCGGTCGGCCTGCCGGACGAATTGAGTGTGATCTTCTCCACCCGCGCTTCCGCCTGCCGCAGCAGTTCCTCGCAGCGTTTCTTGAGCGCCTCGCCTCGCTCATAGATCGCCACCGATTCCTCGAGCGGCACCTTGCCTTCTTCCAGCCGCTTGACGATCGATTCGAGTTCCTCGATCGCCCGCTCGAAGGGCATTTTCTTCACATCGGAATTGGCAGTGTCGGCCATAATCTCGTCTCGGGCCTCGATTCGTCCCGGCATACTATGCCGGCACGAGGCGGCGAAGATAGCCGGATTTGTGATGGGTGGCGAATGGAGGTCAGCCCCGCATCAGCGCGGTGACATGCGCCGCCACCGAGCGCGACAGGCCCTGCAAATCGTAGCCGCCTTCCAAGAGCGAAACGATGCGCCCTTGCGCGCTTTTGTCGGCGATCTCCATCAGTTTCTGGGTCACCCAGGCATAGTCGGCTTCCACCAGATTGAGATTGGCGAGCGGATCGCGGGTGTGCGCGTCGAAGCCCGCCGAGATCACCACGATGTCCGGCTTGAACTCGCGCAGGCGCGGCAGGATCACGGTCTCGAACGCTTCGCGGAAAACGTCGCCGCCGTCGCCGGCCGAGAGCGGCGCATTGACGATGGTGTTGTGGTCGCCCCGTTCGCCGATCGCGCCGGTGCCGGGATAAAGCGGCATCTCGTGGGTCGAGCAATACATCACGGTCTTGTCCGCCCAGAAAATATCCTGCGAGCCGTTGCCGTGGTGCACGTCGAAATCGACGATGGCCGCGCGCTCGGCTTGGTAGCGGTGCTGCGCATAACGCGCCGCGATTGCGGCGTTGTTGAACAGGCAGAAGCCCATCGGCCGCGCGGTCTCGGCGTGATGGCCGGGCGGACGAATGGCGACAAAGGCATTGGCGGCCTTCTGGTTCATGACTTCGTCGACCGCCTGCATGGCGCCGCCGGCGCCGCGCAAGGCCGCCTCGAAGCTGCCCGGCGACATCGAAGTGTCGGCGTCGATATGAACCATGCCGTCCGCCGGTGCCGCGTCGCGGATTGCCTCGATATATTCCATCGGATGGGCGAGTGCGATGACGTCAAGCGGCGCGCGCGGTGCCTGCTCGCGCGCCAGCATGTGAAATCGTTCGTCCTCAAGCGCTTGCTCGATAGCGCGCAAGCGGTCCGGCCGCTCGGGATGGCCGGCGCCGGTCTGGTGACCGAGGCAGGCGGGATGGCTGAGGAACAAAGTGGACATTGCTGGGTTTTAACGCGGCTTGATGGCGCGGCGCAAACCTCTCATGTGTCGTTCCCGCTCGCGCTCGCTGCCGCTCACTTGGCCGGGACGACGGCTCCTATTTCAAAGCCTTCAAACTTACACCCGGTGGTGGCAGGCTAGTGTCGGGCACGAAGAAATCCACCTGCAGCGGCTGGCTCGGATCGACCCGGTACTGGTCGAAATCACTGACGCCTTCGCCGGCCAGGAACGTGTCGTCGATGAGGAAATTTCCGCTGAAACTCACCGGCTTGTGGAAGAGGCGATAGGCGGCTTCCGCCAGGATTTCCGGCTTGCGCGACATGCGCATGATGGCGTCGCCGCCGAGCAGGTTCTGGATCGCGGCGGTGGCGATGGTGGTGCGTGGCCACAACGCGTTGACCGCGATCTTGCCGCGTTGTTCACCGGCCAGCCCCAACACCACTAGGCTCATGCCGAACTTCGCCATCGAATAGGCGGTGTGCGGCGCAAACCATTTGGCCTGCATGTCGAGCGGCGGCGACAACATCAAGATGTGCGGGTTGGCAGCCTTGGCGAGAAAGGGCAGCGCGTATTTCGATACCATGAAGGTGCCGCGCGCGTTGATCTGCTGCATCAGATCGTAGCGCTTCATGTCGGTCTGCGCGACCGGCGTCAACTGAATGGCGCTCGCATTGTTGACCACGATGTCGATGCCACCGAACTTGGCGGCGGTCTCCTCGATCGCCGCCTTCACCGCCGCTTCCTCGCGTACGTCGACGGCGAGCGGCAAAGCGACGCCGCCGATCTTGGCGATCAGCGCGGCCGCACTGTGGATGGTGCCCTCGAGCTTGGGATGCGGCTCCACCGTCTTGGCGGCGATGGCGATATTGGCGCCGTCGGCGGCGGCTTTGAGCGCGATGGCGAGCCCGATGCCGCGCGAGCCGCCGGTGATGAACAGCGTTTTGCCGCGTAATGACATGGTCACTTTTTCCTCGTCATAAACGCCTGGAATGCGGCGCGCGCTTCCGTCGATTGCAGGCGGGTCTTGAACAATTCGGCTTCGGCGTCGATGCGCGCGACGATTTCATCGGGCGTGCCACGCAGCAAGCGGCGCGAGGCCAGCACACCTTGCGGCGGCAACGCCGCGATCTCGCGCGCGGCCTTCATCGCTTGCGCTTCGACCGCATCGGCCGCGACCACGGTATTGACCAGGCCGGCGGCTTTCGCTTCCTCGGCGCCCATAGGTCGGCCCATCACCAAAAGCGAGAACGCGCGCTGCTGTCCCATCAACCGCGGCGCGATCAGGCTGGAGCCAGCCTCCGGTACCAGGCCGAGGCCGACGAAGGGCGTGGCAAAATGCGCATTGTCGGCAGCCACCACATGATCGCAATGCAGCAGCATGGTGGTGCCGACGCCGACCGCGTTGCCCTGCACGGCAGCCACGAGCGGCGTCTCGCAGCGCGCCAGCGCGTAGAGGAAGCGCAGGATCGGCGCCCCGAGCGCGCCTTCGCCGGTCGCCATTTTGAGGAAATCGCCGATGTCGTTGCCGGCACAAAATGTCGTGGGCGCGCCCGCGATCAGCAGGCAGCGCAGCTGCGCGTCTTTTCCGGCGCCTTCCATGGCCTCGGCCATGGCGTCGTACATCGGAAGCGTGAGCGCATTCTTCTTTTCCGGACGGTTCATCCGCACGGTGCGCACCGGCCCGTCATCGGTAACGATGATGAGTTGGCCCATGCGCTATTCCGCCAACGCGGCTTGCGCGCCGGTAACGCTGTCGGCGCCTTCCGTGACGCCGCGCTCGAGGCCGGTGGCCTGCACGGCGATATTTTCGGCAAAGAAGCGCGCCAGTGCCGTACGGCCGGCGCCGTCACCGCCTTCGCGCACGGCCGTCAGCGCCTGCTCGGCTAGCATGCAGCCGCCGGCGGCCTGGCCGAACAGCCGTAAATACGGCGTGGCACCGGCGAGCGCGGCGTCCGAGGATTTCTGCGCCAGCAGCCAAAGTGTCGCGCGCTTTAGACTGTCGACCGCTTCGCCTAAGCGCGTCGCGGTCGCGCCAAATCCGGGCGCGTTGCTGGCTTTGACGGCCGACACCGTGGTGCGCAGTTCGTCGAGATAGCCGGCGACCGTGGCGCCGCCGTCGAGCGGCAACTTGCGCGTCACCAGGTCGATCGCCTGGATGCCGTTGGTGCCTTCATAGATCGTGGCGATGCGGGCGTCGCGATAATGCTGGGCGGCGCCGGTCTCCTCGATATAGCCCATGCCGCCATGCACCTGCACGCCGAGCGAAGCGACCTCGATGCCGATGTCGGTGGAAAATGCCTTGGCGACCGGCGTGAGCAGGGACGCGCGTTCATGCCCGGCTTTGCGCGCGGCCTCGCTTTTGCCGCGCTGCGAGCGATCGATCGCCACCGCGGTGGCATAGCAGATCGCGCGCGCGGCGCCGGTCAAGCCGCGCATGGTCAGCAGCATGCGCTTGACGTCGGGATAAGCGACGATCGCGCCGCCGGCGCCCTGCTTGCGCTCGCGCGCATAGGCGAGCGCCTGCTGGGTGGCCAGTTCCGCAACCGCCACGCCTTGCAGGCCGACCGCCAGCCGCGTGCGGTTCATCATCGTGAACATGCAGGCCATGCCCTTGTGCTCTTCGCCGATGAGGAAGCCGATGGCGCCGCCCTTGTCGCCATAAATCATGGTGCAGGTGGGCGAGGCATTGATGCCGAGCTTGTGCTCGACCGAATGCGCGCGCACATCGTTGCGCTGGCCCAATGTGCCGTCGTCATTGAGCATGATTTTCGGAATCAAAAATAGCGAGACACCTTTGGTGCCGGACGGCGCATCGGGCAGCCGCGCAAGCACGAAATGAATGATGTTGTCGGTAAGGTCGTGCTCGCCATAGGTGATGAAAATCTTCGAGCCGGCGATGCGGTAGCTGCCGTCGCCCGCGCGCTCGGCCTTGGTGCGCAGCGCGCCGACATCGGAGCCCGCCTGCGGCTCGGTGAGCTGCATGGTGCCCATCCATTCGCCGCTGATCAGCTTGCCGAGGTAACGCGCTTTGAGGTCGGCGCTGCCGTAAGCGGCAAGCGCGTCGATCGCCGCCATGGTCAGCGCCGGGCCGATGCCAAAGGCCATGGAGCCGGAATTCCACATTTCGATGCAGGCGGCGTTGATGGCATGCGGAAGTTCCTGGCCGCCGTAGTTGGCGGGTGCGGCCACGCCGTTCCAGCCGGCGGCGGCCCAGGCTGTATAGGCTTCTTTCCAGCCCGGCGGCGTGGTGACGGCGCCATCCTTAAACGGGGTGCCGAATTTGTCGCCGACCCGATTGAGCGGCGCGATGACATCGCCGGCAAATCGCCCGGCTTCCTCCAGCACCTGGTCGACCATCTCCTCGTCGAGATCGCCGTAGAGCCCTTCCGCCAGCGCGGCTTTGAAGCCGGCGGCGTGTTTGAGCGCAAAAGCAATGTCGGCGACCGGCGCGCGGTAGGTCATGGTTCATCCTAGCCGGGGCCCGGGGCGGGTCAACGCAGACCGGGAAATTCCGGGTTTATTCAATGGAATACGCCGGTGCGGGCGTTGATCGGGCGCCGCCGCGCCGCTATGGTCCGCCCGCCGCGTGCGAATTCACGCTTCGGGCGGCTAAATCAGGCGCACGATCCCGATAGGCGGCAACCGGCTTCCCGCCTTGGCGAAGTCCGCCTCGGCGGGCGAAGCAAGGTCGGGAAAGATTATGTGCGAGCAAAGGATTGGGGCGTAGCCAAGCGGTAAGGCAGCGGATTTTGATTCCGCCATTCGGAGGTTCGATTCCTCCCGCCCCAGCCAGCAATCGAGGCGCCGGAGAAATACGCCTCACTAGCGCGCCGCGTTAGTGTGTTCCCGGATTGGCTAATGTTTGCGCCCCAGCAATAGCCAAAAATTCTCTGTCTGGAATTTTTAGGGTATCGGCATCACATTGACGAATTCGTCGATGCGCTGGCCGCCCGAGGCCACGATCACGCCGTCGATCGGCGCGACATCCGTGTAATCGCGCCCGATGGCCAGCGTAACATGGTCGTCGGAGGCGAGCATCGCATTGGTCGGGTCGAGGCCGATCCAGCCGGAGGCCGCGCCGCACCACACCGAGACCCAGGCATGCATGGCATCGCTGCCCTGCAAGTTGCCGCCGCCCTGGCGCGGCGCCGTGCGCAGATAGCCGCTCACATAGGCCGCCGGCAATCCGATGCCGCGCAGGCCGGATATCATAATATGCGCGAAGTCCTGGCAGACCCCGCGGCGCAACGCGAACGACATCGGCGGCGTCGTGGTGACGGTCGTCGCGCCGGTGTCGTAGACCATGTCGGCCTTGATCCGGTACATGAGATCGATCGCCCCTTCGAGCACGGGCTGGCCGGGCGGGAAGCTTGCCCGCGCGTATTCGCGAATTTCCGGATCGAGCGACACCATCCGGCTGGCGAACAGGAAATGCGCCGGCGACGTCGGCCCGATCTCGGCGGTCGCAAATACCTCCTCGCGCACCGCTTCGAACGGCGGCGTCGCGATCGCGTCCGGCGCGGCGACGGCGTCCACCGAAACGCGTGCCGACATTTTAACGGTCAGCCGGTCGTGCCGCTCGCCGAGCGTGATCCAGGTGATCCGGTTGCCGAAGAAATCCTGGCCCTCGCGCCGCTGCGAGGGCTCCGGCATGATCTGCAACGAGGCAATCTGCACGTTTTGTCCGCTGCGGTGAATCGGGGTGAGACGCAGCACGTGCCGCGCATGCGCCACCGGCGAGGCGTAGGTGCATATCGTCGTTTGCCGGATGTCGTAGATCATGCGAGCGCACCCCAGGCGGCTTCGAACCGTTCGTTGTGGGTGAGATAATAGGCGGCAATCGCTTCCGACAATTTCATCAAGGTGGTTTCGACGTCGACGATCAGCGCGTTGTCGATCTTGGTCGCGTCGGCGGTGCGCAGGCGGGTGGCGATCGAAGCCGCGATCTGCTGGACTGACGAGAGCCGGCCGGCGACTTGCCGCCGCGGCAGTGCGGCAAGGTGGGTCTCGATGCGGTCGAGCTGGAAGGCGACCGAGCGGGGATTGTTGGGATCGAGCATGACCAGGTCGATCACCGGCGCCAGCGCCGCGACCATCACGTAGCGCTGCCGGTAGGTGATTTGGCTGTCGGCGAATTCCAACAGCACGTCGAGGCCATCGTCCGGCGTACCGCCGAAGGCGAACCAGCGCACGCTGCGGCAGGTCAGGACGGCGCGCTCGATGCGGCGGCCGAGCTCGAGAAACCGCCAGCCGGCGAGCTGCGTCATGTTTTCCTGCGCCAGCCCCGACAGCGACGAAATAATGCGCACCGCCGCCTCGACCCGCTCGATCATCGCACTTTCGTCGGGCCCGATGGCGAGCGGCGCATTGATCGTGCTGACCAGGTCGGTGAGCGCGCGCCAGGCATCGGGCGAGAAACGATCGCGAATGGCGGAGGCTGCCGCGCGCGCGGTATCGACCAGCCGCGGCAGCGATCCGTCGAACTCGCTGCGGGTCAGCGCGGCGCGCGCGATCATTGCCGCGGTCGTCTGCCACGGATCGGGCGGGCCGGCGCTCCAGGCGCTGAGCAGAGCGCCGATATTGTGGATGATCGGTGCATTCGTATTGCCTGCTTCCGCCACCCGGCCGATCAGGGCGCGGACGAGACGCAGCGTCGCTTCCGCGCGCTCCAGATAGCGTCCGAGCCAAAACAGATTATCGGCAGCCCGGCTCGGCAGCGCGCCGGTCGCCCGCTGCACGGCCATCCGCTCCGGTGTCGGCAACAACGTCGTTGGCGCAACCGGCGCATTCGCCAGCACCCAGGCGTCGGCGGTGGCGGCGCCGCGTTGCAGGCTGACCGCGCGCGCATCGGCGCTCTCGGCAATGCGCACGAAGCCGCCCGGCATGACCCGCCATTGCTCGCCGATCTTGGCGAGGAACAGCCGCAGCGTGAACGGGCGCGGTTGCAGCCGCCCGTCGCGCCACACCGGCGTGGTCGACAGAGTGACGGCTTCCTGCACTACATAGTCGACGCCGCGATCCTGGATCGACCGCAGCAGCTCTTGTCGTTGCAAGTCGTCAAGTTGAGCGACCAGCGTGCCGTCGCCGAGCGGAATGTTGGACGCGGAGTCGGAAAATGCCGGCGCGATCACCATGTTGTCGAGCTTGGCCGCCATCTGTTGGCGGATGTCAGGGCGGCCAAGCCACCAGGTCGCGATGTTCGGCACCGCGAGATCGGTGCCGAGCACGCTCTCGGCGAGCGCCGGCAGGAAGGCCAGCATCGCGCGCGCCTCGACCAGGCCGGCACCGAGCGCGTTGACGATGACGACATTGCCGTCGCGCACGGCCTGCACCAAGCCGGCGACGCCGAGGCGCGAGGTGGCATTGAGTTCGAGCGGGTCGGCGAAATCGGCATCGAGCCGGCGCAGCAACACTTCGGCGCGGCGCAGGCCGGAGATCGTGCGGATAAAGACGCCGTCGTCACGCACCGTCAGGTCTTCGCCCTCGACCAGCAGCAGGCCGAGATAGCGGGCAAGATAGGCATGTTCGAAATAGGTTTCGTTCATCGGCCCCGGCGTGAGCAGGCAAACGCGCGTATCGTCCTGGCGGTTGAATGCTGTCAGTTCCGCCTGAAAGGCGCGGAAGAAGGGGGCGACGCGTTCGACGCCCGCCGCGCGATAGACGTCGGGCATCGCCCGCGCCAGCGCGAGGCGGCTCTCGATCGCATAGCCGGCGCCCGAGGGCGCTTGCGTGCGATCGCCGAGCACCCACCATTGCCCATTGGGTCCGCGCCCGACATCCACGGCGTAGAAACGCAAATGCGCATCGCCCGATGCGGCGACGCCGGCCAGCGGCCTTAAGAATTCCGGGTTGCCGGCGACCAGCGCGGCGGGCAGCCGGCCGTCGCGGATGAGTTCGCCCGGACCATAGGCGTCCGCCAATACGGCTTCGAGCAGACCGGCGCGTTGGACCAGCCCGGCCTCCAGCTGCTTCCATTCGGAAGCCGCGATAACAAGCGGCACGTGGCTCAGCGGCCATGGCCGTTCGACTCCCGCCGGATCTTCGTAAACACGATAGAAAACCCCGGAATCGCGCAAGTAGCGATCGGCGGCCGCGAACCGCCGACCGATCTCGTCGCCGCCCAGGCCCGAGAGCATCGACAACAGCGGCTGCCAGTGCGCGCGCAATCGTCCGTCGCCATCCATCATCTCGTCGAAAACGCCGGGCAGCGGCCGATAGCCGGAAACCAGCGGTTCCAGGCTGCCGTTCGGTTGCGCGAGCGCGTTGTCGAATTGGCTTGCCATGCCGCCGTTACTGCGCACGCCGCAGATCGAGGGTGGTCGGGAATTCGAGCGAGCGCTCGAGCGGCGGAAGCTCGATCGAGCCGCCGGTGTGGCCGTGATCCTGGAAGCGGGCGCGGCGGCGCGCTTCCGCCTCGTAGGAATTGACCGGGAAGGTTTCGTAATTGCGGCCGCCCGGATGCGACACATGATAGACGCAGCCGCCCAGCGAGCGCTGGCTCCAACTGTCGATAATGTCGAAAGTGAGCGGCGCATGCACGTCGACCGTTGGATGCAAGGCCGACGGCAGGTCCCACGCCTTGTAGCGCACGCCGGCGACGAATTCACCCGGCCGGCCGGTCGGGCAAAGCGGCACGCGCCGTCCTTCGCAGGTGACGATGTGGCGGCTTTCGTTCAAGCCCTGCACCTTGACCTGCAATCGCTCGACCGATGAATCGACGATGCGCACGGTATTGCCGACCACGCCTTCTTCGCCCAGCACGTACCAGGGCTCGAGCGCGCCGCGCAGTTCGAGCTCGACGCCGCCGCGCTGCACGCTGCCGTAATGCGGGAAACGGAATTGCCGCTGCGCGTCGAACCAGACCGGCGCCATGTCGTAGCCGGCACGCTTGAGATCGTCCAAGACCTGCAGGAAGTCTTCCCAGATATAGTGTTCGAGCATGAAGCGGTCATGCAGCGCGGTGCTCCAACGCGTGAGCGCCCCGTCGAGCGGCTGGCGCCAGAACCAGGCGATCAACGCGCGCAATAGGAGTTGCTGGGCCAGACTCATGCGGGCATCCGGTGGCATTTCGAACGAGCGGAATTCGACCAGGCCAAGCCGGCCGGTCGGCCCGTCCGGCGAGAACAGCTTGTCGATGCAGATTTCAGTACGATGGGTGTTGCCGGTCACATCGACCAATATGTTGCGGAACAGGCGGTCAACCAGCCACGGCGGCGGCGCCGCGCCCTTGCCGGGCGCCGGCACCTGCGAAAAGGCGATCTCCAATTCGTACAGCATGTCCTGGCGCGCCTCGTCGATGCGCGGGGCCTGGCTGGTCGGGCCGATAAACAGGCAGGAGAACAGGTACGACAACGATGGTCGCCGCTGCCAATAGAGCACCAGGCTCTTGAGCAGATCGGGCCGGCGCAGGAACGGACTGTCGGCGGCATTGCGTCCACCGAGCACGACGTGATTGCCGCCGCCGGTGCCGGTGTGGCGGCCGTCGATCATGAATTTGTCGGTGCCGAGGCGGGCAAGATGCGCCTCTTCGTACAGGCTGTTGGTGACGCCGACCGCCTCGCGCCAATTCTCGGCCGGATGGATGTTGACTTCGATCACGCCGGGATCGGGCGTTACCTTGATGACGTTGATGCGCGGATCGGACGGCGGCGTGTAGCCCTCGACCTGCACCGGCATGCCGAGTTCCGCCGCGGTCGCTTCGACCGTCGCCAGCAATTCGAGATAATCCTCGAGCTTTTCGAGCGGCGGCATGAACACGCAGAGCCGGCCGTCGCGCACCTCGACCGCGAGCGCGGTGCGCACTGGCGTAGCGCTGGCTTGTGCCGCGGCCGGCGCAGGCTGTATCAGCCGCGCATCCTCCGGCGCGAGTGGCGGCGCCGCGTCGTCGTGTGAAGAAGAGACGGCGGCAACCAGTGGGCGCGCATCGGGCAATGGCCGGCGTTCGGCGAACGGGTCGGCCGCCACCGGATGCGGATAGTCGGCGGGCGCGATATAGGGCAGCGATTGCAGCGGCAGCCGCAGGCCGAGCGGGGAGTCGCCCGGGATCAGGAACAACTGGCCGCGGCGCGTGCGCCACATTTCGCTCTGCCAGCCGGCTTTGCTCTGCGCCGCCCAGCGCTGCACCGGCAGCACGAAGCCGGCCGGCTGGGTGAGGTGGCGTTCGAAATTGCGCAAGATGCGTGCGCGCTCCTCCGGATCGTCGATCTTCGGATTGCTCGGATCGATGTTCACCGGAAGGGCGCCTTGCTTCTGCATGCGGTCGACCGGGTCCTCGTAGGCGGGCTGTACGAAGTCGGCCATGATTCCCAGGCGCGCGGCAATGCCCTCGGCGAAGCGCTGTGCATTGCCGACCGACGGTGGCGGGGCGGCGGGCGCCCGCGCGATCAGACCGATATCGCGCCAGACCGGCATGCCGTCGCGGCGCCAATAGAGCGAGAACGCCCAGCGCGGCAGCGGCTCACCGGGATACCATTTGCCCTGCCCGTAGTGCAGCAGCGCGCCCAGCGCAAAGCGATTGTACAGGCGGCCGACCAAATCGTCGGCGCGGATGCGCTTTTGCGGACCGAGCGCGGCGGTGTTCCATTCCGCCGACTCGTAGTCGTCGATTGACACGAAGGTCGGCTCGCCGCCCATGGTGAGGCGGACGTCGTTGGCAGAGAGATCGGCATCGACTTTTTCACCGAGCGCGTCCAAGGCCGCCCAAGCCTCGTCGGAGAACGGCATGGTCACGCGCGGCTTCTCGGCGATGCGCGTGACGTTCATTTCGAACGCGAAGGTGACATTGCTCGGCTCGACCATGCCGGTGATCGGCGCGGCGGAACGGTAGTGCGGCGTCGCCGCCACCGGCAGGTGGCCTTCTGCGCACAACAGCCCCGAGGTCGGATCGAGCCCGATCCAGCCGGCGCCCGGCAGATAGACCTCGGTCCAAGCATGCAGGTCGGTGAAATCGTGGTCGGTGCCGGAGGGGCCGTCGAGCGACTTCACATCCGGCTTGAGCTGGATCAGATAGCCGGACACGAAACGGGCGGGCAGACCGATATGGCGCAACAACTGCACCATGAGCCAGGCCGAGTCGCGGCAGGAGCCGGAGCCGACGGTCAGCGTCTGCTCCGGCGTCTGCACACCGGTTTCCAGGCGCACGATATAGCGCACCATGGAGTGCAGGCGCTGATTGAGCTCGACCAGAAAATCGGTGGTATTGCGCGGCTCGCGCGGAATGCTCTCGATCAGCGCTTGCAGGCGCAGGCCGGCCGGCTCGGGCGCGACATAGGCCGCCAAATCTTCGCGCAGATCGGCGGCAAAGGTGAACGGCCATTTCTCCGCATAGGGCTCGATGAAGAAATCGAACGGATTGATCACTTCGAGATCGGCGAGCAGATCGACCGTCACCGAGAATTCGGTGGCTTTTTCCGGGAACACGAAACGCGCCAACCAATTGCCGTGCGGGTCCTGCTGCCAGTTCACGAAATGCAGCGCCGGCGTCACCTTGAGCGAATAGCTCGGGATGCGGGTGCGGCAATGCAGCCCCGGACGCAGCCGGATCACCTGCGGCCCAAGCCCGACCGGCTTGTCATAACTGTAGCGCGTGACGTGGTGGAGACCGACGAGGATCGACATGGTTTTACTGTTTACCGGCGTTGATGTGGCGCAGTTGCGGCAGGGGCCAAGCTGTTCATCTGCCTACTAAACATGCAATTTCCGGGCCGAAAATCGCCAGCGGCAAAGCCGAATTAAGCCCGGTCGCGCAGCCCAGAAATCGCATTGCTGCAGGGCAATTCCACGTCCGTGGTCGGTCGGGATGGGCGGGTAGCGCAGTAAGGCGATGGCGCTGGCGTCCAGGAATGCGCTGTGCCGTCTTTTTCACCCCGTTGCGTCCGCCGGCGCCTGCTCGACCGCCAGCACGCGCATGATGTCGTCGTAAACCTTGCGTCGCTCTGCCTCGCCGGTGTCGGCGCTCAGCCGCGTCTCATAGGCGATGCGGGCCGGGCGGTGGAACACCATGACGCGGTCGCCGATCTCCATCGCCTCGTTGATCTGGTGGGTGATAAACACCGCGGTCTTGTTGTTCTGCCGCACCAGGCGCACGAACTCGGCGCGTAAGTCGCGCGCGGTCATCTCGTCGAGCGAGGAAAACGGCTCGTCGCACAACAGAATTTCCGGATCGACCGCAAAGGCGCGCGCGATCGACACGCGCTGGCGCATGCCGCCGGAGAGCGCGTGCGGATAATCGTTCTCGTGGTGCGACAATCCCAGCCGCGCCAGCCAACGGCGCGCGGCCTCGTTGGCTTGATTGGCGTTGCTGTCGAGGATCTGCAAGCCGAGCCGCACATTGTCGAGCGCCGAGCGCCACGGCATCAGCCGATCGTTCTGGAACACGATGCCGATCTTGCCGCGGAAGAATTCGAATTCGTGGAACGGGTCGTGGCCGATGACGCGGGCCTCGCCCGAACTCGGCTCGATCAGCCCGGCGACGATGTTGAACATGGTGGATTTGCCGCAGCCGGTCTTGCCCAGCACGGCGACGATCTCGCCTTTGGCAATTTCGAACGACAGTCGGTCGACGGCGGTGAAATCGCCGCGCCCGTCCGGGCGGCGGAACACCTTGCTTACGTCCGCGAAACAGATGACCGGCTCGGCCGCCATAAAACTACATCGCCCGCTCGGACACTGCGCGATAACGCAGCGCCCAGTTCTCGATCGCTGTGATGGTCTGCTGCACCACCAGCACGAACAGAACAAGTTGCAAGGTCCAGGCCATGGCGCCGGCCATATCGAACAATTGCTGTTGACGCAGCAATTGGTAGCCGACGCCGCCGGTGGCGCCCACCAGCTCGGCGACCACGACCACGCGCGCGGCGTTGCCGAGGTTGACCTTCCACGCCGTGAGGATGCCCGGCACGATGGTCGGCACGATCAAATAACGGAACAGCGTCCAGCGGCTCGGTCGGAACGCCATGGTCATCTCGAACAGGTCCTTCGACATCGAGCGGATGGCATCGAGGATTTGGAAGGTGAAGGCCGGCAGCGTGGTCATCACCATGATGAACAGCACGCGGAATTCGGTGCCCTGGAACCAGATGATGGCGAACACCACCCAGGACAGCGCCGGGATGCCCTGGAAGAAGGTGAGTATGGGCGTGAGGAAATTCTCGGCGATCTTCGAGCGGGCGACCGCCAGCGCGAGCAGGCAGCCGAGAATGAAGGCGCCGAACAAGCCGCCGAAAATTCGCGCCGCGGTGAGCAGTACGTCGATCAGCAGCGAGCCGGTGATCAGGATATCGACGGTGCGCGTCGCGATTTCCGGTACCGGCGGGAACAGAAAATGCGGGAAAACCATCGACAAGATCTGCCAGACCGCCGCCAGCACCAGCATGCCGGCGGCGGCTTGCAGAACGCGAAGGGCGCGCGCACCCGTCATTTCAGCGGCTTATCGTAGATGGTGTCGGCCGACGGCTGCTTCTTGAGATAGCCGACGTCGATGCCGGCTTTGTAGACCGCCTCGATCTGTTTGCGCACGTCGTTGGCGCCGACCACGCTCATGCCGAGGCGGTCATTCGATTTGATCAGCGAAACCAGCGCAGCTTGATCCGGCGGCGGGGATTTCGGCGCGATCAGCACGGCGGATTCCTCCGGGTGTTTGACGATATATTCGCCGGCCGCCTTGTAGGTCGCATAAAGCTTCGGAATCAAAGCCTGGTTGGCCGCGATCCAGTCGTCATGCGCGGCGACGCCGAGATAGGGAATGCGCTCGCCGCCGGCAAAGCCCTGCCAGGTCTTGCTCATGCCCAAATCGAGCAGCCGGATGTCGGGCTTTTTCGCCTTCAGCAGCGTATAGGCCGGCTCCCAGAGCTGGATTGCGTCGGCGCGATCGGCGACCGCATAGCCGACCAGGCCCGGCGGCGCGGTATTCACCACCTTGATCTTGGCGACGTCGGCGCCGAGTTTCTTGGCGAAGAATTCGAACATCACGAAGTTGGTGGTTGCGCGCGCGGCGGCGAGTTCCTTGCTCTCGAGATCCTTGACCGACTTGACCGCGGACCGCGAGGTGACCACGCCGCCCCAGAAGTCAAACAGGTTGAACAGATATTTTACTTTCACACCGCGCTCGTCGGCGAGGCCGACCGTGAGCAGCGCGGCGCTGCCGCCGACCTTGAATTCGCCGGAGTTGAACTGGGTTGTGTAGGCGGTCGGCGGCCGTTCCACGAAGGTGATGTCGAGGCCGTTGGCCTCGTCGAGCTTCTTGGCCTTGATCACCGGCGGCATGAAGGCGCCGAGCGAGGGGAAGCCGAACACAACGATGGTCACTTTCGCCGGTGCCTGCGCGGCGGCCGGCGCCGGCATGAGCGCGGCGCAGGCGAGTGCGGCTAGCGCGCAGCTGGCGGCACGCAAAGTTGCGGATATTCTTGTCATCAGTTCCTCCCTAGCTTCGACTGTTTCTATTGTTGTGCATCGTTTCGTGTCACGTCGGCGGCGGCGATGGCGCGGTCTCGCGCCGCAGTGCGGTGAAAAACAGCTTGATCAGGTGCTTGGCCACGCCCTTCAGGATGCGTTGACCGACGCCGGCCACCAGTCCACCGATTTCGCCCTCGCCACTATAGCGCATGAGCGTGGCGGCGGCTTGCTGCTCGAGCGAAAATGTCGCCAACCCGCTGCCGTGGCCGAGCGTGCCGGAACCAGAGACGGCCACCTTGCATTGCGCCGGCGGCGATTTTTCCGACAGTGAAATCTCGCCCTCGAAGCTGCCTCCGACGGAGGCGACCTTCAAATTGAGAATGAGCTTAAAACGGTCGCCGCCTTCGGCGATCATATCCTTGCAGCCGGGAATGCATTTCTTGAGCACGGCCGGATCGTTGAGCGCGTTCCACAGCGCCTCGATGGGGACTTCGAAAATTTCCTCGCCGCCGATGTCGAGTTTCATCGCGTTCTCACTTTATATTGAACAGCCGCGCCGCCAGCCCACCGTTGATTGACGCGGTCTGCGCCGCCGACAGCCCGGCGTCGGCGACGATCTTCATCGGCTCGGTATCGCCGATCGGGAACGGCATGTCGGAGCCCATCATCAGGCGCTCGGTCCCAATGATTTCGATCACGAATTTCAGCACGCGCACGTCGTGCAGGATGGTGTCGGTATAAAGGTGAGCGAGGGCTTCGACCGGATCGCCGATGCCGGGCGTGATCGCGGCATTGCGCTTGAGCCGGCCGAGCACGAAGGGCAGCGCGGCGGCGCCCATCGGCGCGAAGAATTTCGCGTTTTTGTATTTCGCGATATGGCCGGCCGAGATCAGGCGCGCCAGGGCGATGGCGGCATCGGTAATGCGGCCGAGCCCGTTGGCCAGCCCGAAATCGTTCACACGCACGTCGCCGGCATCAAAGCTCGGATGAATGTGGATGACGGCGCCGGTCTCATCGGCCGCCTGCCAGAACGGCTCGAGATCGGCGGCATCGAGCCCTGATCCAGCGCCGCGCGGCAGCGTGCCGATCATGGCGCCGGGGAAGCCCGCGGCAATCGCGGCTTTCAACACCGTTGCCGCGCGCGCGCCGTCGCCGAGCGGTACGGTCGCCAGCGGCACGAAATGCGGTTCGGCTTTCGCCGCCGCCAGAAGTGCGTCGTTGGTCAGCCGGCTCCAGGCTTCGCCTTCGGCGCCCGGCAGCTCATAGCCGAACAGATCGACCCAGCCGCCGACCACCTGCTTGTCGATGCCGTTCTTGGCGAGCCAGGCCAGCCGGCCCGCAACATCCGACAATGGCTTCGACACCGGCCGCGTCGGCTTCGCCCCGTTAAACGAGAAAGCGAGGCTCCCGCCGTCCTCGATCAGCCGCAGATGGGGAAATTTTGCCGCATTCTTGCGGACCGCGGCCAGCAATTCGGCCGGCACCAGGTGGCCGTGGCAATCGACGATCATTCTAACGGTCCTTTTTATCTTCCGGTTATTCCGGGGCGCGAGTGAAACGAGCGAACCCGGAATCCAGAAACAGATTCGGAGTTGGCATCTGGATTCCGGGTCCGGCGCAAACGCTCTGTCCCGGCATGACCGTGCGAGGTTGTCGCGAAATTTGCTTCATCGTTTGTTCTGCGCTTCGGCGATCAGGTCGCCGAGCTTCGACAGTTTCAGCGGCAGCGTATTGATGGAAACGCCGAGCGGCTTGAGCGCGTCGTTGACCGCATTGGCGACCGCGGCGGGCGCGCCGAGATAGCCGCTCTCGCCCGAGCCTTTTTGTCCGAGCACGGTGTTGGGCGAGGGCGTGACGTGGTGGATGATCTCGACCGCCGGTACTTCCTGCGAGGACGGCAGCAGATAATCCATGAAGCTCTGCGCCATCAATTGACCTTCGCCGTCATAGGCGAATTCCTCGTACAGCGCCGCGCCGATGCCGTGCGCGATGCCGCCCATGGTCATGCCGCGCACGATTTTGGGATTGATCACCGTGCCGCAATCGTGCCCGACGCGGTAGCGCACGATCTCCGGCGTGCCGAGATCGGGGTCGATGGCAAGCAGGATCAAATGAAATTCGAACGAGAAGCAGGGATACATCTGCACGCGCCCGTCCGGGCTCGGCAGCGTGCCGCCGGTCGGCACCTGCATCACGTGGCTGACCGCGAGACCGGGCTCCATGCCGTCCGGCATGCGGTGATAGTTGCGGAAGGCGATCTGCACCAAGTCGGCCCACGCGCGCTTGTTGGCTGGCGCGTCGCGGTCGCTCACGCTGCCGTCTTTATAAACGGCGCGCTCGAGCGGAATGCCGAGGTCGTGCGCGCCGATGGCGGTCAATTTGGCCTTGAGCTTGTGGGCGGCGTGGAACGCCGCGCCGCCGAGCATGATCGCCATGCGGCTGCCGACCGGCGTGCCGCTCGGCAACGAGTTGAGTGAATCCGGCCGCGTCACCCGGATCGTATCGGGGTCGACCTGCAACACCTCGCCGATCACCGTGCCGAGCAGCGTTTCGTGGCCCTGGCCGGAAGACGTGGTGTGCATGGCGGCGGTGATCATGCCCATGCCGTCGACATTGATGCGGCAGGAGTCCATGAAGGTGGAGGTGGTGATGGCCGGATTGAGCAGTGCCTCGAATGTGGCATTGCCGCCGGAGGGCTCCAGACAAGCGGCGATGCCGATGCCGGCGAGCTTGCCCTCGGCGCGCAACCGGTCGCGCTGCTTTATCAAATCCTCGTAGCCGGTATCGGCCAGCACCTTGTCGATCACGGTTTCATAATTGCCGCTGTCGTAGGTGGTGCCGCTCGGAATGGTGTAGGGGAATTCCTCGTGCCGGATCATGTTGCGCCGGCGAATTTCCAGCCGGTCGAGGCCGAGCACATTTGCCACCTCGTCCATGGTGCGCTCGAGCGCCAGATTGGTCGGCGCCTGGCCAAAGCCGCGTACTGCCTCCTGCGTGGTCTTGTTGGTGACCACCGCCATGGCGCGATACTGCACGCTATTGATTTTGTAGGGGCCGACGATGGCGCCGATCGGCTTGCCGAGCTGGAACGGCGAGCGCCCGGCATAGGCGCCGACATTCTCCAGCGCCCGCATCTTCATTGCGCGCACGATGCCGTTGTCGTCGAAGGCGACCTCGACGTCGAACAGGCGCTCAGGCCCGTGCGCATCGCCGCCGCGCATATTTTCGAGGCGATCCTCGATCAGCCGCACCGGAAAGCCGAGCCGGCGCGCGAGATAGCCGCACAACACCGTGTGTTTAATGCCGCGCTTGACGCCGTAGCTGCCGCCGACGTCCACGTCATGATGCACGCGCACCGAGGTGACGGGAATCTTCAGCGCGATGCCGATCTGATCGGCAAAGCGCGGCATCTGGATCGAGGCATGGACGTCGAGCATTTCGCGCCAGGGGTCCCAGCTCGCCACCACGCCGAAAGTCTCGATCGGCACCGTCGAAGAGCGCGCCCATTTCACCCGCAACGAAAGCTTGCGTGGCGAGGCGGCGAAATCTTTCTCGACCTCACCCCATACGAAGGTCTTGTCGAGCAGCACGTTGGAGCCGTGCGCCTGGTGCACGAGCACGGCGCCGGGCTCAATCGCCTGTTCGGCGTCGAGCACGAACGGAAGCTTCTCGTAGACGACCTTCACTCTTTCGGCCGCGTCCTCGGCCAACGCGCGGGTATCAGCGACCGCCGCCGCGACCCATTCGCCGGCATAGCGTGCCACATCGAGCGCCAGCGGCCGGCGCGGCACGTTCGGTGTTTCGAGCCCGGTCATCAGCGGCAGCGAAGCTTCCGCCAATTCACGGCCCTCCAGTACGTAATGCACGCCCGGCATGGCGAGCGCCGCGCTCTTGTCGATGCTTTTGATGGTCGCCGCCGGGTAAGGGCAGGTCACCAGCGCGACGTGGCGCATATGGGGCAGCTCGATATCGGCGACAAAATTGCCCTTGCCGGCGACAAAGCGGCGGTCCTCGCGCACGCGGCGGTCGGCAGAGACGTAGCGGTGCTGGCCGGTGCTCATTTATTTCAACTCCGCAGGCCGGTTGACGCCGCGCATGCGCTCGGCGGCGAGCGCGATTGCTTCCACGATCTGCGCGTAACCGGTGCAGCGGCAGATATTGCCGGAGATCGCCTCAACGATCTGCTCGCGCGTCGGCTCCGGATTGTCCGCCAGCAGCGCGTGAGCCACCAGGATCATAGCCGGCGTGCAATAGCCGCATTGCATGCCGTGGGTTTCGCAGAAGGCGTCCTGGATCGGCGACAATTCGCCGGGCCCGGGGGTGACGCCTTCGATGGTGGTGATCGGTGTGCCGGCGGCTTGCGCGGCGAACATCAGGCAGGAGCGCACCGCGACACCGTCGAACAGCACGGTGCAGGCGCCGCAGACGCCGTGCTCGCAGCCGGCATGGGCGCCTTTAAGGTCGAGCAGGTCGCGCAGGCAGTCGAGCAGCGTGGTGCGCGGCTCGACCTCAAGCGTATGCAATGTGCCGTTGACATGAAGTTCAATGCGCATGTGATTTCTCTTGGGCTTTACCCCCTTGCGCTGCGGCGCGCGCATCGGCAATGGCGCGGCTGGCGAGATGGGCGGCGGCGCGGCGGCGGTATTCGGCCGAGGCGTGCAGATCGGCCAGCGCATCGACATCGGCGAGCGCTTCGCGCAGCGCGGTATTCACCGCCTCGGCGTCGAGCGTGGTGCCCATGAGCTGCTGCTCTGCGGCTTCAAGCCGCATGGGGAAGTCGGTGGCCGCGCCGACGCCGATGGCGATGCGTTTACACTTTCCGTCGGCGGTGAGTTCGACCTGCGCCGCCGCCGACACGACGGCGAAATCGCTGCGCCGCGCGTTCACCTCGTGGAAGCCGGCGCCGATCTTTTCACCCTGCCAAATCGGGAAGCGCACGCCGGTGAGGCAGCCGCCGGCCGGCAGGCCGGTGATCATCGGGCCGATGAAGAATTCGCTCGCCGCAATCTCGGCCGTCTCCCCGCCGGCGCGGTAGCTCAGTACTGCGTCGAGCGTGATCGCGACCAGCGGCAGTTCCGCCGCCGGATCGGCATTGGCCAGCGAGCCGCCGATGGTGCCGCGCGCGCGGGTGGCGGCATGGCCGATATTCGGGATCGCGCGCGCCAACAGCGGTACTTGGCTCCCGACCAGCGCATCGCGCTCGGCCAGGCATTGTCGCGTGGTAGCGCCAATGGCGACGCCGTCGCCGTCTTTCCGGATATAGGACAAAGCGGCAATGCGGTTGATGTCGATCAGCCGAGTGGGGCGCGCCAGCCGCATCACCATCATCGGTACCAGCGTCTGCCCACCGGCGATCACGCGCGCGCCGTCGTCGTCGGCCAGCATCGCACAGGCTTCGTCGATGTCGGCCGCGCGGGAATACTCGAACGGTGCTGCTTTCATGATAAACGCTACGCCAACCCGGTTGCGCGATCGTTTTCTTGTGCCCCGATGCCGCGCCTGCGCCAAGGGGCGTAATCGCCGCGGAGCGATATTGTCGATCCAGCACCGATAGGGTTAAAGTCCCTCTCGCGTTATCGCAACCGCAAAAACACCGATTTCTGTAACGGCGAGGCGAACCATGCCACGGCACGCGCATTGTGTCCCCCAGGGCGTGATCCCGGCGGTGCTGCTACCGTTCGACAACGAACTTGCAATCGACGAGGCGAGCTTCCGCAAGCATCTGCGCGACGTGGCTGCGGTGGAAGGCCTCTCGGCCGTCACCATCAATGCGCATTCGACCGAGGTCGCCTCCTGCACCTTCGACGAGCAGCGCCGAGTGCTCGACATCGCGCAGGACGAGATCGGCGGCCGCCTGCCGCTGGTGAACGGCATCTGGGCCGACGGCAGTCTGGAGGCCGCGCGGTTGGCACGCATGGCCGCGCAAGGCGGCGCCTCGGCGCTCTTGGTGTTTCCGCCGGCGCCATTCACGCTCGGCCAATCGCCGGCGATGGCGCTTGCGCATTTCAAGCGCATTGCGGACGCGACCGACCTGCCGCTCGTCGTGTTCCAATATCCATTGGCAACCGGGCAGGGTTATCCGAAGGACACGCTGCTCAAGCTGTGCGAGGAGGTGCCGTCGATCCGTGCCATTAAGGATTGGATCGGCAACGTGCCGCATCACGAATGGCACATCCGCACGCTGCAGAACCTGCCGCGGCCGGTAAACGTGCTCACCACCCACAGTTCGTGGTTGTTGTCCTCGCTGGTACTTGGCCCGCACGGCTTGTTGTCGGGATCAGGAAGCGTCATTGCCGACTTGCAGGCGCGCATGTTCCGTGCCGTGCAGGCCGACGACATGGCGGAAGCCAAGCGCCTGCATGAACGGATCGAACCGACTGCGCGGGTGTTCTATGCCGACCCGTTTGTCGATATGCATAACCGCATGAAGGAAGCGCTGGTGCTGCTCGGCAAGCTGCCGCGCGCGGTTGTGCGGCCACCGCTGGTCAAGCTCGAACGTGCCGAAATCGCGCGTATTCGAGAGGCGTTGATCGAAGCCGGTTTGCTCGACAAGAACGCGCGCGACGCGGCCTAGCGCGTGCAAAAACTGGGTCTGCTGCCGCAGGGTCTGTTTGGCGTCGTGCGGGGTTGGGTGAACCGATAGCTAGTCGCAGCGCACCGACATTCCGCCATCGACGATGATCTCCGTGCCCGTCACGAAGCGCGCTTCGTCGGAGGCGAGGAACAATGCCGCATTGGCGGTGTCGCGGCCGTCGCCCATGAAGCCGGCCGGAATGCGTTTGAGCCGCTGCGCCAGTAGGGCTTCGACGTCGCCGCCGGCGCGCTGCTTGGCCAGCCGCGCCTCCACCATCGGCGTGTGCAACTGCCCCGGAATGACCGTGTTCACGCGAATACCCTTGGACGCATATTGCACAGCCACCACGCGCGAGAGCTGGATTACGCCGGCTTTGGTCGCGGCATAGCCGACCTGAAACGCGCCGGTGAAGCGGATACCGGACGTCGAGCCGAGATTGACGATGGCGCCCGACTTCTGTTTTTCCATGATTGGCAGCACGTGCTTCATGGTGAAGAACACGCTGTTGAGATTCATGTCGATCTGAGATTCCCAGACCTCTTCGCTCATTTCCACCGGCCCGCCATGGGCCGAACCGCCGACATTATTGACCAGCACATCGATGCGGCCGAAATGCCTGACGCAGGGCGCCACCATGGCGGCAACCGATTTGCTGTCGGTGACGTCGCATTGATGCAGCACGATCTCGCCGCCCACGGCTTTCACGCGCTCAACGGTCTCCTTGGCGCTGTCGAGATTGCGCTCAACGGCGAAAATCTTGGCGCCTTCCTCGGCGAAACGAACGCAGGTCGCGCGGCCGTTGCCCCAGCCGGGCCCGACGCTGCCGGCGCCGGTGACGATGGCGATCTTGTCCTGCAAACGTCCGGTCATGTCGGTGCTCCCGCGTTCAATTGTTTTTGGCCGGCGCAAATCTGTACAGACGCTGCGGATTGTCCACCAGCAGCGCCTTCAGCGCGGCGTCGTTCGGTGCGATCTCGGCCAGGAGTTCGACCAGCATTCCGTCGTCGGGGATCGGCGGCGCGTGATTGGGATGCGGCCAGTCGGTGCCCCAGACGCAGCGGTCGCCGAATTCGGCCACCAGCTTGCGCGCGAACGGCACCGCATCGGCGTAAGGCGGGCCCTGGCGGGTGATGCGGTCGACCCCGCTTACTTTCATCCAGACGTTTTTGTCCTGCATCAGCGCGAGCAGCGCGCGGAACTCAGGGTGATCGAGCCCGCGCGAAGCGTCGAGCCGGCCCATGTGATCGATCACCACCGGGACGGCTGAGCGGTAAATCGTTGGCGCCAGTTGCTCGATCAGGCTGGCATCCATGTGGATTTGCAGATGCCAGCCGATGGCGGCGAGCCGCTTGCCGAAGGCGACCACCTCGTCGATCGAGCCGCCTTTGTCGATATGCGGCATGTAATGAAAGCGCGCGCCGCAGAAACCGGCGGCAGTAAGCCGCTTGAGCTCGGCGTCACTGACATCGGTCGGCACCAGCGCCACCCCGCGATAGGCGCCGCCTTTGGCCGCGAGCGCGTCGGCGGTGGCGGAATTGTCATAGCCGTGGCTGGTCGTGTGCACGATCAGGCAGTGCTCGATGCCGAGAAACGCATGCAGCGCGAACAGCTTTTCTTTCGGCGCATCGGATTTGGTCAGCTTGACGTCGGCGAAGGGAAACCGGCTGCCTGGCCCCATGACATGCACATGGGCATCGCAGGCGCCGGGCGGCAGTTTCAGCCTCGGCTTGCTGGGCGAGTGCATATAGGTTGGCGGCGGCGAGGGGGCTTGCGTCATGGACAATTCCTTTATGCGCTGGGCGCGCGCGTGCGCTCGAACGCCGGCTCGTGCGCGGAGAATTTGGTTAGCCATTCGACCAGGCCGGGGCAGGCCGGCCGCCAATCGACCTGCTTGCGCCAGTCGAGATAGCCTAGCGCGCAGCTGAGACCAATCGAGACAATGTCGGTTTTGTTCGGGTCCGGCGCTGCGGCTTCGAAGGCGGCAAGCCCGCGATTGATCTTGCCGCGCTGATGCGCGAGCCAGCGCTGCGACGGCGGCTCGCCTGGGCGGAAGCGGCTGTCATAGATGACCAGGATCGAGGCATCCATGATGCCGTCGGCAAGCCGCGCCAGCGTCAGCGCCTTGAAACGGGCTAGCCCGCGCGCCGGCAGCAGGCGGTCGCTGCCCGCCGCCTCCTGCAGGAACTCGATGATCACGCCGCTGTCGTAGATCGAGGTGCCGTCGTCGAGCAGCAGGCAGGGCATCTTGCCGAGCGGGTTCTGCTGCCGCAGCGTGTCGCTCTCGTCGAGCGGGTCGGCGGGCACCAGCGTGATACGGTCGGGCAAACCCAGTACGTCGATCGCCATACGCGCCTTGCGGCCGAACGGCGAGGTCACGGTCGTGCGCAGCACGAATTTATCTGATTCTGGTGGCATGATTTTCCTCGTGCATGATCTTTTTCCGAAAACCGGTTCACACCTTTCGGGATCATGCACTAATGCATCGATTGCGGCAGATAGAGTGCCATCTGCGGGAATATGCAGAGCAGCAGCAGCATGATAAATCCGGCGATCACGTAAGGGATCAGCCCAGAAAACACGTCCTCCAGCTCAACGCGGCCCTCCGATGCCGCCTGCACCACAAAACAGTTGACCCCTACCGGCGGCGTCACCGCGCCGATCTCGACCAGCAGCACCACGAACACGCCGAACCAGATCGGATCGAAGCCGAGCTTCGTCATCACCGGGTGTGTGATTGGCAGCGTGATGGCGAGCAAAGCAGGCGCATCCATCATCATGCCGAAGATCAAATAGATGACCACGACGATCAGCACGATCACCCAACGGTTGACGTTGAGCGTGGTGAGGAAATCGCCGAGCGTATTGGCGACGCCCGAGAGCGCCAGAAAGCGCGAAAATACCAGCGCGCAGATGATGATGGCGAAGATCATCGCCGAGGTCTTCACGGTCTCGCGCAAGGTTTCCATCAGCTGCAGACCCTTGAAGCCGCGCTGGCGGACGATCGCCAGCAGCAGCGTCACCGCCGCGCCCATGCCGCCGGCTTCGGTCGGCGTGAAGACGCCGACATAGAGGCCGACGATGATGCTGATGATGACCAGAATAAGTGGGCCGGCTAGCCGCAACGAATAGAGCTTCTCCTTCAGCGTGTAGCGTTCTGTCGAGCGCGGCGCAAAGTCCGGATGCCGCAGCACGGTCAGCCAGGTCGCGCTGCACAGAATGGCGGCGAATACCAAGCCCGGAATCACGCCGGCAATCAGCAGGTCGCCGATGCTGGAGTCGGTCAAGATGCCGAAGATCACCATCACCGCCGAGGGCGGGATCATGACGGCCAAGGTGCCGGCGATTGCGATCGAGGCCGCCGCCATGCGCTTGTCGTAGCCGGCGTCGAGCATTTGCGGCAGCGACAGCTTGGTGAACACGGTGGCGGTGCCGATCGAGGAGCCCGACGCTGCACCGAAGGCGGCCGCGCCCAGCGTGGTGGAAATCGCCAAGCCGCCGGGCAGGCCGCCGAACCACTTGTTGCTGGCTTCGAACAGGTCCTCGCCTAAGCCGGCACGCATGGCGAAAAAGCCCATCAGCAGGAACAGCGGGATCACGCTGAAATGAAATGAATGCGTGGTCTCGAAAAACACCGTGGAGAGCATCGAGGTGGCGGCGCCAAAGCCGACCACCGCCGTCAAGCCGAGCGCGCCGACCGCGCCGAGCGCCACCATCACGTTGACGCCAAGCAGGATGGCGGTGAACAGCGCGACCACACCGATAAAACCGATTTCAAGAGAGGCCATTAAATCCTCTCCATCGCGCTCTCGTCGTCGGCCTTGATCGGCATGATGGTTTCGGCGATGGCGTCGAGCAGGAACTGGATGGCGAGCATCAGCAGGCCGACGAACACGACGAATTTCACCGGATAGAGCGGGAATACCACCGTGCCCCATTCCTGCTCCTTGAACGACCATGACTGCAGCGCAAATCGCCACGCCGCATAGGCGCACCAGGTGAAGAACGCGGCGCCGACGAGCATGCACAAGACATTCAACACTTGCGCCCAGGCCTTCGGCATACGCCGCGTGAGCAGCGTCACGCGGATATGGCCGCCGTCAAATTGCGTGAGCGCGACCGAAAGAAAAATGACCAGGACCAGCAGCAACTCGGTGAATTCAAGCGTGCCGTCCAACGGCTTGTTGAACAGATAGCGGCCGAGAATATTGGCGACCACCAGCGCCATCATTGCAAAGGTCGCCAACGCCGACACCACGCCCATGGCGCGCAGCAAATGGCCGTAGCCCCGGTACAGGCGTTGGAAGGCGAGCATCGCAGTGTGCCTTTGACGTGCGCATGAACGGGGATTGCCTTTCGCCGCCATCTCGAGGCGCTTTGCGCCTTGAAGGATGAGCGGTGCAGACCGGCGCCTTTCGCCGCGCGGCGCGGTTCGCGCCGAACGCCTCAGGGTAACGGTCCTCCGGCAACCGTGACTTCGAAATCGCGCTAGTATGCGCATCGGCCCGGAAAATCGCCATACCCGCAATCCGCAAACGTCGCCATTATGGGCCGCGGCCGATTGCCTGTTCACAACTCGACCGCTATGAATGGCACCGAATATGTCGGATAAGTTGTGACGGCTGAGCGCCCCCGGGCGGCTCTGGGCAATGGGTCGACAGGGTGCCTTCACGCTGTGAAAACTGTGACATCGGTGAGGACGCGGTGTGATGCATCTTGAGCGGCGCGCGCTAGTCGCTGGCGGGGCGGGCTTTCTCGGTTCCCACCTTTGCGAAGTCCTCGTTCAGCGTGGCTACCATGTTCTCTGCGTGGACAATTTTTTTACCGGGGCTCATGAGAATATTCGGTCGTTGCGCGACCACCCTCGCTTTGAGGTGATACGCCACGACATTACCTTTCCGCTCTATGTCGAAGTCGACGAAATTTACAATCTCGCTTCGCCGGCATCGCCGATCCATTATCAGCGCGATCCGGTGCAAACTACCAAGACGAATGTCGTCGGCTCGACCAACCTGCTCGGCTTGGCCAAGCGGCTGAAGGCGAAGATTTTTCAGGCGTCCACCTCGGAAGTCTACGGCGATCCGCTGGTGCATCCGCAGCCGGAGCATTATTGGGGCAACGTCAACCCGATCGGCCCGCGCTCATGTTACGACGAGGGCAAGCGGTGCGCGGAAACCTTGTTCTTCGATTATCGCCGGCAGCATAATCTTCGCATCAAGGTGGCGCGGATATTCAATACCTACGGGCCGCGCATGCATCCCAATGACGGCCGCGTCGTTTCCTCGTTCATCGTGCAAGCGCTGTCGGGCAAGGATATTACCGTTTTTGGCGACGGTTCGCAGACGCGCTCGTTTTGTTACGTCGACGATATGGTGGATGCCTTCTTTCGACTGATGAATACCGCCGATCATGTCACCGGACCGATGAACCTCGGCACCCCCGACGAGTTCACTATTCTCGATCTCGCCCGGCAGATCATAAGCCTCACCGGGTCGAAGTCGAAAGTCGTGCATCAGGCGCTGCCGCACAATGACCCGCGGCACCGCAAGCCCGACATTTCGCTGGCTCAGGAAGTGCTGGGTTGGCAGCCCGGCGTCGGACTGCGCGAGGGCTTGCAACGCACGATCGGCTATTTCGACAAAATTCTTGCCGGCCGACCGGCGCAGGAATTTTTAGTCGGCGTCGACCGGTAAGCGGATTCCGGAATACAGCAGCCCTCGTGACAAAGCGCGCGCGGGCGGCCCATAGACCGCCCGCGCAAACCGTCAGTTCAGAAGGCGAAGTCCTTAGCGATCTCATCGGCCGGCACGCCGGCCGCTTTCGCCTTCTCGATCCACTTCGCGCGCACCGCTTTCACCGCCGGGAAGTCGAGCACTTTGGCGAACTGCTCCTTCGGCAGGCTGCTCACCGTCACGCCTTTCTTCTTCCAGCCCTCGTAGATTTTCTTGGTGAGGATATCGAGCTCGGTGGTGTAACGCATGGCGTATTCGCGGCCGAGGCCATCGATGATCGCCTTGGTCTGCGGATCGAGCGCGTCATAGCTCTTGCGGTTCATGGTGATCATGTGGCCGAACGAGGCGCCGATCGGAACCTCGATGTAGTATTTTGCCACTTCGTCGTATTTCCAGCCGTGCGCCAGCGACGGGCCGATCGGCGAGCAGTCGAGAATGCCACGCTGCAGTGCCTCATAGCCGTCCGAGGAACTCATCGACACCGGCGTGCCGCCGAGCGCCTGCACGAAGGCCGGGTAGGCGAAGCCGTAGGTGCGAATGCGCTTGCCCTTGAAGTCCTCGATCGACTTGATCGGCTTGGTGCAGATCATGCCGTAGGCTTCGAGAGGGCGGAAGCCGATGGTCTTGAGGTTGTATTTCGCCAGTTCCTGGTCGAACTGCGGATAGGTGCGGTACCAGTATTCCATCATCTCGGCGATCTCGATGGTGGAATGCGGCTGCGGAATGAAATAGCCGACCGCGTTGTTGAGCGGAAATTTGTCCGGGAAGTACGGCGTGATGATATCGCCCATATCGGCGGCGCCGCCGGAGAGGAAGTCGGGGATTTCCTTGTCCTTGGCGACACTGCCGCCCCAGAACATCTGGATCTCGCTTTTTCCCCCGGTGCGCTTCTTGAACTCGTCGACAAACCATTGCGTGCTGATCGCCTGCGCGTCGCCGGCGTTCTGCGGCTTGAAGGTGATCCATTTCAGCGTGACCGCCTGCGCGCTTGTACCGAAGGTCAAGCACAGCGCCAAGGCCAATGCGGCCATGCAAAAACGAGCGATAAATCGCGGCATTTCGTGTCCTCCCAATGACAATTATTCTTTATGGCAAAAAGCATAGTTCGATATAGCGTGGGCCGCAATGGGACGCCGCATGGGACAATGACGCATGGCGATGAGTAACAAGCCGGCCGGTGTGCAACTCCTGGTGCTGGAAGGCGATGGCATCGGACCGGAGATCATGACCGCGACGCTCGCCGTGCTGCACGCAGCTGACGCCAGGTTCGCGCTCGGCCTTTCCTTCGAGGCGGCGGCGGTCGGCTGGAGCGCCCATCGCGCCGCCGGCACCACGTTCCCGTCCGCCGTGCTGGAAAGGGCCAAAGCTGCCGATGGCGTGCTGCTCGGGCCGGTCTCGCACAACGAATATCCGCCGGTTGCCGAAGGCGGCCTCAATCCGTCCGGCGAATTGCGCAAGCGGCTCGACCTCTACGCCAATATCCGCCCGGCGCGTTCGCGCGAGGGCTTTCCGCCGCGCTGCGGCTCAGCCGTCGATCTGGTGATCGTGCGCGAGAATACCGAAGGCTTTTACGCTGACCGCTCCATGCATCTCGGTTCAGGCGAGTTCATGCCGACGCCGGATCTGGCGCTCGCGGTGCGCAAGATCACGCGTGAAGGCTCGACCCGCATAGCCGAAGCCGCCTTCAAGCTTGCCATGCAGCGGCGCAAAAAAGTCACCGCAGTGCACAAGGCCAATGTGCTGCGCGTGTCGGACGGGCTCTATCTCGAATGTGTGCGCGCGGTCGCCGCGCGCTACCCGCAAATCAATTACGAGGAGCGCATCATCGACGCCATGGCGGCGCTGTTGGTACGCGACGCCAGCCAGTTCGACGTGGTCGTCACCACGAATATGTACGGCGATATTCTCTCCGACGAGGCGAGCGAGATTGCCGGCAGCCTGGGGCTGGCGGCCTCGCTCAATGCCGGCGTTGAGCATGCCGTCGCGCAGGCGCAGCACGGCTCGGCGCCCGATATCGCGGGCAAGAATATCGCCAATCCGTCCTCGCTGATCGGTTCGGCCGCCATGCTGCTGTCCTGGCTGGGCGAGCGGCGCGGCGACGACAAGCTCGTGCGCGCTGCGGGCGCGATCGAGCGCGCGCTCGACCGCGTCATCGTCGATCCCAAGTCGCGCACGCCCGACATGGGCGGGGTACTCGGCACCGATGCTTTCGGTGCGCGGGTCGCCCAGGCGGTCGAATGACGGGTGGGTAAACCCCACGGTTGGCAAAAAACTTGCTTGTATCGGCCCGCAACCAGGACACCGCCATGGCAGACCCGAAACTCGACGAATTCATCGCCGCCGCCGCCGCAGCGCTCGACCTGCCGCTGCAACCGGATTGGCAAAGCGCGATCAGGGCCAACCTAGAAGCCACGCTCAAGCATGCCAATTTCGTTGCCGAATTTGCGCTGCCGGACGAGGCCGAGCAGGCGCCGATCTACAGGGCCTGAGCCATGTCCGAAGAATTGTCCTGGGCGAGCGCGGCCGAGATCGCCAAGGCGGTCGGCGCGGGGGCGGTGAGCGCGCTCAACGTGGCCGACGATGCGCTCGCGCGCCTTGAAGAATTCAACCCGAAGCTCAATGCTTTCACCGCCGTCACCGCCGATCGCGCCCGTGCCAAGGCGCGCGCGCTCGATGCCATGCGCGACAAGGCAAAACTGCCACTCGCCGGCGTGCCGTTTGCGGTCAAGAACCTGTTCGATATCGCAGGGCTGGCCACGGTCGCCGGCTCCAAGATCAATCGCGCGCGGGCGCCCGCGCAGAAAGACTCGCCGCTGATCGAACGGCTGGAAGCGGCCGGCGCGGTGCTGGTCGGCGCGCTCAACATGGGCGAGTACGCTTACGACTTCACCGGCGAGAATATTCACGACGGCCCCTCGCGCAATCCGCACGACACCGAGCGCATGACCGGCGGCTCGTCCGGCGGCTCGGGCGGGGCGGTCGGCGGCGGCCTGGTGCCGCTCGCGCTCGGCTCCGACACCAATGGCTCGATCCGGGTGCCGTCCTCGCTGTGCGGCATATTCGGGCTGAAGCCGACCTACGGCCGCCTCACACGCGCGCGCAGCTTTCCTTTCGTAGCGAGCCTCGATCACCTCGGTCCGTTTGCGCGCTCGACGCGCGATCTGGCGCTCTCCTACGACGCCATGCAAGGGTTCGATGCCGAGGACGCGGCGTGTGTCGACCGGCCGGCCGAGCCGGCAACGCCGATGCTGGAACGCGGGCTTGAGGGCTTGCGCATTGCGGTCGCGGGCGGATATTTCAAAAAGGGCGCCTTTCCCGAAGCGCTGGCCGCGCTCGAGCGCGTTGCCAAGGCGGCCGGCGCGCGCACTGAGATCGAGATTCCCGAAGCAGCACGCGCGCGCGCCGCGGCCTATGTCATCACTGCCAGCGAAGGCGCCGCGCTGCATCTCGACCGCCTGCGCCAACAGGCCGCCGATTTCGACCCCGCCGTGCGCGACCGGCTGATCGCCGGCGCCATGGTGCCGTCCGCTTTGGTCGTGAAGGCGCAGAATTTCCGCCGCTGGTATCGCGAGCGCGTGCTCGACCTGTTCAAAACCTGCGACGCCATTCTCGCGCCCGCTACGCCCTGCACGGCGCCCAAGATCGGCCAGCAGACTTTCGTGATCGACGGTGTGGAGCTGCCGGTACGGCCCAATGTCGGCATCTACACCCAGCCGATCTCCTTCATCGGCCTGCCGGTGGTGGCGGTGCCGGTGCCGCTGACGCCATTGCCGATCGCCGTGCAGATCATCGCCGCGCCATGGCGCGAGGATATTGCGCTTCGCATCGCGCATGCGCTCGAACAAGCAGGCGCGGTGGCGGCACCTAGGCCGAACCTTTAGGGAGGAGACTATGGAAATCGACCTGCCGGAGGTCGTCGCCGAGGTGCGCGAGTGTTTTGAGCGTTACGAGAAGGCGCTGGTCGGCAACGACGTCGCCGCGCTCAACAAATTCTTCCGTGACGACGCCCGCACCATCCGCTACGGCGGCACGGAAAATCTCTACGGCTATGCCGAGATCGAGGCGTTTCGCGCCGCACGCTCGCCGGTCGCGCTCGGCCGCACGCTGTCGCGCACCGTCATCACCACTTTCGGTCGCGAATTCGCGGTGGCCGCGACGCTCTATGAGCGCCCTTCGGCGCCCGGCAAGATCGGCCGGCAGATGCAGACCTGGGTGAAATTTCCCGAAGGCTGGCGCGTGGTCGCCGCGCATGTCAGCCTGATCGATAAGCCTTAGCCGACTTCGACGACCTCTTCGGGGAACTGGTGCAGCCGGTCGCCCGGGCCGTTGCCGCCGATCATGTAGTTGTCGCACAGCCAGTTCAGATAGCCGCCGTGGATATAGGCCGGGTGCACGACGATGTTCATGTCCTTTTCGATTTTCATCGGCTCGTCGTTGCGGATGAGTGGGCGCTCGACCAGATCGTAACCTTGCCCGTGGCAATAAAGCCGCGCCTCCATCGGCCGGCCGTTCTTGCGCATGAAGGCGTTGAAGGCGTCCCAGATGTCCTTGCAGGACGCGCCCGGCTTGAGCAGGTCGAGAGTGAGCTTGCGCGCCTGCTTGCAGAATTCGAGTTCGTCCTTCATCGCCTGCGGCACCTTGGCGCCGACCACGCAGGAACGGCCGAGCTCGGTGTACATGCCGCCGGGACCGTTGTCCTCGACCAGCAGCGCGATCTGGTCGCCCGCCTGGACGACGCGGTTCTGCAAATGCTTGTTGGCGAACTTCGACGGCTGGCCAAGCGGCATCGAGGCGCAGAGGTAGATGCCATTCTCGCTGCCATGCGAAACGCTGTAGGCTTGCGCTATCGCCGCCACCTCGGTGTCGCGCATGCCGGGCTTGACCGCCGCAAACGCAGCACGCATGGCGCCGTCTTGCATCAGCGCCGCGCGCTTGACCAGTTCCATCTCTTCCGCGCTCTTGATCACCTTGATGCGGTCGACAAGATCGGAGGCGTCGACATAGCGCGCTTTCGGAAACGCGCGCTTGATGTAGTCGAGCATGGCGTAGGACATCTGATAGGTGCCGACATAGCCGATGGTACCGTTGCGGAACGGTTCAAGCGCCTTGGCGGCAAGCTCGGGGTCGTAGTCCTTGGTGTAATGCGCGGAGGCGTAGCTCGGCGTGGTGAGGATGCGCTTGACGCCGCGCCAGGTCTGCTCGCCTTGCGCGGTCGCCTCGCCGCCGCCGAACGGGCCCTGACACACCACGGTCATCTCGCCGTCGCGCGGAAAAACCACCGTGTTGGGATAGCCGTTGGTCGCCGGCATGTCGGTGAAATAGCGCACATAGCCGCCCATGTGATCGTTGTTGTTCTGCATCAGCAGCACGTCGACCTTCTCGGCCTGCATGGCGGCGCGCACGAGACGCCAGCGCCGCTCAAGTTCGGCGGTGGAAATCGGGGTGTTCAGGCGTTCCGACAAGGCCATCATAATTCTCCCCAGGACGCAGGCTTGCGCACGATATTGATCATGTTCTTGAGATCGCCGGCGAAGAATTTTTCCATATTGCCGGCGATGGTCGGCATGGCGCGGTCTTCATAGCCCTGCGAATAGCCGCCGAGATGCGAGAAAATCGTCAGGTTCTTGGTTTTCCACAACGGGCTGTCGGGCGGTAGCGGTTCTTTCGAAAAAACGTCGAGCGCGGCGCCGGCGATTTTTCCGCTTTCGAGTGCAGCCATCAACGCGTCCTCGTCGACTACGCCGCCGCGCGCGACATTGACGAGATAGGCGGACGGCTTCATGGCGGCGAGAAGTTTTGCGTCGACGATGTTGCGAGTCTCCGGCGTCAGCGGCGCGAGCGTCACCAGATAATCGAGTTCGCCGACGACTTTCATGAGATCGCCGCGAGCGACCATGCGGTCGAAGCCTTTGCCCTCGCGCGGGCTGCCGCTGATGCCGATCACGGTCATGCCGAGCAGTTTGCAGATCGGCGCCAGATATTCGGCGATCAGCCCGACGCCGAGAATACCGACGGTCTTGCCGGACAGAAGCTGCGATGGCCAGCGCTCCCAGGTGCAGCGGTCCTGCGCATGCACGGAGCCCGGCAGGTTGCGGGCGAGCGAAAGCATGTAGGCGATGGTGGCTTCCGACACCGGCGCGCCGTGGATGCCGCGAATATTGGTGACCAGCACGTCTTTGCCGAGCGAGGGCAGGTCGATGATATTGTCGACCCCGGTGCCGAGCGCCTGGATCCATTTAAGCTTCTTGGCGTCGCGCACCACATGGTCGGCCATCGGCGGGGAAAAGCACAATAGGATGTCGGTATCGGCGATATAGGGCCCGACATCGTTATGGTGACCGACCACGTTGATGGTCAGTTGCGGGAACCGCTCCAGTAGCATGGCCTTGTAGCGGGCCCGCATGGCTTCCTGGACTTCGGTGAGGATGAGGAGATTTGGCATGGGGGTGGAGGTATAGCGCGTGATCCCGAAAAGTGGGAACCGGTTTTCGGACAAGATCGCGCGCAAGCTATAATATGCCAAACAAAGGCTTGGGAAATAACCGCGCCGCCGGTGACCCGTATCGTGGGTCTGCGCTAACATGGCCGGCCAAGCCTTGTAAGGAGCAGGCCTTGTAAGGAGGATGACGTCCAATGCCGATCGATCTGGCCGCTGTGAACTGGCTCTATGTCGCCGTGCTGGCGGTGTTCGTCTTTGTTGCGACGTTTGTCGGCAATCTATTGTCCTTCAACCATCGCGGCATGGCCGCCCTGCTGTCGGCGCTGGCGTTCGTGGGGCTGTTTGTGATGTGGACCTATTACCCGCACCACCTGCCGCTGCCGACCACCGTCACGGTGCAGAAAGCGGCCGCCCCGGTCGCGCCGGCTGCCCCTATGGCGCCAAGTACCCCGGTACGGCCGCGCAATCCGGTCACCGACATCACACCACCGCGCTAGGCTTGCATCCGACCTTATTATTGATGTTCTCTCATCTTCGGTTAGGCTCACAATTGCCCGGGGAAGTGGTGGAGTTGCATGAAGAAGGTGTATCCCGACGCGCGCGCGGCGCTGGCTGGAGTGCTCAAGGACGGCATGTTGATCTGTGCCGGCGGTTTCGGCCTCTGTGGCATCCCTGAGACGCTGATCCTGGCGATCCGCGATTCCGGCGTGAAAAATATCACCGTAGTGTCGAACAATGCCGGCGTCGACGGCGCCGGCCTCGGCCTGCTGCTGGAGTCCCGCCAGGTCAAGAAGATGATTTCGTCCTATGTGGGTGAGAATAAATTGTTCGCCCAGCAATTTCTTGCCGGCGAATTGGAGATCGAATTCAACCCGCAAGGCACGCTGGCCGAGCGCATTCGCGCCGGCGGCGCCGGCATCCCGGCCTTCTTCACCCGCACCGGCGCCGGCACCGACATCGCCAAGGGCAAGGAGGAGCGCGTGTTCGATGGCGAGCGCTACATCATGGAGCGCGGCATCGTCGCCGATCTGTCGATCGTGCATGCCTGGCAGGGCGACACCGAGGGCAACCTTGTTTACCGCAAGACCGCGCGCAACTTCAATCCGATGATGGCGACGGCCGCGAAGGTGACGGTCGCCGAGGTGGAGCACCTGTTCGAACCGGGCCAGCTCAATCCCGACGCCATCATCACACCGGGCGTGTTCGTGCAGCGCATGATCCACGTGCCCAATGCCAAGAAACACATCGAACAGCGCACCGTGCGCAAACGTCTCGCAGCCGCCGGCACCGGAGAGGAGGTCTAATCATGCCCTGGACCCGCGATCAGATGGCCGAACGCGCCGCCAAGGAATTGCGCGACGGCTTCTACGTCAATCTCGGCATCGGCATTCCGACGTTGGTGTCAAACTACATCCCGGACGGCATGAGCGTGCAGCTGCAAAGCGAGAACGGCATGCTCGGCTTCGGGCCGTTCCCCTATGAGGGCGACGAAGACCCCGATCTCATCAACGCCGGCAAGCAGACCGTTACCGAAATTCCGACCACCAGCTATTTCTCCTCGGCCGACAGTTTCGCCATGATCCGCGGCGGACATATCGACATCGCGCTGCTCGGCGCCATGCAGGTGGCCGAGAACGGCGACCTCGCCAACTGGATGATCCCCGGCAAAATGGTCAAGGGCATGGGCGGCGCCATGGATCTCGTCGCCGGGGTCAAGAAGGTGGTGGTGATCATGGAGCACACCGCCAAGGCCAAGGACGGCAGCATCGATCCCAAGCTGTTGCACAAGTGCAATCTGCCGCTCACCGGCGCCGGCGTGGTGGACATGGTGATCACCGATCTCGGTGTGTTCAACATCGACCGCAAGGGTGGCGGCATGATTTTGATCGAACTCGCCCCCGGCGTGACGGTGGACGAGATCGCCAAAAAGACCGAGGCCAAGTTCACGGTCGATGCGAAGCTGAAGCATTAAGCGCGAAGAATTGTCGGCTCCTGGCATTGGGCGCGAAGTGCCGTCTTCGCGCCTAATTCCTGTACCATGCTGGCGACATCGTTCATCTGCGTGGGCAAAGGGAACTTAACCGCAGGCCGCGGCTTGATGAGGCATGACGCGTATGCCCGATTTCGATCAAGAAATGGACCGCCTGCAGGGCCACATGCCCGACTGGGCCGGCCGCAATCTCGACCGGCTGCGCCAGCCGCGCGCGGTCTGGGTACGCGTGCCAGCCGGTATCGCGCTGACCGGCGGCGGCGTGTTGAGCTTTCTGCCGGTGTTCGGCATCTGGATGTTGCCGATCGGGCTTGCGCTGCTGGCGCACGACGTGCCGGCGATGCAGCGCCCACTTGCGCGCGTGCTGAATTTCACCAATGGCAAGATCGAGCAGCGAAAGGGGCGGAAGACGGGCGGAAACGCGCGCTAGTCTCCCGCAGCGTCGGGCGCTGTCCGCCCGCAATGCCGAGCCCGCCAGCTCCTCCCTTTGATTTTTCCGCGCGACCCGCTACAGGATCGGTCCGACCAGAGGGGGACGAACCGATGCTTTCCGACGCCGACCGCAAGAAGGCCGCGGACATTTTGATGGCCGCGCAAAAGGAGCGCAAACAGGCGGTCCAGCTCTCCGTCACGTTTCCGGCGATCACCATCGACGACAGCTACGCCATTTCGACCATCGTGGCCGAGCGCAAGATCGCCGCCGGCGCCAGACTGATCGGCCACAAAGTCGGCCTCACCTCCAAGGCGATGCAGCGCTCGTCCATGATCGACGAGCCGGACTACGGCTATATCCTCGACGACCAGATGATCGCCGACGGCGCCAAGGTGAAGCATGCCGACTTCTGCAAGCCGCGCGTCGAGGTCGAGCTCGCCTTCATCATGGGCAAGCGGCTGCAAGGGCCGGGCGTCGGCCTGCCCGATGTGCTGCGCGCCACCGAATACGTGGTGCCGGCGATCGAAATCGTCGACGCCCGCATTCAGGACCCGCGCAAGATCGTCGACACCGTGGCTGACAACGGCGCCGCCGCCGGCATTGCTATCGGCGGGCGCCCCGTGGGTCCGCTCGACGTCGACCTACGCTGGGTCGGCGGCATCATGTACCGCAATTCTGAAATCGAGGAGACCGGACTGGCCGCCGGCGTGCTCGGCCATCCGGCGCTCGGCGTCGCCTGGCTCGCGAACAAGATCGGCCCGCACGGCCACGCGCTCGAGCCCGGGCACATCGTGCTCGCCGGCTCGTTCACCCGCGTAGTGTTCGCGCAGAAGGGCGACACATTGCACGCCGATTTCGGTGCGCTCGGCGGCATCGCCATTCAGTTTATCTAGCGCATGATCCCGAAAAGTGGGAACCGGTTTTCGGACCAGATCATGCGCAAACCAAAAGAGTGAGCACCATGCCGGACATTCCACGCAACGCCTTCAAAGCCGCGATCGCCGCCGGCAAATTGCAGATCGGCCTGTGGTCGAGCCTGTGCTCGAACATCGCCGCCGAGATCATCGGCGATAGCGGCTTCGACTGGATTCTGCTCGACACCGAGCATTCGCCCAACGAAATCCCCGATCTGGTCACGCAATTGCAGGCGCTGCAGGCCGGCACCGCGATGCCGATCATCCGGCCGGCCTGGAACGACGCCGTGCTGGCGAAACGCGCGCTCGACATCGGTGCGCAGACGCTGCTGTTCCCTTATGTGCAGAACGCCGAAGAGGCCAAGCGCGCCGTCGCCTCCACGCGCTATCCGCCGCAAGGGGTTCGCGGCGTGTCGGTCGCCGCGCGCGCTTCCCGCTACGGCCGCACGCCTGGTTATTTGACCAAAGCCAATGCCGAAATCTGCGTGCTGGTGCAGGTGGAGACACGTCCCGCGCTCAACGAATTGGAAGCCATTGCCGCGGTCGAGGGCGTCGACGGCGTGTTCATCGGGCCGTCCGATCTTGCCGCTTCGCTCGGCCATCTCGGCAGTCCGCAGGCTCCGGACGTGCAAAAGGCCATCGAAGACGCCGTCAAGCGCCTGAAAAAGCTCGGTAAGCCGGCCGGCATCCTGACCGGCAACGAGGAGGAGGCCCGCCGCTATATCGACTGGGGCTATCTGTTCGTGGCGGTCGGTGCCGATGTCGGCCTGCTGGCAAAAAACGCCGACGCGCTGGCGAAGAAATTCAAAATAACCTGACGCTGCCCGCGTCACGCGATTTGATATTTATCAAGGCGTCCTGACGGCCTCGCCGCAAAACTCCCTCCACTATCAATCCGCGCCGGTGGGACGCGCGGACAGCGGAGGTGGCGGCTATGGCGCAGGCGGAACCCTTACACGACATCGCGCATCTCGGCAGCGTGGAATTGTTCACGCCCAAGCCGGAGAAAAGCCTCTGGTATTTCCGCGATCTGCTCGGCATGGAACCGGTGCATGAATCCGGCCTGTCGGTTTATCTGCGCGGCTACGGCGATTACGCCACCTCGACGCTCAAGCTGACCGCGGCGGCCGATGCCGGCGTCGGCTGCATCTCGTGGCGTGCGACCAGCGCGCAGGCGCTCGAGCGCCGCGCCAAGGCGCTCGAAGCCGCCGGCCTCGGGCTCGGCTGGAGCAATGGCGATTTCGGGCGCGGCCGCTCCTATCGTTTCCGCGATCCCGACGGCCATGTCATGGAGATTTATTTTGAGGAGCAGAAATTCGTCCCGCCGCCGGAACTGCATTCGACGCTGAAAAACCTGCCGCAGAAATATACCGGCCGCGGCGTCGGCGTGCGCCGCGTCGACCACCTGGCGCTGCTGGCCAAGGACGTCGAAGCCAACCGCAAATTCGCGCAAGAACTGCTCGGCTTCCAGTTGCGCGAGCAGGTGCGTTACGACAAAGGCAAAACCGAGATCGGTTCCTGGATGAGCCCGACCGCCATCCATCATCAACTGGCCTATGTGGTGGACGTGAAGGGCGTGCACGGTCGCCTGCATCATTTCTCGATGTGGGTGGACAATCGCGACGACGTGCTGCGCGCCGCCGACATCTTAAGCGAAAACGGCGTCTTCATCGAAGCCGGCCCCTCCAAGCACAATAATTCGCAAGGCTTCTATCTCTACAGCTACGAGCCGGGCGGCAATCGCGTCGAGGTCTATTCCGGCAGTTTCCTGGTGGTGGCGCCCGACTGGGAGCCGGTGACCTGGAACGAGGAAGAGCGCGGCACCGGCACCTATTGGGGCGCGACGCTGCCCGAGAGCTTCATCCAATACGCCACGCCCAATGTCGCGGCGACTGCCGACGCGCCCAAAGCGCCGGAATTCCCGGTCTTCTTTTGATTGCAAGGACGAACAATGGCACTGCCTCCCCGGATCGACGCCAAAGCGGTCGCTGAGCGCATCGGGCTTTACGCCGACCGCGCGGCCTCGATCGACGAGCGCAACGCCATCTACCGGGAATTGATTGGTTTCGTGCCGCCGCGCATCGAGGCGCGCATGGCGGTGACCGGCGCGCTCGACCCCACGCTGCTCGACATGCAGGAGAAGATGCGCGAGCACGCGATGTATCCCAAATGCTTTGACGTGAAGACCGCGCAACTGATGCTGTTCGGCATGCTGCTGATGGACATGAGCGACGCCGCGCAGTTGCACGGCATCGCCGCGCGCCGCGCCGGCGCCAGTTGGGAGGAGATGCAGGCGGTGATCAGCCTGTGCTTCCTGTTCCGCGGGCTGCCGGCGGCCAATCGCGGCGCGGAAATGCTCGCCAATATCGCCAAGCGCGAGGCGGACGCCGCGGCGCCCGCCGCCTGATATTCCGGGGAAAGCCGACAGCTGCCAGGCACCGCGATGGGCCCGTCGCGGGCCGGCGGCCGCGCACGGCCTATTTTGAAACGTGCACGAATCAGCTTACACGGCGATGGTTACCCCTCGCTACGCGTTGGCGTCATTGTTGCGTTTGTTGTTCGTCATCGAACCGGCCGATCGCTTGCCGGCTCAGCGCGCTGCGGACAAAAACATGCCGGCAACCCATGGCGGCTATCGCATCGACGAGATCTCGCGCCGCTGGCTCGATCTCTCCGAGCGCCGGCTGGCCCACCTGATCGTGCTTTATCGCACCGGCCGCTGGCAGCGCTATTACGTCGAGGAACGCTTCGTCCTGCACATGCGCGACACGATCCGCGCGGTGAAAGTCTGGAAACGGCTGGCCGCGCAGGCGCCGGCTGCCGACCGGAACGATCTGCGACCGGCGGCATGAGGGCGTTTGCCGCAGGCCTACTGATGGCGCTGGGCTTGGGCGTGGTGATGCATCCGGCAATCGGCCAGGATCTCAAGCGCGGTGAGGCGCTGCTCACGCGTTCTTGCGGGTCCTGCCATGCGGTCGGCCGCAGCGGCGATAGCCCCGACAAGCAAGCCCTGGCGTTCCGCAGCATCGGTAAGCGCTATCCGGTCGAATCCCTGGAAGAGGCGCTGGGCGAGGGCTTTATGTCCGGCTACCCCGATATGCCGGAATTCAAGTTTGACGCCGGCGATGTCGGTGCCATCATTGCCTATCTGAAGTCCATCCAGCAGCATTAAAGCCACCCCCGCGTCCATCCAGAGTACCCATCCCATGAGCAGTGCGCTTTTCTCGCCATACAAACTGGCCAGCCTTGAGCTTGCCAACCGCATCGTGGTCTCGCCCATGTGCCAGTATTCGGCCGACGACGGCTGCGCCAACGACTGGCATCTGATGCACCTCGGCATGCTGGCGAATTCCGGCGCCGCGCTGGTGGTGGTGGAGGCGACCCATGTCGAGCGCCATGGCCGCATCACCCATGGCTGCCTCGGTCTTTATTCGGACGACAACGAAGCGGCGCTGGCGCGCGTCATGCATTCGGCGCGGCGCGCCGGCACCGCCAAGTTCGGCATCCAGATCGCGCATTCCGGTCGCAAGGGTTCGGCGCTCAAGCCCTGGGAAGGCGCCGGACCGCTGCCGGCCAGCGCCGATCCGTGGCCGACCATGGCCGCGTCGCCGATCCCGTTCGGCGACAACTGGCACACCCCGCGCGAAGTGACCGAAGAAGACATGGAGCGCGTGCGCCAGGCTTTCGTTGCGGCTGCACAGCGGTCGCTGCGCATCGGCTTCGACGAGATCGAACTACACTTCGCGCACGGCTATCTGGCGCACGGTTTCATGTCGCCGATCTCCAACAAGCGCACCGATCGCTATGGCGGTTCGTTCGAGAACCGCCTGCGCTTTCCGCTCTCGATCGCGCGCGCGGTGCGCGCGGTGGTGCCGGACGGCCTGCCGCTCGGTGCGCGCATCACCGGCAGCGACTGGCGCGAAGGCGGCTTGACCGCGGACGACGCCGTCGCCATCGCCAAAGCGCTGAAAGGCGAGGGGCTCGACTTCATCTGCATTTCCTCCGGCGGCGTCACCGCCGACACCCGCAATCCGACCGAGCCCGGCTACAACGTGCCGGTTGCCGCGCGCGTGAAAAAGGAAGCCGGCATTGCGACGCGCTGCGTCGGGCTGATCGTCAAGCCGGAACACGCCGAGGAGATCGTGGCGCAAGGCAAATCCGACTTGGTGTCGATGGCGCGCTCCTTCCTCGACGATCCGCATTGGGGCTGGCATGCGGCCAAGGCGCTCGGCGCCGAGGTGGCGCGGCCGGTGCAATATGCCCGCGCCGGCCCGAAACTATGGGCGCCGGCGGCGGCGAAGGCGTGAAACTGACCCACCCTGTCATTCCGGGGCGGCCCGCAGGGCCGAACCCGGAAGCCAGAACCACGCGCCGAATCCGCATCTGGATTCCAGGGCCGGCGGCAACACGCCGTTCCGGAATGACGAAGCAATAATGGAAAACTTCGTCTTCCTCGCCGTCCTGTTCGCCGCGCTCTGTCACGCCGGCTGGAACGCCCTGATCAAGGTTGGGCTCGATCCGCTCTCCACCACCACGCTGATCGCCATCGGCTCGGCCGTGGTGTCGGTTCTCTGCCTGCCGCTCGCCGGTATGCCGGCGCCAGCGGCTTGGCCGTGGCTGATCGCCTCGGCCGTCGTGCATCTGTTTTATTTCGCCGCGCTGATCGAGGCCTATCGCACCGGCGACCTCGGCCAAGTCTATCCGATCGCGCGCGGTTCGGCGCCGCTGATGACCGCGTCGGCGAGCGTCGTCTTCGTCGGCGAGCATTTGAGCCCGGCGAGCTGGATCGGCATCGGCGCGCTTGCCGCCGGCGTCTTGCTGCTGTCGGCGCGCGGCGGCCGCGCGCTGGCGCAGATCGACCGGCGCGCCGTCGGCTTTGCGCTGTTGACCGCGCTCACCATCTGCGCCTATTCGGTGATCGACGGCGTCGGCGCGCGGGTCTCGCACAATCCGCAGTCCTACGTGCTCCTGCTGCTCATCGGCAATGCGCTGCTGCTTGTGCCATACGCATTGTGGCGCGACGGCCGCGATGTGATCCCGGCGATGCAGCGTTTCTGGCTGCGCGGCCTCGTCGGCGGCGCCTTGCAGACGCTGTCCTACGGCATCGCGCTGTGGGCGATGACGCTGGCGCCGATCGCCATCGTCGCCAGTTTGCGCGAGACCAGCGTGCTGTTCGGCGCCGCCATTGCGGTGGTGGTGCTCAAGGAGCCGTTGCGCGCGGCGCGCATCGGTGCCGCGCTGCTAATCGTTGCCGGGCTGGTGCTGATCCGGCTGCAATAGTCAGAGCGCGAGTTCCGGAAACATCCGCTCGAAGCGGGCAAGGTCGGCCTCGGTATCGATGTCCCACAGCGCCGCGAGTTCGGTGGCCCTAAGTCCGAGCGCGGCGATGCGCGCGCGCGTTTCTTGCGTGACCGTGGCAGTGCCCCAGGCAATGTCGGAAAAAAGTTGCGGGTGCTCCGCGCGCGCGCCGATCAGCACATAGCCGCCGTCCGCGGCCGGGATCATCACAACATCGGCGTCGGCCAGTGCGATTGCCGCCGCGCGCAGGTGTTCGGGCGTGAAGGCGGGACAATCGGTGCCGATCACCAGCGTAGGGCCATTCATGGCCGCCAGCATGCGCGCGCCGAGATCGCCGTCGGGCTGCCGTTTGAGCGCGACGCCATGGCGCAAGACCAGTTCACGGAATGAGGGATGGGTCGCGTCGGGCGCGCACCACAGCGTCACCGGGCCGAGTGCGGCGGCGCGCGCGGTTGCGGCCGTGCGCTCGGTCAGGCGTTCCTGCAACACGGCCGCCGCATGCGCGCCGATCGTGGGGATCAGCCGCGTCTTGGCCAGGCCCGGCACCGGCGCTTTCGCCAGAATCGCGATGCTAGTTTTCGGCATAGCCGTATTTACGCGCGAGTTTCACCGGATCGGCACCGAAAGAATAGGCGAGGCGCAATTTCCACATCAGCAGGATCGTGCGCAGCACGCCGTGTCGATGCCAGCGCCGGCCCGAGGTGGTCACGCGTGTGCTCAAGCACAAGGGGCGGCCGCTGCGCTTGAGCCGCACCGACAGCGCCACGTCCTCCATCAGTGCGATCGGCGGAAAGCCGCCGGCGTCGTCGAACGTCGCGCGCGTTGCGAACATGGCCTGGTCGCCGGTGGCGATGCCGGTCAAGCGCGAGCGCGCGTTCATCAGGGCGGCGACCGCACCCAGTATAACGCCGCCATCGAAGCGGACGTCGAAGCGGCCCCACACCTTGCCCGAGTTGGAAAGGCCATTGACTACAAGGCGATCGGCATTCTCCGGCAGCCGCGTGTCGGCATGCAGGAACAACAATACATCGCCAGTCGCGATTGCGGCGCCGGCATTCATCTGCAGGCCGCGCCCGCTAGGGGCGGCAATCACGCGGTCGGCGAGCGGGCGGGCGAGGGCAGCGGTGCCGTCGCTGCTGCCGCCGTCGACCACGATCAACTCGACGCCGCGCGCGCGATAAGGCGCCAGCGCCGTAAGGGCCGCCTCGATCCCGGCGGCCTCGTCGAGCACTGGCATGATGATAGAAAGCTTCATCGGCCGGCCGTCGCGTTCATTCCGCCGCCTCTTTCAGCGCGCCGGCGCAGCTCGAGCCTTGCCCGGCGGTGCAGCCATAGCAGTGGCCGGCGACGCGGATCGGATTGCCGCGGATGTCGTCGTCGATGAGATCGGCCAGATGCACGCGCGCGCGGCGCCCCCGCGTCAGCGGCAGATCGAGCATCTGGTTGAAGTCGCAGTCGTAGACATAGCCGCGCCAGTCGACGGAAATCAAATTGCGGCACATCACGCCGTCGAGATTGGCGTCGAGATGGGCGTCCTGTAAAAGCTGTAGATAACCGTCGAACTCGCCTCTGTTGATCAGCATGGTGCCGAAGCGCTGGATCGGCATGTTGGCGAGCACGAACAATTTATTGAATACGATGCCGTAGCGGATGCCCAGCACGCGCTTGTAATCGGATTCGAGCGAACCTTGCGGCGGCGGCAGCGCCGGTCCTTGCGGATTATAGACGAGGTTGAGCGTAAGCGCCGGATTGTGCCCATAGCCGAGCGCGTTGAGCTTCTGCAGGCCGCGGATCGAGCCGTCAAACACGCCTTTGCCGCGCTGGCGCTCGACATTGTCCTGCAGATAACACGGCATCGAGGCCACCACTTCGACGCGGTTCTCGCTGAGGAATTCGCCGAGGTCTTCCTGTCCCGGCTCGCTCAGGACGGTGAGGTTGCAGCGGTCCATCACCTTGACGGCGCGTGCGCGTGCACCGGTCACCAGGCGGCGGAAATTGGCATTGAGCTCGGGCGCACCGCCGGTGATGTCGAGCGTGGCGATGCGCCGGCGTTCAACGAAGTCGAGCACCACATCCGCAACCTCGGCCGGCATCTCCTCGGTTCGGTTGGGGCTGGCATTGACGTGACAATGAAAGCACGACTGATTGCAGCGATAGCCGACATTGACCTGCAACGTGTCGAGTTCTATCGCGGCGGATCGCCGGGAAGTGCACCTTTTCGAGCAGTGGCAGCGTGTCGCGCATAGGAATCCTCAAGGATCGCGCCAACTTGCCACGGACGGCGCGCCCGCGTCACCCCGCAGCGAGTAACATTGGGACAATTCGGCGTGACACGAATGTGAAAAATTATTTCGCCATTGCGGTAGCGACCGGCAATTCAACGCCGATGCGGCCGAATCCCGGCAGCTTGACGCCGGGGTGGCGCAGATCAAGCCCGGCCACCAGCCCGAACAGGTCAAGCTCGATACCCTCAGCCCAGCCGAGTTTCACCGCAGCGAAACCGGCGAGATTGAGTTCGACGCCGGTGCCGCTGTCGGTGCGCCCGGCATAGAGACGATCGCGGAAGTCGCGGCCGACCGCGTTCGGCGGCAGCGCCACGCCCAATTCAGGCACTGCGCGCAGAATGGCGGCGGTGAAGCTGTTGCTGTTCGGCCCCGGCCAGACGCGATAGTCGCCGGCGCGGTTGAAACGATAGGCGGCGACGGCGGCCTCGATGCGCGGGATCAGCCGCGCAGCGTGCGGCCCGGAAATATCGGCGATCGCCACCGGCCTATTGCCGTACCAGCGGCCGTCGGCAGGCCAGTTGTTGACGCGCACCGGATTGCCCCAGCCGACCACATCGTAGCGCGTCCAGTGTTGCGCGTTCGCCGGCTTGAGCACGATCCAGCTATGCACCGCGAAGATGCCCTTCCAGGCGCCGGCTTTGCCGGTGAACACGATCACGCGCGCCGTTTGGTCGTCGCTCGCCTTCGGGAGCAGACCGGCGCTCGACCAATCGGCGTCGTGCCAGGAGCGCGGGCCGTCGCCGGCAATGTAAAGCGCGGCGCGGGCGATAAGCGGCACGAGAAAGATAGCAAAAATCGTGAGCATCACGAGCCTTCGGCGGGATGGGCGGGGGGCCGGCATGGCGGTACAGATAGGCACGCTTTCGGGCCTAAACGTGGCGGTGGTTAGTTCACTTGATTGGCGCTGATTTTGAGCCGCGGATAGCGCTCGGCGCCGGAAAGCGCGAGGTCGCCGGTCGCTGGCTTATGGAATTCCATGCCGACGATGGCGCCGCGCTTGGTGTCGGAAAACATGTTGCCGGAGATTGTGGCGGTGCCGGCGCCACCGACCAGCGACACCGCGACGCCGATGCCGCTTGCCCGCACGACATTGCCGGTGACTGCGACATTGCGCATATATTGACCCCAGCCGACCGAAATGCCGGCGGTGTCGGCGTTCTCGATCACATTGCCGCTGACCGCGCTGTCGGCCTCGACGCCGATGCCGAAGCCTTCGGTTTCCGGCGCGGCGCCCGGGATGCGCGCGCGGCAATTGCGCACGATATTGCCGTGCACGGTGGCGAGCCGGCCGCCTTCCTTGAAATTGGTGACGGAAATGCCGCTGCCGGCTTCGTCGACCACATTGTCGGCAATCACCGCGCCTTCAAAATCGAATTCGGCATAGATCGCGACCTCGTCGAGCGCGACGCAATTGTTGCCGATAATCTGGATCTCCGAGGCGGCCGCTCCGCGGATCGCCGAAAAGGCCGTTGTGCGGATCGCGTTGTTGCGCACGATCACGTTGCCGGCGCGAAACACGTTGATGGCGTTGCCGTTCTGGCCGCTGCCGCCGGCGCGCGCGGCGGTGTCCTCGATGCGATTATCGGCAATCAGGCTGCCGTCGCGGCGCTTCTGGTTCTGCCAGACACGGATGCCGCCATTGCCGGAGCCGCGGATGATATTGGCCGCTATGATGAGGCCGCGGCTGTCGATCGAGAAGATCGCGTTGTCGCCGGCGCTCGATATCGTGCAATGCCCGACTTCGCCGTCGCAGCGCTCGAGCGCGATGCCGTTGCCGCCGGCGCGCAGCACCTCGCAATCGGTAATGCGCAGGCTGCCGGCATCGCTGAGATGCACGAGGCCGCGCGGCTCGGTGAGCGCCACGCCGCCGCCGTCGAATGTAAGTCCGCTGAGCGAAACCGCTTCGGCATGCTCGGCGGCCAGCAGCGAGGGACCCTGCGTGAAGTCGAGCCGCGTTGCGCCGCGCACGCCCTCGATCTGCGCGCCGCTCGGCAGCGTCAGGCCGCCAGCCCGGTAGACGCCGGGCGCCAGCCACAGCGGCAGCCGTTGGCGCGCGGCCGCATTGATGGCGCGTTGCAGCCGCGCGCTCTGGTCGTCGGGCGCGCCCGCGTGCAAACCGAACTGCGCGGCATCGAGCCCGCGCCCGGATAGTGACGCGGCCCGCGCCGGCGATACAATCGTGGCGGCCCCCGCGAGCGAGCCGAGCAACAGCTTGCGGCGATCGATGGTCATGCCGCGCATCATGCGCCAAATGGGGATTACGCGCGGTTAACGGCGCGCCGCCGCCACCAGCGTCATCAACGCCTGAGTTCCGGCACAGACAAGATCGGCGCCGGTCAACCGTGGTTTACCGCTGCGCCGCCGCACTTTGCGCCGGATCGGCGGGACGTGGACAAATGCGGCCAGCCGCGGGCCGTCGTTTGTGCCCGCCGCTCCGGCCGCGCGCCAGGCAAGATAGTTGCACAGATAGCGTCCAGCATCGCGCGACAGCGCGGCCGGCACATGGGATGCGCGGACTGCCGCCAGCAAAGATCGCGTTGGAGCCGGTAAGGCGATCGCCGACCGCCCGCTGGTCGCAATGGCGTGGCGGTGCAATGCAGCGCCGCCCGCATCGGGCAGCAGCGACACGGTATTGCGCGCGCGCGTTTCGATGCGCAGCACGCGCGCCCGCGGCGCCAGGCCAAACATCAAGAGCGCCGCCGGCTTGTGCTTGGCGAGTAGCCTGGGCAGATCGCGGTCGACGGCCGCATAGCTCGTCGCGAACACATGCGCGACGATTTTCACCTCCGCCAAACGCGGCCGCCGCAGCCGCGCCAGCCGTTGCACCAGCGGCCCGGTCGGATTGAACGGCGCACCCGGGAACGGTCCGAAGCCGGTGACGAGGATGGTGGGCATTATTTTTTTTGTCATGCCCGCGCTTGACCCGGGCATCCATGGTGGGCGTTGACGAATGAACGATGTCAGTAAGGCTATGTTTGCCGAAAGTCATCATGGATTGCCGGGTCAGGCGCGGCAATGACGACGTTGAGACTGTACCTCAAACGCCAAGGAGCGCAGCGATCTCCTCCACCGCCAGCGTTGGCGCCAGCTTGCCGGCGGCAACGGCGGCTTCCGCCGCCTTGAGCTTGCCGCGCACCGCCGGATCGCTGCGCAGCCGCGCGGTGAGGCGCTCTTCCAGCATGCTCCACATCCACTTCACCTGCTGCTCGCGCCGGCGCGCCGCCAATTCGCCGGAGGCGGTCATCAGTTTCTTGTGCGCAAGTACCTGGCCCCACAACTCGTCGATGCCGGCGCCGGTGAGCGCCGAATAGGTGACCACCGGCGGCGACCAGTTCTGCGAATGGGGGCTGAGAATATTGAGCGCGGCGCGATATTCGGCCGCCGCTACTTTGGCGCGCGCGAGATTGTCGCCGTCGGCCTTGTTGACCGCGACCATGTCGGCCAGTTCGACGATGCCTTTCTTGAGGCCCTGCAATTCGTCGCCGGCGCCCGGCAGCATCAACACCAGAAAGAAATCGGTCATGTCGGCGACCGCCGTCTCCGACTGCCCGATACCGACGGTCTCCACCAGCACCACGTCATAGCCGGCGGCCTCGCATAGCAGCATGGTCTCGCGCGTCTTGGCGGCGACGCCGCCGAGCGTGCCGGACGACGGGGAGGGCCGCACAAACGCGTTCGGATCGCTGGCGAGCCGCGCCATGCGCGTCTTGTCGCCGAGGATCGAACCGCCGGTGCGGCTCGACGACGGATCGACCGCCAGCACGGCGACCTTGTGGCCTTGCGCGGTGAGCGTGGTGCCGAGCACGTCGATGGTGGTCGACTTGCCGGCGCCGGGCGCGCCGGTGATGCCGAGCCGCACCGCCTTGCCGGTCGCCGGCAGCAATTCCTGCACCAGATGATGCGCGGCTTTGCGGTGGTCGGCGCGCTTGCTCTCGATCAGCGTGATGGCGCGCGCCAGCATCGCGCGATCGCCCGCTTTGATGCCGCGGGCGAGATCGGAGACTTTGAGCGTGCGTGCAGCCATTGAATGCTAGGGCCGGCGCGTCGGTTTGGCGTCTTCAAGCAGGATCGCCAGGCCGCCATCGATCTTGTGGTGAGCGGCGGTCGCGCGCGCGAAGGCAAACAATTGCTCGCGCGTCTCGATGCGGCAGGCAACGCCCTTCGGGTGCTTGCAACTCGCCGCGCGGGTTGCTTCGTCGGCGTCGGCCTCGTCGATGGCAATCACTTGAAAGACGCCGCCGACAAGCTTGCGCATCAGCGCATATTCGACGTGCTCCGGGTGGTTTGCCGGCAGCGACTGCGCGATGTAGTCGTTGCCTTCAAAGGGATGCACCGAGAACGCGCGCACATCCTTCAGGCTGCCGCTGGCATGCGCGTAAAGCTTGCCGTTCCAAATGAAGCGTGAGCGTTCCGGATCGTAGGCATGGCCGTCGCGCAGCGAGTAGAGCTGCAGGTTGAGCTTCGTGCCCAACAGCGGCTGCGCATCGGCCAGGATCGGACCGGAGGAATCGATGCAGCCCGACAGCGACAAGGCACAGAGCGCCGCAATCGCCGCGCGGTTGATGAGTGGCTTCACTCCGCCGCCTCTTTTCCGTGCCCCAGCCGCTTGTTCAGCGTCTTGAGCAGTTTCTCGGCCGCTTCCGCGATCACCGTGCCGGGCGGAAAAATCGCCTCGGCACCGGCCTGCATGAGCGCGTCGTAGTCCTGCGGCGGCACCACGCCGCCGACCACGATCATGATGTCGTCACGGCCTTGTTTGGCGAGTTCGGCTTTAAGCGCCGGCACCAGCGTCAGATGTGCGGCGGCAAGCGATGACACGCCGAGAATATGCACGTCGTTTTCCACCGCCTGGCGCGCGGCTTCCGCCGGTGTGGCGAACAGTGGGCCGATATCGACGTCGAAGCCGAGATCGGCAAACGCAGAAGCGATCACCTTCTGCCCGCGGTCGTGGCCGTCCTGGCCGATCTTAGCGACCAAGAGGCGCGGCCGGCGGCCCTCCGCGGCTTCGAACGCTTCGACCGCAACGCGCACCCGTTCGACGGCGACGGTCATGCCGACCTCCCGCTTGTAGACGCCGGTGATCGCTTTGATCTCGGCGCGGTGACGTCCGTACACCTTCTCCAGTGCCGAGGAAATCTCGCCGACAGTGGCCTTGGCGCGGGCGGCGTCGATGGCGAGCGCCAGGAGATTGCCGTTGCCGCGGTCGGCGGCGCGCGTGAGCGCGTCGAGCGCCTCCTTGAGCGCAGCCGGGTCGCGCTCGGCTTTCAGCCGCTTGAGCTTGTCGAGCTGCATGTGCATGACGGCGGAATTGTCCACCTTAAGCACGTCGATCGGCGCCTCGTCGGTCGGCTGGTATTTGTTGACGCCGATCACCGACTGCACACCGGCGTCGATGCGGGCCTGCGTCTTGGCGGCGGCTTCCTCGATGCGCAGTTTGGGAATGCCGGCCTCGATCGCCTTGGTCATGCCGCCGAGCGCTTCGACTTCCTCGATATGGCCCCAGGCCTTGGCCGCCAGATCGTAAGTCAGCCGCTCGACATAATAGGAGCCGCCCCAGGGATCGACGATGCGGAGGCTACCTGCCTCCTGCTGCAACAGGATTTGCGTGTTGCGCGCAATGCGGGCGGAGAAATCGGTCGGCAGCGCGAGGGCCTCGTCGAGCGCATTGGTATGCAGCGACTGGGTCTGGCCTTGCGTCGCCGCCATCGCCTCGATCATGGTGCGCGGCACATTGTTAAAAACGTCTTGCGCGGCCAGCGACCAGCCGGAAGTCTGGCAATGCGTGCGCAGCGAAAGCGAGCGTGCGTCCTCCGGCTTGAACGGCTTCATCAGCTTGGCCCAGATCATGCGGGCGGCGCGCAGCTTAGCGATCTCCATGAAATAATTCATGCCGATCGCCCAGAAGAACGACACGCGCGGCGCGAATTGATCGACGGTCAGCCCCGCCTTTAAGCCCGCGCGCACATATTCGACGCCGTCGGCAAGCGTATAGGCGAGCTCGAGGTCCTGCGTCGCGCCGGCTTCCTGCATGTGGTAGCCGGACACGGAAATCGAATTGAACTTCGGCATCTCGGCCGAGGTATAGGCGAAAATGTCGGAGATGATGCGCAACGACGGCCCGGGCGGGTAGATATAGGTGTTGCGCACCATGAATTCTTTGAGGATGTCGTTCTGAATCGTGCCGGACAATTTCGCGTGCGGCACGCCCTGTTCTTCGGCGGCCACGATATAGAGCGCCAGCACGGGGAGCACCGCGCCGTTCATGGTCATCGACACGCTCATTTGGTCGAGCGGGATGCCGGAGAACAGTGTGCGCATGTCATAGATCGAGTCGATCGCCACGCCCGCCATGCCGACGTCGCCGGCAACGCGCGAATGATCGCTGTCGTAGCCGCGATGGGTGGCGAGATCGAAGGCGATGGAGAGACCCTTCTGCCCGGCGGCGAGATTACGCCGGTAGAAGGCGTTGGAGTCCTCCGCGGTGGAGAAGCCGGCATATTGCCGGATGGTCCAGGGCTGTGCCGCATACATCGCCGGGTAGGGGCCGCGCAGGAACGGCGGCTTGCCCGGATAGGTATCGAGAAAATCAAGCCCTGCGAGATCGGCCTCGCCATAGACCGGCTTCACCGGGATCGCTTCCGGCGTCATCCACGACGCGGCCGTCTGCGCGCCGCCGGCAACCGGCGTCTCGGCGAAATCCACCGTGGCGAAGTTGGGGACCTGACTCATTTGACCCCCAGAATATCATGCGCGGCTTGCAAGGTCGAAACCACATCGCAGCCCATGAATACGAAGGTTTTCACGCCGGCCTGGCGCCAGTCCGCCTCTCGCTCGCCCGGCCGGCCGGCGAGTTGGACGGTGGCGCCGGCTTGGCTAAGCGCCTTGGCGGCATCCGCCGCTTGTTCGGCGTAAACCTTGTCCGATGAGCAGAGACAAGCGAGCTTGGCGCCTGAGGCCTTGAACGCCGCGATCATCTCCGCGCGGTCTTTGAAGCCGTCATTGGCGAGCGCCGCGATGCCGCCGGCTTCATAGAAATTCTTTGCAAACATCGCGCGCGCGGTGAAATCCGATATCTTGCCGAGATTGGCCAGGAACACGGCCGGCCGGCTGCCGGTTTTTGCGAGCCAGCGGTCGGAAGCCTCGCGCAGCGCCTCGAACGGCTCGGCGAGGCGAATGCTCGGCAGCGGCTCGATCGCCGCCGCCGCGCCACTTTTTTTCGGTGGCGCGAGCGGCGCGACGTCGAGCACCGCGGCGGGCTTCTCGTCGAGGTTCGGATAGTCGCTGGTGCCGGTCAGCGCATCCTTGCGGCGCGCGGCCGCCTGCTGGCGTTCGGCGCGCACGCCTGCGACCTCGCGCTGAATGAGGCCGCTTTCGAGCGAAGCCCAGGCGCCGCCGCCGGCATCGAATTGCTGGAATAGCGCCCAGGCCGCGCCGCATAGTTTGCCGGTCAGGTCCTCGATGGCGCCGGAGCCGGCGGCCGGATCGGCGACTTTGGCGAGGTTCGACTCCTCGAGCAGAATGAGCTGCGTGTTGCGCGCGACCCGGCGCGCGAATGCATCGGGCAGGCCGAGCGCGGCGGTGTGCGGCAGCACGGCGATATTGTCGGCGCCGCCGAGGCCGGCGGCGGTGACGGCGATGGTCGTGCGCAACATGTTCACGTAAGGGTCGCGCTTGCTCAGCATACGCCATGCGGTTTCCGCGGCGACGGTGGTCGGCTTCGGCGTGAGGCCGCAGGTGGCCTCGACGCGCGCCCATAATTTTCGCACGGCGCGGAATTTGGCGATGGTGAGAAACTCGTCGGCGTCGGCGGCCAGCCGGAAATAGATCATGCCGCGCGCGACATCGAGCGGCACGCCGCCGGCTTCCAGCGCGCGCAGGCAATCGACCGCCGCGGCAATCGCAAAGGCGAGTTCCTGCGCTTCCGAGCCGCCGGCATTGTGGATGATGCGACCGTCGGCGACCGCGAACGGTCCGCGAAAGCCTTGCTCGGCAAGAATCCGAATATTGGCCGCGATTAGTTTCGACAGTTCGCGCCACGGCATCGGCGTTGCGCCGGTGGCGGCAAAGCCGCCGATCGGGTTGATGCTGGCGCGCATGTCGACGGAGGAGGGCGTCAGCTTGCGCGCCTTCACCAAGGCTGCGAAATGCTGCACGGCCATGCGCGTCGCCGGGCTCAGGTTAAAGTCGATGGTGATGCCGGCGTCGAGTTGGACGCCGTCGAGCGCGCGGGCAATCGTTTCGGGCGACGCGTCGAGTCCGTAGCCATTGGCGTTGAGCGAGCCGGCAAACACCAGCGTCAACCCGGTCGCGCCGTTCTCCAGGTCTTGCAGCGCCTGCGCGTTGGCGGCAGCCGGATCGGGATGGTCGATCCGCTGCATCAGCGTCCAGGCCGCGCCCGGCGGCCGCCCGGCCACCGGTTTTACGCCGGCCGCGCGCGCATAAAGCGGCTCGATGCGCAAGCCGTCATAGGTCTGGCTTGTGAGCCGCTTGTCGAACGAAGCACCTTTCAGCGCCGCCTCGACCAGCTTGCGCCATTCCGCCTGGCTGGTCGGCGGAAATTCGGCGGCGAGGGGAAGTTCAGTGGTCATCGGAGCAAATTGCCATAGTCGGAGCGGTGCCGCCATTGAGCTAAAGCAAATTGCGTGCCCGCCTAGCGCGGCGCCAGCCGCTCGATCCCGGCGCCATCGAAGGTGGCCGCCGCCGCGCGTACTTTGCGCCCGCCGATCGTGAGGTCGGGGGCGATTTCGGCGAGCGGGATCAGCACGAAGGCGCGCTCGAACAGGCGCGGATGCGGCACCGTCAAGCCCAATTCGTCAACCGCAAGATTGCCATAGGCAACGATGTCGATGTCGGCGGTGCGCGGGCCCCAGCGCTTTTCATGCGCGCGGTCGCGGCCGAGCTGCAATTCGACGGCTTGCGAATGCAGCAGCAGATCGCGCGGGCCGAGCGTAGTCTCGACCGCGATGCACAGGTTGATGAACGGAGGCTGATATTTGAAGCCCCAGGGCGGCGTGCGGTAGTCGGATGAGCGCGCGGTCAGCCGCACCTTTTCGCTGTCGCACAAGAGCGTCACCGCGCGATCGAGAATGGTGCGGCTGTCGCCGACATTGCCGCCGAGCGCCAGCCACGCTTGCGTCATGATCGGGAATCGCCGCGCGTGCGCTCCAGCGTGACGCCGACGTCGCTGAAGGTCGCCGCAATCGGGGCATGCGGCTTGTGGATCGTCACCTTGATCTTGCCAACGCGCGGAAAGGCGGCGAGCACGGCGCTGGCGACATGGCCGGCGGCGGTCTCGATCAGCTTGCAGCGCTGCCCGCAAAACGTCTTGCTGACGCAATCGACCACCTTGTCGTAGGAAACCGTGTCCGCCACTTTGTCCGAGCGCACGGCGTCGGAGAGGTCGATCGCGAGTTCGAGATCGATGGTGAAGGTCTGCCCGACCTTGCCCTCGTAGGGCATCACGCCGTGATAGGCGTGCAGCGACAACCCGGTGATGAAAATGCGGTCGCTCATCGCGCCGCCTCGATGGCTGACGCCACGCGAAGCGCCTGCACGGTCGCGGCGACGTCATGTGCGCGCACAATTGCCGCGCCGTTCTTGACCGCCTCGAGATGGCTGGCGATCGAGCCTCCGAGCCGGTCGTCCGGCGGCGACGGCGTCACCGAATTGATGAAGCGCTTGCGCGAGGCACCGATCAGAAGCGGCAAACCGAAACGTTTAAATTCGCCGAGGCGCGCGATGCAGGCGATGCTCTGCTCCGGCGTCTTGCCGAAGCCGATGCCGGGATCGAGCACGATTTTTTCGCGCGCGATGCCGGCGCGTTGCGCGATGTCGAGCGAGCGCGCGAAGAAGGCAATCACCTCAGCGACAATGTCGAGCTCCGGATCGGCGGCTTCGCGGTTGTGCATGACAATCGCCGGCACGCCGCGCTCGGCGATCAGGGCCGCCAAGGCGGAATCGCGTTGCAGGCCCCACACGTCGTTGACGATGGCCGCGCCCTGGTCGAGCGCCCAGGCGGCGACGTTCGCCTTAGTGGTGTCGATCGACACCGGCAGGCCGAGCTTCACCACCGCCGGCAGCACCGGCTTAAGCCGCGCCATCTCCTCCTCGGCGGTAACCCGCGTGGCGCCGCCATAGGGCCGCGTCAACTCCGCGCCGATATCGAGGATATCGGCACCTTCAACCGCCATCTTTTCGGCATGGGCGATGGCCGCAGCCGGATCGACGAAGCGGCCACCGTCGGAGAAGGAATCCGGGGTCACGTTGAGGATGCCCATGACCAGCGTGCGCCCGAGCGCCAGCAGCGCGAAAAGCCCGTCGCGCGCCGGCTTTTGCGCTGTGTTGACGGCGGTTTCGATGCTGCGGGCGAGCCCCATGGCGGTCGCTTTGCGCTGGAAGGCGCGCGGCTGTCAAGCAGGCCGCTTTCGTACCCATCCCGTGACAAGGGAGAGGGAAGACTATTTATACGTGATCTTCAGCGGCAGCTTCTTGGCGCTCTCGATCCAGCGGCCGACCTGCTTCTCGGACGGCAGCAGGCGGACCAGCTTGCGCGTTCTGTTGGCGTCGGCCATCGCCTTGGCGAGATTGATCGGATTGCGATATTTGAGCTCTTTCACGGTATCGACGCCGGCGGCCTGCAGCAGTTCGGCATATTCTTTGCGGATGCCCTTGATGCGCATGCGGTCGGCAACATTGGCCCAGCACAAGAGCCGCCTTTCGGCGAAGCCGGTCTTGACGGCGAGCGATTTGCGCCCGCGCACGGTACGCGCCGCCTCGAGCAGCTTTTCGGTCGACCGGATCCCCGCCGACTTGAGGATGGCGGCGGCTTCGCCGTCGATCCCGTCGATTTCGGTGATGGGATAGGACATCCGGTCTTCCTCGTCTGCTTCTAACTTGCGTCTAAGCCGTCGCGGTGGACGCTCAAACGAACTGACTCAAACCCGGAATTGCGCCGACGATCTCCCCGATCGCGTCTTCGCCGGCCTTTTCACGGGTATAGGCTATGATTTCCTTGGTGACGGCTTGCACCTGACCCATGCTCAGGCCGGCCGCCATCAGTTTGGTGCCGGCGCCCATGATGCCGCCCATAGAGAACATACCGCCGCCGGTGTCGCCGGCCTGCTGGGCCTGCAAGAGGGCTTGCGCCCCCGGCATTTTATCGATGAGCGGCTGAACTTTTTCGGGCGGGCCTTCCTTGACCAGGAAGTCGAGGATGATACCGACGGATTTTTCGGCCGCAGCCTGATCGACGCCGACGTTGGCGACGAGACGCGCGATCAATTCTTCCATAACCCCCTCACGCCCCCCGCACTGACGGCGGGTTGTCTTTATATTGAACGTCGTTTGCAGCGATGACAAGCGCGTTGCGATGTCACATGCACGATGGTCACCATGGTGTCGCTACGAACACACATTGCCGCACTCGACTGTCAAGTGCGAAAAGTCACTTGCCGCGCATCGGCGGCTGAACTTGCTTTCGATCGGCTGCGCGCGATCGATCAATCGAACGCCTGTCCGTTAATGCCTTCGTCAGTATCCGGCGAAAAACCGCTTGTCATAGTTCCGGGCGGGGCAGCCGCCGTGGCCGCTATGCTGTCGAAGTTCCCAATAGAAAATGGATAAATCTCACCGGATAAGGCAAGTCCGCCGTTTCAACTTGCAATCCGGCGGCAATTTCCAACGTTTGTACGCCGCGTGGCGCTTTTCAGCCCGAGAAAGCATTGCTAGCTTGCCAAGTCCCGCCCGGCGCGAACGCTGAACCAGTGGAGAGAGCGGTCATGAGCACACTCGACGCGGTGTTAAGCCGCATCGACCAGGATATCGACCAAAGCGTCGAGCGCTTATTCGCGCTGTTGCGCATCGCCTCCGTTTCCACCGACCCGGCCTATAAGGAACAGTGCCGGACCGCCGCCGAGCACGTCGCCGCCGACCTGCGCGGCATCGGCTTTGCCACCGAGGTGCGCCCAACCGAGGGCCATCCGGTGGTAGTGGGCAAGGCAAACGGCGCAGCCGGCCCGCACGTGCTGTTTTACGGCCATTACGACGTGCAGCCGGTCGATCCGCTGAACCTGTGGAAGAGTCCGCCGTTCGAGCCACGCATCGAGACGCTTGGCGACGGGCGCAAGATCATCGTGGCGCGCGGGGCCTGCGACGACAAAGGCCAGGCCATGACCTTTATCGAGGCCTGCCGGGCCTATCATGCGGTCACCGGCAAGCTGCCGCTGCCGATTACTACCATGATCGAGGGCGAGGAGGAGTGCGGTTCCCGCAATCTGTTCAAATTCGTGCGCGACAACGCCACCGAGTTCAAGCTCGACCTGGCGCTGGTCTGCGATACCGCCATGTGGGACGCCGAGACCCCGGCAGTCACCACCTCGCTGCGCGGACTGGTCTATGAGGACGTCAAGATCACCTGCGCCGACCGCGATTTGCACTCGGGCCTGTTCGGCGGCGCGGCGCAGAACCCGATCCGGCTGCTGGCCAAGATCCTCGGCGCGCTGTGGGACGACAATGGCCGCGTCACCATCCCGGGCTTCTACGATGGGGTGAAGGACCTGCCACCCGACATCATGGCCGACCTCAAGGGGCTCGGTCTGACGCCGGAGAAATTCTTAGGCCCCATCGGGCTGAAAACCTCGGCCGGCGAGAAGGGCCGCCTGCTGATCGAGCAGATCACCACGCGGCCGACCGCCGAGATCAACGGCATTATCGGCGGCTACACCGGCGAGGGCGCCAAAACCGTCATCCCGGGCGAGGCCTCGGCCAAGGTGTCGTTCCGCCTGGTCGGCAGCCAGGACCCCGAGAAAGTGCGCGACGGCTTCCGCGCCTTTGTGCGCGCGCGCCTGCCGGCCGACTGCAAGGTCGAATTCGGCAATTTCGGCCTGGCGCCGGCGCTGCAGCTTTCCTTCGACAATCCGGCGCTCAACAAGGCGCGCAGCGTTCTGGCCGAGGAATGGGGCCACAAGGCGGTGGCGGTCGGCGCTGGCGGCTCGATCCCGATCGTTGCGGATTTCAAGAGCGTGCTGGGGATGGATTCATTATTGGTCGGTTTCGCGCTCGACGACGACCGCGTGCACTCGCCGAACGAGAAGTTCGACCTCAAATGTTTCCACAAAGGCATCCGCTCCTGGGCGCGCATCTTGGCGGCATTAGCGGACGCATAACGGCGTGGCTCCTCCGCTTCTTCAGCTCAGAGACATTGCGCTTACTTTCGGGGGCACGCCCCTGCTCGCCGGGGCGGAACTGTCGGTCTCTACCGGCGAGCGCGTGTCGCTGGTCGGGCGCAACGGGTCGGGCAAGTCGACGTTGCTGAAAATCGCCGCCGGTCTGGTCGAGCCCGACCGCGGCTCGGTCTTCGTGCAGCCCGGAGCCGTCGTGCGCTACCTGCCGCAGGAGCATGACTTTGCCGGTTTCGTCTCGACGCTTGGCTACGTCGAAGCCGGGCTCAAGCCGACCGACGATCCCTACATCGCGCGCCATCTGCTGGAGGAACTCGGTCTCACCGGCGCGGAAAACCCGGCGCAGCTCTCCGGCGGGGAAGCGCGCCGCGTCTCGCTCGCGCGCGTGCTGGCGCCGTCGCCCGATATCCTGTTGCTCGACGAGCCGACCAACCATCTCGACCTCACCACCATCGAATGGCTGGAGCGCGATCTCGACGCGCGGCGCACCGCGCTGGTGATCGTCAGCCACGATCGCCGCTTCCTCTCGACGCTGTCGCGCGTCACGGTCTGGCTCGACCGCGGCACGACGCGGCGCATCGAGCGCGGCTTTGCCCATTTCGAGGAATGGCGCGACATGTTGCTGGCGGAGGAGGAGCGCGAGCAGCATAGGCTCGATCGCAAGATCGTCGCCGAGGAACACTGGATGCGCTACGGCGTCACCGGCAGGCGCAAGCGCAACATGCGCCGGGTCGGCCAGTTGCAGGCGCTGCGCGAAGCGCGCCGCACCTATCGCGGCGCCGCCGGCGACGCCACCATCGTCGCGGGGTCCGCGCCGCCCTCCGGCGTGCTGGTGATCGAGGCGAAGGGCATCGGCAAGAGTTTCGGCGGGCGCGCCATCGTGCGCGATGTCTCGATCCGCATCCAGCGCGGCGACCGCATCGGCATTGTCGGACCGAACGGCAGCGGCAAGACCACGCTGATCACCATGCTGACCGGCATACTGCCGCCCGATAGCGGTTCGGTGAAGCTCGGTGCGACGCTCGCCGTCGCCACCCTCAACCAGCATCGCGACAGCCTCGACCCGCAAGTCACCGTCGCCGACGCGCTCACCGGCGGCAGCGGCGAGACCGTGATGGTCAACGGCGCGCCCAAGCACGTCATCGGCTACATGAAGGACTTCCTGTTTGCGAGCGAACAGGCGCGCACGCCGCTCGGCAAACTCTCGGGCGGCGAACGGGGCCGCCTGATGCTGGCGCAGGCGCTGGCCAAGCCGTCGAACCTGCTGGTGCTCGACGAGCCGACCAACGACCTCGACATGGAAACCCTCGACGTGCTCGAGGACATGCTTGGCGAGTATCCCGGCACGGTGCTGCTGATCAGCCACGACCGCGATTTCCTCGACCGGCTGGTGAGCGGCGTGATCGTGCCGGAAGGCAACGGCATCTGGACCGAATATGCCGGCGGCTATTCCGACATGCTGGCGCAGCGCGGCCAGGACCTCACGCGCGAGCGGTCGCAAGCTGCGCCCGACAAAGCCGCCAGGGCGTCCGCCGCGCCTTTCGCCGAAGCGCCGGCCGCCGAATCGTCATCGCCTAAGCGCCGCATGACCTTCAAGGACAAGCACGCGCTGGAAATCCTGCCCAAGACCATCGCCGCCTTGCAGTCCGATGCCGACCGCCTGCAGGCCCAGCTTGCCGATCCGCAGTTCTATGCGCGCGACCGTGCCGGTTTCGAGCAAGTCACCGCGGCGCTCGGTGCTATCCAGCGGAAAATCGCCGCAGCGGAAGAGCAATGGCTGGAGCTCGAAATCCGGCGTGAGGAATTCACCGCCGGCTGACGGCTCACTTCAACTGATCGGCCGCCTTGTCGAGGCCGGCTTGCGAGCAGACGTCGTCCTTGCCGGGCGAACCAGAGACGCCGACCGCGCCGATCACCTCGTCGCCGACCTTGATTGGCAGCCCGCCGCCGAGCGCCAGCACGCGCGTATATTGCGTCGCAGGACCGTAACCGGGGTCTGTCTGCACGCGTTTGGCAAAATTGGCCGATGGCGCGCGATAGGTGCGCGCGGTATAGGCCTTGCGGTCGGCGCCCTCGGGCGTATGCAGGCCGGCGCCGTCGCCGCGCAGCGTCACGACCGCAAGGCCGTCGCGGTCGATGACCGCCACGGACACCCTGAAGCCCATGCTGGTGCACTTCTCCATCGCGCCATTGGCGATCGCTTGCGCGAGGCCGAGCGACACATTCTTTTGCGTGATCACGCCCTGGGCCTGAACTTGCGAACACAGCGCCGCGGCAACGGCAAAACTCGCGAGACCCTTCGACATCGGCGACATCAGAAAACCTCCCGGTTGTTGTTTGAGGCAAGAGCGGCCCCTGACTTGAGCATACCCCGGCCGCGCCCGCTTTATTCGGGCCTCGGCAAATATAAATAGGAGGGTCAGTTCTTCAGCCGGTAGCCGGTCTTGAAAATCCACCAGACGGTCGCCAGGCAAACGCTCAAGAACACGACCGTCATGATGAGGCTGATGCCGACATTCACATCGGCAATCTCGAAGAAGCTCCAGCGGAAGCCGCTTATCAGATAAACCACCGGATTGAACAGCGTGATTTTCTGCCACAGCGGCGGCAGCACGCTGGTCGAATAAAACGTGCCGCCGAGAAAGGTCAGCGGCGTGATCAGGAGCAGCGGCACGATCTGCAATTTCTCGAAGCCGTCGGCCCAGATGCCGATGATAAAGCCGAGCAGGCTGAACGTTATCGCGGTCAGCGCCATGAACACCAGCATCCAGACCGGATGCGCGATGGTGAGCGGCACGAACAGGAACGAGGTGGCAAGGATGATCAGCCCGAGAATGATCGACTTGGTGGCGGCGGCGCCGACATAGCCGAGCACGATCTCGAACGAGGACACCGGCGCCGACAGGATTTCGTAGATGGTGCCGGTGAAGCGCGGGAAGTAAATGCCGAACGAGGCGTTCATCGTGCTCTGCGTCAGCAGCATCAGCATGATCAGCCCGGGCACGATGAAGGCGCCGTAGGAAACGCCCTCGATCTGGGTGATGCGCGAGCCGATGGCGGCGCCGAATACCACGAAATAGAGCGAAGTCGACAGCACCGGCGAGACGATGCTCTGCCAGATGGTGCGCCCGGTGCGTGCCATCTCAAAATGGTAGATTGCGTAGGCGGCGCGGTAATTCATGACCGATCGCTCACCAGGTCGACAAAAATATCTTCGAGCGAACTCTGCCGCGTCTCCAGGTCGCGGAAGCGAATGCCGGCATTGCTGAGGTCGGCGAGCAATGCGGTGACCCCCGTGCGCTCGGCCTGCGTGTCATAAGTGAAGACGATATCGCTGCCGCCGTCCGCCAGCTCCACGGGGTGCCCGGCAAGCTCGGCCGGCAGCGCGTTGAGCTTCTGTTGCAGATGCAGGATCAACTGTTTTTTGCCGAGCTTGCGCATCAGCTCGGCCTTGTTCTCGACCAGGACGATCTCGCCTTTGTTGATGACGCCGACGCGGTCGGCCATGTCCTCGGCTTCCTCGATGTAATGCGTGGTCAGGATGATGGTGACGCCCGAAGCGCGCAGATCGCGCACCACCTGCCACATGTCCTTGCGCAATTCGACGTCGACGCCGGCGGTCGGCTCGTCGAGGAACAGTATCTGCGGCTCGTGCGCGAGCGCCTTGGCGATCAGCACGCGCCGTTTCATGCCGCCGGACAGCGTCATGATGCGGTTGTCCTTTTTGTCCCACAGCGAGAGCGCGCGCAGCACTTTCTCGAGATGCGCAGGATCGCGCCGCTTGCCGAACAGGCCGCGGCTGAAATTCACCGTCGCCCAGACGCTCTCGAAGGCGTCGGTGTGCAATTCCTGTGGTACCAGCCCGATCAGCGAACGGGCGGCGCGATAGCCCTTGATGATGTCGTGGCCGTCGACCGTCACGCGGCCTTGCGAGGCATTGAGGATGCCGCAGACGATGCCGATCAGCGTGGTCTTGCCGGCGCCGTTAGGGCCGAGCAAAGCAAAGATTTCCCCGCGCCTTATGTCGAGATTGATCTCCTTGAGCGCCCGGAACCCGGTCGCGTAGGTCTTGGAGAGATTTTCGATGGAAATGATCGATGGCATGAATGGATAATGGGGTGCTGGCGGGCCGCAACGGCATATAGTCGGCTCTCTGCCGCCACGCCAGTGGCTTGCCGGTCATGCATTCATACGCCAGCATGCAATGGCCCGATGACCTTACCGCGGCGCCGCAATCTGTTAGGCTTTGACCGAAAATCGGCCCGCGCGCGGCCGAGGAAAAAAGTCGAGGGGGAACGCCATGACTGGAAAGCTTACCAAACGCGATGTGCTCAAAGGCGTTGGCGCCCTTGGCCTCAGCGCATTCGCCGTGCGGGTGTCGGCGGCGCCTGCCGCGGAAGCGATAACGCCGGCCTTGATCGAGGCGGCGAAAAAGGAAGGCAAGGTCGCCTTCTACACGGCGATGGACCTGCAATTCGCGCAGCGCTTCGGCAAGGCATTCGAGGCGAAGTTTCCCGGCATTGCGGTGCGCGTGGAGCGGTCCGGCGCCGAACGCGTTTTCACCCGCATCGGCCAGGAATATTCCGCCAATATTCACGCCGTCGATGTGGTCAACACCGCCGACCAGGCGCACTGCATCGTGTGGAAGAAAAATGGCTGGCTTGCACCGTATTTGCCGGAAGACGTCGCGAAACATTTCGACAAGAATTACTACGATCCGGAGGGGCTGAGCATCACGACGCGAATTCTGGTCTCGCCCATCGCCTACAACACCAATTTGGTGAAAAAGGAGGATGCGCCGAAGAGCTTCAAGGACCTGCTCGATCCGAAATGGAAGGGCAAGATGGTCAAAGCGCATCCGGCCTATAGCGGCACCATCATGAATGCGACATTCGAAATCGCGCGCGATCTGGGCTGGAGCTACCTCGAGAAGCTGGCCACGCAAAGCATCATGCAGGTGCAGTCGGCGACCGACACACCGAAGCGGATATCGCTCGGCGAACGCGCGGTCATGGTGGACGGCGCCGGCTACCTTGTCATTCGCTACAAGGAAGCGGGCCAGCCGGTCGACATCGTCTATCCGGAGGAGGGCACGCCGCTCGCCACCGGCCCGAGCGCGGTCTTCAAGGCCGCTCCCAATCCGAACGCCGCGCGTTTGTTGCAGAACTGGATGCACTCGCGCGAGGGCCAGCAGATGCTGGTCGATTGGGCGCGGCAATATTCGCCGCACGGGCAGGCCGTGGAAAAGCCCGGTGTGCGCAAGCTCGCCGACATCAAGTTGATGAAAGAGGACCCGGAAGGCGTCCACGCGCAGGCGGACGCGGTCAAGACGCGCTACGCCGCGATTTTCAAGGTGTGATGACAACAATCGTCATTTCACCAATCGCGCTTATGAGGACGAGGCGAGGTCTTCAGGCCAATGCCGCCAACGAATTGAGATCGCCCAGCGTCTGTGCCGGCGGAAAATCGAAATATTCGTCCGGCATTTTGCTGCGGTTGACCCAGATGCCGCGGAAGCCCACCGAGGTTCCCGCCATCACGTCCCAGCGGTTGGACGAAACGAAAGTCACGTCACCCGGCTTGCACTTGTAATGATCGGTAACCAGCCGGTAGACCTCCGGCCGCGGCTTGAACATCTTTAATACGTCCACCGACAGCACGGCATCGAGATCGCCGCCGATGCCGGCGGCATCGACCGCGCCCTTGAGCATATTGGGCGAGCCGTTCGACAGAATGCCGGTGCGGTGGCCCTGGGCCTTGAGCGCCCGCAGCGCCGCGCGCGCGTCGGGGAAGGCATCGAGCTGGAAATAGGCCTCGAGCAGCTTCGGCTTCAGCGCTTTGGGCACCGACGGCACCCGCGCCAGCGCGCAATCGAGCGCCCGTCCGGTCAGCGTCCAGAAATCCGTGTAGTGGCCGGCGAGCGTCAGCGTCCAGGTATATTCGAGCTGCTTGCCGCGCCAGATTTCCGACATGCGGTCGGCGTCCGGCCCGGCGTCGGTGCGAAAGCGCGCAATCGCCGCGTGCACGTCGAACAGCGTGCCATAGGCATCAAAGACGAAGATGGACGACATGGTATCCTCCCGGCGCGGTCGCTATGCTTGTAAAGCATGCAGGCGGGCGGGGGAAAATCCCTTGCCGGTCAAAATAAAGTGTCGGGAGAAACGCAGATGGCGGCGGGCCAAAACTGGTCGAAAACCTGGTCGTTCTACGAGGGCGACTGGCAAGAGGGCAATATCCCGATCATGGGCGTGCGCTCGCATGCCGGCTGGCTGTGCTCCTCGGTGTTCGACGGCGCCCGCACCTTCGAGGGCGTCTCGCCCGACCTCGACCTGCATTGCGCGCGGGTGAATGCCTCGGCTGCCACCATGCATCTCAAGCCGGTGGTTTCGGCCGAGACCTGGCTCGGCCTGACGCAAGACGGCATCAAGCGCTTCGACAAGGACGCCGCGCTCTATATCCGCCCGATGTACTGGGCCGAGCGCAGCGGCGCGCTGCTGGTGGCGCCCGATCCGGAGTCGACCCGCTGGTGCCTCACGCTCTACGAGGCGCCGATGCGCCCGCCCGAGGGCTTTTCCATCACGCTGTCGCCCTACCGCAAGCCGAGCGCGGAATGCATGCCGGTCGACGCCAAGGCCGGCTGCCTCTATCCGAACAATGCGCGCGCGCTGATCGAGGCGAATGCGCGCGGCTTCGGCAATTGCGCGGTGCGCGATCTCATCGGCAATGTCGCCGAGCTCGCCACCGCCAACCTGTTCGTCGGCAAAGACGGCGTGGTGTTGACGCCGGCGCCCAATGGCACATTCCTCAACGGCATCACCCGCCAGCGCGTTATCAGGCTGTTGCGCGAGGCCGGCGTCAGCGTGGTGGAGACCACGCTGCAATATTCCGACCTGCAAAGCGCCGACGAGATTTTCTCCTCCGGCAATTACTCCAAGGTGATGCCGATCAACCGAATCGACGAGCGCTCATTGCAGCCCGGCCCGCTCTATCGCAAGGCGCGCGAACTCTATTGGGAATTTGCCCACTCGTGATGCAGCGTCTGCCGCCATGATATCGATACTCGACCGCGTCGGCCGCCTGATTGCGGCTTACTTGCAAAAGCCGGCGGCCGGCTACGAGCCGTTCACGCCGACCGATCCGGCCGCGCTCAAGCGATGCATCAGGCCGGCCGACATTTTGCTGATCGAGGGCCGCAATCATATTTCCGGCATCATCAAATATTTGACCCAGTCGACCTGGTCGCACGCCGCGCTCTATGTCGGGCCGGTCGCCGGCAAATTCGCCGCCAACGGCGAACCGTGCGACCTGGTGGAATCGAATCTTGACGACGGCATCGCCGCCGTTCCGTTGTCGGGCTATTTTCATTATCACACGCGCATTTGCCGCCCGGTCGGCCTGTCGGCGGCTGATTGCCAAGCGGTGTGCGATTACGCTCTCGCGCGGCTCGGCCTCGCATACGACCTCAAGAACATCATCGATCTCGCGCGTTATCTGGTGCCGCTACCGGCGCCGCAACGCTGGCGCCGGCGCATGATCTCGCTCGGCTCGGGCGATCCGACCAAGCTGATCTGTTCGGCGCTCATTGCGCAGGCCTACGGATCGGTCGGCTATCCGATCTTGCCGGAGATCACGCGGGTGGAAAGCGAAAGCGCGCGGCAGGAAATTTATCACATCCGCGACTCCTCGCTCTATACGCCGCGCGATTTCGACATTTCCCCCTATTTCGCGGTGGTCAAGCCGACCATCGAAGTGGGCTTCGACTACAAGACCATCACCTGGGCGACCGATGCGAAGCGACTGAAATGACGTTTCCGCGTGGCGTGCATTGCAGCGCATTGCCGGAACGCCCGCTCTGCCGCTAGGCTTGGGAGCCCTATGGGCACTCGCATGAAATCGCTGCTCATCGCCTTGCTGCTGTTGGCGCCGCTGGCGGCCAAAGCGGCTAGCCCGGAAGAAGCCTACTTCGCCGCGCGCGATGGTTATATCGCGAAAATTAAGGCGATCAGCGACGCGAAAAAACTCGACGATGATACGTCCAAGCTGCACGACGCTGCTTTGGACGAACTGGGAAAAATGATGCGCCCGATCGTCGGGCCGGTCGCCATTGCAGGCTTTCCGTCTGACGGAAAGACTAACCTCGACAGCTTGTACGACGGCGATTTCGGGTTTGGGCTGATCGACGGCCTCATTTTTTCGTCGGCCGACGATAAGACCCACATTGTTGTGACGACGGAGCCGCTGTTCGCTCATTGGCTGGGCGAGCACAAGGACTGGTGGGGCGCGAAATCGGAGAATGTGCCGCAGACGCCGCAAGCGGCGCTGCAATCGGAGGCGTTTTATACGCAGGCGCTGGTCACCGATTCGGCGTTTTCAAAATATGTTGCGCTGCCGGTCGTAAAACCTGCCGGAGCGAAATTTGCCTTCGCCATGCTGATCGCGCGCACGCAGACGTTCGGCGCGCGCACGCCCGATGAAATTTTGGTGGCGGTAATCCAGGGCGGCCGCGTGTTCGTGGTGAGCGCGCCGGCCAGCGTCAAGATCGAGCCGACGCCGGCCTGCCGGCAGATTTGGCTGGAGGCGGAGAAAAAAGCGGCGGCCTCGCAAGACGCCTACATCGCCTCGCAACTGAACGACCATTCGTTGACCGAGGCGGTCGACCGGATGGAAGAAGAGGGCGACGCCGCGTTTCGCCGCTGTTTTGCGCAGAGCGCGCCGCGCGACCCAGCCTTTGCCGCGCTCGCCAATCAGGCGCAAAGCTTTGTCAATCGCCTGCCGGCAAAATGAAACACTCCGGTTCGTTCGCCCATTGGTGAATTGTGGGTGCGAGGTGGGCAGGCAGAGTAGTCTGCTACCGACCCAGCGGCGATCGGCCGGATTCTTTTCTCTCTTTGTAACTCCCCGTTGACCCACCGCTCCGGTTGTAATCTTCTGCCGGGGAACAAGCGCCGCCGGGGAAACACCATGAACATCGCTCGCCATTTTGCTGCGGGTCTGCTCGCAGCCCTTATTGCCACGCCGTGCCTCGCCCAACAGACCGTGAAAATCGGTCTGGTCGTGCCCTTGACCGGGCCCTTCACGCCGACCGGCAAACAGCTCTCCGCCGGTGCCCGGCTCTATATGCAGCAACACGGCGACATGGTCGCCGGCAAGAAGATCGAACTGATCGTCAAGGACGACACCGGCAATGCCGAAATGACCAAGCGGCTGGCCCAGGAGATGGTGGTGAATGACAAAGTCGCTGTCCTTGCCGGCTTTGGCCTCACCCCCGGCGCGCTGGCGACGGCGCCCATCGCCACCGAAGCGAAAGTCCCGGAAATCGTCATGATGGCGGCGACTTCGATCATCACCGAGCGCTCGCCCTATATCGTGCGCCTCAGCTTCTCGGTGCCGCAGACCACGGTGCCGCTCGCCGACTGGGCGGCCAAGAATGGAATCAAGAGCGTCGTCACGGTGGTGTCGGACTACGCCCCCGGCATCGACGTTGAGACCGCTTTCAAGCACGAGTTCGAGGCCAAGGGCGGCAAGGTGCTCGAATCCTTGCGCGTGCCGTTGTCGAGCAACGACTTCGCGCCGGCGCTGCAACGCGTCGCCGATGCCAAGCCGAACGCCATTATGGGGTTCGTCCCGGCCGGCGTCGGTCCGATCTTCATCCGCCAATATGTCGAGCGCGGTCTTGACAAGTCGGGCATCAAATTCATCGCCGAGGGAAGCCTGACCGAAGACGACATCGTCAACAATATCGGCGATGCCGCGCTTGGCATCATCACCTCGCAGCATTACTCGGCCGCGCACAACAGCCCCGAGAACAAAGCCTTCGTGGCGGCTTATAAGAAAGCCAATGGTGGCAAGCGGCCGAACCTGATGGCGATGCAAGCCTACGATGGCATGCACCTGATCTACGAAGCCTTGAAGAAGACCAAAGGCTCGACCGATGGCGCCGCCATCGTCGACGCCATGAAAGGCATGAGCTGGGTCAGTCCGCGCGGACCGGTCACGATCGATCCGGCAACGCGCGAAGTGATCCAGAACATCTATATCCGCAAGGTCGAGCGGGTGAACGGCGAACTTTACAATGTTGAGTTCGAGACGATCCCGAACTACAAGGACCCTTCCAAGGTCAAAAAGTAGGTCGCCGATCGAATAAGATGCAGCGCGCTGTTCCGCCCTTTCGCGCCGATCACGTCGGTTCGCTGCTGCGGCCGCTTGCGCTCAAGCAAGCGCGCAGCCAACACGCGGCCGGACAGCTATCGGCGGCCGAACTCACCGCGATCGAAGACGGTGAAATCAAGAAGATCGTCGCCCAGCAGGAGGCGATCGGGCTTCGTTCGATCACCGACGGCGAATTGCGCCGCGCCTATTGGCATTTCGATTTCCTCGCCGGGCTCGACGGCGTGGAAATGGTCGAGGCGCAGGGCATCAAGTTTGCCGGTGTGACCTCCAAGTCCGAGGCGCCCTACGTCAAGGGCAAGCTCGGCTCACGCCACCATCCGCAGATCGCGCATTTCGAGTTTCTTAAAGCGCATACCAAGCGCACCGCCAAGATGACGATCCCGAGCCCGTCGATGCTGCACTATCGCGGCGGGCGAAAGATGATCGACCGCGCCGCCTATCCGAGCATGGACGAGTTCTATCGCGATCTCGGTCAGGCCTACAAACAGGCGATCGCGGACTTCTATGCGGCCGGTTGCCGCTACCTTCAACTCGACGATTGCAGCTTCGCCTATTTGTGCGATCCGGCGCAGCGCGCCATGCTCGCGCAGCGCGGCGACGACCCCGACAAGCAGGGCGAGATCTATGCCGGCATGATCAATGCCGCGCTGGAGGGACGCCCGCGCGACCTCGTCGTCACCACGCATGTGTGTCGCGGCAATTTCCGTTCGACCTTTATCGCCTCGGGCGGCTACGCGCCGATTGCCGATCTCTTGTTCAACAAGGTCAATGTCGACGGCTATTTTCTCGAATGGGACTCGGACCGTGCCGGCGGGTTCGAACCGTTGCGCTTGTTGCCCAAAGGCAAGACCGTCGTACTCGGCCTGATCACCACCAAAACCGGAAGGATCGAGAACAAGGATTTCGTCAGGAGCCGGATCGAGGAGGCGGCGAAATTTGCTCCGCTCGAACAGCTTTGCCTGTCGCCGCAATGCGGCTTTGCTTCGACCGAGGAAGGCAATGTGCTCGCCGAAGACGAGCAATGGGCCAAGCTCCGCCTGGTGACGGAACTCGCCGACGAGGTTTGGGGGCGGTAAGCCGACGCGGCCAGCACGTCGCGCTCGTGTTACCCGTATTTATCAGCCGACGGCTACAATTTGAATTAAGCATTTAACAGGCCTGAAGGAGAACCCCGCTAGCTTTGCAACTACCGGGAGTTCCATGCGCAGCGTCGGCCGACCCATAGCTATCTGTGCCTTAATCCTGGCGGCAATGCCGTCGGTGGCGCTTTCGGCTGCCCCGGTCGATTGGACCGGCTGCGCGGCTCCGGTATTCGGCGCCGACAAACGCGCCGCCATCGCGGCCTGCACGTCGGTAATTGAGCGGGCCGACCTGAGCGACGCCGATCGCGAGCGCGCACTGCTCACGCGCGGCCGCGCGTTTCATCGCGATTTGAATATCGACGCCGCCATCCGCGATTTCGATGAGGCGATAAAACTGGCGCCGAAAGATCCCGAGCCGCTGCTGCGCCGAGCCTCGGCGGCCTTTTACAAAAACGACTACGCCGCTGCGACCGATCTAGCCAGACAGGCTCTGAACTTGGACGCCAAGAACGCGGATGCCTTCGATACCCTCGGCACCGTCGCGATGGTCGCCCGCGATTACGACATAGCCAAGGCCGATTATGACAGGGCAATCGAATTGGACCCGCGTTCGGTTGTCGCGCGATTTCATCGCTTCCAGCTCTTGATGGACGTCGGCGCGCAGCGCGAGTCGATGAAGGAATTGGACGACTTGCTGGCGCAAAACAGCGACGATTTGGACAAGATGTTCACGGAGTTTCGCGGCAAGCAGGTGTCCTACCGAACGCTGGCGCGCCTGGAGCGCGCGACGATGTTCGAAGCGATGGGCCGCTTTGAAGATTCGATCAAAGCGCTCGACGATCTGGTTCGCACCGATCCCGGCGCCATCTCTTACGGCTGGCGCGGATGGTACTACCACAACCGCTCGCAATTCGATCGCGCGATAGCCGATATCGACAAGGCCCTGACCTGCGATCCAAACCTCGCGGTCCTCTATAATCTCCAGGGTCAGGTCTACCTCTACACGAAACAATACGAGCGCGCGGCCGCAAGCTTTACGCGCTCGCTCGAATTGCACATCGACACACCGGGCAGCTCCTATTGGTCGCGCGCGTTGGCTTTGCGCGCGCTGCACCGCCCCGATGAAGCTGAGAAAGACGCCCAGGCCGCGGTCACGGCCGATTGCTGCTTCCTCTTCCGCAAATCGAAGACCCTGATTCAGCTTGGCTATCTGCAGCCCACCACGGCTAATACCGATGTGGCGTTGGCGGTTCATGACGCCGTGCACGCCTGCATGCTGGATGAACGGTGCTGGTGATGAAGCGACTCTACGCCATCATCGGCGGCGCGGCTTTGCTCTTGCTGGCGGCGCCGTATTCCCTCGCCATGGATGCGACGATAAAGCAAAGCGACTTGGGTGCCGGACCGATCGTGGCGAACGTGACGAGTTGCCTGATCGCCAACCGGTCGCATCGCGGCACGCCCTGTCCGGAACCGCAGGTCTCGCAAGCTCCCGACAACGCGCAACGCGTTGCCAACCGGCTGGACCGCGCCTGGTTCTTCATCGACATGCAGGATTTCGACAAGGCGCGGGCCGAGGCCGAACTTGCGCTCGCCATTGCGCCGGACGACCTGAAGGCGCGCCTGTTGTGCGCGCGGCTGTCGCTGACGCTCGCCGACCTGCCGCGCGCCGAGACCGACCTCGCGCTGGCGCGCAAGCTCGCGCCAAACGATCCCGACGTCCGCGCCACCTACGCCTGGCTCCTGCAATCGAAGCCCGCCAATCTTGAATCGTTGCGCGAATTCGAGGCGGTCATTGCCAAGCATCCGCACCACCGTTTTGCGCGCGAGCAGCACGCCGCGCTGCTTATGCGCCTCGGGCAGTATTCCGCCGCGCTCGAAGATTTCAACTTTATCGTCGAGGATAATCGGCCGAACGCGAACTCATTGGAGCGGCGTTCGGAAGCGTTTCTCGCGCTCGGCAAGCCGAAATCCGCCGTCGCCGATTTGTCCGCCGCGATCAAGCTCGAGCCCAGCCGGTTCGATCTCCTGGCCGCGCGTGCCGATGCCTACGCCATGGCGGACCTAGGCGAATTGGCGCTGCGCGACTACGACGTGGTGCTGGCGATGAGCGGCGGCTCGCCGCTTTATGTGATGTTCGACAACGATCGCGCCAAGCTTCTGGCCAAGCGTGCCTTTACCTATGTGCGGCTGCACCGCTTCGACCAAGCGGCCGCCGATATGGTAACGGCCATTAGCCTCGGCGGCGTGCCGGCGATCCTGCGCGCGCAGGTTTTGCTGCGCCGGCAAGGATTTGCCGACGTGCCGCTCGACGGCCACGATTCGCCGGCGCTGCGCAATGCGCTGACCGCCTGTTTCGGGCTCGATGTCTGTTTCCAAGGAATCATGCGTGCGATTTAGCGCATGCGCGCAATAGTGCTTACAACTCTTTTTTGCCGATCATCCATCGCACCAGACGAAACAAACCATAAATGGCCAATCCGATCGGCATGAGCAGCACGATCAGCTCGCCACCCTACATCATAGCGTTGACGCAAAAGTTAAAAACTGCTTCGGCCGTTTCGCGGCCATATACACGCTCGATTATATTTTGAGCGACGACAGAGAATATTAGGGCGCCGAACAATAAGAGGATGATGAGCAAAGGCGCGGCAACATACCAGGCGTTCAAAATAAAGCGCCGTATGGCCTGCACCGATTTTATCGCAAGGACATTTGTCAATCAGTTAAGGCGCCGCCTTCGCATCGCCTCATGCGGCCGCATCCTCGGATGAGGCCCGCGCGGATCGGGACGGCGACGCGGCCGGCTCGGAACGAAACCGACCGCGTCCAGAACATCGTCCACCGGAAGATCGAGAAGAACACTTTGCTCTTCGTCGAACGTTCGCAATTCTGCCGCGAAGATTACTTGCTCGCCGCGACGAACATCTCTTCGACGTAGTCCCAATTGACCAGGTGATCGAGGAACGCCTTCAAGTAATCCGGCCGCCGGTTGCGGTAGTCGATGTAATAGGAATGCTCCCACACATCGCAGCCCAGCACCGGAACAGCCCCATGCACCAAGGGGTTCTCGCCGTTCGGCGTCTTTGTCACGATCAGTTTGCCGTCCTTGACCGCCAGCCAGCACCAGCCGGAGCCGAATTGGGTGGCGCCGGCGGTTGCGAAATCCTCCTTCATCTTGGCGACGCCGCCTAAATCGGAATCGATTTTCGCCTTGAGTTTGCTGGGGACTTTGTCGCCGCCGCCGCCCGGCTTCATCCACTTCCAGAAATGGATGTGGTTGTAGTGCTGGCCGGCATTGTTGAAGAGCCCGGCATTTTTGCCGAACGCGCCCTTGACGACGTCCTCGAGCGATTTGCCTTCGAGCCCGCTGCCAACCAGCAATTTGCTGCCGTTGTCGACGTAGGCCTTGTGGTGCTTGTCGTGGTGATACTCCAACGTTTCCCGTGACATATAGGGCGCCAGCGCGTCATAGGCATAAGGCAGTTCGGGCAGCGTGAACGACATCAGGTCCTCCTCGATCCACAAACGATGATGATGGGACAAAAGGCCGGTTTCTAAGTGAAACCGGAATGTCTCCGGCGAGTTCCTCAATTAAGTTAATTAGGCGCTGGCGCGGGAGAGGGCAACGCCTAGGCGGCGGCGCGGCATTGCTAACCGATCGCGGGATGCCGGCTAAGTCTCTGGAAACGCCCCGAAATGGCAGCCCGTGGCAATCGGTGCGGGGCGCCCGGCGTTAATCAAGTTTGAGGCCATTTGCCACAATATTAACTTTAGCAGTTGCGGCAGGTGCGCCGAACGGCCAAAATTCGCCGCTGCTGGAAGACCTTACCTGCAATCTCGTCGGCTGCTGGAACAGCGGTTCATTAAGAGGCCCGAACGCGAATGTCAGTCCTGTTGTTCATTGTCGGCGCCATCGTCACCATGCTCGGCCTCGGGATGGTCGCCTATGGCATTCCGATCAATGAATTCAGCTTCGGCAATACGCTCATCGTGGCCGGGACCACGGCCGCGGTCGGGGGCCTCATTATCGTCGGAATTGCCTCCGCAATCGGCCAGTTGAAGCGGATTGCCGTCATGCTGGCGTCGCGCACGCCGGCGCGCTCAAACCGGTCGCTCGAACTATTCGAGCCTTTGGCCGAACCGCCTGCGCCACCGATGCCGGTTCCGTTCCCGCCCAAGCCGAAATCGGCGGTGGATGCCCATGAACCGCACCCGTCCGCTGAAGTTCCGGCCGCCGCCGATGCGGTTGCCGAAGACCGCGCCGAGGCTTTGGCCGCGCCGGCGCTGCAAAATCCCGAAATAGCGGCCCCTGTGGCCGCGGAATATGGCGTCGAGGCTTACGAAGAGATTTCACTGTCGCCGCGACAGCCGCTGCCGGCGCCGGCGCCGGCCGATCTGGGCGAGCCGCCGCTCAGCGTCAGTCCGGCTCCGGTGGCCGAAAAGCGGATTGAGCCGGCATTCGAGGAGGCCTCGTGGCGGTTTCCGCCACCGTCGCCATCGCCGCCGCAGGAGCGTCCGGCGCAGCCAAGCCATTTCGATGCCATGTGGCCGGCAGAATCCAACGCGGCGAAGCGCCCGTTAGTCGAGGAGCCCAAGCCCGAACCGCCGTCGCCGATGGCGGCCACGCCGGCAGCACCGGAACCGGCCAGCGCGCCGCCGGTCGCAATCCTGAAATCCGGTGTGGTCGACGGCATGGGCTATACGCTCTATGTCGATGGCTCGATCGAAGCCGAACTGCCGCAAGGCACGCTGCATTTTGCCTCGATCAACGAGCTGCGCGAGCACCTGGCCAAGAATTCGTAACAACCGCAGGCACAAACTTATGCCGCCTGCGCCGGCCGCATTGTCATGGACGGTCTAGTCAAGAAATTGGCCGAGATCGGAACTTCAAAGTCTAATCGGGTTATTGACGATCCTCTACTTGCCGTAGCTGGATTTCGATAGTAATATTCAAAATATATAAAGCTCGAATTCGATATTCGCGATGTTTAAGGCATCGGGGCTGCCGCGGCGGTGTCTTTCTTCTCATTCGGTCTGCCGGTCGCCCGGTTTGGCGCCCGCACCACAGCAGGGCAACGACGATGAGCGATACCACGGCCAATCAAAATTTCATTGAATTAACGGCGGAGATCGTTTCCGCCTATGTCAGCAACAACACGGTGCCCGCGGGCGAAATCTCCAGCCTGATCAACCAGGTGCACGCCGCGCTCGCGCGGGTGTCGGGGAAATCCGGCGAAGCCCAACCCGAGCCGCTGCGGCCGGCAGTTTCGGTGAAGAAGTCGATCACGCCGGAATACATTGTCTGTCTGGAAGACGGCAAGAAATTCAAGTCGCTCAAGCGGCACTTGCGCACGCAGTACAACATGACGCCGGAGCAGTACCGCGAGAAATGGGCGCTCGGCGCCGACTATCCGATGGTCGCGCCTAGTTACGCCGCCGCACGCTCGCAATTGGCCAAGCAGATGGGGCTCGGCCAGCAGCGCCGCCGCCGCCCCAAGTAGCCGGTTCCGCAAACGAGCCGGATGGCCGCCGCGGCTTGCCGCGGCGGTTTTGTTTTAGGCCTGCCGCCGCTGCAATAATTGCGGATAAAAATCCTATTTATGTGGATAGTTGCCTGTGCTTTTTTCCAAGAAACAGACAATACATTAAATATATCAATTAGCTGGTGGCTCCTCCCGAAACTTATCCCCGCCGCCGTATTTTCGGCGATGATAGGGGAATAAAATCCTAATACGAGGAGGCCTTGGATGACCCTGGTCGGAACCCTGAACAAGCCGCACGGTCGGCGACGTCCGGCCGCGCCGGCCGACGACACCGCGCGCATCTGCTGGCTGATGGAAGCGGCAACGGCGGCCACCTTCGCGGTGCCGGTCGACGAACTGCGGGCGCCGTCGCGCCGCGGGCCGGCGGTCGCCTTCGCGCGGCAATGCGCCATGTATCTCGCTCATGTGGCGTTGGGGCTGCGCTATTGCGAAATCGGCCGGCTGTTCCGCCGCGACCGCACCACCGCATCCTACGCCTGCCAACGGGTCGAGGACGCGCGCGACGATCCGGCGCTCGACCGCGTGCTGCAGACGCTCGAAGATCTCTGCGGCGATCTGATGCGCGGCACGCTTTCGCGCCCGCAGGTGCGGCCATGAGCGCCAGCGCGGGAAAATCCGCCAACCGCGTCGGCGAACCGCAGGCGCCGGCGATCGATCGCTTTCGCGGGCAACACCTCGCAGTGGCGGAACGCCAGATTGCGACCGAACTCGGCCGCGCCAACGTGACCGTCGATGAAGCCGAAAGCCCGCTCGCCTGGCTGGCGCGCCGGCGCGGCCGCAATGGCCGCGCCTTGATCGAGCCGCATCAGTTGCAGGCCGGCGAGCGGCTGCGCGCCGATTTCACCCGTGCCCATATGATGCCGCGCACGACCTCCAATTGGGCGAGCCCGATCGCGTCGGGCCGTCGCAGTGCCGGCGGCGAGCGCGCCGCGGGTTTCACCGAGACGACGATTGCCGCGCGTCAGCGTGTGCGTCAGGCGCTCGATGGTGTCGGCCCGGAATTCAGCGGGCTGCTGCTCGACGTCTGCTGTTTTCTCAAAGGCCTCGAAGATATCGAATGCGAGCGCGGCTGGCCGGCGCGTTCGGCCAAGGTCGTGCTGCAACTCGCGCTCGACCGGCTGGCGCGCCATTACGGCTTCGCGGCGCAGGTGCGGGGCCCCGCTTATGCGCCGATCCGTACCTGGCTCGCCGATGGTGCAGCGTTCAGCGTCGAGTAATCAGGTCGCCGGCGCCAGCGCCGCCTTGGCTTCGGCGCGGATGCGCTCGACCATCGAGCGTAGGCCGTTCGAGCGTTGCGGCGTCAGGCCGTCACGCAGCCTGATGCGTTCGAACAGAGCCAGCGCGTCGGTGTCCAGGATCTCTTTCGCGCGCTTGCCGGAATAGAGCGCCAGCAGAATGGCGATCAGGCCGCGCACGATATGGGCGTCGCTGTCGCCGTCGAAGCTGAGGACGGGGCCGCCGGCGCCGTCCGGCTTCACATGCGTGAGCAGCCAGACCTGGCTGGCGCAGCCGCGCACCTTGTTGGCTTCGCTGTGGGCGCCGTCCGGCAAAGGCTGCAACGTGCGGCCGAGCTCGATGACATAGCGATAGCGGTCGTCCCACTGATCGAGCAGGGTGAAGTTCTCAACGATTTCGTCGATGGTCGTCATGCCGCCAATATATAGGGCGGGCGGCGCCGATGGCCAAAAAAGATCGCGGCGGGCAGCCGATGCCCGCGACAAAACGCCGATAAATGCAGTGCTTAGACGGCGGGCCGGCCGGCGCGCGCCTCGCGGCGATGCGGCGGCAGTGGAACCGGCGCGTGCCAGGACGGCGTCAGGTCGGATGCGGTCAGCGTGCCTTGGCCGGGTACCGAGACGGAGATTACTTTGGCCGTCTGGTCGGCCGATGCGGACTTTTTGCTGAGCTTGGTCGTGATGAATTCGTAGATGGTGCGGGCGCCCGCTTCCGCCTTATGACCGATTGCAACCGCGACCTTGCCGCCGACCGCGCAGGCATCGGGCTGCCGGTCGCAGAAACCGCGCATATCGGACACGGCCGCGCTCGCCAGCGTCACCGCCTGCTTGGCATCGATATTGGCGTCCGGCGACGCCGTTTTCGTGCCGCTTGGCAGCAGCACGCATACGAGTCCAATCCAGAACGCCATACGCAACAGAAAGAACATGACCCTACCCGTATTCCCCGACGGCTGTTCCGCCGCCTTTGAACTAAAACCTAGCAGACAGGCTTGAAGCTGTCGTTGGCTTTGAAGCGAGGTTTTTGGCCAAAATCGATGCGAATGCGACGCGAATTTTGCTCAAATTTGACAGAGTTGCATTCGATTCAAATTTTAGCCGTCGACACCGAGTGCACGCCAAGCGCGTTTGCGGGCAGACGCGCATGGTTAGCGTAACGATAACAAACGGCTTTTGCGCGCGCGCACACAGCGCGCGGCAACCGAAATTTCACCATGCCCGGCAAATGGTACCGGACGCTGCCCCGGAACGGGTCACAGGCGCCGGCATCGCGTCCCGCGACGGCCTCGCTTTAGCGTTCGCTTAAGCGGGTCTGGCTACGATTTCGGCCAGCAAAAAGGGGCGCGTCTGTTCGTAAAAAGACGTGGGACAGGAACCGTGAGTTTCCTCACGCCGATATGGAACTATATTGACGCGTTAGTGCATCCCTCGGCGCAGCGGGAAGCACTGATGGCGGCGCGCCATCGCGCCTTCATCGCGCCGCGTCTTATCGGCAGTTTCGCCGCGCTTGCCAGCTTTCCGGTCTATATCGCCTTGCGCGGCGTACCGAGCCTGCTCGAACTCGGCGTCTTCGGCTGGCTGGTGGCGCCAATCCTGATCGCCTATTTCCTCTCGCGCACCGGCCGCTACGAAGCCGCCCATGTGATGTCGGCGCTTTCGCTCACCGGTCTTGTGACGGTGGTGGCTTGGTGCACCGGCGGTATCGGCTCGTTCGCGGCGATTTGGCTGGTCGTGGTGCCGCTGGAAGCCGCCTTGTCTGGCTCGCGCCGGGTGGTGGCATTGGCAGCGACTTTCGCGCTTGCCGCCGCCGCCATGCTCATGGTGCTCGATGCGCTCGACCTGCAGCCGGCGGCGGTCACGTTAGCGAGCGAGCACGCGGCGCTCGCCGCCCTCGGCATCATTTCCGCTGCCCTTTACGCCACCGGCTTTGCGCTCGGCGCCGAACAACTCACACGCACCAGCGCCGGGCTGCTCAATGCCGAGGAGGAGCGCTACCGCCTGCTCGCGCGCAACATGACCGACGTCATCACCCGGCACGGCCGCAACGGCGCCGTGCTGTTCGTTTCGCCGGCGGCCGAGCCGCTGTTTGGCGTTCGGGCAAACGAACTGGCCGGACACGGCCTGTTCGACCGCGTGCATGTGGCCGACCGGCCGGCCTATCTCACGGCGCTGGCCGATGCGGCCGCGCTCGGCGAGGACCGCTCGGTCGAATTCCGCATCCGCCGCGGCGGCAATGGCGAGACTCCGGGGGGCTATTTTGCCTGGGTCGAAATGCGCTGCCGTCCGCTCGATGCCGCTGCCAATCCCGGCGAGCGCGAAGTGGTCGCGGTGCTGCGCGACGTGACCGAGCGCAAGGTGCAGGAGCAAGCCCTCGAGATCGCCCGCAGCGAGTCGGAACGCATCAACAATGCAAAAAGCCGGTTCCTCGCCACCATGAGCCACGAGCTGCGGACGCCGCTCAACGCGATCATCGGCTTCTCCGACATGCTGACCAACGTCGCGCTCAAGCTCGATCCGGCGCGCGAGGTGGAATACGCCAAGCTGATCAACGAGTCCGGCCATCATTTACTGTCGGTCGTCAACGGTATTCTCGACATGTCGAAGATGGAGAGCGGCAATTTCGAGATCACGCCGGAGCCGTTCGCGCCGGCGCCGGCGGTCAGAAGCTGCTGCGATCTGTTGGCGCTCAAGGCGCAAGAAGCCGGCGTCGAGCTCAAAGTCCGCATTGCCGCCGATTTGCCGGAAATCGTGGCCGACCGGCGCGCGGTCAATCAGATTATGCTCAACCTCATTTCCAATGCCATCAAGTTCACGCCGCGCGGCGGCCGCGTCAGCGTGAGCGCAATCTGCGACGGCGCCCGGTTAGCGGTCGCGGTCGAGGATACCGGCGTCGGCATCGGCGAGGCCGACCTGCCGCGGCTGGGCGAGGCGTTTTTCCAGACACGCGCATCCTACGACCGGCGCCACGACGGCACCGGCCTCGGCCTGTCGATCGTGAAAGGCCTGGTGCGCCTGCACGGCGGCGACATGGACATCCGCAGCCGGCTGGGCGAGGGCACGCGGGTGACGGTGCGTTTGCCGCTCGACTGCGAAGGCATTCGTCCCGCCGTCGAGCCGATCAAACTGGTCACCGAGCGGATTCACGAATTCGCCACGGCCGCCGAACTGCAGGCGAAGAAAAGTGCGTAGCCGCAGCCGACGCGAGCAGATCAGCGATTCTGACGCCAGCGCCGGCCGGCTGGCCGCCGCGATCGGCCGTCATCCGCGCGAGTTCGTCGGCATTCTGATGGCGACGGTGGCCATTTTCGCGATTTTCCTGAATGCGCTGTTCCTGCAGCGCGGGCCGCATCCGGCGCCGATTTTCGCAACAAGGCCGCCGCTGGCGCAAGCCGCGCCGGTCGTCTTGCCGCGCCCGCGCGCGGCGGAGCTCCTTGCCGCGCCGCAAGCGATCGTTCGCAGCCAGGCGCAGATCATTGCCGATATTCAACGCGAGCTCGGCCGCAAAGGCCTTTACGACGGCGCCTTCGATGGCGTCTGGGGCGCCAAGACCGACGCGGCGGCGCGCGACTTTATCCAGACAGCCGGTTTGAAGATCAACGCGGAGGCAAGCGAGACCCTGCTGCACGCGATCGCTGCTTCCAATGCCAAGGCACCGGGCGCTCGCGCCGTTTTGTCCGCTCCTGTGCGCCAGGACCCGATCGCCGAATTGATTGCGCCAACCAAGCAGGTGCTCGCGATCCAGCGCGCATTGGCCGATTTTGGCTACGGGCAGATCAAGCCGACCGGCGCCTACGATCCGCAGACGCAAAGCGCGATCGAAAAATTCGAGCGCGACCGCCGGCTGCCGGTGACCGGCCAGATTTCCGAACGGCTGGTGCGCGAGTTGGCTGCCATGACCGGCCGGCCGCTGGAATAGCGGATCGCCAAGACCGCGTGCTACTGAAGGTCATGCGGTTGAAATCCGGCATCTGGGTGGCGGCTTATCTGCGCCGCTGCAACGTCGAAGGCGTCTTCGCGGCGGTGCGCCGGCGCGGCGCCGAAGAGGCCGGCGCGATATTCATCAAGATCAATCGGCTCGATGGCACCGCCACCTTATTTGGACCGGCGCCGCAATCCGCTTTCGATGAGGCGCGGCCGGCCGATCGTATTTTCGCGGCCGCGCTCGGCGGCGATAGACCGGCGCCGGAAGCCGATATCGAAGCGCGCCTGGTGCGGGAAACAAAATTCGATTCCGATGTGTGGATCATCGAGATCGAGGACCGCGCCGGGCGGAATTTCCTCGATGGCAATGTGCTGGGTTAACGCCGGCTATTTGCCGCTGGTCTTGACGTGCGAGGGCTGCCCGACGCGTCTGCGGTCGGAGCGATAGCGCGCCGGGGTCGCAAGCGAGCGGGCGTCGCGCCGCTCGTCGTCCCAATGGATTTGCGCGTGCGTGGGCTGCGACCGGACGTTCCCCTGCCGCCAGATCGTGAGCATGCGCTCGGCGGCGGCCGGCGTGAGTTCGTCGAACAGGCCGGCGAGGCCGTAGACCCGCGCGACCGATTGCCCGACCGCCGGGTTGAGAAACAGTAGAATGCGCTGGAGCACCGCCGCCGTCATGCCAAGCGCACGGGCGGCGACCACGATCGGCTCGCCGGAGGAATCGCGCGTGATGCGCTGGGCCAGCTCGCGGCTGACACCGAGCGCGCGTTCGAGCAGACGGCTGAATTCGCCGGGGTTGCGCCGCAGGGCGGCGTTTTCCAGGCGACGGTTCATTTCGCCCGCGGCCGGCGCCGGGCGGCGCGCCGCCGGTTCGCCGACCGTATCGAGATTGGTCAAGATCAGGCGGCGTTCCTCGGCGTTGGCCGCAAAGAACAATTCGACCAGCTCATTCTTAGGCGCTGGCTTGGCCTCGATCTTGGCTTCGGTCTTGGCCTCGATCTTGGCCTCGGTTTTGGCCGGCGCGGGAATGGCGGGCTGCGCGGCGCGGCCGCCAAGCCTTGCGAGGATCGCTGCCGGCGCTGCCGGGTAGGCCGACAGGGTCGCCGCCACCGTGGCGCGGGTCGGCGCGTCTACGGTGCCGATCAGCCCCAGTGCAAGCTCGATATATTGGATTTCCTCGTCCACGCTGTGCGCCGGCTTCTGCACATAAAGGTCGGTGACTACGCGCAGCAGCGTCGGACGGATGTCGACGCCGTCCCGGCATGCGAGATCGAGCAGGCCGTCGAGCGGGGGATAGGCGGAGGACTTCACCATGACTGCTACGCTTTACCGGTACAACTTCGAACATTAGTCGGCGCGCGTTAGCAGACCGTTAACCTTGCAGCCCGTTTAATTGCGCCAAGGCGCCGACCCGGCCGGTCCGAGCAAGGCTTGCGGCCGAGGCGGCAAGGGGGTTGCTATGGGCGAAGTCATCCAATTCCCCGACGAAGCGGGCAGTGCGCGCGGCGGCAAATATGTCGACGCCTACACGGAACCCGCCACCGTCATCATCCTTCCGGTTATCCGCGTTGAGCGCGATCCGGACGGCTCCAACGGCCTCGAACCGGGCACCGGCAGCACGCCAGGCCGCCGCCGCCGCCGCCGCATCGCGCGCTGAATTTAACCGGCCGCGAGCCACCGATGAGAAACCCGCCATCGCCGCCGCCGCCGCGGGGGCCCATTCGGTACCGGCGTCTGTTTGCATTCATGCTTCTGTCGCTGCTTGGCGGGTGCGGCAACAATGGCGATTTCGGAGAATTGTACCCCTCGCTGGCGCGCGATGGCATGCATAATTGGGTCGCCCGCGATGCCACCGCCGGTCAATGGGCATGGCCGTCGAACTTCGATCTAACCGATGACGAGCGTCAGCTGCGCGACCTTGCGTATCCGCTGATCGAGCCGTCCTACAATCGCCAGCAGTGGTATTCGGCCTTTGGCGAATATGGCGTGATCGGAGGCGACCACCGGGCAATCTTCGACCGCACCGCCTATGCGAACCGCCTGCTGTCGTCCGACTATCGCTCGCCCGCGGCGCGTTACGCACAGCTCAGCGATGACATCCGCAACGACATCACCCGTTTGCCGCAATTCTTTGAAACCGCCTCGCGCGTGCTCGACATGGACCAGAAACGGTCGAGGAGCCTCGGCTTTGTCTCCACGCTGTCATCGTCGGAGCGGCACAATGCCGAACGGCGCATCCGCGAGAACGGCTCGATCGTTTCGCTGGTGCAGGCAAAACTGGCGCAGCGCCTGTCGTCTTATCGCTTCGCGCTCGAACGCCTGGCCATCAAGACGCCATCGCCGCAGGCAGCCGACGTCGAGCGCACGCTCAATCGATTGCAGGACCAGATTGCGCGTTACCGGCGGCCGGTGCCGACATGGGTGCGCGAGCAGAATTTGGCGACGGTTCGCTGACTAGCGGGACGTTTCCGGTTCCTCGGCTTGCGTGCATTTCGCAGTGGCGATGGTGCTTTGCGCCACGGACATCAATCCGGGCTCCGGCGCCAGCGCGCGGATCGCGATCAAGCCGGTCAGGGTCGGCAATTCCACGATCAACCGGTCGGCGGCGGTGATGTCCTCGTCCTCCGGCAGTTGATTGTGTTGTTCTGCCGTCATCAGGTCGAGCTGGATCACACGCCGGCCTGCGGCGCGATCATTGATGGCGTAATAGGCTACGTCATAGCGCGTATAGAACGAGACCGACGTGTAGGCGGGACTCACCGGGACGCTTAGTTTCAGCGGCCCCTGCGAAAGATCGTAGCGGCAGACCGCGCTGGCGAAAGCCGGGTCCATGAACGGCATCGGCGCCGACGCGGGCGTCGGCGCGGGCAGCGCCATCACGGCATTGACCGGGGCGCTGCGCGCCAGTCGCGAATAGGCATCCTGTGTGGCGGTGCGCGGCATGATAATGATCGTTGCCAAGTGCACGATTCCGCCGAGCAGCGCACCACCGAGAAGTAAGAGCAGCCATCGGATCATGGGCAGCTCCTGACGTTGACCGCCGGCATGGGGACTTCGCGGCCGGCCTTGGTCGAAACGCCGACCGCTGTATCGTAGAGCCGTAACAAGAGGACATAGCGCTCGACGCCGCCGGTCGGCAGCCAGTTGCCGGGATTGGCGCGCGGCGCCACCACGATCTCAAAACTGCCGTCGGCGTGGCGGACGATTTCCTGGCTGGTGAATCCGAAGCGGTTGATCGAATTCGCCACCAGTTCGCCGTCGGCATTATAGAGCGTTATCGTCCAGAAGCGCGCCGCAGGTGTGATGCCGGTCAGAACGACATCGCATCGCCCGTCGAGCGTGCGGCCGTTGTCGTCGGTGGATGCGGTAAAGGCGACGCCATCGCCGAGCGCGGTCGGCAATCGGCCGATGCGCGCAATCGAGGCTTGCGCGTAAGGGTCGGCGTCGGCGGTGCCGGTTTTCGGCCAGGCCGTCCAACTGCCGATCGTCAGAGGACCGAAGGCGGCGCCGCGGGTGAGCGCGAGATAAGTCGCGCCGAGGCCGACAACGGCGGCGACAACGAGGGCAAACAGCGATCCGAGAAGCAGCCGCACGTTTCGATCCGCTGGCGGTGAGGGGACGTTGATTCGCGAAAGGGAGACTACGCCGGCCGCTGGCGTGCGGCTAATCAGTTCCGGCTGCCGAACGCATGTCCCTCCAACGAAGCAGCGAGGGCATCGCCTTTTTGTTCGGCCGCGGCCTGTTTCTTTTTGTTGGCGGAGACGGTTGGGCGCAGCGGCCCCATGGCGCGGTTGGCGTCATCCATCATGCGCTCGACGCGGACCAGAATGTCGGCCCCGCGTTTGGTCAGCACGGTCGGCCGCGGCGGCGGCGCCGGCTCGTTCGATTTCGCTTTGTTCTCGGCAACGGTCGGCTGGCGCTCTTGCGGCACGGGGACCCCGGGAAGCTGTTTGAGTTCGATGCCCTGATGCGCATAGGCCATGATGGTATGCCACGTCATCGCCGGCAGCGAGCCGCCCGTCATGCGGTTGGTCGAGGTGTAGTCGTCGTTGCCCATCCAGACGCCGCAGACGAAATTTCCGGTGTAGCCCATGAACCAGGCGTCGCGATAAGCATTGGTGGTGCCGGTCTTGCCGCCGGCGGCAATGCCGTCGAGGCGCGCGCGCCGCCCGGTGCCGTTCTCGACCACGCTGTTCATCATCTTGATCATGTCGGAGGCGACCTGCGCCGGCAGCGCCCGGTAGGGCTTTGGACCGTCGCGATCGAAGCGCCAGACCAATTTGCCGTCGCCGGTGCGCACCTCCAGGATGGCGTGCGGAGTCATCTTCATGCCGAGGTTGGGGAAGGTGGCGTAGGCGCCGGTATGGTCGATCAGCTTCACGGCATCGGCGCCGATCGGCAGCGACGGCGTATCGGGCAGCGGCGTGGTAATGCCCATGTCGTGCGCGGTCTTGATGATGCGCGCGCGGCCGAGTTTGGGATTGCCGTCGCCGACCGCGACCGACAGGCGCACGGCAATGGTGTTGATCGAATGGGTGAGCGCGTTGATCAGCGTCATCGAGCCGCCATAGCCACGGCCGTAATTGTGCGGACACCAGTTGCCGAGGCAGATCGGCGCGTCGACCACGATCGATGACGGCTTGAATCCATGCTCGAGCGCGGTGGAATAGACATAAGGTTTGAACGAGGAACCCGGCTGGCGCATCGCGTCGGTGGCGCGGTTGAACTGGCTGGCGCCGTAGTCGCGGCCGCCGACCATGGCGCGCACGGAGCCGTCGACATCCATGAGGACGGCGGCGGCCTGTCCGGCGTTGTACTCTTGCCCGTATTGCCGCAGCGAATTTTCGACCGCTGAATCGGCGGCATTCTGCAAATTGGGGTCGAGCGCGGTACGCACCACGAAGACGCGCTCGGTCATCGATTTGGGGAACGTGTCGACGAGCTTCTTCATATCGTCGAACGCCCAATCGAGATAATAATTCGGCGCGCGATCGTCGCGGCGGTCGACCGGCGTTGCCGGATTGCGGCGTGCGCCGAACACCTGGCCTTCGGTCATGAATCCGGCCTCGACCAGATTGTCGAGCACCACGTTGGCGCGCGCGCGCGCGGCCGGCAGGTTGACGTTGGGCGAGAATTTCGACGGAGCCTTGAACAGGCCGGCGAGCATTGCGGCTTCGGCGAGATTCACGTCGCGCGCCGATTTGTTGAAATAATATTGAGCCGCCGCATCGACGCCGAAGGCGCCGCCGCCCATATAGGCGCGATCGAGATAGAGCTTGAGGATCTCGTTCTTGGTCAGGCGCGCTTCCAGCCACATCGCCAGGAAGGCTTCCTTGATCTTGCGCTCGAGCGTGCGCTCATTATTGAGAAACAAATTTTTGGCGAGTTGTTGCGTGAGGGAGGAGCCGCCCTGCACCACGCCGCCGGCCCGGGCATTGGTGATAAAGGCGCGCGCGGTGCCCGCGACATCGATGCCGAAATGGTCGTAGAAGCGGCGATCCTCGGTGGCGAGCACCGCCTTGATCAGGCTGTCGGGAAACTGGTCGAGCGGCACCGAGTCGTTGTGGCGGATGCCGCGGGTGCCGACCTCGTTGCCGTAGCGGTCGAGAAAGGTCACCGCCAGTTCCGACTTCTTCAGCCAGTCGTCGTCCGAGGTCTCGCGGAACGCCGGCACCGCGAGCGCCAGCATCAGGATGGCGCCGGCGGTGCCCAAAGTGGCGCCTTCCGAAATCAGTTCGTTCGCCCAGCGCGCCCAGCCGGCGACGTGGAAGCGGTCCATGAAGGTGGAGAAGCGCTCGTAGCTCTCGCGCAGGCCGGTAAAGCTGCGGAACAGGCCGGAATCGACGCGCGCGTCGACGCCGAGCAGCAGTTTCTTGAACCTGGGCTTCCAATCGGCCGGAAATAGGTCGCGCAAGGCTGTTGGCTCGTTCGGGCTTGGGCGGATCGCCGCCGGACAGCAATTTTAGCCGATCGGCAGGATAGGGGCCAAGGCTGCCGGTGCGGTTAATACATACCAAGGTGAACGGAAATTGCGGTGAAAAAGGGGTTATCTAGCTCCCCCGCGCGGGGAACGGGCCCCGGGCGCGCATGACGGAATCGCCGCCAGGGGCTACAAGGCCCGCAGAAGGAACCCGTTGATGTCCGACGAGAACGCCCCTTTGCCGGCCCCGTTCTGGCGCACCAAGCGCCTGGGCGAAATGACCAAGACGGAATGGGAGAGCCTGTGCGACGGCTGCGGCCGCTGCTGCCTGAACAAGCTGATCGACGAGGACACCAACCGCACCGTGTTCACTGACGTGGGCTGCAAGCTGCTCGACGGCGAGACCTGCCGCTGCACCGACTATGCCCACCGCCAGGCGCGCGTGAAGGACTGCGTGCGGCTCACCCCGCGCAATGTGCGCCGGCTTTCCTGGCTGCCGCCGACCTGTGGTTATCGCCTGGTGGCCGAGGGGCGCGACCTGTTCTGGTGGCACCCGCTGATTTCCGGCGACCCCGAGACGGTGCACGCGGCGGGCGTCTCGGTGCGCGGGCGCGTGAGCGCGAGCGAGGCGAACGTGCCGGACGACAAGTTGGAGGAGTATATCGTCAGCTGGCCGGGGAAGGTGCCGAAAGCGGCACGCGCGGCAGCAAAAGCGGGGGCGAAGGATCAAACGGTGCGAAACTCCGCTCACCGCCCCGTGCGCGACACGATCGGAAAATCGTAAGACCGCCCGCGCCGGCCGAAGCTGAAGTGCCACCATTCGCGGAAATAATTGTGGAAGCCGCGCTTGCGCATGGCGGCGGTGAGCGTCGCTCGCCAGCGCTTCTGCGCGGGCGTAAGGGCAGCGCTTGCAGTACGGCTCTTGCTATCGAAGCAGTCGAAACCGGTGCCCATGTCGAGCGAATTGTCGGGCGCGCGCGCGGCGGCCGGCGCGGTGCAGGGCCCGTAGGCGGCTTGTCGGTCGAACGGCGCGGCAGGTGCTGCGGGCCGTTTGACGAGCGTGAGATCGACCGCGTTGCCGGTCGAATGCGCCGAATGGGCGGCGATGTAGCCATAAGCGAACAGGGTGCGCTTTTGTAAGGCCGGGAAAAAGCGCTTGCCGGCGCCGTCATCCGCGCCGCTTTGCGTCCAGCGTGCCATGGCGGCGACCGCGCGGTTGGGCCGGTAGCAGTCGTACACTTTCAGCGCGAGATTTTGCCGGGCGAGATCGGCCTCAACACGCTTGAGCGCCTGCGCCACCGCGCGCTTGAGCACGCATTCGGCGGCGTCGTAGCCGGGAAGCCGCCGGCCGGTGAAATTGTCGAGGCCGGCATAGCGCATGTCCTGTGCGATGCTGGGGTCGACATCGCGCAGATAGACGAAGTCCGCGGGCAGGCGCTCTGCCGCGCCGGCCGGCGCGGCCAGCGCCAGCAGCAGCGCCAAGCTTGGTCGGAAAGTTCGCATGGGCCGATCATAGCACCCCCGCGCCGGCACCCATTGCCAAGGCGCGCCGCGCGCGGCATCAAACGCGGCCATGACCGCAAAGCCCAAGCATCCGAAAACGCCGGCGCGGCCCGAGCCGGCACCGCTCAGCCATCCCGAGATCAGGGCGATCGTGCTCGGCATCATGCTGGCGATGTTTCTGGGCGCGCTCGACCAGACCATCGTCGCCACCGCGCTGCCGACCATCGGTCGGCATTTCGCCAATCTCGGCGACCTGTCGTGGGTCGCCACCGCCTATCTGCTCAGCGCCACCGCGGTGACGCCGCTCTACGGCAAATTATCCGACATCCACGGCCGGCGGGCGATGATGCTGATCGCCATCGTCATTTTCATCGCCGGCTCGCTGGTCTGCGCCATGGCGCCGAGCATGACCGTGCTGGTGCTCGGCCGCGCGCTGCAAGGGCTGGGCGGCGGCGGGCTGATGGCGCTGGCGCAAACCATCATCGCCGATATCGTCTCACCGCGCGAGCGCGGCCGCTACCAAGGTTATATCGGCGCGGTGTTCGCCGCATCCTCGATCGGCGGGCCGGTGATCGGCGGCTTTCTGACCGAGCATCTCGACTGGTCGCTGATCTTCTGGATCAACCTGCCGCTCGGCCTGGCCGCGCTCGGCATGACCTCGAACGTGCTCAAGCGCGTGCCCTTTCACCCGCGCAAGCACCGGCTCGACGTGATCGGCGCGCTGTTGATGATGGCGGCCGCAGTGGCGCTGCTGCTGGCATTGTCCTGGGGCGGGCGGCGCTTCGCCTGGATATCGCCGCAAGCAGGCTTGCTGCTCGCCACCTCGGTGCTGCTGTGGGGGCTGTTCGCCTGGCGGCTGGTGGTGGCGCAGGAGCCGTTCCTGCCGCTCGCCGTACTCGGCAACCCGGTGGTGCGCTGCGCCGCGCTTGCCGGCGGCTGCAACATGGGCACGCTGGTCGGCATGACCATTTTCGTGCCGCTCTATTTCGAGGTGGTGTTGCATCTTTCCGCCGGCCAATCGGGCCTGGCCTTGATCCCGCTGATGGGCGGCACCGTGATCCTGTCGACTGTCATCGGCCGCTTGCTGATGCACGTGACGCATTATAAGCGCCTGTCGCTGATCGGCCTGGCAATCGCGATCCTGGCGCTGGTGGCGCTGGCGATCTGGCCGGCCTCGATGCCGACGGTGGTGGTGCTGGTCCTGCTGGCGGCGATCGGCTCCGGCCTCGGCACCGTTTTCCCGGTCTCCACCGTCTGCATGCAGAATGCGGTGACGCAGCATCAGATGGGGGTGGCGACCGGCGTGGCCAATTTCTTCCGTTCGCTGTTTTCCGCGCTGGTGGTGGCGGTGCTCGGCGCCATCGTGCTCGGCGGTCTCGGCGGCATCGCCGGCACCTCGGTGGAAACGCTGGCGCGCGCGGCTTCGGTGCACGAACTTGCCTATGCGTTCCGCTTCGTGTTCATAACCTGCGCGCTGGTATTGTGCTTTGGCATGGCGTTCCTGATCGCGATGGAGGAGCGCGTGCTCAAGGGCCCCGCGACGCCGGCGGCCAATGCGCCGACCGCGCCGGCGACGCCGATCCCGGCGGAGTAGGGCCCGCGGGCGCAAGACTTGATCGACGGGGCTAAGGACGGGTCGCAATGGCCGAGATAGATGAAGTCGAAGCGCAGGCAGAGCCATCGGTCGCGCCGGCGTTGCAGGCCAAGGTCGATATCGCCATGGCGCTGCATCGGCAGGGCAGCCTGCCGGAGGCCGAGCGCGGCTATCGGGAAGTTCTGCAACAGCAGCCGAACCACTTCGGTGCCCTCTATCTGCTCGGAGTCGTGGCCCTGCAAACCCGCCACACAGAGCGGGCCGTCGAATTGTTTCGCAACGCGATCAAGGTGAATGCAAACGTTGCTTTCGCGCACGGCAGCCTCGGCAAGGCGCTGATGGATCTCAAGCGTCCGGCGGAAGCGCTGGCATGCTTCGAGCGGGCGATTGCGCTAAAGCCGGACACCGGGATGGCACACCTCAATCGCGGCATGGCGCTGGACGAGTTGATGCGCCCCGAAGAGGCGCTGGCGAGCTGTGACCGCGCTATTCAATTGCAGCCGGACCTTCCCGCGGCGCACTGCAATCGCGGCAATATCCTGCAAGCGCTAGACCGTCACGAGGAGGCATTGGCGAGCTACGACCGCGCGATTCAAATTCATTCGAACTATCCCTTGGCTCACTACAATCGCGGCAATGCCCTCCTGGCGCTCGATTACTGCGCCGAGGCGGTGGCGGCCTACGATCGGGCGGTTGCTTTGCGCCCGGATTTAGCCCCGGCGTTCTCCAATCGCGGCAATGCCCTTCTGCGGCTGAAACGGTACGACGAGGCGATGGCGAGCTACGCGCGCGCGCTCGAGTTACAGCCGAATTCCGCCGACACCTACTCCAACCGCGGCGCTTTATTGCAGGAGTTGCGGCGCTATGACGAGGCACTGGCGAGCTACGAGCGCGCGGTCGCGCTTTCGCCGAATTATTCCGCGGCGCATTCCAACCGCGGTCTGGTCTTGCACCAGCTCGATCGGTTCGATGAAGCGCTGGCGGCATTCAAAGCCGGCTATGCCGCTTCGCCGAGCAATGCCGAGGCGCACTTTGGCGAAGCGCAGACTCGGCTGCTGCTCGGCGATTTCGCGCGCGGCTTACCGGAATATGAATGGCGGTCGCGTGGCGAGCAAATGCAGCACGAACAGCGCAACTTCACGCAACCGCTCTGGCGCGAAGGCGACGATATCGCCGGCAAAACTATCCTGATCTACGCCGAGCAAGGCTTCGGCGACACCATACAATTCTGCCGCTATGTGCCGCTGGTCGCGCAACGCGGCGCGCGCGTCATTCTGGAGGTGCAGGAGCCGCTCAGAGAGCTGATGACAGGTCTGGCGGGCCCGGCGCAAGTGCTCGCCAAGGATTCGGCGCTGCCGGATTTCGATATGCAATGCCCGCTGCTCAGCCTGCCGCTGGTGTTTCGCACCGAGCTTGCGACCATCCCGGCGGCGGTACCTTACCTGCGCGCACCGGCGCAGGCGGTGACCGAATGGGAGGCGCGGCTCGGGCCAAAGCGCCGCCCCCGGATCGGCCTGGTTTGGTCCGGCAGGACCGACACGGTTGAAAGATCATATCGGTCGATTCCTCTCAGCGGGTTGCTGGCATTGTTGGATGCCGATGCCACCTTCGTAAGTTTGCAGAAATTCATGGGTCGCGCCGATGCGGCCCTGCTGAAGGAAAGAAACGATCTTTTGGATTTTGCCGACGAGCTCAAAGATTTCTCCGATACGGCCACACTCATCTCGACGCTGGACCTCGTCATTTCCATCGATACCGGCGTCGCCCACCTCGCCGGGGCGCTGGCAAAACCAGTCTGGGTCTTGCTGACCCATAGCGCCGATTGGCGCTGGCTGCGCGAGCGCGACGACAGCCCCTGGTACCCGACCGCGCGCCTGTTTCGGCAGGACGGCACGCGCGCGTGGGATGGCGCGATCGCGCGTGTGCATGCGGCGCTGCCGGAATTCTTGCAAGGCGGCGTGTGAGCCGTCGCGATCCCGATTGCCGGGTCTTGCCCCGAATGCTGAATGCTCACAGGAAATTGCGCCAATGTTGTTTGCCCCGGCTATGGCAGGCTGCCAATTTTGGCGTAGCTTAGCGGCATGACCGACACCCAGCCGCTGTTCGAGGCGCTGCGCAATTCCGCAGATACGAAAGTCGTGGCCGCTATCGAGACGGCGATCCGCGACGGCATCGACCGCAAACTGTGCCGCATCAATGCGTTGAATTTCGCCGCCGGGCACGGCCTCGACGAGGAAAAGGCGATCAGCGGTTTCCTGCACGCCGCCCGGCTGGGCCTGTTTGAAATGAACTGGAACGTGTTGTGCCCGGGCTGCGGCGGCGTGCTCGACAGCAGCCAGCAGCTCAAATCGGTGCACAAGGAAGCCTACGATTGCGCGCTGTGCTCGCGCGCCTACGAGCCGACACTGGACGAGATGGTGGAGGTCGCCTTCACCGTGAGCCCGCGCGTGCGCAAGATTGCCGCGCACGATCGGGACTCGCTGCCGGTCTGGGAATACTTTCGGCAGATTTTCTGGGGCTCCGGCATCGACCTGCCGGAGGAAGGCCTGGAAAGCATCTTGGAAGAGATCACCATCGATTCCATCGAACTTGAGCCCGGCGAAAAGGCGCAGATGTCGGTGCAGCTGCCGCTAGAATTCGTCATCGTGTTCGAGCCGGTAACGCACGCGGCGCATTTCATCGACGTGAAGGGCGAGCCCACCAAGGAGCGGCAGAGTCTGTCGCTCGTGTACAACAAGGTGTTCGCGCCGACCGTCACCACCGAGATGCGGCCGGGCCCGCTGCGGCTTTCGGTCGAAAACAAAAGCAGTGTCCGCGCGCTGCCCTCGCTGTGGATTGCCGACCATACGCTGCATGAGCTGCTCGGCAAGCGGCGGCCGTTTCTCACCGCCAAGCGGCTCTTGAGCAATCAGACTTTCCGCGACATCTATCGCACCGACACGCTCGACGTCGATCAGGGGCTGAAGATCACCAGCCTCACCTTCCTGTTCACCGACCTCAAGGGCTCGACCGCGCTCTATGACCGCGTCGGCGATATCGTCGCTTATGACCTGGTGCGCGAACATTTCCGCATTCTGCAGGACATCGTCGCCTCCGAAGGCGGTGCGGTGGTCAAGACCATTGGCGATGCCGTGATGGCGACGTTTACGACACCCGATCGCGCGCTCGCGGCGGCGCTGCGCATGCGCGACTCGGTACAAAGCCTGAAGAATGACCTCCTGGTCAAGATCGGTATTCACGAGGGGCCGTGCCTGGCGGTCACCCTCAACGATCGGCTCGATTATTTTGGGCAGACCGTCAACATCGCCGCCCGCGTGCAGAGCCTGGCCAATTCACGCGCCATCTTCGCAACCAAATCAGTAGTGGAAAATTCGCAAGTGTCGCAGATGCTGGCGGCGGGCAAGCACAAGCTGACCGAACAGGACGCCGCGCTGCGCGGCGTGGCCGACCGGATGACGGTCTATCAAATTCCCTGAGCGGCCGGTTAAGAGAACCAACAATGCCTGAAACTGCCGACGCCCAGCCGCAAGCGCACAAGCCAGCCGACCCAGCATTGCAGACCAGTTTCGAGCAGGCATCGGCGCTGCATCAGCAAGGCAGACTGGCGGAGGCGGAGCGCCTCTACCGCGAAGTTTTGCGCCAGCAGCCGAACCATTTCGGCGCGCTGCATCGGCTCGGAGTCATTGCCCTCGATACGCAGCGTACGCAGGAGGGCGCCGATTTGATCGGCAAGGCGATCGGGCTGAATGGCAACGTCGCCTTCACGCATAGCAATCTGGCCAAGGCGCTGCTCGACCTGAAGCGTCCCGCAGAAGCGCTGGCGAGCTGCGACAAGGCGATCGCGCTGGCACCGAATATTGCGATGGCGCACAACAACCGCGGCAAAGCGCTGGTCGATCTCAGACGTTTCGCGGATGCGCTGGCGAGCTACGACCAGGCGATCGCGCTAGCGCCGAATTTTGCGATGGCGCACAACAACCGCGGCGCCGTACTGAGCGAGTTGCGGCGCTCGGCGGAAGCGTTGCTGAGCTACGAGCGGGCGATCGCGCTGGCGCCGGATTATGCCGAGGCGCACTACAACCGCGGCAAGGCACTGGACAATCTCAAGCGCTATGGCGAAGCCTATCCCGCCTATGGGAAAGCCTGCGCATTACGGCCGCATTTGCTGGGTGCGGAAGGCGACCGGCTGCTGGCCAAAATGCGGATTTGCGATTGGAGCGGTTTTGCTTCCGACTGCGCGCATTTGCTCGCCTCGGTCAGGCAGGGGCATGCCGATGCGGCACCGTTCGTAACCGCCATCATTGCCTCATCTCCCGACGACCAGCTGCAATGCGCCAAGCTGTGGAACGCAAAAACGCTTCCAGTTGCCGAAAGCCCGTTGTGGAAAGGCGAGCGATACCGGCACGAGCGAATTCGAGTGGCTTATCTGTCTGCCGATTTTCATGAACATGCGACGGCGTTTCTGATAGCCGGAATGTTCGAGTGTCACGACAAATCCAAATTTGAGACGACGGCGATATCGTGGGGGCCGGACGATGATTCGGAAATGCGCAGACGGCTGGAACAATCGTTCGATCGTTTTATCGACGCCCAGCGCGATAGCGACGATCGGATTGCCGCACTTGTTAGATCCTTAGAGATCGATGTCTTGGTCGATTTGAAGGGCTTCACGCATGGCTCGCGCACCGGCATTTTCGCCCGGCGGCCGGCGCCGATCCAGGTGAACTATCTCGGCTATCCGGGCACAATGGGCGCTTCCTTCATCGATTACATCGTCGCCGATCAACTCGTCATCCCGCAGGACCAGCGCGCGTTCTACGCGGAAAAAATCGTCTATTTGCCCGACAGCTATCAGGTCAATGACGCCAAGCGTTCGATCGCGGAGCGCGTCTTCACGCGCAGCGAACTGGGGCTGCCGCCGGACGGTTTTGTGTTTTGTAGTTTCAACAATAATTACAAATTCACGCCGCATGTTTTCGATTGCTGGATGCGGATACTCGATCAAGTCGAGGCAAGCGTGCTGTGGCTGTTTGCCGACAACGACGAGGCGGTGGCAAATTTAAAAATGGAAGCCGCGGCGCGCGGTATCGACGCCGCGCGGCTCATTTTTGCGAACCGCCTACCGCTGCCCGACCACTTGGCCAGGCATCGGTTGGCCGACTTGTTTCTCGACACGCTGCCCTGCAACGCCCATACCACGGCAAGCGATGCATTATGGGCTGGTCTGCCGCTGTTGACCTGTCTTGGCGAGACATTCGCCGGCCGGGGCGCTGCGAGTCTGCTGAATGCGGCGGGCTTGAGCGAATTGATCGCGCCGACATTGCAAGCCTACGAGCGGATGGCGGTCGAACTTGCCATGCATCCGGAAAAACTGGCGATCGTCAAACGCAAGCTGGCTGAAACTCGCCTGACCGCGCCGCTGTTCGACACCAAGCGGTTCACCAGGCATATCGAGGACGCCTACATCGCCATGCATGAGCGCCAGCAGGCCGGTTTGCCGCCGGATCATATTGCGATGGCCGAGTAAGAGCAGGGCCGGCGACAAAACGGCCGGGCTGTCGAGGCCCGGTCGCCGCATGCGTTTAGTATTGCGTGAGGCGTTGCGCGATCAATTGGGCCAGCAGCGCCGGCCGCGCGGGCCGATATGATAGCCGATTGGGCACCGGCGATGCGCGGCAAACGGATGGCATCGGCCGCCCGGGCCGCGCCACCTGCCGGCCCCGCAGCCTTCCGCGACTTTGACGATCAAACTGTCGGTTTTGCCGACCGCGACGGGCGTAATCCCGGCGCTGGCGGCGGTTGTCAGACCAAAAGCTAACGCGACGCTCAATACGATTGTCTTTACTTTCATGTGCGCTGCTCCCTGTGTTGAGGCCAAACCCGACCGCGCCCCCTTATTGGTTCGGAAAATGGCGCGGCGCCAATATCGGACATGTGAAAAGCAATTGGCGGAAATTCTCCGTAAATATCGCGTAAACAATTTTGTTTGGGAGATTTACGGTAAACATTGCGCGGCAAAAACAAAAACCCCGGCCGCGGGGCCGGGGTTTGCATTTTTCAACGGGCGAATATTTTCAACGGCTTAGAAAAATTCCGCCGCGCTATTCGCAGAATTTACAGGGCGGGTAGTCGCGGCTATAGACCGGCTGCTTGAGGAATTTCTCCTTGCCGTAGGTCCAGTACTGGCTGACGTTCGGGTAGGTCTTGATCACGGTGTTCCAGAGCTCGGCCTTGTCGTAGCCGAACATCTTCTTCTTCTCGACCTTCTTGATGTAGATGTTCTCGATCGGGTTGCGATCCGCGAAACTGACCGGCCCGCGCACCGCGTCGATCTTCAGGCCGCCCATGGTCGCGACGAATTTTTCCGGGCCGGGATATTTGCCGCCGGATATCTTGATCGCTTCGTCGATGATCTGCGCGGTGGTGTAGTTGGCCTCCGAATAATAGGACGGCACCTTGCCGTATTTCGAGCGGTAGGCCTTCACGAAGGCTTCGTTCTTCGGCGTCTCCAGCGCCGCGCTGTATTGCAGCGCGGACACATCGCCGATGACCTCATCCTGCATGAACGGCAGGATGAACTCGTCGTAGCTGGTACCGCCGCCGATGATCGGTTTCTTGTAGCCGGATGCGCGCAGCTGCTTGGGGAATTGCAACGCCATCGGCCCCACCATCAACGAAAACACGGCGTCGGCGTCGGCTTTGATCTGCGGGATGAACGGCCCGAAATCCTTTTCGCCCAGCCGTGGCCAGAGCTTCTGGACGATCGTGCCGCCGCAGTCCTCGAAGGCCTTCTGGAAGCCGCCGACCACTTCGTAGCCGAAGGCATAGTCGGCGGCGATGGCGACGATCTTCTTGTGGCCCTGGTCGCAGGCCCACTGGCCGAGCGGGTGATGCGGCTGCGAGCTGGTCCAGGTGGTGCGGAAGAAGTAGGGATATTTGCTGGCCTGGCGCTGGGTGAGATCGTCGGCCGCCGGGATCGAGGCGATGTAGAGCGTCTTCTCGCTGTTGCTCACCGGCGCCAGCGCATAGCCGGTCGAGGCCAAAAGGCCGCCGATGAACATGTGCACCTTATCCTGCAAGGCAAGCTTCTTGGCCTTGGTCACCGCGGTGTCGGCCTTGCCTTGGTTGTCCTCGACGATGAACTTGACGTCGGCGCCCCCCAGCTTGCCGCCGTGCTCGTCGAGATACATCTGGAAGCCGTTGACCATGTCCTTGCCGATCTGGGCGAAGATGCCGGTCATCGGTGCGATGAAGCCAATGCGCAATTCTTCCGCCCGCGCACTGGTCGAAATATTCATTGCGGCCGCAAGCGTGCCGCCGAGCAATAAAGCGATTGCGGTTCGTGAATGTGCTCTGGTCATTGTTCTCCCTCCCGTTCGGCGATGCCGCTCCCCGTTGCGCGTGGGAATGCGGACGCCAATGAGCGTTTGATTGACGCGGATCAGGCTACCACTTTGCCGGCCGTGGGCGGAAGCCTAAGCCGGCGGGCGCAACCATGTGCCGCAGCCGAACGGCGGATCGACCGGCGCTCGGACGCGCGAGGATTGCGGCGTTGCCGCGGCCCACTTCATCGCCGTGTGCCGTGCAACTCTGCTCAAATCGGCATTGTCCGATTTTTTCGCGCTGCCGCCGCCGCGGCAGCCTGAGCGCATTCGCAGCGTGCCGGGGATCGCGGTTGGCGCCGCTGGCAAGGCCTATCGAACCGGCTCGGCGTGCCGCTGCAATGCGGCGGACAACAACGCGAGAAAGCCACCCCGCAGCGCATTTTTCGGCCTCGGGCAGAGCTGGCCACAAGCGGTAACTGTATGAATATATTAGTGTATATAGATTTTTGCGATGCGGCGACGAGGGCCATTTGGGCTGTGACTTTTCACACTTCAAGAATCCGGGTTTCGGGCGCATCTTCGAATTCAAGATAGAGGAGAAACCGCCATGTTCCGCATCGCCAACCCCACGCAGATTTTCACGGTTTTCGGCAGCTACGTTCTCGACGGCGACTATCACCGCAACGGGAATAGCCGCTCCTGCAATCAGATCCGCTGCGACGTGCGCAAAGCCGAGTTCGCCGACATCCTGCGGCAAGCCGTTCGCCAGTGAAAAGGGCCACCGTCAATCTTCATGCAGCCGCTGCAACAGGGCTGGGACATTTGTGATGACGAACGCCCCCCTTCGCTTGCTCAGGAGCCCCTGGCGCTCCATGAGTTTGAGCTCACGGGCCACCATTTCGCGGCGCGTGCTCACGCAAGCGGCGATATCTGAGTGCACCGGCGGCGGCGAGACCACGGCCTGATGGGCATCGGTCGGGTCGGCGCGCGAGCGCCGCAACAGTTCCGCATAAATCCTGTGTTTGACATCCATTGAGCTGAATTCATTGATCCGCTGATCGAGCGTTCTTATCCGGGCAACCAGGTGTTTGAGCAGATATTCGCTCACGTCGGGATGGTTGCGAAGAATCTCACGAAACACCGAGGCCGGCATGCAGGCGATGGTCGCGTCGGTGATCGCTAGGATTCCCGCCGAGCGCGGCTGGCCGTCGATCGCCGCCATCTCGCCGAAATAATTGCCGGCATTGATGTCGGCGAGAATCACCTCGCGGTCGGGCGAGGGCGTAATCAGCACCCGCACGGCGCCGCGCGTCAGGAAATATATGTCGGTGCCCATTTCGCCTTCTTCGAGCAGCCATTCCTTGGCGCGCGCATGCCGCCAGAGACAGCGGCGGTCGAGCAGCGCGATCTCTTTGGCATCGAGCGAGCGCAGGATGGCGATCTTTTCCAGCGTGTCGTGCGGCTTCATGACAGAAACCCCAGGCGGCGTTGGTTGAAGGCGATTCGGCTGAGCGGGCGTCTGGTTCATCGCTTTGAGGAACCGGCCGGTCAAAATACACTTTTGCCCGGATCGGCGGAAGGTGGGATGCCGGTTCCCGGCCGCCCGGACGGCTCTCTCTTGGCGCGCTCATATGGCGGATTTTTGATCCATTTCATCCGATTGCCGCAATATGAAACGACGAAACGCTGCGGGCGCGCCGGAATACCGCTGCCGGCATACGCACACATATCAACGTTGCTATATGTCATGGCTCGTCATTGATTTGTGTCATGGCGTGCGCTTGCGAACGGCGCATCTAATTTTGCTATAATGATTGCTGATGCGCGTCGTTTGACGGTCATGAGCCGGCGGTTGAAGGAGACGACGACATTGCACGCCGATCGGGATGAGTTCACCTCGCCGCGGCCGCTGCTGGCTACGTTGGCCGCGTTCATCCGCGCCGGCCTGCGGCCGCAAAGCCCGCTCGCCCGCGCCATCGTGATTGTGCTTGTCGCCAAGCTGATCGCGGTCGTCGCCATGATGGCCTACCAGCATTTTGCCGAAGCGAATGTGATCGTCGACGCGGCGGCCATCGGCCGCCTGCTCGGCCCGTCGTCGGCCCCGTGAACGAAAGGAAGAGACAGTCATGGACCATATCGATCCGGTAAGCCTGGCGCGGCTGCAGTTCGCGATGACGGCGCTCTATCACTTCCTGTTCGTGCCGCTGACGCTCGGACTGTCGTTCCTGCTCGCCATCATGGAGAGCGCCTATGTGATGACCGGCCGGGCGATCTGGCGCGACATAACGCGGTTCTGGGGCAAGCTGTTCGGCATCAACTTCGCCATGGGGGTGGCCACCGGCATCACCATGGAATTCCAGTTCGGCACCAACTGGGCCTACTACTCGCATTATGTCGGCGATATTTTCGGCGCGCCGCTGGCGATCGAAGGGCTGATGGCGTTCTTTCTGGAGTCGACTTTCGTCGGCCTGTTCTTCTTCGGCTGGGACCGCATGAGCAAGCTTGGCCACCTGGCGGTGACCTGGCTGGTGGCGATCGGCTCCTCAATGTCGGCTTTGTGGATCCTGATCGCCAACGGCTGGATGCAGAATCCGGTCGGCGCCGAATTCAACCCCGACACCATGCGGATGGAACTGACCTCGTTCTGGGAGCTGTTGTTCAATCCGACCGCGCAATCGAAATTCGTGCACACGGTCTCCGCCGGCTACGTCACCGGCTCGATCTTCATGCTGGCGATCAGCGCCTATTATCTGCTCAACAACCGCCACCACGCCTTCGCCAAGCGCTCGATCATCGTGGCTTCCGCCTTCGGGCTGGCGTCGGCGCTGTCGGTCGTCGTGCTCGGCGACGAGAGCGGCTACACGGTGACGGAAAACCAGCAGATGAAGATCGCCGCCATCGAAGCGATGTGGAAGAGCGAGCCGCCGCCGGCTTCGTTCACGGTGTTCGCGCTGCCCGATACGGCCACCCACGAAAACAAGTTGGAGATCAAAGTGCCCTGGGCGCTTGGCATCATCGCCACCCGCTCGCTCAACACGCCGATGCCGGGCATCAACGATCTGGTCAAGCGGGCCGAGACGCGCATCAAGAACGGCATCCTCGCCTATGACGCGCTCGAACGGCTGAAGGTCGACCGCAAGGACGCCAAGGCGCGCTCCGATCTCACTTTGAACGCGCGCGATCTCGGTTATGCGCTGCTGCTCAAGCGCTACCTCGCCGATCCGCGCAAGGCGGACGAGGCCACCATCGCCAAGGCGGCGCAAGACACTGTGCCCGGCGTGGTGCCGCTGTTCTGGACCTTCCGCATCATGGTCGGCCTCGGTTTCTATTTCATCGCGCTGTTCGCGACCGCCTTCTACTACACGTCCAAGCTCGACTTCTCGCGCACCTGGCTGCTCAAGCTGTTCCTGTGGTCGCTGCCGCTGCCGTGGATCGCGGCCGAACTCGGCTGGTTCGTCGCCGAATATGGCCGTCAGCCCTGGGCAATCGACGGCGTGCTGCCGACCTTCCTGGCGTCGTCCTCGGTGTCGGCCGCGCAAGTGCTGTTCACGCTCGCCGGCTTCATTCTGTTCTATTCCTCGCTGGCGGTCGTCGATTTCATCCTGATGCGGAAATATGTGCGCATGGGGCCGGTGGAGGCGCTCGGTCAGGATTCCTCGCCCGCGCTTGCCGCCAAAACCGCATCGTGAAGGAGCATCGTCATGCACATCCCCGTCGACTATGAAATCCTTCGCGTGATCTGGTGGCTGTTTCTCGGCGTGTTGCTGATCGGCTTTGCCATCATGGATGGCTTCGATCTCGGCGTGGCGACGCTGTTGCCTTACGTGGCGCGCAGCGACACCGAGCGGCGCGTCGCCATCAACACCATCGGCCCGGTATGGGAGGGCAACCAGGTCTGGCTGATCACCGGCGGCGGCGCGATCTTTGCCGCGTTCCCGCCGGTCTATGCGGCCTCGTTTTCCGGCTTCTACATCGCGATGTTCCTGGTGCTGGCGACCTTGATCCTGCGGCCGGTCGGTTTCGAGTTCCGCAACAAGATCAAGGATGCGCGCTGGCGCACGTTCTGGGACTACGCGCTGTTTGCCGGCGGCTTCGTGCCCTCGCTGGTGTTCGGCGTGGCGTTCGGCAACATTTTGCAGGGCGTGCCGTTCCGTATCGATGGCGACATGCGCGTGCTGTACGAAGGCGGCGGACTGTTTGAACTGCTCAATCCGTTCGGCATATTGTGCGGCCTCGTGTCGGTCGCGATGCTGACGACGCACGGCGCCGTCTACCTGACGGTCAAGGCCGAAGGCCGGGTCAAGGAACGCGCCGCATCCTACGTTCGCATCGGCGCGCTGGCGACCGTCGCGCTGTTCGTCCTCGGCGGGATCTGGATCGCGTTCGGCATCAAAGGCTATGCGATCAGCGGCGCGATCATGCCGGACGGCCCGTCCAATCCGCTGCTCAAGACGGTCACGCAGGCACGCGGGCAATGGCTCGCCAATTATTCCACCTACCAGTGGATGCTGCTGGCGCCGGTGCTCGGCATTATTGGGCCGCTGCTGACCCTGTTGCTCAGTGCCATGCGGCGGGCGGGGCTCGCCTTCATCACCAGCGCGATCGGCATCTTCGGCATCATCGCGACGGCGGGCGTGAGCATGTTCCCGTTCCTGATGCCGTCCGACATCATGCCGCAGGCGAGCCTGACGGTGTGGGACGCGACCTCCAGCCACTTAACCCTGTTCGTGATGCTGATCGCCACGCTCATCTTCCTGCCGATCGTGATCGCCTATACCGGCTTCGTATTCCGCGTGTTGCGCGGGCCGGTCACCGCCAAGCAGATCGAAGGCAATTCCGCCAATCTCTATTGAGGAACAAAGTCATGTGGTACTTCGCCTGGATTCTCGGCCTTGGCTTTGCCTGCGGCTGCGGCGTGCTCAACGCCGTCTGGCATGAGCATCAATTGCCGAACGAAAGCATCGCCGACTAGATACTGCTATTAAGTCTTGTGCGGCGCGCGCGGCAATCAAGCCGCAAGTGTGAAACGGACCGTCGTGCCCCAGGGATCCATGGCTGCAAAGCCGCCTGGGAATGCGGCGGTGTCGATACCGGCCGCGGCGAGACGCTGTTGCAGGCCGTCCATCGTCGCCTGATCGTTGATTTCCATCGCGAACCAATGGAGGCCCGCCCGCCGGCCGTTGCGGGCGCGCGTGCCATTGCTATGCCAGGTGTTGACCGCGATGTGGTGATGATAGCCGCCGGTGGACATGAAGGTGGCGCCGTTGCGGCGGCGCGTCACGTCGAGCCCGAGCGCGCCGTTATAAAACCTTTCCCCCGCGGCGATATTGCCGACGCGCAGATGAATGTGGCCGATACGCAATCCTTCCGGCGCGCTTTCGTAGGTCGCTGTGGCCGGATCGATCTCGCGGATAATCGCGTCGATGTCGAGCGGGTCGGTTTTCTGGAAAATCGAGTTGCCGTCGCGGCGCCACTGCTCGCGCGGCCGGTCGAAATAGACTTCGACGCCGTTGCCTTCCGGATCGTCGAGGTAGATGGCTTCGCTCACGTCATGATCTGAGGCGCCCACGATGGGCACGCGGTTCTTGGCGACGTGCAGGATCCAGCGCGCGAGGTCGGCGCGCGTCGGCATCAGAAACGCGGTGTGATAGAGGCCGGCTTCGCGCGCGTCGTCGGGCAAGGCGTCGGGTCTATGCGTCAATTCGAGCAGCGTGACGCCGCCGACGCCGAGTTTCGCAACGTGCGGCGCGCGCTCCTGCACGGTCAGGCCGAGCAGGTCGCGGTAATAGGCGGTGAGGCGATCGAGATCGCGCACCGTCAGGCCGACGGCACCGATATGGATCGGCATGCGGCTCGCAGCGTCGGGCATCGACGACGGATTGGGTGCGTCCATGGCGCTATCTTAAAGGCGGTTTGGCGTGGCGGCAAAATCGGGAAGGGCGGCGATCCTCGCCCTTGCCGCCGCGGTACGATGAATTCCGGCGCTAGCCCTTGATGAACGTACCGCTGCGCAGTTCGGAAACCGCTTGTTGCAGTTCCGCTTGGGTGTTCATCACGATCGGCCCGTACCAGGCGACCGGCTCCTCGATCGGCTTGCCGGACACCAGTAGGAAGCGGATGCCCTTGTCGCCGGCCTGTACGGTGACTTCGTCGCCGCGGTCGAACACGACCAGCGAACGGTCGCCGACCGGTTCGCGGAACAAGATTTCCTCGCCATTGACTTGCTTTTCGCTGAGCACGCCGAACGGTTTCGACGCATAGGCAAATTGCCCGTCGCCCTCGAACACATAGGCGAAGGCGTGACGCTCGGTCTCGACTTTCAATGTCTTGCGCTTGCCCGCCGGCACGAAGATGTCGAGATAGCGCGGATCGGCGGCGACGCCCTCGACCGAGCTTTTCTTGCCCCAGAACTCGCCGCACACCACGCGCACATGCGTGCCGTCGTCGTCGGTTATTTCCGGAATCTCGCCGCCTTTGACGTCCTGGTAGCGCGGCGCCGTCATCTTGAGCGAGGAGGGGAGATTCGCCCAGAGCTGGAAGCCGTGCATGCGCCCCTGCGCGTCGCCCTGCGGCATTTCCTGATGCATGATGCCACGCCCGGCGGTCATCCATTGCACGTCGCCGGCGCCGAGCGAGCCGTGATTGCCGAGGCTGTCGCGATGCTCGACCGAGCCAGCTAATGTGTAAGTTATTGTTTCTATTCCGCGGTGCGGATGCCAGGGGAAGCCGGCGAGATAATCGGCCGGCCGGTCATTGCGGAAATCGTCGAGCAGCAGGAACGGATCGGTCTCCGTCGTCTCGCCGAATCCGAAGGCACGGCGCAACTTGACGCCGGCGCCCTCGATGGTGGGCTTGGACTGGGCGATGCGTTTGACGGGGCGGATGGACATGGGGCTTTGCCTCTTTGGATTATGCCGCGGCGGCGGCGGTGGCTTTGTGCGACTGGAACCGCGCTGCGAAAGTGGCAAACTGGTCGATGAAGTTCTTCAGGAAGGTGCGCACGGCCTCGTCGGTCACGTTGCCCTGCGCGTCCACCAGCTCGGGCTTGAACTGAATATAGGCCTCGCCACCGATCACCTGAAGACCGAGATTGCCGAGCACCGCGCGCAAGTGCTGCTGCACGATGCCGGTGGAAATGGCGCCGCCGGAGGTGCCGGTGATGGCGGCGGGCTTGCCGGGCCAGGAGCTCTTGCCCCAGGGCCGGCTGCCCCAGTCGATGGCGTTTTTCAGAACAGCCGGGATCGAGCGGCTGTGCTCGGGGGTCACGAACAGCAGGGCGTCGGCCCCCTCGACCGCGGCTTTAAAGCGCGCGACCTGCGGCGGCACAGGGTTTTCGGTATCCTGGTTGTACATCGGCAGCTCGTCGATCGCGATGAAGTTGGCGTCGAAGGCGCCGGCGCCAAGTTTCGCCAGCGCCTGCGCCAGCCTGCGGTTGATCGATTCGCGGCGGTTTGAACCAACGACGATGCCGAGCTTGAATTTGGACATGGTAACCCCTAGGTTGTTAGGAACAAATGAATACCAAGGCTAGATAGATAACCATGGCAAAAGCGCAAGAAGGCACAAAATTGATACCGGGTAACCTGCATGTGCCCGAGGATTGCCGGGCGGTGAGCGAGGTGCTCTCGCGCGTCGGCGACAAATGGACCGTGCTGGTGGTCTCCACGCTGGGCGATGGCGCCAAGCGCTTCAACGAATTGCGCAAGGCGCTCGGCAGCATCTCGCAGCGCATGCTGACGCTGACGCTGCGCGGGCTCGAACGCGACGGGCTGGTGACGCGCACGGTCAAGCCGACCAATCCGCCGCGCGTGGATTATGAATTGACCCGGCTCGGCCGTTCACTGCTCGAGCCGGTGAGCGAGTTGGGCTTGTGGGCGCGCCAGCACCGCGCCGCCATCCAGGCCGCGCGCCAGCGCTTCGACGCCGCCGGGTAGTGGCCTAGCTCAATGCGGCGGCAGCGATCATCGCACAACAGGTCGCCAAGCCCGCCGCCGGCACCCAAAGCGGCACGCGCGCATGCGGGCCGTCGGTATGGATGCCGCGACTGGCGCGATTAATGAATACACGCCAGAAATTCGGGTGACGATGACGCCCGACCCGAAGTGCAAAGAACCTGCGGAACCAAAGCGGAAACCATTGCCTTCGTTGCGAAACAAACCCACCCGCGACGGCGCTCTGAGGCGGACGCCCAAGACACCGCCGAAACCGCAAAAGCCGATCAGTAAGCAAGACAAGCCGCCTGTAGAAGTTAAGCCGTCTGTGGAAGTGACGCCGCCTGCGGACGTGAATCGGCCTGCAGAAGTGAAGCCCCCTGTAGAAGAGAAGCCGGTTGTAGAATTGAAGCCGCCTGTAGAAATGAAGGCGCCTGTAGAAGATGACCCGAAGCCGAATGGTGACGCCGAAAAGCTCATTGAATGGGGCAAGCGGAATATTGAGAAAAAATAATCTTGTACGACTTGCTAAAGAATCAGACGCTTTTGCGCGACAGTAAAGCGGCGCGGCGGCAGGTACGCGGCAACCGCGTGAGCGCCGTGACGCCGCCGCTCTCGCCTGGCACTGCGCCTTGGGTTAAGCTTTTGTTATGCATAGACACAAACGCCTCGCGGTTTATTTCTGTCTCGCGCTCGCGGCCATAAGCCTCGGCGGCTGCACCAAATGCGGCTGGCTTTGGGGCGACAATGGCCGCGCCTGCCATTCCGATACTCCGCGCTAAGATATTGTTACACGTACGAAATTCGTGAAATTTCGGGGAGTTTTCCACAGGCGGGCGATCCCTGACCGTATTCCTAGGAAAATACTCCTTGACAGCGGCGCGCTGCCTCGTTAGACATCGTGCACGCTTTACAGTTGCGTCCGCTTGATACCGCCGCCGCAGCGCGGGAACATTGCCATTGCGATGATGTTATTGAGTCGCCATGTGCCTCGCAATTAACGCCCGCATTTTCGGGCGCCCGGAGGTCAGGACAGTGCAAAGCGACGACGACACCTTGGCGAAACCGACGACCGAAATGAACGTTGGCGCCGACGGGCAAGATGGGCGCGCCGGCAGCGGGCAAAACGTGCGCTCCCTGCTGGTGGCGAGCCTGGTGGTCGCCATCCTGGCGATGATCGCCATCGCGGCGCTGTCGACGCACTGACAGGCGCTGCACACGCATTCGTTCGCGCCGGTTTTTGCCGGCGCGTTTTTTATGCCGGGACGGTTGCGCCATGGTTCAGAAGAAACAACTCGCGCCGGAGTTGCTCACCGAGGCCAAGCGTCTCTACGAGCAGACCTTGGCGCCGGTCGACGACATTGCCGGAATGCTGGGGCTCTCGCGTTCGAATTTCTACAAGCGCGTGCGCGAAGGCGGCTGGCGCGGTCGCCGCGCCAAGATTGGCACCTTCCAATTTGCCCGGGCATTGAGCGGCAGTGCGGTCGTGGCGATGACGGCCGAGCCGGCCGAGCAGCCGCGTGCGGAATTCGTCGTGAACGGCGATCCGCCATCGCCGCAGCAGCGTATGGCGCTGGCGCTCCGCATCCAGCGTGTCGTCGAGCACGAGATGGATGCCGTCGAGCGCATCGTGAAGAACATCACGCCATCCGATCAGATCGAAGCCGAACATGGCGCCCGCACGCTCGCCAGCGTAGCGCGGACGCTGCGTGAGATTCAGGCGCTCAACAGGGCCGAGAACGAGACGCAGCCCGATGCAGCAGACGACGACCCCATCCCTCGCGACATCAATGAATTTCGTCGAGAACTTGCGCGACGCATTCGCGGATTTATTGAAGCACGCCGACCTGGCGCTGACCGAATTTCTGACCAGCGAGAATCCGAATTGGATTGATCATTTCAGTGCCGATTTTCCCGTTCTTGCGCACGATTACCAGCTTTCACCGACATGCGCCGACAGCGGCGCGGATTGGACCACCTGGCTCATCCTCGGCGGGCGCGGCGCCGGCAAGACGCGCGCCGGCGCCGGATGGGTGCGCGAGGTCGCCATCAACGATGCGGCCGCGCGTATCGCGCTGATCGGCGAGACCGAGCACGAGGTGCGCGAGGTGATGGTGGAAGGCGTCTCCGGCCTGCTCGCGGTGCACGCGGCCAAGGAGCGCCCACAATGGATTCCGTCGCGGCGGCGGCTGGAATGGACGAACGGCGCGGTGGCGCAGGTGTTCTCCGCCGAAAATTACGAGGGCCTGCGCGGACCGCAGTTTTCCGCCGCCTGGTGCGACGAGCTTGCCAAGTGGCGTCATGCCGATGCGACCTTCGATATGCTGCAGTTCGGACTGCGCCTTGGCGAGCGGCCGCGGCAGGTGATCACCACCACGCCGCGGCCGATTGCGCTGATCAAACGGCTGATGGCCGATCCGCGCACGGCGCTGACGCATGGCCGCACGGTGAACAACGCCTATAATCTGGCGCCGGATTTCATCGAAACCGTGCTGGCGCGCTATCACGGCACCAGGCTCGGGCGCCAGGAGATCGACGGCGAGATTGTCGAGGAGCGCGCCGACGCGCTATGGACGCGCGCGCGGCTCGAGGATTGCCGCGTCGCGGCGGCGCCGCAGCTTGCGCGCATCGTGGTGGCGGTCGATCCGCCGGCCTCGGCGCGTAAAGGCGCGGACGCCTGCGGCATCGTCGCCGCCGGCCGCAGCGGCGACGGCACGCTTTATGTGCTCTCCGACGACAGCGCGGGCGGTCTTTCGCCGCAGGCCTGGGCGGTGAAGGCGATCGCGCTGTGGCGGCGGCTCGAAGCCGATGCGCTGGTGGCCGAGGTCAACCAGGGCGGCGACATGGTCAAGGCGGTGATCCGCGAGGCCGACAGCGCGGTGCCGGTGGTGACCGTGCGGGCGACGCGCGGCAAATATCTGCGCGCCGAGCCGGTGGCGCAACTCTACGAACAAGGCCGCGTGAAGCACGTCGGCGCGTTCCCCGCGTTGGAGGACGAGATGTGCGACTTCGGCCTCGACGGCCTTTCGTCCGGCCGCTCGCCCGACCGGCTCGATGCGCTGGTGTGGGCGGTGACGGCGCTGACGTTCGGGGCGGGGAAGGGGCCAAGGGTGCGGGGGTTGTAGTTGACCCGGTCATTCCGGGGCGCGCTGACGGCGCGAACCCGGAATCCAGCCAAATCGTAAGCCGTGCCGAATTTCTGGATTCCTGATCGCCGCCTGCGGCGGCGTCCGGAATGACGAGGATTTTACCGCCGCTTCTTCCGCTTGGCCTTTTTCGCTTTGGCTTTTCTCTTGGCCGGCTTGGTGGCCGGGATCTTCATCGCCACCTCGCCGGAGACCGGGTCGGTGAGGCCGAGGCCGCCGCCGAGGTCTTCCAGATGCTGGCGCATCGGATTGAGGATGCCGCCCATCAGCGGGCGCGCGTCGACGATCTTCTTAAAGCTCGTCCATTCGCCGATGAAGCAGAAGGTGCTTTCGCCGGTCTTGACCAGCGCGCCGCCTCGGAAGCCTTTCAGCCCGGGATTGAGTCCGCGATGGGCAGCGACGAACTGCTGCTCGTGGCCCGGCTTGACGCGAAACCGTACAATATTGAAAGCCGCCATGTCGCCCTCCTGACATTGAAAGCACGAAAGCTGCGCGTTTTTCAAATCGCGCGCAAGGCCAGGGAACCCATGTTTGAGCGCCTGAAATACATGCTCCGCCCACCAGAGCGGAAGGCCTCGCGCACCGCGCGGCTGATCGCCATCGAGAGTGGCGGGCGCGCGCGCTGGACGCCGCGCGACTATGCCGCGCTCGCGCGCGAAGGCTACCAGTGCAACGCCATCGTGCATCGCGCGGTGCGTCTGGTGGCCGAGTTGATCGGCGCGCTGTCGTTTGCGCTGTACGAGGGGGCGGCCGAGCTCGGCCGGCATCCGCTGCTCGACCTCTTGGCGCGGCCGAACCCGCGCCAGGACGGCGCCTCGCTCTTGGAGGCGGTTACTTCGCATCTGCTTTTATCGGGCAACGCCTATCTGGAAGCGGTCGGCATCGACGGTGAAGCCGAACCAAACGTGCGCGAACTTTACGCGCTGCGGCCCGATCGCATGAAGGTGGTGCCGGGGCCGGACGGCTGGCCGCAAGCTTATGAATACACGGTGGCGGGCGCGACCGTGCGCTTCGACCAGAGCGCCGCGCTGCCGCCGATCCTACAACTGACACTGTTCAATCCGCTCGACGATTACTACGGGCTGAGCCCCTTGGAAGCCGCCGCGGTTGCGGTCGATACCCACAACGCCGCAGCCAAGTGGAACAAAGCGCTGCTCGACAATGCGGCGCGGCCGTCCGGCGCGCTGGTCTATGCCGCCCCAGAAGGCGCGGTGATGTCGGACGCGCAATTCGAGCGGCTGAAGAAAGAACTCTCCGATCAGTACCAGGGCACAGCCAATGCCGGGCGTCCGCTGCTGCTCGAAGGCGGGCTCGACTGGAAGGCGATGTCGCTAAGCCCCAAGGACATGGACTTCATGGAAGCCAAGCACTCGGCCGCGCGCGAGATCGCGCTCGCCTTCGGAGTGCCGCCGATGCTGCTGGCGATCCCGGGCGACAATACCTATTCGAACTATCAGGAAGCCAATCGCGTGTTCTGGCGGCAGACCGTGCTGCCGCTCGGCAACCGCATCGCCGCGGCGCTCACGCAGTGGCTGGCGCCGGCTTTCGGGGCCGGGCTGATGCTTGCCGCCGATACCGACAGGATCGATGCGCTCAGCGCCGACCGCGCCGCATTGTGGGAGCGCGTCACCAAGGCGCCGTTCCTGACCGTCAACGAGAAACGCGCGGCCACCGGCTACGGCGCGGTGCCGGGTGGGGACGCAATGTGACTGTCATCGCCGGGGCTCGTCCCGGCGATCTCGCTTAGGCGGGCAAGCGCGGTACCAATCAATCAGGATCACCGGATCACGGCGCTTTGCGCCGGCCCGGTGATGACAGATGAAATGCCCGACATCATCCGTACCTTCAGCGAGCGCGGCGATCTCGCGCATCTGGCGCTGTTCCTGTGGGCGACGTCGGCCTCGGCGCTCGGCTGGTTCGCGCTGCGCGAATTGGCGGCGGCGAGCCGCCGCTTCGACGATTTCGTGCGCGAGCTCGCGCGCTTCAACGAGCATTTCGCAAAGAACATTGGAGGTCATTGATGGACACATTGCACACCGTGCTGCGCTCGATCCGCGGCGAGACCAAGAACCGGCGCGATCATCTCGACGTGTTCCGCGAATTCCTCGACCACCTCGACCGCGCCGCGCGGCGCCGGGGCGCCGCGCGCACCACCAAGGCGGCGAAAAGCAAAAGCAAGCGCGGCGGCAAGCGTTAATCGCGCGCAGCTTTTCCACGCGTCATTTCCGGGCTTGACCCGGCAATTCATGAAACGTTGCGGCGGGCTAAAACGTATCATGGACCCGCGGGCCAAGCCCGCGGGTGACGGCATAATTTTGCTCGCGCCCGAGAATCTCATGCTCGCACCCCACATTGAACCCACCGTCGCCACCGTGTTCGCGCCGCGCACGACGATCGAGCGCGACGGCACGGTGGAGGGCTATGCCAGCCTGTTCGGCGAAATCGACCAGGCGCGCGACATGGTGATGCGCGGGGCCTTCGCCGATACGCTGCGCTTGCGCGGCGTCAACCGCATTCCGATGCTGTTCCAGCACGACCCGTCGGAGCCGATCGGCGTCTGGCTCGAGCTGCGCGAGGATGGCCGCGGGCTTTACGCACGCGGGCGGCTGATCCCGGAAGTGGCGCGCGCACGAGAGCTGCTTTCATTATTGCGTGCCGGCGCGGTCGACGGGTTGTCGATCGGCTTTCGCACCGTCAAGGGCAATATCGATCCGCGCACCCGCGTGCGCCGGCTGGTGGCGGTCGACCTGTGGGAAATTTCCATCGTCACGTTCCCGCTGCTCGCGGGAGCGCGCGTGCGTGCGGTGAAGGCGGCGCCCTCCCGGCCGCTGCCACATGCGCGCACGCGCGCCGAGCGGCATTGGCGGGTGGCCATGGGCGGGGCGGCGGAGCCGTCGGACGTCGTGCGGCGGCGGCTGACGCGGCCCTTATAATGGCCGTGGCAAGGCAGCTTTCGAGCCCAGCCGCAGCTAAACGCGTGAACATTTTCGGGTTAGGAAATCTGCTTCCAGCTCAATTCTGTCACGGCCATTTGGCGCGGTAGCGGATTTCGCTGCCGTCGGCGAGCGCCTGCCAGGGACCGCGGGCGGACGGGAAGCGCGTTTATCATGCGCTCATTGATGATGGCTGTGAGAGGTATGCACTACGCTAGCCATTTTTTCCCATCGCATAAAGATACGCGACCCCTAAAAATATGAACACCATCGCAAACACCATCCAATACTGGAAGGTGTAGCCGAAAATATCGACCGTTTGCGTCAAGAAGTTTACGAGCCTGTTCATGCGGCAAAATCATACATTGCGGGCTGCGCAAAGTCCTCAATTTCCAGGCGGCCTATTCATGGCGCCGCTGCTTATTAACTCTGAAATCCACTAACGGTTCCGCATCGTCGCCAGACCGGCAAGGCGCGCGACCTCATCTCAATCGGCAATGTGCCGCGCGTGCGCGTTTGCCATAGCCACATCCATTCAACAGGAGAAACCTAAAATGGATATCGACACCGACAATAACTTTCAGCGAACAGATTTGGAGACCAAGGCGGGCATTCCGCTCGACGCCGTGGTCACGCATGGCGAGCTGATGCGCGCCTTCGAGGCCTTCAAGGAGGCCAACGACGAGCGCCTGGCGCTCACCGACAAGCGCTCCGGCGACGTCGTGCTGGAAGAAAAACTCGCGCGCATCAATCAGACCATCGACACGCAGACGCGCCGGCTCGACGAAATGACGCTGAAGAATGCGCGCCCCGCCTTCGGCGGCGAGCGCGCCGCACAACGCTCAGCTTCCGCGCTCGAGCACAAGGCCGCGTTCGAGTCGTATGTTCGGTCCGGCGAAACCGCCGGATTGCGTGCGCTGGAGCTCAAAGCGCTGTCGGCCGGCTCCAATCCGGACGGCGGCTATCTGGTGCCGCCCGAAGTCGAGACGCAGATCGGCGCGCGCCTCACGGCGATTTCGCCGATCCGCTCGATTGCCGGCGTGCGCACCATCTCCGGCAACGTCTACAAGAAGCCGTTCATGACCGCCGGCCCCGCGGTCGGCTGGGTGGGCGAGACCGACGCACGCACGCAGACTACCTCGCCGACGCTCGACGAGCTGTCGTTCCCGGCCATGGAGCTTTACGCCATGCCGGCGGCGACGGCGACGTTGCTGGAAGATGCCGCGGTCAATATCGACCAGTGGCTGGCGGGCGAAGTCGAGCAGGTGTTCGCCGCGCAGGAAGGCACGGCGTTCGTGACCGGCGACGGCTCCAACAAGCCGAAGGGGTTCTTGTCCTACACCGCGGTCGACAACGGCTCGTGGACCTGGGGCGATATCGGCTACATCGCCTCGGGCGTGTCGGCGGCGTTCCCGGCTTCCAATCCGTCCGACGTGCTGGTCGACCTGGTCTACGCGGTCAATGCCGGCTACCGGCAGAACGCCGTGTTCGTGATGAACCGCAAGACGCAGAGCGCGATCCGCAAGTTCAAGGACTCCGGCGGCGGTTACCTGTGGCAACCGCCGGCGCAAGCGGGCGGCAAGGCCTCGCTGATGACCTTCCCGGTGATCGAGGCCGAGGACATGCCGGACATCGCGGCCAATTCGCTGTCGATTGCGTTTGGCGATTTCAACCGCGGCTATCTGATCGTCGACCGCGCCGGCGTCACCGTGCTGCGCGATCCCTATACGGCCAAGCCCTACGTGCTGTTCTACACCACCAAGCGCGTGGGTGGCGGCGTGCAGGACTTCGACGCCATCAAGGTGATGAAGTTCGCGGCGAGTTGATGGGCTGCTGCGTCCCGTTTTTTGCAGAAGCGGGTTGCGCAGCGGTAGCCGGCATCGGGCTTGCGTCCGGTGCCGGCAATCCCGGAAGCGGGATACCTCGGCGCTTCAGGTCCTCTTCGTAAAATGCCCTTTTGTGTAGCCGCTCTAGCATTCCAATGTAGGTACTATCGGCAGCGAATGCTGGCATATAGGACCTTAACAATTCTGCAGAGGAAATCTTTCGGCCTAATTTTAGTGATTTGACAATCTCCAAAAGCAGCTCACGCCGTTTTTCCTCTCTGACTGAGGAGCCAGCCCCATGGTTTAGATTTGGATCGTTCAGCGCCGCGTAGTAGCGCGTCCACGACTCGCGCACCGAGGGCTCATCAACAAATACTGCGTCGATTAGGTTTAATGCCCGAACGGATTCAGTCGAAAGCGGGTCATGCCGTAGGCCAATCAACGTGCCAAGAAGAGCCAACTTCGAGTTTTTAGCGTCTGAGCGGCGCTGCAAAACACCGCCTACCCAGAGGGCAATAATTGGAGCCATGACAACTGCAAACCCATTGAGAATAAGAATCCAGTCAGTGAGGGTCATCGAAAATCCTCCGAATAATACTGGTAAAATGTGGCTCGACTCGATCGACTTCAAGTAGGTCGAAAAATATTGCCTACCGCCTCGCCGCCTTGTGCCTTGCCGATCGGCGCGCGGGACGGCGGGTTTCGAGTTTCTCGGTGAACCAGTTGCCGAACAGATTGGCCGCGCGCGTTTCGGTTTCGTGAACGCGCCGGGCGTGGCGGCGGTGTTTGTGCCTGCGCGGCTCGGCGACCGGCGCGTCGTCGCTCGTCGCGACGGCAACCTCGCGCGCTTGGCCGCTCACCGTGATCGCCGCCCAGCGCGTCAAATCTCCGCAGGCAATGCGCGGCGAGGGGTGCGCGGCGCGCGTAATGATGCCGACCAGCTCGCCGCCGCGCATCACCGGCCCGCCGCTGTCGCCGAAACAGGCGCTGGCGCCGATCGAGCCGGAGCGATGCGGATCGACCAGCGCGCGGGCGCTTGCCCGCACCAGCGTTGCCTCGTGCAGCGAGCCGAAGGCGCCGCCGGCGCGCTCGTCGGTGGTGCCGTAGCCGGCGATGGTGAAGCTGTCGCCACTGCCGGCGCCAATCGGTGCCGGGCTTGTGCCGAACGGCAGCGGGGAAGCGAGTTCAGAATCACGGCGTCGCCCGATACGTGCACGCGGCGGCCGTCGTCAAGCACGGCGCTGCGCGCAACGCCGGCAATGCGGATCGCGCCGCCGCCGGCCATGACGCGCATGCCGCGCGCGCAATGGGCGGCGGTGACCACGGCGCGGCGGGCGATGGCAACGCCGCTGCAATAATGCGCGCCGACCAGGCGCACGGTGTAGGAGCCGAGCGAGGAGGAGGAGCCCAACACGACGGCTTGCGCCGGGGCGGCGGCGAGCGTCGCCATCAATAATGTGAGTGCAAACGCGATCCGGCGCGGCATTGCCAAAGCCCCCCACGGGCGGCTTGCAGCCTAGCGGGTCGCGGACCGGCCGAACAAGCGTTGAGCCTGTGGAAAAGCCCGCTTTCTCACCGCCTGCGGCAGCGCGGCGCGGCCCCGATAAAGCCATGATGGTCTCCGACCTAGACGGCCTTGCTCGGGGGATTTGGTGCAGCGGCGCAGGTTCATCGCGGTTCTTGCCGGTTTGCTCGGCGGTGCGGCGCTGTGGCCGCTGAGGGCCCGTGCCCAGAATCAAGCAAGCTTCGATCAGGCGGCCGACAATCAGATCGGCCAGGTCGGCACTTTGCAGGGCGCCGCCATGGTGACGCGCGCAAATGCCGGGCCCGCCGCGCTCAAGCTCAACGATGCTGTTTACCGGAACGACGCGCTGGAGACCGGCGCCAACGGCTCGCTTAGCGTCACCTTCGACGACGAGTCGACCTTCAGCCTGAGCGCCAATGCGCGCATCGTCATCGACCAATATGTCTATCAGGAGGGCGCCAGCGGCAACAAAGCCGCCGTCAATGTCGCGCGCGGCACCGTCGCCTTCGTCGCCAGCCTGGTGGCGAAATCCGGCGACATGACGATCACGACGCCGACCGCCAGTCTCGGCATTCGCGGCACCACCGGCGTGGTCGATGTGCCCGCGGCCGGCGGCGAGGCCAAGATCAAGCTCTACGCGGATGCCGACGGGCATGTCGGCCAGATCCAGGCGTTCGACCGCCAAGGCGGGCGGCTCGGTGCGCTGACGCAAGGCGCGAGCGCCTTTGCCATCCGGCCCGGCCTGGGCGGGCGGTTTACCGCGGTGCGCTTTGCGATTTCGCCGCAGGAGGCGGCGCGCGACCGCGGCGTGGTGCAGCGGCTGTTCGGCGCGCACCGCATCGGTCGTCCGATGGCGATCCAGCGGCGGCAGCTGCGCGGACGCAATTTCCGCGGGCCGAACAATCCGCGCCAGCGCGGTGGTCCGCAGCAGCAGAACCGAAACTTGCGCGGTCCGCAGCAGCAGAATCGGAATCTGCGTGGGCCGCAGCAGCAGAACCGCTTCCAACAGCCGAACCGCGGTCAGGGACGGCAGCAGCAGGGGCGCGGCGGCTTGCGGGATAGATTGCGCAAGCTCAATCCGTTCTCGCGCGAACGCAGCGACGGGCAGCGTTAGAGCGCAAGCGGGGATTAATCGGTATTCAAAGCGTAGCGATCGCGGTGTGCGCGCCGCGCCGTCTGCACGGGTGTCTTGTCGAGATGCGCCACGACGACCAGGCGGTCGACCTCGCCCTTGAGGAACGCGTGCAGGAATTTTGAATAGTCCTTGAACGACACGCAGCCGTTCGACTGGCCGTTATCGCCCAGCATGTAAGTGTGCGCCAGCATGCCGTCACGGCCGAACATTTTGTCGTCGTCGACCGGGTTGAGCCGGATGGCGCGAACGCCGTGAAACAGTTCTTCGCGCAAAGTGAGATCGTAGACGTTCGGCGGCGTCGGCCCGCGCATCCTGACTTTGACGAAACGCGGATCGTCCAGCTTATCGCCGAGGCCGGAATGAGCCTCCAGCTTCTCGCCGGTCGGCAGATAGACGGTGTGTGCGGCGATGTCATAGACCGCGGTGCGGCTGTCGGCGCCGGGCAACGCCGCCAATCGGTTGGGGGCTTGCGGTAGGCGCCGTTCCGGCGCGGGCGCCGGCACCTGCGAGGCGACAGCGAGTTGCGGAGTGGGCGGAACCGGGGCCAACGCGGGTTCGCGCTTTTCCGGATAGGGCCGCGGCAGCGGCACATCCGTCGCCGGTTCGGGAACGAGTTCGGCGACGGGGGTTACGTCGGGGCTTTGCTCGACTTGCGTCGGGATGATGGGCCGCGACAGCGGCATCGGAACATTCTCCGCGACGGCGACGAGAGGCTGCGCCAAAAGCGGCATGGCAATGGCCGACGCGGAAGCCGGGACTAGCGCGCGCGCCCAGCGGGTCTCGAAGCTCGCGTCCGGGGTAGCGGCGTCCGTGGCGTTTGCGACGACCCGATAGGGACCGGCGAGCGTCAGCGAGCGCGGCCCCAAGGATACGCTCGAATGGATTTGAGAATTGCTGGAGAGATACGTGTTGAGGAGCCACGCACCGGCCAGCGTGACCGAGGTTATCAGTACACCGGTGGCGGCGACGGCGCCAAGGCCGGTAGCGCCGCCGCGCGCAAGCCGGCGACCATCGCGGCGGGTGGCAGGTCGACGGTCGAGAGGTCTGGCGCGATAGAACGCCGCGGTCGTATCCGTCATACGCTGCTACGCCACTGAAACTTTTTACACCGACACCATGATCGACCGCGCCGATTACGAGCGCGGCGACCGACTTGATCGCGTGAAAGATGCGGGATTTGGCCGGGTCGTCCTGGTCCGCCGTTTCACGACAATTGCGCGGCTGAAACTATGCAGTCATTAAGGTTAAACCGCTGTAAACGGCCGCGCGCGGCCTGCAATTGTCAGGCTTTTCGCGCGGGCGGGTCACAGGAAATAGGGGCTAGGGCTTTAGCGGCGAATTGAATTTGCGCGCGGTGTCGAGCACCCAGGCGCGGTAGTTGAGCAGCGGCGTCACGCCAGTCAGGCCGCCGCAGCCTTCCTCGTCGGCGGGCGCGGTCGACCAGCTCACCACGCCGATGACGCCTTCGCTCGCCGGCTCGAAGGCGGGCGCGCCCGAGTCGCCGGTACATGCGCCGAGGCCCGCGCGCACGTTGCGCGTCGCCAGATCGAACGATCGGATTTGCAGGCTGCCGGGCTTGCCGGTGACCGAAAGCGTCGCCATGCGCGGGACGCCAAGCCCGCGCGCGGTGCCGGCGGCGGTGACGCCAAAGCCGGCGATGGTCAGCATCTCGCCGACGGCGACGCGGCGCGGGCGCGCGAGCTTCGCCGGCATGACCAAATCGGACAGCGGCGCGGCGAGTTTGACGAGCGCGAGGTCGGCCGTGGCGCGGCTCGCCGCATAGTTCGCCATCTCGAAGCGCGGATGCAGCGCGATGGCGCGCACGGCAATGGTCTGGCCGCTCTGGAAGGTTTTGACCTGATAGGCGAGCTTGCCCGCCACGCAATGGGCGGCGGTGAGCACCAGGTCGCGCGCAAGCGCGGTACCGGTGCACAGATCGCCGCGCGGGTCGACCACCATCACGATGGCGCGCGCCGCATAGCCCGCCGCCGGCGGCGCATTGCCGGTGAGCGCGTCGGCGGGCGCGACCAGCATGAGAACGGCGAGGACGGCGACGATAAGGCGCATGCAGTGCGCATGAGCCTCGGCGCCGGAAGTTTGTCAACGGCACAGCGGCGACCGCGCTTCCATCTCCCACAAGCGGAGAGGGAAGAGAGATCGCTACACCATCAGAGAAAGCAAAATGTCATCCATTTTATTGACCGCTCCCGCGGTCGAGCCGCTGTCGCTCGCCGAGGCGAAAGCCTTCCTGCGCGTCGAGACGAGCGACGACGACGACGTGATTACGGCGCTCATCGCCGGTTCGCGCATCCATGTCGAAGTGCAGACGCGGCGAGCGCTGATCACGCAAGGCTGGCGCATCGCGGTGGATGCCTGGCCGGACGATGGCAGGCTCGCGATGTTGCCGGCGCCGCTGCAAGCGCTCACCGCCGCGCGCGTCTACGATTTCGACAATGCCGCGCAGGCGCTCGATACCGCAGCCTTCGTGCTCGACAGGGGCGCCTCCGCGCTGCTGTTTGCGCCTTCGGCGCTGCCGGCACCGGGGCGGGCGTCGTCCGGCATCGAGCTCGACGTGACGGTCGGCTATGGCGACGCCGCGATCGATGTGCCAGAGCCGCTGCGGCAGGCGATCCGCTTGTTGGTCGCGCATTGGTATGAGAACCGCGGCCTGGTCGCCCCCAGTACGACGAGCGTGCTGCCCGCGACCGTCGCCGCGCTGATCGCGCCCTACCGGATGCTGTCGCTATGAACGCGCAAATTACGCGAATTGGCGATCTCAATCGCCGGCTAGTGCTGCTGGCGCCGCTGGAGAGCGACGACGGCGAGGGCGGCGTCACGCGCAGCTTTACGACGGTGACCACGCTGTGGGCGCAAGTGTTGCCGCACAGCGAGCGCGCCGACATCGCGGCCGACAGTCTCGGCGCCGCGCTGCGCTTTCGCATCGTCATTCGCTACCGCGGCGACGTCACTACGCGCCACCAGTTGCAGGATGGCGCCGTCATCTATCGCGTCGTTGCCGCGCGTGCCAGCGCCGATCGCCGCTTCCTCGAAATCGATGCCGACGTGCGCGAGGATTAATCCCGCAATTGTCATTCCGGGGCGCGCCGAAGGCGCGAACCGGAATCCTGAAACAAGCGCGTCGTTTGTATCTGGATTCCGCGTCCGGCGCTGATGCGCCGTCCCGGAATGACGGAGAACTAAACCATGCCCACTGCCGCTTCCACAGCGCTGCGCGCCGCCATTCACGCCGCGCTGATCGCCGATAGCTCGCTCGTCAATATTCTCGGCGGGCCGAAAGTCTACGATGAGCCGCCGCGCGCCGCGGTCTTTCCCTACATCACGCTAGGCGAGACGCGCATCGCCGATTTCTCCGCCGACGGCGAAGCGGCCGAGGAGCATCAGTTGATGCTGCACGCCTGGTCGCGCCAGGGCGGCCACAAAGAGGCGCATCTGATCGCCGGCGCGCTGCTGGCCGCGCTCGACGACGCGCCGCTCACGCTTACCGATCACACGCTGGTCAATCTGCGCTTCGCGGTCGCCGATATCCGCCGCGAGGCCGACGGGCGCACCTATCACGCGGCGGTGCGCTTTCGCGCGGTGACCGAGCCCGCTTAACGAAGGACAATTCCCATGACCGCCCAAAAAGGCAAGGACCTGCTCGTCAAGATCGCCGACGGCGCCGGTTTCACCACCGTCGCGGGCCTGCGCACGCGGCGGCTCGCATTCAACGCTGAGACCGTCGACATCACGCATGCTGAGAGCGCCAACCGCTGGCGCGAACTGCTCGACGGCGCCGGCGTCAAACGCGCCTCGGTGTCGGGGCGCGGGCTGTTCACCGACGCGGCGACCGACGCCACCATGCGGCAAACCTTTTTCGACGGCACGGTGCTCAATTATCAGATCGTGATCCCGGATTTCGGCACGGTGCAGGGCGCCTTCCAGCTCAGCAATCTGGAATTCGCCGGCGAGCACAATGGCGAAGTCACCTACGACCTGGCGCTGGAGTCGGCCGGCGAGCTGACGTTTGCGGCCGCATGACATGCCCAATCTCCACCGCGGCGAGATCGAGGCCGAAATTGGCGGCGCGCGCCGCAAGCTGGTGCTCACGCTCGGCGCGCTGGCCGAACTCGAAGCCGCCTTCGGTGCCGCCGATCTGGTGGCGCTGACCGAACGCTTCGGCAGCGGCCGGCTGACCGCGCGCGACCTAACGCGCATCATCGGCGCGGGCTTGCGCGGGGCCGGCGAGACTGTGAGCGACGACGAAGTGGCGCAGTTGGCGGTCGAGGGCGGCGCGCAAGGTTACGTGCGCATCGCTGCCGCGCTGATCGAGGCGACGTTCGGTGAGTGAACGCGCAATGCAACCGTTTCCCTGGCGGCAGGCGATCGGCTTCGGGCTCGGCGTGCTCAAGCTCGCGCCCGAGCAATTCTGGCGCATGACACCGCGCGAACTGGCCTACGCGATCGAGGCGGCGAGCGGACGCAGCGCGCCGCTCGACCGCGCCGCGCTCCAGCAACTGATGGCGAGGTATCCCGATGGTCGACAACAGCCTTGACCCGGCCGGCAGCGCAATCGCCTCGGCCAGCGATCTGTCCGCGGTGCTGGGAAATTTGCAGAGCCAGTCGAACGGACTGGCCGCGAGCGCCAACGGTTTCGCCAGCGCCATGACGCGCGCCTTCTCGCAAGCGACGACCGGCGGCAAGCAGTTCGACGACGTGCTCAAATCGCTGGCGCTGCGCATTTCGAGCCTGGCGGTGGCACAGGCGTTCAAGCCGATCGCGAGCGGCATCACCTCCGCGCTCAGCGGCGGGTTGGCGCAATTGTTCGGCGGCACGTTGGGCGGCGGCTTGCCGCTGCCATTGCGCATGGGCGGCATCAAGCCGTTCGCTGCCGGCGGGGTGATCGGCACGCCGTCATATTTTCCGCTCACTAATGGCGGGCTCGGCCTGGCCGGCGAAGCCGGCCCGGAAGCGATCGTGCCGCTGTCGCGCGGGTCCGACGGGCGGCTCGGCATCGCCATGAGCGGTCAGGCTACGCCGGCCCAAGTCACCGTGCAGATCGCGACGCCCGATGTCGGCAGCTTCCGCCGCTCAGAGGCCTATCTCACCGGGCAGATCGCGCGCGCGGTGGCAAGAGGGCAACGGAGTTTGTGACGGATGACCGGTTTCCACGAAATCCTGTTTCCGCTCGACATCGCGCTCAAGAGCGCCGGCGGGCCGCAGCGGCGCACCGACGTGGTGGCGCTCGGTTCCGGCGCCGAGGAGCGCAACGCGCGCTGGGCGCATTCGCGCCGGCGCTACGACGCCGGCTATGGCGTGAAGACCTATGATGCGCTTTCGCAGGTGATCGCGTTCTTCGAGGAGCGGCGCGGACGGCTCTACGGCTTCCGCTGGCGCGACCGGCTCGATCATTCCTCGGCGGCGCCCGCTGCGACGGTTGGCGCGAGCGACCAGGCGATCGGCAGCGGCGACGGCGTGACCGCGACTTTCGCGTTGAGCAAAACCTACGGCGCGGATTATTCGCCCTATCAGCGGCCGATCGCAAAGCCCGTCGCCGGCAGCGTGCGGGTGGCGGTGGATGGGTCTGAAATGGAGGAGGGCACGGTCTTCAGCGTTGATACGACCAGCGGGATCGTGACGTTTCTCCCGGGTCACATTCCGGCGAGCGGGGTGGCGGTGACCGCCGGTTTCCTGTTCGACGTGCCGGTGCGCTTTGACACGGATTATCTCGAGGCCGATCTGTCCGCTTTTGCGGCCGGCGCGATCCCGAAAATTCCGCTGGTGGAGATCAGGCCGTAGTGTGTGGTGTTTCGGGTTCACACCAAAAGCTCGAGCGGCACGTTGAGCGCATCCGCGATCTTCTTGAGCGCCGCGGTCGTGCCCTTTCTTCGACCATTTTCAAGATCGGAAATATAGCCCTGCCCGATATTGGTTTTGAAAGAGAGCCAAAGCTGTGTCTCGCCTTTCCACTCGCGCAACACACGGAGCTGGTTTTCGCCCTTAGCGATGCGGTCAACAACGCTCTTTGGGACAAGCGGAGCGCCGGCCGCGATTTCCTTGCGGGCGCGGGCGACCAGACGGGCGGTTCCGGCATCCTCGTCGGCTTCGGCGGCCTTGGCAGCCAGTGCCTCGTATTCTTTGCGGGGCAAGATGGCGACTTCGCCCTTATCGGTCTTCTTGAAACGCACGTTCATGATGACGTCCTCTCATTCGCAAATGTCCCTGCGGTTGCCAACCGCGACGATGACGATCGAGGTTTTTTCCTCAATGAAAATCACGCGCCAGTCGCCGACCCGCAGACGGCACCCTGCGCGGCCCTTGAGCCGCTTCACATCGCCGGAGCCGTTCGTGGCGTAGACGGTCAACTTGGCATCGATCCGTTTCCGAATATCGGCTGACAGGTTCAACCATTGTCGGGTCGCCGCGGCGGTGAAGGAGATATCCTTCATCGGCGCAATATCGCATATAGCGATAATCAGGTCAACTCCCAAAATATCGCGAATAGCGATAATATTTCTTGGGTCGAGTTCAGGGGTCAGACGATGCGCACCATTCCTTCCGCTCTGCAGGCCAAACTCAACTCGGGCGTCACCACGCTTTGCCGTTGCTGGCTGATCGCGCGCAATGACGGGGTCACGCAAGGCTTCACCGACCACGACGAGGATGTCGTTGTCGGCAGCGTCAGCTGCCGCGCCGGCAGCGGGCTTATCGGCTCGGAAGTGACGGGAAAGCTCGGCATGGCGGTCGATGCTTCCGAAATGTCGGGCGCGCTTGCCGACGATTCGCTCAACGAGGACGATCTCGCCGCCGGCCGCTACGACGCGGCCGGGGTCGAGCTCTGGCTGGTGGATTGGAGCGAGCCGGATCTGCGCGTGCTGCTGGCCAAGGGCTCGCTCGGCGAGGTCAAGCGCGAGGGCGCAGCTTTCACGGCCGAAGTGCGCGGCCTGAGCCAGCGGCTCGCCGAAGACTCAGGCCGGCTCTACACCGCGACCTGCGCGGCCGATCTCGGCGACGCGCGCTGCACGGTCGATCTTGGTAACGCGGCCTATCATGGCGGCGGGACGGTGCTGGCACTGTCGGCGGCCTCAGCCTTCACGGCCGGCGGGCTCGATACATTCGACGACGGCTGGTTCAGCGCCGGCAAGCTGACCTTCACCGGCGGGGCCAATGCCGGGCTCGCGGTCGAAGTGAAGAGGCATGCCAACAGCGGCGTCGCGGTGTCATTCACGCTCTGGCAGGCGATGGCGCAGCCGATCGCGGCGGGCGATACGTTCACTGTCACGGCCGGCTGCGACAAGCGCTTCGAGATCTGCATTGGCCGCTTTAACAATGCGGTCAATTTTCGCGGCTTCCCGCACATCCCCGGCAACGATTTCGTCATCCGCTATCCGGTGGCGGGCGAGCCGGGCAATGACGGGACGAGTCTACAATCCTAATCGTCATTCCGGGCCGCGAGCAAAGCTCGCGGACCCGGAATGACAGAGAATATTCGATGCCGATCACCCGCTCTCTTATCGTCGCCGAAACGCGCGGCTGGATCGGCACGCCGTACCGGCATCAGGCATCGCTCAAGGGTGTCGGCTGCGATTGCCTCGGGCTGGTGCGCGGGGTGTGGCGCGCGCTGATCGGCGAGGAGCCGGAGCGCGCGCCGGCTTACGCGCCGGGCTGGGCGGAAGCGGCGAGCGGCGAGCCGCTGGCGGAGGCCGCCGCGCGCCATCTGACGGCCATCGCGCTCGATGAATTCGCTTCAGGCGACGTACTGCTGTTCCGCTGGCGCGCCAAGTTGCCGGCCAAACACGCCGCCATCGTCACCGCGCCGGCGTTGATGGTGCACGCGCATGACGGCGCCGCCGTCGCTGAAGTGGCGATTGCGCCGTGGTGGCGCAGGCGGCTCGCCTACGCATTCCGATTTCCGGGAGTGGCCGACTAATGGCAGCCCTCGTTCTTTCAGTCGCCGGCGCCGCGGCCGGCGGGTCCGTGCTCGGGCCGGTCGGCGCCATCGTCGGGCGCCTGGTCGGCGCGGTTGCCGGCAGTGCCATCGACCAGGCGTTGTTCGGCGCGCGCCGCGACCGCGCGTTGGAGGGCCCGCGGCTCTCCGATCTTACCGTTATGGCCTCGACCGAAGGCGCCGCCATCCCGCGCGTCTACGGCCGGGCGCGGCTCTCCGGCCAGGTGATCTGGGCGACCAATCTCGATGAGGTCGTTGCCACCGACAGCGAGGGCGGCGGCAAAGGCATGGGCGGCAGCGGCGGCACCACCACCACAACGACTTATTCCTATTTTGCCAATTTCGCTGTCGGCCTGTGCGAAGGGCCGATCGGCGCGGTGATGCGGGTGTGGGCCGACGGCAAGCCGCTCGATCTCACCGGCCTGACCGTGTGCACCTATGTCGGCGATGAGACGCAGACGGCCGACCCGCTGATCGTCGCCAAGGACGGCGTCGCGCCGGCCTATCGCGGGCTCGCTTATGTGGTGTTCGAACGGCTGGCGCTGGAAAATTTCGGCAACCGCATTCCGCAATTGTCGTTCGAGCTGGTGCGCCCGATCGGCCAGCTCGAGAAAATGATCCGCGCGGTGACGCTGATCCCGGGCACGACCGAACTCGGCTACGCGCCGGCGACCGTGACCGAGACGCTCGGCCCCGGCCAGTCGGCGGCGGAAAACCGCCATGTGACTTATGCTGCCTCCGATTTGCTCGCCTCGCTCGACGATCTGCAGGCGGAGGCGCCCCAGGTCGAGCGGGTCGCGGTGGCGGTCGCCTGGTTCGGCACCGATTTGCGCGCGGGCGAGTGCCGCGTGTTGCCGGGCGTCGACAACGCCGAGAAATCGACCTACGGCGCCACCTGGTCGGCCGCAGGCCTTGAACGTGGCGACGCCCATCTGGTGTCGACGGTCGAGGACCGGCCGGCCTATGGCGGTACGCCCTCCGATCAGAGCGTGCGCGACCTGATCGGCGAACTCAGAGCGCGCGGGCTGAAGATCACGCTGCATCCGTTCGTGGTGATGGATATTGCGGGCGGCAATGCGCTCGCCAATCCGTGGACCGGCGCCGCGCCGCAGCCGGCCTATCCCTGGCGCGGCCGCATCACCTGCGATCCGGCGCCGGGGCAGGCCGGCTCGCCCGACGGCACCAGTGCAGCGGCGACGCAGCTCGACGCCTTCTTCAGCGGCGGCAGCGATGAATGGAACTACCGCAATATGGTGCTGCACTATGCCTCGCTCGCGGCCGAGGCCGGCGGCGTCGACGCCTTTCTGATCGGCTCGGAATTCGAGCAGCTCACGCGCGTGCGCTCGGCTCCGGGCATCTATCCGGCGGTCGCCGCGCTGGTGAGTCTGGCCGCCGAGGTGAAGGCGCTGCTCGGCGGCGGCACCGTCGTGACCTACGGCGCCAACTGGACCGAATACGGCGCGCATGTGGTGGATGAGGCGGCGAGCGAAGTGCGCTTTCCGCTCGATGCGTTGTGGGCATCGTCGTCGATCGATGTTGTCAGCATCGACTACTACGCCCCGCTCGCCGACTGGCGCGACGAAACGAATGCGCTCGATCGCGCCCTTACCGACAATATGTACCGGCTGGACTATCTCGCCGGCAATCTCAACAGCGGCGAGGCATACGATTGGTACTATGCCGACAGCGCCGCGCGCGCGGCGCAGAACCGCACGCCGATCACCGACGGGCTCGGCAAGCCTTGGGTGTTCCGGCAAAAAGATTTGTGGAATTTCTGGTCGCAGCCGCATTATGAGCGCGTCGCCGGTGCCGAACTTGGCGCGCCGACTGCCTGGCTGCCGCAAGGCAAACCGATCTGGCTCACGGAAATCGGCTGTCCGGCGGTTGACAAGGGCGCCAACCAGCCGAGCTCGTTTCCCGATGCGAAATCCTCGGAATCCGGGCTGCCCTATTTCTCCAACGGTAGCCGCGACGACCTGATCCAGCGCCGCCATCTGCAAGCCGTGCTGGGCGCGCTCGATCCGGCGTTCGGCGAGGCTGCGCTCAATCCGCTGTCCACCGTCTACGGCGAGCGCATGATCGCGCCCGACGCCATTCATCTATGGACCTGGGATGCGCGGCCCTATCCGGTGTTTCCCGCGCTGAGCGAGGTGTGGAGCGACGCGCCGAACTGGGAAACGGGCCACTGGCTTAGCGGCCGGCTCGGCTCGACGCCGCTCGACGCACTGGTTTCGAGTATTCTCGCCGACAGCGGCATGACTGAGGTCGATACGAGCGAACTCGGTGCCGGCCCCGCCGGCTACGTGGTCGACCGCCCGATGGCGCCGCGCGCCATGCTCGACCCGCTGGCGCTCGCTTATGCTTTCGACGCCGCCGAAGAGGACGGCGTGCTGCGCTTCCGTCCGCGCGGCGGGACGCCGGTGGCGGAGTTCGGCGAAGACGACCTAGTGCTGCCGGAGGAGGCTGCGCCAGCGCGGCTGACGCGCGGGCAAGAAAGCGACCTGCCGCGCGAAGTCTCGCTCGGCTTCACCAATATCGGCGCCGACTATCAGGCGGCAACCGCAAGTTCGCGCCGCCTGGTCGGCGGCTCGACCCGAACGGCGCATGCGGCGCTTGCGGTGGTGACCGAGAACTCGGAAGCCGAACGGCGCGCGGAAATCTGGCTGCAGGATCTGTGGGCCGGGCGCGAAGCGGCCGAATTCGCGCTGCCGCCGAGCAGGCTTTCATTGTCGCTCGGCGACGTGGTGGGGCTGACCGTCAACGGGCGGCGGCGGCTGGTCGAAGTGCAGGAAGTCAGCGACACCGAAAGCCGCAGCGTTCGCGCGCTCTCGATCGACCCCGACGTCTTCAACCTGGCGCTCGCGCCGCCGCGGCGCCGCGCACCGAGTGCGCCGCCGGCTATCGGCCCGGTGCTTGCAGTCGCGCTCGACCTGCCGACGCTTACTGCGGAGCAGCCGCCGGTGCTGGCGCGGCTGGCGGTGTTCGCCGATCCCTGGCCTGGCACCGAAGCGGTGTGGGCTTCGACTGACGGCGAGAGCTTCCAGCGCACGGGACTTGCCTTCGCGCCTACGCTTACCGGCGAGACGCTCGACGATCTCAGCGCCGGCCCGACCGCGCGCTGGCATAACGCCGGATTCCGCGTGCAGCTTTACGGCGGCACGCTCGCCTCGGTGTCGGACCTTGCTGTGCTCGGCGGCGCCAATGCGGCGGCGGTACAGCGCGCCGACGGCGCCTGGGAAGTGATCCAGTTTGCCAATGCCGAGTTGGTCGGCGAACGCACCTACGCCTTGTCGCGCCTGCTGCGCGGCCAGGCCGGCAGCGAATGGGCGATTGCGCCCACGTTGCCCGCGCATTCGCCCTTCGTGCTGCTCGATCAGAACCTGGTGACCATAGCGAGCGGGCTCGATGCGCTGGAGCGGACCTTGCAGTTGCGCGTGGTCGCCGCCAACCGCGATTACGGCGATGCCACCGCGCTCGCGCTCGACGCGACGCCGCAGGCGACTGCGCTGCGGCCGCTTTCACCGGTGCACTTGAAGGCGGCGCGCGGTGACGACGGCGTGACGCTGAGCTGGATCCGCCGCACCCGCATCGACGGCGATAGCTGGGTCGGCGAGGTGCCGCTCGGCGAGGACAGCGAGCAATACAGGGTCGACATCCTTTTCGGCAGCGATGTGGTGCGCATGCTCAATGCAAGCGAGCCGACCGCGCTCTACGCCGCCGCCGATGAACTTGCGGACTTTGGCGCGCCGCAGACCAGTCTTGCCATTCGCGTCACCCAGCTTTCCGCCACGGTGGGCGCCGGTTATCCCGCCACCGCCATCCTCAAACCGTAACGTCCGGACACCATGACCGACACCGTCAATCTCGGCCTGCCTTGCATCGAAGGCAGCCAGGCGCAGAAGCACGTCACCCACAACGACGCGCTGCGCATTCTCGACACGCTGGTGCAGCTCGCGGTAGCCGACCGCGATCTCACCGCGCCGCCCGGCGCGCCGGCGGAAGGCGAGCGCTGGATCGTCAAGAGTGCGGGAACCGACGCCTGGGCCGGGCACGACAACGCGATAGCCGCCTGGCAGGACGGCGCCTGGCAGTTCAGCGCGCCGCAGACCGGCTGGATCGCCTTTATCGCCGATGAGGGCAAGCTGCTGGTGTGGAACGGCACGGCCTGGAGCGATTTCTTTTCGGCAGTGGCCTTACAAAATTTGACGCTGCTCGGCGTTGGCACCACGGCGGACGCCACCAATCCGTTGAGCGCGAAACTCAACAACGCGCTTTTCGTCGGCAAGACCGTGGCGGAGGGCGGCGACGGCAATCTGCGCTATAAGCTCAGCAAAGAGAGCGCAGCGAAAACCCTTTCGTTTTTGTTCCAGGATAATTATTCCGGCCGCGCCGAGATCGGGCTGGCCGGCGACGACGATTTCCATTTCAAGGTCTCGCCGGACGGATCGACCTGGTACGACACTTTCGTCATCGATCGCAGCAGTGGGCTGTTCAGCAAAAGCCCCAATCGCGTGCAGGCCGATGTGTTCGCCTCGAGCGGCAGCTATACGGTGCCGGCCTGGGCGAAACGGATCAGGATCGAGGCCACCGGCGGCGGGGGCGCCGGCGGTTCCGGCGCGGCGGGAGACAATTCGTCGAACCGCTACGGCGGCGGCGGCGCTGCCGCTGGCGCGATAGCATTCCGGAAATTTCTGACGAGCGACCTCGCGAGTTCGTTGTCGGTCACCGTTGGCGCGGGTGGTGCGCCGCCGGCCGGCGTCACTGGCAACAACAATGGCAACGCGGGCGGTGCCGGCGGCAACACCTATGTCAATAGCGGGGCAAACCGTCTTGTTTACGTCATCGGCGGCAGCGGCGGCGGAGCCGGAACGACATCGTCGGGCAGCGGTAGCGGCAGCGGTATGTTTTCGATGTTCCCGATTCAGGCTGGTGGCTCCAGCTCCGCCGCGGCAACGGGTGGCCCTGGTAATAGAGCGGTTGCGATATCGGCAGGCAGCGGTGCTGCCGGCGGTGCCATCGACACATCGAGCACCATGCGAGCGGGTGGCGATGGCGGCGCCGGATACCTGATCGGCGCGGGCGCCACTGGTGGCAGCGGCGGCGCCGCGGGCGGGACGGCCGCAACTGCTGGCCAAGACAAGCAAGGTACCTTCGAGCGCGGCGGTGGCGGCGGCGGTGGCGGCGCGAATACCGGCGGCAATGGCGGCGCCGGCGGCGCCGGCGGCACGCCCGGCGCCGGTGGTGGCGGCGGCGGTGCCGCGCGCAATGCCAATACGTCGGGCGCCGGCGGTGCCGGTGGCGCCGGCGAGGTTTGGATTTTCGCCTATAGCTGAGGATTCATCATGGCTGAAATTTCGCGCTATGCCGTCGTGATCGACGGTTTGGTCGACAATGTCGTTCTTTGGGACGGCCAGTCGGCCTGGCAACCGCCGCAGGGTAGCGTCGTCGCCTGTCCCGATGAGGTCGCGCCGGGCTGGCAATACGATCCGACGAGCGGATTTTCACCGCCGGCCGCAGCTGCGTGAACTAGCCGAACAAGCGGGGAAAGCTCGATGGCCGCGTCATCTTATGACGCCGCGCTCGCGCGCCTGTTGGTGCACGAGGGCGGCTATACCAATCATCCGGCCGATCCGGGCGGCCCGACCAATTTCGGCATCACCATCGCCGACTACCGCAAATATGTGAAGCCGGATGCCAGCGCCGCCGACGTCAAGGCGATGAAGCTGGACGAAGCGAAAGCGATTTACCGCGCCAAATATTGGGCGGCGCAATGCTGCGACGAACTGCCGGCCGGCGTCGACTATGCGGTGTTCGACTACGGCGTGAATTCCGGAATCGGGCGTTCCGGCAAGGTGCTGCGGCGCTTGCTCGGGCTTGCCGCCGACGACTGGCGCACCGGCGACGATGTGCTGGCGGCACTCGCCAAGCGAGATGCCAGGCAGGTCATCGTGGCGATCTGCGACGAACGGTTGCGCTTTTTGCGGTCGTTGCGGACCTGGAACGTATTCGGCAAGGGCTGGGGTGCGCGCGTTGCCGAGGTGAAGGCTTTCGCATTGCAGTTGGCCGCTGGCGCCGCCGCGCCGATGCCGGCTGCGGCCAAGCAGGCCGCCGGCAAGGGCGTGGTGCCGACGCCGAAGGGCGCGCAGCAAGGCTCGGCCGGGGCCGTCGTCGTCGCGGGTGCGACGGCCGCACAGCAGGCCCAACAAACGGGCGCAAGCGCCGTCGTCGTCGGCGCGCTCGTGGCGGTAACGATCGTGGCTGCGATCTCCGCATACGCGTTCTGGCATTGGCGGCAGCAGCGGCAACAGCAAAAGCCCGCGTGACGCGGGAAGCGACGACGAAGCGACAATTCGAAGGAACTCAATTCATGTGGGACAAGATCAAAGCCTGGTTCAAGCATTCCATCACCATCCTGTGGGCGCGCCTGGTCGCGTTCGCGGGACTGTTGCTGGTGACGGGGCAATCGTTGATCGGCGATCCGAATATCAACAGTGCGATCCAGAGCGCGCTGCAGCCGAAATTCATACCGTATTACGTGATCGGCATCGGGCTGATCACCGAGGTCGCGCGCCGGCGTACGGCGGGGCGCGCGTAAATGTTCGCGACCGTCCTCGGCTGGCTCGGCAACCTGCTGGGCGGGCCGTTTGCCAAGGCCGCGGTTGACGCCTACCGCGCCAAGCTTTCGTCCGAGAACACATCCGAAAAGGTCGCGGCTGATCTCGCCGCGCGCGAGCTCGACGTCGAAACACGCGAGCGCGAGCTGGCGGCGCAGGTGGTGATCGCCGAGCAGGGCAAATGGTACACGGCGCTGCCGCGGCCGCTGTTTGCCTTCGCGTTCATTATTTATGTGTGGAAGGTGGTGGTGTTCGACAAAGTTCTCGGCTGGGGGACGACCGATCCGTTGTCCAGCGATGTGGCGCAATGGGCGATGATCGTGCTCACCGCCTATTTCGGTGGCCGCAGCCTGGAGAAGGTGGCGAGGATTTTGGGGAGGAAGTGAGGGGCGGGCGCTTGGCTTGCAACCGCGCGCCCGGCACACTATTCCGCGAATCCCGCGGAGCCTTCCATGAACGTATCCGACGCCGTTGCCTCCCGCTTCTCCTGCCGGGCGTTTCTGCCGACGCCGGTGCCAGAGAAAACCGTGCGCGATATTCTCGAAGGCGCGGCGCGCGCGCCGTCCGGCGGCAATGTGCAACCGTGGCGCGTCGATGCGCTGGCGGGTGAAAAACTCGAAGCGCTCAAGGCGCTGGTGCGCGCGCGGCCCGAATTGTTGCCGCGCGGCGAGGGCGCCGAATACGACATTTATCCGGGCAATCTGAAAGAGCCTTACGAGACGCGCCGGCGCCAGGTCGGCGCCGCGCTTTATCAATCGATCGGTGTGACGCGCGAGGACCGCGCCGGGCGCTATCGGCAATATGCGCGCAATTTCGAATTCTTCGGCGCGCCGGTCGGCCTGCTGCTATCGATCGACCGCAGCATGGGCCCGCCGCAATGGTCTGACCTTGGCGGCTACATCCAGACGGTAATGTTGCTGGCGCGCGAGCACGGCTTGCACACATGCGGCCAGGAAGCCTGGACGCACTGGCACAAGACCGTCTATTCCCTCCTGAATATTTCCCCCGAATACATCTTATTCTGCGGCCTGGCGCTCGGCTTTGCCGATGAAGCTGCGCCGATCAGCCGCTGGCGCGCGCCGCGCGAACCGCTTGAGGCGTTTGCGACGTTTGCGGGGTTCGAAAGCTAGCGGCCCGCTAGCCGTTGGGATGCTTCTTCTGGCAGCCGGCGACGCATTTATTCATGCAGCCGCCGTGGCCGATGCCGCCGGCAGGACAGCGGTTTTGACTGCACCATTCGTTGCACGATGACGTTTTACTTTGCGCATCGTTTGGAATTGCCACGGCGATGAGGCCAAGTGCAAGCGCCAAGAGAAGTGGTCTCAGCATAAGCTCCTCCCATTGCCACCAAGCGTTATTATCACGCGGCGCGGGGTAACCCCATAGGTTTGCGGCGTTTGCCGGCTTTGAAAGCTAGGGCGACGCACAAATTGATATTGTCGACCGGCGATGGGTCAATGTCCGTTTTACCCTCAATGGTGGATGCTTGATCCGTTCGCGCCTAAAATTTCTTCACCGCGCCCGACAATGTTGCGTCATCGATTGTCGTGAAATAGGCGGCGAGCAGAATAAGCCCCAACGCAAGCCCGGTGATGATCAGGACCGACACGGCAGGCGCAAGAAACGGCTTGTGCACGAACCATGCCGTTTTGCCATTGCGCGGCAAGCAGATGGCCATCGAGCCGACGGTGATGAACACTAGCGTGATTCCGAATAGAAGTTCCGACGTATCCGACAATTTCGTCTCCCACTGACGGTTCGAAAAGTCTTAAGGGTTGCGGCCCGCATTTGCTGCCGTGCCCTTTGCTGCGCGACAGTGTATCACGGCCGGCGCTTGCGATGGGATGCGGCAAAGCGGTCCACCCTAAGGTCTAGATCGTCGGCCGGCTACCGCATCGCCGCCCTAGCCAGTCCGGCGCCTGTTGATCCTGCCGCGTTCAGCCCGCGTTCACCGGCGCGCGCCTAAACCCGCTCCCATGCCGGTCTCCCGACTGCTCACGATCATCCTTTACAGCGGCCTTTCGGCGGCGCCGGCTTTAGCCGCCAATGCGTCGCATAGTGCCTGCCTGAGCAAGGCCGAACAGCGCGCGGCGGTTGCCGAACACCGCGCGATCCCGCTCGCGCTGGCCGTTAAATCCCTGCATTTACACGGGCGCCGCGCCGAACTGGTGCGGGCCCGGCTCTGCCGGCATGGCGGCGGCCTGGTCTATGTGCTGACTCTGCTGGCGCGCAGTGGCAAAGTGACCAGCGCGACCGTTGACGCCACAAACGGCGAGTTTGTCGGCGGCCGCTAGCGCATGATCCCGAAAAGCCCGTCCCCGGCTCGAACGGGGATGGTAACCGGTTTTCGGATAAGATCATGCACAAGGTGTAGCGGAGAACGAAGCCTTTGCGCCTACTCGTCGTCGAGGACGACCCCGATCTCAATCGCCAGCTCGCCACCGCGCTGACCGAGGCCGGCTATGTCGTCGATCGCGCCTTCGACGGCGAGGAGGGCCATTTTCTCGGCGACTCGGAGCCCTACGACGCCGTCATCCTCGATATCGGCCTGCCCAAGATGGACGGCATATCGGTGCTGGAGGCCTGGCGGCGCAACGGGCGCGCCATGCCGGTGCTCATGCTCACCGCGCGCGACCGCTGGAGCGACAAGGTGCAAGGGTTTGATGCCGGTGCCGACGATTATGTCGCCAAGCCTTTTCATTTGGAAGAAGTGCTGGCGCGCGTGCGCGCGCTGCTGCGCCGCTCGGTCGGCCACGCCAAGAGCGAATTCGTGTGCGGCCCGGTGCGACTCGATTCGCGCACCGGGCGCGTCGCGGTCGACGGCAATCCGGTCAAGCTCACCAGTCACGAATACCGGCTGCTCGTCTATCTGATGCACCACGCCGGGCGCGTGGTCTCGCGCACCGAACTGGTCGAGCATCTCTACGACCAGGACTTCGACCGCGACAGCAATACTATCGAAGTCTTCGTCGGCCGTATCCGCAAGAAACTCGGCGTCGAGATCATTCAGACCGTGCGCGGGCTCGGCTATCTGCTAGCGCCGCCCGGCGAATGACCTAATGCGCGCCAACTCCCTCGCGCTGCGCCTGTTCGTCTCGGCCTCGGCCTGGGCGGTGGTGATCCTGGTCATCACCGGCATCGTGCTGGCTTCGCTCTACCGCCAGGCGGTGGAACGCGCCTTCGACCGTCGGCTCGGCGTCTATCTGCGCACGCTGGTCGCCGACGTCGCTTCGCCGGACGAGGCGAGTGACAAATTTCCGCAGTCGATCGGCGAGCCGTTGTTCGAACTGCCGCTGTCGGGCTGGTACTGGCAGGTGACGCGGCTCGATCCGGACAAGCACGAGGTGCGCTCCTCGCGCTCGCTGTGGGATGGCGGGCTGCCGCATCTGCAGGACATCGGCATCGCCGCCGGGCCCGACGGCTCGCGCGAAGGCTATGTCTCCGGCCCCGAGGAGCAGCGGTTGCGGCTGGTCGAGCGCAACATCGATCTCGGCGAGGAGGGCCACTATCTCGTGGCGGTGGCGGGCGACGCCGCCGAGATCAACGAGGAAACGCGCTCGTTCGATCAGGCGCTGATCGTGACATTTTCGATCCTCGCCGTGGTGCTGCTGCTCACCACCATGTTCCAGGTGCGCTTCGGCCTCGCCCCGCTCAAGCGCATCACCGACAGCCTCGCCGCCATACGCTCCGGCACCGCCGAACGGCTGGCCGGGCAATTCCCCGAAGAGATCGCGCCGCTCGCGCGCGAGACCAACGCGCTGATCGACGCCAACAAGGAAATCGTCGAGCGCGCGCGCACCCATGTCGGCAATCTCGCGCATGCGCTGAAGACGCCGCTGTCGGTGATGGTGAACGAGGCGGCAGCGCGCGGGCGCGACCCGTTTGCCAACAAAGTGCTGGAGCAGGCCGACATCATGCGCGACCAGGTGGCGCGCCATCTCGAGCGTGCACGGCTGGCGGCGCGGCTGACCGTAGTGGGCTCGGTCACCGACGTTGAGCCGGTGGTCACCGCGCTCGCACGCACCATGGAGAAGATCCATCGCGATCGCGGCATCGCCATCGAGGTGCATGCCGGCGACAAGGTGCGCTTCCGCGGCGAGCGGCCCGACCTGGAAGAGATGATCGGCAATTTGGTGGACAATGCCTGCAAGTGGGCATCGTCGCGGGTGACGATCGAGGTGGTGCGCGAGCGCCCCGATCCGGCAAGCGCCGATCAGGTCTTGCGCGTCGTGGTCGACGACGACGGCCGCGGCCTGTCGCCGTCCGAGCGCGAACAGGTCGCCCAGCGCGGCAGCAAATTGGACGAGAGCATGCCGGGTTCGGGCTTGGGGCTATCGATCGTGGTTGAACTCGCCGGACTTTATGGCGGCGAGCTCAAGCTTGGCACCGCGCCGCTCGGCGGCTTGCGCGCCGAATTGGTGCTGCCGGCGGGGTAGCTGCGTAGTCTTTTTATCATTCGAATTGTCGCGGTTTCTCCCGCCGCCGGATTTTCGCCCCAATCCTCCCGTCTCGCTAATTCAGTTGCCGCGCCGCTTACGGCGAGGCTCATTTTCCATTGTGTCGATTTCCCGGGGGTCGATCATGTCCGCGCTTAGGCTTGCCGCCATTGCCGTCATCGGCCTCACGCTCGCCGCCTGTGCTGGCGACCCAGAATCCGGGCGCGGCCCCAATGAGGGCACCGGCACCTTGCTCGGTGCCGGGACCGGTGCGCTGCTCGGCGCCGCGGTTGCCGGCGGCGGCACCGGAAATCGTATCGCTGGCGCGGCCGTCGGCGGTCTGCTCGGCGGGCTGATCGGCAATCGCATCGGCGCCGCCCTCGACGACGAGGACAGAGAGCGCGCTTATGCCGCACAGATGGACGCGCTCGAACGCGGTCCCTCCGGCGCGCCGGTGTCGTGGAAGAATCCGGATTCCGGCCGCTACGGCACGGTGGTGCCGGGCCCGGCCTACCAGCAGACCGGCCGCAACTGCCGCTCCTTCACCCACACCATCTATATTGACGGCCGCCCGCAAACCGCGCGCGGCACCGCTTGCCGCAATCCGGACGGTAGCTGGAGTTCGCTTGGGTGAGCGCCATCCTGCGTGAAAACGCCGCGCAGGCCGCAAAAACACGCATTTTCCGCCATTGCCGCGGCCGCTTGATCTTGCTCAATTCCGCCACGATGGCGCGTGCTGTATGAGGGTCGGCGGGGCGTCATCGGAACTATGGTCGAAACCCCGGGGGTGCGACGGTTGTGCAGGACGTGACGTGCAATGACCCGTAAACAGCGACGTTTGGTTCTGATCGGCGGCAGCCTTGGCGTGCTGGCGATTGCCGCCGCGCTGGTGCTGAACGCACTGAGCGATTCCATTGTGTTCTTCAACTCGCCGACCGACGTTGTCGAAAAGCATATCGCGGCCGGCAGCCGCATCCGCATCGGCGGGCTGGTCAAGCCCGGCAGCCTGCAGCGCGGCGATAATCTGCAAGTCCGCTTCGAAGTGACCGACGGCAACAACGAGGTCCCGGTGCGCTACCAGGGCATCGTGCCGGACCTGTTCCGCGAAGGGCAGGGCGTGGTCGCCGAGGGCAAGCTGGAAACCGGCGGAATCCTCGTTGCGGATACCGTGCTCGCCAAGCATGATGAGCGCTACATGCCGCGCGAAGTGGTCGACGCGTTGAAGAAGTCCGGGCGTTGGGGCGAAACGAGCGGCGAACTCGCTGGAGGCAAGACGCAATGATTCCGGAACTCGGCCACTATGCGCTGGTGCTGGCGCTGGCGCTCGGACTGATCCAGTCGGTGGTGCCGATGATCGGCGCGCGCGCCAACGATGCCGCGCTGATGCGGCTGGCCTCTTCCACCGCCTTGATGCAATTCGCTTTCGTCGCGCTGTCGTTCGGCGCGCTCGGACTGTGCTTCGTCAATTCGGACTTCTCGGTCGTGACGGTGGCCGAGAACTCGCATTCGCAGATGCCGTTGATCTACCGGTTCACCAGTCTGTGGGGCAACCACGAAGGCTCGATGCTGTTGTGGGTGTTCATTCTGTCGCTGTTCGGCGCGCTGGTGGCGATATTCGGCGGCAATCTGCCGGCGAGCTTGAAGGCCAATGCGCTGGCGGTGCAGGCGTGGGTGGCAGTCGCCTTTTATCTCTTCATTCTGCTCACCTCGAACCCGTTCCTGCGGCTGGCGCAGCCGCCGCTCGAAGGTCAGTCGCTCAACCCGATCCTGCAGGACCCGGGCCTCGCGTTGCATCCGCCGCTGCTCTATCTCGGCTATGTCGGATTCTCGATGGCCTTCTCCTTTGCCATCGCCGCGCTGATCGAAGGCCGCATCGACGCCGCCTGGGCGCGCTGGGTGCGGCCGTGGACGCTGATGGCATGGATGTGCCTGACGCTCGGCATCGCCGGCGGTTCGTACTGGGCCTATTACACACTCGGCTGGGGCGGCTTCTGGTTCTGGGACCCGGTCGAGAACGCCTCGCTGATGCCGTGGCTTGCCGGCACCGCGCTGTTGCATTCCGCGGTGGTGATGGAAAAGCGCAACGCGCTGAAAATCTGGACCATCCTGCTTGCCATCCTGACCTTCTCACTGTCGCTGATCGGCACCTTCCTGGTGCGCTCCGGCGTGCTCACGTCGGTGCATTCCTTCGCCAACGATCCGCGCCGCGGCGTGTTCATTCTTGCCATCCTGGTGCTGTTCATCGGCGGCAGCCTGGCGTTGTTTGCCTGGCGCGCCTCCGTGCTCAAGCAGGGCGGATTGTTCGCGCCGATCTCGCGCGAAGGCTCGCTGGTGTTCAACAATCTTTTCCTGACGACCTGCTGTCTGACCGTTTTGGTCGGCACGCTTTATCCGCTGGCGCTGGAAGCGCTGACCGGCGCCAAGATCACCGTGGGCGGGCCGTTCTTCAATCTGACCTTCGGGCCGCTGTTCTTGATGCTGATGCTCGCCATGCCGTTCGGCCCATTGCTGGCGTGGAAGCGCGGCGATCTATTGGGCGTGGCGCAGCGGCTGATGGCGGCATTCGGCCTCGGCCTCGTCGCGGTTGCCGCCGCCTTCGCGTTGAAGGGCGGCAGCTCGGTGCTGGCGCCGTTCGGCGTCGGCTTGGCGTTTTTCGTGATGGCGGGCGCGGTGGTCGACCTGGTCGAGCGCACCGGCTTGTTCCGGCTGCCGCTGACGACCGTGTATCATCGCGCGACCGGCTTGCCACGCTCGACCTGGGGCACGGCGGTGGCGCATTTCGGCATCGCGGTTTCGCTGCTCGGTATCGTCGGCGCGGCCGCCTGGGGCACCGAACGGATCGTCTCGTTAAAGCCGGCGCAGACGGTTTCGCTGTCGGGCTACGATTTGAGCTTCGACGGTCTCGTGCAGCAGCCCGGCCCGAATTACAACGAGCAGTTGGCGAAGTTCACCGTGCGCGAAGGCGGCGCAATCACCGGCGTAATGGAGCCGTCGAAGCGCACCTTTGCCGCGCGCGAGACCTCGACCAACGAGGCAGCGCTGATGGCGCGCGGCTTCGGCCAACTTTATTTGTCGCTCGGCGACAGCAACCCCGACGGCTCGATCGCAATCCGGCTCTATTACAAGCCGCTGGTGATGCTGATCTGGCTCGGCGCGGTGGTGATGATGCTCGGCGGCGCCCTGTCGCTGTCTGACCGGCGCTTACGCGTTGGCGCGCCCAAACCGGCGGCGAGAGCCGCGCTGCAACCGGCGGAGTAGGGCTGATGCGCCGATTGGCTTTGATCGCATTGCTGCTCGCGCTCGCAGCGCCCGCCTTCGCCGTGGAGCCGGACGAAATCCTGAAAGATCCGGTGCTGGAGGCGCGCGCGCGCGAATTGTCGAGTGAACTGCGCTGCATGGTCTGCCAGAACCAGTCGATCGACAATTCGGCGGCGCCGCTTGCCCGCGACCTGCGGCTGTTGGTACGCGAGCGGCTGCAGAAGGGCGACAGCGATAACCAGGTGCTCGATTTCCTGGTGGCGCGCTATGGCGAATTCGTGCTGCTCAAGCCGCGCTTCGAACTGCATACGTTACTGCTGTGGGGGCTGCCGCCAGCGGCGCTATTGGGCGGCCTGGTGGTGCTACTCATGATGGCGCGCCGCCGGCAGAGCGCGAATTTGCAGGCACCGGCGCTCTCCGCCGCCGAGCAGCAACGGATTGCGACTTTGGTCGAACCCCGGGCCGACTAAGCCTTGTTCAATCTATTGATTTTCAAGAGAAATATCTTTTCCAACCTTACAAAAGTTTAATCCCGCCGACAGGACGCTGTAAGGCTCGTTCCCCCATCTTGAGTTTCGAAACGGCGCGCCTGCGCGCCCCCGAATTGAGATGGAGATTTTGTGATGAACCCGAGCGTCCCCCCCGCTCAAACGCCCCCTAATAATCCCCCCAAGAAATCGCGCGTGCTTTCGGCACGCCGTGCCATCCTGCTCGCCACCACCATCGCCAGCCTCGGCGCCGCCGCGCTGGTGATCGGACCCGGTCTCAATCTGCCGGGCGGCTATCCGGCAGCATTGGCGCAGAATTTGACCGAGCAAGCCCACAAGCTGCAAGCGCCGATCGGATTTGCCGACATCGTCGAGAAGGTCAAACCGGCTGTGGTTTCGGTACGCGTCAAGGTCGACGGCGGACCGCAGACCACCGGTTTCAACAGCAATGAAATTCCGCCGGGCCTGCGCGAGTTCTTCCGCCGCTTCGGCATGCCCGACGTCCCGAACGGTCCGCACGGCATGCCGGAAGGCCACGGCCATAACATGATCACCGGCCAGGGCTCCGGCTTCTTCATTTCCGCCGACGGCTATGCGGTGACCAACAATCACGTGGTCGAAAAAGCCGAGAACGTTCAGGTCACCACTGACGACGGCAAAAGCCACAAGGCCAAGGTGATCGGCACCGATCCGCGCACCGATCTCGCTTTGATCAAGGTCGAGGGCGGTCCGTTCCCCTACGTGAAGCTCTCCGAAACCACCCCGCGCATCGGCGACTGGGTGATTGCGGTCGGCAATCCGTTCGGTCTCGGCGGCACCGTCACTGCCGGCATCGTCTCGGCGCGCGGCCGCGACATTGGCGCCAGTGCCTATGACGATTTCATCCAGATCGACGCGCCGGTGAACAAGGGCAATTCCGGCGGCCCGACCTTCGACACCGAAGGCAATGTGATCGGCGTCAACACCGCGATCTTCTCGCCTTCGGGCGGCTCGGTTGGCATCGCCTTCGCCATTCCCTCCGACACCGTCAAGAGCGTGGTCAGCCAGCTCAAGGATCACGGCTCGGTCACGCGCGGCTGGATCGGCGTTTCGATCCAACCGGTGACGCAGGATATCGCCGACAGCCTCGGCCTCAAGAAAGCGGAAGGCGCGCTGGTCGCCGAGCCGCAGCCTAACAGCCCGGCGGTGAAAGCCGGCATCGAGGCCGGCGACGTCATCACTGCGGTCGACGGCAAGCCGGTCAAGGATGCCCGCGATCTCGCCAAGAAGATCGGCGCGATTGCGCCGAAGTCCACGGTCAAACTCGCGGTGCTGCACAAGGGCGCGGAGAAGACCGTCACCATGACGCTCGGCGAAATGCCGAACAGCAAGGAGGCGCGCGCCAACTCCGAGGATAATGACAGCGGTACCGTCGATCTCGCCAAGCTCGGCCTCACGCTCGCTCCGGCCAGCCGCGTCGCCGGCGCCGGCAGCGAAGGCGTGGCGGTCACCGGCGTCGACTCCTCGGGTGTCGCCGCCGATCACGGCTTTTCCACCGGCGACGTGATCCTGGAAGTCGCCGGCAAATCCGTTTCGACGCCGGCCGACGTGCGCAAGATGATCGCCAGCGCGCGTACCGACGGCAAACGCACCGTGTTGGTACGGGTGAAATCGGGTGACAACACCCGCTTCGTCGCCCTGCCGGTCGGTCGCGGCTGAGTTACGCGCATGACCCCGAAAAGTGCGAACAGGTTTTCGGAAAAGATCATGCGCGAGCGACTTAAGAGCTAGGGGCGTGTTGCCGGCATCCGTCGCCCCCGCCGGCAGTGCACCTCAACGGGACGGGCCTCGTGCCCGTCCCGCCATAATCTGGAAAGCAGGCGGCCAAGGGGTCCGGCTGCGTTCGAAGCGAACTCCAACCCTGGCATCCGTCGCCCCCGCTGGGGTGGGGTCGTCGAGGGGGTGGCGGGCCAAATCCGCCACCCCCTCGCGTATGTCCTGGGGTGCGCGAGCAATTAGCCGGGCCGCGGCTGAAGCGGCCGATTGAGGGGCGACCAGGGCGGGAAACGACCCGCCACGAATTCACTGGAATTGGTGTGTCCGATGCCCACTTATGCAGATATTCAAGGGGCTCGCGCCTTCGGCCGGGCGGCCGATGCGCAACCGGATCGGGTCACCATGCGCCTTCTGGTCATCGAGGACGACCGCGACGCCGCCGACTATCTGGTCAAGGCGTTCCGTGAGGTCGGCCATGTCGCCGACGCCGCCGGTGACGGCGAGGACGGCCTCGCCATGGCGCTCGACGGCCAATATGACGTGCTCATCGTCGACCGCATGCTGCCCAAGCGCGACGGGCTGTCGGTGATCGGCACCCTGCGCGAAAAAGGCGTCGAAACGCCGGCGCTGATCCTGTCGGCGCTGGCCCAGGTCGACGACCGCGTCAAGGGACTGCGCGCCGGCGGCGACGACTATCTGCCCAAACCCTATTCGTTCAGCGAGTTGTTGGCGCGCATCGAGGTGCTGGCGCGCCGGCGCGGCGGGCGCAACGAAGAGACCGTGCTGCGTGTCGGCGATCTCGAGCTCGACCGGCTGTCGCACCAGGTGCGCCGCGGCGCGGAGGAGATTTCGCTGCAACCGCGCGAATTCCGCCTGCTGGAATACCTGATGAAACACGCAGGCCAGGTGGTCACCCGCACCATGCTGCTGGAAAACGTGTGGGATTACCATTTTGACCCGCAAACCAATGTTATTGACGTGCACATCTCGCGCTTGCGCTCGAAAATCGATAAAGGATTCTCCCAGCCGCTATTACATACGGTCCGCGGCGCGGGATACATGATCCGTGACGGCGCTCGGTAAACTCTTTCGCACCACCACGTTCAAGTTGACGCTGGTCTATTTGACCGTGTTCGCGCTGTTCGCGGCTTTTTTGCTCGGCTATTTCGCGCTCAACACCCGCCGCCTGATCACCGAGCAGATCACCGACACCGTCAATGCCGAGATCAACGGGCTCGCCGAGCAGTACCGGCTGGGCGGCATCAGGCGGCTGGTGATCGTGATCGATGCGCGGGCGCGGCGGCCGGGCTCCAGTCTTTATCTCGTCACCACGTTTGCCGGCGAGGCGCTGGCCGGCAACGTCACCGCGCTGGCGCCGGGCATCCTGGACAAGCCGGGCTGGACTGAGACCGTCTATCACCGCATCGACGAAGCGGAGGCCACTGAGCATCCCGACCATCACGCACTGGTGCGGGTGTTCCAGCTGCCCGGCGGCTTCCGCCTGCTGGTCGGCCGCGATCTCGACGAGCGCGAGCGGCTCTATCATATCGTGCTCGCCGCCGGACGCTGGTCGGTCGCCATGGTCATCATCCTTGGCCTCGGCGGCGGGCTGTTCGTCACCCGCCGCGTGCTGCGGCGGGTCGACGCCATGACCGAGACCACTCGCACCATCATGGCCGGCGATCTGGGCGAGCGGCTGCCGGTCGCCGGCACCGGCGACGAGCTCGACCGGCTGGCGGAAAATCTCAATGCCATGCTCGATCGAATCGAAGCGCTGATGCGCGGCTTGAAGGAGGTTTCCGACAATATCGCGCACGATCTCAAAACGCCGCTCACCCGCCTGCGCAATCGCACCGAGGAGGCGCTGCGCACGGCCAAGAGCGAGACCGAATACCGCGCGGCGCTCGAAGCCACCATCGAGGAGTCCGAGGGGCTGATCCGCACCTTCAATGCGCTGCTGATGATCGCGCGCGCTGAGTCCGGGCAGGCGCGCGACGACATGAGCGAGTTCGATGCCGCCGAGATCGCCCATGACATCGGCGAACTGTACGAGCCGCTGGCCGAGCAGAAGGGCATCGCGCTGAAAGTGGAGGCCGATACGCCGGCTAAGGTCAAAGGCAATCGCGATCTGGTCAGTCAGGCGCTGGCCAATCTGGTCGACAATGCCATCAAATATACCGAGCCGCGCGATGCGGTGAACGGCGCCGCGCCGGAAATCGTGGTGCGCGCGCTCAACGAGGGCGACCGCATCTTGCTCACTGTCGCCGATAGCGGGCCGGGCATTCCGGAAGCCGACCGTGGCCGCGCGGTCGAGCGCTTTGTGCGGCTCGAGCAGAGCCGTTCGCAACCGGGCTCGGGGCTCGGCTTGAGCCTTGCCTCGGCGGTGGCGCGGCTGCATGGCGGCGAATTGACGCTTGCCGATAATCAACCGGGCCTCAAGAGCGTCATTGCCTTGCCGCGGGGAGGGCCGGTACAGAGTGCGGGATGACCCCGCCCGCCAAAAAGAAGCCGGTCCGCAAAAAGGTTATGCGCAAGCCGCCCGCTAAATCGGGTACTCGGCGCGCGCTGCAGCATGCAAGCGGCGCAACGCTGGCCGAACGGATCGTGACCGCGCCTATTCTGATCGAACCCAAGGCGGCGCGGGCGCGCCTTTCCGAATGGCTGGCCGGCTTGCCGGCAACGCAAGTCAAGCCGCTCAAGGCGCTGTTTGACGCCCATCCGACCGTCAGCACGCTGCTGCAAAGCCTGGCCGAGAACTCGCCCTATCTATGGGAACTGGTAGCGAGCGACCCCGGCCGCCTGCTGCGGCTCCTGTGCGCCGACCCCGACCGGCACCTGACCGAACTGCTGGCCGCAAACGGCCGCGCCGCCGCGGCCAGCACGGACGAGGCGGAAGCGATGCGGCTGCTCCGCCAGATGAAGGCGGAGGCGGCGCTCGTGATCGCGCTCGCCGATATCGGCGGGGTGTGGCCGGTAATGCGGGCGGCACGCGCACTCACCGATCTGGCCGACAGTGCGGTCGATGCCGCCGCCGGCTTCGCACTGGCTGAGGCCGCGCGCGCCGGGCGCTTGACGCCGAAAGACAAAGCGCGGCCGCAGCAGGACTCAGGCTACGTCGTGCTCGCCATGGGCAAGATGGGCGCCTACGAGCTCAATTATTCGAGCGATATCGACCTCATCGTATTCTACGACGCTGGCGCGCTGGCCTTGCCGGAGGATGCCGCACCCGCCGCGCTGTTCGTGCGCATCACGCAGCGGCTGGTGAAACTCTTGCAGGAGCGCACCGCCGACGGCTACGTGTTCCGCACCGATCTGCGACTGCGCCCCGATCCCGCTTCGACGGCCATTGCGATTTCGACCGCGGCGGCGCTGTCCTATTACGAAAGCGTGGGGCAGAACTGGGAGCGCGCCGCGCTGATCAAGGCGCGCGCCTGCGCCGGCGATATCGCGGCCGGCGAGGCGCTGCTCAACGAATTGGCGCCCTTCGTGTGGCGCAAATATCTCGACTTTGTCGCGCTTGCCGACGTGCACGCCTTGAAGCGGCAGATCAACGCCTATCGCGGACATGGCGAGATCGCGGTCGAGGGCCACAATATCAAGCTCGGCCGCGGCGGCATCCGCGAGATCGAATTTTTCGCGCAGACCCAGCAATTGATTGCTGGCGGGCGCAATCCGGCCTTGCGCGACCGCGACACGCTGACGACGCTCGACAAGCTCTGCGACGACCGCTGGATCGATGCGGCCGCACGCGACGACATGAAGGCCGCCTATGGCTTCCTGCGCACGGTCGAACACCGGCTGCAGATGATCAACGACGAGCAGACGCAAACGCTGCCGGCCGAGCGCGCCGAGCTCGAACGCTTCGCGCGTTTTCTCGGCTTTCGCGATCGCGATGCTTTCGCCATGGTCCTGCTCGATCATCTCGGCAAGGTGCAGCGCTACTATGGCCGCCTGTTCGAAAAGGCGCCCAGCGCCGACAAACCGGAGCTGGCGTTCCCGCCCGACGCCGACGACCACAAAACCATGGACCGGCTGGCCGCGCTCGGTTTCCAGTCGCCGCTGGAAGCCTCGACCATCATCCGGAACTGGCTCGCCGGCGACCATCGCTCGCTGCGCGGCGAGACGGCGCGCAGCCATCTCGAAGCGCTGCTGCCGGTGCTGCTGGAGCAGCTGGCGCGCACGGACAATGCCAACGCCGCGCTGGTGAAGTTCGATCATTTCCTCGCCAATCTGCGCAACGCGGCGCGCCTGCTGTCGCTGCTGCGGCAAAATCCCGACCTCATTGCGCTGACCGCGTTCGTGCTCGGCATCGCCCCCAGGCTCGCCGACACGCTGGCGCGCAATCCGCAGGCGATGGACGCGCTGGTCGATCCGAGCTTCTTCGGCGCGCTGCCGGATGACGCGGAACTCGGCAAGCGGCTCGCCGCGGCGCTGGCACAATCGCGCTACGATGAGGACCTGCTCGAACGCATCCGCATGTTCGGACTTGAATACATGTTCCTGATCGGCGTGCGGATTCTCTCCGGCACGGTGACGGCACGGCAGGCGGGCGAGGCATTTGCGCGGCTGGCCGACGCGGTGATCCGCGCTGTGCACCGCGCGGTCGCCGATAATTTCGCCGGCACGCATGGCCATATGCGCGGCGAACAGACCGCGGTGCTCGCCATGGGCAAGCTCGGCGGGCGCGAGATGACCGCAACATCCGATCTTGACCTGATCCTGATCTACGATTTCGACGACAAGCATCCCGAAATCGACCGGCAAGCGGCCGCTCTACGGCGCGCAATTTTTTGCCCGCCTGACCCAGCGGCTGATTAATGCGCTGACCGCGCAGACCAATTACGGCGCGCTTTACCAGGTCGATATGCGGCTACGCCCATCGGGGCGCGCCGGACCGCTTGCTACACAGATCGGCGGTTTCACAAGCTATCAGGAAAGCGAAGCCTGGACCTGGGAGCACATGGCGCTCACGCGCGCGCGTGTGGTCTCGGCCTCGCCCGGGTTTGGCGCGCAAGTTGAGAAAGTGATCTGCGACATCCTGCAGCGCCCGCGCGACGCGGAACTGGTCGCCGGCGATGTAGTGGAGATGCGCGGCGCCATCGCCAAGGAAAAAGGCGACGCCGAGCGCTGGGACCTTAAATACGCCGCCGGCGGATTGGTCGATATCGAATTCATCGCGCAATATCTGCAGCTCGTGCACGCACATGCGCGGCCCGATATTCTCGACACCTCGACCGCGCGCGTGCTCGACAAGGCCTGGGCGTTACACCTGTTGGCGGTCGAGGACGCCGAAGTGTTGCGTCCGGCGGTGCAGCTCTATCAGGACCTCACGCAGATCTTGCGGCTTTGTCTGCCGGGTCCATTCGACGCCAAGGCCGCGGGCGCCGGACTGCTGCGGCTCCTGGCGCGCGCCGCCGACGTGCCGGATTTTGCCACACTTGACGCCACGCTGATCGAGACGCAGGCCAAAGTGCGCGCCAGCTTCGTGCGGATATTGGGCAAGGCGCCGTGAACTATTCCGTCATTCCGGGACGGCGCTTTAGCGCCGGACCCGGAATCCAGACGCGAGCCCGGAAATTGTATCTGGATTCCGGGTTCGCTCGCTCTGCCCGCGCCCGGGAATAACATCTACGCGGCTTCCTCCTTCGGCAGCGGGCATTGCGGATACATCGGCAGGCGCACCACCACCAGCGTGCCTTTGCCGAGCGTGGAGCGGATGCGCATGCGGCCGCCATGCAGTTCGACCAGCGATTTAGAGATCGCCAGCCCCAGCCCCGACCCCTGATGGCTCTTGGTGAGCTGGCTTTCGACCTGTTCGAACGGCCGTCCCAGCCGCGCCAGCGCGTCCGCGGCGATGCCGATGCCGGAATCGGCGATCGCCAGCACGATGCACTCGTCGGCGGCGCGCCCGCGGATGGTGACGCGGCCGCCGGCGGGCGTGAACTTGACCGCATTGGACAGGAGATTGAGCACGATCTGCTTGAGCGCGCGGCGGTCGGCGCGCAAGCCCAGCCGCGGGGAAATCCGTGCGTTCAGTTCGAGCTGCTTTTCATCCGCGCGGGCCGACACCACGCGCATGGCGTCGGCCAGCAGCGTATCGAGTTCGAGTTCCTCGAGATCGAGCCGGATGCGGCCGGCCTCGATCTTGGCCATGTCGAGGATGTCGTTGATGACGTCGAGCAGATATTGCCCGCTTGAGAGGATATCGCTGCAATATTCGCGATATTTGTCGGCGCCGAGCGGGCCGAACATGCCCGATTCCATGATCTCGGAAAAACCGATGATGGCGTTGAGCGGCGTGCGCAGTTCATGGCTCATATTGGCGAGGAATTTCGATTTGGCCTGGTTGGCCTCTTCGGCGCGGGTTTTCTCGACGGCGTATTTCTCGGCGAGTTCCGCCAGCCTTTGCTGCGAGGCGCGCACATCGGCGACCGTCGCCATCAACCGCTTCTCGCTGTCGACCAGCTTTTCCTCGTGCGTCTTGAGCGCGGTGATGTCGGTGCCGACCGAGACATAGCCGCCGTCCTTGGTGCGCCGCTCGCTGATGTGCAGCCAGCGGCCGTCCTCGAGTTGCGCCTCGAAGGTGCGCGCGCCCGGGATATTCGGGCCGCCGGTGACCGTCTTGCTGCGCACCACCGGCTTGCGGCCGGCCTCGACCACGGATTCATAGGACGCGCCGACCAGGATGGCCTCGTCGGGCAAATTGTGCAGCTCCTGGAAATTCGAATTGCACAGCACCAAGCGGTTGTCGGCGTCCCACACCACGAAGGCCTCGGGGATCGTCTCGATGGCATCGCGCAGTCGCATGTCGGCGGCCACCGTCTTCTCGACCAAGCTCTTCTGCTCGGTGACGTCGACCGCGATGCCGATCAGATGCAGGCCCGGCTCGCCGGCTTGCCGCACCAGCTCGCAGCGCGCGCGCAGCCAGATCCAGTGGCCGTCGGCGTGGCGCATGCGGAAGGCGTGATCGATGGTGGTGGCCGTTGCTTCGGCGACTTCGGCGGCAAGATCGTAGAGCCGCAGGTCGTCGGGATGGGTGAGCGCGCTGACGTCGCCGAAGGTCAAGAGGTCGTCCTTGGCCTGCAGCCCGAGGATGTCGAACATCGACTGCGACCAGAAGATGCGCCCGCGCGCCAGGTCCCAATCCCATAAGCCGCAGCGGCCGCGATTGAGCGCGGTGTCGATGCGGCTGCGCACCGTTTCGTAGATCAGGTCGGCTTCGCGCGCGCGCGTCGCCTGCCAGTGGAAGGCAAAGCCGAGAATGAGTACCACAAAACCGGTGGTGGTCGACAACGTAATGGTGAGCGTCGTAAGCGAGCGCCAGGCGGCGAGCGCAGCCTCGCGCGGCTGCACCACCGCGATCTGGCCGAAGGGGGCGTTCAGCATGCGCACGGTCGCCAGCGCGCGGCTGTTGTCGGGCAAAGCGATGTCCATGACGCCGGCGCCGGCGCCGAAAGTGGTGAGCGGCTGCTTCGGTCCGAGGAGATCGATTAGGCGGCGGCCGATCGTGGCGTCGGCGGAAGGTGTCACCGCCGTCACCACGCCGTCCGCATTGGTCAGGATGAAGCGCCGCCCGGCGTTGGCGGCCCAAACCGGCAGCGCGTGCACGAGCATCTCCTGCGGGCGTGCCGGCGCGTCAGATTGCTTGTGCGGTTGTTGCAGGCGTTCGGCGGCGATGTCGGCGAGCGCGTCGAGCGCGACCACCATGTCGTTAAGCGCTTGCCGGCGGTGGTCGAGCACCTGCACCACGGCGCCGACACAGATGGTGGCGAGAAACGCGATGATGAGCACCGGAACGGCGCGTCTTAACAAGGGCTCAGCGGTCAACAGGCGTCGATATGCCGGATTGGCGATCGATTGCGCGAGACCTTGAATGGAATCTGAGCGTGCAGACGCACTCGCCACACCGGCGCGCGCCATAGACGGCCTCCGTTCGGATTATCCCCTACCACCCTGTCCGGAAGGATGTGCCGCATCGCTTTCCGAATCACTTTCGATTGGAATCGATGGGCGGCGATTTGTCGAGAGTCCAAAGTCAAATATTTATAAATCGTTACCCACAAAAAATATCGGCCCGACAAGGGGTAACGGCGGTGGCAGGAAGCCGGAATACTATTTTACCGGTCCATTCCAGGGCGCTAGCCAAGCGCGCGTTCGACGATATCGGCCAGATCGCGCGACAGATTGGGCGCGGATTTGATGCGCGACAGCGCGGCTTGCGCCTTGCCGCGGCGGCCATCCTCCAGCACGCGCCAGGTGCGGAACGCGGTGGCGAGGCGGGCCGCCAGCTGCGGATTTTTCGCATCGAGCGCCAGCACATTGTCGGCGATGAAGTCGTAGCCGGCGCCGTCGGCGCGGTTGAACTGGGTGGGGTTGCCTTGCGCGAAGGCGCCGATCAGCGCGCGCACCCGGTTGGGATTGGCGAAGGAGAAGGCGGCATGCGCGGTAAGCGCGCGGACATTATCCAGCGTGTCGGGCTGCGGGATCATGGCCTGCAGCGAGAACCATTTATCGATCACCAGCGCATCGGCGGCATAGCGCGTATAGAAATCGGCGAACGCGCGCTCGCGTTCCGCTACGGCATGCAGCGAAAGCGTCATCAGCGCGGCCATGCGATCGGTCATATTGTCAGCAACCTCGTATTGTTTGGCGGCGCGCGCGATGGCTTCGGATGCGCCGCTCGCCGCCAGTAGATCGAGCGCGACGTTGCGCAACGAGCGGCGGCCGGCGCTGGCCGCATCGGGCGAGTAGGGGCCGGGCACGGTCATGCGCTGGTAAGTCTTCACCAAAGCGGGGCCGAGCGCCTCGCCGATATGGACGCGCAGCGCGCGGCGCGCGTTGAAGACGGCATCGGGGTCGATATCGCGGCCGATCTCGCGCGCGATGTCGCCTTCGCCAGGCGGCACCAGCGCGAGTGCAACGAATGCCGGCTCCAGCGCGTTATCGTCGAGAATAGCGGCGAGCGCCGCGACCAGTTTGTCGTCGCTGCGCGGCGATTGGCCGGCGTGCAGCGCAGCCACATTGTCGATCAACAGCCGCATCGAGATCGTCTGCAACGCCTGCCAGCGGTTGAATGCATCGCTATCGTGCGCGGCGAGGAACGCGAGATCGTTGCCATCGAGATTGCTGTCAAGCTTGATCGGCGCCGAGAATTCGCGATTGACCGACAGCACCGGCTGTTCGCCGATGCCGGCGAACTCGAATCTTGCGGCCGGCTCGTTCAGCATCAAGACGCCGCCTTCGATGCGCGCGCCATTCGACAAGGCCAGCGGCAGATCGCGGCCGTCCTTGCCGACTAGGCCGAGCGTCAGCGGGATCACCATCGGTTCCTTTGTCGGCTGACCGGGCGTCGGCGGCACGCTTTGCTTGACGTCGAGCGTGTAAGTCTTGCGCGCGGAATCGAAACGGCCGCTAACCGTCACTTCCGGCGTGCCGGCCTGGTTGTACCAGCGCATGAATTGCGTCAGGTCGCGACTGGAGGCATCGGCAAAGCACTGGATGAATTGCTCGACGGTGGCGGCATGGCCATCGTGGCGCGCGAAATAGAGATCCATGCCGGTGCGGAATTTTTCCTTGCCGATCAAAGTCTGCACCATGCGCACCACTTCGGAGCCTTTCTCGTACACGGTGCTCGTGTAGAAGTTATTGATTTCCTTATAGGTTTCCGGCCGGACCGGATGTGCCAGCGGCCCTGCGTCCTCGATGAATTGCGCTGCGCGCAAGCCGCGTACAACGGAAATCCGCTTCACCGGCCGCGAGCGCATGTCGGAAGAAAATTCCTGATCGCGGAAAACCGTGAGCCCTTCCTTCAGACAAAGCTGGAACCAATCGCGGCAGGTGATGCGGTTGCCGGTCCAGTTGTGAAAATATTCGTGCGCGATCACCGCCTCGATGCCGGCGTAATCGCCGTCGGTCGCAATCTCGGGCGTCGCCAGCACGTATTTGTCGTTGAAGACGTTGAGGCCCTTGTTCTCCATGGCGCCCATGTTGAAATCGGAGACGGCGACGATCATGAAAATATCGAGATCGTATTCGCGGCCGAACGTCTGCTCGTCCCAGCGCATGGCGCGCTTGAGCGAATCCATGGCGTAGCCGCAGCGGTCCTGCTTGCCGGGCTCGACATAGATGCGCAGCACGACGTTGCGGCCCGACGCGGTAACGAAGCCGTCCTCGATGTGCGCGAGGTTGCCGCCGACCAGTGCAAACAGATAGGACGGCTTTGGGTGCGGATCGTGCCAGACCGCGAAGTGCCGCCCGCTGGCCAGATCGCCGCGTTCGATCAGGTTGCCGTTCGACAGCAGGACCGGCGCTTCTTTTTTGTCGGCCTCGATGCGCGTGGTGTAGACCGCCATCACGTCGGGCCGGTCGGGGAAGTAAGTGATGCGGCGGAAGCCTTCCGCCTCGCACTGGGTGCACCAGGTACCGCTCGACCGATAGAGCCCGGACAGTTGAGTGTTGGCGGTGGGATCGACCAGCGTCTCGATCTCCAATGTGAACGGAGCATTCGGCGGCTGCGGAATGGTCAGGCTGTCGGGCGTCGCTACATAGTTTTCCGGCGGCAACACGGTTCCGTCGAGCTTGAGCGAGACAAGCGTGAGCCCGTCGCCGTCGAGCACCAGCGGCGCGGCCGCGGCGTCGGGGTTGGGCTTGAGTGCGAGCCGCGCGCGCACTTTCGTTTGTGTGGGATGCAGCGAAAAGTCGAGCGCGACGGTTTCCACCAGCCAGTCGGGCGGGCGGTAGTCCTTCAGGCGAATGGGCTGGGCGGTATCGGTGCGCATTTTATTGGATCCGGATTTGGACTTTGATCTAGGATGTCTGCCGCAGAATTGGAAGGAGGAATGATGGCTGGGATGCACGCCATAGTGCTGGAGGCGCCGCGCACCGCCCGGGTCACGCGCTATCCGCTGGCGCATGCCAACCAAGCGCTGGCGGATTTGCGCGACGGCCGCTTGCAGGGCGCGGTGGTACTCGTTCCGTCCTCATCCTGAGGAGCGCCGATAGGCGCGCCTCCTCAGGACGAGGCCAGAAGCTACTGCATCGGCTCGGCGTGGCCGATGACGCGCTTGATCGACGGCGCGCGTGCGCGCAAGGCGCGCTCCAGCGCATCGACCTTCTCGTGCACGACCTGTACGCCCAATTGCGGATCGACGCGGCAGTGGAAATTGACGACCTCGCCCTCGTCGGTCTCGCGCACCCGCACATCGTGCACGTCGCGCAGCGTGCGGCCTTCGGCGGCGAGCTCGGCGAGTGCGATCTCGACCGCCTTCACCCGCTCGAGCGGCGCCTCGCGGCCGGCGGCCCGATGCGGCTGCAATGGTTCGATGTGGGTGTCGATTTCCACGCTGGCGCCGAGCTCGCCGGCAATCGCGCTTTCCAGGCCGTCGGCCAGGGCGTGGGCCTCGCGCAACGAAAGCTTGCCGTCCACTTCCAGGTCGAGCGAGATCGCCTGCCGGTCATGCAGATCGTGCACGGTCACGTGATGGACGGCGAGCGCTCGGTTGCGCGCGATCACCATCACGCGGTCGAGCACGGTCTCGTTATCGAGTGCTACCGGATCGGTGATGACGGTCGGCTCGGCGCCCGGCATCTGCTGGCGGATCGCGGCGGCGACCGCGTTCTTGAGCGCGCCCACGCGGTCGAGCGGCATGGTGCGGCTCACCGCAACGGCAAGATCGATGAAGATTTTCTCGCCGACGGCGCGCGCGCGCACCTGCCCGACGCGCACGACGCCAGGCACTTTGGCGGCGATCGCCGTGATCTTGGTGGCGGCGCCGACCGGGGCCGTGTCGGTGAGGGTGTCGATGGTGCGGCGGCCGAGCCGCCAGCCGGCGATGCAGATCAGGATCGCGACCGCCAGCGCGGCGGTCGAATCCGCCCACCACAGACCGAAGCGCACGCCGACAAGCCCGATCAGCACGGCGAGCGAGGCCCACAGATCGGTCGAGAAATGCAGCGCGTCGGCTTCCAGCGCCTGGCTCTGCGTCTCTTTGGCGGCGCGCGCGAGCGCGCGCGAGCGGAAGAAGTCGACCGCAATCGACACCGCGATCACCCCGAATGCCCAGGCATTCGCGATCACGGCGCGCTCTTCGTGCTCGATCAGCCGTTTGGCCGCTTCCCAGATCACAATGCCCGAAAGCAGGAACAAAAGCGCGGTTTCCGCTAGCGCGGAGACGCTTTCAACCTTGCCGTGGCCGTAATGGTGTTCCTCGTCCGCCGGTTTGCCGGAAACACGCACGGCGATGAAGGTCATCACCGTGGCGCCGAGATCGATCAGCGAATGGCCAGCTTCCGACAGGATCGCCAGCGAGCCGGTGGCAATGCCTACCGCGCCCTTGGCGACCGTCAGCGCGGCCGATGCGGCGATCGAGGTGAGGGCGACCTGTTCTTTTTCGTGCTGCATGAAGCGCCTGTGGCGCGTTGGTCTAGCGCAATCAAGGCGCAATTTCGACCGCGATAGTCGCTCTTGCTTCTAAAGAGCGATTGGCTTGCCGTCAGCCGCTGCCGAACGCACCACGGCATCGAGAATGCGGATATTGCCGAGCAATTGCTCGCTGGTGAAGCGATAGGGCGCGCGGCCCTCGATTGCGTCGGCCCAGGCCTCGAAATTCAGCCGCACGGTATTGGCATGATGGTAGCTGCGGGTCTGCCGGCTGCCGTCCACCGCGCAATGCACGAAACTTGACGGGATGCCCTTGTCGACATTGCCGCCTTCTTGTGTTTCGACCCAGCCCTGGTCGCCAAACATTGTAAAACGGCCGTAGAACGGTGGCGTCGACAGACAGGTGATGCGCCCGCGCGCGCCATTAGCGAAATCGATTTCCGCGCAGACGAAATCTTCCGACGGCGCCGGAAAAATCTGCGAGGCAGTGCGCGCGGTGACGTGGGTCGGTTGACCGGCGAACGAGACGAACAGGTCGCCGAGATGGATGCCGAGCGCAGTCCAGGCGCCGGCCGGCGCGTGCCGGGGATCGCGCCGCCAGTTCGACGGATCCATTTTGCGGAAATTGCTGTGGCTGACATTGGCGTCCATATGCAGCAGGCGGCCGAGGCTGCCGGCTTCGAACAGGCGCCGCATCTCCTCCATCGCCGGCTCGTAGCGCCGTTCATGCCCGACGCCGAGCACGCCGCCGGCTTTGGCGCAGGCGGCCAAGGTGCGCTCCGCGCTGGCAGTGGTAAGACCGAGCGGCTTCTCACAGAATACCTGCTTGCCGGCGGCGAAACCGGCAATCGCCATTTCCTCGTGCAGCAAATGTGGCGTCACCACCGCGACGGCATCGACGTCGGGCCGCTTGAGCAATTCTCGGTAGTCGACGATCAGATCGAAGCCTTTCGCGGCCGCGAACGGTGCGACCGTATTGTGATCGATGTCGCAACCTGCCACCACCTTGAAGCGCGGACTATCGGCGAGACAGGCAACGATCTGCTTGCCCCACCAGCCGAGCCCGATAATGCCGATCCGGATCATGTCACTGCCTTGCTATGCCGCGCCACGCACTACGCAGCCGATGCTGGGGGTTCATCTCGCGCGATGGTAACCGCGGCAATATTGCCAGCACCAGCGTACTCGCGCTACTAGGCTTGACCACGCCGATCAAGCCCAATAACCGAGGTTCAAGAAGTGGTCATGAGCACAGCGTTACCCCAATCCACGGATATCGTCGTCGTTGGCGGCGGCAATGCGGCGTTTTGCGCGGCGCTCGCCGCGGCCGAGCAGGGCGTTTCCGTGCTGGTGCTGGAGCGCGCGCCGGAAGACGAGGCCGGCGGCAATAGCCGGTTCACCGCCGGCGCGTTTCGTTGCGTCTATGACGGCGTCGAGGACCTGCGCGCGCTGATGCCGGACCTGACCGACGAGGAGGTCGCCAAATCGGACTTCGGCACCTACACCGCGGAGAAGTTTTTCGACGATATGGGCCGCATTACCGAGTACCGCACCGATCCCGACCTGTGCGAGATCCTGATCATGCGCAGCAAGGCTACCATGTTGTGGATGCGCGACAAGGGCGTGCGCTTCATGCCGATCTGGGGACGCCAGGCCTACAAGATTGGCGGCATGTTCAAGTTCTGGGGCGGTCTGACGGTTGAAGCCTGGGGCGGCGGGCCGGGGCTGGTCGATGCGCTCACCAGGATCGCGCGCAAGAACAATATCGCCATCGCCTATGGCGCCCGCGCGTTTTCGCTGATCGCCGACGACGACGGCGTCAAGGGCGTGCGCATCAAGCACGAGGGCCATACCGTTGAAGTGAAGTGCAAAGGCGTCGTCCTGGCGGCCGGCGGTTTTCAGGCCAATACCGAAATGCGCACGCGCTATCTCGGGCCGGGTTGGGAGCTTGCCAAGATCCGCGGCACGCGCTTCAACACCGGCGACGGCATCAACATGGCACTTGAGATCGGCGCCATGCCGACCGGCAACTGGTCGGGCGGTCATGCCGTCGCCTGGGACCGCAATGCGCCGGAATTCGGCGACCTGACGGTGGGCGACAACTTCCAGAAACACTCATATCCGTGGGGCATCATGATCAATGCCAACGGCGAGCGCTTCCTCGATGAGGGCTCCGACTTCCGCAACTACACTTACGCCAAGAATGGCCGCATCATCCTGATGCAGCCCAAGCAGTTCTGCTACCAGGTGTTCGACAACAAGATCATCCCGATGCTGCGCGACGAATATCGCATCAAGCGCGTCACCAAAATCCGTGCCAACACACTGGAAGAACTGTGCCGGAAGATGGAGGACGTAAACGCCGAGAAGGCGCTGACGACCATCATGGAATACAACGAAGCGGTAATGACCGAGGTGCCGTTCGATCCGAATGTGAAGGACGGGCGCGGCACCCGCGGCCTCGCTATCCCGAAATCGAACTGGGCCAATACCGTCGACGAGCCGCCGTTCGAAGCCTATGCGGTGACCTGCGGGCTCACTTTCACCTTCGGCGGGCTCAAGATCGACACCAGCGCGCGCGTCATCAACACTGACGGAGCGGTGATCCCGGGGCTCTATGCAACCGGCGAACTGGTCGGCGGCATCTTCTACTTCAACTATCCCGGCGGTACCGGCCTGATGAACGGCGCCGTGTTCGGCAAGATCGCCGGCACCACCGCCGGCCAGCGCGCCAAGCAGTCACCGTGATCGAATAGACTGCCCACGCTTGACCAGGTAGGAGGCCGTTCCGATGTCGACGCGCAACATGCTCAACGGGGCCCAGGTCATCGTCGACTATCTGATTCAGCAAAAAGTGCCGAATGTTTTCGGCCTGTGCGGCCACGGCAATATCCAGTTCATCGACGCGCTGTTCGAACGCAAAGCCGACATCAAGACCGTCTCGGTGCATCACGAAAGCGTCGCCGGCTTTATGGCCGACGTCTATTACCGCGTGTCCGGGCAGCCGACGGCGACCTTCACCTCCTGCGGGCCCGGCTCGGCCAACCTGCCGATCTCGCTCGGCAATGCCTTTCTCGATTCCGTGCCGTTCATGGCGGTGACCGGCAATGTACCGACCAGCCAGTTCAATCGCGGCGCCTTCCAGGAACTCTATCGCCACTACCAGGCCGATTTCCCGTCGACCGTCCGCTCCTATTGCAAGAAGGTGTTCCAACCCACGCGCGGCGAAATGGTGCCGCTCGCGGTGCGACAAGCCTGGAAGACCATGGTGACCGGACGGCCGGGCCCGGTGGTACTCGACGTTCCATTCGACGTCTTTTTGGAATCGGCCGCCGAAGAGGCGCCGAAACCGGAGGAGTGGAGCGCCAATATCTCGAGCCGTTGCGGCGCCGATCCGGACGGCGTGGTCAAGGCAGTCGATATGCTGCTTGGCGCCGAACGGCCAACGATCATCGTCGGGCAGGGCGTGCGGTACGGCGGTGCCGGCGCCGATCTGCTGGCGCTGGCCGAGCGGTTGCAGATTCCGGTGGCCTCGTCGGCCAGCGGTCTCGGCGCCATCGACACCCATCACCCGCTCGCTCTCGGGTTGGTCGCCCGCGGCGGCCATTACCAGGCCAACCACGCCACAAGGCAGGCCGACGTTTTGCTGGCGCTCGGCGTGCGTTTTGACGACCGCACCTCGAGCTCGTGGATTCCGGGTTATTCCTTCACCATCCCGCCGACGCGGCTCATTCACGTCGACATCGATCCGGAAGAAATCGGCCGCAATTACCCGGTGGCGCTCGGATTGATGGCCGATGTGCGCACTTTCCTGCGTCAGGTGCTGGCTGAGCTCGATCGCCGCGCCGATTTGAACAAGCGCGCCGATGCCAGGAAAAAATGGCTGCGGGCGATCGACGGCTATCGCAAGGAATGGGACAAATTTGTCGCGCCCGGCTTTACCGACGACACGACGCCGATCAATCCGCAGAGGGCGGCGCTGGAGATCGACAAAGGCCTGCCCGAGGACGCGATCCTCGTGAGCGATATCGGCGTGCACCACAATTGGCTGCTGGGTTTCTGCAAGCCGAGGCGCCCCGATTCATTGATCGGCTCGATGGGCTTCGGGCCGATGGGCTTTGGCGTCTGCGGCGTCTTGGGTGCGAAATTCGCGGCGCCCGACCGCCCGTGCGTTTCGGTGTGCGGCGACGGTGCTTTCTTCATGCACGCCAGCGTGCTGGGCACCGCGGTCGAGTACAATCTGCCCGTGGTCTGGGTGGTCTGGAATAATTACGCCTACGCGTCCATTCGCGGTTTGCAGCGCGGCTATCTAGGCGGCCGCGAACTGGCGACCGATTTCCATCATCCCTTGACGGGCGAACGCTACAATCCGGACTTCGCCGCCATGGCGCGTTCGTGCGGTGTCGAGGGCGTGCGCGTCGACCGCGCCGGCGACCTGGCCGAAGCCGTGCGCAAAGGCATCGCGGCCAACAAGCCCTATCTCATCGACGTCGATATTGCCGCCGACATCAATCCGGCCGGCGCCGGCGTGTGGGAGCTTCCCGGCCTCGGACAAAGCAAACCGTCGATCGGGACCCGTTATCAGCCAACCTGACGTCGTCGTCACTCGCGCGCGATCGATTGTCGGTGCGACGAACGGCGCGCTGGAATCATTGGCGCGTAGTCTGGCGCTCGAACTGGCACCCGTCCGGGTGAACTGCGTGTCGCCCGGGATCATCGACACGCCGATCCGCGCCAACATGCCGGAAGCGGCCCGCCGCGACATGCTTGCCAAAGCGGCAGCCGCGCTGCCGGTCGGCCGCGTCGGCGTGGGTGACGATATCGCGCGGCAAATCCTTGCCTTCATGACCATCGGTTTTGCCACCGGAACGTTTGTCTATCTCGATGGCGGCGCGCTGGTGACTTGATGTTCGGATCTCCTCGGTGACGTACCGATCGTCGTACCTGTGTGCGAGGCATCTTCGCGAACTTTGTCCAATAATTCTGCAAACCGGACAATCCCTTCGTGAGATATAGCGGCAAGTCCGCTTTTGACCCAACTGCGACTCGCTTCCACTAACCGAGATGGCGGCGGATCCTTCGCCACCACGGGATCATCCTGCCCCGCTGGCGCTCTGGCGATTTTAGACAAACAGCCAGTCTCGGGCTTGCTGTGGACGACGGGAGGACTTTAATCGCCGCGATCCTCGATCCGACCGGCGATGCGGGCCGGATTGCCGAATACAATGGCTCCGTCGGGCACGTCCTTAAGGACCACCGCACCGAGGCCGACTACGCTATAGCTGCCCACGGTGATGCCATCGAGCACGGTCGCGCCGGGGGCGAGATATGCACCCCTCCGGATCGTGCAGTATCCGCACACAATGGCACCCGCACCGATAAACGCGAAGTCTTCGACCGTGGAATCATGGCCGATTTCACAGCCGGAGCGCAGTGCCACGTGGCTACCGACGCGGGCGGTGGGCGTGACCACACTGCAGGCCTGCGCCCAAATTCCCGAACCGGTCAGCGTTCCCTCGGCAACGACCGCCGCAGGGTCCACAATATTGGCCCAGCGATCGTCCGGCACGCCGAGTGCCTGGATAAGCTGCGACCGACTTTCCATTTCCTTGGCCTTGTGAAGGGGCGCAAGAAAACGGGTATGTCGAGGAAGGCTGGACCAGTGCGCGAATGGGCCGAGTACCGGCGTGCCTGCAATCATACTGCCGGGTGGTTCGAAGTCATTCAAGAAACCGGCAAGCGGTGAGGGATTGGGCGCGGTGGACCGGGCCAACGCAAACGCCGCAGACACCCCGTCGCCGCGGCCGCCGAAAATCGCTACCGCTCTGGTCCGGTCGAAGGGGGTCACCGCACGCTCCATGAGGGCCAATTTGGATCATCAGCCACCGTACTGACTCGCCGTGGGTGGCTCGGGCCTGCTATCTAAGACGGTTGCTGGTTTGTATGCACCACCCGACGAGAAGCGCTTTATGCTTACCACCTTAAATGCGGCTCAGATTCCGTTCAATCGCCCCGAATTCTCGGGCAATGAACTGGCTTATGTAGCGCAGGCGCTAGCGAGCGGTGTGCAGGCGGACGGCGAATTTTCGAGCCGATGCGTCCGGTGGCTGGCCCAAGAATGTGGCGCCGGACCTGTTCACCTTGTGCAGTCGGCAACCGCTGGGCTCGAACTGGCCATGCTGGTGAGCGGCGTAGGTCCGGGCGACGAGGTCGTCCTGCCATCGTACACATTCGTGGCCTGCGCCAATGCGATTGCGCTCCGCGGCGCCACTCCGGTGTTCGCGGAAATCGACGCGGCGACGCTTACGCTTGATCCCGCAGCCGCCGCAGCGGCGGTAACGGACCGCACACGCGCAATTCTGGCGATGCATTATGCGGGCGTGCCATGCGAGATGGATGCAATTCGTCAACTGGCCGATCGCCATGGTTTGCTGGTGATTGAAGATGCCGCGCAGGCATTGTTGTCGCGCTATCGCGGCCGACCCGCGGGCTCGCTCGGCGATATTGGCGTCTTTAGTTTCCATCGCACCAAGAACGTCACGTGCGGCGAGGGTGGCGCGGTCGTGGTCAATGCCGCAGCTCTGGCGCAGCGTGCCGAAATTTTGCATCAAAAAGGTACCGATCGATCCGCTTTCGACCGCGGCACGCGCCAGGAATATACCTGGATCGATCTCGGTTCGTCATACGCGCCGAGCGAGATCACGGCGGCCGTGCTTCTTGCCCAGCTCGAGAAGGCGCACGAAATCACAGAGCGGCGCCGCGCCATCTGGGCGACCTATTATGCGGCCTTTGCCGAACTCGAGGCGCGCGGCCGCGTGCGCCGACCGGTGGTTCCCGATTATGCTGCCCATAACGGCCACCTGTTCTACCTGCTGCTCGATGACGGAGCAGCTCGAGACGCGCTGATCTTGCGCATGCGGGAGAGAGGAATCGTAACGCCTTTTCACTACCTCCCTCTGCACAATTCACCGGGCGGCCTGCGCTACGGCCGCGCCGCACATAGCCTGCCCATCACCGAGCGCGCGGCATCCCGCTTGGTCCGCCTGCCGCTTTGGCCAGCAATGGGCTCGCGGCAGAACGAAGTGATCGACGCTGTTACGGCCGCGCTGCGCTAGGAGGCAAATCAGTGCCCGATTTGGATGCGTATAACCTCTGCGCTTGGGCATGATCGCGCGCCGATCGGCAGCTATTGGCGATTGCCAAAGGGCGAAGGCATGGGCCCGGACGACCTTGTTTCTCAAGAGGAATTGCGCCTAAACTGTAATAAATGCCGCCGCAGGTTGGCCCTCGATGATCGCCCTTCGGCTCTTTCCAACCGGCGCGCAGGTAGCCGCCCACAATTGCTGGACCAACTGCTTGGCAAACTGTTCTTGGTCGATTGTGACAGTACGAGATCAGGTGCTTTAGGCCCAAATGAGTTCCGCAGATTCCAGCAAGGAAAGCACCGCTCTGGCTGCCGCAGTGGCAGACGAGGTTGCTACGCGCCCTTTTCTGACGTCATCGGAATTGTGCCGTCGATTTGCAATATCCCGTCAGACGCTGATGGACGTCTACCGGGCAATCCGGGCCTCGTCCGAGGCGCGGGAAAAATTCAATTCCTCGCCGTTCTTCTATCTGATCAAAGCCATCGAAGCGCTGTCGCGGGACCGCTCGCGTACGCTGCAGATCATACGCGGCGAAATTCCGCGGCGCCCATTTGATACGCTGGAATTATTCATCAGCGGCACATGCAATGTATTTTGCACATTCTGCTACCGGCGCGACCGCGACTACGGCGATCAGCGCATATTGTCCACCGCGGAATTTGTGGCAATCGTCAACGAGTTTGCCGATCTCGGAGGCGCCACCCTGGATATCAGCGGCGGCCTGGAGCCATTGTTGTCGCCTGCCATCGGCAGCGTGCTGCGGACGGGCTTGGAACGCGGCTTGCAGGTTAATTTGTATACCATCGGCAACGCGCTTCACAGCGCCAAGCTCGCCGAACTGCTTCCCCGACTGTCGAGAATCCGGGTGAGTTTCAACGCGCACGACAAAGAAAGCTATCGGCAATTGATGGGCGTCGACCAATTCGACCGCGTCGTCGCTAATTTGCGCGCACTGATGCAGGCGAGAACACGCCGCGGCTCTGCCGTCAAAATCGGCATCAGTTACGTCGTTACACCGGAGGTATTCCGCAACATTCCAAAGGTGGTCGATGTCGCAATGGGCCTCGACGTGGATTTTCTGGATCTGCGCTCGGTTTCCGTTCCGGCCACGTCAGACTACACGCCAAGCCAACGGGCCGAGTTGCGCGACATCCTGGCGCTGGTCCGCCATGGGCAGGCAAATTTCAAGCACGGGCGGCTCAAGATCAGCATTGCCGACACATTCAGTATAATTACCGACTCCGAATCCAATCCACTCGCCGAGGTCGATCCTGATCTCGTCAGCATGCTGGTGCATTATCGCGTGACAGTGACGCCGGCCGGGAAGGTGGTTCCGCTGAATATTCTTGGCCAACCCACGCATGAAGATGATCGCTTCGTGATCGGAACGGTCGGTGAGAACAAACAACTGGCTTCGGCGATAAAGCAAAGGGCAAATATTCCGCACGCACCGGATTTACTACTTCCTCACGACAAAACCCTGCTCCTGGCGCTTTCGAAGCTTAGGAACGATCTAGAATTCGGTATTGGCCTGGAGGAAGGTCCATTTGCCGCGAATACGCAGCCGCGCGAGGCGCCTGCCATGGCTCGGCACGGCCTTCTTGCTGCTGCGAGTGGCGCAGCAAGACCGTAACGGGGCCGGTCTATTGCTGGAGTGCGGCGCATTCGCACAACAACCGGCAAATATCATCGACCCGGCCTGCGGCGACCTCCGGCTGAATAGGCAGGCTCAACAACTGCCGGGTTAATTCGTCGGTGACGGGGAGCGACACGCCAGCTTTGGCGAAGCGTAGATGCCTGTGGACGCCAAGTGGATAATGAATACCGGTCCCAATGCCGCGCGCAGCCAGCAGCGAACTAATCTGGTCGCGATGTTCCACCGTAATCGCGAACTGATGATAGACGGCTCCGTCGATCTCGGGGGGCAGTCCGAAATTGCGGCCAGTCAGATGCGAGCGATAAGCTGCCGCGAGCAAACGCCGCTCCGCGTTCTGTCGATCCAAATGCGGCAGCAATACCCGCAGGATCGCCGCCTGCAGTTCGTCGAGTCGCTGGTTGGAGCCCGGACCGACGCAGTGTCGCGACGAGTCGAATCCATAGAACCGCATCCGTTTAATCTTGGCCGCAATTTTAGGGTCATTGGTTGCAACAGTACCTGCATCACCGGCCGCCCCTAAATTCTTCGTTGGAAAATGGCTGAAGGCGGCCGCATGCCCGAACGACCCGACCCGACGCCCGCCGATGGTGGCGCCGTGGGCTTGGGCGCAGTCCTCGACGACATATAGGCGGTGACGGCGCGCGATCTCCATAATCTCCGCCATCGCCGCCGGAAAACCATGGAGGTGAACGGGAACAATCGCTGCCGTGCGCGGTCCAATCGCCGCCGACAGCGCGTCTGTGTCCATGCACCTCGTCGAACGATCGACGTCCACGAACACCGGCGAGGCTCCGGCTTCCTCGATGCCGATCGCCGTGGCGGGGGAGGTGAGCGACACAGTGATAACCTCGTCGCCGCTCGCGATGCCGAGAGCTTTGAGGGCCAACGCCAAAGCATCGGTTCCCGAACTCACGCCAACAACGTGTGCAACGCCGAGATAGTCGGCGAACTCGCTCTCGAATCGTTCGACTTCCTCGCCCAGAATGAATGTCCCGCGCGCGAAAACCCGTTGAATGGCGCTTAAGATGTCGCTCCAATGACTGGCAAAACGCCGTCCGGGATCGGCTTGGGGAAGCATCGCTGTCACCTCGGGACGGTTTGGAAGAGGTTGCGGCAGTGGCGGCTTGGCCCTTTTAGGAAGCATAACACGGCTGTGGCGAAACCCGATCGCAGGCAAGCGCGCATTCCAGGTAGACCAGCAAGTTCGCGACGTCTAACGGCGACTTTCGCAAGGGTCCACCAGCGTTTGCCGGGCATTTTGTGAAATCGCATGTCCGGCGTCTGGTCCGAGATCGCCCCGCACAAGCAGGTCTTTTCCACTTCGCGCTCTCAAAGCCGCTTGATAGGCTCCGTTCCAGCCTAACGTAGTTTAGCCGCGATGGATCATGCTTCGTCATGCTCGCGCTAATCCGGCGGGCGTGAGGCTGGACAGTGTTGGAATTCGGAGAAATGCGCTTTTTCTACCTCGACCCAGGCCTGCGCAATAACGTCGGCCATCACGCGAATTATTGCCGATATATCGTCGGGGAGTTGCGTGCGCGCGCCATCGAGACCCTCGTGTTTGGATTCGCTGGGATCGATGGAGAATTTAGGTCCGAGATGGACGCGAATCCTCTTTTTAAAGTTTCGACCAACGCAAGCCTCAATTCCGATCCGCTTTGCGGCTGGTTGATAGACTTTGACGGTTTTGCGCACGCAACATTCGACGACTTGAGGCGGCTGCCGGAGGTCCAGCCATCGGATGTCGTCTATATGGTTTCGGCAACGCCGGCTCAATTGATGGCGGTGGCACTATGGCTGCGAAACTGCCCTGCCGATCGTCAGCCGACGATCGTCGCCGAGGTGGGCAAAACTGGATTGGTGGCCAGCAATGGCCAGGCTGGTTTGACGTTTGCTGTGCCCGACACGCGGCAGGATCCGCGCGCCGTTCTGCTACGCTATGTCGCCACCTGCCTTTCGCCTATAGCCGCGCGCCTTCATTTCATCACCTTTGATCGGACCGTTTCCGAGGCTCTCAATTTATTGGTGGCACGGCCCGTTCTGACCCTACCACTGCCGTATCGGGCGGTTACCACGCTGCGCAAACGGGGTGGCGTTCGGCCAATTGTCGTAGCGATCCTCGGTCATCAAAGGGAGAACAAGGGATTTCGGCATTTGCCCGAGATTGCGGCAACGCTTTTGCGCGCACGCCCGGATGTGCATTTGCTAATTCAGAACGTTGCCTACGGCGCACCTGTGGCCCAGCAGCAGCTACGCGAACTCGCGGCGAACAACGACCGTTTGATGCTCTCCGAGCAGCCTGCCGGAAGGACGCTTTGGCCAAAACTCCTTGAGCAGTCCGACCTAATCCTATGTCCTTATTCCCCTGAGTTTTACATGGTTGCCTTTTCGGCCGTCGCATCTGAGGCGCTTGCCAACGGCATTCCCATTGTCGTCCCAGCGGGCACTACATTGGAGAAGTTGATCGAAGAATGTGGCGGGCCGGGAACAGCTTTCTACAAATTTGAACCGAAATCGATCGTGGCCGCGACGGAACGCGTGCTCGATCAATTCGATCGCTATGCGGCTCAGGCGTATGATGCGGCGACCAAATGGCCCGAACGGCGAGGACCGGCGCGTCTGGTTGATGATTTACTATCGTTGGTGTCCCCCGCGTCTGCATTGACGTAGTTGGGATCACGATGATCCCGTTGTAACCTGCATTCACGCGAGAGGATTACGTGCGAGTGCGGCAAGAACTTGCCAACATGAAATCGCAATTCGCGGACCTCGGCTCCGCCAATCTCAGAGTTTTTGATGATGGGACCGACCAGCAAGACAGATTTTGTTGGGTGTAGACTTAAGATAAGAATTGTCGGTTGCCGGCGGATAGTAGTGAAATACAATCGTTTCCGAGATATAAGGCGACAGCAAAAAGCGGAAACGAGGGCAAACACGACGGCTACCGTCCCGATCAAGTTGCTGGCGACATAGCGGTGACCTCAAGAAATGCTGCAGCGGCGCTTTAATATTGCCCCGATGATGGAATGGACCGACCGGCATTGCCGATTCTTCCATCGCCTGCTCACGCGCCGGGCGCTGATCTATACCGAAATGCTCACCACCGGCGCGGTGTTGCGCGGCGACCGCGCTCGGCTGCTCGACTTCGATCGGGCCGAACATCCAGTGGCATTGCAGCTTGGCGGCAGTGAGCCGGCCGCGCTCGGCACTTGCGCGCGCATCGGCGAAGAATTTGGCTACGACGAGATCAATCTCAATGTCGGCTGCCCGTCCGACCGTGTGCAGGAAGGCCGCTTCGGCGCCTGTCTGATGCTCGAGCCGGCGCTGGTCGCCGATGGCGTCGCCGCCATGAAAGCGGCGGTAAAAATTCCGGTGACAGTGAAGTGCCGCATCGGCGTCGACGAGCAGGATCCCGAACAGGGGCTGTTCGCGTTTGCCGCGGCGGTCAGGGCGGCGGGCGCCGATGCGCTGATCGTGCATGCGCGCAAAGCCTGGCTACAAGGATTGTCGCCGCGCGAAAATCGCGACGTGCCGCCGCTCGATTATGCCGTCGTGCACCAGCTTAAACGCGCGCACCCCGATCTCGCAATCGTGCTCAACGGCGGCATCGCCAGTCTCGCGCAGGCGCAAGCGCAGCTCGCCCACGTGGACGGCGTGATGATGGGTCGGGCCGCCTATCAGGAGCCCTGGCGGCTGCTGGAGGTCGATCCGCTGTTTTATGGCGAGCGGTCGCCGTTCGCGTCGCCGAAAGCCGCCGCGCTCGCGCTGGCGCCCTATATCGAGCGCGAACTAGCCAAGGGCGTGCGGCTCTCCGCCATCACCCGCCACGTGCTCGGCCTGTTCCGTGGCGTTCCGGGCGCGCGCGCCTACCGCCGGCATCTGGCGACCGAAGCGGTCAAACCGGGGGCAGACGCTTCCGTCATGGCAGATGCGCTGGCGCAGGTGGTGGACTTGGCGCCGGAAATAGCGAACATCGCGGCGGCTTAGCGCATGATCCCCAAAAGCATGCCCTCGGCCCTGATCGGGGATGGGGACCGGTTTTCGGGAAAGATCGCGCGCAACTAGAAACACCTGCCGTCATCCGGGACATCATGCTGTTGGGATATCCGCTCGGCGAGATCGTTTGGCTCGCGCTTTGGATCGCGAGTGCCGGCATCCTGGTCGGTATCCTTGCCGGGCTGTTCGGCATCGGCGGCGGCGCCATCATCATCCCGGTGCTGTACGAAGTGTTTCGTGCGCTGCAGGTGCCGGAAGACGTGCGCATGCAGATGTGCATCGGCACCTCGCTCGCCATCATCGTGCCGACGACGGTGCGCTCCTATATCGCGCACAAGAAGAAAGGCGCGGTGATCCCGCACGTGGTACGCCTGTGGGCGCTGCCGGCGGTCGCCGGCGTGGCGATCGGCTCGGTGGTGGCATCCTTCGCGCCGGCGCCGGTGTTCAAGATCGCCTTCGTGATTTTCGCAAGCTTCATCGCCGTGCGGATGCTGTTCGGCACCGACCGCTGGAACCTCGGCAGCGAATTGCCCGGCCGCGCCGTGCTGGCGGGCTATGGCTTTATCACGGGCCTGTTTTCATCCTTGGTGGGCGTAAGCGGCGGCGCGCTGTCGAACGCCGTGCTCACGCTCTACGGTCAGCCGATGCAGCGGGCGGTCGCTACCTCGGCGGGCATCGGCGTACCGATCACCATTGCCGGCACCTTCGGCTATATGCTGGCCGGCTGGCCGCACATGGCGCAATTGCCGCCGTTGTCGATCGGCTTCGTGTCGGTGATCGGTTTTGCGCTGATGGCGCCGGTGTCGAGCTTTACCGCAAGTTACGGCGTGCGACTGGCGCATTGGCTGCCGCGGCGCAAGCTGGAAACCGCCTTCGGCTGTTTCCTGGTGCTGGTGGCGCTGCGGTTTCTTTACAGCCTGTTCTAGGCAAGGCCGCTCACGGATTGCCGCGCATGCTGAGCCGGTCCCCGCGCACCTCCCAGCTTTCCAGCCGGTTGAGGAAAGTCATGCCAAGCAGATTGTTCTTGAGCTGGCCCGGCTGCGCCACCAGCGCCGGCACCGAGCGTTCGATCAGTCCGCCGACGGCCAGGCGATCGAGGGTAACAGGGGCCGCGCGGGTGCGGCCGTTGGCGGTATCGACGTTGACGCTGTAGTCGAGCACTTCAAGCGGCAGCCCGGCGGCCTTGGCGGCGGCCTGCGTGAGCACCACGGAGCTGGCGCCGGTATCGAGCACCATCGGCACGCGTGCGCCGTTGATGTGGGCGCCGACCGCGAAATCGCCGCCGCGCCCGCGCACGACCTCCACGCGGCGGCCATGACCGGCGACGTGGCCCGGCATCAATTCCGCGATCACGCGGTCGCCGACGTCGCGCAATTCGAAACGATAGCTGTATCCGACCACCAGCAGCAGGCCGAGCACGGCCCAGAACAGCATGGCCTCTAGCGCCTGCGAGAACCGCTCGCGGAACAGGGTCAGCGCCAGACCGCCCACGAAAATCGCCAACGCGACCTTGAGCGCAAGCGATCCCATGTCATGGCTCAGCAGGTTGGCGATTGCGTCCTGGTCGTTGCTGGCAATCAGCGCGGCCAGCGACAGCGCCACGCCCAACACAAGCGACCAGGTGAGACGGCGGCTCACGGCGTCATCCTGTCGCGCTGGAGGGTTCGGCGCGCCGGCTGGCGGCCAGGCGCCACGGCAATTCGTCCATCACACGGGCACGCTCGGCGGCGCCCATGGTGGTCCAGCGCGCAATCTCGTCGACGCTGCGGCCGCAACCCAGGCACTGGCCCGAACGGGCGTCGAGGGTGCAAATTTTGACGCAAGGGGTTTCGATCATCGTCAATCTCGGGGTCGAATCGACTGCGAACATAAGCATGGCAATCGGGAACGCAATCGTGGCAATTGTCGCAAGCGGTTTGACGTTACGTCCCGGCCCGGAACAGCGGCCGCCGGGTCAGCCGACGTTTTTCCTCTGGGCTTAGGATCGGTTCGCCCGGCGCCGGTGGCGTGATCGAGGGCGCCTGCTCCGAGGTCATTGGCGCCATCGCGGCGACCACCCGTTCAGGCGGGAAAGTGACCACCACCTCGGTGCCGATCCGCAGCTTGGATTTGAGCACGAACGAGCCGCCGTGCAGATCGACCAGGCTCTTGGCAATCGGCAGGCCGAGGCCGGCGCCCTGTTCGGCGGATTTGATCGAATTGGAGCCCTGCCCGAAGGACGCCAGCACAATCGGAATTTCCTCCTCGGGGATGCCCGGCCCGGTGTCCTTGACGCTCATGTATTGGCCGCCCGAGGCGGTCCAGCCGACTTTCAGCCAGACATCGCCGCCCTGCGGCGTGAACTTGATCGCATTGGACAACAGGTTGAGACAGATCTGGCGCACCGCGCGTTCATCGGCCCATAGCCGCGGCAGTTCGGCCTCGAACATCTCGTGAATGGTAATGCCGCGATTGGTCGCGCGCAGCTTCAAGAGGTGGTGACAATCCTCGACAATGGCGGCGAGCGAAATCGATTCCTCATTGAGTTCGTAGCGGCCGGCCTCGATGCGCGACAGGTCGAGAATTTCGTTGATCAGCCCGAGCAGATGCACGCCGGAATTATGGATATCGGCGGAATATTCTTTATAAGCCGGTACCGCATGCTCGCCGAACACTTCGCTTTTCATCACTTCGGAGAAGCCGAGGATGGCGTTGAGCGGTGTGCGCAGCTCGTGGCTCATCTGCGCGAGGAAGCGCGACTTGGAGATGTTGGCGGCTTCCGCGCGGCGGCGCGCCTCATCGGAGACCGATTTTGCCTGCTCCAACTCGCCGATCAGCATGTCTTTTTCGGCGCGCGCTTCGAGCGTCGCAAGCGTGGTCGAATAGAGCCGATAGGCGAGCACGGCAAAGTAGCCTTGCGCGGTGATGGCCATGATCGCCAACACGTAGTCGCGCAGCGTGCCGCGCAAGGTGAAGTCGAGTGCGATCGCAGCGGTAACCGGAAAGGTGGCGGCGAAGGCCGCGATCGGCAGGCTCGACGCGAGCATGCTGGACACCGCCACCACCAGCAGCATCACGAACAGCATGAAAGTGCCCGAGCTTTCGTCAGCACCGACCGGGTGGATCAGGATGAACATCCAGGCCAGCCCGTAGAACAGATCGAGCATGATGAACCGCATCCGCCAGGCGCGCGCCGACATCTCGGTCATCGGCTGTTCGAGGAATTGCCGGCATTTGGTGACCATGACGGCGTGAATAACCAGCACCGCCGCGGTCCAGGCGCCGGCGATGACCGCGCCGGTCCACAGGCTCGACAGGAAGCCGATGGTGGCCACCAGCAACAGGATCACCAGCGAGGCGGAGAGCCGGTTCTGCGCGTATTGCCGCAGCAGTTCGTAGTCGAAGGCGGGGCGGGTGCCGCTTGAGGAGGTCAGCCGGTCGCGCGCCTCGCGCACATATTGCGCGGCGAGGCGGCGCTTCACCGGAGAAGTTTCCGGTGGCAGGGCGGAGAGATCGGGCTGTTCGCCTGGAATCGGCATAAAAACGACGCTGGTACGCGGAAAAGCTGCCGCCAACCTCACCCAAAAACCTTAAGACCAAGCTTAAGAGTGGGCTAAGGACGCTGGTTAAGGCTTTGTTACCGGTCGGTTTGACAGCGGTTTTGGCTCATGGTCGGCTGCGCTCGAGCGGAAAACGGACCGGAGCCGGGCAAATGAAGCTCTATGACAGTAAGACGGCGCCTAATCCCCGGCGCGCGCGAATCTTTTTGGCGGAAAAGGGCATCACGCTGCCGACCGAGCAGGTCGACATCATGACCATGGCGCACAAGACGCCCGAATACACGGCGATCAACCCTTTGCAGCGTATGCCGGCGCTGGTGCTCGACGACGGCACGATCATTACCGAGTCGATCGCGATTTGCCGCTATTTCGAGGTCTTGCAGCCGGAACCGCCGCTCTTTGGGGTGGGGGCGGAGGAGATCGCGCTGGTGGAAATGTGGAACCGGCGCTGCGAGATTAATTTCTTTGCCAACGTGGCGGCGGTATTCAGACATCTGCATCCGGCGATGAAGGAATTGGAGGTGCCGCAGGTGGCGGCCTGGGCCGAGGCCAACAAGCCGCGGGTGCCGTGGTTTATCGAACTGCTCGACGGCGAATTGGCTAAGCGCGAATTCATCGCCGGCGACCGCTTCTCGGTTGCCGACATCACCGCGCTGGTCGCGTTCGATTTCATGAAGCCGGCGCGGCTCGCCATGCCGGAGCGGGCCGATAACGTGAAACGCTGGCATGCCGTGGTGTCGGCGCGGCCGAGCGCGCGCGCATGATCCCGAAAAGCATGTCCTCGACCCCGATCGGGGATGCGAACCGGTTTTCGGACAAGATCATGCGCAGGAAAATGGCCTGATGAAACTCACGGTCGCCGGGTCGGGTGATGCCTTCGGCTCGGGCGGCCGTCTCAACACATGCTTCTGGCTGGAAACCGCCAAGTGCACGCTCTTGGTCGATTGCGGGGCCTCGGCGCTGCCGGCGCTGAAAGCGCGCGCGCTCGAGGCGAACCGCATCGACGCGATTATCTTGTCGCACCTGCACGGCGATCATTTCGGCGGAATTCCATTTCTGCTGCTCGACGCACAATTTCTGTCGCGGCGGGAAAAGCCGCTGCTGATCGCGGGTCCGCCGGGTACGCGCGCGCGGCTCGACGCAGCGCTCGAAGTGTTGTTCCCGAAGTCGTCCGGGACGAAATGGCGGTTTTCCTGGCATGTGATGGAGGTCACGCCGGGAGAGGGTGCCGAGGTGCATGGACATGCGCTGGTGACCGCGGAGGTGATCCATCAATCCGGCGCGCCGTCGACCGCGCTGCGAATCTCCGACGGCAAGGCGGTGTTCGCCTATTCGGGCGACAGCGAATGGACCGACGCGTTTTTGCCGATCGCGGCCGGCGCCGACCTGTTCGTTTGTGAATGCTACGCTTACGCCGGCAAGTTGACCGGCCATATGAGCTGGGAAACTCTAAAAGCGCGGCTCGCCGACCTGCACGCGCGGCGCATCATGCTCACGCACATGAACCCGAGCGTGCTGGCGCGTCTCGATGAGATCCGCGCCGCCGGCGTGCTCATCGCCGGCGACGGTCTCGTCATCGAATTCTAGTTCTAGCGGTCTAGCAGCGCGATCAGGCTGGAACTGTCCCAGCGTTTGCCGCCCATCTTCTGCACCTGCGAGTAGAACTGATCGACCAGCGCGGTGACCGGCAAGTGCGCGCCGTTGCGCCGCGCCTCGCCAAGGCAGATGCTCAGGTCCTTACGGATCCAATCCACCGCGAAGCCGAAATCAAACTTGCCCGCCGCCATGGTCTTGTAGCGGTTCTCCATCTGCCAGGACTGCGCGGCGCCTTTCGAGATGGTGGCGATCAGCTTCTCGACGTCGAGGCCGGACTTTTTTGCAAAGTGGATGCCCTCGGCCAGGCCCTGTACCAGCCCGGCGATGCAGATCTGGTTGACCATCTTGGCGAGTTGACCGGAGCCGGGCGAGCCCAACAGATTGCAGGCGCGCGCATAAGCCGCGATCACCTTTTCGGCGCGGGCAAAGGGTTCCGCGTCGCCGCCGCACATCACGGTGAGCACGCCGTTTTCGGCGCCGGCCTGGCCACCCGAGACCGGGGCGTCGATGCAATCGAAGCCGGCCTTTTTACCGGCCGCGTGCAGTTCGCGCGCGATTTCGGCGGAGGCGGTGGTGTGGTCGACGAAGACCTTGCCTTTGCCCATGCCGGCGAAGGCGCCGTTGGCCGCGAGCGTCACCTCGCGCAGGTCGTTGTCGTTGCCGACGCAACACATCACGAAGTCCTGGCCCTCGGCGGCGGCCTTCGGGGTAGGGGCGGACTTGCCGCCATATTGCTTGACCCACGCCTCGGCCTTGGCAGCAGTGCGGTTGTAAACCGTCACCTCGTGCCCGCCTTTGTTCTTGAGATGCCCGGCCATGGGGTAGCCCATGACGCCCAAGCCCAGAAATGCCACCTTCGCCATCGTCGTCCTCCTTCGCGAAACTCAACTATTATTGGCTGGCCTTCGCCGATGCCCGGGCCTCAATAGGTCATTTCAGGGGCCGGCGCGTCAACCTTTCTTGCGCGCGTCCCGCATTGACCGGCGGACCCTTGAGATTATGGTGTCGGCACGAGCGGTCGGCCAAGTCAAAGGGAACTGCGATTATGACGGTGGGCAAGGAACACATTCTCAGCGCGTTGGCAAAAGTGCCGACGCCTGGCGGCGCGGCGCTCACCGATGCGCGCGTACTGTCTGATGTCGTCGTTACCGACGGCAAGGTTTTTTTCTCCATCAGCGTCGATGCCGCGGCGGTGAAGGCTTGGGAGCCGGTGCGCAAGGCCGCGGAAAGCGCGGTGCGCGCGGTTCCCGGCGTGCAATCCGCGCTGGTTGCCTTGACCGCCGAGCGCGCCGCCGGCGCTGCAGCGCGCGGCCCGAACCCGGCGCACGTCGCCCAGCAGCCGCAGCGTGCTGCCCATCCCGCCGACAAGGTGCAGCCCGGAATTCCGGGTGTCGATGCGGTGATCGCGGTTGCCTCCGGCAAGGGCGGCGTCGGCAAATCCACCACCGCGGTCAACCTCGCGCTCGGCCTGCGCGATCTCGGGCTGAAGGTTGGTATGCTCGATGCGGATATTTACGGGCCTTCGCTGCCCAAGCTGCTCGCCATCAAGGAGAAGCCGCAGACTATCGGCGGCACCAGGCTCAAGCCGATCGACCGTTACGGTCTTTCGGTCATGTCGATCGGCTTCCTGATCGACGAAGAGACGCCGATGATCTGGCGCGGGCCGATGGTGATGTCGGCGATCACGCAGATGCTGCGCGAGGTTGAGTGGGGCAAGCTCGATATCATGGTGGTCGACATGCCGCCCGGCACCGGCGACGCACAGCTCACGATGGCGCAGCAGGTGCCGCTGAAAGGCGCGGTCATCGTCTCGACGCCGCAGGATCTTGCGCTGATTGATGCACGGCGCGGCGTCGCCATGTTCAAGCGCGTCAACGTGCCGGTGCTCGGCATCGTCGAGAATATGAGCTATTTCCTTTGCCCGAGCTGCGGCACCCGCTCGGATATTTTCGGTCATGGCGGTGCGCGCAAGGAGGCCGAACGGCAGGGCGTACCGTTCCTCGGCGAGGTGCCACTGCACATGACCATCCGCGAGAAATCGGATTCCGGCCTGCCGGTGGTTGCCACCGAGCCGGACGGGCCGCACGCCAAAATCTATCGCGAGATCGCCGCCAAGGTGCTCGAGCAGATCAGGGGCGGCGCCGCTGCTGGGCGCGTTGCGCCAAAGATCGTCATCGAAGCCTAGATTGCGACATCATACAGGTCAGCGGGAGCGATCGATGATAGTGCGAATCGCAACCCGGCTCGGCATTACTGCGCTCTTTGTCGCCGGCAGCCTTATAACGTTCGGGCCGGATCGCGCCCAGGCGCAGGCGGCCGTGCAAGCGCCGGCGAAACCCGCAGCGCAAGCCGCCCCAAAAATCCCCGCCGACTTGCCGCCGGATGTCGCTTTCGGCCGCTTCATCGCCCTCATTCGCGGCCACCTGCTTACTGGCGACGCAATGGTCAAAGAACGCGATTGGGAAGACGCGCAACCGCATTTCAGGTTCCCGCTCGAGGAAATCTACGGCGTCATTCGCGAGGACTTGCGCAGCTACAAGACCCCGCAGTTCGACGACGCACTTAGGGCGCTGGCACGTACGGTGCAAGCGCACAGCGTCAAGCGCTATCCAAAGGCGCGCGAGCGAGTGGAGAATGCACTCAAGACCGCCGATGCGAACCTCAAGTCGCGGCAACCGGACTGGCCGCGGTTCGAGCTAACGGCGGCGGTCGAAGTACTCAAGACGGCAGCGGAAGAATACGAAGACGCGATCGCAAACGGTCGCATTCGGCATCCGGTCGGCTACCGCACCGCGCGCGGCTTCATCTTGCAGGCGGAGCGGATGATCGAAAGCGTAGCTGGCGATCTCGAGGCCAAAAACGCGGAAACGCTGCGCGATATGCGCGACGGATTGTCCCAGCTCAAGCAGGCATTCGCCACCGTAGATGCGCCGCGGCGACCGCCAATCGATGACGCCGCTCTGCTCGGCGTGGTGTCGCGCATCGAACTGGCGGCCGGCAAGCTGATGTGAGCAAGCCTGCCGGATAATTCGAAGCTGTTCGCAATGTCAGAAATCATGCGCTTGGACAGCTTGCCCGCGAACGGCGGGGGCGACATTCTATTGCCGAGCCGAGCCGAGCCGAGCCGAGCCGAGCCGAGCCGAGCTGGGCCGGTTGCAGGTTGACTGGGGTCTTTCTGGCGCGATATTTCAGGATCGGCCCCTACTTACAACTTTTGTCGAACCGGTGCAGACTGGATTTAGCGGGCGGGCCCGGTCATGGTTGCCGCCATGCCCCCAGACTGTAGTAATGGGGTAAGCCCGGGTTGCGGAGCTTCTACTACTTAGAAACCAGAGGGAGGATATCGGATGAAACGTCGTCAATTTATCAAAGCCGCGGGTGTCGGCCTGGCCGCGACCGCGGTTGCATCCCCGGCCATTGCGCAATCGATGCCGGAGCTCAAATGGCGCATGACAACGAGTTGGCCGAAATCGCTCGACACGCTGTTTGGCGGCGCCGACATCATGGCCAAGGCCATTACGGAGGCCACCGACGGCAAATTCCAAATTCAGACTTTCGCCGGCGGTGAGATCGTCCCTGGCCTGCAAGCCCTCGACGCCACCTCCAACGGCACCGTCGAGATGGGCCACACCGCTCCCTACTATTATTTCGGCAAGGACCCGACCTTCGCCTTCGGCGCGTCGGTTGCTTTCGGGCCGAACCAACGCCTAAATCAGGGCTGGTACTACAACGGCGGTGGCCGCCAAGTGCTCGATGAATTCTACAAGAAGTACAACGTGGTCGGTCTACTCGCCGGCAACACCGGCTGTCAGATGGGCGGCTGGTTCCGCAAAGAGATCAATTCAATCAGCGATCTCAAGGGCCTCAAATTCCGCATCGGGGGATTCCCTGGCCGCGTCATCGCCAAACTTGGCGGCGTACCGACGTCGATTGCCGGTGGCGACATCTATCCGTCGCTGGAAAAGGGCACCATCGATGCCGCCGAATGGGTCGGCCCCTATGATGATGAAAAGCTCGGCTTCTACAAGGTCGCCAAGTACTACTACTATCCGGGATGGTGGGAAGGTGGCACGATGCTGCACTGCTTCATCAATCTCGACAAGTGGAACGCGCTGCCGAAGGGTTATAAGGCGATAGTCGAGCATGCGGCTGCGTATGCCAACAGCTGGATGATCGCCAAGTATGACGAGCTCAATCCGCCAGCGCTTCGCCGGTTGCTCGCTGGCGGGACGCAACTGCACGCTTTCTCGCCGGCCATCATGGAAGCATGCCTCAAGGCCGCGCATGAGCTGCACGCGGAGATCTCGAAGACCAACGAAAGCTTCAAGAAAGTGTACGCCTCACAAAACGCTTTCATGAAGGCCGGTTATTCGTGGTTCCAAGTCGCGGAGTTGAACTACAACTCCTTTATGGTCCGCCATCGCGACTCGATTCCCGGCTGATCGGAGTCGAAGCGCCGATCATCGGCGGCAACGGAAAACCCCGGAGCAGAAGCTCCGGGGTTATTTTTTGCGCGACATTCACCGCAGCCGCTATTTCGGCGGCGGCCCGAAATTGAGCGCTGGCGGCATTTCGATCTGCGGAACCTCGATTTTTATTTTGGTTGGATCGATATTCGAGGCAGCGCCCTTGTAGTGCATGACCATGGCGGGGAAGAAGATCACCAGCAGCACCATGATCACCTGGATCACCACGAACGGCATCGCGCCCCAGTAGATTTGGCCGGTGGTGACCGGCTCCATGCGCTTGCCGGTGACGCGATCGTTATAAGGCTCGCGCGGCGCCACTGAACGCAGATAGAACAACGCGAATCCGAAAGGCGGATGCATGAATGAGGTCTGCATATTGACGCCGAGAATGACTCCGAACCAGATCAGATCGATGCCGAGATGCTCGGCGGCGGGGCCGAGCAGCGGAATAACGATAAAGGCGAGCTCGAAGAAGTCGAGGAAGAAGGCCAGCACGAACACGAAAAGATTGACGAAGACCAGGAAACCGACCTGCCCTCCCGGGAGCGACACCAGCATGTTCTCGACCCAGAGATGTCCGCTGACGCCGTAGAAGGTGAGCGAGAACACGCGCGCCCCGATCAGGATGAAGAGCACGAAAGCGGACAACTTGGCGGTCGCTTCGACGGCTTGACGGACCAGGTCCCAGGTCAGCCGCCGCTTGGCAGCGCCAAGGATCAAAGCGCCGCTGGCGCCCATGGCGCCGCCTTCGGTCGGGGTTGCGACGCCGATGAAGATCGTCCCGAGTACCAGGAAGATCAGGAATAGCGGCGGCACCATCACAAAGGTGGTCTGCTGCGCCATGTGCGACAGGAAACGGAAGCCGGTGAAGTGGGCGATGATCCAGTTCACTACCGCCACGGCGAAAGCAAACAAGATCGCGAAGAACAGACTGAGCACTACGTAATCGGCGCCGTGTGACTCCGCGTGGCGCATGACGAACCATGCGAAAACCGCGCTCGCAACCGTCAAAATACCGAGCGACATCAGGCCGCGGCTGCCGTCGGGCTCGCGGAAGCCGACGTCTTCAATCGGCAGGCCGGGCGTCGCCTGCGGGAACAGCAGGGTTACCAGGAAGACATAGCCAGCGTAGAGCCCGGAGAGCACGATGCCGGGGATAAACGCGCCTTCGTACATGTCGCCGACCGAGCGGCCGAGCTGGTCGGCCATCACGATGAGCACCAGCGAGGGCGGAATGATTTGCGCCAGCGTACCCGAGGCGGCGATAACGCCGGTAGCGACCCGCCGGTCATAGCCGTAACGCAGCATGATCGGCAGCGAGATCAATCCCATGGAAATGACCGAGGCGGCCACCACGCCGGTGGTGGCGGCGAGCAGGGCACCGACGAACACCACCGCATAGGCGAGGCCGCCACGCACGGTGCCGAACAATTGCCCGATGGTGTCGAGCAGGTCCTCCGCCATGCCGGAGCGCTCGAGCACTAATCCCATGAAAGTGAAGAACGGGATTGCCAACAGCGTCTCATTGGCCATCACGCCGTAGATGCGGTCGGGCAGGGCTTGCAGGAAGTCGGGTACGAACAGGCCGAGCTCAATGCCGATCAGCGCGAAGATCAAGCCGACCGCACCGAGCGAGAACGCGGCCGGGTAGCCCAGCAAAAGAAAGCACACCAGCGCCAGAAACATGATCGGCGGCATATTGTCGATGAAGAATGCTTCCATTCGAAACTCCGGGGACCGCTACCAGCGCTCAGTGTTTTTCTATGGATTCGATGATGTGCTCGATCTCGGTTTCAATGCCGTGATGATGCGTCGCGTGCGGATCCGGGATAAGGTCGCGCATCACCGCGATGCGCTTGATCAGTTCGGAAATGCCCTGAACGAACAGCATGGCGAAGGCAATCATGATCAGCGATTTGGCCGGCCATTGCGGCAGACCGCCGGCGTTCGTCGACTGCTCGTTGATCTCGATCGAGCCGATAAAAAACGGGACACCGGTGATGACCATGATGACGGTCAACGGCAGCAGGAAAAATGCGTGACCGACCGCGTCGATAATATTGCGCACGCGCGTCGGCAGCAGGTTGTTCACAATGTCAATGCGGATGTGCTCGTTGTCGAGCAGGGTCCACGGCGAGCACAACAGGAACACGACGCTGAACAACAGCCATTGCAGTTCGAGCCAGGAGTTCGACGAGGTATCGAATACCTTGCGCACGGTGGCATTGGCCGCCGATACCGCCACGGCGGCGAGGATCAGCCAAGACAAGCGTTTGCCGATCCAGGTATTGACGGCGTCGATCACGCGCGTCGCCGGCAGCAACGTCTTGAGCACTGCGTCGAGGCCGCTCACATGTATCTCCCCTCTACCCGGCGGCTCCGGTCGTGCCGGCCGCCATTTTTATTTTTGATTTATGTCCCCACCGCTCGGCCGCGAGACCGAGCCTAACACCTTAATCCGATGCCGGCATGAGGCGTCAATGGCGAAGTTGGTAGCAGGCCGGGTGGTGGGGGGTCGCAGGCGGGGCCCGGCAACGGCGTTTTTCCAGGGCGTGGCGGGCGGGCCTCATGACCCTGTAGCAACCGCCGAAACGGGTGGTTAACGAACTCTAAACCTTCGGTTAACCAGCGAGCCGCTACAAAGGTGTCGTCCTGCCTTCCGGGGCGGCGGCCGCGCCTATTCCGATCGCCAGTCGAATTCGGGTGCGGTGCGCGGGGAAAGAGCATGCGGCAGTTTACAATCGCCGAGCGGCTCGCTGCGGCCGTCCTGCTGCCGCTGGCGGCCCTGCTATCCGTTCCATTCTTGACAGCGGCGTTGATGCCCTATCTCGACGCGGCCAATACCACCTATGCCGAGATTTTCATCGCACTCGTCGTCATCAGCGTGGCGGGTGCCGCGGTCCTGGTGATGGCGCGCGGAATTGTGCGCCCGTTGGCCGAGGTGGCCGATACCCTCGACGCCATCGCTTACGCAGAACTCGATTCCGCGACACCCCCGCAGCCGACCCGCGGCGAAATCGCGCGCCTCTTGGCTGCAACCGATAGGCTTGCGGACGTCATAAGCGAACGTCAGCGCCGCGAGTTGGTCCATAACGATCTCGATCGCACATGGCAGGCCGCGCGCCGCGCCAATCTGTCCAACTTGGCGCGCCAGGTCGAATCCTCCACCGAAGTCGGCATCCAGCCGATCATGGATGACACGTCGACCTTGCAGCTAAAGGCCGAGAAAATGGTGGCGGCGCTGGAAAGCGTGCACGCGGCCTTCGACGAGACCGTGCGGGCCGCCGAGGGCTCGCAAACCATGAATCAGGCGGCTGGCCATTTGTCCGACCGGGTGATCCGGGCGGTCACGGAAATATCCGAGCAGGTGCGGCGTGGCAGCGGGCTGGGCCGCGAAGCGGTCGCGCGCGCCACGGCTTCGCGTGCGACCATCGACGCGCTGGCGAGAGCCGCCAACCAGATCGGCGATATCGTCACCGTCATCAACGATATCGCAGCGCAGACCAATCTTCTGGCGCTCAACGCCACGATCGAGGCGGCACGCGCCGGCGAAGCCGGGCGCGGCTTTTCGGTTGTCGCCTCCGAGGTCAAGACCTTGGCGACGCAGACCGGCAAATCGACCGAACAGATCGGCGCCAAGGTGGCCGAGATTCAATCCACCACCCGCGAAGTTGTGGTTGCGCTGGGAAGCGTCGCCGAGGCCATCGACCAGCTCTCCGATGTTACGGTCTCGGTCTCCGCGGCGATCGAGGAGCAACGGGACGCGACCGAAAATTTCACCGCCAGCGCGCGCGAAACCAGCGCCGCAGTGTCCGATGTCGCCGGGCGTATGACCGGCATCGCCGACATGGTGCAGCGCTCACGCCAAACCGCGCAGGATGTATCGGCCGTAGCCGAGGCGATGCAATCGACATTGGAAATTCTGTGCCGCGAGATTCCCGAAATCGTGCGCAAGGCGGTCAAGGCCGATTTGCGCGAATTCCCGCGCTACGAAGTAAAGTTGATCGCGCGCCTGGAACGCAACGAACAGGCCTGCGAGGTGACGGTGCTAGACATCAGCGAAGGCGGCGCACGTATCGACGGCGCAGGGGACTTGGCGCTCGGCGACCTCGTCGCCTTGACCTTCCCCGGCATGAAAGCGATCACGGCCGAGGTTGTGCGCAAGGGCGGCGACGGCCTTGGAATAGGCTTTAAGCCGGCCGTGCTGCGATTAGAGGAATTGCGCGATCTGGTGACTTCGCAGAACCGCGCAGCCTAGCCGCCGGTCACGCTCATATGGCGCGCCAGCGCAGGCCGTTGGTGGCGGCGATCGATTACAAAATCATGGCCCTTGGGCTTGCGGGTGATCGCCTCGTCGATCGCCGCATGCACCAGATCGTCGCTTTCCGATGCGCGTAAGGGGCCGCGCAGGTCGGCGGCATCGTTCTGGCCCAGGCACATATAGAGCGTGCCGGTGCAGGTGATGCGTACCCGATTGCACGACTCGCAGAAATTATGGGTCATTGGCGTGATGAAGCCGAGGCGGCCGCCGGTTTCCTTGACGCGCACATAGCGCGCCGGTCCGCCAGTGCGATAATCGATGTCTTCGAGCGTGTAGCGGTTGGCCAGGCGCGCCCGCAACATCGACAAGGGCATGTATTGGTCGAGCCGGTCTTCGCCGATATCTCCGAGCGGCATGACCTCGATCACCGTGAGGTCCATGCCGCGGCCGTGCGCCCACGCGATCAAATCGCCGATTTCGTCCTCATTGACGCCCTTGAGCGCCACGGCGTTGATTTTCACCTGGAGACCGGCGGCTTGGGCGGCATCGACACCGGCCAGCACTTTGTTGAGATCGCCCCAGCGCGTGATCGCGCGGAACTTGTCGGCATCCAGAGTGTCGAGCGAAACATTAATGCGCTCAACGCCATGCGCCTTGAGCTCGGCGGCATATTTGTCGAGCTGCGAGCCATTGGTGGTGACGGTGAGTTCCTTGAGCGCCCCGCTCGCGAGATGACGCGACAGCGAAGAAAACAGCGTCATGATGCCGCGCCGCACCAGCGGCTCGCCACCGGTCAAGCGCAATTTGCTCACGCCCTTGCCGATGAAAGTGCTGCACAACCGGTCGAGTTCCTCCAGGCTGAGCAGATCGGCTTTCGGCAGAAACGTCATGTGCTCCGACATGCAGTACACGCAGCGGAAATCACAACGGTCGGTCACCGAGACGCGCAAATAGGTGATGGCCCGATGAAACGGGTCGATCAGCGCACGCGGGCGGGTGCTGGCGCGATCGCGATCAAGTGTAGCGCTGGCATTATTTGCTGCCATTAAGGCGTCCCCGGTCGGCTTTCTTCGAATATAGGAAGTGTGGCCGATATCCGCCACAGCGTCCAGCCGAGGATAGGCGCACGCTCAGGCGCCGCAACCGGCAAAAATGCAAATGCTGACGGGGACTTTGACTAGCGCGTCGGTTGCGGGGCGGCCGGCCAGGGAGCTTGCTGCTGCGCTGGCTCCGCCGCCATCGGGGCGGGAGCAGACCTGCTTGCGGTGGCTGGCTTCTTCGGCGCCGGTTTTTTCGCGACCGGTTTCCTGACCGCCCGTTTCTTGGCCGGCTTCTTGACCGGCTTTGCTTGTTGGGGAGGCGGAATAGGCACCAGCTCGGCGATCACCGGGTTTGGCTGCAATGACGGCAATTCGCTGCCGGCCGTAGCCGGCTCGATTTTTTGCGTGGCCGGCTCATAGCCATTGAGCGTGAAGGTAACCATCATTGTTGAATTGGCCGGCAGGGCGAGTGCGCAGGGCGTGCGACAGGATTGTTCGTTGGAGGTTTTGGCTTCGGCTCCCGGCGGCACGGACTCAAAACGCACCGTGTCCATTGCCGGCGCAGGCTTCAGCGCGTCGATTGTCATCCAGTCAGGCATCGATGAGCACGCCGCAAGGGCAAGCCCCCCGCACACGATCGCGATTACTCGATACATTGTATTTTGACCCGTCCACTTGAGCGGAAGAAACCGCCCTCCATCAACAGGATACGGTCGCCATCATGGGCGTGCAACCGTTCGTACCCCATTAACCTTACCGCGTTAACCATAGCGGCCGCCACGGATATCAATTCGGGGGCAAAACAGCGGCAATAGCTGCCGGTAATTGCGCAAAATGGCTGATTATGCGGTCCGGCCCGAATTCGGCCACCGGGCGCTCGCTGTAGCCGAAATCGACGGCAATGACCGGAATTCCGGCGGCGCGCGCGACGCGGATATCGGTGGCGGAGTCCCCGATCATGATCGAATGCGGCAGGCTTCCGCCGGCCGCCGCGACCGTACGGCGCAGCACCTCCGGGTCGGGCTTCTGCATCCCGAACGTATCCTGCCCGCAGATCGCCGCGAACCGGTCGGCAAGCTTAAGCGTCTCGAGCAGGCGAACCGACAATCGTTCGAGCTTGTTGGTGCAGACGGCGAAGCGGGAGCCGCCGACCGCAAGCGCATCGAGCGCATCGGTCAGTCCCGGGAACGGCCGCGAGCGGTCGGCGAGGTGTTCGCTATAGTGTGCGATGAAATCGGCGAACAATTGCTCGAGCCTTGCCGGCGCGACGGCGATGCCTTCCGCAGCAATTCCGCGCGCGATCATCATGCGGGCGCCGCCGCCGATCAGATTGCGCGCGGTTTCATAGGGCACCGGCGGCAATCCTTCACGCACGAAGATTACGTTGAGCGTGTCAATAAGATCAGGCGCGGTATCGATCAGGGTGCCGTCGAGGTCGAAGACGATGGTCGGAGTGGCCATGGCGGATCGCTAGCGCATGATCCGCAAAAGTGGAAGGGCCCTTCGGGATGCGTTTTTCGGCTACCCAGGCGGGGCGATCGGGGCTAGATAGGCGTGGCGCAAAAGGCCCTAATCCACACTCGAATCCGCAACCGGTCGCGATGAACGCCGATGCCCAAAAACGCGCAGCCGCCGCTCGCGCCGTCGAATTCGTGCGTCCCGGCATGCGGCTCGGGCTCGGCACCGGCTCGACGGCCAAGCTTTTCGTCGAACTGATCGGCGAACGCGTGCGCGCCGGGCTGGACATCATTGCCGTGCCGACGTCGCAGGCCACCCGCGCCGATGCCGAGCGATGCGGCATTGCGCTCACCACGCTGGATGACACGCCGGAGCTCGATCTGACCGTGGACGGCGCCGACGAGATCGCGCCCGACCTCAGCCTGATTAAGGGCGGCGGCGGCGCGCTGCTGCGGGAAAAGATCGTTGCCGCAGCCTCCGCGCGCATGATCGTGATCGCCGACCGGAGCAAATGGGTTGCTGCGCTCGGGCGCTTTCCGCTGCCGATTGAAGTGGCACCATTCGGCTTGGGCGCCACGCGGCGGGCGATCGAGAAGGCGGTCGCTGCGGTCCAGCGGCCCGCATCACTCACGCTGCGCCGGAGTACGGACGGCCATGCTTTCGTCACGGATGGCGGTCACTGGATCATCGACGCAGCGCTGGGCCGGATTGACGATCCGAAAGCGCTGGCGCATGCGCTATCGGGCATTCCCGGGGTCATGGAGCATGGGCTGTTTATCGGGCTCGCGCAGACCGCCATACTGGCTGGACCGGACGGCGTCACGGTGGTCGAGCGGTCGTGAATTTTCGAACCAATGGAGTTAGCAAGATGAGCGTCATTCAGGTAACGAAAAGGGCCGCCCGGCTGGGCGCGGTCGCAATTGCGCTAGCCACTTTTGCCCCGGCCGCGCACAGTCAGCAGCCAACGCCGGCTGCGATCGCAACAGCCAAGGAACTCATCGCATTCACCGGTTCGGCGGCGATTTTCAACCCGTTGATCGCCGGCGTAGTCGAACAGGCGAAACTCCTATACCTCCAACAGAACCCGGCCTTGGGCCGGGAGCTCAACGAGATTGCGGAAAAGTTGCGCACCGATCTGGCGCCACGCTTTGCCGAATTGACCGACGAAATGGCCCGGCTTTACGCGACGCACTTCAGCGAAGCCGAGCTAAAGGCCATCCTGGTATTCTATCAGTCCCCGGTGGGTAAGAAGATGCTTGTGCAGCAGCCGACTGTGGTCGACGGCAGCATGAAATTCGCGCAGGACTGGGCGAACAAACTATCTGACCAAGTGATCGCCATGATGCGCGACGAATTGAAGAAGCGAGGACACTCCCTTTAACGCAGCGACCGCCGGATCGCATTCCGGCGAATTTTGCGCACAGGACCGCTGATGTCGGACCATGACGTCGATTTGTTTGTCATCGGGGCGGGCTCCGGCGGCGTGCGTGCCGCGCGCGTCGCGGCGAGCCACGGCGCGCGGGTAATGGTTGCGGAGGAATTCCGCGTCGGCGGCACCTGCGTCATCCGCGGCTGCGTGCCGAAGAAGCTGCTGGTCTATGCCTCACGGTTTTCCGATGAATTCGAGGACGCCGCTGGCTACGGCTGGACCGTGCCACAACCGACGTTCCATTGGCCGACGCTGATCGCCAACGTCAACGGCGAAGTGGCGCGGCTGGAAGCGGCCTATACCAGCACGCTCGAGCGCTTCAACGTCGCGCTGGTCACGAGCCGCGCCGTGCTGGAAGACGCCCATACCGTGCGACTGGCGAATGGCGAGCGCGTGCGCGCCAAAACCATTCTAGTTGCGACCGGTGCGGCGCCCTATCACGGCGCCAAAATCGCCGGTCTCGAACACGTTATTTCCTCCAACGAAGCGTTTCTCTTGGAAAGTCTGCCAAAGCGCATCGCCATCCAGGGCGGCGGCTATATCGCGGTGGAATTCGCCAATATTTTTGCCGGTCTCGGCAGCCAAGTGACGCTGATCTATCGCGGCGAGAATATCCTGCGCGGCTTCGATGACGATGTGCGGGAACATTTGCGCTGCGAAATGGAACAGCGCGGCATCAAGATCATCACGCGGCAGACGGTCGCTGCGGTTGAAAAGGTGGAGCACGGTTACGACGTGGAATTGTCCGACAACGAGCAGGTGATGGCGGACCTCGTGATGTTCGCCACCGGCCGCAAGCCGAACGTGAAGGGACTTGGCCTCGAAGTGGCAGGCGTCAAGCTTGGCGAGACCGGCGGCATCGCGGTCGACGCCTATTCGAAGACGACGGTTTCAAATATCTACGCGGTGGGCGATGTTACCAACCGGATCAATCTAACGCCGGTGGCCATCCGCGAAGGCCATGCTTTCGCCGATACCGTCTTTGGCGGCAAGCCGACGCCGGTCGATCATGCCAATGTGCCAACCGCGGTATTCTCCGAGCCCGAGATCGGCGTGGTCGGGCTTACGGAAACGCAAGCGCGCGGACGGCTCAACAAGGTCGACATTTACAAAACCAGCTTCCGGCCGATGAAAGCCACGCTCCCGGGGCGCGACACCCGCATGTTCATGAAGGTGGTGGTGGACGGCATTACCGATCGGGTAGTCGGTTGCCACATCGCCGGCCCTTACGCCGCCGAACTGATCCAGGTGATCGGCATCGCCGTGAAGATGGGTGCCAGCAAGGCGGACTTTGACGCCACCATGGCGGTGCACCCGACCGCGGCCGAGGAACTGGTCACCATGCGCGAGAAGGCCGTCAGCTACGGCCGCGCGGCGGCGGAATAGCCTTAAACTAACCGACTTTCGTGAATGGCTGGCCTGGACAGGGCGGCCTCGTGTATAACCCCCGCAAGTCGCTGGAGTATTTGTCGATGCCTGAGCGTTGGACGCCCGATAGCTGGCGCAAGAAGCCGATTGAGCAGGTCCCGGTCTATCCGGACCGGCAGGCGCTGGCCGATGTCGAAAAGCAGCTTGCCACTTTCCCGCCGCTGGTATTCGCGGGTGAGGCGCGCAGCCTGAAGCGGGCGCTTGCCAAGGTCGCCAATGGCCAGGCTTTCCTGCTGCAAGGCGGCGACTGCGCGGAAAGTTTTGCCGAACACGGCGCCAACAATATCCGCGACTTCTTCCGCGTCTTCCTGCAGATGGCGGTCGTGTTGACCTATGCCGGTGCTTTGCCTGTGGTGAAGGTTGGCCGCATTGCCGGCCAGTTCGCCAAGCCGCGTTCCTCGCCGATCGAAAAGCGCGACGGCAAGGAACTGCCGAGCTATCGCGGCGACATCGTCAATGACATCGCCTTTACCGACGAGACCCGCCGTCCCGATCCGCGCCGGCAAATTGAAGCCTACCGGCAGTCGGCGGCGACGCTCAATTTGCTGCGTGCTTTTGCCAAGGGCGGCTACGCCAGCGTCGAAAACGTGCACCAATGGATGCTGCAATCGGTGAGCGGCTCGCCGCAGTCGAAAGCCTATGCGGATCTGGCCGACCGCGTTTCCGGCGCGCTCGATTTCATGCGCGCCTGCGGACTGACCTTCGCCGTGGACTCCGCGCTCGGCACCACCGATTTCTACACCAGCCACGAGGCGCTGCTGCTCGGCTTCGAGCAGGCGTTTACCCGCGTCGATTCAACGACCGGCGACTGGTACGCCACCTCCGGCCATATGCTGTGGATCGGCGATCGGACTCGCCAGTACGATCACGCGCATATCGAATATGCCCGCGGCATCAAGAATCCGCTCGGCCTCAAATGTGGCCCCTCGCTCAAGACCGACGATCTGCTGCGCCTGATCGAAATTCTCAATCCCGACAACGAGCCAGGTCGCCTGACGTTGATCGGCCGCTTCGGCGCCGAAAAGGTCGGCGACCAGCTACCGGCGCTGATCCGCGCCGTTAAGCGGGAAGGTAAGGTCGTGATCTGGTCGTGCGACCCCATGCATGGCAACACCATCACCTCGACCAGCGGCTACAAGACGCGTCCGTTTGATCTGATCTTGAAGGAAGTCCGCAGCTTCTTCGAGATCCATCAGGCGGAAGGCACCTATGCCGGCGGCGTGCATCTGGAGATGACTGGGCAGAACGTTACCGAATGTACCGGCGGCGCCCGCGCCATTTCCGACGCCGATCTCAACGACCGTTACCACACGGTCTGCGATCCGCGGCTCAATGCCGAGCAGGCGATCGATATGGCCTTCCTGTTGTCCGATTTGCTCAAGAAAGAGCGCTCGGCCAAGCCGATGCCGGCCGTCGCCGGGCTCTGAAATCTTTAGCATCTGTAAAGGTAAACGGGCGCGGTTTATCGCCGCGTTAATGATGTGCCGGATTCCTTAAATAGCCCACTGGTATTGTAACGACTGGGAAAACTATTGCGCCGAAAACTGGCCCCATTGCCGCAGATGGGGAAAGTATGTTTGGGGCGCGCGCATCGTTCGCTGGGATGTTGTTGCTGGGGCTGGCGGCTGCCGCCACGCCATCGGCCGCCAATCCGTTCCTGATCGAGCCGCAGACGCCGGCATTCACCTCCTCATTCGCCCTGCGCTACTGGTACGGCATGGGGAATTCGAGCAAGGATCTTTATGGTCTGACCCGAGATACTTTGTATTCGCGGTTGACCTATGACGGCTTGCAGTCGCATTCGCTCGAAGGCGTGGTCCGCGTCGATCACCACGGCACCGGTCTGTTCTGGAAGGGCTACGCCGGCGGCGGCCTGTTGACCCAGGGCAATCTCCAGGACGAGGACTTCCCGCCCGGCATCACGCCTTATTCAAGCACGAACAGCACGCTGCAGAACCAATCGATCGGCTATGCCAGCTTCGATGTCGGCGGAGCGCTGTTGCGCGGTGCCGATTTCCGGCTCGATGGCTTTGTCGGCTACCACTATTTCCACCAGCGCATTAAAGCTTTCGGTTGCCAGCAGACCGCATCCAATCCTGATATTTGCGCGGGCGGCATTCCGAACACCGTGGCGGGGATCGTGGAAGACGATACCTGGCAGGCGCTGCGCGTCGGTCTCAATGCGGATTTCGCCATCGTCGACCGGCTGCGGGTCAACCTCGAAGCCGCTTGGCTGCCCTACGCCTGGCTTTCCGGCACCGACAACCATCTGTTGCGCCCCGATCTGCCGTTCCCCTTCCGCCAAGATGGTCTCGGCTGGGGCTATCAGCTGGAGGCGCTGATCTCGTACAAGGTCGACGACGCTATCAGCCTTGGCGTTGGCGCTCGCTACTGGCACATGCAAAGCCGGGGCGACGCACATTTCGAAGATTTCGGCGGCAGCGCGCAGCCGCTCGATTTCAAGACCGATATTTACGGTGTTTTCTTGCAGGGCAGCTATCGTTTTGGGCCGTTCTGAACGGGCGCCTCGTCCGCAGGTCGGCGATGCAGATACCCCCATTGCCGGGCGGGATAGCGAGGCGGTAGAGCTTTGCCATGAACGCCCGCCCTTCCGATAAGCTCGCAATCGCGATCGCGCAGCTCAATTCGACTGTCGGCGACATTGCCGGCAACGCCGAGAAGGTGCGTCGCGCGCGCATGACCGCTGCCGCTCAGGGCGCTGATCTGGTCGTTTTCCCGGAACTGTTCATTGCCGGCTACCCGCCCGAGGACCTGGTGCTCAAGCCGGCATTTCAGGCCGCTTGCCGTGCTGCAGTTGAGGCGCTGGCGCGGGAAACTGCGTCCGGCGGCCCGGCGCTGCTGGTCGGCACGCCATGGCTCGATGACGGCAAACTCTACAACGCGGTGGCGCTGCTCGATGGCGGCGCAATTGCCGCGCTGCGGTTCAAGGTTGATCTGCCGAATTACGGCGTGTTCGACGAGAAGCGAGTGTTTGCGTCCGGGCCGATGCCGGGGCCGGCGAATTTCCGCGGCGTGCGCCTGGGACTGCCGATCTGCGAGGATATTTGGGGCACCGAGATCGTCGAGTGTCTGGCCGAGACCGGCGCCGAACTTTTGGTGGTGCCGAACGGCTCGCCCTATTGGCGGCAGAAGGGCGACGTGCGGCTCAACATCGCGGTGGCGCGCGTCACCGAGCAGGGGCTGCCGACCGTTTACGTCAATCAGGTCGGCGCGCAGGATGAACTGGTGTTCGACGGCGTTTCTTTCGGCCTGCATGCCGATTGTTCGCTGGCGTTCCAGCTTGCGGCCTTTCAGGAGGCCGTTGTCACCACGCATTGGCAGCGGCGCGGCGCGACTTGGCGCTGCACGGATGGGCCGACGGTCGCCGCCGTCGAAGCGGAACAGGCCGACTATGCGGCTTGCGTGCTGGGTTTGCGCGACTACGTCAACAAGAACGGCTTTCCCGGCGTTGTGCTCGGTCTGTCGGGCGGCGTGGACTCCGCGCTTTGCGCTGCCATGGCGGTCGATGCGCTGGGGCCGGATCGTGTGCGCTGTATCATGATGCCCTACAAGTTCACCGCGCAGGAATCGCTCGACGACGCCGCGGCCTGCGCCAAGGCGCTAGGCGTGAAATACCAAATGCTGCCGATTGCGCTGGCGGTCGAAGGTCTTGAGGCGGCGCTCGCGCCGGCGTTTGCCGGTTTGCCGCGCGACGTCACCGAGGAAAATCTGCAGGCGCGCGCGCGTGGCACGATCCTGATGGCGATCTCCAACAAGTTCAACGTCATGGTGGTCACCACCGGCAACAAGTCGGAAATGTCGGTCGGTTACGCCACCCTCTATGGCGACATGAACGGCGGGTTCAATCCGATCAAGGATCTCTACAAGACCGAGGTATTTCGTCTTTCGCGGCTGCGCAACGGCTGGAAGCCGGCGGGCGCCTTAGGGCCCGACGGCCTGGTCATTCCGGAAAACATCATCACGCGGCCGCCGACCGCTGAATTGCGCGAAAATCAGAGAGACGAGGATTCGCTGCCGCCCTATGCAGTGCTCGATCCGATCCTGGAACGGCTGGTGGAGCGCGAGGAGCCGATCTCGGCGATCGTGGCTGCCGGCTTCGACCGCGACACCGTGATGCGGGTCGAGCGCATGCTCAATATCGCCGAATACAAGCGCCGGCAGGCGGCGCCGGGCGTGAAGGTCACGCTGAAGAATTTCGGTCGCGACCGCCGCTATCCGATCACCAATCGCTTCCGCGATCCGGGCACGCCGCTGCCGGCGCCGGACGCATCGCTGGTCACCGGCAAGCCGGCCAAAACCGAAGCTTTCGATTTTTAGCGAGCATGATCCCGAAAAGTAGAAACCGGTTTGCCGCCTTCGCGAAGCCCGCTTCGGCGGGCGAAGGAAGGTCGGACAAGATCGTGCTCAAAAAATAAAAACTTACCGCACCGGCAGGAACGTCGGCCCGACCGTGCGCACCTTCCGTTTGGCCGGATCGATCTCGCCGGGGGCTTCCGCAATCGGCGCCGGTTCCGGCGCTGCGGTTGTTTTGGCGCGCGGATCGGGGCGGATCGGCTTGCCGTCGGCGCCGATTCGCGGCTGCGAGAGCCGCTTGGCGTTCTGTTCGGTGACGATCACGTCGCCCGGCGCTACTGTGTCATCGGGCCCATTGACCTTGAGCGCCTCGGCCCAGCTTTCGCCCGGCCGGCGGCAGCTACACGCCGGATTGAGCGCCTTGCGATAGCCGAACGCGGTCGGCAATTCGGTGTAGAGCCGGCCGTTGAGCGAAATCGCCTGGGCCACTTCCTCGCCCGGATTGTGATAGGTGTACAACGAAACCTCCGCTGCCGGACACATGCGCTGGCAGGTTTGTTCGTCGTCACGGAAGCGTTCCGCCGTGGTCGCATACGAAATCGGGAAATAATAGCCGTCACAGGTGCGCACGCAGATGGTGCGGAAAGTGCCGCCCATCGGCCCGGATGGCGCCGAGAACACGCTATTGCCGCCGAACAGGCGATCGAAGAAACCGCCCTGCTGGCCGGCGAGCGCCGCCGAACGGTATTGCGCGCCGCAGCCATTGTCGGCGAGCGCGATCAGCAACGCCTGTCGCTGTCCGGCGCGCTGGGCCGTGCCGCCATTGAGCTGTTCGAGCTGATTTTGCTGGCGTTCGAGGGAATAGCGCTGCTGGTCAATTTGGCGGGTGAGCCCGCCGCATTGCGGTGGCGGATTGCTGAAGATCGAGAAAAACCCCGAACTTTCGCAGCCCATGCGGCGCGATTGCGCGACCAGCCGGTCGACTTCGAATTGCTGGCGATTGACTGCGTCCTCGGCGGCGCGGATCTGCTGCGCGCGAACCGGATCGCTGTTGCCGCGATCGAGCGAAGCAAGCTGGGTTTCCAGCCGCTGACAAGTCGGGTTCGGCGATTGCGCGAGTGCGACGATGCACGACGCCAGCGTCGCCAGTGCCGCCGTTGCAAGCTTAAACGCGCATTCCTTCATGAACGGCACTCTAGCGCGAAAATCATGGCAGTGCGAGCCTCGTGCTCAATGCGGACGTGTAACTTCCGCGCGTAAGATTCCACAACACGCCGGCGGCAATGATAAGCGCGCCGAGCAGCACGAATATGTCGAGCCGTTCACCGTAAAACGCCCAGCCGACCACAGTGATCAGTGGAATTCGCATGAAATCCAAAGGAACCACCAGCGTCGCGTCGCCGACGCGGAAGGCGTTGCTCAGGCAATAATGCGACGTCAAGCCGGCAATGCCGACCCCAAATGCGGGCAAAATGTGGCGCGTATCGAGATGGAAAAACACCGTTGGGTCACTGCCGATGAGCGAGAGCGGAAACTGGATCACCGCCATCCAGAACACAATTCCGAGCGTGGTCTCGGTCGCGGTCAGCAATTTGGTGCTGATCATGGTGATGGCGTAGCCGAACGCCGCCGCCAGCACGAGCAAGGCGGCCGGATTGAAACTGGCAATGCCGGGCCGCAGGATCACCAGCACGCCAATCAGGCCGAGCACGATCACGCCGAAACGGCTCGGCGTGAGCCGCTCGTGCAGCAGCCAGACCGCAAGTAGCGCGGTCCAGCCCGGCATGGTGAACTCAAGCGCGAACACCATGGCGAGCGGCAGCATGGTGATGCTCAGGGCCCAGGCATATTGCGAGGCGTAATGCACAACATTGCGCACCAGGTTCAGTTTCATCCGGCGCGGTCGCGCGTGCACGCGTAAATCCGGGCGCAGTGCGAGCAAAACGATCAGAATGATCAGCGCGACCCCGCTGCGAATGGCGAGGATTTCGAAAATGTTTAGGCCCGCCTTGGCCAGTTCGCGGATCGACACCGCCATGACCGAAAACGAAAGCAATGCACCGACCATCCAGAGGACGACGCGGGTGAGCTTATGCGAGATCACGGGGGGTGCTTCGGCGGTTGCTGGGGGATGGGCGGCGCGCGGGGCGTTGGTCTAGCAGGCCGGCAGCGTGCCGTCACTCCGCATCCGGCTGGTTCTCTGGCCGCGCCCTGTCGAAGGCCGGCAGCTTCAGGCAGGCGGTCTCGACCGCAATAATTTTCGGGAATTTATCGAGCGGCACCTGCAAGCGCCGCGCATTGAACACTTGCGGCACCAGACAGATATCGGCGAGCGTCACGTGCGTGCCACAGGTATAAGGCGCGGGTGCAATCATCGCTTCGAGCGCGCTGAAGCCGTCGATCACCCAGTGATGGTACCAGGCGTCGATTTCCGGCTGTTCGTGCTTAAGTTGCCGCTTGAGGTAGCGCAGCGCGATGAGGTTGTTGAGCGGATGAATGTCGCAGGCGATCATTTGCGCAATCGCGCGCACCTTGGCGCGATCGAGCGCATCGGCGGGCAATAGTTGCGGCTCGGGATGGATGTCATCGAGATATTCGATGATCGCCAGCGATTGAATCAGAACCTCGCCGCCGGACAATTCGAGCGCCGGCACCCGCATTTGCGGGTTTATGGCACGGAATTCCGGCGTGAGTTGATGGCCGCCGTCCTTGGTCAAATGGATGGGCACAATCTCATAGGGCAGCCCCTTGAGATTGAGCGCGATGCGTACGCGGTAGGCGGCGGACGAGCGGAAGTAGGAATAAAGCTTCAAGGATCTACCTCCGGCGCTGACGGCGTTGGCGACAATCTAGCCGCGGCCGGGCCTGCTGGCGAGTTCCTTCGAGAGTTGCGTCGAACGCTCGGTAAGCTTTTTCAACGCGCGTTCGAGCGCAACGCGATCGGCGGCATCGACCGTCTGCAGCAACTGATCGGCGAAATTGTGCGCTATCGGGGTAAGCTCGTCATAAATCTCGCGGCCGGTGGCCGTCAGCGACAGGAAAGCCTCGCGCAAATCGGCCCGATTGGCGCGGCGGGTCACCAGTTTGCGGCGCTCGAGCAAGGCCACCGCGCGCGACACCTTGGTCTTGTGCATGTGGCTGTGGATGCCGATCGCTTTGGCGGTCATCATGCCGAATTGGCCAAGCGTCACCAGCACGCGCCACTCCGGCACGCCGATTTTGTAGCGCTCGGCATAGATGCGCGAGAGCGCCTGCGAGACCAGGCTCGCGCAGACGTTGAGGCGATAGGGCAGAAACTCTTCCAGTTTGAGCACCGGCTGATTGGGATGGCCCGCGCGGCCAGGCGCCCTTCGAGCACTCTCTTCGGTCATTGCTGCGCTACCGCATTCCGAGGCGTGTGGCGGCCGCTTACGCCCCAACCGCCTTTAGGCGCGTGGCCGGAACTTTGGCCGAAGTTGCAACCGCATGCAACTAGATTGGAAATATTCTAAGTTAGTGGCCCAATTGACGATTTCGGCGCGATGGCCAGGATTGCTGGGCGAGCAGGTGTCGGCACAGCCGAGCGTGCTCGGGCGGATCGACGCGTAGCCAGGCCGGGAGCTTTGAGGACATGACCGCCAGGGGTTTCGCATCCACGGAGGATACTGACGATAAGAAGGTCTCCTTCGATCAGATCGGCGCCGGGCTTTACGCCTACACCGCCGAGGGCGATCCCAATTCCGGCGTCATCGTCGGCGATGACGGCGTCATGGTCGTCGACGCGCAGGCGACACCGGCGACCGCCATTGATTTGATCGCGCGCGTCGCCAAGGTCACCGACAGGCCGATCAAATTCGTGCTGCTGACGCACTATCACGCGGTGCGCACGCTCGGCGCTGCGGCGTTTAAGGGCGCCGAAATCCTGTCCTCCGACGCGACGCGCGGCCTCATCGCCGAGCGCGGCAAGCAGGACATGGAGTCCGAGATCGGCCGCTTCCCGCGCCTGTTCCGCGCCGTTGACACGATTGCCGGCCTGACCTGGCCCAGCATTACGTTTCCCGATTAGATATCGATCTGGCTCGGCCGGCGCGAAGTGCGCATCATGCATATCGGCCGCGGTCACACGGCCGGCGACGTGATTGCGGTGGTGCCCGACGCCGGTGTGGTGTTTGCCGGCGATCTGGTCGAAAACATGACAGCCTGTTATGGCGGCGATGCGCATTTCACCGACTGGCTGGCGAGCCTCGACAATCTTGCCGAAATGCAGGCCAATGCGCTGCTGCCAGGGCGCGGCGCCGCGCTCACCACACCTGAGACGGTCGCGCAAAGCATCGCGCTCACCGGCGACTTCATTTCGACGCTGTACGGCTCGGTCAGCGAGAGCGTCGCCAAGGGTCGCTCGCTCAAAGATGCTTTCGATTTTGCGCGGTTGGCCATGGACCCGAAGTTCAAGACTTATCCGATCTACCAGCACTGCCTGCCATTCAGCGTTGCGCGCGCCTATGATGAGGCGCGCGGCGTCGAATGGCCGGTGATCTGGACCGCCGAGCGCGATCGTGAAATGTGGTCCGCATTGCAGGGCTAAGCGGGTTTACTGATGCGATTTCCGTCGGGACGACTGGTGCTGGGCCTGCTCGGCGTGAGCATCGCGCTGTGGGCGGTGATGGTGTTCGGCACGCTGGCGCATCTGTCGGCAGCAGCGGAAGGCGCGCAGCCGTTCGACCTGCGCCCGCGCGGCTATAGCGTGGGCGAGGCACGCGCGTTGCTTACCATGCTCGGCGACGCCGGCCGCGCTTATTATGCCGACGTCCAACTCGCACTCGATACGATCTATCCGGCGACCTATGCGTTGTCGCGCGCGCTGGCGATTTGGTGGCTCAGTATGCCCGGCCGCCTGCGCGCGGCGCCGCTTGCGCCCGCGATCCGCTGGGTTTTGATCGTGCCGCCGGTCGCCGCCGCGGGCTTCGATTACTGGGAGAATTCGCTGATCGGCAAGATGCTCGCCGCCGGACCGGCGGTGTCGGATGCGGTGGTGCGGGTGGCATCCGCGGCGACGCAATTGAAATCGGTCGCCGCAGCGTTGAGCGAAACGACGATGCTGATTTTCGCCGCGGTGGCCTTAGTGCGCTGGTGGCGGCGCCCTTAGCGTGTGCAGACGATGGCGACGACGTCGCAGGTGTTAGCGCGGCAGCCGCCGGAGCCGCCGGTCGGAATTGCGCCGGTGATGTCGTCGCGGTCGACCTTGCGGTAGGACGCGGCCTGGGCGAATTCGTGCGTCTTGCAATAGGCGTTGGCAACCGCGGCGCCGCATTTGTCGCCGGAAGCCAGGCAGCGGTCGATGCCGTAGCCGTCGCCGTCATTGGCGATAATGAACATGCGTCGCTCGGCCTGCGCGGAGGTGGCGATACCGATGCACAAAATGGCGGCAAGGCCGACCAGAAGTGTACGCATGACAAAGCCCGCTAACGAGGAGGCGCCAGCCCGGCACCGGTCATTAGAATGCGGGCAAAATCCTTAAGGGCCGCTTAACCGTAGCGGCGCCGGTGGGGCGGGTCTTGACGGCTTGCGCGCCAGGAAGCATTGTCCGGCCCGCGCGCATGATCCCTGAAAAGTGGGAACCGGTTTTCGGAAAGGATCATGCGCAGGGAGTACAATGATCCACGGCCTTAACCATATCTGCGGCATTTGCCGCGAGATTATTAGCTAGCGCACCACGCTGGCTGCGGCCGTCTTTTCTCCATCGAGATAAAGCAACGCCCGGGGCCAGCAGGCGCCGAGGACGCTATGGAGCTTGCGCTCTACAACACGCTGACGCGCGGGAAGCGGGTGTTCGAGCCGATCGATCCCGCGCGCGTGCGCATGTATGTGTGCGGGCCGACGGTCTACGACTTCGCCCATATCGGCAATGCGCGCCCGGTCATCGTGTTCGACGTGCTGTTCCGGCTGTTGCGGCACATCTATGGGGCGGAACACGTCACTTACGTGCGCAACGTCACCGACGTCGATGACAAGATCAATGCGCGCGCCGCCGAGCGCGGCGTTTCCATTCGTGACTTGACCGAAGAGACCTACAAGAATTTCAAGGCGGACGTGGCGGCGCTCGGCTGTCTGCCGCCGACCATCGAGCCGCGCGCAACCGAGCACATCGAGCAGATGAAAGCGCTGATCGAGCGGCTGGTCGCCGGCGGCCACGCTTATGTGGCGGAAGACAACGTGCTGTTCCACGTGCCGTCGATGCCGGACTACGGCAGACTTTCCAATCGCACGCTCGATGAAATGATCGCCGGCAGCCGCGTCGAGGTCGCGCCCTATAAGCACGACCCGCAGGACTTCGTGCTGTGGAAACCGTCGAAGCCGGGCGAGCCGGGCTGGCCGTCGCCGTGCGGCATCAAGGCGCTCGGCCGGCCGGGCTGGCACATCGAATGCTCGGCGATGGCCTGGCAGCATCTCGGCGAGACCTTCGACATCCACGGCGGCGGTATCGATCTCGTGTTCCCGCACCACGAGAACGAGATCGCGCAATCGCGCTGCGTCTTTCATACGCCGGTGATGGCGAATTACTGGATGCACAACGGCTTCCTGCAGGTGGAAGGCGAGAAGATGTCGAAGAGCCTCGGCAACTTCGTGACGATTTATGAGTTGCTGCAGACGCCAATCTTCGGGGGCCGCAAATGGTCAGGTGAAACGCTTCGGCTAGCAATGTTGCAGACGCACTATACGCAACCGATCAATTGGACGACAAAGGCATTGGAGACTGCAGATAGCACGCTTGATGATTGGTTCTTTGCTGCCGCCCCACCGCGTACGGAGCATCCTTCAGATGCGGTACTTCAAGCGTTGGCCGACGACCTAAATACACCAAAAGCGATTTCCGAATTGCATGCAATTAGAAATCGAATAGCTGATGCAACCCAAAAGTCAGATGCTGCTCAGGAGCTGGGCGATACGCTTGCATTTTTTGGCTTTAGCCGAAAACGCTGGATGGACAACGAGGAAAGACTCAAGCAAGAGGTCTTGCAGTCTGTAGGAAAGATTGTCACCGCTGTCGGCACCGCATCGGGGGTAGGTAGCGCAAGCGGGGTTGGAACGACAAATATTGACGAACTAATTGAAGCTCGCAACGCCGCCCGCAAGGCGAAGGACTTCAAGGAAGCCGACCGCATCCGCGACGAGCTCAAGGCCATGGGCGTCGAGCTGGAGGATACCAAGGACGGCAAGACCAAATGGAAGGTCGCCCGATGATGGCGCAGGCGCATCCGAAGCTTGCGCTGCGGCCGATGCTGCCGGCGGATACGCCGTCGCTGCGCGAAATATTTCGCGATGCCATCGCGGAACTCACCGCCGACGATTATTCCGAAGTGCAGCAGGAGGCTTGGGCGTCCACCGCCGATGACGAGGCCGCCTTCGCCAAGAAGCTTGGCGGCCAGTTGACGCTGGTGGCAACGCTCGCCGGTTCGCCGGTCGGCTTTGCCACGCTTGCCGGTGGCAACAAGATCGACATGCTCTATGTGCATTCGGCGGCGGCCGGCCAGGGCGTCGCCGCCATGCTGGCCGATGCGCTGGAAAAGCTCGCCGGCAGCCGCGGTGCGGCGCTGCTCTCGGTCGATGCCAGCGACTCGGCGCGCGGTTTCTTCGAGAAGCGCGGCTATGTCGCGCAGCAGCGCAACAGTATTCTGGTCGGCGGCGAATGGCTCGCCAACACCACGCTGCACAAGCAACTCGCTGCTAAAGGGGGCGCTGCATGAAAAAGCCCGACACCCCGTTCCCACGCCATTGGCTCTATTACATCGCGCTCAAATTCGCGATCCTCGCCGCCGCGGTGCTGCTCGCGCTCTTCATCTTCTACCGGGTCATATGAGGCCACCATGACACGCGAGCGCCTCTATTTGTTCGACACCACGCCCTTCTTCTCCCTCCCCCACTTGCGGGGGAGGGTTGGGGAGGGGGTTTATTATTCGCGGGGCGGCAAGGATATGCCCCCTCCCGACGCGCTAGGCGCGTCGACCTCCCCCGCAGGCGGGGGAGGTGAAAAAAGGAGAGCGCGTCCATGAAAGAACGCCTCTATCTGTTTGACACCACGCTGCGCGACGGCGCGCAGACCAACGGCGTCGATTTCACGCTCGCCGACAAGCTGGCGATCGCCGGCATGCTCGACGACCTCGGCATCGACTATGTCGAAGGCGGCTATCCGGGTGCCAATCCAACCGACACCGAACTGTTCGGCAAGGCGCACAAATTCGACACTGCCTTCACCGCCTTCGGCATGACGCGGCGGCCCGGCCGCTCGGCCTCGAACGATCCCGGCCTCGCCGCGCTGCTCGATGCCAAGGCCGACGCTATCTGCTTTGTCGCCAAATCCTGGGATTATCATGTGCGGGTCGCGCTGGAGACGACCGAGGAGGAAAACCTCGCTTCGATCCGCGACAGCGTGCGCGCCGCCAAGGCCAAGGGCCGCGAAGTGCTGCTCGACTGCGAACATTTCTTCGACGGCTACAAGGCCAACCCGAAATATGCGCTTAGCTGCGCCAAAGCCGCCTATGACGAAGGCGCGCGCTGGGTGGTGCTATGCGACACCAATGGCGGCACGCTGCCGCACGAGGTCGAAAAGATCGTGACCGAGGTCTGCAAGGTTATTCCCGGCGATCATGTCGGCATTCATGCCCACAACGACACCGAGCAGGCGGTAGCGAATTCCTTCGCGGCGGTGCGCGCCGGCGCGCGCCAGATCCAGGGCACGCTCAACGGCCTGGGTGAGCGTTGCGGCAACGCCAACCTGGTGTCGATCATCCCGACGCTCAAGCTCAAGCCGGAATTTTCGCAGAGCTTCGATATCGGCGTCTCCGACGCGCAGCTTAAAAAACTGGCGCAAGTCTCACACGCGCTCGATGAGCGGCTCAACCGCGGCTCCAACCGGCACGCGCCCTATGTGGGCGAGAGCGCCTTCGCCACCAAAGCCGGCATTCATGCCTCCGCCATTATGAAGGACCCGGCGACTTATGAGCACGTCGCGCCCGACAGCGTCGGCAACAAGCGCAAGGTGCTGGTGTCGGAGCAGGCCGGCAAATCCAACATTCTGGCCGAGCTCGACCGCATCGGCATCAAGGCCGACAAGAACGATGCGCGCATCGGCCGCCTGTTGGAGATCGTCAAGGAGCGCGAGGCTATCGGCTATGCCTACGAGGCGGCGGATGCCTCGTTCGAAATGCTGGCGCGGCGCACGCTCGGCACGGTGCCGAACTATTTCGACGTCACCCAGTTCGACGTCAATGTCGAGCAGCGCAACAACGCCAAGGGCGAACGCGTCACGGTTACGCTGGCCGTGGTGAAGGTGAAAGTGGGCGCCGACAACATGATTTCGGCGGCGGAAGGCAACGGCCCGGTCAATGCGCTCGACCGGGCGCTGCGCAAGGACCTCGGCCAGTACCAGAAATTCATCGATGGCCTCAAACTCACCGACTACCGCGTGCGTATCCTCAATTCCGGCACCGAAGCGGTGACGCGCGTGCTGATCGAAAGCGAAGACGAGAACGGCGATCATTGGACCACCATCGGGGTGTCGCCCAATATCATCGACGCTTCATTCCAGGCGTTGATGGATTCCATCATTTATAAGCTGGTGAAATCCGGCGCGCCGGCGTGAGATAATGCCGCCATGATCGATCACGTCTCGGTTGCCGTCCGCGATCTCAAGGTGGGTGAGCGATTTTACACCGCGCTGCTCGCCACGCTCGGTATGGGCAAGTTGCGCGAATGGCCCGACGCCGCCATCGGCTACGGCAAGAAATATCCCGAGTTCTGGATCAACGCCCGCTTGGGCCTTGCGCCCATCGCTGCCGACAGCGGCGTGCATATTTGTTTGCGGGCAAGCGATGCCGCCATGGTCGATGCTTTCCACGCGGCTGCACTCGCCGCCGGCGGTTCCTCCGACGGCGCGCCGGGCTACCGCGCGCAATATCATGAGAGCTATTACGCCGCTTTCATCCGCGACCCGGACGGCAATCGCATCGAGGCGGTGTCGTTCGCCAGGTAGTTTTAAAGCTGCTCGGCCGAGGCCCCCGATAGACGCTTGGCATCTTCCGGCACAGCTTCCGCCGCCTTGCGCAGCATCGGCAGGATGTCGTCGACCTTGTCGGCCACCAGCAACTCGAAGCCGAGATCGCTGCGGATGAATTCGAGCTTGCGCATATGGTCGAGCAGCGCGCAGAGCGGTTCCCAGAAATTCTGGATGTTGGCGATCAATACCGGCTTGCGGTGGCGGCCGAGCTGTACCCAGGTGAGCTGTTCGACCAGCTCCTCGAGCGTGCCGACGCCCCCGGGCAGCGCTACGAAGGCGTCCGCCAGCTCGAACATTTTCTGTTTTCGCTCGTGCATGTTGGCGGTGACGACGAGGTCGTGGCTGCGACGCGCGTGCTCGCGCGACATCAGGAATTGGGGAATGACGCCGGTGACCTCGCCGCCATGGTCGCGCACGGCACGCGCGATCTCGCCCATCATGCCGTTGCCGCCGCCGCCAAAGACCAGGCCGATGCCGTTTTTGGCCAGGATGGCGCCGAAGGCGCGGGCCGCTTCCACAAAAGCCGGGTCGGTACCCGGCCCGGAGCCGCAATAGACGCAGATTTTTCGGATTTTACTGGGGTTTTCTAGTTTGTTCATGGCCATGCATTTGGAACGGGTCTGCGGCAGCGTCAAGGCGGCTGCCGAATATCCTTAACCGGCAAGGCCATAGCGGCGGGCGGGGTGATTGTGGCTGAGAATCCGCCTATATGAAGGCCCTGCATGAGCGACCATCACCACCACCACCGAGCGGCCGAAACTGATCCCGGCATCTCTGCCAGCCGCGGCGCGCTGATCACGACCGTGATTCGTCTGTGGCCCTATATTTGGCCCACCGACCGCCGCGACCTCAAGTTGCGCGTGCTCGGCGCTATGGTGCTGCTGCTGGTCGCCAAGCTCGCGACCATCTCAGTGCCCTTCACCTTCAAATGGGCGATCGATGCGCTCGCCGGTAACGGCAGCGCTCCGGCTGCGGCGTCCGATTGGCTGGTCTGGGCGGTGGCGGCGCCGGTCGCCATGACGATTGCCTATGGCGGCATGCGCATCCTGATGGCGGCGCTCACGCAAATGCGCGATGGCGTGTTCGCCAAGGTGGCGATGCACGCCGTGCGGCGCCTCGCCTACCGCACCTTCGTGCATATGCACGAATTGTCGTTGCGCTTCCATCTCGAACGCAAGACCGGCGGTTTGACGCGCGTGCTGGAGCGCGGGCGCAACGCCATCGAGACCATCGTGCGCATGGTGATCCTGCAGCTTTCGCCCACAATCATCGAGCTGGCGCTGATCGTCGGCGTGCTGATGTGGAAGTTTGACTGGCGCTACGTGCTCGCGATCCTGATCACCGTCGCCGTCTACATGACCTACACCTATCATGCCACCGAATGGCGCATCGGTATTCGCCGCCGGATGAACGAGAGCGACACCGACGCTAACGTCAAGGCGATCGATTCGCTGCTCAATTACGAGACGGTAAAATATTTCAGCGCCGAGCAACGGGAAGCCGAGCGCTACGACAAATCGATGGCGCGCTACGAGACCGCCAGCACCAGCGCCTATACCTCGCTCGCCGTCCTCAACGCCGGGCAGGCGGTGATCTTCACCTTCGGGCTCGCCGCCACCATGGTGATGTGCGCCTACGAGGTTCAAGCCGGCACCAAGACGGTCGGCGATTTCGTGCTGATCAATGCCATGATGATCCAGCTTTACCAGCCGCTCAATTTCATGGGCATGGTCTATCGCGAGATCAAGCAGGCGGTGACCGACATCGAGCTGATGTTCTCGATCCTGGCACGCGAGCCGGAAATCAAGGATATACCGGGCGCAGCGCCGCTGAAGGTGACCAGGGGCACAATCCGTTTCGAGAATGTGCGCTTCGCCTACGAGGCGGAGCGCGGCATCCTGAAGGGCATCAGCTTCGACGTGCCGGCCGGCAAGACGGTGGCGGTGGTCGGCCCGTCCGGCGCCGGCAAGTCGACGATCTCGCGGCTACTGTTCCGCTTCTACGACCTGGCCGGCGGCCGCATTCTGATCGACGGCCAGGACATCGCCCAAGTTGCGCAAGCCTCGCTGCGCCAGGCTATCGGTATGGTGCCGCAGGACACCGTGCTGTTCAACGACACCATCCGTTACAACATCCGCTATGGCCGCTGGGAAGCGAGCAATGCTGAGGTGGAGGAAGCGGCCAGGCTTGCGCAGATCGACCGCCTCATTCAGCTCGCGCCGAAAGGCTACGAAACCGAGGTCGGCGAGCGCGGCCTGAAGCTGTCGGGCGGCGAGAAGCAGCGCGTGGCGATCGCTCGCACCATCCTGAAGGCGCCGCCGATCCTGGTGCTCGACGAGGCGACGTCGGCGCTCGACAGCCACACCGAGAAGGAAATCCAGGACGCGCTGGAGCGGGTGTCCAAGGGCCGCACCACGCTGGTGATCGCGCACCGGCTTTCCACCATCGTCGGCGCCGACGAAATCGTCGTGCTCGATCAGGGCGAAATCGTCGAACGCGGTACGCATTTCGCGCTGCTGGCGGCCGACGGGCTTTATGCCAGCATGTGGAACCGTCAGCGCGAGGCCGAGGAGGCGCGCGAGAAGCTCGCCCGGGTGGCCGAAGACGAGGTCGCGCCCAACCGCAATCCGCCGCCGGTGGAGGATGCTATTTCCGCTGCGGCCGTCGCGCCGATTGAGGCGCCCGCCGACGCGGCGGAGTAGGATAACAGCATGTCGATCTACGATTCGATCCGCTCGCAAATCGTGCCGATCACGCCGGAAGGCTACCCGTTCATCGGCGCCTTCGCGTTCATCAGTCTCATCTTGTTCTGGCTGTGGACCCCGCTCGGCTGGCTCGGCACGCTGGCGACGATCTGGTGCGCTTATTTCTTCCGCGATCCGCCGCGCGTCACTCCGGTGCGCGAGGGGCTGGTGGTGGCACCGGCCGACGGCCGCGTCAGCCAGGTCACCACGGCGCCGCCTCCGCACGAACTCGGCCTCGGCGACAAGCCGCTGCCGCGCATCTCTATCTTCATGAGTGTGTTCGATTGCCATGTGAACCGCAGCCCGGCGGCCGGCCGCGTCGAAAAAATCGTCTACCAGCCAGGCAAGTTCTTCAACGCCGACCTCGACAAGGCAAGCGTCGACAACGAGCGCAATTCGCTGGTGATCGCCACCGCCGGTACGCGCGTGGCGGTGGTGCAGATTGCGGGACTGGTGGCGCGCCGCATCGTCTGCTTCGTGCGCGAGGGCCAGCCGGTCGGTACCGGCGAGCGTTTCGGCATGATCCGCTTCGGCTCGCGCCTCGACGTCTATCTGCCGGATGGCACGGCGCCGATGGTGGCGGTCGGGCAGACGTCGATTGCGGGGGAAACCGTGCTTGCCGATTTGCACGGTGCGGACGCCGGCCGCGCCTTCCGCAGCGGCTAAATCGTTAACGAGACGGCAAAACTGAGTTGCCGCGCCGTGGCGCGCGCGCTTTGAAACATATATATTCCGACCATGGTCTTTCCGCCGTTCGATCCCGCTCCGCCGCCCCGGCGCCGCCGCTTCAAGGCGATCCCGGTGCGCACGCTATTGCCCAATCTCATCACGCTTTTGGCGTTGTGCGCGGGCCTGACCTCGATTCGTCTGGCGGTCGAGAACCGGCTCGACCTGGCGCTGGCCGCGATCGTGTTTGCCGCCCTGCTCGACGGCGTCGACGGGCGCCTCGCGCGCATGCTCAAGGGCACCTCGCGCTTCGGCGCCGAGCTCGACAGCCTCGCCGACTTCGTCAATTTCGGCGTGGCGCCGGCGCTGATCCTGTATTTCTGGGGCCTGCACGAACTCAAGTCGGCGGGCTGGATCGCGGCGCTGGTATTCGCGATTTGTGCAGGCTTGAGGCTTGCGCGCTTCAACGTGATGATCGACGACCCCGGCAAGCCGGCTTGGGCGGGAAATTTCTTCACCGGTATTCCGGCGCCGGCCGGCGCCATTACCGTGCTGCTGCCGATCTATCTCTATTTTCTCGGCGTCTCCAACGGGCTGGTCACGGTATGGCTCACATTCTTCTACACGCTGGGGATTGCGCTGTTGATGGTTTCGCGCCTGCCGGTGTTCTCCGGCAAGCGTGTCGGCAAGCGCGTGCCGCCCGATATGGTGCTGTTGGTATTTGTGGTGGTGGTGTTGTTTTTCGCGCTGCTGATCAGCTATCCGTGGGAAGTGCTCACCGTTGGCGCTCTCGCCTATCTCGGATGCCTGCCGTTCGGCTGGCTGTCCTATCGCGAGTATCAGCGCAAGGATGCGGTCGCTGCCGAGGCAGCCGCAGCGCCCGCAGGCGAAGCGCCAATCGCGCCCGGCCATGTGCCAGCCAATGATAGTGACCACGACCGCCCAGCGCGGTTGAATTAGCCACCGAAAGTTCTGCCACCGTTATGCCGCGCGCAACCCGCTTTCTTGCCGCCGCCGACCGCCATGATCGGCCGGTCATCGATACCGTGATCCTCGATTACGCCCGCCGCAGCACCCAGAAAACGACGGTCACCGGCGTCAATGGCTGTGTCTTTGATATCGATCTGCGCGAACCCGCGCGGTTGCGAACCGACGATCTGCTCGTTCTCGACGATGGCTCATTGGTGGAAGTGGTGGCAGCGCCCGAGCCGCTGATCGAAGTGCGGGCAGGGGATGTGGCTGCGTTATCGCGGTTGGCCTGGCATCTCGGCGACCGCCACGTACCGGTACAGGTACTGCCCAACCGCATCCGCGCGCGCCGCGATGAAGCGATCGAGGCCTTGCTCAAAACGCTCGGCGCGAAAGTCGCATTGATCGAGGCGCCATTCGAGCCGGAAGGCGGCGCCTATGCCTCATCGCATGGGCACGGCCACGCCCATCACGATCATGACCACGATCATCGCGGCCATTCGCATGGCCACGGCCACCATCACGATCGCTAGGGCATCAGCCCCTGCGTCCCGAACGGGTAGCCGGGCATGATCTGATAAGGATGCTTCCAGCCAGGCAGCGCCTTCATGCGATCGAGCCATTGGCCAATCGCCGGATGATCTTTGGCCATATCGAAGCCGAATTCCTCGGCCGGATAATACAGATAACCGACCATCGAAATGTCGGCGATGGTCGGCTTATCGCTGGCGAGGAATTGCCGGCCGGTGAGCCGCTTGTTGACGATTGCGAGCGCGCCGTCGATACGCGCTTTCATGAACGTCATCACCGCAGGGTCGGCTGGCTTGGGCGCGAAATTCTTCAAGAAACGGAACGGTCCGAGAAAGCCGTTGACCTTCTGGTTGTCGAAGATGATCCAGCGCAGCGCTTCCAGCCGCTCGTCCTCGCCCTGCGGCTTGAATTTGCCGGTGAGGTCGGAGAGGTAAGTGAGGATCACGCCCGATTGGGTAAGCTTTGTGTCGCCGCGCACCAGCACCGGGACTTCGCCCATCTCGTTGACCGCTTCGCGGTATTCCGGCTTGCGGGTGGCGCCGCCGCCGAAGAAATCGACCCAGACTGGCTCCCAGTCGGCGCCGATCAAATTGAGCATCAGCGCGGCGCGATAGGCATTGCCGGACTGGGCGAAGCAATAGAGCTGATATTCGGCCATGGGGTTTCCGTGTGACGAGAGAAGTTAGCGCGAAAGCGTCACCGCCATATCGGCGGCGGCTTGGCCTTCGAAGTGTCCATTGGCGAAAGTAAGATGCGCCAACGGCCGGTTTTCACCGTCGTTGATCGCCAGCGCGGCCTGATCGAGCGTCCAATGCCGGCTGGTGTAGAACTTGCCCGGGCAGCCGCCATCGGGGGTGATGGTGCCTTGTTGCGCGCCGGCTGCGCCGCCGAAATTCATGCCGCAGGGTGGCGCATCCGGCGCCGCCAGAAACCAGCGGCCGATCATGTCGTCGCCGGTCAGCGTCGTTGGCGCCGGCGTCGACTCGCCGAACAGACCGCCGGCGCAATCGGCCAGCAGCAATGCGATGAATATACCCCCGGCGGCCCGGATTGTCGGCATCCAGCGCCCGATCCTCACTTCATGGTTGGGATGACGAATTCGGCGCCTTCCTTGGTGCCGGTCGGCCAGCGCGAAGTCACGGTCTTGGTCTTGGTGTAGAAGCGGATCGCATCCGGCCCGTGCTGGTTGAGGTCGCCAAAGCCGGAGCGCTTCCAGCCGCCGAAGGTGTAATAGGCGAGCGGCACCGGAATGGCGAAGTTCACCCCCACCATGCCGACCTGCACCCGGTTGACGAAGTCGCGCGCGGTATCGCCGTCGCGCGTGAAGATTGAGACGCCGTTGCCGTAGTCGTGGTCGGAGGGCAGCCGCACCGCTTCCTCGTAGTCCTTGGCGCGCACCACCGAGAGCACCGGTCCGAAGATCTCCTCCTTGTAGATCTTCATCGCCGGCTTGACCTCGTCGAACAGGCAGCCGCCGAGGAAATTGCCGTTCTCGTAGCCCTGCAATTTGAACCCGCGCCCGTCCACCACCAGCTTGGCGCCTTCCTTGATGCCGCTGTCGATATAGCCGCGCACTTTGCCGAGCAGCTCCCTGGTCACCATCGGGCCGTAATCGGCCTTATCGTCGCTGGAGGGACCGATCTTCAGGTTTTCCACCCGCGGGATCAGCTTGTCGACCAGCGCGTCGGCGGTCTTCTGGCCGACCGGCACCGCCACCGAAATCGCCATGCAGCGTTCGCCGGCCGAACCGTAGCCGGCCCCGATCAGCGCATCGACCGCCTGATCCATGTCGGCGTCCGGCATCACGATCATGTGGTTCTTGGCGCCGCCGAAGCACTGCACGCGTTTGCCGTTGGCGCAGCCGGTCGTATAGATGTATTCCGCAATCGCCGAGGAGCCGACAAAACCGATCGCCTTCACCCGGTCGTCGGTGAGCAGCGTGTCGACCGCCTCCTTGTCGCCGTTGACCACGTTGAGGATGCCTTCCGGCAGGCCGGCTGCAAGGAACAGTTCGGCAATCCGCATCGGCACCGACGGATCGCGCTCCGACGGCTTGAGGATGAAGGCATTGCCGCAGGCGATGGCCGGCGCGCATTTCCACAGCGGGATCATGGCCGGAAAATTGAACGGCGTGATGCCGGCGACCACCCCGAGCGGCTGCCGGATCGAATAGAGATCGATGCCGGGACCGGCGCCTTCGGTGTATTCGCCCTTGAGCAAATTCGGAATGCCGCAGGCGAATTCCACCACTTCGAGCCCGCGCTGGATGTCGCCGCGTGCGTCGGGCACGGTCTTGCCGTGCTCGGAGGACAAGAGCTTCGCCAGGCTGTCGTATTCCTTCGCCACCAGTTCGAGAAACTTGAACATCACGCGCGCACGCCGCTGCGGATTGGTCGCCGCCCAGCCCGGCTGCGCGGCCTGCGCATTGGCAATGGCGTGCTCAACTTCCGCATGCTTGGCCAGCGCCACCTTGGCCTGCACCTCGCCGGTGTTGGGATCAAACACATCGCTAAAGCGTCCGGAGGTCCCTTTGACGGCCTTGCCGCCAATAAAATGCCCGATCTCTCGCATAGGTTTCACTCCTCCGGTTTTAGGGGTCCTTCAGCGGACCGCGGGGCTTCGACACCCCATTTGCAGCTATTTTTGCCGCATTTACCGGCCGGTTACTGGGCGGGCATGGCCAATGCGGGCGTTTTTCTTTCACCAACGGTTAGCCTTTACCGCCTCTTAACAGCGCCAGTCTAGGGTCGTTTGCGGGCGGCCGTCATACCGCTTTGGCCCGCCATGCGTGCGCGTCGAGTGGGGTAGTTATGGATATCGCAACAAGTCTAGGCCTGCTGTGCGGCGTCGGCGTCGTCGGCGTCGTGATCATGATGGGCGGCGACTTGCACATGTTCGTCAGCGAACATGCCTTTATCGTTATTTTCGGCGGCTCCTTCGCCGCCACCCTGATCCGGTTTCCGCTCTCCTCGATCATGCACGGCCTGCCGCTCGGCGCCAAATTCGCCTTTTCGATGCGGCGCATGACCCAGCGCGAACTGGTCGACGAATTGGCCGGGCTTGCCGAAATCGCCCGCAAGTCCGGGCCGGTGGGGCTGGAAAAAGTCGAACTCGAAGACCCGTTTCTGGCCAAAGGCATCCGTTTCGTCGCCGACGGCTACGACACCAACTTCATTCGCGACAATCTTGAGCGTGACCGCGACAACTTCCTCACCCATCTCGATGAAGGCCAGAAGATTTACCGTGCCGTCGGCGATTGCGCGCCGGCATTCGGCATGATCGGCACCCTGATCGGCATGGTGCAGATGTTCGCCAACATGACGGATCCGTCCAAGCTCGGCCCGTTCATGGCGGGTGCGTTGCTGGCGACTTTTTATGGCGCGGCGCTGGCCAACCTGTTCTGTCTGCCGATCGCCGACAAATTGCATCTCAAGCTGGTGGACGAGGAAATCAACCGCACGCTGATGATCGACGGCATTCTGATGATCCGCGAAGCCAAGAGCCCGACCCTGGTGCGCGAAATGTTGCTCGCCTACCTGCCCGAAAAGCATCGCCATAGCGAAGCCGAGGCGGACAAAGAGGCAGCGGCGGTGGCCGCTTAAGGCGGCGTATCGGGAACCGCGCCCATGGCCAGACGTAAGGAAGCGCACGGCGGCGGACACGGCTGGTTCGTGACCTTCGCCGACTTGATGGGGCTGTTGGTCAGCTTCTTCGTGATGCTGGTCGCATTCTCGACCCAAGACCAGCAGAAGCTGAAAATCGTCGCCGGCTCGATGCGCGACGCCTTTGGCGTGCAGGATCAAGTGCGCTATTCCGGCATCATCGAAGTGCTCGGTTTGCCGACGCGGCCGAAGCTCAAGAACGCCGCCAAAATCGATCCGGCCGATGCGTCCGCGACGCCGACGCCGGATGAAAACGATAAGGAGCGCAATTACGGCGCACGCTTCAAGAAGGACGAGAAATTCGCACTCGCTTCCGCCTCGCTGCGCCAAGCTTTGCAGGAAATGCCGGAGATCACTGAGGCCTCCAAGCACATCATGGTCGAGGAGACCAAGCAGGGCCTCAATATCGAAATCGTCGACCAGGACGGCCGCTCGATGTTCCCGGACGGCGCCAAGGAGCCCTATGAGCGCACGCGCAAGCTGGTCCAGAAGATCGCGCCGGCGCTCAAAGCCATGCCCTTCCGCGTCTCAATCACCGGCCATACCGCCTCGAGCAAAGTGCCGGACAAGCCCGGTTACGGGCCTTGGGAACTTTCCGCCGACCGCGCCAATGCAGTGCGCGAAATTCTCGCCGGCGAAGGACTGCCGTCCGCGCATATCTACATGGTGGCGGGCAAAGCCGATACCGATCCGCTGTTCCCGGATAACCCGTATATGTCGCCGAACCGCCGCGTCACCATTACCCTGATGCGGGAAGAGCCGCCGATTTCGCCCGATTTCACCCCATAACGGGGCCGAATCCGCTTTCATTGCCACTTGATCCGGGTCAAGCGGCCCATGGAAAATGGCCGGTATTCTCTCTAGCTTGGCGATGATATAAGGCCCGCCTTCCAGCCCAGCGGCGGTCCGAAACAACCTCGAAGAGTGACGGCGTGAACGAGAGCGCGGCATCCGCCGAGGCGAATACCCCCAATGGTGCGCAAGCGGCGCCACCGAGCTTCGTGGCGTTGGCGCTTGGCAGCGTCGGCGTCGTCTATGGCGACATCGGTACCAGCCCGCTCTACGCCTTTCGCGAGGCGGCGATTGCGGCGAGCCAAGACCATCCGGTCACGCGCGACGTTGTGCTCGGCGTGTTGTCGCTGATCTTGTGGGCGCTGATCGTCACGGTGACGCTGAAATATGTGTTGATCCTGCTGCGCGCCGACAATAACGGGGAAGGCGGCACGCTCTCGCTTACCGCGCTGGCGAGCCGCTCGCTCGGGCGGCGTACCGCATTCGTCTTCATCGTCGGCGTTATCGGCGCCTCGATGTTTCTCGGCGATAGCGTGATCACGCCGGCGATCTCGGTGCTTTCCGCGGTTGAAGGGCTCAAGCTCGCCAGCCCCGCCTTCGCCGAATACGTGGCCCCGCTCGCCGTCGGCATCCTGATCGGCTTGTTCGCCGCGCAAAGCCGCGGCACCGCCAAGGTGGCCGCGCTGTTCGGGCCGGTCATGGTGGTCTGGTTCATCGCCATCGCGATCGCCGGCGCAATGCATATCCGCGACGACCCGCACGTGCTGGCCGCGATCAACCCGCTCTACGGCGTCGAATTCATGCTCAATCACGGCCAAATCGGTCTGGTCACGCTCGGCGCCGTTTTCCTGGTGGTCACCGGCGGCGAGGCGCTCTACGCCGATCTCGGCCATTTCGGCCGCAAGCCGATCCAGACGGCCTGGCTTTGCCTGGTGCTGCCGGCGCTGTTGATCAATTATTTCGGCCAGGGTGCCAAGGTGCTGGCCGACCCGCTGGCGATCGAAAATCCGTTCTACCGCCTGGTGCCGGAAGCCTTTCTGGTGCCGATGATCGTGCTGGCGACCGCCGCGACTGTGATTGCCAGCCAGGCGGTGATCACCGGCGCCTACTCGTTGGTACATCAGGCGATCCAGCTCGGCCTGCTGCCGCGGCTCGCCATCCTGCACACCTCGGCCTCTCATGTCGGCCAGATCTATATTCCGCGCGTGACGATATTGCTGCTGCTCGGCGTGCTGCTGTTGGTCGGACTATTCCGTACCTCCAGCGCGCTCGCCTCCGCCTATGGCATCGCGGTCGCCACCACCATGGTGGTCGACGGGCTGCTTGCCTTCATCGTGATATGGAAGCTTTGGAAGTGGCCGCTGTGGAAAACCGCAATGGTGATCGTGCCATTCGTCATTGTCGACGTGACCTTCTTTTCGGCCAATTTGCTGAAATTGTTCGAGGGCGCCTGGGCGCCGCTGTTGTTCGGCGCCACCATGGTGCTGCTGATCATGACCTGGCGGCGGGGCAGCGGAATTCTGATCAGCAAGACGCGGCGCACCGAGGTGCCGATCGAAACGCTGCTGCACAGTCTCGAAAAGAAGCCGCCGCATAGCGTACCGGGCACGGCGGTATTCCTCACCAGCGATCCGGACTTTGCGCCGACCGCCCTATTGCACAATCTCAAGCACAACAAGGTGCTGCACGAGCAAAATGTGATCCTCACCATCATCACCGCCGACACACCGCGCGTTTCCGAGGATGGGCGGGTGCAGATCGCGCCGCTGTCGAAGCATTTTTCGCGGGTGTCATTGAAGTTCGGCTACATGGAGCAGCCCAACGTGCCGAAGGCGCTGGCGGTCGCGCGCAAGCTCGGCTGGCAGTTCGACATCATGTCGACCTCGTTTTTCCTGTCGCGGCGGGCCCTCAAGCCGTCGCCGAAGTCGGGCATGCCGGCCTGGCAGGATCATCTGTTCATCGCGCTGGCACGTTCGGCGAGCGACGCTACCGACTTTTTCCAGATTCCGACCGGGCGGGTGGTCGAGGTCGGCACCCAGGTGACGGTCTGAGCAGACCTGCGCCATTCGCGGGCCTGTCGCATAACATATTGATGTAATAGATAAAATCGTGGGAGGCGGCCGCGCTTTGCGCATGGCTCGCTTTTGCGATTTGCGCAAATGGTGGTGCAGGGGAACCACCGGCGGCGTTATAAGCCACGGCTCTAAAATTATTGCATTGCAACAACCCTCAGGCTAATCCCATGTCTCAAACGATTACCGCTGCCGGCGGCGGTTCCGTCGCGGCCCCGGGCGTCAACAACGCGCCGGTGAAAGCCGGCTTCTGGGCGCTCACGCTCGGTTGCATCGGCGTGGTCTATGGCGACATCGGCACAAGCCCGCTTTATGCGGTGCGCGAGTCGGTGTTGGCGGCAGTCGGGCCCGGCAAGGCGGCGAGCGAACCGGTGGTGCTCGGTATCTTGTCGCTGATCATCTGGGCGTTACTGCTGGTGGTCACAGCCAAATACGTGCTCATCCTGCTGCGCGCCGACAACAACGGCGAGGGCGGCACACTGGCGCTGATGGCGCTGGCTTCGCGCGCGCTCGGCGGCAGCCGCGGCGGCGGGACCGTGATTCTGCTCGGTATTATCGGCGGCGCGCTGTTCTATGGCGACGCCATCATCACGCCGGCGCTTTCGGTGCTGTCGGCGATCGAAGGCTTGAAAGTCGCGACGCCTGCGTTCGACGATTATGTGGTGCCGCTCACGGTCATCATTCTGGTCGCGCTGTTTGCGGTGCAATCGCGCGGCACCGCGAAGGTCGCCGCCTTGTTCGGCCCGATCACAATGGTTTGGTTTTTTGCCATCGCGGCGGCCGGCTTGTGGCATATCGGGCAGAATTTGACGGTGCTGTTGGCGTTCAGCCCCACTTACGGGGTGAGCTTCCTGCTCCACCACGGCGTCATCGGGCTGTTCACGCTCGGCGCCGTGTTCCTGGTGGTGACCGGCTCGGAAGCGCTTTATGCGGATTTGGGCCATTTCGGACGTAGTCCGATCCGCTTCGCCTGGCTGGTGGTGGTACTGCCGGCGCTCACGATCAATTATCTCGGGCAGGGCGCGCTGGTGCTGGCCGATCCGAAGGCGATCGAGAATCCGTTCTTCCTGATGTTTCCGCACTGGGCACTACTGCCGATGGTGGTGCTGGCGATGGCGGCGACCGTGATCGCCAGCCAGGCGGTAATCACCGGCGCCTATTCGCTTACGCAACAGGCGATCCAACTCGGCCTGTTGCCGCGTCTGGAAATTCGTCACACCTCCGAGGCGCTGTTCGGGCAGATCTACATGCCGCGGGTGAACACGCTGCTCTTGTTCGGCGTGTTGCTGCTGGTGGCGCTGTTCCGTTCGTCGAGCGCGCTTGCTTCCGCCTATGGCATTGCCGTCACCGGCACCATGGTGGTGACCGCCATGATGGCGATCGTGGTGATCCGGCGAGTGTGGCATTGGCCGTTGTTTGCGGCGTTAGGGCTGATGCTGCCGTTCCTGTTTATCGATCTTACTTTCCTTTCCGCGAACCTGCTCAAGATCGTCGAGGGCGGCTGGATGCCGCTGGCGCTCGGCGCCGTCGTCATGGCGGTGATGTACACCTGGAAACGCGGCAGCCGGCTGCTATTTGAGAAGACGCGGCGACTGGAAACCCCGTTGGAATTTCTCGTCGCCAGCCTGGAAAAGAAGCCGCCGGTCCGGGTACCCGGCACCGCGGTGTTTCTCACCAGCGATCCGGCGAGCGCGCCGACCGCGCTGATGCACAGCCTCAAGCACTACAAGGTGCTGCACGAGAAAAACGTCATCCTCACCATCGAAACTGCAAACACCCCGCGCGTCGATGCCGCCGAACGGGTGCGCATCGAGCCGATAGGCGAGACGTTCTCGCGGGTGATGCTGCGCTTCGGTTTCATGGAGACGCCGAACGTACCGAAGGCGCTGGTGATCGCGCGCAAGCTCGGCTGGCAATTTGACATCATGTCGACGTCCTTCTTCCTGTCGCGCCGCTTGCTCAAGCCAGCCGCCCATTCAGGCATGCCGGCCTGGCAGGACCGCCTGTTCATCGCTCTCACCCGCGTCGCCAACGACGCGACCGACTATTTCCAGATCCCGACCGGCCGGGTGGTGGAAGTGGGAACGCAGGTGACGGTTTAATCGATTCCGGCTAAAACCACGGCTATTGGGTCCCCGGAGTTGTGTTATGGCCGACGAAATGCCGCGTGCCGACGAAGTAAAGAATCTGACGCCCGCAGAAGTGGCACTCGGGCTGACCGAAGGGCGCATGCTCTTGGTCGACGTGCGCGAGCCGAACGAGACCTCGGTGGAAAGCTATCCCGATGCGGTGATCGTACCGCTCTCGGCCTTCGATCCGGCTGCCATTCCCGACCCGCAAGGCAAGCAGGTGGTGTTTGCCTGCCGCTCCGGCCGACGCTCGGTGACGGCTTCGCTCGCCGCCCAGGACCGGGGTTATCCTTATAAGTCCCACCTTGCTGGCGGCATCATCGCCTGGAAGGCGGCCGGGCTGCCGACTAAAACCTGAATCGCCGACTGCGACCGGTTAGCGGCCGCTTTTGCGATCTTCCGGCCGCCAGCGCCGGTGCTGCCAGAGCCATTGCTCCGGATATTCCCGGATCCAGCCTTCCACCACGCCAGTGACGATCTGCGTGGTGCCGGCGATGTCGACATTGCCTTGTGCGTCGCGCGCCGGCACGATCGCGTCGGTGATATCGGCGCGGAACGTGTGATCCGCCAGCCGCACGATGCGGACGCCGTGAATCGGGCAATTGAAATGCTGCGCTAGCCGCGCCAGCAGCGGATTGGCCATGGTGCGGCGGCCGAAGAACGTCACCTCCACGCCGCGCACATAGTATTGATCGACCAGCATGCCGACATGTGCGCCACGCGCGAGCGCCTCGGCAAGCTTGAGCGGTGCTTGCAGGCTGGTCGATATCAATTCGCCCATATTGGCGGTGCGCGTTTCGCGCAGCCAGCGGTCGATGGCGGCGATATTGGGCTTGCGGTAGAGCACGGCGCTGTCGAGCCCGTAGGCCGGTGCCGAAATGGCCGGCAATTCCCAATTTCCGAGATGAGCCGCGAAAATCAATGCCGGTTTGCCGTCCTGCGCGAGTTGCAGGAAGCGCCCGACATTTTCCGGTGTGCTCTTGACGCGTCCACGCTCAGGATGCTCGGCGTCGAAATTCCACAACCGGTCGAGGTTGGCGAATTCGGCGCCCATGCGGCCGAGATTATCCCAGCTCGCGCGCAGAATTCTTTCAATCTCCGCCGCGGATTTCTCCGGGAACGCCGCCTTGAGATTTTCGCGCGCGATGCGCTGCTCCGGCAGCAGCGGGCCGATCGTGCGCGTCAGCCAGCCGGCGAAATCGGCCATGCGCTCGGGGTCGGTTTGCCGCAGCGTCTTGAGCGCCGCCACCGCCAGCGCGCCGACAATCGCATCGCTGGCGCGCTTGGCGGTGCGGCGTGCCCGCCGAATCATGCGCTTGGTGGCATTGGGCATCAGAAATTCACGATCACCTTGCCGAACACCTGCCGGCTTTCAAGCCGCGCCAGGCCGCGCTCGAAATCGGCCAGCGCCACTTCGGTATCGATGATCGGCGCCATCCCGGCGGCGATCTTGGACAGGCTGTCGCGGATATTGCGTTTGGTGCAGCCGAACGAGCCGAAAATTTTGTACTGCTGCTGGAACAGCTGCATTAAATTGATGGTGACGGTAGGGCCCGCAGTCGAGCCGCAGGTCACCAGTCGGCCGCCGCGCTTGAGGCAGAGCAGGGAGGCGTTGAAGCCTTCGCCGCCGACATGCTCGAACACGACGTCGACACCCTTCTTGGCCGTGAGCTTGCGGGTGACGCCCTCGAAACGGTCGGTCTTGTAGTTGATGACGTGATCGGCGCCGAGCGCCTTGGCTTTCTCCGCCTTGTCGTCGTCGCCGACCGTGGTGATGACAGTGCAACCGATGGCCTTGGCCATCTTGATGGCGACTGAGCCGATGCCGGAGCCGCCGGCATGCACCAGGATGGTTTCGCCGGGCTTGAGCTTGGCGTTGTCGAACAGCATATGTTCGGTGGTACCGAAGGCGATCGGCGCGCAGGCGGCATCGCGCAGCGATACGCCGGCCGGCACCGGGATGACCAGCCGCGCCGGCAGATTGATCAGATCGCGCGCGAAGCCGTCGATATGGAAGCCCATGATGCCGCCGACGTTTTCGCACAGGTTATCGCGGCCCTCGCGGCAGGCCGCGCATTGACCGCAGGTCATGGCGCCGTACATCACGACCTTGTCGCCAGGCTTAAAGCCGGTAACGCCGGCGCCCGCCGCCGCGATTTCGCCGGAGGCTTCCGCGCCGACCACCAGAGGCAATTTCCGTTTGACGAAAGCCATGCCGCGAAAGCCCCACAGGTCGAGGTGATTGACCGCGACCGCCTTGACGCGGATTTGCACCTCGCCGTCGCCGGGCGGCGGCGGCGCGGCCACGTCGGCAAGTTCGAGCTTGCGATCGGCGATGAGGCGTAAGGAGCGCATGGCGGGGCGGGCGCGGCCTTCAGGCCGGCTCGAGGCCCATCACCAGCGAAACGTTCTGCCCGCCGAAACCGAATGAATTCGAAATGGCGTGCATCACTCGCGCATCGCGCGCCTTGTTCGGCACCACGTCGAGCGGGATCGCGGGATCCGGCACCTGGTAATTGATGGTGGGCGGAATACGCTGATGTTGCAGCGTGAGCAGCGTGAACACCGCCTCGACCGCACCGGCCGCCGATAGCGTGTGGCCGATCATCGATTTGTTGGACGAAATCGGAATGCTCTTGACGCGCTCGCCGAACACCGTGGCGCAGCCGAGATATTCCATCTTGTCGTTTTCCGGCGTGCTGGTGCCGTGCGCGTTGACATAATCGATGTCAGCGGGGCTAAGGCCGGCGTCGGCGATGGCGCTGGCAATGCAGCCGATGATCGGCTTGCCGTCGGGGCTCGAACGTGTGCGGTGGAATGCATCCGTCATTTCGCCGCAGCCTTCCAGCACGCCGAGGATCGTGGCGCCGCGCGCCTTTGCCGAGTCATAGCTCTCGAGCACCAGGGCGGCGGCGCCTTCGGCCATGACGAAACCGTCGCGGTTCTTGGAGAATGGTTTAACCGCTGCTTGCGGCGCGTCGTTGCTGGTGGACAGCGCCGAGAGCAAGGAGAACCGGATCACCGCTTCCGGGCTGATCGAGCCGTCGGCGCCCACGCAAAGCGCGGCATCGGTCTCTCCGCGCCGGATCGCCTCGACGCCGAGCTGGATGGCGGTGGCGCCCGAGGCGCAGGCGGTGGAAAGCGAGATCGGCGAGCCCTTGCTGCCGAATTTATCGGCCAGATGGTCGGCGACCGAACCGATGAGGAAACGTTCATGGAAATCCGCGAAACTGGGGCATGCGCGCAACAGGTCGTTGTAAGTTACTTTGTCGTTGGCGCCGGATTTCGCCGCGATTTCGATCCGCTGCGCCCACTCGACCTCGATCGGCGGTACCGCCAGAAACAACGGCCCAGGAAAATCGCCTTTGGCGCCGATGCCGGATTCGGCAATCGCTTCCGCGGTGGCGAGCTCGGCGAACATTTCTGTCAGCGCCGCCGTGCTGCTTTGCGGCGGCAGAAAGTCGATGGTGCCGGCAATGCGGCTGCGCAACCCGTCGGTCGGGAAGCGCGTGATGGCACGGATACCGGATTCGCCGCTGGTGAGTTTTGCCCAATTGTCGGATTTGCCGGCGCCGAGCGAAGTGATCACGCCGCGTCCGGTCACCACGACGGTCGGCCGGCCCTGTCTGTCCTTCGATGACGGCATGTTTTACTCTCCCCTCAGCCGGCCCGTTCGAGCAAAGCGAGGCCTTCGCCGCGCCAATGCCCGATCCCAGTCACCACGACCTGCTGCAATTCACCGAGCATCGGTTTCTCCAGCCCAGTCGAGTTGCAGGGCGGGAACAAACTACCACGATCGAGCGCGATGGCCGCCAGTGCTACATTCATGACGAATTGCGGCTCGGCCCCATGTCCGAGATAAGAGCCGGTGGCTCGCACGGCAAGGTCGGGATGCGCCTCCAGAAAGGCACGTTCGCCGGCGGTCGCGTCCGCCGCGCCGGTTGCGCCCGAGAGTGCTGCCGTATGGCCAGGTTTGATACGGGCCTTGATCTTGTCCCAAAACCGCGTGAGCGCCGCGGTGACGTCGCCGGGCGCGCGTTTGGAGCGGTCGGAGTAGACCGCCGAGAGCCGTGCCAATGGTTTGGCGGCGCGCGCCTCGGCATGACCGCGCTCTTCAATCACGAGGAAGGCGCCGAGCGAGCCGAGCGCGACGCCGCCTCGATCGCCGCGTTGCCATATCGGCGCGAAACGGTCCTTCAGCGCCATCCCGGCGAATTCGTAGATCATCAGCAAGTCCGGTCGCTCGCCGTTATAGGAGCCGCCGACCAGCGCGATATCGCTCTGTCCCGCGGCGATGCGGGCCAGTGCGACGCGCACGGCATCGACGCCGGACGATTCCTCGCCCATGAAGGTGCGCGAGGAGCCGGTTACGCCGTGCACGATGGAAATATTGCCGGCGAGCAGGTTGGAAAGTTGCGCCAGGAACAAGGTCGGCCGCAGATCGCCCATCAGCCGCTCATTCAGGAAAGCGGCGGGATTTTTCGCTTGCGGCAGGCCGGAAAGAATTGCGCTGTCGACGGCAAGATCGCGCTCGCCGCCGCCGGCGGCCACGATCATGTCCACGTGCGAGAGAATGTCGGGCTTGCCCTTGATGCCGGCTGAATCGAGCGCGAGCCCGGCGGCATAGGTGCCGATGCGCTGCCAATTTTCCATCTGGCGCTGATCGCCCTTTTTCGGGATCTGCGCGTCGAAATTCACCGGCGCCAGCGGATGCACGACGTAGGGCGCAAACGTCGCCGTGTCGGCGCTGGGATGCGCTTCCATCAATTTCTGCCAATGCGACTGCGGGCCTTCGCCGAGGCAGGAGACAATGCCGACGCCGGTGATCCAGGCTTCGCGGCTGGCCTCAGCCATCAGCGGGCGCCTCGACCTTTAGTCCGATCCGAGCGGCAAAATCCCGCATCTGCCGTTCCATATCGGCGTTGGGAAAATCGAATAAACGCATCGTCAACGTGGCGTCGCAAATCAATTTGCCCTCGCATTTAATGATCGCGGTTACCCTGGCATAGCCGGATCCGTCATGGGCGAGCTCGGCTTCGATCGAGAGCAGCTCGCCGGGCTTGACGAAGGTGCGCAGTTTCGCCTCTTTCACCGCGGCGAGGAACGGCATGCGTTCGAAGCGGTTCAACGCCATCACCAGCCAGCCCGAGGCCTGCGCCATGGCCTCGATCAGCAGCACGCCCGGCATCAGCGGAAAGCCGGGGAAATGGCCGTCGAATATCGTGCTGGCGGTCGGAACCGCCGCCTCGCATTTGATCTTGCGGCCGGCGAGGTTGAGGTCGACGATCCGATCGATCAGTTGAAAATACTCAATGCGCATCTGGCTATCGCGGCCTTCAGGCACCTTTGGCAGCGACAAGCTCGTCGATGCGGGCGCTCAGGCTTTTGAGCACGAAATATTGGTCGGTGGTGGCTTTTCCGTCGTTGACTTCCTGCGTCCACTGCTCGAGCGGCAGCTTGATCCCGAACGCCTTGTCGATGGCAAACGCAATGTCGAGGAAATCCAGGCTGTCGATGCCGAGATCGTTAATGGCATGGCTCTCCGGCGTGATGGAGTCGCGCGGAATATCGCAGGTTTCGGCGATAATATTGGCGACAGTGTCGAATGTCGAAGACATCGGTAACTCTCTCATTGATATGGAGTTCTGGCGATCGGACGGCGCAAATGCCCGGTCCTGCGCGACAGCCCCCGGCACGGCCATTCACCAGCATTCGGTTGGCTGCCCGTATAGCGAAGCGCCGCGTTAAGTTCAATGGCGGCGGGCATTTACCGGAACATGGGCCGAAACGGGCCGAAATTCGGGACCAACGCGCACCGCTTGGCCGTGCGAGCCTCACCAGCGGTCCTTGGTCACCTCAACCGGTGTGCAACCGCGCCGCCCCGACAACACGCAGTCCTGGTTCTTGCGCATCTGCGCCATGGTGTCGGCAAGCCAAAGGCCGGCACCGATCAGCGCGATCACAAACACGAATGCCGCTGCATTCACGATCATGCGGTGGCGATAATCGTCGCTATCGGGCCCGTGCGCGTATTTCGCCAGATCGTCCGCCGGCGGCGGGCCGGAAACCGGCACGCGCGCGTCGGCGTGGCCGCGGCGGAAGCGCACCACGCGCGGGTCGTTGTCGGACGATGACGATTGATCGCTGGTCATGATGGGCAAGTCTACCACGGCGCTCGTGGCCGTTCGACGGCACCCGGCCACTGCTACCAATTATGGCGGTGTCCATAATTGGTACGGGGGCGGTCCCGTGGCGCTTTGAAAGATTGAGGGAATTTCCGCCTTCCTCGGTGCCAGACCACGCAATGCTGCTTGTCCCGCGCACCCCGTTAGGCCAAGATCGAGACAGGAGCCGGGGGCTATAAAAATAAGGCTCCACCTTTCATCGGGCGTCAGTCCCGAAACAATTCGCGATCGCGTCGGCAAAGCCGCGGCGGATGAAGGGTTGTCGGTCTTCTCGCAACGACGAAAAGACCATGGGTTGGGGGGATCGCTTGTTTCAAACGCTTGCAGCGTTCGGACATATATCGACTCTCGATTTGTCCGGATTGGCGAGAATAACGTCCTTGCTGGTGCTGCCGTTCGCGCACGAGGACCTCGCGATCATTTTTGGCGGCTATATCGTCGTGAACGATTTGATGCCGGTCGGCTTGGTGGCGGCCAGCATCTATGGCGGCATGGTCGCGAGCGATTTCGCCCTCTATGGCATCGGCGCGGCGGCGCGCCGTGTGCCATGGCTGAGCCGGTTTGCGGTCGACGAGCGGGTTCGCCGTTTCGGCGAAACACTCAAGCGCAATGTGTTCGGGCTGGTCGCCTTGTGCCGCGTGGTGCCGGGCGTGGTGTTCGTGGCATTCGTTGCATGCGGGTGGACGCGCGTTTCGCTCGCCCGCTTTACCGCCGCGAGCCTGGTCGTATCGGCGCTGTACCTGCCGCTGATGCTTTATCTGGTGATCGTCTTTGGCGATGCACTCGACAATCACCTCGGGCTATGGGCCTGGCCGATACTATTCGTCGCGGTCGCGGCCACCAGCTTTGCGCGCAAGCGCGTGTTCGCCTTCGGCAAGGCGAGCGAACCGGAAGCGGCCGGCGAAGCAGTGCTGCCAGCGACCTGCTTCGGCATGCCGCCGCTGGCGCATGCCGACCGCAAGGTTGCCAAGGCCGAGCGCATTCCGCCGCTGCTGTTCTATGCGCCGCTGGCGATAAACTGGTTCCGGCTCGGGCTGCGCTATCGCTCGCTGACGTTGCCGACCGCGGCGAACCCGAAGATTTTCACCGGCGGCATGTGGGGCGAATCGAAGAGTTCGTATTTTTTCGACGTCGCTCCGGCTATGCGTAAATGGATTGCCGACTTTGTGGTGGTCGAACGTAGTGCCGGTGCCGGAAACCTGCGCGCGGATATCGATCGTGCGGCGTGCGCGCTTGCCGAGGCCGGCCTCGATTTTCCGCTGATCGCCAAGCCCGATATCGGCTGGCACGGCTACGGTGTGCGCCGCATCGACGACCGGGCGCAACTCGAAAACTATATTGGGCTTTACCCGGAGAGCGCCACGCTGATGCTGCAACGTTTCGTGCCGCACAGCGGCGAGGCCGCGGTGCTCTATGCGCGGCTGCCGGAAGAACCCGCGGGGCGTATTCTGTCGCTCACGTTCCGCTATTTCCCGCACGTGGTCGGCAACGGCCGCCACACGTTGCGTCAGCTCATTGCCAGCGATGAGCGTGCGCAATGGAAATCCGCGCTGCATCTCGGTGTCGATCCGAGCCACCGCGGCGTCGACCGGTGCGATCTCGACCGCGTACCGGCGCGCGGCGAGGTGGTGCGCATCGCGCTTATCGGCAATCAACGCGCGGGGGCGCTCTACCGCGACGGCCGCCGCAATATCACGACCGCGCTCGAGGCGCGCTTCGACGGCATCGTCCGCAGCATGACCGAGTTCCATTACGGCCGCTTCGACCTGCGGTTTGCATCGCTTGACGGATTCATGCGCGGCGAGGATTTCGCGATCATGGAAATCAACGGCATTGGCGGCGAGGCGATCGATTGCTGGGACCCGCGCCTGACCGTCGGCGAGGTCTATCGTCGGCTGGCCAATCAGCAGCGGTTGTTGTTCCTGATCGGGCAGCGCAACCGCGAGCGCGGCTTCCGCCCGACCGGAATCGGCGATTTTGTCGGCAGCCTGATGCGGCAGACCCAATTGATCCGCCGCTATCCGGCCTCGGCCTGAGCGGCCGATAACGCCCAAGTGGACGGCCCGGCGCGACCTGCCTAGACTGAACCGATGGGCGCAAACTCGCGAACCCGGCGGCTTGTCGCGCTGGCCGCGGCCTATGTGGTCGCGTTGCAGGCATTGCTATTGCCGTTGTCGCTTGCGGCCGCCAACCCGTTCGGCACAAGCCTGTGCGCGGCAGCCAGCTCGACTTCCAGTTCGCAAACGCCGACCGGTCATGACAGCGGCTGCCCTTGCGCCGCCGGCTGCGGGATGCAGTGCTGTGCGCAGTCGCTCGCCGGTCCGCCGCCAACAACCGTGGCGATCGAGCTTACGCTTGCGCTGGTTTTAACGCCGCCGCGCGCGATTGCGTCGGTCATCCGGCCGGCCGTTCGCGGCCCGCAGGTCCCGCGCGCGCCGCCCGCCGCCTGAAATTTCGACTTCCAAACCCCATCAAAATGTCCCTCTGCACGCCGCGTTGTATCGATACGCGCGCTGCATCGTCAGGAGTCCAAACGATGACCCGCAATGCCTTGATTGTCGCCGCCGTTCTCGCTGCCTGGGCGGCGTTACCGGCGCAAGCTGCAGACGTTACGATCGGCAGCTTGAAAATCTCCGCACCCTGGGCGCGCGCGACGCCGAAAGGCGCCAGTGTCGGCGGCGGCTATATGAAGATCACCAATAACGGCGCTGCGGCGGACCGCTTGATCGGCGGCGCCACGGACATCGCCGGCCGCTTCGAAGTGCATGAGATGACCATGGCGAACGGCGTGATGAAAATGCGCCCGGTCGCCGGCGGCCTCGAGATCAAACCGGGAGCAACCGTCACGCTCGATCCCAGCGGCTATCACTTGATGTTCGTCGGCCTGAAGAAGCAGCTCATGAAAGGCGAGCACTTCAAGGCCACGCTCGAATTCGCCAAGGCCGGCAAGGTCAACGTCGACTTCCTCGTCGAGGGCATCGGCGCCAAGACCGGCGGCGGCGATCACGCCATGCCGGGCATGCAGATGCATGACGGTAACATGAAGGCGAATTAGCGGGCGCGATCCCACCGGCGCCGAAGGCGATCACCAGCCGATCGCCTTCGGCAGCCAGGTCGCCAAGCCGGGAAAAGTGAACACCAGCACCAGCGCCATGACCTGGATGGCGACGAATGGGACGATGCCGCGATAAATGTCGTTGGTGCCGACTTCCGGCGGCGCCACGCCGCGCAGAAAGAACAGCGACCACCCGAACGGCGGCGTCAGGAACGAGGTTTGCAGATTCACGCAGATCAGCGTCGACAGCCAAACCAGGTCGGTATTGGCGTTGATGAAGATCGGCAGGAACAGCGGCACCGCGATATAGGAAATCTCGATCCACTCGATGAAAAAACCGAGCACGAAGATCAGCGCCATCAGGAACCAGATGCTGGCATTGATGCCGCCCGGCAGCAGCGTGAAGGCGTCCTGCACCAGCTTCTCGCCGTGCAGTCCCCGGAAAGCCAGCGAGAACACTTGCGCGCAGATCAGGATGAACATCACCATGGCGGTGATGCGGGTGGTGGACTGCACGGTTTCGCGCAGGACCGTGAGCGTCAGCCGCCGGCCAATGGCGGCGACCAGGATGGAGCCGAGCGCGCCCATGGCGGCGGCCTCGGACGGGGCGGCGATGCCGGCGATGATCGAGCCGAGTACGGCGATGACCAGTCCGATCGGCGGGGCGACCACGCGCACGATCTTGCCGGCAAGCTGCAGGCTCGAGATCGCGGCCCGCTCCTGCGCCGGTATGGCAGGAACCATGTCGGGCCGGACCATGCCCAGGATCAGGATATAAACGATGTAGATCGCCGACAGCAGCAGGCCGGGGATCATGGCAGCGGCGAACATCGTGCCGACCGACTGGTTGGTGATGTCGGCCAGCAAGATCAGGATCAGGCTGGGCGGGATGATCTGCCCGAGCGTGCCGGAGGCGCAGATCACCCCGCAGGCGAGCCCCTTGTCGTAGCCGCGCCGCAACAAGCCGGGCAGCGTGAGCAGGCCGAGCGTCACAACGGTCGCGCCGACGATGCCGGTGGTCGCGCCCATCAGCACGCCGACCACGATGATGCCGACGCCGAGGCCGCCGCGCAGCGAACCGGCGGCCAGACCGATCACGTCCATCAGTTCTTCGGCGAGCTTGGATTTCTCCAGCATCACGCCCATGAACACGAACAGCGGAATCGCCAGCAGCGTATAGTTCGTCACCACGCCGAAGATGCGGTGCGGCAACAGATTAAACAGCGACATGCCGAAGCCGAGATAGCCGAAGAAAAAGCCCGTCGTCGCCAGCGTCAGCCCGACCGGAATGCCGGCGAGCAGCAGGACGAAGAAGGCGACCAACATCAGGGTGGCGAGAACCTCAAGGCTCATCGGCCACGCTCCGGAACGCCGCGGCTGCTTGGATGGCTTGCGCCAGCGACTGCAAAAACAACAGGGCAAAGCCGAGCGGGACCATCGCCTTCATCAAGTAAAGCGCGCCGAGGCCGCCGGGATTGGGAGAGCCTTCGCCAATCACCCATGATTGCTCGACAAAGCCGAACGACAGCCAAATGACCAGTAGCGAAAAAATCATCGCGATCACCGCCGAGATGACGTCGACGGCGCGCTTGGTGCGGTCATTGAAGGTTACGAAAAGCACGTCGACGCGAACATGTTCGCCGTGCCGGAGCGCGTAGGACATGCCTATGAGCGTGAGCGGCACCAAAAGATGCCACTCCAATTCCTGCGCCCAGATCTCGCCGATCGAAAATCCGTAGCGCAGCAGGACGTTGGTGCCCATCACCAGGGCAACCGCGAGCGCGAGCCACGAAATCATTCGGCCGACGAGATCGATGAACCAATCGATCCCGTCCGCAAGCTTCCCGGCAGGTGTCACGTCAGACCTTTAGGATCTTGTCGTAGTAAGGCTTCTCGCTGTAGTTCGCCCATTGGGCGTAGGTCTTCAGATAGCTCATGTAGGAATCGTGCACCTTCTTGGTGACCGGGTCTTTGGCGACGGCTGCGGCGAGCAGTTTGGCATTGGCGGCGCGCAATGCTTCAAGCACCGGGTCGGGCAGCGGCTGGGCGTGCACGCCCTGGTTCTTGATCAGGTCGTCCATCGCCTCGGCGTTGACTTTCTGACACCAGGCTTCGCCGCGGTCGTTGCAGGCGGCGCAGGCATTCTCGACAATCGCCTTCAAGTCGGGCGGCAGCTTCGCCCAGGCCGCTTTATTGATGGTGAGCTCGCTCGCTGTCGCGGTCTCGTGCCAGCCGGTGGTGTAGTAATATTTGGCGACTTTCTGCAGGCCGAGCTGGCGGTCGAGGTAGGGGCCGACGAATTCGGCGGCGTCGATCACGCCGCGCTCGAGCGCGGGAAAAATATCGCCAGGCGCCAGCAACTGGGCATCAACGCCGAGCTCGCGATAGACGCGGCCGGCGAGGCCCGGGATACGCATCTTGAGGCCTTTCAGGTCCTCGGGCTTTTCGATCGGCTTGCGGAACCAGCCGGTCATTTGCACGCCGGTATTGCCGCACAAGAACGGCACCAGATTGAACTTGTCGTAGACTTCGCGCCACAGTTCGAGGCCGCCGCCGTCATACATCCAGCCGTTGAGGCCGACGAAATTGAGCCCGAACGGCACCGCACAGAAATATTGGCCGGCAAAGGTCTTGCCGGTCCAGAAATACGAGTTGGCGTAGTTCATCTCGACCGTGCCCGACGAGCAGGCGTCGAAGCCGGCGGCGGCCGGTATCAGTTCGCCGGCGCCGTAGAATTGGATTTTCAAGCGTCCACCGGACATATCGTCGATGCGCTTGACCAGGTCCTTCGCGCTGCCCGGGCCGGTCGAATAGAAATAGGCGTTGGGCCCGTAGAAACTGGTCATTTTCCAGTTGAACGTAGTCTGCGCCTGGACGATCGCGGGGGCTGCGATGCTGCCAACCGCGCCTGCCAAGGCCAATTTCGTGAATTCTCGACGTCGCATGGAACCCTCCAGTTCTGTGCTGCCCGGATGCTGGAGGAGGGGAGCAAGCGACGTGCCATCGCCGGTAAGTGATTGTGGTTTACTGTATTTGCAGCGACACGCCGACCGTGCGCGGAGCCCATGCACAAATTGTTGGCGCCTGCCTAGATCGTGACCAATAGTTGCAATGGCCGAACGATCGCTGTCATAACGGCGCTATGCAGCAAAAATCGAAACCTACGCCGAAGCTCGTCATCCGAAACGCCGTCCCTGCCGATATCCCGGGCATCCGGGCAGTCATGGCCAAGGCCTATGCCTCGCTAGGGGCGCACGGCATCTATTCCGAAGCGCAATTGCTCGGCCAAATGCACCAGTTTCCGCAAGGCCAATTCGTCGCCACCTACGAAGGCCGCATCATCGGGTATTGCGCCACCTTTTTGCTTCCGGAACAGCTTGCGCTCAAACCGCACGACTGGGCGGCGATCACCGGCCGCGGCTACGCCTCGCGGCACGACCCCGCCGGCGACTGGGTCTACGGCATGGATGTCTGCATCGATCCGGAATATCGCGGCCGTCGCATCGGCCAGCGGCTCTACAATGAACGCAAAAAATTGTGCCAGCACCTGCGGCTGAAAGGCGTGGTGTTTGCCGGGCGCATGCCGAACCTGGCGCGGCGCTGGAATGCCGTCGGCTCGGCGGAGAACTACCTCAAGCTCGTGCTTGAAGGTAAACAGCGCGATCCGGTGATCGGATTCCAGCTTCGCAACGGATTCGAGCCGATCGGGGTGCTGCACGATTATCTGCCGCTCGACATCGAGTTCGCGCGGCTTTGCCACGCATATGATCTGGCGCAATCCGCAGGTGCCGGTCGAGGCCGCGACGGCGCCCGCGCGTATTATGCCCCGGGCGCGAACGGTGCGCGTCGCGGCTGTGCAATATCAATTGCGCGCCGTCGCATCGTTCGAGGAATTCGCCCAGCAGGTCGAATATTTCGTCGACGTGGTCGCCGACTACAAGGCCGATTTCGCGGTCTTTCCGGAACTGTTCACGTTGCAACTGCTATCGATCGAAAATCGTCACATTCCGGCGGCCGAAGCGATCTCGGCGCTGACAAGCTACACCGCGCGTTTCAAGGAAATGATGAGCCGGCTGGCGGTGAGCTACAACGTCAATATCATCGGCGGTTCGCATCCAAACCGCGAAGCGGATGGTGAAATCTATAATGTGTCCTACGTATTTCTGCGCGACGGCAGCGTGCACGAACAGAGAAAAGTACACCCCACCCCGAACGAACGTTATTGGTGGAACATCAAGGGTGGCGACCGGGCTAACGTGATCGACACCGATTGCGGGCCGATCGGGGTGCTCATCTGTTACGATTGCGAGTTTCCGGAACTGGTCAGGCATGTGATCGACCAAGGCGCGGCGATGTTGTTCATTCCATTCTGTACCGACGAGCGGCAAAGCTACATGCGAGTGCGCTACTGCGCGCAGGCTCGCGCGGTGGAAAACCAATGCTTTGTGGTCATGGCGGGCAATACCGGAAACCTGCCAAAAGTCGAAAACATGGATATCCAGTATTCGCAAAGCTGTGTGCTCACGCCCTGCGATTTTCCGTTCGCGCGTGACGGCATTGCCTCCGACACGACGCCGAATGTCGAGATGGTGGCCATCGCGGATTTGCCGCTCGACAGCCTGCGCGCCGCGCGTCAGGGCGGCACCGTGCAGAACCTCAAGGACCGCCGATTCGACCTTTATTCGGTGACCTGGCGCGGCAATTGATTATTTCGGTTCCGCGAATGCCAGTTTGGCGTCCTCTGGCGGCATCATGCGGAATACATTGAGCGTCATCGAGATCAGTACGTAGTAGCCGAGGATGCCGACCAGCTCGACCATGGCTGCATCGCCGAGAAATGCGTGAACGCGCTTATAGGTGGCTTCGCTCACACGTTTGGTCTTGTAGAGCTCTTGAATGAACGCATAGATCGTGCGTTCGTCCTTTGGCGCGGATTTCGGAGCGCGGCCCATGCGTAAATCCTGGATCGTCTTTGCCTTCACGCCGGCTTTCTCGGCCATCGGCGCGTGCGCAAACCACTCATATTGCGCCCGCCACAGCCGTGCCGTGCATAAAATTGCAAATTCCGAGAGCCGCGCCGGCAGCGCCGTCCGGTAGCGGCAATGGCCGCCCAGCGCCTGCGCCAGATGGCCGAACTCCGGCGCATGCAGCCAGACCGCGAACGGACCGCGCGGGGTGACCGATTGTCCGCGCGGCCCGGAGCGGATCGCCTCCAGCAGCGCGCGCTGGCGGTCGTTCATGTGTGCTTCGTCGATGACGGGAAGGCGTGGCGCCGGGCGTTTCGCGGGCATGGGGGCGATTTCCTTGTGAGGCAGGGCGCCGAAAGGTGGGCATGACGGCGGACGTGAAACGCGATTATTATATCCTAAAACACCCCAGGGAGGATCGGCATGGACGACGTCACCCATTTCACGCCCAATCTTGCGCGCTACGAGGCGCTCATGGAGGTGGTGCGTAACCGCTTGACCACGCGCGCTTTCCGGCCGGATATCGCAGTACCGCGCGAACATATCGAGATGGTGTTGGAAGCCGCGCGCCATGCGCCGTCCGGCGCGAATGCGCAGCCCTGGCACTATATCGTCGTGACCGACCCGGCGGTGAAAAAGCAGATCGCCGATTATTTTGTCGCCGAAGCGACCAAGCGCGCCAAGCTGAAAATGAAGTTCCCCACGCCTAACTATCGCGGTCTGGAGACCGCGCCGGGCTTCGTGGTGGTGGCGGCCGATTTCCGTTTTGTGCGCGCCTTTCCGGTGCTGCTCGACGGCTCCGATCTCGACCGGCTCTACCAGGCCAATGCCGAACGCATCCTGTTGCAGAGCGTTGCCGCCTCCACCATGTCGGCCCATCTGGCAGCCGCCGCGCTCGGATATCAGGTCTGGTGGGTGACCGCGATCGGCCAAGACGAGGCGCAAAAGGAGCTGCGTCCGCTGCTCGGTGTGCCGGCGGATCTCGCCATCATCGACATCATGCTGTTCGGCGTGCCGGCGAAACCGCCTTACAAGCGCTGGAAGAAGACGCTGCCGCAGATCATGAACTGGGACCGCTTCGACATGAAGAACTACATGACGGTCGACGAGATCGATGCCTGGGTGCGCGAGACGCGGCACAAGGTCATGTATCGCGACGAAGCGAAAGTGGATTGATTGGCACAACGCTCAGGGGGCGCAGGTCATGTTACGTCATCGATGCAGAATTTTAATCGCGGCATTCGCCCTGACGATGCTCGCCAGCCCGGCCTTCGCCGACGCGATCGACGGCAACTGGTGCCACAGCGACGGCCGCCACTTCAGCATCCGTGGACCGGAAATCGTCACGCCCGGCGGCAAGCAAATGCAAGGCGATTACAGCCGGCATGCTTTCAATTATGTCGTGCCGGCGCCAGAGGCGGGCGCCGGCGCGACAGTGTTCATGACGCTGCTGGACGAAAACCACGTGCATCTGCGTCTGGGAGAGGCCGTCGCCGCCAATCCGGAAATGTGGATACGCTGCTCGCCCTCGATCAGCTCGCTGGAGATATTGCGGCGGTCGTAGTCCGGCTGGCTATTGCACCGCCGCCGTGACCCGGATGACGCCGCGCCCCGGCATATGCAGCGCCTTGGCGGCGGCGAGCGACAGATCGAGCACGCGGCCTTTGATGAAAGGTCCGCGGTCGTTCACGGTGACCACGACACTACGGCGCGTTTTTGTATCGGTTACGCGCAGCCGCGTGCCGAACGGCAGCGTGCGGTGCGCAGCGGTGAATTTTTTCGGATTGTAGCGCTCGCCACAGGCGGTGCGGCCCGAGTAATTCGTGTCGTAGAAAGTCGCCTTGCCGGAGAATTGTCGTTGATTGTGCGCCGCGGCCGCCACGCCGCTAAAACAAACAAGCACCACGACCGTCGCAACCCAAACACGTAAGACCATTGTCTTCATCTCCTCACGCACGCAACGCGCGACGCCCTAAGGGCCGATCGTGTCACGCGCATGGCGCGCCGGTGGCGAGTGTCGCCTCAATTGCACTGCGTGCGCTTCTGCTCGCGATAAGCAGATGGCGGAACGAAAGTTCCTAAATTGGAAATCTTAAAACTTTGCCGAGCTCCACTATGGGACTTTGGGCAAAGTCTGCTTGCAGCGGCCGATGTTGGCCCAGGGATCGCTGCGCAGGCGTGCCAACCGCCCCGGCAGATTGAGCACCGTGTACTGGTTCGAGCCCTTGAGCGTGCCGAGTTCCGGCCAATCCACCGGGGTCGAGACCGGCGCGCCTGGGCGCGCCCGGGTGGAGTAGGGCGCAACGGCCGTCGCTTCGCGGCTGTTGCGCAGGTAATCGATAAAAATCCGCTTGCTGCGTTTGCTCTTGGCGGCGGTCGCCGTGTAGCGATCGGGTGCATCCGCCGCCATAGCCGCGGCGACGGCATGGGCGAAATCCTTGGCCACGTTCCACGGCGTAGGCTTGATTGGGACCACCACGTGCAAACCCTTGCCGCCCGAGGTTTTGAGGAAGCATTTGAGTTTCATGCAGGTGAGCCGCTCGCGTACTTCGCGTGCAGCGGCAACCACGTCGCTCCAACCCGTGCCCGATCCGGGATCGAGGTCGAACACCAGCCGGTCGGCGCGCTCACGATCGCCGATGGTTGTGCCGCGGGTGTGGATTTCCAAAACGCCGGCCTGCACCAGCGAAATCAGACCGGCGAGATTGTCGATCGAGATGATCTTGTCGCCTTTCTCAGGCACTAGATGCAGATGCTCGGTGGCGATGCCGGCGGCGGCGTGCTTCTGGAAAAAGCATGGCCCCGCCGCGCCCTCCGGGCAGCGCAGCAACGCGATCGGCCGCCCGACCACATGCGGGCGCATCCATTTCCAGATCTGCGTATAGAACGCGGCGAGGCCGCGCTTGCTGATGCCGGCATCCGCCCAATAGATGCGGTCGGGATGCGACAACGTCACACCGCTCGCCACCGCCTTCATATTGCGTGCCGTAGCGCTGCGCTTCACTGCCGTTTTGCTGTTGGCCGCGCGGGCGCGTTTGGGCGCCGCCGTTTTGCGGCTTGTAATTTTCTTTTTCGCACCCTTGGCGATCTCATCCATGGAACGCCCTGACATTACCGAGCGAGGCTTCTGCTCGAGAATGTCCTTGGCGCCGGGTGCGCGCGCAGCCGCATCATGCGCCTTGATCAGCAGCCAGTTATCGCGCTTTTCGCCGCGCTTTCGACTCATGCGCACCAGATGCCAGAGCCCGTGCAGCTTTGCGCCGTCGAGTTCGAACGTCAGATGGCCCTTGCGCAGGCCCTTGTGCGGATCGTCTTGCGGGCGCCAGCGGCCGCGGTCCCATATCATCACCGTGCCGCCGCCGTATTCGCCTTCAGGAATCGTGCCTTCGAATTTGTTGTATTCGATGGGATGATCCTCCACCTGCACCGCCAACCGCTTGTCGCCGAGCACCAGGCTGGGGCCACGCGTCACCGCCCAGCTTTTCATGACGCCGTCGAGCTCAAGCCGCAGATCGTAGTGCAGCCGCCGTGCCGCGTGCTTCTGGATCACATAGGCGTGGCCCGGCTTTTGCGCGACCGTGCCCTTGGGCTCGGCGGTGATGCCGAACCGGCGTTTGGCTTGGTAAGTTTTTAATCCCGTCATCAAGGGTCACTTGTGCATGCGCGTGATCTTATGCGGCTTGCGTGAACTCGCGCACGATTGAACCGGTTCCGCCAGGCCGTAACTCAGTTGGAACATTCTAGCGCTCCCCGGGTTTTCCTGACATGCGGTTTTCGAAAACAAAGGAAGGGGACAGCCATGTTGGGATTGGCCGTTACGTTTCTCATGATCGCCCTGATCGCCGCCGTGCTCGGCTTTGGTGTCATCGCTGGCGTGGCGATTGAGGCCGCCAAGCTGGTATTCTTCGTTGCGATCATCCTGTTCGCCATCGCAGCGCTCGTCGGCTTGGTGCGCGGGCGCATGCCGACGGTCCCGTAGCGTCACGCCGTTCGCTGACGTTGCCGAAAGTCGATGGCCTGATCGGCGGCCGACACGCCAGTGGACCAGCCGCCCTGCGCGGTCGAGAAGTCGCGTTTAGAACAAGCTTCGCCAGCAAAAAACAGTCGGCCATCTACTGGAGCGGAGAGCGCGGCGCGGCAATCCGCGCGGCCGGGCAGGGCATATGAATAGGCGCCGCGCGCGAACGGGTCGGCTCCCCAGCGATGGATGTGGATCGGCTTGATGCGGCGCGCGAAAGCGCTTCCGAAAAGGCCGGTCAATTCGGCGACCGCAAAATCGAAGAAGGCGCGCTCGCCCGCGGTCTCAAGCGCGGCGGCATGACTGCCGCCAAAATAAGCCTCGATTATTGGCCACCCGTACGGCCGCAATTGATAGCTGGCAGTCGCAACGCGATCGGTATGGCCGAAAACGCGACTGTCCGGTTCGAACTCTTGCGCATCGGCGAGCGAGATGAACAGCTTGTCGGCGAGACCGAGCGGCAAGCCGCGCGCCGCGTTTGTCTTGTTCGGCAGCGGCGGCGAGAACAGATTTTCTGTCTCGGCAAGCACCGCGTTAGGCAGCGTGATGATGGCTTGCTCCGCCGCGATTGTGCCTTTTGCCGTTTCGATCTTCAATCGTTTGCCGGTGTGATCGATGCGATGCACCGGACAATCGAGCGCGACCGGCAAGCCGTCGCCGGCGGCGGCAATGGTCGCGCCATAGCCTTCGACCACCCGCCAGTTCACGCCGGTGTCGTCGTAATTGGTGAAGTCTCGGGCGGAAATGTGGGTTAGTTCGCTGCCGCTGATAAAGGTGCCGACCGCGAAGATCAGGTTGGTCCAGCGGTCGTCCGGTTCGAGCACGCTCGCGGCCGCAACGTCGGGCCCCTGCGCAGCGGCCGCCTCGACCCGCTCAAAAAACACATCCATGGCATTGTTGAATTCGCGCTGCTCGGCAGGCGGAAAACCGGCCGCCAGCGCGGGCTTGGCCCACGGCGGCGGCGTCTTGTCGATGGTGCGCCCTTGCGCCCGGGCGATCTCGGTCCATGAATTACGGTCGGCCGAATGCAGCCAGCCGCAACCGAGGTCGAGCGCGAAACCCGATGCATCGTTGACGGTCCAAGCCCGCCCGCCCAGCCGCGGCCGCGCTTCGATTAGCAGGCAGTCGATGCCGGCCTGGCGCAGCCGCCGCCCGGCCGCGATGCCGGCCGCGCCGCCGCCGATAATCGCGACCTCGGTTTCGCTTTTCGCCATAGCGGAGTTCTAGCCTGTCGCCGACGGTTGCGGCTCATCATGCATGGCGCGGCCGATATATATTTTGCCAAGGCGCTCTCCAGCCCTGGGTTTAGCGTAATTCGTCCCTATATACAGCCGTTGTTCGATCCGCTCAGCCTTGCGGCGGCAATGGAGCGCGACGTATCGGCGCACGAAGCCGCCGCAGCCCGGGCAACGGTGTAATAATGGGGTTCTTTTCAAAGACACGAGAGTCGGCGGCCGCGAACCAAGCGATAAATTTCCCCAACCGCAGCCGCAGTTACGATGCGACGCGGCGCGCCATCCGTTTTTGGGGATACGATCGTTCCATTGAAAGTTCGTTTTACCTCTCGGAAGCCGCGCTCATGCGGCTTCAGCCAAATCTGCAATCGAACGTGCCGGATATCCTGCGGGCCTTCGATACCAACCGCGAGCGAATTTACGAGATTGCGGCGAAGGTTTATGCCCGCGGCCGACGCGGCTCCTATAACCTCGACGTCGCCGACGTTTGATAACGGAATGAAAAAGGAAATTCAGATGACCAAAGCCGCGACCAAACCCGCAATACCGCGGGCGGATGCCATGCCGACCGACGGATTTGTAATGGTCGTCGATGGCAAGTTGAAAACCCGCTACGACAGCTCGGACGAAGCCATGGCGGCGGGCGCAAAGCTTAAGGAAAAATACCCGGTGATTCAGGTCGCCGTGCTGGATGCGGCGGCGCGGATATCCACGCCGGTCGAGTTGCAAAAAGAGTAGATGCGCCGGCGTGGCCGGCACGTTTTTGCAAGGCTCGGACGATAGCCAACTCTTTTTGCGCGCGCGGAAAGCTCGCTATTTCGCAGATAAAGGCATACCGTTTGCTACTCAGACGCTCATCCAAAAGCGTCCGGCCCTTAACGAAAATTCACGCTGCATTGCCCACGTTCGAAAGCGGGGCGAAAGGCAAATATGTTGGCTTCGACCGAGTCGAAGGTTACTGCATTCAGCGCCATTCAAGACGGAATTGCGCTCGCAAGCGCCATCGTCGATACCGTTCGCGATCCGCTCCTGGTGCTTGACGAGAACCAGCGCATCATTGCCGTCAGCCGATCATTCTACCAGACATTCAAACTCGTCGGGCACAACATCCGCGGCAAATTGCTTTTCGATATTGATGGCGGTCAATGGGATATCCCCGAACTTCGCGAGTTGCTGGAGACGATCGCGAAGGATCAGGAGACGATCGAGGGCTATGAAGTCGACCGCGAGTTTCCCGCGATCGGCCGGCGCGTCATGCTGCTGAACGTCCGCAAGGTGTTCTATGAGGAAGGCGCGCACAGCACCGTTTTGCTGGCATTCGAGGACGTGACCGAACGGCGTGGCATTGAACGGCGGCTCGAGGAGTTGATGCGGGAAAAGGACATGCTGCTCGAGGAAATGCACCACCGCGTCGCCAATAGTCTGCAAATCATCGCCAGCATCCTGCTTATCAAAGCGCGCGCCGTTCAATCGGAGGAAACGCGGCTGCAATTGGAGGATGCGCATCAGCGGGTCTTGTCGATTGCCGCCGTGCAGAGACACTTGCACGACACGAGCGTTGGACAGCAAGTCGACGTCGCCAATTATCTTACGAAGCTATGCGAGACATTGGCGCAATCGATGATCGGCGACAGCCGTCCGATCACGCTCAAGGTCGACGCCGATGCGGCGACGGTCGTTTCGCATCAGGCGGTGAGTATTGGGCTGATCGTTACCGAATTGGTGATGAACGCGTTGAAACATGGTTTCCCCGGCGCGCAGTCGGACGCGGCGATCCTCGTTTCATACAAGGTCGCGGACACGGACTGGAAATTGACGATTTCAGATAATGGGGTCGATAAGGCGGAGCCGGGCGCAATTCGGAATAAGGGCGGTCTGGGCACCAGTCTTATCAAGGCGCTATCGAAACAGCTCGACGCCCAGGTGGCAATCGAGTCCGATTCCAACGGCACCGCTGTGACCATTACGCATGCGACATTTAAAGCCAAGCCAGCCAAGGCCGAAGAAGCGCTCGCGTCCTGATCTAGCGAAGAGCGATGACCCGAACGGTCTGCGCTTCGTTGTCGACCCGCCTGAGGTCGAACTGACATTTCCTTTCGAAATCCGGCCAGCCCTGTAGCGAGCATGCCGAACCCTTAGCGGGGAGTGTGAGGCGGTCGCCCTTGGCGGCGGCTTGCGACGGCGGGCTTGTGTTGTCGGGGGCATTCGCCTTTGGGGTCGCGGCAGTGGCGAACACGAAAAGCCCCGCAATCGCAGCGGCGACCGTCACCATGATGACCGTTTTTAACATTCTGTCCCCCTGTGCAGCGAATGCGTGCATGACGGGACAACGCTCGAAGAAGTAGAGGGTTCCGCTGCCGGCGAAGTAAACAGAACAATCGCGACACAATTCTCGAAAGTGCGTAAGTATTACGCTCGACAATATTTAGGGATTTTTGCGGAACAATTACCTCGATTGGGCATTAACAGTGCAGATCGAGGAAAAACGCGTCATGAAAACCCATTTATTCTTGACAAAACCCGCTGTTCTTTTGGCCACCGCCGGAGCCGCCTGCTGGATCGGCGCGGCCGCTGCGGCGCCGTTGCCGGTCCCAGGCAATACTTGGGAAATGTTCGGCTCGACCGTGGCGGCGCAGCCGGCGATTGAAGCGCCGGACGCCGAACCGGCGCCCAATCTTCGCCGTCAGGTGGTCGACTATTCGCGCAATGTCGCGCCCGGCACCGTCATTGTGGATACCGCGCAGACTTATCTCTACTACGTGCTCGGGGACGGCAAGGCGATCCGCTACGGCATCGGTGTCGGCCGGCAAGGGTTCACCTGGTCCGGCACGGAGACGGTCACGCGCAAGGCCGAGTGGCCGGACTGGACGCCTCCGGCGGAAATGATCGCGCGTCAGCCTTATCTCGCGCGTTTCATGGCCGGCGGCGAAGGCAATCCGCTCGGCGCCCGTGCCATCTATCTCGGCGACACGATGTACCGCATCCACGGCACCAATAGCCCGGAGACGATCGGACATAACGTATCGAGCGGTTGTATCCGGCTGCTCAACGCGGACGTGATCGATCTGTACAGCCGGATCAATGTAGGCACGAAAATCATTGTGCTGCCGAATAACGGCTCCGTGGCAACGCTGACAACGCCTACCGAGCCGGCACGCCTCGTTGCGTCTCAGAGTTACGATCCGCGCTCGTCCTACATTTACTGAGGCCGACTCGGTTTGATTTCTTCGATGGGTTGCGGCAGTCGGTTTGCTCTGGCCCGGCAGATACTGAAGTCAATTAGTTTAACCAAGGGGATTGCTGTGCGCTCAATGATCAAGACTGGAATACTCCTTCTGATGCTGGCCACCGCGCCGCTCGCGGCCCAGGCCGGAACGATGGAAGGCGTCGCCATCGGTGCCGGCACCGGCGCCGTCATCGCCGGACCTGTCGGCGCGGTCGCCGGCGGCGTCATCGGTGGCGTGGTCGCCGGTCCGGACGTCGTGCATCGCCACTGCTGGAGCAATCACAATGGCTATCGTCGTTGCGGACGGCGCTGAACGTCCAGTCGACGTTCGCGCTATTGCGACCCCGGGGCGGCTGTTCGCCGCTCCCGGCCTTTCGCAAAATAAGATCGGTTGGAGCGAAGGCGTAGATGCGGACCTTATGAAGCAATCGTGGCCCGCTTACCTACGCCTGCAGGCTGCTCGCTGTCAGCAACTGTCGCGCAGCTGCATGGATCTCGGAACGGCTAGAAATCTCAGACTGATGTCCGAAGAATATTACCGCAAAGCCTCGCAATTGGAGGCGAACATCTCAAACTCCGAAACTAAATGGGGACACCATGAATCGTAACTTTCTCTATCTCGTCATTGGCGCGCTCGTCGTGGTCACAGCGGGCGTCGGCTATCAGCTTTATCAGGACCACCAGAAAAGCACCGGCATCGAGATCAGTGTCGGCAAAACCGGCATATCCGTCGATAAGAAGTAACTTTCATCGCGATGCTGCCAACGGAGATAAGACCATGTCGCTAGGGCTCATTCTCGTCATCATTCTCGTCATTTTCTTGTTCGGCGGCTTCAGTGGCCGTTTCGGAGGCTACGGTTACGGTTTTGGTCACGGCGGCGTCGGGCTCATCGGCGCGGTTCTCATTGTCATTGTTGTGCTGATGTTGCTTGGGCGGATATGATCCGCATTGCACCGAATAAGGTGGCAATCAGGAAGAGCGTCCAGCCCAAGCGCGGAAACCCGTCCCGATGAGTATTTGTGAAATTGAAGATAAATAGCTTGCTCAAAAAAGTGAACTTGAAATCGCCCTCAATGCTTACTCCCCGCCACCGGCAAGCACCGCGCGGGTCTGCTGGTCCGGCCCGAAATCATCGGCGCCGTCGATCGACATCAGCTCGGCCAGCCGCGTGCGCGCGCGATTGACGCGCGACTTGATAGTGCCGACCGCGCAGCCGCAGATATTGGCGGCCTCTTCGTAGGAGAAGCCGGAGGCGCCGACCAGAATGAGCGCCTCGCGCTGATCCGCCGGCAATTGCACCAGCACCTCGCGGAATTCGCGAAACTCGACCTGGCCGTACTGCTCGGGCTGCGATTTCAGCGTCTCGGCGTAGCGGCCGTCGCTGTCCTCGACCTCGCGCCGGCGCTTGCGATATTCTGAGCGGAAGTGATTGCGCAGGATGGTGAACAGCCAGGCCGCCATGTTGGTGCCAGGCTGGAAGGAGTCGATATTGGCGAGCGCGCGCATCAGCGTTTCCTGCACCAGGTCGTCCGCGCGATCCACGTTCCCGCACAGCGAGATCGCAAATGCGCGGAGGCTGGGCACCGCGCCGAGAATGGCTTTGCGCACCAACTCGTCCATGCGTCACTGCCCGTTCTTATTTCCGTTGCCATCGATGCGTTTGATTAAGTCGGTGAACCGATCCGGTACGCCTTGGTTCACCACGTCGTCGTACATGGCGCGCAATTGCTGGCCGAGCCGGGCCTGCACCTCGCGGCTAAGCTTGGCCGGCTTGGAATCCGATTTCCGATTGCGGGTGTCCGCGGCGTCCATTGGCTTTTGTTGTCCCACCGGTTTGCGTTCGTTCATCGGTCAACCCCACAACCCTTTGCCCGGCCCGGGCGCAGGTCCCCCCATCTGACGTTTAGGCAAAACCCCTAGATTGGCAGATGGTTCCATTATTAGGGAACTTTTTTCCATCTGCCACGTTAACAGGCTAATCGGGCTTGAGTGGCCATGCGGGGCAGTGTCCAATCGGCCATTGGCGCAAAGGTTTCGGGGAGGGTTTTTTGTCGATATCTCAATCGGTTGCGCAACATCTGCCGTATCTGCGGCGTTATGCCAGGGCGCTTTCGGGCAGACAGGAGTCGGGCGACGCCTACGTTGCGGCGACGCTGGAGGCGTTGGTCGAGGATCCCAAGCTGTTGGATGTTACCGCTTCGACCCGGGTCGCACTTTACCGGCTGTTCACGAAAATTTGGAATTCGGTCTCGCTCAACGGCAAGGCCAGCCCCGGCGGCGTCGCGCAGCCGGTCGAACGCCATCTCTCGCAGATCGCACCGTTGCCGCGGCAGGCATTTCTGCTGGTGGCGCTGGAAGGGTTTTCCGAAGACGACGCCGCCAAGGTGCTCGACATCGACGTTCCGGCGCTGCGCGGGCTGGTGGACGATTCAGGCCGCGAGCTCGCCGCCGAAATCGCCACCGACGTGCTGATCATCGAGGACGAGACCTTCATCGCGCTCGATCTCGAGGGCCTGGTGGAAAATCTCGGCCATCGCGTGCTCGGGGTTGCGCGCACGCATAGCGAAGCGGTGGCGCTGGCCAAGACCAAACGGCCGGGAATCATCCTTGCCGATATTCAGTTGGCCGACGGCTCGTCCGGGCTCGACGCGGTCAACGAGATGTTGCGCTCGTTCGAAGTGCCGGTGATTTTCATCACCGCCTATCCGGAACGCTTCCTCACCGGCGAGCGGCCGGAGCCTGCGTTTCTGATCGCCAAGCCGTTCCAGCCGGCGACGGTGTCGGCAGTGCTGAGCCAAGCGCTGTTCTTCGAGCGCAATGCCAAAAGGCGCGAGCGCAAGGCGAGCTAGCTTGCCCGGCGGCTATCTGAGAGAAAAATAACCGGCCCCCCGCATGGTTCCAGAACGCCCCGAGGTTGCGTAAGATCAAGTCCAGAACAATGCAGAACTCGGGCTGATCTTGAGTGAACATGAAATCGTTCGCAATGATCTGCGGTGACATGTTCTGCCGCCGCCAAAACCGCCGGTACCGGCGCTTGCGCCGGACCCCGGCACGGCATCCGACGTGAACGGATGGCCGCCATGACGCATGATCTGTCGGAGGACGTGGACACAGAACTCGCCAGGCTGCGCCAGGAATGCCAGCGGCTTGAAGCGCAGGTCGGCGCGCAAGGCCGCGAGCTCAGCCTGCTACGCGCCCGCTTTGCACGCTATGAAACGGCGCTGCGCGGCTCGCAGGTGACCGTCTACACGCAGGATCGCGACCTGCATTACACCTCGATCAGCAATCCCATATTGGGGCGCGCCATCACGGATATTCTCGGCCGCACCGATGAGGATATTTTACCGCCGGCCGGCAGCGCGACCATCATCGCGCTCAAACGCGAAGTGCTGGCGACCGGTCAGCCCAAACGCGCGGAAGTTGCGCTTGCGGACGGGCCTGCCATGCGCTGGCACGATCTGCACATCGAACCGCTGCACAATGAAGCGGGCGACATCGTCGGCTTGACCTGCGCGACGATCGACGTCACCGAACGCAAGGAGAGCGAAGCGCATTTGCGGCTGCTGATGCGCGAGCTGACGCATCGTTCGAAAAATCTGCTGGCGGTCATCCAGGCGATGGCAAGGCAGACCGCACGGCATGCCGGCTCGACAGAGAGTTTTCTCAACCAGTTCGCCGCGCGCTTGCAGGCGCTGGCCGCCTCGCACGATCTCTTGGTGCGCGAGAGCTGGCACGGGGCGTCCTTGCGCGAACTCATTCAATCGCAACTGACCGCCTATACCAGCGGCGGCGATGCGCCGGTCGCTCTCGACGGACCCGCGGTCGCGCTCAAGCCGGAGGCGGCGCAAAATCTCGGGCTGGCGCTGCATGAACTGGCCGTCAACGCGGCGAAATTCGGCGCCCTCTCGCTGCCGAGCGGCCGCGTGTCGATCACCTGGGCGCTGCGTGAGCATACGCTGACGCTCGAATGGCGCGAACAATTCGGTCCGAAGGTAAAACTGCGGCGCAAGAAAGGTTTCGGCAGCATGGTGATCGAGCGCAATCTGGCGCGCGCGCTCGATGCCAAGGTCGACATGGATTTCGATCCCGATGGCTTGCGCTGCCTCATCGTCATGCCGGCCAGCCAGATCCTCGCCGTGTTTTGAGCAATGCCAAGGATGGGCATGCATGGAACCTTTTGCGGCGCCTCGCGTTATTGGGCAATATCATTCAAAACGGGAGTTCGACATGCACAGACCTCTGAGCGCGCTTGCGGCTTTTGCGGTCGCTGCCGCGGTGGCGTTGCCGGCACCGTCGATGGCTGCGCCCGAGCGGACCAAGGTCGGCACGCTGACCTGCGATATCTCGGGCGGCATTGGCCTCATCGTCACATCGAAAAAGGAATTGACCTGCATGTTCACGCCGTCCCAGCCGGGACCGCGTGAGGTCTATGTCGGATCGATCAGCAAGTTCGGCCTCGATGTCGGCGCCACGTCCGGCGGCGAGATGGTCTGGGCGGTCTATGCGTCGACCACCCGCCGGTTCGGCGCGCTCGCCGGCCATTATGGCGGCGCCAGTGCGGAGGCGACGGTCGGCGCCGGCGTTGGCGCCAATGTGCTGGTCGGCGGCTCGAACCGCACGGTGACCTTGCAGCCGGTGTCGGTGCAGGGGCAGGCCGGCCTCAATCTGGCGGTCGGCGTGGCCGGACTTGATTTGCATCCGGCGCGGTAAGTCGTAGCGTAGCGTCTAGCAGCGTCGCGGCCGCCCTCTTTGCGAGGGCGGCCGTCGTCTTATTCGGCACGCGCAACAGGCGTCGTCACATGCCCTTCATGGCGTCCTGAACCAGAGTGTTGTCGACGTGTTTGCTCACATCGAACGCCTTCGGCATCATTTTCAACTGGGCCAAGGTGTCGATGTTGCTCTGCAAGGCCTTCTCGTTCACCAACCCATGCGGGTCGTGGTAGAAGTCCTTGCCCGGCAGCAGCGCCCAGTCGGCGAAGGCGGCGGCTGGCCGGCTGGTCAACTCCGCCATGATACCGAGCACGCGTTCGCGGTTCTTCGGGTCGTGCACGACGCCGATGCCATGCACATAGTCGGCGAGGAACTTCACCAGTTCGGCACGATGCGCCTTGATAAATTCTTCTTTCGCGCAGAAGAAAAGGAACTGCGTGGTGCCCATGCCGTCCTTCTGCAGGAACAGTTGACGGAAGCCACCGTCCTTTTGCGCCTTTGCCCAGAACGGGGCGAGGAAGGCACCGACCTGGACCTTGTCGGCCTTGGTCATCGCTTCCATCGCGCCAAAGCCCGCCTCGATCATGCGCACGTCTTTGTCGGGGCTCAGCCCGTTCTTGATCAGCACGCCGCGCGCCGCCATGTCGACCGCGCCGCCGAAGGCGTTGACCGCGATGGTGTGGCCTTTCAGATCTTTCACCGACTTGATTGGCGAATTGTCGGTGACGGCATAAACGGTGGAGAAGCTCGGTCCGTCCTGCGCCACGTCGGCGATGCCCTTGATCGGCAGATGGGCGTTCAAAATGCCGGTGGCGAAGGTCGAAAAGGCCAGCACCCCGACGTCAACCTGATCGGCGGCCAGCGCCTGCAAGACCAGCGACGAGCCTTTGAAGCGGATGAAGTCGATGGTGTAGTCCTTGCCGAAATATTTGGTCTGATCCGGCATCTTGAAGATGATCGGCGCCAGATGCGTCGGGATGGTGTCGTAGCTGACCCGTATTTTGAACGGCTCGGCGGATGCCGGCGCCATGGCGCCGAGCGCGATGGCCGCAATCCCGGCGATTAGTCCTCGTCTCATGATTGATTGGAGCATCAGTTGTCCTCCCACCTTTGTTGGCTCTGAATTCGCTAAATCGCCCTTGCGATCGGCGAACCGGCACCGGCTGGCTTATGCGCCGACGCCCGACTTTAGCGCGTTTTTCGGCCGGGTTGGCCAATAATTCGTGGCCGGCGTCTGCGGTCAGGCGACACCGGCGACCGCGGATTCCGCGTGCCAGACCAGTAGGCGAGAACGCAGCAGGGCAAAGCCCTGGATGAACACCATGCCAGTGAGCAGCGTCGCCAGCAGGCCGGCGAACATTTTGTCGGATTGCGCAAAGCGCACGGCATGGATCATGTAGCCGCCGAGCCCGTCGCCGCCGGTGAGCATTTCGGTCACCACCGCGATGATCATGGCGAGCGGAAACGCCACCTGTAGGCCGCTGATTATTTGCGGGGCGGCGGCCGGGATAATCACCTTCCAGAACAGCGCGTGCCGCTTGGTGCCAAGGTTCTGCGCCGACCAGAGGAAATATTTGTCGACCGTCGTGGTGCCGAGAAAAGTGGCGCTCACGATCGGCACCACGCAAGTGAAGGCAATCATCATGATCTTCGGCATGTCGCCGAGCCCGAACCACAGGATGAAGATCGGCAGGAAGCTGATCTTGGGGATCGGAAAGGCAACAGAGACCAGCGGCTCCATGATGCGCCGGGCGATCGCCGACATCGACATCAGCGCGCCGGCGGCAACGCCGGAGACGGCGGCGAGCGCGAAGCCGACCAGCGTGAGGGTGCCGGTTGCTAGCACCTGGCGGGGAATTTCGCCGTCGAGTAGGTCGCGCCAGCCGCGCACCAGTACCTGGCTCAGCGGCGGCAGCAGGAAATTATTGAACACGCCGGTGCGGGTGGTGATCTCCCACAAGATCAGTACGACCACGACCGAGAGATTGCGCTCTAAGCCGCGCCGCAGCCAATTGATTTGCGCGCGCGTCGTCATTAGTCGCCCCAGCTCAGCAGAACGCGGTTCAGCCACAGGAACAGGCGGTCGGCGGAAAATCCGAGAATGGTCACCGCCAGCACTGCTGCGAACATGCCGGCATAATCGCCATCCTCGCCGAGCGTGCCGATGAGCGTGCCGAGGCCGCGCTGGCCGATAAGGAATTCCGCACTCACCATCAGCGTAAACGACAGCGCCAAAGCCGTGCGCAAGCCGCTCATCACTTCGGGCAGGGCGGCCGGCAGCACGACCTTCCACGGGATCAGCCATTTCGGAGTCCCCAAGCTCCAGGCCGACCAGACCAGTTGCTTGTTGATGCCGCGCGCGGCGTTATAGGTGGTCACCACGATCGGCAGCAGGCAGCCGAGGAACACGGCGGCGATCTTGGCGGAATCGCCGATGCCGAGCCACAGGATGAAGAGCGGGATCAGCGCCGATTTCGGCAGCGGGAAGGTGGCGCGCAGCAGCGGCTCGAGCACATTGCGCACCCAGCGGCTCTCCGCCATCAGCATGCCGGACACGATTCCGAAAAATGCGGCGAGGAAGAAGCCGCTCGACTGACGGAACAGCGATACGCCGGCATTCTCGAACAGATGGCCCTTGGCGGCGAGGCGGGCGAAAGCGGAAAGCGTGTCGCTCAGCGAGGGAAACAGAGCGGGATTGAGCAGGCCGGCGCGCGCGGCGAGCTCCCACAAGATGAGTCCGGCGAAAATCGGCAGATAGAATATCGGGATGCGTAGCGCCTTGCTCATAACCCGCGCCTTTCCTCGGCGATGGTGCGCACCACCTCGTCACGCAGCATGTCCCACAGCTCGTCGGCCTTCTCGTCGATCGCCGCGCGGCTGGCGTCGGGGCCGAGCCCGGTCTCGACGATGGTCTTGATGCGGCCCGGCCGCGCGCTCATGACGACGACGCGCTGCGACAGGAACACGGCCTCGCGTACGTCGTGGGTGACGAACACCACCGTCTTGCGGAACCGCTGCCACAGCTCGCGCAGTTCCTCCTGCATGATCTTGCGGGTCTGCGCGTCGAGCGCGCCGAACGGCTCGTCCATCAACAGAATCGAGGGTTCGCAGGCCAGCATGCGCGCGATGGCGACGCGCTGCTGCATGCCGCCGGACAGCCGGTTCGGAAACGTGTTCTCGAAGCCGTTGAGCTTGACCATGTCGATGAAGGCTTGCGCGGTGCGCCGGCGTTCCTCGCGGCCGACGCCGCGCTCGGCCAGCCCGTATTCGACGTTGCCGAGCACGGTTTTCCAGGGGAACAGCGCGAAATGCTGGAACACGATGCCGCGGTCCGGCCCCGGCTCGCGGATGGCTGCGCCGCGCACGCGGATTTGTCCGCCCGAGCAGGGCACAAAGCCGCCGATCATATGCAGCAGCGTCGACTTGCCGCAGCCGCTCGGGCCGATGATGGAGACGAATTCGCCCTCGCCGATGGTGAGCGCGATGCGCTCGATGGCGGTCAGTTCGCGGTCGTTTTCCAGCGCATAGGTTTTGCTTACGCCGTCGATTTCGATGAGCGCCATTGCGCCTTGTTCCCCCCGCCGCGGCATTTCCTGTTTTTTTGCATTGTGCCGTAGCGGCGTGCGCTATGCCAGAGCAAGCGGCGTTGGCGGCTCAGACCGGGCCGCCGATATCGCTGCCATAGGGCCGGATGCTGTCGGCAACCGAATCGGCGATGTGCTCCTTGGAAATCATGCCGACGACGCTTTTGCCGCGCGGCAGCCAGCCGCTGCCCTTGGTGACGATGGCCATGGCCGCGCCATGTCGCCACATGCGCTCGACCACGTCGAACACGACGTCGCCGGCGCGCGCGATGGTGAAGTTCTTCTGCGCGATGTCGCCGAGCAGCACGCCGGAATAGGCGCCTTCCAGCCCGCGCCGCAATTCGGTGTTGACGCGCAGCACGCCGACTATACGTTCGCCGCGCGTCACCACGATATGCTTGAAGCCGCCATAGGGCGTCTGCCGCAGGAAGGCGGCGAAATCGGTCTCCGCCGGCAGCAGCATCACATCGCGGTCCATCACCTCCTCGGCATGGCGCACCAGGAACATATTGGCGTGCATCGCCTTGGGGATGAGATGGCCGCGGGTAACCAGTTTGATGGTGTAGATGTTCTCGCGCGAGAGCAGGCGGCGCACGCCAATGCTGAGCGCCACCGCGACAATAATCGGCATGATGATGTCGTAGTCGCGCGTCATCTCGAAAATCATGGTCACGGCGGTCATCGCCGCGCCGGTGCCGCCGCCGACCATCGCCGCCATGCCGATGATGGCGCAGGTGACGGCGTCGAGGCCGGGCACCGGGCCGAGCATGGTCATGAGACCGCCGAAGGCGCCGCCCAGCGTTGCGCCCATGAAAAGCGACGGCGAAAAAATGCCGCCGGAGGCGCCGGAGCCGAGGCTCACCGAAGTCGCGAACAATTTGGCGGCGAACAGGATCAGCAAAAGACTGATGCTGTTCAGGTTGTCCTCCAGGATGGACTGAATGGTCGCGTAGCCGACACCCTCGACGTAGTAATGGCCGCCATAGTGCATCAGCGCGTAGATCACAATGCCGACCAACAGCATGCCGAAGCAGTGGCGCAGGTAGGGATTCTTGATTTTCGGAAAAAGGTCTTCCGCGAACGCCAAGCCGCGGATGAAGGCGGTCGCGGCGATGCCGATCAGCGCGCCGAGCAGAGCATAGAGCAGCAGGGCCGCGAGCGGCGGCTGCTCGCTGTGCAGGTAAAGCGCCGAGGGGACGACGAAGGCGGGCTGCAATCCCAGAAAAATCCTGCCGATGAAAGTGGCAGTGCCGGTGGCGAGCGCCACCGGCAGGAAGGTGCGCGCGCTCAGTTCGGGCAGCATCAGCTCGATGGCAAACATCACGCCGCCGATCGGCGTGTTGAAGGTGGCGGCAATGCCGGCGCCGGCGCCGGCGGCGACCAGCGTGATGCGTTGCCAGGGCGCCATCGGCAGAAATTGGCCGAACGAGGAGCCCAGCGTCGCGCCGATCTGGATGATCGGCCCCTCGCGCCCGACCGCGGCGCCGGTGCCGATTGAAAACGCCGAGGCGAGCGATTTGATCGCGGCGACCACCGGCCGGATGACGCCCTCCTTGTAATAAATGGCGTCGAGCACTTCCGGCACGCCGTGGCCGCGCGCCTCAGGAGCGAAGTTGGTGACCAGGAACGTAACGATAAGACCGCCGATCACCGGCACCAGGATGATCCAGGGCCCCCAGGGGCTTGGCGGGGTGAACTGATTGGCGTCGTAGACGATCGAGAACGAGCCGAGGAAAAAGACGTTATGGATCAGCCCGATCAAGGCGCGAAACGCCACGGCGCCGATCCCGGTGATCATGCCGACCACGACCGCGAGCAGCGAAAGCCCCACCAGTCCGATGCGTCGAATGCCTAAATCCATGGGTCGCGTGCAATTGATGCGTTGTCAGCCGAAGGTGAAGGCGTCGTGATAGGCGCCCTGCACCTGGCCGCCGGGCACCGGCCCGCCGCCAGGCACATGCACCATGTTGCCGATCACTGCGCAAGTGGCGCCATGCAGGCCGTGGCGCGGGATCGCCATGGGCGTGAGCGCTTCCCAGGTATCGGTCTTCGGATCGTAGCCCTCGTTGGTGCCGAACACGCGGCCGGTGGCTTCGCCGCCGAACACCACGATTTTGCCGTCGATATAGACGCAGGAAGGGCCGCTGCGCGCGGTCGGCAGCGGCGCGCGGAAAGACCACGAGTCGGCCTTCGGATCGTAGACGGCATTCAGGCTGGTATTGAAGTCGTAAGAGTCCATGCGGCCGGCGATGGCGTGGATTTTTCCGTCGACCACGGCGACGCCCATGTGATCGCGGTGACCGACGAAGGGCTGCGTGCCGGTCGAGCCGCGCATGCTGGCGCGGTCGGAATATTTGTTGGTCTCCGGATCGTAGACCTCGTGCCATTCCACCGAGCGCACGTCGCGTCCGCCGAGCAGATGGATTTTGCCGTCGAGCACGATCGCCGAGATGGCGCCGCGCGGGCGCGAAATCGGCGCAATGGGTGCCCACTGGTCGGTCGCGGTATTGTAGACGAAGCATTTGGAATGCGGGCAGCGGTTCTGCTCGACGAAACCGCCGAAGGTGTAAATTTTTGTGCCGAGCGAGGCGCCGGCGACATGGTTGCACGGATGCGGGAAGGGCGCTTTCAACGACCATGATTTGGTTGCCGGGTCGTAGACCTGATGGAAATTCTGGTCGACGCGATGCTTGGCATAGCCGGCGACGGAGTGGATCTTGCCCTGGCATTCGATGACGGCGTGTTCGCCGGTGGGGATCGGCATGCGCGGCTGCTCGACCCATTTGCCCGGATTGGCGGCCTTGGGCGCGATGCTCGTCATATAGCGCTGCTTCTCGACCGTCTTCGGAATATCGGTGACGGTCTTGTCGTTCAGGCCGAGAAAGAGCGGGAGTTCATGTTCTGCCATGGTGGTCCTCAATGAGCGTAAGCCGGGACGGCGTCCCGCAAGAGTTTGCGCGTGAGCTCGACGCCCTCGCGCGCGACATCGTAGGGCGAGCGCGCCCATTGCTCCGGATTGGGCGCCTCGTAGGACAGATAGCCGGTGTAGCCCTTTTCCGCCAACAGCCCGAGCATCTCGCGCCATTTGACCACGCCCATGCCGGGCGGCAGCCGGTCGGTCGGCCGCCGCACGCCGGTCACCGGATTGGGCGACAGGTCGGAATACTGGAAGCAATAGATCTTGTCGGCCGGCACGCTCTCGAACCCGCGCCCGCCGGCGCCACTGCGGGTGAAGTGATAGGCGTCGATCAGGTAGCCGCAGTTCGGCTTGTTGGCGCTCTCGATCAGCTCGGTCAGCATGCCGAGGCTGTTGAGCACGTCGTGCTGTGAATTGAACTCAATGGCCAGCTTCAATTTGTGCTCGGCGGCGATGTCGCCGGCCTCTTGCAGATATTTGATGGCCTGCGGAATGGGGCCGCTAATCTGCCCGGGCGCGCTCATCAGCATGTCGCAGCCGAGCGCGACCGCGTTTTCACATGACTCTCGGAACACCTTGAACAGCCGCTTGCTCTCCTCGCCGGTGGCAAACAGCCAGCCATATTCAACGCCCAGCACACCGACCGGGATGCCGGCATTGCGGATCAGGTCAAGCACCTGGGCGTTGCTCATGCCGGCATCGAAGCAGCGCTTGAAATCGGTGCGGCGCAGCTCAACCGCATCGAAGCCGCCTTGTTTAGCCGCATCGAGCGCGGTGGCGAGCGGCGTGGTGTCGATGGTCCACATATGCAGGGCGAGGCGCCCGAACTTTTCCGTCATACTCACCCCGTTTCCACGTCACTTTGTTTTCGTATTGCGAAATGGGCAGCACCCTTATTGGTGCCACTCCCAGCAGCGGGATACAATAATATTGTACCGGCTGGGCCGGAAATATTCGGGGTTGATCGAAAAAATCGGCGCGCGGAAATCCCAGCGCGCAAGTTAGGCATAAAAGTTCTTAACTTCGTCGTGCCACGCTGCGGCCTCGGCAGCGCCTCAGCGGGAGCAACAGCACGTGACAGCCGCGCACGATATCACCGAGCGCCTCGCGCAAGTGCGCGGCCGGTTTGCCGCCGCGCTCGACGGCAAGATCGCCGATAGTATTGCTGCGCTGGAGCAGATATCCAGCGGCGGTGAGACGATCGAGATCGCCGTCACGGCGCACCGGCGGCTACATGAATTGTGCGGCATCGCGCCGACGCTCGGCTTCCCAGCAACCGGCAAGGCCGCCCGTTCGGCCGAAGCGGCGATGCGCGAAGCGGCCAAGGCCAAGCGCGCGCTGCAACCGGCGGAGATCGGCGCGCTCAAATCCGGACTCGAAGCCTTGCGCAGCGCGGCGGCCGGCGAGCTGCAAGCATTTGCAAATCGCGGTTAGCTCAATGTCCGTGCGGGAGAGCCATCACCCGGCGCGCTAGTGGGCGGGCAGGTAAGCTCGCACGGTCGCGGCCAAGGTCATCGGGTCGAACGGCTTGGGGATGACGCCGACGGCGCCGAGCGAGAGAAAATGTTCGACCTCGCGCGGTTGCGCGCGCGCGGTCATGAACACCACGGGAATTGTGGCGGTCCGTTCGCTTTCGCGCAAGTGCGAGAGCGTCTCGGGGCCGTCCATCATTGGCATCATCACATCCATCAAAATGACGTCGGGCCCCCAGTCGGCGGCGGCGACCAATGCGTCGGCGCCGCTCGAGCAGCTTCTCAACGATATACTGGGATCGAGCGCGAGCGATAATTCCACGACCTCGCGGATGTCCGGCTCGTCTTCGACGTGGAGAAGCCGATAGGCGTTCATGCAATTCCTCGATCTGAAGAGTTAGCGGCCATGCCTCGTGGGCGAATACATCATGGCGCCGTAAACGATGCGTGAAGCTTGACGGAATTTCGAAGAGCAAAACCGCAAACCGACTCGTAAAAATAAATTTGGGTGCAGTGATACCGGCAAGGCGGCGATAGCGAGAGAATTAGCCGCGCGAATCGCTCGACCGAATTTCTTCCCGACAATTATTGTTTGATGCGCAATGCGCCGCTTGGTTCAAGTGCGGTGCTCCACGCAACCACAAACGAATTGCAAACCTGGAATGAGTAATCACTTACCGGCGGCAGCTTGCGCGGCCCTGGGAGCGCCGCGTGGAACTCGGCCGTTGTTGTCTTTCGATTGATATGCGAACGCATGATTCCAGGCCCTGAAAGGCGGCGCGGTAGCATTGTGGGCCGAGGTGTTCAGAAACGAACAGTCTATGCAAAAATAGAACGGTGCCAATTTCGCTTTCGGCATTCCGACGCTCGATTTCGGCTGTACTGGACACTGATATTCTGTGACAGTAGCATTCTAGGGGTCAGCACTTTAATGGTCAGCACTATAAGGGCCTGCCAATTTACTGAGAACTCTTGTAATATTGCGACTGGTCGGCGTATTGCAACCATTCGGCGAATGATGCGTTTAGCGGGGTGGGCGGCCATCGACCTGCTGATGTCGAAATGTCGGTAATGGGGACATTGGGCCATGGCAGAAAATAGTGGCGAGCAATTCGACTACCAGGCCTTCATCGCCAAGCATGGCGGCGGGGCTATATCGAAATACACCGACAAGCAAACCATTTACGCGCAAGGCGATCCGGCCGATGCGGTGTTTTACATCATCGGTGGGTCGGCCAAGGTCACCATCCTCTCCGAATACGGCAAGGAAGCCGTGACCGCGGTTCTCGGGCCGGGAGAATTCTTCGGCGAGGGATGTCTGGACGGGCAGCTTTTGCAAAATTCGGCAATTACCTCCACGAGCGCGAGCGAGATCGTACGGTTCGACCGCAACACGGTCAGGCGCGCCCTCGCCAACGATCCGGCTTTTGCAAAATTGTTTTTGCACGTCATCCTGGACCGGAATCGAAAACTGCAAGCCGATCTGATTGATCATTTGTTCAATTCGAGCGAGAAGCGGCTGGCGCGAATTCTCTTGACGCTGGCCAATACCGGATTGGGCGAGCAGTCCAATGTGATTACCATGGCGATCAATCAAGAGACGCTCGCGAATATGGTCGGCACCACGCGCTCGCGCATCAATCAGTTCATGAACAAGTTCCGTAAATTGGGCTACATCGATTACAACGGCCAAATCAAAGTGCACAATTCATTAATAAACCTGATCCTGAACGGCTCGCATCAAACTGACGCGGCGTAGAAAAAAATGACGCGCAGAAGATAAAACTTTTGCCTGCGATAAAACGGAACTTTTTTCTGCGGTAAGCGTGTCCTCCTCAGCGGTGCAATGTTACATTTTGCACTCTTGCATCACCAATATGTTACGGCGAGTATTTTCGCATTGTGCAACTTTGAACAGCGCTGTGCGTTATTTAATGGCATCTATATACGCATTCGAATACGTCATCGCGTGGCACGTTTGCCAAACAAACTGTGCACGATGTTGCCGGTACTGGATTGCCGTCGAACGGCGATCTCGCGGCACGATTGTCTGTAAAATTGCGTTGGCGCGATGGCGTCGAACGTCAATTCAGCGTGTGCCCGTAAATTGATTGCGGCAGAAAGCCTATCGTCAATCGGGTGCATTGCCTTCAAAAAGGAAACGCTCATGAAGTCGCCTATTGTCAAACGCTCCATCGTTATCGGCGGACACAAGACCAGCGTCAGCCTTGAGGATGCGTTCTGGCGCGGACTGAAAGATATTGCGCACAGCCAGCGCGTAACGCTGTCGAACATGGTCGCCGAGATCGACAAGGCGCGCCAGCAGAGCAATCTTTCCTCGGCCATCCGGTTGTTCGTGCTTGACCGGCTGCGCATGCCGGCAACGAATTTTGTCACCGAGCGCGCCGAGCGCTCGCCGATAAGTGCGATGATCAGCGGCAATATCGAATCGCACGTCTGAACGCTTCGAGCAGCGGAATTAGTCGAAATGCCCGTTGATGCGGCCGCGGCCGGCAGTACGCTGACGCCGGAGATCTTCCGACTAGCGATCGAGGCGTCCCCGAGCGGCAATATCTTTGTCAACGGCGACGGGCTCATCGTATTGGTCAACCAAGAGGTCGAGCGATTGTTCGGCTATCGCCGCGATGAATTGGTCGGCCAGCCGGTCGAAATCCTGCTGCCCGAAAAAATGCGCGGCAGGCACATAAACTTCCGCGCTGGATTTCATAATCGGCCCGGTTCCCGCCATTTGGGAACCGGGCGCGAGTTTCTCGGACGCTGCAAGGACGGCAGCGAATGCCCGATCGAGGTCGGGCTCAACCCGCTGCGAATCGGCAGCGAGTTCGTGGTGCTCTGCGCCATTGTCGATATCAGCGAACGCAAGCGCATCGAGCGATTGCACGACGAATTCGTCACCACAGTGAGCCACGAACTGCGCACACCGATGACGTCGATCGCCGGTTCGCTCGGCCTCATGATCGGCGGCGCGGTCGGCAGTCTGTCGCCGTCCGCCGCGCACCTCATCGAAATCGCGCACGCGAACTGCCGGCGGCTGGTCCGCCTGGTCAACGACATTCTCGACATCAAGAAACTTGAATCCGGGCAGATGGAGTTTCACTTCCAACGCTGCGGTGCGCGCGCGCTGGTCGAGCAGGCGATTGAGGCCAATCGCGGGTACGGCGACGACTTCACCGTACGCCTCCGCTTGGAAGCTGCGGCGGAGGCTTTCGCGGTCCAGGTCGATCCCGATCGGTTCGTCCAGGTCATCACCAATTTGCTTTCGAATGCGGTCAAGTTTTCCCCGGTCGGCGAGGATGTCGTCGTTACGCTCGAAACCCGCGGCGACAACATTCATATCACAGTGCGCGACCACGGCTCTGGCATCCCGGACGAATTCAAACCGCGGATTTTTGAGAAATTCGCGCAGGCCAAAACCGTGCGAGGCGATAAGAAAAGCGGCACCGGGCTCGGGCTGAGCATCGTGCGGCAAATCGTCATGCACATGCACGGACAAATCGGCTTCGACGATGCGCCTGGCGGGGGCACGATCTTTTACGTCGATTTCCCGGCGGCCGATCATTTGGCGCAATGGGACGCCGAATTTGCCGGCGGCACCGATCAAGCGCCGCTGGTTCCCGGCGACGAAGTGCGGCCGACGATAGCACGTGAACGCGCCACAGCCGGCTGATCTAGGTGCCCTCGTAAAGTTCCTGCCGGACCGAGCTTCAACAAACGGCGGGCGCATTTTTGCCACCGTATGAAATTACCGTTTTTTGGTTATATCGAAATGCTGCGGGGCTTTGATGCAGCGGACCGACACGTCTTGCAGCCGCTGCGAGAAGCGCCGGAGTTCAAGCGATGCAACCGAGTTTGCGTACCACGGCCATCGAATTTATCGGGTGGCTCGTCTTGGCGCTGCTGCTTGGCGCCGGTGCCGCACAATCCGCGCGCGCGACGCCGCAGTGTATGACCATGGCGGAGGCGCGCGCCGCTTTTCCGCGCGCCCACATCTATTGGCACACACCGAAACACTGCTGGGATGACAGCCCCAAGCGCCGCGAGGTGCAACCGGCCGCCGAAAAGGCGGCGGAACCAGTCGCCGAAGCGAAGCAGTCGGTTGCCGAAGTGACGCGGCCGGTCGTCGAAAAGAAACCGATCAACGATCCGCCGCCCGCGGCGACCAAAACCAATATTGGCGCGCGCGTCGAGAAATTGGTCAACGCGTTGAGCCTAAGGTGGTTCTTGGTCGAGCAGCCGCCGGCACCGAAACCAAACCCGGTCGTCCAGCAAGCTCCTGTTGTGCCCGAAAAGGCTAAAGTCGATATTGTCGACGCGCACGTCTACAACATCCTCGATCAGCAGGCCGACCGGCTGCAAGCCAAACAAGACAACAATCAGCGGCTGATCCTGGCCATCAGCTTCGTGCTGGCTGTCGGTGCCGCGGCCGGCGCCGCATCACTCCTGTTCAATCGTCAAGGCACCTGGGCATAGAGAGACAATGAAGCTCGGCTCGGCACGACAACCGGCGGTTCGAGTGTGTCGACGATGCTGAGCAGGCTTGATGAGCGTGGCTGGGGGACTAGGATTCGAACCTAGATTGACGGAGTCAGAGTTCGCAGTTCTACCGTTGAACTATCCCCCAACGAGCGCGGGCTGGATAGGCCGAAAAGGCCCGCCGTTGAAGCCGGCGGCCCCTGACATGGGGCAATTCGGCCGATTTGACAAGTCCGGCTTGGGCGCACCGGTGGCGCATAGGATCAGGACCGCCGCGGCCGCGTCGCCACCGTCACGATGGCGATCAGGCTGAACGCGGCCACCAGCGAGAAAACCAGGCGCGGGCTGCCATGGTCCATGATGGCGCCGAAAATCAGCGGGGAAACGACACCGCCGATATTAAAGCCGGTGGTGACAAAGCCGAACACCTTGCCGAATGAGCCGGGCGGGGTGACGGCACGCACGATCATGTCGCGCGACGGCATGATCACGCCCGAGCAGAAGCCGGCCGCCGACATCGCCGCCATCAGCGCCAGCGTGCCGAGATCGATTTGCCCGACCAGCGCAATGAAGAGCGCGATCCCGGCAAGGCCGGCGGTCGCCACCAGCCCGTGGCGCGAGGTGCGGCCGACCAGCACACCGCCGATCAGCACGCCGATCGCCGACAGCAGCAGATTGCAGGACAAGGCCGCATTGGCGGTGGTCACGGACGTTCCGTAAAGCGCGCCAAGTGCGACCACGGAATAGTTGTAAATGCCGCCGCTCATCATCGCGAGCAGCACGAAGAAAACGAGATTGAGCAAGATGGCCGGCGATAACAACATTCGCCAGCCGACCGCGCTCGTATCATTTGCCGCGCGCGGCGCCGGAATTGGTTTTGCTTCCGCATTGTCGCGCATCGCCAGCAACAGCCCCGCCACCGCGAAGCCAAGAATGCCGGTGCCGATGAAGGCGCCGCGCCAGCCCCACAGGCTTTGCATCATCAACAGGCTTGCCGGCGCCACCGCCGATCCCAGCATGCCGGCAAATGTGTGGATCGAGAAGGCCTGGCCGATGCGGTCGGCCGGTACATGGTGCGATAGCAGCGCATAGTCGGCCGGGTGGTAGATGGTGTTGCCGACGCCGGCGAGTGCGAACATCGCCACCAGAACCCAGAAGGAGTCGACGAGTCCTGCGACCGTGAACGCCGCCGCGCCGATGACCAGTCCGCCGATCAACAGAATGCGCGCGCCCAGCCAATCGACCAGGAAACCGGCCGGCGTTTGCAACGCGGCCGACACGCCGTTGAAGGCGGCGAAGGCCAGCCCGATCTCGGTGTAGCTCACGCCATAGTCCGCGCGCACGAACGGCAGCAGCGGCGCCAGCAGCAGGATGTAATAATGCGAGACGAAATGCGCCGCGCTGACTGCGCCGACGATGCGCAGGTGCGGGGCGGGCTTGGCGCCCAAGAGGTCGCTCGCCTCGCTCATGGCATGGGGGTTCCCGGCAAGGGGCGGACTATGGCCCGTCGGCCTGCGTCAATCCAGTGCATTTCCAGTGGGTTGGCCATGTGCGGCGGGCGGGGTGACAGCGCCGGGCGGCGTCGCAAAGCCCGATAAAAATCGCATAAATACAAGCAAGTGTGAAACGGAAGGCCGGCATGCGGTGTTAGTGTCAAGCTGTCCCTTATACGGCAGGCGCGGTCCGCAAGGCGCCGACCTCCTGCCGCGTGCGAACAAGGCGCCGCGGTTAACGACATGATCTCCATCACCGTCAACGGCAAAGCGTACCAGCTCGATATCGAGCCGGAGACGCCGCTGCTTTGGGTCATCCGCGACGAAATCGGATTGACCGGCACCAAATTCGGCTGCGGCATCGCGATGTGCGGCGCCTGCACCGTGCATATCGCCGGCGAGGCCGTGCGCTCCTGCGGCATCCAGGTCGGCGACGTTGCCGGTAAATCCATCACCACCATCGAAGGCCTGTCGAGCGACAGCAAGCACCCGGTGCAAGCCGCTTGGCTCGCCGAAGACGTGCCGCAATGCGGCTATTGCCAGTCCGGACAGATCATGGCGGCGGTGGCGTTCCTGAAGGAACATCCGCAGCCGAGCGACGCCGATATCGACGCCAATCTCAGCAATATCTGCCGCTGCGGAACTTATGTCCGCATTCGCCGCGCCATCCATCGCGCCGCGGCCATGATGAAGACGTGAGCGGGAGAGCACCATGAATCAAATGACTTCCGTTACCCGCCGCCAATTCGTCGTCGCCTCGACCTCCGCCGCCGGCGGCCTGGCGATCGCCGTGGCATTCCCCGGTCTTGCCGACGCCGCCAGCATCGGGCCGCAGCCCTACGGTCCGGAAACCGCGACGCCGAACGAGATCAACGCCTTCCTGGTGATCGACCCCGACGGCGGCATTCTCATTCGCTCGCCGCACAATGAGATGGGGCAGGGCGCGATCACCGCGCTGCCGATGATCGTGGCCGAGGAACTCGAATGCGACTGGTCGAAGGTAAAGGTCGAATACGCCTCGCCTACGCGCAATCTGCGCGAGAATAAAGTCTATGGCGACATGGTTACCGCCGGCAGCCGCGGCGTGCGCACATCGTGGCGGATGCTGCTGCAAGCCGGCGCCAGCGCGCGCGTGCGGCTGGTCGCGGCGGCGGCACGGCGCTGGAACGTGCCGGAAGCCGAATGCGAGGCCGCCAACAGCAAGGTCGTGCACAAGGGCTCTGGCCGCAGCCTGGATTACGGCGCGCTCGCCGCCGACGCCGCCAAGATCAAGCTGGATAAGGAACCGGCGATCCGCACGCCCGATAAATTCAAGCTGATCGGGAAATCGCTGCCGCGGCTCGACACCCCGCTCAAGATCAACGGCACGGCCAAGTTCGCCATCGACACGCAAATTCCCGGCATGGTCTACGCGGCGATCGCCGCCTGCCCGGTGGCCGGCGGCAAGCTCAGAAGCGTCGACGAAAGTCCGGTCAAGGGCCGGCGCGGTGTGCAGCAGGTGGTCAAGCTCGCCGACGCCGTGGCGGTGATCGCCGACCGCTTCTGGCGCGCCAAGGAAGCGCTCGCTTTGCTCAAGCCCGAATGGGATACCGGCGCGGCCGGCAAGACCGACAGCGCACAATTTGCCAAGCTCTATCGCGACACGCTGGACGGGCCGATGGTGAGCGCGCGCAACGACGGCAATGTTGACGATGCCTTTTCCAAAGGCGGCAAGATCGTTGAAGCACTTTACGAAGCCCCGCATGCCGCGCACGCGCAAATGGAGCCGCTCAACGCGACGGTGCGTTTCGATGGCGACAGACTCGACATCTGGGTCGGCACGCAAATCCCCATGGGCGCGCTCCACCTGGCCTCCGTCACCTCTGGTCTGAAGCCGGAGCAGATCACCATCCACAATTGCTTCCTCGGCGGCGGCTTTGGCCGCCGCGGCAACAATGACGAAATGCGCCAGGCGATTCTGCTTGCCAAAGAGGTCGGCAAGCCGGTCAAGCTGGTGTGGACGCGCGAAGAGGACATGACGCATGACCGCTACCGGCCGCAGGCGGCGGTGCGCATGAAGGCGGCGCTGGGCGCCGACGGCATGCCGGTCGCGTTCGACGCCAGGATCGCGGTTGGCTCGATCCTGCGCTCGACCGGCATCAGCAAGGCCGAAAACGGCCTCGAAAATCAAGCGATCGAAGGCATCGCCAACACCAATTACAAAATTCCAAATCTGCGCGTCGGCTGCATGCTCAAGAACACCCACGTGCCGGTGGGCTTCTGGCGTTCGGTCGGCTCCTCGCAAAATGCCTTCTTCATGGAAAGCTATGTCGACGAACTGGCGCATGCGGCGGGCAAGGATGCCTATCAATTCCGCCGCGCGCTGTTGGCGCATCGCCCCGATTTTCTCGGTGTGCTCGACAAGATCGCGGACAAGGGCGATTGGGGCAAGCCGATGCCGGCCGGCCGCGGCCGCGGCATCGCCATCCATGAGTGCTATGGCACCATCATCGGCCAGGTCGCCGAGGTGACGATCTCGCATCAGGGCGAAGTGCGGGTCGATCGCGTGGTGGCCGCGGTCGATTGCGGCCACGTGGTCAATCCGTCGATTGTCGAGGCGCAGATCGAGGGCGGCATCATTTACGGGCTGACCGCCGCGCTTTATGGCGACCTGACGATCAAGGACGGGCGCATCGAGCAGGCCAATTTCGACGCATACCAAATGGTGCAGCTGGCCGACGCGCCGAAGATCGAGGTCTACTTTGCGCTCTCCGGCGGCGCGAAATGGGGCGGCATCGGCGAGCCCGGCACCGCCTCGACCGCGCCCGCGGTCGCCAATGCAGTGTTCGCGGCGACCGGAATTCGCGCGCGCTCGCTGCCGCTCAAGAATGTGAAGCTGTCGGGTCCGGCCTGACGCCCGATATCGAAGGAGAGGCCGCGGGGCCGCCGGCATCGGCGGTCCGGTTGCCATTCAATCCTTAAGCGCCCGCGTATTGCCTGACGGCGCGCGTATAGCCGAAACGGTCGAAATCGCATTCGTAGGCGCGATGCACGCGGGCAGCGAGCGCGTCGGAGTAATAGTCGGCCCACGGCCCATGCCGCGACACGTTATGATAAAAGTCGATTGCCTGCCGTGTGCGTTGATCCGCGCCGGCATGGTCGAGGATGCGGACGAAGTCTTCGCGGAACGTTTCCACTTTGCCGACGAAGTCGAGGCTGATCCCCGGCATGTTCAGGAGGTCATCCTGCGTTTGCCAGTGGGCGTTGATGCGGCGATGGCCGGTTGCGACCGCAAACTCCACGAATTGCGCGAAGGACAGTGTCTGCTCTGCGCCGAGTGGCAGCGCCGGATCGATTGCGGCACGGTGGTTCAGATAAAGATCGGTGAAGGAATCCCCGGGCACTAACGGCTTATTCTGGAACTTGTCGGCCCAGGCCGACACCAGCCGAGCGTAAGGATTGCGCACAAAGGCGAAGCGCAGGGTCGCCGCGCCGGTCGCAAGCCGGTGGAAAGTGGAAAGCCCGACTTGCGATGGCGAAGTGAGCCCCGAATTGCGCCGCACGTGGATCTGATCTGCCGCCGGCAGCGCACCCGATTGCAGCTCGCTCAATGCGGATTTGATCGTGGTCGACGCGCATTTCGGCACCGATAGATAGATGAGGTGGTGACGCGGCAGCACGTCGATATGGCGGTCGGGATCAAAGCCGCCGACGCGCATGGCCTCGAAAAAGGAATATGCAGTTTGGTTAAACCAGCGGTCGCGAAGATTCACGATGCGCGAACATGCGCGGCCGGCAAGATATTGATAGCGGCGGCGGACGCGAGATTGGGCATTGAACAATTTGCGGCTCGAATGTTTCGAGTCGCCCCACGCGTTTATACGTTTTTCGGCTCAGCAGGCGAATACCTGCGAAATAAAACTTCCGTAAAAATATCTTCTAAAAATTCCGCAGGATTTCAAGGTCGCTTGCGTTGCGCATCCACAATCGCCTGCCAAATGCGCGCGGGCGTCATCGGCATTTCCAGATGCCGGATGCCGTATTCCGACAGTGCATCAATCACCGCATTGGCGACCGCCGGCAGCCCGCCGGAAGTTCCGGCCTCGCCGCAGCCCTTGGCGCCGATCGGATTGCTCTTGGTCGGCACCGGGCGGTTGGCAACGTCAATCATCGGCACGTCGTGCGCGTGCGGCATGGCGTAGTCCATGTACGATCCGGTGACCAACTGGCCGTCGGCATCGTAGATCGCGCCTTCCAGCAGCACCTGGCCGAGCCCCTGCACCGCGCCGCCCTGGATCTGGCCCTCCACCAGCATCGGATTGATGACGGTGCCGAAATCGTTGACCGCGGTGTATTTCACTGCGCGGGTCAGGCCGGTCGCCGGATCGATTTCCACTTCCACGACATGAACGCCGTTCGGGTAGGTGCCGGGGACCTGTTCGGTGACATGCGTCACGTCGAGCGAGGAGGGGCTGCCCTCCGGTAGCGTGACGCCGCTGCGCAGGCGTTCCGCTAACGCCATAATGTCGATTGAGCGGTCGGTGCCGGCGATGACGAAGCGCCCATTGTTGAATTCGATGTCGCCGGCGGAGGCTTCGAGCACGTGTGCGGCGATCTGCTTGCCGGCCTCGATCACCTTGTCGGAGGCCTGCGCGATCGCCGTTCCGCTCAGCATGGCGGAACGCGAGCCGCCGGTGCCGCCGCCGGTGACCAGCTCGTCGCTGTCGCCTTGCAGCAGGCGAATGCGCTCGAATGGCACGCCGAGCTTTTCGGTCAGCACCTGCGCGAACGGGGACGCGTGGCCTTGCCCGTAATCGAGCGTGCCGGTCACGATCGTCACCGTGCCATCGGCGTTAAAGCGAATGGCGGCCTGCTCGACAGTCATCGCCGCCGTGGTTTCGACATAGCAGGCGACGCCGAGCCCGCGCAGTTTGCCGCGTTTCTTGCTCTCGCGCTTGCGCTGTTTGAAGGTTTTGACGTCGGCGCGCGCGAGCGCCTCTTTGAACAGGCCGGGAAAATCGCCGCAGTCGTAGCTCACGCCCGAGGCCGCCTTGAACGGCATCTCGCGCGCCTTGATGAAATTGCGCCGCCGCAGCTCGAAACGGTCGATGCCGAGTTCGGCGGCGGCAAAATCCATCGTGCGCTCCATGCTGAGCGCGCCTTCCGGCCGGCCGGCGCCGCGATAAGCCGATACCAGCGTGGTATTGGTGAACACGCATTGGGTCGCGACTTCGAGCAGCGGGGTGCGGTACATGCTGACGATGTTCTTTGTCACATTGACGGTCGGCAGCAGCGGACCGAAGGCCGCGCAGTAGCCGCCCAGATTGCCGTAGCCGGAGAGGCGAATGGCTTGGATCAAGCCGTCCTGGTCGAAGGCCACCTCGACGGTCATGTCGTAGTCGCGGCCGTGGTGATCGGACACGAAACTGCCGGAGCGCTCATCGGTCCACTTCACCGGGCGGCCGAGCGAACGAGCGCCGTGCAGGATGCAGACATATTCCGGATAGGCCGCCGCCTTCATGCCGAACGAGCCGCCGACATTGCCGGTGACGACACGCACTTTGTCGGCGGGCGCATTGAGAATGTCGCGCAGCGCGGTCTTCAGACCGAAGACGCCTTGGCTGCACGAATACAGCGTCCATTTCTCGGCCTTGGCATCGAATTCGCCGATGGCGGAACGCGGCTCGATGGTATTCACCACCAGGCGCTGATTGACCAGCGGCAGACGCACGACATGCGCCGCCTTGGAAAAAGCTTCGGCGACTTTGTCGGCATCGCCATAGTGATAGTCGAGCGCGATATTGCCCGGCACAGCGTCCCAGACCTGCGGCGCGCCCTTTTTCGCCGCGTCGCGTGCACTGACAACCGCGGGCAGCGGCTCGATGTCGAGCGCCACCGTCTCGGCGGCGTCCTTGGCTTGCGCAAGCGTCTCGGCGATCACGCAGGCGACCGGATCGCCGACATAGCGCACCTTGTCGCCGGCAAGCGCCGGCCGCGGCGTATAACGGATCGGCGAACCGTCGCGGCTCTTGAGCGGCAGGTTGCATTTGAGTCCGCCATAGCCGGTGAGATCGGCGGCGGTTAAGACCGCGAGCACGCCCGGCATCGCCTTGGCGGCATCGGTATCGATTGAGCGGATGACGCCATGAGCGTTACGGCTGCGCACCATCACCGCATGGGCCTGCCGCGGCCGGCTGACGTCGTCGGTGTAGCGGCCTTCGCCGCGCACCAGCGTCGGATCCTCGCTGCGGCGCACCGGCTGGCCGATACCGAATTTGGTCAACGAAAGGGCTGTTTCGGTCGTTCTGTCATCCATGCGGGGGCTTTTGCCGATCATTGCGGGGGGGGGGAATTATCAAATAAAGCAGGCCAACGGTTCCTACAAGAATAGCTTTCGGGCATGAGGGTTGCGTGGCCGACTGGCGCTGTTAGACTTTTCGTGATCGAGGAAACAATTGCTGCGTCCGAGGAACGCTTGGGGCGACCGGGGGCGGCAGGAAGGCTTAAAACGATGAGCGGCGAGGCCGGGGATAGCCCGGGCCTCGGCCCCGCTATTGATCGGGTGCCGCTCAAGCGGACCCGGTGGGGTCGGCGGTCGCCTGGACGGCTCGATGGCGGCTTGGGCAGCGATCGCGGCGGCGCGAGCTATGCCGCGCTCGATTTGGGCACCAATAATTGCCGTTTGCTGGTGGCGCGGCCGGCCGGCGACGGCTTTCGCGTCGTCGACGCTTTTTCCCGCATCATCCGGCTCGGCGAGGGCGTCTCTACGTCACGGCGCTTGAGCGAGGCCGCGATTGACCGCGCCATCGACGCGCTCACCGTCTGCCGCAACAAGATGAAGAACAAGGGCGTCACCCGCGCCCGTCTGATCGCGACCGAGGCCTGCCGCTCGGCGGAGAACGGCGCGGCTTTCCGCACTCGCGTCGCGCAGGAGGTCGGCCTCGAGCTTGAGGTGATCGACCGCGAGACCGAAGCGCGGCTCGCCGCCACCGGCTGCACGACGCTGATCGATCCGCACGCCGAAGGTGCGGTGCTGTTCGATATCGGCGGCGGCTCTTCCGAATTGGTACGGCTCAACCGCTCGCAGAAATCCCGCGGCGGACCGCCGTTGCCGCAAATCCGCGGCTGGATTTCGCTGCCGCACGGCGTGGTGACGCTGGCCGAGCGCCATGGCGGCATTACCGTCACGCCTGAAATCTACGAGGCGATGGTGGTCGAGGTGGCGGCGTTGATCGCGCCGTTCGCGCGCGAACACGGCGGCGAGGCCTTAAGCGGCATCCATATGCTCGGCACCTCGGGCACCGTGACGACGATAGCCGGCGTGCATCTCGATCTCAAGCGTTACGACCGCAGCCGTGTGGACGGCTGCTGGATGAGCGAACAAGAAATCAGCGTGGTGATCGAGAAGCTGCTGGCCATGAGTTACCAGGAGCGCGTCGCGAGCCCGTGCATCGGCGCCGAACGTGCCGACTTGGTGCTTGCCGGTTGCGCCATCCTGGAAGCGATCCGCCGCGCGTTCCCGTGTCCGCGCCTGCGCGTCGCCGACCGCGGCTTGCGCGAAGGCATGCTGGTGCAGATGATGCGCGACGACGGCGTGTGGGGCGGCGGCGATCGGCCGGCGGCATCGTGACGGCGCGCGGCAAAGGCGGGGCACCGCGCGCCTTGAAGGTCCGCGTCAAGACCAGCAAGCGCCGCAAGCAGTCTTCCAACCTGTGGCTGGAACGCCAGCTCAACGATCCCTACGTCGCGCGCGCCAAGCGCGAGGGGTTTCGTTCGCGCGCCGCGTTCAAGCTCATGGAAATCGACGATAGAGCGCGTTTCCTCAAGCGGGGCGCGCGGGTGGTCGATCTCGGCGCAGCACCGGGCGGCTGGAGCCAGATGGCGGCCAAGCGGGTCGGTGCGCCGGACCGGGGCCGTGTCGTTGCCATCGATATCCTGCCGATGGAGACCATCGCCAGCGTCGATTTCGCGCAACTCGATTTTCTCGACCCGTCGGCGCCGGATAAAATGAAAGCCATGCTGGGCGGGCCGGCCGACGTAGTGCTGTCCGACATGGCGGCGAACGCCACCGGGCACGCCAAGACCGATCACCTGAAAATCATAGCGCTGGTGGAAGCGGCAAGCGAATTTGCCCGCGAGGTTCTGGCGCCGGGCGGCACGTTTCTCGCCAAGGTGCTGCAAGGCGGCACCGAAGCCGCGCTGCTGGCCGCGCTCAAGCGCGATTATAAAAGCGTAAAGCACGTCAAGCCGGCCGCGAGCCGGTCGGATTCGGCGGAGCTTTACCTGCTGGCAACCGGGTTTCGGGGCAACGCATGATCCCGAAAAGCGAGAACCGGTTTTCTGATGAGATCATGCGCAGCAAATAGTCTAGCGCTGCTCGATCCAGATTTCGCTGAAATGAGAGTCGCGCCGCCGCCCTGACTGCTGAGTGCGGCGTGGTTGTTTGCCGACGCGACTATGGCGCGGGCGCGGCTTGGCGGCTTCGTGGCTGTGACGCCGGTGCGGGTCGGCGCTGCGGGCGCCGCCGCGGTCGTAGCCCTGCCGACGGGCCGCGCCGCTCGGTTTACCGTGCTTCTTGTCATAGCGCGCGGTCCTCTTGCGGTCGCGTGTATTGGGTGCGGCGCGCTCGCGCTCCCGCGGCAACGGCGTTGCCTCGGGGATGTCGATTGTCTTGGCGCTGCCGGTATCGATGTCTTCGCGCGCGGCGGTTCTGGCGAGCGGCCGTTGCAGCGGCAGGACGACCGGCACTTGCGGCTCCTTAACCTTCGTTTCCTGCGGCGGCTGAGCGGCCGCTTCAATCGTTGGTGGCGACGCTTCCTTCGCCTTGGCTGCAAGTTCGCGCTGGCGCTCGCGCTCGGCGGCCAATTCCTTGCGGCGCGTTTCGGTGGCGACGGCGCGCGACAGCGCCTGGCGCGCATCGCTCATGCCGCTGTCTTGCATGAGCGCCAGCGTGAAGTCGGCGATGGCTTTGTCGAGTTGGTCGGTCTGCTCGCGCGCCAGCCCGCGCTGGTAATGGGCCTGCGCATTTTTCGGCTCGAGCCGGATGACGCGGTCGAAATCGTCGGCCGCTTTGGCGTAGCTCTTGGTCTGCATCAGCAGCATGGCGCGGGCGTTCAGCGCGGCAGTATTCTTCGGTTCGCGCTTGAGCACGACATCGTAGTCGGCGATGGCTCCGGCCGCCTCGCCCTTGCTTTGCCGGAGCTGCGCGCGCCTCATGTGCGCGGCGATATTGCCCGGATCGCGCTCCAGGCCTTCGTTCAGATCGGCCAGCACCTGCGCGCTTTCGCCCTTGGCCTTGCGCAGCGCGGCGCGCTCGAAATAAAGCTCGGCCGGCCGCGGGTCGCGCTGGATCGCTTGGCTGAGGTCGGCGATGGCCCCGCCGCTGTCGCCCTTGTTTTTCAAAATCATGGCGCGCGCGCGGTAGGGCGCCGGACTGATCGTGCCCAGTTCGATGGCGCGGTTGAGATCGGGCAGCGCGCGTTCGGCATCGTTCTTCGCGAGATACACGCGGCCGCGCTCGCCATAGGCCAGCGCATTGTTGCCGTCGGCCTTGAGCGCCTTGTCGAATTCGGCGAAGGCGTGGCCGTAATCCTTGCGCCGGGCAAAGGCCGCGCCGCGCAATGCCATGGCATAGGAATTCTCGGCATCGAGCTTGAGCATGGCGTCGGCGTCGTGCAGCACGCCGTTGATGTCGCCGTCGTCGAGGCGCAACTCGCCGCGCACTTTGAGGAATTTGATGTCCCAGGTGAATTTGAGGGCGCGGCTGATATCCGACATGGCGCGTTTGCGCTCGCCCTTGGCGGCATAGACCTCGGCGCGCAGGCTGTAGGGCGTCGGCTGGTTCTGATCGGCCAACACCGCGTGGTCGTAGGCGACAAGCGCCTTGTCGAGATTGCCCTTCTTGCGCCAGATGGCGCCCTGCGCGGTGAAGGCGGAAACCTTTTTCGGATCGAGCCGCGCGGCCTCCTGGTAATCGCGCAGCGCGCGGTCGGGATCGCCGGCGGCGTCGCGCGCTTGCGCCCGCAGCATGTAATTGTCGGCGCTCGGCGTCAGCTGCAGCGCATGGTCGAAATCGGCGATGGCGCGCGCGTAGTCGTGCTGGCGCAGATAAATCTGCCCGCGCCCGCTATAGGGGCTGGCGCGGGTATTGCTCAGGCTCATGGCCTTTTCGTAGTCCTGCAGCGCGCCTTCGGTGTAGCCGAGATCGCGCCGCACGGTCGCGCGGTTGACGTAAGGCGAGGGCGAATCGGGATCGAGCTTGATGGTCTCGTCGTAGTCGGCGATCGCCTGCCCGTAGTTACCGCGTGCATACCAGGCATTGCCGCGGTTCTGGTAGGCGGGCGCGAAATCGGGCGCCAGCGCGATCGCCTGGTCGAGGTCGGCGATGGCGTGTGCGATGTCGCCGCGGTCGAGATAAGCGAGCCCGCGCAGCGCATAGGCAAGGCCTTCCGGTTTGCCGCGCAGGCGGCCGTAATTGAGCATGGCGGTGCAGGCGGCGATGCGCTCGTCGGCCAGGCTTTCGGTCTGGGTCGAGCACATGCGTATGTCGCGCATCTGCATTTGCGCGTTCGCTGCGCTAGGCAGGACGAGCGCAACGGCAAATGCCGCCACCGCCGCCGCTGCCAACCGCTTTATAAGCTTCGTCTCACGCATCCGAATTGACCCGTCGCATTAACCATTGCTCGCCCCAAAAATACGCATGGGACCAAAGGCTTGTCTCGTCTCAAGAGGGTTAATGTTGAGAAATGGTTAATGTCTAAAATTTTATTAAAATTCAACCGAGCCGTTGGTCAGAACTCTCGCTCGTATTCGGCAGACGGCCGGCCAGTTCCGCCCCGGCATCCGGCGAAAGTCGCGCGAATATCAGCACCGACAGCGCGGAAATCGCCGCCACCGCCAGGAACGCCGGCGGAAAGTCGCTGGCGCCCAATTCTCCGCCGCCCTTGAAACGGACCGTGAGTTCCACCGCCAGGGCGCCGACCGCCACGCCGGTCGACACCGACAATTGCTGCGCGACGCTGATCAAAGCCGTCGCCCGGCCCACCCTGTTCGGTTCGACCTCGGCGTAGGCGATGGTGTTGATGCTGGTGAATTGCAGCGAGCGGAAAAATCCGCCGACAAACAACAGCACCACCATAAGTGCAACCGGCGTGGTCTGCGTGAAGCCGGAGCAGACGGCGAGGAATACCGAGCTGATCACCGCGTTGGTCGCCAGGATGGCGCGAAAGCCGTAGCGGCGCAGGATCAGCGCGGTCGACCATTTCATGCCCATGGCGCCAAAGGCGGTGGCGAAGGTGACCATGCCGGACTGGAACGGCGTCATGCCGAAGCCGACCTGCAGCATCAGCGGCAACAGGAACGGCAGCGCGCCCAGGCCGAGCCGGAAAATGAAGCCGCCGGTCACGCTGGCGAAAAAAGTCGGCAGCCGGAACAGCGTAAGATCGAGCGCCGGAATGGCGGTGTGCCGCGCGTGCACCAGATAGGCCGCAATAAAGCAGACCCCGCCCACGACCAGCGCCGCCACCACGGTCCACGGCAGGAAATTCAATCCCAGCACCGACAGTCCGAACGCGACGCCGGCGATGCCGAGACCGGCCAGCACCATGCCGACGATGTCGAAGCGTTCGCGTTGCTCGGCGCGCAGGTCTTCGATGTAACGGGTGGCAAGCAAAATCCCTAAAAGGCCGATCGGCACGTTGATGATGAAGATCCAATGCCAGGACGCGTAGGTGGTGATGAAGCCGCCGACCGGCGGGCCAAGCACGGGGCCGATCAGTGCCGGCGTCGTCACCCAGGCCATGGCGTTGACCAAATCGCGCTTACTGATCGAACGCACCAGCACCATGCGGCCGACCGGCGTCATCATGGCGCCGCCCATGCCTTGTACGATGCGGGCGATGACGAAATCGGTGAGCGAATTCGACAGCGCGCAGCCGATCGAGCCGAGCACGAACACCGCGATGGCGGCGCGGAACACAGTGCGGGCGCCGAAGCGGTCGGCGGTCCAGCCGCTCGCCGGGATGAAGATCGCGAGCGAGAGCAGGTAGGAGGTGATGGCGAGCTTGAGCGCCAGCGGATTGGTGCCGATATCGGTCGCGATCGCAGGCAGCGAGGTGGCGATTACGGTCGAATCCATGTTCTCCATGAACAAGGCGACCGCGATAATCAGCGGAACGATGCGGTCAGGGCGCATGGGAACCCGGGTGCGGCGGTTAACGATGAGAGCCGGGTTCTTCCATAGCAGAGCGCAGGCGGAACGAGGGCGGCCGAGTTCATGACAGCCATGCGAATGGCTCTTGATGGTCGTGTTGCCGGGCGGCGAACCGGTATCCACTTCGCCCGATAATGCCCTAGGAATCGGCGCCAGCCCGTGCTAACCACCGGCGCCAACCCAAAAGCGGGCCGTGACGTCGGGCGAGGAACCCCTCGCGATAGGCATTTTATAAGCCTTCGGCACCCGGTCTCGTTTTCCTTTTCGGGTGAGACGGAGTTGGCGATGGCCGGAAAAAGCAACGGAAGCCCGCGCGAAGGGCTCACTTTCGACGACGTGCTGATCAGACCCGGTCTGTCCGAGGTGCTGCCCGCCGATGCCGATATCCGCTCCCGCATCACCCGCTCGATTGCCGTCAATATTCCGATCATCGCTTCCGCCATGGATACCGTGACCGAGGTGCAAATGGCGATTGCCATGGCGCAGGCCGGCGGCATCGGCGTCATTCACCGCAATCTCGACCCGGACGTGCAAGCCGCCCAGGTCCACCAGGTGAAGAAATTCGAATCCGGCATGGTGGTGAACCCGCTCACCATCGAGCCCAGCGCGACCCTGCAGCAGGCGCTCGACCTGATGAAGGAGAACCGCATTTCCGGCGTGCCGGTGGTGGAAGGCGGCGGCAACGGCAAAGCGGGCAAGCTGGTCGGTATCCTCACCAATCGCGACGTGCGCTTTGCCACCGATCCGCGCCAACGCGTCGCCGAATTGATGACCAAGGATAAGCTCATCACCGTGCGCGAGGGCGTGAACCAGGACGAAGCCAAGCGCCTGCTGCATCAACATCGCATCGAGAAGCTTCTGGTAGTGGATAGCCAATACCGCTGCGTCGGCCTGATCACCGTGAAAGACATCGAAAAGGCGGTGGCCAATCCGAACGCCTGCAAGGATGAGCAGGGGCGCCTGCGCGTCGCTGCCGCCACTACGGTCGGCGACAAGGGTTTCGCGCGTACCGAGGTGCTGATCGCCGCCGGCGTCGATCTGGTGGTAGTCGATACCGCGCACGGCCATTCGCGCTACGTGCTTGACGCGGTTACCCGCATCAAGCGCCTGTCGAACGCGGTGCAGGTGGTGGCCGGCAATGTCGCGACCTCGGAAGGCGCCAAGGCGCTGATCGATTGCGGCGCCGACGCCATCAAGGTCGGCATCGGCCCGGGCTCGATCTGTACGACGCGCATCGTTGCGGGCGTCGGCGTGCCGCAGCTCACCGCCATCATGGACGCGGTCGCCGCGGCGAAAGCAAGCGACACACCGGTGATCGCCGATGGCGGCATAAAATTTTCCGGCGATCTCGCCAAGGCACTCGCCGCCGGTGCCGATGTCGCCATGGTCGGCTCGCTGCTCGCCGGTACCGACGAAACGCCGGGCGAGGTGTTCCTCTATCAGGGCCGCTCCTACAAGAGCTATCGCGGCATGGGCTCGGTCGGCGCCATGGCGCGCGGCTCGGCCGACCGCTATTTCCAGCAGGACATCAAGGACGCGCTCAAGCTGGTGCCGGAAGGCGTCGAGGGCCAGGTTGGCTACAAGGGCCCGGTCGCCAACGTGCTGCACCAATTGGCCGGCGGCTTGCGCGCCGCCATGGGCTATGTCGGCGCCAAGACGCTGCGCGACTTCCACAAGCGCGCCGAATTCATGCGTATCTCGGGCGCCGGCCTGCGCGAAAGCCATGTGCACGATGTAACCATTACGCGCGAGAGCCCGAATTATCCGGGCGCCGGCTGAGCCTCGAATGACCATCCAATTTGTTCTGCTGCCGGTATTCGTTCAGGTCGCTTTGACCTTCGCCATGATGTCTTGGATGGCCTTGTCGCGCATCGACGCGTTCAAGCGTAAGGAGGCCAAGATGGCGGACGTCGCGCTCGGCCAGTTGAATTGGCCGCCGCGCGTGCAGCAGATCAGCAACAACTATCACAGCCAGTTGCAGCTTCCGGTCCTGTTCTATGTGTTGACGGTGTTGGCGATCATCACGCGCCATGCCGATATTTTATTCGTGGTCATGGCTTGGCTGTTCGTGCTCTCGCGCCTGGTGCACACCTATATCCACACCGGCAGCAATTTTGTCCGCCACCGCTTTAACGCCTTCGCGCTCGGCGCGGTGATCCTGCTGGCGATGTGGCTGATCTTCGCGGTGCGTATTTTGCTCGGTCTACCATGAGTTTTCCAATATGACGCCGGCCGCGCGGCTTGCCGCCGCCATCGAGGTTTTCGGGAATCTGGAAAGCGAGCGCCGGCCGGCGGCCGATGCGCTTAAAAGCTGGGGGCTGGCGCATCGTTTCGCCGGCTCCGGCGACCGGGCGGCTATCGCCGGGCTGGTCTACGACGCGCTGCGAAGGCGCGCCTCGAGCGCTTTTCTGATGGGCGCCGATACGCCGCGCGCCATCCTTATCGGCATGCTCAAGCGCGAGCGCGGCTTCGACGGCGACGCGATTGGCGGGCTTGCCGACGGTTCGAAATACGCCATCGAAGCGCTCAGCGACGACGAGCGGCGCCGGCTGGACGCGGCCGACCTTACCGGCGCGCCCGCCTATGTTACGGGCGACTATCCGGAATGGCTCGATGCGCATTTCACGCGCGCCTTCGCCGACGCGCGCGCGGAGGAAGGCGCTGCGCTGTCGTCGCGCGCGCCGCTCGACCTGCGGGTGAACACATTAAAGTCGGAGCGCGACAAGGCCGCCGCGATGCTGTCCGATTTGCAAACTGAGCCTGCGCGCTGGTCGCCCTGGGGCCTGCGCATTCATCTTTCCGCCGATGCCAAGAGTCCGGCGATCCATGCCGAACCGGCCTTTCTTAAAGGTCTAGTAGAAGTTCAAGACGAGGGCTCGCAATTGGCCGCGCTGTTTTCCGGCGCCAAACCGGGCGAGCAAGTGGTCGATCTCTGCGCCGGCGCTGGCGGCAAGACTTTGGCGCTGGCGGCGATGATGCAGAACAAGGGGCAGCTCTTCGCCACCGACGACGACAAGCGGCGGCTGGCGCCGATCCACGACCGGCTCAAGCGTTCCGGCGCGCGCAATGTGCAGGTGCGCACGCCGAAATCGGTGGGCGGCGAGATCGCCGACCTTGCCGGTCGTTGCGACCTGGTGCTGATCGACGCGCCTTGCACCGGCACAGGCGTATGGCGGCGCAATCCGGACGCCAAATGGCGCATGCGTCCGGGCGCCTTGCAGCAGCGGCAGAAGGAGCAAGCCGACATCCTCGACCGTGCGGTGCCGTTGCTCAAAGCCGGCGGCCGTATCGCCTATGTCACCTGCTCGGTGTTGGACGAGGAAAACGGCGCACAGGTGCGCGGATTTCTCGCGCGCCATTCCGGGTTTGCAATTGTGCCGCCGGTGGAGGTGGCTGAGGCGCTGGGCGAGCGTGCCGCCATGTTCGCCGCAGCGGCGCGGCTCACCGACGAAGGGATTTTGATGACCCCGCGCACCACCGAGACGGATGGGTTCTTCGTGAGCGTGCTGAAAAGCGGCTAGCGTTTATTGTGGCCGCCAGTCCGCCACCGCCGCGGCATCCGCTTCCACCTGCCAGCGCCCGCTCTTGCCCGGTTTGCTTACCACCTGCGCCAGAAGTTTGAGAAATTCGGCGCGCGGGATGTCGCGGAAGCCCATGTCGCGACAAGTCGGCGTCATCACCTTGCCGTCGTTGAAGGCAAAGCCCCAATGCGCGAGATGCCAGTTGAGTACGCTGAAGCCGATCTTCGATGTGTTCGGCTCGGCCGAGAATTGCAACTCGGTGACGAATACGCCGCCGATCGTCACGCCATAGCCGCCGCCGGCGAGTTCGCCCTTCTCGTTCCACACTTCGAAGGAATGCGCGTGGCCGGCGTCGAATGCCGCGGCATAGGCGTACATGACACGCGGCGTGATCCAGGTGACATGCCAGCGGCCGCTGCGGTGGCCGGCGCAGGCCTTGATCACGCCGTCGAAGTCGCGGTCGAAACTGACGGTGTAGTGCCCCTGGCGCATCTGCCGGCGCAAGCGTTTGGCGATGTGCATGTCGTTGAACATCAGCAGTGAGCGCTGCGGCGGCGACCACCATTTCAGCGGCGCGATATGGGCGAGCGGGAAAAGCCCGCGCCGGTAGGCGGCGAGCAGTGTCGGCAGCGAGAGATCGTGCACGATGCCGGCGAGGCCCGGCGGGTTGGCCAGCGCGCGCTCGGGATCGGGCAGGGCGTAGTCGGGCGCCAGAAACTCGTCGAAGCAGAGCCTGGCCAGGCCCGGCAAGCCGGCGATGCGATTCGGCATCAGCGCGCGGGCAAGCCCGAGCGTCCAACGCTCGGCCGTGGCGAGCGGGCTCTCGCGGAACAGCGCGGCGCGCCGGTCTGCCCGCGGAGCCGCGGAAAGCGCCAAGTGATCGGCGTGGTAGGCCAAGCCCGCTCCCCAAACGTGTGGAAATGCCGAAAATCTTAGGCCTTATCTCTCACGCCGGGGCTAATGGAGGGTTATCTGAATGTGTCGAAATATGGCTTAGTTAACCGGAGCCTGACGCCGTCTTGACCTTGCCCGAGCGCAACCCCACAAAGCCGCCTCGAACGGGGCCGATCCCGGAGCCGTTCGCGGCAAAGCCGCCCAAGGACTATAAGACTTTGCATGACAAGGTCCTGATCGTCGATTTCGGCTCGCAGGTCACCCAGCTGATCGCGCGCCGGGTGCGCGAGGAAAAGGTCTATTGCGAGATCGTGCCCTACCAGAAGGCGGAGGAAGCCTTCCGGGCAATGCAGCCGAAGGCGGTGATCCTGTCGGGCGGGCCGGCTTCGGTGCTCGACAAGGACGCACCGCTGGCGCCCAAGGCGATCTATGACGCCGGCGTGCCGGTGCTCGGTATCTGCTACGGCGAACAGGCGATGGCGGCGCAACTCGGAGGCCGAGTAGAGGGCGGCCATCATCGCGAATTCGGCCGCGCCGAGGTGGAGGTTGTCGCCGACAGCCCGATCTTCGAAGGCGTGTGGGAGAAGGGCCAGAAATATCCGGTCTGGATGAGCCACGGCGACCGGGTGACCAAGCTGCCGGCGGGCTTCAAGGTGCTCGGCATCTCGCCGAACGCGCCGATTTCCATTATCGGCGACGATGCGCGCAAGTTCTACGCCACCCAGTTCCATCTCGAAGTGATGCATACGCCGCATGGCGCCGCGCTGTTGCGCAATTTCGTGCGCAAGGTGGCGGGGCTGTCCGGCGACTGGACCATGCGCGCCTTCAAGGACGAGGCGATCGAGAAGATCCGCAAACAAGTCGGCAAGGGCCGCGTCATCTGCGGTCTGTCGGGCGGCGTCAACTCGGCGGTCGCCGCCGTGTTGATCCACGAGGCGATCGGCGAGCAGCTCACCTGCGTGTTCGTCGATCACGGGCTGCTGCGGCTCGCCGAAGCGCAGAAGGTCGTCGCCATGTTCCGCGACAGCTACAACATTCCGCTGGTGCATGTCGACGACAGCGAAGTGTTCCTCAAGGCGCTCGCCGGCGTCGAGGACCCCGAGCAGAAGCGCAAGACCATCGGCAAATTGTTCATCGACGTGTTCGAGGCGGAAGCGAAAAAGATCGCAAAAAAAGGGGAAGGACCGGCCGAATTCCTCGCGCAAGGCACGCTCTACCCGGACGTGATCGAGAGCGTGTCGTTCACCGGCGGGCCCTCGGTCACCATCAAGTCGCATCACAATGTCGGCGGCCTGCCCGAACGCATGCACATGAAGCTGGTCGAGCCGTTGCGCGAATTGTTCAAGGACGAAGTGCGCGCGCTCGGCCGGGAGCTCGGCCTGCCGGAGGCATTCGTCGGCCGCCATCCGTTCCCCGGGCCGGGCCTCGCCATCCGCGTGCCCGGCGCGATCACGCGCGAGAAGCTCGACATATTGCGGCTGGCCGACGAGATCTATATCGAGGAAATCCGCCGCACCGGGCAGTACGATAACATTTGGCAGGCCTTCGCGGTGCTGCTGCCGGTCAAGACGGTCGGCGTCATGGGCGACGGCCGCACCTACGATTTTGTGGTGGGCTTGCGCGCAGTGACCTCGACCGACGGCATGACGGCCGATTTTTATCCCTTCGACATGAAGTTTCTCGGCATGGTGGCGACGCGCATCATCAACGAAGTGAAGGGCGTCAATCGCGTCGTTTATGACGTGACCTCAAAGCCGCCAGGGACGATTGAGTGGGAGTGACTACGGACAGCAAGGCTTTTTTTGACGACCAAGCCGCCGCCTTTCGACGTATTCGCGATAAGGCTGTTGCTGTTTCCTTGGCTGCCGCCGGCCGGCTAGCGGAACCTAAACGTGTGCAGGCATCGACAATCTTTGCAACTATGTGTGCTACCTCGCACAGCATAAATCGAACCTTGGTGCCGATTTCTGGTGAGCACGGTACGACAATAGATCACGGTTCAGTCATTTCTTTGTCCCGCAATCTTCTCGAAGCGTCGATACTCGTGTCGTACCTGACAGAAGATGGTATAAGCGAAGAGGAATTCCAATGCCGACAATTGTTATTCTGCGTTCATGATTGCAATTCCCGCGTTCGACTTTTCAAAGGAATTGGGGCAACAAAGCAATACGAAGCTCAAAGAAATACTTTGGACGAGCTTCGTGATGAGCTTTCGAAGAACTCGATTTTTGCCACTCTGCCTGAGGAAACGCGACAAAAAGCGCTTAGCGGTACGGTATTCTATCTTCGCGGCCTAATACCAGGTCCCTGAGGACATGACTCGTTGGGGATTCCCAAATCAGCGACGGTCTGATTCAAGGTGGCGAACCAAGGAGGTTCGCCATGTCGGTTCCGATAGCCTTGCGGCGGGATTTCAGCGCATCACGGCTACGCGGTTTAGCAAAGAAGACCAAGGATGGGCCGCAGGCGCGGCGACTTCTGACCCTTGCCGCGATCTATGATGGCGCAACCCGCACCGAGGCGGCCGAGATGGGCGGTGTTGGTCTGCAGATCATCCGAGACTGGGTGTTACGGTTCAACGCACAGGGCGCTGACGGGCTGCTGGACCGAAAGCCGCCAGGCCAGCCCTCCAAGCTCAATGATGGCCAGCGCCAGGCAGTCGCCCAGTTGATCGAGAGTGGCCCAATCCCGGCGGTCCACGGCGTGGTGCGCTGGCGGCTGATCGACCTGGCGCAATGGATATTCGAAGAGTTCCGCATCACCATCGCCAAGCAGACATTGAGCCGGGAACTGCGGGCCATGGGCTATCGCAAGCTGTCGGCTCGGCCACGTCATCACGCGCAGGCCGCGGGTGCGATTGAGGATTTTAAAAAAACTTCCCCGCGCGTCTGGACAAAATCGCGCGCGAGAAGGGGATCGATAGCGACAAAATAGAAATATGGTTCGCAGATGAGGCTCGTATCGGCCAGAAGAACAAGATCACCCGCCGATGGGCAAAGCGTGGCACCCGTCCCAGCGCTCCCCGTGATCAACGGACCGCCTCGACCTACATCTTCGGCGCCGTCTGCCCAAAGGAGGGCAAGGGCGCGGCCCTGATCCTGCCGGCCTGCAATACCGAGGCGATGAACCTGCACCTCGCGGAGATCGCCGCGATCATTGCCCCTGGCGCTCACGCTGTCCTCTTGGTCGATCAGGCTGGCTGGCACCTATCAACGCGCCTCGTTGTGCCGTCCAATATCACTATTATCGCCCTGCCGCCGAAATGCCCCGAGCTCAATCCGGTCGAGAACGTCTGGCAGTTTATGCGCGATAACTGGCTCTCCAACCGCATCTTCAAATCTTACGACGATCTCGTCGATCACTGCTGTGAAGCATGGAACAAGCTCGTCGACCAACCCTGGCGCATCATGTCCATCGGACTGCGCCAATGGGCGCACGGGTTCTAATCAATGAGACTCGGTATAAGAGCAGCCGCCGTGAAAGCGGGCTGGCCCGAGCAACTGTTCGACGGACTCTACAGCTATCTCTCATCGCAGCCGCATTTCGCTCCTATGAGTCATTTCAGTATGACTATGCATTCAGTGGACTACAAAAGTATCTCTGATTATCAGATGATGGTGATGGGGATTGCTCTTGAGCAGGCGAGCCAGGCGCTGTCAGCATCAATCGAGAGTATGTTTGTTCTATTCCCCGATCTCAAAGAAAAGATCCAGCAGTAAGAGATATGCCCATCACCATCTACGGCATCAAGAACTGCGACACCATGAAGAAGGCGCGCGCCTGGCTCGACAAGCGTGGCGTCGATTACGCCTTCCATGATTACAAGAGTGCGGGCATCGAGCGCGCCAAACTCGAAACCTGGGCGAAGAAGGCCGGCTGGGAGACGCTGCTTAATCGCGCCGGCCTCACCTTCAAAAAGCTGCCCGACAAGGACAAGGAAAGCGTCACCGAGAAGAAGGCCATCGCGCTGATGCTGGCGCAGCCTTCGATGATCAAGCGCCCGGTGCTGGAATTGCCCGGCGGCAAGCTGCTGGTTGGGTTTAAGCCGGAGCAGTACGCCGCCGCTATCGGTTAGTGTAGTGGCGGTCCAACCTATTCCGCTCATTCCCGCGCAAGCGGGAATCCAGAGTTTATATGTAGAGTCAGAATTTGTGGCTCTGGGTCCCCGCTTTCGCGGGGACGAACAGGATCATAAGGTCGAGCCGGCGATGAAAACCTACAAGAAGCAGGATTTCCCCGTCTCCGACATCCGCCGTTTTCTCGAGCCTGGACCGGTAGTGCTACTCAGCTCGGCCTACAAAGGCGAGCGCAACGTCATGACCATGGGCTGGCACATGGTGATGGAATTCGTGCCGTCCTTGGTCGGCTGCCTGATCTCTAGCGGCAATCACAGCTACGAGCTGGTCAGCCGCAGCAAGGAATGCGTGATCAACTTGCCGACCGTCGAACTGGCGCCGACCGTGGCGAAAATCGGTAACTGCTCGGGCGCCGACACCGACAAGTTCAAGAAATTCAAGCTGACCGCCGCCGCCGCCGAAATGGTCAAGGCGCCCCTGATCGGCGAATGCTATGCCAATCTCGAATGCAAACTGGTCGACGACCGGCTGCGCGACCAATACAACGTCTTCATCTTCGAAGTGGTCAAGGCGCACGCCCCGCCGACACCGAAATACCCCAAGACCATCCATTACCGCGGCGACGGCATGTTCATGGTGGCCGGCCGCTCGCTCAATCTGCGGCGCTATTTCCGGCCTGGGATGCTGTAGCGGCGCACCCCTTGATCCAGCGGCTTTTCCCTGCCACATGCGCCCCATGAACGTCCCCCTGCGTCCCGCCAATTCGGTTCCGCTCACGCCGCTGGCGGCGGAAGTCGAGCGCCGGCGCACCTTTGCCATCATTTCTCACCCCGACGCCGGCAAGACCACGCTGACCGAAAAGCTCTTGCTGTTCGGCGGCGCCATCAATCTCGCCGGTCAGGTCAAGGCCAAGCGCGACCGCCGCTCCACCCGTTCCGACTGGATGGCGATCGAGCGCGAGCGCGGCATTTCGGTGGTCACCTCGGTGATGACTTTCGATTACGACGGCCGCGTGTTCAATCTGCTCGACACGCCGGGCCACGAGGACTTTTCCGAGGACACCTACCGCACTTTGACGGCCGTGGACTCGGCGGTGATGGTGATCGACGCCGCCAAGGGCATCGAGGCGCGCACCCGCAAGCTGTTCGAGGTCTGCCGGCTGCGCGACATTCCGATCATCACCTTCATCAACAAGATGGATCGCGAGAGCCGCGATCCGTTCGAGTTGCTGGATGAGATCGAGAAGACGTTGGCACTCGACACCGCGCCGATGACCTGGCCGATCGGGCGCGGGCGCGATTTCGCCGGTACGCTCGACATCGCCACTGGCGAGATGCGGCTGTTGAACGAGGACGGCAAGACGGCGCCGCCGCAGCCGCTCGATCTCGCCGTGCTCGCTGCGAAAAATCCCATGCTCGACGCCAAGGCGATCGCCGAAGAGCTGGCGCTGGTGAAGGACGCCTGCCGGCGCTTCGATTTCAACTCCTTCCGCGAGGGCCACCTGACGCCGGTGTTCTTCGGCTCGGCCTTGAAGAATTTCGGCGTTAAGGACCTGCTCGATGCGCTCGCCAGTTTCGCGCCGGCGCCGCGTGCGCAGGTGTCCAATAAGCGCACCGTCGATGCGCATGAGGGCGCCATGACCGCCTTCGTCTTCAAGATCCAGGCCAACATGGATCCCAATCACCGCGACCGCATCGCCTTCGCGCGATTGTGCTCGGGCAAGCTGCGCCGCGGTATGAAGGCGAAACTTGTGCGCACGGAAAAGCCGATCACGCTGTCGGCGCCGCAATTCTTTTTTGCGCAGGACCGTGCGCTCGCCGACGAGGCCTATGCCGGCGACGTGGTCGGCATTCCCAACCACGGCACCCTGCGCATCGGCGATACGCTGACCGAAGGCGAGGACATCGCCTTCCTGGGCGTTCCCAATTTCGCGCCGGAGATTCTGCGGCGGGTGAAACTGGGTGATCCGATGAAGGCCAAGAAATTAAAGGAGGCTCTCCAGCAGATGGCGGAGGAGGGCGTCGTGCAGGTGTTCCGTCCGCTCGACGGCGCGCCGGCCTTGGTCGGCGTGGTCGGGCCGTTGCAGCTCGACGTGCTCAAAGTGCGGCTTGCCGACGAATACGGCCTCGACATCGGTTTCGACACGCCGGAATTCCAGCTGGCGCGCTGGATTTCGAGCGCGGATGCGAAAAAGCTCGACGAATTCGTGGCGGCCAATTATTCCAGCGTGGCCGAGGATTTGGACGGCGACCGCGTGTTCATGGCGCGCAACCAATTCATCCTCGATTACACCGCCGAGCGCGCCCGCGGCATGGCTTTCAGCGATATCAAGGATGTGAAAAACAAGGCTGCCGCAGCGGCGTAAGCGAGCCTTTGGGGGCGCTCTTGCCATCGGGGCTGCCAATCGCCTCTACTGCGCCGGAATAATGCCGGGAGTGAAATATGGGTCTGCTTATCCTCGTCCTTGGGCTGGTCGTTATGCTCGGCGCCCATGTCTTTGTGACGTTCCGCGATGCGCGTGCCGGGCTGATAGAGCGGCTCGGCCAGAACGGTTATCGCGCGCTGTTCTCGATCGTTTCGATCGTCGGCCTGGTCCTGATCGTCTGGGGCTACGGGGACTATCGGGCACATGACTATATCCAGATTTGGTCGCCGCCGGGTTTCATGCGGCACATCACCGTCGGGCTGATGCTGTTCGCGGTCGTCTTCTTTGTTGCCGCGTTCATTCCCAGCCACATCAAGACGAAGCTCAAGCACCCGATGCTCGCCGGCATCAAAATCTGGGCGCTGGCACATCTGTTGTCGAACGGCGATCTCGGCTCGATCCTGCTGTTCGGCGGTTTTCTCGCCTGGGGCGTCTTTGCCCGCATTGCCGCCAAGCGGCGCGGCGATCTCGGCGCGACCGCCGCGCCCGCCGGCTGGACCGGCGACATGATCACTGTCGTGCTCGGTATCGTCATCTATCTCGCGCTCGGCTACGCCTTCCACCCGATGGTTCTCCACATGCCGGTTTTCGGGAGGTAGGACGTGTCGGTGCAGGACGAGATCAGGCGGCTCACTGCCCCGGACATTTTCGCCCGCAAGGGTGGCGACCCGATCGTGTGCCTGACCTCGTATCACGCGCACACCGCGCGTCTGGTCGACAAATATTGCGACGTGATCTTGGTCGGCAACTCGCTCGGAATGGTGATGCACGGCTTCGAGACGACCGTCCCGGTTACGCTCGACATGATGATCCTACAAGGCCACGCGGTCATGCGCGGTTCTAAGCGCGCGCTGGTGGTGGTCGACATGCCGTTTGCCTCCTACGAGGCCTCCAAGGAACAAGCTTTCATGAACGCCGCGCGCGTGCTGAAGGAAACCGGCTGCGGCGCCATCAAGGTCGAAGGCGGCACGCGCATGGCCGAAACCATTGGCTTTTTGATCGAGCGCGGCGTGCCGGTGATGGGGCATGTCGGCTTGACGCCGCAGTCGATCAACACCATCGGCTCGTTCCGCGCGCAAGGGCGCGAGGAGGCCGACTGGGCACGCATTGAACAGGATGCGATCGCGGTCGCCGAGGCCGGCGCCTTCGCGGTGGTGATCGAGGCGGTGGCGGAGCCGCTCGGCCGCAAGCTCACGGCTGCGGTACGCATCCCAACCATCGGCATCGGCGCGAGCGTCGCCTGCGACGGGCAGATCCTGGTGCTGGAGGACATGCTCGGCCTGTCGCCGCGGGTACCGAAATTCGTCAAGCGTTTCGGCGACCTCGGCCCCGGCATCGAAAAGGCGGTGGCCGACTATGCGGCGGAAGTGCGCGCGCGCACTTTCCCGGGCCCTGACCACACCTATCCAATGAAGGGCAAAAAGCCCTAAATATTTGAAAATTAACGATTATCGGCGCAAGCTTTGCCTTGGCATCGCCACATCGTTAGGTTACGCCGCAATTCGCCCTGGCGCATGATCCCGAAAAGTGGGAACCGGTTTTCGGAAAAGATCATGTGCAAGCAAAATGTTAGGTAGTGGTTGATTCAACCTACCGAATTTGGCTGCAGTAGGTGGGCGGCAAGGGAATTTGGAGCAATTCGTGGCCGATATCTTTCATGAAGTTGACGAGGAAGTCCGGCGCGATCGGCTGCAAAAGCTGTGGGATCGCTACAGCATCTACCTCATCGCGGCGGCTGTCCTGCTCGTCGCCGGTGTCGGCGCCTGGCGCGGCTATGAATGGTGGCAGACGCAAAAAGCCAACGCCGCCGGCGCCGCGTTCGAGTCCGCGCTGAGCTTGAACGAAGCGGGCAAACACGCCGAGGCGGAAGCGGCCTTCGCCAAGGTCGCCGCCGAGGCGCCGGCCGGCTATCAAATCCTGGCGCGTCTGCGCGCCGCTGGCGAGCTCGCGCAAGTAAAGCCGGCCGATGCCGTGAAGGCCTATGACGAACTCGCCGCCGACAATTCGCTTGGGCCCGCCTTGCAGGATCTCGCCGCGCTGCGCGCCGGCATGATGTTAGTGGACAGCGCACCGCTTTCCGAAATAAAGCGCCGTCTCGATGCCGTTGCCGAGCCCGGCCGCACCTTCCGCCACAGCGCGCGTGAGTTGTTGGCGCTGTCGGCTTGGCGCAATCATGACTTTGCCGCCGCACGCCGCTACATCGACATGATCGCGGCCGATGTCGGGTCCCCGCCCGGCACACGCGCGCGCGCCGAAGTGCTATCGGCGCTGATCGCCGCCGGCGGCAAGAGCTGAGGACTGGCCCATGCGCCGCGTGCATCGCATCGTGTTGCTGGCTGTCCTGATCGCGGTCGTTCCGGTGCTCGCCGGTTGTGAAAGCTTCGACAGCGAAAAGTACGATATATTAGGCCTCAACGACAAGAAAAAGCTAAAGGGCGAGCGCAAGGAGGTGTTTCCCGAAGGGGTTCCGGGTGTAACGCAGGGGCTGCCGCCCGAATACCTGAACAAGCAACAACCGGCGAACGCGCAAACGCCGCTGGCCGTGCCGCTCACTACGACGGCCGGCGCGCCGAACGATAAAGCTGGCGCGCCCGCGCAACCGAGCAAGACGGCTGCGGTCGAGCCGGCGCCCGAGCCGAAGCCGGCGGTAAAACCAAAGCGCAAATCGAAGCCGCGCGTGGCGGCGCGTCCGCCGACGCAGGTCACCGTGCGGCCGGCGCCAAAGAGCCAGACCGGCGCCCAGCAAAAGTCGGCGCCGTGGCCGGATCAAAAAGCGGCGCAACCGGCGCAACCGGCGCAAAATCAGGCGCAATCGCCGTGGCCCGCGCAACAGCAAAATACTGGTATGGCGCCCTGGCCGTCGGCGCCGCCGCCGGGCACCTTCTCGCGTTGATGGGGTGGCCGTCATGCGCGGGCTTGACCCACGCATCCATCTAGCAAACACATCTTTCGGTTTCTGTTGTTGGAATGCCGGGTCAAACCCGGCAGTGACTGGGCATGAGCTTCACCATCGCCATTGTCGGCCGGCCCAATGTCGGCAAATCGACCTTGTTCAACCGGCTGGTCGGACGGCGCACCGCGCTGGTCGACGACCGGCCGGGGGTGACGCGCGACCGGCGCGAAGGCGAGGGCCGGCTCGGCGATCTCGAATTCACCGTGATCGATACCGCCGGATTGGAAGAATCGGCGCCGGAGAGCTTGAGCGGCCGCATGCGGGCGCAGACCGAAACTGCGATGGCGCAGGCCGATGCAATCTTCTTCATGATCGACGCGCGCGCCGGGCCGCTGCCCGCCGACCGCGCCTTCGCCGAACTCACGCGCAAGTCCGGCAAGCCAACCGTGCTGATCGCCAACAAAATGGAAGGCACGGCCGGCGAAGCCGGGCGGTTGGATGCTTATGCGCTCGGCCTCGGCGAGCCGATCCCGCTTTCGGCCGAGCATAATGAAGGCCTGTCTGATCTTTACGACGCGCTGCGCGCGGCGCTGCCCGAACGCACCGCCGCACAAATCGAAGCGGCCGCTGAGCCGTCGGGCCCGCATCCGATCCGCGTCGCCATCGTCGGGCGTCCGAATGCCGGCAAGTCGACGCTGGTCAACCGGCTGATCGGCGAGGAGCGGCTGCTCACCGCGCCGGAAGCCGGCACCACCCGCGACGCCATCGCGGTCGATCTCGATTGGCGCGGCCAGAAATTCCGCATTCACGACACCGCCGGGCTGCGCCGTCGCTCGCGCGTCGACGAGAAGCTGGAAAAGCTGTCGATCGCCGATGCGCTCAACGCGGTGCGCTTCGCCGAGGTAGTGGTGGTGCTGCTCGACGTCGAGAATGCGTTCGAGGAGCAGGACCAGCGCATTGCCGATCTGGTCGAGCAGGAGGGTCGCGCCATCGTTATCGCGGTCAACAAATGGGACTTGAAGGAGCAGACGACGGGCGCCATCGGCAAATTGCGCTTAGAGGCCGGCGAGAAACTCACGCAATTGAAGGATGTGCCGCTGGTTGCGGTATCGGCGCTGACCGGCGAGGGGCTCGACCGGCTGATGCAGGCGATTGTCGAGGCCTTCGCGGTATGGAACAAGCGCGTGCCCACCAGTGCGCTCAATCGCTGGTTTGAACATGTCGTGGAGTCGCACCCACCGCCGGCAGTGTCGGGCCGCCGCCTCCGACTCAACTACATTACGCAAGCGAAATCGCGGCCGCCGAGCTTTGTCGTGTTCTGCACGCGCGCCGACGCGCTGCCTGATGCCTATAAGCGTTATCTGGTGAATTCACTGCGCGAAAGCTTCGAGCTTCCCGGCACGCCGATCCGTCTGACGCTGCGCGAGAAGGATAATCCGTTCAAGGGTCGCGCCAAGCGCAAGCATTGACGCGGGGCGCGGACGTCATTCCGGCTCCCTGAACGTCAAGAACTTGCCGGCACGGAATCCGTAGATGTTTCCCGTCTCGGTGCAATCGGGCAGGCACAGCGGCACGATCGCCTCCGCCACCTGTTCCGGCGTCGGCAGCGTTTCCGGATCGATGCCGGGGAAGGCGGAGAGATACATTCGGGTGCGGGTCGGGCCCGGCGCGAACAAATTGGCGCGCACATTGGTCGTCGCGCATTCCGCCGCATAGCTGCGCACCAGGGCATCGAGGGCGGCTTTCGAGGCTGCATAGGGTCCCCAATAGGCGCGGCCCTTGTAGGCGACACCGGAAGTGAGAAACACCGCGCGCCCCGCCGGCGCGCGCTGCAGCAGCGGGTCCATGCAGCGGATGAGCTGCCAATTGGCGGTGATGTTGACGGCGAGCAGATTGTCCCAATCCTTCGGCTCGACATGGCCGAGCGGCGACAGCGGCCCGAGAATGCCGGCATTGCCGATCAGCACATCGAGGCGGCGATAGCGTTCGTTGAGCGCGAGCGCGAGGCGGGCGATGCCGTCCAAATCCTTCATGTCGAGCGGCACCAGAGTGGCGGAGCCGCCGGCCGCCTTGATCTTGTCGTCGAGCTCTTCCAGGCCGCCCACCGTGCGCGTCACCGCCACCACATGCGCGCCGGCTTTGGCCAGTTCGAGCGCAAGCGCCGCGCCAATGCCGCGCGAGGCGCCGGTAACGAGCGCGATACGGTCGGAGAGGGGTTTCGACATGCGGTGATGTTAGAGCAAGGGCTTGGGGTATGTACTTAATAATGTGGCATAAGCGGACATTAGGTGCTGTTGCTCGCATATCTGTAATGGCCGATTATTAGCACGGCAATGCGGGCAGCTAAGGTTTTCGGTCCACACAGGGACGTAGCCAATGTCGAATACCTTATGCCGTAAACGAATGGCGCCAATCGTCGGCGCCGTTGCTTTCGTCTTCGTATGCGCTGCCCCCTTGCCTGCCGCCGCTCAGAATAAGTTCGATGGCAATTGGACAGTCAAAAATTCGAGCGAGACCTGCATGGTGAAGAGGGCCACTTGGACCTTGATCGTTCGGAACGGCTCGGTCAGCGCCCCAGGAAACTTTCCACCCACGGGAAGCATTTCGGCGACCGGCAGGTCGCGTTGGACCAGGGCCGCTAAATTGGATGGCTTGCCGGTGACTTATTCGGGCACCTTCCATGGAAATGTGGGTGCCGGCACGTTCATCAGTTCAGCGCGTGTCCCATGCACAGGCAGATTTAGCGCGAAGCGAAAGTGACGCTGACCAAGCCGGCCTCGGCGATGTAGCTGAGCGAATAGTCTCAAGTGTCGATCACGACCGAGAAGGGCATCAGTTCATTGGCCGAAACGGATTTCCGTTTTCGAGACATCGTTTGATCGTTTGAATAGTCGGGCAAACTCGCTTGTCTTCTTTCATGGCGGCAAGGAACAAAGCGTCCGGGACTTGCATTGTTTGCCTCGATTGCCGCGCTATTTACGTTCATCGCCCAGGCCTTGCCGGCCGCCTCGCCTAAAGGAGCGTGCAACTCCAGCTAGGTGATCCAGGTCTCCGGCGGCTGCGGCCAGTCTGCTGAGGCTGCGCCCTAAATCGCCTCCGCCAGCAGCGACAATTGCCGCGGGCCCGCGTCATGCGCGGCCTGGTCGGTGAGCGGAGTGGGATAGTCGCCGGTAAAACAATGATCGGTGAATTGCGGCTTTGCCGCATCGCGCCCTGGCAGCCCCATGGCGCGGTAGATACCGTCGACCGACAGAAAGGCCAGCAAATCCGCGCCGATGAACTGCCGCATGCCTTCGAGATCGTGGGTGGCGGCGAGCAGCTTGTCGCGCTCGGGCGTATCGATGCCGTAATAGTCCGGATGGGTGATCGGCGGCGAGGCGATGCGAAAATGCACCTGCTTGGCGCCGGCGTCGCGCATCATCTGCACGATCTTGCGCGAAGTGGTGCCGCGCACGATGGAATCGTCCACCAGCACGATGCGTTTTCCCGCGACCACCGCGCGGTTGGCGGAATGTTTCAGCCGCACGCCCTGGTCGCGGATCGTCTGCGTCGGCTGGATGAAGGTGCGGCCGACATAGTGGTTGCGGATGATGCCGAGCTCGTAGGGGATGCCGGATCGCTGCGCAAAGCCGATCGCGGCCGGCACGCCGGAATCCGGCACCGGGACGACCACGTCGGCCTCCGCCGGCGCCTCGCGCGCCAGTTCCGCGCCCATGGTTTTGCGCACATTGTAGACGTGGCGGCCGCCGACGATGGAATCCGGCCGCGAGAAATAGATGTATTCGAAGATGCACGGCCGCGCCGCCATCGGCGGGAACGGCTTGTGCGACTGCGCGCCGTCCTCGTCGAAGATAACCACCTCGCCGTTTTCGACGTCGCGGACATATTTGGCGCCGATGATGTCGAGCGCGCAGGTCTCCGATGCCAGGATCGGGCAGCCGTCGAGCGTGCCATAGACCAGCGGGCGGATGCCGAGCGGATCGCGCGCGCCGACCAGCTTTTTATTGGTCATGCCGACAAAGGCGTAAGCGCCTTCCAATTGGCGCAAGCCCTCGATGAAGCGGTCAACGAAGCGGTTGCGCCGCGCGCGCGCCACCAGATGCAGGATCACTTCGGTATCGGTGGTCGACTGCATCATGGCGCCTTCGTTCACCAGGTCGCGTCGCAGCTTGATGCCGTTGGTGAGATTGCCGTTGTGGCCGATGGCGAAGCCGCCGGCATTGAGCTCGGCGAACAGCGGCTGCACGTTGCGCAGGATGGTTTCGCCGGTGGTCGAATAACGCACATGGCCGATCGCCGTGGTGCCGGGCAGCCGGTCGATCACCTCGCGGCGGGCGAAGGCGTCGCCGACCAGGCCCAAGCGGCGCTCGGAGTGAAAGCGCTTGCCGTCGAAGGAGACAATCCCGGCGGCTTCCTGGCCGCGATGCTGCAGCGCGTGCAGGCCGAGCGCGGTAATCGCGGCGGCGTCGGGATGGTTGAAGATGCCGAACACGCCGCATTCTTCGCGCAACCGGTCGGCGTCCGGATCGAATTCGGCGCCGGCGGTCTCAACGAGGTCTGGCGTCTGCTGCATTGCTAGAGTGCTCCGGTCCGCGGCTTGAGCTCCGACTTGCGGTCAGGGCTGGTATCGGGCGGTTCCTGGTCTTCCGGCTTCTGCCGCTTCAACCGCTTCAAGATGGTGCTTTCGGGGTCATCCGGCAACATGGACATCAGCCATTGTCCCGTACTTTGCAACACGACCTTCGATTTGGCGCCGCGCACCCATTCCGGCTGGCTGCGGTCGGGCACCAGCCAGGCGAAGAACAGGAAGGCGACCACCACGATGATCAGCCCGCGGCCGAGCCCGAACAGAAAACCGAGTGTGCGGTCGAGCGCACCGACCCGGCTGTCGAGCACCATGTCGGAAATGCGCACGGTGATGATCGAGACGATCAGCAGCGTCACCAGGAACACCGCGCCGATGCTGATGCCCGCCGCCACCATGTCGCTTGCGACATATTGCTTGGCGATCGGCAGCACGCGCGAATACGAATAGAGCGTGACCAGCGCCGCGACGCCCCAGGCGCCGATCGATAGGATCTCGCGCATGAAGCCGCGGATCATGGCGAGCAGGCCCGAGACCAACATGACCACCAAAAGCAGGATGTCGAGCAGCGTGATCGGCATCGGCGTCTCATCGGCTCGGCGGCTGCGCGCGGCGGCAGCCGCGCGGGGAGGTTCGCCGGTGCGGCGAATCCGTCGCCCTCGCGGGCGCTCCGGAACAGGGCGACGCTGTGGGCCTTAAGTGCTTAATTTTACGCCCATTTCTGCTCGGACCCCCGCCTGCCGGACGAGGCCGCGAGCGGCGGTTTCGACGCCCCGTGTATAGCGGGGCGTCAGGGTGCCGTCACCCGTCTTGTCCAAGGGATTTACCGCCCGTGCCCCTGGTGCCGCGGGCGGCAATGTCGGCGACCAGACTGCTGAGACTTGCCACATCGGTGACCTTGAGGCCGGGCTCGCCGGCTTCCGCACGCGCGGCCTCCGGCACGACGGCGCGGGTAAAGCCGAGCTTTGCGGCTTCTTTGAGCCGGGCCGGAGCTTGCGCCACCGGGCGGATCGCGCCCGACAGCGACACTTCGCCGAAATAGACCGCATCGGCCGGTAGCGGCGCGTTGGCGAGCGAGGAAACCAGCGCGGCGGCGGCGGCAAGATCGGCGGCCGGCTCCTGGATGCGCAGGCCGCCGGCGACATTAAGGTAAACGTCATGGCCGCCGAGCCGCACGCCGCAATGGGCCTCCAGTACCGCCAGCACCATCGACAGCCGGCTCGGGTCCCAGCCGACGACGGCGCGGCGCGGCGTGCCGAGCGAGGTCGGCGCCACCAGCGCCTGGATTTCGACCAAGAGCGGCCTGGTGCCTTCGATACCGGCAAACACCGCGGTGCCGGGCTGGCCAAGATCGCGCGCCGACAGGAACAGTTCGGACGGATTGGCCACCTCGCGCAAGCCCGCACCGGTCATCTCGAACACGCCGATCTCGTCGGTGGGACCGAACCGGTTCTTCACCGCGCGCAAGATGCGGAACTGGTGCGAGCCTTCGCCCTCGAACGAGAGCACGGCATCGACCATATGCTCGACCACGCGGGGCCCCGCGATCTGGCCGTCCTTGGTGACATGGCCGACCAGGATGATGGCTGCGCCCGAGCGCTTGGCGTAGCGGATCAGCGCCTGCGCGCTGCCGCGCACTTGCGTCACCGTGCCGGGCGCCGACTCGACCAGATCGGTCCACATGGTCTGGATCGAATCGATGACGATCAGGCGCGGCGTCTTGCCTTCGGACAGGGTAGCGATGATGTCCTCGACCGCGGTTTCGGCGGCAAGTTCGACGGCGTCGCGCAAACCCAACCGCTCGGCGCGTAGCCGCACCTGGGCGACCGCTTCCTCGCCGGAGATATAGACAGCGCGCTCGCCCTTGCGCGCCATGGCGGCGGCGGCCTGCAGCAACAATGTCGACTTGCCGATACCGGGATCGCCGGCCATCAGCAGCACCGAGCCGCGCACAAAGCCGCCGCCGGTGACGCGGTCGAATTCGGCAACGCCGCAGGGCAGGCGCGGCGCTTCATGCGCCTCGCCGGTGAGCGGCTCGAGCGCAAACAGGCGGCCCTTGCTCGGTTTTCTCCCGGGTCCGGCGGGGCGCTCGGCGCCTTCCTCGGCCAGAGTATTCCACTCGCCGCAAGCCTCGCATTTGCCCTGCCAGCGGGGCGCCGCCGCCCCGCAGTTCTGGCAGATGAAGCTGAGACTGCGCTTGGACATGCCGGGAATCGCCGCCAAATCAACGATCTGGACGCTAGACCGTCGATGAGAACATTACAAGAACATTGTTTACGGAAGTGCTAATTCGAGGGGGAAAAGCCGGTCCCGCCCACTCAGCCGCGATAAACCCGGTGATAGCGTTTACCCAAGCTGGTGAGCACCTCGTAGCCGATGGTGCCGGCGGCGCCGGCCAGCACATCGACGGTCACCTCGTCGCCGATCAGAATGGCGAGATCGCCGCGCCGGACGGCATTGTCGGGCAATTCGGTGATGTCGATCGCCAAGAGGTCCATGGATACCCTGCCAGCGAGCGGACAGCGCTTGCCGGCAATGATGGCGTCGGCGCCGGGCGCCTCGTCGGAGGCGCTGGCTGCGCGCAGATAGCCGTCGGCATAGCCGACCGCGACAACGGCAATGCGAGTCGTGCGCTTGGCGGTAAAGGCGGCGTCGTAGCCGATGGTCTCGCCACGCGGCACGTTGCGCACCTGCGCGACGCGCGCTTGCAATTCGATCACCGGCCGCATCGGATTGCTCTGCCCCGGGATCGGATTGACGCCGTAAAGCGCAACGCCCGGGCGCACCATGTCGCAGTGGGCGGTTTGTCCTAAGAAAATGCCGGACGAATTGGCGAGCGAGGAGGGGATGCCGCGATAGAGGATGCGCACCTCGCGGAACAGGCTGATCTGGCGGGCGTTGAGCGGGTGCTCCGGCTGTTCGGCGCAGGCGAGGTGGCTCATCAGCAGCGTGATGCCGTGGTTCTCGGCGCGGATGCGCGGGGCCAGCGCCGCCGCCTCGTTGACCGTAATGCCGAGCCGGTTCATGCCGGTGTCGACGTGCAGTGCCGCGCCGCCGTGCCACTGGCTGGCGGAAGTAAAGGCGTCCCATTCCGCCAGCTCGACCATGCTGCCGATCACCGGCCGCGCGTGAATGTCGGCGTAAGATCGCGCGGTGCCCGGCAGCAGCGAGTTGAGCACATAGATCGCCGGTTCTGCGACAACGCTGCGCACTCGCCGCGCCTCGTTGAGATCGGCAACGAAAAACGTCTTGCAGCCGGCTTTGCTCAATGCGGCGGCGACCTTTTCGATGCCGCAGCCGTAGCCGTCGGCTTTGATCACCGCCGCGCATTCGGCGGGCATGGCGCGGCGGGAAAGCGCGCGCCAATTGGCGTCGATGGCGCCCAGATCGATGGTGAGAATGCCGCCCGCTTCCGCCGGCGGCGGGGCGTCGGTGACGAGCCGGTCCGCCCGGCCCTCGTCGGGCGGGCTCAAGTCCGTTGGGGCTACCGGTTCAGCCTCGGCCATGGCTAGGGTTTAACCGCCCGTGCGGGGGGCGTCCATGCGGCAGGCGCCCCTGAATCCAGGGGAATTTACGCCTGGAAGATCAGCATCAGGAATGCCGCGAAAAGTACCACGTGTACGGCGCCCTGCAGAATATTGGTGCGGCCGCTGGCAAAGGTCACGACGCAGATGGCGAGCGTGAGCAGGAGCAGGACGTCGTTGGCTTTGTCGAGACCGAGATAGACCACGTGTCCGGTAAAATAGCTGATCGTCAACATGGCCGGTACGGTCAGCCCGATGGTCGAGAGCACGGAGCCGAGCGAAATATTGATCGAGCGCTGCAGCCGGTTCGCCATGGCCGACCGCGTGGCGGCGATGGCCTCCGGAGTCGCCACCAGCAGTGCGATGGCGACACCGCCGAGCGGCGGTGGCGCCTGCAGCGTCTCGATGAAATAGTCGATCGGGTTTGCCAACTGTTCGGCGAGGAACACCACCGGTAGGATATAGGCCAGCAGCAAGACCGCGTGCCAGGTGACCGGAGGTGCGGGCTGCGGCAAGGCCGGCGGTTCGCCGGCGTCGTCGCCATCGCTGATAAAAAAGCCCCGATGGCGGCCGGTCTGAATGGAAAGAAACGCGGCGTATAGCCCGACCGACATTGCGAACAAAAATATCTGCTGGGCAAATGAAAGCGTCGGCCCGGGTGTCGTGATGGTGAAATCCGGAAGGGTCAGCGTGAACACCGCCAAAGGAATGATCACGCTGAGATAGGCGTTGGCGCCTTGCAGATTGTAATGCTGCTCGCGATGCAGCCAGCCGCCGAGCAGCAGCGAGCCGCCCACCATGCCGCCAAGGATGATCATGATGATGGCGAACAACGTGTCGCGCACCAGCGTCGGATTATTTTCGCCGTGCAGCATCACGGCCGAAATGCTCATTACTTCGATGGCGGTGACCGAGAGCGTCAACACAAGCGTGCCGTAGGGCTCGCCGAGCGCCTCGGCAATATGGTCGGCGTGGCGGACGACCGAGAGGGCGGAGCCGAGCACAACGCCGAACAGCCATATAAAAATGAGCGCGAGCCCGAGCGGGTTGGCCAACGCAACGAATAGGTTATCGGCGAAAAAAGCGAAGATGGCCGTGGTCGCCAGGCTAATGGCCAGAAACCATTCGGCCGCAACGGCGGTGCGCAGTCGGCCCGATTGCTTTCGTTTCACGCGCGTTCTGCCAGGGATAAAATCAAACAGTCGTCAGCAAGGATGCAATGCGGCCCCGATCGCCTAGCCGATCCGTTCCGGCAGGTGATCGACCTTGGCCAGCGAGGAGAATTTCGTGATGGCGCCCTCGAATTGCAGTTCGACCGTGCCGGTCGGGCCATGGCGCTGCTTGCCGATAATGATTTCAGCCTTGCCGTCGACCTTTTCACCATCCGCCATCCATTGGGCAAACTTCTCGCGATCAGATTCCAGGGGCTTACGCATTTTGTGGTAATATTCCTCGCGGAAGACGAACAGCACCACGTCGGCGTCCTGTTCGATCGAGCCGGATTCGCGCAAGTCGGAGAGCTGCGGGCGCTTGTCGTCGCGGCTTTCCACCTGACGCGAGAGCTGCGACAGCGCCATGATCGGCACATTGAGTTCTTTCGCCAGCGCTTTCAGCTTGGTGGTGATCTCGGTAATTTCCTGCACGCGGTTTTCTTGGCTGCGGCGGGTCGAACCCTGCAGTAGTTGCAGATAGTCGATGATCAAGAGGTCGAGGCCGCGCTGGCGCTTGAGCCGGCGCGCGCGGGCGGCGAGCTGGGCCACCGACAGGCCGCCGGTTTCGTCAACGAAGAACTGCAGGTTTTGTAATTCGATCGAGTGGTCCTTGATGCGCTCGAACTCGGCTTCGCTGATGCCGCCGCGCCTGATCTGGTTCGACGGAATGCCGGTCTGCTCGGAAATGATGCGGGTGGCGAGTTGCTCGGCCGACATTTCCAGCGAGAAGAACCCGACAATGCCGCCATTGACGGTGTGAGTATGGCCGTCGGGCCGCACTTCGCCGCGCCAGGCGCGCGCGATGTTGTAGCCAATATTGGTGGCGAGCGAGGACTTGCCCATGCCGGGGCGGCCCGCGACGATGATCAAGTCGGACGGCTGCAAGCCGCCCATCATGCGGTCGAGATCGTCGAGCCCGGTGGCGAGGCCGGAGAGTTTGCCATCGCGCTGGAAGGCGTGCGCCGCCATGTCGATCGCGGTGGTAAGCGACTGGGCGAAACGCTGGAAGCCGCCGTCGTAGCGGCCGGTCTCGGCCAGCTCGTAAAGTCGCCGTTCGGCGTCCTCGATCTGATTGCGCGGCGAGAAGTCGACCGGCGCGTCGAAGGCGACATTGACCATGTCCTCGCCGACGACGATCAGCGCACGGCGGATCGCGAGATCGTAGATGGTATGGCCGTAGTCCTCGGCATTGATGATGGTGGTGGCTTCCGCCGCGAGCCGCGCCAGGTACTGGCTCACCGTCATGCCGCCGATATCGATGTCGGCGCCGATGAACGTCTTCAGGGTGACCGGCGTCGCTACCTTGCCGGCGCGGATCAGATCGCGCGCAAGCTGATAGATTTTCTGGTGAATTGGCTCGAAAAAATGTTCCGGGTTGAGGAAATCCGAGACCCGGTAGAAGGCCTCGTTATTGACCAGGATGGCGCCCAATAGCGCCTGCTCCGCTTCGATATTGTGCGGAGCGGAACGGAAGTTCTGGGCAGGCGCTTCTGCCTGTTTGCGGAGAGCCGAATTGATCGGAGCCATGGATGTCTGTGCTTACCCGGGAATTGTGGCATAGCACGCGCTTTTGCGGCGGCACTATGAAGTGCGCGCTTGCACACGCAATTCACACTGAATCACATGGGACGATTCAGCGGTGGAAAGACCGGTTTTTTCTTGACCCTTGCCGCGTTCGCGCGGTGGTTTTCGAAAGACTACTCGCCGGCGAGCCGCAACGGCGGGTGGCGCTCGCCTTCGGCGTCGCGCAACCGGCGTTCCTCGCGGGCGACATAGTCCCGTATCATCGGCACCAGGCCCTGCCGTTTGGTGAGCTGGATCTGGAAAACCATCAGGTTTTGCTCGCGGAACGACATTTCCGACGACGCCAGATAAAACTCCCACATCCGCACGAAGCGTTTGTCATAGATGCGCTCGACCTCCTCGCGGTGGGCGAGGAATCTTTCGCGCCAATGCTTGAGCGTCTCGGCATAATGCAGCCGCAGGATTTCGATGTCGGTAAGCAGCAGTCCGGATTTCTCGATTTGCGGTAGCACTTCGGACAGCGACGGGATGTAGCCGCCGGGGAAAATATATTTCGCAATCCACGGATTGGTCACGTTCGGGCCTTCCGAACGGCCGATCGAGTGCAGCACCATCACGCCGTCGTCGGCGAGCAGTTGCGCGCTCTTGCGGAAGAACGTGTCATAATGATTGACGCCGACATGCTCGAACATGCCGACCGATACGATGCGGTCGAACGGCCCTTTAATGTCGCGATAGTCCTGCAGGTTGAAGCGGGCTCGCTCGGACAGGCCCTTTTCCGCGGCGCGTTCGTTGGCGACGGCGTGCTGCTCATGGCTGAGCGTGACGCCGGTCACGTCGGCGCCGGCGACCTCGGCGAGATACATGCCCAGCCCGCCCCAGCCGCAGCCAATATCGAGCACGCGCAGGTCGCGCTCGCCCCGCTTGCGGCCGAGCAGCAGCTTGGCGGCGAGATGGCGCTTCTTGGCGATCTGGGCGTCGTCGAGCGATTGCTCGGGGCTCTCGAAATAACCGCAGCTGTATTGCCGGTCGGCGTCGAGGAACAGCGAATAGAGACGGCCGTCGAGATCGTAATGATGCGCCACGTTATGGCGCGCGCGCCGGCGCGGATTGAACTGCTGGACGCGGCGGTAAAGGTAGCGCAGCAGCCACTGTAGCCGCGCCCAGTGCGGCACATCGGTGTTTTGCCCAAGCATGACGGCAAGCACGTCGGCGATCGAGCCCTGCTCGACCACAAATGTGCCGTTCATATAGGACTCGCCGAATTTAAGTTCCGGATCGAGCAGGATGGCCCATTCGGCTGCGCGCGAGGTAAAGCGAACCCACACCGGCTGGCCGGTCCCATCGCCGAAGGTCAAGACCGTACCGCGCGAGGTGGTAACCCGGAATGTCCCCCGCCGGATAAAGGTCTTCAACAGAAATTGAAGCAACCGGTCCATCGGCCGCCTCCACCACTTAATCATTCGCGCGCTGGGAGGTTTTGCCCTCCTCGTTAAATAAACGCGCCGGACGAACAAGCGTTCAACTTAGGTATTTAATCAAAGTTCCACCGATCGAGCAATGCTACAAATCGAAGTCGGGCCGACAAATTGGCCGATGGTCACAATCCGGCGATAATGAGCTATCAAGACTATGGATGGCGGCGGGCACGCGGGTGGGCGATGCAAGGCAAGCTATTGAAAGGTCGAGGGCAATGATGGGCTTCAATCGCGGCATCGGGCTGGCGATGGCCGCTTTAGCGTTCTGTCTGGCGGGGCCGGCCGGGGCGCAGGAAAACCTGGATTTGGGCAAGACGGGCGCTCAACTGTTCGCTTCGGACTGCGCCATCTGCCACAAGAACGCGGCAAGCTTGAACAAAAGTAGCCGTCTGTTCGGCCTGGCCAATTTCCTACGCGAGCACTACACCGCCAGTTCCCAATCGGCTTCCATTATCGCGGCTTATGTGGAGTCGGTCGCCAGACCGGCGGCGCCGGCCCGGCGTTCGGGCAAGGCTAAACGCTCGGCCAAGGGCGACGAAAAGGCCAAGACGGGTGAAAAGAAGCCGGGCGCGGCGCGGTCAGACGACGCCAAATCCGGTAAACCGGCGGAGGCCAAGACGACCGAGCCGAAAACCTCCGGGTCCAAGACCTCCGGGTCCAAGACCTCCGAGTCTAAGACTTCGGAGCCGAGGCCGCCCGCGGCCATACCGGGCGAGCCGAAAGCGGGCGCCAAACCGGATAAGCCGGCGAAGACCGATTAGGCCTCTGCCTTCTCGTCATCGCCTTTCTTTTTCTTCGCGGCTTTGGCCGGCTTTTTCTCCTTGTCCGCGGCGGCAGCCTCAGGCTCGGCTTGCGCTTCGTCAGGCTCCTGCAAGGCGTTGGCTGCTTCCGGTTCGAAGAAGGCTTCGGCGGTGGCCAAGGCGGCCGCCGCATCTTCCTCGGCTTGCTCGCGGCGCACTGTGACATCCTCACCGCGCGCGACCCGCTCGGCTTCGCCGGCGCTGCGTGCGACGATGACGGTTACGATGGTCTCGACTTCCGGATGCAACGCCAGCGGCACCTTGTACTGGCCGATGGCCTTGATCGGCGCGTTGAGCACGACCTGCGACCGGCTCACTTCGGCGCTGTCGCTGCTGAGCAGGCCGGCGATGTCGCGGGTCGACACCGAGCCGAACAGCGCACCGGATTCACTCGCCTGGCGGATCACCACGATGGTCTTGCCGTCGAGCTTGGTGGCAAGCGTGTCGGCATGACCTTTGAGTTCGAGATTGCGCGCCTGCAGTTCGGTCTTCATGGACTCGAACCGCGCCTTGTTATCGGCGGTCGCGCGCAAGGCCTTGCCGCGCGGCAGCAGAAAATTGCGGGCGAAGCCGTCCTTCACGCGCACCACGTCGCCCATTTGGCCGAGCTTGCCGATGCGCTCGAGTAGGATCACGTCCATTGTCGTTACTCCTCGATTTTGTTGCGTTGATTGGAATTAGGGTTGTCTGTTTCTTGTTCAGGTGTGGGCGGGGGGGCCGCGCTTGTGGGCGATGCGCGCGCGCAAATCGATCGCCGTCTCGATTAGTCCGAGCACGCAAAGCGCCAGCACCGGCCAGCCGAACACGAGCACCGCGGTATACACACCGCCGAGCAGGAAGATGCGGGCGGCCATGCCTTGCGTGATGGCGTGCAGCACCGCGAAGCCGAGCACGCCGTAGGCCATCAGCAGGCTTGCCGACACGACGCCGGCGACGATGCCGACGATGCCGCCGAAAAAACTGACAATGACGGCCGCCACCAGCGCCGCCGCGAATGCGCGCGGAAACGTCATGGCCGCGAGCGGTGGCCACGGCCGCTTCAGCAGGCCGGAGAATTTCACGATCGTGCCGGCAAGCCACAGATTGAGCACATTGGTGATGGTGGCGAGTACGGCGGCCGCCGGCGGAATCGCGGCGACCAGGAAGTCGATAAGGCGGTCGGCGTTTGACACGCCGGGAACACTGAGCGGGGCGTCCGCCGGCGCTTCGGTTTCCACGCGCAGGATATGCATGAGCGCGCTACGCAAACCGGCGCGGAAGCTGTCGCCGTCGAGGCCGAAATTGGGAATGGCGACCACCACGACCAGCCCGGCGAGCACGGCCGCCCAGGCTACCAACCGGCCCGGCGGGTACCATTCGAGTGGCGCCGCGCCGTTGCCGGCCGGACGTGCCAGCATCGCGAGATAGCCGAGCCACCAGGCCGGTAGCCCGGCGCCGGCCAGAAACGTGAAGAAGAATACCGGGCCAAAAGCGATGCCGAGCGCGAGCGCGCCGGCCAGTGCACCGGTCAGCGCCGTCCAATGGCTCCAGCCGAGCCCGGCGATCATGAGCGGCAGCGGCGCCAGATAAAACAGTGGGATCGACAACAACGCGCCCGAGGTCACCGAGGCGAACAGCAAAGCCGCCGCGGCGCCGGCACCGATACCGATCAATCCGAATTGCATCATCACGAGCTGTCCCGCCCCTTTTCGAGCGGTTAGAGACGGACATCCGCCCCAACCATCGGCTCACGGGTGTCCCCGCAAGCCTCGTTATCTCGCCTCATCCTGAGGAGCGGGCAAAGCCCGCGTCATCGAAGGATGAGGCCTCTTGCCGTACCCACCCTTCGCGACGCGCACTGAGCGGTGCGCTCTTCAGGGTGATGACCAGCAGCCTACTTAATCACGTAAGGCAGCAAACCGAGGAAGCGCGAGCGTTTAATCGCCTGCGCCAGTTCGCGCTGCTTCTTGGCCGACACCGCGGTGATGCGGCTCGGCACGATCTTGCCACGCTCCGACACGTAGCGCTGCAACAGTTTGACGTCCTTGTAGTCGATCTTCGGCGCGTTGGCGCCGGAAAACGGACAGGTCTTGCGCCGGCGGAAGAACGGACGACGGGCGCCGCCACCACCACCTTGGGATGATCCGAATGCCATGGTCTATTCCTCCACCGCTGCGGCGTCTGCGACCGGGCTGGCGTCGTCGTCGCCTTCGTCGCGCCGCGGGCGGCGTTCGCCGCGTCCGCGATCGCCACGGTCGCCGCGATCGCCACGGTCCCCACGATCGTCGCGATCGCGGTCGGACTTGCGCATCATCGCGGAGGGGCCTTCTTCGTGCGCCTCGACGCGGATGGTGAGATAGCGCAGCACGTCTTCGTTAAGCCGTTCCTGGCGCTCGACCTCGTTGAGCGCGGCCGGCGGCGCATCGACATTGAGCAGCGTCATGTGCGCCTTGCGGTTCTTGCGGATGCGGTAGTTGAGGGACTTCATTCCCCAATATTCGGTTTTGGTGATCTTGCCGCCGGCCTCGGAGAGAATGCCGGTGAGCTTGGTGGTCAATTCCTCGACCTGCTGCGCGCTCAAATCCTGGCGCGCGAGATAGACGTGTTCGTATAGCGGCATGAAATGCCTTTCCCTGGTTGACCCAATGTCCTCGACCCTGGCGCCTAGCCCCTCGAGCCCTTCGGGAAAGGCTCGAATGCTCTGAAGGCGGGAACACGGGACGACGGACCCACTGGTCCTGCCGTTTTGTTGATAAACGGCCGTCCGTTCAGCTCCCAACCAGGATCGACGGAGCGCGCGGGTTATAGGCGGATTAGGCGGAAAAAGGCAAGGGATTGAACCAAGGACGCTGGTAGCCGGGGGTCAGGCCGCCTGTGGATCCAGACCTTGGGTGGTTTCCTGCAACCGATCGGCGAGTTTGACCGCAAGCGCGACGCCTTCGCGGATCTGGCGGGTCGATTCCGGGCTGATATCGTTGGTCTTGCGCATCACCTTGAGCGCTTCCAACAGGCGTTCGAGATTGTCCACCAGCAATTGCTGACGGAACGCGGCGTCGCTACGGGCGCGCACGAGGTCCTGTTCAGTGACCAGTTCGCTCATGAAGGCGGCCTTATGGACAATACCGGCCAAGTCTATCCGAATGAGTCTTTTCGCTTGGTTACCGCTGCCGGGGTAACTTGACAGGACCCGTCTTGCGGTGTCTTTCGGCCCGAATCCGACACAAAACGAGGGGATTGGGGGGATGGCGGTCGTATTCGTGTTTCCGGGCCAGGGCAGCCAAACGGTCGGTATGGGCAAAGCGCTCGCCGCGAGTTTTGCGCCGGCCCGACAGGTTTTCGAGGAGGTGGATGAGGCGCTTGGCAGCAAGCTCTCGACCATCGTGTTCGAAGGCCCGGCCGAGACGCTCACGCTCACCGCGAACGCCCAGCCGGCGCTGATGGCGGTCTCGCTTGCCGCCATGCGCGTGCTCGAAGCGGAAGCCGGCCTCGATCTCAAGCGCGAGGCGCAATTCGTTGCCGGCCATTCGCTCGGCGAATATTCCGCGCTCGCGGCCGCCGGCGCCTTCAGCATTGCCGATACCGCGCGGCTGCTGCGCACGCGCGGGCAGGCGATGCAGAAGGCGGTACCGGTCGGCGTCGGCGCTATGGCGGCGCTGCTCGGGCTCGATTACGACGCCGCCGTCGCGGTCGCCGCGGAAGCTGCGCAAGGTCAAGTCTGTCAGGCCGCCAACGACAACGGCGCCGGTCAGGTCGTGGTATCGGGCGACAAGGCGGCGGTCGAACGCGCGGTGGAAATCGCCAAGACCAAGGGCGCCAAGCGTGCCATGCTGTTGCCGGTGTCGGCACCCTTCCATTGCGCCTTGATGCAGCCGGCCGCCGACGTGATGGCGCAGGCGCTGGCGCAAGTGAACGTGAAGCCGCCGGTGGTGCCGGTGGTGGCGAATGTGCTCGCCAAGTCGATCAGCGAGCCGGGGGATATCGTGCGCGCGCTGGTCGCGCAGGTCACCGGCACGGTGCGCTGGCGCGAGTCGGTCGCCTTCATGGCGGGTGCCGGCGTCAAGACGTTCTATGAAGTGGGAGCGGGCAAGGTGCTGAGCGGGCTTATCAAGCGCATCGCCGAGGGCGCGAGCGCGAGTGCGATCGGTTCGCCTGAAGACATCGCCGCGTTCAAAGCGCAAAGGAGCTAGGCAATGTTCGATCTCACCGGCAAGACCGCGCTGGTGACCGGCACAACCGGCGCCATCGGCGGCGCAATCGCCCGCGCGCTGCATGGCCAGGGTGCAACCGTCGCGATCTCCGGCACACGCAAAGACGTACTCGACGCGCTCGCCGGCGAATTGAAGGAGCGCGTGCACGTGCTGCCCTGCGATCTCGCCGACAAGGATGCGGTCGAAGCGCTGGTGCCGAGCGCGGAAGAAAAAATGCAAAAGCTTGACATCTTGGTCGCCAATGCCGGCGTCAATCGCGACAACCTGTTCGTGCAATTGCGCGACGAGGAATGGGATCAAGTCATCGCGGTCAACCTGACCGCGACCTTCCGGCTTACCCGCGCCGCCGTGAAGACCATGATGCGCCGGCGCTGGGGCCGCGTCATCGGCATTTCCTCGGTGGTCGGCTATACCGGTAATCCGGGGCAAGGCAATTATACCGCCTCCAAGGCCGGCCTGGTAGGCATGATGAAATCGGTGGCGGCGGAATACGCCAAGCGCAACGTCACCGCCAACTGCATCGCCCCCGGCGTCATCGCCAGCGCCATGATCGATCGGCTCAACGATAAGCAGCGCGAGGCCATCATGGCCAGGGTTCCCTCCGGCCGGCTCGGAACGCCGGCCGATGTGGCGGCGGCCGCGGTTTACCTGGCCTCCGATGAGGCCGCCTATGTCACCGGGCAGACCATTCACGTGAACGGCGGAATGGCCATGATTTAGCGCTTGATCGGGAAATGCGGGAGACCGGTTTCGGCAACGATCACGTGCCAATAAGAGGTGGAAATGGTTGGCTTTCCAGGGGTTGTCCGGCTACGCTCGCGCGCGCTAGTCAACGCATTTGAAGTATGGTAACCGAAATTCGGCCCGGCTGGGGCGGCCGATGGCGGGTACAAGCGATACTCCGCGATCGATAGTCGTTTCACCGCCGATTACCACGACGAGGCCATACCGCGATGGTTGCGATCCGATCCCGATCGCGGCCCAATCTAAAAAGCACGAGGATGGAACGATGAGTGATATTGGCGAGCGGGTGAAAAAGATCGTCGTGGAGCACCTCGGGGTAGAGCCTGACAAGGTGACCGAACAAGCCAGTTTCATCGACGATCTTGGCGCCGACAGTCTCGACACCGTCGAGCTCGTGATGGCATTCGAAGAGGAATTCGGCTGCGAAATTCCAGACGATGCCGCCGAGACGATCCTTACCGTCGGCGACGCGGTCAAGTTTCTCGAAAAGAACGCTAAAAGCTGAGCGAAAGCTGCCGCAGCTGCTCGATCGCTTCACTCGTCGTCGATTTGTGGGCTATGTCCGGTAAAGCGGAACGTAGAAGCGTTTAGTTTGGCTCGGAGCCGGCCATGAGACGTATCGTCGTTACCGGGATGGGGATGCTCACACCGCTCGGATGCGGCGTGGAGCCGACCTGGCAACGCCTGCTCAAAGGCGAGAGTGGCGCCAAGAAGATCGATACCTTCGACGTCTCCGACGTGTCCTGCAAGATCGCCTGCATGGTGCCGCGCGGCGACGGCAGCAACGGCACCTTCAATCCCGATCAATGGATGGAGCCGAAGGAGCAGCGCAAGGTCGACGATTTCATCGTCTATGCCATGTGCGCGGCGAAACAGGCGCTCGACGACGCCGGCTGGCGGCCGCAGAGCTATGAGGATCAAACCCGCACCGGCGTTATGATCGGCTCCGGCATTGGCGGCATCGAAGGCATCGCGGAAACCGCGGTTGCATTGAAGGAACGAGGTCCGCGCCGGGTGTCGCCGTTTTTCATTCCCGGCCGTATCATCAATCTCGCATCCGGTTTTGTCTCCATCGCGCACGGGCTGAAGGGTCCAAACCACGCGGTGGTCACCGCCTGTTCGACCGGCGCGCATGCCATCGGCGACGCCGCGCGCATGGTGGCGCTCGGCGATGCCGACGTGATGGTGGCGGGCGGCACCGAATCGCCGGTCAACCGCATTGCCCTGGTCGGATTTGCGGCGCTGCGCGCGCTGTCGACCAATTTCAACGACGATCCGACGCGCGCCTCGCGCCCTTACGATAAGGATCGCGACGGATTCGTGATGGGCGAGGGTGCTGGCGCGGTGGTGCTGGAAGCGCTCGACCACGCCAAGGCGCGCGGCGCCAAGATCTACGCCGAGCTGATCGGCTACGGGCTGTCGGGCGACGCCTATCATATTACGGCGCCGTCGCCGGACGGCGACGGGGCCTTCCGCTGCATGAGCATGGCGATCAAGCGCGCCGGGATCTCCGTCGATACGATCGATTACGTCAACGCGCACGGCACCTCGACGCCGCTCGGCGACGAGATCGAGCTCGGCGCGGTGCAGCGGCTGGTCGGCAATGCCGCCGGCCGCATCTCGATGTCGTCGACCAAATCCTGCATCGGCCACCTGCTCGGCGCCGCCGGCGCAGTGGAGGCGATCTTCTCGATCCTGGCGATCCGCGATGGGGTTGCCCCGCCCACCATCAATCTCGACAATCCGTCGGTCGAAACGCCGATCGATCTGGTGCCGCATGCGGCGCGCAAGCGCGACATCGACACCGCCCTGTCGAACTCGTTCGGCTTCGGTGGGACGAATGCCTCGCTGATCTTCAACCGCTATTCCGACTAGCGATCCGTGCCGCCTCAAGGTTTCGCCATAATTCTTCCTAACGTTCGAAGGCCGCAGATATTTTTTGCTTCCGCCGCGGTCAAACAGGCGCGCTTGTTCCGCCCTGTGGGAGTAACGCGCCGGCGATGGCCGAACTGGAGTGTGCCGAAGTTGACCATGCCGGTGTCGATAGCGGGAGCGGACGCGTGAATTCCAAGCCACCGCATAACGGCGAGGGTCGCGATCCGCATCACCACGACGCGGCGAAACCGACGGCCCAGCAAGCTTCGACGCAACGCCCGGGTGCGCCGCATGCGCCGTCGGCTAACGCCAAGCCGGATTATGCCTCCGGCAGCCGCAGCGCTACGACTAAACTGGCCGCCGCGCGCATGCCGCCGCCGCCCAGCGGCAAGCCGCCGCGCTCGCCGCGCGCCGCGCTCGAGCCGGAGCGCGTGCCGTCGCCTAAGCGCCGCTCCAAGCGGGTCCGCCATCCGGTGGTGATCGTCGGCAATGCGATTTTTACGGTGCTGATCGTGCTCACGCTTGCCGTCGGCGGCGGGCTCTATTTCGGCAAACAGCGCTTCGATGCACCCGGGCCGCTGGGCGAGGACAAGGTGGTCAATATTCCGCGCGGGCTCGGCATCCGCGATATTTCCGATCTGCTGGTGCGCGAAGGGGTGATCGATCAGCCCTGGGTGTTTATCGGCGGCGTGTTGGTGCTCAAGGCGCGCGGCGACCTCAAGCATGGCGAATACCAGTTCAGCAAGAACGCCAGCCTCGCCGATGTGGTCAACACTATCGTCGAGAACAAGGTGGTGCAGCATTCGCTGACGGTCCCCGAAGGGCTGACCTCCGGGCAGATCGTCGCCAAGCTGTTGGAGAACGACGCGCTCGCCGGCCAGATCAAGGAAATCCCGCGCGAGGGTACGCTGTTGCCGGAGACCTACAAATTCACCCGCGGCATGGCGCGCGAGCAGATCATCCAGCGCATGCAGCAGGCACACCGCCACCTGCTGCAGGAAGTCTGGGACCACCGCATGGCGGATCTTCCGCTCAAGACGCCGGAGCAATTGGTCATCCTCGCCTCGATCGTCGAGAAGGAGACCGGTAAGGCGGAAGAGCGTTCGCGCGTCGCCGCCGTATTCGTCAACCGTTTGAAGAACAGGATGAAGCTGCAATCCGATCCGACCATCATATACGGGCTGACCGGCGGCAAAGGCACGCTCGGCCGCCCCATCCTAAAGAGCGAGATCGAACAGCCGACGCCCTACAATACCTATGTGATCGACGGGCTGCCGCCGGGTCCGATCGCCAATCCGGGGCGCGCCTCGCTCGAAGCCGCCGCCAATCCGGCGCGCACCAAGGACCTTTATTTCGTTGCCGACGGCAGCGGCGGCCACGTGTTCTCGGAATCCTATGAGCAGCACCAGAAGAACGTCGCCCGCCTGCGCTTGATCGAGCGTGGCGATACCCCGCAACCAGACCCGCCGGCCAATAGCAGGCGCAACGGCACCAACCGGTAATATCGCGCCGGTCTTGTGACCGGAAAGCCCGGCCGCTAAGGTCGCCGCGGATTCGCGGCTCCAACCACACGAGATTTAATGCCATGGCTTTGTCGAGCATGACCGGCTTCGCTCGCAGCCACGGTGTCGCCGGCTCCTATGCCTGGAGCTGGGAGCTCAAATCGGTCAATGCCAAGGGCCTCGATCTGCGGCTGCGCTTGCCGCCGGGCTGGGATGCGATCGAGGCGCCGGCGCGCGCAAAAGCAACTGAGAAGCTGTCGCGCGGGACGGCTTACGCCAATCTCACCGTCGAGCGAAAGGGCGTGGCGCCCTCCGTCAAAGTCAACGAGCCGGTGTTGGCGGCGGTGCTGACGACGCTCAAGAACTTGCGCGGCATTGTCGAGGCGGCGCCGCCGACGCTCGACGGCATTCTCGCCCTCAAAGGCGTGATCGAGGTGACCGAGGAGGACGAGCGCGAGGAGGATCGCCGCGCCGCCGAGGTCGCGATCCTTGGCGGCTTCGACCAAGCGCTCGCCAACCTGCTCGCCATGCGCCACGCGGAAGGCGCCACGCTCGGCCGCATATTGTCGACGCGGCTTGCCGAAGTCGCCGCGCTCGCCGCGCGCGCGGAAGCCGCTCCCGGCCGCAAGCCGGAAGCGATCAAGGCGCGGCTAGCCGAACAGGTGGCGACGCTGCTGTCGGCCTCCGCGCGATTTGATTCAGACCGTCTGCACCAGGAAGCGATCATGCTCGCCAGCAAGGCCGACATCCGCGAGGAGCTCGATCGCCTGGCCTCGCATGTCGAGCAATCGCAGAAGCTGATCGCCGGCGGCGGACCGGTCGGCCGACGGCTCGATTTTCTGGCGCAGGAGCTCAACCGCGAATCGAATACGCTCACCGCCAAGGCCAATGACGTTGAGCTCACTAATATCGGCCTGGAATTGAAGAGCGTGGTCGAGCAATTTCGCGAGCAGGTGCAAAACCTGGAATGACGATGGCGAGAAAGCGACTGGACAAGGCAACGATCGCCCGGCGCGGGCTGATGCTGGTGCTGTCGTCGCCCTCGGGCGCCGGCAAGACCACGCTGTCGCGCCGCCTGCTGCAGCAGGACAAAAGTGTGACGCTTTCGGTCTCGGTGACCACGCGTAAAATGCGCCCCGGCGAGAAGGACGGCCGCGATTACACCTTCATCGACCGCCGGCGCTTCGATGCGCTCATTGAAAAAGACGAACTTTTGGAATGGGCCGAAGTGTTCGACAATTATTACGGCACGCCGCAAAAGCCCGTGCTGGACGCGCTGGCGCAAGGCCGCGACGTATTGTTCGATATCGATTGGCAGGGCACCCAGCAATTGCGCGAGAAGGCGCGCAACGATCTGGTCGCCGTGTTCGTGCTGCCGCCCTCGATCCCCGAATTGGAGCGCCGCCTGAAGGCACGCGCGCAGGACGACTACGAGACCATCCACCGCCGCATGGCGAAAGCCGCCGACGAAATGAGCCACTGGGCCGAGTACGACTACGTGGTGATCAACCGCGATCTCGATCAGGCTTTCGCCGACGTGCAGGCGATACTCGTCGCCGAGCGGCTCAAGCGCGAGCGCCAACCGGGCCTCTCCGACTTCGTGCGCGGTTTGCAGGCGAAGCTTTAAATATACGACTGCGGCGTATGGCCAATAATTGACAGTCGATCAATGTAGATAGAGCTATGCCCCGCGCTAAGGGCAGGCATGCGATCTGATTCAAGTTTGCAATGCGTCAAGAAAATCTTGCGCAAATGAGATTGCCGCAACAATTTACGCGCGAGTGCCGCCTGTCGCACAGCGGAAATTATTATTATCGACCAATTGCTGACCGATCAAAGTGCAATTGCCATTTAATTGAGCGCTCGTCGGCATATTAAAATCTGCGCCATCGTCATAAAACTTTCGAGATCGCGCGGCTACAATTGTTGAACCAGCTTTTTGCGCCTCGATAGAATTGTTTGAACATTTGCAAAGAATGTGAAGGCCCACAAACGTGCTCTCCTCTCCAGGCATTAATCAGAAAACGGAAAAGATGGTCGGCCTGGCGGCTAAAGAGATGTTTATGCTGTTTCCGACCGGTTTTTTCACCGGCAAACTTCCCGATATTACTTTGTGTGACCGCGTCGAGAATAAACTGCGAGAATTGCAGAAATCGGGTCAGGGCTATTTCGCTAAGACTTACCTGCGAAATTACATGACGCCGGACAACATCCATACGCTTCCGGAAATGAAAGAGCTGGTCGACTTAATTTTGGAAGAATGCAAACAGATTATGGCCGCCTACAGAATAAAGAGGGATTCACATTACATCTCGAATATGTGGGCGAATATCTCCAGTCCCAATCGTCGGCACAATACCCACACTCACCCAAATTGCTTGTTCAGCGGCCTCGTCTACATAAAGACACCAAAGGAATGCGGAAGAACGATGTTTTTCTCTCCGCGGCATCTCGCCAACGCGATTGCGCCAGACCTATTGGAAAAGAACGAGCTCAATTCGGATACGTTCGTCATGCCGATTGAAAGAGGCCGCATGGTGATTTGGCCAAGCTATCTTCCGCATGCCGTCGATAATGGAAACGCGAACGACGACGAGGACCGAATCGTGGTCGCGTTTAACATCATGATTCGTGGGCGGGTCGATCTGCTCACGGCGAGTGCGCAATTGGCCTAATTGCTCCAGATCGATTACGCCGTCAGCACCACCCGCCCGACAATTTTACCGGCGCGCAGATCGTCAAGCGTCGCCTGCGCTTGCGCCAATGGCCGCTCGGCGATCGGCGGGGATACGATATTTTTCGCGCGCACCAAGTCGATCAGCTCGCGCGCTTCGGCCAGCGTGCCGGTCTGTGTGCCCTCGATGCTCATGGCCTTGAGGGCAAACATGGCGACCGCGGTCGAAAAAGCGCCGCCGAGCAGGCCGGTGACGACTACCTTGCCGCCTTTCGCCAGCACACCGGTGGCGAAATTGAGCGACCTGTCGGAGCCGACGAAATCGCACGCTGCGTAAACGCCGCCGCTCGCTTTCAGAATTGCCTTGCGCGCGCCGGCGTCGGACGGATCGAAAGCTTGCGCCGCCCCGGCGGCGAGCGCCGCCTCGCGTTTACGCGGATCGATATCGGCGACATAGGGCGCTGTGCCATACAGAGCGTGGGTCAGTGCCAGGCCCATCAAGCCGACGCCGCCGAGGCCGACCAGCAGCAGCGGCGCGCGGGCGGCGCGATCCGCCAAGCGCTTGAGCGCGGCATAAGCGGTCAGCCCCGAGCACATCAGCGCGCCGGCATAGGATGGCGACAGCGGCGCATAGTCGATGAGGTAACGCGGGTGCGACACCAGCACCTGGGTGGCGAAACCGCCGTCCACCGTAATGCCGAGATGGCGCGGGTTGGCGCAGATATTCTCGTCGCCCACCTTGCAGGCCGCGCATTGATCGCAGCCGATCCAGGGATAGATCGCGACCTTGGCGCCCGCCGCCACCTTCGCCTCCGGCCCGGCGCTTTCGACAACGCCGGCAATTTCGTGGCCGAGCGTGAACGGCAGCGTGCGGCCGGCGCGTACGTCGAGCTGCTTGCCGTCGCCGAGCGTGAAATAGCCGTCCTGCATATGCAGGTCGGAATGGCAGACGCCGCAGCGCGCAACGCGCACCAGCACTTCGGCGCCTTTGGGCTGCGGGGCCTCGACCACCGTTTCGCACAACGGGGCACCATAGGCGGTCAGCGATTGGCGATGCATTTGCATAAGCAGCGAACTTTACACGCGGCCTTTCGTCTGCCCAGCAAAAATTCGCGCCAGCGCGACGAAACCTTCGACCGGAATCTCCTCGGCCCGCGCGGTCGGCGCGATGCCGGCGGCGGCGAGCAGTGCACCTGCATCCACGCCCAGCGATTTGAGGCTCTGGCGCAGCATCTTGCGGCGTTGCCCGAAGGCCGCTTCGGTCACCTTTTGCAAGGCACCGGCGTCGCAGGCAGGCGGCCTAGCGCGCGGGATCAGCCGCACCAGCGACGACGTCACCTTGGGCGGCGGCACGAAAGCGGTCGGCGCTACGTCGAACAGGATCTTGGTTTCGCAGCGCCAGTTCGACAGCACCGACAGCCGGCCATAGGTCTTGCCGCCCGGTTGGGCGACGATGCGCTCCGCCACTTCGCGCTGGAACATCAGCACCAGGACATCGTACCAGGGCGGCCACGGCTCGGCGGTGAGCCAGCCGATCAACAGCGCGGTGGCGATGTTGTAGGGCAGGTTGGCGATGACGCGCGCGTGCTCATGACCAAGATGCACGCGGGGGTCGAATTCCAGCGCGTCGCCGGGCACGATATCGAGCCGGCCTGGATAGCGTGCCGCGATTTCCGCCAATGCGGCAATCGCGCGGTCGTCGCGCTCGATCGCGATGACGCGGCCAGCGCCCTCCGCCAGCAGCGCTCGCGTCAGCCCGCCCGGTCCGGGACCGACCTCGACTACAGTTGCGCCCGCAAGCGGGCCGCCGGCGCGGGCGATGCGCGCCGTCAGATTAAGATCGAGCAGGAAATTCTGGCCGAGCGATTTCTTGGCGGACAGACCGTGCCGGCGGATGACGTCGCGCAGCGGCGGCAGGTCGTCGATTTGTGTCATTTTAAGTTGCGCACGATCTGATCCGACCTTCTTTCGCCCGCCGAAGCGGGCTTCGCGAAGGCGGGAAACCGGTGCCCACTTTTCGGGATCATGCGCTATTTTGCGGGTACGAGTGTCGGCGTGTTGACCGAAATCCGCGCGGCCAGCGCCAGCGCCGCCACCAGGCTGGACGGATCGGCGCGGCCGCTGCCGGCGATGTCGAAGGCTGTGCCGTGGTCGGGCGAGGTGCGCACGAACGGCAGGCCGAGCGTCACGTTCACCGCGCGCTCGAAGGCCAGCGTCTTGATCGGGATCAGCGCCTGGTCGTGATACATGCACAGCGCCACGTCATAGGTCGCGCGCGCGCGCTCGTGGAACAGCGTATCGGCCGGCAACGGGCCGATGGCATCGATGCCCTCCGCGCGCAGCCGCGCAACCGCCGGCGCAACGATCGTGCGGTCTTCTTCGCCCATCGCGCCGTCCTCGCCGGCATGCGGATTGAGCCCGGCGACCGCCAGGCGCGGGCGGGCAATGCCAAATCGCGCGGTCAGGTCGCGCGCGACAATGCGTCCGGTCTCCCATACGAGTTCGCCGGTCAGATGCGACACCGCCTCGCGCAGCGGCAGGTGGATGGTCACCGGCACCACCGCAAGCTCCGGCGACCACAGCATCATCACCGGACGCACCATTTTTCCGGTGGCTTCGGCGACGAGGGTCGCGAGGAATTCGGTATGGCCAGGCTCGGCAAAGCCGGACCGATAGAGCACGTTCTTGGCGATTGGATTGGTGACGACCGCCGCGGCGTGGCCGGCCATGACATCGGCGACCGCGCGGCGGATCGAGGCAATCGCTGCCGGCGCGCTGCTGGCGTCGGGTTTGCCGGGCGCGGCAGTGACCGGTAAGCCGAGCGGGACCACCGGCAAGGCGCGCTCGAAGGCGGCATTGGCCTGTTCGGGCGTCACCGCGACGAGCGGCAGATCGAGGCCAAGGACGCGCGCGCGGTCGCTAAGATAATCCACGTCGCCGACGAGATAGAAAGCCGGCACGTCGAGCTCGACCCGGCGTCGCCAGACGGCGAGCGTCAGATCGGCGCCGATCCCGGCCGGCTCGCCGAGGGTCAACGCCAGAGGAAGCCGGGCCCGCGCGTTCATTTGTATTCGATCATCGCTTGTCTGCGGATTTCGTCGAGAAACTTCTTGGACTCGGACTCATAGCGTTGCGCGAACAGCTTCTGGCGCATCTCGCGTTTGATCGGGGAATCGGCCTTGCTTTCCTTCCTGTCGCACAACGCGAACATCTGCAGGCCCTGCTGCGTCACGTCCGGCGTGGTCAGGCGGCCGATTGGCATCTTGTCGAGCAGCTCGCGCAGTTGCGGCGCGAGTTCGGCCGAGTTTTTCTGGATCGGCTCGCGCACCGCGACGTCGCGCAGCGCGCGCGAAAAAGCCAGCCCGTCCTTGCACGAAGTGAAACGACTACGAAGATTGTCTGCCTCGCGGCGCTTGACTTCCACGACGGCCGCACTCGATCCCTGCGGGACCAGGAGCATGACCGGGTAGAGCGTGTAGATGTAGCCAACCGCGTCGGCCTGACTGTCGCTTTGGGAGCGCAGCGCTTTGGCGACGTCGGATTCGCCGACCTCCAATGAGGCGCTGAATTTGCCGCGGATTAACTGCGACCAGGTTATTTCGGCGCGGATGCGCGCCTTGATCGTGTTCGCCGAAATGCCGGCGCGTTCGAGGAATTGGGTGAACTGTTGCGGCGAGACGTGCTGGTTCTTGGCCAGATTGTTGAACGCGGCGTCGATCTCGGTTTCCGGCACCTCGAAGCCATAGCTTTTCGCTTTCGCCAGCTTAATGCGGTCGTCGATCAGTTCCTTGATGACCTCCTCGCGCGTGGGAGCCTTATGGGTCGAGGTCTCGGTAAGCTTGGTGCGCTGCTCGATGTCATAGGCGGTGATCGGCGAGCCGTTGGCGACGACCACGACTTGCGCGAAGGCTGTGCCTGGCGCGGCAATGGCCGCGGCGAAGGCGGCGCCCGCTATCCATCGGCGCAATGAGCGAAGTTTCACGGCAATCCTCGGCATCGCGAATTCCATTGCTTCGGGCGTGGCCTGCGGCCGGCTGCCTCGCCGCTGGCACGCATCACAGCCCGCCAATCCCGCTGACCCCTTGGCTTACCGCGGCGCCGCCGAGCGTGCGCAGGGTCAGTTGCAGCATGATCTGATGGTCGGCCGACGGGTTTCCACTGTAGGCGTAGTTAGTAATGTAATTCAGGGCCAAGATGAGGCAATCGTCGACATAGCCGATACCGACGCGGGTCTGGTCGAATTTTTCGGCATTGAGGTCGTAGCGCGCCGCGCCCAACAGCACCCAATTGGCATCGAGCTTGACCGATCCGGAGCCGAGCAGGCCCTGGCGGCGGTCCAGGAAGCCAAGCTGGGGTTGGGCGGCATAGTCGCCATAGAGCAGCGCGACGTTCCAGCGGTCGAACTTGGCCATGGCCTCGAGCTCGAGCCGCCGCACCGCAAAGTTGTCGTTATCAAAGCGGAAGCGGGAGGTGAAGGTGTAGGTCTTGTTCGGCTGGTAGGAGATGCGCGCCACATAGTCGGAGCGGGTGGTATCCAGGCCGCTGCCGAGGCCGGTATTGGCGATGCCGCCGACGGCGAAGGAGTTCTGTCCGAACAGGTTGTAGGACTGGCCGAACAGCGCGTTGACCGAGCCGCCCTGGTTGAACTGCGCGGTGTACTGCACGCCGTAATTGGCGCGACCGCCGCCCTCGACGCGATCCCAGCCGGAGAACTTGTCGAGGCGGAACAGGTTGCTGTCGTCGAAGATCAAGGCTTGCGCGTCTTCATTCGGCCATTTGCCGACCTGCGATTCATTCGGTCGCGCGATTATCTGCGCGATCGGCTCGACGGTCTGCGTGCCCCAGGATTCTACGCTGATGAATGGAAAGCGGTACTCGATGCCAACGGTCGGCATGCCGCGCACCAGCGTGTCTTCGCCGGTGTTGATGAAGTTGGACACGCCGGGATCAGCGTTGATCTGCATGGTGGCGGCATCGGCGCGCAGCGACACGAATGGCGTGAACACTTGGCCGAGCGAGTCTGTGAAGCTGTGCCGCCAATGCGTCTCGGCCGAGAAGCGGTTGTAGGTGCCGGGAATGCCACGCAGCACGCAATTGGCCGAGTTTCTGATCGCCGGGTCGGCGGTTTGCGCGCAAGTGCCGCCATTGAGGGCGGTCTGCGTGATGGCGTCGAAATTGGCCTGATTGCGCGACAGGCTGGTGAAATTGATATTGTAACCGAGTTCGCCGCCGAGCACCGGATGGTCGAACGTGTAGGTGTAGTCGATCACCGGATGGATGACCGGGATTTGGTTTTGCGAGTTCGCTTCCGAGAAGCCGAGATAGTAGATGGAACGGGCGTCGAAATAACTACGATTGCCCTTGCCGGTGAGATAGATCTGGGAGATGCCTTCGCTGGTCGGGTTCTGGAACGGATCGGTGATCCGATAGCGCGACAGTTGCGGGTTGTAGTCCTGCAGGAACGTCCGGTCGGACAACATGACCGCGTCCCAGCCCCATACCCATTTGTCGGTGAGCGCAAACTGCCCGGAGCTTTCCACGCTGCCGCGCCAATTGCGGTAGCCCGGCGTCGGCAGGTCGTTGTTGCTGTGCTGAAAGTATTCCGGATCGAACTGGCGGATGCCGGCGGCGCGGATCGAATAGGCGCCGTTGATCAGGCGTTGACGGAATTCGCCCTGCATCAGCAGGCCTTGCTTGGAGGTGATCATCGGCGCCAGCGTGACGTCGTAGTCGGGTGCCAGCGCCCAGTAATAGGGCACCTCGATAGCGACGCCATATTTCGAACTGGTATTGATCGTCGGCATCAGCAAGCCGGTCTTGCGTTTGACGGTCGGATCGGGCGCCGAAAAATAGGGCAGCCAGGCGATCGGCTTGCCGAAAAATTCGAGGCGGGCATCCTCGAAATAAATCATCTTCTCGCCCTGATCGTGAATGATGCGCGCCGCTTTCACCTGCCACAGCGGCGGCTTCCTCGGATCGTCCTTGCAGGGCGCGCAGGCGGTGTAGACACCGTTATGCAGGACGGTGAAATTGCCGTTGGTGCGCTCCGCGCGGGCGGCCGCCATACGCGTCTGGTCGGGGGAATCCAGCCGCAGCGAGTTGACGAACCCGTCGCGGTAATCGTCCGACAGGTCCATGATGTTGCCGTAGGTGATGTTGCCGCCCTCTTCGGTCAGGCGGACATTGCCTTCGGCGTGCAAGCGCTTTTTGATCTGGTCGTAGATCACCCGGTCGGCTTCCAACATGGAGCCGCCGTAATAGATTTGCACGTTGCCGACGGCGGCAACGCGATGGTTGACATAGTCGTAGTTGATCTCGCGCGCCTGCACGAGCATCTGCTTTTGCCCGGACTTTTCGCGCTCGATGGCGATCTGGGATTTTGGCGGCGGCGCCGGGCGCTGCGGAAATTGAAGTTGCTGCGCCAGCGCCGGGGCGGACGCGAGCAAGCCGCCGCAAGCCACAAGGCTGAGGACGGCAACAATAGCCGCGACGCCGCGGCGCCGGGGTGTTGATGGACGAGCGCTAGCCAGCCCCGCCATCACCCGTCCTCCTGGTACAGCAACGCAATAAACCCCGTCAGCCCGCCGGCTAGCACCGGTAGCCATGCCGCAGCCACCGGGTGCATCAGGTCGGCTTTGCTTAAATCCTCAGTCACTTTCGATAAAACGTAAAGCAGAAAGCCGGCTGCCATGCCACTTAAAACCATCTTTTGGACCCCGCCAAAGCGGAAGAACCGTAAACTGACGGCGGCGGCAAGGAAAACCATGGCGACCAGCAAGAATGGCCGCGCTAGAAGTTTTTGGAACTGAAGTCTATAGCCTGCGGCGACAAGTCCAGCGTGTTCGGCGATCTTGATATACAGAGGAAGTTCCCAAAACGGCACGGTTTCGGGGGTGGCAAAGCTTTCGCGGACCTGCTCCGGCGTCAGGCTGGTCTTGAGCTGGAACACCGGATAGTCGACCGGCAGAATTCCCAGCGCGTTGACGCGGGCATCCTGCAACTCCCACACCCCGGGTTCCAGCACCGCCGCACGCGCCTCGATGCGCTGCTTGAAATGCCCGTCCCTGTCGAAGGTGAACACCGTCACGCCGTTGAGGTTGACGCCCTGGTCACGGCTGGTCTTGGCGTTGATGATCGCCATGCCCTCGCTGCTGCGCTGGCTGGTCCAGAAATTGCTGCCGCTCAGCCCGCTCGGATTGTGTCCGAACAGTTCGGCTTCGTAGCGCTTCGAGCGTTCCTGCAGGATGGCGGAAAGCGGATTGTAGACGGCGGTCGCCAATATCCCGAGCAGGAAGGCCACGATCAGCGCCGGCGCAATGAATTGCCAGGCCGAAACGCCGGCCGAGCGGGCGACCACCAGTTCCAGCCGGCGCGACAAATTGAGATAGCTGAACATCGCAGCGATCAGCACGCAGAATGGCATGATCCGCTCGGTAACCTGCGGCACCCGGTAGAACGAGGTCTTCGCCACCAGCAGCGCCGAGACGTGCGGAATGTCGTTCGATCGGCGCATCAGCTCGATATAGTCGAGCAGCGCGACCAGAAAGAATATGCCGAAAAACACCAGCAGCACCGCGCTCAGGAAACGCAGACCGAAATAGCGTGCCAGTGTTCCTGTGACCGACTGCATGGTCAGCTCATGACGTGGCAAAACGCTGGCCGATGCGCTCGGTGAGCGCAGCAAGCCAATTGGCGACAAAGGCGGGCAGCTCCAGGATCATGCCGCGCCGGATCACGTAGAGACCGCCGCCGCAGGCCACAAGTATCGCCACGTATTGCAGCGACAACAGCCACGGAACGGTGGCGCCGAAAACGGTCGAGACGAACCCGATCAGGCGCAGCAGCGCCACGCCGCCAATGGCGCCGACGATCGACACCGTACGGCTTTGCCGGTTGGTGCGCGGCGCGCCGAGAAAGGCGAAAGCGATGATCACGAAGGCGATCGGATAAAGCGGTGCGATCAGCCGGTCATGCAGCTCGGCGCGGAACTGGCCCGGCTGCTCGACAAAAAACTGGTCGCCCGCGTCGGGCGAGATCAACTGCCAGAGATAGCGCTCGCGGATCGAATATTTCACCGCCTGCGCGCCGCCGGCGAATTGCGAAAGGTCGAAGGCATAGCGGTCGAACACCACCATGGCCGGATCGCGCTGGTTTGGGGCGCGGCGTTGCACGACGCCCTTCTGCAGGATCAGAAACGTGCCGTTGTCGTTGTCGATGAGTTCGCCGACTTCCGACATCACTGTGAGCCGCTCGTCCGGATTGCGGCGGTCGTCGAGGAAGATGCCGAGCAATTGGCCGCTGCGGTTGCGTTCGCGGATATGGATGGTCACGCCGCTTTCGATTGAGGTGAAACGGCCCGGCTGTACGATGGTGCTCACCACATTGGCGCGCACCTCGGTCAGCCAGTCGCGCAGCATGCGCAGCCCCTTGGGCGCGAAATAGGCGCTGATCGCCATTACGAACAACGACACCACGATCGCCACCGCCATGAAGGCGCGGAACAGGAACCACGGCGACATGCCGGCCGAATTCATCACGATGATTTCTGAATCGGTCGACAGCTTGTTGAGCACGTGGGCGACCGCGATCAGAAGCGCGATCGGCGCGATCACCAGGATGAGCAACGGAACGATCAGTCCGGTGATACCGACGAAGACCACGATGGTCTGACCCTGGCTGGTCATCAGGTCGATGTCGCGCAGCGCCTGCGTGACCCAGATCACGGCGGTCAAGCTGACCAACACGATCGCAAAGGCACCAAACGTCGTGCGGAAGATATATCGGCTGATCGACCCCATCCGAACCGTCGTCCCCCATTCCGGCATACGCCGACCCCGCCCGGCACCCGCTCCGGACGCAAAGCGATCGCCAGCCTAGTCCCAACCCCCGTCAGGTTAACCTTGATCCGCCGACAAAGTGGCCGCCCAAAGGCAAAGCCGTTGAACATACACAACAAAAAGTAAAAGCCGCCAATCCGATGCGTGCGCCCGAGGCTCGATTCTGGCAAGCGAACCGGGCGGTAAGGCCGGCCTGCGGCATGGCGAGTCGCCGGCTCCGGCAAAAAGCCTGGAAATCAGCCGGTTTGGGGCTTTGCAGAGCGGGGCGCGGCGGGCCATATGGCAGGCCAGAGACCCCGCCCGGCCATGACCCCAGGATAGGAATTTCGCCGATGTCCGATGCCTTGAAGCTCGGCTTTGCCCCCTTCGCCACCCCGACCAAGGGAGTTCTTATCGTGTTCTGCGACGACGGGCTCAAATTGGGGCCGGCGACGCGCAAGGCGTTGGGGTCGGCCGCTGGCCTAGTGGCGCGCGCAGCCAAGGCCGAGCGCTTCACCGGCAAGCGCGGCTCCGCGCTCGAGCTGATCGTGCCGGAAGGGCTCGATGTCGCCCGCCTGGTGGTGATCGGCGCCGGCAAATCTGCCACTGGAAAGTCTGCGGGCCTCGCGCAGAATGAGCTACTCAAGCTCGGCGGGCTCGCTATGGGCAAGCTGCCGGTGGCAGCCAGCGAGGCGACCGTATTCGCCGAATTGCCGGGAGCGGCGTTGAAGGCGGAGCAGGCCGCCGATCTGGCGCTCGGCGTGGTGCTGCGGGCCTATGCCTTTGACCGCTACAAGACCAAGCGCAAGGACGACGAGAAGCCGCCGGCCAAACGCAGCGTGACCGTAGCGGTTGGCGATGTCGCTTCCGCACGCTCCGCCTATGCGCGGCGCGAGGCGATCGGAGGCGGCGTGCTGATGGCGCGCGACCTGGTGAACGAGCCAGCCAATGTCCTTTTTCCGGAAGAATTTGCCCGCCGCGCCGGCGCGTTGAAGAAAGCCGGCGTCGCGGTCGAGGTGCTCGACCTCAAGGCAATGAAGAAGCTCGGCATGAATGCGTTGCTCGGTGTCGGCCAGGGCTCGGCGCGCGAAAGCCGCGTGGTGGTGATGCGCTGGGACGGCGGCAAAAAGGGCGACGCCCCGGTTGCCTTCATCGGCAAGGGCGTGTGCTTCGACACCGGCGGCATTTCGATCAAAGGCGCCGCCGGCATGGAGGACATGAAGGGCGACATGGCGGGTGCGGCCTGCGTCACCGGCCTGATGCAGGCGCTGGCCGCGCGCAAGGCGCGCGTCAACGCGGTCGGCGTCATCGGTTTGGTCGAGAACATGCCGGACGGCAATGCGCAACGCCCGGGCGATATCGTGACCTCGATGTCGGGCCAGACCATCGAGATCATCAATACCGACGCCGAAGGCCGCCTCGTGCTGGCCGACGTGATCTGGTACGCCGCCAAGCGCTTCAAGCCGAAATTCATGGTCGATCTGGCAACGCTCACCGGCGCCATCATCATCGCCTTGGGTCAGGAATATGCCGGCATGTTTTCAAACGACGACAAGCTCGCCGAGCGGCTGGCCAAAGCCGGCGATGCCACCGGCGAACGGGTCTGGCGCATGCCGCTCGCCCCCGAATACGACAAGATGATCGATTCCAAATTCGCCGACATGAAGAACACCGGCGGCTCGCGCTGGGGCGGCGCCATCACCGCGGCGCAATTCATCCAGCGCTTCGTCGCCGACAAGACGCCGTGGGCGCATCTCGACATCGCCGGCACCGGCTTCGACTTCGCGCCAGAGCGATATCAACAAGAGCTGGGGATCCGGCTGGGGCGTGCGGCTGCTCGACCGGCTGGTGGCGGATTTTTACGAGCGGTGACACCGGTACTAACGGGTCGCGATACCATGACCGAAATTCTATTCTACCACCTGCAAGGCCAGAAGTTGGAAGGCGTACTGCCGGCGCTGTTGGAGAAATCGCTCGAGCGCGGCTGGAAGGTGATCGTGCAGGGCGCCTCTGAAGAGCGCATCGAGGCGCTCGACGCGCATTTGTGGACCTATCGCGACGACGGCTTCCTGCCGCACGGCACCTGGCGCGAGGCCGATGCCGCCGCCCAGCCGGTGCTGCTCACGGTCAATGACGGCAATCCGAATGCGGCGAGCGTGCGCTTCCTGATCGACGGCGCGCCGGTGCCGGCCGACTGCCAAGCCTATCAGCGCATCGTGCTGCTGTTTAACGGCGAGGACGAAGACGCGGTCGCCGCCGCGCGCGAGCGCTGGAGCGAGGCCAAGGCGAAAGGCTTCGAGGCGACCTATTGGCAGGGCGATGCGCAGGGCCGCTGGGCGAAGAAAAGCTGAGCTGGGCCAATGGCCTATCGGCCGGCGGCTTGGTTAACCCCATCGTCAGCCTCAGCTTGTCGCCGCCATGTTGATGACGCAAAATACATATTAAGGGACAAGCGGATAGACCGTCCGGGGGAGATCGTTTTGCGCCGTCGCGCCGTTTCCAGGTTTGTGCTCGTTTTGTGTGCCGCCACGCTGGCTGTGGGTCTCGCCGGCTGCAAGAACTCGATGTCGCTGTTCCAGGACAGCGGCGAGGGCGGCTTGTTCGCCAAACCCCTCGATGTCTTCCGCAAGCCCGACTGGGCGGTCGCCACCAGCGGCGACATGAGCGCCCCGCTCAGTCCCAACAAGCCGGTCGCTCCCGCAGATCTGGTCGAGGCCGACGGCCGCTGCGCCGCGGTCGCCGCACCGGCGCCTGCCGCTGCCGCCGCGCTGCCTCCGCCGGCCGACCGGCCGGTCGGTTCCATGGCCGGCGATCTCGCCCGCGCGCCGATGCCCGCGGCCACCTTGGCTTCAGTCAATCCGCAGCAGGGCGTCCAGGTCGTGGGCGGCGTCGCGCTCGGCATGAGCGAATGCGATGTGGTGCGGCGCGCCGGGCTGGCGAGTAACGTCAATATCGGCGCCGGCGAGCGCGGCGGCCGCAAGGTCGTGCTCACCTACCTGAGCGGTCCGTGGCCGGGCATCTACACCTTCGACTCCGGCCGGTTGAAGGTCATCGACGCCGCCCCCACGCCGCCGGCCCCGCCGCAAGAGCCGCCGAAAACCAAAAAGGCCAAGAAAAAACCGGCGAAGCCGAAAACCGCGACCCGCTAGATCGGCCGCGCTTACGTGCAATAGTCCGGACAGTCCAAAAACTACGCGGTTTCCAGCGCCGTGCTGGCGGCAAGCCATTCCTCTTCCGCCTTCGCAATCGCCGCCACGACCTGCGCGCGCGTCTTCGACAGCTCGGCGGCGCGCGCCGGATCGCGCGCGAACAAAACGCCGTCGGCGAGGGTGACGTCGAGCTTTTGGAGCTGGCGCGTCAGTTGCGCGATCACATGCTCGGCCTGCGCGATCCGCTTGCGCAACGGCGCAGTTTCTGCGCGCTTGCCGGCGGCGGCACGGCGTACCTCACCGGGGTCGGAGCGCGGCGAGGATTTCGAACCGACGGAACCCCCGCGCTCGCCGTCGCTGAGCACCATGCGCCGGTAATCGTCGAGGTCGCCGTCGAACGGCTTGACCTTGCCGCCGGCTACCAGCCAGAGCCGGTCGGCGCAAGCTTCCAGCAGATAACGGTCGTGCGAGACCAGGATCACCGCGCCGGGATAATCGTTGATCGCCTCGATCAGCGCGCCGCGGCTGTCGATGTCGAGGTGGTTGGTCGGCTCGTCGAGGATGACGAGCTGCGGCGCGGCGAAAGTCGCCAGACCCAGCAATAGCCGCGATTTCTCGCCGCCCGACAGCGTCTCGACCGCGTGATTGGCGGCGAGCCCGGAAAAGCCGATCGTCCCGACGCGGCTGCGCACTTTGGCCTCCGGCGTGTCCGGCATCAGTTGGCGCACGTGGTCGTAGGGGCTGGCTTTGGGGTCGAGCTCGTCGAGCTGATGCTGGGCGAAATAGCCGACCGTCAGCGTCGCGGCGCGGGTGACTTGCCCTTGCATGGGCGCGAGCCGCCCGGCCAGCAGCTTGACCAGCGTCGACTTGCCGTTGCCGTTGGCGCCGAGCAGGGCAATGCGGTCGTCATTGTCGATGCGCAGCGACAGGTCCGCCAACACCGTGCGCCCGTCATAGCCGACCGCGACCTCGTCGGTAGCGATGATCGGCGGCGACAGCAGTTTATGTGGCGCCGGGAAGTGGATCGGGCGCACCTCGTCGGTGACCAGCGAAACGATCGGCTCCATCTTGGCCAGCATCTTCAGGCGCGATTGCGCCTGCCGCGCCTTGGTCGCCTTGGCGCGGAAGCGGTCGACAAAAGCCTGCATGTGTTTGCGCTGGACTTCCTGCTTCTTGACCAGCTTCTGGTCGAGCAGCAGCCGCTCGCCGCGTTGGCGCTCGAACGCCGAATAGCCGCCGCGATAGAGCGTGAGCTTGCGGCCTTCCAGCGCCAGGATGTGGCCGACCGCGCTATCGAGCAGGTCGCGGTCGTGGCTGATCACGATCAGTGTATGCGGATAACGCGCCAGATGATCTTGCAGCCACAGCGTACCTTCCAAATCGAGATAATTGGTCGGCTCGTCGAGCAGCAGCAGGTCCGGTTCGGCGAACAAGGTGGCGGCGAGTGCCACGCGCATGCGCCAGCCGCCGGAAAATTCAGAGCACGGGCGCGCCTGATCGGCGGCGGAAAATCCCAAGCCGGCCAGGATCGCGGCGGCGCGCGCGGGCGCCGCATGCGCGCCGATGTCGGCGAGCCGGGTCTGGATTTCGGCGATGCGATGGGGATCGTGCGCGGTCTCGGCTTCCGCCATCAGCGCGCTGCGCTCGCCGTGCGCCTTGAGCACGACCGCGAGCAGGCTGTCGGGGCCGTCGGGCGCTTCCTGCGCCAGCCGTCCGATAAGCCAGCGCGGCGACATCAGCACCTCGCCGTGTTCGGGCGAGATATCGCCGGCGATCACGCCGAACAGCGTGGTCTTGCCGGTGCCGTTGCGGCCGATCAGGCCGACGCGGGCGCCGGTCGGAATGCTGGCCGACGCGGTGTCCAACAGCGTGCGGCCGGCGATGCGGACGGTGAGGTCGTCGATGACGAGCATGGCGGGGCGTTGTGGCCGAGCGGGCCGCGCGATGCAATACCTTGCCACACACTTCGTCGTTCCCGCGCAAGCGGGAATCCAGGGCCACAATCGCAACGTCAGAAATCTTTGCCCTGGGCCCCCGCTTGTGCGGGGACGAACGGAGGCGAAGTCAGCCAAGCGCGGCGGCGACCGCCTTGCCACAGGTGACGGTATCCGCAGGTCCCTTGAGGTCGCGGGTGCGCAAGCTTGCTTCGGCCAGCACCTTTTCGATTGCGGAGACGATCGCCTTTGCGGCTTCCGGCTCGCCGAGGTGCTCGAGCATCATGGCGCCCGACCAGATCTGTCCGATCGGATTGGCAATGCCCTGGCCGTAGATGTCCGGCGCCGAGCCGTGCACCGGCTCGAACACGGAAGGGAATTTGCGCTCGGGATTGATATTGCCGGACGGCGCAATGCCGATGGTGCCGGTACAGGCCGGGCCGAGGTCGGACAGGATGTCGCCGAACAGATTGGAGGCGACCACGACATTGAACCAGTCCGGATTCATGACGAAACGGGCGGTGAGGATGTCGATGTGGAACTGGTTCCACTTCACGTCCGGATAGCTCTTGGCCATCTCGCGCACGCGCTCGTCCCAATACGGCATGGTGATGGCGATGCCGTTCGACTTGGTGGCGGAGGTTAAGTGCTTCTTCGGCGTGGAGCGCGCCAACTCAAAGGCGAATTTGAGCACGCGGTCGACGCCGATGCGGCTCATCACGGTTTCCTGCACCACCACTTCGCGCTCGGTACCGGGATACATGCGCCCGCCGATGGCGGAATATTCCCCCTCGGTGTTCTCGCGCACCACCCAGAAGTCGATGTCGCCGGGCTTGCGGCCGGCGAGCGGGCAGGGCACGCCCGGCATCAGGCGCACCGGGCGCAGATTGATGTACTGGTCAAACTCGCGGCGGAACAGGATCAGCGAGCCCCATAGCGAAATGTGATCGGGCACGCGGTTCGGCATGCCGACCGCGCCGAAATAGATGGCATCGTGCTGGCCGATCTGCTCTTTCCAGTCTTCCGGCATCATGCGGCCGTGTTTCTCGTAATAGTCGCAGCTGGCGAAATCGAAATCGTCGAGCTGCAGCTCGAAGCCGAATTTTTTCGCCGCCTGCTCCAGCACGCGTACGCCTTCGGGCATGACTTCCTTGCCGATGCCGTCGCCGGGAACGACCGCAATGCGGTAAACTCGATTGGTCTTCATGACCGGTAATCCTTATCGCTGATGGCCGAGGCTGGCGCCTTGTGGCGGAGCGCGCGCTTGGAGGCAACCCCTCAACCCAGTTTGCGCAAGCCGCCTTGCCCGGTCTCGCGCTGGTAGATGATCAAATCGAAACTCGGCGTTGCGTCGTTGCCGATGACAGAAGAGAGCACGGCGTGCGCCTGGCCGCGGTGGTGGGTCTGGTGATTGAAGAAATGGTCGAGCGCGGGGGCCAGTACCTGTTCGATGTCGGCCGGGTTGCTGAAGGTGCGGTAGCGGATTTTGCTGGCGAGATCGTCCGCGCTCAAACTTTCGACATAGCGGCTGATGCCTTCGTCCTCGGCGCGGCGCGCCGCGCGCAATGCCGGAAAATTGTCGTGCAGGATGGCATCGAGGCTCTTCGGCAGTTCACCCTTGCCGGTGAACCGTTGCATCCAGATGCGGTCGCCGACCAGGAGATGATTGAGCGTGCCGTGCATCGACTTGAAGAAGGCGCCGCGGTCGGCGTGATAGTCGGCTTCCTTGAGCTTGGCGGCGGCGCCATAGAGCCGCTCGTTGCACCAGGCGTTATAGCCGGCGAACATCCGGTAGCGGGATATCATGTCTTAAGCTCCTGTGACGCGCCAAATCATAGCAAATCCGGCCGGCCGTGCGGCCGATCTTGCCGCGTGATGCGCCCCCCGGTATAAGCCGCGCAACTTCATTTCGCCAATCGATGCCGGTAGACTCTCCGATCAAACTCAATCAAAGGATGACCCGATGGCGCTCGAGCGCACCTTTTCCATCATCAAACCCGATGCGGTTGCGCGCAACCTGACCGGCGCCATCAACGCCATGATCGAGGCCGCGGGCCTGCGCATCGTGGCGCAGAAACGCTTGCGCATCTCGCTGCCGCAGGCGCGCAAATTCTACGCCGTGCACAAGGAGCGGCCGTTCTTCGGCGAATTGGTGGATTTCATGGTGTCGGGGCCGGTCGTGGTGCAGGTGCTCGAAGGCGACGATGCGATTGCGAAATACCGCGAACTGATGGGGGCCACCGACCCGGCCAAGGCCGCGCCCGGCACCATCCGCAAGCTGCACGCCCAGTCGATTGAGAAAAATTCGGTACACGGCTCCGACGCCGCCGATACGGCGGTGCGCGAGATTGCCCAGTTCTTCTCGGATAACGAGATCATCAGCTAGGTGCGTGATCCCGATAAGCGGGAACCGGTTTCCCGCCTTCGCGAAGCCCGCTTCGGCGGGCGAGGGAAGGTCGGATAAGATCACGCGCACATAACGATTAACGCGCAACAGGAAACCGCGTGCATCCACTCGCCCAGATGCTGGATCCGGCCGGTTGGTGGGCCTTGCTCGGCTCCGGCTGGGGCGACATCGACCAGGCCGAATTCTGGGTCGGGCTCGCCAAGATCATGTGGATCAACATCCTGCTGTCGGGCGACAACGCGGTGGTGATCGCCATGGCGTGCCGCGGGCTGCCGCCCCGGCAGCGGCTCTGGGGCATGATTCTAGGCGCCGGTGTCGCCGTGTTGTTGCGCATCATCTTCACCGGCGTGGTGGCCTCGCTGATGCTGCTGCCGTACCTCAAGATCGTTGGCGGCTTGGCGTTGTTCTACATCGCCGCCAAGCTGCTGGTGCCCGACGAGCCGAAGGAGGACGGGACCGAGGCGGTCGAGTATCTCTGGCGCGCGGTGCGCGTCGTCGCCGTTGCCGACATCATCATGAGCCTGGATAACGTGATCGCGATCGCCGCGGCGGCAGGCGGCAACGTGGCACTGCTGGTGCTTGGCCTCGCCGTCAGCATCCCGTTGATCGTGGCCGGCGCCGCCCTGATCATGGCGCTGCTCGACCGTTTCCCGATTCTGGTGTGGGCGGGGGCCGGTTTGCTCGGCTGGATCGTCGGCGAAGTGATCGCTACCGATCCGGTCTCGATTGGCTATCTCACCGGCAAATACGGAGCGGAGGTCGCCCACAGAGTGGAATACGTTGCCGCGGCGGTCGGCGTCGTGCTGGTGCTGGCGGTGGGCGGGCTCTGGCGCCGCTCGAAGAAGCCGGTAGAGAGCGAAGTCTAGCCAATTAAGATATAATATGGGCGCGATGAACCAGACAATGCGTTTGCCGCAAGCAACGCGGATCGGCTTTTCCGCCTGTCCGCACGATTGCCCGTCGACCTGCGCGCTCGACGTCGAATTGATCGACGAGCGCACCATCGGCCGCGTGCACGGCGCCAAGGACAACGACTACACCGCCGGCGTGATCTGCGCGAAAGTGGCGCGCTATGCCGAGCGCGAGCATCACAAAGACCGGCTGCTGTATCCGCAGCGGCGCAAGGGCGCTAAGGGCTCGGGCGAGTTCGCACCGATCTCCTGGGACGATGCGCTCGATCTGATCGCTGAGAAGTTTTTGGCTGCTGAGCAGCGTCACGGCGCCGAATCCGTGTGGCCTTACTATTACGCCGGTACCATGGGCCTGGTGATGCGCGACGGCATCAACCGGCTGCGCCACGCCAAGAAATATTCCGGCTTCCATTCTACCATCTGCGTCAATCCGGCCTATGCCGGCTTTGCCGCCGGCGTCGGCACAATCGCCGGCGTCGACCCGCGCGAAATGGCGAAATCCGATCTGGTGGTGATCTGGGGCACCAATGCGGTGAACACCCAGGTCAATGTGATGACGCATGCGGTGCATGCGCGCAAAGAGCGCGGCGCCAAGATCGCGGCCGTCGACATCTATATGAACGGCACCATGGAACAAGCCGATCTGCCGGTACTGGTGAAGCCCGGCACCGACGGCGCGCTCGCCTGCGCGGTGATGCATTGCCTGTTCCGCGACGGCAAGGCGGACTGGGATTACCTGAACAAGTACACCGACGCGCCGCGCGAGCTGGAAGCGCACTTACGTGAGCGCGACCCGCAATGGGCCTCGGCCATCACGGGGACGCCGGTGGCGACGATCGAGGCCTTTGCCAGATTGATCGGCGAGCGCAAGCGCGCGTTTTTCCGGCTCGGCTACGGCTTTTCGCGCTCGCGCAACGGCGCCGCCAACATGCACGCGGCAAGCTGCATTCCGGCGGTGACGGGGGCGTGGACCTTGGAGGGTGGCGGCGCCTTCCACATCAATGCCGATATTTACAAGCTTGATAAAACCATCATCGAAGGGCTCGACGTTTGGGATCGCAATGTGCGCATGCTCGACCAATCGCGCATCGGCGCGATCCTGACCGGCGACGCCGAGGCGCTGCAAGGCGGCGGGCCGGTCAGCGCGCTCATCATCCAAAACACCAATCCGCTTTCGGTCTGTCCCGACCAGAACAAAGTCAAGCAGGGTTTTGCGCGTGAGGACCTGTTCGTTTGCGTGCATGAGCAGTTCATGACCGAAACGGCGCGGATGGCCGACCTGGTGCTGCCGGCGACGACGTTCCTCGAACACGACGACATTTATCGCGGCGGCGGCCACCAATATATCATCTTAGGTCCCAAGCTGGTCGAGCCGCCGGGCGAATGCCGCAACAACCACGAGGTGATCTCAGGCCTGGCCAAGCGTCTCGGCGCCGAGCACCGCGGCTTTTCCATGAGCCCACGTGAGCTGATTGACCATATGCTGCGCGTGTCGAAGCGCGGCACGCTCGCCGACCTCGAACGCAACCGCTGGATCGATTGCCAGCCGCCGTTCCGCAAAGCGCATTTTCTCGACGGCTTTGCCTGGCCGGACGGCAAGTTCCGCTTCAAGCCCGACTGGAACAATGTGCCGTTCCGCAGTCCCTACCGGAGCGGGCCGGTCGCCGACATGCCGCCGCTGCCCGATCACTGGACCTCGATCGAAGCGGCCGACGCCGCGCATCCGTTCCGCCTCGCCACCTCGCCGGCGCGCGGGTTCCTCAACTCGACGTTCAACGAAACTCCGACCTCGCTGGCGCAGGAGATACGGCCGACGGTGCTCATCCATCCCGACGACGCCGGACCGCTCGGCATCGGCGAGGGCGATGCTGTTGTGCTCGGCAATACGCGCGGCGAAGTTCGCCTGCACGCAAAGATTTTTGACGGCGTGCGGCGCGGCGTGTTGATCGCGGAATCGATCTGGCCGAATTCGGCCTATTCCGACGGCTGCGGCATCAACACGTTGACCGGCGCGGATTCGATCGCGCCTTACGGCGGCGCCGCCTTCCACGACAACAAGGTGTGGGTGCGGCGCGCGCCGTAGCGGCGTCAGCCTTTGCCGGCCAGCATATTGTCGACGCTGATGCGGCCGCCGCCGGACACAAACAGCCCGAGTAGGCCGCCGGCAATGGCGATGTCCTTGCCGAGGAAGACGTATTGCAGACCTTGCGCTGCCGCCGGGAATTGCCAGTAAAGATGAGCCGTCAAGAGAGCGATAACCACAAAAGCGAGCCCGAGCAGGGCGCCGTAGCGTGTCGCGATACCGAGAACCAGCGTGACGACAACGATCCACTCGACGATGTGAGCGAGCGTGCTCATGGCATCGGGCGCCGGATAATTGAGAGACTTCAGATAGGCCGCGGCTGGCCCGCCGGTCGTCACCGTCATCAAAAACACGGCTGCGACAGCCACACGGGCGACGAGTAGCAGAATATCGCCCATGCCCGTGGCGATGCCGTCGGTGCAAGACAAAAGTCGATGCGAAGAGTTTGCCATTGGTTTCCCCCGGTTTGATCTGTTTTTTCAAACTATAGTTTGCCTCACGAACGTCGGGAAGGGCGCTGCCTTCGATCAGGGAGCACGTGCAGCAATTTGTCGGCAACCTCCCCGCAGCTGTTCTGACAAGTTAGAGTTCCTTGCCGATGATGCGGTCGAGCGAGTAGGGCCCGCCGCCGCGCAGCGCGATGGCGAACATGACGACGCCCCACAAGAGGAACAATTCCATCCGGCCGAATCCAAAGTGGATCTGTACGCCGAACGCGATGGTCGCCAATTCGATCGCAATTGCTGCCGCGAAAAACCGGGTGAACAGGCCGAAAACGACGCAGACAGCACCGACCGTTTCCAGAAAAATCGCCATGTAGGCGAACGCGGTCCGCGGTTCGAAGCCGTTTTTCGCCATCGCTGCCGCGACCGGCGCCACGCCGCTCATAAGCTTTCCCCAGCCGTGATAGAGAAAAAATCCGCCGGCCACGACGCGGATCATCGGATACCAGAGATCGGAAACCGCCGTGTAGAACCCGGCCAAACCTGGAAACAGCAACTTCGGCTCGCTCGCTGCCCGCTCAGTCATGGCGTCGTCCCCCGTCCCGCGTTCGGCCGCTCTGATCGGCGGCGTGGCACGACAATAACACCGGAGGCCGGCTCCTTATTCACTTTGACGTGTGGATAAGATCTACGCCGATGCGCCGGGAATAAGCGAAGCGCTGTCCGGCACCGGCACCCCGTCGATCAGGCAGCGTCCGTTTTCGACCAGAATTTTGCCTTCGGCCAATAGTTTGAGGGCCAACGGATAGATTTTGTGCTCGACCTTGAGCACGCGAGCGGCGAGCGCCACTTCGCTGTCGTCACTGTGCACCGCAACCGCGCCCTGCATGACGATCGGACCGGAATCCATTTCCGCCACTACAAAATGCACGGTCGCGCCGTGGATTTTCGCGCCCGCAGCAATGGCTCGCTGATGCGTGTCGAGACCCTTGAACGCGGGCAGCAGCGCGGGATGGATATTGAGCATGCGTCCGTGCCAGCGCCCGGCGAAGGCGGGCGTGAGCAACCGCATGAAGCCGGCGAGGCACACGATGTCGATGCGGTGTTTCTCCAGTGCGGCCTGTAGCGCGCCATCGAAAGCGGTGCGGTCCTTGCCGAAAGTGGCATGATCGATCACTTCGACCGCGATGCCGGCCGCGCGTGCAAATCCAAGGCCGGCGGCATCCGACCGGTTCGACAGCACCAGCGCGATCTCGGCCGGATAATTCTTATCCTTCGCCGCCTCGATCAGCGCCGCCATGTTGGAGCCGCGGCCGGAGATCAGGATGGCGACGCGCTTGCGGCTCATGGGCGCCCCTTGGCTCACCAGGCCAGATCGAGTGTGCCGTCATAGACGACGCGCGGCGCGTTGGCCGTGCGCACCACGCTGCCGAGGCTGACCGCCTGCTCGCCAGCGCTAGCGAAGGCCTGCATGACGGCGGCGGCGTCTTTCGGCGCGGCAATGACAATCATGCCGATGCCGCAATTGAAGGTACGCAGCATTTCGTTCTGCGCAATGCCGCCTTCGCTCGCCAGCCACTTGAACACCGGCTTGACCGGCACCTTGGCAAGATCGATGCGTGCGCCCAGGCCCTTCGGCAGCACGCGTGGAATATTGTCGGGAAATCCGCCGCCGGTGAGGTGCGCGAGGCCCTTCACCGCTTTGGTCGCGCGGATCGCCGCCAGACACGACTTCACATAAATGCGGGTCGGCGTCAGGATCGCTTCGCCGAGCGATTGCGCGGGCGCGAATGGCGCGGGCGTGGGCCAGAGCAGCCCGGACTTGGCGACCACCTTGCGCACCAGCGAATAGCCGTTCGAATGCACGCCGGAGGAGGCGAGCCCGAGGATCGTATCGCCCTCTGCAATATCGGAACGCGGCAGCAGCGCGCCGCGCTCGGCGGCGCCGACCGCAAAGCCGGCGAGGTCGTAGTCGTCGCCCTGATAAAGGCCGGGCATTTCCGCAGTCTCGCCGCCGATCAGCGCGCAGCCGGCTTCCCGGCAGCCGATGGAAATGCCGGCCACCACGGCGGCACCGATTTCCGGCGCGAGCTTGCCGCAGGCGTAGTAGTCGAGGAAGAACAATGGCTCGGCGCCTTGCACCACCAGGTCGTTCACGCTCATGGCGACCAGATCAATGCCGATGGTGTCGTGGCGGCCGGTTTCGATGGCGATCTTGACCTTGGTGCCGACGCCGTCGGTAGCCGCCACCAGGACAGGGTCGCTGAATCCCGCCCGCTTGAGGTCGAACAGGCCGCCGAAGCCGCCGATTTCAGCGTCCGCCCCGGCGCGCGCGGTAGCGCGCACCAGCGGCTTGATCAGCTCCACCATCCGGTTGCCGGCATCAATATCGACGCCGGCTTGCGCGTAAGTGAGGCCGCGCTCCTTTTCTGCCATGATGGGCCTTCTCAACGGGTCTGGCTCCAGCGCCGGGGTCCTACGTGGAAAACGCAAGTCGCGCAACGGCCGTAGCGCCGTTATACTCTGCCGAGATTGCCGTGTTTCCGGCCCGACAAGCCGGGGCGAGTCTACGAGCCGGGATAGTCTTGAGTATACCGAACCTCATTACGCTGGGGCGCATTCTGCTGGTGCCAATCGTGGTCTGGGCGATCGCCACGCCCGGCGCCATGTGGATTGCATTCGTGCTGTTCCTCGCCGCCGGCGTGAGCGACGCGGTCGACGGCTTTCTCGCCAAGCGCTTCCAGATGACCACCGAGCTCGGCGCCTATCTCGATCCGCTCGCCGACAAGGCGCTGATCGTCTCAATCTACCTCACCCTTGGCATCAACGGCCTGATCCCGCGCTGGCTGGTAATTCTGGTGGTGTCGCGCGACATCCTGATTGTCGGCGGGATCATGCTGTCGTGGCTGGTGGGCAAGCCGCTCAAGATCAAGCCGCTGTTGGTCTCCAAGCTCAACACCGTTGCACAGATCGTATTCGCCTGCGTGGTGCTCGGCTCGCTCGGCTTTGCGATTCCCGCAGATACCCTCACGCTTGTTCTCATGGGCCTGGTGGCGATCTTGACCTTATTGTCGGTTGCCGCCTATCTCGCCGAATGGATACGCCACATGAACAAACCGGTGACCGGACAATGAGCCCGCGCGCAAAGCAGCAGCCGCGCCGCGATACGGGCGAAGACGACGGCATGGCGTTTGAGCGGCAGATCGTATTCTGGCTGGCGGCGCTTGCCGTCTTCGTGCTGCTGCTGTGGCTGCTGAGCGAAATCCTGCTGCCATTCGTCGCAGGTGCCGCCATTGCCTACCTGCTGACGCCGGTCACCAACCGCATCGAAAGCATTGGCGTCAACCGGCTGGCCGCCGCGCTGTCGATCATCAGCGTGGTGGTGATGGCGATCGTGCTCCTGATCCTGCTGGTGGCGCCGATCCTGGGCGGCCAGTTGTCGTCCTTCATCGACAATATCCCCGGCTATGTGACGCGGCTGCAAACGCTGCTCAGCGATCCGAGCCGGCCGTGGATCCATAAACTCCTGGGCGCAAGCTTCAGCGCCGACAAATCGATCGGCGATCTGGTGTCGCAAGGGGTGGGCTGGCTCACCGCCTTCCTGCGCTCGCTGTGGTCGGGCGGCCGCGCGCTGGTCTCGCTGTTCTCGCTTGTTGTGGTGACACCGGTGGTCGCGTTCTATCTGATCTATGACTGGCACCGAATGATCGCTAGCGTCGACAGCTGGGTCCCGCTGCAGCAGCGCGAAACCGTGCGCCGGCTCGCGCGCGAAATCGACGCCGCCATCTCCGGCTTCGTGCGCGGACAGACCGCCGTGTGCCTGATCCTCGGCTCGTTCTACGCGGTAGCGCTCACGATCAGCGGCCTCAATTTTGGGCTGCTGATCGGGCTGATTTCCGGCGTGATTACATTTGTTCCCTATGTCGGCTCGATGACCGGCCTGATTCTGGCGATGGGCGTGGCGGTGGCGCAGTTCTGGCCGGAATGGGGTTCGATTATCCAGGTGCTCGCCATCTTTCTGGTCGGCCAATTCGTCGAAGGCAATCTGCTGGCGCCCAAGCTGGTCGGCGAAAGCGTCGGTCTGCATCCGGTCTGGATTATCTTCGCGTTGCTTGCCTTCGGCTATTTGTTCGGCTTCGTCGGTCTGATGGTAGCGGTGCCGCTGGCCGCCACCATCGGCGTGCTCACTCGCTTCGTGCTGCTACGTTATCGCGAAAGCGCGCTCTACACCGGCGAGAATTGAGGCCATGGGAAGCCCGGTCAGTCCGCGTCAGCTCGTGCTCGCGCTCAATCATGCCGAAAGTTTTGCACGCGAGGATTTCCTGGCCGGACCGTCGAACGCCGCCGCGCTCGCGTTGATCGAGCGCTGGCCGGATTGGCCCGACCGCATCGTGGCGCTGATCGGTCCGGAAGGCTCGGGCAAGAGCCATCTCGCCGCGATCTGGGCGGAAGCAGCCGGCGCCCGCGTGCTGGCGGCAAAACTGCTCGCGCAAGACGATCTGCCGTCGGCCTTGGCTACCGGCGCGCTGGTGCTCGAGGATCTGCAATTCGCCGGGCTGGACGAGCGCGCGCTTTTTCATCTGATCAATCTCGCGCGCGAGGAGGGCGCCTATGTGCTCATCACCTCGCGCTCGCCGCTTGCGACCTTTCCGGTGTCGATCCGCGATCTCGCCTCGCGGCTACGTGCGCTGCCGAGCGTGGCGCTTTCCGCCCCCGACGACGCGCTGCTGCGCTCGCTGATCATCAAGCTTGCCACCGACCGCCAGCTCAGCGTCGACGAGGCGCTGGTGAATTACCTTGCCAACCGCATCGAGCGATCCTTCGCAGGCGCCCGCGCCGCGCTTGCCCGGCTTGATGAGGAGGCGATGCGCCAGCACCGCCCGTTGACGCGGGCGCTGGCCGCGGAAATCTTCCGAGAGCCTTAAGCTCATTCATCGGTTAGGCTTGACGGCGAAGCCTTGCCGGCGCGAACTGTCATCCACCGGCCACTATTATCGGTTACAGAATCGGCCTTTCAGGCATGCATTACGATGGCAGATCGCGCACAAGCTATTGTATCGATTGATGAAATTTCTTCGGTCGACGACCGTGTCGGAAGCCCATCGGCCGTCGTTTCCGCGCCTGAGGCAGGTTTAAGGTCGCAGTCGCAGCGCTTTATCAACCGGGAATTGTCCTGGCTGCACTTCAACCGCCGGGTCCTCGACGAAGCCGGCAATGTGAATCACCCGCTGCTGGAGCGGGTCCGCTTCCTGTCGATTTCTGCCAACAACCTCGACGAATTCTTCATGGTGCGCGTCGCCGGACTGAAGGGCCAGCAACGCCAGGGCATCACGACCCAGAGCCCGGACGGGCTCACGCCCAACGAGCAACTCGCCCGCATCGCCGAAGCGGTGACGCAGCTCGCCAGCGACCAGCAGAAGTGCTGGCTGGACCTGCGCCCGGCGTTGGCCGGCGCCGGAGTCACGCTGCTGGATGGCGCGGATGTCAAAAAATCCGAACGCGCCTGGCTGGAGGAGCGTTTCCTCACCCACGTGTTCCCGCTGCTCACGCCGCTCGCCATCGATCCGGCGCACCCGTTCCCGTTCATTCCCAATCTCGCCTTCTCGATCGCGCTGCAACTGTCGCGCTCCAAGGACGGCCGCACGATGAACGCGCTGATCCGCATGCCGCAGAAGATCGAGCGCTTCATCAAGCTGCCGAGCGGGGCCGACCAGGGCATCCGGCTGATCACGCTCGAGGAGACAACCGCGCTGTTCATCGGCCGGCTGTTCCCCGGCTACGTGGTCAAAGGGCAAGGCGCTTTCCGCGCCATCCGCGATTCGGAAGTTGAAATCGAGGAAGAGGCGGAGGACCTGGTACGGCTCTACGAGACCGCGCTCAAGCAGCGCCGGCGCGGTTCGGTGATCCGGCTCGAGCTCAACGCCACCATGCCGGCGGAGCTGCGCAGCTTTGTGCAACGCGCGCTCGCCGTGGCCGACGACGAAGTGTTCCTGGTCGATGGCGTCTTCGCGCTCAACGATCTCGCCCAGCTCAACCGGCTTGACCGCCCGGACCTCGAATTCGTGCCCTATAATCCGCGTTATCCCGAGCGCATCCGCGATCACGGCGGCGACTGCTTCGCCGCCATCCGGCAGAAAGACCTGGTCGTCCACCATCCGTACGAATCCTTCGACGTGGTGGTGCAGTTCCTGCAACAGGCTGCGCGCGATCCCGACGTGGTCGCCATCAAGCAGACGCTTTACCGCACATCCGCCAAATCGCCGATCGTGAAGACGCTGATCGAAGCTGCGGAAGCCGGCAAGTCGGTCACCGCACTGGTCGAGCTCAAGGCGCGCTTCGACGAGGAAGCCAATATCCGTTGGGCGCGCGACCTCGAGCGCGCCGGCGCCCAGGTCGTCTACGGCTTCATCGAATTGAAGACGCACGCCAAGCTGTCTTTGGTGGTGCGACGCGAGGGCGGCGCGCTGGCGACCTACATTCATGCCGGCACCGGCAACTATCACCCGGTCACCGCGCGCATCTATACCGACCTGTCATTCTTCACCGCCGATGCGGTGATCGGGCGCGACGTCGCGCGCATCTTCAATTACATCACCGGCTATGCCGAGCCGGCCGAGCTCGAAAAAATGGCGATCTCGCCGATCAACCTGCGCCAGCGCATTCTCGACCACATCGCGCAGGAATCCGCCAACGCCAAGGCCGGCAAGCCGGCGGCGATCTGGATGAAGATGAACTCGCTGGTCGATCCCGGCATCATCGATGCGCTTTACGATGCGTCGATCGCCGGCGTCGACGTCGATCTGGTGGTGCGCGGAATCTGCTGCCTGCGGCCGGGCGTGCCAGGGCTGTCCGACAATATCCGGGTGAAATCCATCGTCGGCCGCTTCCTGGAACACAGCCGCATCTATTGCTTCGGCAACGGCTACAGCCTGCCGCACGCCAAGGCGGCGATCTATATTTCGTCAGCCGACATGATGCCGCGCAATCTCGACCGCCGGGTCGAGGTGCTGTGCCCGATTCTCAATCCGACCGTGCACGAGCAGGTGCTCGGGCAGATCATGGTCGCAAACTTCAAGGATAATGAGCAAAGTTGGACGCTCTTGCCGGACGGCAGTTCCACGCGCATAAAGGCCGCGCCGGGCGAGGAACCCTTCAACGCCCACAAGTATTTCATGACTAATCCGAGTCTGTCGGGCCGTGGTAAATCGCTCAAGGAATCGTCGCCGCGCAGCCTTATACGCCGCCTCGCCGAAGGCGCGTAAGCGTTCGCCCGTCAAGCATCCGCGTTCACGCATGAACGAGGCCAAGGGCCGGCTCGACCACGGGCCGCCGATCGCCGTCATCGATATCGGCTCGAACTCGATCCGCCTCGTTATTTACGAAGGGCTGACGCGCGCGCCGACGCCGATCTTCAATGAAAAGGTGCTGGCCGGCCTCGGCCGCCAGGTGCAGTCGACCGGCTTGCTGGCGCCCGCCGCCATTGACATCGCGCTCGATGCACTCAAGCGCTTCCGCGCCTTGTGCGACACGCTGCGCGTGCGCAAGATCTGGGCGGTCGCCACCGCCGCCTGCCGCGACGCCAGCAACGGCCGCGCCTTCATCGACGAGGCGACGCGCATCTGCCGCACGCCGATCGCGATTCTGTCGGGTAAGCGCGAGGCCCATCTCACCGGACTCGGCATCGTTTCCGGCATCCACAAACCCGACGGCATTGTCGGCGACCTGGGTGGCGGCTCGCTCGAGCTGATCGACGTGCACGGCGCGCGCGTGCACGGCGGCGTGACGCTGCCGCTCGGCGGCCTGGCGCTGCAGGACATCACCGGCCGCTCGCTCAAGAAGGCGGAAAAATTCGTCGAAGAGGCGTTCGAAGACCTCGATATGCTGCACGGCGGCGAGGGCCGCACCTTCTATGCGGTCGGCGGCACCTGGCGCGCGCTGGCGCGGCTGCACATGTGGCAGACCGGCTATCCGTTCCACGTCATGCACAATTACCGGATTTCCGCGCGCGAGGCGCTCGAGTTTTCGCGCCTGGTGCACCGGGTCGACACCGAGACGCTGTCCAAAATCGAAGTCGTCAACGCCGCCCGCCGGCCGCTGCTCGCCTATGCCGCGCTGGTCATGGAAAACCTGGTGCGCACGATCAGGCCCAGCCAGGTCATCATCTCGGTGCTCGGTGTGCGCGAGGGGTTGCTTTATTCGCTACTCAAGCCGAACGAGCGCGCGCGCGATCCGCTGATCTCGGCGGCCGCCGAGCTCAATGTGCTGCGCTCGCGCTCGCCGCATCACGGCGAGGAGCTGATCGTCTGGACCGACCGCTTCATGAAGTCCTCGGGGCTGAATGAAACCGCCGACGAACGCCGGCTGCGCCATGCCGCCTGCCTCTTAGGCGACATCGGCTGGCGCGCGCATCCGGATTATCGCGGCGAGCAGTCGATGAACATCATTGCGAACGGCGCTTTCGTCGCCGTCGACCATCCGAGCCGCGCCTATCTCGCGCTGGCGGTCTATTTCCGCCATGCGGGCTTGAGCGAGGAGGAGCTGTCGCCGCGCTTACGCGAACTTGCCACCACCCGCATGCTCGATCGCGCGCGCGTACTCGGGGCCTCCATGCGGGTTGCTTATATCATCACCGCCGGGCAGGGCGGCGTACTGCCGAAGACGCCGTTGCAGGTCGGGCGTGGCAGATTGGTGCTGACCTTGCCGGGCAAGTTTGCCCCGCTCGGCAGCGACCGGCTGTTCAACCGCTTGCGTCAGCTCGCGCGGTTGGTCGGCAGAGAGCCGGTGATCGAGCATTGAAGCGCGGGTCTAAAAACCGCCAGTCGAATCCCGGCATGGGCGCGCAGTCCGCCATCTACTCGAATGAAACGCCAAGCTTTTTGCCGTCCGTCCAAACCACTTTGCAGTGGCGGGTTGCGGCTTCCCCGTCGATCGCCAACAGGAAGACACGCGGCAATCCGAAACTGCTGATGACGCTGAGGCCGGCGCCACGCGGCGTCAGGTCGTTGACGCTGCAAGTCACCTCTGTTCCCGCCGCACCGAACTTAATCACCCCACGTTTGGATGTCGAAATGCGGCGATCTAGTCGGCGCTCAAACATCGGTCACGCCCGTCCACGCTGAAGGTGCGGCTGCGCACGGTGGGCCACACGATCTATCAAAGCCTCGGGCGGCGCTGACCGAAACACGTATGTTCGTGTTCGGTTGCATGGGGAACAAAGGCAAGTGTCTCGCTGCATGTTGCGAATGACTGGATGCGGCGTCACCGCGACATGCACCATAGCGGCCCGACACTGCGGGCAATTTATTGCCGTTTCGATTCCGTCAGAATGAGACATGGCTTAAAAGCTCGCGGACAAAGCCACCGATTGACTGCGGTATTACGATACTGATTAAAACAAAGACCTTAAAAAATAATTCACGTAGAAGTTCGCGATAGCGGCGAATTATTTAGTTGCTATAAGCCCTTAGCGGCCATTAATTCCGCCGCCTAGCTTTTATCCACCGTTACCACATGGCCCTTGTCGACCGCGAGTGCGAGTTGCCCATGCTTGAGCGCGAGCGCCTTTTCGCCGAACAATTCGCGCCGCCAGCCTTTCAGCGCCGGCACGTCGGCGTCATCGTCGGCGGCGATGCGGTCGAGCTCGTCGACGGTGGCGATTACCTTGGCGGCGACGCCGTGCCGTTCGGCGGTCATGCGCAGCAACACCTTCAGCAATTCGACGGTTGCCGCGCCGTTCGGCGCCGGGCGGAAGCGCTCAAGCCGCGGCAGCGTCTTGGGATCGCGTTCGAGCCCGCGCTTGACCCCCTCCACAATCGCCTCGCCCCAGCGCGAGCGCTCGAATCCTTTCGGTAATGAGCGCAAAGACCCCAGCCGCTCGACCGTAGTTGGCGCCTGCACCGCGATATCGCCGACCACGTCGTCCTTGAGCACGCGCGATCGCGGCACGTCGCGGCTCTGCGCCTCGCGCTCGCGCCAGGCGGCGATCTCGATCAGTACCGCGAGTTCCTTCGGCTTGCGTACGCGGCTCTTGAGCCGCTCCCAGGCTCGCTCCGGCTCCATGCGATAGGTCTCGGGCGAGGTGAGCACGCCCATCTCGGCTTCGACCCAATTGGTGCGTTCGCGTTTGGCGAGATCGGCCGCGAGCTTGAGATAGACGGCGCGTAGATGCGTGACATCGGAGAGCGCATAAGTGACTTGCGCGTCGGAGAGCGGCCGCCGCGTCCAGTCGGTGAAGCGGTGCGACTTGTCGAGCAGGTCGCCGGTGATGCGCTGCACCAACTGGTCGTAGGAGATCGAGTCGCCATAGCCGAGCACCATGGCGGCCACCTGCGTATCGAAGATCGGATGCGGGATCTTCTTCGCCATGTTCCAGACGATTTCAATGTCCTGGCGCGCGGCGTGGAAAACCTTGACCACCTTCTCGTCGGTCATCAGCGCGAACAGGGGCGCCAGATCGATGCCGGCGGCCAGCGCATCGACCACCACCGCCTCGTCGGGCGAGGCCAATTGTGCGACGCAAAGCAGGGGATAATAGGTGGTCTCGCGCAGGAATTCGGTGTCGACGGTGACGAAGGGATGCCGCGCCATGCGCGCGCAAACCTCGGCCAGTTCCGCGGTGGTGGCGATCAATTCCATGCTTGCGGGCAAGCTAACCCGATCCGGGCCGCTCATGGCAACCCCAGCGCATGATCCCAAAAAGTGGGCACCGGTTTTCCGCCTTGGCGAAGCCTGCTTCGGCGGGCGAAGCAAGGTCGGAAAAGATCATGCGCCATGTCTAAAGTCCGCGCACGCGCGGCATATGGATGAATTCCCAGGGGGACGGCATCGGCCCGACCGGCACCTCGATCAAGGTCGGCTCGCGGGCGGCGATGGCGGCCCTGAGCGCGGCGCCGAGCTCCGCGGGGCTGTGCGCGCGGCGGCCGGCGGCGCCGAAGCTTTCGGCGTATTTGACGAAATCGGGATTGGCGAGGTCCGACGCAATCAGCCGGTTGCCGAAATGCTCCTGCTGGATGCGCCGCACATTGCCGAAGGCGCCGTCGACAAACACGATGGCCACCAGGGGAATGCGGTGGCGCATGGCGGTGGCGAGCTCGTTGCCGGTATAGAGAAAACCGCCGTCGCCGTTGATCGAGAATACCGGCACGTCGGGCCGCGCGTGTTGCGCGCCGAGCGCGGTGGCATAGCCCCAGCCGAGATTGTCCTGGTAGCCGGGCGAGAGAAACGTGCGCGGCTTGTAGACCGGAAAGGCGAGGCGGGCGGCAAAGCCGATCTGGGTGACCTCGTCGACATAGATGCCGTCCTCGGGCAATTCGGCGCGGATGACGTCGAGAAAAGCGAGCTGCGGGCCGAGCTTGCTGAGCTGCCCACGCATTTTTTTCTGACGCACCCGCATTTCGTCGTCGCGCGGCATACGCCGCAAATTGTATTTTGCGAGCTCATCGATCAGCCGCCGCAGGATGGGCGCGGCGTCGCCAATCAGCGCGACATTCGGTTTGTGGACGCGCGCCGGCTCGCGCGCGTCGGCATCGACACGCACGACCTTGAGATCGCGGTCGACGCCCCAATGCAGGTAGGAATAGAGCATGTGCGTGCCGATGCCGAACACCACATCGGCCTCGCCCCACAATTCGCGCCCGAGCGGCAGGTTGACGCTGAACGGGTCGCGGCCGTCGAGCACGCCGCCGCCGCGCCGGTAGCTCATCACCGGCGCCTGCAACATGCTGGAGAGCAGCGTCACCTCGGGCGAGGCGTCCTGCGCGCCGCCGCCGGCGAGAATGAGCACGCGTTTGGCCTTGCCGAGGAGCCTGGCGGCCGCGCGCACCGCATCCTCGTCGATCTTCGGCGCGCGCACCGGTTTGGGCGGCACCAGCGCGACACGCCCGCGCTTGCCCCACACATCCATGGCGCATTCGAGCGCGGCCGGTCCAGGCCGGCCTTGCCGCATCGACGCGATGGCCTTGGCGACTTTCGCGGAAGCTTCGGCCGGTGCGTCGACGCGGGCCGAGTGATCGACCAGCCGGGCGATGATGCCGGCCTGGTCGCTGATCTCATGCAGATGGCCGAGGCCCTTGCCGATGGCGCCTGCCGGTATCTGCCCGATCAGCGCCAGCACCGGCGCGTTCATGCCATAGGCGGTGAGCAGTGCGGCACCGGAATTGAGCAGGCCCGGGCCGGGCACCACCGCATAGGTCTGCGGCTTGCCGGTCGCCAGCGCCGCGCCCAGCGCCATATAGGCGGCGCCCTGCTCATGCCGGCTGTGGACGACGCGCAAAGCGTCGCCCGCGCGCTGGAAGGCGTCGAACAGATGATCGTTGTGCACGCCGGGCAGCGCGTAGACCGTATCGAGCCCGTGCGCGATCAGGGTTGCGACTGTGGCCTCGCCGGTGGACATCTCCACCAGGGCCGGCTTGAGTTTCTTTTTGGAACGTTTGGCCATGACGCCATCGGATACGCGACCAAGCGAGCCAGTGCAAATGGAAGCGGGCGCGGCCGGAGTACCTTGCCTTGACAAAGCCCACCCCTCATGCGTCTTTCCGGCGCCTTTTCACCTTCAATGAATCGCTTGCCGGAATAGTCCGATGCATCGCTATCGCTCCCACACCTGCGGCGCCCTGCGCGAGGGCGATATCGGCAAGGCCGTACGCTTGTCCGGCTGGTGCCACCGCATCCGCGATCATGGCGGCGTGCTGTTCATCGATTTGCGCGACCATTATGGGCTGACGCAAGTTGTGGCAGACCCCGACAGCAAGGCGTTCAAGCTGGCCGAGCAATTGCGTTCGGAATGGGTGGTGCGCATCGACGGCAAAGTGCGCCAGCGGCCGGCCGGCACCGAGAACCCGGAAATGCCAACCGGCCAGGTCGAGGTCTATATCGACGAGATCGAGGTATTGGGGCCGGCCGCCGAACTGCCGATGCCGGTGTTCGGCGAGCAGGATTATCCGGAGGAAATCAGGCTCAAATATCGCTTCCTCGATCTGCGCCGCGAGCATTTGCACAACAACATCATGCTGCGCGGGCAGGTGATTGACTCGATCCGCCGGCGCATGAAGGAGAGCGGCTTCTTCGAATTCCAGACGCCGATCCTGACCGCGTCGTCGCCGGAAGGCGCGCGCGATTATCTCGTTCCCTCGCGCATCCATCCGGGAAAATTCTACGCGTTGCCGCAGGCGCCGCAGCAGTTCAAGCAGCTCATCATGGTGGCGGGCTTCGACCGCTATTTCCAGATCGCGCCCTGCTTCCGCGACGAGGACGCGCGCGCCGACCGCTCGCCCGGCGAGTTCTATCAGCTCGATCTGGAAATGAGCTTTGTCACGCAACAGGATGTGTTCGACGCGGTCGAGCCGGTGATCCGCGGCGTGTTCGAGGAGTTCGCCAAAACTCCTGAAGGATTGGGCAAAGCGGTGACGCCGAAGTTTCCGCTCATCCCTTACGCCGAGGCGCTGTCGAAATACGGCACCGACAAGCCCGATTTGCGCAATCCGATCGTCATGCAAGATGTGAGCGAGGCGTTCCGCGGCTCCGGCTTCAAGATTTTCGCCAAGATTCTCGAGACGTCCGGCAACGCGGTGTGGGCGATCCCCGCGCCGAAGGGCGGCAACCGTGCCTTCTGCGACCGCATGAATTCATGGGCGCAAGGCGAAGGCCAGCCCGGCCTCGGTTACATCTTCTGGCGCGAAGGCGAGGAGGGCGGCGCCGGTCCGCTCGCCAAGAATATCGGCCCCGAGCGCACCAAGCAGATCGCCGATGAATTGGGCCTAGGCGTCGGCGACGCCTGCTTCTTTGTCGCCGGCAAACCGAAGGATTTCGTCAAATTCGCCGGTCCGGCGCGCAGCAAAGTCGGCGAGGAGCTCGGCCTGATCGCCAAGGACCGCTTCGAGTTCTGCTGGATCGTCGATTTCCCGATGTACGAATGGAACGAGGAAGAAAAGAAGATCGACTTCTCGCACAACCCGTTCTCCATGCCGAACGCGAGCGTGGAGGAATTCCTCGCGCTCGACGCCGGCGACCAGGACAAAATCCTCGGACTGAAAGCGATCCAATACGACATCGTCTGCAACGGCGTGGAGCTGTCCTCCGGCGCCATCCGAAATCACCGGCCCGAAGTGATGAAAAAGGCTTTCGCCATCGCCGGCTATCCGGAGGATGTGCTGGAGGCGAAATTCGGCGGCATGCTGCACGCGCTCTCGCTCGGCGCGCCGCCGCACGGCGGCATCGCGCCCGGCATCGACCGCATCGTCATGCTGCTGGCGGGCGAAGAAAATTTGCGCGAGGTGGTGCTGTTCCCGATGAACCAGCGCGCCGAGGATCTGATGATGGGCGCGCCGTCGGAAGCGACGGCCAAGCAGCTCAAGGAGCTGCACATCCGGCTCGATCTGCCGAAGAAATAATAGGCCATCGCGTCTTACAATTGCGGGGCTTTGGCGATCGAGTTGACGCCCGGTGTTTCCGGCAGCGGAATGAACTCGATCTCGTCGCCGGGCACCTTGCCGAAATGGCCGGCCGCCCATTCGGCCTTGGCCTGCTCGATGCGGTCCTTGCGCGACGACACGAAATTCCACCAGATGTGGCGCGGGCCGTCCATCGGCGCGCCGCCGACAATGACGAAGTGCGCATCGCTGGCGGCCGTGATCGTCACTTTGTCGCCCGGCTTGAACACCAGCAGGCGCCCCGGCTCGAACTTGTCGCCGGCAATGTCGAGCGTGCCGTCGATCACATAAACCGCGCGCTCCTCGTGATCGGCATCGAGCGGAATTTTCGCAGCCGTGCGCAGCAAGACATTGGCGAATATGGTTTCATGCACGGTCGGCACCGGCGACTTTACGCCGTAGAGCGAACCGACAACCACCCGCGCGAATAGCCCATCGTCCCGTACCATCGGGAATTCATCGATCTCGTGGTGGGCAAAGCCGGGCTCAATTTCTTCTTTCGCGCTCGGCAGCGCCACCCACATCTGCAAGCCGTGGATCGGCCCGCCGGCGGTGCGTTTCTCGGCGCCGGTGCGTTCGGAATGCACGATACCGCGCCCGGCGGTCATCCAGTTCACTTCGCCCGGCTTGATCGCCACCGCGGTGCCGAGGCTGTCGCGGTGCATGATCTCGCCGTCGAACAGGTAACTGACGGTAGCGAGCCCGATATGCGGATGCGGGCGCACATCGAGCCCGTTGCCGGCACGGAATTCCGCCGGTCCGAAATGGTCGAAAAAAATGAACGGCCCGACCATGCGCGAGCGCGCCGAGGGCAACGCGCGCCGTACCGAGAAGCCGTCGCCGAGATCGACCGTGCGCGGCACCACCACATGGGCGATGGCCTCGCAAGCGTAGGTATCGCCCGCAGCAGGGTCCTTGCCGGGGAAGAAACTCATGGCTTGCTCCTTTGCCGCCCCCATTGCGTCAGTTTGCGCATGATCTTATCCGAAAACCGGTTCCCACTTTTCGGGATCATGCGCTACGCCAACGTGACGAATTTTTGGCTCTTCACCGCTTCGCGCAAGCCGTCGAAGGCCTCGTTGATCTTGCCCCAGTTCGGTAACTTTTTCATGGCGGCGAGCCAGCGCTGTACGTTCGGATAGGGCGAAAAATCGACGCCGATGATCTCGCCCAGCGTCACGATACCCGCGCCGAAATAGTCGGCGATGGTGATCGTGCTACCGACCAGATAGGTCTTGTTCGGCCCGATCCAATAGTCGTTGAGCAAGGTGAGCCAGCGCTTGGCGTTCGCCTTGCCGAATTCGAGGGTGGCGGCTTGTGCCTCGTCGCTGCGCCGCTTGAGATGCGGGAACAACTGCGGATAACAGAGGTTGTAGCCCCATTCGCGGTAGAAATTGGTGTTGATCCAATCCATCACCTCATTGACCTTGGCGCGCTGCTTCAAATCTTTTGGATAGGCCGGCGAGCCGATCTTATCGGCGAGATATTTCAGGATGGCCGAGCTTTCGGTCAACTTGAGGTCGCCGTCCTCGATCATCGGCACCAGGCAATTCGGATTGATATTGGAATAGGGCGGCTGCATGTGTGCGCCGGTCATCAGATCGATCAACACTTCCTGGGCCGCGATATTGTTGTCGGCCATGAACAGGCGTACCGGGCGCGTGGTCATGGAAACGGGATGCATATAGAGCTTCATGGCCGTCCTCCTTCTATTTGAATGGCATGCTAGCGGAACCGGCGCGCGCTGATCCATGCCTTTTCCGTCAATACTTCGTTAACCAAGCAGGTGGGCTGGCGCCCGCTTTGCCCGGTTATTGGACTTATTCCGCTGTTCGCTTAAGCCGACCTTTACGGCGCCGTGGCTCACTCGGCAGTCACCAGGAAGGGGTCGGCTAGCCGGGCACCAGGATGGGTTTGATTGTGCGCGCACTCACGCGCCGGCATATCGTTGCAATCGCCGTCGGCGTGCTGCTCGCCGGCGCTCCCTTGGCTGCGTTTAATTTCTGGCTCGGCGGCTTGATCGATCGCCAAGGCTTGGAAGAGGTCGACACCTCCGCCAAGCGTGCCATCACGCTCGCCGAATCCCGCGTCACCCAGGTGATCGCCGCGCTCGACGGCTTGGCGGCGCGCGGCGTGGATAGTTGCGGCGAAAGCGACCTCGAGGCGATGCGGCAAGCCGCCTTTGAGACCACACCGATCAAGGAAATCGCGGTAGTCGGTCCGGATGGAAATACGGTGTGCACTCATCTTGGTCTGCCGCTTGGCGAACGCAAGCTGGTCTCCACGGAACCGCTGGTCGGCGCCAATTGGTATTCGATCGATATCCTCCAACTCGAGCGCGGCCAGCCCATGGTGCGGCTGCACCGCAAAGTCGGCGCCGGTCCGAATGAAATAGCGGCGCTGGTGCCGGCCATCCTGTTCTTGCCGCAGGTGTCCACGCAAGGCGGCCCGTTCAATGCCTACGCGGACATCGCCACCGCCAATCGCGCCATGATCGGTAGCATCGGCACCCACCCGGCCGCGGACGACGCCGCATACCTGGCTAAAACGAAGTCCGACAAATTCGGTTTCGAAGTGGAAATATCGATGCCGCGCGGACACGTGATTGCCGGCCACGCCGACCTGCAGTGGCTCAGCCTGTTCGCCACCGGCGCCATCATCTTGATTTTGGGCGTATTTTCCGTCGTGGTGACGCGTCGCACGCCGGGCGACCCGGTGGCCGAGATCGAACGGGCGCTGCAGGCCGGCGAATTCGTGCCCTACTATCAGCCGATCGTCGATATCCGCTCCGGCCAATTGCGCGGCGCCGAGGTTCTGGTGCGCTGGCGAAAGCCCGACGGCACGCTGGTATTGCCCGGCTCTTTCATTCCGCTCGCCGAATCGAGCGGCCTGATCCGCGAAATGACCCGCGACTTGATGCGGCGGGTCTGCGTTGAAGCTGGCGCCGCCATCGGCTGCCGGCCGGCTCTGAAGATATCGTTCAATTTTGCCGGCCAGTTGTTCAGCGACGAGAAGATCGTCAAGGACGTGCGCAACATCTTTTCCGCCTCGCCGATCAAGCTCGCGCAGGTGGTGTTGGAAGTGACCGAGCGCGACCCGATCGAAAATTTCACCGCCACCCGGCAAACCATCGCCGCCTTGCAGGGGCTCGGCGTGCGCATCGCCATCGACGATGTCGGCACTGGTCACAGCGGGCTGTCCTACATGCTCAAGCTCGGCGTCGACATCATCAAGATCGACAAGATGTTCGTCGACGCCATCGGCACCGACCGCAACTCCACCACCATCGTGGAAACTTTGGTCGACCTCGCGCACAATATGCGCATGGACGTGGTGGCCGAGGGCGTGGAGAATTTCGAGCAGGTGATGTATTTGCGCGAGCTCGGCGTCCGTTCGGCGCAAGGCTATGTGTTCGCGCCGCCGCTGCCCGGCAAGAGCTTCCTGCAATTGGTCGAGGCCATCGATCCGCCGTCTGCGGCAGCCGCCGCGCCGACCACGGCGGAGGCCGAGACGCAAATTGACGCCCAAGTTGACGCCCAAGTTGACGCTCAAGTCAGCGCCGCCTGAACGCAAAAAATCGAGAATGCCCGGGCATGAAAAAGGGCGGCCTTGCGGCCGCCCAGTCTAAACGCCACGCGGGAGGAACCTCATGACGGGCCAGCCACCGCCAGCCCACGTGACTAAAGCTCGATCGGCAATCCGTCATGGGCGCGCCGATTCGTCAATTCGAATTTATCGGTTTTATGACGGCAGCGCCGGCGCGTGACCGTCTTGCAACAATGGCAAGGCGCCGCTATTCGCCGGCCAATTCCTGCTCGATCGCCGCGATCAGGCGCGGATCGCTGGGTTCCACCGCGGAAGTGAAGCCTGCCTTCAGGCGGCCGTCGCGCCCGATCAGGTATTTGTGAAAGTTCCAGCGCGGAGCCTCCAACGGGCGCTCCTGCGCCGCCCATCGGTAGAACGGGTGGGCGTCCTTGCCCTTGACCGCAACCTTTTCGGTGAGCGGAAAGGTGACACGGTAGTCATCGAGGGCGGTCTTGACGATTTCGGCTTTGCCGCCCGGTTCCTGGCCGCCGAAGTCATTGGAGGGCACCCCGAGCACGATCAGCCCTCGGTCGCGATAGCGCGTCCACAGCGCCTGCAGGCCGGTATATTGCGGCGTGTAGCCGCACAGCGAGGCGGTGTTGACCACCAGGATTGGGTGGCCGGCATAGGACGAGAGCAGGAGCTCAGCCCCGTCCAGGCTTTTGAAGGTGAAGGCATACGCCGTGACGCGGCTCATCGCGGCGGCCTGCGCAAGGCGCGGGGCAAGGCCCGCGAAGGCTGCCCCGAGCAGTAGATGGCGGCGGTCGATCATAGGGCACAGTATAGCGGTTACGCCGGCCATCGACTGCGCAAATCTGCGTGAAACGGCGCCCACCGCCCACCCGACAACGCGTCGCGCATCAAATGCGGGCGGCAATTTAGCGCAACCGGTTGCGACATCTTGGCTGCAATATCGCGCGAAATAGCGGCTATCATCGCGGCCGTCACGACGAACAGGGGGTGATCCCATGGCAATCGTCGAACGCAGCACAAATCGTCTTGTCGTTGAAACGGCCGGTATGTTGGGCGCTTTTAATCTTGCGCTCGACAAGCAAGCCGGCACGGCGCGCATCGAGCGCAAGACCCTGATGTTGAAGCGGCGCCCACGCGAAATACCGCTCACCGACATCAAGGACTTTTCTGTGGCTAGTTTGAAGGATGCCGCTTCCGGGGCCGAATTGCGCAAGCTATCGCTGCGTACCCAGGCCGGCGAAGTGATCGAACTGCCAGTGGAGCAGGCGGCCGTCGACGAAACCGCAGCGGCCTTGCGCGAATTCATCGGGCTTGTGGCGTGAAGCCGGTTCCCATCCCCGGTCACGCCGCGGACAGGCGTTCCGGAATCCCGCGCTAGGCCGCCTGCGCGAAGCGCACGGTGGTCTCGAACGCGTAGCCGCAGGCCTCGCATTGCCAGAGATGGCGGACGCGGCGCTCATCGACCAATTCCGACCATTCCGGCATGAACAGGCTATTGCCGCATTGCGCGCATTCGAGATGCTCGCGTGGCTGCGGGGATTTTGCGGTGCTGCGGCTATGAAGATCCATGGGGGCATCCTCCGATTCTGTTATCGCGCCTGCCCCAACCCCTCTTTTTTGTCGGAGAAATTCTAACGCAACGCGCGCGGGAGTGAAGCAGCAGGCCTGACGTATTGAAGCCTGAGTCCGATGAATTATTTGCGACGGAACACGAACCAGATTGATTCAAAATTGCAACACGAGCATGCGCGCAACGGTTGCGGGCTACCGGGGCCGCCGCTCGATCGCCACGATTCGCATGGCTGGGACGCGTCGCCGCAGGGCGTGGTCATGTGATTGTGATAGGCTAGCGGCTTCATTGTTGGCTATAGCGCGCTCGGGGGCGTCAAAAGTCGGGGTTTGCCTTGCTCAATATCGATCGATCGGGCGTGCCGCACAGCGCCGCGCGCCAAATGCAGGACAATGTCGCGCGATATGCGCCCCATGCCTTGTTCATTTTACGCATTGTGGCCGCAATCTTGTTTTTCGAGCACGGCACCTCGCGGCTGTTCGGCTGGCCCTCGCCGCTGCCGCCACCGGCGATTTTTTCCCTGCATTGGTTTGCCGGTGCGATCGAACTGGTCGGCGGCGCCCTGCTGTTCGTCGGTTTGTTCTCGCGATCGACCGCCTTCATCTTGTCGGGCGAAATGGCCTTCGCCTATTTCCTCAGCCATGCGCCGCACGCCATTTTCCCGATCCTCAACCGCGGCGATTCCGCGATCCTTTATTGCTTCGTGTTCCTCTATATCGCCGTCGCCGGGCCCGGGCCGTGGAGCCTGGATGGACTGTTGCAGCGCAAGCGCGGTTGAACCGTCGAGCCGCCGGTGCGTCCGACAAATAGTTGCATGGGCGATTGACAATTGTCATGATTCACCCCGCCAGGGGTGTCTCGATGAGCCAGAAGACCCTCGAAAAACCGCGCAGTAAGACCAAGCCGAAGACCGAGCGGCCGCCGTTGTGGAAGGTGATCCTGCTCAACGACGACTTCACGCCGCGCGAATTCGTCGTGCTCGTGCTCAAGGCGGTGTTCCGCATGAACGAAAGCCACGCCTACAAAGTGATGATGACGGCGCACCAGCGCGGCGCCTGCGTGATCGCGGTTTATACCAAGGACGTCGCCGACACCAAGGCGAAGGAAGCGACCGAGATGGGCAAAAGCAAAGGCTATCCGCTCTATTTCACCACCGAGAAGGAGGAATGACGGCGGCCTCCGGCCGTTGTTGCGGCGCAGCGTCCGGCGCACTGGAATTTTTTTTGGCCGCGGCCCATACTGATTTCATTGTTGCCTAAGGGAGGTGTCAAATGCCTCTGACTGGTGCAGTCCCCGCAGGCAAGAGCTTTTTTTGTCCGCATTGCGGGGCGCTCTACGCGGTGACGCGAGCGCAGCTTGCCAAGAGCGAAAGCAACGTCGCCAAATGCACGGTCTGCCTGCAGATCATGGATCGGTGGGATTCCGCCAGCATCCCGGTCTACAAGCTCGTGCATCGGCCGGAAGACGCCTGACCGCCTGGCGCCGCTTTTTTCGAAAACCGGAGCGCGGCGCGACCGCCGCCGGTTCCCTACGTTTAAAAATTTCCACAAGTTGTCCGCGCCGCCCTAGGTAGTTCTACATATCCGCGGCCGTCTAATACCGCGAGCGTTCTTGCAAGGGAGTACCCATGCGAGAGTGGTATCTGGCTTTGGCACCGGTGGCCGCGATTATCTATTTCATCTTCTTCCCCGATCAGTTCAACATGCTTATCGGCTACGCCGAGCGTTTGTTGCCGTAGCGGGCAGGGCGGAGCGGTAAGTCCACCGCCGTCTGAACGCGCGGGGACCGTTGGCGTGCTATAAATCGAGCGTTGTCGCGGAGACGCCGCTCATGGTCGGAAAATGCGCGCATGCCGGCGCGGTCAAGGACGTGACGCCGTCGGCGCGCGGCTGCGAGGAGTGCCTCAAGACCGGCAGCGCGTGGGTGCACCTGCGCCTGTGCCGCATGTGCGGCCATGTCGGCTGCTGCGACGACAGCCCCAACCGTCATGCCACCAAACATTTTAAGGCGACCGGCCACCCGATCGTCGAGGGCTACGATCCGCCGGAAGGCTGGGGCTGGTGCTATGTGGACGAGGAATTCGTCACGCTCGATCATAAGACCAAGCAAGTCGGGCCGATCAAGCGCTGGGTGTAAGCGCGCCCTACTGCCCGCAGTTCCACATGTAGCCGATCGGCGTCTGCGTATAGCAGGGGCCGAAGCCGCCGCCGTTCCAGCGTCCGCGGTAGAAGCGCGGCCAGGCCGGGCCGTAATAACGCGGCCCGTTGAGCCGGTCGTAGTGCTGCCAGCGCTCGCGCGCGACCACGTGCGGCGGGCGGTAGCCGGGCAGGAAGCCGTATTCGCGCTCGTGGCGGGTGAGCGGGCGCTTCTTGTGCGCGACGTGTTTTTTGGTCGCGGCCGGCTTGTCCGCCGTTGCGGCGACAGCGGGCGGCGCGAGCGAGAGCGCCAGGGCGACGGCGAGGGCAGCGGCAAGGCGGCTCACGGATTAGCCTTCTCTATCTTCGTCCCACGGCGAACGCGCCATGTGATGGACGTGCAGGATCTCTACCACGCCGTCGCGCACGCGATAAAAAATCTTATAGGGGTAACGCCCGAGCGTTGCGACGCGGACGCCGGGGCGGTGCGCCGACGCGCGCATGCTCTCCGGCCAGCGCGCGATATGGGCGACGACGAGCCGCAGGCGCCGTTCGACGCCCTTGCCGAGGCCGGGGTAGTGGGCTTTCAGCCAAATGGTGATTTCGTCGAGGTCGTGCAGCGCGGCGTCGGTATAGACGACCTTCATGCGCCGCGCAGTTTGGCGAGCACCGCGTCGACTTTGGCGCCGCTCGCGAAGCGGCCCGCGTCGGCGTCGCGCAACCCGCGATCGATGCCGGCGAGCTCGGCCGGCGTCGGCTCATAGTCGCCCTTGCCGAGGCTCTCGTCGATGTCGCGCGCGATCTCGGCCAGTTCGTCCTGCGCATGCGCGGGCCAGGCTTCGACGCGTTCGAGGGCTTGGGTCAGCGATTTGGTTTTCATTCGAACAATATAAGCGTTTTTCGGTGGCCTGTCATGGCTCGGCAAAAGGCGCGAAGCGCCGTCTTAGCGCCTGAAGTCCCAGCCATCCCGCTTAGGGGCGTGCAGTGCCAGCCTAAGCGGGATCACCGGGACAAGCGCGGTGATGACAAGATTGAGTACGTGAATGCGAGACCTAGGCGCGGACCGAATTAGCGCCCCCAATGCTCGCTAGATAGGCGTTTTGCATCCTGGGCAAACAGCCTGTCCGTTAGAAGTCATGTGGCCAACCATTGTGCCGCATACTTGGCACGTGAAGTTCGAAATATTGCTCCACTCGTTTGCAGCAACAAGGCTGCCTCCGCACCTTGGACAGCCGGCTGATGTGCTGCCACCCACCGAAACAGAAGCAAGCGTTCCAACTGAAAACCCGCATTTGGTGCAACGGACGCCAAATGAAACGTGCGCAGCGCCAGTCATCGTTTATCTCCTATTCGCACCCCAGTAATATTTCCAATGCCAAAAGACGAAACAGTGGTGCCAGGATTAATTCGAGTTGGCTTTTGAATATCAGCACCAGTGACATTCCCGATCCCGCTAGCAGTTATACTACCTCCCAGTTCTGAATATTCGGATGCGGCTTTTCCGATTGATGCAGCAACTTTCTTTTCGTGAGATCGTTTCCATTCCTGTAACATTTCGACGGGATGGTCGGCGCCGTTATTTGCATCAATGATGTGCGCGCAGGTGTGGCACAGCCAAATTCCATTGCTAGCGCTGCGCCTTTGCTCAGAAGTGAGGCTTACATCGTAGCGGGCACCGCCAGGAGAATTTGCGGTTATGTGGGCCGCGACACCAGCGTTGACCGCTTTTTTTGGATCAGCTTCGCTAGGGCCAACTGTGGGCGCCTCACAATCCGGATTGGAGCAAGAGTGTCCAGCACGCTTAGCTAAAAGCTCTTTTGTCGGTTTGGAAAAATCATCGTCAGCCAAGGGGCTACCCCCAATTCAAGTTCTAATTGACAACGCTATTTTGGCTAAGATTGTGTTCACTTTATGTTCTTCCATAGGTAAAAGTTAAACCCGACAGCCTTTCGACCGCCCTTTTCAGTCTTGGGTGGCCGGGTCAAGCCCGGCCATGACGAGTTTGATAGTGCTTATCGCTCTCTGCGGAGAAGGCGTTTCAGAGTCCCAAGCAGAGATATTTTCTGACCTATCTCTACATCAGTCGCCGTTAACCGGCCAAAACAAGCGTCGAATAGCCATTTCAGCGTGCTGTCGTACTGGTTTTCCAGAAACTCCCGATCATGGTTCATCGAAGTCTCCTTCGCGATCAGCTACACCCCGTCGTGCTCCCGCACGTATCGCACTTCATGCAGGTACCGTTGCGCACCAACGTGAAATTCCCGCATTCCCCGCAGGCCTCGCCCTCGTAGCCCTTGGCGCGCGCCTCGGCGCGCTTCTCGGAGGCCGCATGTTTGGCGTGCACGCGCGCGTCCTGCGGATCGATGCGCAGGTCGAGCTGCTCGGCCGGCGAGAGCCTGGCCTCGGGCTCGGCCTTCAGCGCGGTGGCCGCGCCCGAAAACGCAGTGACGTTGCTGCTGCCGACCGCGTCGGCGCCGACGCTGCCGCCGCTCACCACGGAGAGCCGGTCGGTGCGCGAGCGCGTCAGCCCGCGCGAGACGTAGTTGGTCGCCGGCGCGGGCTTGCCTTCCTCGACGCCCTTGCCGAGCGCGTCGAAGCCGCCGGCCTCGCTCGGGTCGACATGGGCGAGGTCGAAGCGCTCCAGATACGACACCGCCAGCTCGCGGAACACATAGTCGAGGATCGAGGTGGCGTATTTGATCGAGTCGTTGCCCTGCACGGGGCCGGCCGGCTCGAAGCGGGTGAAGGTGAAGGCGTCGACATATTCCTCCAGCGGCACGCCGTATTGCAAGCCGAGCGAAATCGCGATCGCGAAGTTGTTCAACAGCGAGCGCAGCGCCGCGCCTTCCTTGTGCATGTCGACAAAGATCTCGCCCAGCCGCCCGTCGTCGTATTCGCCGGTGCGCAGGTAGACCTTGTGCCCGCCGACCACAGCTTTTTGCGTATAACCCTTGCGCCGCGTCGGCAGCCGCTCGCGCTCGCGCAGCACGGTGATGCGCTCGACGATCTTCTCGACGACTTTTTCGGCAAGGCCGGCGGCGCGCGCCGCGGCGGGCCGCTCGATGAAGGCCTCGACCGCGTCGTCCTCGTCGTCCCCGTCGGCGATGAGTTGCGAATTGAGCGGCTGCGAGAGCTTGCTGCCGTCGCGGTAGAGCGCGTTGGCCTTCAGCGCCAGCTTCCAGGACATCAGATAGGCCTGTTTGCAGTCCTCGACGGTGGCCTCGTTCGGCATGTTGATGGTCTTGGAGATGGCGCCGGAGATGAACGGCTGCGCCGCCGCCATCATGCGGATGTGGCTTTCCACCGACAGATAGCGTTTTCCCGTGCGGCCGCACGGATTGGCGCAGTCGAACACCGGATAATGCGCGGGCTTCAAGTGCGGCGCGCCTTCCACCGTCATGGCGCCGCAGACGTGGATGTTGGCGGCGTCGATTTCGCGCTTGGAAAAGCCGAGCGCGGCCAGCAGGTCGAAGGTCGGCAGGCTAAGGTCTTCCGCCGATATGCCGAGCGTGTCGCGGCAGAATTCCTCGCCCAGCGTCCACTTGTTGAAGACGAACTTGATGTCGAAGGCGGTCGGCAGCGCCTTGTCGATCTTGCCGATGGCCTCGTCGGTGAAGCCTTTTGCCTTGAGAGTTGTGTGGTTGATGGCCGGCGCCTGCGCCAGGCTCCCATGGCCGACGGCATAGACTTCGATCTCGGCAATGTCGGCTTCCGAATAGCCGAGCGTGCGCAGCGCTTCCGGCACCGCGCGGTTGATGATTTTCCAATAGCCGCCGCCAGCGAGCTTCTTGAACTTCACCAGCGCGAAGTCGGGCTCGATGCCGGTGGTGTCGCAGTCCATCACCAGGCCGATGGTGCCGGTGGGCGCGATCACGGTCGCCTGCGCATTGCGGTAGCCGTGCTTTTCGCCGAGTTCGAGCGCGTTGTCCCAGGCGGCCTTGGCGTGCGCGATCAGGTTCTGGTCGGGGCAGGCGGCATGGTCGAGCGGCACCGGCGGCATCGACACTTTTTCGTAGCCGGTGCGCTCGTTATAGGAGGCGCGGCGGTGATTGCGGATCACGCGCAGCATGTGTTCGCGGTTCTTCTTGAAGCCGGGGAAGGGCCCGAGCTTTTCCGACATTTCGGCGGAGGTGGCGTAGGAAACTCCGGTCATGATGGCGGTGAGCGCGCCGCCGATGGCGCGGCCGGCGTCCGAGTCATACGGAATGCCGGAGGTCATCAGCAGGCCGCCGATGTTCGCGTAGCCGAGGCCGAGCGTGCGGAACTCGTAGGAGAGCTGCGCAATCTGCTTTGACGGGAACTGCGCCATCAGCACCGAGATTTCCAGCACCACGGTCCACAGCCGCACCGCGTGCTCGTACGATTCGATCTGGAACTGGCCGGTCTTCTCGTCGCGGAAGGTGAGCAGGTTGAGCGAGGCGAGATTGCAGGCGGTGTCGTCCAGGAACATGTATTCCGAGCACGGATTGCTGGCGCGGATTTCGCCCGAGGCCGGGCAGGTGTGCCAGTCGTTGACCGTGGTGTGGTACTGCAGGCCCGGATCGGCCGAGGCCCAGGCGGCGTAGCCGATCTTCTCCCACAGTGCGCGGGCATCGAGCGTCTTGGCGATCTTGCCGTTCTTGCGGTAGGTCAGGTCCCACTTGGCGTCGCTCTCGACCGCTTTCAGGAAGCCGTCGGTGACGCGCACCGAATTGTTCGAGTTCTGCCCGGAAACGGTGAGATAGGCGTCCGAATCCCAGTCGGTGTCGTAAATCGGGAAGTGGATGTCGGTGTAGCCCTGCTTGGCGAACTGGATCACCCGCTTGATGAAATTGTCCGGCACATAGGCTTTGCGCGCGAGCTTGATCTCGCGTTTCAAAGCGGGGTTTTTCTCGGGGCTGAAGCAGTCGTCGCCCGAGCCTTCGCAATTCACGCAGGCCTTGAGCACGGCCTTGAGGTGCTTCTGGTTGATCTTGGAGCCGGTGACCAGCGCCGCCACCTTCTGCTCTTCCATCACTTTCCAGTCGATATAGGTCTCGATGTCGGGGTGATCGACGTCGACGATCACCATCTTGGCGGCGCGCCGCGTGGTGCCGCCCGACTTGATGGCGCCGGCCGCGCGGTCGCCGATCTTGAGAAAGGACATAAGTCCCGATGACTTGCCGCCGCCCGACAGTTTTTCGCCTTCGCCGCGCAGCGCGGAGAAATTGCTGCCGGTGCCGGAGCCGTATTTGAACAGGCGGGCTTCCCGCACCCACAGGTCCATGATCCCGCCTTCGTTGACGAGATCATCACTTATGCCCTGGATGAAACAGGCGTGCGGCTGCGGATGCTCGTACGACGACTTAGATTTCGTCAGCTTGCCGCTCTGGAAATCGCAGTAGTAGTGGCCCTGGCTCGGCCCGTCGATGCCGTAGGCCCAGTGCAGGCCGGTGTTGAACCATTGCGGCGAATTGGGCGCGCACATCTGCGTCGCCAGCATGTAGCGCAGCTCGTCGAAGAAGGCCTGCGCGTCATCTTCGCTATCGAAATAGCCGCCCTTCCAGCCCCAGTACGTCCAGGTGCCGGCAAGCCGATCAAACACTTGCTTGGCGCTTTGTTCGCCGATCATCCGCTCCTTCTCGGGCAGCAGAACAAGCTGTTCTTCGTCGGCGACAGAGCGCCACAGGAACGAGGGGACTGAATTTTCTTCCACCTTTTTCAGGCGGGCGGGCACGCCGGCTTTGCGGAAATATTTCTGCGCCAGCACGTCGGAGGCGACCTGCGACCAGAATTCCGGCACCTCGACATTGTCGAGTTTGAACACCACCGAGCCGTCCGGATTGCGTATCTCGCTGGTGGTCAAGCGGAATTGGATGTTCGCGTAAGCCGATTGTGCGTCCTTGGTGTAGCGCCGTTCGATCCGCATTTTCGTCTCTAGCCCCTTGAATGCCGGGCGGCTGGCGGCCGCCCAATTATCCCTGACGGACCCGTCCATGTCCGCCTGTTTTGCTCGCTACGCTGTTCGACACCCGTTACTCACCCTAGTTGGGCTCGGACCTAAGGCCCGGCACCGGCTATTCCCGGCTTTTTGATGCCGGTTGCGCACAAATTCTCTGTCCCAAAACACCATTTCTGGCGCGGGCGCGGCTCTCGACCCAGAGTCGTTTGGAAGCTCGGAGGGAACCGAAAACGCGGACGCACCCAACGCACCAAAGCTAGGGGGACTCGTACTTGTCGTCAACAACAGATAGTGATCAAATCTGAATCAAATACTAAGTCTTGTGGTTAAGCGGCTAACTTCGGGGATAACCCGCCGCCAAACCGCTGTCAGTATTGAGCGATCCGGGGGCAGCGGAAAGCGTTTTTATCGGCCGAAGGGGGTAGGTTTAAATCCCTGCTGGCATGACACAAAAGTGACGCAAAACCGGGACTTCACAGTTTTCTGCGGCAAAATCCGCGGCTCGGCATTGCCGGGGATAAGGTTGGGAAAAGCCACCCGATCGGTTCCCGGGAGTCGCTGATTCTCAAAATCAGGTCAGTATCTTAGCCCTCAAGCACCGGTGCTGTCGCAGGGTGGGGAGGTTACCCACGCCTGTGCATGCAGTTTTTCGACTACAAACGGTCCGGCCGCCCCGCTAAGCGATTTTTTCCAACGAAAAAGGCGGACCCGCATGAGGGGCCCGCCTTTCGCACCGGCACTGTCATCGCGTTTGTCAGCGTGGCTGAGGCGAACTTAAGCGACTCGAGCCTACGCTGCTGAATTCCTAGGCAGCTTAACCAGCGGTTCCAGGAAAACGCAATATGCGCTGCAACAAAGGCTAGCTGCGAGACCAGACTGTCGCGCTTAGCGTTGTGCGGCGGCCTTGCGCTTTATTGCGCTAGCCTTGGACTCCGTTGCGCGCGCGTCGCCGTCGTTTCCCGCCAGGTTCACTTCCGCGCGCTGGCGCGGCAGCGCTTCCGGGTGATGCTTTTGCAGGAAATCGATCAGCCGCTCGCGCACCTCGCAGCGCAGCTCGAAAGCTTGGCCGGCGGAATTGGCGCTCATGACGCAGCGCAGTTCGATGGTCTGCTCTTTGGCGTCGGTAACCTGCAAATTGACCACATTGCCGTCCCAGTTCTTCGACGCCTTGACGATTTCGGCGAGCTTGTCGCGGATGACGCCGACCGGCGCGCGGTAATCGACATAAATCATGGCGCTGCCGATCAGCGCCGAGCCCTCGCGCGTCCAGTTCTGGAACGGCTTTTCGATGAAATAGGACAGCGGCACGATCATGCGCCGCCAGTCCCACAGCCGCACCACGACGTAGGTGGACGTGATTTCCTCGATGGTGCCCCATTCGTTCTCGACGATTACCGCGTCGTCGATGCGGATCGGCTGCGTCATGGCCAGTTGCACGCCGGCGAACAGGTTCGACAGCACCGGGCGCGCGGCGAGACCGGCCACGATGCCGGCAACGCCGGCACTGGCGAACAGGCTGACGCCATATTGCCGCACCGGCTCGAAGGTCATCAGCGCGGCGCCGAAGGTGACGATCACCACCAGCACGTCGCCGGAGCGCAACAGCACGCGCACCTGCGTCACATGCTTGCGCGCCAGCAGGTTATCGTCGACGTCGAGCCGGAATTGCCGCAAATAGAGTTCGGCCCCGATATCGAGCGCGGTGATCGCCGCCCAGCCGATCAGCCCGATCACTGCGATCAACAAAAACCGCGCCAGCCATTCGATGGTGCTCGGATCGAGCGGGGCCACGGGAATCGCGATCGCCATCGCCAGGATGAACAAAGCGAGCCGCGTTATCCCGCGCATCTGTGTGATAATGGCGAACCCGGAAGGGTAGCGCTTGGCCAGCACGGCGCGCAGCAACTTGCGCACGCTTTTGTGCAGCGAATAGGCCGCCACCGCGGCCAGCACCAGAATGATGACCGCGACTACCGGGTCGGGTAGCCAGGTGAACAGGTCTTTAATGGCGTTCAGGGCGGTTCGGATCGAATCCATACCAATTTGATAGCATTCTTGCCGTTAGGGCGAACATGGCAGATCGGCAATAGTGCGCGCTGGACAGGAGGGCGGCGAGGTGGCAGAACGCCGCGTATTCAATGTCTGTCAATGCGTGGCCGCGATGAAAAGTTTCCTGCTGAAGCTGTTCACCTGGTGGAATTCGCAGACTTTCGGTACCCAGTTCTGGACCTGGATGTACGGGGAAAAGGTCGGCGAGGACGAATTCGGCAATGTATACTACCGCACCAAGGGCGGTAAAATTGACCCGCGCATGCTCAGCTTCGAGCGGCGCTGGGTGATCTTTAACGGCTATGCCGAGGCCTCGACTATTCCGCCGTCCTGGCACGGCTGGATGCATCACACCGTCGATACCCCGCCCACGAAAGAAGACTACAAGCCGCATGACTGGGAAAAGCCGCACCGGGCCAATTTGACCGGCACCGCGGGCGCCTATCGGCCGTCCGGTTCGACGCTCGCCGCTGGGCGGCGCCCGAAGGCGACCGGCGACTACAAGGCCTGGACGCCAGAGCGGTAATGGCCCCGGCGGCGCCGGCTCGCTCGTCGCTGCAACAGCTTCCACGCGGTGTCTGGGTCCTCGGGCTGGTCAGCCTGTTCATGGATCTGTCCTCCGAGATGATCCATGCGCTGTTGCCGGTCTATCTGGTTACCGTGCTGGGCGCCTCGATGGTCGCGGTCGGCGTCATCGAGGGCGTTGCCGAAGCCACGGCGATGATCGTGAAGATTTTCTCCGGCGCGCTCAGCGACTGGCTTGGCCGGCGCAAGCTGCTGACCGCCGCAGGCTACGGGCTCGCTGCCCTCACCAAGCCGGTATTTCCGCTCGCTGCGAGCCTTACCTGGATTGTCGCGGCCCGCTTCGTCGACCGCATCGGCAAGGGCATTCGCGGCGCGCCGCGCGATGCATTGATCGCCGACATCACCCCGAGCACGTTGCGCGGCGCCGCCTTCGGCCTGCGCCAGGCACTCGACACGGTCGGCGCCTTTCTCGGGCCGCTCGCCGCGATCGCCCTGATGTGGCTGAGCGCTGACCGGTTCAAGCTGGTGTTCTGGATCGCGGTGGTCCCGGCCATGGTGTCGTTTGCGCTGATCGTGTTCGTGGTCAAGGAACCGGCGCGCCCGCCTTTGCCCGGCACGCCGGCTGCAAAACTGAAGATGGCGGATTGCGCCCGCCTGCCGCCGATGTTCTGGATGGTGGTGGCGATTGCCAGCGTGCTCACTTTGGCGCGTTTCAGCGAAGCTTTCCTCATCCTCAAGGCGCAGAATATCGGCGTGCCGATCGCCTTCGTTCCGGCGGTCATGGTGGTGATGAACGCGGTCTATGCGCTCACCGCCTATCCGGCCGGCGCGCTTTCCGACCGCATCGGCCGGCGCGGCGTGCTGATTGCCGGCACCGCGACGCTGATCGTTGCCGACCTCGTGCTGGCGTTCGCCGGTGGCATCGCATTTGCGCTTGCCGGCGTCGCGCTCTGGGGCCTGCATATGGGACTGACGCAAGGCTTGCTGTCGGCCATGGTGGCCGACACCGCGCCGGCGGATTTGCGCGGCACCGCCTTCGGCCTGTTCAATCTTGCCGGCGGCATCGCCGTGCTTACGGCGAGCATTGGCGCCGGTGCGCTGTGGGACATATATGGGCCGGCCGCGACCTTTACCGCCGGTGCCGTCGTCACGGCGATTGGGCTGGTCGGCCTGCTGGCGGTCGCGCGGCCGTCCGGCGCAAGGCCCGCCTGAACCGCCCTTTCGCCGCCGTATTCGCCGTGTTAACCGGGCGCTGCCCAGGGCAAGCGGCGAATCCGCGCCGGTTCCCACGCGGAAAAAATCCGGCTTCATGGCGCAATCCCGTCTCCCGATCTGCCTGCTTGCGATTGTTCCGCTGCTGCTGGTGGTGGCGACGGCGCCGCGCGCGCACGCGCAAGGGTCGGTCTTCAGGGACGATGCCCCGCCACGGCCGCCGGGCGACATACCGGGCGCGCGACCGCTCCCGCCGCCGCCCAACAGTTTTCCCAGCCAGCCGCCGCGCGATACCCCGCGCGGCGACGCGCCGCCGCGCCCGCCCGGCGGCGTCCGCTCCGATCAGCCGCCTTCGCAGCCGCTGCCGGCACCCATGAGCCTGCCGCCGTCGAGCCGCCCCGGCGGCGGCACCATCCAATCGCAGCCGCTGGCGCCGCTGCCCGGCACCGCGCCGCCGCCGCAGGCGGCACCGCAAGCTCAGCCGCCGGCGGGCGCCGCCGGCCCGGCACAGGCATTACCGGGCGTGCCGCCAGGCCAGCGGCAACCGCGCGGCGGGCTACAGCAACCGGCCGATACCTCGCCGCAGCCCGGCGACGAAGTCGTGGTCGAGCCGCCGCCGCAGCGCATCAGCAATCCGACCGCGGTATTCGCCGGGCTCGATAAGATCACCGGCCGCATCATTTCGTTCGACGTTGCCATCAACGAGACGGTGCAATTCGGCGCGCTGCAGGTGACGCCGCGCGTTTGCTATTCGCGCCCGCCGACCGAGACGCCGAACACCGATGCCTTCGTGGAAGTGGACGAGGTGACGCTGCAAGGCGAGATCAAGCGCATCTTTACCGGCTGGATGTTCGCGGCCAGCCCCGGCCTGCATGCGGTCGAGCATCCGATCTACGACGTCTGGCTGACCGACTGCAAAGGCGGACAGAATCCAAACGTGGCGGAAGCCCCGGAGGCGGCGCCTGCGCCGCCCAAGCAGCCGGTGCGCACGCCGCCGCGCCGGCCGCCTCAGCGTACGCAGCAGCCCGGCTTCCTGCCGCCGCCGCGCTAGCGCAAGAGCGCCAGCGCCTCCGCGCCGCCGATCGGGCGGTCGCTGGCGAGTGCGCCGAAATCGGCTTCGCCGACCAGCGCGTCTTCCAACAGACGATGATAGCGCCGCTTCTGCACTTCGACGGCGCCGAAGCTCTTCAGGTGATCGGTGACATATTGGGTGTCGAGCAGCCGGTAGCCGCCGGCGATCAGGCGCGCCACCAGATGCACCAGCGCGATCTTGGAAGTGTCACGCGCGCGGTGGAACATGCTCTCGCCAAAAAAAGCGCGGCCGAGCGAAACGCCATAGAGGCCGCCGACCAGTGCCTCGCCGTCATAGACTTCGACGGTATGGCAATGCCCGGCCTCGAACAGGCTGCGGTAGATCTTGCGGATGCGGGTATTGATCCAGGTGCGGCTGCGGTCGGGTTTTTCCTCGGCGCAGCCATCGATCACAGCGTCAAAAGCGCGGTCGACCCAGACCGTGAACGGCGTCGTGCGCACGCTGCGCTCAAGTCGCGCCGGCAGGTGAAAACCTTCGAGCGGAATGATGCCGCGCATGTCCGGCTCGATCCAGTAGAGCGCCGGATCGTCCGCGTTTTCCGCCATCGGGAAAATGCCGCAGGCATAGGCCTTGAGCAGCACGTCCGGCGTGATCTCGATGGTTGAATTTTCGCGGTTGGCCATGCGGACCGGTATGCGGTGGTGGGATTGCTATTCTAGGCGCTGGCGGGCCGGCTGGGGAGCACAGATTTTAACCGAACGATGACCATGACCTGACCAAATTGGCGAAAGATTGAACGCATTGGCCCGTCATGCGTTGAACGGTTGCAACGCCGGGGGCCGTGCGCAGCGGAACCGGAATTTGCGGGGGCAAGGCGAGTTGAGGGGGATCGGGTGCTATGTCGACGCGGCGGGCCAGCGTTTTGGTGGTTGAAGACGAGTTGCTGATCTGCAATCTCATCGCGGAAGCCTTGTGCGACAACGGTTTTGTCGTGCACGCGGTGGCGGAAGGCGAGGAGGCCTTGCGCTACCTGGAGTCCGGCGCCGAGGTGGACGTGTTGTTCACCGACATCAATCTGCTCGGGCGCATGGATGGCTCGATGCTGGCGCAGCAGGTGCGCGCGCAGCGCCCCGAACTGCCGATCGTGTATTGCTCCGGCCGCTATTCGCCCTCGGCGCTGGCGCCGGCGGTGCCGCGCTCGATCTTCGTGCGCAAGCCCTACAGCCCCGCGGAACTGTGCCGGCTATTGGCGCGGCTGACGGGGACGACGCATTGAGGCCTTGCAAGCGTCCGCGCTTTTGAATTTCCCATAGCGTGCCGGCTCGCGACGCGGCGAGGAACAATTATCTCACGCAAACAACGAAGCCACGACAATTCCGCCGGGCCTCGACTCGATAGATCGTTCAATAGCTGTAGAAATATGCGGCCACCAGTACGAGGCCGACCGCAACGATTACCAATGTCATTACCCCCGCTACGCTGCCGGTTATGTAATCGTGGTGTTCGCCACGCGTTGTCATCGGAAGTCTCCTTGGGCATTTTTTGTACCCGCGAAGACCGGCACCACAGATCGGGGACTGGAGCGCCCCCGGATCGCGGGTCCCAGCATCCGCAGATTTGTTGATTTGGTTGTGGTCTAATGGCGCATGCGCGCATTGCGTTAGATCAATGCGCTGGCCAATTTGCCGGGCGCTGCAGGGATTTGTCCGGACCGCAGACATAATCGCTAGCGACGTAACGATAACGCTCCGTTATCGAACGCGGTCCGGCAATTTGAGATGATCCAAGAGTTTGGCGTGCGGCGCGACGGCGCCGCCTCGCCTTAGCCTTCTATCCCGGCACAAGCCTTGGAGCTCATTTGACCAGTGCCGCGGCGACGTCATCTCTCCGCCTTTTCCGACTTATCGGATTTCTCCGACTTATCCGACCTGTCTGACTTATCCGATCTGTCCGACTTGTCCGGCCGGCTCCGGCTGGCTTTGTGGGTCCGCGCATGGGCTCGCGGCCGCCGCACCGGCTTAGCCTCGGAATCTTTCTTCCATTCCAGAAATTGTTTGAACAGCGCCTCGTTTTGCTCCGGTGTTGTTGCAATCGGTGTTCCGGATTTGGATGCCTGCGAGGCAATGAACCGATTAAACTGGCGCCGGATCGCCGCTGCCGCCGGATTGGCGTGCTGATCAAGCCACGCTTGCGCCGCCGGGAACCGTTTCCAGCCTGTCAACGGTGCGCTGAGCACGACCTCTTTCCATTTGGGATGAAATGGCGGTTTCTGAAAATCCGGAAACTTGTCGAAGAATGCCTGAACAAAACGCTCGACTTTGCGGTAGCGCTCGGTGCCGGGGTCCCAGTTATAGGCAGCGAGGATTGCCGGTACGGCAATCGTATCGATCCGTTGTCCGGCGGGTATCAGGGCGGGATAGTCCTCCGCCTTCAACTGCGAGGGCAGGTAGTCGACCTGAAGCGGTGGCGCGTAATCGACCGGGACCAAGTGAAATCTGTCGTCTTTGATCGTTGTGGTGAATTTCGAAGGGACGCCCTGGACGGCGACCATTGCGTCGATTTCGCCCTTGCGCAATTTTTCATAGGCACGCCGCTGCTCGATGTAGACAAAATTCGGTTTGATACCGAGACGTTCGAAGACCGTGATCGCGGTAATGAACGTACCGCCGTTGGGCATATCGACGCTGACAGTCTTTCCGTCGAGGTCGGAAAGCTTTTTGATCGCCTTGGGCGCGACGACGTGCATTTCCTCGTTATAGAGTTTGGTGATGTAGGTGAGCTGGCTCTTGATGTTGGTGGCGTAGCCCTTCTTCTCAAGGTAATCGAGCGTGTCGGATCGGATGACGCCGATATCGACTCCTCTCAGATACAAAATATCCGCGATGCTCTGGACCGACCCGCGTCCGACGATGGGAAGAACGCGCAAAGTATCGCCGTCGTCGAGCATTGAAGCGAGATCGGCGCCGATCTGAACATAGGTCCCCCCGATGGTCCCGGTAATGACCGTGATCGTGTTGGCGTTGAGATGCTCCTTTGTCGTTTGGGTGGCATGCCCGTAACTGAATATAGCTTTTAGGCCTTCACTCACCTGACCGGGATCGACTTCGCCTTGCGCTGCCCTGGAGGTGGAGGCCGGTGCAACGAGTGCTAACACGATAGCTGTCAGGCAAGTGAGGCGAACGAACTTCGTCATGCTGTCTTTCCTCCCCGTGAATTTCCGGTGTTCGTTGTGTTGAATCGGATTGCCGGCGCAAGGCGGCTGCAAGATCCCGTCGCGGACGTGAATATCGGTCACGGTGCGACGGCTATTTATCTGCGCTCGCGAGCGCATCAAGATCCTTTGAAGCATCGGCCAAACCCCAATCGATGGAGCGCTGGTACCAGGTCCTTGCCAGCGCCGGATTGGGGGCGGCACTGATGCTGCCAAGCGTCTTGAGGACGGCTGGGTCGTAGCTCGCTCCCAGCGCATAGGCCGCGCGGGCGTTGCGCGCTTCGGCGAGACGATGCAGCAAGAGCCGCGCGGCCGGCAGGTCGCCGCTCGCCACTAGATGTTCCGCCCGCTTCAGCAGCGCCGCGGATTCGGCCGGGTCGATACGTCGCAGCGCCGCAGATACGTCGGTGCCATTTTCGGCCGGCGCTTTGGCCGCCGGCGCCGCATATCCCAGCGCTTTGCCGGTATCGGCGGTGGCTTGCTTCCAGAAATAATGAATAGGACTGCGCACGATCGCCTGGCCGTTGCTGCCATGCAGCTCGGCTATGACAGTCATTGGGCCCATATAGTTCGGCGGCGGAATCACGGAAGCTTTTGACAGATCGTCGACCGCGATGTTCCAACCACCTTCACCCGCCGGGGTGCCGGCGTTGATCGCGGCGCCGACCAGCAGCCCGCTCAGATGGACGGTCGTGCCCGGCGTATAATTTGTGACATCGATGCCGAGCGGCAATCCAGCGTTGCTGTCGCCGCTGCCGTCTTTGACGGCGAGGGTCGGCGCCATCGCTCGCTGCGGCACTTGATTTATGGCCGCGTTTGCCGATTGCAGCCGTTCGGCGAGCGACATCTGGGAATCTTTTTTCGGCGACCGTACCGAATCCAGCCATGCGGTGAGACTTGATGTGTCGACCGAAACGATTGCGACGGCGACGACGGTCGCTGCGGCCATGCTGGCCAGGATGACGATTGGCCGTTTGCGCAAGAGGCGGGGCACACGCATTTCGTATTCAATCGCGATCAATTGGCGCAGCGCTTCCGGAAGCGCCTCCGTCAATGCGGTCGTATTGTCATATCTCGTGCCGCGCGCGACGATTGCTTGCGGAATCGCCGGGCTATTGGTGTCCGCCAAGGGCTGAATGGACGGCGGGTCGGCAACGCTATTTCGCAACTTGCGTGGGGCGTAGTATTGCAGGCTTTTGGGATCGAGAGAGTCGTGCTGGATCGGAGTACTCATTACGCTGCTCCCTTTATCTTGGCACCGCATTCAACAAACGGCTCCGTCAATTATGGATCGGCTGGCTCCTGGTTCGGTTTCGGTCGACGGCACTGCGGAGGCGTAAGCGCGCGCTCCGTTCAATCGCATGAGATTGGGCAGGGGGAATGGAAAGACGTGTCGAACTCGCACGGCGATCGCGCGGCCGCGGGTGCATTCGACGAAAAAATAATGTGGCGCAAGCAAGTGGGGACGAATGGCGTCGCGCCCGTGCCGGCCACAGAACTTCCATCGCCTCGCCCCTCGGCAACTACACCGCGCAAACAAGCGGCCGGATAGCTGTGGAACGATGATGGAATTGGACGGCGGGCTTTAGTTGGTCCTAAGTAGGACAAAAATGTGAAAAGTTCGGACGACGCGACGTTTTCGAATCTAGTTCGAAATTGCCGGAAAAATTGCGTGATGAAAAAATTAGGCGACGAAACGAGGTGGAACTATTCATTTCCGTACTAATTTCAGCATCAGAAAAAGTTCCATTGTCTTCGCGACAGAAAAAGTTCCCTTCCTCCGGCTTTGGTATTTCCGCGGCATTTGCGGTTTGTTCGGGCGGGGCGGCCGTGCCGGCTTGCCTCAGCCTTCTATCCCGCCGCGAGCGAGGAACTGCTCGAGCCAGTGGATGTGATAATTGCCGTCGATGATGTCCTTCTCGCGCACCAGCGCGCGGAACAAGGGCAGCGTGGTCTCGATGCCGTCCACCACCACCTCGTCGAGCGCGCGCTTGAGCCGCATCAGACATTCTTGCCGCGTCTTGCCGTGCACGATCAGCTTGCCGACCAGCGAGTCGTAATAAGGCGGGATGGAATAGCCTTGGTAGACCGCTGAATCGATGCGCACGCCCAAGCCGCCCGGCGGATGGTAATGCAGAATTCTTCCGGGCGAGGGACGGAACGACACCGGGTTCTCGGCATTGATGCGGCATTCGATGGCGTGGCCGCGAAACTCGATGTCGCTCTGCTTGAGCGTGAAATCGTTGCCGGCGGCGGCGCGGATCTGCTCGAAGATCAGGTCGATGTCGGTGATCATTTCGGTCACCGGATGCTCGACCTGGATGCGGGTGTTCATCTCGATGAAATAGAAATGGCCGTCCTCGTACAGGAATTCGACGGTGCCGACGCCGAGATAGCCGATATCGCGCATCGCCTTGGCCACCGTCTCGCCGATGGTATTGCGCGCCTGCGCATTGAGCGCGGGCGAGGGGCCTTCCTCCCAGACTTTCTGGTGCCGCCGCTGCAGCGAGCAATCGCGCTCGCCGAGATGAACGGCGCGGCCGTTGCCGTCGCCGAGCACCTGGATTTCAATGTGGCGCGGCTTTTCCAGATATTTTTCGAGATAGACCGTGTCGTCGCCGAAGGCGGCTTTGGCTTCTGCGCGCGCGGTCGAAAGCGCGATGGAAAGCTCGGGCGCGCTGCGCGCGACTTTCATGCCGCGCCCGCCGCCGCCGGCCGCCGCCTTAATCAATATCGGATAGCCGATGTCGCCGGCGATCGTGGCGGCTTCCGCGTCTGAGCCGACGCCGCCTTGCGAACCCGGCACCACCGGAATGCCGAGCCTTTTGACCGTGCGCTTGGCCTCGATCTTGTCGCCCATCAGGCGGATATGCTCGGCCTTCGGGCCGATGAATTGCACGTTGTGCTCGCCCAGGATTTCGGCAAAGCGCGCGTTCTCCGACAGGAAGCCGTAGCCGGGATGCACGGCGTCGGCCCCGGTAATCTCGCAGGCCGACAAGATGGACGGGATGTTGAGATAGCTGTCCTTGGCGGCCGGCGGGCCGATGCACACGCTCTCGTCGGCAAAGCGCACATGCATGGCATCGGCGTCGGCGGTGGAATGCACCGCTACGGTCGGAATGCCGAGCTCCTTGCAGGCGCGCAACACCCGCAGGGCGATCTCGCCGCGGTTGGCGATGAGGATTTTATCGAACATGGACACCTAAGGAGGCGAATAGTGAGTAGCGAATAGTAAGACCTGTACTTTTTGCTACTCGCTACTCGCTGTTTCGCCATTCGCTCTACTCAATAATCACCAGCGGCTCGCCGAACTCGACCGGCTGGCCGTCCTCGAACAGAATCTGGATCACGGTGCCGGCGCGCGGGGCCGGAATCTGGTTCATGGTCTTCATCGCCTCTACGACCAGGAGCGTATCGCCGGCTTTCACCTTGCTGCCGATTTCGATGAACGGTTTGGCGCCGGGCTCGGGCGCCGCATAAGCGGTGCCGACCATGGGCGAGATCACCACGCCCGGATGCTTGGCGAGATCGAGCGCCGCTGCGGCCATGTCGGCGGCCGGCTGCGGCGCCGAAGTCAGTGCGCGCGGCATGGCCGGCGCGACGTTGCGGGCGACGCGCACGCGTTGGCCATCCTGCTCGATTTCGATTTCGGTCAGCCCGGTCTCGTTCAGCAAATCGGTCAGCTCGCGGATCAAGTCGCGGTCGACGATCGGGTTTTTCGGCGCTTTTGCCATCGAACCTTCCGTTAGAGTCTTTCGTTGCGCATGATCTTTTCCGAAAACCGGTTCCCACTTTTCGGGATCATGCGCTATTTTTTCGCCTTGGCGCCGATCATGCCGGCCAGTCCGGCGATGGCCAGCGCATAGCCGTCAATGCCGAAGCCGCAAATCACCGCCTTGGCCGCCTTGGAGACATAGGAATTCTGCCGGAATTTTTCGCGTGCGTGGATATTGGTGACGTGGATTTCGATAACCGGCATTTTCAGTGCCAACAGCGCATCGAGAATGGCGATCGAGGTGGTGGTGTAGCCGGCCGGATTGATCAGCAGGCCGGCGGCTTTCTTGGCGCGCGCTTCCTGGATCCAATTGACCAGTTCGCCCTCCACATTCGACTGCCGGAATACCACTTCGAGGCCGAAACGCTTGGCGGTCGCCCGGCAAAGCTTCTCGACGTCGGCGAGTGTGGCGCGGCCGTATTTTTCCGGCTCGCGGGTGCCGAGCAGGTTCATGTTGGGGCCGTTGAGGATGTAGAGGGTCTTGCGCATGGCTTCCCGGCGACTCGCATCTTGAATCGATGCGCTCGAAACTGGTCGCTTTATAGGTGTCCCGGACGCCAAGGGGAAGCCCGACGGCCGCTCGCCCTTACGGGTGTTTACCGTCCAATGCCTGGGTTTCGCGCGCCACCCAGTCGATCACGTCCTTGATCGCCGTTAACCTTCTGCGCCCGCCGGCCTTTGCTTTCGTGAACATGTCGATCTGGCGGTCGGCGCTGGTACCTTCCGCCAGAATGCCGTCCAGGCGCGCGATCTCCGCCTGACAACCGAAGGCGTCGACGTCCTCTGCGATGAAGGCACGCACCTGGCCGAGCCATTGCCCGATGGTGATTGGCGCGCGGGTGAACGCGTCGACGAAGGTGGCCGCGATCCCGTAGCGCTGGGCGTGCCATTTATTCTCCCAGGTAATGGCGCGTCCGACCCGGTCGAAGCCGGCATTGAGGCCGCGGTTGCGGTCGAGCGCGCGCACCAGGCAGCGGAACAGCGCGGCAATCGCGACGGCGTCGTCGAGCCGCGTGCAACTGTCGGCGACGCGCAATTCAACGGTCGGGTTGGGCAACGACGGCCGCAAGGCCCACCAGATATAACTCGCGTCCGGGATGATTTTGGCGCCGACCAGCGCGTCGACGTATTCGCGAAAGTCCTCGTTGGTGCGGAAAAGCTGGGGCAGGCCGGTGCGCGGCAACTCGTCGTAGGCGGCAAGCCGATAGCCGACGAGGCCGGTGAGGTGGCCTTGCCAAAATGGCGACGACGTCGATAGCGCGAGCAGCAGCGGCAAATAGGGCGTCAGCCGCATGATGAGATTGATGCGGGTGTCGACGTCCGGCACCTCGACATGGACGTGCATGCCGCACAGCATGTTGCGGTAGCCGACCATCTGCAGGTCGTCCATGATCGCGCCGTAGCGCGCCTTCGGGGTGACGATCTGTTCTGGCCAGAACGCCAGCGGGAAGGTGCCCATGGCGGCGAGGCCGAGCTTGTGCTCGGCGGCGGCGTCGCCGAGCGCGCGGCGATAATGCGCGAGATGGTCGCGCGCCTCCTTCATGGTGGCGGCTGGCGGCGTTGCCACCTCGATCTGCGATTGCAGCATTTCGGTCATCACGCGGTCGCCGAGTTTTTTATGGGCGAGGTTGAGGAATTTCTTGTCGATGCGGCGCACCGCCCGGCGCGTCTTGGCGTCGAACACGAAATATTCCTCTTCCATGCCGATCGTGTACATGTGCGCGATAACGACCCCGGGCGAATCTAGGTTCCCTAGCGCATGATCCCGAAAAGCGGAAACCGGTTTTTGAATTAGATCAAGCGCAAAAGAAAAAAGCTCGTGCCGACGCAAAATCGGCCACCGGGCGAGCCGGCGGCCGAATGTCTGTTTCGTCGATTATCGGAGAATGCCGCGCTGCCGTCAGCAGGTCGGTTTGCCGCAGCGCGCGTTATTGACCTTTTGCTGCAGGGCGGCAAGCCCGACGGCGCCGACCACCACGTCGGAGCCGATCACGTAGCTCGGCGTCCCGTTCAAGCCCAGCGCCTCGGCGAGCTTGAAGTCTTCCTGCAGCGTTGCCTTCACCTCGGGGCCCGCCATATCTTTTTCCAGCCGGCCAATATCCATGCCGATTTCCTTGGCCACCGCGAGCGCGCGCGCCTTATCGGCCTGGCCGCGGCCGCCCAGCAGCTTGGTGTGGAATTCAAGGTATTTTTTGCCGGTCTTGTCCTGCATGCGCACGGCGACGGCGACTTGCGCGGCTTCCAGCGAGCCCGGCCCGAGCACCGGGAATTCCTTGAGCACGACCTTAAGGTGGGAATCGTCCTTGAGCAGCGTCAGCATGTCCTCCATCGCGCGCTTGCAGTAGCCGCAATTGTAATCGAAGAATTCGACGAAGGTGACGTTGCCGTTCGGGTTGCCGAGAGTGACCTGGCGCGGCGAGGAGTACAGCGCCTGCGCGTGTTCCTTGACCGCGACTTTGTGTTTTTCGGCCTCCGCCACGGTCTGGCGTTTCTCCAGTTCGGCCATTGCTTCCTGCAGCACTTCCGGATGGGCGATCAGATAATCGTGCACGACGCGCTCGATCTGTCCGCGCTGCGCAGGCGAGAAATCCTGTGCCTGCACGGCTTGCGGCACGGCGGCGGCCAGCAACGCGGCACAGACGGCAGCGATCAGGCGCAAGCTCGATGTCATCGGTTTTATCCTTGCTGTGGTCATCGGATGGCGGCGTTCGACGCCTTGACGTTGACGATATCGTCGGCGCGCACCCAGGCGGGCGAGCCTACCGGCAGGCGGGTCTTGGCGCGGCTGGCGAGCAGACGCGCCGTCTTGGCGTCACCGCGCATATAAGCGGCCTGGGCGGCGGCGAGATCGGCTTGCGCGAGGTCGCCCTTGCGGCCATAGGCCATGGCGAGCTGCGCGTAGGCATCGGACGATTCCGGTTCGCGGCTCAGCGCGGTGCGCAGCAGCGGAATCGCTTCCTCGGCACTCCTGGCGTCGTTGGTGGCGATCAGCGCCTGGCCGAGCATGATGTCGATCAAAGGGGCGCTGTGCGCGAGCGCGACCGCGCGACGCAGCGGCGCGACCGCCGCGGCCGGGTGGCCGCTCTCCAATAGTGCCTGGCCCTTGAGTTCATGGAAATACGGATTGTTCGGCTGCGTCTGGATCAGGCTGTCGATCTGCGCGGCCGCATCTTGTGCATTGCCGTAACGGTAGGCCGAGATCGCGCGGGCATAGCGCGCGGGCAGGCTGTGATCGCCGAGCGGATAGCGGCGCGCCACTGTGTCGGGCCGATCCAGGAAGCCGGCCAATTTGGCGCGCATCATGTCGTGGCGCGCCTGCAATTCCGGCGAATCCTTGCGGTTGAAATAGGGGCTTGCCTTGGCCAGCCTTTCGAGCGCGGCGACGCGTTCGGGCGGCAGCGGGTGGGACTGTAGATAGGGATCGACATAGCGCGAGTTGAACAGCGACTCGTTGCCCAAGCGCTTGAACAATTCGAGCATGCCGCGGGCCGACTGGCCGGTGGCGGTGAGGAATTTCACGCCAGCGTGGTCGGCCTGGTCTTCCTGGGTGCGCACATAGGCGAGCAGCGAGCGCTGGATCGACATTTGCGGCGCCAGAATTGCGGCCGCGCCGACATTGGCATTGCCGCCCGAGCGTGCGCCGGCGACTATGGCGCCGACGCCGGCCAGCATGGCGATGATCGATGCCGTCTGCGCAGTGGCGAGCTGTTCGCGCAGGCGCTGAAGATGGCCGCCGGCCAAGTGACCGGTTTCGTGCGCGAACACGCCGATGATCTCGTTTGGCGTCTTGGCGTCGAACAAAGCGCCGGCGTTGATGAAGATGTGGCGGCCGTCCATGACAAAGGCGTTGAAGGCGCGGTCGTTGAGGATGACGATCTTGACGTTTTGCTTGGCAAGACCGGCCGTGTGCAGGATCGGCTGCGCATAGTCGCGCATGAGCTGCTCGATCTCGGTGTCGCGAATGACCGGCACGCCACGCGTCGCCTGCTCCTGCGCATGCGCCGGATCGAGCGCCGGACCGCCGCCGGCGGCCGCCACCGCAAGGGCGGTGACAAACGCGAGGGTGCGTCCTGCTGGCGCCATGCGCCATGCCCTGATAGGTGTGCCGTTATTGATCATAATTGGGCCAATTGATCGCTGGAACCTAGTGACGCGCCGGAACGCGGTCAACGCGGCATGCGATCACGTCTGAGTCATGAAAAACGCAGGGGAATGCGGCAACAGCGGGGCGGGGGTGCCAATTCACAATGCTTGAGGCGGTAAAACACCTGCTAAGGCCCTCCAAACGCAGCAATGTGCCGCCGTTCATCGTCATGGACGTGATGGCGGCGGCGGCGGCGCTGGAGGCCAAGGGCGCCCGGATCGTGCACATGGAAGTGGGCCAGCCGGCAGCGCCGGCACCGGCCACCGCGATCGCTGCGGCGCAGGCCGCGCTGGTGCATGGCCGCATCGGCTACACCGAGAACTCTCGGCATTCCGTCTTTGCGCGCCCGCATCGCCCGCCACTATGCCGACGCCTATGAGATTGCGATCGACCCGGCCCGGGTGGTGGTCACCACCGGCTCCTCGGGCGGCTTTATCCTGGCGTTTCTTTCGCTGTTCGAGCCGGGCGACCGGGTGGCGCTGGCCAATCCCGGCTATCCGCCCTACCGGCATATTCTGTCCGCGCTCGGTTGCGAGCCAGTGCTGATCGAGACTTCGGCCGAAACGCGCTGGGCGCTGTCGGCCAAGGCGCTGATCGCCGCCCACCGGGTAAAGCCGCTCGCCGGCGTGGTGGTAGCGAGCCCGGCCAATCCGACCGGCACCATGATGGACGCCGATACGCTGGCGCGCCTGATCGCGGTCGCCGAGGCGGAGGGTATCCGCGTCATCTCCGACGAGATTTATCACGGCCTTGACTACGCTTTTGGCGCCGAGACTGCGGCGAACCTCTCGGAACGCGCGCTGGTGATCAATTCATTCTCGAAATATTTCTGTATGACTGGCTGGCGCGTCGGCTGGATGGTAGTGCCGGAAAGCTTGGTGCGCGCGGTCGAGCGGCTGCAGGGCAATCTGGCGATCTCGGTGCCGACGCTGGCGCAAGTGGCAGCGGAGGCCGCTTTCGACGGCAGGGCCGAGATGGAAGCGGTCAAGCACGGCTACGAAGAGAACCGGCGCATTCTCACCGAAGGGCTGCCGAAGGCTGGGCTCGACAAATTTCTCCCGGTCGATGGCGCGTTCTATCTCTATGCCGACATTTCGAAGTTTTCCGGCGATAGCCTGGATTTCGCCAAGCGCCTGCTCAACGAGGCACATGTGGCGGCGACGCCGGGCATCGATTTCGATCCGGTCAACGGGCATAATTTTTTACGATTCTGCTACGCGGGATCGGCGGCCGAGATGCACGAGGCGGTGGCGCGGATCGGGGGCTGGCTCAAACGCTGAAGCCGTCAGGAGGAAACGTGTGACACTACGCGCGGTGAAGTGCCGCGGCTCGTTCCGAGCGGAGACTAGGTCGAGACGGTAGCGGCCAAGGAGAAACTGTCGTAGCCTTGATTGAGGTTCTCTCGTTCGAATAGGAGGAAACCATGGCGGCGCAACAGAAGTGGCAGTTGTCTGGCGATTATTTCGAGAACTGCAATTGCAACGTCGTGTGCCCATGCCTCGTCTCGACCAGCGCGCCTATGACGGCGCCGCCGAGCCAGGGCGTATGCGACGTTGCGCTCATCTTCCACATCGACAAGGGCAGTTACGGCAAAGTATCGCTGGCTGGGCTCAACGTGGCCGTTATTGGCCATACGCCGGGCGTCATGGCAGAGGGCAACTGGACGCTTGCAGCCTATATCGATGAGCGCGCCGACGAACAACAGACCGCGGCGCTCGGCGCGATCTTCAGCGGAGCCGAGGGTGGCCCGATGGCGGCTTTCGCGCCTTTCGTCGGCAAACATCTCGGCGTGAAGAAGGTGGCCATCAAATACGCCATCTCGGGCAAAAACCGCTCGGCGGAAATCCCCGGCATCATGCATATGGCGGTGGAGCCGTTGCCGACCATGCATAGCAGCGGCGAGATTTTGGCGACGGTTGGTCATCCGGTCGCGGACAAGCTCGCGCTTGCAATGGGCGTGAAGGGCAGCACCTTCGCCGACCACGGCATGCGCTGGGACAACTCCGGCAAGAACGGCCATTACGCGCCGATCAACTGGTCGAACTAACAGCGCCGCGCGCGCCGCATTGCTGGACACGCCGCCGCGGGCAACGGGCTCATAAGGAATAAATTGCGGGCACGTCGCGAATTTGGCAACGATCGACGTCTGACATGAAAAAGCATCCGTACCCGCGATGACCGACGCCGCCATCAATTCCGTGCTGCGGCGGGACCGCACAATCGTGTTGAGCGCGATTGTCGTCATCACCGGCCTGGCATGGGCTTATGTATTTTGGCTCGCCGCCAACATGGACATGGGCACGGCGCCGTCCATGGGCAAAGGCATGAGCGGCATGGGCGCCATGCTGGCGCCCGCTTTCCGGCCGTGGAGCGTGGCCGATTTCTCCGTCATGTTCGTCATGTGGGCGGTGATGATGGTCGGAATGATGATGCCGTCGGTCACGCCGATGGTGCTGCTCTACGCCAATATCGGGCGCAAGGCAGCGCAAAGCGGCCGACCCCTCGCGGCGACCGGCTGGTTTGTCGCGGGCTATCTTCTGGCCTGGATCGCCTTCAGTCTTGTAGCGACGGTCGCGCAATGGCAATTAAGCCGGCTCGCCCTCATCACGCCGATGATGTCGAGTGCGAGCAACCTCTTTGGCGGGCTCGTGCTCGTTGCAGCGGGCCTTTATCAGTGGTCGCCGCTGAAAGACGCCTGTCTCACCCATTGCCAGTCGCCGCTCGGATTCCTGATAAGTCGAGGCGGCGTTAGCGCCAGTCCCTGGGGCTCGCTGCGGCTCGGGGTGGAGCATGGCTCACTGTGCGTCGGCTGCTGCTGGGTGCTGATGGCGCTTCTTTTTGTTGGCGGCGTCATGAACCTATTATGGATTGCAGGACTGACGATTTTCGTCCTCGTAGAAAAAATCGTCCCGACCGGCCGGCTCGTTCCGCGTCTTGCCGGTGCAGCGATGGCCGCCGCCGGGCTTTTCCTTCTGTATCGGGCACTTTGATCGTGATGGGGCCCGCGCGCGGACTGACCGTTCCGGTCAACGGGCGCATTTTTCCGCGTTTCTGCTAAGGTGGCTCGGCCGCCGAAACGCACGAGGCGGTGGCGCGGGTCGGCAAGTGGCTTAAGAGCTGAGGCGGTAGTCGTCCGTTAAGAAGCCAATTTGAGTTCGGGATCGTCTGCAAGCACGCTGCGTAGCGCCGCCAGGATCAGACACAAAAGAAACCTTAGCCAGGCGAGGACGAGGCGGAGGTTGTGGCCAACGGCGGTGAGGATAGCGTTGGCGGCGTCACCGGCGGTTCCCTTGAGATAGCAGCGGCCGAGGTGGCCTTCGGCCTTCATGTGCCCGATCACGGGCTCGATGGCGGAGCGGCGTCGCAGCTCCCGCTTGATGGCGCCGAACACGCCGCGCTTCTGCCCGGAGATGAAGACACGGTGCGGGTTTGCTGCATCGTGGCCGCGGTATCCTTTGTCGACATAGACCCGCTCGATCTCGCGCCCGGTGAGCCTCTCGGTGTTCTCGATAGCAGCGCGCAGGGTGTGCCCGTCATAAGGATTGCCCGGCAGCGCCTTGGCGTGCAGCACGAACTGGCCGCCCGGGGCGCGGGCGTTGGTGGTGACGATCGAAGCCTTGACGCCGAACTCATAGGGCGCACTGGCTTTGCCCTTGCCGATGCATTCGACCTCGGGGGCATGGAAGGAATACAGTTTCCAGCCGCGCTGGCGCTGCTGCTGCGAACGGATCTGGGTGGCGCACGCCAGCGGCCATTGGAATGCTTCCTCCAAGGCTGGCTGGCCGGTGATCTTGCGGCCGACGTCGCGGATGATGCGACCAAGACGCGTGCGTAGGATGCGTAACTGCCGCCGATGCCGGTTGAATTGCTTGGCGTGGGCGTAGCGCCCCGCCATCATGGCCGCATGCTTGGCGATGCGCAGATAGGACTGCCGCAGCCGCACCCCGTGCTTCCTGGCCATGCGATTGAGCCCCTTGATCGCCGCGTGCAGCAGCTTGGCATCGGTCGGGAAGGTGATGTTCTTGGGCTGCACGGTGGTGTCGATCGTGACCCGCGCCAGGTCCTTCGTGCGCAGGGCGCCACTCTGATGCGCGACCCGCAGGCTCTGTAATGGCCTCGGGAAAGCCCTTCAGGCCGTCGACGACCGCGATGAGAATGTCCTGGACGCCGCGGGTCTTGAGCTCGTTGACGACGCGCAGCCAGAATTTGGCGCCCTCGGTCTGTTCGATCCAGATGCCGAGAATCTCCTTGGTGCCGTCCGGCAGGACGCCGAGCGCGATGTAAATCGCCTTGTTGCGCACGAAGCCTTCATCGCGGACCTTGACCCGGATGGCATCGAAGAACACCAGCGGGTAGCAGATATCGAGCGGGCGGTTTTGCCATTCCGTGACCTCGTCCAGCACCGCATCGGTGACCGCCGAGATCAAATCTGGCGAAACATCGATGCCATAGAGTTCCTCGAGATGGCCGCGGATCTCGCGAACCGTCATCCCGCGCGCATACATTGAGATAATCTTGTCATCGAAATCCGGGAACCTGCGCTGGTACTTGGCGATCAGTTTCGGATCGAAGGTGCCAGCTCGATCCCGCGGCACCGACAGCGTCATCTTCGAGGTGCCCGTCAGAACCGACTTCTTGGAGTAGCCGTTGCGGTGATTGGACTTGCCCTCAGCACCGTCCCCGTCCAGATGCTCGTCGATCTCGGTATTTAAAATCCGCTCGGAGAGCGCCTTCTTCAGCTCGTCGACCAACCCATCCTTATTGAATACGTCCTTGGGATCGCGGCCGGCCAGTAGCTGGTCCAGTAGGTCTTTCTCGATTGCCATATGATGCTCCTTTGGTTCTCATCATCATGGCCTCACACACAGATTCCGGACAGTCCCCGGCCAGCAGCAGTTCCAGCTTGTCGCCGAGCCGCTTGCGCCAATGGCTCAAATCCGAGCGCTCGTGCGGAAACTCATGCTGGAAGAACTCTTCCCCGGTGAAATACTGGAAATACGGATCATGGACCCAGCGCTCACACACGCCCTCATCGGACAGTCCGTAAATGTGCTTGAGCAGCACAAGCCCGATCACGAAGCGGGTTTCGACCCCGGGTCGACCCTGGTCGCTGTAGAGCGGCGCGATCTCGCCGTCGATCCACGTCCAGTCGAGCTTGCCGGCAAGCTGTACCAGCTCGTGCTTCATATTGATGATCTGCTCGAGCCTGGCCCGGAACAGGTCGCCTGATCCCGTGGTCTCATGTTGCTTCGGCCGCATCGTGCCCTCCGATGCAGCCAAGGAATCATGGTTCGCGAAGAAAGAAAATCGAAAAACGAAATTGCAAGGTTCTCTGCTCTCAGGCCGTGAAATCCTGCAATTTAAAATCGGCCAAAGCCCCGGAAATAGACTCACATTCAATCGGTTAGCGATTGTTCACGGACGACGCGGTATGCCGCTCATTCCCGCGCAAGCGGGAATCCGGGATTGAAACAACAGCGCGCTCCAACCTTGTTCTGGGCCCCGCTATCGCCGGGACGAACGGGTCGCTGTTAAAACTCCACGTCGAGTTCGACCACCTCGTCGGGCTCGGCCTTGGCGCCCTCGATCCATTCCTGCATCTGCGGCAGCGCCATCACCGCCTTGCAATATCCGGCGCAATCGGAATCGAGTTTGACGTCATAGGTGAGTAAGCGCGTCACCACCGGTGCGAACATGGCGTCGGCCATTCCGGGCTGATCGCCGAACAAATAGGTGCCGCCATGGGTGTCGAGACATTCGCGCCAGATGAAGACGATGCGGTCGATATCGGCCTGCGCGCCGGCCCAGACCTTGAAGTTGGGGTGATACGCCTTCAGGTTCATCGGCAGCGCCGAGCGCATGTTGGAAAAGCCGGCATGCATCTCGCCGCAGATCGAGCGGCAATGCGCGCGCGCAGCGAGCGTCTTCGGCAGCAGGCCGGAGTCGGGCATGATCTCGTTTAGATATTGCGCGATCGCCAGCGTGTCCCAGACCTTGTTGCCGTCATGGATCAGGCACGGCACCAGGAACGAAGGCGACAGCAGCAGCAGTTCGGCGCGCGTCGAAGGATCGTCGCTGGCGACGGGCTTTTCTTCGAAGTCGAGCCCGGCCAGCTTGCAGAGCAGCCAGCCGCGCAGCGACCACGAGCCGTAATTCTTGCTGGCAATGGTGAGGGTAGCCTTGGCCATGGGGCGCAATCATCCCTGTTCGACACAGCCCGGCGTCAGCAGCTTAGACGAAAGTTCTGCCCATTCAATACCTTCCCGTGGCGCAAAATGGCATGGCTGGGCGCTTTTCCCCAGATAGCCCCAACCGGATTTATATCTCGCAGTGCAGCATGAAATGATCTAGCTTTCGCCTGCGGCCCGCCGGGGCCGCCGGGGAACGGATGCTCTATCAAGCCTATCAAGCGCATTCCGACATCATGGAGCCGATACGGTCGCTGGCCACCATGGCGGCGCGAAGTGTGGGCGAACGCCTTAACGGCTCGCTGCGGCCGTCGCCGCTCAGCAATCTTACCGCCGCTTATGAGTTGATCGCCCGCGCCGGGCTGACCCATGCCCGTCCGCCTTACGGCATCGACACGGTCATGGTTGGCAACCGCGAGGTCATGGTGACCGAGGAAGCGGCCGACGTGACGCCGTTCGGCACGTTGTTGCATTTCAAGAAGGACGTCGACCAAGCGCAGCCGCGCGTGCTGCTGATCGCGCCGCTGTCCGGCCACTTCTCGACGCTGTTGCGCGCCACCGTGCGCACCATGCTGTCCGAACATGACGTCTTTATTACCGACTGGCACAACGCGCGTGACGTTGCGGCCGAGCACGGGCGCTTCGGCTTCGACGAATATATCGGCCACATTGTCCGCTTCCTGGAGGTCATGGGGCCAGGCGGGCATCTGGTGGCGGTGTGTCAGCCCTGCGTTGCCGCGCTGGTGGCGGCCGCGGTGATGGCGCAGGATGACAATCCGGCGCAGCCGCGCTCGATGACGTTGATGGCCGGTCCGATCGATACCCGCGTCAACCCGACCAAGGTCAACGATCTCGCCAAGGGCAAGCCGATCGAATGGTTCGAGAAAAATTTGATCGCATCGGTGCCCTATCGCTATGCCGGGGCAGGGCGCAAGGTTTATCCTGGCTTCGTGCAGCTCGCCGCTTTCATGAGCATGAATATCGATCGCCACCTGAAGGCGCACCAGGAATTGTACGAGCACCTGGCGCGCGGCGACGAAGCCAAGGCCGCCGCCGCCAAAGCGTTTTACGACGAATATTTCGCCGTGCTCGATCTCACTGCGGAATTCTATCTGGAGACGGTGAAGCTGGTGTTCCAGGAGCACGCGCTGCCGCTCGGCGAGCTCACTTATGAAAATGAGAAAGTCGAGCCGCGCGCAATCAAGCGCACCATGCTGTTCACGGTGGAAGGCGAGAAGGACGACATCTGCGCGGTCGGGCAGACGCTGGCCGCGCACGATCTGTGCACGTCATTGCGGCCCTACCGCAAGCGCCACCACATGCAGGCCGGCGTCGGCCACTACGGCGTGTTTTCCGGCCGCACCTGGCAAAACCAGATCTACCCGATGGTAAAGAACGTCATCTTGCAGAGCGATTGAAGCGTTCAGACGTAAACGAAATAGATCGCCGCGGCGATCAGCCCCAAGAACGATAGCGCCAGCAGCATGAGCGCAGGCCGGCGCGCCGCCGCCATGCCGCCGAAGCCCACGGCATAGGCGGCCTTGGCGACATTGTTCGACGAGGCGGCGATCAGCACCGCCGCGCACAAACTTGCGACCGACATGCCGCCGATCCCGCCTTGCGCGATATTGAGCACGAAGGGATCGATGTCGGTGGCGCCCACCACCGCCGATAGCACGAGTATCCCGCTTTCGCCGAAGGCGCCGCGCACCCAGGCCGAGATCACCGAAATCACGACGATGAGCACGGCGAAGATGAGCGCGGTCGGGATCTGCAGCGGATTTTTCGACAGTACGGCAAGATTTGTCTTGGCGCTGCGCGACCGCGGCCTTCGCCATTCATAGATCGCCAGGCCGGCGCCGATCGCGCACAAAGCGGCCAGCGCCGGCGCCAGCGTTAATGCGAAATGCATATCGAACACCGCCACCACCAGGCCGATGCGGATATACATGATCGCTGTCGCCGCCACGATGCCGGCCGAGATATTCGCCGGGGCTTGCTTAGCCTCGCGCAGGCGCTTGGCCAGCACGACGGTGGTAGCGGTCGACGAATAGGCGCCGCCGAGCACCGCCGGCAGCAGCGCGGCGTCCTTGAAGGGCGCGTAGCGTTGCAGCAGATAGCTCAAATAGGACAGCGTGCAGACGGTGATCACCGCCAGCCAAACCCCGTAGGGCGTGAGCGGCGTGAGGCTGCTCACGCGCTGATGCGGAAGCAGCGGCAGGATGATCCCGACCAGGATCAGGAACATGCCGGCGGTGATCAACTCGTCGCGCGGCACGATGTGAACGAGCCCATGCAATCGCTCGCGCGCGCCGAGCAACAGCACGGCGGTGACGACAAGCGCGACCGCCACCCACGGCGGTTCGATCAAGGCGATCGGCCCGATGCCATAGGCGAGCAGGTTCGACGCCGGAATCATGAAAGTGGGCGCTGCGCGCATTGCCGGCGCGTTGCGCAAGTATGCGTGCAGCCAGGCGCCTAAGGCCAACAGCCCGGCGATAAAGGCGAAGGCGTGCGCCGGTTCGATCAAATAGAGCGCGCCGCCGCACATGGCGAGCATCGGGAAGGTGCGGATGCCGCCCGGGCGCGACCGTTCCTCGGTCTTGTAGACCTCCTCGAAGGCAAGCCCCATGAACACGGCGAGCCCGACCGCGAGTGCGAGCCGGCCGGCGAGTTCGAGGGGAGACAGTGCCAGCATCGGACTAGATCGGCTTATTGAGCCACTGCCCGACCCGGCGGAACAGCGTTTCCAGCTTCTGCTCTTCCGACTGCAGCTTGTGCGTTAGGGAATGCGGATCGTCTTTCTGCTCCGGCGGCACGCAGAGTTCATAGAAGTATTCGAGGAAGCGCATATCGTTGGGCAGCGTGACCGTGAACGAGCGGTCCTTCACGAATACCGTGTATTCGAGCAGGTTGCCGTCCGGGCGATAGACGATCGGCAAATACGGGCTCTGCGCCAGGTTTCTGGCGATCACGAATGCCGACGGATCGAGCCCGCGCTCGGTCATGGCTTTTTCCAGCGCGGGCAGGCGCCGGACGAATTCCGGGCTGAAATCGCCGACCGAACTTTGCAGCTTGATGTGATGGGCGGTCATCGGCCGACCTTGTCGATCCTCGCCATGTGCATTCATCGCGCTGCCGCAGGCGTCAGCGAATATAAGGACGCGCGGATGCCCGGTCGATGGGCGATCCTGGTCCGGCCGGCCCGGCAACGGGTCAGTGGCGCTGTATGATCTAGATCAAAGACGTCGCCGCGGCTTCCCGCTTTGTTTTTACAGCATGTCGCGGGGGCCGTTGCTGAGGGGCTTACGGGCTTCGTTCGATGTGCAACGCGAGGACGCTCTTGGGCGGTTATTGGCATTGATACGCCGCCCGGGGGCGCCCTGTCGCTTTAGTCCGGGCGCTCAAGCGTCAAGCAGCCCCGGCCGTCCGACCTCACGAAGCCGACGCCCGCGCCTAAGAAGCGGTCCGCCGGCGGCGTCTTCCTTTTTCGCCGGGCGTTCCTACATTTGACCCCCGTATCAACCAAAACTTGAGAGCGTTGCCTTGCTCGATTTTGCTTCTTCCCAGCGCGACGACGATGACGCGTCTGCGGCGCCTGCGCCCAGCGCCGACATCTTCGACGCTTATTCCAACGCGGTAACCGGCGTGGCCGACCGGGTTGGCCCGGCGGTACTGCGCGTGGAAACCCGTGGCCGCAACGGCCGCCCCAGTGGGGTCGGCTCCGGCGTGGTGATTGCGCCGGACGGGCTAGTGCTGACCAACAGCCACGTGGTGCAGGGCGCCCGGCAAGTGCAGCTTGCCGACGCCGAGGGCCGCGTCATGGAAGCGCGCACGCTGGGCGAGGATCCCGACACGGATCTCGCTTTGCTGCGGGCGGGTTCGGCGCGCGACCTGCCGCACGCCGCGCTCGGCGACTCCAAGGGCCTCAAGCGCGGCCAATTGGTGGTCGCCATCGGCAATCCGCTTGGCTTCGAGTTGACCGTCACCGCCGGCGTCATCTCGGCGCTCGGGCGCTCACTACGTTCAAGGAACGGCCGGCTGATCGAGGACGTGATCCAGACCGACGCCGCGCTCAATCCCGGCAATTCCGGCGGGCCGCTGGTCTCCGCGCGCGGCGAGGTAATCGGCATCAACACCGCCGTTATCATGGGCGCGCAGGGCATCTGCTTTGCGGTCGCTAGCAACACCGCGCAGTTTGTGCTGAGCGAATTGATCCAGCACGGCCGCGTACGGCGCGGCTTTATCGGCGTGTCGGGGCAGACCGCGGCGGTGCCGCGCCGGCACGCGCGCAATGCGGGGGTTGATAACGCGTCCGGCGCCATGATCACCGCGCTCGAGCCGAACGGTCCGGCGGCTCGCGCCGGCTTGATGACGCTCGACACCATCGTGCGGGCGGACGGCCATGCCGTGACCGGGGTCGACGACCTGATCCGGCTGCTCAATGCCGAACGCATTGGCAAGCGTGTCGCCATCGACGTGCTGCGGCGGGGAGCCTTGCGCACGTTCGAAGTGACGCCGCTGGAGCGGACGGCCGCGCGGGCCGGCTAAGGCGTCAGCGCTATTTCCCCAGCCGCTTCAATTCGACGCCGGCGGCGAGGTATTGCAGCGTGTGGATGTTGCAGACCGCGCGGGCGCGCTGGAATTGCGGGGCGGCGCCCGCACTGTCCTTTTTGATAAGCGCCTGCTCGGCGGCGAAAAACGACAGATTGCATTCGCGCGCGTGCCCCATGGCGCCGTGGCTCGAGGGCTGCGATATCTCGTCGAGCTTGGCCTGGCCGAGAAAGAACGCGACGAGCGTGCCGGGCCACTGCTTGAGATCGATCTTGTCGGCATGGCGCGCGAGTTCCTCGGCGTCGTTCTGGCCGGCGCGGGCGCGGGCAATATGCAACCAGGCCATCTGGTAGGGCAGCCACAGCACGTCGCCGGCGCGCGCGGCCGACCCAAGCGTCAGCGCCTTGTCGAAATCGGCGGCGGCGTCGGCGTAGCGCGCGGCGATGAATTGGGCGTAGCCGCGTTCGTTATGGATCACCGAGGCGTCGGGGCCGGGATTCTTGGCATCCTTGGGAGCCTTGCCGGCCAGGGCGAGCGCGGCGGTGTAGTCGGCGACCGCGCGATCGGTATCGCCCTTGGCGACCTCGCTGCCGGCACGCTGCATCAGCGTATCGAGCGAGTTGTCGAGCTTGAGCGCGGCATCGAAATCGGCGATTGCGGCATCGTGTTGGCCGTTCAAGTTGTAGACTTGCCCGCGCGCGATATAGACGGCGGCGTCGTCGGCTTTGAATTTGAGCGCAGCGGTAAAATCGGCAATGGCGTCGCTACGAAGCTGGCGCGCCTGGTCGAGCCGCTCGAAGGCGTCGGCGACCAGGCTTCGGCCGGTATAGGCGCCACCGCGGCTCTTGCGGGCGGCGAACTGGTCGGCGGGCGAAAGGTCGCCGGCCGCAAGCGCCTGGCTGAACAGGCGGATGGCCTCCTCGCCGTTGCCCTTTTCTACCGCGGCATTGGCCGCCTTGAGATCGTCGAGGCTGCCGGCCTGCAAAGTTGCGGCCGAGAACGCCAGGCACATCGCCGCTAATAGAACTCTGATCATGACTACTCCAGTACTCCGTTTCCGCCGGCACTAAATCCGCGCGCGCCGAGCGGCCGCGCGGGGTGTCACAAGCGGCTGGCGAGGAGTTAAGTCCGCAGCGCCGGGTCAGCCCTTGGCCTTGAGCGCTTGGTAGATGTCGAGCGCCTCTTTCGGCTTGGCGTTCTTGTGCACCACGGCGTTGACCGCCGCGATCATCGCCTTGGGCGCTTCCGACTGGAAAATATTGCGGCCCATGTCGACGCCGGCGGCGCCCTGGCTCACGGCGTTATAAGCCATGGTGAGGGCGTCGAGCTCAGGCAGTTTTTTGCCGCCGGCCATCACGATCGGGACCGGGCAGGAAGCAGTAACGGTCTCGAAGCCGTCCTCGACGTAATAAGTCTTGACGTATTGCGCGCCGAGCTCGGCAATGATGCGGCAGGCGAGGCGGAAATATTGCGCATCGCGTTTCATATCCTTGCCGACCGCGGTGACGCCCATCACCGGCATGCCGGCGCGCAAGCCGGCGTCGATCAGCCGCGTCATGTTGTGCACCGAGCGGGTCTCGTGCTCGCCGCCGATGAACACCTGGATGCCGACGCCGGCCGCGTTGAGCCGCACCGCGTCATCCATGTCCATGGCGATCTGTTCGTCGGACAATTCCTCGCGCAGGATCGAGGGCCCGCCGCTGGCGCGCAGCACCATCGGCTTGCCGCAGTCGGCGGGAACGACGGAGCGCAGGATGCCGCGCGTGCAAAACAGCGCGTCGCATTGCGGCAGCAGCGGCACGATCGACAGGTCGATGCGCTCGAGCCCCGAGGTCGGCCCCTGGAAATAGCCGTGGTCGACCGCGAGCATCACCGTGCGCCCGGACGCCGGATTGAACACGCGCGCGAGCCGGTTCTTCATGCCCCAGTCGAGCTGGTGCGAGCCTTTCAAGAAAAAGCCGGGCGCGGCTTGCGGGCGGTCGGCCTGGTAGCGCTCGCCCGCTTTATCGGCTTCCGGCATGGCTACGCCCGTTACAGGTGACTGAAAATCGGCCCGCGCTACGGCTTGGGGGCCGGCGCCATGGCATCGGCAGGCTTCTTGGCCATCGGCTTCTTCGCCATTTGTTTCTTCGCCGCCGGCTTTTTGGCGGGCATCTTGGTAGCCGAGCCGCGCTTGTCGTTTCGGTTGGCCATGCACTTGGCGATGAAGGCTTTGCGTTTGGCGCCGGCCAGCTTCTGGTCGTTAGCGCCGAACGTGCAGGTCTCCATCTTCTGCACCTTGGTGAGCGCTGAGGCTGGCGTCGCCAGTAGCAGAAGAGGGAGCAGGCATATGACGCTCAAGGGTCGCAGCATCGGCATCGCTCCTTTGAGGATTCGCAAAACGGGATCAGAATACCATACTAGCGCAACGCCGCAGCAATATTGCCGCCGTCGACGGTGGTCACGTCGGCGGTGGTTTTCAGCGCCAGCGCCTGGGCTAGGAAGGCCTGCGCCACGTCCTGGGCGGTGACTTCACGGCCCAACAGATTGCCGCTCATATACTCCTTTTCCGAGACCCCGCGCGCCTTGGCGCGTTCTTTGATGAATTCCTCGGTTAACAGGCCGGAGCGGATGCGGTCGGCATTGACTGCATTGGCGCGGATGCCGTCGGCGCCGTAGTCGAGCGCGTATTGCCGCACCAGGAATAAGGTCGCGGCCTTGGGCAGCCCGTAGGGGCCGAAATTGGCGCCCGGGTTCACCGCCTGTTTGGAGACGTTGAACAACAGGCAGCCGCCGGTGCCTTGCGCCAGCATGATTTTCACCGCTGCCTGCGCCACCTTCTGGTGCGCGAAGAAATTCAGCTCGAAACTCGCGCGCAAGGCCGCCTCGTCGACCTCGCCGATCTTGCCCTGCCAGGCGGCGCCGGCGTTCGACACCAGGAGATCGACGCCGCCGAAGGCGGCGACCACCCGATTGAAGGCCGCGCGCACGGAGGCGGTATCGGTCACATCGCATTCAAGCGCGATGGCGCTGCCGCCGATGGTCTTGGCTATTGCCGTCGCCGCATTTGCATCGAGATCGAGCAGCGCCACTTCGGCGCCGGCCTGAGCGAAAGCCTTGGCGGTCGCCGCGCCGATAGCGCCCGCAGCGCCGGTGATGACCGCGACCTGGCCTTCAAGCGGCAAATCTTTGCCTACGGCGAGCTTGGCCAGTTCCAGCGGCCAATATTCGACATCGAACATGTCGGCTTCGGAAATCGGCGTGAAACGCCCGATCGCCTCGGCATCGCTAATGCCTTCGGCGGCGGCTTGCGCGATGTCGGCGGCGATGCTCGCATCCTTGGCGCTCGCGCCGAGGCCGAACAGGCCGAGCCCCGGCACCAACACGACACGCGGCGAGGGATCGTGCATGACGGCGCCGGGCGCGCGCGAATTGTTGCGCGCGAAATAGGCTGTGTAGTCGTCGATGAATTTGCGCGCCGCGGCGCGCGCGGCATTCTTGAAGTCGTCGAGCTTGCCCGTTTCCGGCGCCGGCAGAACAAGCGGCCACGGCTTGGCGCGGATCACATGATCGGGCGTGATGACACCGGCGCGGGCATAAGCCGCGGCGTCTTTGCCGTTGACGAAATTCAGGATGGCAGCGCTGGCGCGGAATTCGAGGATCGGGCGCCCGTGCGCGCCTTCGCCGCCGGCGTCGCGCAATGTGCAGGCGCCGCGCAGGATCGGCGCGACCTCGACGGCGGGCGCGATCCGGTTGGGGATTGTCGCACTCGTAAACACCGTCTTGCGGTTTTTCTGCAGACGGTTCTCGGCGAGCGTCACCATCTCGATCATGCGCTCGTAAGCTTCGCGCGCCTCGGCGCCGAAGGTGAAAACGCCGTGCTTGTCGAGGATCAATCCTTCGACTTTGGGATTTTGCTCGAACACTTCGGCGGCATTCTTGGCCAAGCCAAAGCCTGGCATCAGATAGGGCACGAAGCCGAGGCGGCCGCGATAGGTTTCCGCGCACAGAGCGCCCGCATCGGGCTGGTCGATTAGGCTGAGCACCGCAGTCGCGTGCGTGTGGTCGATGAACTTCGCTGGCAGGAAGGCGTGCAGCAGCATTTCAACCGAAGGTGAGGGCGCCCGCGGATCGAGCAAAAAAGCGCGCTGCGCCTGCGCCATCTCGTCATCGGACAGTTTTTCGCGCGCGCGCAAGGCACGCAACGGCTCAAGCCGCACCGCCGGGAAACCGGCCGGCTCGATTGCGCCCATATCGGCGCCCGAGCCCTTCACCCGCAGCACCGCGACCGCCGTGCCGGCGAGATCGCGCGCCTCGGTCTTCAGCGAGCTGTTGCCGCCGCCGTGTAGGACGAGCTTGCCGTCGCGGCCGAGTAATTGCGTGGAATAAATCCGCAGCGCCAGGTCGGCGGCGATGCCGGCCTTGCCGTAGCGATCGACCGCGGCGCTGGCGTCGCGCTCGATCCAGGCAGATTTCATTTTATCCGGCGCATGACCGCGCTAGCCCTTGTCGCCGAGGAAGCGTTTGGCCCACCAGCCGCGCTTGGGCTGGCCGGCTTCATCGCCGGCCGACGAGGAGATCACCGGCGTCGGCGGCGGCAAGGTAGCGGGCGGCGGCGCGCCGGGCACGGCGAAGGGCGCCGGCTCGCGGGTGGTGGAGCGCCGGCGCGGCGGTTCCGGTTCGGCGGGCGCCGGAGCGGCGACGGACGGCGGTTGGGGTGGAGCTGCCGGCGGCTCGTTATAGGGCCGGTCGATGATCGGGCGTTCCATAGCCGGCCGCGCTTCGGCGGCCCGCGGCGCACCGGGCTCGTCGAACGGCGGCGCGACGCCGGACGCATCCTCGTCGCTCACCGGCGGGAAATCCGCACCCGCGTGCTGCATTTCTGGCTCGGCGCCACCGCCATTGCCTTGGAATGGCGCCTCGCCATTGCGCCCCTGTCGGTTGCGGCGACCGCCGCGGCGGCCGCGCCGCCGGCGCCGGCGACCATCGCCGCCTTCGGCCTCGGCCGGAGCCCCGCCGGAGCGTGGCTGTTGATCGTCGAGGCCGATTTCCTCGGGCGCGCCGGCCTCATGATCCTCGTGCGCAATCGCGTGCTCGGGCACGGTCTCGTTGGTGAACTGCGGCGCGCCCTCGCGCGGCTCGCCGCCACGGCCGCGACCGCGGCCACGCCGTCGCCGCCTGCGGCCGCCGTCGCGCTCGCCGTCGCCGCGCGGCCGTTCGCTGCTGGCCTCGGCGGGAGCCTCATCCTGCGCCTCGGCGTCTTCGGCTTCGGCCTCTGCTTCCGTCTCGGTTTCTATGTCGGCCTCGGCTTCGGCGTCGAGCACGTCTTCGTCGGCCTCGACGCCCGAGGTCAGCGGCGCTGGCGCCGCCGCCGCCAAGGTCTTGGCGGCTTCCACCGTATGCACCTGCTCGCCGCGATCGACCACGTAGGACTGTTGCCCGCTCACCGTCGGATCGGCGGACACGGTGATGGTGATGCGGAAGCGCTCTTCCAGCGCGCGCAGATGCGCGCGTTTGTGGTTGAGCACATAGAGCGCGACCTCGGAGCGCGTGCGCACGATCAGATTATGCGTGGCGCCCTTGATCAGCATTTCCTCGATCGCCCGCAGCAATTGCAGCGACACCGACGACACCGAGCGTACATGGCCCGAGCCGCCGCAGACTGGACATTTCTCGGTCGAGGATTCCAGCACCGAAGTGCGGATACGCTGGCGCGACATTTCCAACAGGCCGAAATGCGAAATGTGGCCGACCTGGATGCGGGCGCGATCATGCTTGAGCGCGTCCTTCATCCGCCGCTCGACGGAGCGGTTGTTGCGGCCTTCGTCCATGTCGATGAAGTCGATCACGATCAGGCCGGCGAGATCGCGCAAGCGCAGTTGGCGGGCGATTTCCTCCGCCGCCTCGCCATTGGTCTTGAGCGCGGTGTCCTCGATGTGATGCTCGCGCGTCGCGCGCCCTGAGTTCACGTCGATGGCAACCAGCGCTTCGGCCTGGTTGATCACGATGTAACCGCCGGAGCGCAGTTGCACCACCGGCGAGAACATGGCGTCGAGCTGGCTCTCGATGCCGTAGCGGGTGAACAGCGGCTGCGAGTCCTTGTACAGCTTCACATGTTTGGCGTGGCTTGGCATCAGCATGCGCATGAACTCGCGCGCTTCCTTGTAGCCCTCCTCGCCGGAGACGATGATCTCGTCGATATCCTTGGTGTAGAGATCGCGGATCGAGCGTTTGGTGAGCGAGCCTTCCTCGTAAACGAGCTTGGGCGCCATCGATTTGAGCGTGAGATCGCGCACCGTCTCCCACAGGCGCAGCAGATATTCGAAATCGCGTTTGACTTCCGTCTTGGTGCGGCTGGCGCCGGCGGTACGCAGGATCACGCCCATGCCTTGCGGCACTTCCAGGTCCTGGGCGATTTCCTTCAACCGGCTGCGGTCTTCGCCGGAGGTGATCTTGCGGGAAATGCCGCCGCCGCGCGCGGTATTGGGCATCAGCACCGAATAGCGGCCGGCGAGCGACAAATAGGTGGTGAGAGCGGCGCCCTTGGTGCCGCGCTCTTCCTTGACGACCTGCACCAGCATCACCTGCCGGCGCTTGATCACCTCTTGAATTTTGTATTGGCGGCGGAAGCGCGGTGCGCGCTCCTGCGCTTCCTCCATCGCGTCGGCGCCGCCGACCGATTCCACTGCTTCTTCTTCGTGATGGTCTTCGCCGTTACCGTTCTCGCTTTCCGGCTCGCCGGCGGCAGCTGCCTCGGTATCGGCCGGCGCAAAGTCGCCAGCGGCGGGCTCGTCACCGGTGGGCTCGTCGGCGGCAGGCGCGTCGGCGGCGAGATGATCGCCGGTCTCGGCATAATCCTCGCCGCCCTCCGGACCGGCTTCGGCCGCTTCCGCCTCGGTGGCGTCATCGTCAGCCGGCTGCGGCGCAGGAGCACTCTCGATCGGCTCTTCGCCGGCCGAAGGCTCGGTCTCCTCAAGCAGCAATTCGGTCGCTTCGAGTTCGGCCGACGGCGTCGTGGTCGCCAGCAAGGCGGCGGTGTCGGCAATCTGCTCGGGCGAGGGGGCCTCGGCCGCGGTTTCGCCGGCTGGAATCTCGGCGGCCTCGTGCGCGGTCTCTTCGCTCGCGACTTGCTCGCTTTTCACCACGTCGCGATCGCGCTGGCGATCGGCGCCGCGGTGGCGGTGACGGTTGCGGCCGCCGCGCCCGCCGCGGGCGCGGTGATCGGCATCGGCATCGGCGGCGCGCTGCGCGCGCTCTTCCTCGGCGATCAGCGCCTGCCGGTCAGCGACCGGAATTTGGTAGTAGTCGGGATGGATTTCGGAGAACGCCAGGAAGCCGTGGCGGTTGCCGCCGTAATCGACGAAGGCCGCCTGCAACGACGGCTCCACGCGCGTGACTTTGGCGAGGTAGATATTACCGCGTAGCTGTTTGCGGTTAGCGGACTCGAAGTCGAATTCTTCGACGCGGTTGCCGCGCAGCACCACGACCCGGGTCTCCTCCGGATGGGTCGCGTCGATCAGCATTTTGTCGGCCATTGGATAATCTCACTGTGGCTGAGCAGCCCGCGTTCTCGCGCGATATCGACAGCGCAAGGCGACGCATGGGGTGGTCGGCCAATTGGATGTTGAGGGAAAGGGGCGCGTTTTCACGCGAAAGCTCGGCAAGATTCGAAATTTGGCCCATAGCAAGCCGCGCAATCGCGCTGGTTGCGCGAGAGCGGGGGACCTCGAATTGCCTTTGCTGCGACAGTGGCAGCATGAAACTTGCGACCCGTAGCGCTGCGGCCGCGCCTGAGCGCAGCCGAGGTTTCTCGTCGCTGACGATCTAAAATGCGAACGACCGAGGTGGCCGCGCGCTGATCCGGCTGTCCTTCACAAGGGTTTCGGCTCGCTTCGCCGTCCGTTCGCCCTGCTTCCTCGAGGGGGCGATCCTGAACTGGCGGGCCGGGGCCCGAACGCGGCACAACCGGAACTTTAATCGTCAGCAGACCCTACATACGGGCGAAAACTCATGCTGGCAAGGGAGCTTGTGCAGACCGGCCACACCCGCGCCGCGAACACCGTGTTTGCTTAAGTTCCGTTAACCGAAGCACCCCCTAATGCGGTAAAACGAAGCGGAAAAGGTCCGGAATTCGTGAAAGTCCGCGCGATCATACTCGCCTTAGGCGTCATTCTGCTAGCCAACTCGGCTGCCTTGGCGGCCGAGCCGGGCATCGTCGCGCGTAATTTGTCGCCGGTCTCAGAATCGACGTCATTCCCGGTGGCCACCGACGTGCGCTTGGGCGGTGACGACAAGCAGACGCGTTTTGTCGTCGACCTGAGCCAAAAGGTCGATGTCGCGGCCTTCACCCTCGCCGATCCCTATCGCGTGGTGATCGATCTGCCGCAGGTGACCTTCAAGTTGCCGGCGCAGGCCGGCGAGCACGGCCGCGGCCTGGTGAAGGCGTTTCGCTACGGCCTCATCATGCAAGGCGGCTCGCGCATCGTGCTCGACACCAAGGGGCCCGTGCGGGTCGACAAGGCGTTCGCGCTCGCCGCCGTCGAAGGTCAGCCGGCGCGGCTGGTGCTCGATCTTGCCGCCACCGACCGCGCCAGCTTCCTGCGCAACATCACCATGCAGGAGCGCGGCACCCGCGCCGGCAGCCACGCCATCAGCCCGCCACCGGAAGCGGCCGGCGATAGTCGGCCGCTGATCGTGGTCGACCCCGGCCATGGCGGCATCGATAGCGGCACCAAGTCGGGCGCCGGACAGGACGAGAAGGATGTCGTGCTCGGTTTCGGCCTGATGCTGCGCGACAAGCTCATCAAGACCGGCAAATACCGCGTGGCGATGACGCGCAGCGACGACACCTTCATTCCGCTCGACGAGCGCGTGCGTTTTGCGCGCGCCCACAAGGCGTCATTGTTCATCTCGATCCATGCCGACTCGATCCCGCGCAGCGAAGGGCAGGCCGAGGGTGCCTCGATCTACACGCTATCCGCTCACGCCTCGGACGCGGAAGCCGCGCGCCTGGCGGAGGTGGAAAACAAGTCCGACGTGATCGCCGGTGTGGACTTAAGTTCCGAGCCCAACGATGTCGCCAATATCCTGATCGATCTGGCGCAGCGCGAGACCAAGGCGTTCTCGCTGCAATTCGCCCGCGATCTGGTCACCGAGCTCAAGCCCACCACGCGGCTGCACCAGCGTCCGCTGAAATCGGCCGGCTTCATCGTGCTCAAGGCGCCCGATGTGCCCTCGGTGCTGGTGGAGCTCGGCTATATGTCGACCAAGGACGATCTGGTGAACCTGATGTCGGCCGAGTGGCGCTCGCGCACGGCGAATTCGCTGTTGCATGCGGTGGATACGTTCTTCGCGCCGCGCATGGCCGGTGCCGCCGGGGGAGTGCATTGAGATGGGCATGATCTTGTCATTCCGGGGCGCGAGCGAACCCGGATTCCAGGCGCAGGCACGGGATATTCTTCCCGGAATGACGGGAGATATGCGGCCTCAGTTTCAACATAAAACCGCGTCACCAAAAGGCTTGCGCCGCTGCCTTGGGCGAAGGCCCCGGCGACGGTGGCAGGCCCATGAAAAACCTGTCAGATTCGCGGGTCACCAGGCCGGCAGGCGGGACCATTAACGCATGAAGCTGCTGTTGCGCTTTTTCGGCTTTCTGTTTGCGGCAGGCACCATCCTGTTCGTGGTGGGCGTCGCCGCGGCCGCCGGCCTGCTCTGGCACTTCTCAAAGGACCTGCCGGACTATTCCCAGTTGCAGGATTACGAGCCGCCGGTGATGACGCGCGTGCACGCGGGCGACGGCTCGCTGGTCGCCGAATATGCGCGCGAGCGGCGGCTCTACATCCCGATCCAGGCAGTACCGAAGCGGGTGATCAATGCCTTCCTCGCCGCCGAGGATAAGAACTTCTACGAGCACGGCGGGCTCGATTTCACCGGCATCGCGCGCGCGGCGGCCAACTTCATCCAGAACTTCGGCTCCAGCCGCCGCCCGCAAGGCGCCTCAACCATCACGCAACAAGTTGCCAAGAACTTCTTGTTGACGAACGAGGTTTCCTTCACCCGCAAAATCAAGGAAGCGCTGCTCGCGCTCAAGATCGAGCGCACTTATTCGAAGGACAAGATCCTCGAGCTTTACTTGAACGAGATTTATCTCGGCCTCGGCGCTTATGGCATCGCGTCGGCCTCGCTCACTTATTTCGACAAGGGCGTCAACGAGCTCACCGTGCCGGAAGCCGCCTATCTCGCGGCCTTGCCGAAAGCGCCGAACAATTATCATCCGTTCCGCCAGCGCGAGCGCGCGATCGAGCGGCGCAATTGGGTGATCGACCAGATGGCGCAGGACGGCTTCATCAATACCGAGGTCGCCGAAAGGGCCAAGCGCGCGCCGCTCAATGTGACGCAAAAGGCGACCAGCACGCACACCTTTGCGGCGGAATATTTCGCCGAGGAAGTCCGGCGCGAGCTGTACGATCGCTACGGCGAGAAGAAGCTTTACGACGGCGGCCTGTCGGTGCGCACCACGCTCGACACCAAGCTGCAGGTGCTGGCGCGCAAGACGCTCACCGACGGCTTGGTGCAGTTCGATGAGACGCATGGCTGGCGTGGGCCGGTCACCAAGATCGACATTTCCGGCGACTGGGGCGTCAAACTCGCCGATGTCAAGGCGCTGGCCGATGTGGCGCCCTGGCGGCTCGCGGTGGTGCTGGAAGTGAACGATCAGTCGGCCCGCATCGGCTTGCAGCCGGGGCGCGAGCCGGGCGGCTATATCAGCAAGGAACGCGACGTCGGCATCGTGCCGATCGAAGGCGTGAAATGGGTAAAGACCGGCGGCAGGGCGGCGAGCAAGGTCGGCCAGGTGCTCAATGCCGGCGACGTGGTTTACGTGGCTCCGGCCAAGCTCGCCGGGCAGTACCGGTTGCATCAGGTGCCGGAAGTATCCGGCGCCATGGTGGCGGAGGATCCCTGGACCGGGCGCGTGCTCGCCATGGTCGGCGGCTTCTCCTACGACCAGAGCCAGTTCAATCGCGCCACGCAAGCGCTGCGCCAGCCCGGCTCCTCGTTCAAGCCGATCGTCTACGCCGCCGCGCTCGATAACGGCTACACGCCATCGACTTTGGTGCTCGATGCGCCGATCGAGATCGACCAGGGGCCGGGGCTCGGCGTCTGGAAACCGGAAAACTACGAAAACAACTTCTATCGGTCCCTCGACGCTGCGCTTCGGCATCGAGCATTCACGCAACGTGATGACGGTGCGGCTCGCGCAGGACATCGGCATGCCGCTGATCGCCGAATATGCCAAGCGGTTCGGCGTTTACGACGACTTGCCGCCGTATCTTTCTTTCGCGCTCGGTGCCGGCGAAACCACGTTGCTGCGCATGGTCACCGCCTACGCCATGTTCGACAACGGCGGCCGGCGCGTGAAGCCGACGCTGATCGACCGCATCCAGGACCGTTACGGCCACACCGTCTATCGCCATGACGAGCGCGAATGCATCGGCTGCGACGCCAAGAAATGGGCGAACCAGCCGGAGCCCACGCTGATCGACCGGCGCGAGCAGGTGCTCGACCCGATGACCGCCTATCAGATCACCTCGATGATGGAAGGCGTCGTGCAGCGCGGTACGGCGGCCGGTGCGGGCTTCCAAAGGGAAGTCGGCAAGCCGATCGCCGGCAAGACCGGCACCACCAATGACGAGAAGGACGCCTGGTTCATCGGCTTTACGCCGGACATCGTGGTCGGTGTCTATATGGGTTACGACAAGCCGCGCCATCTCGGACGCGGGGCGACCGGCGGTCATCTGGCGGCGCCGATCGTGAGGGATTTCCTGAAAGTCGCGCTTGCCGACAAGCCGGCGGTGCCGTTCCGCGTGCCGCCCGGCATCAAGCTCATCCGCGTCGATCTGAAGACCGGACAGCGCGCCGGCCCGAACAGCGAGAAGGTGATCCTGGAAGCCTTCAAGCCGGGCACCGCGCCGCCCGACAATTATTCGGTCGTCGGCTACGGCAACGGCAGTCCGACCGCCGCCCTATGGCTGCGAGCGTGTCGCCGGATGCCGACGCGCGCAGTGCGTTCGGGCACCGGCGGGCTTTATTGAACGCTGGATTGCTTTGAAGAGTTGCGCCGCCGCGCTGGCGACGTTAAATCCCCCTCACAATCGAATCGAAACGCCGCCACGGCGGCATTGGAATGACCATGCGCGCGGAAACCCAGAGCCTCATCGAAGAGATCAAGCAGTCGGTGCGGCTGCTGAGGAGGCATCTTTGACGTCGAGACCGCGCAGCGGCGCCTGGCCGAGCTGAACAAAGAGGCCGAGGATCCCACTCTGTGGAGCGACCCGGCGCGCGGCCAGCGCGTGATGCGCGAGCGCGACGCGCTGGAGGACCGGCTTAACGCTATCGGCCGCATCGAGCAGGAGATCGACGACCAGCTCACCATGATCGAGCTCGGCGAGGCCGAGAAGGACGACAAGACCGTCGCCGAGGCGGAAGCAGCCCTCAAACGGCTGAAAGTGGAAGTGGCGCGGCGCGAATTGGAAGCGCTGCTGTCGGGCGAGGCCGACGCCAATGACTGCTATCTCGAAGTCCATGCCGGCAGCCGGCGGCACCGAGAGCCAGGACTGGGCCAGCATGCTGATGCGCATGTATGCGCGCTGGGCCGAGCAGCACGGCTATAAGGTCGAGTGGATCGAAGAGAGCGAAGGCGAGGGCGCCGGCATCAAGTCGGCGACCGTCACGATCAAGGGCCACAACGCCTATGGCTGGCTCAAGAGCGAGAACGGCGTGCACCGGCTGGTGCGTATTTCGCCGTTCGATGCCAATGCGCGCCGGCACACCTCGTTCGCCAGCGTCACCGTCTATCCGGTGGTCGACGACCGCATCAAGATCGACATCAATGAGAACGACGTGCGCACCGACGTCATGCGTTCGGGCGGCGCCGGCGGCCAGCACGTCAACAAGACCGAAGTCGGCGGTGCGGCTCACCCACATTCCGACCAACATCGTGGTGAAATGCCAGCAGGACCGCTCGCAGCACCGCAACCGCGCCATGGCCTGGGACATGCTGCGCGCCAAGCTGTTCGAAGCGGAGATCAAGAAGCGCGAAGCCAAGGCCGAGGCCGAACAGGCCGCCAAGACCGATATCGGCTGGGGCCACCAGATCCGCTCTTACGTTTTGCAGCCCTATCAGATGGTCAAGGACCTGCGCACCGGCGTCTCCACCTCCAACACCGCGGGTGTGCTCGACGGCGATCTCGACGAATTCATGCAGGCAGCATTAGCGCAAAAAGCATTCGGCGGCGGGCCGGCTGAAGTCGAGGATGTGGAGTAGCGTTTTTTCTTGAGCATGATCTTTTCCGACCTTCCTTCGCCCGACGAAGCGGGCTTCGCGAAGGCGGGAAACCGGTTCCCACTTTTCGGGATCATGCTCTAGCCCGACAGCGCGCTGCCCAGCCGCACGCCGGCGCGCAAGAATTTCTGCGGATCGACCGCTTCGCCGTTGATGCGCGTCTCGTAGTGCAGATGCGGGCCGGTCGAGCGCCCGGTCGAGCCGATCAGGCCGATGACCTCGCCGATGCGTACGAATTGCCCGACCTTCACCAGGATCTTTGACAGGTGCCCGTAGCGCGTGGCGAGTCCGTTGCCGTGGTTGATCTCGACCATGTTGCCGTAGCCGCCTTCGCGGCCGGCGATAGTGACCTTGCCGGTGGCGGTGGCGTGCGCCGGTTCGCCGGTCTCTCCGCGCAGGTCGATGCCGGTGTGGATGGCGGGCCGGCCGAGGAACGGGTCCATGCGCATACCGAACGGCGAACTCATATCGACTTCGCCGGCCACCGGCTTGCGCACCGGCACGGCGACCAAAGCATGGGAAAATTGATTGACCTGCGGCGCGCGCGAGATTGACGCGGTAGAGCTGGCGCTCGAAGGCGCTGGCGCCTGAGCGCGGGGGTTTCAGCGCCACGAACGGCCCGCCGAGGCCGGTACCGCCAGTGCGCTTGGCCGGATCGACGCCGAGATCGCTGAGCACGCTGCGCATGCGGCGTGCCTTTGCATCCATGCTCTCTTCCATATCGGTCAGCACGGCAGTCTGCTGGCGGTCGATCTTGTCGAGCGCGGCCGAAACCCGTCCGAGCGTGCCGTCGAGCCCGCCGGCATCGCCGCGGCTGACGATGCGCGTCATCGTCACCGGCAGTTCGCGCGATTCAAGCCGCGCTTCGCGGTCGGGCGGTGCTTTGAAGATCACGGTGTCGTTGATTGGGGAGGCCTTGATCGGCGCTTGCGGCGGCAGTGCCTTGCGCCCGGACCGGATCGAGCCGGTGGTTGCCACGTCGCCGCTGAGCGCCGAAGTGCGTTGCTCCAACGCGGCCTGCCGTTGCAACAGCGTGCTGAGCTTCTGCTCGAACTGTTCCTGGTCGAGCAATTGCCGGCTGGTGATGCGATCGACTTGCGCGCGCAATTCGGCGATGCGGTCCTCGTAGGCAAATTGCATCTGGGTCTGACGGCCGATCAGGCGGGTCAGCACGTCCTCGCGGAAGGCGAAATAGGTTCCGGTCGCGATCGACCACACGGCCATAATCACCAGGGTGCCGACCACGATCCAGAACGCGATCGGGCCGATGCGAACCTGCCGCCCGCCGTGCACCAACGTGTAGTCGCCGTGCGCGCGGTGCAGGTGGCGGGAAATCACTGCGGCGGACTGTGCGCGGGGGGGCGCGGTGCGGCCGGCATGCCCGGCGGCCGGATAATACGATTGGGACGAATGCGACATCGACGCTCCACGCCAGTGTGGCCGCGGCCGAAGCCGATAGACCAGCGGGTCGATATCAATCGTTTATGGTTAAAAAAGCGGAAACTCGCGGCATTGGGCGGTGCTATGACGCAGCTTTGGAGCCGAATTATAGGGCTTTGACGGCCTCCAGTACCTCTGCGGCGTGCCCGGGCACGCTCACCTTCGGCCATATGCGGACGATGCGGCCGGCGCCGTCGATCAGAAAAGTCTTACGAATGACGCCCATGAATTTGCGCCCATACATCGATTTCTCGCCCCAGGCGCCGTAAGCTTCCAGCATCTGCTTGGCCTCGTCGGAGGCGAGCGCGATTTTGAGCTTATGCTTGAATTTGAATTTGTCCTGCGCCTTCACCGAATCGGCCGAGACTCCGACTATGTCGGTGCCGGCCTTAGCGAAGGCGGCGCGCAGGCCTGAGAATGCAATGGCTTCCTTGGTGCAGCCGGGGGTGTCGGCCTTGGGATAGAAATAAAGGACGAGGTTGCGGCCCTTGAAATCCTTCAACGATACCGTTGTTCCGCCATCGCGCTGCAGGGTGAACGCCGGCGCCTTCGAGCCTGCGGCTATATCACGTCCCATATGCCTTCCTTTCGTCGTTTTCGACCCGTCAATGTTGGAATTGCCAGTTGCGTCAGGGGGGCGCAAGCGGCTCCACGGATACGTGCCACGAGCCGTGCAGGATGAATTGCCTGCTGGCGGCAAATTAAGCGCGATGCGCCGAACGAGGGGCGCCCACTAGGGCATGACACCGAGCGACCACGATCAAAAGCACCGGCATCCGGCCCGCCATGCAGCGGGTGCGGACCAACGGCCGCGCCATGGTCAGAACGCCGGCCGCCATGGTCATCACGAAGTGCACCGCGATCATCATCGCAAGGCGCCGCACAGTTCCGGCCGCCGGCGGTGGAGCGCGTTGCTCCGCGGTGCCGTCAGATTTCTACGCCTGCGAATAGTCCGGCGCATCTTCTGGGGTGCGACGCTTTCCTTCGCCATCGTCGTGGTGGCGCTTGCCGGCCTGTGGTGGCGTCTCTCGAGCGGGCCGATCGAGCTCGACATGGTGACTCCGTGGTTGAAATCGGCAATCGAAAAGAATTTCGGCGGCAATCAAACTGTCTCGGTCGGCGGCACGCAGATCGAGCGCGACGAGAACGGCCGCACTTCGCTGCGCTTGCGCGACATTGTCGTGCGCGATGCGGATGGCACTGTGGTCGCGACTGCGCCAAAAGCGGAAGTGGGCATATCCGGCGCCGGTCTGCTGTCGGGAAATGTACGCGCGGCAAGTCTCAATCTGGTCGGCGCCGAAATGGCGGTGCGCATCGAGGCCGATGGCCGCATCACCGTGTTCGCCGGCGCCGACAAGCGGCCGATCGCCACCGCGTCGACGTTGCCGCCAGCCGGCACGCCGGCGCAGCCCGGCCATGCCAAAGATGCGCTGGTACCGCAGGGCGCGCTGCGCGCCGGCTTGCGGGACGTCGCCGGCGTTCTGGCCTGGATCGACGGCTTGGGGGCGACCGGCCTCGATGGACACGATCTGCGCGAACTCGGCCTCAAAAACGGCAATCTGATCGTCGACGACCGGCGTAACGGCAAGCGCTGGACCTTCAGCCGGATCAATGTGAGCTTGACGCGGCCGACGCAGGGCGGCGTGATTTTTCGACTGGCATCCGACAATCCCGACCGGCCATGGCTCATTACCGCAGCGATGCGGCCGCTCAGCGAGGGCGTGCGCGCGGTCGGCATCGAAGCGCGGCATGTCGCCTTCAGCGACATCCTGTTGGCGATGCGCCTCAACGAAGGCAAAATCGAAACGGACTTGCCACTGTCGGCGAGCGTGCGTGCGGAGATCTCTTCCGATGGCACGCTGCAGCGGCTGCAGGGCCAGGTGCTCGCGGAAAACGGCACCATCATCGATCACAATGGCGAAAATACCAGCGTGAAGATCGATCGCGCCGATGTCCGGTTCAATTGGGAAGCGCGGCAACGGGCATTGATTATCCCGTTTCAGATCCAATCCGGCGGCAATCAATTCACTATGCGTGCAGCATTGGAGGCGCCCGCCGAGCAGAATGGCGTCTGGTTGGTCAGCGTGGCGCGTGGCGACCCGGTGATCGACCCGGTGATCCTGGCTTCGACAGGCAAATCCGACGTGGAGGGCATCGCACTCAACCGTGTTGCGGTGCGCGCGCGCATCGACACGGCGCGTCGCCGCATCGATCTCGACCAGGGCGACTTCGCCCGCATCGACACGCGGCCGATGTACAATATCGCCGTCGCCGTCACCGGCAGCCTCGATTATTCCGGCGCCGAGCCGCATCTGGCGTTCGGCGTTGCCGGCACGCGCATGCCGATGGCGATCATGAAGCGGCTGTGGCCGGTGATCACTGCTGTACCTGTGCGCGAATGGGTCGAGAAACATATGTCCGGCGGCATCGTCGAGCGCGTGGTGATCGCCGGCAATGCGCCGCTGGCGGATTTCAAGGCCAATGGCCCGCCGATGCCCGAAGAGGGCCTGTCCGTCGACATCGAAACCAGCGGCACGACGATGCGGCCGCTCGCCACGTTGCCGGCAATCCGCGACGCCGATCTCACGGTTCACATCAGCGGCCGCAATGCCGCCGTCAACCTCGGGCGTGGCACGGTGGAAGTGACGCCGGGGCGCAAGCTCAATATCGCCACCGGGGTTTTCGAAGTGCCGGATACCCATCGTAAGCCGGCGTTGGCGCGCGTGCGCTTCCGTATCGACGGAACCATGCCGGCGGCGGCCGCGCTACTGGCTAGCGACGCGCTGCGTGACAAATTTGGTATCGCGCTCGATCCGGCCTCGAGCCGCGGTACGATCGCCGCCCAGGTGACGGTCAATCTGCCGCTCGGGCGCGAATTTGCGGAAGACGCGGCGACCTATTCCATCACCGCCGATCTGACCAATTTTGCCGCCGACAAGATGTTGTTGGGTGAAAAGGTCGAGGCGCAGTCGCTGCGGGTGACCGCGTCCGGCGACGGCTACCAGATCACCGGCGATGCCAAGGTCAACGGTACGCCGACCACCATCGATTTGAGCCGGAAAAAGGGCGATGCGGCCGCCGAGCTCCGATTGGACGCGATGATCGACGATGCGGCGCGCCGCCGGCTCGGCATCGATTTCGGCGACACCGTCATCGGCACGATCCCCATCAAGGCGACGACGAAAATCAACGATGACGGCAAGGACGCGCCAATGAACGTGAGTGCCGATCTCACGCCGGTGAAGATCGACAATCTGTTCCCCGGGTGGGTAAAGCCGGCCGGCAAGCCGGCGCACGCGACCTATACGCTGGTCAAGACCGCCCGGACCACGCGCTTTGACGATCTCACCGTCGCCGGATCGGGCGTGACGGTGAAGGGCACAGTCGAACTCGACGGTTCGGGCACGCTCGTATCGGCGAATTTTCCGGTGTTCGGGGTATCGGATCGCGACCGGGTCTCGCTCAAGGCCGACCGCGGCAGCGATGGCGTGCTGCACGTGGCGATGCGCGGCGACATTTTCGACGGGACGAATTTCGTAAAATCCTCGCTTTCCGGCGCGACGGGGGAGAAATCCAAGACCAAATCCGACGATCTCAATCTCGACATTAAGATCGCCACCGTCGTCGGCCATAATGGCGAGACACTGCGCGGGCTCGATCTCAAGCTCATCCGCCGGGGCGACCGCATCCGCAGCTTTGCAATGAGCTCCAAGATCGGCCGCGATACGCCGCTGAACGGCGACTTGCGCTTGCGGGCGAGCGACAATCACCAAGTCATCTTCTTCGAGACCGACGACGCCGGTGCGCTATTCCGGTTCACCGACATGTATCCGCGCATGTTCGGCGGACAAATGTGGGTGGCGATGGATCCGCCGACGCCGGACCGGGCGCCGCAAGTTGGCACCCTGTTTATCCACAATTTCGTCGTGCGCGGCGAACCGGGGCTCGATCGGATCGTCGCCGGCGCGCCCGGCCAAGGCAAAGGCGGCGTGGAATTTTCCGAGCTGCATTGCCAGTTTACCCGCGTGCCCGGACGCATGGCGGTGCGCGATGGCGTTGTGCGTGGACCGGTGGTGGGTGCGACTATCGAAGGGCAGATCGATTACGCCAAGAATGACGTGCACCTACGCGGAACCTTCGTGCCGTTCTACGGCCTCAACAACATGTTCGGGCAGATCCCGATCGTCGGGCTGTTTCTCGGCGGCGGCAGCAACGAGGGCCTGCTCGGCATTACCTACGAGGCAGTCGGCCCGCCGAGCTCGCCGCGCATCACTGTCAATCCGGTGACCGCGATTGCACCCGGGCTGCTGCGCAAGTTCATCCCGTCGCCGAGCTCCTTCGACCGCAATTTTATTCCGCAGGCGCAGTAGCTTCTTTTATTCGGATGGATAAGTGAGGATTGCGCGTTTTTTTGCACCAACTCGCAACATCACGCGGCCGTCGGTGGCGAAATCTTCCTTTTGTAGGCGATAATTCGGGTCGCTAATTTTCTTGTCTCCCAAATGCACGGCGCCGTCTTTGACGAGCTGGCGGGCCTGGCCGTTGGAACTGGTGAATCCGAGTTTCGTGCTGGCGGCTAGGATGCCGTCGCCGAGGCCCACCGTCAGCGTCGGCAGATCGTCGCCCATGCCGCCTTGCTCGAATGTTGTCAGCGCCGTCTTCGCAGCGAGTTCGGCCGCCTCACGGCCGTGCACCAGCGCGGTCGCTTCAGTGGCGAGTACCTTCTTGGCCTCGTTGATGTCCTGGCCTTTCAACGCGGCGAGCCGGCCGATCTCGTCGAGCGGCAGCACGGTAAACAACTTGAGGAAACGGGCCACATCGCCGTCCTCGGTGTTGCGCCAGTATTGCCAGTAGTCGTAGGGGCTCACCAGATTGGCATCGAGCCAGACCGCGCCGGCCGCGGTCTTGCCCATCTTGGCGCCGGACGAAGTGGTGATCAGCGGCGCGGTAAGCGCGAACAATTGCGCGTTCAGCATGCGGCGGCCGAGATCGATGCCGTTGACGATGTTGCCCCACTGATCGGAGCCGCCCATCTGCAGCACGCAGCCGGTGCGCTTGTTGAGCTCGACGAAGTCGTAGGCCTGCAGCACCATGTAGTTGAATTCCAGGAACGAAAGTTCCTGCTGGCGGTCGAGCCGCAGTTTCACCGAGTCGAAGGAGAGCATGCGGTTGACCGAGAAGTGGCGGCCGACGTCGCGCAGGAAATCGATGTAGTTGAGCTTGTTGAGCCAGTCGGCATTGTTGGCCATGACGGCATTGCCGTCGGCGCCCTCGAATTTCAGGAATTTGGAAAAGATCGCGCGGATGCCTTTGAGGTTTTGCTCGATCATCTCGTCGGTGAGGATGCGCCGGCTCTCGTCCTTGCCGCTCGGGTCGCCCACCCGGGTGGTGCCGCCGCCCATCAGCGCGATCGGCTTGTGCCCGGTCTGCTGCATCCAATAAAGCATCATGATCGGCAGCAACGAGCCGACATGCAGCGAGGCCGCCGTGCAATCGAAGCCGATATAGCCAGTGATCGATCCGGCCTTGGCCAGCGCATCGAGCGTGTCGGGCTCCGACACCTGGTGGATGAAGCCGCGCTCGGCAAGAACTTTAAGAAAGTCGGATTTATAGGCGCTCATTTCCTGTCTCGGGCGGTTTCGGCGCGGCCTTGTCGTCTGCGTGTGGCGCGTGGTGTAACAGGTCCGGCAAATAATTGAAGGGGCAGGCTTTGGGGACGGTGCGGGCTATTGGCTTGATGAGCGGGACGTCGCTCGACGGCGTCGACCTGGCGCTGATCGAGACCGACGGCGAGCGGATCGAAGGCTTTGGGCCGACCGGCTACCGGCCCTATGCGGACGGCGAGCAGGCCCTATTGCGGCAGGCGCTGCAAGAAGGCGCGGGCCTGACCGAGCGCACGGCGCGTCCGGGCATCCTCGCCGAGGCCGATGCATTTGTGACTCGCGTCCATGCCGAAACGGTGGAGGCCTTTCTTACCGCCGAGCATATCGACAAGGCCGCTATCGCCATCCTCGGGTTCCACGGCCAGACCGTGCTGCACCGGCCGGCGGCGCGGCTGACCGTGCAGATCGGCGACGGCGCGGCGCTGGCGCGCCGGCTAGGGCTACCCGTCGCCTATGATTTTCGCGCCGCCGACGTTGCCGCCGGTGGGCAGGGCGCACCGCTGGTGCCGGCGTTCCATCAGGCGCTGGCCCGCGATCTCGACCGCCCGCATCCGATTGCCGTGCTCAACGTGGGCGGCGTCGCCAACGTCACCTTTGTCGACGGCGGCGATCCAATCGCCTGCGATACCGGCCCGGGCAACGCGCTGATCGACGATTTCATGCGTGCACGCACTGGCGCGCCGCTCGACCGCGACGGCGATCAGGCGGCCAAAGGCCGCGTCGACGAGGCCTTTGTCGCGCGCGTGCTCGAGCATGCATTTTTTAACCAGCCGTATCCGAAATCGCTTGACCGCAACGCGTTTGCCTTCGCCAATATCGGACTGCCGGATTTTTCTGTCGCCGACGGCGCTGCGACCTTGTCGGCGCTGACCGCGGCATCGGTCGCGCGCATCGTGCCGCATCTGCCGGCCGCCCCGCGCGCCTGGATTGTGGCGGGCGGGGGCGCCCGCAACCCGATGCTGATGCGGATGCTGGCGGAGCGGCTCGAGCCCGCGACGGTGGAAACCGCCGACGCGGTCGGCTGGTCGTCGCAATCGATCGAGGCGCAGGCCTTTGGCTATCTGGCGGTGCGCTGTCTGCGCGGGTTGCCGCTCACTTTTCCGACCACGACCGGTGTCGCGCAGCCGATGCGGGGCGGCCTCCTGGCCGGCGCGCGGTGTTGACCGGATGCCCGTTCTAGCGCAGGTTCGGCGCCCTGTTACAGGCCCGCCAGCGACCGCAATCGCGGCTAACTATCGAGAATCACAACAAAAATTCATGCGGACCAAGGACATTGCACAGGCACTTGCCGGCCGGCTCGACGGCGATGGCGCAATCGAGATCGACCGCTTGGTGCACCCCGCACGGGCCGAACGGCCGTCCGACCTCGCGCTCGCCATCAACAAGGAGGCGGCGGGTTTGCTCAATGGCACTAAGGCACAGGCCGTGGTGGTGTCAGCCGCGCACCCGGTCCCAAACGGCTCCTTCCGGGCCATCATCGCAATAGACGGGGGGCGCTACACACTGGCGAAGCTGACCGCTTTGTTCGATCCCGGACCGGCGCACGAAAGTGGCATTCATCCCACCGCTATCATTGCCCCCGACGCCAAGCTCGGCGTGGACGTAAATGTCGGGGCATATGCCGTCGTAGGTCCGCGCAGCTGGATTGGCGCCGGGACGACGATCATGCCGCACGTGACGATCGGAGCCGACGTCGTCATCGGCGCGCAGGGCGTGTTCCATGCCGGCGTGCGCATTGGCGATTGCTGCATCATCGGCGATCGAGTGATCGTGCACGGCAATTCGGTCATCGGCTCGGACGGTTTCAGTTTTGCTCCCGATCTGAATTCGGCGACTGATTTTGTACCGGGCGTGGTGGTGAAGCGCATCCATTCGCTCGGCATTGTGACAATTGCCGATGACGTGGAGATCGGCGCCTGCACCTGCATCGACCGCGCCACGCTGGAATCCACGCGGGTTGGGCGTGGCACAAAAATCGACAATCAGGTCCATATTGGCCACAATACCAGTATTGGCGAAAGCTGTATTGTATGCGGTAAGGTGGGGATTGCCGGAAGCGTAACGATCGGCGACCGTGTGCGGATTGGCGGCGGCGTGGGCATCGGCGATCATTTGCATATCGGCGACCAGGCGGTAATCGGCGCCGGCTCCGGCGTCGCGACTAATGTGGCGGCCGGTGTTTTCGTATCGGGCTTTCCGGCGATGCCGCATCACCGCGCGTTGGAGCAATACGTGTACGCAAGCCGGCAAAAACGGCTGCATGAAAAGGTGGAATTCTTAGCGTCGCGTCTCGATGCGATGGAACAACCGAACAAGAAGTGATGGGGGCTCTGGCGTTATGAGTGACGTAGCGAGTGACGTAATCGCGATCATTACCAAAAAGAAGCGGGTGGATAAGCCGAATGTCGAGCTGTCCGACCGGCTGGAGGATTTGGGCCTCGAGTCGCTCGATGCCGTCGAAATGATTTTCGATCTCGAGGAGAAGTTCGATATCGAAATTCCTTACAACGCCAATACCAACAACCCGCGCACCGAATTCGATACCGTCGGCGATGTCGTCAAGGCCATCGAAAATCTGGTAGCCAAAAAGAAATCGTGACCGAAGTGAGCCGTGTTGTCGTCACCGGACTCGGGGCCGTCTCTCCGCTCGGCCATAACGCCGGCTCCTACTGGGACAACCTCAAGCAGGGTGTCAGCGGGTTTGGCCCGATCACCCTGGCTGCAACTCCGGAAGAGCTGACCCAGAAAGTTGCCGCCGAGATCAAGGGCTTCGATCCGCTCAAGCATTTCGAGGAGCGCGATCTTGCAACGCTGGACCGCGTCTCGCAGATCGCGGTGGTGGCCGCGCGTGAGGCGATCGCGCAGGGCGGCCTTGTGCTCGACATGCCGCTGTCGGTACGCACGGCCTGCATCATCGGCACCGGCGTCGGCGGGCAGGGCACGATGGACGAGACCTATCGCCGCGTGTATCTCGAGCAGAAGAAGCGGGTGTTCCCGCTCACCATCCCCAAACTGATGGCGAATGCGCCGGCAAGCCAGATTTCCATGCAATGCGGGGTGCGCGGGCCGTCTTTCGGCGTGGTTAGCGCCTGCGCTTCGGCGACGCATGCCATCGGACTCGCGTTCCAGATGGTCAGTTCGGGCGCGGTCGACTGCGCGCTCGCCGGCGGCGCGGAAGCCTGCGTCACGTTCGGCACCGTGCGCGGCTGGGAAGCGATGCGCGTGATGGCGCCCGACGCCTGCCGGCCGTTCTCCATTGACCGCAAGGGGCTGATCCTCGGCGAAGGAGCGGCGGTTTTGGTGCTCGAGCCGCTCGAGCGCGCACAGGCGCGCGGCGCCGCCATCCTCGGCGAGATCGTGGGCTTCGGCATGAGTGCAGATGCCGCCGATCTCACCGCACCGGATGTTGGCGGCATGACGCGTGCGATGGAGCAAGCGCTCGCCAACGCCAAGCTCGCGCCGCAAGACATCCAATACATCAATGCGCATGGCACCGGGACCACCGCCAACGATGTGACGGAGACCCAGGCGCTGCATCAGGTGTTCGGTGCGCATGCTGGCAAACTGGCGGTGTCGTCGACCAAATCCATGATCGGGCACGCGCTGGGCGCAGCCGGCGCGCTCGAACTGGTGGCGACCTTGATGGCGATCCGCGATAGCGTCGCGCCGCCGACCGTCGGTTATCTCGGCCCCGATCCAGCCTGCGATCTGGATTACGTACCGAATAAGGCGCGCGCGATGAGGATCGACGCCGCGATGTCGAATTCCTTTGCCTTCGGCGGGCTCAATGCGGTGCTGGCGGTGAAGAAGTTTTCGTGAGCGCGGCCGGTTACGCCGCGCTCGGCTTGCGGTCGGTCTTCAACCGTTTGTCGAGATAGGCGCAGATATTGGTGAGCAGCGGCTCGACTTTGCCGTCGAAAAAATGATTGGCACCGGGAATCACCTTCTGCTCGATCACGATGCCCTTTTGCGTCTTGAGCTTGTCGACCAAGGTGGTCACGTCCTTGGGCGGCACCACCGCGTCCTTGTCGCCGTGAATGATCAGGCCGGACGAGGGGCAAGGCGCCAGGAACGAGAAGTCGTAGAGATTGGCCGGCGGTACGATGGAAATGAATCCTTCGATTTCCGGCCGGCGCATCAGCAATTGCATGCCGATCCAGGCACCGAACGAGAACCCGGCGATCCAGCAACTCTTGGCTTCCGGATTGATGGTCTGCGACCAGTCGAGGGCGGCTGCGGCATCCGACAGTTCTCCGGTGCCGTGATCGAACGCGCCCTGGCTGCGGCCAACGCCGCGAAAATTGAAGCGTAGCGCCGAGAAGCCGCGATGCACGAAGGCATAGTAGAGCTGGTAGATGATCGGATGGTTCATCGTGCCGCCGAATTGCGGGTGCGGATGCAGGACGATCGCGATCGGCGCGTTCTTCTGGCGAGCCGGGTGGTACCGGCCCTCGATCCGTCCGGCCGGACCGGTAAAGATGACCTCAGGCATTGCAGTCGACCTCGATAGTCAAACTTGCCGCGATTTCGATAGCGGCATTGGATTTTGTGCTCGTCGTCCGGCGGAAATCTCTGACCGGACACCATTTTAGAACGATTCTAAATATTTGAATTCCGCTGTTCACGTCCGCAACACAGGCTATAAGCTGCGGCGTGATGGCGGCTTCTAACACGACCCCCAGGGCAAAAAGCAAGCTTTTTGCGGGACCTAGGACTATAACGGTAATTGGATACTGACGAAGTCCATGAGCGAACGGGCCTATTTCGACTGGAATGCAACCGCGCCCCTGCGCGGGGAGGCGCGTGCCGCCATGGTCGTCGCTCTGGCGCTGACCGGAAACGCCTCCTCGGTGCATGCCGAGGGGCGGGCGGCGCGCCATGTGATTGAAGAGGCGCGGGAAAAGGTTGCGAATCTGGTCGCGGCCGAGGCCAGGAACGTCACCTTCACCTCCGGCGCCACCGAAGCCAATATGCAGGCGCTGACCCCGGCGATTGAAATCGCCGGCCGTAAGCCATTGCGCGACCGGCTGTTTGTGTCGGCGATCGAGCACCCCTCGGTGCTCAGCGGCGGCCGTTTTGCCGCTGAGCAGGTCGAGAAATTGCCGGTTACCGGCGACGGCGTCGTCGAACTTAACGCTCTTAGAAGCGCCATTGCTCGGGCCGGGGAGCCGCTTGTTTCGGTGATGCTCGCCAATAACGAGACCGGCGTGATCCAACCGATCGCGCAGATTGCGGAGATCGTGCACGCGGCCAACGGCGTGCTGCACGTCGACGCCGTGCAGGGCGCGGGCCGCATCGATTGCCACATTGGCGAACTCGGCGCCGACCTGATGAGCCTTTCCGCGCATAAGCTCGGCGGACCGCAAGGCGCCGGTGCGCTGATCCACCGCGGCGACATCCATATCGCCGAACCGCTGATCAAGGGCGGCGGCCAGGAGCGCGGTCAGCGCGCGGGAACCGAGAATGTCGGCGCCATTGCCGGCTTTGGGGCCGCAGCGGCGGCCGCCAATCAGGCGGATGCCGCGCGCATGGCAGGCCTACGCGACCGGCTGGAAGCGGCCATCAAGGCGGTGGCGCCGCAGGCGGTGATTTTCGGGCAAAACGCGCCGCGGCTGCCCAATACGACCTTGTTCGCGATTCCCGGCATGAAGGCGGAAACTGGGATAATTGCCTTTGATCTCAACGGTATAGCCATATCCTCCGGGTCCGCCTGCTCGTCCGGCAAGGTGCAGACTTCGCACGTGCTGGCCGCGATGGCTGTGGAACCCGCGCTCGCCCAGGGCGCGCTACGCATCAGCCTGGGCGCGAGCACGAGCGAACGCGATATAGAAAATCTGCTCAATGCTTTGACTAAAGTGGTTTCGTCCTTACGTAAGAGGCATATGAATGCAGGCTTGGCCGCCTAGCGCATGATCCCGAAAAGTGGCAACCGGTTTTCGGAAAAGGTCATGCGCAAAGACTCGCCACCACAAGGAATGATCGCAACGCGCTGAGCGAACCGACCATAACCGACAAATCCAACCCGCGGTCCTTGAAACCGTAGTGGAGGAAAGAATGCCGGCCATCCAAGAGACCGTCGAGCAGGTCCGCAGCATCGACGTTGATCAATACAAATACGGGTTCGTCACCGATATCGAATCCGAGAAGGCTCCGAAGGGGCTTTCCGAGGACACCGTTCGTTTCATCTCGGCCAAGAAGAGCGAGCCGGAATGGATGCTGGCCTGGCGGCTGGAAGCCTTTAAGCGCTGGCTGACCATGCGCGAGCCGACCTGGGCGCGCGTCGACTATCCCAAGATCGACTACCAGAACGCCTATTATTATTCGGCGCCAAAAAGGAAGACGTTGGCTTCGCTCGACGAAGTCGATCCGGAAATTCTGCGCACCTACGAAAAACTCGGCATTCCCCTGAAAGAGCAGGAAATTCTGGCCGGCGTGCGCAGGCAGGATGAGCCGAGCAAACTCGACGAGGAGACGACCGGCGGAGAATTCCGCTCCGGCCGGGTCGCCGTTGACGCCGTATTCGATTCGGTTTCGGTCGCCACCACCTTCAAGGCGGAACTGAAAAAGGCCGGCGTGATCTTCATGCCGATGTCGGAGGCGGTGCGCGAACACCCAGAGCTGGTGAAGAAATATCTCGGCTCGGTGGTACCGGTGACCGACAACTTCTTTGCCACGCTTAATTCTGCGGTGTTCTCGGACGGCTCCTTCGTCTACGTGCCGCCGGGCGTGCGCTGTCCGATGGAATTGTCGACCTATTTCCGCATCAACGAGGCCAACACCGGCCAGTTCGAGCGCACGCTGATCATCGCCGACAAGGGCGCTTACGTGAGCTATCTCGAAGGCTGCACCGCGCCGATGCGCGACGAGAACCAGTTGCACGCCGCCGTCGTCGAACTGGTCGCGCACGACGACGCCGAGATCAAATATTCGACGGTGCAGAACTGGTATCCGGGCGACGCCGACGGCAAAGGCGGCATTTTCAACTTCGTCACAAAACGCGGCGACTGCCGCGGCGCGCGCGCGAAGATATCCTGGACGCAAGTTGAGACCGGCTCGGCCATTACCTGGAAATATCCGAGCTGCATCCTGCGCGGCGACAATTCGCGCGGCGAGTTCTATTCGATCGCCATCTCAAACGGCCGTCAGCAGGTCGATAGCGGCACCAAAATGCTGCATCTCGGCAAGAACACCACCAGCCGCATCATCTCCAAGGGCATTGCGGCCGGCAAATCCAACAACACCTATCGCGGGCTGGTTTCCGCGCACCGTAAGGCCAAAGGCGCGCGCAATTTCACCAATTGCGACTCGCTGCTGATCGGCGACCAATGCGGCGCGCATACCGTGCCTTACATCGAGGCGAAGAATTCCTCCGCCACCTTCGAGCACGAGGCCACCACCTCGAAAATCTCCGAGGACATGTTGTTCTACTGCCGCCAGCGCGGCATGTCGGCGGAGGAGGCGACCGCGCTGGTGGTCAATGGCTTCGTCAAGGACGTCTTGCAACAACTGCCGATGGAATTTGCCGTCGAGGCGCAGAAGCTGATTTCGATCTCGCTCGAAGGCAGCGTGGGTTAGTAATGACCCAATATTGGTTCAAGCCCAAGCGGTATGGCTACGGCGCGATGCCCACGACCTGGCAGGGCTGGGCGGTGACGATCGCGACGGTCGTTGCAATGGTTGCGGTGTCATTGTTCCTGCGCCTTGAATTCAGAGGCTATTGGGCGCTCGCGGGAATGCTCACATTTGACGCCATCGCCCTAACGGCGCTTTTCATTGTCAGCCGCCGCAAGACCGCGGGCGAGTGGCGGTGGCGCTGGGGCAGGCGCTCCGACGCTCCAACGAAGTAAGACCGATGAGCGAAAAACCGATCATCAATATCGACGACGTGCCGCTGATGGACCGCGGCAACGGCAAGTCTTTCGTTGTCAAATGGGGCCGCGTCGGGCCGGCGCTCGGGCTCAATGCGCTGGGCTGCGCCGTGCATGTGGTGCCGCCCGGCAAGAAGGCATTTCCGTTTCACCGCCATCACGTGATGGACGAACTGTTCTTCATCCTGGCGGGCGAGGGGGTCTATCGCTGGGGCGACGACGCATTGCCGGTCAAGACGGGCGATCTGGTAGCGGCGCCCGCCGGCAGCGAGGCGCATCAACTGATCAATATCGGCAATGTCGATCTGCGTTATCTCGGCATTTCCAGCGCTGCGGCGGCCGAGGTCGTCGATTATCCCGATTCCGGAAAAGTCGGCGTGATGGCCGGCGTCAAGAATGGCGATTTCCGCAGCGCGACCTATTCCGGCATGGGGCGCATGGACAAGGCCGACTATTACGACGGCGAAGAAAAGTAGGAATAGGAAATGTCTCTTTTGGAAGTCAATAATCTGCGTGTCGAAGTCGAGGACAAGAAAATCCTCAACGGCCTCAACCTGACCATCGAAAAGGGCCAGGTCGCGGCCATCATGGGCCCGAACGGCTCCGGCAAGTCGACGCTCGCCTACGTGCTGGCCGGCAAGGACAACTACAAGGTCACCGAGGGCGACGTGCTGCTTGACGGCGAGAGCATCCTCGGGATGGCGCCGGACGAGCGCGCCGCCAAGGGCCTGTTTCTGGCCTTTCAATATCCGGTGGAAGTGCCGGGCGTTGCCACCATGACGTTCCTGCGCACCGCGCTCAACGCGCAGCGCAAACATCGCGGCGAGCCGGAATTTTCCACGCCGGAATTCATGAAGCGGGTGCGCGAGACCTCGGCGCAGCTCGGCATCAGCCAGGAAATGCTGCGCCGGGCGGTCAATGTCGGATTCTCCGGCGGCGAAAAGAAGCGCAACGAGATTTTGCAGATGGCGGTGCTGGAGCCGCGCCTCGCCGTGCTCGACGAGACCGATTCCGGGCTCGACATCGACGCGCTCAAGATCGTCTCCGACGGCGTCAACCGGCTGCGCTCGCCGCAGCGCTCGATGATCGTGATCACGCATTATCAGCGGCTGCTCGATTATATCGTGCCCGACGTGGTGCACGTGATGGCCAAGGGTAAGGTGGTGAAATCGGGCGGCAAGGAACTGGCGCTCGATCTCGAAGCCAAGGGCTATGCGCAATTCGCGGATGAGGCGGCGTGATGAACGTCGAACTGCGCAACACGAAGACCCCGGCCGAGCAGGCGCTAAGCGACGCCTTTGTGGCGGCGCGCGGCACGCTGCCGGGCAAGGGCGCGATCGCCGCGCTGCGCGAAGACGCATTCCAGCGCTTCGATGCACGCGGGCTGCCGCATCGCCGCGTAGAAGAATGGAAATACACCGACCTGCGCGCGCTGATGCGCGAGGCGAAACCTTTGGCCGGCGCGGCCGGCGCCAAGCCGAAAACCGGCATTGCGTCGATCCTCAGCGGCGTTGAACTCGCCACGGTCGCCATCGTGAACGGACGCTATGAGCCGGGCTGGAGCGATTTCAACGCTTCCGATCCGGGTGTCACGCTCTCCGAATTGTTCAAGTTCCTGGCCGAAAATCCGGACTACCGGCTGGGGCAGACCGGCGGCGGCGACGACCCCGCTTATTGGCTCAACACCGCCTTCATGAGCGGCGGGGTGGCGCTGCGCGTCAAGCGCGGCGCGACGGTGGCCAAGCCGATCCATATCGCGCATGTTTTTTCCGGGACCGCCGGTGCCGCGATGTATCCGCGCGTGGTGGTAATCGTGGAGCCGGGTGCGCAGGTGACGCTGATCGAGTCGTTCACCGGACCGGAGGGCATCGACTATCAGGTCAATTCCGCGCTTGAACTGGCGATCGGTGACAACGCGCGCGTCGATCACATCAAGATCGGCTGCGACGGTGGCGCCGCGCTGCGCGTCTCTACACAGGGCGTTACCGTCGGCGGCAAGGCTAACTACAAGGATTTCGCCTTCACCATCGGCGGTGCGGTGGTGCGCAATCAGACCTTCGTGCGCTTCGGCGGCGCGGGCAGCGAGGGCGCCATCGACGGCGCCAGCCTGCTCAAGGGCCGCCAGCACGTGGACAATACGCTGGTGATCAACCACGCCGCCGGCGGCTGCGTCAGCCGCGAGCGCTTCAAGTCGGTACTCGACGGCGAAAGCCACGGCATCTTCCAGGGCAAGATCATCGTCGAGCCGCATGCGCAGAAGACCGACGGTAAAATGATGACGCGCGCGCTTCTGTTGTCGGACGAGGCGGAAGCCGACAACAAGCCGGAGCTGGAAATTTTCGCCGACGACGTCGTCTGCGGCCACGGCGCCACCACCTCGGCGCCCGACGCGGGGCTCAAATTCTACCTGATGTCGCGCGGCATTCCGGACAAGGAAGCCGAAGCGCTGCTGATCGAGGCCTTCGTCGATGAGACGATCGAGGAGATCGCGCACGAGGGCGTTCGCAAGGCGCTGATGTTTGCCGCGCTCAGGTGGCTGGGGAGCCGGTCATGACCGTGCACCCCGCCGTGAGCAACGGTTCCTACGACGTCGGCAAGGTCCGCGCGGATTTTCCCGCGCTGGCCATGCAGGTCTATGGCAAGCCGCTGGTCTATCTCGACAACGCGGCCTCGGCGCAAAAGCCGAAACAAGTGCTCGACCGTCTGCACAAAGCCTATACCGAGCAATACGCCAATGTGCATCGTGGTCTGCATTATCTGGCGAACGAGGCGACCGAAGCCTACGAAGGCGCGCGCGAGACCGTGCGGGCATTCCTCAATGCCGGTCGCCCGGAAGAGATCATCTTCACGCGCAACGCCACCGAGGCAATCAATCTCGTCGCCTATACCTTCGGGCGCGAACGCATCCAGGCGGGCGACGAAATCGTGCTCTCGATCATGGAGCACCATTCCAACATCGTTCCTTGGCATTTCCTGCGCGAACGCCAGGGCGCGGTGATCAAATGGGCGCCGATCGACGACGAGGGCAACTTCCTGATCGAGGAATTCGAGAAGCTGCTGGGGCCACGCACCAAACTGGTCGCCATCACGCAGATGTCGAACGCGCTCGGCACCGTGGTGCCGGTCAAAGAGGTGGTGAAGCTCGCACATGCGCGCGGCATTCCGGTGCTGGTCGATGGCGCGCAAGGCGCCGTGCATCTCGACGTTGACGTGCGCGATATCGACTGCGATTTCTATGTCTTCACCGGCCACAAAGTCTACGGGCCGACCGGGATCGGCGTGCTGTACGGCAAATTTGATCTGCTCGCGGCGATGCCGCCGTTCAACGGTGGCGGCGAGATGATCCAGGACGTTTTCCAGGACCGCATCACCTACGGCGCGCCGCCGCACCGCTTCGAGGCCGGCACGCCGGCGATCGTGCAGGCGATCGGGCTCGGTGCCGCCATCGATTACGTCAATTCGGTCGGCAAGCCGCGCATCCGCGCGCACGAGACGGGCCTGGTCAAATACGCGCAGGAGCGGCTAGGCGGGATCAACTCGCTGCGCATCATCGGCAACGCGCCGGACAAGGGGCCGATCGTCTCGTTCGAGATCAAGGGCGCGCATCCGCACGATGTTGCCACCATCATCGACCGAGCCGGCGTCGCGGTGCGCGCCGGCACCCATTGCGTGATGCCGTTGCTGGCGCGCTTCGGCCTCACCGCCACCTGCCGCGCTTCGTTTGCGATGTACAACACCAAGGACGAGGTGGATGCGCTCGCCGCCTCGCTTGCCAAAGCGCAGGAATTTTTCGCATGACCGACGACACCCCGCAAACCGGCCATATGACCGAAAATGCGCAAGCCGCTGAAAAGCCGGCGGAGAACGCCACCGTGACCGGCTCCCCCGCGCTGCCGGCGGATGAACTGACCCGGCTGACCGACGACATCATCGCCGGCCTGAAGACGGTCTATGACCCGGAAATCCCCGCCGACATCTACGAGCTTGGCCTGATCTACAAGATCGACATCGGCGACGACCGGGCGGTCAAAATCGACATGTCGCTCACCTCGCCCAATTGCCCGTCGGCGCAGGAACTGCCGGTGATGGCGGAGAATGCGGTCGCCAGCGTGCCGGGCGTACGCGACGTCAAGGTCGAGATCGTGTGGGATCCGCCTTGGGACCCGAGCCGGATGTCGGACGAGGCCCAACTCGTGCTCAACATGTGGTAATTTTTCGCCGCGCAATTAGATAGGACTCGACGACCATGGCTACGCCACGACCCCGACCCCAGGTGATGCGGCTGACCGACGCCGCCGCGCTGCGCATCAAGGACGTGATGGCGCGGGCCGACAAGCCGGTCGCCGGCGTGCGCGTCGGCGTCAAGAACGGCGGCTGTGCCGGCATGGAATACACCATGGAATATGCCGTCGCCGTGATGCCCTCCGACGAGGTGGTGGAGGACAAAGGCGTCAAGATCTTGGTCGATCCGAAGGCGGTGCTGTTCCTGCTCGGCACCGAGATGGACTACAAGGCCGACAAGCTGTCGGCCCAGTTCGTGTTCAACAATCCGAATCAGACCGGGTCCTGCGGCTGCGGCGAGTTGGTGCAGCTTTCGCCGGCCAAGGGCGCGGCCGAATAAGTCTCCGCCCGTGGGGCGTGCATCGCGTGGACCCCGACTATATTCGTGAATTGTTCGCAAGCTTCGGCGCCGTTCAGGTGCGCCGCATGTTCGGCGGCGCCGGGCTTTATGCCGACGGCGCGATGTTCGGCCTGGTGTCCGACGGCCAGATTTATCTGAAGGCGGATGCAGCGACGGTGCCGGATTTCGAGCGCGAGGGATGCGCTCCGTTCGAATACGGCACCAAGACCGGCAAGCGGGCGGTCATGTCTTATTGGCGGCTGCCGGACCGGCTCTATGACGATCCGGATGAACTCGCGCGCTGGGCCAAACAGGCGCTGGCCGCCGCTCAGCGCAAGGCCGCGGCCAAACCGAATGCGCATCGAAAGAAATCGCGAAAAAAGGGCGCGGCCTAGGCCACCTGCATGGCGGTACCGCCGGCGGTGACTTCCGGGTCGGTCTCGCACATCACGCGATTGCGGCCGTGGCGCTTGGCGGCGTAGAGACAGCCGTCGGTGCGCTCAATCAGCGACTGAACCGTGTCGGTCTTGCGCAAAGTGGCGACCCCGACCGAGATCGTGACGCGGCCGAGATGCTCGCCGGTCGAGCGCTTCATCAGTTCCTTGGTCATGACCGCGCGGCGGATATGATCGGCCACCGTAATCGCCGAACGCAGCACCGTGTTCGGAAGAATGATGGCGAATTCCTCGCCGCCGTAGCGCGCCGTGGTGTCCTGGCCCTTGACGTTCTGCTTCATCGATATCGCCACCAGGCGAAGCACTTGGTCGCCGGTCAGGTGCCCGTAACTGTCGTTGAAATTCTTGAAATGGTCGATGTCGGTCAACAGCAGCGACAGCGCTTCGTTTTTGGCGCGCGCCTCATTAATGGCTAGTTCCAGCGTGGCATCGAAGAATTTGCGGTTGGAGAGTTGGGTCAGCGGGTCGGTCAGGCTTTCGCTGCGCACCGCCTCGAGATTGGCATGCAGGTCGAGGATTTCCCGCATGGATTCGTTGAGCCGCTCTTCCAGCTGAATGTTTGAAAGTTCCATTTCCTTAGCGGTCTGCACCAGGCTTTCGACGATTGAGCGCAAGCCCTCGCGGTCCTTCGACTGGCCGATCTTTTCCGACATGCCCGCCAGGCTCTCGGTGTAGTTCGAGGCGGAGCCGGCGGCGCTGTCGATCATCGACATCACCTGCTCGATCTCGCCCTTGACCTGGGTGCCGACTTCATCGATCCGCTCGGTCAACCGGGTCGGCGACAGATAGGTGGCGTAGATGTTTTCCAGATTGCCTTCGGCGAGCACGCCGCTGTTCTTGAGCGTCTCGTTGATGCGCTGGTTGAGCGAGGGATGATAGCCGGTGGCGTAGGCGTACCAAATCTCGTAATTGCGCGGCGATGCCGCCTGGCGCAGCGCCTTGATCTGACCGAGCGCGATCTCCGCGAACGCCATCGTGCGTTCGTGTTCGTCGGCGAGCTCGGTCATTGGCAAACCCCCTCAGCGTGCATTCTGCCCGCAAGTCTGCACGCGCACGGCCGAAAAAGGCCGCGTCGCGTCCGTGCAAGCGACGGTAAGGGAGGGAGATGAATCGGCGGTAAACTTGGAGCTGGTTGCGGTGCAATATTTCTTCGCGAAAACCGCGATCCGCTTCGCTAATTGCGTTGTTCTCAGGCCTTGAGCGAGAGCGGGCGCAACAGGAAGGCGGGCAGGTGGCTGCCGTCGGTGTCGTCGGCGCGCTCGCGCGGCGGCTGCGGGCGCGTCGGCTGCGGCTTGGCGGCGTGCGGGGGAGCCTTATCCGGTTGCGCAGCTTGCGGCTGCGGGCGCGCAGCAGGCGCCGGTTCTTTGTCCTGACGGGGATGCGGCTGGCGGCCGTGTCCGCGATTGCGGCCACCACCACGGTGACTGCGCTCGCCGTCTTGCGGCCGGTTCTCGCGCGTCTCACGGGTCTCGGCCGCCGCCGCCCGCTCGCCCATCCAGGGGATGGTCTGGCCGATCAGCCGCTCGATGGCCGAAACGGCCTTGCCGTCGATCGGCGCCACGATGGTGATGGCGGTGCCGCTCAAGCCGGCGCGGCCGGTGCGGCCGATGCGGTGCACGTAATCGTCGGGGTGATGCGGCACGTCGAAATTGAAGATGTGGCTGACCGCGGGGATATCGAGACCGCGCGCAGCGACGTCGGACGCGACCAGCACGGTGACGTCGCCCTTGCGGAACAACTCGAGCGCGGCGGTGCGCGCCGGCTGGTCCATGTCGCCGTGCAGAGCGGCGGCGTTGAACTTATGCTGCAGCAGAGAGCGGTGCAATTGCGCGACTTCGCGCTTGCGGTTGCAGAACACGATGGCGTTCTTGAAACCGTCGGCCGAGCGGATCAGCCGGCGCAACGTCTCGCGCTTGTCGGCCGGGTCGCGCCCGGTTGAAACCAGCAATTGGGTGATGGTGGCGGCGGCGGTGGCGGGTTTGGAAACTTCGACGCGCACGGGATTGTGCAGGAAGGTGTCGGCGATGCGCTGGATTTCCGGCGGCATGGTCGCGGTGAAAAATAAAGTCTGGCGCGTGAACGGCACCAGCTTGCCGATGCGCTCGATGTCGGGGATGAAGCCCATATCGAGCATGCGGTCGGCTTCGTCGATGACCAGCAGTTCGACGCCGGAGAGCAGCAGGCGGCCGCGCTCGGAATGGTCGAGCAGGCGGCCGGGCGTTGCGATCAGCACGTCGACGCCGCGGATCAGCTTGGCGTCCTGATTGTCGAACGATACGCCGCCGATGATCAGCGCGACGTTGAGCTTGTGGTTCTTGCCGTATTTTTCGAAATGGTCGGCGACCTGGGCGGCGAGTTCGCGGGTCGGTTCGAGAATGAGCGTGCGCGGCATGCGGGCGCGTGCGCGGCCCTGCTCGAGCATTGTCAACATCGGCAACACGAAAGCGGCGGTCTTGCCGGTGCCGGTCTGCGCAATGCCGAGCACGTCGCGGCGGGCGAGGACGTGTCCGATGGCTTGCTCTTGGATGGGAGTGGGGGTCTTGTAGCCGGCCGATTCAATGGCGGCGAGAACTTTGGCGGATAAGCCAAGATGAGAAAAAGACATATAACCTCTAGTTGGGACCGCCCGGCGCCCGCGCCGGAATTTGAAAAACGGGTTTCGATGCGCGGGAAGGGACGGTCGAATTTTTATTCGAAGCCGTTTGACCGAAACATAGGCGCGCGGGCGTGAAAGTCAATCCTTCGGCGGTGCAATAAGTCGCGTTAAGACTTAATCTTTTCGTCTATCGGAGGGTCACAATAGTGCAATCTTTACCGCTCGTTCTGGTGCCCGGGCTGACCTGCACGGCGCGGCTTTTTGGCGCCCAAATCGCCGCGCTCTGGCCGTACGGGCAGGTGGCGGTCGCCGATCACCGGCGCGACGCCGACATGGCGGCGATCGCCGCGCGCATTCTCAACGACGCGCCGCCGCGCTTTGCGCTCGCCGGACTGTCGATGGGCGGCTACATCGTCCTCGCCATGCTGCGGCAGGCACCCGAGCGAATTGCCAAACTGGCGCTGCTCGACACTTCGGCGCGCCCCGACACGCCCGAGCAAACCGCGGGACGCAAGACGCAGATCGCCATGGCGCAGTCCGGCCGCTACGGAGAGATTCCGGAATTTGCGATCCGGCGCTATCTGAATGCCGAGCATCAACGCGACGAACGCCTTACGGGGATCGTGCGGCAGATGGTGATGGAAACCGGACCGGAGGCTTTCGTGCGCCAGCTCAACGCGATGATTTCGCGGCCGGATTCGCGGCCTTTGCTGGCGACGATCCGCTGCCCGACTCTCGTACTGGTCGGCGACGGCGACGAGGCAACGCCGCCGGAGCTCAGCAGGGAGATCGCCGCCGGCATTGCGGGCGCCAAGCTCACGATCGTGCCCGATAGCGGCCATCTCACTCCGCTCGAGCAGCCCGAAGCGGTGAATGCGGCGCTGGCGCAATGGCTCAGCGCGTGAACCGACGCCGTACTGGCGCGTTATAGGAAGGCGATGAGCATGAGCGAAACCCGCGACAATGCCGGCGTGATTGCGCCGCCGCCGCTGATTGCCCTGGCGGCGGTCCTGCTTGGGCTGGCGCTCGATTGGCTGCTGCCGGCCTATGTGTTGACGGTGCTGCTGACGTGGCCGCAGCGGATTGTCATTGCTGTGGTGCTTTTTGGCGCGGGGGCGGCGCTGGCTTTTCCCGCCATGCGCGGCTTCCGCTCGGCCGGCACCCATGTCGAGCCGTGGAAGCCGGCGACCGCGCTGGTGACCGGCGGCATATTCGGCTGGTTGCGCAATCCGATGTATGTCGGCCTCGCTTTGATACTCGGCGGGCTATCGATTCTGCTGGCGTCCGACTGGATGCTGGTGATGACGATTGTCTTCGTGCCGGTGATCCATTTCGGCGTGGTGCGGCGCGAGGAGCGCTATCTCGAAGCGAAATTCGGCGAGGCCTACCGGCAATACAAGGCGCGCGTGCCACGTTACGGCATCCCGACCTGACGCCATGCGAAATATCCAAGTCTTTCCGGCAATCGTCCATTTGCGCGGCGCCAGGGTTGCTCCTATAGGACGTTCGTCCATCCGCCGGGAGCAAAACGCATGCGCACGCAGGTCGGCATTATCGGAGCGGGGCCGGCCGGGCTGATGCTGGCGCGGCTGTTGCATCTCGCCGGCATCGAATCCGTCATCATCGAAAACCGCAGCCGCAATTACATCGAAAACCGCATCCGCGCCGGACTGATCGAGCATTGGGCGGCCGACCTGCTGGCCGAAGTAGGCGTCGGCGAGCGCATGAAGCGCGAGGGCATTCTGCACTGGGGCATCAATGTCGGCATCAACGGCGCGCTGCGCCGGATCGATTTCAAGGCGCTGGTGGACAAGCGCGTCACCATCTACGGCCAGCAGGAGGTGGTGAAGGACCTGGTGGAGCGGCGGCTGGCCGACGGCGGGCCGCTGCTGTTCGAGGTCGACGGCGTCAGCGTGCATGAGTTGACCGGGCAGCGGCCGAAAATCCGTTTCACACATCAAGGCCGTGCGCAGGAACTCGAGTGCGACTTCATCGCTGGCTGCGACGGCTTTCACGGCATTTGCCGGCCGAGCTTTCCCGACGGCGTGCTGAGCGTGTTCGAGCGCGACTATCCGTTCGGCTGGCTTGGCATCCTGGCGGAGAGCCCGCCGCCCGATCACGAATTGATCTATTCCTACACCGATCGTGGCTTCGCACTCTACACCATGCGCTCGATGTCACTGGCGCGGCTCTATCTGCAATGCGATCACGATGAGGACATCCACAGCTGGCCGGATGCCCGCATCTGGAACGAACTGCACCAGCGGCTGGGCGGTGCGCGCAAGCTCACCGAAGGCAAGATTGTGCAAAAGGGCATCACGCCGATGCGCAGTTTCGTGGTCGAGCCGATGCAGCACGGCCGCCTGTTCCTTGCCGGCGACTCGGCGCATATCGTGCCGCCGACCGGCGCCAAGGGCATGAACCTGGCGTTCGCCGATGTGGTGTTTTTGTCGCGCGCGCTCGAGGCGTTTTACAAGAATAAGCGCAACGACGGGCTGGAAAGCTACACGGCGACGTGTCTGCGGCGCGTGTGGTATGCGCAGCGCTTCTCGTGGTGGATGACGCAACTCTTGCATCGCTTCCCGAACGAGTCGGCGTTCGACCGCCGCCGCCAGCTCTCCGATCTCGACTACATCACCGGCTCGCAGGCCGCTTCGAAATCGCTGGCCGAGCAATATGTCGGGCTGCCGCTGGATTAGTCCGGCAATACGCCGCGCAGCGGTCGATGCAACATGGCGATGAGCAGACCGGACACCGCCGAGATGATCGCCAGCATGAGAAAGAAACAGTCCTTGGTCATGCTCGACCAGAAGGTGCCGATATAGCCGGCAAGAAAACCGCCGACAAAGTAGGTGCCCAGCCACACGCCCATCATCATCGACAGGAACGAAGCGGGGGCCACTTTGGTTACCAGCGAGAGGCTGGTGGGGGAAATATAGAGCTCGCCGACGGTGATGACGACGAAGAAGGCGAACAGCCAGAGCCAGCTGCCCTTTCCGCCATCGGTGGCACAGGCGGCGGCGAGCATGATCAGCCAAGACGCGGCATTGAGGAAGCAGCCGATCGCCATCTTGGCAACGGTCGAGGGTTCGCGCGCGCCCTGCCGGCGCCAGAGCGCGACGATGAGCGGCGTGAAAGCGAAGATCATGAACGGGTTGAAGGCCTGGAACCAGGTGACCGGGATTTCGCCGCCGAGAAAATGACGGTCGGTGAACTGATCGGCCCAGAGTGTGATGGTGTTGCCTTGCTGCTCGTAAGTCGCCCAGAACAGGCTGGAGGGCAAGAACAACAACATGAGCGCCATGATCGATCGCCAGGCCTCGCGGCCGAGCGGCCCCTGTGGCATCGCGCGTTTGGCGAAGGCATCGGACGGAAGTGTCGGCGTCGCGAAGAGGTAGATGATCAAGCCGGTCGTCATGCCGACGCCGGCGGCAGCGAATCCGTAATGCCAGCCGAACGTCTCGCCGAGCGTGCCGCACACCAGCGGCGCCAGAAAGGCGCCGAGATTGATGCCGACATAGAAAATAGAGAAGGCGCGGTCGCGGCGGCGGTCGCCGGGCGCATAGAGCGCGCCGACCTGGGTTGAGATGTTGGGCTTGAAGCAGCCATTGCCGAGAATGAGCACGCCGAGCGCGAACAGAAACAGATGCTCGAACGCCATCAAGAAATGGCCGAGGGCCATGAGAGCCGCGCCGAGAATGACGGTGCGGTGCTGGCCGAGCACGCGGTCGGCCAGTAGTCCGCCGAAGATCGGGGTGAGATAGACCAGGCCGGTGTAGACGCCGTAGATCTGCGAGGCGAGCGGCTGCAGGTCGAGCGGGCCGAATACGAACTCCAGCGCGCTGCGGAAGGAGGCAAGGCCAAGCACGCTGCCGGCTTGCGCCGGCAGCAGCAGATATTTGACCATGTAGAGCACGAGCAGTGCGCGCATCCCGTAATAGGAGAAGCGCTCCCACATCTCGGTCGCGAACAAAAAGGAAAGCGCGCGCGGATGGCCGAAGCGGTCGGTGCTGGCTGACGGGCGGTTGAGGTTGGGTGAGGGAGTTGCGGTCATCCGGGCCGGGCGGGGATCGTTGCAGTGGCAAGCCTAGCACATCGCGGGGTGGGGCATTTCCGACGGGCGCCGGCCGGTGTAGGCTTCGATCAACACTGTCCGATAGAGACAGGGTGCGGGAGGGTTACAATGAAAATTCGCAGTCTCTTTGCTTGCCTGTTTGCGGGGTTGGTGCTGGCCGCGGCTGGTCCGGCGTGCGCCGAGGACGCCTATCCCAACCGCCCCATCCGTTTCATCGTCGGCTTTGCCGCCGGCGGCGGCAACGACATCTTCGCGCGCCTGATAGCGAACAAGTTCCAGGAGAATACCGGCGCCACCGTCATAGTCGAGAACAAGCCCGGCGCCGGCGGCCGCATTTCCTCGACTTACGCGGCAAGCCAGCCGCCGGATGGCTATACGGTTTTGGTTGCCGCCACCGGACAAATGGCGATCGCCGCCGCCATCTATCCCAAGCTCCCCTATCATCCGACCAGGAGCTTCATTCCGCTCAATATGATCGCCTCGTTCCCGCTGATCCTGGTGGTGCCGGCCAATCATCCGGCCAAGAACGTCAAGGAGCTGGTGGCCTGGGCCAAGGCGCATCCTGACAAATCGAATTACGGCACCTCGGCGCCGCCCTTCACCATCACCAGCGAGCTGCTGAAATTGAAGACCGGCATGCCCAGCGTGGCAATTCCCTTCAAAGGCACCAACGAGTTGAATCTGTGCGTGGTCAGCGAACAGTGCCTGTTCACCATTTCCGACGGAGGACCGGCGGTGCCGCTGGTGAAAGGCGGCAAGACCCGCGCTTTGGCGGTCACCGGTTCCGAGCGTTCCTCCGAATTGCCGGATGTGCCGAGCATGGCGGAGGCCGGTTATCCGGATATCAATACCCATCTTTGGAGCGGTTTCTTCGTACCCGCCGGCACGCCGGCGCCGATCGTCACCAAGCTCATGAGCGAACTCGGCCGCGCGCTGGCCGATCCGGCCGTGCAGTCGGGCTTGAAAAAAATGGCGGTGACGCCGGGCGGGCCGACCGGCAATGCGTTCGCGAAAGTGATCGAGGCCGACATCAAGACCTTCGGCGATGTGGTCAAGGCGGCGAACCTGACGTTTCCGCAGTAATTAAGTCACACCGCGGTTTTTGCTGGGGCGCTATGCGCTGGCTCGATTGCCGAAGCGCGGCGCGCTGCTATTGTCAGGTCGGTATTTTTTAGTCGGTGGAGTTGCTGCGTCATGCGTATTGCGGTGGTCTTGGTGCTTGCGTTGACGACCGCCATGCCCGCCGCCCAGGCCGCATCGATTGATGCGCTGTTCCAGCAATTTGGTCTTTTTGGCACCTGGGCGCTCGATTGCGGGTACGCGGCCTCGCCCGCCAATCCGCATGTAACCATTACGACGCCGAGCGCGGGACTGGTGCTGGAGAACCACGACCTCGGTCCGGATTACACGGTCAACCATTACAGCATAATGTCGGCCGAGCGGCTTTCCGACGAGCGTTTGGCCGTGGAAGTGATCTTCCAGCCCGGCAGTGCAAACGAGGAGCGTCAGAAGTTGGTGTTCCTCATCCGCAAGGGCACGCGTCGCACGATGTTCAACCAGCCGGCGGGCGGCGAGGCGCGCGTCAAAGACGGCGTGGTGCTGGCGCATGGCAGCAAGACGCCGGTGCTGAATAAGTGTGAGTAGGGCGGGGCGAAACAATTGTGTCTTTGCCGTCATTGCCGGGTCAAGCCGGGGTCTGACGCCGAGATTGTTGTGTGCGCATCGCGAACGCGGTTCGCTCAAACGTCCAGCAAATCCGCGCTGGCGAATTCCGCGTGCTCCTGAATGAAGTCGAAGCGCGCCTCGGCTTTGTTGCCCATCAGCCGCTCGACCGATTTGGCGGTCGGCTTGAGTTCCTTCTCCGCCAGCACCACGCGCAGCAGCGTACGTTTTGACGGGTCCATGGTGGTTTCCTTCAATTGCGCCGCCATCATTTCGCCCAGGCCCTTGAAGCGCGACACTTCCACCTTGGCATTGGCGTTGAATTCTTTTTTGAGCAATTGCTCCTTGTGCTTGTCGTCGCGCGCATAGGCGATTTTGCCGCCGTGCTGCAGGCGATAGAGCGGCGGCACCGCGAGATAGAGCCTGCCGGCCTCGATCAGCTTCTGCATCTGGCGGTAGAAGAAAGTGATCAAGAGCGAAGCGATATGCGCGCCGTCGACGTCGGCATCGGTCATGATGATGACCTTCTCGTAGCGCAGGTCCTTTTCGTGGAAATGCGCGCCGGTGCCGCAGCCGAGCGCCTGGATGAGATCGGCCAACTGCGCGTTCTGCGCCAGCTTGTCCTTGCCGGCGGAAGCAACGTTCAAGATCTTGCCGCGCAGCGGCAGCACGGCTTGCGTGCGGCGGTCGCGCGCCTGCTTGGCGCTGCCGCCGGCTGAATCGCCTTCGACGATGAAAATCTCCGAGCCTTCCGAGGCCGATGAACTGCAATCGGCGAGCTTGCCGGGCAGGCGCAGCTTCCTCACCGCGGACTTGCGCGCGATGTCCTTTTCCTGCCGGCGGCGCAGCCGCTCGTCGGCGCGCTCGACCACGAAATCGAGCAGCTTATTGGCCTGCAGCGGATTGCCGGCGAGCCAGTGGTCGAACGGGTCCTTGATCGCCTGTTCGACGATGCGCTGGGCCTCGGCGGTGGCGAGGCGGTCCTTGGTCTGCCCTTGAAATTCCGGCTCGCGGATGAACACCGACAGCATGCAGCCGGCGCCGGTCATGACGTCTTCGCTGGTGACGGGCGCGGCGCGCTTTTCCTGGCCGGCGCGGGCGGCGTGATCTTTGAGGCCGCGCAGCAAAGCGGTGCGCAGGCCGAACTCATGCGTGCCGCCGTCCGGCGTCGGGATGGTGTTGCAGTAGGACTGCAGAAAGCCGTCGGCATCGGCGGTCCAGGCGATGGCCCATTCGACCGCGCCGTGGCGGCCGGTCTTGCCGGCCGCGCCGGTGAAAATATCCGGATGCACCAGCGTGGCATCGGCGAGATTGCCGGCGAGATAGTCCTTCAGCCCGTCGGCGAAATGGAACGTGGCCTTTTCGGGCACGTCGTCGGCGCCCTTGAGCAGCGCCTTGTCGCAATGCCAGCGGATCTCGACGCCGCCGAAGAGATAGGCTTTTGAGCGCGCCATCTTGAACACGCGCTCAGCCTGGAACGCGGCTTTCGCGCCAAAAATCTGCGGATCGGGCCGGAAGCGGATTTTGGTGCCGCGCCGGTTGGGCGCGCGGCCGGCTTTTTCCAGCTTGCCCTTCGGCTTGCCGCGCTCGAACGCCATCCGGTAGAGCTGCTGCTCGCGCGCGACCTCGACCTCCATGCGCTCGGACAAAGCATTGGCGACCGAAACGCCGACGCCATGCAGGCCGCCCGAGGTGTCATAAACCTTGGAGTCGAATTTGCCGCCGGCGTGCAGCGTGCACATGATGACTTCGAGCGCCGACTTGTTCTTGAACTTCGGGTGCGGGTCGACCGGAATGCCGCGGCCATTGTCGGTGACGGTGACGAAGCCGTTCGCCTCCATCTCGACTTCGATCCAGTCGGCGTGGCCGGCGAGCGCCTCGTCCATGGAATTGTCGATCACCTCGGCGAACAGATGATGCAGCGCCTTCTCGTCGGTGCCGCCGATATACATGCCGGGGCGGCGGCGCACCGGCTCGAGCCCCTCCAGCACCTCGATATGTTTGGCGGTGTAGCCGGACTCCGCGCTCGATCCGCGCGCCGGCTTGGCGCGGCCGGCAGCCTTGGTCGCGCCGCGGGCGGCGGTCTTGCGCGCGGCCGATTTCGACGGCCGGGGGGCCGGATCGAACAAGTCGGGCTGTTTCGACGGTTTCTTCTTGGTCGCGGTCTTGGCCATGAAAGGTCTTTTCCTTGCGCGTGATCTTGTCCGAAAACCAGTGCCCACTTTTCGGGATCACGCGCCTACATAATGTCGAGGCGAATCAGTTGCCAACCACTATGCCATGACGGCCACGCATCGTGACCGCCGGCCGTGGCCGTTCGCACCGAGGGATTAGCGTGAGCCTGCGCTAGAGACTAGGCAGGAACGTGGCAAGCTGTGGAAACAGCACCAGGGTCGCGATCACCACCAGCAGCACGATCCAATAGGGGATGGAACCGCGGAAAATCTCGGCCAGTTCCACGCTTCGGTCGGGCACCGCCGCCTTCACCGTGAACACCAGAATGCCGAAAGGTGGGGTGAGCAGGCCGGTTTCGATTGCCAGGATGCCGATGATGGCGAAGGCGAGCGGCTCGAAGCCGAGATGGGTGGCGATCGGCGCGAAAATCGGCACCGTCAGCAGGATGATGGAGATCGAGTCGATCAGGCAGCCGAGCACGAACCAGATGCCGACCATGATCGCGAGAATGCCCCAGGGGCCGGCGCCGGTGCTCAACAGGACCGCCTTGGCGGCCTCGGTAAATCCGGTCATCGACAGCACGCGCGAATAGAGCTGCGCGCAAAACAGCAGCAGCAGCAGTGGGCCGCAGGTGCGGCCGACGTCGAGCAACACGTGCCAGACCTCGCGCGGCCGGATGCCCTTGATGATCGCCAAGATGAGCGCGCCGACCGCGCCCAAGCTGGCGCCTTCGGTCGGCGTGCAGACGCCGAGCCAGATCGCGCCGAGCACGCCGGCAACCAGCATGATCACCAGCAGCGTGCTGAACAGCATGGCGCCGAGCGGCTGCTCGTCCACCGGCGGCGCGGAATGGGGGACCGCGCTGACATCGGCGCCCACCGCGCCGGTCGCCAAGGGCCGGCGGCCTTCGCCGACCAATTCCGGGTTCAGGATGGCCGCAATCACGACATAGAGGATCATGCCGGCCGAGGCGAGCAGTCCGGGGAGCACGCCGGCGAGGAACATCTTGCCGATCGAAATTTCGGTCAACACGCACCATACGATCATCAGCACAGAGGGCGGGATCAGCATGCCTAAGCAGGCGCTGCCGGCAACCGAGCCGAGCGCGAAATCGCGCCGGTAGCCGAAGCGGCGCATTTCCGGATAGGCGATGCGCGAGAACGCGGCGGCGGCGGCGATGCTGACGCCGGTGACGAAACCGAACAGCGCATTACTGATGATAGTGGCGACCGCGAGCCGGCCGGGCAGCCAGCGGGAGAGCCGGTTGGCCAGCGCATAGATATCGCGCGCGGCGCCGCATTTGGCGAGCAGGTCGCCCATCAACATGAACAGCGGTATCACCGCGAATACGTAATCGCGCAACGCCTCGTAGGCGGTGTTGGCGATGAAATTGCGCACCACCTCCATGTCGCCCTGCATGAGGTAGATGCCGATGGCGGCCGTGATGCCGAGCGCGATCGCGATGTGTACGCCGGCAAACACCAGCGCGAGCACCACCGCGACGATAATGATCATGTCAGAATGACCGAGCACGGTGCGGCGTCCTCACGAATGAAGTTGCGGCCGCGCGTCGGGTTCCGCCCGGCCGGTCACCAGCCGCGCCGCGGCCGAAATCCCGATCAAGATGTAGGTAAAGACGACCAGCGCCGATCCGACCAGCACGGCGACGCGGGCCGGCCAGGCCGGCACCCGCAGCGCGCCTTCGCCTTCGTATTCGCCGCTGGCAATGGCATGCATGGTGGGCTCGCCGCTGCCCCAGACGATCAACCCGAAGAACAGGATGCCGAGGATCGCCGACAGCAGTTGTGAAAATGCGCGCCCGCGATTGCCGAAGATTCTGACTGCCGCGTCGGTGTAGATCATGCCGCCGCTCTGCACCGCATATCCGGCGAGCAGGAAGCAGATGACGACGATCGACATCGACACGATCTCCGGTGTGCCCTTGACCGGAGAATTGAATACGGAGCGCCCGATGACGTCGGCGCAGACGAGGAAACCGAGCAGGAGAATGATTGCCGCCGCGGCCAGCAGCAGCATGCGCACGATCGAAGCATTGATGTTGTAAATCACGTGCAGCCCTCGCCGCGGGACGAAAAAACGGACGGCCGACGGAATCGGCCGCCCGTTTCGCGGTCTACTTGATCTTATAGCGGACCGGCCACTTGTAGCCCAAGTCCTCGGCGGTCTTGATCGCGAGTTCCAGCACCTGCGTCGCCGGCAGGCCCTTGGCGTCGAGCTCCTTGGCCTTCTGCGCCGGCCAGCCGGCCAGCGACTGCGCCCATTCCTGGCGAACACTATCCGGCAGCGTGCGGATGATACCGCCGTGCGCCTTGATCTCGGCGATCTGCTTGGGGTAGTCCGCCTTGTTCTGACTGCCGGTCTTATTTTCGTACTCGCGGGCGACTTCGCAGGATGATGTCCTGCACTTCCTTCGGCAGCTTGTTCCAGCGCGCCAGATTGACGGTCATGCCGTGCCAGGTGATCGCGCCGAAGCCGATCTCGGTGTAGTACTTGCCGACTTCATAGAGCTTGAAGTTGGCGTAGCCGGACGGGAACATGATCCAGCCGTTGTACACGCCGGTTTTCATCGAGGTATAGGAGTCGGGCAGGGACGATTGCACCGGCGTCGCGCCGGCGAATTCCAGCCATTTCAGATTGAGTCCGGCGCCGGCGATCTTCTGACCTTTAAGGTCCTTGACGCTATTCCACTCGAAAGTGGTGCCGAGGTTGTAGCCATTGTCGGCGATCAGCGCGAGCAGCTTCTGTTTGAACTTGTCCTCGAGCACTTTCGACATGTACGGCACCTTGTCGTACACGGTGCGCGCGATCTTCAGGCTCATTTCCGGATCCATGGTGCCGAACGGCAACATCACCTGGAACGGGTGCAGCGGCAGGTTCGACGGCTCGAAGCCGAAGTTGTAACCGCCGATGTCGATAATGCCCGACTGCACGCCTTCGAGCGTGTCGGCGACCTTCACCATCGAGCCGCCGTACCCCTCGACGAACTCGACTTTGTATTTGGTCTTGGCGGCGACCCGCTTGGTCACTTCCGGCACGAAGAAGTTCTGCATCAGCGCGACATAGGTGTTCGCCGGCGGATGGCCCGAGGCGATGCGCAGGCGGATGACCTCCTGCGCCATGGCCGCGGTACTGGCGAAAGCCAGCGCCGCAATCGCAAATGCACGCAACAAGCTTCTGAATGTCATGGTGTTTCCCCCAATTCGCCGGTACCCGGCGTCGTTATTGTGAAGCGTCGACCATCGGGCGCATCGGCGCTGGCTGTCAATCCCTTCGACGCGACCAGACGCCGCGCGGCGGGATTGCGCACCCGGTAGCCCGAACTCTGCGTAGCGGAGGCGTCGTAACGGCGTAAGGCCATTATCAACCGGTCAAGCCCTTTCGCGATGTGAAAGCGGGGCGTAAAATGCGCAAAAGCTGATGTTGTGGTCAGCGGCGCGGGCGGGCTAAACATCGCGACCGCGCCAGCCAGTTCGAGTCCCGATGGAATTCCACGATTACGTCGACCAGGTTATCGCTTTCGTGCGCGACAATGCGGCGTGGGCGCCGCCGATCGTATTCGCTCTCGCGTTCGGGGAGTCGCTCGCCTTTATCTCGCTGCTGATACCGGCCTGGGGCGCGCTGGTGGCGATCGGCGCGCTGATCGGGCCGAGCGGCATCAGTTTCTGGCCTGTCTGGGTTGCCGGCAGTCTGGGTGCCGCCTGCGGCGACTGGCTATCCTATTGGGTTGGCTTGAAACTCGAATATTCGGTCGCCCACATGTGGCCGCTCTCGCGCCACCCGGATTTGATCCCGCGCGGGGAGGCCTTCATGAAGCTCTGGGGCATTCCGGGCATTTTCATCGGAAGGTTTTTCGGACCGCTGCGCGCGGTGGTGCCGCTGATCGCCGGGATTTTCGAGATGCCGTACTGGCGTTTCCAATTGGCGAATTTCTCGTCGGCCTTCGTGTGGGCCGCCGTCCTGCTCACGCTCGGCGACGGCATTGCGGTCGGCCTCAAGTGGCTGTTTGGTTGGTAACGAAGGCGACAAAAAAATCCGCCGGGATTTTTGTTCCGGCGAAATTTGTGGCGGATTTATCGGTCGGCGTGCGCTTGAAATTATTTGCCGAGCTGAACCAAGCGAATTTCGCCTTTCACCAGATCGGGCACGGCCACCAGCAGACCTTTTTCGTTTGGCACCACGCAGATATCGGCCGGCCCTTTGAATCCGGTCGCCAGCTTCTTCATCCCCATCTTCTTGTTCCATTGGAACAACGAGCCGGTGACCCAGTCGGTTGCCAGGATATCGCCGTTCTTCATTCGATAGAGGCCGTCGAGCAGGCCGATATTGTCGGACAATTGTACCGGCGCCTTGCCCGGCGCCATCGAATAGATGCCGTGCGGCTTGTCCTTGGATTCGAAGCCAACCATCAAAAGGGCGCCGTCCTTGCCCGGATAAAGCCCGTTGGGGAAAACGCCCTTGCCCTTGAACACCACGGTGATCTTGGGCGCGGCTTTCGATTTCAGGAAATCGGCCGGCTCGACGCGGAATAGCTGATCGGCGCGGTTGTCGCTGACATAGAGCGAATTACCGACAATAGCCGGATCGTTGGCGAACTGGATGCCGGGCAGCGCGAGCTTCTTGGCTTGCTTGGTCTTTAGATCAAGCACCCAGACGGAATCGATATCCGTTACCCACAACCGATTGCCTTTTATCCAGATGCCCTTTGGCTTGTTCATGACTTGGCCTTCGGGCGGGAAAAATCGCTTCTCGATGATTTTGCCGTCGAGCGAAACCTTGGTGATAAAGCCCTTGCCGTCTTTGTCGGCCGCCTTGAGGTCGGGCCCGAAGTCGCCGGTGTAAAACACTTTTCCCTTGGGATCGTAGGCGACGGACTCGACGTGGCCGAAGCCGGTGACGGTTTTCTCGGACAGCACTTTCAACTCCGCGGCCGACGCGGGGGTGGTCGCCAGCTGCGAGGCGGCAAGACAAATTCCGAGCGCCAACGCCGTTGAAAATTTTCCGATCATGATATTCCTCTTAATTCATAAGTAGAAACTCCGCCGGGAATTTCGTCCCAGCGGAGTTCCTTTTCGCGAAGACGCGAGCGCTACTTAACCGCAGCTGCGCCGGCCTGCGAGATCGCATCATCCTGCGAGCCGGTGCCGCCACTGGCGCCAATAGCGCCGATTACTTTGCCGCCGACCACCAGCGGATTGCCGCCGCGCGACATGATCGCGTCATCGAGCGTCGGCAGATAGGCGAAGAAGGGGCCCTTGCCGAGCAGGCGCTCGAATACCACCGTCGGGCGGCGATAGCGGGCTGCGGTGCGCGCCTTGTGCTGGGAAATCTGGATTGAGGCGTATTGGCAGTTGTCCAGCCGTTCGAAATAGACGAGATCGCCGTGGGTATCGACCACCGTGATGCACATCGTATTCCAGTGGCGCTTTTCGGCGTCCGCGACAGCGGCAGCGGCCACCTTCTTGGCGGTTGCGAGATTGATATCCGCGCCATAGGGCGGTGGGTTCGAAGCTTCCGGCAATTTTTCGTTCGGATTGTTCGGGTCGGGCGGCACCTGCGCGAAGGCGCCCGAACCCATCAGCAGCGCGACGCCCAAAGCGCCCGCCATCATAGTCAAACGACGCATGTATTCCTCCCAAGGACTGTTTGCCGGTCGTGCCGGCGTTGGTTTTGCCCAGGCTGGTAGGACCCGGGAGCATAGACGCTGGCCACTGTAACGGACTGCCGAACCGCCGCCTACATAGATATGGGCCGACGCGAAATTCGGATGCCGGAATATGTTGGGGCGAGGAGTGTTCGTTCCATCCGGCGAGCTTGACGGCCCCCCATGCGCGCCCTATATCGCCGCCCATGACGACGCTTGTTGCAGCGCAGAAACTCCGCCGCCGCCGTATTGTCACGGCACGGGCGCGCTTTCGCATTTAGTCGTCGCCCCGTGCCGCCGGATCTGGCCCGCGGCACATTTGCTTTCCAAAAATCCGCGCTGTTGGCCTTGCTCCGGTCGTTCGTTAAGACTCTGGATTAAGGAATCGGCCCATGGCTACCAAAGCGAAAATCGGCGTGCTCGGCGCCTCCGGCTATACCGGCGCGGAACTGGTGCGCATGCTGTTGCGGCATCCGCGCGCGGAACTCGTACTGCTCACCGCCGAGCGCAGTGCCGGCAAAGCAATGCGCGAGGTGTTCCCGCAATTTTCGCCCTACGAACTGCCGCAACTGGTCGCGCTCGAAGGGCTCGATTGGGCCAAGGCCGGGCTCGATCTCGCCTTCTGCGCGCTGCCGCATGCCACCACGCAGAAGGTGATCAAGGAGCTGCTGGCCAAGGCGCCGGCGACCAAAGTGGTCGACCTCTCGGCCGATTTTCGGCTCGCCGATCCGGTGGCTTACGCCAAATGGTACGGTCACGAGCACCACGCGCCCGAGCTGCAGAAAGAAGCGGTCTATGGCCTCACCGAAATCCACCGGCGTGCGATCCGGCAGGCGCGGCTGGTGGCCAATCCGGGCTGCTATACATCCTGCGCGCAACTGCCGCTGATCCCGCTGATCAAGGCCAAGGCCATCGATCTGGATGAAATTGTGGTCGACGCCAAATCGGGCATGACCGGCGCCGGGCGGGCGGCGAAAGAAGCCATGCTGTTCTCGGAAGTGTCGGAAGGTTTCCACGCCTATGGCGTCGGGCATCACCGGCATATGGCCGAGCTCGACCAGGAGTTTTCGCTCGCCGCCGGGCGGGAAGTGATCGTGACCTTCACGCCGCATCTGGTGCCGATGAACAGGGGCATCCTGTCGACCATCTATGTGCGCGGCAAGCGCGGGCGGACCCCGCAAGACCTTCATGCGCTGCTTTTAAAGTTCTACGCGAAGGAGCCGTTCGTGCACGTTCTGCCGTTCGGCGAAACGCCGCAGACCCGGCATGTGCGCGGCTCGAACATGACGTTCATTGGAGTGGCTAGCGACCGCATCGCCGGCCGCGCCATCGTGATTTCGGCGCTCGACAATCTGGTCAAGGGCGCCTCCGGCCAGGCGATCCAGAACATGAATCTGGTCATGGGCTTTCCGGAGACCATGGGGTTGGAGCAGGTGGCGCTGTTTCCGTAACTGTCATTCCGTGGCGCGGGCTTTAGCCCGCGAACCCGGAATCCGGATACAATTGCCGAGTCTGCTGCTGGATTCCGGGTCCGGCGCCATAGCGCGTCGAAGACGCGCGTAGACGCGCTGATGGCGCGGTCCCGGAATGACGGAGGAGAACCGGGGCAATGTTCGAGGTCAGCAACCAGCCGCCGCCGCTTGAGCCATACAACTTATTCTCAAGCGACGTCGTGCTGCGCGCGGCGGTCAAGCGCGAGCAGGCCGGCTGGGCGGACGACGGCTTGAGCGCGCTCGGCGCAACGCTCGGCCAGCCGGAAACGATCCAGCTCGGCTTCGACGCCAATAAATATACGCCGACGCTGCGCACGCTCGACCGCTACGGCCACCGCGTCGACGAGGTGGACTATCATCCGGCCTGGCACGCGCTCATGGCCATTGCGCTGCGCGCCGGTCTGCATTCGAGCCCCTGGGCCGATCCGAAACCGGGCGCGCATGTGGCGCGCGCGGCCGGCACCTACATGCTCAATCAGATCGAGAGCGGGGTCTATTGTCCGCTCGCCATGACCTACGGCTCGGTGCCGAGCTTGCGCTTTACGCCAGCCATTGCGGCGCAATGGCTGCCGAAGATTTTCGCACGCGACTACGATATGCGCTTCCGGCCGATGCGGGAAAAATCCGCCGCGCTCATTGGCATGGGCATGACCGAGAACCAGGGCGGCTCCGATCTGCGCACCAATACGACGCGCGCGGAGGCGGCGGGCGCGGGCCACTTCCGCCTTACCGGGCACAAATGGTTCATGTCGGCGCCGATGTGCGACGCCTTCCTGGTGCTGGCGCAATCGGCCAAGGGGCTGAGCTGCTTCCTGCTGCCGCGCTGGACGCCGGACGGGGAACGCAACGCCATCCACATTCTGCGGCTCAAGGACAAGCTGGGCAACCGTTCGAACGCGTCGAGCGAGGTCGAATTCGACGGCGCCTATGCGCAATTGGTCGGCGAGGAGGGGCGCGGCGTCCCGACCATCATCGAGATGGCCGGCCATACAAGGCTCGACTGCTGCATCGGGTCGTCCTCGCTGATGCGCCAGGCGGTGGCGCAGGCGGTGCATCACGCGCGCCATCGCACCGCGTTCCAGAAAAAGTTGATCGACCAGCCGCTGATGACGAATGTGCTGGCCGATCTGGCGCTCGAATGCGAGGCGGCGACCGTGCTGAGCATGCGGCTGGCGCGCGCTTACGACGAGAGCGACGATACCGCGGTGGTGTTCCGCCGCGTGGTCACGCCGGCGGCGAAATTCTGGATCTGCAAGCGCGCGCCGTTTGTCACCTTCGAGGCGATGGAGGTGCTGGGCGGCTCCGGCTATATCGAGGAAAGCATTCTGCCGCGGCTCTATCGCGAGGCGCCGGTCAATTCGATCTGGGAGGGCTCGGGCAATGTCATGTGCCTCGACGTACTGCGTGCCATCGAGCGCACGCCGAAGGCAGCGGAGGTCTTGCGCCGGGAAATGAGTGAAACGGCGGACGCGCGGTTGAAGGCTTTTGTTGAGCGGCTGGAGAAGCGCTTGCGCGCCGCCGACCGCAACGATGAGGCGCAGGCGCGCGTGCTGGTGCGCGATCTGGTGCTGGCATTGCAGGGCGCGCTGCTGCTCAAACATTCCCCGCCGGCGGTGGCGGACGCGTTCTGCGCCTCGCGCCTTGCCGGTGAGGGCGGCGGGGCTTTCGGCACGCTGCCGCGCGGTCTCGATCTCGCCGCGATTGCGGAACGGGCTGCACCGGCTTCTTAAAGGCGCATGATCTTATCCGAAAACCGGTCCCCACTTTTCGGGATCATGCGCTAAAGCTTCCCGAATATCGCCAGCACCAGTGCGAACTGCGCCAGGAAGCCGACCGCGAAGGCGAGCGTGCGCAAGACCGGTATGCCGAGCGCGTAGACGATGACATGCGCCAGCCGCGCCCAGAAATAGACCGCGCAGGCGAGCGCGGTGCTCTGGGTCGAATGCCCCAGGTCATCGAGGATCAGTACCAACGCTGCAAAGATGACGAGATTTTCCACCGCATTGGTGTGTGCGAAATAAAGCCGCTGCGCCCAGGCCGCTTGCGGCTTGTCGTTGCGCGAAGGATTGGCCATCGCGCCCATCATCCCGCGCACCATGATGCGGTCGAGAATGTAAGGTATCCACATCACCCCGGTCAGGATGACCGTCAGCGTCAGCCACATCAGTTCCCTGGACATCGCCATCCCCATGTTTCGAGTGAGCCAGCGGCCGGCAGATTAGTGGATGAGCGTGCGGCTGTCGCGCCCCCGGCGGCGTCAATAAGCCGTCATCGGTTTGGCCCAGGATCGACTTAACCGGTCAAAGACCTGGCGACGACATAAAGCCCGACCGCGATGACGATGCCGGAAAAGGTCAGCGTGAGCGCGTGTTTGAAACCGGCGAGATGGTGGGCGAGCCGGGTGCCGGCAAGGCCGCCGAGCGCGCCGCCGACGATGAAAAGCAAGGCCAGGGGCCAGTCAATCAGGCCGGACCAGGCATAACTCGCCGCCGTGGTCAGCCCGAAGGCGGTTACCGAGACCAGCGAAGAGCCGATCGCATTGATCAGCGGCATGGCGGTGGCGCCGATCAGCCCCGGTACGATCAGAAAGCCGCCGCCGATGCCGAAGAAGCCCGACAGCGCGCCGACCGCAAAGCCGATGCCGATCAGCAAGGGCAGCAGCTTCGGCATGCTCGCGCGCGTGAGCCGGACATCGGCATTGCCGCCCGACTTGCGCGGCCGCGTCATCACGACGCCGACCACGACCATCAGCACGCCGAACAGCATCAGTAGGCGGCTGCCGTCGACCATCTTGCCGAGTTGCGCGCCGCCGGCCGCGCCGACAATGCCGGACAGGGCGAAAACGATGGCGCAGGGCCATTTCACCGTATGCGCGCGCGCATGGCCGGCAAGATTGGCGGCAGCGCTTGCGGCAACGGCGATGGCGCTGGTGCCGATGGCGATATGCGGGGAGGGCACGCCGACCACATAGACCAGGAGCGGTACGGCCAGGATCGAGCCGCCGCCGCCGACCAGACCGAGCGTGAAGCCGACCAGGCTGCCGGAGGCAATCGCGAGAAGCGCGTGCAGGATGGTCATGCAGTGGCGGCGTCGAGCACGGGCTTTAAGTCCAGCTCTTCACTTTGACGTAAGAACCGGGCGCATCCTCGATAGCCGTAAGCTTGCCGCCTCCGATGCTGCGCGCCGGCACGGTGGTGGCGTCTTGCGATTTGAGCCATTCCAGCCAGTCCGGCCACCAGGAGCCGGGATGCTCGTTCGCGGTCGCCAGCCACCTGTCGACATCGGTACCGCCCGGTTCGGCCCCGGTCCAGTACTGATATTTCGCCTTGCCCGGCGGATTGATCACGCCGGCGATGTGGCCGGAGCCGGCCAGCACGAATTTCACCGGCCCGCCGAAGAATTGCGAGCCGTAGAGCACCGACTTCGACGGCGCGATGTGGTCCTCGCGGGTGGCAAGATTGTAGACCGGCATCTTCACCTTGCGCAGATCGAGCCTGACGCCGGCGATCTCCAGCTCGCCTTTGGTCAGCTTGTTGTCGAGGTAGAAGTTGCGCAGATAGAACGAGTGATTGGCCGCCGGCATGCGGGTGGCGTCGGAATTCCAGTACAGGATATCGAACGGGAACGGCTTCTTGCCGCGCAGATAATTGTTGACGACATAAGGCCAGACCAGATCGTTGGACCGCAGCAGGTTGAAGGCGGTCGCCATGCGCGAGGCTTCGAGATAGCCCTGTTCGTTCATGTGCGTTTCGAGCTGCTTGATGCGCTCCTCGTCGACGAACACCAGCAAATCGCCGGCATAGGTGAAATCGACTTGCGCCGCGAACAAGGTCGCCGACAGCACGCGGTCGTCTTTCTTGGCCGCAAGATAAGCGAGCGTGATCGCCAGCATCGTGCCGCCGACGCAATAGCCGATGGTGTTGAGCTTGCGTTCGCCGGTTGCCTCTTCGACCTTTTCGAGCGCGGTGAGCACGCCTTCGCGCATGTATTGCTCGAAGCTTTTTTCGGCGAGCTTGGCGTCGGGGTTGACCCAGGAGATCACGAACACAGTCACGCCATTGTCGACGCACCACTTGATGAAGGATTTCTCCGGCCCGAGATCGAGGATGTAGAACTTGTTGATCCAGGGTGGCACGATCAGCAGGGGAACCTTGAGCACGTCGGGCGTGGTCGCTTCGTATTGGATGAGCTGCATCAACTCGTTCTGGAACACCACCTTGCCGGGCGTGAGCGCGAGATTGCGGCCGATCTGATACTTCGCGGGGTCGGACTGGCGGATCTTGAGATGGCCGTGGCCGGCCTTGATGTCCTCGCTCAGCATATGCATGCCGCGCGCGAGGTTTTCCGCGTTCGAGGACAGCGTTTCGCGTATGAGTTCGGGATTGGTAAGCACGAAATTCGACGGCGAGATCGCGTTGGCGATTTGCCGGATGTAGAACTCGGCCTTATGGCGCGTGTGCTCGTCGATGCCGGAGGCGTCCTTCACCAGCCGCTCGCCCCATTGTACGGTTAGCAGGTAAGCCTGCTTGAGGAAGTCGAAGAACTGATTCTGCGACCACTCCGGATCGGAAAAGCGTTTGTCCTTCGGATCGGACGCCACGACCGGTTCGGACGGCTCGCCGGCCATGCGCTTGACCATGCTTGCCCACAGTTCGAGATAGGAGCGGCCGAGGCTGGTCTGCAGTTCGACCGAACGCTCGGGGTCGGACAGCCAGTATTCCGCGACCTTGCCGACGGTCTTGACCACGTCGGCGATGTCGTCGCCCAGTTCGCCTTTGATTTTGCCTTCCTCGCGCGGCTTCATATAGGCGGCGAGCGCCTTGCCGCCTTCCTCGATCATGCGCGCCAGATTGCGGCCGAACGCCTCGTAATCGATGCTGCCAATCTTGGCCGGCTCGGTCGTTGGCTTGTCCATTTGAATTCCGTCGGTCCCCGCCATCGAAAATGGCAAGGACCGCGTCCTCCCACAAGGCACGTTTCCCCGCGCGGTTTTGCCGGCGGATTGTCAGCTAGCAGCCGCCCGCCGGTCGGCAACCATGCTGTGGCCATATTAGCCGGTTAGCCGGCTTATGGTACAATTCATTGAGTTTGCAACGATTTCCAGTGTTAATCACAGACTTTAGGGCGCATGACGGCGAGCCTTAAACGATCGATCCTGGTGCTGCTGGGGCTGGCCACGATCCTGGCCGGCTGCGCGTCCGGGCCGATGATCGATGGGTTGCCGGGCGCCGTAGGGCTGCCGGCCGAGGCCCCGGTGCGGCCTGCGGTGGCCTACGAATACCCGGCCGTGCACGATATGCCGCCGCCGCGTGCGGCCCCGACCATGACGGAGGAACAGCAGATAAAGCTGGAAAACGAGCTGACCGCGGTGCGCGAGCGGCAGGAAGCCGAGGAGAAGACTGGCAAAAAGGGCGCGCATCCGGCGAAAAAGAAGCCCGCAGCCGCCGATAACGCCCAGGCCGGTGGCGCCAAGAGCAACCCGTGATAAAAGCCTGCCGGGGTAACGCCTGCCGGCTGGACAGGGCAGCCAGCGCATGATCCCGAAAAGTGGGTACCGGTTTTCGGACAAGATCATGCGCAGACAAGAAAATTAGGTTTGAGCCAATGGAAGACTTCTACCGCGTCCGCCGCTTGCCGCCTTACGTGTTCGAAGAGGTGAACCGGGCCAAGGCGCGCGCCCGCATTGCGGGAGCGGACATCATCGATCTCGGAATGGGCAATCCGGATTTGCCGGCGCCCGCCCATGTCATCGAGAAGATGAAGGAGACGTTGGGCAAGCCGCGCACCGACCGCTATTCGGCCTCGCGCGGCATTCCTAAACTGCGCCTGGCGCAGGCCAAGTATTACGAGCGCCGTTTCGGCGTGAAGTTAAACCCTGAAACCCAAGTCATCACCACGCTCGGCTCCAAGGAAGGCTTCGCCAATGTGGCGCAGGCGATCACCGCGCCGGGCGACGTGGTGCTGGTGCCCAATCCGAGCTATCCGATCCACGCTTTCGGCTTCCTGATGGCGGGCGGGGCGGTTCGCTCGGTGCCGTCGGAGCCGACGCCGAATTTCTTCCACACGCTGGAACGCGCGATCATCCACTCGATCCCGAAACCGACCGCGGTGGTGGTGTGCTATCCGGCCAATCCGACCGCCTATGTGGCGAGCCTGGATTTCTACAAGGACCTGGTCGCCTTCGCCAAAAAGCACGGCATCCTGGTGCTGTCGGATCTCGCATACGCCGAAGTCTATTTTGACGATAATCCGCCGCCGTCACTGTTGCAGGTGCCGGGCGCAATGGATGTCGCGGTCGAATTCACCTCGATGTCGAAGACGTTCTCGATGCCGGGCTGGCGCATCGGCTTTGCGGTCGGCAACGAGCGGGTGATCGCGGCGCTGGCGCGGGTGAAGTCCTATCTCGACTACGGCGCCTTCACGCCGATCCAGGTCGCAGCCATCGCCGCGCTCAACGGGCCGGACGACTGCATCAAGGAGATGCGCGATACCTACAAGCGCCGCCGCGACGTGTTGGTGGAAAGCTTCGGCCGCGCCGGCTTCCACGTGCCGAGCCCGCGCGCCTCGATGTTTGCCTGGGCGCCGATCCCGGAGCCGTTCAAATCGATCGGCAGCGTGGAATTCTCCACGCTCCTGGTGGAGAAGGCCGAACTCGCGGTCTCGCCCGGCATCGGCTTTGGCGAATATGGCGAGGGCTTCGTGCGTATCGCGCTGGTGGAAAACGAGCAACGTATTCGCCAGGCCGCGCGCAATGTCCGCCGCTTCCTCGAAACCGGGCCGGAAAAACTGCACAACGTCGTCCCGCTCGCTACGCGGCGCTGATTTCATGGTCAAAGCTCTGAAAGTAGGCGTCGCCGGATTGGGCACGGTCGGCGCCGCCTTGATCGCCCAGGTGGCGCGCCAGCGTGAGGCGCTCGCCGCGCGTTGCGGGCGGCGCATCGAAATCGTCGCGGTTAGCGCGCGCTCCAAGGCTAAGGACCGCGGCCTCGATTTGAAAAAACTGAAATGGTTTGCCGATCCGGTGGCGCTCGCGCGCGCCTCCGACATCGACGTTTTTGTCGAATTGATCGGCGGCGCCGGCAATCCGGCGAAAGCCGCGGTCGAGGCCGCGCTCGCTGCCGGCAAATCGGTGGTCACCGCCAACAAGGCGCTGCTCGCCCTGCACGGCATCAAACTCGCCGCGCTCGCGGAAAAACACCACGTCGCACTAAATTTCGAGGCCGCGGTCGGCGGCGCCATTCCGATCGTGAAGACATTGCGCGAAGGGATGGCCGGCAACTCGTTCGAGCGAATCTACGGCATCCTCAACGGCACCTGTAACTACATCCTCACCAGCATGGAGCAGGATCATCTGCCGTTCGCGGAGTGTCTCAGGCAAGCGCAGCGGCTTGGCTATGCCGAAGCCGATCCCACCTTCGATATCGAAGGCCACGACACCGCGCAGAAGCTCGCGATCCTGGCCTCGCTGGCCTTCGGCAGCAAAGTCGACCAGAGCGCGATCTATGTGGAAGGCATTTCCTCGATCGCGCCGGCCGATCTCGCCGCCGCCGACGAGCTCGGTTACCGCGTCAAGCTCTTAGGCGTCGCGCTCAAGACGCCGCAAGGCATCGAGCAGCGCGTACATCCGACCATGGTGCGCAAGGACTCGGCCATCGCCCAGGTGATGGGCGTGACCAATGCGGTGACCGTTGATGCCGAGGGCATCAATCCGCTCACGCTGGTCGGGCCCGGCGCCGGCGGCGCTGCGACCGCTTCGGCGGTGCTTTCCGATATCGGCGATATCGCCCGCGGCGTGCGTACCGCACCGTTTGGCCGGCCGACCGCAAGCCTTACGAGCGTGCGCAAGGCGCCCATGCAGCGGCACGAGGGCGGCTATTACATTAGGCTGCTCGCGCGCGACCGGCCGGGCACCGCGGCCAGCATCGCCAAACGCCTCGCCGAGCAGAAAATCTCCATGGAATCCATTGTGCAGCGCCACCACGGGCGCGCCGAAAGCGACGCCAAGGCCGGTTCCGTCCCCGTTATCCTCATTACTTATGCGACAACTGAGGATGCCGTGCGCAAAGCGCTTGCCGCGGTGGGCCGCGATAGGGTGATCTCGGGTCGGCCGCAGGTGATCCGAATCGAGAAGAACTAACGCATGATCCCGAAAAGTGGCCACCGGTTTCCCGCCTTCGCGAAACCCGCTTCGGCGGGCTAAGGAAGTTCGGGCAAGATCATGCGCAGCTAGAAAGCCCGGCTTGAAAAAGCCGGTTTCGGCCAAGGGAGCTTTAGAAATGGCGTCGACCACCGAGCAATCCAAGCAGGTATTGGATCGCATCCTCTCGATCGAGATCGTGCGCGTGACCGAGCGTGCGGCGGTCTCGGCGGCGCGCTTGCGCGGACACGGCAACGAGAAGGAAGTCGATCAGGCCGCCGTCGATGCCATGCGGCGCGAGCTCAGCAAACTGTCGATCGGCGGCACGGTCGTGATCGGGGAGGGCGAGCGCGACGAGGCCCCCATGTTGTTCATCGGCGAGAATGTCGGCACCGGCAAAGGACCGAAAGTCGACATCGCGGTCGATCCGCTCGAAGGCACCACGCTCTGCGCCAAGAACATGCCAGGCGCGATTGCGACCATGGCGATGGCGGAAAGCGGCACGCTGCTCAATGCGCCCGACGTCTACATGGATAAGATCGCCATCGGCCCCGGTTATCCGAAGGACCTGGTCGATCTCGACGCCTCGCCGGCTGAAAACATCACGCGGCTGGCCAAGGCCAAGGGCGTCAAGCCGGCATCGATTACCGCACTTATCCTCGACCGGCCGCGCCACGCCGATTTGATCGCCGCCGTGCGCAAGACCGGCGCGGCGGTATCGCTGATCACCGACGGCGACGTCGCCGGAGTGATCCATACCGCGCAACCGGACGCGACCGGCATCGACATCTACTTAGGCATTGGCGGCGCGCCGGAAGGCGTGCTGGCGGCCGCGGCCCTCGCCTGTATCGGCGGGCAGATGCAGTGCCGGCTGGTGCTCGACAGCGAGGAGAAGCGCGCGCGCGCGGCCAAAATGGGAATCAAGGATCCGCGCAAGAAATACGGCATCAAGGAGATGGTGAAGGGCGATTGCGTGTTCGCGGCCACCGGCGTCACCGACGGCAGTCTGCTCAAGGGCGTAAAATTCCGCAATAACGTGATCGAAACCGAGACGGTGGTGATGCGGTCGGTCACCGGCACGGTGCGCTGGATACGCGCCGAGCATCGCCATTTGTCGAAGTTTCATCTGGACTGAGGATGGCATGAAGCGCCTGTTGGGGATTGTCCTGCTGTGCGGCTGTCTGGCCGCGCCGGTGCGGGCGCAGGATGCCGGTTCGCCGGAAGCCTTGCGCGCGGCGCAGGAATTGGCCGCAATTATCACCGGCGACACGATTGCACAAATGAGCAGCGCGCTGACGGCGCAGTTGTGGCCGCGCATCGAAAGTCAGTTCGGAGCCAAGGTCGACGCCGCGACCTTGGCCGAATTGCGCAGCGAATTCGAGCGCACGCTGGCGTCTTCGACCGCGGAGATGATGAAGGACGCGCCCGCCATCTACGCCAAGCACTTCAGCGCGCAGGAGCTGGGCGATTTGCTGGCGTTTTATAAGTCGCCGACCGGCAAAAAAGCCCTGCAAATCATGCCGACCGTCATGGCCGACGTCACGACGCAGATGATGCCGCGCATGGATACTTTCCAGCACGACTTGAATACGCGGTTGGAAGCCGTCCTGCAGAAACATGGCTATAAGAACTAGGGCGCGTACTCATAAATCCGGCTTGCATCAATCAGCGCCCTAGGCCAGCTTCGCTATTACTTATTTTTGGCCGCGGGCGTGATGCACGCGTTCTGACCCTTCGGGTTTTTCCCTACGGTTCCGCCGCTCTTAGTGCAAGCTTTGACCGCGTTCGGGTCCTTGGGGTTGATGGGCTTGTAGATGTTCGATTTGCTCGAATTGAGGTTTGTGGCTGCGAACGCGCCATCGGTTGTCAGTGCCAACGTCGCCAAGACCACAATCGATGCGCACAACACGGTTGAAGTCTTCATCTTACTCTCCTGCAAAGCTCCTATGGAGGCCATATTATAGCCATGCCGAGAGGCCCCAAAGGCGAAAACCGCACCGCTGGCATGATCGCCTGCAGCGTGGCCGTGCGTTTATGAGTCCACGCCCTAGGTCGGGGCAGGCTGGCCTGGCGCGGCGGCTTCGGTCACACTCTTAGCCCTTCTGACATTCGATTCCCGGCGGACCCGTATGGCGATGGCGGCGTTACCCGCAGCAATGTTCAACACGACCGAGCGCTATTTCCTCGGCGTGGAAAAATCCGCGACCGGGCGCGCCTGGCGCGACCGCCTGGATGAGCGCGGACAGGCGCGGGCGATGACCATCGCGCAAAGGCACGGCGTTCCGGAACTGCTGGCGCGCGTGCTCGCCGGCCGCGGCGTCGAGCCGGATGCGGTTGCGGCCTATCTCGATCCCAGCATCAAGGGACTAATGCCCGATCCGCATGTGCTGACCGACATGGAAGCCGCCACGGCACGTCTCGCCCATGCCGTTATCCACGGCGAAAGCGTAGCGATTTTCGGCGACTACGACGTCGACGGCGCCACCGCCTCGGCGCTGCTGGCAAATTATCTGCGGCACTGCGGGCTCGATCCGATTGTGCATATTCCCGATCGGATTTTTGAAGGTTATGGCCCAAACGTCGATGCGATCAGGTCTTTCGCCGAGCGCGGCGTCAAGCTCTTGGTCACCGTTGATTGCGGGACAACCAGCACGGCAACGCTGGTAGAAGCCAGGAAGCTCGGCCTCGACGTTGTGGTTATCGACCATCATCAGGCCGACGAGGAACTGCCGCCCGCTGCGGCCATCGTCAATCCGAACCGTGCCGACGATCTCTCGGGACTTGGCCATCTCGCCGCCGTCGGCCTAGTGTTCATCACGCTGGTGGCGCTCGCCCGCGAATTGCGCCGGCGCAACTTCTGGACCGGCATGCGCAGCGAGCCCGACCTGCTGGCGCAATTGCATCTCGTTGCGCTCGGCACCGTCGCCGACGTGGTGCCGCTCAAGGGTCTTAACCGCGCCTTCGTCGCCAAGGGCCTGATCGCGCTGCGCCGGCGCGATCAAATCGGCATGACCGCGCTGATGGATGCCGCGCGGCTTTCCGGTCCGCCAGAGGCCTGGCACCTCGGTTTCCTGCTCGGGCCGCGCATCAATGCCGGCGGCCGTATCGGGCGCGCCGACCTCGGCGTGCGGCTGCTGCTGGAGGAGGATCCGAGCGAGGCCGCGCGCATCGCCGCCGAACTCGATCGCTTGAACCGCGAGCGCCAGCAGATCGAACTAGCGACCGTCGCGCAGGCGGAAGCCGAAGCCATGGCCGCGCTCGGCCTGGAGGAAAAGGGCGCCGTGGTGGTGACCGCTGCCGAGGGCTGGCATCCCGGCGTGGTCGGCCTGGTGGCGGCGCGGCTGAAGGAGCGCTACGGCCGTCCGGCCTTTGCCGTCGCGCTTGAGCCGGGCGGCATCGGCACCGGTTCCGGGCGTTCGATCGCCGGCGTCGATCTCGGCCAAGCGGTGCGCCGCGCGGTGCATGAAGGCCTGCTGCTCAAGGGTGGCGGGCACGCCATGGCGGCCGGCATCACGCTGAGGAAAAACGCGCTCGCGCCATTTCGCGCCTATCTCGAGGATACGCTCGCAGCACCGGTTGCGGCGGCGCGGCGCGAAAGCGGGCTGCCGATCGACGGCGCGATCTCGGCCGGCGCCGTCAATCTCGCGCTGGTCGATATGCTGGCGCGCGCCGGCCCCTACGGTGCCGGCAATCCGGAGCCGCTGCTGGCGCTGCCGGCGCATACTTTGGCGTACGCCGATCTTGTCGGCGAGAACCACGTCCGTGTGCGTTTCAAATCCGGCGACGGCAAAATAGTGAACGCGATTGCGTTTCGCGCCGCCGGACAGCTGCTCGGCCAGGCGCTGCTCGACAATCGCGGCCGCACCATGCACGCCGCCGGCCACCTCGCTATCGACCGCTGGCAGGGCGAAGAGCGCGTGCAGATGCGGTTGACCGACGTGGCGATGAGCTGATCGTCGCGGCGCTATGGCTTGAGCGTCTATTGTGGGGCGGTGTTAACCGCGCTCTGAGCCAGCGGATGCGGATCGTCCGGCGATGTGATCTCTGTCAGGCCGACCGTCGCCGGGTGGCTATCGCGGCAGCAAAACATATTGAGCGAGACGACGTTGCCGTAAATGTTGTTCTTGACGCCGAAAAAATTGTCCGGGTTGTAGAGTTGCGGCATGTGCCACCACAGCCGATAGCCGAGCTGCAGTAGCAGCGCGACCAGCGACTTGGATTTTTCCGTGCGGTCGTTCTCGACATAAAGCAGGGGATGCTGCCGGCCGATCAGGCCGGCGGCGCCGCGGATGACGTCCTCCTCCATGCCCTCGACATCGATCTTGAGCAATGCGCAAGGGCGTTCGCCGATCCGTTGATCGAGCGTCACCATGTCGACCGGCTCTGAAGTCGCGGTCTGGCCGGATTCGAGCGCAACGCCGCCGAAGTTTCCGAATTGCGCATAATCGGTCACCGGCACAAAGAGCTGGCCGGCAGTGCGCCCAGCCGCTTCGCGGTGGGCATGAATATTGTGAAGCTGATTGAGCGCAATCTGGGCCTGCAGCAGGGCGTAACAGGCGCGCTGTACCTCGAACGCGTCGACGCGACCGCGCGACCCGACGGCTTTTGCCAGGCCGACGGTCAGCGAGCCGATATTGGCTCCGACCTCGATCACATGATCGCCGGCTTTGACCAGCTTTTTGAGAAACGCTCCCTCAAGCCCGCTGTACTCGCCATATATTTCGATCGCACGGCCGATAAAGACGTCCTTGCGGTTCACCAGGAGCCTGCCGTCGCGTGCGGCAACGATGGCCACGAGGTCGTCGAGGATCAATGCGCGCATCGATGCAGTCTCGCCATGGTACGGATGCCGGTGACGGCTTGCCGTCAGCGGCGCGGAGGGCGGATTGGATATGATTGGCCCTACCGCCGTCAACCGAGGCCACGGGCAACGGCAAACCTGTGCGCGAGCGGGCCGGCCGCACGTCAGTGAAGGCTGAATTGGCAATAGACGCCATAATGATCCGAGGCGACCGCGCGGCCGTCGCTGCCGTCGAAGGCGAGCGCGCAATGGTTCGGCGTTAAATCGCCGGCAGCAAAGATATAATCGATCCGCTGGTCGCGCGTGGTCGCGCGATCGACAAAAGGATTCGCTCGCGACCACGTGTAGCCAGGATCGTCCGGCCGAGCGACCGCATAGGCATCGTAAAAACCTGCGGCGCTATCCAACACCAAGCGTACGGCCGCCGAGTCCGGGTCATCGTTGAAATCGCCGCATAGGATTTTGGCTGTGGCGGCGCCCGCCGCTGCAAAGCGCGCGATTGCACCGAGTAGGGCTTCGGCTTGCGCCTTGCGCTCTGCCGTCATTTCCGGCCGCCACGCCAAATGGGTGTTGGCGACCAGCAGCGGCCTTCCATCGATCGCGGTTTCCGCTAGCAGGACTTGCCGCGGTTCGTCGCGCGGCGCTTCGGGCAGGGCCGCGCTGTGGAACCGTGCAATGGGGTAACGCGACAAAATCGACAGCACGTCGTGGTCGGCGGCGTGTGCGAGGCCGCAAACCTCGGCGACGAATTCGGACTGGCGGCGCGCCGAATGCGGATCGCGCGCGACTTCCTGCAAACAGACAATATCGGGACGCAAGACTTTCAGTCCGGCCACCAGCGCCGCGGAGCGAGCGGCAAGCGGCTCATTGACGTTCCACAAATTCAAGGTGAGCGCGCTCAAGCGCATGGCCGGCTTCCAATGCAATACGCGGCATCGATCCAATTGACGATATGGCAAGCTTGTCAAGGCGCGGGCGGGGTGGAACAATTCATTCGTCCGCGCCGGCTTCCGCAACCACAACAAACGGGCGCGATGGGGGAGGATCGATATGCCGAAGCAGCGGTTTCTCAACTACGCTGTGATCGCGCTAACCACGCTTGCCGTTGCGCTGGGTGCCGGCCAAGCCGGTGCCCAGTCATATCCTGAGCGCGATATCACTTTTGTTGTCGCCTTCGCGCCGGGCGGCGTCGCCGATACGCTGGCGCGCCTGGTCGGCAAAGGGCTGGGCGAGAAGCTCAAGCGCACGGTGGTCGTGGAAAATCGCGGCGGTGCCGGCGGCAACATCGCGGCCGCCGCGGTCACGCGCGCGAATCCGGACGGCTACACGCTGCTGGTCACTACCACCGCGGTGGCGATCAACGAGACCTTGCGGCCGAACAAAGGGTTCGCGGCGAGCGACTTGAAGCCGATCGCGATCGTCGCGTCGAGCCCGGAGTCGCTGATCACCAGTATGAGCAATCCGGCCGGCAACCTCGCCGATTTCTTGAAGGCGGCGAAGGGCAAGAGCATCACTTTCGCCTCGGCCGGCGTCGGCAGCGGCTCGCACATCGCGGCCGAATATTTCTTCAAAGAGATCGCCAAGATCAACGCGGTGCACGTGCCGTTTCAGGGCGGCGCGCCGGCGATTGCCGCGACCATCGGCAATCAGGTCGATCTGCTGGCGACCACCTTGGGCGGCGGCGCGGCGGCGCAGATCGCGCACGGCAAGCTGAAAGGTTTGGGTGTCGCCAGCGCCAAGCGTGTAGCGGTCGTGCCAAACGTGCCGACCTACGCGGAGGCCGGCTACCCGAACTTCGAAGCGGCCTCCTGGGTCGGCGTATTTGCGCCGGCGAAAACCAGCCCGGAGATCGTCACCAAGCTCAACGCCACGATCGAAGACGTGATGAAGGATCCGGCGCTGCGCCAGAAGCTCACTTCCATCGGTTTCGATCCGATCGAAGGCTCGCAGCCGCAGGCGGAAGCCACCTTCAAGGCCGAGGTCGAGAAGTGGGGCAAGATGGTGAAGACGCTGGGGCTGTCGATCAAATGAGATCTGGCGCGCTGATTTAGGTCAATTCCTATTGCGGTAAGCCGATCTACAAATGGCGGCTGGCGGGGGATGGAGCGGGCGCAAGGCGGCTCCGCCTTTACTTCCGTTTCTGATCGATTGTTGGCTTGAGCAAAGGAGAGTTGCGTGAGTGAGCAGGTCAAATTCGTCCTCGACGAAACGAAGATTCCGAAGGCTTGGTACAATCTGATCGCCGATCTGCCCAAGCCGCCGCCGCCGGTCCTGCATCCGGGCACCAAGCAGCCGGTCGGTCCGGCCGATCTCGAGCCGCTGTTCCCGATGCCATTGATCATGCAGGAGGTGACGGGCGAGCGTTATATCGACATCCCCGAACCGATCCGCGACATCTATCGGATGTGGCGGCCATCGCCCTTGATCCGCGCGCGGCGGCTCGAACAGAAGCTTGGCACGCCCGCCAAGATCTATTTCAAGTATGAAGGCGTCTCGCCCGCCGGGTCGCACAAGCCGAACACGGCGGTGGCGCAGGCCTGGTACAATCAACAGGCGGGCATCAAGCGGCTTTCGACGGAAACCGGGGCGGGGCAGTGGGGTTCCTCGCTCGCCTTTGCCGGCGCGCTGTTCGGCATCGAGGTGTTGGTTTTCCAGGTGCGCGTGTCCTTCGATCAGAAGCCGTACCGCCGCGCGCTGATGGAAACCTACGGCGCGCGCTGCATTGCGTCGCCGTCGAACGAGACCGACTGCGGCCGCGCCATCCTGAAGCAGCATCCCGACAGCCCCGGTTCGCTCGGCATCGCCATTTCCGAGGCGGTGGAAGTGGCGGCCAAGGACCCGGCGGTGAAATATTCGCTCGGCTCGGTGCTCAACCATGTCCTGCTGCACCAGACCATTGTCGGTCAGGAAGCGATCGAACAGTTCGAGATGGCCGGCGACGACCCCGACGTGGTGATCGCTTGCGCGGGCGGTGGCTCGAATTTCGCAGGTCTCGCTTTTCCGTTTCTCGGGCTGCAGTTGCGCGGCGGGCGCAAGCGCCGCGTCATCGCCGTCGAGCCGGCGGCCTGCCCGTCGCTGACGCGCGGCAAGTATGCCTATGATTTCGGCGACACCGCGCATCTGACGCCGCTCGTTAAGATGCATACGCTCGGTTCGACTTTCATCCCGCCTGGCTTCCATGCTGGCGGTCTGCGCTATCACGGCATGTCGCCGCTGGTCTCTCATGCCTACGAACTGGGTTTGATTGAGGCGCGCGCCTACCATCAGGTCGCCTGCTTCGAGGCCGGCGTCGAATTCGCGCGCTGCGAGGGCATCGTGCCGGCGCCGGAGGCCAATCACGCGGTGCGCTGCGCCATCGACGAGGCGTTGCGCTGCAAGAAGGAAGGAAAGTCGGAGACGATCCTGTTCAACCTTTCCGGCCACGGCCATTTCGACATGCAGGCCTACATCAATTACTTCGAGGGAAAACTGGTTGACCAGGACTACGACGAGAAGGAATTGGCGATGGCGCTCGCTGGCCTGCCCAGCGTCGCGGCGTGAGCAGGTGCTGCAAATTTCTCGGGCGTACGAATGACAGACGAAGTCAGGCACCGGGCCGCAGCCAGGCTGCATTGCCGGACATGCCAGGCCGAAGTTGAGGCGAGCGATCGCTATTGCACGGCCTGCGGCGCTCTCGTGGCGCCGGCCGCGGGCTTGCCGCACGCTGCAAACAACAAGACCGGCCGGACCGTTGCGGCCATCATGTTTCTGAGTGGACTTGCGATCCTGGTGTTCGCTGCCGTCCACCGCAATCCGGCCGATATCATTCTGGTCGTCGCGTTCGGCTTGCCCTTGTGCGGCGCCGGCGCCCTGGGCTGGCGCACGCCATAACGCTTTAGCGCTTGCGCGCCTTCTTGCAGAACACATCGTAGATCGCGCCGATGATGGTGCGCGCCTCGTTGCTGGCGAGGCTGTAATAGACGGCTTTGCCGTCGCGCCGCGAGGACACCAGGCCGTCCGCGCGCAGCCGCGCCAATTGCTGCGACACCGTCGGCTGGCGCAGGTCAAGTTCGCGCTCCAATTCGCTCACCGATTTCTCGCCCTCGGCGAGAATGCACAGGATGATCAGCCGGCTTTCGTGCGCGAGTGCTTTGAGGAAATCGCTGGCACGCTTGGCGTTGTCGACCATGCGGGTCAATTCGGCCGGCCGGCCGCGGGTTTCCAGACGCTGCAATTCCATGTCGACACCAGTGTTCGCGTCCAACGCACGAAGACTACAGACGATCAGTCGGTCGTACGCAATATATTTCCGAACAGTTGCGCGCGTTCTGCACCCGTTCCGGAAGCGTCCAACTTTTTCATCAACACGCCGAGCAGGCCCCAGAAGTGATCCTCGCCCGGATAACCGCGGATACGGCCGATTTCACGGCCGCGGTCGACCAGCACGAACAGCGGCGTCAGCCGTTCCATTTCGAGAAACGCTAAATCCGCCGGAAGATTCTGCGCGATATCAACGCGCCGCAGCGGCGCGCGCAAGCCTTCCGCGGTCTTGCCGTATATCGGCGCGATCTCGCGGTCGAAGGCTTCGCACCAGGGGCAGCCGGCTTGTTCGAACATCACGAGTTCGGCGGCGCGCGCGTTCGACAAGGTCAACGCGAGAAACAGTCCGCCGAACAGCGCGACACGAGAAAAAAATTCTTGTATGCGGGGTTTGCGCGCCAACTTCATTCTCTGGTCGGATAGCCGCGTGTTGAATCGCTCTGTAATATATCACAAAACTAGAATATGTCGATGCGCCCGGCGCTAGCCGAAGCGGAACGCCAGCAGGTTATCGAATGAGCGCAATTCGATCAAAACGCGGTGCAACAAGTCGTTGTCGCGGGTAGCGATCGCCTTCGGGATCAGCGCAAGACCCGCTTTGGCGCCGTCGACGAGACGGCGGAATTCCGGCGCATTGTGTAACGCGTCGCCGGCCATGTCGTCGCAGCGCTCGAGTGCATAGCCGTAGATCGAGGCCTTGCTGGCGATGCCGAAGCGCGTGTCCGATTTCGTCCAGTCGAGCGCGCGGTCGTTGTAGACCATCAGCGCATCCATGGCGGCGTTGGCATCGCGCACGCAGTCGGCCAGCACCGCGATGCCGCTCGCCTTGCGCAGGTTGTAGAAATCGCCGCGCACGGCGTCGAGCGATTGACGCGCAGCGTCAAGGCGTCCGGTCTTGAGCATGAGATCGGCGGCGACCAATTGCGCGCTCACCACGGTGAAAAGCGCGGCATAATGCGGATTGCCGTCGAAGGCGTCCGGGCGGCGGCCGGCAAAGCGGGCGGTGAATTTCCCCCAGGCAGCGCGCATCCGGTCGAGTTCGAGCGAGGCGAGATCGGTATTGCCGGTGCGCAGGTAGCCGATCGCCACCCGATTGGAGGAGGATACGCTCTCCAGCGCGCCGTTGAATTCGGCCAAATCGCCGGCTTTGGCATCGGCCATGCCCGCCAATAGGGCGAGCGCGAGGCATGCGGCGCGGGCAATCCAGGAAAGCATCGACCTTCACCCGGTTTTGACGCTAAATATATGCAGTTGAGAATATAAGCGTCGGCGGGCACGGCGGCGAGGCCGGTTTGCCCGCGTGGTTTATGAGATCGCACGGCCATGACGACACGGCGAAAACTGCTGATTGGCGCGGCCTGCTTTGTGGCGCTCGGCCGCACGCGGGCGCGCGGCGAGCCGATCCTGACCGACGACGGGCTCTACAAGGAGCCCTGGTTCCTGGAAAGCTTCCTCGAACTCGCCGACGATCTGGAAGCCGCCCACAAGGAGGGCAAGCGCTTTGTCATCATGTGGGAGCTGAAGGGCTGCCCCTATTGCAAGGAGACGCATTTCGTCAATTTCGCGCGCAGCGATATATCCGACTACATCAAGGCGAATTTTGAGGTTTTGCAACTCAACATCATCGGCGCGCGTAAGGTGATCGATTTCGACGGCACAGAACTGTCGGAGAAAGAGCTGGCGCGGAAATACGGCGTGCGCTTCACGCCGACCTTTCAGTTTTTTCCGGAGCGGGCCGGCCCGCTCAAGGCGCTGGAGCCCGCCAAACGCGAGGTGACGCGCGCGCCCGGCTATCTGCGGCCCGACGATTTCCTCGCGATGTTCCGCTACGTCCGCGAAAAAGCCTATGAGAGCAAGAGCTTCCGCGACTTCGTCAAATCGCTGCCGAGTTGACCTACGGCAGTGGGTGGCGGAATGACATTCTTTTTTGTGAATATGATTTGAATCGGGCGCGGCCCGCCGCTATGGTCGCTGCCGGGCGGGGCCTCTTTGTCTGCCCCAAAACGATAAACTGGGAGGATTGACCGATGCGACAACTTTCCCGTCGCGCAACGCTGGCGCTCGGCGCCGGCGGCGCCGCGCTCACCGTTTTCGGCTGGGGCGGCAGTGCCCATGCCGATGCCAAGGCGGCGGCCGAGCAGATCGCCAAATTCACCGGCGGCAAGACGGCCGAAAAGGCCAAGGTCTCGATCGAACTGCCCGAGATCGCCGAGAACGGCAACACCGTGCCGCTGTCGGTAACGGTCGATGCGCCAATGACGGCCGACAACTACGTCAGCGAAGTGATGGTGGTCGCCGAGGGCAATCCAAACCCCGGTGTGGCGACGTTCCATTTCTCCGCCATGTCGGGCAAGGCGGAAGCCTCAACGCGCATCAGGCTGGCCACCACGCAGAACATCGTCGTGGTCGCCAAGACCAGCAAGGGCGAGTTCTACACCGGCCAGAAGCTGGTGAAGGTCACCATCGGCGGCTGCGGCGGCTGACAACAAAAAACAGGAGGGAATCATGGCGGAGAAGCCGCGGCTGAAGCTTCCTAAGGAAGCCAAGAAAGGCGACATCATCGAAATCAAGACACTGATTCCGCACATCATGGAGTCGGGTCAGCGCAAGGGTAAGGACGGCAAGCCGATCCCGCGCAAGATCATCAACAAGTTCACCTGCGAGTTCAACGGCAAGCCGGTGTTCAGCGCCAATCTTGAACCGGCGATCGCCGCCAACCCGTACATGCAGTTCTTCGCCAAGGTGGAGGAGAGCGGCACGTTCAAGTTTACGTGGACCGACGACGACGGCACTGTCACCACCGCGGAAGAAAAAATTACCGTGGGCTGACGAACGCTCCGCGCCGCAACGGCGCGGGCCGGCATAACGACAACAAGTGGTTCAGGGAGGATGTGATGACCCGTGGAGGGATTCTGGCAAGCGCCGCCGTCGCGCTGATCGCGGCCGGGACGTTCGCGCTGGCGGACGATGCCCAGGCGCAGGCGAAGGCAAAACCGGCACCACTCGAGCTCAAGGGCGACGCGTCGGTGCGGCCGTGGAAGCGCTACGACCGGTGGCCGGCGCGCAATAAATCCAAATGGAACACGCTGGCAACCCTGGCCTCGCCGCCGGCGCCGAAGGTGCCGCGCAAGCTCACCGCGCCGATCGCGGGCGATGCCGCCAAGGGCGCCAAGCTGGTGGCCGACCGCTCGCGCGGCGGCTCATGTCTTGCCTGTCACGTGATGGGTCCGGCCGGCGGCGCCAACCTGCCGGGCAATGTCGGGCCCGATCTTTCCGAAATCGGCAATGCCGGGCGCGAGGACGAGTGGCTGTTCAACTACGTCTACGACGCGCGCGTCTACAATCCGGAGACCGTGATGCCGCCCTGGGGCGGCCACGGCGTGTTCACCGACGCCGAAATCAACGACATGGTCGCGTTCCTGAAAACGCTGAAGTCGCCGGCGCCGTTCAAGACCGTGCTCGACGATCCCAACAAGCGTCCGGCGCCGGTCGAGACGCGCGAAAATCTCGACCCGATTGAAAACCCCGGCATGTGGTCGATCGACAAGGCGCAGGCACTTTGGAACAAGCGCATGGCGACCGGGTTCTCCTGCCACACTTGCCATAGCGATCCGAAATCGGCGTTCAAGACCTGGGCGGCGTCGATGCCGAAATGGGAGCCGCGGCTCGATAAGGTGCTGGGCGTCGAGGAGTTCATCACCCGCCACGCCAAAGCCACCACCGGCGCCGATTGGCTGATGGAGACTGACGAGAACCGCGACATGTCGGTCTATCTGCACAATCTCGCCAACGGCACGCCGATTGCCGTCGACACCACCAGCGCGGAAGCGAAGGCGGCGATCGAGCGCGGCAAGGCACTCGCCGGCCGCAAACTCGGCGAGCTCAACTTCGCCTGCACCGATTGCCACGGCATATCGGCCAATCATTGGATCCGCGGGCAATGGCTGGGCGAACCGAAAACCCAGTACGACCATTTCCCGACCTGGCGCACCAGCCTGTTGCATGTCTGGGATATCCGGCAGCGCTTCCAGTGGTGCCAGGTCAATATCCGCGCCGACGAGCTGCCGCCCGACGCTAAGGAATACGGCGATATCGAGCTGTATCTCGCGTCACTGAACGAAGGGGCAAAGCTGAGCGTGCCGGGGATCCGGCATTAAAACTCTGTCATTCCGGGGCGCGCCGAAGGCGCGAACCCGGAATCCAGGGGCAGACAGCGGGCGTTCAGTGTGGCTCTGGATTCCGGGTCCGGCGCTACGCGCCGTCCCGGAATGACGGACAGGAAGACATGATTTCCCGCCGCGAGATACTCCAGGTCGGCGCCGCCACCGCGGCGCTGGCCGCCGGCGGCGGTTTCACGCGCGCCATGGCGCAGCAGCGCTTAAGCGAAGCCGAACTGTTGAAGTTCGACGCGCACGGCAATGTCACGCTGCTGCACGTCGCCGATATCCACGGCCAGTTGTTGCCGGTCTATTTCCGCGAGCCGTCGATCAATCTCGGCGTCGGCGCGGCGAGGGGGCAGCCGCCGCATCTCACCGGCAAAGATTTTCTCAAGCGCTTCGGGATTCCAGAGAAATCGGCGGCAGCCTATGCGCTGACCTCCGAGGAGTTTTCGGCACTGGCGAAAACCTATGGCCGCATCGGCGGGCTCGACCGGCTGGCGACGGTGGTCAAGCGCGTGCGCGCCGAACGCGGCGACAAAATGCTGTTTCTGGACGGCGGCGACACCTGGCAAGGCTCGCTCGGAGCGAACCGCAGCAAGGGCCAGGACATGGTCGACTGCATGGCCTTGCTCAAGCCCGACGCCATGACCGGCCACTGGGAATTCACCTATGGCGAGGCGCGGGTGAATGAGCTGATCAAGGGGCTTGGTTTTCCGTTCCTGGCGCTCAATGTGCGCGACACCGAATGGAACGAGCCGGTGTTTCCCGCCATGAAGATGTTCGAGAAGGGCGGCGTGAAGATCGCCGTGCTCGGGCAGGCCTTCCCCTATACGCCGGTCGCCAATCCTCGCTGGTTGATGCCGAAATGGTCGTTCGGCATTCGCGAGGAAGAAGTGCGCGCCAATGTCGAAAAGGCGCGCAAAAGCGGCGCGCAACTGGTGGTGCTGCTCTCGCATAACGGCTTCGATGTCGACCGCAAGCTGGCCGGCCGCGTTGCCGGCATTGACGTGATCCTCACCGGCCACACGCACGATGCGTTGCCCGAGGCAATCAAGGTCGGCAATACCTTGCTGATCGCGTCGGGCAGCCACGGAAAATTCGTTTCGCGATTGGACCTCGACGTGCAGAACGGCGCGGTGAAAGGTTTCCGCTACAAGCTGATCCCGTTGTTCGCCGACGCCATTGCGCCCGATGCCGAGATGACGGCAGCGATTGCGAAAGCGCGCGCGCCTTACGCCAAGGAGCTGGCGCGCGTGGTGGGCACGGCGGATTCGCTGCTCTACCGGCGCGGCAATTTCAACGGCACCTTCGACGACGTGATCTGCGCGGCGCTCTTGAAAGAGCGCGACGCCGAGATCGCGCTGTCGCCCGGCTTCCGCTGGGGCACCAGCGTGCTGCCGGGGCAGCCGATCACGGTGGAGGACATCCACAACGCCACCGCCATCACCTATCCGCAGGTCTATCGCATGGCCATGAGCGGCGAACGGCTCAAGGACGTGCTTGAGGACGTGGCCGACAATCTGTTCAACCCTGATCCGTATTACCAGCAGGGCGGCGACATGGTGCGCTGCGGCGGGCTCGGCTACGCCATCGACGTGGCAAAGCCGATCGGCCAGCGGATTTCCGCCATGACGCTGTTGAAAACCGGCCAGCCGATCGAGCCGAAGAAGGACTACACCGTCGCCGGCTGGGCCAGCGTGAACGAGGGCACGCAAGGCCCGCCGGTGTGGGAACTCGTGGAACGCTATGTTGCGACCGAGAAATCCGTGCGCGTTACGCCGAATGCGAGCGTGAAAATTTCCGGGGCTTAGCGACCTTTTCTGTTACATTCATAAATTAGAATGTGATAAAAGTGGACTGGTATCCGCCGGGAGCTGCCGATGACAGAGCCGACCGACAAGACCGGGGCCTCACGCCGCAAATTTCTCGCGGGCACCGCAAAGCTTTCCGTAGCAAGTCTTGCCGCCGCGGGAGCGAGCGGGCGTGCGCTCGCCGACAATGCCAAGAACCTGCCGCCGAACGTGGCCGACTGGACGCGCGCGCTAGGCGACGGCGTCGGCGTGCGGCCTTACGGGCATCCATCGAAATACGAAAAAGAGGTGATCCGCCGCACCGTGCCGTGGCTGACCGCGACGCCGGAGTCCTCGGTCGCCTTCACGCCGCTGCATGAGCTCGACGGCATCATCACGCCGAACGGCCTGTGCTTCGAACGCCATCACGGCGGCATCGCGGAAGTCGATCCGCACGATTACCGTCTGATGCTGCATGGATTGGTCGACAAGCCGCTGATTTTCACGCTCGATGACATCAAGCGGCTGCCGCGCGTAAACCGCATCCATTTCCTGGAATGCGCCGCCAATTCCGGCATGGAGTGGCGCGGCGCTCAGCTCAACGGCTGCCAATACACCCACGGCATGGTGCATTGCGTGCAATACACCGGCGTGCCGCTGAAAATTCTGCTGGAGCAGGCGGGGCTCAAGCCGAATGCCAAATGGCTGCTGGCGGAGGGCGCCGATGCAGCGGCCATGACGCGCTCGATCCCGCTCGCCAAGGCGCTCGACGATTGCCTGGTCGCCTACCGCATGAACGGCGAGATGCTGCGTCCCGAACAGGGCTATCCGGTGCGGCTGGTGGTGCCGGGCTGGGAAGGCAATGTCTGGGTGAAGTGGCTGCGCCGCCTCAAGATCGGCGATGAGCCCTGGTACACGCGCGAAGAGACGTCGAAATATTCCGACCTGTTGGAGAACGGCAAGGCGCGCAAGTTCACCTTCGAGATGGACGCCAAATCCGTGATCACCTCACCGTCGCCGCAGGCGCCGCTACACGCTAAAGGCTTCACGGTGATTTCCGGACTGGCCTGGTCCGGCCGCGGCAAGGTCAGCCGAGTCGACATTTCGCTCGACGGCGGCCGCAATTGGCGCACGGCGCGCATCGACGGGCCGGTGTTCGACCGGGCCTGCGTGCGTTTCTATGCCGAGATCGAGTGGAACGGCGAGCCGCTGCTGTTGCAATCACGCGCCATGGACGAAACCGGCTATGTGCAGCCGACCAAAGACGCGCTGCGCAAAATCCGCGGCGTCAATTCGATCTACCACAACAATGGCATTCAGACCTGGTCGCTTAAAGCCAACGGGGAGGTCGAGAATGTCGAAGTTGGTTAGGCTCGCCCTCCCGGTGCTACTGCTTGCGATCGCAGCGCCGGCGCTGGCGCAAAGCAATAAGGAGGCGGTGCGCAATTACGGCATCGGCCACGCCGCCACGGCCGAGCAGATCGCTGGCTGGGACATCGACGTGCGCCCGGACGGGCAGGGCGCCCCGTCCGGACACGGCTCGGTGAAAGAGGGCGAGAAAGTCTACGCGGACAAGTGCGCGGCTTGCCATGGCGAGTTCGGCGAAAGCGCCGGGCGCTGGCCGCAGCTCGCGCAAGGCAAGGGCACGCTCGCTTCGGCCAATCCGGTCAAGACCGTCGGCTCGTATTTCCCCTATCTGTCGACCGTGTTCGATTACATCCGCCGCGCCATGCCGTTCGGCGACTCCGAGTCGCTCTCCAACGACGAGCTTTATGCGGTCACCGCCTATGTGCTCAACCTCAACGACATTGTCGACGACAAGTTCGTGCTGTCGAAGGAGACCTGGGCGAAAGTGAAGATGCCGAACCAGGGCGGCTTTTTCGATGACGACCGCCAGAAGGCCGAAAAGGCGTTCTGGAACGCCAAGCCCTGCATGAAGGACTGTCGGGCACCGGTGAAGATCACCGGTCACGCGCAGGCGGTCGACGTGACCCCGGATGACAAGGGCAAGAAGAGCGGGGTGGAGTAGCGCCAAGCCGCCGTTTCGCCTATGACATTCGCCCGAATGTGAACCTTGCCCGGGCGTCCCATGGCCAAACTCAATCTATCCGTCGCCGTGCGTGACTATGACCGCACCCGTCCGCTATCGGACGGGCTGGTGCAGATCGACGGCGTCGACCCGGTGTTCATGGCGCTCGATCCGGAGGAAATCTTCTTCCGCGCCTTCCGTCAGGCCGAATTCGATATCTGCGAATTGTCGATGTCGAGCTTCACGGTCAAGACGGCACAAGGCACATGCCCCTATGTCGGCGTGCCGGCCTTCGTGTCGCGCACCTTCCGCCATACCTCAATCTATGTGCGCACCGACCGCATCAAGAAACCGGCCGACCTCAAGGGCAAAAAGGTCGGTGTGCCGGAATATCAGCTGACCGCCAATGTGTGGGCGCGCGCGGTCCTGGAAGACGATCATGGCGTGAAACCGTCCGACATCCACTGGATCAGGGGCGGGCTGGAGGAAGCCGGCCGGCTGGAAAAGATCGCGATCACGCTGCCGAAGGACGTCAAGCTCGACAACGCGCCGGAGGGCCACACGCTGTCGAGCATGCTGGAAGCCGGCGAGATCGACGCCTTCATCGGCCCGCGCGTGCCATCCGGTTTCGGGCGGCATCCGCATATCGGCTGGCTGTTCGCCGATCCGGTGGCGGCCGCCAAGGAATATTACAAACGCACCGGCATTTTCCCGATTATGCATCTGGTCGGCGTGCGGCGCGAACTGGCCGAGCAGCATCCCTGGCTCCCCGGCGCGGTGCTCAAGGCGTTCGAACATTCCAAGGCGATCGCATTGGAAAAGCTTTCCGATACCTCGTCGACCAAGGTGACGCTGCCGTTCGTCGAGGAGCGCTTGATGGAGGCGCGCACACTGATGGGCGAGGATTTCTGGTCCTACGGCATCGCGCCGAACCGCAAGACGCTGGAAACCTTCCTGCGCCATCACCATGCGCAAGGCTTGTCGTCGCGGCTTGTCACCGTCGACGAAATGTTCCACCGCGGCACTCACGAAACGTTCAAGGTCTAGTCCGCGTGGCGACGATCACCAGCATCGCCGGCGGCGCGCCCAAGCCGGTGTTCGACCGGCTCGGCCCGACGTTCGAGCGAGGGAGCGGCCACAAACTCAACGCGCTCTATGACAGCATGAGCGGCATCGCCGGCCGCGTGGCGGCGCGTGAGGCGCTCGATGTGCTGCTGATGCCGGTGGCGACGATCGAGAGCTATATCAACCAAGGTATCGTGCGGGGCGCCTGCACGCCGCTCGCCAATATCGGGCTCGCCGTCGGCGTCACCGCCGGGGGGCCGGTCCCCGATGTTTCCACGTCGGAGGCGCTGCGCGCCGCGCTGCTGGCCGCACAAGGCGTGGTGCACGCCCCGCCCAGCGCCACGCCGAGCGGCGCGCAGAGCGACAAGGTCATCAAAGCGCTTGGGCTCGCCGACGCGCTTGCCGGCCGCGTTTCGCACAAGGTTGGGCTTGCCGGCGGGCTCGCCATGATCGCGAGCGGGGAGGTCACGCTCGGCATTTTTCCCAAAAGCGAGATCATCAGCGTGGCGGGAATAACGCTTGCCGGCGCGCTGCCGCCGTCGCTGCAATTGACCACCACCTACGGCGCCGGCGTGACGGCGGCGAGTAAGGTCGCAGGTGAGGCGGCCGAATTCGTGCGCTTCCTGGTCGAGCCGGACAGCCGCAAGGTGTGGATCGCCTGCGGGTTCGATGAGCCTGCGAATTAAGCCTTCGCGGGCTTCAGTTTGACGTGGATGTTTTTTTCCTGCGTGAAGCTCAGCATCTCCTCGAAGCATTCCTCGCGGCCGAGGCCCGACTGCTTGAAGCCGCCGAACGGCGCGCCCAGGAAATGCTTGCCGACCTCGTTGATCCAGACGTAACCGGCCTCCACGTTCATGGCGGCGCGGTGCGCGGTTGTGAGATCGTTGGTCCAAATCGAGGCGGTGAGGCCGTATTCGACCTGGTTGACTTCGGCCAGCATCTTGGCTTCGTCGTGCCACTTGAACACGCCGAGCACCGGCCCGAAGATTTCCTCGCGCGCGATCCGCATCGACATGTTGACGTCGGCGAATACGGTGGGCTCGACATAGAAGCCCTTCGCCAAGGCCGGATCGGCGGGCGGGCCGCCACCGGCGATCACGCGCGCGCCTTCCTTCTTGGCGGCATCGATATAGTTCACCACGCGGTCGAACTGCGCCTTCGAGACGATGGCGCCCATGGTGGTGGCCGGATCGGTCGGGATGCCCGGCTTGAAATGCGCGATGCGCGCCTTGATGCGCTCGATCACGGCGTCGTGGATTTTCTCGTGGATGAAGGCGCGGCTGGTCGAACCGCAGGACTGCCCGCACCAGGTGAAATTCATGCCGCCGATGACGGCGCCGGCGACCTCGTCGGGGTCGGCGTCGCCATAGGCGATCAGCGCGTTCTTGCCGCCGAGCTCCAGCATGGTGCGCTTGACCGTGTCGGCGGCCGCCTTCATCACCGCGCGCCCGGTCGGCACGCTGCCGATCAGCGCGATCATGGCCACGTCCGGATGGCTGGCGAGGCGTTGCCCGGCCTCGCGTCCGCCCGGCACCACATTGAACACGCCCGCCGGCAGCAAGCCGCCGATCAATTCGGCAAGGCGCAGCGAGGACAATGGGGCCTGCTCGGGCGGCTTGACGATCACGGTGTTGCCGGCGGCGAGCGGGGCGGCGGATTTGCCCGCGCAGAACATGAATGGGTGATTGAATGGGATGATACGGCCGACCACGCCCAAGGGTTCGCGCACCGAGAAATTGACCACGTCCGGCCCCATCGGGATCGATGATCCCTTCATTTCGGTCACGAAGCCGGCGAAGAACTCCATCTGCGCGGCCGCCACCATGGCATCGCTCACCATCTCGCGCACCGGATTGCCGCAGTCTGCAGCGTCGATCATGGCGAGCTCGTTGGCGTTCTGGCGCAGGATTTCCGCGATGCGGCGCAGGATCTTGGCGCGCTCGAGCGGCAGCACGCGCCGCCATTCCTTGAACGCCGACTTGGCGGAGGCAACCGCCGCGTCGATATCGTCGGCGCCGGCATCGGCCACCTTGCCGAGCGACAGACCGGTGCCGGGATTAAGCGTGTCGATAAAGCGTCCGGATTTCGGCTCGTGCCAGGCGCCGCCGTAATAGGCACCGCGGTTCTTCGGTAGCACGACGGCTTGCGCCGCGGCCGCCTGCGGGGAGATTGCGCTGGTCATGGCTCTTGCGTTCCTTGTCCCGGGCGCGGGCGGACAGTGTTTGGTCCGCCCGGCCGGTTCGGCTTTTTCGCCACTCGTTCGTTACTTGGCGATGCCGGTCTGGATCAATTCGGCGACCTGCTCCTTGGTCAATTCTTTCGGCGCGTATTTGAGTTCAACCGCATCCTTGAGCAGCTCGTCGAGGCCCTTGATCTCGGTCATCTGCAAAAGCGATTTCGGGAAGAATTCGTCGCGCACGCGCTTGGCCAGCGCCGGCGTGATCTTGGCGAATTCGGCGTAGTCCGTCATCACCTGCGGATTGTCCGAATACATGTAGTCGATGGTCTCCCGATAGGCCTGTAAGAAGCGTTTGATGACATCGTGGCGGGTCTTTAGCGCGTCGGCATTGGCGATGATGGTGCGGATGGTCTGCCCGCCGATGATCTTGGTGTCGCGGCCGCGCGCGACCAGGTGAATCTTGCCTTCGTCGATTTCCTTCAGGCCGAACGGCGGCGCTGCCCAGCCGATGTCGACCTGGCCGCTCATCACGTTGGTCAGCGTGGCCGGCGGGCTGCCGGTGGAGACCGGCTTCACGTCGAGTTTGAATTCCTTGATGAAGGCCAGCACCATCGAATGGGTCGAGGAACCGTTGGTCGAGTAGGCGATCGACCTGCCTTTGGAATCCTTCAACGTCTTGATCGCCGGGTCCTTGGCGTACCAGTAGTCGGCGGCGCCGGTGGCCTCCGCCGCCACGATGCGGATCGGCGCGCCCTTGGCGTAATAGCCAATGGCGCCGAGCGTGCCGACCGCGAGCCCCAGATCGACATTGCCGGAGATCACCGGCTGAACGGTCTCGCCGCTGCCGCGGGTATAGACCATCTCCATGCTGATGCCGTGCTTCTTGAAGATGCCGGCTTTCTCGCCGAGATGAGGCACCGCGGTGTCCCAGTTGCCGCGCTGGCCGATGGTCATTTTCACCAGGTCGTCGGCCGCGGCTTGGCCGGCAAGCGTCAGTGCGGCAAGTGCGGCTGCGCCTGCAACGATGCGGATATGTTTCATTTTGCTTCGCTCCCTTTGATGTTGATTATTGTCGTTTGATGCTGTCGAGGCCGCCGAGGCGGCCGATCAGTGCGTTGGCCCCGATCGCCAGCACGAACAGTATGATCAGCATGGCATACATACGCGGCATGTCGAAGGTGCCGTAGGCGTTGATGATAAGGAAGCCGATACCCTTGTTCGACAGCTTGGTTTCGGCCAGCAGCGTTCCGATCAGCGCCACACCGAGTCCCAGCCGCACGCCGTTAATGATCGGATGGCGCATGGCCGGCAGGTAGATTTTCAGCACCATCTGCAGGGCGGTGGCGCGGAAGCTGTTGCCGACGCGGATCAGCACCTTGTCGATGCTGCGCATGCCGGCGGCGACGCTGAGCGCCACCGGAAAGAAACACGACAACGAACCGAGTGCGATCTTGGATTCCGGCCCGACGCCGAAATACATGATCATGATCGGAAAAAAGATGATCTTGGGCGTCGGTGCCAGATAGTAAATGTAGGATTCGAACGCCTTCGACAGGAACCGGTTGCCGCCGAGCAGGATACCGACCACCAGGCCCGACAGGCCGCCGACCGAAAGCGCCATGCCGATCTCGCCGGCAGTGACGGCGAGATTGTAGTAATATTCGCCGCCGGTGAGCAGATCGATCAGCGCGCGGCCGATCGCCAGCAGCGAAGGCACCACGTCGCGGTAGAGCCAGCCGGAATGCGAGAGAAACTCCCACACCGCCAGCACGCCCAAAATGATGGCGACGCGCAGCAGCGTCACCGGACTGATCGCCGGTGCCGCAACCGCCGGCTGTCTCAGTCGACCGGTCTCAGCCATCGCTCGGCCTTTTCCAACGCGAGGAAAAACAGCACGCTCACCAGGATCACGAAGCAGATCGACGCATATGTGCCGGCAAGGTCGTAGCGCTCGGCAAGCTCGTTGATAAGCTGGCCGAGCCCGCCGAAATTGATCAGGAATTCGACGCCGACAATATTGATCAGCGCGAAGATCAAGCCCAGCCGCACGCCGACGAAGATCGTCGGCAGCGCGGCAGGAAACAGGATCTTCCAAAATTGCTGGCTGGCGCTGAGATTGAAGCTCTTGCCCACATTCACCAGCACCTTGCGCGTGCCGGCGATGCCCTCGACAGTCTTCAGGATGACCGGCGGCAGCGCGGAGACGAAACCCATCATGATGATGGTCCAGGCATTGCGCCCGAAGATCACCAGGAACAGCGGATAACACAGCACGATCGGCGCCGAGGCCATGGCGGCGACCCAGGTCTCGCAGGCCTGTTGCAGCAGTTTGAAGCGGTGCATCAGCACGCCGCCGGCGATGCCGAATACCGTGAGCATGATGCCGGCGGTGAGACACTCGGTAGCGGTGAGCAGGAAGCGGCTGAACACGTGCTCCTCGACGATGACACGGCTGAAAGCTGCCGAAGATTTCCGAGGGCGGTGGCACGATGAAGCGGTTGACGGCGCCGCCCTGGATCAGCAGCTCCATCGTCAAAAAGAACACGACAAGGCTGCCAAGGCCGACGGCCATCGGTGCATAGGCGCTGGGCCTTGAACGTGTTGCCGGCGCCGCTGCGGTCATGACGATGCGCCTTCGTGATGCAGCACGTGCGATTCCTCGTCGCGCATGCCGCGGCTCGCCTCTTCGCGCAGGTCGCTCCAAATTTGCGCCACGTAGCGGCCGAAGGCTTCGCTGCTGACGACCTCCGAGGTGCGCGGGCGCTGCAGATCGATGTCGACGATGCGCTTCGTCTTGCCGGGGCGGTAGGTCATCACCAGGATGCGGTCGGACATCTGCACCGCTTCCGTGATGTTGTGGGTGATCAGCAGCGTGGTCTGCTTTAACTGCTGCTGAATTTGCAGCACCTTGTCGCCGAGCAAAAGCCGGGTCTGTTCGTCGAGCGCGGCGAACGGCTCGTCCATCAGCAGAATTTTCGGCTCGGAGGCGAGCGTGCGGGCAAGCGACACGCGCTGGCGCATGCCGCCGGATAGTTCGCCGGGATAGCGGTTCTCGAAACCGTCGAGGCCGACCAGGGCGATGAAATGACGCGCGCGCTCGTTGCGCTTGGCGCGGTCCATGCCGACGAGTTCGAGCGGGAAGGCGACGTTGTCGATTACCGAGCGCCAGGGGAAAGTCGACTCCTCCTGAAACACCATGCCAATCGACTTGTGCGGGCCGGATATGGTTTCGCCGGCGACGCTGACCACGCCGGCGTGATGGCTGAGCAGCCCGCCGATCACGTTGAACAAGGTCGATTTGCCGCAGCCGGAAGGCCCGATGACCGAGAGGAATTCGCCGGGCCTGACCTTGAACGACACGTCGTCGACCGCGGTGATCGGGCCTTCCGCCGTCTCGTAGCGTACGGTGATGTCGTCCACCGTCAGGATGGCATCGTCGGCGTTGGGTCCGGCAGCGGGCATTGTCTAGCTTTCCTCGGGCATGATCTTATCCGAAAACCGGTGCCCACTTTTCGGGATCATGCGCTATTCGCTCTTGCGCGTCATCGCCGCGGTCATCGCGGCGGTGTAGCCCGGTTCGACCCGCACATCGACGACCGCCACGTCGCCGGCCTCGACTGCGGCAATGGCTTTCTCGAAGGTGGACGGCAAATCGGCGATCACACCGACCGGGCCGAAGCCGCGTGCGCCTTGCGCGCGGGCGATCCCGGCGATGTCGATGTCGGGCTCGGAAATGCGCTGTCCGATCCAGCGGTTTTCGACCGGCCGGTTGCGCATACGGGCGACCCGCTCTTGGTGCAGTTCATCGTTGAAGAAGGAGCGATTGTTGGCCACCACGAGCAACAGCGGAATGCGGTAATGCGCCGCGGTCCACAGTGCGGTTACCCCCATCATGAAGTCGCCGTCGCCGCAGACCGCCACCGCCAAGCGGCCGGAGCCCTTGAGCGCCAGCGCGGCGCCGACCGAAATGCCGGGCCCGCCGCCGACGCCGCCGCCGCCGTCGGAGCCGAGATAGTCGAGCGGATGGCGCAGTGGCCAGCTGGCGCCGTTCCACGACAACGAGACATGGGTGAGCGAAGTGGGGCGCTCGCCGACCGCACGGCGCAGCGCGTCGGCCAGATGATCGACAGTGAGCTTGCCGTCGGCGAGTTCGGGAAATTTCGGCGTAACTGCCGCCATGGCGCGCGGACCGCGCGGCCCGAGCGCTTCGAGCAAAGCCGGTACCGCGGCATCCGGTTCGCAGGCGATCAGCACATCGACCGGCGGCAGGCCCTGGTAGTCCATGCTCCAGCCGTTGTGCAGACGATGATCGACCGAAACCTGCACGACCTTGGCCGCGACGTTGCCGCCGACACTCTTGAAAGTGCCGGCGATATCGACCCAGTCGAGGCTGAGAATGGCATCGGCGGCACGGATGGCATCGGTTGCCTCGGGCGAGAGCACCGATGTACCGGGCGCGCCGGAGTGCAGCGGATGATCGGTCGGGAAGGCGGCGCCGACCTTCATGTCGGTGATAACGCGCGCGCCCAGGTGTTCGGCCAGCGCAACGCGCGCCTTCCAGGCCTCGACATCGCGCGAGACGCGGCCGGCTAGGATCACCGGATGCTTGGCTTTGTGCAGCAGGTCGGCGGCTTGCCGGATGGTTTCCGCTGGCGCTGCGCTCTCGACTGCCGGCATGTAGCGCTTGGCCTCGATCGACGGCACGGCGTCCGCCAGTTTGGCTTCCTGCATCTCGGCGTCGAGATTGACGTAAGTCGGTCCGCGCGGCGCGGTGTTGGCGATCCAGCCGGCGCGCAGCACCGCTTCGCGCGCGGCGAGCGGCGAGGCCGGCTGATCGTCCCATTTGGTGTAGCCGCGCACCAATGCGCCCTGGTCGCGCGCGGTATGGATCCAATCGATCCACGGCCGCCGCTTGGTGGCGTCGACCGGTCCGGTGGCGCCGAGCACGACCATCGGCATGCGGTCGCACCAGGCGTTGAAGAACGCCATGGTGGCGTGCATCAGGCCGACATTGGAATGCACCGCCGCCGCCATCGCCTTGCCGGTGACCTTGGCATAACCATGCGCGATGGCGACCGCGCTTTCCTCATGCAGGCAGAGCAGCATTTGCGGCCGCTCATTGCCTAGGTAATTCACGATGCTGTCGTGCAGGCCGCGATAGCTGGCGCCCGGATTGAGCGCGATATAGGGGATATCGAGCGCGCGTAGCGCGTCGGCCACCACGTCGCTGCCGAAGCCCGCGGCATTGACGCCGGCCGGGATCGGGCGGTCGAGCGATGCGATGGTGTCGTCGCGCGCAGCGGGCGGCACCTTGCGTGAGCTGGGACCTGACATGCGTATGGTCACGCCGACGCGCCGTCGACCTCGGCGGTCGAGGGCGGCTTGCGGCCGACATCCTCCCGTTATCGATGCCGGGTTGGCCCCGGCCGATTGCATTCTTGTCGCACAGTATAGGCTTTGACATTAGCGCACATAAGTCGCTAAATCTGCACGATATTATTGCATAATACACAACAATAAGTGCGCGCATGGACCGTTTCCGCACCATGGAAAGCTTCGTGCGCGTGGTGCGCGCCGGCTCCTTCACGGTTGCCGCCAGCCAGCTTGGCCTGTCGCGCGCGCTGGTGTCGCGCCATGTCAGCGAACTGGAAGGCCGGCTCGGCGTGCGCCTGCTCAACCGCTCGACGCGTTCGCTCGCGCTTACCGAGGAAGGGGCCGCCTATCTCGCCTTCTGCGAGAACGTGTTCCGCGAAATCGAAAGCAATGAGCGCGCGATCCTGCGCACGCGCCTGGAGCCGGTCGGCACGCTCAAGCTGCTGGCGCCGAAATCCTTCGGCGCCATGCACTTGTCGGACGCGGTGGTCGCGTTTGCCCGGGTGCAGCCGCGGCTGCGCGTTTCGCTGATCCTGGAGAACACGCCGTATCGCGGCGCCTACGATTTCGCCGAACGCGACCTCGACATGGTGCTGTGCTTCTCGACCGTGCGCGGCAGCTCGGTCGCCGAACAGGAGATCGCGACGTTGGACTGGGTCGTCTGCGCCTCGCCCGACTATCTGGCGCGCGCCGGACGGCCGCAGACGTCCGTCCGATCTCGGCCATCACGCTTGTCTCATTCATGTCGACGTGTCGCCCAACGACAGCATCTGGCGGTTCGAGGGGCCGAAGGGGACGGCTTCGGTCAAGGTGCGCGGCGCGTTCTTCTCAAACGCCGCGTTGACCTTGCGCAAAGCAGCCGTGGCTGGTTTGGGCGTCACCTTGGTGCCGCGCTATGCGGTGACCGACGAACTGGCAGCCGGGACACTAGTGCCCGTGCTGCCGCGCTATCGCGTCGCGTCCCGTCCGCTGCTGGCCGCCTATCCGCGGGCGTCGGTTGTGCCGCGCAAGGTTCAGGCCTTCGTCGAATTCCTGAAGCTTTGGATGGAGGATCAGGACCTCAACCACCACCGCGCGGGCGCGCGCGTCTCGGTGGCCTGAAATCACGACCCCTGACGCAACCGGGCCAGCACCTTGAGGCCGGCATAGCCGTCGGCCGGCTGCATGCCGACTTTTCTCTGGAAGGCGAGGATGGCCTTGACCGTATCGCTGCCGGTGCGGCCGTCGACGCCGTCGGTCTTGAAACCGCGTTCGTTGAGCCGGCGCTGGATTTCCTTGATCTCGGCAAGCGTCGGCGTGCGCTCGCCGCCGGGGAACTGCTGGTGGAATGGCGGGTCGCCGCGGATCAGGTCGCCGAGGTGGAGTAGTGCCAAAGTGTAGCTGGTGGAGGGGTTGTAGGAATAGACGCTGCGGAAATTCTGCCCGATCAGGAAGGCCGGCCCGCCGCGTACCGGCACCCACAGTTTCACGCGGTCGGCGGGGCGCGCAAAGGCTTTGCCATCGGCGCGCCGGATGCCGAGCGCCTGCCATTGTTCATAAGTGTGCCAGCCGCCGGGTTCGCGGCCGCTCAGTTTGACCTCGCAGCCCCAGGCCTCGCCGCGGCGATATTTGCCGCGGTCGACCAAATAACGCGCGGTGCCGGCGAGGGAATCGTCCGGCTTGCCGAACGGCGTGACGCGGCCGTCGCGGTCGTAATCGACGCCCATATGCAGCCACACCTCCGGCATCCACTGCGTGTGACCCATGGCGCCGGCCCAGGAGCCGATCATATCGGGGGCTTGCGCCCAGCCGCGATCGACAATGGTGAGCGCGTTGAGCAATTCGGCTTCCCAATAGGAGCGCCGGCGCCGTTCGCCCCAGGCGAGCGCGGCCAGCGCCGGGATCACCGGCCGCATGTATTTCGGATTGACGATGACATCGCCGAAGGACGACTCCATGCCCCACATGCCGAGCATGGTGTAGCGGTCGACGCCGTAATCCTTTTCCAGCCGCGCCAGCAGCCCGGCATATTCTTTCGCGCGCTCCTTGCCGGTGATGACGCGCCAGTCCGAGCAGCGGCGGTTGATGTATTGCCAGACCTGCTCGGTGAATTCCGGCTGCGCGCGAAACTGCTCGAACACGCCGGTGTCGGGGGTAAGCGTATTCATCACCCGGTCGTAGGTTGCCGCCGAGATGCCGCGTCGGATCGCACGGGCGCGGAATCCGGCGACCCAGCCGGCAAATTCCGGCGGCTGCTTGGCAAGGGCTTGGCCGCCGAGCGCGAGATTGGCGCCGGCGGCGAATGCGGCGGAAAGCCAGGCGCGCCGGGTTAAAGGCATGGCGGTTCGGGTGACCTCGCTTGCGGGGATTCGCGTCATGCCGGCATTCTATGCGCCGCGGCGTCCGGCCGACAGGCCATTGCGGATTTCGCTAACAAGCCGCGCATCATTCCTCGGACTTGTGCCGGCGCCGGTGACGGAGGCGGCGGCGATGCTGAGGCTTGGCGCTTTCGGCGGCTTGTTCTTCGACTCCTGCCGGCGGTGTTGGCGTTGCCGCCGGCGCCGCCGCTGACGCTGGCGCGGGTGACGCCGGTGGCGGCGCGGGGTGCAATATCACCGGCAGCTTGATCGGAACCGGCGGTTCCGGATCACCCGGCTTGATCTCGGTGCCGCGTCCGTCGATCAACCGCTCGTAGGCCGCGACCAGCGTCATGTAAGGATTGACCCACACCCAGCCGATGTTGGTGAACACCTGAATGTTGAAATGCAGGTGGTAGGACGTGCCTTGCTCAAAATCGCCCCAGGTTGCGACCTGGCCGATGATTTCGCCTTCGCTCACCTGGCGGCCGTTGAGCAGGCCGTCCGCATCCATGAATTTCGGATTCATGTGCAGGTAGCGAAAGCGGATGTGGTCGTTGGCCGAATTGACCACGATATAGGCGGCAAGATTTCCGGCCCTGCGCCGGATCACGCCGTCATGCACAGCCGCGACATAATCCTGATAGGGCAGGCAGCGATCGGCCTCGGCATTTTTGAGCACGCATTTCGATCCGCGAATGTCCTCGCCCTGGTGGCCGTAACCGCCCGGGCACTGGCCGACCAGGAAATCGCGCTGTTCGCAGAAATTGTCGCGCCAGGGATAGGTGAAATTGACCGCCGCGGATTCATCGAACACCAGCGGCTTGTCGTTGACCTTGCAGCGGTAGACGCCGCCCTTCTTGCCCAGTCGTCCGACCCTTCCGGTGCGGTAGCAATCGCCCCACGGCAGGAACGACTGCGATTTGACGTAAGCCGGCGCGTGGGCAATCGGAAATCGAATGCGGGCGTACACGTGGTGATCGATGCGGCCGGGCATTTTATGCCAGCCGGTGTTCTCGATCAGGTCGCCCGGAGCGTAAAAGGTGAAATCCGATTTCGCTTGCGGTCGGCTGAGGTCGATTTTCGGTTCCTGCAATTTTGCCGGCGCGCCGCCGGCAAGGCGCAGCAGCTTTAAAAAGCGCAGCGCGAGCGGATCGGCCTCCTTGCACCCCAGGTGCCTCGATGACGGGTGCATGTCGTAGCATTGGATGGAGAGCACGTAGGGCACGCCGAAGCGCTCGAACACATAGCGCAGATGCGCTTCGCTCAAAATGCGCCGGATGCCGGGAAATGCTTCGCTCAGCTCTTTCGGCGGCGGTGTTTCTTTTTCGATGTGGCTGGGCCCGTCGAGCGCGTAGACGAAAGCCGCACCGGAAATCTCGAACACGATCGGTTTTGCAAAACGGATCTTCAGCCCGTCTTCCTTGTTGCTGAGGGTGAAGGTCGCGTCGTAGCCGGCCGGGCCGGGCAGGAAGAATTTGGTCGGATGGAATTGGCCGAAATATTTATCGGAGCTTGCCGCCTCCGGCTTGTTGTCGGCGACGTCCTGGCGGAAGGCGTCGACGTCGAACGGCAGCAGCACCGGAACCGAGCTCTTGTCGATGCCGGCAAAGCGTTTGGCGGTGATGGCGTTGAGACGGGCGAAAGTCGCAGCCGGTGTGTCGTTGCCGCGGTCGGGCAGCGTCGCTGCCGCCGCGTTCCAGTCGACCTCGCTCAGCGCGATGATGGGGCTTTCCAACTCGTCCGCGGCCGCCGGAGCGGTGACGAGCAGCGCCAGGCTTACAAGAACGGCACGTTTCAACAGGCATCCCCGGTCGGCCCGCCAGCCCGGGCGGCAAGGTCGGCTCCGCAAGAGTTAACGGTATCGCTCACCGGCATACAAGGGTCGCCGCCCTGGTGTAGGGTGCGGCGCGCAGCCGCGCGGCCGACTGGCGCGGAATTGACGGAGATGCAGGCGACATGACGGTCAACGAAGCGAGCCGAATGGCGGTGGCGGGCGCCGACCGCGCGCCGGAAATCATCGAGAGCGGCGGCACGGCGCGGTTGCACCTGACGCTCGCCACCATGGACTACGACCATGTGCGCGACCTGACCAATGGCCAGGTGCGCGCCGACGGCATCGTGCTGACGGGTTTCAACCTGCCGATCGAGGAGATCACCTTCCGCTTCGTCAAGAATCGCGAGTGGGACGTCTCCGAACTGTCGTTTGGCAAATTCATTGCCTATGCCGCTAAGGGGAATTCGCCCTTCTTCGGCATTCCGGTGTTTCCCTCGCGCGTGTTCCGCCACTCGTCGATCTACGTGCGCGCCGATCGCGGCATCGCCGCGCCGAAAGATCTGGAAGGCAAGACGGTCGGCATTCCGGAATGGGCGCAGACTGCCGGGATTTATGCGCGCGGCTTTTTAGCCGAAAGCGCGGGCGTCGATCTGCGCAAGATCAAATGGGTGCAAGCCGGCCTGAACGAGGCCGGGCGTGACGAGAAGGTCGAGTTCAAGCTGCCGCCGGGCATGCAATATCGGCAGCGGCGCGACAGTAGTTTGAGCGCCATGTTGCTGTCGGGCGAGCTCGACGCGGCGATCACGGCGCGGGTGCCGGCGGCTTTCGAGCAAGGCGGCGGCAAAATCGTGCGGCTTTATCCGGACTACCGCGGCGAGGAGCAGCGCTATTACGAGGCGACCGGCATCTTCCCGATCATGCACGTCATCGCCATGCGGCGCGCCGTGTTCGAGCGCTACCCGTGGGTGGCGATGAACCTGTTCAAGGCGTTCGAGCAGGCGAAGGCGCGCAGCCTGGAGCGCATCAACGATCTCACGGCCTCGCGCATTCCGGTGCCGTGGGCGGCCGCGATCGCCGGCGAGTGGGGCAAGGGTTTCGGCGCCGATCCGTTTCCCTATGGACTGGAAGCCAACCGCAAGACGCTCGATGCCTATTGCCGGTTCTCGCACGACCAGGGCATCACCGCGCAGCGGCTTACGCCCGACGATCTGTTTCCGAAGGAAGTGCGGGCGAGCGTGCGGGTCTAATCCTTGGCGCGCTCGACATAGGCGCCGTCGGCGGTCATCACCACCACGCGGGTGCCGGGCACGATATGGGTCGGCACCATGGTGCGCACGCCATTCGACAGGATGGCCGGCTTGAACGAGCCCGACGCGGTCTGCCCCTTCATCGCCGGTTCGGTCTCGGTGATTTCCAGCGTCACCTTCTGCGGTATCTCGATCGACACCGGGAGGCCCTCGTGGATGGCGAGGTTCACCTTCATGCCTTCCTGCAGATACACCGCCTGGTCGCCGAGGAGATCGGCCGGCAAGGCGACCTGGTCGTAGGTTTCCCCGTTCATGAAGTGGAAGCCGTCGCCGTCCTGGTAGAGGTAGGAATATTCCACGTCCTCGACATGGGCGCGCTCGACCTGGTCGGTGGTCTTGTAACGCATCTGGGTCTTCACGCCGTCTGAAATCCGGCGCATATCGACCTGCGTCGTGGGGGTGCCCTTGCCGGGATGAAAATTTTCCGCGTTAAGGACGACATAGAGCTTGCCGTCGAGATCGACGATGGTGCCTTTGCGGAGCGAACTGGCGATGACCTTCACGTTTAGCTTCCTCGAGTTTAGGGCGGCCCAAATTTGGTCTTTTGGCCGCGGATTCGGGCCGCACCATACCGATCTTGGGCGTAGATGCCAGTCCTACTCATGTCCGGTTTTGGCCCGGTTGCTTTGAGGTGAATGTGCGACAAGGCCCGCCGTTTTGGCTCCCCGGCGCCCATGCCGGCCGCCGGTCTTTCCTGCTGGCGCGCGGGCGGATAATGGCCGCCTTGCGCGCCTGGTTTAGCGCGCGCGATTTCGTCGAGGTCGAGACCGCCGCCTTGCAGGTCTCGCCCGGTAACGAGACCCATCTGCATGGCTTCGCGACCGAGCTGATCTCGCCCGGCGGCGAACGCCAGCAACTCTATTTGCGCACCTCGCCGGAATTTGCCGCCAAGAAATTGCTGGCGGCAGGCGAGGTGCGCATTGTCGAATTCGCCCGTGTGTTCCGTAACTGCGAGCGTGGCGCGCTGCATCACCCGGAATTCACCATGCTGGAATGGTATCGGGCGAACGAGCCCTATGAGACGCTGATGGAGGATTGCGCGGCGCTGCTGGCGGAGGCCGCGCGTGCGGCCGGCGCCAAGCAGTTCAGCTTCCGCGACAAGACGATCGATCCGCATGCCGAACCGGAGCGCGTGACGGTGGCGGAAGCGTTCGACCGTTATGCAGGGATCGATCTGCTGGCGACGATCGCCGGTGGGCGGGGCGACGCCAAGAAACTCGCTGCCGCCGCGGCCAAGGCCGGCGTCGCCACCGCGGCCGACGATACCTGGGGCGATATCTTCAGCCGCATCCTGGCCGAGCGGGTCGATCCGCATCTCGGCGTCGGGCGCGCGACATTATTATATGAGTACCCGCTGCCGCTGGCGGCGCTGGCGCGGGCAAAACCCGGCAGCGACAAGGTCGCCGAGCGCTTCGAGCTTTATGCCTGCGGCGTGGAACTCGCCAACGCCTTCGGCGAACTCACCGATGTCGCCGAGCAGCGCGCGCGTTTCGAGGCTGCGATGGCGGAGAAACAGCGCATCCATGGCGAGCGCTATCCGGTGGACGAAGATTTCCTGGCCGCGCTCGCGGTCATGCCGCAGGCTTGCGGCATCGCGCTCGGCTTCGACCGGTTGGTCATGCTGGCGACCGGTGCGAGCCGCATCGAGCAGGTGATGTGGACGCCGGTAAGCGCATGATCCCGAAAAGTGGGAACAGGTTTCCCGCCTTCGCGAAGCCCGCTTCGGCGGGCGCAGGAAGGTCGGATAAGATCATGCGCAAAAAAGAGCCTTGAATAAATACAAAGAGGGACTTGCGATGCCCACTCTGAGAACCGCAAAGCAAATCTGCGACCGGGGCCTGGCGCCGCCCGAGCGGCGCGCCGCATTGGAAGCGGTGGCCGCGCGTTATGCGGTGGCGTTGCCGCCGGCTTTGGCGGAGCTGATCGATCGCAACGATGCGCACGATCCGATCGCGCGGCAATTCGTTCCGGATGCAGCGGAACTCGAGGTGCAGCCGCAAGAACTGAACGATCCGATCGGCGACGACGCGCACTCGCCGGTCGAAGGCATCGTGCACCGCTATCCCGACCGCGTGCTGCTCAAGCTCAACACGATCTGCGCGGTTTATTGCCGCTTCTGCTTCCGGCGCGAGATGGTCGGTCCGGGCAAGGCGCGGGCGCTGTCGGCGGCCGCGCTGAGCGCTGCGCTCGACTATATCCGCAGCGACCGGCAAATCTGGGAGGTGATCTTGACCGGCGGCGATCCGCTGGTGTTGTCGGCGCGCCGGCTGCGCGAGGTGATGCAGCGTCTGGCGCATATCGGGCACGTCAAGGTGCTGCGCATCCATACGCGCGTTCCGATTGCCGAGCCGGCGCGGGTGGCGGCGGAACTGGTGCGGGCGCTCAAGGTCAAGGGCAAGCCGACTTACCTCGCCTTGCACATCAACCACCCGCGCGAACTCACCCCGGCTGCGCGCGCGGCCTGCGCAAAGTTCGCCGATGCCGGCATCCCGCTGCTCGGGCAATCGGTGCTGCTGGCGGGCGTCAACGACACCGCGGACGTGCTTGGCGAGCTGATGCGCGCGATGGTCGAATGCCGCATCAAGCCGTATTACCTGCACCACGGCGATCTGGCGCCCGGCACCGCCCATTTGCGCACCGACATCGCGAGCGGACAGGACCTGATGCGGGCCTTGCGCGGGCGCCTGTCGGGCCTATGCCAGCCGGCTTACGTGCTCGATATCCCGGGCGGCCACGGCAAATCGCCGATCGGCCCGAATTATCTCGAGCGCAACGGCGCCAATGGCGCCGAACATTTCGTGGTCGAGGATTTCAACGGCCGGCGGCATGACTATCCGCCCGCGGCGCGCGGGGCCGACGCGCGGCAGCTCAAGGGTGGCGAATAGCCAATAGATCGAGCAGGGCCGCCGCCACCGCGAGGCTGGCGAAGCCGATGAACACCACAGCGATCACGGCGTTCCAGACAAAGTGCACGTCGCGCCGCAACGCTGCCACTACATTTTTGCTTTTCATGGCCTGACGCTCCCGAGGAGCGCTCCTTGCCGGCAAGAGTAAATCTAACCGCAATGAATCGCCCGGCCCATAATTTCTACGTTAAATATCGTTGGAAATGCGGCATACCTTCGCATGGCTGCCATGAGCGCAGGTTTCGTGCAGCATCGGCGTCAGCGAGCGGATTTGCCGCATGTTACCGCCTTTAAACGGATGAGAATTTTTGTTTGACTATTTGCTGGCGAAGCCACGGCGCTCAAAAAGCAGTTGCTGCAAACAGCTTGTGTCGCCCGCGCTGCAACGCTAATTTCCAACAGCATTGGACCCATATTGGACCCGTCGCCGGTTCCTGCTGGGGAGAGCGGCAGCGTGGCGCGCAAGATCAAAGATTCCAATCTCGAAAGTCGTGCCGCCCGCAGCCGGCTCCGAGTGCGCCACAAACCGTATTTCCGGCAGATCGAGCCGGGCCTCCACCTCGGCTACCGCAAGCTGGTCAGCGGTCCCGGCACCTGGACCGTGCGGCGCTACGTCGGCGGGGGGAACTACACGGTCAAGAATCTCACCACGGCCGACGCACGACTCGTCATCGCCGACGATTTCTCCGAGGCGGATGGCAACAGCGTCTTGAGCTTCGCGCAGGCGAACGAGTGGGCCAAGGCGCGGCGCACCGGCGAGCCGAACGGTGTGCCCACTGTCGCCAAAGCGATGGACGATTACATCGCCTTTCTGCAGGAAAACCGCAGCACGGGCGCCGATGCGCGCTACCGCGATCGCGCCTTCATCCGCCCGGAATTTGGCAATACGGAACTTCACAAGCTAACCACCGAGAAACTGGAAACCTGGCTGAAAAACCTCGCCAAGCGGCCGCCGCGGCTTCGCACCGGCAAAGGCGAGAAGCAAAAATTCAGCATGCCGGCGAACGACGGCGAGTCGCGCCGCCGCCGCCAAGCGTCGGCCAACCGGACCTGGACGGTGTTCAAAGCGGCTTTGAACCGGGCCTGGAAGAGCGGAAAAGTCGCGTCGAACCTGGCGTGGTATCGTGTTAGGGGATTTCACAACGTCGACGCGGCGCGTGTCTCCTATCTCACCGTCGCCGAGGCGAGGCGGCTGATCGAGGCCTGCGCCGGCGACTTCCGCAGCATCGTGCAAGCCGCCTTGTTGACGGGCGCGCGTTACGGGCAACTGACGGAACTTACGGCAGCCGACTTCGACGCCGATGACCGCTGCGTGCGGCTGCGAACGCGCAAGCGCGCGGGTAAGGAGCAAGTCTATCGCGCCGTGCTGACGCGGGAGGGCGCGCGCTTTTTCGGCCAACTGTGCTGCTCGCTCGCTGCGCCGGATCTAGTCTTTAAAAAGAACGACGGAACCGCTTGGGGCAAGTCGCAGCAAAAGCGGCTAATGGCGCGTGCCTGCAAAGCCGCCAGGATCAACCCGCCGATTGGCTTTAATAATCTACGCCACACCTGGGCCGCCCATGCGGTCATGAATGGCGTTCCGCCGGCGGTGGTGGCGGGCAATCTTGGCCACTCCGGAACGGCCGTGGTCGAGCGGCGCTACGGCCATCTGGCGCCGCGCCACAGCGCGGAGGCGATCCGCGCGCGCGCGCCGAAGTTCGGCTTCAAAGCGGACAGGGCGCCGCTCCGGCGGCGGTCTCCCGCTAGCGATGCCCCCAATGGATGAGAGCCCAGATTCTTTCGTGGAAATAGTAAAGCCCGATTTTGGTCAGCAACTCGACCGCCGCAATCGATCCGGCAATGGTAGCCTTTCCGGTGACGATGAAACTGATGATGAAGGTATCGATGGTTCCGGTGACCCGCCAACTGATGGCTTTCGCCAAAGATCGTCCATGCGCCTCGCGGCCCCGCAACATTGCCACTTCAAGCCCCCTATAATTCGGACACTCACGCCGTCAAACTGGGACACAAAGGCACCAATGCGGCTGGCGTTGACAAGCGAAAAACGCTCATGGCGGGCGGGTGCGGCTGGGCGCGGTGGCGCCGGGAAATTCGCCGATTGCGATCGCCGCGCGATGCCGTAACGTGACGGTCGAAACTCGCAAATTGAGGGTGTCAGGACATGGGAACCATCATCATCAACGGCAAGCGGTATACCGGCAACGACGTCGCGATCCGCGGCGGCAAGGTCGTCATCGACGGTAAGGTGCAGGCCGGCAAACTGCGCGGCGGCGTCAAGCTGAAAGTGACCGACCGCGCCGTTAGCCGCGCGCAAAGCGTGGTGTCTGTCGCGAGCGGCGAGGCGCAGGGCGGCGCCATCCACGCCGTGGCGGTGGCTTCGGCGGACGACGATCGGCGCAGCAAGAACACGAACGCCAAAAACAAAAAGAAGTAATCGCTAAGAATTAAAAAGAAGCAATGTTGCCAGGTCCGGCGACGAACTGAGGGCTGCTCTCGCGTGTCCGTCAAGAACATCCTTTTCGTGATGGCCGATCAACTGCGCGCCGATTACCTGTCTTGTTACGGGCATCCAAAGCTGCAAACGCCGAATATCGACGCTTTGGCCGCGCGCGGCGTGCGGTTCAGCCGCGCCTATGTGCAGGCCCCGGTGTGCGGTCCCTCGCGCATGTCGTTTTACACCGGCCGCTACGTCAGTTCGCACGGCTCCACCTACAACGGCATCCCGCTGCGGATCGGCGAGCTGACGATGGGCGATCACCTGCGCCCGCTCGGCATGATCGTTGCCCTGGTCGGCAAGACCCACATGGCGGCGGACCGGGTCGGCATGGCGCGGCTCGGCGTCAGCCCCTATTCGATCGAAGGTGTCCTTTCCAGCGAGTGCGGCTTTGAGCCCTATGAACGCGACGACGGCCTATGGCCCGACCAGAGCGCGCCCTACGATCTGCCGTACAACACCTATCTGCGCGATCTCGGCTACGAGGCCGACAATCCCTGGCACGACTTCGCCAACGCGGCGGAGGGCAAGCACGGGGAAATCCTGTCCGGCTGGCACATGCGTAACGCGGTCAAGCCGGCGCGCGTGAAGGAGGAGCATTCCGAAACCGCCTACATGACCGACCGCGCGATGCAGTTCATCGACGAGGTCGGCGACGAGCCCTGGTGCCTGCACCTGTCCTATATCAAGCCGCATTGGCCCTATATCGCGCCGGCGCCCTATCACGCGATGTACGGCCGCGCGGATATTATTCCGGTCAACCGCCACGAGCGCGAGCGCAAAAACCCGCATCCGGTGCACCGCGCCTATATGCAGCACGAGGAGAGCATCAACTTCTCCCGCGCCAAGGTGCGTGAGGCCGTGATCCCGGCCTATATGGGGCTGATCAAACAAATCGACGATCATCTCGGCCGGCTCTGGCGCTTTCTCGACGAGCGCGGGCTGATGGAAAACACCATGATCGTGTTCACCAGCGATCACGGCGACTATCTCGGCGACCATTGGCTGGGCGAGAAGGACCTCTTCCACGACGAAAGCGTGCATATCCCGCTGATCGTCTACGATCCCGATAAGCGGGCCGACCGGACCCGCAATACCGTCGATCATCGGCTGGTCGAAGCGATCGACCTGGCGCCGACTTTCGTCGACGCGGCGGGCGGGGTGCCGGCCAGCCATATCCTGGAAGGGCGTTCCTTGCTGCCGGCCACGCGCGATCCCGACAACAAGGCGCGCGCTCTCTGGCGCGATGCCGCGATCAGCGAATGCGATTACTCGTTTCGCACGGCGCGCGTGACACTCAAGCGGCCGGCCGACGGTGCACGCGGTTGGATGCTGCGCACGCAAAGGTGGAAATACATTCTGTTCGAATCGTTCCGTCCGCAATTATTCGACCTGCGCAACGATCCGCGCGAGCTTGTCGATCTCGGACGCGATCGTCGTCACGCCAAGACGCGCGCCGAATTGCACGAGCGCTTGTTTGCGTGGCTGCGTGCGCGCAAGATTCGCGTGACACTTCCCAATGAGGTGGTCGAACGCAGCGCCGGCACGCACAAGAAGCGCGGATTCCTGTTCGGCGTCTGGTAGCGCTGCCGCGCGAGCGCTCGAATGCGTTCGACGAGCGGCCAACGACCGGCAAATCGGCGTGCGACTTCTCGTTGCGACACAGGGCTAACCGGCTATCTAGGAATAAAATCTTGACGGAAAAATTGCCGCGGATTTATTTTCGCCACAAATCGTCGCCGCGTCGCGCGCTACGATACGCGCGCGCCGCGGCGTGCCGGGCGACCGACGATTTTTTGATTCTCCGAGTTCATCGGACACTCGAGCGGCGGCAAAACAATCGCCGCCAACTTGATCGACGCGCGCGCGACGCGCACTCGACACGCAGGCGAACAAGTATGCGACCACGCGCGATCGCAGACGATGCCTGCCGCGGCATCGACATCGATCTTGCTTTCACCCAAGCCGCTTAAGTGGAAAATTTTCAACGAATCGGCGGCGCGGCCGGCCGAACGACGGCGGCGGGGCGCATCGTGCCGCTGTTCGGCCGGTTGCCAGGCCAAACGGGGACCCGACAGCGGGGCTGTGGAGCTGGGAATCGCCTTTACCGATCTCGTTAACTATGCCGACGACGCTCTTGCGCCTGTTCTTGTGGTTCAGGGCCGCGCGCGATATCCTCGTGCCCAAGGAAAGCTTTCGCATCTGCACAAACGCGGGGACGTAACGGGAGAATCTGCGGGCCCGGGGTAGCGGCCGCGCCGGGAGCGCGGCGGCGGTACCCGGCTAAACAATCGGTTTTTCGGGCCTAGAGACAGTAGCATTTTCGCCACAGTCCGTAGAAAAACAGAATGCCGAGCGGCGGTAGGTTGACAACGAGCTACAAAAGTTCCGAGCGAAATCACCAATATGAATCAGTATCTTACAAGGATTTTTCGGTCCGGCGGGTCGATTAACAGGCGGTGGATTCGTGGAAATCTGTGTTGACTCCCGCATCTACGGACGAGAGAGTAACCGTTACGAATACGTCAGTGAGCAATATTGCCAGAGAGCAATATCGCCATAAAACAGGGGGTTGTATAAAATGACCAAGCGTTCGCGGAAGAGTGCCTTCGGTAAGGCTAACGTTGTGCGTCGTTCCTCCCTGAAGACCGCCCCCGTTTACACGCGCGATCCGTTGTCGCTCGATCGCACGAAGCTGCGGAAAAATGTCCGCACGACATTGATGTTCGGCAGCGCTCTCGGCGCCAGCCTGATGGCAATGTCGGTGTACAGCGTCAATCCGGCGAACGCGGCCATCCTTTGCAACCCCGGAGCAATCGTCGCGTCGCCGGCGAATTACGCCACGCCTCAGCTGAACGGCATCTCGTGCTCGACCACTGCAGAAGATCTAACTGTGGTCGTAACTCAGACTGCTGGGACGCCCAATATCGGCGGCGGCAATGGCATCGCCCCCAACGGCGATGGCATCACGATCACCGGCACGTTCGCCGGTCTGAGCGGTAATCACAACCTCAACCTCACCAACGCCGGCAACATCGTCAATGATGGCGGCGCTTATGGCACCACCAAGAATGGCATCGTGGTGACTCTCAGCGACACCGGTGCGACCACCGCTGGCACCGATACGATCACCGTTACCAACACCGGCCAGATCGGCACGTCCGGGACTCACGTCACCGGTTCCGGCATTGCCGTGAACGCGAGTGTGAGCGGCTGGCTCGCCGGCGACGCCACCCTGAACGTATTCGTCACCAACTCGGGCGCTATCTTCGACAACACCGCCGGCGGCACAGCGTTCCTCTCAAGTTTCGATAGTTTCTGGGGCAGCAGCATTCCGGGGATTAGCGGGTCGCTGCCCGATAACGGAATTTTCGGTATTGGCACCTCGGGCAGGGCGTATTCCAACTACGGCGATCCCACCGTCCATATGACGATCGCCAATTCGGGGCCGATCGTCACGGCTGGCACAGCGCTCGGTTCGCTGGCGTTCGCGGCATCTACTATAGCTCCGTCGACGGCGACGGTTTCTATTACCAACACCGCTACCGGCGTGCTGACCAGCACAAACGGTTTCGGCTTTGGCATCGCTGGCATTGCGGTTGCTTTGGGTACGCCATCGGCGACTGCCTCCGTCATCGAGGTGAACGCCGGCGCGATCGGTACCAAGGCGACGCCCTTCGCGTTCGGCATGTTCGGCCTGGCGATCAGTTCTGCCAGCCAAACGAGCGCCATTGCTGATGCCACGGGCGGAACCGCAATTTCCACCGCCTCGGCCACCAATTCCGGCGCGATCTATTCCTCTAAAACCGGTATCCTCGAGGACGCGTTGTCATTTGCTAATGGCACCAGCACCTTTGCGGGTGGTAAGGGCTATGGCGGTTCGGCGACCTCGACCGTGGTGGTCGCCAACAACACCGGCGGCACCATCGTCAGCACCACGTCGTTTGGCATTTACGGCTTCGCGGGTGCATATGCGAATGGTAGCAGCGGGGACGGTATCGGGAAGGGCGGAACTGCGGTCGCGAGCGACACGGTAACGAATAGTGCCGCGGTCACCAGTGGCACAAATGCAAACGCTGATGCCATCTATGCCGGTGCGGTGGCTAATGCCAACGGTACCGGTAATCTTGCGGGCTCCACTTCAAAGGGCGGTTCGGCCACGGCGACTACGCTGATCACGAATAATGCCGGCGGCACGCTGAAGAGCGGCGCGGGCGAGGGCATCGACGGCTATTCGCTGGCCTCGGCCACGGCTAATTCCAAGGGCGCCAAAGGTAACGCGACTGGCGGCGTTTCAAACGCAACCACCACGATCACCAACGCGGGTGTGATCACGGCCTTCCACGAGGGGATCCTTGGCGGCTCTGTAGCGAATTCGTATGCCCTCTCGGACGGTGCGGGCGGTAAGGCTTCGGCCGGTACGGCCACGGCGGGTACGGTCATCACCAACTCGGCCGCTATCACCTCCAAGGGAACCTCCGGCTCGCGAGAAGGTATTGAGGGCTCTTCGAATGCCTCTGCGAATGCTGTGACCATCGGCGCGGGGGGCACCTCGATTGGCGGAACTGCGACTGCTGCCACGACGGTAACGAATAATTCCGGTGGCAACATCACCAGCGTCGGTAATGGAATTGAAGCCTTCTCGACGGCACTGGCTGACGGCAAGGCAGACCCCGCGCCGGGCTCGACCGGCAAGGGCGGCACGGCGAGTGCGACCGTGATCGCAAGCAATGCCGCTACTATTATCAGCACCAAGGGAATCGGCATGTTGGGCGTGTCGTTTGCCGGGCCGAACGGGTACGGCTACAACGCCGCTGGCGGCGTCGGCAATGCGCAAACGACGATGACCAATGCCGGGCCGATCTACTCGTTCCTTGGCGGTGTGAATGGTATCGCGATTGCGATCGACGACGCGTTTGCGCCGGTGGTTGCGCCTGTGGCTCCGGGCACGGGATCGACGGCGACCGGCGGCACCTCGACGGCGAACGTGTTGGTGTCCAACACCGGTACGATTGTGTCGAAGTACGGCGTGGATCTGCTTGGCTTCACAATTGCCGATGCGAGCGCCTTTGGCGGCTTTACGGCGAAGGGTGGCACGTCGATTGCGACGACGACGATCACCAACAACAAGACGCTGACCGTCTATGACGGCATCGGCATCTTCGGCACTTCGACGGCGGGTGCGGTGGCCATCACCTCGCCAGCGACGAAGGGGACGACGGCGACCGGCGGCACCGCGAATGCGACGACCTCGATCAGCAATAGCGGAACGATTTATGCCGGCTCCGAAGGCCTGCTGGGCATTGTGTTCGGCGGCGACGGCATTCTCGGCGTCAGCGCGTCGGCGGCGACCGCCACGGGCTTCACCGCGACCGGTGGCACGGCGACGGCGACGACGTCGATCACCAATTCGGGGAACCTCTTCGTTTATGGCAACTTCATCTCGCCGTTCTTGAGCTTCATCCCGCTGCTTGGCGGTGACGGCATCGACGGCATTGCGGTGACCGATGCGAGCGGTATCGGCAGCTTCGCCAGCCCGGCGGTCGGCTCGAAAGTGTTTGGCGTTGGCACCGGCGGCGTCGCGACGTCGACGGTGCAGATCAACAGCACCGGTACGACGATCCAGGCGCATTACGGCAACGGCATCCTCGGCGCGACGCTTGCGAGCGCCAATGGTGTCGGCTTCCATGGCTATGGCGGCAAGGCGACGGCCACCACCAATATTGCCAACTCGGCGAACATCTACAGCGATGCCGGCATCTACGGCTTTGCGGTAGCGCTCGCGCTCGGCATCGGCTCGCCGATTGCCGATCCGGGCGTCGGCAAGGGCGGCACTGCGGCGGCGACCGTGTCGATCGGCAACACCGGCAACATCAACTCGACGTTCCCGGTTGGCCCTGGCGGCGGCTTCGGCATCCTCGGCTCCTCGATTGCCGTTGCGGGCGCCATTGCCCGTCAGGCGACGGGCGGCACCGCGACCGCGAACACCACGATCAGCAACTCCGGCACGATCTTCAGTCAGAATGACGGGATCAACGGCAGCGCGTTCGCGCTGGCTGACGGCATTGGCTTCTACGGCATCAAGGGTCTCGCCAAGGGCGGTCTCGCCAATGCGACGGTGACCATCACCAGCGCCGGCCCGAATATCTACAGCCTGTCGGGCTATGGCATTAAGGGCACGACCTTCGCGTCGGCCAGCGGCCTCGTGCTTGGCTTCGGCAACGGCACGGGCGGCACTGCGAACGCCACCACCACGATCACCAGCGCTGGCAAGATCGTGACCTACGGCGGCGGTAACGACGCTATCAACGGCACGTCGGCGGCCTTCGCGCTTGGCAGCAAGACGGGCGGCACCGCGAACGCGACCACCACCATCACCAACAATGGCGGCGCGCGCAGCATCTACACGACAGGTAGCGGCTCGCTCGGCATCCTGGCGAGTTCCTATAGCAATGCCGACGGTGCCACTGGCGGTCTTGCGACGTCGAAGTCGACTGTCAGCAACAATGGCAGCATCTACACGACGGGCAGCACCTCGATCGGCATTCAGGCCGGTTCGACGGCCCATGCGGACACCTTGCTGACCCCTGCACTCGGTCTGCTCGGCGGCAAGGGCGGCACGGCGTCGGCGACCAGTTCGGTCACCAACACGAGCCAGGTCCTGACGACAGGCAGTGGCTCGGTCGGTGTGCTGAGCTACTCGTTGGCTACGGCCCTCGGCATTGGCGGATCGGCGACCGCGAGCACGACAGTCGCCAATAATGCCGGTGCGTCGATTTATACGACGGGCAGCACGGCGGCGGGTATCGTGGCGACGTCAACGGCGGCTGCGGGGACCTACCTGACCGGCACCGCGACGGCGACGACCAATGTCAACAATGCCGGCGCCATCGATACGGCCGGCACGTTCTCGGCTGGTGTCGTTTCGCTTGCCGGCGCTTATTCCGGCGGCAAGACGACGTCGACCGCGACTGCCAATACCACCAATAGCGGCGGCATTGTCACGACCGGGACACTCTCGGCCGGTATCTTCTCGGCGACGGTTGCCGCGGGTACGGCCGGCAAAGGTTCGTCGTCCGGCAACGCGAGTGCGACCACCACGGTGACCAACAGCGGGTTGATCGCCACCGGCGGGTTCTTCTCGGCGGGTGTGGCTGCGTTCTCGAATTCGCAAGGCTACTACAGCGCGACCTCCAACACGCAGGTCACCAATAGCGGCGGTATCACCACGGGCGGCACGTTCGCACCGGGCATCGTCGCTGGTTCGTATGCACTGGCTACCGGCCTCACCGGTCCTGCCTCGGCTACGACGAATGTGGTGAACACGAACAAGATCCTGACGACGGGGACGCTGTCGACCGGCATCGTTGCCTTCTCGACGGCGATCGGCGACGGGACGGCCAACACCACGGTGGCCAACAGCGGCAGTATCATCACCAAGGGCACCTACTCGTACGGCGTCAATGCGACGTCGTTCACGAACGAGGCCATCGGCGATGCTGCTTCCACGACCTCGGTCAGCAACTCCGTCGCCGGTACCATCAAGACCTACGGCTATGGCGCGACGGGCATCTTCGGCGGTGCGACTGCGCTGGCGACCACGGGTAACGCGACGGCGACGTCGAGCGTGGTCAACAACGGGTCGATCGCCACGACGGGCAGTTACGCTTACGGCGTCTATCTGTCGAACTACGCCCGGGCATTGAAGAATGCGACGGCTGCGGTCTCGGTCACCAACGGCGGTTCGATAACCACAAGCGGTAGCCATGCTCCGGGTGTGTTGCTCTATGCCGGAGCGTTCTCGGCCACAGGTGTTGCGTCGGCGACGGCCTTGGTCGCCAACGCCGGGTCGATCATCACGACCGGCACGAATGCTCCTGCCATCAGTGCGACGGTGTTCGGCGACAGCTCGATCATCGTCCGCAACTATAACGGCGGCGTGATCAAGTCGACGGGCCGCCCGTACACCGTCATCGCGGCGACCGTGCAGGGGGGCCAAGCGGGCAGCTACATCCGCATCAACAACTACTTTAACGGTACCATCCAAGGCAACGTGCAGTTGTCGGGGGCCGCTCAAAGCATCTTCAACAACGCCGGCACCTGGATCATGCAGGGCAACAGCAGCTTCGGCGCCGGCAAGAACGACGTGTTCAACAACTCGCTCGGCGGCACTGGCGGCACCGTGAAGATGCTGAACAGCAACCGTGACTTCGCCGCGGCGGGGGCGGGCTATTATGTAAATGGCCCCGTGCTTTCCGGGTTCCGCGGCAATCGGTTCCACACGATCGTCGTCAGCGGCCTTGAGAACTTCAATAACGACAAGGGCCTGGTGACGATGGTCAACGGCTATGCCAATCAGCAGATCGCGCTGAGCGGCAACTTCAACGGCACGGCGGCCGGTGCGACCACCAGCACGCTGGCGGTTGACGCCTTCCTCGGAGCTCCGGGATCGCGGGCTGATATCCTGGCGGTTGGCGGCAATGTCACCGGCCTCACCAATATCGTGGTGAACGACATCAATCCCGGCCTGGGCGCTTACAACCCGGTCGGTATCCCGGTCGTCGTTGTTGGCGGCACGACCAGCCTGGTCAACGGCTTCCAGCTTCCGGGCGGCCCGATCGTCAAGGGTCTGTTCGACTACGACCTCTACCTGAACACCAACAAGAACGTTTGGGTATTGGCGAGCACGCCGAACGACGCGGCGAACGAGTTGCCGCGCTTGATTACGGCGGTGTCGGACATCTGGCACCTGTCGGCGGGTACCTGGGCGGACCGTTCGGCTGACCTGCGGGCCTATTACTCGGGTGCGCCGGCTTGCGATCCTCGGATGGTGACCAAGGCTCCGTGCCTTGCGCCGGCGAGCATCGGACCGGGAGCTTGGGCGCGGGTGTTCGGCGATTGGGCGCACAGTGACGGTACTGCCGACGAGACGCTGTTCGGCAAGACCCACAGCTACGACGTCAGCTATCATCAGGACACCTACGGGGTGCAGGCGGGTATGGACTTCTCGGCTCAAAGAATGGGCTACGAGAACTTCGTGTTCGGCCTGATGGTCGGTGCGGTCAGCTCGAAGGTTAACTTCGCGTCAGGCACGCAAGCCAAGTTCGACGGCGGCAACATCGGCGCCTATGCCACCTACATCAATCGTGGCTTCTTCGCCAACTCGTTGCTGATGGCGAACATCCTGAACGTGAACTACAACCACTCGGCACTGCTCAATTCGACGGGCAATGCGCTCACCTTCGGCGGCCACTTCGACATGGGCTACCGCTTCAACTTCAAGGAGGGCTGGTTCGCCGAGCCTCTCGTTACGGTCGAGGGCATGTACACCGACTTCCGCAACGTCAACCTGGCCGGGGTCTATCTCAACCTCGACAACATGGACGCGCGCGGTCGCTTGGGTGTCCGGGTTGGCACCTCGTTCGTGAACGGCGGCTACCGTATCGAGCCGAGCGTTACCGCCAGTGTCTGGCATGCCTTCACTGGGGATAACGCGGCCAGCTTCGGCAGCGGCGTGTACACCTTCAATCTGGAAGATGTCGACTCGCACAAGACCTACGGTGAGATTGGCGGCGCGTTGAACTTCCTCGAGATCGCTTCCCGCTGGTCTGGGTTCGTGAAGGGCGACTTCCGCTTCTCGGACAACTACACCGGCGGATCGGTCAAGGGCGGCGTCCGCTTCCAGTGGTAGACATGAGGGTCTGTATAGGCTAACAAGAAAAACCCATTCGGGTGACCGTCCGGGCTGGCAGCTGAAGGAAAACCGAAGCTGCCAGCCCGGTACCGTTCTCCGGAAGTTCAAAGCAAGATCGGAGGCGAGGTCGATAATCGTGCGATCTCGCCTTTTTGCTGACCAAATTGAGAAGGCGTTATTGTTGTGAACGAAGACACTCGTGTAGGTGCGGAACCGTTGACCGACAAACAATCAGCCGAAGAGCGCCCAAGCCTCGTTGTCCAAAACGACGCGAGAACTGTGCCTGAAATCGCCCCCGCGGCGGATCGACCGGCCGAAGCGCCGGCGTCGCCCGATGGGACGAATATCGAGACGCAACAGGTTCAAACGACCAAGATCGAATGTTCTCGCGGCCTTGCCGATTGGCTCGTGATGAACAATGTGAGCCTGGCGTTCACGTCCTATCAAACCGGTCAGTTGTTTCTCATCGGCGCGCTGCCCGACAAGCGTATCTCGATCCATCAGCGGAACTTCGTCCGCGCCATGGGTCTGATCAGCCACCCCGATCGCGTCTACGTGGCATCGATCGAAGCCATCTGGCGGATGGAAAACATCCTGCAGCGGACCGAGCGGGCAAATCAGCATTTCGACCGGCTGTTCGTTCCGCGCAACGCGCAGATTACCGGCGACCTGGACGTCCATGAAATGGCCGTCGACAAGTTTGGGCGCCTCATCTTCGTCAACACGAAGTATTCTTGCCTGGCGACCGCCAGCCTAGTCCATAGCTTCAAGCCGGTATGGAAGCCAAAGTTCATTTCGAAACTCGCTCCTGAAGATCGCTGTCATTTGAACGGCATGGCGATGGTCGCCGGCACGCCAAAATACGTGACCTCCGTTAGTCAGAGCGACATGCTCAATGGGTGGCGCGAACGGCGGGAAAAGGGCGGCGTCGTCATAGACATCGAGACCGATCGGATCGTCACCGACGACTTGTCGATGCCGCATTCGCCGCGCGTGGCGAACGGCGCGCTTTGGGTGCTGGATTCGGGTCGCGGATATATCGCCCGCGTCGACGAAACGACCGGGAAAAAAGAGAATGTCGCCTTTTGTCCTGGATTTCTTCGCGGCCTAACCATCTGGAACGGCCATGCGGTTGCCACGGTGTCGTTGCCGCGCGATGGCACCTTCAAGAATCTGGAGCTCGAGGAGAATGTCCGCGCGCGTGGCGGGGTTCCTTGGTGCGGCATTCAAATCGTAGATTTGAGAACGGGCGACATCGTGCAATGGATTAGGCTCGATGGATTTATCAAGGAACTGTTCGACGTAGGGGTGATCCCAGGATCGCGGTGCCCGATGGCTTTGGGAATTGGCACGCCGGAGTTGCAGCATACCATCAGCTATGACCCGGAAATGGCGCCAATTTCTTTAGCGCCAATAATGCCGCAGGAACCTCAAATAGTTCAGACGGCGGCGAAGGATGCAGCCCCGGCCGAATCGTCGACCGCAGCGGCTTCCTGAGGGCCGGGTCGGACGAGCGCTAGGGCGCGGCTGCTTCGATTAGAGACTTTGATCTGACAGTGGGTGAAGCGATGCGAGTATATCACTGGGTTGCAATACTAGCCGGCGGAGCGGTGCTCACCGCCAGCGCGGCAGCTGTGCTCGGCTCACAGAAGTCGACCGAGCTTGATAAAGATGTACACGTTGCGGCGGTGAGGAACAGCCCGGCGCTGGTCCGCGAAAGCCAGGTTCGGCAGCCTGCGGCATCCACAGCGCCGCAGCGCGTCGAGACGATCAAATACGATTCCTGGGTCGTGGTCTGCGAGGATTCTGTCGGCGGCCCGTCCAAAAAGTCGTGCGTTGCCAAACTCGAGGCGGTCAGCCAGGACCGCCGCCAAGTCCTGATGGACTGGCAGATCGGGATGAACAAGGAAGGTCATTTCATCACTACCTTTCAAATTCCTCCTTACATGGCCATACGGAAAGACAACCAAACAATTGGTGGTCCGCTCCTGATTCAAAATGGCGTGGAACTCAAATTTGGCAACGGTTCGGCGCGACGGATCAATTATGTTTGGTGCGGCCCGAAACAATGCTTTGCCGAGGCCCTGATCGACGATGCGTTCGTGAAGGAAGCGCTTGCCAACACCAAGGCCACCGTCACGGTGCATACCGCAGGCGGAGGGGTGGTCCCGCTTGAAGTGCCGATCAAGGGCATCGACAAAGCGATTTCGGCGACGCGCAAGTAAATCGATCGCGTCGCTGGCAAGTCAAACTATGTGATGGCCAATATAGCGGCCGCCGCCGAATTGTCGGCGGCGCCATCGGCGGCGTTCGTCGCCTGCGGCTGCAGATGGCTATAAGCAGAGCACATCGGGCTTGAAGATCCGTCAGCCCCGGTCACCCGCATATCACCGAGCGCCATTGATGGCCGCGTGTCGTGCACGTGGTGGCGGCAAGCGCGGCGGGCTGCGCAGTATTGGACCTATATTGGACCCGATCGCGCGCGTAGCCCATTGAATCGTTAATTTACTGGCGCGCCCTAGGGGATTCGAACCCCTGTTACCGCCGTGAAAGGGCGGTGTCCTAGGCCTCTAGACGAAGGGCGCCATACGCGCTGCCAGGATCGGCGGGACCGGCCGCCCGGGCGGCGCGTAAATATGTAAGGCGGCGAGGTATAATCAGGTTCGCCGGGTGCAGCAAGCGCAGGCGAGGGCAAAATCCCGAATAGCATGCCCTGGGTACGGCCGGAGGGCAGCCGCTTTCGGATAATGTCTTGGACCACGCGGAAATCCCGTCTGCGCGTCACCATTTCCCGGTATTGGGCATCGATTTCCAAGGTTCTTGCGCCGGCAGGGCGGCGCCTTTCTGCAACAGCTCGATGGAATGCATATCGGGCGAGCGCACAAAGGCCATGACGCCGTCGCGCGGCGGTCGGTTGATGGTCACGCCCGCCTTCATCAGCGCCTCGCAGGTGGCATAGATGTTGTCCACCTCATAGGCCAGGTGGCCGAAAAACCGCGCCTCGCCATAGTCCTCGCCGTCCCAATTGTAGGTGAGTTCCACTTCGGGGCCTGGTCGGCCGGCCTTCTTGCTCTCCTCGACCAGCTTCTCGTCGCCCGGCGGGGCCAGAAATACCAGCGTGTAGCGGTTCTTCTCGTCGACCCGGCGGCGGGTCTCTTTGAGCCCGAGCTTGTTGCAATAAAAATCGAGTGCGGCATCGAGATTGCGTACGCGTAGCATGGTGTGCAGATATCTCATGGCTCAGACCTCATGAATGAAGGGCGGCCGACCTGGCGCCGCCGATTATATAACAATGATTGCGCGCGATCTTGAGACGGCAATTTCTCGGCTGCGCGACCTGATCGAGGGTGCGCGCGCTGTCGTTCCCTTCACCGGGGCTGGAATTTCAACCGAATGCGGCATCCCCGATTTCCGCTCGCCTGGCGGCCTGTGGACCAAGAACCAGCCGATCCCGTTCGACGCCTTCCTCGCCAGCAGCGAGATGCGCAATGAGGCTTGGCGCCGGCGCTTTGCGATAGACGAGAATTTCGCCAAGGCGAAGCCGGGGCGGGGGCATATGGCGCTCAGCGCGCTCTATCGCGCCGGCAAGGTGCCGGCCCTGGTGACGCAGAACATCGACAATCTGCATCAGGCTTCCGGCATTGCGCCGGATGATGTCGTTGAATTGCACGGCAACACCACCTACGCCGTTTGCCTCGAATGCGAGCGCCGCTACGAATTGTCTTGGGTTAAACGAAAATTCGAGGCCGCCGGCGAACATGCGCCGGATTGCGCCTGCGGCGGCTATATCAAGACCGCCACCGTGTCGTTCGGGCAGGCAATGCCGGCCGCGGCGATGGCGCGTTCCGAGGAATTGAGCCGCAGTTGCGACCTGTTTCTCGTCATCGGCTCGTCGCTGGTGGTATGGCCGGCGGCGGGATTTCCGCTCATGGCCAAGCGCAATGGCGCGGCTCTCGTCATCATCAATCGCGAGCCGACCGAATTCGACGAAGTCGCGGATCTGGTGGTGCATCACGACATCGGCGACGTGCTCGGACCCTTTGTCGCGCACTGATTCGCAAGGCTTTCCACTGTGCACAGACCTGTGCGCAAGCACATTTTGCACTTTGCCGCGCGAGACCCGGTGTTATCTTGAAGCCACAGATTCGGTGAAGCGCTCTTGAAGAGGCGCCAGAAAAGCGGCGGCGTGCGGCGTCATGGCGTCGGACGGGATTGAATCAAAAATGCCTGGAACCAATCTCCGGCCGGGAACGGTCAGAGAACTCGTCGATGAAACGGCGGCCAATCTCATAGAGTTGGCTGGTGTCATCAAGTGGTTCGACGTTGCCAAGGGGTTCGGCTTCATCATTCCCGACAACGGCATGCCGGATGTGCTGCTGCATGTGACCTGCTTGCGCCGTGATGGCTACCAGACCGCCTACGAAGGCGCGCGGGTGGTCTGCGAGGTGCTGCAGCGCCCCAGGGGCTTGCAGGCGTTCCGCGTTTTGTCGATGGACGAGTCGACGGCGGTGCACCCGGCGCAGATGCCGCCGCCGCGCACCCATGTCACCGTGACGCCGACCAGCGGGCTCGAGCGCGCCCAGGTCAAGTGGTTCAACCGCTTGCGCGGCTTCGGTTTCCTCACCCGCGGCGAGGGGACGCCGGATATTTTCGTGCATATGGAGACGCTGCGCCGCTACGGCTTCGCCGAGCTGCGGCCGGGTCAGACCGTGCTGGTCCGCTTCGGGCCCGGGCCAAAAGGCTTGATGGCGGCTGAGGTTCGCCCGGATGGCGGGCCGATCGGTCTCGCCTCGCACTGATCCCCGACCGCTTTGCGCCCAAGCATTGCAGCCGATCATGCTATTGCCGCGCGGCAGCCCTACGCGTAAAGCCGAGTCTATGCGTGCCTTGCGGTGGACCGCTCTCGTTCTGTTCTGGTTTTTGATCGCTGCCGGTCCGGTGCGGCCGGGCGGCCTGCAGACGCTTGAAATCGCCAGCCAGTCCGGCGTGCACGCGTTTACGGTCGAAATCGCCGACAACGACGCCGAGCGCGAGAAGGGCCTGATGTTCCGCAGGGAATTGCCGGAAGGGCGGGGCATGCTGTTCGACTTCCACCGCGAGCAAGAGGTCGGGTTCTGGATGCAGAACACCTACATTCCGCTCGACATGATCTTCATCCGCGGCGACGGGCGCATCCTGCGCATCGCCGAGAACACCGAGCCGCTGTCGACGCGGGTTATTCCCTCGAACGGCCCGGTGCGCGCGGTGCTGGAGGTGATCGGCGGAACCGCCCGCAAATTGGGCATCGCACCGGGCGACCGGGTGGCGTCTGCGATCTTCAAAACGCGCTGAGTTGCTGGCTTAAGCGCAAGCGTGTATCGCGTCGGTCGGTCGGGGCGTAGCGCAGCCCGGTAGCGCATCTGCTTTGGGAGCAGAGGGTCGCAGGTTCGAATCCTGCCGCCCCGACCAAATCACGGCCGCAAAACATTATTCGGCCGAATAGCTCGAGTATTCGTAGCGTAATTCTTAGCTTTCCGTCGCCGAATTACCATTGGCATCTTGGTGCCAAAACGCTGCAATTACCGATCGTTTCTTACCACTGGTTGCGAAACAGCCGAATTATCCGAGCCTGCCAGCTAAGGCTTTGAAATCACGTAAGACTCTAGAAAAAGCGTATTTAATAAGTTCTCTAGTTCATAATTTATGATTTTATCTTGCCAAGTTCCTCATATTACGAGAAAGTTAATGAAAAGTTAATTCATAAAGCTTGCGAAGTTACGCCCTTTTCGCAACTGCAGGGCGGATGGCTGGGGATAATCAGGCGTCGAAGAGTGGTCGAGTAATGCCAACCGTTGTGTTGACCGCCAATTTTGTGCGTACCGCCCAATGCTCGCCCGGGCGGAAAAAGGTCGATTATTTCGACCAGACGCAGCGCGGTTTTATGCTCGAGGTGCGCTGCTCCGGCGGCACAACATTTTACCAGCGCTATACCGACGAACGCGGCCGCGAGCGGCAGTACAAGATCGGCCCGGCTAATGTGCTCAGCCTGGAGCAGGCGCGCCGCAAGGCCCGCCAGATCTGCGCCGAGGCGCTGCTGGGGGCGGACCCGCAGCAAAAGCGCCGTGAATTGCGCGCAGTGCCACAGCTCAGCCATTTCGTGCACGAGCGATATTTGCCGTTCGTGCAGACCTACAAGAACAGCTGGCAGACCGATGAGACGGTGCTGCGCATTCACATCCTGCCCAAGCTGGGTGCGCTCGCCCTCGACGAGGTCAAGACCGACGCCATATCCGAACTGATCAACAGCATGCGCGCCGACGGCTATGCCGCAGGCACCATGAACCGCGTGATTGTGATCCTGCGCTACATCTACAATCTTGCCCGCAAATGGAAGGTGCCGGGGGTTATCGAAAATCCGGCGGCCGGCTTGAGCGCCGGTCCGGACGTGCAGCGCAACCGCTTCCTCAGCGAAGACGAAGCGGAAGCACTGATGCGGTCGATCCACACGGACGAAAATCAAACCGCCGCGCGCTCGATCATGCTGCTGCTGCTCACCGGCGGCCGCCGCAACGAGATCACATTCGCCAAGTGGGACTATGTCGACTGGAAGAACAAGACGCTGCTGGTGCCGAAGTCAAAATCGGGCCGCGCGCGCGTCATCGCCTTGAACCAATCGGCGATCGCGTTGCTCACGGCGACGTCACGCCTCGAAGGCAACCCTTACATCTTCCCGTCGCCGGTCACCGGGCGGCCTTCGGCCTCGCTATTTTTTCCCTGGGACCGTATCCGCAAGCGCGCCGGTCTCGAAGACGTCCGCCTGCACGACCTGCGCCATTCGTTCGCTAGCTTCCTGGTGAACCGCGGCGTGTCGCTCTATGTGGTGCAGGGCCTGCTCGGCCATCTGCACGCGCGCACCACCCAGCGTTATGCCCATCTCACGCAGGAAACGCTGACCGGCGCCGCCGACCTGATCCAGGAGGTCGTCGCGTTTCCCGGCGTCGATCTGGCCGGCATCGGCCGGCGTGATGGCGAGCCGCCGTTGCGGCCGGCGACGCAACGATCGAATTAGCCCGCCTGCCGCCGCGGCGGGCCCACTCAAATCGTTCACTTCGGTTTTGCAGGACGCGCGCTAAGTGCGGCCCAATGAATGCCCATGCGCGGTCGTGCGCCGGCGTTTCCCCAAACAGGCACTAGTCGTCGAGGTCAAGGTCATCGCCGGCCGCAACTCGAGACGCCGGATTCGGTCTTCGACCCAGACTATACCCAGTCTTTATCGCCTATCGGTTCGCGGTGAAGGTGACGGGACTTGCGCGCGATCAATGAGTTGGTTTGCCGGTCGACCCACGGCCGCCCCAGCGCAGGGGCGCGAGTCACCAAGTGAACTGCGATGATGGCGCTGGCTAGAGCTGCGCCGTTATTGGATTTCACACGGGCCGATGCGCCCAACCCGTCCAGTACGTGAAGATTTGCAGTCTGTATGGTGCTGGGTTCTGGTATATCCCCGGGACAGACACGTGCATCAAGCTCGGCGGCTGGGTCCGTACCGAATACGTCGTCAACGGTGGCGGTTCGTTCAGCATTCAAAAGAGCAGCAACTTCACGCGCGGTGACAACGAGAACACCATCCGCAACCGCGGCATCATGTCGTGGGATGTTCGCGAGCAGACCGAATACGGCACATTGCGTGCCTATATCGCCGGTGGCTGGCAGCTGACCCCGGCCAACGGTCAGGGCGAATATGCAGCTCCCGGAACCTATTATGCCCCGCGCGCCTTCATCCAGTTTGCCGGGTTCACCTTAGGCAAGGCGACGTCGTTCTACGACTTCTACGTCACGCCGGCCTATTCGAACACGACCAACGTGTTGGGTGCTGACACCGGCGGCAGCGGCAAGATCGTCTGGGGCTACACCGCCCAGTTCGGCGGCGGCCTGTCGGCGAGCTTGGCGCTCGAAGATCCAAGTTACACCGAGGCTACCAACATCGTCGGTACCCCCTACCAAAAAGGACCGCAGATACCCGACCTGGTGGCTAACGTCCATCTCGATGCGAGCTGGGGCATGGCGCAGATCATGGCCGCGGCGCATCAGGTCACTGCGCAAGGCAGCCTCCCGGGTGCTTTCACCGCGAGCGTCCATCCGGACGATAAGCTTGGCTGGGCCGTCGGCGCCGGCGCCACGGTCAAGCTGCCGACGCTGGGTGCGGGTGACAGCATCTCGTTCGAAATCGACTACAGCCAAGGCGCGATCAACTACACCGGTAGCGGCTGGGGTAACTACACCTGGTGCCATGGCGGCTTTGCGGCCAACCCCGGAGCGTGCGGCGCCGGCGTTGCGTCCGACGCTACATGGGTCGGTGCGGGTAGCGGTACCCTCGAATTGACGACCGCATGGGCCGTTGTTGCCGGTTACCAGCATGTCTGGAGCCCGCATTGGAAGACGTCGATCTACGGCACTTATGGCGAGATCAGCTACAACAGCAACGTCGTGGCGAACGGAACGCAGGACTGGAATATCAGCCAAATCGGTTCGCGCACGGTTTGGAACCCGGTCAAGAACCTCGATCTGAGCGTCGACGTTATGTACAACCACCTGGGCACCGCTACTATTAGCACCTGCGGTGGCAGCAATTGCGCTGACCAGAGCGTCTGGCAGGCGATATTCCGCGCCCAGCGCAACTTCTATCCTTGATCTGCCTTCGCCGAAGCGAAGCCGCTTCGGGTTCGCGCAGGCAGGTCGGATGGTCGTGTGAGTTGTGACGTTAACAACCCCCGGCGGGAAACCGCCGGGGGTTTTGCTTTGCACCGCGATTGCAAACTCGTTGCCGCCAATCAAGCTGGCGGCGGCGTGGTTCATACCGATGGGGGAGCGTGTGCGTCCTCGCAGCGGTCGGCAAAGTCCGCGATGCGCGCGATCACGTCGGCTTCCGCCAAAAGCGGCGCATGGCCCTGATCGGGCACTTCTATGACGTCGAGCGTGGCGCGCCGCGCGCGCATGGCCTCGACCGTGGCAGGCGACAGGATGTCGGAATTGGCACCGCGAATCACCATTACCGGCCTGTGGTTCAGCGCATCGAACTGATTCCAAAGCGGCGGAAACGGCTTCTCGAAGTCGACCCCTTCCAGCGTCTTGGCGAGCTTGACGTCATAGCTCGGGACCAAGGCGCCGTTCTCCTGGCGGAAAGTGCGGTGGGCACTCGCCAGCCATTCCTCCGGGCCAAGCTTGGGAAATTGCGCGTCGAACAGGCGGCGTAGGATTTCGGCGCCTTCCTCGAAGGATCGCGGCTGCGGCAGTTTGCCGACATAGCCCTTGATCCGCATCAGCCCCTTTGGCTCGATCACCGGACCGATATCGTTGAGCACGACGCCGGCGATCGCGGTAGGCCGCATGGCGGCCAGCAGCATGGCCAGGATGCCGCCGCGTGACGTGCCGACGAAAACCGCCGGCGCGGCGTCGAGTGCGGCGATAACAGCCAGCAGGTCGGCCAGTTCGACCTGGAAATTGTAGTTGGCCGGGTCGCGGTCGTACTCGGATTGCCCGCGGCCGCGATAATCAAGCGCGATGACGCGGCGCCCCCGTGCGTCAGGGCTCGATAGCACCTCTGCCAGCGCATCGAAGTCTGCCGCTGTGCGGGCGAGGCCCGGAAGGCAGACCACCGGTAAACCGGGCGCGCTGCGCCGGCCATAGCAGCGCGCATGCAACCGCAAACCGTCGGGGGCGGAAATAAAGGTGGAATTGGCCCGGTCGGGCATCGTTGTGCTTGTCATGGCACCGCAAGGTGACGGATCAAGCCGGAGATTTCAATTCGCGCCGGCGCCGCGCTTGAGATCGGCTTCGATCATCAGCCGGCTGCCGCCGCCGAACCGGGCGCGGTAGACCTGCAGGTTCTCCATGATCCGCTCCACATAATTGCGGGTCTCGGAGATCGGGATGCGCTCGACCCAATCGACCGGATCGATATTGGGGTCGCGCGGATCGCCATAAGCGGCGATCCACTGCCGCACGCGGCCGCGCCCTGCATTGTAGCCGGCGAAGGTGAGCAGATAGGAGCCATGATAGCCGTGCAACAGGTTGGAGAGCTCAGCCGCGCCCATCTGCATGTTGTAGACCGGGTCCTTGAGCAAGCGCTCGCGGCTGTAGGGCGCCTTGTATTTCCTGGCGGTATCGATACCGGCCGCCGGCGTGACCTGCATCAGGCCCATGGCATGGGCGACGGAGACGACCTTTTGGTTGAAATGGCTCTCCTGGCGGGCGATCGAATAGGCCACCGCCGGTTCGATGGGCGGCGCGATCGGCTTATAGTCCGGCAGGCCGACGACCGGATAAGCGTAATAATCGAGTGGCAGGCCACGGCTATAGGCGCTCTGGCCGAGCAGCAGCATGGCGCGGCCGTCGTCGTGCCGGCCGGCGATTTCGGCGAGTGCCGCCATACCGGCGACATCGGTGCCGCTTTCGCCGAGCTCGGCGAAGATCGACGCCAGCATGTCGCGCTCGTTGAGCGCGTAAAGAATCTCCGCGGCGCGCACGACTTCGAGATTGTCGAGAACGCGCTGCTCGTGCGGTGTGAACGCCGGCGGTCCGCGCAGGCCGAGCTCGGTGAGGCCGAGCCGCGCGCGCGCCAACTGACCGTAATAGGTCGCGGTGTATTGCGCCGCCATCTCGTAATAGGTCTTGGCCTGAGAACGCTGGCCCATGGCCTCCGCCGCGCGCCCCTGCCAGTAGCCGCCGCGCGCCAGCGCATGCGGACTGTGGGTGCCTTGCGGGATGCGCGCGAAATGGGCGGCGGCGGTCTTCGGATCGTGCAGGTAGCGCAGCGCGATCCAGCCGGCGGTGAAATGCTGGTCGACGCGGTAATTGCCCTGCGGCGGCGAGGCGGCGTTGCGCGCCACGCGATAGGCGGTTTTCGGATCGCCGTCGTCGAGCAACTTGCGCACCAGCAGGCGCCGCTCCATCCACCATTGGTTCAGATCGACCAGCGCGTCGGCATCCTGCGCCACCGTGAGGATCAGCTTGCCGGCTGCCTCCGGTTTGTTTTGTCGGCGAAGCCACTGCACATGCGCGAAAATGTAGCCGGGATCGTTACGCGCGGCGGCCGGAACGGCATCGAGCAGCGCTTTGGCGTTGTTCAGCCGTTTGATCACCGCTGCGCGGGCGTGGCCGATCGCCATTTCGTCGCCGCCGAGCCGATGGGCGGCGCGCATGCCGGCCTCGATGTCGTCGGCGTAGAAGCGCTGTTCCATGCGCGCCTTGTGGTCGGCGCGCGTGAGCAGGCTGCCGAACATTTCGAGCACTTTGCTCTCGGTATCGGCAGTGCAATCCTCATAGCGCCAGGCTTGCCGCACCAGCCTGGCCGCATCCTCGCGGTCGCCTTTGGCGAGCAGCGCGCGCGCCAGCATGTAACGGCCCTTGGCGGTGGTCGGCTGATGGTTGGTGAAAAAGGCGAGCACGGTGGCGTCATCGAGCTTGTCATTCCACAGCGCGTTCTCGGCGCGGCGGCGGAACAGCGGCGCGTGCGGCCAACTCGGATTGGCGTTCACGAAGGCGGCGTAGCGCTGGAACGTCGGGTTGGTGTTGTCGCTGCGCAGGATCACCCATTCGGCCAGCTTGCGGGCGACCGGGTCGCCGATGCTTTTCTCGGCGGCATCGGCGTCGGCATCCTTGCCCCTGCGGGTCGCCTCGATTACCCGCTTGACCGCCGCGATATCGTCGGGCGAGGTGGCCGCGGTCGGTGCTACGGCGAACGGCCCGGAGGCCGGCCGCACCAGCGGCTTGAATACGGCGCGGGCTTCGAACATGGCGCCGCGCAAGCCGACATTGGCCTGCGCATAGGCCAACAGGCCGGCGGCAGCCAGTGGGCGTTTACGCGGCAAGGGAACATTGCGGGCAACCGGCGTGGCCGCCCTCTTGGCGGCATGGGCGACCGGTCGCGGGAGTGGAACGGGAACTTTTTTCGGCGCCGCCATAGCGGCGTGGGCGCACAATGCGCCAGCCGCCGCGAACGCCAGGGCCAGCCCTGAGCGGTTCCGTTTAATTGCGTTCATTCAACCCTTTGCACGGTCTCTTTCACCCTTGGGCGCCAACTTAAAGGCGGTCCACGCCCCATTAGGCCACTATCCTTGCAGAAGGATACCCAAAATCCGAACGGACTTAACGATGGCCCAGAAGCCTGGCGAAAACGGGGCGAAGCCCCCGTTTATCAAGCCAATTCATGGGCCTATTCGGCGGAAGGGCTTTCATCGGTGCGGCCGACCCGGTATCTATGGGACTGCGCCGCAACCCCCTGTGGAGAAGTTGCGCCAAGGAACAGCCCATGACCGCCAAGACGAATTTCCGAGGATCGTTCACCGCGCTGGTCACGCCGTTTAAGAACGGCTCGCTCGACGAAAAAGCGTTCCGCGACTTGGTGGACTGGCAGATCGCCGAAGGCACCAACGGCCTGGTGCCGGTCGGCACCACCGGCGAGAGCCCGACGCTGTCGCATCACGAGCACAAGCACGTCGTGGAGTGGTGTGTCGATCAGGCCGACGGCCGGGTACCGGTGATTGCCGGCGCCGGCTCAAACTCGACCGCCGAAGCGATCGAATTGTCGCAGCACGCCGAAAAGGCGGGTGCCGATGCGGTACTGATCGTGACACCCTATTACAACAAGCCGACCCAGGAAGGGCTCTACCAGCACTACAAGGCGATCAACGACGCCATCGGCATCCCGATCATCATCTACAACATCCCCGGTCGCTCGGTGATTGATATGTCGGTCGACACCATGAAGCGGCTGTTCGAGTGCAAGAACATCGCTGGGGTGAAGGACGCCACTGCCAATATGGTGCGGGTGTCGCAGCAGCGCGCGGAAATCGGGCCCGACTTCAACCAAATGTCGGGCGAAGACGGCACTTGTCTCGGCTTCATGGCGCATGGCGGGCATGGCTGCATTTCGGTGACCTCGAACGTGGCGCCGCGGCTATGTGCTGAATTCCAGGGCGCCTGCCTGAAGGGCGATTACAAGACCGCGCTCAAGCTACAGGATAAGCTGATGCCGCTGCATCAGCATCTGTTCGTCGAGACCAATCCGGCGCCGGCCAAATACGCGCTTTCGGTGCTTGGCAAATGCGCCGACACCGTGCGGCTGCCGATGGTGCCGCTTGCCGAGAAATCGAAGGCATTGGTGCGCGAGGCCATGGTGCATGCCGGGCTGATCAACTAGCGCTGCGTGGCCCGGTCTTTCGCATTTCCATCATTGTGACGAGGGAAGCATGCTTGAGGAATTCAAAAAATTCGCACTGCGCGGCAATGTGGTCGATCTCGCCATCGGCGTGATCATCGGCGCCGCCTTCGGTGCCATCGTCAATTCGATGGTCGGCGACATCATTATGCCGGTGGTCGGGGCCGTGAGCGGCGGGCTCGACTTTTCGAACAATTTCATCCCGCTCTCGTCCAAGGTCACCGCCATCACATTGGCTGAGGCAAAAAAGCAAGGCGCTGTATTGGCTTGGGGGAATTTCCTCACCATCACGCTTAACTTCATCATTATTGCCTTCGTGCTGTTCCTGGTGATTCGCGCCATGACGCGGATGATGCGCAAAGAAGAGGCCAAGCCGGCGCTGCCGACGAAGCAGGAGGAATTGTTGACCGAAATCCGCGATCTGCTGAAGGCCAAATGATGCAGACCGGATGCAGGCATGGCCGCCAAACCTGAACGCCGCTTCAAGGTGATCGCCGACAATCGCAAGGCGCGCTTCAACTATGAGATCGGCGAGACCTACGAGGCCGGCATCGCGCTCACCGGCAGCGAGGTAAAATCGTTGCGCGCCGGCAAGGCCACCATAGCCGAATCCTATGCCGACGCCCGCGGCGGCGAAATCTGGCTGATCAATTCCAATATTCCGGAATACCTGCAGGCGCACCGCTTCAATCATCTGCCCAAGCGGCCGCGCAAATTGCTGCTGCACGCGCGCCAGATCAACAAGCTCGCCGGCGCGGTCGAGCGCGAGGGCATGACCATTGTGCCGCTCAAACTTTATTTCAACGACAAGGGACGGGCGAAAATCGAGATCGCACTGGCGCGCGGCAAGAAGCTGCACGACAAGCGCGAGACGCTCAAGAAACGCTCCTGGGAGCGCGAGCGCGGGCGGCTGATGCGGCAGAAAGGCTAGTGCGATGGCTGCAAAGCGCCGCATCGGCATGTTGCTGTTCCCGCGCCTGACCCAGCTCGACATGACCGGGCCCTACGAAGTGCTGGCGCGGCTGCCCGACACGGCCGTCGATCTGGTCGCGCGCAGCCTCGATCCGGTAACCACCGACCGCGGCATGCAGATCGTGCCGACCGCGACCTATGCCGACTGCCCGATGCTCGACGTGGTGATGGTGCCGGGTGGGCCGGGCCAGCAGGATTTGATGGAAGACGAGGCGGCGCTGGCGTTTCTGCGCAAACAGGCGGCGTCGGCGAAATACGTGACATCCGTGTGCACCGGCTCGCTGGTGCTGGGCGCGGCCGGGCTGCTCAAGGGCAAGCGCGCCACCTGCCATTGGGCCGCGATCGATCATCTCAAGCTGCTCGGGGCCATTCCGGTGCGCGAACGCGTGGTGGTGGACGGCAATATCGTGACCGGGGCAGGGGTGGCGTCGGGTATCGATTTTGCGCTCACGCTTGCCGCCCTGCTTGAGGGCGAGCCGGTCGCGCGCGAAATTCAGCTGCAAATTGAATATGATCCGGCCCCGCCGTTTGATTCAGGTTCGCCGCAGGCGGCTGCGCCCGCGATCCTCGAAGCGGTGGAGGCGCGTCTGGCCAAGTTGAGCGAGGAGCGCCGTGTCGTGGCGACCCGTGTCGGAAAGAAGCTTGGAGTATAGCGTCATGGCCGCGCCAACGAAGCTCGATCACTGCGTGATCCACGTTTCCAACTGGCAGCGCTCGAACAAATTCTACAGCGAAGTGATGGGCGCCGAGCTGGTGACGCGGCCGGCCGGCTTTGCCTATCGCTTCGGTGACAAGCAGCTCAACGTGCATGGGCCGGGCGTCACGCCGGCGGAAGTGGCGCGGTTGCCGGTGCAGCCGGGTAATTCCGATCTTTGCTTCGAATGGCGCGGGCCGATCGAGGATGCAATTGCACATCTCAAGGCGCACGGCATTGCGGTCGAGCGCGGGCCGCTGCAGCGTTTCGGCGCCAATGGGCCGGGGACGAGCGTCTATTTCCGCGATCCCGACGGCTCGCTGATGGAGTTCATGTCGTATGGAGAGGTAAAATGAGTGAAGCGTCGGGCACCCATAATCCGAATTTTCTGCCGCCCGATATTCCGGCGCCGCAGGACGACGGCGCCGCCCGCCATCTCGCCGGCATGAAATTACCCGACCTGGCGCTGGCGGCGACCGATGGCGCGCAAATCAACCTGTCTAAACTCAAAGGCCGCACCGTTGTTTATGTCTATCCGCGCACCGGCGTGCCAGGCGTCGACGCGCCGCCGGGCTGGGACCAAATCCCAGGCGCGCGCGGCTGCACGCCGCAATCCTGCGGCTTCCGCGACCATTTCGGCGAGCTCAAGCGGCTGGCCGTGGCGCAGCTTTATGGCCTGTCGACACAGGACACCGCCTACCAGAAGGAAGTGGCGACGCGGCTGCATCTGCCATTTGCGATTCTGTCGGATGAGAAGTTGGCGCTGACCAGGGCACTCAAACTGCCGACTTTCACCACGTCCGGCATGACTTTGCTCAAGCGCATGGCGCTGGTGATCGACAACGGCAAAATCACCAAAGCGTTCTACCCGGTGTTTCCGCCTGACAAGAACGCCGCGGAAGTGGTCGCCTGGCTTCAGGCATCCAAATAAGCGCGAACCGCGGCAAATACGCTGCGGAACATCTCCGGCGTGAGCACTCCGGTATTCGTGTTGTAGCGTGAGCAGTGATAGCTGGAAAACAGCGCGAGTTCACCCAGCATGTTCTTGCCGCCGTGTTTGAACGGCGTTGCCGATTTTTTGGCGCCGAAGGCAGTCACCACGCTGTCATGGGCAATTTTTCCGAGCGCAACAATAGCGCGCAGGTTTTTCATCTCGGCGATAGTGGGTTTGAGGAAATCGCGGCAAGTGGCAATTTCCACGGTCGTCGGCTTGTTCTCTGGCGGCACGCAGCGCACCGCGTTGGTGATGCGGCAATCGGTCAGCTCCAGTCCGTCGTCGGGATGCGCGCCATATTGCCCGCGTGCGAAGCCGTAGCGCGCAAGCGTCTCGTACAGCAGAACGCCGGCGTAGTCGCCGGTGAACGGGCGCCCGGTTCGGTTGGCGCCCTGCAGGCCGGGGGCTAAGCCCACGACCAGCAGGCGCGCTTCGCGCGGCCCGAAGGAGGGGACCGGCGCATTGAACCAGGTCGGCTCGTCCACGCGCCATTGTTTGCGGAATGCCGCCAGCCGCGGGCAGCGCGGGCAATCGCGCCCGGGCGTGCCGCCGCTTTCGCTCATGGCAGGCGGCTAATCTTCGAAATCGTCGTCGTCGTCGCCGCCGCCGACGGTCGCGTCGGCGCGTTGCGGCGTCGGCGGACGCTGCAGGAATTGCGGGGTGTGCTGCGGTGCCTCGCGATCGTCGCGCGGCGGGCGGGCGGCACGCTCGGATGGATCGCGGCCGATCTTGCCCTGCAGCGTGACGATGTCGGTGAAGATGTCGGCCTGGCGGCGCAACTCGTCGGCCACCATCGGCGGCTGCGTGGTGACGGTCGAGATCACGGTCACGCGCACGCCCTTGCGCTGCACGGCTTCCACCAGCGAGCGGAAATCGCCGTCGCCGGAGAACAGCACCATGTGATCGATCGAGCCGGCGATCTCCATGGCGTCGACCGCAAGTTCGATGTCCATGTTGCCCTTGACCTTGCGGCGGCCAGTCTGGTCGACGAATTCCTTGGTCGCCTTGGTGACCACCGAATAGCCGTTGTAGTCGAGCCAATCGATCAGCGGGCGGATCGAGGAATATTCCTGATCCTCGATCACCGCGGTGTAATAGAACGCGCGCAACAGATAGCCGCGCGACTGGAATTCACGCAGCAGCTTCTTGTAGTCGATGTCGAAGCCGAGCGATTTGGCGGTCGCGTAAAGATTGGCTCCATCAATGAACAATGCGATTTTTTCGCCGGGTACGGTCATGGGGACTTTCTCACGATGCTCGCAAATACAATCCGAATTCTCCGATTTCACGCGCGCACAGCGCGCGAGAAGCGCGATGCGCTGCAGTGAATCGGCGTTAACAGAGCGGCTGAAGGCACCTTCGATCAATTCAACCGGTACCCACGCAATCACGCCGTTGCCGCGAAAATCCAGCTCGGTCGGCCTGCTTGCGGGGAATTCGGTAACAGACACTTGCGGTTAAACCAAGACAAATATGCTTGAATTTTTGTCCCACCCGGTCTACCTAGCGGGCTAATTCACGACAATGTTCCATTCAAAGGAGTGACGAGCCGATGGCCCGTGTCACCGTAGAAGATTGCATCGACAAGGTTGAGAACCGCTTCGATCTCGTCCTTCTGGCGAGCCATCGGGCGCGCATGGTCTCGTCCGGGTCGCAGATTACCGTTGAGCGCGATAACGACAAGAATCCGGTCGTGGCGCTGCGCGAAATTGCGGAAACGACGGTATCCCCCGGCGACCTGAAGGAAGATCTGATCCATTCCTTGCAGAAATATGTCGAAGTGGATGAACCGGAGCCGGAAGTGCCGCTGATCGGCGCCGGCGCCGGCGCATCCGTCGATTCCGACGATACCGAAGTGACCTCCGAGCGCATGACCGAGGAAGAACTGCTCAAGGGTCTCGAAGGCCTGGCGCCGCCGGAAGAGGTGCCCGAGGAAGACGCCGAGTAACCGGCGCGCCACGTTTCCACATAAATTTTACGTAACGGCCCGGCCTCAGCGCCGGGCCGTTGGTTTTTCGTCACCCTGAGCGGCAAGCCCTTGCGGCTCCACCGAATTATCGTGATATCTATGCTAGAAATGGCCGCCGGCGCCGTTCTTGACCCAGATTCGGCGGCCGCGAGGCATGAACATGGCGCGCATGCGCTCAGATCTTCCGCGGATGCAGAAGCAGTCGCCCACCCGGGCGCCGCGCGAGCGCACCGTTGCGCCGCCGCAAACAATTGAAAAATCGGCGCAATCCCGCAAACCGCCGATGATGCGGCAGTACGATCTGATCGAACGGGTGCGCCGCTACAATCCTAAGACGAACGAAGCGCTGCTCAACCGCGCCTATGTCTACGCCATGAAGGCGCATGGCGAGCAGCGGCGCGCTTCGGGCGACCCGTATTTCTCTCACCCGATCGAAGTGGCCGCCATCCTCACCGACCTCAAGCTCGACGATGCCACCATCGCCGCCGCGCTGTTGCATGATACCATCGAGGACACCGAAACTACCCGCGCCGAAATCGACAGCCTGTTCGGCAGCGACATCGGCACGCTGGTCGATGGACTGACCAAACTCAAAAAGCTCGACCTCGTCACCAAGGAAGCCAAGCAGGCGGAAAACCTGCGCAAGCTTTTGCTGGCGATCGCGGCTGACGTGCGCGTGCTGCTCGTCAAGCTCGCCGACCGGCTGCACAACATGCGCACGCTCGACTACATGCCGATCGAAGCGCGCCGGCGCGCCGCCGAGGAGACGCTGGAAATTTACGCCCCGCTCGCCGGCCGCATGGGCATGCATGCGATGCGCGAGGAACTCGACGATCTGGCGTTCCGCGAGCTCTTTCCCGAAGCCTATCAAGTGGTCAGCAGCCGGCTTAACGCGCTGGCCGATCGCCACAAGCATCTAATCACCGAGATCGAGCGCCAGCTCACCAAGAAACTCGCCGACCGCGGCATCGAGGCGACGGTGCAGGGACGCAGCAAGCGCGCCTACTCGATCTGGCGCAAGATGGAACGCAAATCGATCGGGTTCGAGCAACTGTCCGACATTTTCGGCTTCCGCGTAATCGTGAAAACGGTGGCGGATTGTTATCAGGCGCTCGGCATTGTGCACACGACTTGGCCGATGGTGCCGGGGCGTTACAAGGACTACATCTCGACGCCCAAGGCGAACGACTACCAATCGATCCACACCACCGTGATCGGCCCGGGCAAGCAACGCGTCGAACTACAGATCCGCACCACCGCCATGCATGAGCTCGCCGAATACGGCATTGCCGCGCATGCACTCTACAAGGACAATGTCGGTTCGCCGACCGAAGTTCTGTCGCGCGAGTCGAGCGCCTATGCCTGGCTGCGCCGGACCATCGAACTCTTGGCTGACGGCTCGAACCCGGAGGAATTCCTCGAGCACACCAAACTCGAACTGTTCCACGACCAGGTGTTCTGCTTCACGCCCAAGGGCAAACTGATCGCATTGCCCAGCAAGGCGACGCCGATCGACTTCGCCTATGCGGTGCACACCGATGTCGGCAACACCGCGGTCGGATGCAAGATCAACGGCCACATCGCGCCGCTCGGCTCGGAAATCATCAACGGCGATGAGGTCGAGATCATCACCTCGAAGGTGCAGGCCGCGCCGCCGGCCGCTTGGGAATCGATCGTTGTCACCGGCAAGGCGCGCGCGGCGATCCGGCGCGCCACCCGTGCGGCGGTGCGTACGCAATATACCGGGCTCGGCCGCCGCATCGTCGAGCGCCTGTTCCAGCGCGCCAAGATCGCCTATTCGGACGAAAAGCTCACCGGCGCATTGCCGCGGCTGGCGCGCTCCTCGATCGAAGACGTGATGGCGGCGGTCGGCCGCAGCGAATTGAAAGCCTCCGACGTCGCCCGCGCCATGTATCCCGATTACAAGGAAGAGCGCGCCGCCGCCATGGCGGTGAAGCGGAAATCGGAGAGCGGCTGGTTCGGCTTGAAGAAGTTCACCTCGGTTAAATTCAAGGTGCCGGGCATCGGCGCCGCCGCCGGCCCGGCGATCCCGATCCGCGGCATCAATGGCGACTTGCCGGTGCGCTTTGCGCCCGATGGCGGCGCGGTGCCGGGCGACCGCATTGTTGGCATCCTCACGCCGGGTGAGGCGATCACCATCTACCCGATCCATTCGGCCGCGCTGAGCAAGTTCGAGGACAAGCCGGAGCGCTGGCTGGACGTGCGTTGGGACGAAGAGGAGCGCACTCCGCGACGCTTCCCGGCGCGCATCGAGGTGCAATCGGTGAACGAGCCCGGCTCGCTTGCCCAAATCGCACAAGTGATCGCCGAAAACGACGGCAACATCGACAATATTCGCATGACGCGGCGCGCGCCCGATTTCACCGACGTGCAGATCGATCTGGAGGTCTACGACCTCAAGCATCTCAACGCCATCATCGCGCAATTACGCGCCAAGCCGGTGGTGGCGAAGGCGGAACGGATGAACGGGTAGCGCGTGATCCCGAAAAGTGGGAACCGATTTCCCGCCTGCGCGAAGCCCGCTTCGGCGGGCGGAGGAAGGTCGGATAAGATCATGCGCAAGGAAAAACAATGGTGAACATTCCGCCCCGTTTGCGCCTCGGCGTCAATGTCGACCACGTCGCCACCGTCCGCAACGCGCGCGGCGGGCGCCACCCCGATCCGGTGCGCGCGGCCAAGCTCGCGATCGCTGCCGGTGCCGACGGCATCACCGCGCATTTGCGCGAGGACCGCCGCCATATCCGCGACGACGATATCGCGCGGCTGAAAGCGGAAATCGACAAGCCGCTTAATTTCGAAATGGCGGCGACCGAGGAAATGACGGCGATCGCGCTGAAGACGCAACCGCACGCGGTCTGTTTGGTGCCGGAGAAGCGTACCGAACGTACCACCGAGGGCGGGCTTGATGCCGTCAAGCAGCATGCGCAGCTCAAGCCGGTGGTGCATGCGCTCAAGCACGCCGGCATCAAGGTCTCGCTCTTCATCGGCGCGGCGCCGGCGCAGATCGAGGCGGCGGTCGAGTTGGGCGCGCCGGTGATCGAAATCCATACCGGCTCCTGGTGCGATGCGCTGATCGAGGGGCGAACGGCTGAGGCCGATGCCGAATGGCGGCTGATCCGCACCGGCGCGCTCAAGGCGCACGGCTTCGGCCTCGAAGTCCACGCCGGCCACGGTCTCGATTACGCGAGCGCGGAGACCATTGCGACGCTGCCGCAGATCGTCGAGCTCAATATCGGCCATTTCCTGGTTGGCGAATCGGTGTTCGAGGGACTGGCCGATACCGTGAAATTCATGCGCGCGGCCATGGACCGCGGGCGCGCCAAGGTTGGCGCATCATGATCATCGGGCTCGGCTCCGATGTGGTCGATGTGCGACGCATCGCGCGCAGCATCGAGTGCTATGGCGAGCGATTTCTCGCCCGCATCTATACGCCGGCCGAGCGTGCCAAGGCCGAGAGGCGCGCCAACAAGGTCGAGACCTACGCCAAGCGTTTCGCCGCCAAGGAAGCCTGCTCCAAGGCACTCGGCACCGGGCTGCGCGCCGGCGTGTTCTGGCGCGACATGGGGGTGGTCAATCTGGCCTCCGGCCGCCCGACCATGAAACTGACCGGCGGCGCGCTCAAGCGCCTGCAATCGATCACGCCCGCGGGATGCGAGGCCCAAATCGACGTCTCGCTCACCGACGAAGGTCCGACCGCGCAGGCGATTGTCATCATAACGGCGGTGCCGCGGGCACCGGCGTGAGCCTCAGAAACACAATCCAACCAAGTGCTTATACAGCGGTTCCGGCGTTCTCGATTGCGCCCTGGGAGAGCAGCCGCTACAAGGTCGCCGGGGCGCGCGCCGCTAGTGGCGGGACAAGAGGCCGATGAGCGTGACATCCGGAACAAAACGAAAAGAAGGCGGGGTTGCCGAAACAGTCCGCGTGATTTTCCACGCGCTGGTCATCGCGCTGGTGATCCGCACCTTCCTGTTTCAACCCTTCAATATCCCCTCCGGCTCGATGAAGGCGACACTGCTGGTCGGCGATTATCTGTTCGTGTCGAAATATTCCTATGGCTACAGCCACTTCTCGCTGCCTTTATCGCCGCCGCTGTTCTCGGGACGAATCCCAAGCGGCTGGCTGCCGCAGCGCGGCGACGTGGTGGTATTTCGCCTGCCGAAGGACACATCGACCGACTACATCAAGCGCGTGATCGGTCTGCCCGGCGACAAGATCCAGGTGATCAACGGCGTCGTTAATATCAACGGCACGCCGATCAAGCGCGAGCTGGCGCCGGCCTTCATCGAGACCGAAGAAAATATGCACGCCGCCGCGGTCAAGCGCTGGCAGGAAACGCTGGACAACGGCGTTACCTATTACACGCTCGATCTGGTCGATAACGGCTTTGCCGACAACACCCAGGTCTACACTGTGCCGCCCGGCCACTATTTCATGATGGGCGACAATCGCGACAACTCGACCGACAGCCGTTTCAGCCAGGTCGGCATGGTGCCGTTCGAGAATATCGTCGGCAAGGCGCAGATCATTTTCTTCTCCGTCTATGAGGGCGAGCGCGCCTGGGAATTCTGGCGCTGGCCGTTCTCGGTGCGCTGGAGCAGGCTGTTCACGATCGTCAGATGAGCCGCAAGGCCAAGGACAAGGACAAGGACAGAGCCGCACTCGAGGACCGGATCGGCTATGAATTTGCCGATAAGGTGCTGCTGGAGCGCGCGGTCACGCATATTTCCGCTCTCTCGGGCGGCGCCACCCGCGCCGCCAGCTACCAGCGTCTGGAATTCCTCGGCGACCACGTGCTCGGCCTGGTGATTTCCGACATGCTTTATCGTGCGTTCCCGAAGGCGAACGAGGGCGAGTTGTCGCGCCGGCTCGCCGACCTGGTGCGCAAAGAAACCTGCGCGGACGTGGCGCGCGCCATGGATCTCGGCCCCGCGCTCAAGCTCGGCAATTCAGAATCGCATGCCGGCGGGCGCTTGCGTACCACGATCCTGGCCGATGCCTGCGAGGCGCTGGTCGGTGCGGTGTTCATCGACGGCGGTTATCAGGCGGCCGCTGAGTTGATCGCGCGGTTCTGGAAGGAGCGCATGCTCAAGCCGCTGCGGCCGTTACGCGACCCCAAGACCATGTTGCAGGAATGGGCGCAGGCGCGCGGTCTGCCGACCCCGGCCTATCGCGAATTGGCGCGCACCGGCCCGCATCACGATCCGGAATTCCGCGTCGCGGTGGTGCTGCCCGACCGGCCGCCGGCCGAGGGGATGGGCTCGTCGAAGCGAGCCGCCGAACAAGCCGCCGCTGCCGCCATGCTGACGCGCGTCGGCGTGTCGGCGGACACGCTTGATGGTTGAGGACCAGCCAGAGACCGGTACGCAGTGCGGCTTCGTCGCGCTGATCGGCGCGCCTAATGCCGGCAAGTCGACGCTGCTCAACGCGCTGGTCGGCTCCAAGGTGACCATCGTTTCGCGTAAAGTTCAGACCACGCGCGCGCTGATCCGCGGCATCGCGGTCGAAGGAAAATCGCAGCTCATCTTTGTCGATACGCCGGGAATATTCTTGCCGCGGCGGCGGCTCGACCGCGCCATGGTGACGACCGCCTGGAGCGGCGCGCACGACGCCGATCTCAGCGGCCTGCTGATCGACGCGCGCAAGGGGATCGACGAGGAAGCCGAAGCGATCCTCGAAAAACTTGCCGAAGTGAAGGCGCCGAAAATCCTCATCCTCAACAAGATCGATCTGGTGCCGCGCGATACACTGCTGACGCTGACCAAGGCCGCCAACGATAAGGCCAGGTTCGAAGCGACGTTCATGATCTCGGCGCTTACCGGCGACGGTGTCGCCGATCTCAAGCGCTGGCTGGCCGCCCGCGTGGCAGAGGGCCCGTGGCTTTATCCGGCCGATCAGATGTCGGATGCGCCCCTGCGGCAATTGGCGGCCGAGATCACGCGCGAGAAACTGTTCGAGCGCCTGCACCAGGAACTGCCCTACCACTCGACGGTCGAGACCGAAACCTGGAAGGAATTGCGCAAAGGCGATATCCGCGTCGAGCAGACCATCTACGTGGAGCGCGAGAGCCAGCGCAAGATCGTGCTCGGCAAGGGCGGGGTGGCCATCAAGGCGATCGGGGAGGCGGCGCGCAAGGAAATCGCCGCCATCGTCGAGGCCAAGGTGCACTTGTTCCTGTTCGTCAAAGTGCGCGAGGGCTGGGGCGAAGACCCGGAGCGCTACCGCGCCATGGGGCTGGAGTTTCCGAAGGAGTGAATCGTTGTCATTCCGGGACGGCGCGTTAGCGCCGGGCCCGGAATCCATAGCCTCGGTGATCGTGATTTCCTCTGATTCTGGGAGTATGGATTCCGGGTTCGCTCGCGCCCCGGAATGACAGAAATAAAAATGCAATGGACCGATGAAGGCATCGTGCTCGGCGTTAGGCGCCACGGGGAGGCGAACGCCATCCTCGAATTGATGACGCGCGAGCATGGCCGCCATCTCGGCCTGGTGCGCGGCGGCTTCGGCTCGCGCCTGAAGCCGGTGCTGCAGACTGGCAATTCCGTGAGCGCGAATTGGCGGGCGCGCCTGGACGAGCATCTCGGCAATTACACGGTGGAGGCGGTCAATCTGCGGGCGGCGAGTTTCTTCAATGCGTCGCACGCGATCTACGGCGTCACGCATCTTTGCGCGCTGCTGCGGCTGTTGCCGGAGCGCGATCCGCATGAAGCCCTTTATGGCGGGCTTGAGCATATCCTCGAGCGGCTCGACGATGCCGGCGTCGCCGCGCCTCTGGTGGTGCGCTTTGAATTGCAGCTCCTTGTCGAGCTCGGCTTCGGGCTCGACCTGACGCAATGCGCCGCGACCGGTGCGCGCGCCGATCTCGTTTATGTCTCGCCCAAATCAGGGCGGGCGGTTTCCGGTTCAGCCGGCAAGCCTTACGCCGACAAGATGCTGCGGCTGCCGACGTTCCTGCGCGAGCACGACACGCAACCGGCCGGCCGCGATCTTGCCGATGGCTTTGCGCTCACCGGTTTCTTCCTGGCGCGCCACGTGCTGGAGCCGCGCGGACTGGCGCTCTCCGACGAGCGCGCGCATTTCATCGCGGCGCTCGCGCGCGCGTTGCCGAGCGTGGCGTGATGAAGGCGCGCGCTGTCGTCATCGCGCTTGCGGCGCTCTGGGCGAGCCTCGCCGGCGCGCTGGCCGGCGATTTGCCCAAGCTCCATACCCACCAGTCCGCCATGGACGAGGTGACGCGGCCAACGACGCTCGATGTGAAAGATCCGCTGGCGGTTTTTGCCTTCGTGCTCGACAGCCTGCCGGACCGCGTAAAGGTCTATCCGACCGAAAATTATTTTTATTTCACATTCACCCACAACGGCGTGGTCTATGCCGGCAATATCCGGCTCGACGCCAGCGACCGTGACGACGGCAAGGTGCAATTCGGCTACTACGAACAGACCACCGGCTGGCGCGAGGATACGCCAGGCGAGTTTCGCGTGCTCGATGCCGCGAGCGGCGTCAAACTGGAAAAGCTCGAACGCTTTCTTTATCGGCTGACTTACAAGGACAAGAGCGCTCTGTTCGAACTCAACGATTTGTCGCAGGTGCGGCCGCCGGCGAGCGCGCTGGCGCCGCACGAAGAATTCATCGGCCCGATATTCGACGAATCCGGAATTCGCTTTTTTCTCGTCTACAATGCCACGATCAATAATTTTCTCTATGTTCTCGACGAGACCGTCAAGGTGGCCGACGACTTCGCTCGCGACGCGCACAGCGACCGCATCCTGGTCGGAAAACGCACTGGTTTCGTGTTCTATCGCGATCATAGGCTCGACCGAAAAATTCTGATCGGGGTCTATGAGGAAAACGTCAACGTGAATAATTATTTCGACGGACCGTTCGATCAGCTACCGGACAATTTTATCTCGGGCGAAACGCTGCGCAATGCCATCCTCAAGGTGCAGCCGAACCTCAAAGGCGAGATAGACCGCTTCGGCGGCACACCGGACGGCGAGGTGCGCTATATGATTGCGCCCTACCTTCTGTACAAGCGGTTCAGCGAATTCAACCGCGCCGATCGTTGCGCGATCCGCCGTCGCGCTTCGGAGGCCGCCTATTACCGCTGTTTCATATTCGACAATTCACCGCAGGATTTGCGGGCGCCGCCGCCGGCCTCGGAGCGGCCGGCCAATATGCGCAAGCGCGCGGCCCGGGCCAAGCAAAGCTCATCGCCGTAGAAATATTCGCCGAAAAAGAATGAGCCGGGCGGTTGGCGCCCGGCCCATCCTTAAATCACCCGGCCGTGGGGATCAGCACCAGCCCCAACGGCTGCGATGACGATAGTGGCAACGATGCCTGCGCGAGTGACGGCTGCGCCAGCGATAATGTTGAACCTTCAGGACCGAGGTATTGGCGTCAGCGGATTCATTGATCGGTACGCCATTCGCCGGCGCTGCCGAGACGTGCGACGTTCCGACAAATCCAATGCCCGCAGCGACGATCGCCGCAAGAATGATGGCTCGCATTGTGAATCTCCCTCCTAGATGGGCCACGTATAACGTTCGGATGCACGCTTGGGTTCCTTCAAGCCATGCGGCCAAACGGCACGAAGGTTTCCGCCTTCGCTAGTATCATGATATCCGATTCATTGCGCATATCGTATGAGCCGGCCATTCATCGGTTGTTCATATCGGTTGCTTGCGATAACCAAATATGATGGGCAAGAGACTGATTCCCCCCGACAAGGGTCAGGTTGAAGAGGTTGCGCTGCGCGAGGCGCTGGAGGAGCGCTATCTCGCTTACGCGCTCTCCACCATCATGAATCGCGCGCTGCCGGACGCACGCGATGGCCTCAAACCGGTGCACCGCCGCATTCTCTACGGCATGCGCATCTTGCGGTTGGACCCCGGCGCGGCGTTCAAGAAATCGGCGAAGATTGTCGGCGACGTGATGGGTTCGTTCCACCCGCACGGCAATGAGGCGATCTACGATTCCCTGGTTCGGCTCGCGCAGGATTTCGCCTCGCGTTATCCGCTGGTCGACGGGCAGGGTAATTTCGGCAATATCGACGGCGATAATCCGGCCGCCATGCGCTACACCGAAGCGCGCATGACCGCCGTCGCGCGCCTGCTGCTTGACGGTATCGAGGAGGATGCGGTCGATTTCCGCCCCACCTATGACGGCACCGGGCAGGAGCCGGTGGTGCTGCCGGCGGCGTTCCCCAATCTGCTGGCCAACGGTTCGCAAGGCATTGCGGTCGGCATGGCGACTTCAATCCCTCCGCACAACGCGGCCGAATTGTGCGACGCGGCGCTGTTCCTGATCGACAATCCGAAGGCGCGCAGCCGCACGCTGCTCAAATACGTCAAGGGCCCGGATTTCCCGACCGGCGGCGTGATCGTCGATAAGCCGGCGGAAATCGGCGAGGCCTATACCACCGGCCGCGGCTCGTTTCGCGTGCGCGCGCGCTGGCAGACCGAAGACACCGGCCGCGGCACTTACTTGGTCGTCATCACGCAAATTCCCTGGCTGGTGCAGAAGTCGCGACTGGTCGAAAAGCTCGCCGAACTGATCAACGAGAAGAAGCTGCCGCTGGTCGCCGACGTGCGCGACGAGTTGGCCGAGGATCTCCGGCTGGTGATCGAGCCGCGTTCGCGCACGGTCGATGCCGAATTGCTGATGGAGTCGCTGTTCAAGCTGACCGAGCTGGAAAGCCGCATCTCGCTCAACATGAACGTGCTGGTGAAGGGGCGCATTCCGCAGGTCATCGGTTTGGCCGAGGCCTTGCGCGAATGGCTCGATCACCGCCGCGACGTGCTGCTGCGCCGCTCCAAGCACCGGCTGGCGGAGATCGAGCATCGCCAGGAAGTACTCGGCGGCTTTCTGATCGCCTATCTCAACCTCGACAAGGTGATCAAAATCATCCGGCGCGAGGATGAGCCCAAGCCCGTGTTGATGAAGGCCTTCAAGCTCACCGACGTGCAGGCCGATGCCATCCTCAACATGCGTCTGCGCAATTTGCGCAAACTCGAGGAAATGCAAATCCGCGCCGAGGACAAGGCGCTGCGCGAGGAGCGCACCAAGGTCAAGGCGCTCATCGGCTCGACCCCGCAGCAATGGAAGACCATCGCGGGCCAGATCAAGGAATTGAAAACGACCTTCGGGCCGAAGACCGATCTCGGCAAACGCCGCACCACGTTCGCCGAGGCGCCCGAGCACGACGAGGCTGCGATCGAAGAGGCGATGGTGGTGCGCGAGCCGATCACCGTGGTGGTGTCGGAGAAGGGCTGGATCCGTGCCCTGCGCGGCCATGTCGGCGATCTCTCGGGTGTGACCTTCAAGACCGACGACGCGCTGAAATTCGCGTTCCCCACCGAAACGACCGCCAAGATCCTGATCTTCGCCAGCAACGGCAAGTTCTACACGCTGGAGGCCTCCAAACTGCCGGGCGGGCGCGGGCATGGCGAGCCGGTGCGGCTCTATTTCGATATCGAGCAGGATGCCGACGTGGTGGCGGCGCTGGCCTACGAGGGCAAGCGCAAATTCCTGCTGGCGAGCTATGGCGGCAACGGCTTCGTGGTGCCGGAAGACGAGGTGTTGGGCACCACGCGCAAAGGCAAGCAGGTGCTCAATCTGAAAGGTGCCGACAAGGCGGCGGCGATGACGACCGTCGACGGCGAACTGATTGCCTCAGTCGGCGCCAACCGCAAGATGGTGATCTTTCCCATCGACCAAGTGCCGGAAATGACGCGCGGCCGCGGCGTGCGCCTGCAGCGCTACAAGGAGAAAGGGCTCTCCGACGTCGCCACCTTCAAAGGCGCCGACGGCCTTACCTGGATTGATAGCGCCGGCCGCAGCTTCACGCTGACGCTCAAGGAGCTTGCCAGCTGGCGCGGCAATCGTGGCGATGCCGGCCGTATCCGGCCCGATCGCTTCCTCACCAATAACAAGTTCCGCGGCGCGCCCAGCTGCGGCAAAACCGATGACGGAGAGGGCTGAGCTTGCGGGCGTGACGACGGTCGGCGGCCGTCTTCCGCGATTGACGCCGCGATGTCTAGCTCGGCTCGCGCGATGCCAGGAACTGGGCGAACGCTTTCAGCGAAGCTTCCGAGACGTAATGCTCGATGCCTTCCGCATCGGCTTCCGCGGCTTCGGCCGGCACACCCAAGGCGAGCAGAATATCGACGACCAGCCGGTGGCGAACACGCACGCGCGCCGCTAGTTTTTGCCCTTCGGGGGTCAAGAAAACTCCGCGATAGGGGCGGCCGGTCGCGAGACCCTCGCGTTTGAGCCGCGCGATCGTCTTGATGGCGGTGGCATGCGATACGCCGAGACGGCGGGCGACGTCGGTCGGGCGCGCCTCGCCGTTGCTGGTCAACAGATCGGCGATCAGCTCGACATAGTCCTCAAGCAGCGCGCCCGATTGCGCCGAGCGGGTCTTGCCGAACCGGCGCGCCTGGGTCAGTTCGGCCGGCAGTTTAATCCCGGCCTTGCCCGCTTTTTTCTTTGCCGCCAACGGCATAGCGCCTCCCGCAACCCTTGCGATCGCAACCGAGATTATTCTGGCACCGCCCGGTCCGATAAACAATATCAAAGTGTTGCCGTGGCTACAATATGTGCGTTGACATCCGCGAATGGCCGCTTATTGTGAAGTGTAGCCATAGCTACACTTTTGGGCCGAGGCTGGAGCGGCCGAGTGCATGAGCGGATTGAACGCCCGTCGAGGGTCGTTGACCGACCGCACGGTGGAGGCGGCGCAGGCCATTCTGAGCGGCCAGCGCCGCGGCCCGGCCGCCTATCTCGCCTTTGCCGGCCCGGCGGTCGTCGCCTCGATCGCCTACATGGACCCGGGCAACTTCGCCACCAATATCCAAGCCGGCGCCAAATACGGCTACAGCCTGTTGTGGGTCGTGCTGCTCGCCAACCTGATCGCCATGCTGTTCCAGGCGCTATCGGCCAAGCTCGGTATCGTCACCGGCCGTAATCTCGCGGAAATGTGCCGCGACGAATTCCCCAAGCCGGTGGTGTGGGTGATGTGGACGGTGAGCGAGGTCGCCGCCATGGCCACCGATCTCGCCGAATTTCTCGGCGGCGCGGTCGGCCTGGCGCTGCTGTTCAAGATGCCGCTGATCTACGGCATGGGCGTCACTGCCGTCATTACCTACGCCATTCTGATGGTCGAGAGCCGCGGCTTCCGGCCGGTCGAACTGATCATCGGCGGCTTGGTCGCCATCATCGGGCTTTGCTATTTGATCGAGATGTTCATCGCGCCGGTCGATTGGGGCGCGGCCGCCTATCATTCGATCAAACCGGAACTCCCCGATGCCGAGGCACTGCTAATCTCGGTCGGCATTATCGGCGCCACCGTCATGCCGCACGCGGTTTACCTGCATTCGGGCTTGACGCAGGCGCGCACGCCCGGCCGCGACGAGCACGAGCGTCGCCTGCTGGTGCGCATCTCCAACCATGAAGTGGTGATCGCGCTGGCGATCGCCGGCCTCGTGAACATGGCGATGGTGATGATGGCGTCGGGCGCCTTCCATGCCGGCCATTCCGACGTGTCGGAGATCGAAACCGCCTATCACACGCTGGCGCCCTTGCTCGGCATCGGCGCCGCCGGGATTTTCCTGCTGTCGCTGATCGCGTCCGGCGTGTCGAGTTCAGTGGTGGGCACCATGGCCGGGCAGATGATCATGCAGGGCTTCGTCGGCTTCCGCATTCCGATCTGGCTGCGCCGGGTGATCACCATGGTGCCGGCCTTCGTGGTGGTGGGCTATGGCGTCAACGCTACGCAAGCATTGGTGGTCAGCCAGGTAATTTTGAGTATTGCGCTGCCGCTGCCGATGATCGCGCTGCTGATGTTCACCGGGCGCGCGGACATCATGGGCAGCTTCGTAAATGGCCGGGTCACCCGCATCGCCGCGCTGGTGGGGACCGCGCTGGTGCTGGCGCTCAACGCGTTCCTGATCGTGCAGACGCTCGGCGTGCCGATTCCGGGATTGAACTAAGGCTATTTTTCCACCCGGCTCCAGCCCGAGGGCAGCAGTCGCTCCTGCGGCAGGAAGCGGCCTTTGTAGTCCATCTTGCGCGAGCCCGGCACCCAATAGCCGAGATAAACATAGATGAGGCCCATGGCCTTGGCGCGCTCAATGTGGTCGAGGATCATCAGCGTGCCGAGCGAGCGCTCGCCGGCGTCGGGATCGAAGAACGAATAGACCATCGACAGTCCGTCCGATAGCACGTCGGTAAGCGCGACCGCCAGCAATTGCCCGGCGCCGCGGCCGTTGATGCCGCTGTCCGGTCCGCGCCGGCGGTATTCGACCAGCCGCGTGTCGACATGGCTGTCCTCGATCATCATGGCGTAGTCGAGCACGGTCATGTCGGCCATGCCGCCGTCGCGGTGGCGGGTGTCGAGATAGGCGCGGAACACCGAATATTGCTCTGACGTTGGCGCCGGCGAGCGCATATCGCCGATCACATCGGCACTGCGTTCGGCGATGCGGCGCATGTTGCGCGACGGCGTGAAGTCCGCCGCCACCACCCGCACCGAGACGCAGGCGCGGCAGCTCTCGCAGGCCGGCCGATAAGCAATCGACTGGCTGCGGCGAAAGCCGCCATGGGTGAGCAGATCGTTGAGTTCAGGCGCGCGCTCGCCGACCAGGTGGGTGAAAACTTTACGCTCCTCCTGGCCATGCAGATAGGGGCAGGGCGAGGGCGCGGTCAGATAGAATTGCGGCGTATCGCGGGAATGCTGGGTCACGTCATCTGGCCGTCATGGCTTTCCGATTCATCCATAGCATCGCGCGCCGCAGCGGTCCCGTCAAAGGCCATTATCCGGCGCCCAAGTGCCGCATGGCGGCCAGCGGCGCACTGTTGATGACTACGGTGCCGAGCATAATGTCGTGCAGCAGTCGGCGGCGCTCGTTGAAAAAGGCAACCAGCAGGATGAGCGGCGAGAAAAACGACACCGTGAACCAGAACGCGATGGCGTGCACTGCGCCAAGCACAAAATAGGCGGGCGCGCCGTACCAGGTGCGCATTTCCAGGTCCATGACGCGCATGCCGATGGTGGCCGAGCGCCAGCCGCCGAGCGTGAACCCGAAATAGCAAAGCACCCAGATCACCGAGGCCGCCGGCAGCAGCCAATAGAGTGCCCAGCCGAGGCCCAAAGTGACGATCCCGAAGGCGAAGATGAACATGGATGTCAGCACGATCGGGAGGGCGATGATGATGAAATCGATGGCGAAGGCGACCACTCGGCGCGACAATACGCCCTCGAACAGTTCCGGGTTCGTGGCCGGGTCGTAGGCGTGGGGTTTAATGTCGATCGACATGCCACTTGGCCCTGAAATCGCCGCGGGCCGCTCCTGTCCTTCAGTATCGAGATGGAGAAAGAATCGGGCTTGCGCAAGGGGGCTCAAGGGGCTGTCGACCGTTCGCCGGACGGCTGGAACGCCAGCCGGGCTTGCGGCATGGTGCGCGGGTGGCCGGAGACCAAGCCTTGAGCGTTACAATTGCCGACATTGAAGCCGCCCGCCGCCTGATCCAAGGGGCGGTGCTGCGCACCCCCATGCTGCCGGCGCCTAAACTGTCGGCGCTCACTGGCGCCGACATCTACGTCAAATACGAGAACCTGCAGGTCACCAATTCGTTCAAGGACCGCGGTGCGCTGGTAAAGCTTGCGTCCCTCGGCGAGGCCGAGCGCCGGCGCGGCGTCATCGCCATGTCGGCCGGCAATCACGCCCAGGCGGTGGCCTATCACGCCGCGCGGCTGAAGATTCCGGCGACCATCGTCATGCCGGTGACCACGCCGTTCGTGAAGGTGGCGGCGACGCGCGCGCATGGCGCCGAGGTGGTGTTGGAAGGCGAGACCATCACCGAGGCGCAGGCGCGCTGCGAACGGATACTGGCCGAACGCGGGCTAACTTTGGTACACCCATACGACGACGCCCGTATCATCGCGGGGCAGGGCACCATCGCGGTCGAAATGCTGGAGGATGTGGCCGCGCTCGATGTCATCGTGATCCCGATCGGCGGCGGCGGTCTGATCGCCGGCAACGCCATTGCTGCGCGCGCGGTGAAGCCTGGGATCGAGATTGTCGGCGCCGAAGCGGCGCTCTATCCGTCGGTGTGGAACGCGCTGCATAACGAGAGCCGGCCGATCGGCGGGCCGACGCTGGCCGAGGGCATCGCGGTCAAGAATGTCGGCAAGCTCACTTTGCCGGTGATCCGCGAGCTGGTGTCCGAAGTCGTGTTGGTCGACGAGGCGCATCTGGAGCGCGCGGTCAACGCTTACCTGACCTTGCAGAAGACCATGGCGGAAGGCGCCGGCGCAGCCGGCCTTGCCGCCTTGCTAGCCAAACCCGAGCGCTTCCGCGGCAAGAAGGTCGGGCTCATTCTGTGCGGCGGCAATATCGATCCGCGCATTCTCGCCTCCATCATGGTGCGCGAGCTCGAGCGCGAGACCCGCATCGTCTCGTTCCGCCTTACTATCCCAGACCGGCCCGGCGTGCTCGGCACGATCGCGACCCGGCTTGGCGCGCTCGGTGCCAATATTCTGGAGGTCGATCACCGCCGGCTGTTCCTCGACGTGCCGGCCAAAGGCGCCAAGCTCGACGTGACCGTCGAGACGCGCGATGTCGCGCATGCCGAGGAGATCATGGCCGCGCTCGCCGACGACGGCTATCGACCGGTGCGCATCGAGGCCGGCGCGGCGATCGAGTGAGCGCCGGGCATGATAATTCTATGCGCGCCCGGCCGCGTGGCAGTAAATTGCCGCGCCAGCCGATTGCAATGAAAGATATCGCTCCGGCGGGCAATATCCTTTCACGCATGTGACGCGCGGAATGACAATCGCAGTCGTTGCGCGCGCGCGGCGATGGAATTCTTGCCGATAAGCATCGCGCCAATTTTGGCATGCCATAGCCGTTATCGGCGCGCCGGCAGCATCGGCGGCGCGCCGCAAGCGAAATAAGCGAATTTTATTTCCGGTTTGACTCGGGTGTTGCGGCGCACATTAAGTGCCGCATGCTCGATAAAGTTCGCACAATTCGCAACGAAGACATTGCGGCTTTGCCGCCGGACGAACGCATCGCTTATTTGCGGCGTGCGCTCGATGGCCCGATTATTTTCACGCATGGTTTCGGCATCGAGGGCCAGCTTATCCTGCATTGGATCTACCAGCACGATCTCGACGTCGACGTGGTGACGCTCGATACCGGCCGGCTGTTTCCGGAGACTTATGCGTTGTGGGCGGAAACCGAGCGCCGCTATGGCCGCCGTATCCGCGCGATCTATCCCAATGCGGTTGCGCTGGAACGGCTGGTCGCCAAGCAAGGCATCGACGGAATCTACGAGTTCGAAGCAGGCGCGGCTTGCCTGTTGCGACGTGCGCAAGACAAAGCTGCTCGATCGGGCGCTCGCCGGCGCTGCGGCGTGGATCACTGGTTTGCGTGCCGATCAAAATTCCAACCGGCGCGACAGCGGGCTGACCGGCTTCGACGCCAGCCGGGCCTTGCTCAAATTCAACCCGCTCTACGACTGGACGCGCGAGTCCGTGTTGGCGGAAGCGCGCCGTTGCAATGTTCCCATTAACAGTCTGCACGCCAAAGGCTTCGCGTCGATCGGCTGCGCCCCTTGCACGCGCGCGATCCGCCCCGGCGAACCGGAGCGCAACGGGCGCTGGTGGTGGGAGAACGATAACGCTCGCGAATGCGGGCTGCATCTGCCGCGCGCCCGCATGGCGAAAGACAACCTGCGGAGCGACACTGTTGAGATGAGCGCCGGCTGCGGCTGACTTCTACTTTGCCTGCATCGCGCGCCAGACGCGCTCCGGCGTTGCCGGCATCTCGATGTGCCGGACGCCGAATTCGGACAGCGCATCGACCAGCGCATTGACCACGGCGGGCAGCGCACCGACGCAGCCGGCTTCGCCAGCACCCTTGACGCCGAGCGGATTGGTCTTGGTCGGCACCGGATTGCTCTCGACCTCCATGTCGCAGAAATCATGCGCGTGCGGCATGGCGTAATCCATGAATGAGCCGGTGACGAGCTGGCCTTGCGCGTCGAAATGGATGTCCTCCATCAGCGCCTGACCGGCGCCTTGCGCGATGCCGCCATGGACCTGGCCGTGCAACAGCAGCGGATTGAGCACGGTGCCGAAATCGTCGACCACCGAATAGCGCACGATGTCGACTTTGCCGGTCTCCTGGTCGACCTCCACTTCGCAGGTGTGACAGCCGTTCGGATAATTGTTGGCCGGAGCCCGATAAACGGCGGTGGCCGACATCCCCGGTTCCATGCCGGCCGGCAGATTGGCCGGGTCGAGAGAAGCGGCGGCGATTTCCTTCACCGACAGCGTGCGGTTGGTCTTGCTGGTGGAGAAAACGCCCTCGTCGAATTTCAGATCGCTGTCATCGACCTTGAGCATATGCGCGGCAATCAACCGCGCTTTGGTCACGACCTTCTCGGTCGCCAGGTAAAAGGCCGAGCCGGCAAGTGTCGCCGTACGCGAACCGCCGGTGCCTTCGCCGAAGAAAACCTGGTCGGTGTCGCCCTGGATATATTGCACGTCCGTGGGATCGATGCCGAGCCGGTCGCAGACCAGTTGCTTGAACACGGTTTCGTGCCCTTGCCCTTGGCTGTTCGAGCCGGAAAAAAGCATCAACGCGCCGGTACGGTCGAAGCGCACCTCGGCGCCTTCCAGACTCGGCGCGCCGGCGCGCTCGATGGTGTTGGACAGGCCGAAACCGCGCAGCTTGCCGCGCTTGCGCGCTTCGGCTTTGCGCGCCTTGAAGCCTTTGCGGTCGGCGAGTTCGAGCGCGAGGTCCATGTTCTTCTCGAACTCGCCGCAGTCATAGGTGAAGGTCAGCGCGCTCTTAAACGGCATGGCGCTGGGCGGAATGTAATTGCGCCGGCGCAATTCGGCTGGGTCGAGCCCCAATTCGGCGGCGGCGAGATCGACCATGCGTTCGATGATAAACGCCGCCTCGGGGCGGCCGTTACCGCGGTAAGGCCGCATCGGGTTGGTGTTGGAAAACACCGCGGTGATGTCGACATGGATCGCCGGCGTGCGGTAGACGCCGGCAAGCGTTCCGGCATTGAGTACGAAAGCCGGCATCGCGTGCTGGAGGTAAGCGCCGATGGCGGCGATGGTTTTCACGCGAAAGCCGAGGAAATGGCCGCCTGCGTCAAGCGCGATCTCGGCGGTGGTAACATTGTCGCGCGCCTGCGCGTCGGAGATAAAAGCCTCCGTGCGCGTGCTGATCCATTTCACCGGGCGGCCGGTGAGCTTGGACGCCAGCAGCACCAGCGGCGTCTCGTTGAAAACCGGTGACTTCATGCCGAAACTGCCGCCGGTGTCGCCGGTGACGATGCGCAGTTTGCTGTCGGACACGTTGAGCACTTTGGCGAGATCGGCGCGGGCCGGCAGCGGCCGCTGCATCGGCGTGTAGACGGTATAGCGGCGATCGGCCGCGTTGTAATCGCCGACCGCGCCGCGCGGCTCCATGGTTGCGGCGGTGACGCGGTTGATCACGAATTCATGTTTGACCACGTGGTCGGCGCGCGCGAAGGCGGCATCGGTCGCGGCCTTGTCTCCGATCGTCTCGACAAAGCAGATATTGTCCGGGCAGTCGTCCCACACGCGCGGCGCGCCCGGTTTGGGCGCCGCGGCGGTAGAGGTAACTGCCGGCAGTGGCTTGAAATCGACCTTTATCAATTCGGCGGCGTCCATCGCCTGCGCCACGGTTTCCGCCACCACGAAGGCCACGCAATCGCCGACCCAGCGCACGCGATCCTCGGCCAGGATCGGATAGCGCGGCTTGTACATCGGCGAGCCGTCGCGCCGCTTTTGGCCGCCGGGAACCGGCAGGTCGCGGAAGCCGGCGGCTTTGATGTCGGCAGCGGTGAGTACGCACAAGACGCCGGGCGCCGCCTTGGCAGCGCCGGTATCGATCGACTTGATCTCGGCATGCGCATGTTGCGAGCGCAGCACCACGCCATAGGCCATGCCGGGCAGCTTGATGTCGTCGGTATATCGCCCGCCGCCCTGGATCAGCCGCGGATCCTCGAACCGCGATACGCCTTGACCGATTGCGAATTCGCCCATGGAAACGATTATCCGTCGATTTGAGGAATCACCGGACGGTGACCGGGAAGGGGGAGGTGCGGGCGTTCAGCCCGATTTTAGTTTTTCCGCCACGCGCGGCGCGAAATAAGTGAGCACGCCGTCGGCGCCGGCACGCTTGAAAGCCGTCAGGCTTTCCCACATCGCGCGCTCGCCGTCGAGCCAGCCATTGCCGGCCGCCGCCATGATCATCGCGTATTCGCCGGAGACTTGATAGGCGAAGGTCGGCATGGCGAAGGCATCCTTCACCCGCTGGATGATGTCGAGATAGGGCAGGCCGGGTTTGACCATGATCATGTCGGCGCCTTCCTCGATGTCGAGCGCGACTTCGCGCAGCGCCTCGTCGGTGTTGCCGTAATCCATCTGATATGTGCGCTTGTCGCCGGTCAGCGTCTTCGATGAGCCGACCGCGTCGCGGAACGGCCCATAGAACACGGAGGCGAATTTCGCCGCATAGGACATGATCGACACGTCGGTAAAATTCGCCGCATCGAGTGCCTTGCGGATCGCCGCCACGCGTCCGTCCATCATGTCGGAGGGCGCGATGATGTCGCAGCCGGCCTCCGCCTGCACCAGCGCTTGCTTGCTGAGCACGGTGACCGTTTCGTCGTTGAGAATGACGCCGTCGCGCAGCAGGCCGTCATGGCCGTGGCTAGTGAACGGATCGAGCGCCACGTCGGCCAAGAGGCCGATCTCCGGCACCTCCTTCTTGATTGCGCGTAGCGTGCGGCAGACCAGGTTTTCCGGATTGAGCGCCTCGCTGCCGGTCTCGTCGCGCAGACCCGGATCGGTGTAGGGGAACAGCGCCAGGCACGGGATGGTCAGCTTGGCGGCGCGTTCGGCCTCACGCACCGCCTGGTCGACGGAAAGCCGCTCGACGCCGGGCATCGAGGGGACTGCGGCGCGCTTGTTGTCGCCGTCCATGATGAACAGCGGCCAGATCAGGTCGTCGGTGCTGATCTGGTTTTCCCGCACCATGCGGCGTACCCATTCGCTGCGCCGGTTGCGGCGCAGGCGGCTGGGCAGGTCGAGGCGCTCGGCCGCTGCCTCATTCTCGACAGGGCTCAGGCGGGTGCGGGCTTCGATCGGGCGGCCGAATTTGATTGCCATTGCGGGTCTCCGGGGCCTCTTTTTAGCCGGTCTTTGGCCGATCTGCCACCAGCATGTGAGCCGGAGTTGAGCGAGGCTGTTCTGCACTGTCATTGCCGGGCTTGACCCGGCAATCCATGATGGCGAGCTTCAATCGTTGAAAGACGGCATGGACCCCCGGGTCAAGCCCGGGGGTGACAGAAAGAAAATGGACTTCGACCTCACCGAAGAGCAGCGCGCCTTCCAGTCGACTGCGCGGCAGTTCGCCCGCGACGAGCTGATGCCGCATGCGCGCGATTGGGACGAGAACGAAACCTTTCCGGCCGAAAGCTTACGCAAGGCGGCCGCGCTCGGCTTCGGCGGCATATACGTGAAGGAGGACGTCGGCGGCTCGGCGCTCAGCCGGCTCGACGCTGCGCTTATATTTGAGGAGCTGGCGCAAGGCTGCACTTCGACCGCCGCCTATATTTCGATCCACAACATGGCCGCCTGGATGATCGATGCATTCGGCGGCGAGGCGGTGCGCCGCAAATTCCTGCCCAAGCTCTGCACGATGGAACATTTCGCGAGCTACTGCCTGACCGAGCCGGGCGCCGGGCTCCGATGCCGCGAGCCTTACGACGCGTGCACGTCGCGACGGCGATACTTACGTGCTCGACGGCAGCAAGGCCTTCATCTCCGGCGGCGGCGTCTCCGACGTTTATGTGGTGATGGCGCGCACCGGCGCGCCCGGCCCGCGCGGCATCTCGACCATCGTGGTGGAGAAGGGCACGCCGGGCTTATCGTTTGGCGCGCGCGAGAAGAAGCTCGGCTGGAAAACGCAGCCGACTGCCATGGTGATGTTCGAGAACTGCCGCGTGCCGGTGGGTAACCGTATCGGTAGCGAGGGCCAGGGCTTCCGCATCGCCATGGCCGGGCTCGACGGCGGACGGCTGAACATCGGCGCCTGCTCGCTCGGCGGTGCGCAATTCTGCCTCGACCGTACCATCGAGTACATGAAGGAGCGCAAGCAGTTCGGTTCGCGGCTTGCCGATTTTCAGGCGCTGCAATTCCGCGTTGCCGATTACGCGACCGAGCTCGAGGCCGCGCGCTTGCTGCTGCATCGGGCGGCGGTTGCGGTCGGGGAGGGCGAGCCCGCCGCGACACGCCTTGCCGCGCAAGCCAAGCGCCTTGCCACCGACGCCGGCTTTGAGGTGGTCAATGGCTGCCTGCAATTGCACGGCGGCTACGGCTATCTGCGCGATCATCCGATCGAGCGCGTGCTGCGCGACGTGCGCGTGCACCAGATCCTGGAAGGCACCAACGAGATCATGCGGCTGATCATCAGCCGGCAGATGCTCGGAAACTGATCGTGCCGATGGCGGACGCAGAAATCATTTTCGAACGCCGCGGCGCGGCCGGCCTCATCACACTCAACCGGCCGCAGGCGCTCAATGCCGTCACTTACGACATGGTGCTGGCCTTGCGCGCCCAGCTTGCCGATTGGGCCGACGACCCGGCGATCACGCGCGTGCTGATTGCCGCTGCCGGCGGGCGTGCATTTTCGGCCGGCGGCGATATCCGCGCGCTCTACGATCTCGGCCAGGCCGGCCGATACGACGAGGCGTTGCAATTCTGGCGCGATGAATATCCGCTCAATGTGGCGATCAAGAATTTCCGCAAGCCTTACGTCGCGTTGATCGACGGGCTGGTCATGGGCGGCGGCGTCGGCGTGTCGGTGCACGGCTCGCACCGGGTCGCCGGCGATCGCTTCCAGTTTGCCATGCCGGAGGTTGGCATCGGCTTTTTTCCCGACGTCGGCGCCACCTGGTTCCTACCGCGCATGCCGGGCGAACTCGGCACCTATTGCGGGCTCACCGGCGAGCGCTTCGGTATTGCCGATGCTTGCGCCGCGGGTCTCGCCACGCACTACGTTCCTTCGGCGCGTTTTGCCGCGCTGCTCGACGGCTTGAGCGGAACGGTATCGGTGGACGCTGTGCTCGCCGCCTTCGCCGAGCCGGCCGGCGAGGGGCCGATTGTGGCGCGGCGGGCGGCGATCGACCGGCTGTTTGCCGGCGATCAAGTCGAGGACATTCTGGCGGCGCTCGACCGCGAAGCGGCGTCCGGCGGCGCCGATGCGGAGTGGGCCGGCAAGACCGCCGCCACCATGCGGGCCAAATCGCCGCTCAGTCTGAAAATCGCGCTGGCGCAAATGCGGCGCGGCAAGGTTTGGGACTTCGAGACGTGCATGCGCGCCGAATTCCGCATAGTCTCGCGCGTCATTCATGGTTCCGATTTCTACGAGGGCGTACGCGCCGTGATCGTCGACAAGGACAACAAGCCGCGCTGGCAGCCAGCGACACTCGCGGACGTGAGCGCGGCAGAGGTCGATCGCCATTTCGCCGCGCGCGACGGTGACGAATTGGTGTTGCCATGAGCGAGCCGTTCGCCCGCGATGACGTGCAAAGCCTCGAGCCGGTGCATGAGCACGAGGCCGATCGCGGCGTCGGCCGCTGGACGCGACGGCTGGTGCTGTTCCTGCGCGTGATGGCCGGCGTGTCGATGCTCAAGGGCATCTATCATTGGTCGCGGGTGTGCGGGATCGGCGTCGATGCCAGCGACATGTTCCAATATCATTCCATCGCCTGGCAGGCCGCCACGGTGTTTTTCGCGGTGATCGACCTGGTCGCCGCCGTCGGGTTGTGGCTTGCCGCCGCCTGGGGCGCGGTGATCTGGCTCACGGCGGTGGCCTCGATGCTGGCGGTGCAAATATTTTTCCCGCTGGTGTTCGGTGGCGGCCTGCCGACCGGACTGGTGGAAGGCGGACTGCTCGTGCTTTATCTATGGTTGGCTTTAAAATCCGCGCAGGAGCAGCCGGCATAAGCTGTGAGAAGAAAATGGGGAGGGCGCCATGGCGCGCATAGGATTTGTCGGGCTCGGCAATATGGGACTGCCGATGGCGCAGAACCTGCTCAAGGCCGGCCACCAGGTCGAGGGTGTGGACGTCAATGCGGCCGCGGTTGCCAAGCTGGTGGCGGCGGGCGGCAGCAGCGACGAGGCGGCTAAGGGCGCCGCTGCGCGCGCCGACGTCGTCATCACCATGCTGCCGTCGGGCAAGGAAGTGCGCGAGGTCTATCTTGGCTCGTCCGGCATTATCGACAACGCCAATCCCGGCACGCTGCTGATCGACTGCTCGACCATCGACGTGGCAACCGCGCGCGCGGTCGCGAGCGCAGCGGAAAAGAAGGGCTTGATGATGCTCGACGCGCCGGTCTCCGGCGGCGTCGGTGGCGCGACCGCCGGTACTCTCACCTTCATGGTCGGCGGCAGCGCGCAGGCGTTTACGCGCGCGGAGTCGATTCTGCAAAAGATGGGCAAGGCCATCGTGCATGCCGGCGACGCCGGCAACGGGCAGGCGGCGAAGATCTGTAACAACATGATCCTCGGCGTGTCGATGATCGCGGTATCGGAAGCATTCGTGCTGGCGGAAAAGCTCGGCCTCGACCACCAGAAGCTGTTCGACATTTCCTCGAAATCGTCGGGCCAATGCTGGTCGATGACGAGCTACTGCCCGGTGCCCGGGCCGGTACCGGCCTCGCCCGCCAATCGCGATTACCAGGCCGGCTTCACCGCGGCGATGATGCTGAAGGATTTGAAACTGTCGCAAGAAGCGGCGAAGGCCGCGGGCGCCAAGACCGAACTCGGCGCCGACGCGGCCAGGATTTATTCGGCCTATGTCGAGAGCGGGCAGGCGGGCAAGGATTTTTCCGGCATCTACCGTTTTGTGCGCGGCGCGACATGACAAAGCCCGGCCGGGTGGCCGGGCTTTGCATCGACGTCGAAATTCATCCGCTCAGTACCGGCAATGACGGTGGCCGCGCCGATCGTGCCAGCAATGCCGCCAATGCCGCGGCGTGACGCGCGGGCCGCCGATCACGGCGCCGCCGACGCCGCCCACAACCGCGCCCACCGGGCCGGCTACCACCGCGCCGGCGCCCGCGCCGATCGCGGCGCCGGTCAAGGTTCGTTCGCGCACCGCCGCGTTCGTCGCCGTCGGAACGGCCGTTAACGCGGCCAACACCGCAACGATATATAGTTTGCGCATGGTTTCCTCCTGCTCGTTGTCCAACTGCGACGCAACAAACTGACAACGCATCAGCGCCGGCAAAGTTCAATTCAAGTTTTCCGCAATTTTACGGCCGTCGCAAGGTAAACAAAAGCTGACGCAATTTGCTCGAATGCCGAATTGAAGAAATCATTCACCGTCCCAAATAAATCTAATGTTTATCGTGTTATTTAAGCCGATTTTAGAGTGCCCCTTATAGGGTCCGTCATCTGGAACGGGGAAGACAGGGCCCTGTTACCAGCGACGTGACGTAAAGAAAATAAAACGCAAAAGGGGCGTTAGACATGAAAGCCGTTGTGAAGACGGTCGAACCGGCTGAGCGCGAGGTCCGTTTCGATCACATCAGGCCGCTTTATCACGAGGCCTTGACCTTGGTTGAGCGGCTGCATCGCCGGCTGCTCGACGTCATCAAGGACGAATTCGACCGCCGCGGCCGCGCCGACATCAATTCGGTGCAGGCGCTGCTCTTGTACAATATCGGCGACAAAGAGCTGACCGCGGGTGAGCTGCGCACGCGCGGCTACTACCTCGGCTCGAACGTCTCCTACAATCTCAAGAAGCTGGTCGAGATGGCCTTCCTCGATCACCAGCGCAGCCGCGTCGACCGGCGCTCGGTGCGCATCAAGCTCACCGACAAGGGCCGCGAAGTGCGCGACATCGTCGAGGCGCTTTACCAGAAGCATGTGCGCACCGTTGAGCAGGTCGGCGGCATCAATGCCGACGAATTTGCCACGCTCAACAAGTCGCTGCACCGGCTCGAACGCTTCTGGACCGATCAGATCCTCTACCGCCTTTAAATCCTCCTACTGGCGGAAAGACTTGCCCCGGCCGCTTGCGGCCGGGGTTTCTGTTATTGGGCCGGCGGCCTGAACCCTAGATATTGCGGTCGCCTGCCTTCCACAGCCCACAGCTTGGCGCTTTGGGAGCAATATGCTATTTGCGGACGCAATCCCGGACTTTACCCCATTGTCGGCGCCGATTGCCCCGGCGCCAGGAGACCATGATGTCGGCGAGTTCTAGACCCAGTTCTGCGGGCGATGTTGAAGCACTTTTCTCGGCAAGTTTGGCGGAGGTCGATCCGGAGATCGCGGAGACTATTCGGCTGGAATTTGCCCGGCAACGCGACGAGATCGAACTGATCGCCTCGGAGAACATCGTGTCTCGCGCCGTTCTGGAAGCGCAGGGCTCCGTGCTCACAAACAAATATGCCGAAGGCCTGCCGGGCAAACGCTACTACGGCGGCTGCCAGTTCGTCGACGTGGCCGAGGAATTGGCAATACAACGCGCCACAAAGCTGTTCGGCTGCCGATATGCGAACGTACAACCGCATTCTGGCGCTTCTGCTAACGCGGAAGTGTTTTTTGCTCTCATGCAGCCCGGCGACACTTTCATGGGGCTCAATCTCGCCGCCGGCGGCCATCTCAGCCACGGCTCGCCGGTCAACATGTCGGGCAAATGGTTCAAGCCGGTGCCCTACAACGTGCGGCGCGACGACCAGCGCATCGACATGGACGAACTCGCCAAGCTCGCGCGCGAGCACAAGCCGAAACTCATCATCGCCGGCGGTTCGGCTTACCCGCGCATCATCGACTTCCGCGCCTTCCGCGCAATCTGCGACGAGGTCGGTGCGCTGCTGCTGGTGGACATGGCGCACATCGCCGGACTGGTGGCGGGGGGCGTGCACCCTTCGCCATTCCCACACGCGCATGTGGTGACCACCACCACGCACAAGACGCTGCGCGGTCCGCGCGGCGGCGTGATCCTGTCAGATGACGAGGAGATCGCCAAGAAGCTCAATTCGGCGGTGTTCCCCGGCATGCAGGGCGGACCGCTGATGCATGTGATTGCTGCCAAGGCGGTGGCCTTCGGCGAGGCGCTGCGGCCGAGCTTCCGCACTTATGCGCGCAATGTGGTGGAGAACGCCAAAGCGCTGGCCGAGACGCTGAAGTCGAAAGGCCTCGACATCGTGTCGGGCGGCACCGACACCCATCTGATGTTGGTCGACCTGCGGCCCAAGCGCCTCACCGGCAAGGTGGCCGAAGCCGCGCTCGGCCGCGCGCACATCACCTGCAACAAGAACGGCATCCCGTTCGATCCGGAAAAACCGTTCGTCACATCCGGCATCCGGCTCGGCACCCCGGCCGGCACCACGCGCGGCTTCGGCATCGCGGAATTCCGCACAGTCGGCGAGATGATTGTCGAAGTGCTCGACGTGTTGTCGCAGAAGGGGGTTGCGGAAGATTCGCTGATTGAAAGTGCGGTGCGCGAGAAGGTGAAAACATTGATTTCGCGATTTCCGATTTATCAGAATTGACGGGTTAGGGGGGCGTCATGCGTTGCCCGAGTTGCGCAAGCCTGGATACGCAGGTGAAGGATTCGCGGCCGACCGAGGATTCCGCGGTCATCCGCCGCCGCCGCGTCTGCCTGACCTGCAATTTCCGCTTCACCACGTTCGAGCGCGTGCAGTTGCGCGAGCTCACCGTCATCAAGCGCAATGGCCGCCGCGTGCCGTTCGACCGTGACAAGCTCATGCGCTCGGTCGAAATTGCGCTGCGCAAACGCCCGGTCGATCCCGAGCGCATCGAGCAGATGGTGTCCAAAATCGTACGTGAACTGGAAAGCCAGGGCGAGAACGAAGTGTCGTCGGAGGCGATCGGCGAGCTGGTGATGGAAAATCTGCGCGAACTCGACGACGTCGCCTATGTGCGCTTTGCCTCCGTCTACCGCAATTTCCGCGAGGCCAAGGATTTCCGCGCCGCGCTCGACGAGTTGTCGGGCGACGAGGCCGGACGGCCGTCGACGGCGCGCAAATGAACCTGCAAGCCGAGCCGATTATTGCTGACGTGGGCGCGGACGACGCGCGCTTCATGCGGCTTGCCTTCGCGCTCGGCCGGCGCGGGCTGGGCAATACCTGGCCCAATCCGGCGGTCGGCGCGGTGATCGTGAAAGACGGCATCATCGTCGGGCGCGGCTGGACGCAAGCCGGCGGCCGCCCGCATGCCGAAGTCGAGGCGCTGCGCCATGCCAAGAAGGCGGCGCAGGGGGCCACGATCTATGTGACGCTCGAGCCGTGCTCGCATCAGGGCAAGTCGCCGCCCTGCGCCGACGCCATCATCAGGGCCGGCATCGCGCGCGTGGTGTCGGCGCTGGAGGATCCCAATCCGGAAGTCGCCGGCCAAGGCCATGCGCGGCTAAGCGCCAAAGGCATCACGGTCGATATCGGTCTCGGCGCCGACGAGGCACGCCGCATGCACGCCGGCCATATCATGCGCGTCACACACAATCGCCCCTATGTGACGCTTAAGCTCGCCGTGTCGGCCGACGACAAAGCCGGGCTGGCGGGCCGCAAGCCTTTCGCCATCACCGGCGAGGAAGCGCGCACACGCGTGTTCCAGATGCGCAGCGGCAACGATGCCATCCTGGTCGGCATCGGCACCGTGTTGTCCGACAATCCGCAATTGACCTGCCGCCTGCCGGGCATGTTCGAGCGCTCGCCGGTGCGGGTAGTGCTCGATGCCACGTTGAAATTGCCGCTGGCGACCACGGTGGTGGCGACGCTGCGCGAGACGCCGACCTGGGTGTTCACGTCCGCCAAGCCCTCGGCCATCGCCGAGGAAATCCTGCTGCAAAAGGGCTGCAAGGTTTTCCGCGTCGGCGATGTGGACGGCCGGCTCGATCTCGACGAGGTGCTCAATGTGCTGGCCGGCGAGGGCATCACGCGGCTGATGGTGGAGGGCGGGCCGAAAGTGGCCGGCGCCATGGCCGCCGCCGGGCTGGTGGATGCGATGGTGCTGCTGCGCGCCGAAAAAACCATCGGCGCGGACGGCATCGCGCCCTTAGAGGGCATGCCGCTCAACGGGCTGACCGGACAATTGCAGGCGCGCGGAGCTGAGAAGCTGGGGCCAGATACGCTCGAAATGTTTGAGCGGGTGTGACGTGTTCACCGGCATTGTAACGGACGTGGGTGAGGTGCGGTCGGTCAAGCCGCGCGCCGATAATCTGCATCGCATCACCATTTTTTGCCGCTATCGGCGCGCCGAACTGATCGACGGCGCCTCGATCGCCTGTTCCGGCGTCTGCATGACGGTGGTGGGCGCGGGCGAGGAAGACGCGCGGAGCTGGTTTGCGGTCGACGCGGCGGCGGAGACCTTGGCTATGACCACCGTCGGCCGCTGGCGGCACGGCAGTCCCGTCAATTTGGAGCGCTCGCTCAAGATGGGCGATGAGCTAGGCGGCCATCTGGTCGCAGGACACGTGGACGGCCTGGCAAACGTGATCGCGCGCGAGGACATGACCGACATGGCGCGTTTTGTGCTGCGCGCGCCGCCGCCGCTGGCGCGCTTCATCGCGGCCAAGGGCTCGGTCGCGCTCGACGGCGTCTCGCTTACCGTCAACGAAGTGGCAGGCGACGATTTTTCCGTGCTGATCATTCCGCACACTTTGCACGCGACAACCTTCGTCGCCTTGCGCCAAGGCGACGACGTTAATCTCGAAATCGACACCATGGCGCGCTATGCGGCGCGGTTGATGGACGCGAAGTAGAGCCCTTGTTCGCCGCCCGCGCGCTTGCTACCACGCGGGCCAACAAGGAACCTAAAACATGGCCAAGAAGACAAGCGGCGTGAAAAAGCGCGACGTGCTGCGCGTGCTGATCGTGGAAGCGCGCTTCTACGAGCATATTTCCGATGCGCTGCTGACCGGCGCGACCCACGTGCTCGATGAAGCCGGCGCGCAATATGACCGCATCGCGGTACCGGGTGCGCTCGAGGTACCCGCCGCCATTGCGATGGCGGTTGATGCTGCGCAGAAAAAGAAGGCGCCTTACGACGGCGTGGTCGCGCTCGGCTGCGTGATCCAGGGCGAGACCTATCATTTCGAACTGGTGGCAAACGAGTCGGCGCGCGGGCTGATGGACTTGAGCCTCGACCGCCAGCTCGCCATCGGCAACGGCATCCTCACCGTCGATACCGAGCTGCAGGCGCTGGCGCGCGCGACCCCGGACAACCGCAACAAGGGCGCAACCGCGGCGCGCGCGGCACTCGCCATGATCGCGCTTAAACGCAAGTTGGCGGCAAAGTAATGGCCCGCCACGCGCCGCTCGACAAGGACGCGCGCAAGGCGAACAAGCGCGGCGCGGCACGGCTCGCCGCCGTGCAGGCGCTCTACCAGATGGATCTCGCCGGCACGGGCCTGAACGAGATTCTCGCGGAATTCGAGAGCCATTGGCTCGGCCGCGAGGTCGAAGGCGCGCAATATCTGCCGGCGGAAGCCGCGTTTTTCCGCGATATCGTCGCCGGCGTGGTGCGCGAACAGCGCAAGCTCGATCCATTGATTGACGAGGCATTGGCGAAAAGCTGGCCGCTCAAGCGCATCGAGGCGGTGCTGCGCGCGGCCTTGCGCGCCGGCGCCTACGAGCTCGATCACCGCCGCGACGTGCCGGCGCGGGTGGTGGTGTCGGAATACGCCGACGTCGCCTCGGCTTTTGTCGAGCGCGACGAGACCGGCATGGTCAATGCGGTGCTCGATCAGCTGGCGCGCAAGATGCGCGCGGCCGAATTCAGCGGGTGATGCGATGGCCGGACACGACGATATGTCGGCCGAGGACCGCCTGATCGCGCGCTTCTTTGCGCCGATCGCGACCGATCCGGGCGCGCTTGGTCTGTCCGACGATGCTGCCTTCATCAAGCCGCCGGCCGGCTGCGATCTGGTGCTCAAGACCGATGCGATCATCGGCGGGGTGCATTTTTTCGCTGACGATGCCGCAGGTGACGTGGCGCGCAAGGCGCTGCGGGTGAATTTGTCGGATCTCGCCGCCAAGGGCGCCCAGCCGCTCGGCTTTCTATTGTCGCTGGCGCTGCCGAAAGAGATCGGCGACGACTGGCTCGCTGGATTTGCCGAAGGGTTGCGCGACGACGCCGGTTTGTACGGCTGTGCGCTGTTCGGCGGCGACACCGACCGCACGCCGGGGCCGATCACGGTTTCCGTCGCCATGTTCGGCAGCGTGCCGGAAGGAACCATGGTGCGGCGCGCCGGCGCCAAGCCGGGCGACCGCGTATTCGTTAGCGGCAGCATCGGCGACGCCGCGCTTGGCTTAGCCTTGCGCAACGGTGCCAAGTGGACGCTCAGCGATGCGCAACGCCGGCACCTCATGGCACGCTATCTGCTGCCGCAGCCGCGCAATGCGCTGGCCGAGGCCGTGCGCGGCCACGCCTCGGCGTCGATGGACGTGTCGGATGGCTTGGCCGGCGATTTCGCCAAGCTTTGCCGGGTGTCCGGCGTCGCGGCCGAGATTGAGGCCGACCAGGTGCCACGCTCCGATGCGGCCAAGGCTGCGATCGCCGCCGATCCGGCCATGCTCGAAACGGCGCTCTCCGGCGGCGACGATTACGAGATCGTCTGCACCGTGCCGGCGGCCAAGGCCGACAGTTTCCGCGCCGCGGCGCGGGCGGCCCAAGTGGCGGTGAGCGAGATCGGCGCGATCAAGGCTGGCAGCGGCGTCCGCTTTCTGGCGGCGGGCGGCCAGGCGCTCGCCTTCAAGCACGCCTCGTTCAGCCACTTCTGAAATCGCCGGGACGCAGGCCGCCGCCGGGGTATAATAAGAAAAACCGGGTTGGGAGCAGGAAGCGCCATGCACGACATGACGGCAAAACAGGGCGCCATCGGCGCTGCCGGGCCAAATCCGCATTTCGACAAGCATCACCGCCGTTTTCCGACTACCGCCTGGCTGCGCAAACAGGCTCCGCGCAACGTTCCGCGTTTCGCTTTCGAATATGGCGACACCGGCGCCGGCAACGATGTCGGCATCGCGCATAACTGGGCCGCGCTCGACGCCATCAAAATCGTGCCGCGCTATGGCGTGATGCCGTCGCTGCCGCCGACCGAAGTCGAGCTGTTCGGCCGCCGTTATGCGGCGCCGATCGGCATCGCGCCCATGGGTGGGCCGTCGATCGTATGGCCGGGCGCCGATCTGCTGATGGCGAAGGCCGCGCAGCGCGCGCGCATTCCCTACACGTTGGGCGTCGCCGGCGGCGCGACCATCGAAGACGTGGCGGAAGTCGCGCCTGACGTGTTCTGGCTGCAGCTTTATCGCTTTTCGCACGACGACCACAAAATCGGCTTCGACCTGGTGCGGCGCGCGCAGGCCGCCGACGTCAAGGTGCTGGCGCTCACCCTCGACGTGCCGGTGCGCACCACGCGTTCACGTGAAACATACGCGCGGCTGGCCGGCGAATTCCATCCGACACCGCGTATGATCTACGAAATGCTGATCCGGCCGAAATGGCTGTTGGCGTTATTGCGCCACGGCTATCCGCGCTTCGCCACCATTCGCCAATATGCCGGCGAGCGCGCCGGCACCAATGACGTCATCCGTTTTGCCCGGCGCGAAATGGGCGGCGCGTTTTCCTGGGAGGAGGTCGCCCGCTATCGCGAGCGCTGGAAGGGCCCGATGCTGCTCAAGGGCATTTTGCATCCGGCCGATGCCGAAAAGGCGGTGGCGCTCGGCGCCGACGGCATCTGGGTGTCGAACCATGGCGGACGGCAGATCGAGGCACTGGCGACCTCGATCGACGCGCTGCCGGCAATCGTCGCGGCGGTCGGTAAGAAGGCAACCGTCGTGCTCGACAGCGGCATCCGTTCGGGCCAGGACGTGATGCGGGCGCTGGCGCTCGGCGCCGATGCCGCTTTCGCCGGCAAGTCGTTCTTGTGGGCGCTCGGCGCGCTCGGCGACGACGGGCCGGGGCATCTGATCGACCTCTACATCGATGAGCTGCGCTCCTCGCTCGGCCAGATCGGGGCGCTGTCGCCCTATGAGGCGCGCCAGGCGGTGATCCGCCATCCGGGGGCCTATACGTTCTAATCCGCCGGCGCCCGCTCAACGCTGCCCTGCGTGTGCTGCAGTGGCGATTTGGCGCCGTGGCCGCTAAAAAGGGCGACGTTCCGGGAGCTTTCATCATGTCGGCGGCCGCCGAACCCGTCCTGTACGGCACCGTCGACGATGGCCTTGCGCGCCGCAACGCCATGGTGCTGTCGGTGGCGCAGGCGCTCGCCGGCGGCAACAATACCGTCATCGTCTCGACTGCCAGCATCGTCGGCGCGGTGCTGGCGCCGGATAAGGGTCTGGCGACGCTGCCGATCACCGCCATGGTTATGGGTATGTGGTTCGGTACGCTGCCGGTCGGCTGGCTCGCGCGCCGCTTCGGCCGGCGCTTCGCGCTGCAGAGCGGATCGGTGTTCGGCATACTGTCCGGGGTGATTTCCTATTCGGCGGTGACGAGCGGCCAGTTCTGGCTGCTGCTGCTCGGCACTTTCTGCGGCGGGCTTTATGCCGCCGCACACCAGTCCTACCGCTTTGCCGCCGCCGATACCGCGAGCGAGGCTTTCCGTCCCAAAGTGGTTTCCTGGGTGCTGGCCGGCGGGGTATTCGCCGCGATCATCGGGCCGCAACTGGTAATCTTCACCAAGGACCTGATGCCGCCCTACATGTTCGCCGCCAGCTATCTCGGCCAGTCCGTCTGCGCGCTGATCGCCGCGGCCGTGCTTTTGTTCGTGAAAATCCCGCCGCTGCCGGCAAAGCGCGCCGACAATGCACGCCCGCTCGGCCAGATCGTGCGCAACCCGCGCTTCATTGTCGCGGTCGCCTGCGGGATGGCGAGCTACACCATGATGAACATCATCATGACGTCGGCGCCGCTCGCCATGGTCGGCTGCGGCCATTCGGTGACCGACGCCACGCTCGGCATCCAGTGGCACGTGCTGGCGATGTATGCGCCGAGCTTCATCACCGGCGGCCTGATCGTGCGATTTGGGATCGAGCGCATTACCGGCATTGGCCTGGCATTGATTGCGCTGGCCGCGGTGGTCGGCATAGCCGGCGTCACGGTGGCGCATTTCTGGACCACTTTGGTTCTGCTTGGCGTCGGCTGGAACCTCGCCTTCATCGGCGCCACCAACATGGTGACGCAGTGCCATCAGCCGGCGGAACGCAATAAGGTGCAGGCGTTCAACGACTTCCTGATCTTCGGCAGCATGGCGGTGAGCTCCTTCAGCTCCGGCCAGATGCTCGAATATCTCGGCTGGCAGGCGATCAATGAGGTGATATTCCCGACCATTTTCGTGGCTGGGGCCTTGCTGGCCTGGCTGGCGGCGCGCAAGCGCGTAGCGCCGGTCTGAGTCGTCCTTAGGGGCGCGAGAATACGGGAAATACCGGAGTTTTGCGGCCGTTGCGTTGTTGCGGCCTTTTTGGCTATATCCACGCGCTTTTCCGGTCGGGGTGAAGCGCCCTTAACAAGCGGCCATCCTCGACGCTCCTGGCGCCGGGCGGGGGCGTTTCTTCCGCCAGCCAATTCAAATCGAGGGTGAGGCCACCATGAATACATTGTGGATGATCGTCGGCTGTGGGGTGCTCGCGATCCTCTATGGCATCTGGGCCACCGGGTCGGTGCTGCGCGCCGATGCCGGCAGCGCCAAGATGCAGGAGATTTCCGCCGCCGTGCGCGAGGGCGCGCAGGCCTATCTCAAGCGCCAATACACCACCATCGGCATTGTCGGCGTGGTGATCCTGTTGATCATCGGTTTCACGCTCGGCTGGCTGGTCGCGGTCGGCTTTGCGGTCGGCGCGGTGCTGTCCGGTTTGACCGGCTTTATCGGTATGAACGTGTCGGTGCGCGCCAATGTGCGCGTGGCGCAGGCCGCCACCAAGTCGCTGGCCGGCGGGCTGGAACTTGCCTTCAAGGCCGGCGCCATTACCGGCATGCTGGTCGCTGGCCTGGCGCTGCTCGGCGTCACGCTTTATTTCGGCTTCCTCGTCGGCACCCGTCATTTCGCGCCGAACGACCGCACCGTGATCGACGCCATTGTGGCGCTCGGCTTCGGCGCCTCGCTGATCTCGATCTTCGCCCGTCTCGGCGGCGGCATCTTCACCAAGGGCGCCGACGTCGGCGGCGATCTGGTCGGCAAGGTCGAAGCCGGCATTCCGGAAGACGATCCGCGCAATCCGGCCACTATCGCCGACAACGTGGGCGACAATGTCGGCGACTGCGCCGGCATGGCCGCCGACCTGTTCGAGACTTATGCGGTGACCATCGTGGCCACCATGGTGCTGGCCTCGATCTTCTTCCGCGACACGCCGCTGCTGCTGCCGATGATGACGCTGCCGCTCGCCATTGGCGGCGTCTGCATCATCACCTCGATTGTCGGCACTTTCTTCGTCAAGCTCGGTGCCAGCCAGTCGATTATGGGCGCGCTCTACAAGGGCCTGATCGCGACCGGCATCCTGTCGCTGGTCGGCATCGCCGGCGTCATCGATTGGCTGATCGGCTTCGGTGTGCCGCTCACCGCCGGCGGCGCGACGTTTACGACCACGACGCTGTTCTATTGCGGCATCGTCGGTCTCGCGGTCACCGGGCTGATCATCTGGATTACCGAATACTACACCGGCACCGACTTTCGACCGGTCAAGTCGATCGCGGCGGCTTCCGTCACCGGTCACGGCACCAACGTGATCCAGGGCCTGGCGATCTCGATGGAGTCGACCGCGGGTCCCGCGATCGTCATCATCGCCGGCATCCTGGTCACCTATAATCTTGCTGGTCTATTCGGCATCGCTATTGCGGTCACCACCATGCTGGCGCTTGCCGGCATGATCGTCGCACTCGACGCCTTCGGCCCGGTCACCGACAATGCCGGCGGCATTGCCGAAATGGCGGGCCTGCCGAAGGAAGTGCGCAAGGCGACCGATGCGCTCGACGCGGTCGGCAACACCACCAAGGCGATCACCAAGGGCTATGCCATCGGCTCGGCCGGCCTCGGCGCGCTGGTGCTGTTCGCGGCCTATAACCAGGACCTGCAATTCTTCATCAAGGATGCAGCCAACCACGCCTACTTCCAGGGCATTCACCTCGACTTCTCGCTGACCAACCCTTACGTGGTGGTCGGCCTCTTGTTCGGCGGCTTGCTGCCCTATCTATTCGGCTCCATGGGCATGACCGCGGTCGGTCGCGCCGCCGGCGCGATCGTGGAAGAAGTGCGCCGGCAGTTCCGCGCCGACCCCGGCATCATGAAGGGCACCAGCAAGCCCGATTACGGCCGCGCGGTCGACATGCTCACCAAGGCCGCGATCAAGGAAATGATCGTGCCATCGCTGCTGCCGGTGCTCTCGCCGATCGTCGTCTATTTCGTGGTCTATCTGATCGCCGGCGGCGGCGCGGCCGGCAAGTCGGCGGGCTTCGCCGCGGTCGGCGCCATGCTGCTCGGCGTCATCGTCACCGGCCTGTTCGTCGCCATCTCGATGACCTCGGGCGGCGGTGCCTGGGACAATGCCAAGAAATACATCGAGGACGGCCATTATGGCGGCAAGGGTTCCGAAGCCCATAAGGCGGCGGTGACCGGTGACACCGTCGGCGACCCCTACAAGGACACGGCCGGCCCGGCGGTGAACCCGATGATCAAGATCACCAACATCGTGGCGCTGTTGCTGCTGGCGGTGCTGGCGCACTGACATCTGCGGATCGCGAGCGACGCAAACGCAAAGGGCCCGCCGGTTGCGGGCCCTTTTTTGCTGTTGTCTCGAAGCGCTTTGCCGGTGCAAGCGGGAACGCGCGCCGTTAGAAAGTCATCACGTTCTTAAACAGGCTGCGGATATAGCTCATTTCCTGGCCGCCGGTCGCGGTTGTCTGCGACAGGAAATCGAAGAGTTTTCCGTCCTTGATGCCGTAATTGGCCAGCCGCGCGACCCGCCGATTATTGTCGAAATAGACCGCGACCACCCGCTGGTCGATGACCTCGTGCGGCATGAAAGCAGCCTCGCGCCGCGTCTTCTGCGAGATGTAGTAGAAGGCCTCGCCGTTCACGGTCGCAACGGTTGAGGGCGTGCCGAGCACGATCAGGACCTGCTCCTGGGTGGCGCCGACCGGTATCTGTTCGAGCGTGCCGTCCTGCAGCACATAGCCGCGCTGCAGCGTCTCGCTGAAGCTGCCGCCGCAGGCGGCGAGCGCGAAGCCGCAAGTCAGCAGCAGCGCGATCCGGATTGTCCGGTTGCGATGGCGCGCGGTTTTGGCGTTGGAACCTGGCAAAGTCATTTCGGTCTTGCATCGGCGTTTGCGTTGCCGTACCGGGCGGCAAGTCCCGGCGAGCGGTCAAGCAATGCGATGATTTTTCCCCTTTTTCGCCGCGGGTCACGCGGCCCCGACACCATTTCCACCCTGTATGGCATGATCGTGGCGCAGGCGCGATTCCCAGGTTTTTATCGCGAATACGCCGTTGCCGACACGGTTAACGGCCGCTTCGACCTCATTGTGCTGCACTTGGCGCTGCTGCTCGACCGCTTGGCGCAGGACCCTGCATTACAGAGCCTGGGCCAGGGGGTCTTCGACCGGTTTTGCCGGGATATGGACCATAATTTGAGGGAAATGGGCGTCGGCGACCTGAAAGTGCCGAAGGAAATGCGGCGCATGGGCGAAGCCTTTTACGGCCGTGCGCAGGCCTATGGGGCAGCGCTCGCCGCTCCCGACAACGGACCGCTGGTGGAGGCTTTGCGGCGGAATATCTATGGTGGATCGCCGGCGGCGGCGGCGGCGGCGCCCCGGCTTGCGGCCTATATGCGAGAGGCGGTACGTGATCTCGCGGCCCAAGATGGCGCTAGCCTTGCGGGCGGCGCCGTGCGCTTTCCGGATCCGGTTGGCATCGCCGGGGGCACAAGGTAAGAGACTGATTCAATGATAAAAAATGATAATCCATGGAGCGTGCCGGTGGCCGTGGAAGAGATTCCGGAAAGCGGCCGGCATGTCGAGATCGAAGCCCCGGCGGCGACCCGCGCCGCCATCGCTGAACTGGCCGCGCTGCGCGAATTGCCGCGTTTGGCGGCGGTTTTCGACCTCACCCGGCGAGGCGCCGGAGTGCAGGTCAACGGCCAGGTGAGCGCCCGGGTCGGGCAGACCTGCGTGGTGACGCTGGAGCCGATCGAGAACGCGGTGGAGGAGGCCGTCGACCTCAAATTTGTCCCCGAGTCGGCCGGCGGCGCGGAGCTGGCGCCCAAAGCCGCCCGCAAGCGGGCCCATAGCGGTGACGAGCCGCCGGAATCGCTGGTCGATGGAACGCTGGACCTGGGAGCGCTGGCGACCGAATTCCTGATCCTTGGCCTCGATCCCTATCCGCGTAAGGCCGGCGCGCAATTTGCGCCCCCCAAAGTCGAGGATGCCGGCGAGCACCCCTTTGCCGCGCTGCAATCGCTGAAGAAAAACATCGGCGGCGGCCAATCGTGACCGCAGGGCTGGCCATGAACCGACTTGAGAACCGGCTTGTCTGCTACGGCCGAGCGTTTATGGTCGCCCTCGTGCGCCGCATCCATTTGACTTAATCGCCGACCTTCCTGCCGGCGCCGCCGAAGTCGATCCATGTCTGACAAGGCCCGCATTGCGCTTGACGCTATGGGCGGCGACCATGGCGCCTCGGTCGTCCTGCCGGGGGCCGATATTTCGCTCATCCGGCATCCCGATATCAAGTTCCTGCTCTACGGCGACCGAACGGTGGTGGAGCCCTTACTCGAGGGCCTGCCGCGGCTCAAAGCCAACGCCAAGCTGGTGCATACCGATGTGGCGATCCGCATGGACGACAAGCCGAGCCAGGCGCTCAAGCATGGCCGCTGGAAGTCGTCGATGTGGCTGGCGATCGATGCGGTCAAGAAGGGCGAGGCCGATGTGGTGGTCTCGGCCGGCAATACTGGCGCGCTGATGGCCATGTCGCGGTTCAACCTCAAAATGATCGAGGGCATCGAGCGGCCGGCAATTGCCGGACTTTGGCCCACGCTCAAGGGCGAGTTGGTGGTGCTCGACGTTGGCGCCTCGATCGGCGCCGACGAGCAGCATCTGATCAACCTCGCCACCATGGGCAGCGCCATGGCGCGTGTCTTGTTCGACATCGAGCGGCCGACGGTCGGCCTGCTTAATATCGGGGTCGAGGAGGTCAAAGGCCTGGAAGCCGTCCGCGAGGCTGGCCGTCTGCTGCGCGCGGGCCATTTCCCCTATTTCAACTATGCCGGCTTCGTTGAGGGCGACGACATCGGCAAGGGCACGGTCGATGTCGTGGTGACCGAAGGCTTTGCCGGAAATATCGCACTGAAAACTGCCGAAGGCACCGCCCGCCAGTTCGCGCAGTATCTCAAAGGCGCCATGAACCGGACCTGGGCGGCCCGCCTCGGCTATTTGCTGGCGCGCCATGCTTTCCAGACGCTGCGCGACAAGATGGACCCGCGCAAATCGAATGGCGGCGTGTTTCTCGGCCTAAATGGCATCGTCATCAAGAGCCACGGCGGGGCCGACGCCGAAGGCTTCGCCGCTGCCATCGATATGGGCTACGACATGTTCCGCTACGGATTGCTCGCCAAGATCGGCGAGGCGATGGCGCGCGACCTGCAAGCGAGCGCAACGGCACGTGTGGCAGGCGGAGCAGCCTCGTGACCGTATTGCGTACCGTCGTGCTCGGCTGCGGCGGCTATCTGCCGGCGCGTATCCTCAGCAATGATGAGCTGGCAAAGTCGGTACAGACCACCGACGAATGGATCGTGCAGCGCACCGGCATCCGCGAGCGTCATATCGCGGCGGCCGGCGAAATGACGTCCGATTTGGCGCTCCATGCCGCGCGGGCGGCGCTCGCCAATGCCCATGTCGAGGCCAGTTCGATCGACCTGATCGTGCTGGCGACCTCGACGCCGGACCAGACCTTTCCGGCCACCGCGGTGTCGGTGCAGGCCGGCCTCGGCATCACGCAAGGGGCGGCTTTCGACCTGCAGGCGGTCTGCTCGGGCTTCGTTTTTGCGCTCTCGGTGGTCGACGCGCTGCTCAAAAGCGGCGGTTTCAAGCGCGCGCTGGTGATCGGGGCGGAGACCTTTTCGCGCATCCTCGACTGGAGCGACCGCACCACTTGCGTGCTGTTCGGCGACGGGGCGGGCGCCCTGGTGCTGGAAGCGCAGCCGCAGCCGGGCACCGCAACCGACCGCGGTCTTCTGACCACCCACCTGCGCTCGGATGGCCGCCACAAGGGCAAACTCTATGTCGACGGCGGGCCGTCCTCGACCCAGACCGTCGGTCATCTGCGCATGGAGGGCCGCGAGGTGTTCAAGCATGCGGTGGCGATGATTACCGACGTGATATACGACGCTTTCAAGGCCACCGGCACGAGTGCTGCCGATATCGACTGGTTCGTGCCGCACCAGGCCAATAAACGGATTATCGACGGTTCGGCCCACAAGCTCGGCATCGCGCCGGACAAGGTGGTGGTCACGGTGGACCGCCATGGCAATACGTCGGCGGCCTCGATTCCGCTGGCGCTGGCCGACGCGGTGGCCGACCGCCGCATCAAGCGCGGCAACCTGATCCTGCTGGAGGCAATGGGCGGTGGTTTTACCTGGGGCTCGGCGCTGCTGCGCTGGTGACGGCGCGCCCTTCACGCCGGTTTTGCACGACGAAGGCCGCGCCGGCCGGGTTGCCGGTCGCACATAATGCGCGCGAGCCCTGCCGGGGCGAAACTCAGGCCCGGCCGGCGCCCCCTTCACATTTTGTATCGCCCCGTTGACCCGTCGTGATGATGCTAATATCGTCGATAATTCAGCGAGATATCTTCGCCAGGGGCAGGGCGGGCGATGACTGGTAAGACGGTAACGCGGGCAGACCTCTGTGAGGCGGTCTACCAAAAGGTAGGCCTTTCGCGAACTGAATTGGCCGGGCTGGTGGAATTGGTGCTCAAGGAGATCACCGATTGCCTCGAGCGTGGCGAAACCGTGAAGCTGTCCTCGTTCGGATCGTTCGTGGTGCGCAAAAAAGGCCAACGCATCGGGCGCAATCCGAAGACCGGTAAGGAAGTTCCGATCTCGCCGCGCCGGGTGATGGTGTTCAAGCCATCGGCGATCCTCAAGCATCGCATCAACGGCCACGCCGAATAAGGCTGACCGCCTTAGTTTTGTTCCAGTACTGCGTTCAACTCAGCAGCGCGATGGAGGCCGCTTTGGATCACAAGGCGCCGGAAGCATTTCGTAGCATCAGCGAAGTGGCGCAGGAACTCGACCTGCCGCAACACGTGCTTCGTTTCTGGGAAAGCCGGTTCCGCGACATCAAGCCGATGAAGCGCGGCGGCGGGCGGCGCTATTATCGCCCCGACGACGTCAATCTTTTACGCGGCATTCGTCATCTGCTGTACGGCGAAGGCTACACCATCCGCGGCGTGCAGCGCATCTTGCGCGAGCAGGGCGCCAAGTTCGTGGCCGTCGTTTGGCAGGAGGGCGCACCGCAGCCGCCGCATGGCGCAACCGAAGACGAGGATTTCGCTGAGGAAGCGGCCTCCGCCACCGAAATGTTGGAAGAAGAAAGCGGCGTGCGCGGGCGGCTCGCCGCGCTGATCGGGCGCGATCTCGGCGACCGTGGCGACGAAGTCGGGGCGCGCCACGAGCCGCCGCTGCAAAGCGCGCCGGTGCCGCGCATCGAGCCGACCGACCGCGCCATCCATGGCGCACCGGAACCGCAACTGGCAAGCGCGCCGCCGGAACTTGCAGCGCCGCCAGCGAATGCCGCGCCGATGGCCCGGCTGGCACGCGACGACCAGCACAAGTTGCACGCCGTGCTGCATGAGTTGGTTGAATGCCGCAAGCTCATCGAGGCCGCGACTGCGCGCGCCGAATGAGGCGCCCTGCGTTTGCGCGAATGTGAATTCCCTGCTGCGAATTCAACCGGATACGATTGGTCGGGTGGTATTGCGCGGTGACCGCTTGATTCAAATCAATGCGTTACGCTGCATTATTTGCATTTTACAACAATTCTCGCATGGGCCGGAGTTTGCCTTGAAGAGTCCAACCGACGTTTCAGATTTTGAACCGCTCGCGCAAGGGCCGGCGAAAGATCAGAAATGCGATGAACTGTTGGAATGTCGGCTGGCCATGCTCGGTCTCGATCCGCACATGATCAAACAGGGCGAGAGCGAATTGCTCGAATCGATCATGCTCCGTTGCAAGAAGTGCGGCGCTCGCGAAGCCTGTGCGGTGGACCTCAAGCGCGATCCCAACAATCCCGTGTGGCAAACTTATTGTCCGAATGCCAGTAAGCTCAATGGGCTTGCCGAGGCAGAGTGGGTTGCGCCCGTCATCGCGAATTATTGGCGCCGACTCTACCCGCAAGGATAGTTGAACGCGCAGCCGGGTTGCATAGCGCCGACGGCTGCCGCTGCGCGGCTTGCAGAAATCACAGGCAGTTTGGTGTTTTCTGGTCGGGGCGGCGGGATTTGAACCCACGACCCCCAGTCCCCCAGACTGGTGCGCTAACCGGGCTGCGCCACGCCCCGACCGGAACGGCGCGGACTATAGGGATGCGGCTTCAGCCACGCAACAACGCTTCACTAACGGCATTTCAGGCTGTGCCGCCGAATTAACGGAATGTGCACGCCTCTTGGACGTAATCGCGTTTTGAGCGTTCCTCTTTAGCGAGACGCGGTCATGGTCCAAGCTGTCCCCGCACGCCTCGACGTGCATTTCGGCGCCGATACGGCGAGCGTGCACGATGCGCCCGCATTGTCGCCGACTGCCGTTCCCGGCGACATTCGTCTTGCCGTCTATGAAGACATGGCGGTGGTCGAGCGCGATTGGCGTGCTTTCGAGGCGCAGGCCGATTGCACCGTCTTTCAAAGTTTCGACTATTTGGCGACCTGGCAACGCTTTATCGGCGTGCGCAACGGCGTACGACCGGCGATCGTCGTGGGACGCGACGGCGCGGGGGCTATCCTGTTCCTGCTGCCGCTCTCGGTGCGCGCGGCCGGTGTCGCGCGCGAGCTCGCCTGGCTCGGCTCGGAGCTTTGCGATTACAACACGCCACTGCTTTCGCGCGAATTCGCCGAACGCGTCGACGGCAGAGGCTTCCTGCCACTGTGGACGGCCATCGCGCAATCGCTGCAAAGCCGTCCGCACTTGCGCTTCGACTACGTCAGCCTGACAAAAATGCCAGAAATGGTCGGCGCGCAAAACAATCCGCTGCTGGCTTTGTCGGTGACGATCAATCCGAGCGGGGCCTATTTGACCCATCTCGCCGGCGACTGGGAAACGTTTTATGCGGCCAAGCGTTCGTCGTCGACGCGCCGGCGCGACCGCACCAAGCGTAAAAAGCTGGGTGAATTCGGCGAGGTCCGCTTGATCAACCCGGCCAACGACAGCGAAACCCTACACTCGCTCGACACTTTGATGGCGCAGAAGGCGCGTTCGTTTGCCCGCATGGGCGTCCGCAATCTGTTCGCCAAGCCGGGCTATGCGGAATTTTATCGCGCGCTGGCCGGCAATGCGGCGAGCAAGCATCTCGTGCATGTGAGCCGGCTCGACGTCGGCACGACGCCGGCGGCGATCAATCTCGGACTGACCTTCCGCGACCGCTATTATCACCTGCTGGCGAGCTACGATGACGGCGAGGTGTCGCGCTTTGGGCCCGGTGCCGCGCATCTGCATGACCTGCTGCAACAGGCGATCGAGCGCGGATATCGGGTGTTCGACTTCACCATTGGCGACGAACGCTACAAGCGCGATTGGTGCGATACCGAGATCAAGCTCTACGACCATATCGCAGCAGCCACCTGGCGCGGGACCCTGGTCGCCGTGCCAATCGTCGCCATGCGGCGGCTCAAGCGAGGGATCAAGCAGACGCCGGTGCTGTGGAGTGCCTTCAGCGGAGCCCGCGCGTTGGTCGGATCGCTTACGCGGCGACTTCGCGGCTAATTCAACGCGGCGCCACTTGCGGCATGCCGGCGACCTGATGGGCGAGCCGGATCGGCCCGCGGATCATCAGCACCACCGCCGCGATCGCACCGCAGGTATAAACCGCGGCATAGGCCTCGAGGAATTGCACGATATCGAGATGGACGAGGAGGGCGAAGGCGCCGACGCTTGTCATCGCCGCCACCACGGCCATGCCGATGCGCGCCACTTCGCGGAAGTAGCCGTTGTGCACCAGGACGCTGTGGGTGACCATCTGCGTCAGGTTGGCGATCAATAGCACGATCAGGATCGGTGTGGTCGCCGGCGGCATGGTCGCCGCATTGCCGAGCAGGATGGCGAACAGCCGGTCGGCGCCGAAGACGAGGATCAGGCAGGCGAACGCCGCCGGAATGCTGCACAGCGCGGCCGCCATCAGTGTCGCGCGCACCAGCGTCGGCCCGTCGCGCTCGGCGAGCGCGCTGGTCTGGCGCGGCACCAGAATATCGCAGACCGCGCCGAAGATGGTGGCGCCGCCGCGGAACACTTTGAACGTAGTATCGAGGATGATCGGCGGCGCGCCCAGGCCGAACAGCATCGGCACGATCAGATAAGGATAGTTGCCGACATAGATTTCGCTCGCCGCATAGGTGCCGCTGCGGATGAGCTGGGCCTTGTTGGCACGGAAGAACGAGACGAGGTCGGCGACAAAACCGCTAATGCGCGGGCGCAACGCACCGCGCGCGATCATTCGCTTGACGCAAGCCGTCACCACCACGGCCCACAGCGCGTTGAGCACGATCAGCATGGCGATCAGCGGCAAGCCGGCAAGCACCGCGGCGAGGCCGATGAAATAGCCGGCGCGGCGCACCGTTTCGAGCGCCTCGAACAACACATATTCGTCGACCGCGATCGAAATGTTACGCAGCGCGAACCACACCAGATTGAGCGCGACGAACAGGAAGAACAGGCCGAACTCGGCGGCTTCCCGCTGCGAGGCCGCCGTGCGCGTCGCCATGAATATGAAACAGAGCAGGGCGCCGGTGACGACGAGCGTGAAATAGAACAGCACCACGGAGGTGGCATGGCCGGCGACCGCGTCGCTGCGATCGCCCGAAAGAAAACGCGCGCGCAGCCGCACGAACAGGATCTTCACGATACCGAAGTCGATCAGCCAGAGCGAATAGCCGAAGGCGCCGACCAGGATGAAAATGGAGAAGCGATGCGGGCTGAGTACATGGGCGAACACATAGGTTTGCAGCAGGCCAGTAAGCAACGCGGCGCCGGCGGTGGTGGTGCGCAGAAGAAAAAACGGGATAGAGATCAGGCGTTGTTTCATGTCAGGCCGCCCGCTTGGCGTCGAGCGCAAGGCAATGATCGAGCAGGCTCCGCGCGGTCGATTGCCAGGTGAAACGTTGTGCCCGTGCTTTGCCGGCCGCCGCCAGTCGCGCGCGCAAGCCGGCGTCGGCATTCAGTGCCTGCATATGGTTCGCAATCGTTGCGGTATCGTCGGCGCGGCAACGCAATGCGGCGTCGCCGCAAACCTCGATCAGTGCCGGCTGCTCGCTGATGATGACCGGGCACCCGCAAGTCATCGCTTCGAGCGGCGGCAAGCCGAAGCCTTCGTAGAACGAGGGGAACACCAGCGCGAGCGCGTGTTCGTAGAGGGTACGCAGTTCGGCATCCTGAACAAAGCCGACCATGCGCACGCCGTCGGATTGGATCTGGCCGATCTTGCCGAACACCTTGGGGTCATGGGCGCCGGTGAGCACCAGCACGGCGTCGGCGAGCTTGGCCTTATGGAAGGCAGCGACCACCGTGGCGATATTCTTGTTGGCCGAGTCGACGCCGACGCCGAGGAAGAATTTGCGGCCGACGAGATCGAGCCGGCGCAGCACGGACGGATCGGCCGCGACCGACGTGATGTGGTCGCCGCCCTCGTGGCAGACCGGCATTCGGGCGATATCGGCGCCATACCATTTGCCGATTTCCTGACGGGAAAATTCCGACACCGTCATCGGCTGCTCGGCGCGCCGGCACAGCCGCGGCAGCAGAAAGCCGTAAGCGGCTCGAAAGCGCGGCGAGAAATTATCCGGCAGCGCGCGCACGGTGGCGTCGTGCACGACCACGAGCTGGTGGCGTGTCACCAGCGGGCCCAGCATGCACAGATTAAGCAGCAGATGTCCGGCGGCGTGAAAAGGAAACTCGAATTGTTCCCAGGCATAGCCGCCGGTAAATCCGACGCGGCGCACGGGTATGTTTTTGAGCGGAAATTCGCGCGCCTTGGCCGGTGCGAATATCTCGACGCGGCCCTGGAGCGCGGCATAGTCGCGGTCGAGCAAGGCATCGATGGCCTTGATCGCTTCCATGGCGAAACGCTGCACGCCGGACGCCCGCTGCGTCAGGAAACGGCCGTTGATGGCGATGCGCGGCAGCGACATCAGCGGCGCTCCTTGGCTTGAATGAGCGCGGCGACGGCGCTGGCAAAATGCTTGGGCGAGAGCTGTGCGGCGACATCCTTGGCGGCGGCGGCGCCGAGATTGGCGCGCAGATCGGCATCGCCGGCAAGCCGGCGCAGCCATTCGGCGGCTTCCTCGACATTGGCATCCGCCCATTTCTGTTCGCCGGATTTGAAGGCGCCTTCCGGGTCCTGTACCGGAATGAGCGAATAGGACACCAACGCCGAATTGTTCCGGTTCATAAAATCGAGATTGCCCGACCAGGCGGTCGCGATCACCGGCTTGCCCAAGGCCATGGCCTGCGCCGGCACCAGACCGAAACCTTCCGAGCGGTGCAGCGAGATCACGATGTCGGCGGCGGCAAACAAACCGGCCATGTCGGCTTCCGGCAACATGCCTTCGATCAGGCGAATATTGGAGGCGCCGGCGATGGCGGCGTCGAGTTCGCGCCGTGCCCATTGCGCGCCGTTGTCGATCAGTTTGATCGCCAGCACGCGGTCGGGCGCGTCGCCGAATGCCTTGCGGAAGGCGGCGACGGCGGCGATCGGATTCTTGCGCGCGAAGGCGGAGCCGAGATGAAACACGTTGAGCACGACCAGGGCCTTGGCCGGCAGGCCGAGCTTGCCGCGCATATTCGGTGTGGCGGCCATCGGCGGCAGCGGATGCGCCACCACATGCACCGGTTTGTCGGTGGCCGCGGCGACGGCATCGCGGGTGAAAGTGCTCGGCACCCAGATTTCGTGCAGATAACGGAAACTCGCCTGCCAGCCGTCCGGCAGCCGCGGCAGCTCCCAGGCCCAATAGCCGATGATGCGGCGGCCGCGCACGCGGGCACGCCCGAGTGCCCACAAGGCATGCGGCAAATACGGGCCATTGTGATGCACGATCAAGCTGCCGCCGCTCCGCGCCAGCGCGCGCCGCGGCGCGGCATCGGCGAGCTCGACCTGGGCGAAGGATGGGCTCAAATCGAAAGCGGCGGGCGCATAACCGGCGGCATCCAGCGAGGTATAGGCGAGGCGGGCGCCTTCGCCGACGCCGCTGGCGGTCGAGAACAGACCGGCGATAGCGAGCGGGAAACCACCGCGCGGGCTGGCGTCGGGCAACGGGGCGACCATGCGGCTGACGTCGAACAGGATCTGGCAGCGCGTGTTCTGCGGCAGGCACTGCCACAGCCGCCGCAGCGGGCTGCGCCGCGGCGCCAGGCGCTCGCCGAGGGCGGAATCAAGCGCCGACATGGGAGAGCCTTCCCGACGGCTGCGGCCCAGAACGGTCGCGACCATAGTTGGATGTCGCAGCCGCCAGCCCCCAGATCATGCCGAGCAGCAAAAAGAAATGGCGCCAGTGATCGGTGTCGATGACGAAACCTTCGAGCACTTCGCCGACGAACGCGGCGAACGCACAGATGAGATAGGGCTGCCACGGCGTGCGTACCAAGACGCTGCGCAGGGCCACCCAAAACGTCGCGGCCAGCAGCGTGAGATAGGTCATGCCGCCGACCCAGCCATAGACCAGGAAAGCTTGCAGGTAGACATTGTGCTGCTGGGTTCCGCCGTGCGTGGTGGAAAATCCGAACGGGCCCATGCCGTTTGGCAATGTGAGCAGCGCGGTGAGTGCCTGTTCCTGCAACACGAAGCGGCCGCCGCTGCCGACGTCATAGGACTGGATGAGCTGCGCGCGCTCTTGGAACATATCCGCGATGGTGTCGAACGACAGCAGGATGGCGATGAAGGCCGACAGCGCCAGGATACCGATCGTGCTCATCGCGAAGATGCGCAGGCGCGTCTTGGGCGTCTCCGCGGCAGCGAAAGCGAGCACCATCATGACGAGGCACGACGCCGCGAAATGAAACCAGGCGCCGCGCGAGAAGCTCAGCAGCAGTCCGACCAGCAGGATGGCGACGATCATCAGGTCGGCGATATGGACGCGGCGCGCCAGCATCCGCTCGAGCACCACCAGCGCCGGCCATATCAGAAACGGGCCGAACACATTGGGATCCTTGAACCCGCCGAGCGCGCGGTCATAGGTCGCGAACAGGTCGTGGGCGCCGGGAAACAGATGGAAATAACCGACGATGCCGGCAAACGCGATGACGGTTGCCGTCAGCACATAGGCCGCGCGCACGGTGGTGATGCGCGCCATCGTGTTGCGGGCAAACAGGCTGGCGAACAGCACCGCCGCCAGTGCCAGATAGAGCGAGGTGGCGGCAAACTGAACGGTCTGCTCCAGCCCCGGCACGTTGAGCAGCGACATGAGCCCGGCGACGTTGAAGATCAGCAGCAGCAGAAACAAAAGCGCGACATGGCGCTCGAAACGCACGCCGGCGATCAGGCAAGCGAGCGCGAGCACGCCCATCAGCCCGTCATGCGGCGACGGCTCGATGAAGGCGACCGAACTCGCCAATACCGTGATGTAGAGCACCACCAGCAACAGACGTTCGTGCAACGCGGCCGCCGGCTGCGCCGGCGCCTGCATGGGCGGTGCGGTGCGATGGATCGCGATGTCCTGGGCGGTGATCAATACGCATTCTCTGTCTTGAGCAGCGCGAACGGCGTTCGCACCAAAATGTAAAGATCGAACAGCACCGACCAGTTCTCGATGTAGTAGAGATCGTGCTCGACGCGCTGCTGGATTTTTTCGTGGGTGTCGGTCTCGCCACGCCAGCCGTTGATCTGCGCCCAGCCGGTAATGCCCGGCTTGACGCGGTGACGAGCGAAGTAACCGTCTACCGCCTCGTCGTAAAGGCGGGATTCCGCCTTAGCATTAACGGCGTGCGGGCGCGGGCCGACCAGTGAGAGATTGCCCCTCAAAACGACGTTAATCAGCTGCGGCAACTCGTCGAGACTGGTTTTGCGGATGATGCGCCCAACGCGGGTGACGCGCGGGTCGTCCTTGGTGACGAGCTTGCTGGCGGTGGCATCGGTCGCGTCGGTATACATCGAGCGGAATTTGTAGACCTCGATCAGGTCGTTGTTGAAGCCGTAACGCTTCTGCTTGAACAGAACAGGCCCGCGGCTTTCGAGCTTGATGGCGATCGCGACCGCGGCCATCACCGGCAGCGCGAACAAGAGGATGATGCCGCCGATCAATTTGTCGAGCAGCCATTTCATCACCACGTCCCAATCGGCGATCGGCCGATCGAACACGTCGAGCACCGGCACATTGCCGATGTAGGAATAGGAGCGCGGGCGGAATTGCAGCTTGTTGGTATGGGCGGCGAGCCGAATGTCGACCGGCAGCACCCACAGTTTTTTCAGCATCTGTAAGATGCGGCTTTCCGCCGCGATCGGCAGCGAAAAGATCACCAGGTCGACGCGCGTGCGCCGGCCGAATTCGAGCAGGTCGTCGACGACGCCGAGCTTGCGCTGGCCGGCACAGTCGGCGCTGCTGCGTTCGTCGCCGCGATCGTCGAACAGGCCGATGATCTTGACGCCGGAATCCTTTTGCCGCCCCAGTTCCTCGATGACGCTCTCGCCGGCTCTGCCGCCGCCAACGATCACCGTGCGGCGGGTGAGGCGGCCGTCGCGCGTCCATTTGCGCACCAGCAGGAACAACAGCTTGCGCGAGGCGACCAGCGCCGCCAAGCCGCTGACATAGAAACAGCCGAGCCACACGCGCGAGAACATCTCGCCCGCTTTGGCGAAGAACGAGCCGCCGATCACGATCAGGAACACCACCGACCAGGCCGCGGCCAGCCGCATGTACTGCTTCTCGTGGCCGCGGAAGGCCTGCACCTGGTAGATGTCAGCGGTCTGGAATGCCAGCGTCGACAAAAATGCGATGGCGAAGATCGCGACGGCGTAGTGCCAAAACAGGTCTTCATCCGGCGCCAGATAGGCGGCAAAGACCGCGAGGCCGACCAGCACGATCAGCGCGAATTCGGCCATGCGCACGAAGCCGGCCAGCACGATCGGCGAGATGTGCGCGGGCGCCGGCGTCGCCGTCACGGCGAGCGCTTCCGGCGACAGTGGTTGCGCCTTGGAGGCGGTGCGGGGCCCCGCGCGCACGCGGTCGATCAGCGTGGTAGCGCCCGCTGCGCTGATCGAAGGGCGTGCATCGGTATCGGTCATGGCTGACGCCAACACTCAGCCGTCCGCGAGCCCCCGGAGCAGCGGCAGGGATTGTCCTTAATTCCTGGAAATTTCTAGGGAAAAAGTCTCAAAAAAGGCTTATCGGCTCGCCCAAATATCTCTTAACGGCGGCCATTTCGGTGCAGGGCCTCGAGCGCACCCTGGTAGGCGGTGAGCACGCCCTCGGCCATGCGGTCGACCGAAAACGACGCCTGCACCCGTTCGCGCAGCATGCCGGCGATCTCCGCCATGGCGTCGGGACGGTCGATGGCCTGGGCGATCGCTCCGGCCAGGGCTGCCGAGTCGTCCGATGGTATCAAGGTATTGGACAGCGGACCGTAGATTTCCGGGATTCCGCCCACCCGGGTCGTAATCAAAGGCTTGGCCGCGGCGGCTGCTTCCAGCACCACATAGGGCAGGGATTCAAAGCGCGAGGGAACCACCATGACGCGGCCGAGCGTCAGCGCCTCGCGGGCGGGCATCGGCGGCATGAAGCGCACCGCGCCGCTCAAGCCGAGGCGCTCCGCCTGGGCGTGCAGCAGCTCGCGGTCGGGCCCGTCGCCGACCAGGGTGGCGGTTACGCCGCGCCCGTCGCCACGCAACCGGGCGATGGCATCGAGCAGCACGTCGATGCCTTTGAGCATGCGCAGCTCGCCCAGGTAGATCAGGTCGGTCGCGTCGGGCCGCGTCACCAGCGGCTCGAATTCCGTGCGCAACACGCCGTTATGGACGATGCGCACGAGTCCGTGCGGATCGCCGATCATGCTGTGGAACCTCTCGGCGCTGTAGGCGCTTTCGAACAGGAACAAATCGCCGCGCAGCATCAGCAGGCGCTCGGTCGTCAAATAGAATTTGCCGGGAAGCGTGTCGTGGCCGAACAAGAGGCTGCCGCCATGCGGTGTATAGGCGCGCACGGCGCGTTTGTTGGCGAAGGTCATGCGGGCGAAGGCCCCGCCTTTGGCGCCGTGCCCGTGCACGACGTCAGCTTGCGTTTGCGCGGCACGGCGCATCACGTGGGCGAGTGCAAAGGCGTCGCTCGGTGCCACATGGCGGCGCATCGCAATGCGGCTGAGGCCGAGCGCAAGTGAGGGTTGCAGCTTTTGAAGCACATCGTTCGCGCGCGCGCCGCCGGTGCGCAGGTCGGCGATCAGGCCGACGCGGTGTCCGCGGGCGATTTGTTCGCGCGTCAAATCGAGCACGTGGCGAAACAGGCCACCGACCGGCGCCCGGAACACGTGCAGGATATTTAACGGCGTCATTCGCTAGTGGAGCGACGCCGAGGCAAAACTGTTAGGCGCGGGAGCGGTGGGTGCGAGGTAGCGCGGGGTGGCGTATAGCGGAGCGCCGTCTTGTATCGCGTAAGGCTGCGGCGGGGGCTGCCGCACATGAGCCTGCGGTGTGTAGTTTTGTTGCGCGTAGGTCCGCGGCGCGTAAGTCTGCGGTGCGTAGGTCCGTGGCGGGTAGGTTTGGCGCGCATATTGCGGTTGCACGGATTGAGGTTGCACAGATTGCGGCTGCGGCGTCCTTTGCGACCAGTTGAACAGACCGCGCTCGCCGGCGGCTGAGGCATGCCGCGCCGGCGGCCGAAGGCCCTGCTGGGCATATTGCAGCAGCGCGCGTTGCTGCTGCCGCATTGCCACCGGCACCGCCCGTCCGGTCGCAGGATCGACGACATAGGCCTGCTGCTGACGAGCACAGCCGGCGGCTGCGAGTGCAATCAAAACCGCTAAGAAAAATCGAGTTTTTTGCATGAAGCGAATCCGCGTCAGGTCAAGGAAGTCGAAGGGGATTAGGGAGCCGGGATGGTTAACAAAATCTAACTTTCGGGGTCGGCCACCTAAAATTAACGCGGAAGCAACCATAATAGTTTGTCATCGTCGCGCCGCCATCGCGTTGTGGGTTTGGAGTGAGGAATGTTTTTCCGTAGCAAGTCGAAAGCGCCCAGCTCGCCGGCTCCCATCGCGCCGCCGCCCGCCGCCAATGGCGAGCCGGATATGCGCGATTTAGGCCGTGTTTTATGGGCCAAGAAGGGCAAGATCCTCGGCCATACCTTGCTGGTGGCGGTTGCCGCCTTCGTCGTCGTCAACGCCATGACGCCGCGCTACCGCTCCGAATCGCGGTTGCTGCTGGAGGCGCGCGAGAACGTTTTCCTGCGCGCGGAAGCCGACAAGAACGGCGGCGACCGTAACAATATCGATCCCGAGGCGGTGACCAGCCAGATTCAGCTCGTGCTCTCGCGCGATCTCGCGCGCGAAGTGATCAGGCGGGAAAAACTCGCCGAGCAGCCGGAATTCGATCCCTCGGTCGGTGCTGCCTCGCCACTGAAAATCATCCTCGGCCTGTTCGGCATCGGCCGCGATCCCGCGACGATGTCGCCGGAAGAGCGCACGCTCGAATCCTATTACGACCGGCTCACCGTCTACGCGGTGGAAAAATCCCGCGTGATCGCGATCGCTTTCAGCTCGGCCAATGCGGAACTTGCCGCCCGCGTCGCCAATGCGGTGGCCGAGACCTATCTCAAGCTGCAGCAGACCTCGAAGCAGGATCAAACCCACGCGGCGGGCGACTGGCTGGCCGGCGAAATCGGCAATCTGCGCACCAAGGTGGCGGAGGCGGAAGCCAAGGTCGAGCAATATCGCGCCAAGTCGAATTTATACGTCGGCTCGAACAACACTTCGCTGCCCAACCAGCAGCTCACCGAGATCAATTCGCAGATTTCCGCGGCGCGTGGGCAGAAGGCCGACCTGGAGGCGAGGGCGCGGCAATTGCGCCAGGTGATTCGCTCAGGCAAGTCGATCGAATCCTCCGATATCGCCAATTCGGAGTCCATGCGCCGGCTGATCGAACAGCGCAACGCGCTGCGGTCGCAACTGGCCGAGCAATCGACGACCTTGTTGAGCCTGCATCCACGCATCAAGGAATTGAAGGCGCAGATCGCCGAAGTCGAGCGCGAGATGCGCACCGAGGGCGAGCGCTTGGCGCGCCAGCTCGACAACGATGCCAAGGTCGCCGGCGACCGGCTGGAAACGCTCTCCGCCAGTCTCAATACGGTCAAGAAGCTCGCTTCGCAGACCAACGAGCAGGACGTGCAGCTGCGCGCGCTCGAACGCGAATCCAAGACCGAGCGCGACCTGCTTGAATCCTATCTCGCCAAATATCGCGAGGCGACCGCGCGCGACAACATCAATGCCGCGCCGCCGGAGGCGCGCATCATTTCGCGCGCAAGCCCGGCGATCAAGCCGGCTTATCCGAAGAAACTGCCGACCGTTCTGATTGCGGCCTTTGCCGCCTTCGCGCTGTCGGCCGGCTTCACGCTGACCGGCGCGCTGTTGGCGCCGGCACCAGCAGCGGCATCCTATGGCTACGCCTATGCGCCCGCACCTTATGCCGCCCCGGCTTTCGCCGCCCCGGTCATGGCGCCGCCGCCGGTGCCGCCGCCGATCATGCCGCGCATGGCCTCGCCACCATTGATGCCGTCGGCGCCGCTCGGTCCCGCCGTGCCCGTGATGCCGGTAATGGTCAGTACGGTGGAACAGATCGCGCAGAGCCTGCGCCAGGCCGGTGATGCCGGCCGCCGCGTCACCGTGGTCGGCGCTGCGCGCAATGCCGGCACCACCTTTGCCGCGATTTCGCTCGCCCGCGCGCTCGCAAGCAACGCCAATGTGGTGCTGGTCGATCTCGCCTTCGGCGCCCCCAACCTGTCGATCATTTCGACCGATCCCAAAGCGCCCGGCATCGCCGAACTGGTGCGCGGCACCGCTTCATTCGGCGACGTTATCACGCGCGACCAGTATTCGCCCGTGCACCTGGTGGCGACCGGCCATGTCGGCCATGACGGCCCGGCGCTTGCCGCCTCGCCAATGCTGGCAACCGCCATCGAGGCGCTGGTGCGCAGCTACGATCACGTGGTGATCGATGTCGGCTCCGCCAGCGATATCGCGGTGGAACGCTTCGCAGCGCTCGCCACCCGCGCTGTGCTGGTGGCCGCCGATCCGGCCAATCCGGCAACGCGCGCCGCCCGCGAACGGCTGACGATGGCGGGCTTTGCCGACGTGATGCTGCTGTCCGGCGCGCCGCAGGTTGCCGCCGCTTAGATTTTCATTCGATCGGCCACAACCTCGACGATCCGCGCGCCGGTAGCGCGCGCGGCGCCGGCGTAATAACGTTGAGTTAATGCTAGCCAGCGGTACGCAAACATTTATCAATAAAGCGTGGCAATAGTCGGCCGGACGAGCCTTGGGAGCCTGAAAACTTGGCGGGCATGAAGCAGACCATCATCCGGAGCGGGCTGGAGACGCTGTATTTCACGGGCATGCATCATTTCATGCGCCCGCTGGTCGGCGGCGTCGGTGCCATCCTGACGCTGCATCATGTGCGCCCGGCGCGCCCGGACGCGTTCCAGCCCAACCACCTCTTGGAGGTGACGCCGACATTCCTGGAGGGGTTGCTCAAGCGGCTCAAGCGCGCCCGCATCGACGTCGTTTCGCTCGACGAGATGCACCGGCGTTTCATCAGCGGCGAATTCAAGCGCCGCTTCGTCTGCATCACCTTCGACGACGGTTACAAGGATCTGATGCGTTATGCCTATCCGCTGCTGAAGAAATACCAGATGCCGTTTGCGCTCTATGTTCCGACCAGCTTCCCGGACCGGCTGGGCGAATTGTGGTGGGTCGCGCTCGAAGCGGTGATTGCGCAGAACGGCCGCATCGGTCTGGTGATCAATGGCAAGGATCAATTTTTCGATTGCGGCTCGGTGCGGGAAAAGCGCGAGCTGTACGACGCGGTCTACGGCTATCTGCGCAGTATGAAGAGTGAGGACGAGTTGCGCCGCGTGGTGCGCGATCTTTCCGCCTGCCACCGCGTCGACATGGCCGCGTTCTGCCGCGATCTGTGCATGGACTGGCCGGAGATCGCCGCGCTTGCCACCGATCCGCTGGTCACCATCGGCGCGCACACCGTCAATCACAAGATGCTCAAGAAGATGACGGACGAATCCGCCGTGCGCGCGGAAATGGAGATGAGCCGCTCGGTGCTTGAAGCAGCGCTCGGCAAGCGGCCGCAGCATCTGGCCTATCCGGTCGGCGATCCGACCTCGGCCGGTCCGCGCGAATTTCGCATCGCCGCCGAGCTCGGTTTCAAGACCGCGGTGACCACGCGGCCCGGTGTGCTGTTCAAAGTGCACCGCGACCATATGACGGCGCTGCCGCGCATTTCGCTCAACGGCGATTTTCAGCAGCAGCGCTATCTGAAGGTTCTGATGTCGGGCGCCGCCACCGCCATGTGGAACGGCTTCCGCCGCGTCAACGCGGCTTAGGGCGATCGGGGCGCGCCATCCAACTCACGATCGGCATTGCCGGCAGCACCCAGCCGAGCCCGGCCACCGCGTAGAAAATCGCCGCCACCAGGCCGTTGATGTCGGTCAGGACCGACTGCGCCAGCGCCATGGCGAACAAGCCCCACACCGACACCAACACGAGCAGGGCGACGGTGCCGATCAGTTTGCGGGTGCGGACGGACATGGCAGCTCTTTGTCGGCGTCATTGCGATGCATGGCGCGTGACTATATGGTCCGCGCGGTTTCCTGCAAAGCAAGCGTTCCATGCACGATTTTCGTTCGATTCCGGAATTTCGCGTGCGCGCGTTGCGGCTGTGGCTCATCGCCGCTGCCGCGATGATCTTCCTGACGCTTGCCGTCGGCGGCGCCACGCGCCTCACGGTGTCCGGCCTCTCGATCGTGGAATGGAAGCCGATCACCGGCGTGCTGCCGCCAATAAGTGAGACCGCTTGGCAGGCGGAATTCGCGAAGTACCAGGAGATCCCGCAATACCGCGAGCTCAACAAGGACATGAACCTGGCGCAGTTCAAGGTGATCTATTGGTGGGAATGGACGCACCGGCTGTTGGCGCGCACGACCGGGGCGGTATTCCTGCTACCGTTTTTGTTTTTTCTGGCGCGCGGCTGGGTGCCGCAGCGATTGCGCGGGCGGCTGTGGGCGATCTTCGCGGGCGGCGCGTTTCTCGGCGTGGTCGGCTGGTGGATGGTGGCCTCGGGCCTGTCCGGCACGCTCACCAAGGTCTCGCAATACCGGCTGGCGTTTCATATGACGCTCGCCTGCGCGATCTATGCGGCGGTGCTGTGGACGGCGCAACAGATCGCGCCGCGCCCGGCAAGCCAAGCCCCGCCGCGGCTGCGGCTTGCCGCGCTGGCCATTACCGCCTTGCTGCTGGCGCAAATCTATCTCGGCGCGCTGGTGGCCGGGCTCGACGGCGGATTGAAATACAACACCTGGCCGCTGATCGACGGCGCGGTCATGCCGCCGCTCGACCAATTGCTGTTCATCAAGCCGCTCTGGCGCAATCTGTTCGAGAACATCCTGACCGTGCAGGTCAATCACCGCTTGCTGGCGGATGGAATTTGGCTATTGGCGGTTTTGCACGCATACGATGCCTGGCGGACGCGGTGCGCAGCGCGCGGCGCGATCGTCCTGGCGGGTGCGGTGACGCTGCAGGCCGCGCTTGGCATTTTCACGCTGCTTTACAAAGCGCCGATTCCGCTCGCGCTTCCCCATCAGATTTTGGCCATCGTGGTTTTCACCATCGCGGTGGTGCATGCCGAGCGCATATCGGAGCGCGCTGAATTGCGGAGCGTTGCGGCATGATCGACAGCAGGATCGATGCCGGCATTGCCGTGCTGACGCTCGCGCACGGCAAGGCCAATGCGCTCGACATCGATCTCTGCGAGGCGCTGGCCGCGCGCTTTGCGGAGCTGCGCCAGTCCGACGCCAAGGCCGTGGTGCTGACCGGGCAGGGCAAAATATTTTCGGCCGGCGTCGACCTCAAGCGCCTGAGCGAGGGCGGGGCGGACTATGTGCGCAAATTCCTGCCAGCTTTGCACAAGCTCTACGACACGGTGTTTTATCATCCGAAGCCCGTGGTGGCGGCGATCAACGGCCACGCCATCGCCGGCGGCGCGGTGCTTGCAGTTTGCGCCGACCGCCGCATCATGGCGCGCGAGAGCGGCCGCATCGGTGTGACCGAATTGCTGGTGGGCGTGCCGTTTCCCGCGCTCGCCTTCGAGATCGTACGCTTTGCGGTGCCGCCGCGCCATCTGGCGGAATTCACGCTTGGCGGTGCGACCTATGCGACCGATGCAGCCTTGCAGCGCGGTTGGATCGACGAGGTGGCCGAGCCGGCCGATCTCATCGAGGATGCGATTGCGGCCGCGCAGGAATTGGCTTTGCTGTCGCCGGCAGCCTTCGCGCAGACCAAGAAACAAATCCGGCAGGCGGTGACCGAACGCATGGTGCAAAGCGGGGCGGCGACCGACAGAGCGGTGACCGAAATCTGGACCGCGCCGGAGACGCTTGGGCGAATCTGCGATTACGTCGCGCGGACGCTGAAGAAATAATATGTGGCGAGCCCGCGCATGACTAGATGCCGATTTCGCGCAAATATTTCCGCACGCCGGGATGGATCAATTCCGGGCGCGGCGCTGCGGCGGCGGTGTTCCGCGGCGTAGTCTCGCGCGCCTGCGCCAGACGTTTTAAAAACGCAGCGTGGCCTTTGTCCAAGGCGCGGGCCAATGCATAAGCGATGTCGTCCGGCATGGTAGGGCGCGCCAGCACGAAGCTCCAGGAGCCGACCGAGGCGACCGGTGCGCTCTGCCCGGCATAGCTGCCGGCGGGCAAGGTGGTGCTCTTGAGGAAACTGTGTTTGGCGCGAATGGCTGCGGCTTCCTCCGGTGTCGGCGCGATGAAGCGGCCGCCTTTTCCGGCCACCGCAGCAAAGCCAGGCCAGCCGACGCCGCCGCCCCACAGTGCGGCGGCGCGGCCGTCGAGCACCATGGCCGGCCCGTCGCCGGCCTTGTCGAGAAAGATCGCCTGGAAATCCTTGAGCTGATCGAGGCCAAGCCCGTCGAGCACATAGCGCGACAGGATGGTCAGCCCCGAGCCTTTGGCGCCGAAGGCCACCGGCTTGCCTTTGAGGTCGGAGATCGTGTGCGCCGGGCTGTCGCCGCGCACCACGAACATGCCGGCGGTCGAATACATGGCAGAGATAATCGTGAGCCCAGTTCGCGGCCGCCCAATGCCCTCGAAGGCCTCGTAGGCCGGCTCGCCGGTGACCAGCGCGATGTCGAGCGCGCCGGCTTCCAGGAGCGGAATGTTCTCGGTCGAACCCTTGGTATTGCGCGGCTCGATGCGAAGCGCCGGATCGGTCTCATTGATCGTGTCGGCGAAGGCTTCGCCATAAAGCGGAAAGCCGCCGCCGGGCGTCGCGGTGCCGAGAATGACTTTCGCGCTCACGCCGATTTCAGGCCCTGTTCGAGGTCGGCGATGAGGTCGGCGGTGTCTTCCAAACCGATTGACAGCCGCACCACGTCGGGCCCGGCGCCGGCCTGCACCTTTTGCGCGTCGGACAATTGCTTGTGCGTGGTGGAGGCGGGATGAATGATGAGCGAGCGGGTGTCGCCGATATTGGCGAGATGCGAGAACAACTTCACGTTCGACACCAGCTTCACGCCGGCGTCATAGCCGCCCTTGAGCCCGAAGGTGAACACCGCGCCGGCGCCTTTCGGCACGTATTTCTTGGCGAGCGCGTTGTATTTGTCGCCGGCGAGCCCTGGATAGCTCACCCAGACGACCTCAGGGCGCTTGGCCAGCCATTCGGCGACAACGAGCGCATTGTCGGAATGGCGCTGCATACGCAGCGGCAGCGTCTCGATGCCGGTGATAATCAGAAAGGCGTTGAACGGCGACAGCGCCGGCCCGAGGTCGCGCAAGCCGAGCACGCGGCAGGCGATGGCGAAGGCGAAATTGCCGAAGGTCTCGCCCAGCACCATGCCGGAATATTCCGGGCGCGGCTCCGACAACATCGGGTAGCGCTTGTCCTGCAGCCAGTTGAACTTGCCGCCGTCGACGATCAGCCCGCCGATCGAATTGCCGTGGCCGCCGAGGAATTTGGTGAGCGAATGCACGATGATGTCGGCGCCGTAGTCGAACGGCTTGCACAGGTAAGGCGTTGCCAGGGTGTTGTCGACGATCAGCGGCACTTTTGCTTTGCGGGCGATCTTGGCGACCGCCTCGATGTCGGTGATGACGCCGCCCGGATTGGCGATCAACTCGATGAAGATCGCCTTGGTCTTCGGCGTGATGGCTTTCTCGAAGGTCGACATGTCGTCGGGATCGGCCCAAGCCACGTTCCAGCCGAAGTTCTTGTAAGAATGATTGAACTGGTTGATCGAACCGCCATAGAGCTTCTTGGAGGCAACGAGTTCGTCGCCCGGCGTCATCAGCGCGTGCATCACGACCACCTGGGCGGCATGGCCGGAGGCGACGGCGAGGCCCGCCGTGCCGCCTTCGAGCGCGGCGACGCGCTCTTCCAGCACGGCGCAGGTCGGATTGCCGATGCGGGTATAGATATTGCCGAAGGCTTGCAGGCCGAACAGCGAAGCGGCGTGCTCGACGTCGTCGAACACGAAGGAGGTGGTCTGGTAGATCGGCGTTGCGCGCGCGCCGGTGGTCGGATCGGGCTTGGCGCCGGCGTGAATGGAAAGCGTCGAAAATCCCGGAGTGCGTTCGGCGTCGGCCATGATTGCCCCGTTTTCAGATGGTCCGCTGGCCGTTATTGGCGCGGCGCGGAAAGGATCGCGATTTAACGGGGCGGGCGGGCGCGGCGTCAAGGCGGCATAATAGCAACGGTCGAAATCGATAGCCGCCGGCTAATCGCAGGCCGCGCCATGGAAATTCATTTCGCGCCGAAGGGCTGGCTCAACCGCCGTTTTCTTCGCTTTTTTGCGGGCCAAGCGCCATGCGCTGCACGCCTTTGCCGAAAGGCTGCGCGCGCTTGGACGACAGCGTGCGGGAATTGACGCCGATCCAGGAAATTTCCGTCGACAGGCGGCCATATTCGATCTTCGGACAGCGGTTCATCACCACCTTCATGCCGGCGTCTTCGGCCAGGTGCGCGGCGGCTACGTTGTGCACGGTCAACTGCATCCAGATCACTTGCGGCCGCGGATGCAGGGCGATGGCCTCCTGCACGATCGGCAAGGCGAAAGCCGAGGCGCGGAAAATATCGACCATGTCCACCGGCTCCGGAATGTCGGCGAGCTTGGCGTAGACTTTCTGCCCGAGGATTTCCTTGCCGACTTGTCCGGGATTGACCGGGATCATGCGGTAGCCGCGCTCCTGCAGATATTTGAACGCGAAATAGCTCGGCCGATTATCCCTCGGCGAAATGCCGACCATAGCGATAGTCTTTACCACATGGAGGATGCCGCGGATGTAGCTGTCGGGATAAGTGTCGTGGTTCATGGTCGCGCGGCCGTGCCGGCCATCAGCGGTCTTCCCAGCGCGGATCGCGTTTCTCGATGAAGGCGCCGATGCCTTCCTCGGCATCGCGCGCCATCATGTTTTCCGTCATCACTTCGGAGGCATACGCATAGGCCTCGGCCAGCCCCATTTCGGCCTGCCGGTAGAAGGCCTGCTTGCCGATCTTGAGCACGTAGGACGATTTCGATCCGATTTTCTTGGCGAGCGCAAGCGCAGCTTTGCGTTCCTCGCCCGGCGCCACCACGCGATTGATCAGGCCGATGGCCGCTGCCGGTTCAGCCGCCAGCAACTCGCCAGTGAGCAGCAATTCCATGGCGTGTTTGCGTGACACGTTGCGCGACAGCGCCACCATCGGGGTCGAGCAGAACAGGCCAATATCGACGCCTGGCGTGGCGAACTTCGCCGCCGAGGAGGCGACCGCGAGATCGCAACTGGCGACCAGTTGGCAGCCGGCGGCGGTGGCGACGCCCTGTACGGCGGCGATGACGGGCTGCGGCAGATTGACGATCTGCTGCATCATGGCACTGGATGTCGTCATGATGTGTTTGAAAAAACCGCGTCCGCCGTCGAAATCACCGCGCCGCGCGGTCAGTTCCTTCATATCGTGGCCGGCGCAAAACGCCGAGCCGCTGGCCGCCAGCACCACCGCACGCACCGTTTTGTCGTTGGCGATGTCGTCGACGGCCGCGGATAGTGCGTTGAGCAGCGCTTCCGACAGGCTGTTGCGCGCTTGCGGGCGATTGAGCACCAGAATGGCGATTGACCCATCGCGCTCGCGCAGCAGCACGGGCGCGGTCGTTTCGCTGGCGCGGGCGGCGGCGGACTGAGCGCTCATGATTTCGATCCGGTTTCGCTTTCGAAAGCGATAGTTAAGCCGCGCGCCCGTTATGGCAAGGCGTGAAATCGGCATTTGACCTGCGGCCTGTCCGGTCTAAGACGAGGGCGCCGGATGGTCCGGCACTGGGGGCGGGCATGTCGGCACCGGCATTATCGGCCGATGAAATCGCGGAACTGCTGCTCGCTGAATTCCCGCAAGCGTTTTATCCCGGCTGCGGTCATAGCATCGAGCGCGTCGAATACGGCGACGTGCGCGTGCGCTGGACCTTTGACGAGGGCAGCCTGCGCCCGGGCGGCACCGTTTCCGGTCCGACCATGATGGAGCTCGCCGATTTCGCCATGTATGTCGCGGTGTTTTCCGCGATCGGCCGGCAGCCACTGGCGGTCACCACCAATCTCAACATCAATTTTCTGCGCAAACCGACGCAAGCTGACCTACTGGCGGACGCCCATTTGATGAAGGTCGGCAAGCGCCTCGCGGTGGGCGAGGTGACCATCTATTCCGAGGGCACGGCGGAGCCGGTGGCCCATGTCACGGCCACCTATTCGATCCCGCAGACCCGGTGATTAGCCAATGGTGCCAAATTACCATTCTTATAACTAATTGGTTCTATTTACGAAATATGAAGCCGCTGGCGTTGACCCGAATGGTCCGGTCGGCTACAGAACCGCACCTCCGGCGCGCTTCGCCGCGCCAGTCTTCCAAGGATCTGTCATGACGACCTATTCGGCTAAGGCCGCCGACATCGAGAAGAAATGGGTGACCATCGACGCCAGCGGGCTGGTGGTCGGCCGGCTCGCCTCGATCGTCGCCATGCGGCTGCGCGGCAAGCACAAGGCGACCTACACCCCGCACGTCGACGACGGCGACAACGTCATCGTCATCAACGCCGCCAAGGCGGTATTCACGGGCAGGAAGCGCGAGCAAAAAGTCTACTATCGCCACACCGGCTTTATCGGTGGGATCAAGGAACGCACAGCAAAGTCGGTCTTCGAGGGCCGCTTTCCGGAACGCATCGTCGAGAAGGCGGTCGAGCGCATGTTGCCGCGCGGGCCGCTCGGGCGCGTGCAATTCGGCAATCTACGCGTCTATCCCGGCCCCGAACATCCGCATGAGGCGCAGAAGCCGGCAATGCTCGACGTCGCCGCCATGAACCGCAAGAATGTGAGGAGTGCCTGACCGTGGCCGAGACCGTACAGTCGTTGGAAGGATTGGCAAGCCTCAAGCCGGCCGCGCCGGAAGCGCCGAAATACGTGCAGAAAATCGATGCGCAGGGGCGCGCTTACGCCACGGGCAAACGCAAGAACGCGGTCGCCCGCGTCTGGATCAAGCCCGGCTCCGGCAAAATTCTGGTCAATACCAAGACGGTGGAAATATTCTTCGCGCGTCCGGTGCTGCGCATGCTGATCCAGCAACCGCTGGTCGCCGCCAATCGTACCGGGCAATACGACGTGACCTGCACGGTTTCCGGCGGCGGTCTGTCCGGCCAGGCCGGCGCGGTGCGCCACGGCATCTCCAAGGCGCTGACCTATTTTGAACCGGATCTGCGCGGGGCGCTCAAGAAGGGTGGCTTCCTCACCCGCAACTCGCGCGTGGTCGAGCGCAAGAAGTACGGCCGGGCCAAGGCGCGGCGTTCCTTCCAGTTCTCCAAACGCTAACCATTTCCGGAATTCGCCGGTATTGCGAAAAGGGCGCGCCGCGTTGCGCGCCTTTTTTATGCCGGCCCGCCGCCCCGAACGGGCGGTTTTGGTGCGGATTTAATTAGAATTTTCCGAAGTCTTGCATCGAAGCAGGCGCTTGCGCGCAAGCCTTTGCCCATAAGCCATCCGGTAAACTACGCACGTCGCCCGGTATACGGCCAGTGCCGGCTGGGCGGCCGATAGGAGTAGGATGTTCGACGCCGCTAGACCGCAGCTATTGCAGTTGGATGTGCAGACCGTGGTGTTCGTGGCGGTTTGCATTGCCGCGCTGCTTGGCATTTTGCTGATCGTGGCCTGGGTGCAGCAACGCAATGTGCGGGCGCTCGCCTGGTGGGGCTCGGCCTATCTGATCGGCGCGTCCTCCATTGCGCTATGGGGTGCGCCGGCACCGCTCGTCCGATTGCCGCCGGAATTACCGCAAGCGCTGACTTTCCTCGCCTGCGGCATGGTCTGGAATGGCGTGCGGCTGTTCCATGGGCGGCGGCTGTTGCCGATCGCCGCATTCGCCGGCGCCATTGTGTGGCTGGTGCTTTGCCAATTGCCCATGCTGCCGGAAGCCAGCAACGCGCGCATCGCGCTCGGCGGCGTGGTGGTCGCGACATACACCTTTTTCATCGCCTTCGAATTGCGCCGCGAGCGGCGCAAGTCGCTTTATTCGCGCACCGCCGCCGTCGTGGTGCCGTCGGTGCATGCGGGCATGTTCCTGATGCCGCTCGGCATGGAAGCATTGCTGCCTGCGGCCTATTCGGCAGGCTGGATGTCGGTGTTCGCGCTGGAGACCATGCTCTATGCGGTCGGGACCGCGTTCATCGTCCTGCTGATGGTCAAGGAAAACGACGTCGATATCTACCGCAATGCGGCTGCGACCGACCATCTGACCGGTCTGCTCAATCGGCGCGCGTTCCTGGATAGCGCGCTTGGCCTGTGCGCCCGGCGCGGCGAGCGCCGTCAGCCGGTGACGATGCTGATGCTCGATCTCGATCATTTCAAATCGATCAATGACCGCTTCGGCCATGCCACCGGCGACGAGGTGCTGCGGGTATTTGCGTCTGTGACGCGCTCGAGCTTGCGCGGAAACGACATTGTCGGCCGGCTCGGCGGCGAGGAATTCGCGGTCATCGTGCCGGAACCCATGGAATTTGCCATCCGCATCGGCGAGCGGTTGCGCGCCGCTTTCCAGGAGGCCGGCGTCACCATCGCCGGTCATGCGATCGGCGCCACCGTCAGCATAGGCGCGGCCATGACTTACGAACCGGTCATGGATATCGGCGTGCTGATCGCGCGCGCCGACGCCGCGCTCTACCGCGCCAAGCATGAAGGCCGCAATCGGGTATACGCCGCCGAGGACCAGCCGACGCCGAGCCAAATTGGGCGGCCGCTCACCGGCGCACGCATTGGCCCAGCGGCCGAACCTGCGCGTTTGGTGCCCGCCAAGGCCTATGCCCGAGGCAGCCGTTAGGGCCGGCGGCGGCTCGCCCGCGGCATTGGCAACGTCTCGTTTACCATCTGCGCGTTAGCATGCGCGGATGTTGCGTTTTTTTCCCGATAGCGCCCACCCGGATGCCGCAGTTCTGGCGCTCGAAGCCTATGCCGCGCGCGCCGGCGCGGCCTTGGCCTGCGCCTATTCGTCGTCGGCCGAATTCGACGCCGCGCTGATCGCCGAACGCCGTGCCGCCGGCGTCTATGGGCCGAGACGCCACCGCAAGCAGCTGCTGGTCAGCGCTGCCGGCGTCGCCGCCGGCCTCGCCGTCATTATTTTTCTGATCGTCTGATCGGTTCCTTCGCGGGCAGCGGCCGTGTCAATTAAGCCTTGCCCTCGAACTTGAACGAGACTTTCACCTTAGCGCGGTAGGCCTCGACCTTGCCGTTCTTGAGTTGCATGTCCAACTCGACGACCTCGGCAACGCGCAGGTCGCGCAAGGATTTTGCAGCTCTGTCGACGGCGGCTTTGGCGGCCTTCTCCCACGATTCCGAACTGGTGCCGACCAACTCGACAACCTTGTAGACGTTCTCGGCCATGTCATCCTCCCGGGCACGCCGTGTTGTTCTGCTGTTTGGACGGCGCGCGTTTTGCTGACCCAACGACTAAGCCTTGCGAGTGGATGAATTAATAGACCGCAAGTCAAGCGCGCGGCGTTCCGCAATGCATCCAAAGCGCAAGCCGACGCCAACAAAAAGGGCGCCCCTTGCGGGACGCCCGATCCGTCGGGTGATTCTTTGTTGTGGCTAAACTATGCCGCGGCCGAAGCTTTCGCACCGGCCGGCACGGAAGCGATCGTCTTCAGAATTTGCGAAGCGATCTGGTAGGGGTCGCCCATCGAGTTGGGACGGCGATCTTCCAGATAGCCTTTGTAGCCGTTGTTGACGAACGAGTGCGGCACGCGGATCGAGGCGCCGCGGTTGGCAACACCATAGGTGAACTCGGTGATCGCCGCGGTCTCGTGCTTGCCGGTCAGCCGCATGTGATTGTCGGGTCCGTACACCGCGATGTGATCGGCGCGGTTCATGTCGAACGCCTTCATCATCGCCTCGAAATATTCCTTGCCGCCGACTTCGCGCATATAGGAGGTCGAGAAGTTGGCGTGCATGCCGGAACCGTTCCAGTCGGTGTCGCCGAGCGGCTTGCAGTGGAACTCGATGTCGACGCCGAATTTTTCGGTCAGCCGCAGCATCAGGTAGCGGGCCATCCACATTTCGTCGGCGGCTTTTTTGGAGCCTTTGCCGAAAATTTGGAATTCCCACTGGCCTTTCGCCACTTCAGCGTTGATGCCTTCGTGGTTGATGCCGGCATAGAGGCAGAGGTCGAGATGTTCGTCCACCATCTTGCGGGCGATGTCGCCGACGTTCTTGTAGCCGACGCCGGTGTAGTAGGGGCCTTGCGGCGCCGGATAACCGCTCGACGGGAAGCCGATCGGGCGGCCGTCTTTGTAGAAGAAATATTCCTGCTCGAAGCCAAACCACGCGCCGGGATCGTCGAGAATGGTCGCGCGCTTGTTCGAAGCGTGCGGCGTCTTGCCGTCGGGCATCATGACTTCGCACATCACGAGCACGCCATTGCTGCGCGCGCCGTCCGGATAGACGGCAACCGGCTTGAGAACGCAATCGGAGTTGTGTCCTTCCGCCTGCATCGTCGAGCTTCCGTCAAAGCCCCATAACGGAAGCTGCTCGAGTGATGGAAACGAGTCGTATTCCTTGATCTGGGTCTTGCCACGCAAATTTGGCGTCGGCGTGTAGCCGTCGAGCCAAATGTACTCGAGCTTATACTTTGTCATTTCGGTTCTCTCTTGCTGATGACTCGAAATGCGCTCAACGCATTTCAGCCGCAAACGGCGCGCCCCGGCCGCCAACAGCCGGTCATTTCCAAGCATTAAATATGCCAAGGAACGCGGAGCAGGCTTTTTTCACAACGCGCGCAGTAAAGATGCGCGTGTTCGCCACGTTTTCCGGCCGTCCGTGCTGGTGCGGACAGCGGTTGCCGCCAAAAACAGCAAAATGGAAAATGCCTATAATGCAGTCATACCAGTGATTTATGTGAGGCACGCTGCGCAAAGAGGGAGCAAATGTTCTACAAGGACGTTATATGCACCAAGCGCTAACGAATCGAAACGACACTCAACGACGAGAAAAAAGGAGCCGCACAATGACGATAAGTCATGATCGTGGATCGGCCAAAATCTACCAGTTCCCTGCGCGTGGCCGCTTTGCCGTAAGTGGTCAGCGCGACGAGTTACGACCCGCCGCGAGCGTTGCATCGTCGCGCATGGCGACGATTGCGTTTGGCAGCAGCTGGTATCACGAAGAGGCAATCCAGGAAGCCGAACAGTTCCGCAAGAATTAAAGCGGCGCGCCTTGGCTTTCTGCGATGCGCAACGGCCGATCCCTTCTCGAAAAGAAAAAGGGCGCTCCCGCAAGGAGCGCCCTTTGAGTTGCATCGCCCAAGTCTCGGTAACTCGCGTGCGATGATTGGGAGGAACGCTTACGCCGAGTAATACATCTCGAATTCGACCGGATGCGGGGTGTGCTCGAAGCGGATCACTTCCGCCATCTTGAGGTCGATATAGCTGTCGATGAAATCGTCGTCGAAGACGCCGCCCATGGTCAGGTAGGCGCGGTCCTTGTCGAGTTCGCCGAGCGCCTGGCGCAGCGAACCGCACACGGTCGGAATCTTTTTCAGCTCCGCCGGCGGCAGATCGTACAAATCCTTGTCGATCGCCGAGCCGGGATCGAGTTTATTTTTGACGCCGTCGAGGCCGGCCATCAGCATCGCCGCAAAGCCGAGATAGGGATTGCACAGCGGATCGGGGAAACGCACCTCAACGCGCTTGGCCTTCGGGTTGGTGGTGTAGGGGATGCGGCAGGAGGCCGAGCGGTTGCGCGCCGAATAGGCGAGCAACACGGGCGCTTCGAAACCCGGCACCAGACGCTTGTAGGAGTTGGTGGTCGGGTTGGTGAAGGCGTTGATCGATTTGGCGTGCTTGATGATGCCGGCGATGTAGGAGAGGCACGTCTCCGACAGGTCGGCATATTTGTTGCCGGCAAAGACCGGCTTGCCCGCCTTCCAGATCGACTGGTGGCAATGCATGCCGGAGCCGTTGTCGCCGTAGACCGGCTTGGGCATGAAGGTCGCAGTCTTGCCGTAGATCTGCGCCACCTGCTGGATGCAGTATTTGTAGATGATCAAGCGGTCGGCCATCACGGTGAGCGGCGAGAATTTCAGACCGAGCTCGTGCTGGGCGGACGCCACTTCGTGGTGGTGCTTTTCGACCACGCAGCCCATGCGCGCCATGGCGCCGAGCATTTCCGAGCGCATATCCTGCGCCGAATCCTGCGGCGGCACCGGGAAGTAGCCCTTCTTGGTGCCAATGCGGTGGCCGAGATTGCCGCCCTCGTATTCGGTGGCGGAATTGGACGGGAACTCGATGGAGTCGAGCTTGAAGCCGGTGTTGTAGGGCTCGGCCGAGAATTTGACGTCGTCGAACACGAAGAACTCGGCCTCGGGGCCGAAGAAGACGGCATCGCCGACGCCCATCGACTTGACCATGCCCTCGGCTCTCTTGGCGATGCCGCGCGGATCGCGGTTATAGGGCTCGCCGGTGGTCGGCTCGAGCACGTCGCAGATCAGCGACATGGTGGTCTCGGCGAAGAATGGATCGATGCAGGCGGAGGCCGGATCCGGCATCAGGTTCATGTCGGACTCGTGGATCGCCTTCCAACCGGCGATCGATGAGCCGTCGAACATCTGGCCTTCGGCGAAAGTATCTTCCTCGATCAGTGAGACGTCGAAGGTGACGTGCTGCCATTTGCCGCGCGGATCGGTAAATCGGAAATCGACATATTTGACGTCGTTGTCCTTGATCATCTTCATGACATTCTTGGCTGTCGTCATGGATTGCATTCCCCCTTTTTCATGAATGGTCCCGCGGCAGACCCTGCACCCCGCGGGTTGGATTTAGATAGCGTCGATGCCCAATTCACCCGTCCTGATCCGGATGGCTTCCTCGATGTTGGATAGAAATATCTTGCCGTCGCCGATCCGGCCGGTTTGGGCGGCGCGCCGGATCGCCTCGATCGCCTTATCCACCATGTCGTCGCCAAGCACGATCTCAATTTTCACCTTAGGGAGAAAATCCACCACGTATTCGGCGCCGCGATAAAGTTCGGTGTGCCCTTTCTGCCGGCCGAAGCCCTTGGCCTCGGTGACGGTGATGCCTTGCAGCCCGACTTCCTGGAGTGCCTCCTTCACTTCGTCAAGTTTGAAGGGTTTGATGATGGCCTCGATTTTTTTCATTGTCCTTGATCTTTCCTTCCCCCCAGGCGACCGCAAAACCACGGGCGCCGCGCTACCGGTTAGCAGGTCCCGTGCCAAGCCGGAGAAGGCATAATTATCGTTTCTCCGTAATGCCTTAAAGCGTAGATGGCCGGACGAAGCCGAACCTGCCTAATCCTTGGTGCCCAGCAATTAAGCATCCTGCAAAAATTTTTGCCAGCAGCCGATTAGCTTGATTTGTCGGGCTCGTAGCCGGTCGATAGTCTCCAACACGATGATCGAACTCCTCACCAATGCCGAAATGGCCGAGGCCGACCGGCTGACCATCGCCGGTGGGGTTTCCGGCATCGAATTGATGGAGAATGCCGGCCGCGCCGTGGCCGATGCGGCCAGCGCCTTGCTGCAAGGTCAGCGCGTGGTGATTGTGGCCGGGCCCGGCAACAACGGGGGCGACGGGTTCGTCGCGGCCCGCCATCTGGCCGAGCGCGGCTATGCGGTGCGCGTCAGTTTCGTCGGCGAGCAAGCGCGGCTGAAAGGCGATGCAGCGCTCGCCGCCGAGCAATGGAGTGGGCCGGTCGAACAGGCCTCGCCGGTTTCACTGACCGATTGCGACATCGTCATCGACGCTTTGTTCGGCGCCGGCCTCGATCGCGAAGTCGAGGGACTGCCGCGCGCTATGATCCGGGCCATGAACGCCAGCAAGGTGCCGGTGATCGCGGTCGACCTGCCGAGCGGGGTGAATGGCACCACCGGCGCGGTGATGGGATTGGCGGTCAACGCCACCCATACGGTGACCTTCTTCCGCCGCAAGACCGGCCACATGCTGCTGCCGGGACGGCTGCATTGCGGCGCCATCCAGGTGGCCGATATTGGCATTCCGGCGAGCGTGCTGGCGACGGTCAAGCCGATGGCTTACGCCAACCGGCCGGCCTTGTGGGGCAGCGCGTTCCCGCGGCTGCAGGCCGCCGGCCATAAATATTCACGCGGCCATGCGGTGGTGGTGTCCGGCGGATTGTCGACCACCGGGGCGGCGCGGCTGGCGGCGCGTGGCGCCTTGCGGGCGGGGGCGGGTCTGGTGACCATCGCCAGCCCACTCAAGGCGCTCACTATCAATGCCGCGGCCAGTCTGGCAGTGATGGTGCAGCCGGTGGATGGTGCCGCCGAGCTGGCGGATTTCCTTGCCGACAAGCGACGCAACGCTGTGGCGCTGGGGCCGGGTGGCGGCGTCGGGCCGGCGTTGCGCGATCTGGTGGCCGCAGCCCTGGCGAGCGAAGCGGCGGCGGTGCTTGACGCGGACGCCTTGACCAGTTTCGCCGATACGCCGGCGAGCCTGGTCGGAATGGTCGCCAAGCGCGCCGGGCGGGAGGTGGTATTGACTCCACATGAAGGTGAATTTGCTAGGTTATTTAAGGCGATATATGAATATGATAATGTTCAAGCAAAACTTGAGAAAACGCGCCTAGCAGCCCGATCCAGCGGCGCTGTAGTCCTGTTCAAGGGAGCCGACACGGTGGTGGCGGCGCCCGACGGTCGCGCCTCGATTGCCGACAATGCGCCGCCCTCGCTGGCTACCGCCGGATCCGGCGATGTTTTGACCGGCATGATCGCCGGCCTGCTGGCACAAGGCATGGCAAGCTTCGAGGCGGCGAGCGCGGCGGTCTGGCTGCATGGCGAAGCAGCGCGCGTATTCGGCCCCGGCTTGATCGCCGAGGACCTGCCGGAGACGCTGCCGGCGGTCTATCGGGCCTTGTTCGCCGAATGCGGCGATGCCCTTGCGGAATGCCCTTGAGTGGGCGCCGGCGCCGCCTATTTTATGGATGCGGGCCGATTTTCCTGTGATATAAGCCGCGGCCCGAGCGGCAGGCGGTGCGCCGCTTGCCCAGGCGGGCGGCGGTGCGTTATGGCCTGCGGGATTGCGGCGCCAGGATCGTCTTAAAGATTGCCCTTTGCGGGCGTGGCGGAATTGGTAGACGCGCGGGATTTAGGTTCCCGTGACGAAAGTCGTGGGGGTTCGAGTCCCTCCGCCCGCACCATGCCGAGGGTCGAACGGGCATGGTCCGGAGTCGGGTTATGCTCAAATGAAATCGAGGGCGAGCGCCCCTATTCCGACATGGCCGGCGCGCCACGCAACCAAAGAAGTGTGTGATCGATGCAAGTTACCGAAACGCTGTCCGAAGGTCTCAAGCGCGAATTCAAGGTGGTCGTTCCGGCCGCCGAACTCGACGCCAAGGTCAATGTGCGTCTGGACGAGATGAAGACGCGCGTCCGCATGAACGGGTTCCGCCCCGGCAAAGTGCCGGTCGCGCACCTCAAGCGCATGTACGGCCGCTCGGCCATGGCCGAGGCGATCGATGCCGCGGTGCGCGACGCCAACAACCAGATTGTCAGCGAGCGCGGCTACCGGCTTGCCACCGAACCGAAGGTGACGCTGCCGACCGAACAAGAGGCGATCGAGAAATTGATGTCGGGCGAGAGCGACCTCGACTACACCATGGCGCTCGAGATCGTGCCGCCGATCACCCTGGCGGATTTTACGACCATCAATCTCACCAAATTGACCAGCGAAGTCACCGACGCCGAAGTGGATGAGGCCGTCGCCGCCATTGCCGATCAGAACAAGCCTTATAGCGAAAGGCCGAAAGGCGAAAAGGCGGCCAAGGACGATCGCGTCATCATTTCCTTTGCCGGCACCATTGACGGCAAGTCGTTCGAGGGCGGCACCGGCGACGAGTCCGCCGTGCTGATCGGCTCGAACACGTTCATTCCGGGCTTCGAAGACCAGTTGACCGGCATCGCCACGGGCGAAACCCGCACCTTGAAGGTGACGTTTCCGAAGCACTACCCGAAACAAGAATTGGCCGGCAAGGACGCGGAATTCGTCGTCACCGCTAAATCGATCGAGACGCCCGGCAAGGTGACGGCCGACGACGAATTTGCCAAGTCGCTCGGGCTGGAATCGCTTGCCAAGCTGCGCGAAGCGGCCAAGGACCGCATTGGGCGCGAGCATGCCGCCATGTCGCGCCAGAAGCTTAAACGCGCGCTGCTCGACGAGCTCGATGGCCGCCACCAATTCGAACCGCCGCAGACGCTGGTCGAAGAGGAGTTCGACCGGGTGTGGAAGACGGTCCTTTCTGAAATGGAGAACGAGAAGAAGACTTTCGAAGACGAGGACACCACCGAGGAAAAAGCCAAGGCTGAATACCGCGCCATCGCGGTACGGCGGGTGCGGCTTGCTTTGGTGCTGGCCGAAATCGGCGACAAGAGCGGAATAATGGTGCACGACGACGAACTAAACCGTGCCGTCATGGAGCGCGCGCGCCAGTTCACCGGCCAGGAACAGCGGGTGTGGGAATACTATCAGAGTAATCCGCAAGCGGTCGCCGCGCTGCGCGCGCCGCTGTTAGAGGAAAAGGTGGTCAATTTCGTGCTCGAAATGGGCAACGTGACCGAAAAAAAGGTCACCCGCGAGGAGCTCTATAAAGAAGACAAATCGACCGTGAGCTGAACGGACGCGCCTTGCGGCGGGCGCTATTCGAAAATAGATCATGCGGACGCGGCGGGAAGGCTAATCTAGCCGACGTGATTCGCGTGAAGGAGCCGACATGAAAGATCCCGTCGATACCTATTTGCAGCATCTGGTCCCCATGGTGGTCGAGCAGACCAACCGGGGCGAGCGTGCCTATGACATTTATTCGCGGCTGCTCAAGGAGCGGATCATCTTCATCACCGGCCCGATCGAGGACGGGGTGGCCACACTGGTGGTGGCACAGCTCTTGTTCCTGGAGGCGGAGAACCCGAAAAAGGAAGTCTCGATGTACATCAACTCGCCCGGCGGTGTGGTGACATCGGGCATGGCGATCTACGACACCATGCAATTCGTGCGCCCGCCGGTGTCCACGCTCTGCGTCGGGCAGGCCGCCTCCATGGGCTCGCTGCTGCTCGCCGCCGGCGCCAAGGACATGCGCTTCGCGCTGCCCAACGCCCGCATCATGGTGCATCAGCCGTCGGGCGGCTTCCAGGGCCAGGCCACCGATATCATGGTGCATGCCCAGGAAATCCTGAACCTGAAGAAGCGGCTCAACGAAATCTACGTCAAGCATACCGGCCAGTCGCTGAAGAAGATCGAGGACGCGCTCGAGCGTGATTATTTTCTTACCGCCGAGGCGGCCAAGGATTTCGGTCTGGTCGACAAGGTGATCGAGCGCCGGTCCGAGGAAATGCTTCCCAAACCTGCCTGACCTTCCGCAAAAAAGCTTCCAACCGGCCGGTGCTAAGCCCGTGGATTGCCACGGAAGTTCCACTTTCGTGGGTAGGCTTGGATAGGCATTATCGTTAATAGATTCTTGATTATCGCGCCGTTAGCATGCTTCGCTTATGGTGGGGGATCAGGCGGGGGCGCGGGCCTCCCAGTAGCAAAGTCCGCCGGGCCGGAACTTCGGCGCGAAACTTGCTTCGTTCGGTGTGTCGCGTATAGGCGGGTGAGCTAGAGAACTTCGCCGACCACGGAATGTACGGACGAGTGTGACGGAGAATGGAATGAGCAAAGTCGGCGGCAGCGATTCCAAGAATACCCTGTACTGCTCGTTCTGCGGCAAGAGCCAGCACGAAGTGCGCAAGCTCATTGCCGGACCGACCGTGTTCATCTGCGATGAATGCGTCGAGCTGTGCATGGACATCATCCGCGAGGAGAACAAATCCTCGCTGGTCAAATCGCGCGACGGCATCCCGACGCCGAAGGAAATCCGCAAAGTTCTCGACGACTATGTGATCGGTCAGGATCACGCCAAGAAGGTGCTCTCGGTCGCCGTCCACAACCACTACAAGCGGCTCAACCACCAGACCAAACACAACGACGTCGAACTGGCGAAGTCGAACATCCTGCTGATCGGGCCGACCGGCTCGGGCAAGACGCTGCTGGCGCAGACGCTGGCGCGCATCCTCGATGTGCCTTTCACGATGGCGGACGCCACCACGCTCACCGAAGCCGGTTATGTCGGCGAGGACGTGGAGAACATCATTCTCAAGCTGCTGCAGTCGGCCGACTACAATGTCGAGCGGGCGCAGCGTGGCATTGTCTATATCGACGAAATCGATAAGATTTCGCGCAAGTCCGACAACCCCTCGATCACCCGCGACGTGTCGGGCGAGGGCGTGCAGCAGGCGCTCTTGAAGATCATGGAAGGCACCGTCGCCTCGGTGCCTCCGCAGGGCGGCCGCAAGCATCCGCAGCAGGAATTCCTGCAGGTGGATACGACCAATATTCTGTTCGTGTGCGGCGGCGCTTTCTCCGGCCTGGAAAAGATCATCTCGGCGCGGGGCCGGTCGACCTCGATCGGCTTTTCGGCCAAGGTGCTCGCGCCGGAAGACCGCAAGCAGGGCGAAATCTTTCGCCAGGTCGAGCCGGAGGATCTGCTGAAATACGGCCTGATCCCGGAATTCGTCGGCCGCTTGCCGGTGGTGGCTACGCTTGAGGACCTCGACGAGCCCTCTCTCAAGCTCATCCTCACGCAACCGAAAAACGCCCTGGTCAAGCAGTACCAGCGGCTGTTCGAGATGGAATCGATCGATCTCACGCTGGCCGAGGAGGCGCTCGGCGCCATCGCCCGCAAGGCGATCGAGCGCAAGACTGGCGCGCGCGGTCTGCGCTCCATCATGGAGGGCATTCTGCTCGACACCATGTTCGATCTCCCCAGCCTGGAAGGGGTCGAGGAGGTGGTGATCTCCAAGGAGGTCGTCGAGGGAACCGCCCGGCCGCTCTACATCTATGCCGACCGCAGCGACCGGACGGCCGAATTGGGCAACGCCAGCGCCTGATAACGCACCGCGCGCGGCCGTGACCGAGAACCGCTTGTAGAATCGCGCCGTTGATGGCGTGCTGAGGGTATTCGGGTCCGTTTTTACCCAGAAAACGTGCCTTACTTGCGGACCCCAGCCTGCCATCCTACGTATAGCGTCCGAAGCGAAGTCGCGTACGAAAGATCGTAGTTTCCCGAGTGGGTGAGGGTTCGTACCCTTCCTCAAGGTGTGCCGGGCATCTGCCTTTCCCGACACCCCCTTGCCCATCCTTCCTGGCACTGCCCGACGATGCTGCACACAGCGGGTCAACGGACAGGGGCACAACAAAAAAGGAATTTAGGCCAATGACCAACAAACCACGACCTCAGCTGCAACCTGGCGAAACTCGGGCCTACCCGGTCCTGCCGCTGCGCGACATCGTGGTGTTCCCGCACATGATCGTCCCGCTCTTCGTCGGCCGTGAAAAGTCGATCAAGGCGCTGGAAGAGGTGATGCGCTCCGACACCTTCATTTTGCTGGCGACGCAGAAGAATGCCTCCGACGACGATCCCGCGACCGGCGCGATCTTCGAGACCGGCACGCTGGCGAGCGTGCTGCAATTGCTCAAATTGCCCGACAACACCGTCAAGGTGCTGGTCGAGGGGGCGACGCGCGCCAAAGTGCTCAAATACACGGACCGCAGCGACTACTACGAGGCCGACGCCACCGTGCTTGCCGACGACATTGGCGAGCGCGTGGAGACGGAAGCCATGGCGCGTTCGGTGGTCAACGAATTCGAGAACTATGTGAAGCTCAATAAGAAGGTGTCGCCCGAGGTGGTCGGCGTGATCCAGCAGATCGAGGATTACGCCAAGCTCGCCGATACCGTGGCTTCCCATCTCGCGGTCAAGATTCCGGACAAGCAGGACATCCTGGAGACGCCGGCCGTCACCCAGCGCCTGGAGAAAGTGCTCGGCCTGATGGAGAGCGAGATCTCGGTGTTGCAGGTGGAAAAGCGCATCCGCACCCGCGTCAAGCGGCAGATGGAGAAGACCCAGCGCGAGTACTATCTCAACGAGCAGATGAAGGCGATCCAGAAGGAGCTCGGCGACGAGGAAGGCAAGGACGAACTTGCCGAACTCGAAGAGAAGATCAAGAAGACCAAGCTTTCCAAGGAAGCCCGCGAAAAGGCCACCCACGAGCTCAAGAAGTTGCGTCAAATGTCGCCGATGTCGGCGGAAGCCACCGTCGTGCGCAACTATCTCGACTGGCTGCTCTCGATCCCGTGGAACAAGAAGAGCAAGGTCAAGAAGGATCTGATCGGCGCCGAAAAGATTCTCAACGACGACCACTATGGCCTGGAAAAGGTCAAGGAACGCATCGTCGAGTATCTCGCAGTGCAGCAACGCGCGAATAAGTTGACCGGGCCGATCCTGTGCCTGGTCGGTCCTCCCGGCGTGGGCAAGACCTCGCTCGGCAAGTCGATCGCCCGCGCGACGGGTCGCGAATTCGTGCGCGTGTCGCTCGGCGGCGTGCGCGACGAGGCCGAGATCCGCGGTCACCGGCGCACCTATATCGGCTCGATGCCCGGCAAGGTCATCCAGTCGATGCGCAAGGCTAAGACCTCGAACCCGCTGTTCCTCTTGGACGAGGTGGACAAGATGGGCGCCGATTTCCGCGGCGATCCGTCGTCGGCGCTGCTCGAGGTGCTCGACCCCGAGCAGAACCACACCTTCAACGACCACTACCTGGAGGTCGACTACGATCTGTCCAGCGTGATGTTCATCACCACGGCGAATACGCTCAATATTCCGCCGCCGTTGATGGACCGCATGGAGATCATCCGCATCGCCGGCTACACCGAGGACGAGAAGGTCAAGATCGCGCGCGAACATCTGATCAAGCACGCCATCGAGAAGCACGGCCTCAACGAAAAGGAATGGTCGATCGACGATGAGGCGCTGCTGCTCATGATCCGCCGTTACACGCGGGAAGCGGGCGTGCGCAACCTCGAGCGCGAGCTGTCGACCCTGATCCGCAAGGCGGTGAAGGAGCTGATGACTTCGAAAAAGAAGTCGATCGCTGTCACCGCGGCGACTGTCGGCGACTATCTCGGCGTGCCGAAATACCGCTACGGCGAGATCGAGGCCGAGGACCTGGTTGGCATGGTCACCGGGCTTGCCTGGACCGATGTGGGCGGCGAACTGCTCACCATCGAAGGCGTCATGATGCCCGGCAAGGGCAAGATGACCGTCACCGGCAACCTGCGTGACGTGATGAAGGAGTCGATCTCGGCGGCGGCGTCATACGTGCGCTCGCGCGCGGTTGCCTTCGGCATCGAGCCGCCGCTGTTCGACAAGCGCGACATCCACGTGCACGTGCCGGAAGGCGCGACGCCGAAGGATGGGCCGTCGGCCGGCGTTGCCATGGTCACCGCGATCGTCTCGGTGATGACCGGCATTCCGGTGCGCCGCGATCTCGCCATGACCGGCGAGATCACGCTGCGCGGCCGCGTGCTGCCGATCGGCGGCTTGAAGGAGAAGCTGCTCGCCGCCTCGCGCGGCGGCATGAAGACCGTGCTGATCCCGGAAGAGAACGCCAAGGACCTGGTGGAAATCTCCGACACCATCAAGAAAGGGCTGGAGATCATTCCGGTCACGCGCATGGACGAGGTGATCGCCCGCGCGTTGGTGCGCAAGCCCGAGCCGATCGTGTGGGACGAGGAGAGCGCCAAGCTCGCCGCCGAAGCCGCCGCGGCCGAGCCCGCGGGGGACGAGGACGGTTCCGGGCTGACCGCGCACTGAGCGGGACTTGCGTGAACGAAACTGGAAACGGCGCCGCAAGGCGCCGTTTTCGTATGCTTGCGTCGCGCCGCTATCCGGCGCTATTGGCTTGGAAACGGGCGGTTAGCTCAGCTGGTAGAGCGCCTGCTTTACACGCAGGATGTCGGCGGTTCGAGTCCGTCACCGCCCACCAACCTTCGCGCCTCCGGCGTTGCGGTTGGCAAGCCAGCTTCTTTCGCGAAGGTTGCCCGTCGTAGCTCGGAGAGCGAAGACGGGCTAGTACACACCGGCGGCCGGCATCAGCCCAGCAATTCGTGCACGGCGCGCGATGCCTGGTCGATCGCGGTGTGGGCGTAGGCGTCCCAGCCGGCGTCCGAATTGGCGATGGCGACATTGCCGTGCCGCTGGCGCGCAGCGGTCACGGTGGCTTCCCAATTATCGCGATCGAACAGCGGGGTGGCGGTATAGGCATAGCCATGCGACCAGCGATTGACAGTAATCGCGGCGATATCGCGCGCGCTGGAAAAACCGCCGGGGCCAAGCATGCGGTCAAGGTCGTCGCGAATGTGATCCTCGAATTTCGCAAACGTCGTCTCCAGCAACTCGTAGCGTCCGAGCCGGTATTGGGTGCGCACGTCGTTGCCCTGATTGGGAGCGGTCGGGACATGCACGAGATGCAGGATCATCGGCTCCGACGGGCTCCGCGGGAAGCGGTAGCGGCCGAGGCTCACCGGATAGTCCAGCTTCACCACCGAATGGTATGACATCGGCGCCGAGATGTTGGCGACCTTGAGATTATGCCAAGCCTGCCAATTGCGGACCAGCACGTTGGTATAGACGAGCGGCGCCTTGACGTTCTGCGCGAGCGCCTGGCGCTGCGCATCGGGCAGTTCAGGCATGATGTAGGGGATCATCATATTGAACCCGGCCAGGATCGCGTGCCGGCCAAAAACGCGATGCACCTTGCCGGCGGTCACGTAGGCGATCTCAGCGCCCTTTGGCGTGTCGTGAGCGTGAATGCAGGTGCTGTTGAGGCGGATGCGCACATGGTGGTTCCGCCGGTCGAGCGTCGAATAATCGAGGCGCGCGGTGACAATGTCTTCCATCGTATGGCCGGCGGCCGAGCCGGGGATGAGGGCGCGCACCAATAGCCGCGCCAGCGAAGCGTTGCCGTCGGGGAAATGATAGATATACGGCTCGTCGCGGGAAGGGTTTGGCCCTTCGCTCGGCAGGCCTAGTCCGGCGAAACCGGGATAGCCGTCGTCCTTGGCGTCGGAAGCGGCGACCGCGTCACAGCCGACGCCATGGAAATCGTGGGTTCGGTTTTGGAAAAAGTTGGCAACCTGCTCGCTCATGCCGCAGGTTTTCATCAGATAGTCGCGATAGCTCGTCGTCTTAAGTACCTCGTCTTTTTCGTCGGCGGTCTTGCCAGCAAGATAATCGGCCGGCTGGCGTAGCAACTTGACGAGTTGCACCTTGCTCTCCGCCGTCATCGGGAATTGCTCGACCAGCGCGGCGAGCTCGGCATCGCTCAAGCGCGCGCTCGGGTCGCTGTCGATGATGTTGATCGGATCGCCGGAAACCAGGACGTCGCGGTCGAACGCTTCGCGGGCGAAGAAAATGCCGGGCTTGAATCCGAGGGAGGGGTAGAGTTTGCTGTCGAATGCCTTTTCAAAGCGCTCGATCCGCACGCCCAGATCGGCCAGTAGGCCTTTGGCAACTTTGCTATACAGCGCCTTGGGCGATTGCAGCGACTCGCTGCCGCCGTAGCCGAGCATAAGACGGCCGTTGATCCTGAATTCATTGCGCTTGGCGTGGCCGCCGAAATCGTCGTGATTATCGAGAATGAGGATGCGCGCCCGCTTGCCGGCCGCCTTGCGGTAGAAATACGCCGCTGCAAGCCCGCTGATGCCGCCGCCGACAATGACGAGATCGTAGTGCTCCTCGATCGGTACTCCGTCGAGGGCGAATTTATTGCCGTCACGCAAAGCGTGGGCGACCTCAAACGAGCCTGCATGATGTCCGCGCAAGCCGCTCAGCGCCGGCGGATACCGCGCTGGCTCGGCCGCTACCTGCGTTGCCGGAGTGAGACCGGCTGCTATGGCAAGACTGGCGCCGTTGAGAAAATCACGCCGAGTAATCGCCATTGTCCGCCCCTTGGTTGCGCGCGCTAAGATGCGCATCGGCGGAAATCATACCGCGATCTGTCGCCAGTTTTGCAAGCGCGGCTGCTACAAAGCCTGGACTGTGCCGAATGCGGTTATACCCCCGCCCCATAACAAACGGCAGGCGCGGAGTTTCTCTCCACGCCTGCCGCTGTTTCCCCGGAGGGTCCGGTCTGAACTTAACTCAGACCGACTCTTTCAGTTCCTTGGAGGCGCGGAATGCGACTTTCTTGCTCGCCTTGATCTGGATCGCTTCGCCGGTCGCCGGGTTGCGGCCCATGCGCGCGGCGCGTTTGCGCACCTGAAGGATGCCGAGGCCGCCAATGCGGATGCGCTCGCCTTTCTTCAGATGCTTGACGATGTTGCCGACGAAATCGCCGAGCACCGCCTCCGCCTGCTTCTTTGACATCTCGTGCGATTCCGCGAGCGCGGCGGCAAGATGTTTCAACGTGACGGTTGGCGGTGTGGGAGCTTTTCCAGGAACCATTGCCATCTTAGGACCCTCCTCGTGAATCCGTGAGCTTGGCGGAGCGCCAAACACCCCGCCCGCATAGACGATTCGGGGGCGGTCTGACCATCGATTCTTCGCGGTAAATAAGGCTTTTTCGCAATTTCCTGGGGTAAGAGGGCGTTTACCTTGACTTGGGGTGGGGGCGCCTATAACTCGAACCGGCGCCCGCGGGGGCGTAGCTCAGTTGGTTAGAGCGCTGCCCTGTCACGGCAGAGGCCGCGGGTTCGAGTCCCGTCGCTCCCGCCATTTTATCAATGACTTAGCCATGGTTTTCGGTCTGCAAAACCGGCCGCTTGGGGCGCCGAATTCATGCTCGTAGACGCCTCCAAGTTCGGCCTGCGAGCCCTGTTCTTCGACGTGTTCGGTACCCTGGTCGACTGGCGCACATCGGTCGCCCGCGAGAGCGAACGCATCCTCGGTGCGCTCGGGCATGAGCTCGACTGGCTGGCTTTGGCCGACGCCTGGCGCGGCGAATATCAGCCCGGGATGGAGGAGGTGCGCGCCGGCCGGCAGCCGTTCGCCAAGCTCGACGTGCTGCACCGGCGCAACCTGCAACGTCTGCTGCCGCGCTTCGGCTTGCAGAACCTATCCGACGAGGTGCTCGACGATCTGACGCTTGTGTGGCACCGGCTCGATGCCTGGTCGGACGTACCGGCGGCGCTCCAGCGGCTCAAAAAGAAATTCTGGCTGGCGCCGTGCTCGAACGGCAATATTTCGCTGATGGTCGATCTCGCCCGCCGCAATGATTTCCCATGGGACGCCATTCTCGGCGCCGAGGTCGCGCGCGATTTCAAGCCGAAGGCGGGTGTCTATATCGCCGCCTGCGAAGCCTTCGATCTCAAACCCGCGCAATGCATGATGGTGGCCGCGCACAGCAGCGATCTTGCGGCGGCGGCAGAGCTGGGATTGCGCACCGCGCACACCGCGCGGGTGAATGAGTATGGGCCGAACACCGGCGAGGGCGCGCCCACGCTGCCGGTCAATTTTGCGGCGAAGGATTTGGCCGACTTGGCGAATAAGCTCGGCGTGTGAATTGGTACCGCGCGTGCCGCGGGTTCGCTTCACCTCTCCCATGGGGAGCGGTCGGATCGCGAAGCGATCCGGGTGAGGGGAGGTTGTCTATCGAAACTCACTTGCCCCCTCACCCCAACCCTCTCCCCCGAGGGGAGAGGGAGCCGGCTGAGCGCGTGGCATTATCCCGCGCCTATTTAGGCTACCCGCGATACACCGGCGCCGGCTGCGCGAAGAATTGCGCCAAAATGTGATAGACCAGCATGTAGTTCTTCTGCTGGAAGCTGGCGTGCGAAATGCCGGCCATGACCGAAAACTGTTTGTCGGGATTGGGCAGCTTGGCGAAGAATTTCAACAAATCCTCGATCGAGGCGATGCCGTCCCATTGCCCGCGCATGATCAGCGTCGGCACGGTGATCTTCTCCGGGTTCACCACCGGCAATTTCGCGCACATGTCGACATAGGTGCCGGTCGGCACCGAATTGTCGAGCGCGGTGACCGCGTCGGCGAATGCGTTGATGACTTTCTCTTCCGCCGTACCGGGATGGTCGCGCTCGAAGATCGAATGGATGAAGGCCTTGTCGATCGGCCGCCGGTTTTTGGCCATGAATTCGGGCAGCTTCTTGCGCCGCTGCTCCAGCGTGGGCGAGCCTTCGCCGGTCCACACCATGGCGTCGAGCGCCAAGCGCGCCACCATTTCCGGATGGCGCTCCGCAAACATCGCGGCGCGCAAGGCGCCGGACGAAATGCCGTAGACCAGAAACGGCCGCTTGCCGCGCAATTTCTGGATATAAAGCGCGGCCGCGAGGCAGTCGTCGGCGCCCTGCGAGATCGGGGCGTTGTTGTCGCGATCCTTGGTCGAGCGGCCGTAGCCTTCCATATCAACCGACCAGCAGTCGTAGCCGCGGCGGGCATAGTGATCCATGGCCGAGGAGTCGGGACGACCCGGCACCTGCAGGTCGAAGGTCGGCTGCGAAGCCATCGACGAGCCGTGCACAAACAGGAGCGGGGCGATGCTCTTGGCCGGATCGCCGGTGCATTTCTCCCACATGAACAGCTTCACGCCGCCGTCTTTGCTGGTCCAATGTTCCTCGCCGGATACTGCCGTCATCATCTCGTTCATGCTGCACCTAAGCCGTTTATTGGAAAATCTCGTTGAACTTCTTCTTCGCCGCCGCCGCGTCCTTTTCGATCGCACCGTAGTCGATCGGCATCGGCTTGACGTCGCCGAGCTTCGGGCTGTCGGCCGGCGGCTCGATGTCGACGCGCGCGGCATAGCCGCCGCCGGCCGGAAACAGTTTCTGCGCCGCCTCGCTGACCATGAAATTAGCGAAGGCCTTGGCCGCGTTCGGGTGCGGCGAACCTTTGATGATGGCGGTGGGCGAGGGGATGATGAAGGTGCCGTCGGTCGGATAGATGGTGTCGATCGGATGCCCGAGCTTGCGGGCGTCGGCGGCGTAACTGTCGAGCGCGCCTAAGGCGATCAGCCGTTCGCCGCTCTTGATGGTATCGAGCACCTGCTGGTTGCTCTGCACGATCATGATGCCGTTGGCCTTGAGCTTCTCGTAATAGCTCCAGCCGAGCTTTTTCGACAGCGTCGAGACCACCATTAATTGCAGCGAGGTGAACGATGGATCGGTCATCGCCAGCTTGCCGTTGTATTTGGCGTCGAGCGCATCGCTCCAGGTCTTCGGGTAGTCGGCCTTGTCGACTTTGTCGGAGCGGGCGTAGATCACCATCATGTTGAGGCGTTGCGCCACCCAGGCGCCGTTCGCCTCCTTGGCGACATCCGGAATTTTGTCGAAACTATCCGGCTTGAAGGGGACGAAAATCCCTTGCGCGGCGAGCTTGTTCGAGTTTGCCGGGTCGGACGTGGTCATTACGTCGGCCGCGTTCAGTCCGGACGAATGCTCCTGCATGAAGCGGCGCAGGATGGCGGAGCCGCCCGAGCGGAACAATTCGACGTGGATGCCGGTCTGTTTCTCGAACAGCTCGGTCAGCTTTTGCGCGGTCTTGATCGGTGTCGAGGTGTACCAGACAACCTTGCCTTCCTGCTTGGCGGCGGCCATGTCGACGGCATCGGCCGCCTGCGCGACGGCGAGATGCCCGAAGATTACGGCAGCCAGGGCGCCCAATACGGTTTTGCAGCGGTGTGAGCTCATGATGTCCTCCCCATCGATTGTTATTGCGCCGACCCGTTTTTCGCGAAAACACTGACCGTGCCCGGGCTTACGGCGATCTCCACCATGCCGTCGACCGCAAACTCGTCTTGCGGATGAGTTTGCACGCGCAGGAGCTGGTCGGCGAGCCTTACTTGATACTCGTTGATATTACCGAGAAAGACGTGGTCGACGATCTTGGCGCTCGCCCCGCCGTCTTTTCCGGCCAGTTTGAGCACGATGTTTTCGGGCCGCACCGCGACGTCAACCTCGGCGCCCGCCGCCAGGCCGGCCGGCAAATCGGCTGCAACGCGCAAAGCGCCGGCGACCAACACCTCGCCTTTGCCGTTTGCCGCCACCAGCACCTTGCCCGGCAGCAGGTTCACATTGCCCATGAAATCAGCGACGACGCGATTGGCCGGCCGCGCATAGACTTCGCGCGGCGGACCGAATTGCTGCAAGCGGCCTTCGTAGATGACGGCGACCTGGTCGGATAGCGCCAGCGCTTCGGCCTGGTCGTGGGTGACATAGATGAAGGTGATGCCGGTGCGCCGTTGCAGCTGCTTGAGTTCGCTGCGCATGTGCTCGCGCAATTTGGCGTCGAGATTGGAGAGCGGTTCGTCGAGCAGCAGAATATTCGGCTCGACCACCAGGCTGCGCGCCAGCGCCACGCGCTGCTGTTGGCCGCCGGAGAGCTCGTTCGGCAGCCGGTTCTCATAACCGGAAAGATTGACCAGGCGGAGCGCCTCATCGACCAGCTCGCGCGCCTTGGGCGCCGGAATCTTGCGCAGTTTGAGTCCGAACACCACATTTTGGAACACGGTCTTGTGCGGCCATACCGCGTAATTCTGGAACACCATGCCCATGCCGCGATGTTCGGGCAGCACCAGCGTATCCTTCGACGACAGCAGCCGGCCGTCGACCTCGATACTGCCGGCGTCCGGCGCCATATAGCCGGCGATCAAGCGCAGCGTCGTGGTTTTGCCGCAGCCGCTCGGCCCCAGCAAGGTGACGAACTGATTGTCACTGATTTCGAGGTTGAGATCCTGCACCGCCGGCATGCCGGCTTCGCTGTAGCTTTTCGATATGCCGCTGAGTGTCACGCCAGCCATACAATACCTACAACGTTACGCCGGCTTATAGTCCAGCCGCTCGCGTTCTTTCTCGCCGCCCAGTCTGTTGGCGACCAAAATCGCCGCGCCGATGATGACGACATTAATCATGGCAAGGGCGGCCACCGGCTCGGTATAGCCGGTCTCGTAGAGATTGTAGACGGCGACCGCGAGCGTGATCGATTTTGACGAGAACAGCAGGATGGAGGCGGAAAGTTCCTGGATCGCCGGCACGAAGATCAGTAGCCAGCCCGCGAACAGTCCGGGGCGCATCAGTGGCAGCGTTACCTCGCGCATGGTGACGGCCCAGGAGGCGCCGAGGATGCGCGCGCTTTCCTCCAGCGAGGGGTCGACCTGCCGCAACGATGAATTGGCCGCGCGCACGCCAAGCGGTACATAACGGCCGGTATAGGCGAGCAGCAGGATCGCCAGCGTGCCGTAAAGCGCGATCGGCATGGCCAGCCAGAATTGGATCAGCGCCACCGCCATGACGATGCCGGGCAGTCCGAGCGGGATCAACGCGAAATAATCGAGCAGGCGGCGGCCGGCGACGCGCGTGCGCACATCGATCCAGCTGATGACGGTGCCGAGCGCGACCGAGAGTGTCGCCGCCAACGTCGCCAGCAGCAGGCTGTTGAGGATCGCGCGCTGCGTGACGTCATAGTCGAACAGCACGAATTTATAGTTGGCGAAGGTGAGGTTCTTCCAGAAGGCGAGGCCCCATGACTTCGACAGCGACACCGCGATCAAGGATGCATAGGGCAACAAGATCGCGACGATGAAAACCACAACGACGAAACCGAACAAGGCCCAGCGGGCGCGCCCGAGATCGATTAATTGCGGCCGCGATCCCTTGCCGGCAAGGGTGACGAAAGAGCGGCGGGCGAGGAATTGACGCTGCAGGAACAGCGCGGCGACCGTAATCAAAATGAAAACCAGCGACAGCGCCGAGGCGAGGCCGTATTCCGGCGGATAGTCGAACAGCGCATAGATGCGCGTCGGCAGCGTGAAGATGCGGCCGGGCAGCCCGACGATCGCCTGCGAGCCAAACAGCGCGATCGAATTGACGAAAGCGATCAGCGTGCCGGACAGGATTGCGGGTGTCACCAGCGGAGCTGTGATCGAAAACGCCGTGCGCCATTTGCCGGCGCCGAGGATTTGCGCGGCTTCTTCATAGGAGGCATCGACCGACTGCAACGCGCTCGCCGCCAGCAGATAGACGAACGGAAATGTGTGCAGCACCGTCACCAGCACCAGCCCCTTCATGGAGAAAATATTGAAGGTGAGCCAGGTGAGGCCGAACACCTCGCGCAGCAGATGATTGATGACCCCGGCATTGGGGCTGAACAGATAGACGAAGGCGATGGCGGTCAGAAAAGGCGGGGATAGATACGAAAGCGTGGCGGTTGCACGCAGAAAGGGCTTCGCCGGCACGTTGGTGCGCGAGACCGCCCAAGCCAAAGGCAGTCCAATGACCACGCTGAACAGACCGGTCCAGGACCCGAGTATCAGGCTGTTGATAAGCGCCTGTCGGTAGAGGCGGCCAGCCACCGCTTCGCGAAAGTAGCCGAGGCTCAAGCCATCCTGGGCGCGAATGCTGCCGAGGAACAACGAACACAATGGCAGCACGACAAGAACGATGAGGCAGATTACCGCAGCAGCCATCACCAGTTGATCGAATCGCAACCAGCCGGCCGGTGTCGGCCGTAGCGCAGGTACGGCCGCCTTGCGTTGCGGCGTCGGGCGGGTTCCGCCGCCGAGGCTTACGCCGGAAGTTGTCATCATTGTCCTTATGAGGTTGCGGCGTAGTGGGGCGGTATTCTGGGATGTGCGCCGTGCATCTTCGGGGCCCGCGCGGCGGTGTCAATTGGGCCCTCGCGTCAAGAGCTTATGGTTCCGTCCACAGATTGATCTGTGTCAAGCCAGATAGGTGCCGTCGACATTAGACAGCGGCTTGCGCCTCTTTGTGCACTGCGCTAAGCCTCGCTTCATTGCGTCCTTGAAGCATTTTCCAACTTGGCAAGGGCGTTTTCGCGCGGGGCGGCGGTATCGTCCGCCGAAGAGTTCCGGTCAGGCGAGTTCTGAGCGGGGCGCAGGGGTTTTACGCAGAGGTCGCCATGAGCGCATTGCTGCTGAATTACCTGCCTCTGGTCATTTTTTTCGCGGTCGCGCTCGTGATCGGGCTGGTCTTGCTGATCGCGCCCTTCATCGTCGCCTACCAACAGCCCGACCCGGAAAAACTGTCCGCCTATGAATGCGGATTCAACGCCTTCGACGACGCGCGCATGAAATTCGACGTGCGCTTTTATCTGGTCGCCATCCTGTTCATCATTTTCGACCTCGAAGTGAGCTTCCTGTTCCCCTGGGCGGTGGCATTCCGGCAGATCGGCCTGTTCGGCTTCTGGACGATGATGGTTTTCCTTGGCGTCCTCACCATCGGCTTCATCTATGAATGGAAGAAGGGCGCACTCGAATGGGATTGATGGCGCCATGACCCTGGTCGCACCCGCGCCGACAGGCATCCTCGATCCGCGCACCGGCAAGCCGGTCGGCGCCGACGATGAGTTTTTCGTGGGCGTCAACAACGAACTTGCCGACAAAGGCTTTCTTGTCGCCGCCGTCGACGACCTGATCACCTGGGCGCGCACCGGCTCGCTGATGTGGATGACCTTCGGGCTTGCCTGCTGTGCAGTCGAGATGATGCATATGGCGATGGCGCGCTACGACGGCGAGCGCTTCGGCTTCGCGCCGCGCGGTAGCCCGCGCCAATCGGATGTCATGATCGTTGCCGGCACGCTCACCAATAAAATGGCGCCGGCGATGCGCAAAGTCTACGACCAGATGCCGGAGCCGCGCTACGTTATTTCGATGGGTTCGTGCGCCAACGGCGGCGGCTACTATCATTATTCTTATTCGGTGGTGCGCGGCTGCGACCGTGTGGTGCCGGTCGACATCTACGTGCCGGGCTGTCCGCCGACCGCCGAGGCGCTGCTCTACGGCGTCATGCTGCTGCAGAAGAAGATCCGCCGCACCGGCACGATCGAGCGTTGAGCGGGGTTTTCGAATGGACGAAATGCTCGATAGGCTTGGGGCAACGATCAAGACCGCGTTAAGCGGCTCGGTCACCGACTACAAAGTCGCCTACGGCGAACTCACCGTAATGGCGAAAGCCGCCGACATCGTCAAAGTCGCAACATTTCTGCGCGACGATGCGGCGTGCCAGTTCATCAGCATCATCGACGTCACCGCGGTGGACTGGCCGGGCCGCGAGCAACGATTCGACGTGGTCTATCATCTGCTGTCGCCGCGGCTGAACCAGCGCATCCGCGTGAAGGCGATGGCCGACGAAGTGACGCCGGTGCCCTCGCTGATCGAGGTGTTCCACGGCGCCGATTGGTACGAGCGCGAAACCTTCGATCTTTACGGCGTGCTGTTTAGCGGTCACCCCGACATGCGGCGCATCCTCACCGACTACGGCTTCGAGGGCCATCCGCTGCGCAAGGATTTTCCGCTCACCGGATTTGTCGAGGTGCGCTACGACGACGAGCAGAAGCGCGTCGTCTACGACAAGGTGAAGCTGGCGCAGGAATTCCGCACGTTCGATTTTCTGTCGCCGTGGGAAGGCACCGACTACGTGTTGCCGGGCGACGAGAAGGCGAAGGGCGAAGGCAAAGGGTCGTGAGGTAAATGGCTGAAACCGCGCTACGCAACTTCACCGTCAATTTCGGCCCGCAGCATCCGGCCGCGCATGGCGTGCTGCGGTTGGTGCTGGAGCTCGACGGCGAAGTCGTCGAACGTGTCGACCCGCATATCGGGCTGCTCCACCGCGGTACCGAGAAGCTGATCGAATACAAGACCTATATGCAGGCGGTGCCCTATTTTGACCGGCTCGATTACGTCGCGCCGATGAACCAGGAGCACGCCTTCTGCCTGGCGGCGGAAAAGTTGTTAGGCGTCCAGCTTCCCAAACGCGGCCAGCTGATCCGCGTGCTGTTTTGTGAGATCGGGCGGCTGTTGTCGCATATCCTCAACATCACCACGCAGGCATTGGACGTCGGCGCGCTTACCCCGCCGCTGTGGGGGTTCGAAGAGCGCGAGAAGCTGATGGCGTTCTACGAGCGCGCCTCGGGCGCGCGCCTGCACGCCGCCTATTTCCGCGTCGGCGGCGTACATCAGGACATTCCGAACAAGCTGATCGACGACATCGAGGCGTTTTGTGATCCCTATCTCAAATTCTGCGACGACCTCGAGGGCCTGCTCACCGAAAACCGCATTTTCAAGCAGCGCACCGTCGGCATCGGCGTGGTCAGTCTGGCCGACGCCTGGAACCGGGCGTTTTCCGGCGTGATGGTGCGCGGCTCGGGCGCGGCCTGGGATCTGCGCAAGGCGCAGCCCTATGAATGCTATGCCGAGATGGATTTCGACATCCCGGTCGGCATCCACGGCGACAGTTACGACCGCTACTGCGTGCGCGTGGAAGAAATGCGCCAGTCCATCAAAATCATGCGGCAATGCGTGGAGAAGCTGCGGAGCGCCGAAGGCCAGGGCCGGGTTTCGGTTGACGACGGCAAGATCGTGCCGCCTAAGCGCGACGAGATGAAGCGCTCGATGGAAGCGCTGATCCAGCATTTCAAGCTTTATACCGAGGGCTTCCATGTGCCGGCCGGCGAAGCCTACGCTGCGGTCGAGGCGCCCAAGGGCGAGTTCGGCGTCTATCTCGTCAGCGACGGCACCAATAAGCCGTACAAGTGCAAGATTCGCGCGCCCGGTTTCGCGCATTTGAGCTCAATGGATTTCATGTGCCGCGGGCACATGCTGGCCGACGTATCCTGCATCATGGGCACGCTCGATATCGTGTTCGGGGAGATCGATCGATGAGTGTGCGCCGTCTCGCCCCGCCGGAAATGCAGCCGAAGGAGTTTTCCTTCAGCAAGGAGAATCTGGCCTGGGCCAAGCAACAAGTCGCCAAATATCCGGAGGGGCGCCAGCAGTCGGCGATCATCCCGCTGTTGTGGCGCGCGCAGGAACAGGCGGGCGGCTGGCTGCCTGAAGCCGCCATCCGTTACGTCACCGACTTCCTCGGCATGGCGCATATCCGCGGGCTGGAAGTTGCCACCTTCTACACAATGTTCAATCTGTCGCCGGTCGGCAAAGTCCATGTGCAGCTGTGCGGCACCACGCCGTGCCGGCTGCGCGGCGCCGACGACCTGGAAAAGGTCTGCCGCAATCGCATCGGCGATCAGATGCATGTCACCGCCGACGGCACGTTCTCCTGGGTCGAGGTCGAATGCCTGGGCGCCTGCTGCAACGCGCCGATGGTGCAGATCGGTTCCGACTATTACGAGGACCTGACGGCGGAAAGCTTCGGCAAGATTCTCGACCAATTCGCCGCCGGCAAAGCGCCCAAGCCCGGCCCGCAGGTCGACCGGCAATTGTCGGCGCCGGTCGGCGGGGGCACCACGCTCACCGATAAATCGCTTTACGCTGGCCGCGGACGGGAATGACGAATGCTCGCTGACAAGGATCGCATCTTCACCAACCTCTACGGCCTGCACGACTGGGGCCTCAAAGGCGCGCGCGCGCGCGGCGCCTGGAATGGCACCAAGGCGATCCTGGAAAAAGGCCGCGAGGGGATCGTCAACGACGTCAAGGCCTCAGGTCTGCGCGGGCGCGGCGGCGCCGGCTTTCCGACCGGCTTGAAGTGGTCGTTCATGCCCAAGACCCTGGGCGAGCGGCCGCATTATCTCGTGGTCAATGCCGACGAATCCGAGCCCGGCACCTGCAAGGACCGCGAGGTCATGCGCAACGATCCGCATTTGCTGATCGAGGGCTGCCTGATCGCCGGCTGCGCCATGGCCGCGCATACCGGCTACATCTATATCCGCGGCGAATTCATCCGCGAGCGCGAGCGGCTGCAGGCGGCGATCGATCAGGCCTACGAGGCCAAGCTGATCGGCAAGAACAATGTGCATGGCTGGGACTTCGATCTCTATGTGCACCACGGCGCCGGCGCCTACATCTGCGGCGAGGAAACCGCACTTCTGGAAAGCCTGGAAGGCAAGAAGGGTCAGCCGCGGCTGAAGCCGCCGTTCCCGGCCAATGTCGGCCTCTATGGCTGCCCGACCACCGTGCAGAACGTGGAGTCGATCGCGGCGGTGCCCGACATCATGCGGCGGGGTGCTGCCTGGTTTGCCGGCATCGGCCGACCAAACAACACCGGCACCAAGCTGTTCTGCATCTCCGGCCACGTCGAAAAGCCGTGCAATGTGGAAGAGGCCATGGGCATTCCGCTGCGCGAGCTGTTGGAGACCCATGCTGGCGGCGTGCGCGGCGGCTGGGACAATCTGCTGGCGGTCATTCCGGGCGGCTCGTCGATGCCGCTGGTGCCGGCCGGTGCCGACCAGGCCGACACGCTGCTGCTCGATTTCGACGGCTGCCGCGACAAGAAATCGGCGCTCGGCACCGCCGCCGTGATCGTGATGGACAAGTCGACCGACATCATCCGCGCCATGGCGCGCATCTCTTATTTCTACAAGCACGAATTCTTGCGGCCAGTGCACGCCCTGCCGCGAGGGCATGGGCTGGATGTGGCGCGTGCTCACCCGCATGGCGGAAGGCCGCGCGCAGAAGCGCGAAATCGACATGCTGATGGAAGTGACCACGCAGATCGAGGGCCACACCATCTGCGCCTTCGGCGACGGCGCCGCCTGGCCGGTGCAGGGCCTGCTGCGCCATTTCCGTCCCGAGATCGAACGGCGCATCGATCAATACACGCGCAACGCCGACGCGCATGGCGCGGTGCGCGAGGCGGCGGAGTAACCGATGACGGAAAGCCGCCATCTCGCCCAGTTCAACATCGCGCGGATCAAATATCCGCTCGACGATCCGCGCATGCGCGAATTCGTCGACAATGTCGAGCGCGTCAACGCGCTGGCCGACAAGATCGAAGGCTTCGTCTGGCGGCTGCAGGACGAAAGCGGCAACGCCATGAATATGCGCGTCTATGACGATCCGCGCGTGCTGCCGAACCTGACGCTGTGGGAAAATGTCGAGGCGCTGGAACGCTTTGTGTGGCGCACGCTGCACAGCCGCTTTTACGGGCGGCGCGAAGAATGGTTCGAGCCGATCAAGACGCCGCTGGTGCTGTGGTTTGTGCCGGCCGGGCATCGGCCGAGCATGGCGGAAGGCGTCGAACGGCTCGAGCATCTCAAGGCGCATGGGCCGAGCGACTTCGCCTTCAGTTGGCAATCGTTAAGTGGCGCGCAACTTTGGAAGACCGCGCGCGGCATCAAGATCGGGGCGACCGCGGTGGCGGCTGCGCGCGACGGTAAGCCGCTCGCAACGGTCGCGGCGGAATAGGGAAGGGGAAAGGCGTGGAGTTGCGTCATGTCATGGGACAACAAAAACCTGCGCTGCCGCGACTGCAAGTTCTGGTGGCCGACCGCGGAGGCCGCGGGCGGCGAGCCGAGCCGCGAACGATCGATCTTCGGGCAATGCCGGCGGCATGCGCCGCCGACATTGCTCGCCGATCTGCCCGATCACGGCCGGCGCTACCCGGCTTTCGCGACGACCAAACGGGATGATTGGTGCGGCGAGCATATGCATCGGGAAATGTGACTGAGATAAAGAGCGCAAGAAAAACGAAATGACCAAACTTATTGTCGACGGCAAAGAGATCGACGTTCCGCCGGAGTACACGCTGCTCCAGGCCTGCGAAACCGCGGGCGCGGAAATCCCGCGCTTCTGTTTCCACGAGCGGCTGTCGATCGCCGGCAATTGCCGCATGTGCCTGATCGAAGTCGCCGGTATTCCGAAGCCGCAGGCCTCCTGCGCCATGGGCGTGAAGGATCTGGCGCCCAACAAAGACGGCTCGCCGAAGCAGCTCTTCACCAAAACTCCGATGGTCAAGAAGGCGCGCGAAGGCGTGATGGAATTCCTGCTCATCAACCATCCGCTCGACTGCCCGATCTGCGATCAGGGCGGCGAATGCGATTTGCAGGACCAGGCCATGGCTTATGGCGTGGACGCTTCCCGCTATGCCGAGAACAAGCGCGCGGTCGAGAACAAATATATCGGCGCGCTGGTCAAAACTATCATGACGCGCTGCATCCACTGCACGCGCTGTATTCGTTTTGCCACCGAGGTCGCCGGCGTGCCGGAACTCGGCGCCATCGGCCGCGGCGAGGACATGGAAATCACCACCTATCTCGAGCAGGCGATGACCTCGGAGCTGCAAAGCAATGTGGTCGATCTGTGCCCGGTCGGCGCGCTCACCTCCAAGCCCTATGCGTTCGCGGCGCGGCCGTGGGAGCTTAATAAGACGCAGTCGATCGACGTGATGGACGCGCTCGGCTCGGCGATCCGCATCGACACACGCGGGCGCGAGGTGATGCGCATCCTGCCGCGCACCAATGACGACGTGAACGAAGAATGGATTTCCGACAAGACCCGCCACGTGGTGGACGGCTTGCGTACGCAGCGGCTCGATCAGCCCTATCTGCGCGTGAACGGCCGCTTGCAGCCGGCGTCCTGGAAAGAAGCCTTCGCAGCGGTCGCCGACAAGGTGAAGGCGGCGAGCGCTGGGCGCATCGGCGCCATCGTCGGCGATCTCGCCGGCGCCGAAGAAATGTATGCGCTGAAAGATCTGATGGGCCGTCTCGGCAGCGCCAATATCGACGCGCGCCAGGACGGCGCGGCGCTCGATCCGGCCTGGGGCCGTGCCAGCTATCTGTTCAATGCCACCATTGCCGGCATCGAGCGCGCCGACGCACTGCTGATCGTCGGCTCCAATCCGCGGCGCGAGGCGGCGGTGCTCAATGCGCGCATCCGCAAACGCTGGCGCGCGGGCAATTTTCCGATCGGGCTGATCGGCGAAAAGGCCGATTTGACATATACTTACGACTATCTCGGGGCCGGTGCGGAAAGCCTCGCCGGCTTGGCCAAAAGCAAATTCGCCGAGGCGCTGAAGGCGGCCGAGCACCCGCTCATTCTGATCGGCGCCGGTGCGCTGGCGCGCAAGGACGGCGCCGCTATTGCCGCGCTCGGCGCCCAGGCGGCGCTGGAATTCGGCGCGATCAAGGACGGCTGGAACGGTTTTTCGGTGCTGCACAGCGCCGCTTCGCGCGTGGGCGCGCTCGACCTCGGCCTGGTGCCGGGCGCCGGCGGGCAGAACGCCGCGCAGATGGCGAAAGGCGGCGTCGACCTGTTGTTCCTGCTCGGCGCCGACGAGATCGAGGTCGCGGCCGGGGCCTTCGTTGTCTATATCGGCACCCATGGCGACCGCGGTGCCCATCGCGCCGACGTGATCCTGCCGGGCGCCGCCTATCCGGAAAAATCCGCGCTCTTCGCCAACACAGAAGGCCGCGTGCAGATGGCGGAGCGCGCCGCGTTCCCGCCCGGCGACGCGCGCGAGGACTGGGCGATCCTGCGCGCACTGTCCGGCGTGCTCGGGCAGACGCTGCCCTACGATTCGCTGGCACAACTGCGGCAGGCGCTGTTTGCCGCGCACCCGCATTTCAAGCGCCTCGAGCAGATCGCGGCAGGCGATGCCGGCGATGTGCGAAAGCTCGCCAAGCTCGGCGGCACGGCGGACAAGGCGGCGCTGCATTCCGCGGTGCCGGAATTTTATCTCACCAATCCGATCGCGCGCGCCTCCGCGACCATGGCCGAATGTTCGGCCCTGGCCAATGCGGCGACCAAGACAGCGGCGGAGTAGCGGCCATGGACCCGACCTGGATCGAATTCTTCTTCAGCTACATCTGGCCGCTGATCATCATTTTGGCGGAATGCGTGCTGCTGCTAGTGTTCCTGCTGGTCGCCGTCGCCTATGTCATTTATGCCGACCGCAAGATCTGGGCGGCGGTGCAATTGCGGCGCGGTCCCAACGTGGTCGGACCCTGGGGTCTGTTCCAATCCTTCGCCGACATGCTCAAATTCGCGCTCAAGGAGCCGACCATTCCGGCTGGCGCCAACAAGGGCGTATTCCTGCTGGCGCCGCTGGTCTCCACCGTGCTGGCGCTGACCGCCTGGGCGGTCATCCCGGTCAATGTCGGCTGGGCGATCGCCGACATCAATGTCGGCGTCTTGTACATTTTCGCCATCTCCTCGCTGATGGTCTACGGCATCATCATGGCGGGCTGGGCGTCGAATTCGAAATATCCGTTCTTATCCGCGCTGCGCGCGGCCGCGCAGATGGTGTCCTACGAAGTCTCCATCGGCTTCGTCATCATTACCGTGCTGTTGTGCGCGGGCTCGCTCAATCTCACCACCATCGTCACGGCGCAGCAAAGCGGCATCGCCAATATGATCGGCCTGCCGTGGCTCGGCTTTTTGAACTGGTACTGGCTGCCGCTGTTCCCGATGTTCATCATCTTCTTCGTGTCGGCGCTGGCGGAGACCAACCGGCCGCCGTTCGATCTGGCCGAAGCCGAGTTCGGAACTCGTCGCCGGCTTCATGGTGGAATACGGCTCCACGCCTTACGTGTTGTTCATGCTCGGCGAATACGTGGCGATCTGCACCATGTGCGCCATGGGCACGATCTTTTTCCTGGGCGGCTGGCTGCCGCCGATTGCCGTGCCGCCGTTCACCTGGGTGCCGGGAGTTATCTGGTTCATGATCAAGGCGCTGATGCTGTTTTTCATGTTCGCCATGGTCAAGTCGATCGTGCCACGCTACCGCTACGACCAATTGATGCGGCTCGGCTGGAAAGTGTTCCTGCCGTTATCATTGGCCATGGTGGTGATCGTCGCCGGCGTACTCGAATACAGCGTATGGGCGGCAAAGTGAGGATGCGATGAGACTGGATCGCACAGCCAAAAGTCTGTTCCTGTGGGAGTTCGTGACCGCCACGATTCTGGGCTTGCGCTATTTCTTCGGCCCGAAGGCAACGCTCAATTATCCGCACGAGAAGGGGCCGCTGTCGCCGCGTTTCCGCGGCGAACACGCGCAGCGCCGCTATCCCAACGGCGAGGAACGCTGCATCGCGTGCAAACTGTGCGAGGCGATCTGCCCGGCGCAGGCGATCACCATCGAGGCCGGCCCGCGCCGCAACGACGGTACGCGGCGCACCACGCGTTACGACATCGACATGGTCAAATGCATCTATTGCGGGCTGTGCCAGGAAGCCTGTCCGGTCGACGCCATCGTCGAAGGACCGAATTTCGAATTCGCTGCCGAGACGCGCGAGGAACTCTACTACGACAAGGAGCGGCTGCTCGCGAACGGCGACCGCTGGGAACGCGAGATCGCCAAGAATATGGCGCTCGACGCGCCGTATCGATGAAGATTTGCAGGTGAGACGATGATAGTCGCCGCGTTGTTCTTCTATTTGTTTGCCGGGCTTTGCGTGGCGAGTGCCGTCATGGTGATCGCGTCGAAGAACCCGGTGCATTCGGTGTTGTTCCTCATCCTTGCCTTCGTCAATGCGGCCGGGCTGTTCGTGATGCTGGGTGCCGAATTCCTCGCGATGATCCTGATCGTGGTCTATGTCGGCGCCGTCGCCGTGCTGTTCCTGTTCGTGGTGATGATGCTCGACGTCGATTTCGCCGAACTCAAGCAAGGCGTGTTGCAATACCTGCCGGTCGGCATTCTGATCGGCGGCATTTTCCTCGCCGAATTGCTGCTGGTGGTCGGCGCCTGGGTCATCGGACCCGGCGTGCCGCAGGCGATCACCGCGCCGATTGCGCCGAACGTGTCGAATATCGAGGCGATCGGCCTCGTGCTCTACACCCGCTATGTCTATTTCTTCGAGGCCGCCGGCATGATCCTGCTGATCGCCATGGTGGGCGCCATCGTGCTCACGCTGCAGCACCGGGTACGTGTGCGCCGGCAGAATATCCCGGAACAAGTGGCGCGCACGCCGGCGACGGCGATGAAGGTCCTCAAGGTTCGCACGGGGCAGGGCTTGGGGAGCAATACATGACCATCGGGCTCGGACATTATCTCAGCGTCGCCGCTATCCTGTTCACGCTCGGGATTTTCGGCATCTTCCTCAACCGCAAGAACGTGATCATCATCCTGATGTCGATCGAGCTGATCCTGCTAGCGGTCAACATCAACCTGGTCGCCTTCTCCAGCCATCTCGGCGACATTGTCGGCCAGATCTTTGCGCTGTTGGTGCTCACGGTGGCGGCGGCGGAAGCTGCGATCGGGCTCGCCATTCTCGTCGTGTTCTACCGCAATCGTGGCTCGATCGCGGTCGAAGACATCAATCTGATGAAGGGCTGATGATTTAGATGTATCAAGCCATTGTATTTTTGCCCTTGCTCGGGGCGATCCTGGCCGGGCTGATCGCGATCGCCGGCGCGCGCGCGCGCTTTCCGGGCGAAGGGCCGCCGGCCGGCGAGGACGAAGGCGGGCACGCCAGTTCCCACGCCGCCCACGTAGCGCATGGTGAGGCGGGCGCGCACGATGCGCATGCCCATGACGTGCACGCGCATGAACCGGCCGCCGCCGGCTCGCGCACGGCGGAACTGATCACTACCACGCTGCTGCTGATCTCGATGATCCTGTCGTGGATCGCCTTCGTGCAGGTCGGCTTCGGCCAGCATGACATGCGCGTGCCGGTGTTCGACTGGATCGTGTCGGGCGACCTGAAAGTCGCGTGGTCGCTGCGTATCGACACGCTCACCGCGGTGATGTTGGTGGTGGTGAACACGATTTCGGCTTTGGTGCACCTTTATTCCGTCGGCTACATGGAAGAGGACCCGTACCGGCCGCGCTTCTTCGCCTATCTGTCGCTCTTTACCTTCTTCATGCTGATGCTGGTGACCGCCGACAACCTGGTGCAGATGTTTTTCGGCTGGGAAGGCGTCGGTCTCTCGAGCTATCTCTTGATCGGCTTCTGGTATCACAAGCCGGAAGCCAACGCGGCGGCGATCAAGGCCTTCGTGGTCAACCGGGTCGGCGATTTCGGCTTCGCGCTCGGAATTTTCGCATTGTTCATGATGGTCGGCGCGATCGATTTTGACACCATCTTCGCGCAGGCGCCTTCGCTTATCGGCAAAACCCTCCCGCTCTTCGGCTGGCACCCCGACGCGCTCACAATCATCTGCCTGATGCTGTTCATGGGCGCCATGGGCAAGTCGGCGCAATTCCTGCTGCACACCTGGCTGCCCGACGCGATGGAAGGCCCGACGCCGGTCTCCGCCCTGATCCATGCCGCCACCATGGTGACCGCCGGCGTGTTCATGGTGGCGCGACTGTCGCCGCTGTTCGAGCTCGCGCCGAACGCGCAGAGCTTCGTCATTTTCATCGGCGCCACTACCGCGTTCTTCGCCGCCACCGTCGGCCTGGTACAGAACGACATCAAGCGCGTGATTGCCTATTCGACCTGTTCGCAGCTCGGCTACATGTTCGTGGCCATGGGCTGCGGCGCTTACTCGGTCGGTATGTTCCACCTGTTCACCCACGCGTTCTTCAAGGCGCTGTTGTTCCTCGGCTCCGGCTCGGTGATCCTTGCCATGCATCACGAGCAGGACATGCGGCACATGGGCGGCCTCAAGGACCGCATTCCGTACACCTATATCGTGATGATCGTCGGCACGCTGGCGCTCACCGGTTTCCCGCTCACCGCCGGCTATTTCTCCAAGGACGCGATCATTGAGGCGGCCTTCGTGGCCAAGAGTCCGATGGCGCTCTACGGCTTCATCTGCACGGTCGGCGCCGCGCTGCTCACTTCGTTCTATTCCTGGCGGCTGATCTTTAAGACCTTCCACGGCGAACCGCACGACCGCAAGCACTGGAAGGACGCCCACGAGAGCCCGATGGTGATGCTGATCCCGCTCGGCTTCCTCGCCTTCGGCTCGATCATGGCCGGGCTGCCGTTCAAGGAAATCTTCGCCGGTCACGGCGTCGAGGGCTTCTTCCGCGAGTCGCTCGCTTTCGCCAAGGGCAACACGGTGCTCGAGGACATGCATCACGTGCCGCTCGAAATCGGCATTTTGCCGACCGTGATGATGGCGCTCGGCTTCCTGATCGCTTGGCACTTCTACATCCGTCGGCCCGATATCCCGGTCGAGCTCGCACGCACGCACGAGCTGCTCTACAAATTCCTGCTCAACAAGTGGTACTTCGACGAAATCTACGAGGCGATCTTCGTTAAGCCCGTCAAATGGCTCGGCCATTCGCTCTGGAAGGGCGGCGACGGCTGGCTGATCGACGGCTTTGGGCCTGACGGCGTGTCCGCCCGTGTGCTCGACGTCACCCGCAATGTGGTGCGCCTGCAGACCGGCTACCTCTATCATTACGCCTTCGCCATGCTGATCGGCGCGGCGGCCTTCATCACGTGGTTCATGTTCGCGGTGCACTAGCATGATCCCGAAAAGTGAAAACCGGTTTTCGGATAAGATCATGCGTAGAGAAAAACGATGAATATCAATTGGCCCATTCTGTCGGTTGTCACCTTCCTGCCGCTGCTCGGCGCGCTGCTGGTCATGTTGCTGTCGCGCGGCAATGAGGGGCTGGGCAAGGGCACAGCGCGCTGGATTTCGCTGTGGACCACGCTGGTCACGCTGGCCATCTCACTGGTGATGGTGGCGCGCTTCGATCCGACCTCGCCGGAATTCCAGTTCGTCGAGAAATATCCCTGGCTCGGCATTTCCAACTATCACATGGGCGTCGACGGCATTTCCCTGCCGTTCGTAATCCTCACCACCGGGCTGATGCCGATCTGCATCCTGGCGAGCTGGACCGTGATCCAGAAGCGCGTGAAGGAATACATGATCGCGTTCCTGGTGCTGGAAACGCTTATGATCGGCACCTTCTCGGCGCTCGATCTGGTGCTGTTCTATCTGTTCTTCGAAGGCGGCCTAATCCCGATGTTCCTGATCATCGGCGTGTGGGGCGGCCCGCGCCGGGTTTATGCCAGCTTTAAGTTCTTCCTCTACACGTTGCTCGGCTCGGTGCTGATGCTGCTCGCCATCATGGCGATGTATTGGGATGCCGGTACCACCGACATTCCGGCGCTGCTGCGGCACGGCTTCCCGCTGGACTTGCAGAAATGGGCGTGGCTCGCCTTCTTTGCCTCGTTTGCCGTCAAGCTGCCGATGTGGCCGGTGCATACCTGGCTGCCGGATGCGCATGTGGAAGCGCCGACCGCCGGCTCGGTGGTGCTTGCCGCCATCCTGCTGAAAATGGGCGGCTATGGCTTCCTGCGCTTCTCGCTGCCGATGTTCCCGGCGGCCAGCCATGACTTCGCGCCGCTGATCTTCACGCTCTCGGTGGTCGCCATCATCTACACTTCGCTGGTCGCGCTGATGCAGGAGGACGTGAAGAAACTGATCGCCTATTCCTCGGTCGCCCATATGGGCTTCGTCACCATGGGGCTGTTCGCGCTCACTCAGCAGGGCGTCGCCGGCGGCATCTTCCAGATGATCTCGCACGGCATCGTCTCCGGAGCGCTGTTCCTTTGCGTCGGCGTGGTCTACGACCGCATGCACACGCGCGAAATCGCGTTCTACGGCGGACTGGTCAACCGCATGCCGCTTTATGCCGCGGTGTTCATGGTGTTCACGCTCGCCAATGTCGGCTTGCCGGGTACCTCCGGCTTCGTCGGCGAATTCCTCTCGCTGATCGGCACTTTCAAGATCAATACCGCGGTGGCGACGCTCGCCACCATCGGCGTCATCCTGTCGGCGGCCTATGCGCTGTGGCTCTATCGCAAGATGATTTTCGGCAACCTGAAGCCGGCGCTGATCGGCATCAAGGATCTCGGCTGGCGCGAGACGCTGATCTTCACGCCGTTGGTCGCGCTCACCATCCTGCTCGGCGTCGCGCCCAAGCCGGTGCTCGACATGTCGGCGGCCTCGGTCGCGCAACTGCTCGATAATTACAAACACGCCATCGCCGCGCTTCCTGCGCCCGAAAAATCTGTCACGACGGGCTCCGCCATCACCGTGGAACGGGCCGCCATGATCCCAGTGAGCGCTGCGCGATGAACCAGTTGATGCAATTGCAAGATTACCTGCCCATCCTGCCGGAACTCGTGCTGGCGTGCGGCGCCTTGGTGATGCTGATGGCCGGCGTCAGCGCCCACCAGAGCGAACGCAGCGCGCGCATCGTCAACGGGTTTTGCGTGGCTGTGTTGGCGCTTGCCGCCTTCGTTGTGGCGATGCAGCCAACGGGCCGCGCCGTGCTGTTCGGCGGCAGTTTCGTGGTCGACGATTATGCCCGCTTTCTCAAGCTGTTAGCGCTTGCCGGCTCGGGCGGCGCGCTGCTGCTGTCGATCAACTGGCTCATGGTCGAGAACCAACAGAAATACGAATACGGCGTGCTGTTCCTGCTCTCGACGCTCGGCATGATGATGCTGATCTCGGCCAACGACTTGATCGCACTCTATCTCGGACTCGAAACGATGAGCCTGCCGCTCTACGTGGTGGGGGCCTCCAACCGCGACAACGTACGCTCGACCGAAGCGGGCTTGAAATATTTCGTGCTCGGCGCGTTGTCGTCCGGCATGCTGCTGTACGGCGCTTCGCTGATCTACGGCTTCACCGGCACGGTGAATTTTGCCGGCATCGCCAAGGCGAGCGCGCAGGGCGCCAGCATCGGTCTGGTGTTCGGCCTGGTGTTCATGTTCGTCGGCTTCTGCTTCAAGATTTCGGCGGTGCCGTTCCACATGTGGACGCCCGACGTCTATGAAGGCGCGCCGACGCCGGTCACCGCCTTCTTCGCCGCCGCGCCCAAGGTCGCCGGCATCGCCATCTTCGTGCGCGCGACCATGGTCGCGTTCCCCGGCATCACGCATGAGTGGCAGCAGATCGTGGTATTCGTGTCGATCGCCTCGATGGTGCTCGGCGCCTTCGCCGCCATCGGCCAGCGCAACATCAAACGGCTGATGGCCTATTCCTCGATCGGCCACATGGGCTTCGCGCTGGTCGGCCTTGCCGCGGGAACGGCGGAGGGCGTGCAGGGCGTGCTGGTCTATATGTCGATTTATGTGGCGATGACGCTCGGCACATTCGCCTGCATCCTGGCCATGCGGCGCGACGGCAAGTTCGTCGAAAATATCAGCGATCTGGCCGGGCTCGCGCGCACGCAGCCCGGCATGGCGTTCTTCCTCGCGATGCTGCTGTTCTCGCTCGCCGGCATTCCGCCGCTCGCCGGTTTTTTTGCGAAATTCTACGTGTTCCTCGCCGCCATCAAGGCCGGGCTCTATACGCTGGCGGTGATCGGCGTGCTCGCCAGCGTGGTAGGCGCCTTCTACTATCTGTCGATCGTCAAGATCATGTATTTCGACGAGCCGGCGAAAAGTTTCGACAGCATGCCGGGATCTTTGCGGCTGGTGCTGGGAGTGTCCGGTCTGATCGTTATGTTATTTTTCGCCTATCCCGCGCCGCTGGTGGGCGCGGCCACGGTGGCGGCTAAATCGCTATTTTGAATGAACCGCGAAGCCACGGGCCTGGCGGGGGTCCGGCACATAGCTTACGACACGCTCGGCTCGACCAATGCCGAGGCGATGGCGCTTGCGCGTGCCGGCGAGCGCGGCCCGTTGTGGATCACCGCGACGTGCCAAAGCGCCGGGCGCGGCCGCCACGGGCGGCCATGGGTGTCAGAACCCGGTAATCTCTTTGCCAGCCTGCTGTTGAGCGATGCGGCCCCGGCCGAGCGCGCACCGGAATTGTCGTTCGTCAGCGCGCTCGCCGTGCGCGATGCCATCGCGTTGGCAACGCCTGCGCTTGCACCGCAACTGACCTTCAAATGGCCGAATGACGTGCTGCTGGCCGGCGAGAAAGTGGCCGGAATTTTGATCGAGGGTGAGGCGAGCCGTAACGAGCCGGCGACCGTCGTCATCGGTATTGGCGTCAATTGCGCGAGCCATCCATCGGCGTCCGCGTTTCCGGCGACAGACTTACGCGCGCACGGCAGCGCGGCCAGTCCGGAAAGCCTGATCGCGATCCTGTCCGCCGCCATGCTCACACGGGTCGCGCAATGGGACCGCGGCGCCGGGTTTTCCGCCATCCGCCGCGACTGGCTGGCCGCCGCGCAGGGGATCGGGCAGGCTATCCGCGTGAGCGAACGGGCAAACGAGCGGATTGGCCGCTTCGCCGGCCTCGATGAGAGCGGGCGGCTGCTGCTCGATAGACCCGACGGTACAAGCGAAAGGATTTCCGCGGGCGATGTGTTCCCCTTGACGTTGCGCGCAGGTCGCAACGATCCGCCGCTGCGGAGTTGACCATGGCCGCCCCCGCACAGGAATTGGTGTTCGCGCCTCTCGGCGGCGTCGGCGAGATCGGCATGAACCTGTCGATCTACGGCCTCGGGCCGGAGGGCCGCCGGCAATGGCTGGCGGTCGATCTCGGCGTGTCGTTCGCCACGGAAGAGCATCTGCCGGGCGTCGATCTGATCCTGCCCGACGTCAGCTACCTGGTGAAAGAGCGCAAGAATATCGCCGGCTTGGTACTCACCCATGCGCATGAGGACCATTTCGGCGCGTTGCTCGACCTGTGGCCGCGGCTCAAGCTGCCGGTCTATGCCACGCCGTTCACCGCCGCCTTGCTGGCCGCCAAGCGCGCGAACGAGCCGGGCGCGCCGGAAATTCCGGTCACCGTGGTGCCGCTCGGCGGGCGCTTCAAGGCGGGGCCCTTCGACATCGAACTGGTCTCGATGGCGCATTCGATCCCGGAATCGAATGCACTCATCATCCGCACGCCGGCCGGCACCGTGCTGCATACCGGCGACTGGAAGATCGATCCGACGCCGATCCTCGGCGACGTCACGGATGAAAAGAAGTTGCGCGCGCTCGGCGAGGAGGGCTGCCTGGCCATCGTCGGGGATTCCACCAATGCGGTGCGCGACGGCCGCTCGCCGTCGGAAGCCGATGTGGGGAAGACCATCGCCGAGCTGGTCAAGAATGCGCGCGGGCGCGTGGCGGTGACGACCTTCGCGTCAAACGTGGCGCGGCTGCGCTCGGTCATCGATGCCGCCCGCGGCGCCGGCCGCGAGGTGGTGGTGGTCGGCCGCGCCATGGAGCGCATCATCCAGGTGGCGCGCGAGACCGGCTACCTCGCGGGCGTGCAGGATCTGCGCCCGTCCGATGCCTATGGCCATTTGCCGCCCGGCAAAGTGGTGGCGCTGTGCACCGGCAGTCAGGGCGAGGCGCGCGCCGCGCTCTCGCGCATCGCCGAGGACCAGCATCCCGACGTTACGCTCTCGCGCGGCGACACCGTGATCGTTTCGGCCCGCACGATTCCCGGCAACGAAAAAGCGGTCGGCCGTGTCATCAATGGGCTGATCGATCAGGGCATCGAGGTGATCACCGACCGCAACGCTTTGGTGCATGTGTCCGGTCATCCGCGCCGCGCCGAACTCGAAGAGCTGATCGGCTGGGTTCGGCCGAAAATACTTGTGCCGGTGCATGGCGAGGCTTTGCATCTGTCCGAGCACGCGGCGCTCGCCCGCCGCTGCGGCGTCAAGGAGGTCGTTCAGTGCCGCAATGGCGACCTGGTGCGGCTGTCGCCGTCGGCCGGGATCATCGATGAGGTGCCGTCCGGGCGGCTCTACAAGGACGGCACGCTGCTGGTCGAGGCCGACGCACGCATGGTCGCCGACCGCAAGCGTTTGAGTTTTGCCGGCGTGATTTCTGTCGCGCTCGCGCTCACCGCCAAGGGCGAGCTGGTCGACGATCTGTCGCTCGACTTGATCGGCATTCCGGAGCGCGACCGCGACGGCGGCTTGATCGCCGAGGCGGTCGAAGACGCCATTCTGCAGACATTTGAATCTTTGCCGCGCAAGCGCCGCGGCGATCCCGACGCGGTGGCGGAAGCCGTGCGCCGCGCGGTGCGCGCGGCGGTCGCCCAACGCTGGGGCAAAAAGCCGATGTGCTACGTGCACATCCTGACCGTATGATGGGTGCCGCCGGAGGCAAGAGAGGAAATCTATGATCGGCCGTCTCAATCACGTCGCCATCGCAGTGCGCGACATTGCCAAGGCCGCCAAGGTCTACCGCGACACTTTGGGCGCGGACGTCTCCGCCCAGGTGCCGCAGCCCGACCACGGCGTCTCCACCGTGTTCATCACACTGCCCAACACCAAGATCGAATTGCTGGAGCCGCTCGGCGACGCCTCGCCGATCGAAAAATTCCTGGAAAAGAATCCGGACGGCGGCATCCACCACGTCTGTTACGAGGTGCCCGATATCCGGGCCGCCCGCGATGCCTTGAAGGCGCAAGGTGCGCGCGTGCTCGGCGACGGCGAGCCGAAGATCGGCGCCCATGGCAAGCCGGTGCTGTTTCTGCATCCGAAGGATTTCTGCGGAACTTTGGTCGAGCTGGAACAGGCCTGAGCGTATGATCCCGAAAAGTGGGAACCGGTTTCCCGCCTTCGCAAAGCCCGCTTCGGCGGGCGAAGGAAGGTCGGACAAGATCATGCGCCAGGAATAATTTATGGCCACCACCACCGTCATCGCGATCTATTTCATCATCTGGTGGGTGGTGCTGTTCGCCGTGCTGCCTTGGGGCGTGCGCAGCCAAGAGGAGAGCGGCGAGGTGGCACCGGGCACCGATCCGGGCGCGCCGGCGGCGCATCGGGTCTGGCGGAAGCTCATCTGGACCACGGTTATCGCCGCCGTGGTGTTCGGCATTGCCACGGCGATCTACCGATCGGGTCTGATCCCGTACGATTTTCTAATGAAGATTTCCAATCCGCCGCATTCCTGAAGCGGCGAGGCGATCGTAGCCGAGCGGCCATAAAAAAAAGCAGGGCACGAAGCCCTGCTCGTCGCATGTAGAAGTCCCACCCTCGACTGTTGTTCTCTTTATACGCGAGGCGGCAGCGTTTTCCGCGCCAAGGACTTGCTTTCCTCCCAAGACTTGGACCGCACGCCGGAGCCGGTCTTCGCGCCGAAATCTCCATTCACACGGCGCGCGGAAGCTAGCCTATCGGGGTACGGCTGTCATCTGTATTCCGCTCCATGCGACACTTTAGATCGAGCACGATGGGTGCGAGTGCGAACGGTTCGCGAGTGGCGACGGCACGACTCGCGATCTCGATGCGAGACAGCCCAATTTCTAGTCTTGCCTTTCCTTGCGGCGGCCGATTCAAGCGGGGCGCACCGCTTCAATCGATGGTGCGAGAAGAATTAGGAAGTATCGCGTATAAATTGCATCCACACGCAACTTGGCCATACCGCCTTGTGTTTTTCCGGCCGATCCGCTTTCACTCGGGCCCGATCCGCCCCGATTCCTGAGTTTGCGCAATGCGCCTGTCCCGCTACTTCCTGCCGATCCTGCGCGAGCCGCCGCGCGAGGCGGAAATCGTCTCGCACCGGCTGATGCTGCGCGCCGGCATGATGCGGCAGGAGGCGGCCGGCATTTACGCCTTTCTGCCGCTCGGCTTGCGGGTGCTGAAGAAGATCGAGCGGATCGTGCGCGAGGAGCAGGACCGCTCCGGCGCCATCGAATTGCTGATGCCGACCATTCAGTCGGCCGATCTGTGGCGCGAGAGCGGGCGTTACGACGCCTATGGCAAGGAGATGCTGCGCATCAAGGACCGGCACGAGCGCGACATGCTGTACGGGCCGACCAACGAGGAGATGATCACCGAAATCTTCCGCGCCTATGTGCGCTCATACAAGGACCTGCCGCTCAATCTCTATCACATCCAATGGAAGTTCCGTGACGAGGTGCGCCCGCGCTTCGGGCTGATGCGCGGCCGCGAATTCCTGATGAAGGATGCCTATTCCTTCGACGTCGACCAGGCCGGCGCGCAGCATTCCTACAACAAAATGTTCGTCGCGTACCTGCGCACCTTCGCGCGGCTCGGCTTGAAGTCGATCCCGATGCGCGCGGAATCGGGGCCGATCGGCGGCAATCTTTCCCACGAATTCATCATCCTCGCTTCGACCGGCGAGTCGGAAGTGTTCTGCCACAAGGACTATCTCGACCTACCGGTGCCGGCATCGGATGTGAATTTCGACGATATCGCCGGTCTGCAGGCGATTGTCGACAAATGGACCGCGCAATATGCCGCCACCTCCGACATGCACGATGCGGCGGCCTACGCCAAGGTTCCGGCCGACAGACAGGTTTCGGCGCGCGGCATCGAAGTCGGCCACATTTTCTATTTCGGCACCAAATATTCCGAGCCGATGAAAGCCGTGGTCGCCACCGGCGCGGGCGGCGAGGTGCCGGTGCATATGGGCTCCTACGGCATCGGGCCGAGCCGGCTGGTCGCCGCCATCATCGAGGCTTCACACGACGACGCCGGCATCGTCTGGCCGGAACCGGTGGCGCCGTTCAAGGTCGCCATCCTCAATCTCAAGCAGGGTGACGCCGGCACCGACGGCGCCTGCGGTCAGCTTTATCGCGATCTCACCGCCAAGGGCGTCGAGGTGCTTTACGATGACCGCGATGAGCGGGCCGGGGGCAAATTCGCCACCGCCGACCTGATCGGCATTCCCTGGCAGGTGCTGGTCGGCCCCAAAGGCCTCGCCGAGGGCAAGGTCGAGGTCAAACAACGCGCCGGCGGCGAGCGCGAAATGATGAGCGCGGCCGCAGCGCTCGACTTGCTGGCGCGGTGATGCCAGACACGATTAAGGCGGCTGACGCCAATTATCCTGTGTGCGGCAAACGGCTTTGACCGAGATAACCGGCTTGTTTCCGCCAGAATCGTGTGAAAATCCCGTGACGGGAACCAGCAATCAATGACAGAGCCTAACGGGACGCGGCCCTTCTCCCCGTTCGAGTGGATGCTGTCGCTGCGCTACCTCAGGGCGCGGCGCAAGGAAGGATTCATCTCGGTGATCGCCGGGTTCTCCTTCCTCGGCATCATGCTCGGCGTCGCCACGCTCATCATCGTGATGGCGGTGATGAACGGCTTCCGCAAGGAACTGCTCGACAAGATCCTGGGCCTCAACGGCCACCTGCTGATCCAGCCTTTGGAAAAGCCGCTCACCGATTGGGCGGAGGTCGCCGCGCGCGTTGCCGGCGTCAAAGGCATCAAGCTCGCCGCACCCATCGTCGAAGGCCAGGCGCTGGCGTCCTCGCCGTTCAATGCCGGCGGCGTGTTGATCCGCGGCATCCGCCTGAAGGACCTGGAAGGGCTGCCGTCGATCATCAACAACATCAAGCAGGGCACGCTCGCCGGCTTCGATGAAGGGCAGGGCGTCGTCATCGGACGCCGGCTGGCCGATCAGCTCTCGCTGCGTTCGGGCGACAACATCACGCTGGTAGCGCCGCGTGGCGCGGTCACGCCCATGGGCACTACGCCACGCATCAAGGTCTACAAGATCGCCGCGGTGTTCGAGATCGGCATGTCGGAATACGACTCGGCCTTCGTGTTCATGCCGCTGAAGGAGGCGCAGGCCTATTTCAACCGCGCCGGCGATGTCACTGCCATCGAGGTCTATACCGACAATCCCGACCGCGTCGACCGTTACCGCAAGGCGGTAAGCGATGCGGCGCAACGGCCGATCTTCATGATCGACTGGCGCCAGCGCAACGCTACCTTCTTTAATGCGCTGCAGGTCGAGCGCAACGTGATGTTCCTAATCCTGACGCTGATTGTGCTGGTGGCCGCGCTCAATATCGTATCCGGGCTGATCATGCTGGTGAAGGACAAGGGCCAGGACATCGCCATCCTGCGCACCATGGGTGCCACGCAAGGTGCCATCATGCGCGTGTTTCTGATCACCGGCGCCGCCATTGGCGTGGTCGGTACCATCGTCGGCTTCCTGCTCGGTGTGGTGATCTGTCTCAATATCGAAAGCATCCGCCAGTTCCTGTCCTGGCTGACCAGCACCGAACTGTTCTCGCCCGAGCTTTATTTCCTGTCGCATCTGCCGGCCGATATGGATTCGGCCGAGACCACCGCGGTGGTGGTGATGGCGCTCACGCTCTCGCTGCTTGCCACGCTCTATCCGTCCTGGCGCGCGGCGCGCCTCGATCCGGTGGAGGCGCTGCGCTATGAGTGAGACAATTGTCGCTGCCGCCGAGGTGGAAGCGCAGGCCGAGGACAACCCCGTCCTGTTCCTGCACGCCATCGAGCGCACCTACCGGCAGGGCGACGAGGCGCTGCATATCCTCAACGGCGCGGAGCTCGCCGTCTGGCCCGGCCAATCGGTGGCGCTGGTGGCGCCTTCGGGCGCCGGCAAGTCGACGCTTCTGCACATCGCCGGCCTGCTCGAGCATCCCGACCACGGCGACGTCTATATCGACGGGCGCGCCACCGCGATCCTGCCCGATGCCGAACGCACCCGCATCCGTCGCAACGAAATCGGCTTCGTCTACCAGTCGCACCATCTGCTGCCGGAATTCACCGCGCTGGAGAATGTTCTGTTGCCGCAGATGATCCGTGGCTTGTCGCGCGGCGAGGCGAAAAAGCGCGCGATCGAGCTTTTGAGCTATCTTGGCTTGAGCGACCGGGTCACCCACCGGCCGGCCGAACTCTCCGGCGGCGAACAGCAGCGCGTCGCCATTGCGCGCGCGGTGGCGAATGCGCCGCGCATTCTGCTCGCCGACGAACCGACCGGGAATCTCGACGTGCACACGGCCGACCATGTGTTCGCTGCGCTCACCCAATTGGTGCGCGCCTCCGGCCTCGCCACCATCATCGCCACGCACAATATGGAGCTCGCCTCGCGCATGGACCGGCGGGTGACGTTGCGCGAGGGGCAGGTGATTGAGTTAGAATGAGCGCGCGCGGCTTTAAGACCGCGACCATTCGATCGTGGAGGATCAATCATGAAACTCTATCCGATATTGGCGGTTTCGCTCGGTGCCCTTGTGCTGTCGGTGCCGGTAGCACAGGCCAAAATGACCAAGCAGCAGGCGATCGAGGCATGCCGCGCCGAGGCCAGGGCAAACCGGGTCGGCTACTCCGGTAACGCGAAAGTTTGGGTATCCAACTGCGTCAAGCGGAAACTAGGTAAGCAATAGCGTTTAAGCTATTGTTTCAGTGAACTATTTGCGTCTCGCGTCGGCCCTAAAGCGAGGCAAGAAAATCGCTTGACGATAGAACAAACAATGAACTATGTTCTCTGTCCGTTCTAGAGAGGGAACCATGTTCAAAGCTGTCATCCAAGAAGCCGCCGCGCTCGCTTCGCTCGCGCTGTTCGTCGGCATGATCGCCATCTGGTCGCAGGTGTTCAGCAATCTGTAGTTATTCCGTCATTCGGAGGCGCGAGCGCAAGCGAGCGAACCCGGAATCCAGACGAGTTGCATTGGCGTATCTGGATTCCGGGTTCCGGCCGCTGGCCGGCCCCGGAATTAGAGGAAGTGGCGCCGTCGTCCTGTTGAAAACCGGCATAGCGGGCGATCGTGCGCCCTTGGCGGTGGACTTCACCGCGAGCGATCCCCACTCTGGGTGAGACAAGGAATCACGCAAAGTTCGGGACGCTATGGCCGGCCTCGATTTCGTGCACTTGCATGTGCACTCGAACTATTCGCTGCTAGAAGGCGCGATTCCGCTTGCGCGCCTGGCCGAGCTGGCCAAGGCCGACAAGCAGGCGGCGCTGGCGCTCACCGACACCGACAACATGTTCGGCGCGCTGGAATTCTCCGAAAAGCTTAGCAGTGCCGGTGTGCAGCCGATTGTCGGCTGCGCCTTGGCGATCGATTTCGGCGATAGCGACCACGGCGCCCGCAATGCCAATGCGCCGGCCGCGCGCGAGCGCGTCGTGCTCTTGGCCGCGTGCGAGGCCGGCTATCGCAGCCTGATGCGATTGTCCTCGCGCGCCTTCCTCGACACGCCGCCGAACGAGCCGCCGCGGCTCAAGCTCGAATGGCTCGACGGCGAGACCGACGGCATTATCGCGCTCACCGGGGGCCCCGGTGGGCCGCTCGACGCGGCGATCGCGGCCGGGCAGAGCCATCTCGCCACCACGCGGCTCGACGCGCTGCATCGCCTGTTCGGCGACCGCCTTTATGTGGAATTGCAGCGCCACGGCACCGCGCAGGAGCGTACCGCCGAGCCGGTGCTGATCGACCTTGCCTATGGCAAGGGTATTCCGCTGGTTGCCACCAACGAACCTTTTTTCGCCGATCGCTCCGACCATGAGGCGCATGACGCGCTGATCTGCATCGCGGAAGGCCGGCTGCTGGCCGAAACCGACCGCCGCCAGCTCAACGCCGAGCATCGCTTCAAGAGCCGCGCCGAGATGGCCGAGCTGTTCGCCGATCTGCCGGAGGCGCTCGCCAACACGGTTGAAATAGCCGAGCGCTGCGCTTTTCGCCCGCACACCCATAAGCCAATCCTGCCGCGCTTTTCGGTCGGCGATAGCGTGGTCGACGAGGCGAGCGAATTGCGCAAGCGCGCCGAGGCCGGGCTTGGCGACCGGCTCGCCAGCGCGGGCGTCGCGCCCGGCTTTAGCGAAAAAGATTACCGCGAGCGGCTCGATTTCGAACTGGGCGTCATCGCCGGCATGAAATATCCGGGCTATTTCCTCATCGTCGCCGATTTCATCCAATGGGCGAAGGCGCAGGGGATTCCGGTCGGTCCCGGCCGCGGTTCCGGCGCTGGCTCGCTCGTTGCCTATTCGCTCACCATCACCGATCTCGATCCGATCCGCTTCGGGCTGCTGTTCGAGCGGTTTCTCAATCCGGATCGCGTGTCGATGCCGGATTTCGATATCGATTTCTGCCAGGACCGGCGCGACGAGGTGATCCGCTATGTGCAGGATCGCTATGGCCGCGACCAGGTCGCGCAGATCATCACCTTCGGCACCTTGCAGGCGCGCGGCGTCTTGCGCGACGTCGGCCGCGTGCTGCAAATGCCGTACGGGCAGGTGGACAAGCTCTGCAAACTGGTGCCGCAGAATCCGGCCAATCCGGTCACGCTCGCGCGCGCCATCGAGGATGAGCCGCGCTTGCAGGCTGAGCGCGACGGCGATCCGGTGGTCAAGCGCGCCTTCGACATTGCCAAGAAGCTGGAAGGGCTAACCCGCCACGCCTCAACCCATGCCGCCGGCATCGTCATTGCCGACCGGGCGCTCACCGAGCTGGTGCCGCTCTACCGCGATCCGAAGTCCGACATGCCGGTGACCCAATTCAACATGAAATGGGTCGAGCAGGCGGGCCTGGTGAAATTCGACTTCCTCGGCCTCAAGACCTTGACCGTGCTGCAAACCGCGGTCGCGCTGGTCAAGCGGCGCGGCATCGACATCGATCTCACCGCCATCCCGCTCGACGACAAGAAAACCTACGATCTCCTAGCACGCGCGGAAGCGGTCGGCGTGTTCCAACTGGAAAGCGCCGGCATGCGGCGCGCGCTGCTCGACATGCGGCCCGACCGCTTCGACGACATCATCGCGCTGGTCGCGCTCTACCGGCCCGGCCCGATGGCGAACATCCCGACTTATTGTGCGCGCAAGCACGGCATGGAACATCCGGACTACATCCACCCCAAGCTCGAAACCGTCCTGAAGGAAACCTTCGGCGTCATCGTCTATCAGGAACAGGTGATGCAGGCCGCGCAGATCCTCGCCGGCTATTCGCTCGGGGAAGCCGATCTTCTGCGCCGCGCCATGGGCAAGAAGATCATGAAGGAGATGCGGGCGCAGCGCGCCATCTTCGTCGAGGGCGCGATCAAGAACGGCATCGAAAAATACCAGGCCGACGCCATCTTCGATCTGCTCGAACGCTTCGCCGAATACGGCTTCAACAAGAGCCATGCCGCCGGCTACGCTTTGGTCGCCTACCAGACCGCCTATATGAAGGCGAACTATCCGGTCGAGTTCCTGGCAGCCTCGATGACGCTCGACATGGGCAACACCGATAAGCTCGCTGAATTCCGCGCCGAGGCCGAGCGGCTCGGCATCGAGGTCGAGCCGCCCTCGATCAATCGTTCGCATGTCGCCTTCGAGGTCGACCGCAACACCATCATCTACGCACTCGCCGCGCTCAAAGGCGTCGGCAGGCAGGCGGTGGAAGCGATCATCGACGCGCGCGAAAACGGCAAATTCGCCGATCTTGCCGACTTCGCGGACCGTATCAATCCGCGCGCCGTCAACAAGCGCGTGCTGGAAAGCCTCGCGCAAGCCGGCGCCTTTGATGCGTTCGAAGCCAACCGCGCGCGTGTGTTCCCCGCCATGGACGCCGTGCTCGCCCGTGCCCAGCACGCGCACGATTCAGCGAGCGTCGGGCAGAACGAATTGTTCGGCGGCGGCGGCGAGCGCGAACCGATTGCCTTGCCCAATGTCGAGCCGTGGCTGCCGGCCGAGCGGCTGCGCCGCGAATACGAGGCGGTCGGTTTCTTCCTGTCCGGCCATCCGCTCGACGACTACGCCGCCGTGCTCAAGAAACTGCGCGTGCAGTCGTGGGCGGATTTTTCGCGCGCGGTAAAGGCTGGCGCCACCGCCGGGCGGGTCGCCGGCACCGTGGTGTCGCGCCAGGAGCGGCGCACCCGGACGGGCAGCAAGATGGGCATCATCGGGCTGTCCGATCCGACCGGCCACTACGAGGTGGTGATTTTCTCGGAAGGCTTGGCCGAGCATCGCGATCTGCTCGAGCCGGGCACCGCGGTCTTGCTGTTCCTGTCGGCGGAGGTGCAGGGCGACGACGTACGCGCGCGCATCCAGTCGGTCGAGCCGCTCGATGCCGCCGCCGCCAATCTCAGCCAAGGCCTGCGCGTTTTCCTGCGCAACGAGACGCCGATCGAGGCGGTGGCCAGGCGCCTGGAGACGACGCGGGTCGCCCTTGCGCGCTCGGGCCAGGGCGACGGCGAGGTGAGCGTGGTGCTGATGCTGGAACGCGGCACCGAGGTGGAGGTCAAGCTGCCAGGCCGCTTCAAGGTCTCGCCGCAAATTGCCGGCGCCATCAAGGCGGTCCCCGGCGTGGTACAGGTCGAGGCGCTGTAGGAAGGTCGCCTATCCCGGTAGGGACTGGGGCAAGCGGGCCCCGCCTTGCGTCGCAGGATTCGCCGCTATATAAGCCGCCCACATCTCTCACGCGGACTTTGGCTTTAGGCCCCGACAATGGGTCAAAAAGGCCGTCCGGTGGTCCCTTTAGGGGGCTCACACAAGTCCGCGGCGGATCAACCGGAGAAGACTATGGCGCTTCCTGACTTTTCAATGCGTCAGCTCTTGGAAGCTGGCGTGCATTTCGGCCATCAAGCCCACCGCTGGAACCCGAAGATGGGTAATTTCATCTTCGGCACCCGCAACAACATCCACATCATCGATCTCGCCCAGAGCGTGCCGATGCTGCATCGCGCGCTGCAGGCGGTGAGCGACACGGTCGCCAAAGGCGGCCGCATCCTGTTCGTCGGCACCAAGCGGCAGGCGCAGGACGCCATCGCCGCCGCCGCCAAGCAATCGGCGCAATATTACGTCAATTCGCGCTGGCTCGGCGGCACGCTGACCAACTGGAAAACGATTTCCGGTTCGATCTCGCGCCTGCGCAAGCTCGACGAGATGCTCAATTCCGGCGAGTCCGGCGGCTACACCAAGAAAGAGCGGCTGACTATGCAGCGCGAGCGCGACAAGCTCGATCGCTCGCTCGGCGGCATCAAGGATATGGGCGGTGTGCCCGACCTGTTGTTCGTGATCGACACCAACAAGGAAGACATCGCCATCAAGGAGGCGCGCCGGCTTAATATTCCGGTTGCCGCTATCGTCGACACCAATTCCGATCCGGCCGGCATCACCTATGTGGTGCCCGGCAACGACGACGCCAGCCGTGCGGTCTCGATGTATTGCGACTTGGTGGCGAAAGCCGCCATCGATGGGATTTCGCGCGCACAGGGCGAGATGGGCGTCGATGTCGGCGCGGCCGAAAAGCCGATTGTCGAACCGATGCCGGCAGCGCCCGCGCCCGGCGATCTCGGCTTCGAGCAACTGCCGGGGCCGCGCGGGGTCGCCGACGATCTCAAGAAGCTGCCCGGCATTTCGCCGGCGATCGAAAAGCAGCTCAACGATCTCGGCATCTTCCACTTTTCGCAAATTGCCGAACTCAACGAGAAGGCCGCGCATAATGTCGGCGAGGAAGTCGGTCTGCCCGGCCGCGTGCCCGGCTGGATTGCGAAAGCCAAAGAACTGACTGCGGAGTAATTATTGCGATGGCGAATATCACCGCCCAGATGGTCAAAGAGCTGCGCGAGTCGACCGGCGCCGGCATGATGGATTGCAAGGCTGCGCTCACCGAAACCAAAGGTGAGATGCAGGCGGCGCAGGACTGGTTGCGCAAGAAGGGCTTGTCGAAGGCCGCCAAGAAGGCCGGCCGCGTCGCCGCGGAAGGCCTGATCGGCGTGCAGGTGGCCGGCACCAAGGGTGTCGTGGTCGAGGTCAATTCTGAAACTGACTTTGTCGCCCGCAACGACCTGTTCCAGGGCCTGGTGAAGATGATTGCCGACGTCGCCATGTCGGCCGGCACCGATATCGAGAAACTCAAGCAGGCCAAAGCCGGCTCGATCACCGTCAATGAATCGATCAGCGATACCATCGCCAAGATCGGCGAGAACATGACGCTGCGCCGCGCCGCCGAACTCTCGGTCGGCAAGGGCGTGGTCGCTTACTACGTGCATAACTCGGTCAGCGACGGCCTCGGCAAGATTGGCGTGCTGGTCGCGCTCGAACTCGCCCGGCAAGGCCGACGAGCTGATGGCGCTCGGGCGCCAGATTGCGATGCACGTTGCTTCCTCAAATCCGCTTGCGGTCGACCCCGCCGGCGTCGATCCGGCGGTGGTCAAGCGAGAAAAGGACATTCTTGCCGACAAATTCCGTCAGCAAGGCAAGCCCGAGAATATGATCGAGAAGATCGTCGAATCGGGTCTGAAAACTTTCTACAAGGAGCAGACGCTGCTCGATCAACCCTTTATCTTTGACGACAAGAAAAGCGTCGCGCAGGCGCTCAAGGAAGCCGAAGGCAAGGTTGGCGGGCCGATCAAGGTTACCGGCTTCGTCCGTTTCTTGTTGGGCGAGGGAATCGATCGTCCGGAAACCGATTTCGGGGGTGAAGTCGCGGCGGCGGCCGGTCTGAAATAATGAGTCGTCGTCCTTTCGATCCGTGGAGGATCGTGACGCATGAGTGATCCGCTCTACCGCCGCGTCATCGTCAAACTATCCGGCGAAGCGCTCACCGGCGCAAAAGGATTCGGCATCGATCAGGCGACGGTTGAGCGGCTGGCTACCGATCTGGTGGCGACGGCCAAGCTCGGCGTCGAACTCGGCGTGGTGGTCGGCGGCGGCAATATTTTCCGCGGCGTCGAAGTGTCCGGGCAAGGCGTGCCGCGCCCCGTGGGCGACACCATGGGCATGCTGGCGACGGTGATGAACTGCCTGGTGCTGGAAGCCGCCATCGAGCGCGCCGGCCGCGAGGCGCGCACGCTTTCGGCGCTCGCCATGACCGCGGTATGCGAGACCTATAACCGCAAGCGCGCCATGAAAAACCTCGGCAAGGGCCGCGTCGTGCTGCTGGCAGCCGGCACCGGCAATCCGTTTTTTACCACCGATACCACGGCCGTGCTGCGCGCCGCCGAACTCGAATGCCACGCAGTGCTCAAGGCCACCAATGTGGATGGCGTCTATACCGCCGACCCCAAGAAAGACCCGAAAGCCAAGCGCTACGAGCGTCTGAGCCATCAGGAGGCGATCGAGAAGAACTTAAAGGTCATGGATTCCACCGCCTTCGCGCTTGCCCGGGAAAACCACATGCCTATCATTGTGTTCTCGATCGCCGACAAGGGCGCCATTGCGGGTGTTTTGCGTGGCAAGGGACGCTCGACGGTCATCGGGTAGGCCGGCCCGCGTCATACCAGCGGCGTCGTGTTCGGGGGATCGCCATGGCAAACGAAACGCACGATATCAACGAAATCAAGCGCCGTATGCAGGGCGCCAGCGCCGTCTTGAAAACCGAATTGTCGGGCCTGCGCACGGGGCGAGCCTCCGCTCATATGCTCGATCCGGTCATGGTCGACGCCTATGGCGCGCAGATGCCGCTCAATCAGGTGGCCAGCGTCAGCGTGCCGGAGCCGCGCCTGATCACCGTCAACGTCTGGGATCGTTCGCTGGTGCACGCGGTGGAAAAGGCGATCGTCAATTCCAATCTAGGTCTGTCGCCGGCGACTGAAGGGCAGATGCTGCGGCTGCGCATCCCCGAGCTCAACGAGGAGCGGCGCAAGGAACTGGTCAAAATCGCGCACAAATATGCCGAGACCGCGCGAGTGGCGGTGCGTCACGTGCGCCGCGACGCCATGGACCTGATCAAGAAGCTGGAAAAGGAACACAAGATCAGCAAGGACGACCACGACCGCTTTTCCGGCGATATCCAAAAGGCGACCGATGCCGGCATTGCCGACATCGACCACACGCTCGCGGCGAAAGAAAAGGAGATCCTCACCGTCTAAGATCGCGCGCACGATCCCGCACAGCATGTCCTCGGCTTGATCGGGGATAGGGCTCGGTTTTCCGCCAAGATCGTGCGCAAAGGTAATGCTAGGTTAGGATTCGGATTCAACTCAGAAACTGTACGGCTCAGATAACATGCCCGAAGCAGAAGTTCCGCAAAACGCCGTGCCGCCGTTCGAGGAGGTGCCGCGTCACGTCGCCATCATCATGGATGGCAACGGGCGCTGGGCGGCGGCGCGCGGACTGCCGCGCGCGGAAGGGCATCGGCGCGGGGTCGAGGCGCTGCGGCGCACGATCCGCGGGGCCGGCGACATCGGAATCAAATACATCACCATCTTTTCGTTCAGCGCGGAAAACTGGTCGCGGCCCGCCACCGAAGTCGGCGAATTGATGGGTCTGCTGCGCCGCTTTGTGCGCAACGACCTCGCGGAACTACATCGCAGCGGAGTGCGCGTGCGCGTGATCGGCGAGCGCGATGGGCTCGATCCCGACATCGGCCGGCTGCTGCTGGAGGCGGAAGAACTCACCAAAAATAACGACGGCCTCACTTTGGTGGTGGCTTTCAATTACGGCGGGCGCCAGGAGATCGCACACGCGGCGCGCAGCATTGCCGAAGCTGTTGCCAATGGCAGCCTCAAGCCCGCCGATGTCAGCTTGGAGACGGTCAGCGCTTTTCTTGACGCGCCGGATATTCCCGACCCCGATCTCATCATCCGCACCAGCGGCGAACAGCGGCTATCGAATTTTCTGCTCTGGCAGTCGGCCTACAGCGAACTGGTGTTCGTGCAGACCTATTGGCCCGATTTCGACCGTTCCGCGCTCGAGGCAGCGATCCGCGAATACCAACAGCGCGAGCGCCGCTTCGGCGGCTTGGTCGCCAAGACCGGATCGTGAACCCCGTGACCGAAGCCGACCCCGTTTCCGGACCGGGCGACGCCAATAGGCCTGTGGCCGCGGCCGCCAGCAATCTCGCGCTGCGTATCGTTTCGGCGGCCGCGCTCGCACCGCTGGCAGTGCTGGCGGCTTTTCTCGGCGGTTGGCCATTCGCGCTGTTTTGGGGCGCCGCCGCCATTGCCGTATTGTGGGAATGGATGACGCTGGTCGCCGGCCGTGGCCACCGCCTGATGGTGTCGTCGTGCGGCAGCGCGATCGCGGTTGCCGCCTTGGTGGCCTGGCTGCACCGTCCGATAACGGCATTCTTGCTGATCGGCTTGGGCGCACTCGCGGCCCTGATTTTCGCGCCGCGCGAGCGGCGGCTATGGATTGTTGCCGGCATCGGCTATGCCGGGGCGATGCTACTTTCCCCGATGGTGCTGCGCGCCGATGACGCCGAAGGGTTTGCCGCGATGGTGCTGCTGTTCGCCGTGGTGTGGACGACCGATGTGCTGGGATATTTCGCCGGCCGCGCCCTCGGCGGCCCGAAATTGCTGCCGACGATCAGCCCGAAAAAGACCTGGTCCGGCGCCATCGCCGGCACGCTCGGCGCGATGGTGGTAGCGGTTGCCGTCATGCAGCAGATTAGGTCGTTCGAGACCGCCGCCATCGCCATCATCGCGCTGCTGCTGTCGGTGGCGGCGCAGCTCGGCGATCTGCTGGAGTCCGGGATCAAACGCAAATTCGGCGCCAAAGACGCAAGCCAGCTCATACCCGGCCATGGCGGCGTCATGGACCGGCTCGACGGTTTCTGGGCTGCGGCGCTGGTGGCCTGCGTGATCGGAATGCTGCGCGGCGGCTTCGACGGCGCCGGACATGGCTTGCTGGATTGGTGAGCACATGACCGCACCCGTCCAATCGCCCACTAGACCCGCGCGCGCGAAACCGTTGCCGGCAGCGGCCGTGCGCCGCGTCACCATTCTCGGCGCCACCGGATCGATCGGCGCCAGCACCGTCGACCTGATCAAGCGCGAGCCGCAGCGTTATCGCGTTGAGGCCGTCAGCGCCCGCCGCAATGCGGGGGCGCTCGCGAAAATTGCCCGCGAGGTCGGCGCGCAGCTTGCCGTGGTCGCCGATCCGGCCGCTTACGGCGATCTGCAGGACGCCTTGACCGGCAGCGGCATCGCGGCGGCGGCGGGCGAGGCGGCGCTGGTCGAGGCGGCGCTGCGTCCGGCCGACTGGGTCATGGCGGCGATCAGCGGCGCGATCGGACTAAAGCCGACGCTGGCGGCAATCGAGCGCGGCGCCACCGTCGCGCTCGCCAACAAGGAGTGTTTGGTCTGCGCCGGCGCCTTGTTCATGCGCGGCGCGGCAAGTGCCGGTGCGACCCTGCTGCCGGTCGACAGCGAGCACAACGCGATCTTCCAGGCGCTCGGCGCAGGCCACCGCGATGACGTTACACGCGTAATTCTGACTGCCTCCGGCGGGCCGTTCCGCACCTGGTCGTTGGATGCGATCAAGCAGGCCACACCGGAACAGGCGCTGCGCCATCCCAACTGGTCGATGGGCCCGAAGATCACCGTCGATTCCGCGAGCATGATGAACAAAGGCCTCGAATTGATCGAGGCGCACCATCTGTTTGCGCTCAGGCCGGATGAAATCGATGTGCTGGTGCATCCGCAATCGGTGGTGCATGGGCTGGTCGAATTCCGCGACGGCTCGGTGGTGGCTCAGCTTGGTTCGCCCGACATGCGCACACCGATCGCGCATTGCCTGGCCTGGCCGCGGCGGCTCGACGGGCCGGCAGTGCGGCTCGACTTGGCGCGGTTGCGCGAATTGACCTTTGAGGCCCCCGATCTCGCTCGTTTTCCGGCGCTGGCGCTGGCGCGGCATGTTCTGGCGGTGGGCGGGGCGGCACCGACCGTACTCAATGCGGCCAATGAAGTCGCGGTCGGCGAATTCATCGCCGGCCGCATCGGCTTTCCCGCCATTACGGCGCTGGTCGAAAGGACGCTGGATGCGGCTACCGCGCGCGGACTTTTGGCCGAACCGGCCACCGTCGATGCCGCTCTCGCTGTTGACCATATTGCGAGAAGTATGGCCTTGGCCCTCTTGCCCGAAATTGCCGTAAAGTCATCCTAGTAAGCTTTCAGTAACGACGTGGGCGCCATACCGGCGGGACGAGGGTGTGATGAGTATCGACATCATGGGGGGCTTAAGCGCGTTCGGCGGCGGCCTCGTCGGCTATATCGTCCCATTCCTGTTTGTACTGACAATTGTCGTGTTTTTTCATGAGCTTGGGCATTTCCTGGTGGCCCGCTGGTGCGGCATCAAGGTGCTGGTGTTCTCGGTTGGTTTCGGCCCTGAAATCGTCGGTTTCTACGACCGATATGGCACGCGCTGGAAAATAAGCGCGGTTCCACTTGGCGGCTATGTGAAATTCTTCGGCGACGACAATGCGGCGAGCGTGCCCGATCACGAGGCCGCTGCCGCCATGAGCGAGGCCGAAAAGGCGGTCAGCTTTGTCCACCAGCCGGTCGGCCCGCGCGCGGCGGTTGTGGCGGCCGGCCCGATTGCAAATTTTGTGCTGGCGGTTGCCATCTTTGCCGGGGTTTTTCTGATCATCGGTAAGCAGACCACTAGCGCGCGCGTCGATACGGTGCAGCCGGCGAGCGCGGCCCAGGCTGCCGGGTTCCAGCCGGGCGACCTGGTGCTGGCCATCGATGGCGAGAAGATCGGAAGCTTCTCCGACATGCAGCGCATCGTCAGCGTCAGCGCCGGCGAACCGCTCAATATCGAGGTCGAGCGCGGCGGTGTGCATGTCACGCTGAAGGCGACGCCCCAGCTCAGGCAGCTCAAGGACAATTTCGGCAATGTCCACAAACTCGGTGTGCTCGGTATCAGCCGTTCGATGGCGCCCGGCGACATCAAGACGCAAAAAGTGGGGCCGTTGCAGGCCGTGGTCATGGGGGCGCAGGAGACCTGGTTCGTCGTCGACCGCACCCTGATTTACCTCGGCGGGGTGTTTACCGGGCGTGAAGCAGCCGACCAGCTCGGCGGTCCGATTCGCATCGCCCAGGTCTCCGGCCAGATGGCGTCGGCCGGGTTCGTGGCGCTCATCCATCTGACCGCGGTCCTGTCAGTATCGATCGGGCTTTTGAATTTATTCCCAATCCCGCTGCTCGATGGCGGTCACCTTTTGTTCTATGGAATCGAGGCCGCGCGCGGCCGGCCGCTCTCCGAGCGCGCCCAGGAGGTTGGCTTCCGGATTGGCTTGGCGATTGTCGTCATGTTGATGATATTCGCGACCTTTAACGACATTCTCCACCTCGCTACCTCGTAATCGTTGCCCTCCTGCAACTTTTTGAGGGGAAAGGGATAGTTGTGCCGGGAAGTTCGTTTGCAGTGCCTTTAAAACGCTGTACAAAGCTGGCCAATGTGGGCCCGACAGTCTGTCAAATCCGGTACGGGGGCGGACGCAAGGATCAAGAAAAAGGCGCTTAGCGCATGCGACTTGTTGTGCGGGTTTTGCGGGGACTTGCCCTTTGCTGCGTTGTCCTCGGCGGTATCGCTGTCGGGACCGGAATCCTAGGCGTAGCGTCGTCCGTCGTAGCGGTCGCCCAGACCGCCAATTCCATCGTTGTGCAAGGCAACCGCCGGGTCGAGGCCGAGACCGTCCGATCGTATTTCAAGCCCGGCCCGGGCGGCCAGCTTGGTCCCGCGCAGATCGACGCGGCGATCAAGTCACTCTACGCCACCGGTCTGTTCCAGGACGTGCACATCGACAATTCTGGCGGCAAGCTGGTGGTCACGGTGGTCGAGAACCCGGTGATCAATCGCATTGCCTTCGAGGGCAACTCGAAGGCCAAGGACGATCAGCTCAAGGTCGAGATTCAGTCGAAGCCGCGCGGGACCTTGTCGCGGCCGACCGTACAGGCCGACGTGCAGCGGATCATCGAGATCTATCACCGCACCGGCCTGTTCGACGTGCACGTCGATCCGAAGATCATCGAGCTGCCGAACAATCGTGTCGACTTAATTTTCGAGATCACCGAAGGCGGTAAGACCGGCGTGCGGGAAATCAAATTCGTCGGCACGCATGCGTTCTCGACCGGCCGGTTGAAAGACGTAATCAAGACCTCACAAAGCAATTGGGTCAGCTTCCTGCAATCCACGGACATCTACGATCCCGATCGGGTCGAGGCCGACCGCGACCTGTTGCGCCGTTTCTACCTCAAGCACGGCTATGCGGACGTGCGCGTCGTCTCGGCGGTGGGCGAGTACGAGCCGCCGCAGCAGCCGGAAGGGCAGTGGAATTGGGTACCGGTGCGCGGCCAGAAGGGCGCCGGCTTCGTCATCACGTTCACAATCGACGAGGGCCCGCAATATCACGTTGGCACCATCGACGTGGTGTCGAACGTGCACGCGATCGATGCAGGCTCGTTGCGCGACAGGCTCAAGATCGCATCGGGGCGCGTCTACAACGCCGATTTGGTCGAAAAGAGCGTCGAGTCGATGACGATTGAGGCGGCCAAGCGCGGCTTCGCCTTCGCCAGCGTGCATCCGCGTGGCGACCGCGACGTTGCCAGGCGATTGATCAACCTATCGTTCGTGGTCGAGGAAGGCACGCGCGCCTATATCGAGCGCATCAACATTCGCGGCAATACCCGTACCCGCGACTACGTCATCCGGCGCGAATTCGATATCGGCGAGGGTGACGCCTATAATCGCGCGCTGATCGACCGCGCCGAGCGGCGGCTGAAAAACCTGAACTTCTTCAAGACGGTCAAGATCACCAACGAGCCTGGCTCGGCGCCCGACCGGGTCGTCGTCAATGTCAATGTCGAAGAATTGCCGACCGGCGAATTCTCCGTCTCCGGCGGCTATTCCACCTCCGATGGTTTCATCGGCGAGGTGAGCGTAGCCGATCGCAACCTTTTGGGCCGCGGCCAGTTCGCCAAGGCGTCGGTGAGCTTTGGCCAGTATTCGCGCGGCTTCGATTTGTCGTTTGTCGAGCCCTATCTGCTCGGCTACCGCATGGCCGGCGGCATCGACCTGTTTGCGCGCCAGACCCTGGCAACCTCATACGTGTCCTACAATACGCAATCGATCGGCACCAATTTGCGCTTGGGTTTTGCGCTTTCGGAAGAAATCGCGTTTCAGCCGCACTATTCGATTTACCGGCAGGAAATCACGTTGCCGGATCAATACAACAATTGCATCAATTCAAGTAACACTCCGGCTAATGGGGGCCTCGGTGTAAGTCCTGCGAACGAAGGGAATGGATCGGATACGATTGTTAACGTGCCAAACGGCTGCTACGCGGACGGCGAAGCCTCGCTTCCTGTGCGTAAAGAATTGGCGGCCGGGCCGGTGGTCGTTTCCATGGTCGGCTATTCGCTTTCGTACAACACCCTCGACAACAACAAATCGCCGACTAGCGGCCTGTTCGCCGAGCTCAAGGAAGATTTGGCGGGTGTCGGCGGCGACGTGAATTTCATTCGCTCGAGTATGGAAACGCGGACCTACTACGAGGTTTTCCCCGACATCGTTGGCGTGCTGAAGCTGCAGGGCGGCTACCTTGCCTCTTGGGGCGGCAAGGGCCTGCGTATGCTGGATCAGTTCCAGATGGGCCCCAACCTGGTGCGCGGTTTCTCGCCGGCCGGTATTGGTCCGCGCGATCTGACGTCGGGCACCACCAACGATGCGCTCGGCGGCAGTATGTATTGGGGCACCAGCGTCGAATTTCAGACGCCGCTCTACTTCCTGCCTAAGGAGGTCGGCATCAAGTTCGCCGCCTTTGCCGATGCCGGGTCGCTGTGGAATTACAAGGGCCCGACCACTTGGAGCGTGACCGGTGAGACGCTGCAGGTCGCCGATTCCAGTGCGGTGCGATCGTCGGTCGGCGTGGGTTTCATCTGGGATTCCCCACTGGGACCACTGCGTTTCGATTTTGCTTATCCGATCACCAAGCAAAGCTACGACCGCACGCAGATTTTCCGCTTCAGCGGTGGCACCAAGTTCTGATCTTGGCCGCACTCGGCGGCACGGCATAAGCGGTATGAGCGAGCCGGTATTCTTACGACGCGCGCGGGGTCTCACGCTGTCCGAGGTCGCCGCCTTGACCGGCGCTGCGCCGCCGCCGGCGCCGCTGCTCACGCGCCGTATTGTCGACGTCGCTCCGCTCGATCGCGCTGCACCGGACGCGGTGAGCTTCTTCGACAACAATAACTACGCCACGAGCGCCGGCGCGACCCACGCCGGCGCCTGTTTCACGACCGCTGAGCTCGCCAAGCGCTTGCCGCCGAATGTGCCGGCCCTTGTCGTGCGCGAACCGTTTCGCGCTTTCGTCGCGGTGGCGCGCGAATTATTTCCGCATGCGCTGCGGCCGTCCTCATTCGCCGAGCCCGGCGCATCGACCGGCGCACACGTGCATCCGAGCGCGCGGCTGGAAAGCGGAGTTACCGTCGAACCGGGCGCGGTGATCGGGCCGCGCGCCGAGATTGGAAGCGACACGGTCATCGGCGCGACGGCCGTGATCGGTGCCGAGGTGAGGATTGGGCGCGATTGCTCCATCGGCGCCGGAGCCGTGATTACCGATGCGCTGATCGGCGACCGGGTTATCATCCATCCCGGCTGCAAGATCGGCCAGGATGGCTTCGGTTTCGTGATGGGCCAAAACGGGCACCTCAAGATCCCGCAGGTCGGCCGGGTCATCATCCAGGACGACGTCGAGATCGGGGCCGGTACCACCGTCGACCGGGGCGCCATCCGCGACACCGTCATCGGCGAGGGCACCAAGATCGACAACCTGGTCCAGGTAGGTCACAATGTCAGTATCGGTCGTTGCTGTGTCGTAGCAGGACAGTGCGGAATCTCCGGCAGTGCGACGCTGGAAGATTTCGTTGCACTGGGCGGGGGCGCAGGTGTGAGCGACCATGTGACGATCGGCGAAGCGGCGCAACTTGCCGGCGCCAGCAATGCCCATGGCGATGTTCCGCCCGGTGCGCGGTGGGGCGGGACACCGGCCAAGCCGATAAAGCTTTGGTTCCGAGAAATGAAGATGCTCGCGAGAATGGCGCGCGCTAACGGCGGCGCCCAAACCGCAGGGGACAAGTGAGACGACGGCCATGGATAAACCCGTGTCCAAGCTGGAAGCGGCCGACATTGCGGCGGTGCTCAAGATGCTGCCGCATCGCTATCCGTTTCTCATGGTCGACCGGGTGATCGACATGCGCGGCGACGACTCTGCCATCGGCATCAAGAACGTCACCTTCAACGAGCCGCATTTCCAAGGACATTTTCCCGGCAATCCGGTGTTTCCCGGCGTCTTGATGATCGAAGGCATGGCACAAACCGCCGGCGTGCTTTGCATTGCGCACTTCTATTTGACGCAACCGAAGACGGTATTTTTCCTGACCATCGACAACGCGAAATTCCGCCGGCCGGTTTATCCAGGCGACACCATCGAATACCACATGCGCAAAGTCTCACATCGCCGAAACATGTGGTGGTATCGCGGCGAGGCCAAAGTGCGCGGCCAGATCGTTGCCGAAGCGAAGGTCGGCGCGATGGTCTCCGACGTATGAAAGCGGCCATGATCGATCCCTCGGCGCGGATCGAGGCCACGGCGGTGATCGGACCCGGTGTTACCATCGGCCCGTATTGCACCATCGGCCCGCATGTGACGGTCGGCGAAGGCGCCCGGCTGCTCGCACATGTGAACGTTACAGGCCACACCGCGATCGGTCCGCGCACTATCGTGCATCCGTTCAGCTCGCTCGGTTCGCCGCCGCAGTCGGTGCACTATCGCGGCGGCCCGACCCGGCTCGCGGTCGGCGCCGATTGCGATATCCGCGAAAATGTCACCATGAACACCGGTACCGAGGACGGCGGCGGCGAAACGCAAGTCGGCGACCGTTGTTTTATCATGGTTGGCGCGCATGTCGGCCACGATTGCAATGTTGGCAGCAACGTTGTGCTCGCCAACAACACGTTGTTGGCGGGGCACGTGAGCGTCGGCGATAACGTCGTGTTCGGCGGCGGCGTGGCGGTGCGCCAGTTCGTGCGTATCGGCGAGGGCGCCATGCTCGTCGGGTTAAGCGGTATCCGGGCCGACGTAATCCCCTGGGGCACGGCGCAGGGTCCGCTCGCCGATCTGGTCGGTCTCAACGTCATCGGCATGCGCCGGCACGGGATCGGAAAACCCGATATCTTGCGCTATCGCGAAGCCTATCGGGCGCTGTTTTTCGGGAATGGCGAATTCCGCGCCCGCCTCGAACGGGTCGCCGCCGATTATGCCGGGATTGCGCTGGTGGCAAAGATGATCGCCTTCATTCGCGCCGGCAAGCGGCCGCTGACCATGGGCGGCCAACGTGGCGAAGCTGGCGAGCCCGCAGAGGACGCATGAGCGCCGCGCCGGATTTGAGCCAGGATGCTCCGCTCGCGCTGATCTGCGGCGGCGGTAGCCTGCCCTTGGCGGTGGCGGATTATGTTGCAGGGCGCGGACGTGGCGTCTTGTTGTTTCCGCTGCATGGCGCCGCCAAGCCGGCCGATTTTGCCGGGCGGCCGTGCCATTGGCTCTACCTCGGGCAGGGCGGCACTTTTGCGCGGATCGCGCGCGCCGCCGGCTGCCGCGACGTAGTGCTCATCGGCGCGATGGTGCGGCCGGCCTTGTGGCAGATCAGGCCCGATCTCAAGACTTTGATGCTGATGCCGCGGGTCGTCGCGGCATTTCGCGGCGGTGACGACCACCTGCTGTCGAGCATCGGACGTCTGTTCGAGCAGCAAGGTTTTCAACTGCACGGCGCGCACGAAGTGGCGCCGGAAATCCTGATGCCGGAAGGCACCATTGGCCGCGTGCAGCCGGCCGAACGCGACCGCACCGATATCGCCATTGGGCTCGACTATCTGCGTGCCGCCGGACCGTATGACGTCGGGCAGGCGGTGGTGGTGGCCGGCCAACACATGCTGGCGGTCGAGGCGGCCGAAGGCACCGATGCAATGCTCGCGCGCGTCGCCGAGATGCGCGCCAACGGCCGCGTGCGCGCTCCCACCGGCAGCGGCGTGCTGGTGAAAGCGCCCAAGCGCGGGCAAGACAAACGCTTCGATTTGCCGTCGATCGGTCCGCAAACCGTCGCCGAAGTCGCACGCGCGGGACTTGCCGGCATCGCGGTGGTCGCCGGTGCGACGATTATTGCGGAACCGGTATTGTTGGCGGCGGCGGCCGACCGCGCCAATATTTTCGTCATCGGCATCCCCGCCGGGACCGAACAATGAACCGCGCGGCGGCGCCGGGACTGCATATTTTTCTGGTCGCGGGCGAGGACTCCGGCGACCGGCTGGGCGCCGCGCTGATCGCGGCCGTCAAGCAGCGCAGCCAAGGCCGCGCGCGTTTTTCCGGCGTCGGCGGCGAACATATGGCGCAAGCCGGTATCGCCAGCCTGTTTCCGCTTGGCGATCTGGCGATCATCGGCTTTGCCGCCATCCCGGCGAGCCTGCCGAGAATCCTGCAGCGCATTCGCCAGACCGCCGATGCCGTCATCGCCGCCAAGCCGGACGTCCTGGTTATCATCGACAGCCCGGAATTCTCCCACCGCGTAGCGCGGCGCGTGCGCGCTCGGCTGCCGGGGATCCCGATCGTCGACTATGTGTGCCCCTCGGTGTGGGCCTGGCGGCCAGGGCGCGCGCGCGCAATGCGGTTCTATATCGATCACGTGCTGGCATTGCTGCCGTTTGAACCGGCGGTCATGCGGCAACTGGGCGGGCCGGTTTGCACATTCGTCGGACATCCGCTGGGCGAACGGGTCGCGAGCTTGCGCCCGAATGCCGAGGAGGCGCGCCGCCGCCTCGCCGATCCGCCCTTGCTGCTAGTGCTGCCGGGCAGCCGCGCCGGGGAAATCTGCCGCATGGCGGGCGTGTTCGGCGAGGCAGTGGCGCTGGTGGCCGAGCGCGCCGGCCCGTTCGAAGTGGTGGTGCCGGCGGTACCGCGGTTGGCCGATACGGTGCGGGCGGCGGTTACCTCCTGGCGCGTTCCGGCGCGGGTGGTGAGCGACCCCGACGAAAAGGATGCGGCCTATCGTATGGCTCGCGCTGCGTTCGCCAAGTCGGGGACGTCGACGCTCGAATTGGCGCTCGCCGGTATCCCGATGGTGGCCGCCTATAAAGTGCCGCTATTGGAGGAATTGCTCGGCCGCCTGTTGATCAAGATCGACACCGTCATCCTGGCGAACCTGGTCCTGGGCGAGAACGTGGTGCCGCAGTTTCTGCAACGGGACTTTACGCCCGACCGGCTGGCTGCCGCCCTGCTGCCGTTATTGGGCGATAGCCCCGAACGAGGACGGCAGGTCGCGGCCTTCGCCCGGCTCGATACCATCATGGAAATCGGCCAGGCGGCGCCCAGCGACCGGGCGGCCGCCGTGGTATTGGATTGTGCCAGCGGACTTAACCAACCGGGACGCGAAACAGTGGCATCCGCGCCGCCAACGGCGTAGTTTGCCACGTTTGGCCCGATCGGCGTATGCCATGGCCGCTAACCGGACTAACCACCTTTGACCGTCCCGACCCACGCCTCGATTACCGCGGTCCACGGCTACGTGCCGCCGGACCTGCTGACCAATGCGGAACTGGCGCGCATGGTGGACACCAGCGACGCCTGGATCACCGAACGCACCGGCATCAAGGAACGCCACATCCTGAAGGGCGAGGGGCTCGGCACCTCGCACATGGCGGCGGAAGCGGTGCGCGGCCTGCTGCAAAAGACCGGCACCAAGCCGGGCGACGTCGACCTCCTGATCTGCGCCACCACTACGCCGGACATGCAGTTCCCGTCGACCGCCAACATGATCTGCGACATGGTCGGGGTGAAGAATATCGGCTCGTTCGACGTGCAGGCGGCCTGCTCTGGATTTCTCTATTCGCTCACCATTGCCGCGCAGTTCATCGCCAACGGCACCGCGCGCAAGGTGGTGGTGGTCGGTGCCGACAAGATGTCATCGATAATCGACTATCGCGATCGCGCTACCTGCGTCCTGTTCGGTGATGGCGCCGGTGCGGTGCTCTTGGAGCCGAACGACGGCGGCTATGGCATCCTGGACACGCTGATCCGTTCCGACGGCGCCGGCATGATCCATCTGCATCAAAAGGCCGGCGGCAGCCGCATGCCGCCGACCGCCGAGACGGTCGCCAAGCGTTTGCACTACGTGCACCAGGAAGGCGCCGCGGTTTATAAATTCGCCATCGCTAAAATGGCGGAAGTGGCAGGCGAGATCATGGCGCGCAACAATCTGCGCGTCGACATGATCGACTGGCTGGTGCCGCACCAGGCCAACAAGCGCATCATTGAGTTCGACCGCCGAGCGCATGCGGTTGCCGATGGACAAGGTGATGGTGACCATCCACAAATACGGCAACACCACCAATGCCACGATCCCGCTCTGCCTGTGGGACTACGAACCGAAATTGAAACGCGGCGACCGCATGCTGCTCGCCGCCTTCGGCGGCGGCTTCACCTGGGCCGGTGTCTATTTGCAGTGGGCTTACGACGGCGCGACCGCGCCCAAGCTCAACGGCAAGAGCGGAAACGGAAAGGGCGGCTGAGAAGCCGCCCTTCGCGCAACAACGTCCGCGAATTTACTTCCGCCGCGAAATCGGCACGTAATCGCGCGTCGTGGCGCCGGTGTAGAGCTGGCGCGGGCGGCCGATCTTCTGCTTCGGATCCTCGATCATTTCCTTCCACTGCGCGATCCAGCCGACCGTGCGCGCGACCGCGAACAACACGGTGAACATGGTGGTGGGGAAGCCCATCGCCTTGAGCGTGATGCCCGAATAGAAGTCGATGTTCGGGTAGAGCTTCTTCTCGACGAAATAATCGTCGTGCAGCGCGATCCGCTCCAGCTCCATGGCGACGTCGAGCAGCGGATCGTCTTTGATGCCGAGCTCGGTCAAGACTTCGTGGCAGGTCTTCTGCATGATCTTGGCGCGCGGGTCGTAGTTCTTGTAGACGCGGTGGCCGAAGCCCATCAGGCGATAAGAGTCGTTCTTGTCCTTGGCGCGCTTGATGAATTCCGGAATGCGGGCGACCGAGCCGATCTCGCGCAGCATGTTGAGTGCGGCTTCGTTGGCGCCGCCATGCGCGGGGCCCCACAGGCAGGCGCAGCCGGCGGCGATGCAGGCGAACGGATTGGCGCCGGAGGAGCCGGCGAGCCGCACCGTGGAGGTTGAGGCATTCTGCTCGTGGTCGGCGTGCAGGATGAAGATGCGGTCCATGGCCCGCGCCAGCACCGGGTTCGGCTTGTATTCCTCGGTCGGCACCGCGTAGCACATGCGCAGGAAATTGGTGGAATAGTCGAGTTCGTTCTTCGGATAGACGAACGGTTGGCCGACCGAATATTTGTAGGCCATAGCGGCGAGCGTCGGCACCTTGGCGATCATGCGGATCGAAGCGATCAGGCGCTGATGTGGATCCGAAATGTCGGTCGAGTCGTGATAGAACGCCGACAGCGCGCCGATCGAGCCGGTCATCACCGCCATCGGATGTGCGTCGCGCCGGAAGCCTTGGAAGAACCGGCTCATCTGCTCATGCACCATGGTGTGGCGCGTGACCGTGTAGTCGAAGTCGGCCTTCTGCTGCGGCGTCGGCAGTTCGCCGTACAGCAGCAGGTAGCAGGTCTCCAGGAAGTCGCCATGCTCGGCCAATTGTTCGATCGGATAGCCGCGGTAGAGCAGAACGCCTTCGTCGCCGTCGATGAAGGTGATCTTGGACTCGCAGCTCGCGGTCGAGGTAAAGCCGGGGTCGTAGGTGAACATCCCGCTATCGGCATAGAACTTCGAGATATCCAATACCGAGGGACCGACCGTTCCTCCGTAAATTGGATAATCCAAGCTCTTGTTGCCGATGGTGATCGTGCCGGTTTTCTTCGTGCTGTCCGTCTTGGCGTCCATGGTCGAGCCCTCGATTTGGCAGCGAGCGGTGCGCGTTGAAACTTTAAGGCCGGGAGCCGAGACGTCGGGCAAGGCGAGCGTGGTGCCGGCCGGTTTTGGGGTAACCTATCCTTGTGTGCACTGCAAGATAGACTACCGCATGTCGCGGCCAACCAAGTAGACAAAAGTCAAGCTTATGCAGCGCGGGCGTCAATTTTCCTCAGGGCCGCGGTTTTAGCTTACCTGATCCCGCAAACGAGCAAGGCTCTCGTCCTTGCCGAGCACGACCAGCACATCGAAAATCGGCGGCGAGGTGGTGCGCCCGGTCAGGGCGGCGCGCAGCGGTTGCGCCACCGCGCCAAGCTTGAGACCGGAGCGCTCGGCATAGCCGCGTACTACTGCTTCGATCGTCACCGAGTTCCAATCCACGACCGCGTCCATTTCCGGCAGCAGTGCGGCAGTGATCGACTTCGCCCCGGGGGTCAGCAGCGCCTTTGCCTGCTCAGTCAAATCGAGCGGGCGGCTCGCCCATAAAAAACGCGTTGAATCAAATAATTCTACTAAAGTCTTGGCGCGCTCCTTCAAAGCCGGCATGGCCGCGAGCAGCTTAGTCCGCAGCACCGGCGTCATCCTGCCGGCGAGTTCTTGTCCACCGGCGATGTGCGGCAGCAGCCCCTCCAGCGTGGCGAACAGGTCGGCGTCGGTGCTGGCACGGATGTAGTGGCCGTTGAGGTTTTCCAGCTTGGCGAAATCGAAGCGCGCGGGCGAACGGCCGATCTGCGGCAGATCGAACGCGGCAATCATTTCCTCGGTGCTGAAGATCTCTTGGTCGCCATGCGCCCAGCCCAGCCGCACCAGATAGTTGCGCATCGCCGCCGGCAGGTAGCCCATGGCCCGGTAGGCATCGACGCCGAGCGCGCCATGGCGCTTGGACAGCTTGGAACCGTCCGGCCCGTGGATCAGCGGGATATGCGCCATGACCGGCACGTTCCACCCGAGCGCCTCGTAGATATGTTTCTGGCGCGCGCCATTGGTTAGGTGGTCGTCGCCGCGGATGATGTGGGTGACGCTCATGTCGTGGTCGTCGACCACCACCGCCAGCATGTAAGTGGGAGTGCCGTCCGAGCGCAGCAGCACCAGGTCGTCGAGGTCGGAATTCTGCCAGACCACGCGCCCCTGCACCTGGTCCTCGATCACCGTTTCGCCGGTGAGCGGGGCGCGCAGACGGATGACCGGCTTGACCCCGGGCGGCGCCTCGGCCGGGTCGCGGTCGCGCCAGCGCCCGTCGTAAAGCTTGGAACGGCCCTCGCGGCGGGCCGCCTCGCGCATCTCGGTAAGTTCCTCCGGGCTGGCATAGCAGCGATAGGCCCTGCTGGCGGTCAGCAATTGCTCGGCGATCTGGCGGTGGCGCTGAGCGCGCGAGAACTGGAACACGATCTCGCCGTCCCAGGTAAGCCCCAGCCAGGTGAGTCCGTCGATGATGGCGGCAATGGCCGCGGCGGTCGAACGCTCGCGGTCGGTATCCTCGATCCGCAGCAGCATCTTGCCGCCATGCCGGCGCGCATAGAGCCAGTTGAACAGCGCGGTGCGGCCGCCGCCGATGTGCAGAAAGCCGGTGGGGGACGGCGCAAAGCGGGTGACGACGGGCTCGCTCATCGCAGGCCTAGTAGCATAATTGCGGTGGAATAGGTCAGCGCGATTGACATTGAGCCGAGCGCCACGTCATGCCATAGCCCGCCTGGAACGGGCGGCAGCGGTGAACTTGAACTCGAGGAAGCATGGCGAGCGAGGTTAAGGCAAGCGGCAATGCGGCACCGGCCGAGGCCGGGCGCGATTTCATCCGCGACATCGTGCAGGCCGACCTCGATGCCGGCCGCGTCAAGGCGGTGGTCACCCGCTTTCCGCCCGAGCCGAACGGCTACCTGCACATCGGCCACGCCAAGTCGATCATTCTGAATTTCGGCATCGCGCAGGAATTCGGCGGCCGCTGCCACCTGCGTTTCGACGACACCAATCCGACCAAGGAAGAGCAGGAATATATCGACGCCATCGAGCGCGACGTGCGCTGGCTCGGCTTCGATTGGGGCCAGCACCTCTATCACGCCTCCGATTATTTCGAGCGGCTGTACGGCTGGGCCGAGGATCTGATCCGCGCCGGCCTGGCCTATGTCGACGACCAGAGCCAGGACGAAATTCGGCACAACCGCGGCACTTTGACCGAGCCGGGCAAGAACAGCGCGTTCCGCGACCGCCCGGTGGAGGAAAACCTCGACCTGTTCCGCCGCATGCGCGCCGGCGAATTCGGCAACGGCGCGCGCGTGCTACGCGCCAAGATCGACATGAGCTCTGGCAACATCAACCTGCGCGATCCGGTGCTCTACCGCATCCTGAATGCGCCGCATCCGCGCACCGGTACGGCCTGGAAAATCTATCCGAGCTACGACTTCGCGCACGGCCAGTCCGATGCCATCGAGGGCATCACCCATTCAATCTGCACGCTGGAATTCGAGGACCACCGACCACTTTATGACTGGTTCATCGGCAATCTGGCCGTGCCGTCGCGCCCCCATCAGTACGAATTCGCCCGCCTCAACCTCACTTACACGGTGCTGTCAAAGCGCGTGCTGACGCTGCTGGTGCGCGACGGCCACGTAAAGGGATGGGACGACCCGCGCATGCCCACGCTTGCCGGTTTGCGTCGGCGCGGCGTGCCGCCGGCCGCGATCCGCGATTTCGTCAAGCGCATCGGGGTGGCCAAGGCCAACAGCCTGGTCGACGTCGGCATGTTCGAATTTTCCGTGCGCGAGGCACTCAACAAGAGCGCGCTGCGGCGGATGGCGGTGCTCAAGCCGCTTAAAGTGGTGATCGAGAATTATCCGGAAGGGCAAACGGAGGAGCTGGACGCGGTCAATCATCCCGACGATCCGGCCGCCGGCAACCGCAAGATCAAATTCGGCCGCGAGCTTTTTATCGAACACGACGATTTCATGGAGAATCCGCACAAGAAATTCTATCGGCTGTCGCCCGGCATGGAAGTGCGGCTGCGCTACGCTTTTTTCATCACCTGCCGCGAGGTGAAGAAAAACGCAGCCGGCGAGGTGGTCGAACTGCGCTGCACCTACGATCCGGCGACCAAGGGCGGCAATGCGCCGGACGGCCGCAAGGTAAAGGCGACCATCCACTGGGTTTCGGCTGCCGCGGCTATTCCGGCCGAGGTGCGGGCGTACAATCCGCTGTTCTTGCAGCCCGATCCGAGCGGCGGGGAAGGTTTCGCCGCCGACCTCAATCCGAATTCGCTGGAAGTGCTCGACGCCCGCCTGGAGCCGGCGCTTGCCGAGGCAAAGCCCGAAGTGCCGGTTCAGTTCGAACGCAGTGGCTATTTTTGCCTCGACCCGGATTCGGCGCCTGGGCGGCTGGTGTTTAACCGCACCATCGGCTTGCGCGATACATTCGCGAAAGATGTAGCAAAAGAGAAAGCAGCGCCATAATTGGCCGTTCGGGCTCGCCCGCTACTCTCGCGCCATGGAATGACAAAGGGAAGGTTCACAACCGTTCTCCTAGCCACAAGGCGCGGCTGACGTAGCATGACCCTCGCGCACTCGCGCAGGGGGCGTCATGGCGGAGCCTCGAGAAACCCGATCGCGCGCCAAGGCCTGGACCGCCGAGCTCGATGCCGCGCGGCGGCGCGCCGGGCTGACGCTGCCGGACTGGCTCGCCGATCGCAGCGAACGGCTCGGCCACCTGCTGTCGCAATGGGCGCTCGCCGAAGTGGCACCGGGACGCCTGGTGCCCTGGCTGCCGGTCGCTTACGGCTTCGGCATCGTGGCCTATTTCACCGCCGATCGCGAGCCAGCTACCTGGGCGGCCGTGGCGCTGGCGCTCGCCGGTATCATCGTCGCATTCCTGGCGCGCCGGCGCGCCTTGGGTTTTGCCATCGCGCTCGGCTTTGCAGCCATTGCCGCCGGCTTTGCCACCGCCACCCTGCAGACGGCGCGCGTCGCGCACCCCGTTCTGGCGTTCCCGCTCACCGCATCCGTCACCGGATTTGTCGAACAACGCGAGGAGCGCGCGCGCAGCGACCGCATCGTGGTGCGCGTGCAGCAGATTGAAGCACGCCGAATGGAGCACGCGCCGCAGCGCGTGCGCGTCGCGGTGCGTAAAGGAACCGCGCCGGCGGTTGGCAGCTTTGTCGTCTTCAAGGCGCATCTGGTGCCGCCGCCGCCGCCGTTGCGGCCGGGTGGCTACGACTTCGCGCGCGACATGTATTTTTCCGCGCTCGGCGCTTCCGGCTATGTGCTGGGGTCGGTCAAAGCCATGCCGGCGCCGCAAGCTCCAAGCCTCTGGCTGCGCTATGCGTCGCTGCTCGATTCCGTGCGCGAGGGCATCAACAGCCGCATCCACGCGCTGCTGCCGGGCGATCGCGGCTCAATCGCCTCGGCGCTGATCACCGGCAAGCGCAACGCCATCTCCGAGCCGGTCAGCGACGCGTTCTATGTCTCCAGCCTCGCCCATGTGTTGGCGATCTCCGGCTATCACATGGCGGTGGTGGCGGGGATCGTGTTTTTCTTCATCCGCGCCAGCCTTGCGCTGATCCCCTTGCTCGCCAGCCGCCGCCCGATCAAGAAATGGGCGGCCGCGGCCGCGCTCGTTACCGCCGCTTTCTACCTGCTGCTGTCGGGCTCAAGCGTATCGACCCAGCGCGCCTTCATCATGATCGCCATCGTGCTCGCCGGCGTCATGATCGACCGGCCCGCGCTCACCTTCCGCACCATTGCGATCGCGGCCTTCGCCGTGCTGCTGCTGACGCCGCAGGCGATCGTGCATCCGAGCTTCCAGATGTCGTTTGCGGCCGCGCTCGCGCTGATCGCGGCCTATCAATACGGGCTGCCGTGGAGCGCCAAGGCCGACACTTCGGCGGGCGCGCGGCTGGCACTCTGGGGCGGACGTGAAATCGCCGGTGTGGTGCTGGCCTCGCTGGTCGCGGGCCTTGCGACCACGCCTTATTCGGCCTTTCATTTCCATCGGCTGGCGCCTTACGGCATGCTTGCCAATCTGTTCGCCATGCCGGTCGTTTCCGTTTGGGTGATGCCGATGGGCATCCTCGGGGTGGCGACCATGCCGTTCGGCTTCGATGCGGTGTTCTGGAAGCTGATGGGCGACGGCGTCGACTGGATGATCGCGGTCGTGTTGTGGGTCGCACATCTGCCGGGCGCGGTCGGCCATATCCACGCCTTCGGCACCGGGCCGTTGCTGCTGGCGACCGCCGGGCTGTTACTGCTGTGCCTGCTGCGCTCGCCACTGCGCTGGAGCGGGGCGGCGCTGGCCCTTGCCGCAACGCTCTGGGTCATCGCCTTGCCGCGGCCGGATGTGCTGATTGCCGCCGACGGGCAGGCCGCCGCTGTCCGCGGGCATGACGGCAAGCTGTCGATTCTGCACAACAGCCGCGACACGTTCGCCATCAAGGAATGGCTGATGGCCGACGGCGACGGGCGCGACGCCAAGGACGCAAGCCTGCGCGAGGGCGTGCAATGCGACGCCATCGGCTGCGTCGGCCGCTTGGCCGACGGGCGGCTGGTGTCATATGCGCTATCGGTGGAAGCCTTCGACGAGGATTGCGCGCGCGCCGCCGTGGTGGCGAGCCCGCGCGAGGCACCGGGCGAGTGTCCCGCGGTGCTGATCGACCGCAAGGCCTGGCGCGCGAACGGTGCGGTCGCGCTGCGCTGGGCGGGCGATCGTTTCGAGCTCAGCGCCGCGCGCCCGGCCGGCTACGAGCGGCCGTGGACCGGTGTCCGTCATAACGTGACGGAAAACGCAACGACGCCGCTGCGTCCGGCGGCGCCCGATGCGACGCCGAAGACCGACGATATGGAGGCGGGGGATTAGCCGAGCCGTTCGTCCGCGCGCAAGCGGGGATCCGGGGTGGCTCACCCAAAACTAATAAATCAATTCTGGATTCCCGCTTACGCGGGAATGAACGGAGTAGATGGTGGGCCCTCAATACCGCCTGAATAGCCCCACCAGCTTGCCCTGGATGCGCACGCGGTTGGGTGGAAGAATCCGCACCTCATAGGACGGATTGGCTGGCTCGAGAGCAATCGAGGCGCCGCGCCGGCGGAAGCGTTTTAGCGTCGCCTCTTCGTCGTCGATCAGCGCCACCACGATGTCCCCGGTCTCGGCCGCTTCCGAGCGGCGGATCAGGGCAATATCGCCGTCGAGAATACCGGCCTCGATCATCGAGTCGCCGCGCACTTCGAGCGCGAAATGTTCGCCGGCGGTCAGCAGGTCGGCCGGCATATTGATGACATGACTGCGGGTCTGGATCGCCTCGATCGGCGTGCCGGCGGCGATGCGGCCCATCACCGGTACCGCGATCGGACGGCCGCTATTGTCGTCCTCGGAGGTCTGGCGCACGCGGCCGAGGTCGCCCTCGATCACGCTCGGGGTGAAGCCGCGCCGCCCACCACCGTTGATGCCGTGGGCGACCGAGTCGGGCAGCTTGATCACCTCGATGGCGCGCGCCCGGTTGGGCAAGCGGCGGATGAAGCCGCGCTCCTCCAGCGCCGTGATCAGCCGGTGAATGCCGGACTTGGACCGCAGGTCGAGGGCGTCCTTCATTTCGTCGAAAGAGGGCGGAATGCCGGCTTCGGTGAGCCTTTCGTGGATGAAACGCAGCAGCTCGAACTGTTTGCGGGTCAGCATCTTGTCTCCCCCGGGGTCTTTCGCCTGGTCGCTCTTGGCCTTGGCCCAGAAGGGCATCAGGCCAGAAACAAATCATGAACGGACACTATCTGTTCGATATGTGTTCCGCAACCATTTAATTTGGAGTGAAAAAAGCGAAGAGCCGCTAAAGGCCTAGCTTAAGGATGACGCATGGTGAACCGGCCGCTGCCGAAGGCGCGTTCGCCTCGCGAATCAACAAACAATCCGCCTTGGCCAATGGCGCCATCAGCGAACTATCCTGGCTCGGCAGCGGGGTGGCGACCGGCCCATCCGGGCCTGCGGAAAGCGTCGCGCGCATGTAATCGGCGCGCTCGTCGTTGCCCGGCAGGTCGCGGCCGAGTCGGGCGGGCTGCGGAATGCGTTCGATATCCTGCCGGCCGCAGAGCCGCCGGATCAGCGGCACCAGGAACAGGAAGGCGCAGACATAGGACGAGACCGGGTTGCCCGGCACACCCAGCACCTGCATGGCATTCAGCCGCCCATGCATCATCGGCCGGCCGGGGCGCAGCGCCACCCGCCAGAACGACAGTTCGAGGCCTTCGCTGGCAAGCGCCCGCTGCACCAGATCGTGTTCGCCGACCGAGGCGCCGCCGCTGGTGAGCAGGATATCGGCGCCCCAGTCGCGCGCCCGCCGCACCGCCGCCGCGATGTCCTCGACGCGGTCATGCGCGATGCCGAGGTCGCTCACCTCGGCGCCCTCGCTTTGCGCCATGGCGATGAGGGCAAAACCGTTGGAATAGACGATTTCGCCGGGCGCGGGCGCACTGCCGGGCGCCACCAGCTCGTCGCCGGTGCCGAGCACCGCCACCTTGGGCCGCCGGTGCACGCTGAGGGTGGGGTAATTCATGGCGGCGGCGAGCATCAGGTCGCGGTCGCTGAGCCGACGGCCTTTGCGCAGCAGCGGCTGGCCTTGCGTGAAATCGATGCCGCGGTCGCGCACATTGCGGCCTTTGGCGGTCGCTTTCTGGATTGTCACCGTGTCGCCCTCGCGCCCGGTGAGTTCCTGGATCACCACGGTGTCGGCGCCGGCCGGCATCACGCCGCCGGTGAAGATGCGCGCGGCTTGGCCGGCCTTCACTTCGCCATCGAACGGGTGACCGGCGGCGACTTCGCCGATCAGCTTGAGCGTGACTGGTGCTGTGCCGACGTCGGCTGCACGCACCGCATAACCGTCCATGGCCGAGACGGCGGCCGGCGGCTGCGTGCGCTGCGCGTTCAGGTCCTCGGTCAACACGCGGCCGAGCGCGTCTTTAAGCGGAACGGTTTCCGCCGGCAGCGGGCACGCGTCGGCCAGCACGCGCTGCAAGGCTTCGGCAACCGGCATCAACGTCATGAAAAGTCCTCGGCGCGGTAATCGCCGGATTTGCCGCCGCTCTTGTGCAGCAGACGAACGCCCTCGATGCGCATGCCGCGCTCGATCGCCTTGACCATGTCGTAGATGGTGAGACAGGCGATCGAAACCGCGACCAGCGCTTCCATTTCGACGCCGGTCTGCCCGGTCACCTTCACCGTCGCACGCACAAGGAAGCCGGGCAGGGCATGTTCCGGGTCGATGTCGATTTCGACCTTGGTGATCGGCAGCGGATGGCAGAGCGGGATCAGGCCATGCGTGCGCTTGGCGGCCATGATGCCGGCGAGTCGCGCGGCGCCCAGCACGTCGCCCTTCAAGGCGTTGCCGGCGAGCACCAGGTCGAGCGTTTCCTTGCGCATGATGACGCGGCCTTCGGCGATGGCAAGCCGCTCGGTCGCATTCTTGGCGGAGACGTCGACCATGCGCGCCTGGCCGCGCGGATCGATATGGGTGAGTTCGGCATTGGTCATCAAAGGCGCACGTTTCGCGGGCGCCTTGGGGGGCCGGGCGGCGGCTTTTTGAGGGCGCCTGGCCGCGGCCTTTTTCTTGCGCCGCGCGAAGGTTTTCTTGGCGCGCGCCATGGGCTCACTCCGCGGCAGCGCGGCGCGGCGCATGCGCGAGCAGGGCCCGCGTTGCCAGCGTCACGTCGGCCTGCCGCATCAGGCTTTCGCCGATCAGGAAGGTCGCAATGCCTATCCGGGCAAGGCGGGCGAGGTCGGCGGACGCGTTCAGCCCGCTTTCGGCGACCGCAATGCGCTCGCGCGGGATTTTAGGGGCCAGCCGCTCGCTGACGGCGAGGGATGTTTCGAATGTGCGGAGATCGCGGTTGTTTATTCCGATCAGCCGAGATTTCAATTTAAGCGCGCGCTCAAGCTCATCTTCTTGATGAACTTCAAGTAAAACATCCATACCATTGGCGATAGCTGCATCTTCGATTGCTTTTGCCGCCGCATCGTCGACCGCCGCCATGATGATCAAAATGCAATCGGCGCCAAGCGCGCGCGATTCGACCACCTGATAGGGCTCGTAGATGAAATCCTTGCGCAGCACCGGCAGCACGCTGGCCGCGCGCGCCTGCACGAGGAATTCTGGTTTGCCCTGGAATGACGGCGTGTCGGTGAGCACGGAGAGGCAACAGGCGCCGCCGGCCTCATAGGCCAGAGCGAGCTGCGGCGGATCGAAGTCAGTGCGGATCAATCCCTTCGACGGGCTCGCCTTCTTGATCTCGGCGATCAATGCATAGTCGCCGCCGGCAATCCGCCGCTCGATCGTGCGCAAAAAGCCACGCGGGGCTGCGGCAGCTTTCGCCTCGGCCTCAAGCGTGGCCAGCGGGCGCGCGCGCTTGGCCGCGGCGATCTCCTCGCGCTTGTAGGCCTCGATCTTGGCGAGGATGTCCGGCAATTTACTGCTCCACAGCGTTGGATACCGCAATCAAGCGGTCGAGCCGGCCTTCGGCCTCGCCGCTGTCGATCGATTTTGCCGCCAGCGCCGCGCCTTCCTTCAAATCCTTGGCCTTGCCGGCCACGATCAGCGCGGCGGCGGCATTGAGGATCGACACGTCACGGAACGGGCCCGGCTTGCCTTTGAGCACGTCAAGCAGCGCCTTGGCATTATGCTCGGCATCGCCGCCGCGCAACGCTTCTGGCTTGACGCGTTTAAGCCCCGCATCCTCGGGCGTCACCTCGAAGGTGCGGATCTTGCCGTTTTCGAGCGCGGCCACGCTGGTCGGGCCCGACGTGGTGATCTCGTCGAGCCCGTCGGAGCCGTGCACCACCCAGATGCATTCCGAGCCGAGATTTTTCAGCACTTGCGCCATCGGCTCGACCCAGTGCTTGGAGAAGGTGCCGACCATCTGCCGCTTGACGCTCGCCGGGTTCGACAGCGGCCCGAGCAGATTGAAGATGGTGCGGGTGCCGAGTTCGACGCGGGTCGGCCCGACATTCTTCATCGCCGGATGATGCGCGGGCGCAAACATGAAGCCTATGCCGGCTTCGCGAATGCAGCGGGCAACCTGCTCGGGCGTGAGATCGATCTTGACGCCGAGCGCCTGCAGCACGTCGGCGGCGCCCGATTTCGACGACAGCGCGCGGTTGCCGTGCTTGGCGACCGGCACGCCGGCGCCGGCAACGATGAACGCCGCGCAGGTCGATATGTTGAACGAGCCGGAGGCATCGCCGCCGGTGCCGACCACATCGATCGCCTCGGGCGGCGCTTTCACGCCCAGCATCTTGGCGCGCATGGTGGTGACCGCGCCGGTGATCTCGTCGACGGTTTCGCCGCGCACGCGCAAGCCCATCAGCAAGCCGCCCATCTGCGAGGGCGTCGCTTCGCCCGACATCATGCGGTCGAAGGCACTGGCTGCTTCCGCGCGGGTGAGGCTGTCGCCGGTCGCGACCTTGGCGATGAGCGCTTTGAAATCGTCGGCCATGGGCTCAAGCCCTCACAGCGTCGCGTGGGCAGGCGATTGGCGCGCCACCGCGGCGCTCGGCGTGCGGCCGCGCTGCTTGTTCCAGGCGGCTGCAAGATCGAGAAAATTCTTCAGCATCAGATGGCCGTGCTCGGAGGCAATGCTCTCGGGATGAAACTGCACGCCGTGCACCGGCAGGCTGGCATGGGCGACGCCCATCACCAGACCGTCGCCGGTTTCGGCGTTGATGGTGAGCTCGCGCGGCATGCTGGCGCGCTCGACCACCAGCGAATGATAGCGCGTGGCCTTGAACGGCCGGTTGATGCCGCGGAATACGCCGCTGCCGGTATGTTTGATCTCGAACACCTTACCGTGCGCTGGTGCCGCGCGCACCACTTTGCCACCAAAGGCTTGTCCGATTGCCTGATGGCCAAGGCAGACGCCGAGGATCGGGATCGTCGGCGCCGCTTGCGCGATCAGATCGAGGCAGATGCCGGCCTCGTTCGGCGTGCAGGGACCGGGCGACAGCACGATGGCTTCCGGTTCGGCAGCGATCACGTCGGCTGCCGCAATCTTGTCGTTGCGATGCACGACGACATCCGCCCCCAGCCCGCCCAGGTAATGGAACAGGTTGAAAGTGAAGCTGTCGTAATTGTCGATCAGTACGATCATGTTTTTAAGCCCGATCAAGGTCTTAGACGCGCGCCTGGGCGGCGGTCAAGGCCGCGTCAGTGCGCCCGAACGGCGTTGGCGGCGCAAAAACCGACGGTTTTCAGCATTGCCGGTTATGCTAACGAAAGCCGTTCAACACCGGGGTTTTTTCTATGACTCGCGTTCTGTCCGCATGGAACCGACTTTTCGCAGCGATTGCCGTCAAGACGCTCAAGACGCCAGTAGTCGCGCAAATCTTCGTCGCAGCCGCCCTGCTGCTCTCCGTCCACTCCGGCAATCTAAGCGCCGAGCCGCTCGCCTCCGCCTGCACGAAAGCCTACGCACCGCAGACGCTCGACAACACGCAGCCGCTCAATCTCGGCCAACTCAAGCGGCAGATTTATCACTATGCCTGTTCCGGCGCCTATGACAGCGAGCTCGACAAAGTGCTGTCGGACGCCCGCGCCTATCTCGAGATGCGTGCCGACGCGGTAAGCAGGCCGGCACTGGTACTCGATATCGACGAAACGTCGCTCTCGAATCTGCCGCAGGAACTTGCCAATGATTTCGGCTACATCCCCAACGTCCCCGACCCAAAATGCGACGCGCTGCCGAACGGCCCCTGCGGGTTCAATGATTGGGTGCTTTCGGGACTCGCCAAGCCTGTTCCTGGCACACTGGCTTTATTCACGGCGGCAAAGGCGCACAATGTAAGTGTGTTCTTCATTACCGGCCGTTATGACGACGACCAATTGCGCAGCGCGACTATCAAGAACTTGAACGCGGCCGGCTATAGTGGATGGGCCGGGCTCGTGCTGCGGCCGGCGAACGACAATAATACGGTTGCAGACTACAAGTCCGGCGCGCGCGGCAAGATCGCGGCGCAGGGCTACACCATCATCGTGAATGTTGGCGATCAGCAGAGCGATCTTGCGGGCGGCTACGCCGAGCGCGCCTACAAGTTGCCGAACCCGTTTTATTACATTCCCTGAAGCAAGGCGGCCTACTGCCCGCGCTTGGCGGCGCTGGCGAAGCGGCGGGCTTCCTCGGCGGCGCGGAACAAGGCCTTCGCCTTGTTGATGCATTCCTGCTGCTCGAAGTCGGGATCGCTGTCGGCGACAATGCCGGCGCCGGCCTGCACATACATCTTGCCGTCCTTGACCAGTGCGGTGCGCAGCACGATGCAGGTGTCCAACTCGCCGGCGGCGGAGAAATAGCCGACGGCGCCGGCATAGAGCCCGCGCTTTTCCTTCTCCAGTTCGTCGATGATCTGCATGGCGCGCACCTTGGGCGCGCCCGACACGGTGCCGGCCGGGAAGCCGGCGGCCAGCGCATCGAGCGCGTCGCGGTTGCCCGCGAGCTTGCCTTCCACATTGGAGACAATGTGCATCACGTGGCTGTAGCGCTCGACGAAGAACTGATCGGTGACGGTCACGCTGCCGATCTCGGCGACGCGCCCGACATCGTTGCGGCCGAGATCGAGCAGCATCAGATGCTCGGCGCGCTCCTTCGGATCGGCGAGCAATTCCTCTTCCAACGCCTTGTCCTCGTGCGGCGTCGCCCCGCGCGCGCGCGTGCCGGCGATCGGGCGGATGGTGACCACATCGCCGGCTACCTTGACCAGGATCTCCGGGCTGGAACCTGCGACGGCAAAACCGCCAAAATCGAGGAAGTAGAGATAGGGCGACGGATTGGTCCGCCGCAGCGCGCGATAGAGCGAGAACGGCGGCAGCGTGAATGGCGCCTCGAAGCGCTGCGCCAGCACGATCTGGAAGGCGTCGCCGGCGGTGATGTAATCCTTCGCCTTGCGCACCATCGCCTTGTATTCGGAGGGCGTCGTGTTCGATTGCGGCGGCACATCAAGCGGGCCGGCGTCAAATTCGACCAGCGATTTGTCGAGCGGCCGGTCGAGGCTCTCGACGATGCCGGAAAGCCGTTCGACCGCGCGCGTGCGCGCCGTCTTCGCATCGACGCCTTTTTCCGGCCGCACCGGCGTTACGACCGTGATCGAATCCTTCACCGCGTCGAATACCACGATCAAAGTCGGACGCACCAGCACGGCGTCGGGAATACCGATCGGATCGGGATTGGGCGGCGGCAATTCCTCCATCTGCCGCACCAGGTCGTAGCCGAGATAGCCGAACACGCCGGCCGCCATCGGCGGCAGACTGTCAGGCAACGCGATGCGGCTTTCGGCGATCAGCGTGCGCAGGGCTTGCAGCGGCGGCTCGGGGCAGGGCGTGAATGCTTCCGGCTTTGCCCGCGCGCTGCGGTTGACCTCGGCCTTGGCGCCGTTGGCGCGCCAGATGAGGTCCGGCGTGAGCCCGATGATCGAATAGCGCCCGCGCACCGCGCCGCCTTCCACCGACTCCAGCAGGAAGCTCATCGGCTTGCCGCCGCCGAGCTTGAGGAAGGCTGAGACCGGCGTCTCCAGGTCGGCGACCAGCGTGGTCCATACCACCTGTGCCTGCCCGCGGCCGTAGGTTTCCGCGAATGCGTTTTCCGACGGCTCGATCTGCATGGGCTCAGTAGTCGCCGGGCGCGCTGGAGTTGGCCGGGAGCCCGCCGAAGACCTGGTCGAGCGCCTCCTGGTTGAAAGTGACCCCCAAATCGCTTTCGAGCCGCGTGACATAGCCACTGACGAGGTCGTCAGCGTAGGAATTCTGCAGCGCGGTCGTCATCGCTTTGCTGGTGATGGGATCGAGCGTCGGCTCGACCAGATCGGTCACACGGAAGACGAAACGCGTGGTCTCTTGATCGCCGGCGGCGCTGGCCGGCGTATCCTTGGGCGTCTTGAACGCCGCATCGACCAGCTTGGCCGGCGCGAAGCCGCCCGGCTTGCCGCGCTGCAGGTCAGCGGCCGATTCCAATTTCAGGCCGGTTTCGGTGGCGAGCTGGGAGAGCGTGCTGCCGGCCTTGAGCTTGCCGAGCAATTCGTTGGCTTTGGCTTGCAGGCGCTTGCCGATCTCGTCGTCGCGCCAACGGGCCTCGACCTTATCCTTCACCTCGTCGAGCCGGCGTTCGCGCGACGGTGTAATGCCGGTGACGTCGAACCAGAGGAAGCCGCCGCTCGCCAATTGCAGTGGATCGTTGTCGACCCCGACGTCGCTGGCGAAGGCGGCAGCGACGATGTCCGGGGTCTTCGGCAGGTCGGGTATCGGTTGCCCGTCGGGGGCGCGGCCGGAGCGGTCAACCGCGTCGATGACGCGAGAGTTGAGGTTAAGTTTCTTGGCGGCTTCGGCGAGCGTGGAGCCGCCCGCGCGCTCATCCTCGAGCTTGTCGCGCAGATTGCCGAGCTCGGTGCGGGCGTGGCTCTCGGCAAGCTCGCGCTTGATGTCGCCGGCGACATCTTCGTAAGTCTTCTGAATCCCCGGCTCGATTTTTGCGACCTCCAGCATCACGCTGCCGAAACTGCCTTTGACCGGTTGGCTGACTTCGCCGGACTTGAGCGCGAAGGCGGCATCGGCGACCACCGGATCGATGATGGCGGATTTCACCACCAGCCCGAGGTCGGTGTCGCTTGCCTTCAGGCCGCGTTCCTTGGCGATGTCATCGAAGCTCGCGCCCTTGGCGATGCGCTCGCGCGCGGCCTCGGCGTCTTGCGAATTCGGGAACACGATCTGGCGTATCTCGCGGCGCTCGGGCTTGCCGTAGCTGTTTTTGCGCGGCTCGTAATAGCTCTTGGCGTCGGCATCGGACACCGAGTCCGGTTTAGCGATGGAGGCCGGGTCCAACGAGAGCAAAGTGAGCTTGCGGTATTCGGGGGCGCGGAACAAAACCTTGCGCTCCTCGAAATATTTGCCGAGCACCTCAGGGGTCGGCGCCGGAATATCGCCGGCCTGCGCCGGCCCTAAGGCCAAATATTCGATGCTGCGTTTCTCGTTTTGATATTGGTTGAGCGCATCCAAGGCCGTCATCGGCACGCGCAAATCGCCGCCGATGCTTTGCCCGATCTGCCGGCGCAGGATCACGCGCCGCTGTTCCTCGATATAGCGGCCTTCGGTAAAGCCCGCTTGCCGGATGACCTGCTCGAAGCGGGCATGATCGAACTTGCCGTTGCCGCCGCGGAAATTGGGATCGCTGGTAATGCGATCGGCGATTTCCGAAGTACCGATGCCGAGCCGCCAAGCCTTGGCTTGCTCGTCGAGTGTGGTCTCGGCCACCAGCTGGCCGAGCACCTGCTGGTTGATGCCGAGCGCGCGCGCCTGATCGGGCGAGATCGGGCGGCCGGCCTGTCGCGAGATCTGTTGCAGTCGTTCCCGGTAAAATTCGCGGAAACGTTCGGTTGAAATCTCGGTGTCGCCGATCTTGATCGCCGAATTGCGCCCGAAACCGCGGAAAATATCGCCGATGCCCCAGATCGCGAAGCTGACGACCAGGCCGCCCATGATAATGGCCATGATGCCTCTGCCGAGCCAGGTCGAGGAGGCTTTATGAATACCGCGCAGCATGGGCTTAAGTTCTTCCGGGACAACGGTGACGGGCGGATGAAGGGCTGATCGCGCCCTTATAGGGAGCGGGCCAACTCCTTGCAACTCAAGAAGGATCGGCCTGCGGTCGGGGCGCTCTGGCGCCCACGGAGCGGGTCTGATAACCGCACGCGGAAAGGGACCAAAACATGGCGCCGGCCGATATAACGCCGCTGGTGGCGGGCAATTGGAAGATGAACGGGCTCGCAATCTCCGAAGGCGAGCTCGCCAAGATCATCGCCGGCGCGGGCGGCCTTAAGGCCGAACTGATGGTGTGCCCGCCGGCCACTTTGGTCGCGAACTTTGCCGCCGCCGCGCGCGGCTCCACCGTCACGATCGGCGGCCAGGATTGCCATGCCGAGGCGTCCGGCGCCCATACCGGCGATATCGCCGCGGAAATGCTTAAGGATGCCGGCGCTGTGGCGGTGATCGTCGGCCATTCCGAACGCCGCACCGATCATCATGAAAGCGATGCCCAGGTCCGCGCCAAGGCGCTGGCCGCACGCCGCGCCGGTTTGGCCGCAATCGTCTGCATCGGCGAACAGCGCGGCGAGCGCGAGGCCGGCCAAACGCTCGAGGTGATCGGCCGCCAACTCGACGGCTCGCTGCCCGATGGCGCAACGGGCGCCGAACTGGTGATTGCCTATGAGCCGGTCTGGGCGATCGGCACCGGGCTGACCCCGACGCCGGCGGACGTTGCGCAAGCCCATGCTTTCATCCGCCAGCGGCTGGCGGCGCGTTTGGGCACCGAAGGCGGCCGCGTCCGCATCCTCTATGGCGGCTCGGTCAAACCGGTCAATGCCAAGGAGTTATTGACGATAGCCCATGTGAACGGTGCCCTGGTCGGCGGCGCCAGCCTGAAAGCGGCCGATTTCCTTGGTATTGCGGCGGTTTACCGCTAACCCCGGCCGGGGTGGAAATACTTTGGTCGATCGTGTAGAGACCCCGGCGAATTCCTATATACGTCGCCAAGTGCCGCCTGGGCGGGAAGCCCGGACCGGCCGGTATGAACGGATTTTGGCCTTATGCAGCATGTCGTCATCGTGATCCATCTGATGCTGGTGCTCGCCTTGATCGGCGTGGTGCTGCTGCAAAAGTCCGAAGGCGGCGGACTCGGCATCGGCTCGACCGGCGGCTTTATGACCAGCCGCGGTACGGCCAATGTGCTCACGCGCGCGACCGCGGTGCTGGCCGGGCTGTTCTTCGCGACCAGTCTGCTGCTGTCGATCCTCGCCGGTCTGAACCGCAAACCGACCACGATCTTGCAAGGCGGCCAAAGCGCGCCGACCGCGCCGGGCCCGGCATCGCCGACCGATGCGAGCGGGATCCTCAAACAATTGCAGGGCGCGCCGACGACGCCGCCGGCTGCTCCCGCGGCCCCGTCCGGGCCGCAGGTGCCGCAATCGCAATAAAGGACTGACGAAGGGCCGGGAAACCGGCCCTTCCGCGTTAGGGAAGAGGCGTTGCAGGAAGGGCCGGAGTTCCTTTCAGGTAGAAGGCGAAAATGTTGTTGCAACTGACTTTGAACACGCAAGCTTTTCGACTTGAACACAGGCGCAGAGCGGCAATGAGCTTTTCGCGCTCGTCGAATCAATTCGAGGGCGTTAGAGGTTAGGCCCCATGGCGCGGTATATCTTCATCACCGGCGGCGTGGTCTCCTCATTGGGTAAGGGTCTCGGATCCGCCGCGCTCGGCGCGCTGTTGCAGGCGCGCGGCTACAAGGTCCGCCTGCGCAAGCTCGATCCCTATCTCAATGTCGATCCCGGCACGATGTCGCCCTACCAGCATGGCGAGGTGTTCGTCACCGACGACGGCGCCGAGACCGATCTCGACCTCGGCCATTACGAGCGCTTCACCGGCCGCCCGGCGAGCCGCCAGGACAACATCACCACCGGCCGCATCTACCAGGACATCCTCACGCGCGAGCGGCGCGGCGATTATCTCGGCGCCACCATCCAAGTCATTCCGCACGTCACCAACGCCATCAAGGATTTCATCCGCGAGGGCAATGACGGCTTCGACTTCGTATTGTGCGAGATCGGCGGCACCGTCGGCGATATCGAGGGCCTGCCGTTCTTCGAGGCGATCCGGCAATTGGGCAACGATCTGCCGCGCCACCATGCGGTTTACATTCATCTGACGCTGCTGCCGTTCATTCCGAGCGCCGGCGAGCTGAAAACCAAGCCGACACAGCATTCGGTCAAGGAGCTGCGCTCGATCGGCATCCAGCCCGATATCCTGTTGTGCCGCACCGACCGCCCGATCCCGCACGGCGAACGGCGCAAGCTCGCGCTGTTCTGCAATGTGCGCGAGAACGCGGTGATCGAGGCGCGCGACGTCGACAACATCTATGCGGTGCCGGAGGCCTACCACGAGGCCGGCCTTGACCGCGAGGTGCTGGAGGCTTTCGGCATCGACATTGGAGCGCCGCCTGAACTGGCGCGTTGGCGTACCATCAACGAGCGCATCCGCAATCCGGAAGGCGACGTCACCATCGCCATTGTCGGCAAATACACCGGCATGAAGGACGCCTATAAGTCGCTCAACGAAGCGCTCTCGCACGGCGGTATTGCCAACAAGGTCAAAGTCAATCTCGACTGGATCGAGTCGGAAGTGTTCGAGAACGAGGACCCGGCGCCATTCCTCGAGCACGTCAACGGCATCCTGGTGCCCGGCGGCTTCGGCCAACGCGGCACCGAAGGCAAGATCAAGGCGGCGCGTTTCGCGCGCGAGCGGCAGGTGCCGTATTTCGGCATCTGCTTCGGCATGCAGATGGCGGTGATCGAGGCCGCGCGCAATCTGTGCGGCATCGAGGATGCCAATTCGACCGAATTCGGCTCGACCAGCGAGCCGGTGGTCGGCCTGATGACCGAATGGCTCAAGGGAAACGAATTGCAAAGGCGCCAGGCCAACGGCGATCTCGGCGGCACCATGCGGCTCGGCGCCTATGACGCGGTGCTATCGCGCGGCAGCCGCGTCGCCAATATTTACGGACGCACCGAAATCTCGGAACGCCACCGCCACCGCTACGAGGTCAACACCACCTACAAGGGCCGGCTGGAGCAGCGCGGCATGCGCTTTTCCGGCATGTCGCCGGACGGCATTTTGCCGGAGATCATCGAATACGACGATCATCCCTGGTTCATCGGCGTGCAGTTCCATCCCGAGCTGAAATCTCGACCCTTCGATCCGCATCCGCTGTTCGCCTCGTTCATCGGCGCGGCGGTCGAGCGGAGCCGGCTGGTGTAGTCGCTGCCGGCTGCTACAATTTCAATAATGCCCCGCGGCCTCGACCATATCGTTCACGCCGTGCGCGATCTTGACGCGGCGGCTGAGCTCTATCGCCAGCTCGGCTTCACCGTCGGCGCGCGCAATCGGCACCCCTGGGGCACGCATAACCATATCGTGCAGCTACCGGGTTTTTTCATCGAGCTGCTGACTCTGGCCGAGCCAGACAAACTCGGCGCCGATGGCTTTTCCAAATTGTTCGGCGCCTACAACCGCGATTTTCTCAAACGCCACGAAGGGCTGTCGCTGCTCGTTCTGGAATCGAAGGACGCCGGCGCCGACCAGGCGGCATTTCGCGCCGCCGGCATTGCCGGCGCCGAGGTGATGCGGTTCGAGCGCGAGGGCAGGCGGCCGGACAGCACGGCGGTGAAGCTCGGCTTTTCGCTCGCCTTCGCCGACGACGGGCTCGCGCCCGACATCCATTTCGCCACTTGCCAGCAGCATTTTCCGGAAAATTTCTGGAACCCGGCTTTTCAGAAACACGCCAACAGCGTGTCCGGCATCGCCGGCGTCGTCGCCGTCGCAAACGAACCGGAGCGTCATTTGACCTTCATGCAGAGTTTCACCGGCGCTGCCGCGCAAGCCGATGGCGACGGTTTTGCAATCGCTACGTCGCGCGGCGCGATCGAGGTTACAACGCCGGCGGGATTTGTGCGCCGCTTTGGCATTGCGGCGCCGGACGTTGGCGACGGCCCGCGGCTTGCCGCCATACGCTTTGCGACCGCCGATGCCAGCCTACTGCAAGGCGCGCCGGAGTTTGCCGGACTGGCGGGCCTTTACGCCGGAAATGCCGCTGTGATCGGGCCGCAGGACGCCATGGGCGCAGTGCTGGTATTCGAACCAGGCCGAAGCGGCAACGCCCGTTGACCGGGCGGCTTTGCCGCTTCATGGTCGCGCCCGCGAGGGCCCATTGTGGACAACAAACCTAACGCCACTGTCAGCGTCGGCGCCGTGCGCTTCGGCAACGGCTTGCCGCTGGCGCTGATCGCGGGCCCTTGCGCACTCGAGAGCCGCGCGCATGCGCTGGAAATGGCGGCTGCGCTGAAGGAGATCGCCGGCCGCGTCGGCCTCGGCCTTGTTTTCAAAACCTCGTTCGACAAGGCCAACCGCACTTCGGCCAAAGCTAAGCGCGGCATTGGCCTCGACGCGGCGCTGCCGATATTTGCGGAAATCCGCGACACGCTGAAAGTCCCGGTGCTCACCGACGTGCACGAAGCCGCGCAGTGCGCGCGCGTCGCGCAAGCGGTCGACGTGCTGCAAATCCCGGCGTTCCTGTGCCGGCAGACCGATCTACTGATCGCCACCGCCAAAACGGGGAAAGCCGTCAACGTCAAGAAGGGCCAATTCCTGGCGCCCTGGGACATGGCGAATGTGGTCGAGAAGATCACCGGCGCCGGCAACAAAAATATTCTGTTGACCGAACGCGGCGTCTCGTTCGGCTACAACACGCTGGTGTCCGATCTGCGCGCGCTGCCGATCCTCAAACGCCTGGGCGCGCCGGTCATCTTCGATGCCACCCATTCGGTGCAGCAGCCGGGCGGGCAGGGCACGTCCTCGGGCGGCGAGCGCGAATTCGTTCCCGTGCTGGCGCGCGCGGCGGTGGCGGTTGGCGTTGCCGGCGTTTTCATCGAGACCCATCAGGATCCCGACAAGGCGCTGTCGGACGGCCCCAACATGATGCCGCTCAAAGAGATGGAACCGCTGCTACGCGTCCTGCTCGAATTCGACCGGCTGGCCAAGCGCTAGTTCGCGCCGACGTTTGGATTTCATGGGCAGCTTCATCAACCTCTTGGCGTTCGTCATCTTCGCGACCTCGCTGTTCATGCGCTCGGTCGATCCGGTGATTTTGCGGATCGCCGCCGGGCTCGACGTCGCGCCGGCAACGGCGGCGATGCTGTCGACCGCCTTCACCTTGCCCTATGCGCTGGTGCAGCCGGTGCTTGGCGCGCTCGCCGATATGTTCAGCAAGACGCGCCTGATCGCGCTGTGCATGGCGACGCTCGGCGTCACCACGCTCGCCTGCGGGCTGGCACCCAATTTCGAGACGCTGATGGTGTTGCGCGTTATCGCCGGCATGACCGCGGGCGGCGTTTTCCCGATTGCCTTCGCGATCGCCGGCGACCGCGTGCCGGTGGCGCAGCGCCAGGTCGCGCTCGGCAGGCTGCTGTTTGCGGCCATGAGCGGCAATCTCTTGGGCGCCTCGGGCGCCGGCGTGATCGGCGATCTGATCGGCTGGCGCGGCGTCTTCTTTGCAACCGGCGCCTTCTGCTTGATCGCGCTGGCTTTTGCGCTGCCCCGTTTTCGCGGCATGAGCGAGAGCGCCGGCCGCTTCGATCTCGCCATGCTGATCCGCAACTACCGCGCGATCTTCAGCAATCCGCTGGCCAAATACTGCTTCGGCGCGGTGGTGGTGGAAGCGGTGTTCATGTTCGGCGTGTTCCCCTACATGGCGGGCATGCTGCACACCGAAGGCACGATGCGCGCATCGATTGCCGGCATTGTGCTCGCCGGCTTTGCGGTCGGCGGCATCATTTACACCGTCACCGTCGCGCGGCTGCTCGCCAACTTCGGCGAGACGCGGCTGATGGCGAGCGGCGGCATGGTCATGGCATTTTGCTTGATCGTGATCGCGCTGCGCGCGCCCTGGCCGGTGGAATTCGCCAATTTCGTCCTGCTCGGCTTCGGCTTTTACCTGCTGCACGGCTGCATCCAAGTCTTCGTCACCGAACTCGCGCCGGCCGCGCGCGGCTCGGCGATGGCCGGGCACTCGTTTTTCTTCTTTCTCGGCCAGGCAGCCGGGCCGGTGGTCTATGGCGTCGGCCTTTCCAGCAGCATCGGCATTACGCCAGTGCTGCTGTGCGGCGCCGTAGTGTTGACGTTGACCGGCTGGATCTGTGCGTTGCGCTTGCGGCGGCCGGCGCCAGCAAGCGTATGATCGCGAAAATTTGCAGCCGGTTTCCCGCCTGCGCGGCGCCCGCTTCACGCGACGCCGGTAGGTCGTGTAAGATCATGCGCAAGAAACCAATCCGATGACTCGCACGCTCAATCTGCTCGCGTTCGTGGTGTTTGCCTGCGCGCTGTTCATCCGCTCGACCGACCCGGTGATTCCACAAATCGCGTTCGGGCTCGGCGTCGAGCCGGCGACCGCGGCGTTGCTGTCGACCGCCTTCACCTTGCCTTACGCGCTGGTGCAACCGCTTCTGGGCGCGCTCGCCGACATGTTCAGCAAGGCGCGGCTGATCCTGCTTTGCCTGTTCGTCGTCACAGTGGCGACGCTTGCCTGCGGCCTGGCGACGAATTTTGCGCTGCTCGCGACAGGTCGCGTGTTCGCCGGCCTTGCCGCCGGCGGCGTGGTGCCGATCGCTTTCGCATTCGTCGGCGACCGCATTCCGGTGGCGGAGCGGCAGGTGGCGATGGGACGCCTGTTGTTCGCGATCATGACCGGCAACCTGCTGGGCGCGACATGCGCCGGCGTGATCGGCGATCTGGTCGGCTGGCGCGGCGTCTTCTTCGTCACCGGCGCCTTGGGGGTCCTCGCGCTGATTGCCGCCGTTCCCGGTTTGCGCGGCTTAAGTGAAGCGAGCGGCCGTGCCGACCTTTCCGCGCTCGGGCCGAATTATCGCTCGATCTTCCGTAATCCGCTGGCGAAAATCTGCTTCGGCACGGTGTTTTTGGAAGCCGTGTTCATGTACGGCGTTTTCCCCTACATCGCGACCATGCTGCACGACGCCGGGGAGACGCGCGCCTCGATCGCCGGCATTGTGCTTGCCGGTTTCGGCATCGGCGGTGCGCTCTATGGTGTCTTTGTGTCGCGGCTGCTGCCGCGTCTCGGCGAGAAGCGCATGATGCGGTTCGGCGGCGCGGCGATGGGCTTCTGCCTGGTGGTGATCGCGGCGCGCACGCCCTGGCCGGTGGAATTCGCCAATTTCGCGCTGCTCGGTTTCGGCTTCTACATGCTGCATGCCGTCGTGCAGATTTATGCGAGCGAACTGGCGCCGGGCGCGCGCGGCTCGGCCATGGCGCTGCATTCGTTTTTCTTCTTTCTCGGACAGGCGGTGGGTCCGGTGGTCTATGGCGCCGGTCTGTCGACCATCGGGCTTACGCCGGTGCTGCTATTCGGCGCGGCCGTGCTGGTCGGCGTCGGATTGACCTGCGCACAGTGGCTGCGGCGGCCGCAACCGCGGACGGTTTAGCCGCGCCCGCGATAGGGCGCGACGCCCTGGTCCAGCGGTAACCAGACATCCTTCGGCAGTTTGCCGGCCTGCCAGAACACGTCGATCGGCATGCCGCCGCGCGGATACCAATAGCCGCCGATGCGCAGGTATTTTGGTCGAAGCAGCGCAAACAGTTTCTTACCGATGGCGACGGTGCAGTCTTCGTGGAAGGCACCGTGATTGCGGAAGCTGTTGAGATAAAGCTTGAGCGACTTCGACTCGACCAGGAACCGCCCCGGCACATAGTCGATCACCAGATGGGCGAAATCCGGCTGGCCGGTGATCGGGCAAAGGCAGGTGAATTCCGGCGTGGTAAAGCGCGCCACATAGTTGGTATCGGCATGCGGATTGGGCACGCGCTCGAGCACCGCCTGGGCGGGCGAGGCGGGGATCGGGGTGGGGCGTCCGAGCTGGAGCGGTTTTCTGGCCATGCCCATGCAATGCCCTGGCAGGACGGGGCATGACAAGGGGGTTCTCGATCCTGTAGAAGCCCCGCTAGCGCACGATCCCGAAAGGTGGATACCGGTTTCGGTAAAGATCATGCGCCCACGCAAAAAGCCAACGCCGGACGCATCCCATGACCGCCATTACCGACATCATCGGCCGCGAAATCCTCGACAGTCGCGGCAATCCGACCGTCGAAGTCGACGTCGTGCTGGAGGACGGCTCGAAAGGCCGCGCCGCGGTGCCGTCTGGCGCTTCCACCGGGGCGCATGAGGCGGTCGAACTGCGCGACCTCGACAAGGCGCGCTACGGCGGCAAGGGTGTGATGAAAGCGGTCATGGCGGTTGACGGCGAAATCTACGACGCGCTCAGCGGCATGGACGCCGAAGCGCAGACCAAGATCGACGAGACGCTGATCGCGCTCGACGGCACCCCCAACAAGGGCCGGCTCGGTGCCAATGCCATCCTCGGCGTCTCGCTGGCGGTCGCCAAGGCCGCGGCCGCCTCCAAACAAGCGCCGCTCTACCGCTACGTCGGCGGCACCGCCGCGCGCGTACTGCCGGTGCCGATGATGAACATCATCAACGGCGGCGTGCACGCCGACAACCCGATCGACTTCCAGGAATTCATGATCATGCCGGTGGGCGCGCCGAATTTTGCCGAAGCGTTGCGCGCCGGCTCGGAAATCTTCCACACCTTACGCGCGGCGCTCAAAGCCGCCGGCCACAACACCAATGTCGGCGACGAGGGCGGCTTTGCGCCCAATCTGCCGTCGGCGGAAGCCGCGCTCGATTTTGTCATGCAGGCGATTGCCAAGGCGGGGTACAAGGCGGGCGGCGACGTGATGATCGCGCTCGATCCGGCGGCAAGCGAATTCTTCAAGGACGGTTCGTATGTCTACGAAGGGGAGGGCAAGACCCGCTCGCCGCAGCAGCAGGCCGACTATTTCGCCGAGCTCGTCGCAAAATATCCCATCGTCTCGATCGAGGACGGCATGGCGGAAGATGACTGGGCGGGCTGGAAACTGCTCACGCAAAAAATCGGCGGCCAATGCCAATTGGTCGGCGACGATGTGTTCGTTACCAATGTGACGCGGCTGGCCAAGGGCATCAAGGACGGCATCGCCAATTCAATCCTGATCAAGGTCAACCAGATCGGTACGCTGACCGAGACGCTCGCCGCCGTCGAAATGGCGCACAAGGCCGGCTACACCGCGGTGATGTCGCACCGTTCGGGCGAGACGGAAGACTCGACCATCGCCGATCTCGCCGTCGCCACCAATTGCGGGCAGATCAAGACCGGCTCGCTCGCGCGCGCCGACCGCACCGCGAAATACAATCAGCTGCTGCGCATCGAGGAAGAACTTGGGCCGCAGGCAAAATATGCCGGGCGCGAGGCCTTGAAGGCGCGGCGATAATCGTTTTGGCGGTGCCCCGCATTTCTGTGTAGATTGGCCGCCTGCGAATTTGCGATAACGGACACGAGCCATGGACCAGGCCACGACCCTTTCGAGCCGCGACCGCCGCCAGGCGATCGAACGGCTGGCGGCCTTCGTGACGCAATCGATCGACGCCGCGCGTGCGGCTGAAAAGCCGTTCTTCCATCTCGAATTCGATCGCGTGTTCCCCGACGATGTCTACGCGCAAATTCTCGCCTTGATGCCGGAGGCGGCCGACTATCGCCCGATGCACGGCCGCAGCAAGGGCCACGATCTCACCGACGGCACGCATACGCGGGTGAAGATCGACCTGTTCCCGGAATACATCCGCAACCTGCCGCCGGAAAAACGCGCCCTGTGGGACGTGGTCGGCCGCGCGCTCTGCTCGGAGCTGGTCAAGCAGGCCTTCATCCGGCGTCTGGCACCCGGCTTGTCGAAACGTTTCGGCAAGGACTTCGCCAGGGTCGGCATGTATCCGATCCCAATCCTCACCCGCGACATTCCCGGCTATCTGATCACGCCGCACACCGACACGCGCTGGAAGGGCATCACGGTGCAGCTCTATCTGCCGAAGGACGACGCCAACACCGACATTGGCACCATCTTCCACAAGAAGCTCGCCGACGGCTCGATGCCGAAGAAGGCGCAGATGCGCTTTGCGCCCAATAGCGGCTATGCCTTCGCGGTCGGAACCGACACCTGGCATTCGGCCGACCCGGTGCATGATCGCGTCAAAAGCCGCGATTCGATCCTGCTCACTTATTTCGTCGATCAGGGCATGCTGAAAATCTTCCGCAATCGTGGCAAGCGCGTCGGCAATTTCGTGCTCAACGAAGTGCGGCAATACTTCTAATTCTTCGTCATTCCGGGTCCGGCGCCATAGCGCGTCGAAGACGCGCGTAGACGCGCTGACGGCGCCGTCCCGAATGCCTTGTTGGTCCCATTAAAGCCGCCTTAACGTGACCCGGTACATTTTGGTCCGCCATGGTCTCCCACCGGCGTCGCCGCACCATTCTGACCGCGCTCGGCCTTTATATTTTTGCCGCGCTGTTCATCGGCTATTTCGCGGTCAATGCCTTTACCGGCAATCACGGCCTGCGCGCGCATGCCGACCTCAACCAACAGATGGCGGCCATGCAAAGCGAGCTCCGGCATCTGAAAGCCGAACGCGGGCTGTGGGAGCGACGGGTGGCGCTGCTGCGCCCCGACCGCATCGACCCCGACATGCTGGACGAGCGCGCCCGCTCGCTGCTGGGCTTGGCCGACCCGCGCGACCTGGAGCTGCTGTTGCCCCATTGACCTCATATGACGTCCAAACGTGGTCGGGGGACGGGACAGCCCTCGACCCTATGAGTAACCGAACAGGCGCTGATAGTCCGGAAAGAGCTCCGCGAGTTCGTCGGCGATTCTGACAACATCGGGCGGAAAATCGCCGTCGGCATAGAATTGGGCCCGTGTCATACGCCCGCCGTGACGTTTTGCCTCCGACGCGCGCCCGAATGTGTCGAAGTTGGCGTTGGGCGTGCCGGCAAACGGCCAATCGAGAACGCGCGCGAGCTCCGATAGAGCCGAGATCGAAGCAGAAAAATCCTCATAACGCGCTATGCTGAAATTCGGGTGGGGAAGCATTTCGCGCAACTCGACAAGCTTGCGCGCCGCGAGTGAGGCATACCCAAAGGAGAACTTGCGCGCCATCTCTTCCGACGAACCTTCGGTGAGGTCTTTGCTGTACAGGCTGAACGCGACCTGCCGGATGTCCCGGCCGAGCAATAGGATTCGTTTCGGCCTAATCGTCAAGATGGTTGGCAGGTGGAATTCTCCGCGCACCTCCTTTGCACCCCATCGCGTCAGGCGTGAAAGCGCCGGCGCGATGAGCTCTCGATAGCGCAGCAGATAGCTATCGTGGCGACGTGGCAGCACCCCATGCCGCCAAATCTCCTCCGCAATATCAATTCCTGCCTGAGCGAATTGCACACGGGCGCTCTCGTTGCTCATTCCGTTCATAAACCACGGCTCGTGGATGCACAGATGGCCCGGTTCGAACGTCATCAGGTTGCAGAGCAGCGTGCTGCCGCTTCGACCCATGGCGGCAATGTAGATATCGGCAGCAAACAGGCCCGGTGCCTCGTCTTCGGCGAGAAAGCCCGACATTTCGGGCGGCGCCAGTGTCAATTCTATTGCTGCCATGGTGAGTTTTGGCGCTTCGAGGTTCTGGGTCGTCGCTCAATTCCACCGGGTACAATGTTTCCGTTGATGCCGGAAGAGCTGGCATTTTCCCGCTTTACTAGCTTGACGTGCTTCTTTTCACCTGTGGTTTATCTGCCGATTGCCGCTAATTTCCCGCAATCCTGCCTGCCAGCCTCGCGCTTTCGCCTGCGGGTGATTTAAGCTATTGGGGGGTTGCAAAGCGTAACCGACGCCCCCGCCATAATTGCCCGGACGCTTTCGCCAGGGAGAACAGATGGCTGTCGCCAAAAAGAAGCCGAGCACCGATGGCAAGGAGCCGGCCGCCCCGGTCGCCAATTTTAGCAAGGACGAGGAGCTTGCCGCCTATCGCAGCATGCTGACCATCCGCCGCTTTGAGGAAAAGGCCGGCCAAATGTACGGCATGGGGCTGATCGGCGGCTTCTGCCACCTTTATATCGGCCAGGAGGCCGTGGTGGTCGGTATGCAGATGGCGCTCAAGGTGGGCGACCAGGTGATCACCGGCTACCGCGATCACGGCCATATGCTGGCCTGCGGCATGGACCCCAAGGGCGTGATGGCGGAACTCACCGGCCGCGCCCATGGGCTTTCCAAGGGCAAGGGCGGCTCGATGCACATGTTCTCCAAGGAGAAGGGCTTCTATGGCGGCCACGGCATCGTCGGCGCGCAGGTGCCGCTCGGAACGGGCCTTGCCTTCGCCAATCGCTACCGCGGCAACGACAATATCGCGCTGACCTATTTCGGCGACGGCGCCGCCAACCAGGGCCAGGTCTACGAGAGCTTCAATATGGCCGAGTTGTGGAAGCTGCCGGTGGTCTATGTGATCGAGAACAACCGCTACGCCATGGGCACTTCGATCGCGCGCGCCTCGTCGGAAACCAACCTGTCGCGGCGCGGACTGTCGTTTAATATTCCGGGCGTGCAGGTGGACGGCATGGATGTGCGCGCGGTCAAGGCGGCGGGCGACAAGGCCGCGCAATGGTGCCGCACCGGCAAGGGCCCGCACATTCTGGAAATGCTGACCTACCGCTATCGCGGCCACTCGATGTCGGACCCGGCGAAATATCGCACGCGCGAGGAAGTCGAAGAGGTGCGCAGCCACCACGATCCGATCGACATGGCGCGCGCGCGTATCCTGGAAAAGAAATTCGCCAAGGAAGACGAACTGAAAAAGATCGACGGCGAAGTCCGCGAACTGATCAATCAGGCCGCCGAATTCGCCACCCACGATCCGGAGCCGGAATTGGCCGAGCTTTATACCGACGTTTATCGCGTATGAACCGGGTGTGAGTAGGACAAAGTAGCGCCCATGCCGATCGAAGTGCTCATGCCCGCGTTGTCGCCCACCATGGAGAAGGGCAACCTCGCCAAATGGCTCAAGAAGGAGGGCGACCGCGTCAAGTCGGGCGACATCATTGCGGAAATCGAGACCGACAAGGCCACCATGGAGGTGGAAGCGGCGGACGAGGGCACGCTCGGCAAGATTTTGGTGCCGGAAGGCACCAACGATGTGGCGGTGAATACGCCGATCGCGGTGATCCTCGGCGACGGCGAGGACAGCTCAGCGATCAAGGATGCCAAACCCGCGCCGCAACCGGTTCCGGTCGCAGCGCCCGCGCCGCAACCAGCCGAAGCCAAGCCCGCCCCATCACCTGCGGCGGCGCCCGAAGCGCCGGCCGCGCAAGCGGCCAGCGATCCCGACATTCCCGAGGGCACCGAGATGGTCACCATGACCATGCGGGAAGCCTTGCGCGACGCCATGGCCGAGGAGATGCGGCGCGACAAGGATGTGTTCGTGATGGGCGAGGAGGTCGCCGAATATCAGGGCGCCTATAAGGTCACGCAAGGGCTGCTGCAGGAGTTCGGCGACAAGCGCGTCATCGACACGCCGATCACCGAGCACGGCTTTGCTGGTCTCGGCGTCGGCGCCGCGCTCGCCGGCTTGAAGCCGATCGTCGAGTTCATGACCTGGAATTTTGCCATGCAGGCGATGGACCAGATCATCAATTCAGCGGCCAAGACCCTTTACATGTCAGGCGGCCAGATGGGCTGCTCCATCGTGTTCCGCGGACCGAACGGCGCCGCCGCCCGCGTCGCCGCCCAGCACAGCCAGGATTATTCGCCCTGGTTTTCCAGCGTGCCCGGCCTGAAGGTGATCGCGCCGTCGAACGCCGCCGACGCCAAGGGCCTGCTGAAAGCCGCGATCCGCGATCCCAATCCGGTGATCTTTCTAGAAAACGAAATCCTCTACGGCCATTCCTCGCCGGTGCCCAAGCTCGATGATTTTGTCCTGCCGATCGGCAAGGCGAAAATCGTGCGCGTGGGCGCGGACGTCACCCTCGTTGCCTGGGCGATGGGCATGTCTTACGCGCTCAAGGCTGCCGACGAACTGGCCAAAGATGGCATCGAGGCGGAAGTCATTGATCTGCGCACCATCAAGCCGATGGACAGCGAGACGATTATCGCCTCGGTGCAGAAGACCGGCCGCTGCGTCACGGTGGAGGAGGGCTGGCAGCAGTCCGGTGTCGGCGCCGAGATCGCCGCCCGCATCATGGAGCAGGCCTTCGATTATCTCGACGCGCCGGTCGCGCGCGTGTCGGGCAAGGATGTGCCGATGCCTTACGCCGCCAATCTGGAAAAGCTTGCGCTGCCTTCGGTCGCCCAAGTGGTCGAGGCGGCCAAAGCCGTCTGCTACCGGTAACGCGACATGCCTACCAACATCCTCATGCCTGCGCTGTCGCCCACCATGGAGAAGGGCAACCTCGCCAAATGGCTCAAGAAGGAAGGCGACAAGATCAAGTCGGGCGACATCATCGCCGAAATCGAGACCGACAAGGCGACCATGGAATACGAGGCGGTCGACGAGGGTACGCTCGCCAAGATCGTAGTGCCGGAAGGAACGCAAGATGTGGCGGTGAATGCGGTGATCGCGGTGCTCGCCGGCGAGGGCGAGGACGTGAAGGCGGCGGTAAGTGCCGCGCAAATCGCACCGGTGGCCAAAGCTCCCGAGAAAAAAACAGAGGCAGTCCCGCCCTCACCCCAACCCTCTCCCCAGCGGGGAGAGGGAGCAGGCGCTGCCAAGCCGCAAGCTCAGAGCCCTTCACCTCTCCCCAGTGGGGAGAGGTCGCCGCCGAAGGCAGCGGATGAGGGGGTTCCGGTTTCTCGTGGAAACCGCGTCTTCTCTTCCCCGCTCGCGCGCCGTCTGGCGAAAGAAGCCAATATCGATCTCGCCCGCGTGCAGGGCTCCGGCCCGCATGGCCGCGTCATCGCGCGCGACATCGAGCAGGCAAAATCCGGCAAGGGCCTGCGTGCGCCGGGCGCCGCACCTTCGGCTGCGCCAATGCCGGCAGCGGCCACGCCCTCGGATGCGCAAATCCGCGCGCTCTACGCGGACGGCTCCCACGATTTCGTTCCGCACGACCAGATGCGCAAGATCATCGCGCAGCGGCTCACGCTATCGAAGCAGACTATCCCGCATTTCTATCTCACACTCGATTGCGACATCGGCCGGCTGCTCGCCGCGCGCGCGGAGATCAACGCCGCGGCGCCCAAGGACAAGGACGGCAAGCCGGCCTACAAAATCTCGGTCAACGACTTCGTCATCAAGGCGCTGGCGCTCGCCCTGCAACGCGTGCCCGACGCCAACGTCACCTGGACGGAAGGCGGCATGCTGCACCACAGGCATTCCGATGTCGGCGTGGCAGTCGCCATCCCCGGCGGCCTGATCACTCCGGTGGTGCGAAATGCCGAGGCGAAATCGCTCTCGACCATTTCCAACGAGATGAAGGACTACGCCGCACGCGCGCGCACCCGCCATTTGAAGCCGCAGGAATACCAAGGCGGCTCGACCGCGATCTCCAATCTCGGCATGTACGGCATCAAGGATTTCGCCGCCGTAATCAATCCGCCGCATGCCACCATCCTCGCGGTCGGCACGGCTGAGCAACGCGCTGTGGTGCGCAACGGCGCGCTTGCCGTCGCCAATATCATGACGGTGACGCTCTCCACCGATCACCGCGCGGTCGACGGCGCGCTCGGCGCCGAAATGCTCGGCGCCTTCAAGACGCTGATCGAAAATCCGGTGATGATGGTGGTGTGATGATAAGCGGGCTGCAATGAGCGAACGCGAGACCACAACGCGCGCCGCGATCATTACCTATTTTCCAATGTTCATCGCGGTGCTTTCGCTTGTCACTTCAATCTACAACGGCTACCTCAACAACAAATTCGTCGACTTCATCCAGCACAATCTTGCCCGCGCCGAATCGCTGCGCACCTGCAAGGAGATCCTGGAGGCGCATGCGCAGGTTGAATTCCGCGCCAAGATCCTGAGCCAGATCGGCCAGCGTTCCGGCACACCCGCCGAATTGACGGCCGCGAGCAATGATGCCGACGAGGCGATGATCAAATACGTCTCGCTCGCCACCTATCTTGCCAATCTTTACCCCGAAGCGCGCGAGCGCTACACTAAACTGTCGGTGGATTTGCAGAAGGTCCTCGACGACGCGCCCAAAATGTCACCTGACGACCTGCGCAAGCGCTTCGACCAGGCCGGTGCGATGTTCACCGGCATGAATGATGATTGCGTCCGCATCGCCAAACAGTAGCCCGCCCATGCCTCGCATCAGCCTCGACACTGACAAGGACCACCTGGTCACCCCCAAGCATTCCGACGCGCGCGGGCCGGTGGTGCGCGGCCAGTCGATCGAGATCATGCAGATGAACTGGAAGGCCGGCGACAGCGCGCGCCCGCACCAGCACGCCGAGGAGCAGGCGATCTATGTGGTGAGCGGGCGCATGCGCATGATCGTCGGCGGGGAGACCTACGAGATCGGTCCGGGCGAAGTGAGCTACCATCCGTCCAACGTGCTGCACGGCGCGCTCGCTGTGGAGGACACGGTCGCCATCAGCTTCAAGAACGTCGTGGCGCCGGGTTACCCCGCCACCTAGACGCTTTAAGCGCCTGCGACCGAATGGTCCGCGACAGCGCGCTAGCTCAAAATCGGTTACGTCCGGAGCGACAAATCGCCTCGATTGTCAGGTTCAACCATGGCGCATTAGAGTTTGAGCGTAGCGGACGCACTTCGCTGACATGGGAACCGAGTAGCTTGATGTCAAAACATGAGCCGATCATCCGCCCGGCGCGCAAATGCGACGCCACCGCAATCGCCGCGCTGATCGACATCGCCGGCGAGGGTCTTCCAGTATTTTTATGGAACGGGATGAAGCCGCGGGAGCAGTCGGTGTTTGAGTTTGGCCGCGCACGAGCAGCACGCGAACAAGGCAATTTCAGCTATCGGAATGCCAGTGTTGTCGAGATCGATGGCGAGATAGCGGCGTGTTTTGTCGATTATCCGCTCGACGATCCCTACGATATCGGCAACTTCGACGATCTGCCCGAGGTCGTGCGGCCGCTGGTCACCCTAGAAGCCAAGGCCCCAGGTTCTTGGTACATTAATGCGATAGCGGCGTTTCCCGAATATCGCGGGCGGGGTATCGGCGTCCGTCTGCTCGCTCTGGCCGAGGCGCGCGGCCGTCAGCATAAGGCCGCATCCGCGAGCATGATCGTTGCCAGCGAAAATGCAGGCGCGATACGGCTTTATGTGCGCACCGGCTATCGCGAGGTCGCGCGTACTCGGGTGGTCGAATATCCTGGCTGTGCCCATGGCGGCGAATGGGTGCTGATGGTCAAATCGATCTGATGCGGCTACATAACGCCGGCCCGCGGCTGCGGGCGGCACCCTGAGCAAGGCGAGAGCTTATGGCCGACACTTCATTCGACGTCCTCATCATCGGCTCCGGCCCCGGCGGTTATGTCACCGCCATCCGCGCGGCGCAGCTCGGCTACAAAACCGCGATTGTGGAGAAAAGTTATCTCGGTGGCATCTGCCTGAACTGGGGCTGTATCCCGACCAAGGCGCTGCTGCGCTCGGCCGAGATTTTCCACTACATGCAGCACGCCAAGGACTACGGCCTGAAAGCCGACAACGTGTCCTACGATCCGTCGGTCGTGGTGGCGCGCTCGCGCGCCGTCTCCAAGCGCCTCAACGACGGCGTCGGCTTCCTGATGAAGAAAAACAAAGTGTCGGTCGTCTGGGGCGAGGCCGCAATCGACGCACCAGGCAAGGTCACCGTGAAGCCGTCCAAGAGCGAAGCGCCCAAGGGCGCGCTCGGGCCGGGCGCCTACCAAGCCAAACACATCATCATCGCCACTGGCGCGCGGCCGCGCGTGCTGCCCGGCCTCGAGCCCGATAAGAAACTGGTGTGGACCTATTTTGAGGCCATGGTGCCGCCGGCCATTCCGAAGTCGCTGCTGGTGATCGGCTCCGGCGCCATCGGCATCGAATTCGCCTCGTTCTTCCGTACGCTCGGTTCCGAGGTGACCGTGGTAGAAGTGCTGCAGCAAATCCTGCCGGTCGAGGACCACGAGATACAGGCTTTCGCCCGCAAGAGTTTCGAAAAGCAGGGCATCAAGATTCGCACCAATGCCAAAGTGACCAAGCTCGACAAAAAAGCCGACAGCGTCGCCGCTACCATCGAGGAGGGCGGCAAGACGCAAACCCTCAACGTCGAGCGCGTGATCTCCGCCGTCGGCGTCACCGGCAATATCGAGAACCTCGGGTTGGAAAAGCTCGGCGTGAAAACCGAGCGCGGCTGCATCGTGGTCGATCCGCTCAGCAAGACCAACGTGCCGGGCATCTACGCCATCGGCGATGTCGCCGGCCCCCCGATGCTGGCGCACAAGGCCGAGCACGAGGGCGTGGTCTGCATCGAGGCGATCAAGGGCCTGCATCCGCACCCGATGAACAAGCTGATGATCCCCGGCTGCACCTATTGCACGCCGCAAATTGCTTCGGTCGGTCTCACCGAGCAGGCCGCGAAAGAGAAAAAGCTCGACATCCGCGTCGGCCGCTTTCCCTTCGTCGGCAACGGCAAGGCGATTGCGTTGGGCGAAGACCAGGGCCTGGTCAAGGTGATCTTCGACAAGAAAACCGGGCAATTGCTCGGCGCCCATATGGTCGGCGCCGAAGTCACCGAACTGATCCAGGGCTATGTGGTGGCGATGAACCTGGAGACCACGGAAGAAGAATTGATGCACACCGTCTTCCCGCATCCGACGCTTTCGGAGATGATGAAGGAAGCGGTGCTCGACGCCTATGGGCGTGTTTTGAATATGTAATGTCATTCCGGGGCACGCGCGCAGCGCGTGAACCCGGAATCCAGAAAAAGGATGCAATGATTGCATCTGGATTCCGGGTCCGCTCCTTCGGAGCGTCCCGGAATGACCGAAAGAGCAGGGAGAACGTCGATGGCCAAATTCGCAAATATTCTGGAGACTGTCGGCAACACGCCGGTGGTCAAGATCAACAAGCTGGGGCCGAAAGGCATCAACCTCTACGTCAAAATCGAAGCCTTCAATCCGCTCGGCTCGGTCAAGGACCGTTTGGCGCTCGGCGTCATCGAGGCGGCCGAGAAGGACGGCACGCTCAAGCCCGGCCAGACCGTGATCGAGGCCACTTCCGGCAATACCGGCATCGGGCTTGCCATGGTGTGCGCGGCCAAAGGTTATCCGCTGGTCGTCACCATGGCGGAAACCTTCAGCGTCGAGCGGCGCAAGCTGATGCGCTTTCTCGGCGCCAAGGTGATCCTCACGCCGGCCGCCGAACGCGGCATGGGCATGGTCAACAAGGCGGTCGAACTCGCCAAGACGCACGGCTGGTTCTTGACCCGCCAGTTCGAGAACGAGGCCAATCCCGAGATGCATTCGCGCACCACCGCGCGCGAGATCGTCAACGACTTCAAAGGCGAGAAGCTCGACTACTGGGTCACCGGCTTCGGCACCGGCGGCACGCTCAAAGGCGTCGCGCGCGTGCTCGCCAAAGAGCGTCCCGACACCAAGATCGTCGTCTGCGAACCGGCCGACGCGCCGATGCTGTCGACCAAATCGCCGCAGGAGCGCAATTCCGACGGTTCGCCGGCCAAAGCCAATGCCGCTTTCAAGCCGCATCCGATGCAGGGCTGGAGCCCGGACTTCATTCCGAAGATCACCGGCGATGCCGTCGACATGAACGTGATCTCGCGCATCATCACCATCGCCGGCGCCGACGCCATGAAGTGCAGCAAAGCGCTGGCGCAGCAGGAAGGCATTTTCGTCGGCATCACCGCCGGCGCAACTCTCGCCGGCGCGCTCGAAGTCTGCAAAGGCGCCGCGCCCGGCTCGACCGTGCTCGCCATGCTGCCCGACACCGGCGAGCGCTATCTGTCGACTCCGTTGTTCGGCGACATCGGCGTCGACATGAGCGACGACGAGTTGAAGATTTCCAACTCGACGCCGAACCACCGCATGCCGCCGAAGGCGGCCTGACGCGAGCTGCCATGGGCATCGTCGCCTGGATCATGATCGGCCTGATCGCCGGCTTTCTGGCGCACGCGCTATTGGGCGGGCGCGGCGGCATCCTCGGCAATATTGCCGTCGGCCTGATGGGTGGCGTGGTCGGCGGCTTTCTCTTTTCGAGGCTGCACATCGTCGTCGAGCCCGGATTTGGCGGCAGTTTGATCACCGCCACCATCGGCGCCATCATCTTTCTGGCCATCTGGCGGGCGATCAGAAACGCATGACCTTGCGGCGCGCTGGCGCGCGCCGTAAGTATCTCCCATGGCCGTCGTTTACGACCTCAATTCGCCGCGTCCGCGCCATCCGGAAAAGGCGCATCGGCCGGATTCGCCTGCGCTGAAGAAGCCGGACTGGATCCGCGTCAAGGCGCCGGTCTCGCAAGGCTATGCCGACACCCACGCCATCATGCGCGCCAACGGTCTGCACACGGTGTGCGAGGAGGCCGGCTGCCCGAATATCGGCGAGTGCTGGGAGAAGAAGCACGCCACCTTCATGATCATGGGCGACACCTGCACGCGCGCCTGCGCCTTCTGCAACGTCAAGACCGGTCTGCCCGGCGCGCTCGACCCGCATGAGCCAGCGCATGTCGGCGATGCGACCGCCAAGCTCGGCTTGGCACACATCGTCGTCACCTCGGTCGACCGCGACGATCTCGCCGACGGCGGCGCGCAACATTTCGCCGACACCATCCGCGCCATCCGCGAGCGATGCCCGCAAACGACCATCGAAGTGTTGACGCCCGACTTCCTGCGCAAGGACGGCGCGCTCGAAATCGTGGTCGAGGCGCGCCCCGACGTGTTCAACCACAATCTGGAAACCGTGCCGTCGCTTTATCTCAGCGTGCGCCCGGGCGCGCGCTATTTTCATTCGCTGCGGCTGTTGCAGCGGGTGAAGGAGCTCGACCCCAAGATGTTCACCAAGTCCGGCATCATGGTCGGCCTCGGCGAAGAACGTAACGAAGTCTTGCAGGTGATGGACGATCTGCGCTCGGCCAATGTCGATTTCCTCACCATCGGGCAATACCTGCAGCCGACCCGCAAGCATCACGAGGTGATGCGCTTCGTGCCGCCCGACGAATTCAAAGCGCTGGAAACCATCGCCTACGCCAAGGGCTTCCTGATGGTAGCGGCATCGCCCTTGACGCGCTCCTCGCATCACGCCGGCGAGGACTTCGCCAGGCTCAGGACGGCGCGGGCGGGGCAGCGCGGCTGAGGCGGTTCGTCGTCATGCAGCGTGTTCTCGTGATGGGATGCTCCGGCGCGGGCAAGACAACGTTCGGCCGCACCTTGGCCGACAAGCTTGCCGTGCCGTTTGTTTCTCTCGATCAGTTGTTCTGGCAGCCGGGTTGGTGCGTGCCGACGATGGAAGACTTCACGGCCAAAGCGACGCGCGAAGCCGAAAAGCCCACCTGGGTCATCATGGTAATTACCCGCGCCACGGCGCCGGCGAGCTTCGCCGTGCCCGCGCGGATACGATCGTCTGGTTCGATCTGCCACTCCGGACATGCATGTTGAGCGTGCTCAGCCGGATCGTCACGACCTACGGCACCGTGCGGCCGGAAATGGCGCCCGGCTGTCCGGAGCGTCTCGACTGGGAATTTCTGCGCTACGTATGGACCTTTCGTAATGTGCAGCGCCCGAAACTCCTTGCCTATTTTACCGCGTTGCGCGCCGGCCAACGCTTCGTGACATTTACGTCGCGTGCGCAAGCGGCCGGGTTCCTCGCCAGAGTGGCGGCCGCCTGATGCCATCCTTCTCCACCAAGCGCCGCGTCCGCCACAGCGCGGTGGACATGTTCGACCTCGTCGCCGACGGCGAAAAATATCCCGAATTCGTGCCGCTATGCGCCGGGCTCAGGATCAAAAGCCGCACCGCGAAAGGCGAGGGCGTCACCGTGCTGGTCGCCGACATGACGGTCGCCTACAAGATCATCCGCGAAACCTTCACCAGCCGCGTCACCCTCGACCGGCCGAATTTGAAAATCCTGGTCGAGTATCTCGACGGGCCGTTCAGGCGGCTGCAGAACCGCTGGACCTTCCGGCCAACCGGCGAGAACACCTGCGAGGTCGAGTTCTTCATCGAATACGAATTCAGAAGCCGCATGCTGGCGATGCTGATGGGCGCGATGTTCGACACCGCGTTCCGCAAATTCGCCGCCGCTTTCGAGCAACGCGCGGACCGGGTCTATGGACGCAAGCGGGCCTGACGGCCTGCCGCCTCCGGCAATCACGAGTTTGTTATGCGGCGCACCGCCGCGCCGCGCGCCATAGCATTGAAATAATTAGGCGTTTTCGCTAGCGCCGGCGATGAACCTCCCGCCGCCGCCGGTCGACCAACCCTATGAGCCGCGGTCCCGTGGCTCTTTGAGCAACAGGAGGTAAGCCATGACCAAGTTACGCATATGCCTCGTCGTCGCCGTGGCGACAACCATCCTGGCCGGATCGGCCTTGACGTCGCAAGACCGCGCGTGGGCGGGATCGTTCAACCGTGAAATGCCGCGTATGGGCCACGGCCATGGCCATGGGGGCGGCGGATTCCGCCATCACGGCGGTGGCGGCAGATGGGGCCAATTCGGCACCGGGCTCGCCGTCGGGATCGGCATGGAGCTGATCGGCGAGGCGATCGCCGCGCAAAATCAACCGCCGCCGCCGCCGGCACCGGTCGAGCGCGAGCACATACGTATTCATCGCGATGCAAAAAAGCAGGGCTGGACCAAAAAGAATGAGCGCCGGCACGCGTGCTACGTGGCGGATGAGTACCAAAAGCTTTGGCTCGATGCCCAAGCTATCGAAAAACGAATGACGGACTTGAAAGTCGACGGCGATACCGTGGGCAAGCAGCATCAAGAAGTCGGCCGCCGCTTGCAAGATTGGCAGGACGCCAAAGCGAAATGTTAGTTGACGCGCGCCGGCGCTCACCGTGCTGCCGTAGGCGCAAAACCATAACGAGGGCGGTCAGGGGAAGTCTCCTGGCCGCCCTTACCAGCGCGCGCCGCCGACGAACGTTATTTCCCTTCCGCCATCGCCTTCAACATCGCCAGCGCCTGCAACACCGACCGGTGCCGCACCTGCTCGCGCCCGATATCGCCGTAGCGCATTTCGGCAACATTGAGCGCGCCGCTGCGCGCGGCGGCGGCGAAATGCACCAGGCCGACCGGCTTCGCGGCGCTGCCGCCACCGGGACCGGCTATGCCCGTGATGGCGACCACGATATCGGCGCCGCCTTTGCCGAGCGCGCCGCGCGCCATGGCTTCCGCGGTTTGCCGGCTGACCGCGCCGTGCTCGCGCAAGGTGTCGGCCGGCACGCCGAGCATCCGCTGCTTGGCCGCGTTTGAATAGGTGACGAAGCCGTGGTCGACCACGTCCGAGGAACCGGCAATGTCGGTGAGGGCGCCCGCCACCAGCCCGCCGGTGCAGGATTCCGCGGTCGCCACTTTCAAGCCGCGCGCGCGGGCAGCCTCGAGCACGGCGCTGGCTGCAGCGCGCAGTTCCTCGCTCACGACGCGCTCCAGGGCAGGCGAACGGTGGCGGTGGCATAGGCCGCGATGCCTTCGCCGCGGCCGGTAAAGCCGAGCTTCTCGCTGGTGGTCGCCTTCACCGCCACGCGTTCGATCGGGAGGCTCGCGAGCGCGGCGATATTCGCGCGCATGGCATCGCGCTGCGGGCCGATTTTCGGCGTCTCGCAAACCAGCGTGAGATCGAGATGGGCGATTCGGCCGCCGCGCGCCTTAACGCGCTCAACCGCGAAAGCGAGAAAGCGGTCGGAGGGGGCGTTGCGCCATTGCGGATCGCTGGGCGGGAAATGTGCGCCGATATCGCCGTCGGCGAGCGCGCCGAGGATCGCGTCAGTGAGCGCATGCAGCGCCACATCGGCGTCGGAATGGCCGATGAGCGCGCGCTCGTGCGCGATGCGAATGCCGCCGAGGGTGACGTGGTCGCCGGGGCCGAAGGCATGCACGTCGATGCCGGTACCGGTGCGCACGTCGCCAAGTCCTGCGAATTGCGCGGGGAAGGCGGCGGCTTGCGCGCGCACGAAATCGCCTTCGTCGGTGATCTTGATGTTGCCGGGCTCGCCGGCAAACACGCTCACTTTGAGGCCGGCCCATTCGGCGAGCGCGGCGTCGTCGGTGAAGTCTTCGCGCGCTTCGGCGGCGGCGCGCCGATGCGCCGCGAGCAGGGGCTCAAAGGCAAAGCCTTGCGGCGTCTGCACGAGGCGCAAGCGGTTGCGGTCGAGCGTCTTGTCGACCAGGCCTTCGGCATCGACTGTCTTGACGGTATCGGTAACAGGGAGCGCCGGGATCGCCGCGCCGGTTTTGCTCGCGGCTATGATTGCGCGCGAAACCAATGCCGCGCTCGCGAACGGGCGGGCCGCATCGTGGATCAGCACGATAGCGGGCTTGCGGGCGGCGAGCGCCTCCAGCCCCGCGCGCACAGAAGATTGCCGCGTTGAGCCGCCAAATGCCGGCGGCAGAAGATCGAGACGAACCGTTTCGCGACGGTAGATGTCGGCATCCCCTGGTCGAATAACCGGCTGTACGAAGCCGACCTCACCATGTTCTACGAACGTTACCAGCGCGCGACGCAGCAGGCTTTTGCCATCGATCAGCCGGAATTGCTTGGGGATATCCCCGCCAACCCGGGAGCCGGCTCCAGCAGCGACGACGACGACGGCGACGCCTGTCATAAAACTTATTCTCCTTGTTACGGCCTGGCTTTAGCGCGTTCTTGTTGCAGCGGGAATGGATTAGCGGGCCGGGCCGGACTTTAAGCATGAACAACTTTTTGCAGTGCAGCACTTGCGCCCTTTGTCAAAATGGCTAAACTCTGGGCAATGAAAGTGATCGCCTAAATGATAGGCAGTTATCCCATGGGCGGCGAAATCACGCAAAATGCAGGTGGTTCTCTGCAGATCGGCTCTGTGAAAGTGCCGAACCGCGTTGTTTTGGCGCCAATGTCCGGCATCACCGACGCGCCCTTCCGGCGGCTCGCGGAACGGCATGGCGCAGGTCTGGTGATTTCGGAAATGACCGCGTGCGCTGCACTGGCGCAAGGCAAGCGCGAAGCGCGCGTGCGCAGCGAGGGACGCGGTGTCGCCATCCACGTCGTGCAGCTCGCCGGTTGCGAAGCCCATTGGATGGCGGAAGGCGCCCGCATCGCCGAAGCGCAAGGCGCCGACATTATCGACATCAACATGGGCTGCCCGTCCAAACAGGTCACCAATGGCGCTGCCGGTTCGGCGCTGATGCGCGACCTCGATCACGCACTCACACTGATCGAGGCAACGGTCGCGGCCGTCCACGTGCCGGTCTCGCTGAAAATGCGGCTGGGCTGGGACCACGATAGCATCAACGCGCCCGGCCTCGCGCGCCGCGCGGAAGCTGCCGGGGTTCGCATGATCACCGTGCATGGCCGCACCCGCTGCCAGTTCTACGATGGCGGCGCAAACTGGTCTGCGGTGCGCGCTGTCAAGCAAGCCGTTTCGATCCCGGTCGTCGTCAATGGCGACATTTGTTCGTTCGACGACGCCGCACGCGCGCTCGCCGTCTCCGGCGCCGACGCCATGATGATCGGCCGCGCCGCACAGGGGCGTCCCTGGTTCCCGGGACAAGTCGCGCGCTTCCTCGCCACCGGCAAGCGTGAGGGCACGCCGCCGCTGGTCGACCAATTCATGCTGATCGATACGCTCTATGACGAGATGCTCGCTCACCACGGGCTGACGATCGGCCGCCGGCACGCACGCAAGCATTTGGCCTGGGCGCTGGACTGCGCCGCCGCCAGCGCCGGAGCATCGACCGATCTGCTCAAGCACCATCGCACGCGCGTTCTCACGGCCGACGAGCCGACGCAGGCGCGCCGCTTGCTCGCCGATGCCTACGATGCCTTCGCCTGGAGAGCCGCCGCATGAGCCGCGCGCACGCCGTCGCCACCCCCATCAGTTCGCCGGCCGATGCGGTGCTGAATGCGCTGCCGCATCCGGTGATCATGGTTTCCGCCGACGGCAAGATCGCCGATGCCAACGTCGCCGCCGAACAATTTTTCGAGGCCTCGTTGGCGGTGCTGCGCCGGCACATGCTGCGCGACCTGGTGCCGTTCGGTTCGCCTCTGCTCACGCTGATCGAGCAGGTGCGCCAACGCGGCGCGGCGGTGAACGAATACAAGGTGGATTTGGCGACGCCACGCAATCCCGGCGAGCGCCTGGTCGATCTGCACGTAGCGCCGCTGCCGGAATATGCCGACCACGTCATCATCATGCTGCAAGAGCGCACCATCGCCGACAAGATGGACCGCCAACTCACGCATCGCGGGGCGGCTCGTTCGGTGATCGCGCTTGCCGCCATGCTGGCGCACGAGATCAAGAATCCGCTGTCGGGTATCCGGGGCGCGGCGCAACTGCTCGAGCAATCGGCGGGCGACGATGACCGCTCGCTCACCAAGCTGATCTGCGACGAGACCGACCGCATCGTGAAGTTGGTCGACCGCATGGAGGTGTTCGCCGACGAGCGGCCGGTCGAACGCGAACCGGTCAATATTCACGTGGTGCTCGACCACGTGAAGCGGCTGGCGCAAACCGGTTTCGGCCGGCACATCAAATTCAGCGAGGAGTACGATCCTTCGCTGCCATCCGTTCTGGGCAATCGCGATCAGCTCATTCAGGTGTTTCTCAATCTGGTGAAGAACGCGTCCGAGGCAATCGGCGAGGGGGCCAACGACGGTGAGATCCAGCTGACGACCGCGTTCCGCCCCGGCGTGCGGTTGGCCATGCCGGGCAGCAAGGCGCGCGTATCACTGCCGCTCGAATTTTGCGTGAAGGACAACGGGCAGGGCGTTCCGGAGGACCTCATGCCGCATCTGTTCGATCCGTTCGTCACCACCAAGCAGAGCGGGAGCGGCCTTGGGCTGGCATTGGTGGCGAAGATCGTGGGCGACCACGGCGGCATCATCGAGTGTGAATCGCAGCCGCGGCGGACGATCTTCCGCGTGCTGATGCCGATCTACGCGGGCGAAGGTGCGCCGTCCGCAACAGTGCCCGTGAGGTAGAACGATGCCGACGGGAAGCATATTGGTTGCCGATGACGACGCCGCGATCCGCACCGTCCTCAATCAGGCACTCTCGCGCGCCGGCTACGAGGTGCGCTCGACCGGCAACGCCGCGACGCTTTGGCGCTGGGTCAGCCAGGGCGACGGCGACCTCGTCATTACCGATGTCGTCATGCCGGATGAAAATGCATTCGACCTGATCCCGCGCATCCGCAAGGCGCGCCCCGATCTTCCGATCATCGTCATGAGCGCTCAGAACACGTTCATGACCGCGATCCGCGCGTCCGAGCGCGGCGCATACGAATATCTGCCGAAGCCGTTCGACTTGAAGGAGCTCATCGCCATCGTCGGGCGCGCGCTGTCGGAGCCGAAAGAGAAACGGCCGGCCAGCGCCAAAAGCGAGGAGTTCGACAGTATCCCATTGGTCGGCCGCTCGCCGGCGATGCAGGAAATATACCGGGTGCTGGCCCGCCTGATGCAAACCGACTTGACGGTCATGATCACCGGAGAATCCGGGACCGGCAAGGAACTGGTCGCGCGCGCGCTGCACGACTACGGCCGGCGGCGCGCGGGGACTTTCGTCGCCATCAATATGGCGGCGATCCCGCGCGATCTGATCGAATCCGAATTGTTCGGACACGAGAAGGGTGCTTTCACCGGCGCCAACACCCGCAGCGCCGGCCGCTTCGAGCAGGCCGAGGGCGGCACGCTGTTCCTCGACGAAATCGGCGACATGCCGATGGAAGCGCAGACGCGGCTGTTGCGCGTGCTGCAACAAGGCGAATACACGACGGTCGGCGGTCGCACGCCGATCAAAAGCGATGTTCGCATCGTCGCCGCCTCCAACAAGGAGCTGCGGCAACTGATCCAGCAAGGCCTGTTCCGCGAAGATCTGTTCTTCCGTCTCAACGTCGTGCCGCTGCGACTGCCGCCTTTGCGTGAACGCATCGAGGACGTGCCTGACCTGATCCGCCATTTCTTCGCCCAGGCCCAACGCGAGGGCTTGCCGCCGAAGCAGGTCGACCAGGCCGGCCTTGACCGCCTCAAGCGCCACCGCTGGCCGGGAAATGTGCGCGAGTTGGAGAACCTGGCGCGCCGATTGGCGGCGCTCTATCCGCAGGAAACCATCACGTCGGCGGTGATCGAGGCGGAATTGGCGCAGCCGGCGATGCCGGCGAACAACGATGAACCGCGCGCGGACGAAAGTCTCAGCGCCGCGGTGGAGCGTCATCTGGCCGCGTATTTCTCCGGGTTTGCTGACGGTCTACCGCCCGCCGGTCTCTATCACCGGGTCTTGCGCGAGATCGAATATCCCTTGTTGACGGCAGCCCTTGCCGCCACGCGCGGCAATCAGATCCGTGCCGCCGACCTGCTAGGGGTCAACCGCAATACCCTGCGGAAAAAAATCCGCGATCTCGATATCCAGGTCTTCCGCGGCGGCAATTAGCGCTTTTTCCGGATAAAGGCCGGCTCCGGGCGCAATCCGCGGCTGGAATCGCCTTTCTGAAGACGTCTGGGCAAATCCCGCAAACCCAAGTTTCCCAAGCCTGTGGCAATAGGGCCGCGCTTTTGTCGCAATTGGGCAACATTGTTGTATAAAAGCATCATTGCCGAGACGGCTGTCGCCCTCTTGGCCCATGTTCATCCGGGGCGCGTGCGCTCCGCCATCCGCTGACAGGGGTCCATGAGCGTAGAACAAGCTGCCAGCGCTGAAACCGCGCTTGTCGCTCCGGCTTCCAAGCGGGGAGAGGCAAGGAGGTTAGGACCGGTCGCGGTCGGCCTTGCCCTGCTGTCCGCGTTTGTCACCTTCATTGTTCTCGCCGATCTCACGCCGATTTCGCCGACTCACAACGTGGTCGTCACCCTGCTGCTGGTGAACGCGGCGACAGTGCTGCTGCTGCTCGGCGTGATCGTGCGCGAAGTGTGGCAGATGGTGCAGGCTCGCCGCAGCGGGCGCGCGGCTGCGCGGCTGCATGTGCGCATCGTCGGATTGTTTTCCATCATCGCCGCCGCGCCCGCGATCCTGGTGGCGATCGTCGCCAGCGTTACGCTCGACCGCGGCCTCGATCGGCTGTTCTCGACCCGCACGCGCGCCGCAATCGAAAATTCGCTGATCGTGGCCGAAGCCTATCTGCGCGATCAGGCACAGACCGCGCGTTCCGATATCCTGCTCATGGCCACCGATATTGCGCGTTCGAAGCCGATTTTCGATCAAGACCACGAAAATCTGCAGCGCTATCTGACGTTCCAGGCATCGGTGCGCGGGCTGGCGGCAGCCATCGTGATCGACAAAGACCTGCACGCCATTGCCCACGCCGACCTCAAGATCAATCAGACTTTCGCCATGCCGCCGCGCGAGGCACTTGCGCATATCAGCGAAAGCGAGCCGCAACTCGTGCTGCTGCCGGACACCAACTATGTCGCGGCGGTCGTCAAATTGCATAACTACGACGACGAATACCTGTACTTGACGCGGCTGCTCGATCCGCGCGTCGTGCCGCAATTGCAGGCGACCCGCGCGAGCGCGACCGAATATGCCGCGATCGAGGCGCGTCGGGTCGGCGTGCAGATCGCGTTCGCGTTGATGTACACCGTCATCGCGCTGACCGTGCTGCTATCCGCGGTCTGGATCGGATTGAACTTCGCCAACCGCCTGGTGGCGCCGATCCGGCGCCTGATCGGCGCCGCCAATGTCGTTTCCACGGGCAATCTGCATGTGCGCGTGCCGGTTCATCAGTCGGAAGGCGACCTCGCGCAGCTCGGCGAGACGTTCAATCGCATGACGCAGGAACTGCGGACGCAACGCGACGATATCATGCGCGCGCGCGATCTCATCGACAGCCGGCGGCGATTCACCGAGGCGGTGCTCGCCGGCGCCAGCGCCGGGGTCATCGGCGTGGACGGCGAGGGCTGCGTGAGCATCCTCAACCGCTCGGCGGAAAAACTGATTGGCCGCACGGAAGCCGAGGCGCTCGGCCGCCCCTTGATGGAGATTTTTCCGGAACTCGCCGATTTCATGGCGGCAGCCGAGACCGGCGCGCGCACGCAGGATCAAGTGACGATCACCCGCAACGGCCGCGAGCGGAACCTGTCGGTACGTATCACCAGCGAGCAATCCAGCGAATCGAGCCACGGCTACGTCGTGACGCTCGACGACATCACCGAATTGGTCGCCGCGCAGCGCACGTCGGCCTGGGCGGATGTGGCACGCCGTATCGCCCATGAGATCAGAAAATCCGCTTACGCCCATCCAATTGTCGGCCGAGCGCATTCGCCGCAAATATGGAAAGATGATCGGCGAAGACCGCACGGTGTTTGACCAATGCACCGATACCATCGTGCGTCAGGTCGACGACATCCGGCGGATGGTCGATGAGTTCTCGCATTTCGCGCGCATGCCAAAGCCGGTGATCACCGCCGAAGACGTGGCCGACACCATCCGGCAGGCCGTGTTCCTGATGCGCGTCGGCAATTCGGACATCGATATCGACACCGATATTGCCGAGGATCCGATGCCGGCGCGGTTTGACCGGCGTTTGATGTCGCAGGCGCTCACCAACCTCATCAAGAATGCCACCGAAGCGATCGCCGCGGTACCGCCGGCCGAGCTCGGCAAGGGCTCCATCCGGGTGCTTGCCGCGCGCGAAGGCGGCGATATCGTTATCGACGTCGTCGACAACGGGATCGGATTGCCGAAGGAAAACCGCAGCCGGCTGCTCGAGCCTTACGTCACGACGCGCGAGAAGGGCACCGGGCTCGGGCTCGCCATCGTCGGCCGCATTGTCGAGGATCACGGCGGCAGCATCGAACTGCATGACGCGAGCGGCAAAATCCCCGGTCAGCGGGGCGCCTGGGTACGGGTGCGTTTTGCCGCCGCCAGCCATGCGGAAGCTTCTGCGCCTGAAACACAGAACACGGTGAATGGGTAGTAGCAATGGCCGCAGATATTTTGATTGTCGACGACGAGGCCGATATCCGCGATCTGGTGGCCGGGATTCTGCAGGACGAAGGCTACGACGCGCGCACCGCGCGTAACAGCGATGAAGCGCTCGCCGCCATCATGGCGCGCAAGCCGAGCCTGGTTTTCCTCGACATCTGGCTGCAGGGCAGCAAACTCGACGGGCTGCAACTGCTCGATATCGTCAAGCACGATCACCCCGAAGTGCCCTTGGTGATGATCTCCGGCCACGGCAATATCGAAACCGCCGTCGCCGCCATCAAGCTTGGCGCCTATGATTTTATCGAGAAGCCGTTCAAGGCCGACCGGCTGGTGCTGGTGGCCGAGCGCGCGCTCGAAACCTTCCGCCTTAAACGCGAAGTCAGGCAACTCAAGCAATTGGCGCCGCTGCCGGCGACCCTGATCGGTCGTTCGGCGGCGATTATGCAATTGCGTCAGACCATCGACCGGGTGGCGCCGACTAACAGCCGGATTCTCATCGTCGGCCCTTCCGGCTCGGGCAAGGAACTGACCGCGCGTACAATTCACCAATCGTCCGCACGCACGACCGGTCCGTTCATCGTCATGAATGCCGCCGCGATCACGCCCGAGCGCATGGAAATTGAAATGTTCGGCGTCGACCGCTCCAATGGCCAGGAAGACCGCAAGCCGGGCGCGCTAGAAGAAGCGCATGGCGGCACGCTGTTCATCGACGATGTCGCCGAACTGCCGCGTGAGACGCAGAACAAGATTTTGCGCGTGCTGGTCGACCAAACCTTCCAGCGGGTCGGCGGCAGCAGCAAGGTTGCCGTCGATGTGCGCATCGTCTCGTCGACCACGCGCAATCTTGAAGCGGAGATCGCGGACGGAAAATTCCGCGAAGACCTCTACCATCGGCTGTCGGTGGTGCCGATCCGGGTGCCGCCCCTGGCCGAGCGGCGCGAGGACATTCCCAATCTGGTGGAATATTTCATGGACCAGATCGCGCAAGCGACCGGCCTGCCGAAACGCCGCATCGGCGACGACGCCATGGCCGTGCTGCAGTCGCACAACTGGCCGGGCAATGTGCGACAGTTACGCAACAATATCGAGCGTTTGATGATCCTGGCCGGCGGCGATCCGGATGCCGTGCTCGATGCCAGCATGCTGCCGCCCGACGTCGGCTCGATGGTGCCGACCATGCCCAACGGCAATGGCGGCGAACATCTGATGGGGCTACCGCTGCGCGACGCGCGCGAAGTGTTCGAACGGGAATATCTGGTGGCGCAGATCAGCCGCTTCGGCGGCAATATTTCGCGCACCGCCGAATTCGTCGGCATGGAACGCTCGGCGCTACACCGCAAGCTCAAGGCGCTTGGGATAGGCTAGCGCGTGACCCCGAATAGCTTGTCCACGGCTTGATCGGGGATGGAAACCGGTTTTCCGCCTTCGCGACGCCCGCTCCGGCGGGCGAAGCAAGGTCGGACAAGATCACGCGCAAGGAATAAACCTCCATGTCACGCATCGCCTATGTCAATGGCCGCTATCTGCCGCGTGCGCACGCTGTGATCTCGATTGACGACCGCGGCTATCAATTCGCCGACGGCGTCTACGAAGTATGCGAGGTACGAAGAGGGCGCCTGGTCGACGAGCGCCGCCATATGGCACGGCTCGATCGCTCGCTGAACGAATTGCGGATCGCGCACCCGATGTCGCCGGCAGCGCTTTCGATCGTGCTGCGGGAAACGGTACGGCGCAACCGGGTGCGCGACGGCATCGTCTATGTGCAGATCACTCGCGGCGTCGCACGCCGCGATTTTGCGTTTCCGCCGGCGGACACCAGGACCTCGATGGTAGTGACCGCGCGCAGCAACGATCTCGCGAAGCTCGAGCAATTGGCGGCCGAGGGTATCGCCGTGGTCACCGTGCCCGACATCCGTTGGAGCCGCGTCGACATCAAGTCGGTGTCCTTGCTGCCGAACGTGCTGGCCAAGCAAGCCGCGCGCGAACAGGGCGCGCGCGAGGCCTGGCTGGTCGACGAGCAAGGCCGCGTTACCGAAGGCGCTTCGTCGAACGCCTGGATCGTCAGCCGCGACGGCAAGCTCATCACCCATCCGCTCGGCTGCGATATTCTGCCCGGCATCACGCGCTCGGTCGTGGTCGATATGCTCAAGGCGCAAGGCTTGGCGTTCGAGGAACGCCCGTTCTCGGTCGAGGAAGCCTATGCCGCGCGCGAAGCGTTCATCACCTCGGCCAGCCAGATCGTGCTGCCGGTGGTCGCCATCGACGGCCGCCCGGTCGGCAATGGCGCGCCGGGCCTGGTTGCCGCCGCCTTGCGCCGTGACTTTCACGGGCACGCCGAGATCGCGTGACATTCGAACATTGCGGACCGCGGCAATCCGGGTGCGGACAGCGGCCATCCCGGGCTACCGTGTGGCCGCGAACGGCCGGCGGAACGCCCGTAAATATCAACCATTTCAGCAGTTTGCCGGGGTGGGTTCCAACTTGTGCTTGCGCCCGAAGAGCGCCTGCCATCTAATAGTGGCCTCCTGAGCCTGGCACCGCTTTTGCTGGGGCTAAGCGGCACATGCGGTGGAGCGCGCATGTAGAGGACTCGGGCAACGAAGGTCTCGCGCGCCAGTCGCGGGCAAAAAATGGAACACGGCCATGGCAGCCGAACGTGCGCAAAATCTGCAAGACACATTTCTCAATCACGTCCGCAAAGCAAAAATTCCGCTCACCATTTTTTTGGTCAACGGGGTCAAGTTGCAGGGCGTGGTGACCTGGTTCGATAATTTCTGCGTTTTGTTGCGGCGGGACGGACATTCCCAACTCGTCTACAAGCACGCAATTTCGACCATCATGCCCGGTCATCCGATCCAGTTGTTCGAAGGCGGCGAAGAGCCGCCGGCCGGGGATAAGGTCTAGTTGGAACAACGCCAGCGCGACAGGGGCGCCGATCGACTGAGCCCAACGAAGACGGGCGCAGAGACCGGCCGCGCCATCGTCATCGAACCATGGCTCAAGCGCGAGGTCAGGGGCAATGCCGCCCGCGCGCCGGCGGAATCGCGCACGCCCGAGGCTCGCCTTGAAGAAGCCTCCGGGCTCGCGCGCGCCATCGATCTCAATGTGGTGCAGGCAGGGCTGGTCACACTCAATCAGGTGCGGCCCGCGACCTATATCGGCACCGGCAAGGTCGACGAAATCGCCGGGCTGGTCAAAAGTCTCTCCGCATCCGTGGTGGTGATGGATTGCCCGGTGTCGCCGGTACAGCAGCGCAATCTGGAAAAGGCTTGGAACGCGAAGGTTATCGACCGCACCGGATTGATCCTGGAAATCTTCGGCCGGCGCGCGCGCACGCGCGAAGGCGCGCTGCAAGTCGAGCATGCCCATCTCAATTACCAAAAGAGCCGATTGGTTCGCTCCTGGACCCATCTCGAACGCCAGCGCGGCGGCTTCGGCTTTCTCGGCGGGCCGGGTGAAACGCAACTCGAAGCCGATCGGCGCGTGATCGAAGACCGCATCAAGCGCATCGAAGGCGAACTCGACAAGGTCAAGCGCACCCGCAAGTTGCACCGCGAAGCCCGCAAGCGGGTGCCTTACCCGATCGTGGCGCTGGTCGGCTATACCAACGCCGGCAAATCGACGCTCTTCAACCGCATGACCGCAGCGAGCGTGGTGTCGGCCGATATGCTGTTCGCCACGCTCGATCCGACGCTGCGGGCGGTCGCGTTGCCGAAGGGCAGCCGCGTCATCCTCTCGGACACCGTCGGTTTCATCTCCGATCTGCCGACCATGCTGGTAGCGGCGTTCCGCGCCACGCTGGAGGAGGTGATCGAGGCTGACGTGATCCTGCATGTGCGCGACATGTCGCACGAGGATGCCGGCGCGCAGTCGCACGACGTCGAAAAGGTGCTGGGCGAGCTTGGCATTGCGGCCACCGATGCTCGGCTGATCGAGGTCTGGAACAAGATCGACCGGCTCGATGCCGACGCCCGGGCGCGACTATTCAACCTGGCCGAACGGCAGCCGGAAGCACGCCGGCCGATCCCGGTGTCGGCCTTGAGCGGGGAAGGGATCGAGCCCCTGGTTGCCGCGATCGAGGCGCGGCTGGGGGAAAGCCGCCAAACTCTCGAACTGGCAATCGATCCGGCCGATGGCGCGGGCCTCAGTTGGCTCTATCGGCATTCCGAGGTGCTGTCCAAAGCCATGCGCGACGATGGCCGGTTGGCGGTGACGGTGCGTGCGGATGCCGAGAAAGCGGCGCAGGTGAGGGCGAAGTTCGCCATTTGAGGCGTTCAGGTATTTTCCGCCGCCTTTGCCTCATCCCAAAGCGCATCCATTTCGGCCAAAGTCGCCTCGGTGGGCGTTTTGCCGCGCGCTGCAAGCGCGCTTTCGATGGCCGCAAAACGCCGCTCGAATTTGCGGTTGGTCTGCCGCAGAACGTCTTCCGGATCGGCGTCCAAATGGCGCGCTAGGTTGACCACCGCGAACAGGAGATCGCCGACTTCGGCCGCTGTCTTGGCCTTATCGAGCTGATCAAGTTCGGCCTCGATCTCGTCGGCTTCCTCGCGGATCTTGGCAAGTACGGCGCGCGGGTCGTTCCAGTCGAAACCGACGCGTCCCGCCTTATCTTGCAGCTTCAAGGCGCGGGTTAACGCGGGCAGGGCGACCGGCACCCCGGAGAGCGCACTGACCGGCCCAACCTCGTCTTGTTCGGCCCGTTCCTCCGCCTTGATCCGCTCCCACAGACCTTCGACCGCCTTGGCGGTGCGGCCCTCGGCATCGGCAAACACGTGCGGGTGGCGGCGGACCATTTTGGCGGTGATACTTTCGACCACGTCGCCGAAATCGAATGCGCCTTGCTCTTCGGCCATGCGGGCGTGGTAGACGACCTGCAGCAACAGATCTCCCAGCTCGTCGCGCAGGTCCTTGAGATCACCGCGCGCGATGGCATCGGCGACTTCGTAGGCTTCCTCGAGCGTATAGGGCGCAATCGTCCGGAAGGTCTGTTCGAGGTCCCAGGGGCAGCCGCTGCCGGGCGTGCGCAGCGCCGCCATGATCTCAATCAGCCGTGCAATATCGCGGGAAGGTTTCACGGCTTGCGCCTCGCATAAGTTTTTCTGGCGCGACCCTAACAGAGGCGGCCGCAAGCCAAAACTGCGGGCGGCGCGGGCTTTTGCCGGAGAATCGCCTATAGATTTAGCGCGCTTGTGCGCCGGAGGGGTCTCGCGTTGGGTTCGATCCACTTGGAGCCGCTGGCGAGCCTCGGCACCTCGCTGGCCCGGGCAGGAAGGCTGCGCAGCTTTGTCGAAACCGGGACCTTCCAGGGCGCCTCGCTGAAATGGGCGGCGGCCAATTTCGAGCGGGTCTGGACCGTCGAGATCAACCCGGACTACCAGCGCCAGGCCATGCAGGCGGTCGGGCCGCTGCCGAACGTGACGTTTCTGTTGGGCAATTCCAGGCATCATATCGCCGAGATTTGCAGCGAACTCGATGGGCCGGCGCTGTTCTGGCTGGACGCGCATGCCGGGGCGGGGTTCTTCGGGCCGAACGAGAATTGCCCGCTGCTCAATGAGCTCGAGGCGGTGCTCGCATCGGACCGGCCGCATTGTATTCTGGTCGATGACGCGCGCGCCTTCGTTGCGCCACCGCCGCCGCCCTTCGACTACCGCAAATGGCCGTCGCTCGATGAGGTGATGCGCGTGCTGCTGACCCGGCCCGGCTACCACGTCACTGTGATCTCCGACGTGATGATCGCGGTACCAGGCGCACTGCGCGATCTGGTGGCGCAATATGTCTTCGCGGTGCGCCCGCAGATTTGACTCCGCGGGCAAGGGCCCGGCGGCAGCTCAGAAAGATTGCCGGCAGCGGCCTAGGATGGAACTGCCAGGCACAGTGATCTAATTCGCATAAGACATATTATGGAATTTTTTATAATATTGTAATATCAAACAGATCAATCGAAGTCTAAATAAATCAGGTTAACATACGAACGTCATCCCATCGTAGCCCGGCTCGACCCCCGGCGGTAGCCTGGCGCGCAGCGCCGCGTAATCCAAATCGGCATGCAAGTTGGTCAGGATCGCCCGCTTGGGCTTCAACCGCGCGATCCAATCCAGCGCCTCGTCGAGATTGAAATGGCTCGGATGCGGCGCCTGGCGCAGCGCGTCCACGATCCAGACCTCCAGGCCGCTCAGGGCCGCCACGCTTTCGGCCGGCAGGCTCTTGATGTCGGCCGAATATGCCAGATTGCCGAAGCGGAATCCGAGCGAGGGGACATCCCCGTGCTGTTGCAGGACAGGCAGCGCGTCGATGGTGCCGCCCTGCCCGGCGATGCTCACCGGCTCGCCCGGCACCAGCCGGTGTTCGGTCAGGATCGGCGGATATTCGCTGCCGGGCGGCGTCTCGAAGCAATAGCCGAAGCGGGCATGCATGGCGCGCGAAGTCGGCTCGTCGAGCCAGATGCCGACGCGCTTGCGTTTGTGCACGTACAGCGGGCGCAAATCGTCGATGCCGTGGGTGTGGTCGGCATGCTCGTGCGTAATCAGGACGCCGTCGAGCCAGTCGATCTCGGCGTCGAGCAGTTGCATGCGCAGATCCGGCGTGCAGTCCACAAGAACGCGGGTGGCCTCGCCTTTCCCTTGCGCGCGTTCCACCAAAAGAGCACAGCGCCGCCGGCGGTTTTTCGGATTGTTCGGATCGCAGGCACCCCAGCCCAAAGCGACGCGCGGCACGCCCATGGAGGAGCCGCAGCCGAGAATGGTGAAGCGCAAACTCACGCCGCCACCACCAGATCGCGCGGCACTTTGTTGAACAGGCGGAAGAAATTCTCGCTGGTCTGGCGCGCGATTTCGCCGTCGGAAATACCGCGCGTCGCGGCTAAAACCTTGGCCGTCTCCACCACATAGGCCGGCTCATTGCGTTTGCCCCGATGCGGCAGCGGCGCCAGATAAGGCGCATCGGTCTCGACCAGAATGCGCTCGGCCGGAAGCTCGCGCGCAATGTCGCGCAACGCCTGCGAATTCTTGAAAGTTAGGATGCCGGTGAACGAGACGTAGTGGCCTAGGTCTATGGCGCGCATCGCCAAATCGCGGCCGCCGGTGAAGCAATGCAGCACCGCCGGAAAGGCGCCCTTGCCCGTTTCTTCTTCGAGAATGCGTGCCATGTCGGCATCGCAGTCGCGCGCATGAATGACCAGCGGCAGGCCGGTTTCGCGAGCAGCCTGAATATGTTGGCGCAGGCCTTGCGCTTGCGCGTCGCGCGGCGAGTTGTCGTAGTGATAGTCGAGGCCGGCTTCGCCGATCGCCACGATTTTCGGATTTTTCGTCAACGCGATCAGCGCCTTGGCGTCGATGTCCAGTTCCTCATGCGCATTGTGCGGATGGGTGCCGACCGAACAGAAAATCTCCGGAAAACTCTCCGCGACTGCAAGCACTTGCGGCAGCTTACGCACGCGCGTCGAGATGGTGACGATGCGCCCGAGGCCGGCGGCACGGGCGCGCCCCACCACCGCGTCGAGCTCGGTCGCGAAATCCGGAAAATCCAGGTGGCAGTGGCTGTCGACAAGCATCTCTGATTCCAATTCCATGCGGAGTTCCGCTCATTCCCGCGCAAGCGGGAATCCTGAGCCGCCAAAATCAGGGGCAGTTTAGCACTGGGTCCCCGCTTTCGCGGGGACGAGCGGTTGATGGACGCTCCGTCAAGCCTTTGCCTCCGGCTCGACATAGCGCGGGAACACCGGCGCGGGCGGCGGCAGCTTGCTGCCGGGAGCTATGCGTTTGGTGCCGTTAAGCTCGGAGAAGCTGCGTTCCTCGGGCTTGACCGACAGAAGCTCGAGAAGCTTCGCCGCTGACGATGGCATGAACGGCTGAGCCATGATCGCAACGCATCGCAACACCTCGGCGGTGACGTAGAGCACCGTGCCCTGCCGCTTTGGATCGGTCTTGGCGAGCGCCCAGGGCGCCTCGCCGGCGAAATAGCGGTTGGCGTCGGCCACCACCGCCCATACCGTGTTGAGGACCTGGTGCAGCTGTTGCGTCTTCATGTGCTCGCGCGCGGTGGCGAGCATAGCGTCGGCGGATGCGAGGATGGTTTTGTCGGTCGGGCCAAATTCCCCCGGCGCCGGCAGCACACCGCCGAAATTCTTGCCGATCATCGACAGCGAACGCTGCGCCAGATTGCCCAGATCGTTGGCGAGATCGGCATTGATGCGGTTGACGATCGCCTCGTGATTGTAGTTGCCGTCCTGACCGAACGGCACCTCGCGCAAAAAGAAATAGCGCAACTGATCGACGCCATAGGCGTCCGCCAGCGTGAACGGATCGACCACATTGCCGACCGACTTCGACATTTTCTCGCCGCGGTTGAACAAAAAACCGTGCGAGAAAATATGCTGGGGCACCTCGACGCCGGCCGACATCAGGAAGGCCGGCCAATAGACCGCGTGGAAACGCACGATGTCCTTGCCGATGACGTGCAGCGCTGCCGGCCAATAGCGCTTGAACTTGTCGCTGTCGACGTCGGGATAGCCGACGCCGGTGATGTAATTGGTCAGCGCATCGACCCACACATACATGATGTGCTTGTCGTTGCCGGGCACCTTGACACCCCAGTCGAAGGTGGTGCGCGAGATCGACAGATCCTGCAGGCCGCCGCGCACGAAGCTCGCCACTTCGTTGAGCCGCTCCTTCGGCAGCACGTAGTTCGGCCGCTCGAAAAGCTTCAGCAGTCTGTCCTGATAGGCGGAGAGGCGGAAGAAATAACTTTCCTCCTCCACCCATTCGACCGGCGTTCCGGTCTTCGAGGCGACGCGCACCTTCTGCTCGTTGAGCTGCGTCTCGCTCTCGGCGTAATAGGCCTCGTCGCGTACCGAGTACCAGCCGGCGTATTTGTCGAGATAGATGTCGCCGTTTTTCTCCATCGCCTGCCAGATCGCCTGCGAGGCGCGGTGGTGGCGCTGCTCGGTGGTATGGATAAAATCGTCGTTCGAGCAGTCGAGCCGCTTCACCATGGCCTCGAATAGCGGCACGTTGCGGTCGCGCAGCGCGCGCGCGCTCAAGCCTTCGCGCGCCGCGGTCTGCTGCATTTTCTGGCCGTGCTCGTCGGTGCCGGTGAGGAAATAGACGTCCTCGCCGTCGAGCCGATGAAAGCGCGCGATGGCGTCGGTGGCGATCGCCTCATAGGCGTGGCCGATATGCGGCGCGCCGTTCGGATAGGAGATCGCGGTGGTGATGTAGAAGGGCTGTTTAGCGGGCATTTTCACGTCAATTCATGGCGTCACGCCCGGCCTTGTGCCGGGCATCCGCGACTTATGCAAGAGTCGATTTTACCAGCGAATTCTCGGCAAAATGCGAGCCGCCGACGTTCGCCACCACCGGCGTGCCAGACCTATCCCTGCTTGACCATCTTAAAGCAGGGGAATCCACCGGTGATTTTCTTGTGGGTTTTTCCTCAGTAACGGGTGCGCAGCCTTCAATCAGCACGCGCGCTCACGGTGGGCATGCACTACTGGCACATTTTGTTTTTCCGCATGACAATGCAGCGCGAAGCTATAAGGCGTAAATCGCCTGCGGACGAGCAGGCACAGTACGGGCGTTCGTCATATCGAATGAAAGCAGCTTGGCCCTAATTGATGTAGTACGCGATGACTCCGGCTATGATTGCAATCAGTGCGGCGATCCCCACATGCGTCCAACTCAGTTGGGGGTCGCTTTCATTTGCTGACGTCATGGATGTCAACCTGCTATTTGAATGCTACGCAATCTAAATTCCTTCACTCGGCGAATTACGTAAAATCTCTATATAAAACGACCCGCCCACGAAGGACTGGACCGGCGGTAGATGCCGACGCCGCACTCTGCAGAGAAATCGCGGGAGGACGCTGCGCCGCCTCCTTAGGATTGCGGGTCTAGCCCTGACGCGCGCGGGCACGTATTGAATGCCCAGGCACCTCACAAGAAGGTCAGTCATGAGCATTGCTGATGCTGTTCCGGCCGCGCCATCCGGGCTCGACCCCGCGCATGTCGTGGTCACCGAGCCGGTCGCCGGCTCGCCGTTCCCGGTCCATCTCATGTATGTCGAGATGGTCGACGGCGCCTATATCCCGATCGGCTTGCGCAAGCCGGAAGGCAAGGGCCCCTTCCCCATCGTGCTCACCGCCACTGGCAATGGCGGCGGCGGCATGGCCATGCTGCGCGATCATGTGCACACAAAAAGCTGGACGCACGAGCGGCTGATCGAGGCCGGCTACGCCACCTGCTGGATGCGCTACCGCGCCGAGGTCGATTACGCCTACGACCGCATCGGCAAACTGATCCAGTCCGGGCGGCAGGGCCGGCAACTGTTCAACCGCGGGCCGCTCGAATACGAGGACGCGATCAGCGTCGCCGAATACGTCAAGACGCTGCCCTTCATCGACGGCGCGCGGCTCGGCTATATCGGGGTCAGCCATGGCGGCGAAATGGCGTTCAAGATTGCTTCCGAATATCGCGGCTTCCGCGCCATGGTGGCGAGCGAACCGGCCAACCACGAGTTCCTGCGTCTGCGGCCCGATGCGACCGCCCAAGTCGATCCCAAGACCGGCCTGCTGAACGTCGAGAAAATGCTGATGCGCGAGGCATCGAAAGTGCGCCCGCGCATCACCGAAGAGGTAGCACAAGCCCGCATCGCCACCATCGCGACGCCGATCTTTGTGCAGGGGCGCGATGCCGACGAATTGCAGGGCATTTTCCGCGTCAGCTACGACCTGCTGCATGAGGCGAGTAAAGCCGCGCAATGGGTGAGCTACGATCACCCGCTGCACGGTTTCATCTATCCGGTGCGGCCGGCCGACGGCGCCTACGCGCCGGATGCCATGCAGCGGCAGGCCTTCGCCGACACACTCGCTTTCCTCGACAAATACGTGAAGACATGAGGCCAGCGCAATCGCCATGGCCGGGCCTGACCCGGCAATGACCGCGGAAAGGTGTGGCGCCGCAGCCGCCTTCGCCGGACGCGCATCGCCGCCCGCCGATAATTTTTAGAAATCTGTCACGCGAATCGCTTAGCCTCTCACCTTATGGCGGTTCGTCGGTTACGGATCGATCGGCAATCAGGGTCTTCGGGGCGTCAACGTTCCCGGAAGCCGGTTGCGCCGCCGCCCCGCCTGCAAATCCCCCCACTCTCGCTGCCGCCGGTCGCGCGCCCGGGCACGGCCCGCCGGCATTCATCCTGCAGTCCACCAGAAGGAGTCGGCCCTTGGGTAAGAATCTCAATCGAAAAAAACGCCGCCATGAGCGCCAGTTCGCCACCGCCGAGATCATAAATTTCCTAGACCCCAAATTCGAAATCGAACGCGCGCTGCCCCCGATCAAGGCTCTCAACCCCACCCAGGCCGACTATCTCGACGCCCTTCGCAAAGCTCCCCAGGTGATCGTGCTCGGCCCCGCCGGCACCGGCAAAACCTGGATCGCGGCCACCCACGCCGCCGACCTCTACCGCAACCGGCAAATCGACAAGATCATCCTCACCCGCCCGAATGTGCCGTGCGGGCGCTCGCTCGGTTATTTCCCCGGCAGCCTGGAAGACAAATTCGCGCCCTGGGCGGCGCCGGTCACCGAAGCGATCAAGGATCGCATCGGCAAGGCGGCCTACACCATCGCGCTCAAGAACGGCGGCATCGAGTTGGTGCCGTTCGAGGTCATGCGCGGCCGCTCCTGGAAGAACGCCTTCGTGCTGCTCGACGAGGCGCAGAACGCCTCACCGGCCGAGATCAAGACTTTCCTGACGCGCATCGGCGAGGACTGCACGGTGGTCATCAACGGCGACGTCAGCCAATGCGATCTCGACAAGGAGAGCGGCTTGCGCACCGTCATCGCCATGATCGAGGCGCAGAACCTGCCGGTGCCGGTGATCGAATTCAGCCGCGCCGACATCGTGCGCTCCGGCGTCTGCGCCATGTGGGTGAATGCATTCGCGGAGGCGCAGATCTAGCCGGCTGGCGGCGGCTCACTGTAACACCGCCGTGACCGATTGAGATGTGTCAAAGCCGGTCGACCGGAAGTGTGGCCGCCTGTGCGCCCACATTACGGGAGACGCCCCATGACCGTCGCAACCGATCACGCCGACCACGGCATCGACGCACTGCTGCCGGCGGAAATCGCGCAAAAGGCCGAAGGAGTCGGCGTCAATAAAGCGCGCTTGGACGTGCTTAGCCTGATCGCGCTCGCGATCCTTGCCGGCGCCTTCATCGCGCTCGGCGCCATGTTTGCGACCACCGTGCTTGCCGGTGCCGACGGCGTCATTCCCTTCGGCGTCAGCCGCCTGCTCGCCGGCATCGTGTTCGGCCTCGGGCTGATCCTGGTCGTGCTCGGCGGCGCCGAGCTGTTCACCGGCAATAATCTAATGGTGATGGCCTGGGCCGCCGGCAAACTACCGCTCACCGCCATGCTGCGCGCTTGGGCGATCGTCTATGTCGGCAATTTCATCGGTGCCGTCGGCACTGCGCTCTTGGTGTTTCTGTCCGGCCAGTACCTTGCCGGGCGCGGCACGGTCGCCGCCGTCGCGCTCAAGATCGCGGCCGACAAGACGGCGCTACCCTTCAGCCATGCGCTGTTTCTCGGCGTGCTGTGCAACGTGCTGGTGTGCCTGGCGGTATGGCTGTCACTGGGCGCCCGCACCACCAGCGACAAGGTGCTGGCCGTCCTGTTCCCGGTTTCCGCCTTCGTTGCCGCCGGCTTCGAGCATTCGGTCGCTAATATGTATTTCATCCCGCTCGGCCTGTTCGTGAAGGCCTGGGGGCCGGCCGAATTGTGGTCGCAGCTCTCAAGCAGCGCCGCGGCCTATGGCGGCCTTACCTGGCCGGCGTTTTTCTTGAGCCTGATCCCGGTCACCATCGGCAATATTATCGGCGGCGGCGCACTGGTCGGCGGCGTCTACTGGTTCATTTATTTGCGTAATCGCTGACAACTCGCCCGCCGCTAGTTCCCACATAGCGCGTCGAGCTCGCCAAGTGTCGTGGCGATGTCCTGGCCTTCTTTGGAATTGGGGTCTATTTCCTGGATGCCGTCCATCAAGGCGATGTATTCGGCGCCCATCTTGTCGCTCAATTCGTCGATCTTATTCGACAGCTCGTCGACCTTCTTGCTGTCTTTCTTCTGCTCGGCCTGCTCGACCTGGTCGCCGAGCTTGACCATGTCGCAATATGTCTGTGACTTGGCCTTGTCGGTGCGGATGATACTGACGACCTTTTCCGCGTCCGCCTTGGTTGCCTTTGCGGCCGCCGGCTTTTGCGCCTGCGCGCATACCGGCATGGCAGCGACCGCCGCAATGGCAACGAGCAATTTCAGATTCATGGAAAGGCCCCTGGGTTTTAGCAGCGCGGCCGCCCGTCAATGGGCGGCCGTCGTTTGCGAATGATAGGCCGTTATATCGGCGGCGCGGAAGGGCCATCGGTTCCCTCTCCGACACGCCCGGCATGCGGTACGGCGACCGCATATGCGCGCTGGTTTATCGAGCATCGTTAACGCCGAATTTACGATAATCGACGAGCGCGATCGCAATTCCACTTCTCGCCCTTGGGATTAGGCTTAATTCGCGACGTTTAGTCACGGCTATTGGCAAACTGATAATAATGCGCCGCTAGCTTCCCGCGTAACCCGTGTAGTTCACGACCGTCGAGAACCAGTCCCATGAACATTGCTGTCAGTCCCGCCCTTTCGTGCGACCCCCGCACGGTTGCGATCATCGGTGCCGGTCCCTATGGCCTCGCCACCGCCGCCCATCTGCGCGCGGCCAATGTCCCGATCCGCATGTTCGGAAAGCCACTGTCGTTTTGGCGCGGCAACATGCCGACCGGCATGAAGCTGCGTTCGCCCTGGACCGGCACCCATATCGCCGACCCGGCGCATCGCTACACACTCGACGATTACTATACGCAAGCCGGCATGGAAGTGCCGAAGCTGTTGCCGGTGGAAAATTTTGTCGACTATGGCATGTGGTTTCAGGAACGCGTCGCGCCCGATCTCGACACCCGCTCGGTCACCCGCGTGGAGGCCTTCGATGGCGGCTTCCGCCTGGTGCTGGAGGACGGCGACAGCTTCTTCGCCCAGCGCGTGGTGATGGCCGTTGGCCTGCTCGGCCACGAATACCGGCCGGCGCAATTCGACGGCTTGCCGCGCGAACTGGTCAGTCATTCCTGCGAGCACACCGATTCCGAATGCTACCGGGGCCAGCGCGTGGCGGTGATTGGCCGTGGCCAGAGCGCCTGCGAGTCGGCAGCGCTGCTGCACGAGGCGGGCGCCGATGTCGAGATCATCTGCCGCGGCAGTCTGATCTGGAACGCCGACCCCGGAAAGCGCAGCATGCTACGTAAGGCCGTGCGCACGATGATCGGCAATATGTTGATCCCGCCGTCGCAGGTCGGGCCGTTCCCGAACAATTGGGTCAACGAGGCGCCCGGCATCATCCAGCGCTTCCCGCAGGCCACGCGCGACCGCTGGAACGAATTGAACCTGCGCGCGACCGCGATCACCTGGCTGCGCCCGCGCCTCAAGGACGTGCCAGTCGATCAGGGCCGCACCGTTTTCGCCGCGCGCAAGGTCGATGGCGGCGTCTCGCTGACGCTCGACAACGCCACCAAACGTTTCGACCGCGTGCTGCTGGCGACCGGCTACCGCATCGACGTCGATAAGATGAGCATGCTCGAGCCGAAACTGCGCGGCAAGATCGCGCTGCACGGCGGCCTGCCCGTCCTCAACGGCGGACTTGAATCGAGCGTGCCCGGCCTGCATTTCGCCGGCGCCGCCGCGGTCGCGAGCTTCGGTCCGCTGCTGCGCTTCATCGCGGGTTCCGGATTTGCCGCGCGCCGCATCACGCGCGCGGCGCTGCGCGGCGTTGCGCGCGCCGACGCCCGCAATCGTCTCGACGCCCTTGCCGGATCGACGCCGTTGTCCATGGCCACGGAGCGTGAACATCCATGATCGCGCCGCAAGTTGCGGTGGCGGCGCAAGCGGCGCCCCATCGTACCGACCCGCAAGCGATGCCCGGTGCGCTGATCATCGGCGGCGCGCACGTCAGCGTCGCGGTCGCGCGCAGTCTGGGCCGGCACGGCATCCCGGTGTGGATGCTGGCCAATCATCCGATTGCGACCTATTCGCGCTATGTCGAGCGCAGCATCCCCTGGCCCGGAGCCGAACATCCGGACGGGCTTAATTCGATTATCGACCTCGCCAAACAGAACGGCCTGCAAGGCTGGGTGCTGATCGCGGGCGGCGATCAGGACATGTGTCTGATCGCCAAGAACCACACGCTGCTGTCGCAGTATTTCCGCGTGGCGACGCCGGATTGGGACACCATCCAGTGGGCCTACGACAAACGCCTCACCTATCAACGCGCGGCTGAGCTTGGCATCGATTTCCCCGCCAGCTTTCACCCGCAAAGCCTGGAGGAGATCGAGCGGCTTAACTGCCGCTACCCGGTCATACTCAAGCCAGCGTTTCGCAAGGGCATCGACGAATTTACGCAGGCCAAGGCCTGGAGGGCCGATGACCGTGAGCAACTGCTGGCGCTTTACAAACGCGCCGCCGCGTTCGTCGGCAACGACGCCATCATCGTGCAGGAATGGATCCCCGGCGCCGGTGAATCGCAATTCTCCTACGCCGCCATGTGCGACCGCGGCGAGCCGATCGTCTCATTGGTAGCCCGGCGCGCGCGCCAGCACCCGATCGATTTCGGCCGTTCCAGCACCTATGTGGAGACCATCGAGCAAAGCGAAGTCGAAGATCTCGGCCGCCGCTTCCTGAAGTCGATTGCCTATACCGGCGTGGTCGAGGTCGAATTCAAGCACGACCGGCGCGACGGCCACTTCAAGCTGCTCGACGTCAATGGCCGGTTCTGGACCTGGAACGGTCTCGGGCCGCTCGCAGGCATCGATTTCCCCTATCTCGCCTGGTGTCAGGCGCTCGGCGAAACCGTGGCGCCGGCGCGCGGGCGCGCCGGCGTGGCGTGGATGCACACCAGCCGCGACGTGGTCGCCGCTTACCAGGAAATGATGGCCGGCAATCTGACGTTCGGCCAATACCTTGCGAGTTTCCGCAAACCGCTGGCATTCGCGAATTTCGCGCTCGACGATCCGATGCCGGCGTTCGTCGAACTGCCGGTAGCGGCGTGGAACCGTTTCGCGCACGGACGGCTCGGACATGGGCTGGGACAAAAGCTGGCGCGCAAATTCCACATTTCCGCGCGCCGCATCGCCAGTTAGCGGTGGACCGAGAGGCCGATCCACTTAGCTTGCATCAATCGCGTCGCTAACATTTTTCTCATGCGCTACCCGCGCGCGGCTTCCGCTAGCAGCCCGAACACCTTAAACACCAGCGGCTTGCGTTCGAGATTATAGATCTCGACCTCGCGCGCGGCGCGGTTGACCTTCTCCCACACCTCGGCGGTACGCGCTAACTGGCGCGCCGGCCGCGGCTCACCCGCTAGCCGCGCCGCCAGCCAGCCATTGACCATATCCATGAAGGCGGCAAGCGTGGCCGGCTCGCTGCCGCCGAGCGCGTCGCCGAGCGCATGCAGCGCGCGCGGATCGGGTTCCGGCAGTTGCGTGAACAATTCGAGCACGCGCTGGCGCAGCGCCAGCGCCGGACCGTCGAGCAAGCCGAGCGCGCGCGCCACGCTGCCGTCGGCGGCGGCGGCCGCTTCCTGCAGTTGCGGGTCGTCGGCGTTGCGGCCGGTCGCCGTGGCCAGCGCGCGCGCCACGTCGGCGGCGGCGAGCGGGCGCAACAGCAGGCGCCGGCAGCGCGAGCGGATGGTCGGCAGTTCGCGCCCGGGCGCATGGCTCACCAGCAGCAACAGCGTGCGCGCCGGCGGTTCCTCCAGCACCTTGAGCAGTGCATTGGCGCCTTCGCGCTGCAGATCGTCAACCGCATCGACGATGGCGATGCGCCAGCCGCCCTCGCCCGCGGTCGAGCCGAAGAACGGCACGCTGCGCCGCACGTCGTCGACGCGGATCACCGTGTAAAGCTTGCCGGTTTGCTCGTTGACTAGGCGTTCCAGCACCAGCAAATCGGCTTGCGCCTGGGCGGCGATGCGGCGCGCGACCGGATGGTCCAATGCGACCGCAAGCGAGGCCGCATTCTGCACGTCCGGCGCTTGCGGATCGGGATGCGCGAGCACGAAGCGCGCCAGCCGGTAGGCCAGCGTCGCCTTGCCGATGCCAGGCGGACCGCCGATCAGCCAGGCATGCGGGATGCGGCCGCCTTTGTAAGCTTCGAGCAGCGTGCGTTCGGCTGCCTCCTGGCCAAACAGCACCGCGGTTTCGCGCGGACAGAGGATATCGCTGTCGGCGGCGTCCTCGCTCACGGCGCCGCCGTTTCCGTCAGGCGTGGCTCGGGATGCAGGCGCTGCTCGACGGCGGCCCAGATGCGCTCGGCCACCACGTCGCGCGGCGCACGGCCGTCGATAACGACGCAGCGCTTGGGCTCCTTGGCCGCCAGCTCCGTATAGGCGTTGCGCAGCGCCTCATGAAACTCGATCAACTCCGCCTCGAAACGGTCGGTGGAGCCCTTGCCGCGCCGCTGCTTGGCGCGGGCGAGGCCGACGGTTGCCGGCACGTCGAGGATGAAGGTGAGATCGGGCATGGCGGCACCGACGGTCAGCCGTTCGAGACCGCGGATCAGCTTGGCGTCCACCTTGCCGAGCGCGCCCTGGTAGACGCGGGTGGAATCGATGAAACGGTCGCTGATCACCCATTTGCCGTCGAGTAGCGCCGGCCGGATGGTGGTGCGCACATGATCGTCGCGCGCGGCCGCGAACAGGATGGCCTCGGTCTCGGTGCCCAGCGGCTTGGCGAGACCGGAGAGCAGAATGTGGCGAATGATCTCGGCGCCGGGCGAGCCGCCCGGCTCGCGCGTGCGCACGACCTCGATGCCGAGCCGCTCGAGCCGTTCCGCCAGCGTTGCCGCATGGGTGGACTTGCCGCTGCCTTCGCCGCCTTCGAAGGTGATGAAACGCCCGCGCATTACAGCCGCTCAGCGCCGGCGCGGAACAGCGCGATCACGGTTTCGGTCACCGCATCCAACGCGCGCTGAGAAATATTGCCCTTGGTGACACTGGCCGCGGCCTTGAGTGGCACTTGCAGGACCAGCCGGTCGTCACGCCAGACCTTGAGCAGGCCGATCGGCTGGCCCAGCGCGACCGGCGCCGGCACCGGGCCGCGATAGGCGATGCGCGCGATCAGTTTTTCGCCACCGCTTTTCGGCACCATCAATTTCACCGGGCCGGCCGCCTGTAGCGGCACGGAACCGCTGGCGCCGCCGAAAATCTTGGCGGAGCCGATGAACTGCCCTTCGGCGAACAAATTGCGTTGCTCGAAGGTGCGGAAGCCCCATTCCAGCAGCTTCTTGGCTTCGTCGGCGCGCTCCTTGGCGTCTTTGGCGCCATTGACCACGACGATCAGCCGCAAGCCGTTCTGCACCGCCGAGCCGACCAGGCCGTAGCCGGCCTCCTTGGTGAAGCCGGTCTTCAAGCCGTCGGCGCCGCTGACCAGGCCGAGCAGTGGATTGCGGTTTTGCTGGCGGATCTTGTTCCAAGTGAATTCGGGCTGGCCGAAGATCTTATAGAATTCCGGATAGTCGAGGATGATGTGACGCGCCAGCATCGCCAGTTCGCGCGTGGTGACATGCTCGCCCGGATCGGGCAGTCCGTTGGAATTGGTGAATACGGATTTGGCGAGGCCGAGTTCGCGCGCGCGTTCGGTCAGCTTAAAGGCAAACTCGCCTTCATTGCCGGCGATCCCTTCCGCCAACACGATGCAGGCGTCGTTGCCGGATTGGATGATCATGCCGTGCAGCAGGTCGTCGACGGATATCTTGCTGTGGATCGCCGCAAACATGGTGGAGCCGTGCGACGGCGCGCCACCCTTGCGCCAGGCATTCTCGCTCACGGTATACTCGTCGGTAAGCTTGATCTTGCCTTCCTTAAGTGCGTGGAACACGTATTCGGCCGTCATCAGCTTGGCGAGGCTGGCCGGAAAAATGAGTTTGTCGGGATCGCGCTCGAACAGGACGCCGCCGTTTTCGGCGTCGATCAGCAAGGCGTGCGGCGCGGCGATCGCCGGCTCGTCTTTGTTGCGGGGCGCTTCTTTTTTCGGCGCCAGCGCGGCGGCTGGCTTTACCGGCTTCGGATCGGGCTTGGGCGCGGCATAGGCGAAGGCGCCGCAGGCGACGAGCAAGGCCGCCGCCATCACAAGCCGTCCGATCGGATTTTGCCGAGTGAGCATCGTCAACGTTCTTTCGCCGGCGCGCAGGTATCCGCGCCATTGCGGCTTAAACGGCGATAAGACTGAAAATCGTGGCTCAGTAAAGGCCGCGGCCGCTCATGAATCCCGCATGGCCATCATAGCGCACCGGGGCATAGGCGGAAACCGGCGAAGCCTCCGGCTCGGCGGCGGCGCGGGAGGCAGCCGCGAGTTCGACGGTCGGCGCCGGCGCGGCCGGCACCTCGCGGGCGCCCTCGCCCAGCCGATACGGACGATCCGGCGGCGGCGGCACGCGCGCCGGCATCTCCGCCATCGGCCGGCTGTCGAAATAGGCAGGCGCGTAAGATTTGTTGGAGGCCAGCAGCACCGGCGCCTGCGTGCCCGGTTCGCGCAAGGTCGCGGCCAGCTTGCGGTCGTCGGAGCCGACCAGCGGGGCGCGGCCGACATATTCGACCTTCACTTTGGTGACGCCCTCACCGTAGAAGCCTAACAGCTTGGCGGTCTTCACCGAGACGTCGATGACGCGATTACCGACATAGGGGCCGCGGTCGTTGACCCGCACCACGATCGAGCGGTGATTGGCGAGATTGGTCACGCGCGCATAAGACGGCAGCGGCATGGTCGGATGCGCCGCCGAGATCGAATTCATGTCGAAGATTTCGCCGTTGGCGGTGTAGCGGCCGTGGAAATCGTCGCCGTACCAGGAGGCCATGCCGAAGGCGCTGTAATTGACGTTTTCTTGCGGCACATATTCGCGCCCGCCCACCACATAAGGCTTGCCGACCCGGTAGACGCCGCCGCCCTTGGGAACCGGCTGGCCCGGCTCAACAACGCGAGCGCTGGCATGCACGCCATATTTGGGATCGACCCGGCTGGATACGCTGCTTGAGCAATTGGCGAGGGCCAAACATGCGGCGCCGAGCCCAAGCAGGCACGCGAAGCGGCCCCATCGGCCGTTGCCCCCGAATCCGCCCATCCTGCCTAAGATCCCCGCTGTGAGGCCGCTACAATACCGTGTCGCGGCCAATCCCGGAACTGCCCTCGCAAGAGCGTGGTAAACAATTGGTTCCACTGCATCTTCCGAGCTATCCTGCGGCCGGTCCCGGCATAGCCAAGCCAGCGCAGGCTTGCAAGTGCGGCCGGCTTCGACCATGGAATTATCGTTCTGTAAGGGTGGCGGGTTTAAGGCGCCGGCGGCAATTCGGGTAGGGTTTTTGGTTTGAACAATACGATGACTGTCACCGACGCAGTTGCGTCAGCCTTCGAACGCTACCAATCGGGACGACTTGGTGAGGCCGAAGCGCTCTGCCGGCAAATCATCGCCGTACAACCGCAGCACGCCGACGCGTTGCATATCCTGGGCCTGGTTGCGCATCAGACCAAGCACTACGACGCCGCAGTCAAGCTGTTTGACCGCGCCATCGCCGTCAACGGCATCTCCGCGCAATTCTACAACAACCGTGGCAATACGCTGGCGGCGCTGAACCGGATTGCCGAGGCGAGGCAAAGTTATCAGCGCGCTATCGAGCTCAATCCAAGCTTGGCCATCGCTCATTACGGTTTGGGATTGCTCGATTACCGAAATAAAAACTATGACGGCGCGGCGCAAAGTTTTCGTATCGCCGTCACCTGTGCGCCCAATTGGTCCGAGGCGCATGCGCAGCTCGGCAATGCGCTGTTCCAAGAGGACAAGACGGAAGAAGCAATCGATTGCTATCGGCGCGCCCTCGCGCTCAATCCGAACGACGTGCAGACGCACTCCAATATGGGACTGGCGCTTTACGATCTCGGTTTAGCGGATGAAGCGATCGAGCACTGCCGGCGAGCAATCGCGCTCAATCCGGACTTTGCGTCGGCGCACAATCATTTAGGCCTTGCGCTCTTGCTCAAGGGCGATTTTGCAACCGGCTTGCCGCATCACGAATGGCGTTGGCGCGTCAGCAATTTGCAAATGGGCGGCCGCCGCTTCGAACAGCCGGCCTGGCGCGGCGAACCGCTCAACGGCGGCCGCATATTGCTGCATTGCGAGCAAGGTGCCGGCGACACGCTGCAATTCATGCGTTATGCGCCCATGGTGGCCGCGCACGGCGGCCGCGTGGTCATTGAAGTGCCGCCCGAACTCAAGCGTTTGGCCATGAGCCTGAAAGGCGTCGAACAAGTCATCGCGACCGGCGAGGCGCTGCCGGCTTTCGACACGCATTGCCCGTTTTTGAGCCTGCCGCTCGCTTTCGGAACCAGCATGGCCAGCATTCCGGGCGAGACGCCCTATCTTGCAGCGCCCGCGCCGTTGCAAGACGAGTGGCGCGCACGGCTTGCCGCCGACCCGCACCCCCGTGTTGGCCTGATCTGGTCCGGACGGCCGGAACAGCGCTGCAACCGGCAGCGCTCGACGACGCTCGCAGCGCTTGCTCCGCTCGCCGATACCGGCGCGACCTTCTACGCGCTGCAAAAGGGGCCGTTTGCCGAGCAAGCGAAGACCCCTCCTCCCGGCATGGCGCTGCACAATCTTGGCGAGACGTTCACAGACTTCGCCGACACGGCGGCGGCCATGAGCGCGCTCGACCTGGTGATCTCGGTGTGCACCTCGCCGGCGCATTTGGCCGGCGCGATCGGCAGGCCGGTTTGGCTGCTGCTCGCCAATGGGGCGGACTGGCGTTGGTTCCAAGGTCGCGTGGATAGCCTCTGGTACCCAACCGCGCGGCTGTTCCGGCAGAGCAAGCGCGGCGATTGGGCGCCGGTGATCGAACGGGTCGCGGCCGAGCTGCGCCGCCTGAGCGCCGGCGATCGCTCGGTGCTCGTTCCGCGCAATGATTCCGATTAACAGCGTGAATTCGCGGTCCGTCGGCCGGCCGCCTCAGAAATGCCAGCCGACGCCGGCGACGCCGTGCGAGCTCTTTCCATCGCCCGCGCCGCCGACACGGACCTTCGGGTCGCTAGCACAGGCCGCGAGCAGGACGGCGGCGGCTATCAGCAGGCAGATCGCGCGCATCGGATGAACCCCAAGCAATGCCCTGGTCCCGTTGGCAAGCTGGAAAATTCTCCCATCTCTTGACGAACCGATCAAGCCGGGCCGCCGCGGCGCGCCCGGACAGGACGGCAAGCTACCGGATGGCTTCAATTTTTTTCGCCGGGGGAACCACCGGTTCCTCGGTCAGCCGGCGTTCTTTCACGCGAAACACGCGGCCGGCGCGATGAATGAGCGCCTGGCGATGGGCGACTACGATGCGGGTGATCGGCATGGCGGCAATCAGATCCCAGATCAACTCCTCGGTCTCTTCGTCAAGATTGGCGGTTCCCTCGTCGAATACGATAAGCCGGGGCTGGCGATAAAGCGCGCGCGCCAATAAAACCCGTTGACGCTGGCCAGCCGACAAAGTCGTTCCCATGTCGCCGACCAGCGAAAGATATTGCATGGGCGACCGCATGATGTCCTCGTGGATTCTGGCAGCGGTCGCCGCTTCAATAACCCGCACCATTTGCAGGTCGGGATCGAAGAAGGCGATGTTGTCGGCAAGCGTGCCCGACAACAGCTTGTCGTCCTGCATCACCACCCCGACGCGGGCGCGCCAGGCGCGCCAGAGTTCGGGAGTGGCACGATAGCCGTCGAGCCAAATGTCCCCGTCGCTCGGCTGATGCAGACCGAGCAACAGTTTCAGCATCGTGGTCTTGCCGCAGCCCGAAGGTCCGGCGATAGCGACAAAGTCGCCGGGTCTAATCTCCATATTGACTCCTTCAAGGACGAGCGGGTCAGCCACACCGTAGCGGAAGGAGACCGCGTTAACGACCATGGCGCCGCGGATTTCTAGGGCCGGCACGTTGTCGACTTGTACGTCAGGCGTCGCCGTGACGATGTCGGAGAGCCGCTCGAGATAGAGCCCCAACAGCCGGAATTGCATGGTTTGGTTGATCAGGCCGAAGGCGCGGTCGGTGAAAGTCTGCCGGAACGAGAGGAACGCAAACAGCATGCCGACGGAAAATCCCTCGCCGCGCAGGATCATGCGCGCGGCGAGAAATGTCACGATCACCGTTTGTACGCCGGTAATGGCCTGTTGCAGGAAATTCTGTGTGATCTGGAATTTACCGACCGATACCCCGGCATTGATGACTTCGGCATAACGATTGCGCCAGTGGCTTTCGCGCTCGGCTTCACGGCCCTGCAGCTTGATGGTGGTGGCCGCGCGCACCGTCTCCATCAACAAAGTGCTCTCCTTCGCCTTGGCAAGGATCTCCTCCTCCAGCCGCGCCCGGTAGGTCGGATAGAGCAGCGTGACGAAAAACAGAAATAGAAAGACCGCGGCCAGGACCACGAAGGCCAGCGTCGCGGAATAGAAAAACAGGATAGCCACCGCCACGAAAGCCATCAGGCCGTCGATGATGGCGGCGACGACGCCGCGCGTGATGGCGTCCTGGATCGGCTGCACGGAACCCAATCGCGACATGATGTCGCCGATATGCCGCTTTTCGAAATAATCGGCCGGCAGCCGCATGAGATGGCGAACGAGATTGCCCACCACCTGGAAGGTCAAGACAAAGCCGAACATCTTGAGCGCCCAGTCGCGCAGCGCCTCGATGGCGGCCTGCACCAGCACGAGTGCGCCGAAGCCGAGCGCCAGCACCGTCAAGAGATCGGCATCGGCGCGGAAAATAGCCTCGTCGACCACCAGCTGCAGTTGAAACGGCATGGCGAAGGCGGCGATCTGCAAGGCCAGCGACAGCAGCAGAACCTGCGTGAAGGCGCTGCCGGCGCCGGAAAGCCTCGACCACAGCATCGACAGCTTCATCGGCGCGCGCGCCGAGACCGGCTGGAACGTCGTCGACGGCGTGAGTTCGAGCACCACACCGGTGAAGTATTTGGAGACTTTGTCGATCCGAATCTTGCGCCGGCCGAAGGCGGGATCATGGATGACGATATATTTCGGCGTCGCTTCCTTGAGGACGACAAAATGATTGAGACCCCAATGCAAGATGCAAGGCATCGAAACCTTGGGCAGCGCCGGCAGTTCGACCCTGAGCGCGCGCGGCGACAGGCCGAGAGTGTCGGCGAGCGACATGATGCCGCCGAGACTGGCGCCGGCGAGCGAGAGCGAGAAGCGCTGGCGCAGGCCGTTAAGGTCGATATCGTGGCCGTGATAGCAGGCGATCATCGCCAGACAGGCGAGCCCGCATTCGGCGGTTTCGGCGGCGAGCATCACCGGCAGCCGCTTCTTTCGAGCCAAGTTGAGTTCTTTGGGCAATTTCATTAGCGGCGGCCGACTGCATAAATCGGGTCAAACAGCCATTGCAGCAACGTGCGGCGGTCGAAAACGATATCCGCCGACAACAACATGCCGGGCTGTAGCGGATAGCTTTTGCCGTAGGCGTCCATCAGGGCGCGAGTCAATTTGACGCGCACGCGGAACACCGGTTCCTGGATGCTCAGTCCCGGAATGGCGATCTCGGAGGGGCCCAGCACCGTGTGCGAAATATCCTTGATGACGCCGCGCAACATGCCGAACCGCTGATAGGGATAGGCTTGCAATTGCAGCTGCACGTCCTGCCCCGGCTCGATGAAGCCGATGGCGCGCGAGGGCGTCAGCAGCTCGGCTTCGAGCTTGCCGCCGACCGGTATGATGACCGCGACCGTGGCACCGGCGCTGACCGGCTGGCCGGTGGTGACTGGAAGCGCGGCAACGTTTCCCGCCGTCGGCGCCAGGATGAAGATGGCGCTGCGTTGCTGGGCCTCGATGAGACGCTGGCCGAGCGCGGCCTGGGAGGATTGGGTGTCGGCGCGGGCTGCGGCAATGTCGATCGGGATGGCCGCGAGGCGGGCCTCGAGATCGCCCAGTTCGCGTTGGATGGACGCTGCCTGTCGGCGCTGGCCGGCGAGATCCTGCTCGGCGGCGAGCGCGGCCGAGCGGCGCTGCTCGAGTTCGCGCTGCGAGATCAAGCCTTGCGCCGCGAGTTTTTCGGTGCCGGTCACCGATTGCCGCGCGAGCACGATGCGCTGCTCCTGCAGCTGCATCTGTTGTTCGACTTGCGCGAATTCGGGTTTGAGATTCTTGACCCGCGTCTCGGTCTGCGTAGCCTCGGCTTCGAGCTTAGCCACCTGCGCTAGGCCGCGCGCTTTGATTGCTTCGTTTTCGGCGCGCAGCGCTCTGGCGACGGCCTCGCCGGCATTCCCGCCGGCGATGTCGGAGGCTATTTTGATTTCTGCCAGCTGTTGGCCCTGCTCGACCTGCTGGCCTTCCTTGACGAAAATTTCCGCGACCAGACCGCCGCTCGGGGCGGTCGCGCGGATAAAGCCGAGATCGGGCACCAGCCAGCCGGTGACGCTGGCCTTGCGCGCGTAGGTGGCCCAGCCAGCGAATACCACGGCGACGAATACGACGGCCGCGAGCATCAAACCAAAAATGCGAAGCGGCAGCGGCGCAGCCAACACGACCTCGCCGCTCAGGCGGCCCCTGGCGTGGGCCACCGCCTCGGGCCGGAACAGATCACTCATCGAGCGTAGGGCTCACGCCGGCCGGCCTGCATATTTTCTCAGCTGGGGGTTGAATGGCCGAAGCAGGAAAAGATGCTTTGGATGATGCAGGCAATTTTCTGTTCGATCGCGCACAATGAGAACGACTGGATGCCGCCGGCGACCGCGGCGATTTCCTCGTTCGTCAACTCGCGAATGCCCTCGCGCGCTGTGACGGTCATGCCCATCCGTGCCATTGCCAGTCCCCCTCGTTTCCGGTGTCATCGAAGTCGGGCAAATGCCGAGACCTGTGACGCTCAGTATCAATTGGTGCGGCACGGAAACATCGTATTCCGGGCGCCCCCAAGTGTGCATGGGATAGGGTTTTTCCGCAACCTCAATAGGGGAGCAGGCCAAAGCGATGCAATACTCACAAGGCTCGGCGGGCCTTTTAGGGCGCCAAAAGCAATAGGCACGAATAGTGGTAGCAAATCGGTAGCAAAATGCGTTTATGCGTCAGTTGCGCTGCCGGAAACATCCAAGCATATCAATGCCAGGAAGGGTGGCCGAGCGGTTTAAGGCACCGGTCTTGAAAACCGGCATACCCGCAAGGGTATCGTGAGTTCGAATCTCACCCCTTCCGCCAATAAACTTGCCGATCTTTTTGAAATAACACGACATTCCTTCAGGAGCGGACGATGCAACGCAAGGTGATGATCGCTTGCGCGGTGACCGGGTCGGCGGATACGCCGGCGCGCAACGGGGCCGTCCCGGTGACGCCGCCCGAGATCGCCGCGTCCGCCATCGACGCCGCCAAAGCGGGCGCGGCCATCGTGCACATCCATGTGCGCGATCCCAAGACGACGCGGCCCAGCATGGACGAAGCGCTTTATCGAGAGGTGGTGGAGCGCATCCGCGCCAGCGGCACCGACGTGCTGATCAATCTCACCACCGGCCCCGGCGCGCGCTTTATTCCCGGCGTCGACGATCCGCTCAAACCCGATCCCGGCAGCACGCTGGCCTTGCCGGCCGAGCGCGTGCGCCATGTGGTCGCGCTCAAGCCCGATATCTGCAGCCTCGACATGGGCAGCATGAACATGGGCGGCCAGGTCTTCGTCAACACGCCGCCCCATCTCGAAGCGATGGCGGTGGCGATCCGCGATGCGAACGTCACGCCCGAGCTCGAAGTGTTCGAGGCCGGCCACCTGATGCTGGCCAAACGGATGATCGAGACCGGCCACATCAAGCCGCCCGGCCTGTTCCAGATCTGCCTGGGGATTTCCTGGGGGCAGCCCGCCACTTCGGAAGCGGTCGCCTATATGCGCGGCCTGCTGCCGCCCGACTGCGTCTGGTTCGCCTTCGGCATCTCGCTGCACCAGTTTCCGATCGCCGCGCAGACCGTGCTGCTCGGCGGTCATGTGCGGGTCGGGTTGGAGGACAATCTCTATCTGGAGAAAGGCAAGCTCACGCCGAGCAATGCCGCGCTGGTGGAAAAGGCGGCGAGGATCGTCGAGATTCTTGGCGATCAGGTCGCAACGCCTGCGGAAGCGCGGCAGATGCTGAAACTGGGCGGCAACCGAGCCGGCGCGGCGTCATGACGTTTGCAGCGGCGCTGCGCTTGGCGCGGCGCGCGGCTCAAACAAGCCGGCCAGTCCATTCGCGTCCGCCACCGTTCGCACGTCGATCGGCTCGATGCGGCCGCGGATCGCAATTTGCGTGCGCGTGAGCCCATCGCCGTCGATGCCCGCGGTTTTATAGACTTCTTCGGAAATGACGACCTGGCAATTCAAACTCTTTGTCATGTCCTGCAGCCGCGCGGCGACGTTGACGGGATCGCCGACGGCGGTGAAGACCTTGCGATCGCGAAAACCGATATCGCCGATGATCACCTCGCCGCCATGAATGCCAATGCCGAATTGCAGCGGCTCACGCAGATCGGCGGCGAACTGGCGGTTGAGGGTTTCAACATTGGCGGCAACCAGCACGGCCGCGCGCATCGCCTGGCGGCAGGCGGCTGCCGGCTCGGCATCGATGCCGAACAACGCCAGCATGCCGTCGCCAATGAACTGATTGGGCTGGCCGCCGGCATCGATCACGGCCTGCGAGGCGGCCCCGAGAAAGCGGTTGATCAAGAAGACCACGTCGAACGGCAGCCGCGCCTCGGCGAATTTGGTGGAGCCGCGCATGTCGACGAACATGCTGACGATATAACGCTCGCGGCCGAGATTGATGCGGTGGCGGTTGCGCAGGAAATCGGCGCCGATATTGGGCGGCAGCAGCGGAATGACGGCGATATCGGCGCGCGGCCGCAACTGGCAGGCAAGCCGTACCGCCGGATCGCGGCTGGCACCGATGCGCGTGAGCACGAACAACTCGCGCCGCGAGGGCTGCGGCAACGCGCTGCGGTCGCCGGTGACGCGAATACGGCAGGTCGAGCAGCGGGCGCGGCCGCCGCACACGCTGGCGTGCGGCACGTTATAGCGCAGGCTCGCTTCCAGTACGCTCAAGCCGATCGGCACGCTGACTTTGCGGTCCGGGTAGGAAACCGTGAACATGCCGCGGCGGCACTCCCGCAGCGTGCGCACGCCGCGCGCGGCGAACACCATTCCGATTGCCGCGAGATAGCCGATGGGAAAATATAGGAGCGTGACGTGGTCGACCGCTTTACGTTGTGCTGGGGGCAATGGTTGTAGATTTAAAGCGCGCCACTGCGGCTGCTTGGCGAGTTGGATCACTTCGCGGGCGCCATGGTGGGCGCCGATCATCGCCAGCGGCGGCAGCAACACCGCGACCGCCAGCAGGAGCGGCGCCGCCCAATTGAAGAACGACTTCATCCGCAGCCAGAAATAAAGCCCGATGGAGGCGTGCGTCCACGCCACCGTAAGCAGCGCGAACTGCACCAAGACCATGTATTTCCGAACGGCCCAATAGGCAAACAAGGGCGCCGCATAATTGGACGGATCGGCGTCGAACATAACTCCGGCTATCCGTACGACGCTGAAGTGACTGGCAAGCAAGAGCGGAATGCTCAAACCGAGCACGAGCTGGGTGATCTCGGCGCTCGCGTAGCGAAAGTGTCGGCGCTGATAGAGCGCCCACAGACCCAGTGAAAGATGCGTGGCGCCGGCGGCGTAGAGTGTGAAATTCACGATGGGGATGCGCCACCACCAGATGTGATAGCCAAGCCACCATTCCATGGTGGCGTATGAAATGTTGCCGAGCGTGTGATTGAAGAAATGCGAGAAAATATAACTGAACATGACGAGGCCGCAGCCGATGCGCACTTGCCGCGCGCCGATGCCGCGCAGCCATGCCGGCAATATGTGCCTTGCATTCGCTCCGCTCGGGCGCACGTCAGTAATCGCAGCTGCCGGGTGCGCCATGCAGGATTGGCTTTCAATATTTGGGCACTGTTGCCCCTAAAAATCGATCGGCAACAGCGGCCCGCCCGACGTGCGGCATGCGCGCTGGCAAGTGCGGTCGCAGGCGTCGGCGAGCTTGAGGCAGCGCCCTTGCGTATCGGCTTCAAGGCAGCCAGCCAGTCCCCAGGTGCAATGCGAGCCGCAGTCGCTCCAGCAGGCGCTGGAGGCCCAGACAGAGCGGGCCCGTTCGCTGAGCGCAAACGGCAGCTCCGGATTGTGCCGGTTGTAGCGCCAGATCGCCGCCTCGCCGGCCGAAGCGGGCACGACCGCCGGCGGCAATGTGCCGCCAAGCAAAACCGCGAGCATGAGCACGAGGGGCTTCATCGCAGGCCTTTCCAAGGCCGAGAGCATAGCGCCGTCGGCCGGGCCCGCCAAATTGGGGCGGTGGGCAGGCATGTGACGGAGGAACTTCCGTCCGCCAAAACCACTTGCTATCGTTGCGGAATCACCGAGGCGCGCTTGGATATGGAGTACCGGGTGAGCGTTGCAGAACGACCGGCCGAAACCGCCCAAGATCCCGTTCAGAATCCCACACAGAATTTTGCCACCGAGGGTATCAAGCCGATGGAGCGGCCGAGCCTGCTCACGCGGGTTTTCATGGCCGTGGTGGCCTTCGTCGAGCGGCTCAATCTCGACTACAGCTTAGTCGGCAATCCGCCAATCTACGACAATGCGGTGTTCCCGTGGACCAAGGAAGTCGAACGCGAGTGGCGCGCGATCCGCGCCGAGCTCGACCGCGTGCTCACGCGCAAGGACGACCTGCCCGGCTTCCATGAAATCGCGACGGATGTATCCACCATCAGCCAGGACCGCGGCTGGAAGACGTTCGTTCTTTCCGGCTATGGCTTCCGTTCCGGCCGCAATATCAAGCAGTGCCCCGAGACCTGGCGCATCTGCCGGAAGATTCCCGGGCTGATCACGGTGATGTTCTCCATCTTTGAGCCGAACAAGCATCTGCCGCCGCACCGCGGCCCCTATAACGGCGTGCTGCGGCTGCATCTCGGGCTGATCGTGCCGGAGCCGCGCGAACAACTGGGCATCCGGGTGGAGAACGCCGTCTACCGCTGGAAGGAAGGCGAAGCGGTGGTGTTTGACGACGCCTACGAGCACGAGGCCTGGAACAATACACCGCATACCCGCGTGGTGTTGTTTGTCGATTTCGTCAAGCCGCTGCGGTTTCCGGCCAATGTGTTCAATTGGCTGCTGCTGCATCTGGCGGTGTTCACGCCATTCATCCGCGAGGGCATGGATAACCAGATGGCCTGGGAGAAGAAATTCTACGCGCAAGCCGAGGCTTGGCGGAACCGCTAGGCCCGCCGGCCTTGCACTGGCGGCGGATCGCGGTTAGCTCCATGCCGACATGCTCGACCCTGACAAAAAGGCCGCCACCGCCGCGCCGAAAGTGAGCTTCGTGTCGCTCGGCTGCCCGAAGGCGCTGGTCAACTCGGAACGCATCATCACGCGCCTGCGCGCGGAGGGCTATGAACTCAGCCGCGAACACGCCGGCTCCGATCTCGTCATCGTCAATACCTGCGGCTTTCTCGACAGCGCCAAGGCGGAGTCGCTTGCCGCCATCGGCAGTGCGCTCAAGGACAACGGCAAGGTTATCGTCACCGGCTGCATGGGCGCCGAGCCCGAGAGCATCGCGGCCGCCTACCCGCAAGTGCTGGCGATCACGGGCCCGCAGCAATATGAGAGCGTTGTGGATGCAGTGCACCGCGCGGTTCCGCCGGTGCACGACCCGTTTCTCGATCTGGTGCCGCCGGAAGGCATCAAGCTGACGCCGCGGCACTACGCTTATCTGAAGATTTCCGAAGGCTGCAACAACCGTTGCTCGTTCTGCATCATTCCGCGCCTGCGCGGCGATCTGGTGTCGCGCCCGGCCAGTGAGGTGCTGCGCGAGGCGGAGAAGCTGGCCGCCGCCGGCGTCAAGGAGCTGCTGGTGATCTCGCAGGACACCTCGGCGTACGGCCTCGACATCAAATACGCGGCGAGTCCATGGCGCGGCCGCGAGGTGCGCGCGAAATTCATCGACCTCGCCGCCGCGCTCGGCGAGCTCGGCGTCTGGGTGCGGCTGCATTACGTCTACCCCTACCCGCATGTCGATGCGGTCATTCCGCTGATGGCCGAACGCAAGATTCTTCCCTATCTCGACATTCCGTTCCAGCACGCCGCGCCCGAGGTGCTCAAGCGTATGCGCCGCCCGGCCGCGCAGGAAAAGACGCTCGAGCGCATCGCCGCCTGGCGCGCGATCTGTCCCGACCTCACATTGCGTTCGACTTTCATCGTCGGCTTTCCCGGCGAAACCGACGAAGATTTCGAATTGCTGCTGCAATGGCTGGAGGAAGCCGCGCTCGACCGCGTTGGCTGCTTTCGTTACGAGCCGGTGCGCGGCGCCGCCGCCAACGATATGGCCGCCGCCGTGCCGGACGACGTGAAAGAACAACGCTGGCACCGCTTCATGCAGGCGCAGCAGAAGATTTCCGCGCGCCGGCTCAAGCGCAAAGTGGGCACGCGGCAGCAGGTGATCATCGACGAGATCGGCACAACCGTTGCGAAAGGCCGCTCCATGGCCGACGCGCCGGAGATCGACGGCGCGGTCTATGTGGCGAGCCGGCGGCCCTTGCGTGTCGGCGAAATTGCGACCGTCAAGATCGAGCGCGCCGACGAATATGATTTGCACGGCACGGCGGTGGGATTCTAGGCTCAGGCGCGAGAGGCCGCGGCAAACGGCGCCAGGGGAGCGAGTACGATGACCGAACCAGTCGCAACCCACTACAGCGAAGACCGCAAGCTCGCCGACAAGGTCGCGCAATACCTGCGCAGCGCCGGCAAAAATCTCGACAAGCTGACACCGGCCGACCTCGCGAGTGTCGACGAATTCCACATCCGCGGCCGCAAGGCGACCCTGGAACTGGCCGTCCAGATGAATCTCACGGCGGATTCTCATGCGCTCGATATCGGCAGCGGGTTGGGCGGGCCGGCGCGAACACTCGCCGAGACATACGGCTGCCGGGTGAGCGGCATCGACCTGACGCAGGCCTTTTGCGATGCCGCCACCACCATGTCGGATTGGATCGGGCTCGGCCAGCGCGTCGATTTCCGGCAGGGCGATGCCACCAACCTGCCCTTCGCCGACCACCAGTTCGACGCCGCGATGACCATTCACGTCGCGATGAATATTGCCGCCAAGGATAAGGTTTATGCGGAGGCGCGCCGGGTGGTGAAGCCCGCAGGAATCTTCGCGGTCTACGACGTACTGCAAGGCGAAGGCGGCGACGTCTTGTATCCGGTGCCGTGGGCGCGCGACCCCTCGATCAGCCACCTGGCGACACGGGATGAAATGACTGCGCTACTGACCGGCGCCGGCTTCAAACTCCTGGATGTTCAAGATTTCGACCGAAGAGAGCCAGCGCTTTTTTGAAAACATGACGGCGCAAATGGCGAAAACCGGCAAGTTCCCGGCCGGCTGGCAGGTCTTCTTTGACGATTTTGCCGTGATGGCGCGCAATCAAACCCGCAACGTGGCCGAACGGCGCATCAGGACGGTCAGCTTTATTTGCGCGGCTTGACCGCTTACAGCCGATAGAACTTCACCGCATTGTCGTGCAGCACTTTTCGCTGCTCGGCTTCCGAATACTCCGACAGCACCTTGCGATAGGTGGCGAAGAAATCCTCGTAGCTGGCATGCAATTTCTCCAGCGGGAAATTGCTGCCATAGATGGTGCGATCGACGCCAAAGATCTGGATGGAGTCGCGGATCATCTGGCGCGCCTGCGGCAGCGTGATGCCCTGATTGAACATGCCGAGCCCGGAAATCTTGACATGCACATTGGGAAACGCCGCCATCATGGTGAGCGCCGCCCGCCACTGCTCGATCATCAGCGGCGCGCGCTCGGTGAGCATGCCGGAATGCAGCAGGATCATCGGCACGTTGGGAAAAGCCTTGATCAGCTCGACGGCGTATTTCGCCTGGCCGGCGAACACCTGCAATTCGAAGTGCAGGCGGTATTTCTCCAGCAGCGCGAAGCCGCGGCGGAACTCCGGCGTGTTGCAGAGGTCGGGCGTCGGGTTGGGTTGGCGCAGCGGGTGGCTGTCCCAGTGCAATTGATGGCGCACGCCGCGCAAATTGGGAAACTGCGCCTGCTCCTTCAGATTCACGTCGAGATCGGGATCGTTCATCTCCGCCTGGCAGACGATGCCGTGCGGATACCCGTGTCTGTCGGCGATGCCTTGCAGCCAGCGGGTCTCGTCGAGCGCGCGCTTGCTGCCCCACATGGCGGTGACGTGCACCGACTTGGTGACGCCCTGCGGCGCGACGTCGTTGATCCACTCTTCCACCGGATAGTCGCGGCGCAGGCCGAAATATTCGCCATACATGCGCGGGATCGGCGGATCGGCCAGCCACGGAATATCCTTGCGCTGCCAGATGTGATGATGGGTGTCGATCACCGGCCCGGTGTAAAGCGGCATGGTCTCTCCCTATGCTTTTATTGTGCGCACGACTTTCGCCACCGTGTCGGTCAAAGTCTTGAGCTCGTCCGGAGCGATGGTGAATGCGGGCGTCAGATAAATGATATTGCCGAACGGGCGCACGAACACGCCTTCGGCGACGAAGCGGGCGCGCAAGACCTCGACATCATCGATACGCTCCATCTCCACCACCCCGATGGCGCCCTGCACGCGCACGTCCTTGACGCCCGCCATGCTGCGGCACGGCGCCAGTCCTTGCAACAGGGCGGAAGCAATGCCGGCAACCTGTTGCAACCGCGGCTCCTGCTCGAACAGATCGAGCGAAGCGTTGGCGGCGGCGCAGCCGAGCGCGTTGGCCATGAAGGTCGGTCCGTGCATCAGCGCTTTCTTGGGATCGTCCGCCCAGAACGCGTCGAATACTTTTCCTGTCGCCACGGTCGCGGCGAGCGGCAGCGTGCCTCCGGTGAGCGCTTTCGACAGCGCGACGATGTCGGGCACAATGCCGGCCGCTTCGCAGGCGAACATGCTGCCGGTGCGGCCAAAGCCGGTGAACACCTCGTCGAAAATCAGCAGCAAGTCGTATTTGTCGGCGAGCGCGCGTAGGCGCGTGAGCACGCCAGCCTCGTGGAATTTCATGCCGCCGGCGCCCTGCACCAGCGGCTCGACGATAATCCCCGCGATGCTGTCGGCCTTCTCGGCAAGCAATTTGTCGAGCGCGGCGTAGCGCTCGTCGACATCCGGCAGATCGACGATGAAATGCTGCGGCAGCAAGCGAGCAAACAGCGCGTGCATGCCGTCTTCGGCGTCGCTCACTGCCATGGCGCCGGTGGTGTCGCCGTGATAGCCGCCCTTGAACGCGATGAATGCCCCGCGCCCCTTGGCGCCGCGATTGATCCAGTATTGCGTCGCCATCTTCAGCGCAACCTCGACCGCGACCGAACCGGAGTCGGAAAAGAACACGCGATTGAGATCGCCCGGCAGCAGCGTGGCCAGCCGTCGCGCCACCGTCAGCGCACCCTCATGCGCCAGCCCGCCGAACATCACATGCGGCATCTGCTTGAGCTGTTTGGCCACCGCGTGCCTGATATGCGGCTGGTTGTAGCCGTGGCAGGCGGTCCACCAGCTGGCGACGCCGTCGATCAGTTCGCGGCCGTCGGCCAGCACGATGCGCGAGCCTTGCGTGCGCACCACGGCCAGCGGCGGGCTCACCGTCTTCATCTGGGCGTAGGGTAGCCAGACGTGGGCGAGGCCCGCGGTGTACCAGCCGGGCGGCGTGTTGTTTTTGCTGGTGTCGCCCGCCATTTGGCGCTTTCCTACACCCGTGCACTCGCTCGATCAATTCGCGCATAGCAAACTCGACGATCTGCAGCGCCGCCACCTGCGACGAGCGCTGGCCGAAACCGTGCGCGAGGACGGCATCTGGGTCGAACGCGACGGCCGCCGGCTGTTGTCGTTTTCCTGCAACGACTATCTCAACCTGACCCAGCACCCGGCCATCAAGCAAGCGGCCATCGCCGCCATCGAAACCTACGGCGCCGGGTCCGGCGCCTCGCGCCTGATCACCGGCAACCACCCGCTTTATGCGCAATTGGAAGCTCGCCTTGCCCGCATCAAGCAGACGCAAGCGGCGGTCGTGTTCGGCTCCGGCTATCTCGCCAATACCGGCATCATCCCGGTGCTGATCGGGCGCGACGGACTGATACTGGCGGACGAATTATCGCACGCCTGCCTGTTCGCCGGCGCGCAATTGTCGGGCGGCAAGGTGGTGCCGTTTCGCCACAACGATATCGCGCATGCGGGCGAACTGCTCGAGCGCCATCGCGCCGACCATGACCACGCGCTCATTGTCACGGACGGCGTATTCTCCATGGACGGCGATCTGGCGCCGCTCGCCGATCTGTTGACGCTCGCCAACGATTACGACGCCTGGCTGATGTCGGACGACGCGCACGGGCTGGGCGTGGTCGGCGGCGGGCGCGGCTCGAGTTACGTCGGCAACACGCATATCCCGGTGCCCTTGCAGATGGGCACGCTGTCGAAAGCGGTCGGCGCCTATGGCGGCTATCTGTGCGCGTCGGAACCGGTCATCGAGCTGATCCGCAACCGCGCGCGCACGCTGATCTATTCGACCGGGCTGCCGCCGGCGATCGTAGCCGCCGCCATCGCCGCGCTCGACCTGATCGAGCGCGAGCCGGGTTATGCGGCGCTGCCGGTGCAAAAGGCGATGGCTTTCACTCGCGCTGCCGGCCTGCCCGACGCGCAAAGCCCGATCGTGCCGGTGATTATCGGCGAAGAGAAAGCAACGCTTGCCGCCTCGCGCCTGCTCGCCGAGGAGGGTTTCCTCGCCGCGCCTATCCGTCCGCCCACCGTGCCAGTCGGCACCGCGCGCTTGCGGCTAACTTTTACCGCGCAGCATTCAGACGAAGCGATCGCGCGGCTCGCGCGCCTCGTGCGCGAGCGGATATTGCAACATTGACGATACGCGACGCCCTATCACCCTCTGTCATTCCGGGACGCGAGCAAAGCGAGCGGACCCGGAATCCAGATGCAAACCAGAGTGCGGTTCTGGATTCCGGGTTCCGGCCTTCGGCCGGCCCCGGAATGAGGGGGTGCCTATGAGCGCCTATTTCGTCACGTCGACCGGCACCGACGTCGGCAAGACGTTCGTCACCGCCGGGCTGATCCGCTACTTGCGCGAGGCCGGCCAGGCCGTGCACGCGCTCAAGCCGGTGGTGAGCGGTTATAATCCTTCCGTGGTCGAAACCAGCGATCCGGCGGTGCTGCTCGCAGCGCTCGGGCGGCCGGTCGCCGCCGACGAGGTCGAGGCCGTCGCGCCCTGGCGCTTCCGCGCGCCACTGTCGCCCGATCTCGCCGCCGCGCGCGAAGGCCGCAGCATCGACTTCGGCGAGTTGATCGCGTTCAGCCGCAAGGCGATCGACGCTGAGACCGGCATGCTGTTCATTGAGGGCGTCGGCGGCATCATGGTGCCGCTCGATGGCAACCGTACGGTGCTCGACTGGATGGCAGCGTTGCAAATTCCGCTGCTGCTGGTGGTGGGCGGCTATCTCGGCACCATCAGTCACACGCTGACTGCGCTCGACGTGCTGGCGCAGCGCCATCTGAAAATCGCGGCCATTGTGGTAAGCGAAAGCGAGCGCAATCCGGTCGAGCTCGACGACACCGTCGCCAGCATCGCCCGCTTCGCGCACGGCACCGGCGTGGTCGGGCTGCCGCGATTGCCGGGCGGGCTCAATCAGCACCCGGCCTTCGCGAAAGTTGCCGCGCTGCTATAGTTGGTCCATCATTTTCGCGACGGTCAGTTCACTTTGCCGCCTTGGCGAGGCCTTTGCGTAAATCGTCTCCCGTCATGACGGGTTCAAGATCGACCGCGGCATTGAGATTCAAGAACAGCGGCTCGACGACCTCGACGATCTGCGACGCATCGGTCATGTCAAAAAAAATCATTCCGCCGCGCTTGCCATCCGACGTCCCGAAATAGGCGGCTTCCGGCTTGAGTTTGCCCATTACCGATTCCATCGTCTTGCCAAGCGACCCGTCTTTGAAGGCCGCATTGCCCTTTTCGACGGGCAGCGAGAATTTGAGCATCATACGCATGGACCCCTCCGATATATACGAACGCAATCAGTCGTCGCCCCACCGAGAGAGTTCTAAACGCGTCCCGCGCATTTCGCAAATTCATCGTGTAAATAGGAAATAAACCGGTTTGCCGGCCGAGAGCTGCGGGACTCACGTCAGCCATTTCAGCGACACGAAGGTTTCAAACATGCCTTCGGTATTGATCAGCGCGTGCAGCAAAATGGTCAGGATGGTCGAGCCACTCGCCCACCGAATCCATCCGAGCAGCAAGCCGAACACGAAGACCTGGCCGATCACGTACCAGTCATATTGCACATGGATGAGCGCCCACAGCAGCGAGGTAACGACGATAACCGGCCAGACATCGCGCGCCGACTTGAGCCAGCCGCGAAACAGAAACCCGCGGAACAGAATCTCCTCGCCGATCGGCGTCACCACAACGACCGCCAGCAACAGCCAGAGCAGCCAGCCGCCCGCGCTCGCGGTGGTGTAGATGTCGACCTGAAACGGCGTGACGATGGGGCGCCCGAGCAGCCAACTCATCACATTGCCGGCGACGATCACGGCCACCAGCGTGGCAAGGCCGAACATTATTTCGGCGCGGCGCGGCCAGATCAGGCCGAGATAATCGGCGGCGCTGGCGCCGCCGCGGCGCGCAAACAGCGCCAGCAGCGCGACTTCGATGGGGGTCGAGACCGCGATCACCAAAGTGACGGCGGCACCATCGCCGCTGAAATTCGGCAAATGGCTCAATCCGCGCCCATACCACCAAGTCAGCGCCAGCAACGCGGCCATCTGACCGACGAGCAAGGCTAACACCGCCAGCGCGAAGGTCGCAGCCCGGCCGAATGCTTTGATCTCGGTTGTCATGGCAGCGCCTTCAGCCAGCGGCCGAGCATGTCGCGCTCAGCCTCGGTCATGCCGGTCCGATTACCAAGCGGCATCGCCTTGTTCTGTACAGTCTGAGCGTAAATGAGGGCTGAATATTTCTTCAGGTCGGCGACGGTTTCCAGGGCGACGCCATTCGGCGCATCCTGGAAGGCCTCGTGCGTCGGCTTGAGCGCATGGCACATCACGCAATGCCTGTGCACGATCGCCAGCGCATCGGCATTGCTGACCGCGTCGGCGGCAAACGCGCCCGACGCGGTCATGATCAACGCAACCAGCAGCGCGAACGCCGCCGCCATCCGGTTACGGCACCAGGATAACCGAGCCCGTGGTCTTGCGGCCTTCCAGGTCCTTGTGCGACTGGGCGGCATCCTTGAGGGCGTAGGAGTGGGTTGGAATCTTCACCGCGCCGGAACCGACCACCTTGAACAGGTCGTTGGCCATGCCGACAAGATCCTCGCGCTTGGCCCCGTAGTGGTTGAGCGTCGGCCGCGTGGCAAACAGCGAGCCTTTGGTCTGCAACAGGTTGATGTTGAACGCGTCGATCTGGCCCGACGCCGAACCGAAGCTGACGAAGTAGCCGAGCGGGTGCAAGCAATCGAGCGAGGCCGGGAACGTGTCCTTGCCGATGCCGTCATAGACCACGTCGCAAAGCTTGCCGCTGGTGATCTCCTTCACCTTGGCCACGAAATTCTCTTCGCGATAGAGAATGGTGTGGTGCGCGCCGTTCTTTTTGGCGAGCTCGGCCTTGTCCTTGGAGCCGACGGTGCCGATCACGGTGGCGCCGAGATAGTTGGCCCACTGGCAGGCGATCAGGCCGACGCCGCCGGCGGCGGCGTGGATCAGGCAGATGGTGCCCTTGCCGACCTTGAAGGTGCGGTTGAGCAGATATTGCACGGTCATGCCCTTGAGCATCATGCCGGCGGCCTGCTCGTAGTTGATGTTGTCGGGCAATTTCACCGCGCGGTCGGCATTGAACACGCGTTCTGCCGCGTAGCCGCCGAGCGGGCCGACATAGGCGATGCGGTCGCCGACTTTGAGATCGGTCACGCCGGGACCGACCGCGATCACCTCGCCCGCGCTTTCGTTACCGGCGATGAACGGCATGTGAGGCGCCGGATAACTGCCGTTGCGGAAATAGCAGTCGATGAAATTGACGCCGGCGGCACGCGTTTTGATCTTGATCTGGCCCTGACCGGCTGCCGGAATCTCGACGTCCTCGACGGTCAACACCTCGGGACCGCCGGTTTTGTGAACGCGCACTGCCGCGACCATAGTTTCACTCCCTCAATAGACTGGATTGTTCTGTGGATGGGTTTCGGCGGCGATCATAGGCAGCCAGCCGCCGAGCGCAAGCAACTTAACGCGCGCCCGACACGTTTAGCACGGCACCGCTGATATAGGACGCGGCGTCCGAAAGCAGGAACAGGATCGCCTCGGCAATCTCGTCGGGTTCGCCCGGCCGGCCCATGGGCAAAAGCGGCGTGATGCGCGCAAGCCGCCCCGGCTCGTGGATCTCGGTGTCGGTCGGCCCCGGCCGGATGGCGTTAACGCGGATGCCTTCTTTCGCCACCTCGCGCGCCAGCCCGTTGGTCAGCGCATCGATGCCGCCTTTGGCGGCGGCGTAGAATACATATTCGCCGGCCCCGCCGGTCACGCTGGCAATCGACGACAGCAGCACGATCGACCCACCCGGCCCACCTTTGGCGGTCGACATGCGGCGCACCGCGGCGCGCGCGCATAACAGCCCGCCATAGAGATTGACGTCGATCACCTCGCGCAGCGTCGCGGCGCTGGCGGCATCGAGTTTGGAATTCTTGCCGCCGATGCCGGCGCTATGCACGAAATGAGTGACCGACCCGAGCGCCTTGGCGGCCTCGTCGAACACGCGCTCGACCGTGGCTTCATCGATCATGTCGCCCTGCAGCGCGACCGCCTTGCCGCCGGCGGCTTTCACCGCATCGACCACCGTGCCTGCGGCCTTGGCATTGCTCTTGTAATTGACTGCGACGTCGTAACCGCGGCTGCCTGCAAGCCGGCAGGTGGCGGCGCCGATGCCGCGGCTGCCGCCGGCAATCAGAAGAACGGGTCGTGTCATGCAGAACTCCTGGAAAATCTAGGGAAGGCAAACGAACACATTCAGCCCGGCCGGCGCAACAGGCCGGCGGCAAAGAAATAGACCGCAATCGCGGCGAGCGGCCAGCTCACGTAAGGTCCCGGCGTAAGATTTTCGACCACTGCGAGCAAGGCGAGCACGGCCCAGGCGGCCAACAGCGCGATATTCACGACGCGTAGGTGCTTGACGCGCAGCGGGTGCAGGAACTTGACCGGCGCAAAGCTCAGGCCGGCGAGCGCGGCAATCATGGCGGCGGCGAGCCATTCCGGCGGCTCCAGCAGATAGAGATAAAAGGCGCCGAGGTTCCACACCGCCGGGAAGCCGCGGAAATAATTGTCGGCGGTCTTCATCTGGCGGTCGGCAAAATAGAGCGCGCCGCTGATCGCGACCACGATGCCGGACGGCACCGCGAGCGCACGCGGCAACAGCCCGCTGGCGGCAATCGCGTAAGCCGGCACGAAAACATAGGTGGTGAAATCGACAATGAGATCGAGTGTGTCGCCCGACCAGCGCGGCAACACCTCGGCCACCTTGAATTCGCGCGCCAGCGGGCCGTCGACGGCGTCCACCACCAGCGCCAGCCCCAAACAGAAGAACATGGCGGCCCAATGCTCGCCGGTCGCGAGAATTAAAGCCAGTAAAGCAAGCGCCGCGCCGCAGGCGGTGAAGATATGAACCGCAAACGCGCGAACCGTTTCAAAGCGCGCCGGTGACGCCATGCGCTACTGGTTGCCCCAATCGAGTTTGACGATTTCGGCCGAACGGCCGGCCAGATTCCAATTACGCCCGTAGCCGCGGAAACGCGACTTGTCGGCGCGCGAAACGATAACGTCGGGACCGATCCAGTATTCGCTGTTGCGGACAACGACGTTCTGGCCCTTTTCCTTGCCGCGCACCGGCGTGATGGCGCCGCCGCCGTATTTTTCCAGGCTGATGATCCGCGTTTCGCCCTGCGTCTCGTAAGTAATGGGGATTTGGCGCACGCCGAGGAATTGCCCGACCAGGATCGATAGCAGATGCGTGGTGCCGCCGACCCGGCCGGTGAAGATGCGGGTGAGGCCTTTGACCGCCAGCGCCGAGGCGGCCTCGTCGACGAACAGTCCGGCAGTCCAGTTGCCGCGCGACATGATGCCCGGCAGATCCATCATCAAGCCCACTTTCAGGCCGGAAAGGTCCTCGTTGTCGATGTGCCCCTCGTCGATGCGGATGCCGGCCCAGGTCTGGCAGCGCTCTTCGGTCGGCGGGTGATCGCCGAGCGAGAGCACGCAGGGGCAGAACACCGTGCAGCTGCACGACAGCGCCATTTCGCCTTTCAAACTCCACGCTTCAGTCACTGTTTTACTCCCGGTCTTTTCGATTTTCTAGCTCAAATGGCCCGCACCGGCCAATGGGCCGCCAGCGCCGACACAACGAAGGCCAATCCGATGACGATCAATGCGGCGCCGACAACAAAAGTAAAACGCCTGCCGGTGCCGATCTTTTCCAATGTCATCAGTACGCCGAGGCCCGCCATCCAGATCACGTTCATGACGCCGACCGCGAACATCACCAGCATCATCGCCCAGCAACAGCCCAGGCAGTAGAGGCCCTGCTTGGCACCGAGGCGGAACACACCGCGCGGCGTGGTCGCCCAATTGGCGAAGAAGAACGGAAACGGCTGTCGGCATTGCGTGAGGCAGGCATGCTTGAGCGCGGAAAATTGATAGACGCCCGCGCCGATGAAGATCGCGCCCGAGAACAGCCCGCTCGCCGACGCCATGCCGCTGTCGATGAGCGCGGCGCGCGTCATGGCGAATTGTGCGAGCGTCGCAGCCGCGGCAAAGCCGAGCCACACCAGCGTGTAGCCGGCGGCCAGCACGAAGGGCGAGACGATGCGCTCGCCCTTGCGCGCGGCCGTGTCGGCGATCTCGGCGTAGGTGAGGATCATGGGCGCGGCGCTCGGCAGCATCATGGCGAGCGTCATGGCGCCCCACATCGCCAAGACGATGGCAAAGCCGCTCACGCCCCAGGCGGCGCTGGGCAGGCCCAGCGGCCGGCACAGCGCTTCGAACGCGCCCATGCCGGAGAACATCAGACCAAGCGCCAGCCATCCCAGTCCGGTGAGCGCGACCACGCAGATCGCGGCCAGCACTTTCGGGCGCGCGAAAGCGGCGCCGAGCCGCCCGGCGGCGGCCGGCAAATGGGACAGATCGTGGTTGGTGGCCTCGCTCATCGCCTCATACCGTGACACCCCTGATAGCGCATCGCCCCCGAGCGGGGTACTGCAAGCCTGCGGCGTGGTTTCCGCGCCCGCCCCGCACATGCTATTCGGTTATCGCGCAATGGGATCGGATCGCTTTGATGCCGGACAATAATGCCGAAAACCCCTCGGCCATCGTGGTCGGCGGCGGGCCGGCCGGCTTGACCGCGAGTATTGCGCTCGCTGGCGCCGGCCTTGCCACCGTGCTGGTGGGACCGCGTCCAGCGCGCCGCGACAACCGCACCACCGCATTGTTCGCCGGCTCGGTTACCGCGCTGGAAACGTTGGGGGTGTGGCCGCTGTGCCTGGCGAGCGCCTCGCCGCTCAGGATCATGCGCATCGTCGACGACACCGGGCGGCTGTGGCGCGCGCCGGAAGTGAAATTCTCCGCCGGCGAAATCGGTCTGGAGACGTTCGGCTACAATATCGAGAATTTTCATCTGGTCGCCGCGCTCGAGCAACGCGCCAGCGCACTTGCCGATCTGCGCATCATCGAGGACGAGGTGCAAAGCGTTGTGCCCGGCGATGATGCGGTCACGCTGACGCTCAAGAGCGGCGGCACTTTGAACGCGCCGCTGGTGATCGCCGCCGACGGCCGCCGCTCGCTCTGCCGCGCAGCCGCCGGCATCGCGGTCGACGAACGAGACTACAAACAGGTCGCGCTCACAGTTTGTCTCAAGCATTCGCGGCCGCATCGCGACACCTCGACCGAATTCCATACGCCAAGCGGGCCGTTCACTTTGGTGCCGCTGCCGCGTCAGCGATCGAGCGTCGTCTGGGTGCTCGATCCGACGCAAGCCGAAGTTATCGGGGGGCTCAACGACGCCGAGCTGGCGGCGGAAATCGAGCGCGCTTCGCATTCGATCCTCGGCAAGATTGAGGTCGAACCGGGGCGCGGCCTGTTTCCGCTCTCAGTGGCGACTGCGCGCCGCTTTGGCGCCAAACGTATCGCGCTGGTGGGCGAAGCCGCGCATGTGATCCCGCCGATCGGCGCGCAAGGGCTCAATCTCGGCTTGCGCGATGCCGCCTCGATCGGCGAGCTCGCCGTCGCCGCCCAGCGCGACGGTGGCGATATCGGCGGCGATGATGTGCTCGACAATTATGAGAAGATGCGCCGCGCCGACGTCGGCAGCCGCACGCTCGCCATCGATCTGCTCAACCGCACGCTGCTTACCGATTTCCTGCCCGTGCAGGGCCTGCGCGGTCTCGGGCTTTACATGATCGACCGCATCGGCCCGCTGCGCCGCGCGGTGATGCGCGAAGGCGTGGCGCCCGCCGCCGCCGAGCCAAGATTGATGCGGGGGGAAGCGCTCTGACCTGTCATTCCGGGATCGCCACCCGCACCGGATATCGCATTGTCACGCGCAAACATACTGACCCATCATCCCCGCATCTTCGTGTTCGAGGATGTGACAGTGGAACATGAACGGATGCTGCCGCGTCGCGGGCTGATCGAAGGCAATCAGAAGTTCCGCGCGACCCTCGACCAGGATGACGTCCTTCCAACCTGCAAGGTGAGCGCGGGGTTTACTCCCGTTGATGGAAAGGACGCGGAACGAGGCGCCATGGATATGAAAGGGATGCGCCATATCAACTGATATGATGTCCCAGAGTTCGGTTGTTCCTCGCTTGGCAGCGACATCAATGCGGTTCATGTCAAAGGACCTGCCATTAATGCCCATGTATCCTTCTGATCGGAATCCTCTGCGTCCGCCCATCATGCCCATTCCCATCATGGCATTGAAAGACAATTGACGGCCGGTTACCGCAAGCCTGGGGTCGGCGGCGGCTGGTTCGACGAGGCGAGCCGGCAGCGTCGTGATCGCCCCTAACGAGGCAGTCGGCTCGAAGCGCATCACCGGTCCGTAGTAGCTCGCAAAACCTGGCCGCATCATGCCGCCCATCATTCCACCCATCATGCCCCGTTGGTCATCTGGACCGGTGTCAAGCAAAACCGGCTTGCCGTCGGAGAAGTCGACGAGGACCTCAAAACGCTCGCCGGGCGAAATTGTAAGTTCGCTGACCGCGACCGGGGCCGCGAGAAACCCTCCGTCGGATGCGATGACATAAAACTTACGCCCATCGCGGAAACGCAGGTCGAAATTTCGCGCATTTGCGCCGTCGAGGAGTTGTAGACGAACCAAGCCGCGCGGTACTTTGGCGACGGGCGCAATCGCGCCGTTGACAATAACCGTATCGCCGCGCAACCCGGTCATCACCGCCATCGGACTGCGGTCGTAGTAAAGAGATCCGTCAGGGGAAAACAGCCGATCCTGCAAAATGACAGGGATATCGTCCACACCATACGTTCGCGGCAGACCAAGACGATCATCGGACCCATCGTCAACGATGATCATGCCAGCGAGACCCATATAGACCTGCCGCGCCGTATCGTGATGGGGATGCGGATGGAACCAAGCCGTTGTAGCAGGCTGGTCGATCTTCAAAACCGGGCGCCAGGTGTCTCCGGCTTTGATCGCATTGTGTGGCCCGCCATCCATCTCACTCGGCACCAATAGGCCATGCCAATGAACCGTCGTGGCGCGGTCGAGACCATTCTCCACCGTCATCTGAAATTCATCGCCACGGCGTATCCGAATGACGGGTCCGAGGACTGGCGCCGAGTATCCGTATGTGAGGGTAGGCTTCCCAGGAAACAAGGCGTGCCGGCCAGGCGCAATCTTGAGCGTCACGGCGTTATTATTCTTTGCCGAATCAAAAAGTTCCGGCAGCGGCAAAGGCGTTTTGAACCAGGCGAATTCACTCAGTGCAGGGCGCGCACCCGCAAAGCTGACTGATGCGATAGCCGCGGCGCCAACTGAAAATTGACGTCTGGTCAACATGATTGCTCTCCTCATCAGCTTGGAGGAATTCGACGCATTCCATAATGTGGAGAGCAAGTGTCACAGGAGTTTGTCGACGCCACTCAATTTCGTGACAAAGTGTGGCAAGCATCGCTTCCCTGGGTTACCCGTTAAGGCACTGAACGGCTTAGCCGGTCCCACCGACCGAGTGGCGCTAGCTTCGGCCGAGTTTAGGCGCAGGTTTTTGTTTTTGTCTGTCGCGGAATTCGGGCGCGATCGGCAGCGGCAGCGCGGGGATGGTCTTGCCCGATGCGTTTTCGACTTGGTAGTCGAACAATCCGCGCGCGATGAAATGCGGATCGCGCATTGCTTGCTCCAGCGGCACGACAACAGTTGCGCAGCAATCGGCGCCGGCAAAGATCGGTCGCCATTCGTCGGACGTGCGCGCGGCGATAAGTTTGGCCACCGCGTCGCGCGTTGCTTTCGGATCGCGTAGATCGTTGACGAATTCCGCCGCCAGCCCGATCGCTTTGGTGAATGCCGCCCAAAATTTCGGTTCGAGCGCGCCACAGGCAACAAGCTTGCCGTCTTTGGCCGGATACATGTGATAGCGCGGCGAGCCGCCCACCAGCCACAGTTCGCCCGGCTTGGGAAATTTTCCCGTGGCGGCGCCGATCGCCAGCGCCGCCCAGCCGAAAGTGAACATGGCGTCGGTCATGGCGATATCGAGATGGCAGCCCTGCCCGCCTTGGTCGCGTGCGCGCAGCGCCAGCAGGATATTGATCACCGCCGGAAAACTGCCGCCGGCGATGTCGGCAGCCAGCATCGGCGGCACCACCGGCATCGCGGGCGGCCCCGGTTGCAGGTCGAGCAGGCCGCTGTTGCCGATGTAATTGATGTCGTGCCCAGCCTCCTCGGCGCGCGGGCCGCTCTGGCCGTAGCCAGAGATCGAGCAATAGATCAGCCGCGGATTGAGCGCGCGCAACGTCTCATAATCCAGTCCGAAACGCGCCATCACGCCGGGGCGGAACTGCTCCATCAAGATGTCGGCGCGTTGGATGAGCGGGGTCAGCTTTTCGCGCTCTTCTGCGTTCTTGAGATCGAGCGTGCGACCCTTCTTGCCGCGATTGAGCATGGCGAAGACGGCGCCCTCACCGTCGAACAAAGGCGGAAAACGCCGCGCGTCCTCGCCGCCCGGCCGTTCGATCTTGAGAACCTCGGCGCCCGCTTCCGCCAACATGAGAGACGCCAGCGGCCCCGGCAGCAGCGTGGTGAAATCCAAGACAAGCAGGCCCGTAAGCGGTTGCATCGCATCACCATCTGTCTTTCGAGCCAGCCAAGAAAGCGCTGGGAATCGTGCTATCTCGGAAGCCCGCGCGAAAATCCCGGACTTTTCGAAAATCTACAAATTTTGACGGCATGCTGACGGGTGACGGCGGGTGCTTTAGTGTTGCAGGACCAAGACGGATTAAGCCACTGAATGTTAGTTGAGCGAACCTCATTTGACGATACGCAAGTCGTGCGCCGCGGCGCGGCCATGACGATAGCACATGTCTCCACGTTTCCAGAGACGCGATGCGGCATAGCCCTGTACGCTGCCGATCTCGTCCGCTCCCTTCCCGAAATACGCAATGTGAATTATGCGCTGCACTATGGGGCCAATTTGAGCGGCGATGTCGCAGCACACGCAAATGCGGGCGCGCCGGCCGAACTTGAAAACCTGGCGCGCACCGTTTCAGACAGCGATTGCGACGTGGTCAGCTTGCAATACGAATTTGGCATATGGGGCGGCAAAAATTTGCTGGATTTCCTGCGATGCTTGGACAAGCCGATCGTGTCGACGCTGCATACGACATACGAAACTGATGTTGGGCGCGGTCCGCTTAATGAGCTTTTAGTTGAACTCATGCGCCGAAGTGCGCGCGTCGTCGTACTCTCAAAATTATCGAAACAAACTGCAATAAGACTATATGGCCGCGAGCCCGACAAAGTGGTCGTGATCCCGCATGGCATTCCGGCTATTCCGTATTCGGCGCCTTCGCCGGCCTGGTGCGCGAATCCTCTGACCGAAGTCTGCAATTTCATTTCACTTGGGTTTTTTAACCCCAGCAAAGGCTTTGAAATTGTTCTGACGGCGCTGTCGCGGTTGAAGAAAAAAGGCATGCGATTTTCATACATCATCGCCGGGGGACCGCAGCCGCAATTCGACCAGCAGCGCGGCTACCGGGACGACATTTTTCGATTGGTGCAAAAGCTGGAGCTCGCCGATAGCGTATTCATTCACGATCGCTTTTTATCCAAGCCGGAGCAAATCAATCTGATTCAAGCGGCGCACGCGGGGATTTTTGCTTATCAAGACCCCGAGCAAGCATCGAGTGGGACCGTGCCAATGGTGTTGGGCGCCGGTCGGCCGGTCATCTGTACGCCTTTCCAATATGCGCAAGCGAAAAGTCGCGAGCCGGTTTACATCGTCCTGGCGGACGGATTTGACGTCGATGCAGTGGAGCGCGCGCTTCTGCGATTTTGGCGCCAGGCGGCGAGCCTCACGCCCACTTCAAAACGGATTTACGATTATACGCGCGCCTGGCTTTGGAGCGCGGCAGGATGGGAATACGACAACCTATTCCGCGCGGCAATGGCCGAGCTGTAGAGCACCAGGAACCAATCAGCGAAACAAGAGTTGCGGCAGCGTGCCGGTTTTCACCATCCACATGACGCTGGTGAGCGTGACCACCGACACCAGCGTGCCGATCAGCACCGCGCTCGAGGCCTGCTCGACCCAGACATCGTATTGCCGCGCGAACACGAACACGTTGAGCGCCGGCGGCAGCGCCGCCATCAATACCGCGGTGTAGACCCAAGTCTGGTCGAACGGACCGAACAGCGACAGCAGCAGAAACACCAAGATCGGATGGAGCGCGAGCTTCACCGCCGTGAGGAACGGCACCTCCCAGGGCATCTTCTTCAGCGGCCGCAGCGCCACCGTCACCCCGAGCGTGAACAGCGCGCAGGGCGCCGCCGCGTTCTGCAAAAACTGCATCAGCCGGTCGAGCGCGACCGGCGGCTGGAAATGCACCGCCGCCGAGGCAACGCCGAGCGCGCTGGCGATGATCAGCGGATGCAGGGCGACGCGCTTGACCACGTCGAGCGCGGTGGTGGCGAAGCTCGTCTGCTGCGGCTTGGCCAGCGCCATCAGGATCGGCAGGATGGTGAACAGGATGCTGTTGTCGAAGCAAAAGATCAGCGCCACCGGCACCGCCGCCGCCGGTCCGAGCGTCGCCAGCGCCAGGCCCGGCCCCATGAAGCCGATATTGCCGTAGCCGCCGGCCATCCCCGCAATGGTCGCTTCCGCGATATTGCCGTGCCGAAGCGCCATGCCGACGGCGAATGACACCGCGAAGGCCCAGAAAGTTGCAAGCGTGGTGGCGAAAATGAAGTCGACCTGGGCGAGTTTTTCGAGCGGGGTCTGCGCCAGGATACGGTAGAACAGCGCTGGCAGCGCCACATAGAGGATGAAGAAATTCATCCAAGCGAGCGCGGTATCGGGGATCTGCTTGAGCTTGCCACAGGCAAAGCCGATGAAAATCAGCCCGAAAAACGGAAGTGCCAGATTAAGAACGTCGATCATCCGCTTGCCTGGTCTGCCTTATTTGGCCGCTGAGCCCGCTACGGACTTGGCGTGGCCTTTGCATTCCTCTAAAGGGCAGATCGTCTCTTTGGAAGGACCAGACCCTTGAAACTGCCGCGTCAGTTTTTTCAGCCCCTAGCCATCGGCGCGCCGGCGCCCATGCGCGAACTGCCGGTGCGGCTGGAGCGCATGATCCACTTCGTGCCGCCGCATCTCGACAAACTGCGCGCCAAGGTGCCGGAATTGGCGCGCCAGGTCGATGTGGTACTGGGCAATCTCGAAGACGCCATTCCGGTCGAAGCCAAGGAGGCGGCGCGCAAAGGCTTCATCGAGATGGCTAAGAGCGTCGACTATGGGCCGACCGGCCTGTGGACGCGCATCAACGCACTCAATTCGCCCTGGGTGCTCGACGACGTGAGCGAGATCGTCGGCGCGGTCGGCGACAAGCTCGACGTTATCATGCTGCCCAAGGTCGATGGCCCTTGGGACATCCACTATCTCGATCAATTGCTGGCGCAGCTCGAAGCGCGCCACAAGATCAAGAAACCGATCCTGATCCACGCCATCCTGGAGACCGCGCAGGGCGTCAATAATGTGGAGGCGATCGCTACCGCCTCCCCGCGCATGCACGGCATGAGCCTGGGGCCGGCCGATCTTGCCGCCTCGCGCGCGATGAAGACAACGCGCGTCGGCGGTGGCCATCCGGAATACAAAGTGCTGGCGGATGCGCAAGGTGCCGCGCCGCGCGCGGCCTTCCTGCAGGACCTGTGGCACTACACCGTCGGTCGCATGGTCGACGCCTGCGCCGCCGCCGGCATCAAGCCGTTCTACGGACCGTTCGGCGATTTCTCCGACGCCGCCGCCTGCGAGGCGCAATTCCGCAATGCGTTTCTCATGGGGTGCCTGGGCGCTTGGTCGCTGCACCCCACCCAAATTGCAATTGCCAAGACGGTGTTCTCGCCCGACCCGGCGGAGGTAGCTTTCGCCAAGAAGATCGTCGCCGCCATGCCGGACGGCGCCGGCGCGGTGATGATCGACGGCAAGATGCAGGACGACGCCACCTGGAAGCAGGCCAAGGTGCTGATCGACCTCGCCAAACTGGTCGCCGCCAAGGATCCCGACATGGGCGCCCGCTATGGGTTTTAAGCCCTAGCGGATGCCGCAAACTTGCACTATGTGGTCACTAATATGGATAAAATACGTATCGCCAAATACACAATCGGCCAGGTGGTCAAACACCGCGTCTATCCGTTCCGCGGCGTGGTGTTCGACATCGATCCGGAGTTCGACAACACCGAGGAATGGTGGGAGTTGATCCCGGCCGACGTGCGTCCGAACAAGGACCAGCCGTACTATCATCTGTTCGCCGAAAACGCGGAGAGCGAATACATCGCCTATGTCTCGGAGCAGAACCTGCTGCCCGACACCTCCGACAAGCCGTTGCGCCACCCGCAGGTCAACGAGGTGTTCGTGCAGGACGACAGCGGCGCCTATCGCCCGCGCAACAGCCAGCTGAATTGAGTTCGGCGGAAATGAAAAAGGCGCAGGCCTGAGCCTGCGCCTTTCGTGCTTGCCGATCGGCGATGCCGGCTTATTTTTTCTGCGCGGTTGCTGGAGCCGGCGGCGCCGGCTGCTGGGATTCCAGCTTCTTGCGCGCTTCTTCCGCCCGCTTCTGCAGTTCTTCCTGCAATTTGCGTTGCTGCTCTTCGACCACTTTGGGATCGGTCGGCGGGCCGTCATAGGCTTTGGCGAAATCGCTTAACGGCAGCGGCAGGCTGATCGGCGTGCCTTGCATGTTGATCGCCTGCACGGTGATCATCTGGCCCTTCTTCATCTTGGCGATCATGTCGTCGGTGACCGGATAATCCGACATGCAGCCGACCGGGAAGCAAATCTTGTAGGGTTCCTGCGTCGGCTGACCCTGATCGATGAACATGCGGGTGCCGTGCTGCAGCTGCATGCCGAGCGGAACGGTGACGCGCAACACTTTGGCCTCGCCTTCCGGCTCGAACAGCTGGACGATCGCGACCGGCATGCCGTTTTCCAAACGGCCGTCCTTGGTGAGCACGCAGACTTTCTTGTTGTTGGTTTCCGGACCCTGGCCGCAAACCTTCAGCCACGGCGAATACATGAGTTGCGGCGGCGTCGCGGCCTGTTGCTGCGGCGGCGGGGCAGCCGGCTGCTGGGCGGCCGGCTTGGCGGGCGCCGGTTTTTGCGCCGTCGATTTAGTCGACGATTTGGTCGACGGCTTGGGCTGCTGCGCGAGCGCGGGTGTCGCCACCAGCATGGCCGCGGCTATATAGCCGGCGGCCGCGAATGTGGCGGTCAGCGCGCGACCCAGCGGCCGCGCCCGTGCGATCCGATAATCCATTGTAATTCGTCCTTTTTCTCACGCCGCTCGCGGCCTAGGCCCCGATCCGAACGGTCGCCCCTCGAGCCCGGCTCTCTCCCCGTGAAATACGGCGGGAGCGTGACACTTCCGGGCTGCCTGATAGCCGATATTGCGCCTGCAATAAAGCCACGAATACGCCGAAAATGCGGGACCGCCGGGCACCGCTGCAACGTGATAAATTGCGCGAAATTGGAACCGAATCGCATCCCGTCCCTGTTCACGCCCTCGTTCGCCACTTCTGCGCTGATGCGTCTACCGGCATCGCGGCGCACGCTGTTGCTCGGCGCGCTATTCGCCGCCAGCGGCATTTCGCGTTGGCCCGCGCGGGCGGCGGCAACGCGCCACGCCATCGCCATGCACGGCGAACCGGCTTGGGGCCCCGATTTCAGCCATCCGAGCTATGCCGACCCGGCCGCGCCCAAAGGCGGCCAACTGGTGCAAGGCGTGCTCGGCACCTTCGACAGCCTCAACCCGCTCATCGTCAAAGGCCTGCCCGCCGTCAATATCCGCAGCTATGTGATCGAGAGCCTGCTCGCGCGCGGCTACGACGAGCCGTTCACGCTCTATGGCCTGCTCGCCGACGGCGTAGAGACCAATGCCGCGCGCAGCGTCGTCACCTTCACGCTCAATCCGGCGGCGCGCTTTGCCGACGGCAAACCGGTGACGCCCGACGATGTGATTTTTTCTTGGCAGTTGTTGCGCGATAAAGGCCGGCCGAACTACCGCATCTATTACGCCAAGGTGGTCAAGGCGGCGGCACTCGACGCACGCACGGTCCGTTTCGATCTTGCCGGCACCGACGACCGCGAATTGCCGCTGATCATCGGCTTGATGCCGGTGCTGGCCAAACACGCGACCAATCCCGACACATTCGAGGAGACGACTTTCGAACCAATGCTCGGCAGCGGGCCCTATACGGTTGCCGCGGTCGAGCCGGGCGCGAGCGTCGTGTTCAAGCGCGACGCCAATTACTGGGGGCACGAATTGGCGATCAATCGCGGCCTTTGGAATTTCGACAGTATCCGCTTCGATTATTACCGCGACGGCAATACCCACTTCGAGGCGTTCAAGAAGGGCCTCTACGACGTGCGCAGCGAAACCGATCCCGGCCGCTGGCAAACCGCTTACAATTTTCCCAGCCTGCGCGAAGGCCGCGTGGTCAAGGAGGAATTTCCCTACGGGTTGCCCAAGGGCATGGATGGCCTCGTGTTCAACACGCGACGGCCGATCTTTTCCGACGTGCGCGTGCGCGAGGCGATCCTCAATCTGTTCGACTTCGAATGGATCAACCACAATTATTTCTTCGATCTCTACAAGCGCACCGCCAGTTATTTCGATGGCTGCGATCTGTCCGCGCACGGCGTGCCGGCCAACGCGCGCGAACGCGAGCTGCTCAAGCCGTTTCCCGGCGTCGTGCGTGCCGACCTCATGGACGGAAGTTGGCTGCCGCCGGTGACCGACGGTTCGGGGCGCGATCGCGCCGGCCTGCGCCGGGCCTTCGCGCTGTTGGCGGCGGCCGGCTACGCGCTCAAGGGCACGCACTTGGTGCACATGGCCAGCGGACGGCCGTTCGCGTTCGAAATCCTCACCACCACGCGCGACCAGGAGCGCCTCGCGCTCGCCTTCGCGCGCAATCTCAAGCGCGCCGGCATCGACGCGCGCGTGCGCAGCGTCGATGCCACCCAGTACGAGCGCCGGCGCATCACCTTCGATTTCGACATGATGCAGTATCGCTGGGAGCAATCGCTCTCGCCCGGCAACGAACAATTGTTCTACTGGGGCTCGGCGGCAGCCAGCCAAGAAGGCAGCCGCAACTACATGGGCGTCAAGTCGGAGGCGGTCGACGCCATGATCGCCGCCATGCTGAGCGCCACGCGCCGGGCCGATTTCGTCTCCGCCACGCGCGCGCTCGACCGCGTGCTGCTGTCCGGCTTCTATGTGGTGCCGCTCTATTTCCCACCCAAGCAATGGGTGGCGCGCTGGACACGAATCAAACATCCCGCACAGACTTCCCTGTTCGGCTATCTGCCGGAAACCTGGTGGCACGGGAACGCCAAATGATCCTAGGCGAAGCGGCACAAACGGACGGCAACCGCATCACGCTTGACGACTTGTTCCGCCGCGCCGGCGTGCGGCGGCCCGACGCGCTGGCGCTGATCGATCCGCCGAACAGCGCGGCGATCACCGGCGCTGCCCCGCGCTGCCTTACGTTTGCGCAGGCCGATCGCGCGATCTCGGCGCTCGCCGTCAAGCTGCGCGGACTTGGATTGCCGACCGATGCCGTGGTGGCGATCCAGCTCGCCAATAGCGTGGACAGCGTGATCGCGCTGCTCGCCGTGTTGCGCGCGCGCATGATCGCGGCACCGCTGCCGCTTTTGTGGCGCAAACAAGAGATGGTAGCGGCGCTGTCGCGCGTCGGCGCCAAGGCCATCGTCACCTCGGCGCGTATCGGCGACAGCACGCCGGCCGAAACCGCCGTGCAGGTGGCGGCCGAGCTGTTTCCGATCCGCCATATCTGCGGCTTCGGGCGCGATCTGCCCGACGGCGTGGTGCCGCTCGGCGATTGTGTCGCTGCCGCTGCGGCGGAATTCTTCCAGCCGCCGGCGCGGCCCGGCCATGCCGGCGCCCATATCGCCGCCATCACCTTCGATGTTGGCGGCGATGGTCCGCTGCCGGTTGCGCGCAGCCACGGCGAAATGATCGCGGGTGGGCTGGCGGTGTTTTTGGAGGCAGGCGTTGCAGAGGATTCTACCATTCTGTCGGCGATCCCGCCCGGCTCGTTTGCCGCCATCGCGCTCGCCGTGCTGCCCTGGCTTTTGAGCGGCGGCGCGTTGGCGCTGCATCACGGTTTCGATCCGGCGGCGTTTACCGAACAATGCCGGACGCATGAGGTTGCAACCGCCGTCGTGCCGGGCCGCGCGCTGACGCCGCTCGCCGATGCCGGCCTGCTTGGTCCCCCGCTCAAGGCCGTTCTCGCGCTGTGGCGCGCGCCCGAGCGGCTTGCCGCAGCCAGGCCGTGGCAGGCCGAGACAGCGCTCATCGATATTGCGAGCTTCGGCGAAACCGGCCTGCTGCCGGCGCGGCGCGGGCCCGATGGCGAGCCGGCACCGATCCCGCACGGCGCGGTCGCCACGCCGCGCGGTACAGCGGGCGCCCTCGCAGCGGTCGAGACCGCGCGCAGCAAATCCGGCACGCTGGCGCTGCGCGGTCCGATGGTGCCACCGTTGGCGCCCGACCCAGCCGGCTTCGTCGATACCGGATTTCCCTGCACGCTTGCGCAGGATGGCGCGACTTTGACCGTCACTGGTGCACCCGCCGGCCTCACCGCCGTAGGCTTCTATCGCTTCCGCCAGCGCGAGATCGATGCCGCGGTGGCGGACGCCGATCCCGCCGCCATCATCGCCGCCCTGCCCGACGCCGCGCTCGGTCAGCGGCTCGCCGGCAGCGCCTCCGATCCGGCCGCGATCGCGGCCGAATTGCGGACGCGCGGCGTCAATTCGCTGATTGCCGGGGCGTTTCGCCCGCGCGGAAAATCAAATGCGGCGTAATCTTCGGTCGTCGTTGACGGGGCATTAACAGGGCGCCGCTAGGGTTTCGCCACATTCTGTAACCGTTGCGTGCGCTCCATGTCGTTGCAAGGTCCGTTGATCGTGGTCGCCGACCGGCCGGCGACCGATCTGGTCGATGCGCTGAGCGCCGCCGGGGCCTTTCCGATTGTCGAGGCCAAATGGGCCGATGCGCCGACCGCCTTCGTCGCGGTCAAGCCGGCCGCCGTGGTGATCGCCGAACCGGGTCCGCCGCCGAGCGAAGCTTCCGCCCGCATGCTTTGCCTGCAGATCGCCACCGCCAATGGGATCATTGTTCCGGTGATCGCGCGCGCGCAGGGCGACCAGGAAGCCGCCATCCCGATCGCGTTGCCGGCCGACGCGGCGCTGCCGGTCGAACGGCTGATCGCGCGCCTGCAATCGGCCATGCGCGTGCGCGCCTTGCATGCCACGGTTCTGCGCCGCATCGAGACATTCGGCGCCCACGACGGAAGGCTGCCGCCGCTTCCGATCGGCGATGCGCTCGACGAGGCGACCGTGCTGATCGCCGGCCGCGGGCCGCTTTATCCGCAGCTCAGCGTGGCGATGGGCGAGCGCGTCAAGATGCTGGGCGCGCTCAGCGTGGAGACCGCCGCCAGGCACCTCAATGCGCGCGACATCGACGGCATCGTGGTGGGCGACGGCTTTTCCCCGCGCATGGTGGAGGCTTTCCTCACGGTGCTCGCGCAAGACACCCGCTTCCGCAACATTCCGGTGGCCGTGATCGGCGAGGCGCCGCCCGAATTCGCCGAGGCGCTGCCCAACATCGATCACGTCGACGGCGATCCGGCGCGTCTGGTCGCCCGCATGGTGCCGCTGGTGCGCATGCATGCCTTCGAGGCGCGGCTCAAAAGAATGTTAAAGACGCTCGACGCCGACGGCATGTTCGATCCGCAAACCGGACTGCATACGCCCGAGGCATTCTGGTGCGAGCTCGACAGAGCGGCGGCCGAGGCCGGCGAGCGCGGCACGGCGCTGTCGTTGGCGCGGCTATCCTTCGACGCAGCGCTCGACGACCGCGCTGGCCAGGACGGAGCCCGCCTGCTGACGCGGTTGATCCGTGATGTCGATTTTGCCTGCCGCGACGATGACGGCGCCTTCCTGATCGCGTTCACGCAGACCGATCTGCGCAGCGCGCATGTGGTGGCGCGGCGCATCGCCGGCGTGCTCAAGAGCGCAATGCTGACACCGCACGGGCGCGAGAAGACTGCCGCCAATGTGACGCTGGCGACGCTGAAGTCAGGCGACACGCGCGACAGCCTGATGCTGCGGGTCCTCGCCAGCCAGGCGGTTGCCGCCGAGTAGTTCCGTGATTAGGTTAGCCCCGACAGGAGCGAACCTATGCCCAAGCAACCCCCGATCCGTATCGACGTCGTCTCCGACGTGGTTTGTCCGTGGTGCTTCATCGGCAAGCATCGACTGGAAAAGGCGCTGGCGCTACGGCCGGATACTCCGGTCGAGGTGCATTGGCGCCCCTATTTCCTCAACGACTGGATTCCGCGCGAAGGCATTTCGCGCGAGCAGTATCTCACCACCAAGTTCGGCTCACCCGAGCGCTATGCCGGGATCGCCAAGCGCGTGACCGCGGCGGCAGCGGAGGAAGGCCTGACTTACGACGCTGCCACGATGAAGCGGCAGCCCAATACGCTCGACTGCCACCGGCTGATCCGCTGGGCGGGCGGCATCGGCAAGGCGGCGGAAATGAAACAACGATTGATGGATCTTTATTTCACCGAGGGCGCCGATCTCACCAATCGCGCCGTGTTGGCGCAGGCCGCGGCCGACATCGGCCTCGACCCCGAGGATATCGGCGCGGCGCTGGCGAGCGATCAGGATGTCGCCGCGGTCGAGCAGGAAGCGCAGTCCGCCAAGGAGGCCGGTATCGAGGGCGTGCCCTGCTTCATCTTCGGCGGCAAGTTCGCGGTGTCGGGCGCGCAGTCGCCGGAATATCTCGCCGACGCCATCGATCGCATGGCGCAGGCGCAAGACGCAGCGGAGTAAGCTACACAAATCTAGACTTGTCATGGCAGGGCTCGTCCCGGCCATCTCGCTTATGGACGCACATCGCCATCCAGAGTGGGATCACCGGGACTCGGCGCATCGCGCCGGCCCGCTGACGACAATCACGCCGCCTCGGCCTGCTCTGCGATCGCGGCCAGATTGCGCAGGATCGCCGCGGTGCCTTTCAACCGCTCCACCGGCTTCTCCCAGTCGTCGAAGAACACGAGCTGCTGGGCTTTGGCGTCCTTCGGATCGGGCCGCATGCGCACGCCCGAGCCCTGCTCGCGGATATAGGCGATCAGCCCTTCCGGATTGCCGAAAATATTGTCGCGGAACGACAGCACCACGCCCTTCGGGCCGGCCTCGAGCTTCTCGACATTGGCGCGCCGGCTCAAGCCTTTGATCGCCACCACCTGCAACAGATGCTCGACCTCGCGCGGCAGCGGTCCGAAGCGATCGACCAATTCGGCGGCGAAGCTTTCAATGTCGCGTTCGTCCTCGATCTCGGCGAGACGCCGATAGAGCGCAAGCCGTACCGACAGGTCGGCGACGTAGTCCTCCGGAATGAGCACCGGCGTGCCGATGGTGATCGATGGCGACCAGCGGTCGGCGGCTGGCGCGCTGATGCCGGCTTTGAGACTAAGCACCGCCTCTTCCAGCATCTGCTGGTAGAGCTCGAAGCCGACCTCCTTGATGTGGCCGGATTGCTCCTCGCCGAGCAGATTGCCGGCGCCGCGAATATCGAGATCGTGCGAGGCGAGCTGGAAGCCGGCGCCCAGCGTGTCGAGCGATTGCAGCACCTTCAGCCGGCGCTCGGCCTGCGGGGTAAGCGCGCGGTTGGCCGGCAGCGTGAACAGCGCATAGGCGCGCAGCTTGGCGCGCCCCACCCGCCCGCGCAGCTGATAGAGCTGCGACAGGCCGAACATGTCGGCGCGGTGCACGATCAAGGTATTGGCGGTCGGAATGTCGAGGCCGGATTCGATGATGGTAGTCGACAGCAGCACGTCGTATTTGCCGTCGTAGAAGGCCGACATGATGTCGTCGAGCACGGTCGGCGGCATCTGCCCGTGCGCGACGCCGACACGCACTTCCGGCACGTTCTTGTCGAGAAAATCCTTGGCGCCCGCCAAATCCTCGATGCGCGGGCAGACATAGAACGCCTGCCCGCCGCGATATTTCTCGCGCAGCAGCGCCTCGCGCACGGTGACCGGATCGAACGGCGATACGAATGTGCGCACCGCCAGGCGATCGACCGGCGGCGAGGCAATGATGGAAAGGTCCCTCACGCCGGTAAGCGCGAGCTGCAAGGTGCGCGGGATCGGCGTCGCGGTGAGCGTGAGCACGTGTACTTCCGAGCGCAGCGTCTTGAGCTTCTCCTTGTGCGCCACGCCGAAATGCTGCTCCTCGTCCACCACCAGCAGCGCGAGGTCGCGGAACTTGATGGCCTTGCCGAGCAGCGCATGGGTGCCGACGACAATGTCGACGTTGCCGGAGGCCAAGCCGGCCTTGACCTTGGCGAGTTCGGCCGTCGGCACCAGACGCGAGGCCTGCGCGACGTTGACCGGGAAGCCGCGAAATCTTTCCGTAAATGTCTTGAAATGCTGGCGCGCCAATAGCGTGGTCGGCACCACCACGGCGACCTGCTTGCCCTCGATGGCCGTGAGGAAGGCCGCCCGCAGCGCCACTTCCGTCTTGCCGAAGCCGACATCGCCGCAGATCAGCCGGTCCATCGGGCGGCCGGCGCCGAGATCCTTGATAGTAGCGTCGATGGCGGCGAGCTGGTCGTCGGTCTCCTCGTAAGGGAAGCCGGCGCAGAATTCCTCATAGGCGCCCGGCCCGGCAATGAAGCGCGGCGCCTCGCGCAACGCCCGCTCGGCGGCGACCTTGATCAATTCGCCGGCGATCTCGCGGATGCGGCTCTTCATGCGCGCCTTGCGCGCCTGCCAATTGCCGCCGCCGAGACGGTCGAGTTCGGCATTGGCCTGCTCGGCGCCATAGCGCGACAGCAGGTCGACGTTTTCCACCGGCAGGAACAACTTGGCGCCTTCGGCGTAGTGGATTTCCAGGCAGTCATGCGGCGCGCCGGCCGCCTGGATCGGCTGCAGGCCGGCAAAGCGGCCAATGCCGTGGTCGACGTGCACGACCAGATCGCCGGGCGCGAGGCTGGTCGCCTCGGCGATGAAATTATCGGCGCGGCGCATGGCGCGGCGCGGCCGCACCAGCCGGTCTCCGAGAATGTCCTGCTCGCTGACAATGGCCGCGTCCGCGGTCTCGAACCCGGACTCGATACCGAGCACGGCGAGCGCCACCGCCGGCTTCGGCAGGCTCACCGCCTGCGGCCAAGAACCGACGAGCGAGAGATTGTGCAATTTGTGATCGGCCAGCACATGGCTCATGCGTTCGCGTGCGCCCTCGCTCCACAGCGCGATCGCCACCCGCTTGCCGGCCGCTTGCAGCGAAAGCACGTGCTGGGTGACCGCCTCGAATACGTTGGCGCCCGGCGCGTTGCGCTCGGCCGTGAAGTTATGGCCGGCGTGAGCGCCGACATCGAAGACGCCGGTCGCTTCCGGCACCGCGAAGGGCGACAGCCGCGCCAATGCCGCGGTGTCCAGACGCTCCTTCCATTCCGTCTCCGCCAGATAAAGCCGCGCCGGCGGCAGCGGCTTGTAGGACGGCGTTGCGCCCTCCTTAAGCGCCGCGCGCCGCGCGTCGTAATAGTCCGCAATTTGCGTGAAGCGTTCATGCGCGGCATCCTCGGCAAGATTTTCGAGCGCCAGCGCCGTGCCGGGCAGATAATCGAACAAAGTTTCGAGCTTGTCGTGGAACAGCGGCAGCCAGTGCTCCATGCCGGGATAGCGGCGGCCCTCGCTCACCGCTTCGTACAGAAGATCGTCCGGCGACGCCGCACCGAATTCGGCGACATAGCCGGTGCGGAAGCGCCGGATGGTTTCGGTGATGAGCTGGAATTCCGCCACCGGCACCAGATCGAGCCCGCGCAACGCCGTTTCGCTGCGTTGCGTTTGCGCATCGAATGTGCGGATCGTCTCCAGCGCATCGCCGAAGAAATCGAACCGTACGGGCATGTCCATGCCGGGCGGATAAAGATCGAGAATGCCGCCGCGCACCGCGTATTCGCCCGGCTCGCGCACGGTGGAGGCGCGGATGAAGCCGTTGAGCTCCAGCCACGTGACGATGCTCGCCATGCCGACAACATTGCCGGGCGCGACCGAGAGCGCGTGGGTCGCCATGAACGCCCGCGCCGGTACGCGCTGAAGCGCGGCGTTGACCGTTGCGAGCAGCACCGAAGGCTTGTCGCGGCCCTTGACGCGCGCGAGGCGCGATAGCGCCGTCATGCGCTGCGCCACCACGCTGGCATTGGGCGACACCCGGTCATAGGGCAGACAATCCCAGGCCGGAAATTCCATGGTCAAAATGTCGGGACCAAAAAACGCCAGCGCGCGTGCGAGCGCTGCCATGCGCTGACCGTCGCGGCAGATCACGGCGAGCGAGATCGCCGGCGCTTGGGGCTGCGCCGCAATGGCGCGCGCGAGATCGGCCAGCACCAGCCCCTCGGCGCCGTCGGCGACCTGCGCCAGCGTGAGCGCCTGGCCGGGCTTTAGCAGTTCAGCGGGCGATCTAGCCATTTTCCGTCGCAGCGCCGTTATGGAAGTCGCGCAGGCGGTGGAACAGCGCGGTGTCGACATGGCCCGGCACTGGCTGCGAACCGTTCACCCAGGAAAAAATCTGCTGGTCGGGGATTTCCAGCCAGCTCTCGTATTCGTCGAGCTCGGCCTCGCTCAAGGCGCCGATCTGCGCATCGGCAAAGCGGCCCAGCACCAGGTCCATCTCGCGGATGCCGCGATGCCAGGAGCGGAACAACAGCCGCCGCCGCCGCGCATCCAGCCCTGCGCTCGAAATCTGCGATCCGCTCATGCTACCGCTCCAACGCCAAAAACCCGGACGGGGCCGGGCGGGGTTTATATAGAGCGATTGCTGGGCGCTGTCAGCGTTTGCTTTGCACAGCCCAGCATTGCGTCCGCCGAACCCGCAAGCCAGCATGGCGCCTTATGCGCCCGCTCGTGCTCAACCCTCTGTTCGCCTCGCTGACCAGCCTTGCCGGCGTCGGGCCGAAGCTGGAAAAGCTCTATGCCCGGCTGCTCGACCGCGAGGCGCCGCGCGTCATCGATCTCCTGTTTCATTTGCCCTCGGGTGCCATCGACCGCCGCGCGCGCCCGAAATTGCGCGACGTGCAGGCCGGCCAGGTGGTGACCGTTGCGGTCACCGTCGATCAACACCGGCCAGCACCGCCGCATCGTTCGCGCGCGCCCTACCGCGTCTATACGTCGGACGAGACCGGCACGCTCACGCTGACGTTCTTTAGCGCGCGCAAGGATTACCTGGAGAAGCTCTTGCCCGTGGGCGAGACGCGCTACATCTCCGGCATCGCCGAATTCTACGACGGCGAATTGCAGATGGTGCATCCCGACCGGGTGGTGGACGAGCAAGGCTTCGCCGCGCTGCCGCTGATCGAACCGGTCTATCCGCTCACCGAAGGCTTGGCGCCCGGCAACGTGCGGCGGGCGATGGACGGCGCGCTCGCCCGCCTCCCCGAGCTGCCGGAATGGCAGGACGAGGCCTGGGTCGCGCGCGAGCGCTTTCCGACATTCGCCGCCGCGCTGCGCCACCTGCACCGGCCGGCCGAGCCGCACGATATTTTGCCCGAGAGCCTGGCGTGGACACGGCTAGCCTACGATGAATTGCTCGCCGGCCAGCTCGCGCTCGCTTTGGTGCGCGCTCACATGCGTCGGCAGGCCGGCCGCGGCACGGCGAGCGAAGGCCGCTTGCGCGCGCGCGTCTTGAAGGCTCTGCCTTTCGCGCTCACCCATTGGCAGCAGAAGGCGGTCGACGACATCATCGCCGACCTCGCCCGCCCGCAACGCATGCTGCGGCTGCTGCAAGGCGATGTCGGCTCCGGCAAGACCGTGGTGGCGCTGATCGCGGCCGCCGCCGTAATCGAAGCCGGGCGTCAAGCGGCATTTATGGCGCCGACCGAAATCCTTGCCCGCCAGCATCTCAAGACCATCACTCCACTGGCGGAGGCCGCCGGCCTGCATGTCGCCATTCTGACCGGGCGCGAGCGCGGCGGCGCGCGCACGGAAATCCTCGATCGCCTCGCGCTCGGCGATATCGATCTGCTGCTCGGCACGCACGCGCTGTTCCAGGAGGAAGTCGCCTTTCACGATCTTGCGCTCGCCATCGTCGACGAGCAGCACCGCTTCGGCGTGCACCAGCGGCTGGCGCTGGCGCAAAAAGGCGAAGCGGTCGACGTGCTGGTGCTCACCGCCACGCCGATCCCGCGCACCCTTGTGCTGACTTATTTCGGCGACATGGACGTCTCCGAATTGCGCGAGAAGCCGCCCGGCCGCCAGCCGATCGACACCCGCGCCATTCCCCTCACTCGCATCGAGGAGGTCGAGGATGCCGTCGGCCGCGCGTTGCAAGCCGGTCAACGCGCCTATTGGGTCTGCCCGCTGGTCGAAGACTCCGAAAAGATCGATCTCGCCGCCGCCGAGGCGCGCTTCGAGGAATTGCGCCGGCGCTTCGGCAAGACCGTCGATCTGGTGCATGGCCGCATGAAAGGGCCGGAGAAGGACGCCGCCATGGCGCGCTTTTCCGCCGGCGAGACGCAGTTGCTGGTCGCCACCACGGTGATCGAAGTCGGCGTCGACGTGCCGGAAGCGACCATCATGGTGATCGAGCACGCCGAGCGTTTCGGCTTGGCACAATTGCATCAATTGCGCGGGCGCATCGGCCGCGGGTCCGGCCACTCGACCTGCCTGCTGCTCTACAAGGCGCCGCTCGGCGAAAGCGCCAAGGCGCGGCTCGCAATCTTGCGCGAAACCGAAGACGGCTTCCGCATCGCCGAAGAGGATTTGCGCCTGCGCGGCGAAGGCGACCTGCTCGGCACACGGCAGAGCGGCCTGCCCGGCTTTGCGCTCGCCCGCATCGAGACGCACGGCAAATATCTCGGTGCCGCGCGCGATGACACCGCGCTCATATTGTCGCGCGACGCGGCGTTGGCGACACCGCGCGGCCAGGCGCTGCGGCATTTGCTTTATCTGTTCGGCAAGGACGAGGCGATCAAGCTGATCCGGGCGGGCTGACGCCCTACTTTGCGGTTGCCGGCAATTTCGCCGCCTGCGCCGCGCGCGCGCTGGCGGCAAGCGCGGCCAGTTTTTTCTGTGCATCGCCGCCCGGCTGCACCATGCCGGCCGAGATCAGCAGCGTCATCGCGTTCTCCACCGAGATGTCGAGCACGATGAGGTCCTTGCGCAACACGTAGAAGAAAAAGCCGGTGGTCGGGTTGGGCGTGCAGGGCATGAACGCGGAGACGTGCTCGCCTTGCGGCAACCGCTTGGCGAGGTTGTCGGACGGCGGCTGCGACAGGAACACCAGCGACCACATGCCGGGCGCCGGAAACTCCACCAGCGCCACCTGCCGGAAGCTCGAGCCGGTCTTGGAGAACAGCGCCTCGAAAATCTGCTTCATCGTCTTGTAGACCGGCCGCACGATCGGCATGCGGTTGAGCAGCTCCTCGCCCCAGCCGACCAGCGTGCGTCCGACCAAATTGGCGGTGAGGAAACCGAGCAGCGTGAGCACGATGAAGGCGAGCACCAATCCGGTGCCGGGGATCGGCCAGGGCAGATAGGTTTCCGGCCGGTAGACCGGCGGAATGAGCGGGCGCACTAGATCGTCGACCCAGTTGACGATCGACCAGATCAGCCAGGCAGTAACCGCCAGCGGGCCGGCGACCACCAGGCCGGTGAGGAAATAATTGCGGATGCGCGCGGCCAAGCTGGTATGCGACGCCACCGTCACGGTCGGCGCCTCGCCCGCTTGCTGGTCGATTTCGGCCATTTGATTAGCCTATTCCACTGTAACCGATTTCGCGAGATTGCGCGGCTGGTCGACGTCGGTGCCGATGGCGGCGGCGGTGTGATAAGCTATCAACTGCACTGGAATGGCGTAGACCAAAGGCGTCACCGTTGCGGCCATGTCCGGCAGCACGATGATTTCCGTCGAATCGACCGGCGCCTCCTTGGCGCCCTTGGCGTCGGTCACCAGGATGATCCTGCCGCCGCGCGCGGCGACTTCCTGCATGTTCGACACGGTTTTCTCGAACACGCGGTCGTGCGGCGCAATGACGATGACCGGCATGGTCTCGTCGATCAGCGCGATCGGGCCGTGCTTGAGCTCGCCGGCGGCGTAGCCTTCGGCATGGATATAGGAGATTTCCTTGAGCTTGAGCGCGCCTTCCAGCGCGATTGGAAAGCTGGTGCCGCGGCCGAGATAGAGCACGTCGCGCACCTTGGCGAGATCCTGCGCCAGCCGCTCGATCTGCGGCTCGAGCTTGAGCGCATCGGCCATCAACCGCGGCACCTCGATCAGCGCATGCACCAGTCTCTGCTCGTCGATGGCCGACAATTCGCCGCGCGCGCGCCCGGCGGCAATGGCCAGACACGCCAGAACGCTAAGCTGGCAGGTGAAAGCCTTGGTCGAGGCGACGCCGATCTCAGGACCGGCCAGCGTCGGCATCACCACGTCGCTTTCGCGCGCGATGGTCGAGGTCGGCACGTTCACCACCGACAGCACGTGCTGTTGATGTTCCTTGGCGTAGCGCAGTGTCGCCAGCGTGTCGGCGGTCTCGCCCGACTGCGAAATGAAGATGGCGAGATCGCCTTTTTCCAGCGGCGCCTCGCGGTAGCGGAATTCCGAAGCGATATCGATTTCCACCGGCAATTTCGCGAAGCGCTCGAACCAGTATTTCGCCACCAGCCCGGCGTAAAAGGCGGTTCCGCAAGCCGACAGTGACAGGCGTTTGAGCTTCGTCCAGTCGAACGGCAATTTTCCAGGCAGCGCAACCTTTTCGGTCGTCATATCGATGTAATGGGCGAGCGTGTGACCGACCACTTCCGGCTGCTCATGGATTTCCTTGGCCATGAAGTGCTTGTGGTTGCCCTTATCGACCATTTGTGCGGACGCGGTGGATTTCACCACCGCGCGCTCCACTTTGCGGCCGAGCTCGTCGTGGATCTCGACGCCCTTATGCGTCAGCACCGCCCAGTCGCCGTCCTCGAGATAGCTGACGGTGTCGGTAAAGGGCGCGAGCGCGATGGCATCGGACCCGAGATACATCTCGCCGTCGCCGTAGCCGATGGCGAGCGGCGAACCCTTGCGCGCGCCGATCATCAGATCGTCCTCGCCGGCGAACAGGAAGGCGAGCGCGAAAGCGCCGCGCAATTGCTTGAGCGCTGCGGCCACTGCCTCGACCGGCGGTTTGCCGTGCTTCATCTCGTCGGTAACCAGATGGGCGACCACTTCGGTGTCGGTCTCGCTGCCAAATTTGGCGCCGTTCTTGGAGAGCCGTTCGCGCAGCTCGCGGAAATTCTCGATGATGCCGTTATGGGCGACCGCGACGCGGTCGGTCGCGTGCGGATGGGCATTGCTCTCGGTCGGCTTGCCGTGCGTCGCCCAGCGGGTATGTCCGATGCCGATATTGCCGGGCAGCGGCTCCTTCGCGAGCCGTTTCTCAAGCGCGGCCAGCTTGCCCTCGGCGCGCCGGCGCGCCAGCGCGCCATGGTCGAGGGTGGCGATGCCAGCGGAATCGTAGCCGCGGTATTCGAGACGCTTAAGCGCCTCGACCAAATGGCCGGCGACCGGTTCGCGTCCGATGATTCCGACGATCCCGCACATCCTTTGGGATGGCCCCTTTGTTATAGTCTTGCTTTAGCCGGCGTTGGCAAGCTTTTGGAAATCAAAACGTATTTCGTCATATGTCACGGGTAGCTTCAGTCGCAAGACCCGCAGCGAGGGCTATTTCGCTTTCTTTTTGCCCAAGCTCTTGAGCGCCCGCAAGCGTTTAGCCCAACCAGGCTTAATCCTCTGCTCGGCCCGTTCGAGGGTCAGGGCGCCGGCCGGCACATTCTTGGTTACCACCGAGCCGGAGCCGACATAGGCCCCGTCGCCTATTTTGACCGGCGCCACCAGCGCCGAATTCGAGCCGATAAAGGCGCCTTTGCCGATATCGGTGCGGTGTTTGACCACGCCGTCAAAGTTGCAGGTGATGGTGCCGGCCCCGATGTTCGCGCCTGCGCCGACCCGCGCATCGCCGATATAGCTGAGATGATTGGCCTTGGCGCCGGCCTCGATCTTGGCCTCCTTCACCTCGACAAAATTGCCGATATGCACGTCCGGCCCGAGATCGGCGCCGGGCCGCAGCCGCGCGAACGGCCCGACGCGCGCGCCCTTGCCGACATGGGCGCCCTCCAGATGCGAGAAGGAGCGGATGGTCGCGCCGTCGGCGACCGTGACGCCCGGCCCGAACACCACATTCGGCTCGATGGTGACGTCCTTGCCAAATTTGGTGTCGGCCGACAAAAACACCGTCTCCGGTGCGATCAGCGTGACGCCGGCATCGAGCGCGGCGGTGCGCAGGCGCTTTTGCAGCACCGCTTCGGTTTCGGCGAGCTGCGCCTTGGTGTTGATCCCGCGCATGTCGTCCTCCCCGGTTTCGATCGCGAATGCCTTCAAGCCCATATCGCGGGCGATGGCAACCGCGTCGGTGAGATAGTATTCGCCTTTAGCATTGTCGTTGCCGATCGCATCGAGAATGGCGAGCGCGCTGGCGCCGGATAGCGCCATCAGGCCACCGTTGCAGAAGTCGATCTTTTTTTCCGCCGCGCTGGCGTCGCGATCTTCCACGATTGCCACGAGCTCGTCGCCGCGCGTCAGCAGCCGCCCGTAGCCGGCGGGATTGGCGGCCTTGAATCCGAGCACCGCCACGGCGGCGCCGCGCGCCAGCGCGCCGCGCAATTCGCGCAGCGTTTGCGGCCGCACCAGCGGCGTGTCGGCAAACATCACCAGGATATCGTCCGGCTTGCGCGCAATGGCTTGGCGCGCCGCCAGCACCGCATGCGCGGTGCCGCGCCGCTGCTTCTGCTGGAAGATCTTTGCCGCCGGCGCGAGCTTGCGCACCTCTGCGGCCACCGCATCGTGATCGGGTCCTACCACCACGGCGATATCGCTGCCGCCGGCCTCGATTGCCGCGGAGAGCACATGCGCAAGCAGCGTGCGGCCGCCGATCGCGTGCAGCGCCTTCGGCAGGCCGGAGCGCATGCGGGTGCCTTCGCCGGCCGCCAGCACGATCGCAAGGCACGTTCGTCGCTTGGTCTTTTGTCGGCTCACGGGATTGCCACCGTTACGATGCAGGCGAAGCGTCGCGCCCACTTCTTGGATGAGCGCGTCTTGTGCTTATCCGCTCACGCCACGCAATGAAAGCCAGCTTTGCCGGATTCTGCTAACGTTTTCAACGATGTGATTCGCGCGACCTGAGAGGCTGCCGATGGCGAACAAGAGCGCACCGCCGGAACCCGATTTGCCGAACATCCGCAAACACCTGCGCAAGCCGCGTCCGTTCTGGCGACTGTTCGGCTGGGGCTGCGCGGCGACCATCGCGCTCACCGCCTTAGCGCTTACCAGCCAGACCGAAGCCGGCGGCAAACGCCTGCAGCTTGCGCTCGTTTATGTCGGCGAGCCGATGCGTGCGGTCGCAGAGATTCCGCGCGCCGCCGAGACCGAGGCGGAAACCCGGCGTCTGGCCGCGCAACTGCGCGACCTCGCCGCCGACCGCGAGCGCCTCACCGCGCGCATCGCGACCCTCGAGCGCAGCCTCGAGGACGTGACCGGCTCCATCAAACAGCAGGCCGCGCAGGCGGCACCTCCCCAGGCGACCGCGGCCGCCGAAAGCCCGCCGCCGGTGCCGAGCGCGCCCGCCACAGCGCCCGTGGCCGATTCAGCCGAGCCGCCGCCGGCCGCGGCATTGCCGTCCCTCAAGCCGCTGGCGATACCGGAGCGGCACGAAGCCGCGGCCCCGCGCGCCGCGCCAAAGCAGCAAATCGCCGAACCGCTGCCCGAGCCGATCCCACTGCCGCCAGTGCGCGTCGCCGCCGTGCCGCCGAACGAAACCGCGGCGGTCCCGCCGCCGCCGCTCAAGCCCGAATTCGGCATCGATCTCGGCGGCGCCACCAGCGTCGAAGCGCTGCGCATCCATTGGGCGGGGATGAAAGCCAATCACGGACCGCTGCTGGCGGGGCTGCGCCCGGTGATTATGACGCGCGTGCGCCATCCGGCCGGTGTCGACTATCGCCTGGTGGCCGGTCCGCTGCCGAGTATCACGGCGGCGGCGCAATTATGCGCCCGCTTTCCGCTCAGCCGCGCCGGCTGTCGGCCGGCCCGGTTTAACGGCGCGCATCTGGCTGAGCATTGATTGCGGGCATGCCGGCACGCCGGCATAATCCACGCCTGTTTCGGAAACCGCCGCCAGGAAACTATCCATGAAGCTGTTCCTGCCGAGCGCTCGCGCGACCAATTACCTGCTCATTGTCGGCTTCTGCTCGCTCGGCTATGCGCTTTACGTCCGCTATCTCGCCATCGAACAGGCCAATGTTGGCCTGGCCTGCGCCGCCGGGCTCGATACCTGGCTGTGTTTTTCACGCCGCATCGCGGTCGCGCTATTCGAGAATTCGGTGTTCGGAATCGCGGCGTTGATTGTCGCTGCGCTCAATCTGCTGCGGCCATCGCTGCTGTTGTTCGCACTCGCGCTCGCCTGCGCTTGCTTTGGCATCGTGCTCTACAACATCGCGTTGTCGGCGCTTGCCTTCGGGCTACTGCTGCTCAGCTTTGCGCGTCGCGCACCCGAAACAGACTGAACGCGAGCGCGATCAGCGCGGCACATAGCCAGAGCGACTGCCAGTTCACAAAGCTTTCGTTGAGCACGATATAAGGCACCGACAGCGCCAGCAGGCCGGCGGCAGTCCATTCGGCGGCGCCGTGGCGGCCGATCGGCCGCGGCATCGACGCGCTGTGCAAATAAAACGGCACGATAGCCGCGGTCAGCGGCGCGAAAGGAAAATCCCGGTAGCGCGGATCGAACACCAGGCCGAGCGCGGCCAAAATCGCCAGCAGCGTGGTGGCGATCAGCAGTGCGCCCGCGGCGAGCGTGAGCGGATCGCGCATGCGCTCGGCGGGTGGACCGAGCAGCCGGGAGAAACGCGCCAGCGGCGCGCCACGCATCACCGCCGCGCTCACCACCGGCGGTGTCAACAGAGCGACGGCTACGAACGCCAGCGAGCGCAGCCAGCCGCTGTAACCCAGAGATTCGACCGGCACATTGGCGATGCTCCAGCCGATCAGCGTGCCGCCGGCAACAGCGTTCGCCGTAACTGGCAGCCATAGCGCCGGCGGCGGCGCAGCGTTGCGCCGGGCGGCGAAAGCCGCGCCGAACACCAGCAGCGCAAACAAGATTCCGCCCGCCGCCTGCACCTTCCAATAGGGATGATCGGACACCGCCTCGCCCCAGATGAATTTCGGCGTGCGCGTCCCACCGTCGAGCAGACCCCAATGGCCGCCGACGGTGCCTTCGAGCGCGCGTTTCCACGGCTGGTCGAAGGCCTCGATCACGTTGACGTGGAATTTTTCGCGCGCCGCCAGCGCCAGCACGTCCTGAATCACGCGCGCCTGGTTCGCTGGCGACGGCAGCGCGCCTTCGCGCATGCGTCCCTCGCTCGGCCAGCCGACCTCGCCGATCAGCACCTCCTTGCCGGGAAAGGCGGCCACGACGCGGCGGCGGATCGCATCGACATGGGCGGCGGCTGCGCGCGCGGAAATCGGAAAATCCTCCCAATAAGGCAGGATATGGATCATGACGAAATCGGCGGCGGCGGCGACCTCGCGGTAACGCAGCCAAAATTCCCACACATCGGCATAGGTCACCGGTACCTTTACCCGCGCCTTGACCGCGCGAATGGTGTCGGCAAGGTCGGTCGCCGTCATGTCACCGCGCAGCAGCACCTCGTTGCCGACCACCAGGGCACGGATCGTGTCCGGATACTGGTTGGCCAGTTTGACCGCGTTCTCGACCTGAACCCGGTTCGTGACGGCATTGCTCGACAGCCAAAAGCCCTGCATCACCTTGAGGCCGAGTTTGGCGGCAATCGGCGCCACCTGTTCGAGCCCCTGATCGACGGCATAGATGCGCACGCAGTCGGTCAGCCGGGCCAGCCGGTTCAGATCCTCCTCGATCTGCGGGGTCGGGATGACGGTTGCCGGGTCGAACGGCGTCTGCTGCCCGCGGAACGGGGCATAAGACAGGCAATAGAGCTTTTCGCCGGCGCCGAGCGGGGATTGCGGCATCGGCACCGGAGCGCCGAGCCAAGCCCAAATTCCGGCGATCACCACCGCCGACAGGGCGAGGCAGGCTAGACCAAGACGCATCGCGCTTAACCCGGTTCAGCGGGGCTAACGCGCCCCCCGAGGCACGGCTTATAGCGCGCGCCCGGCGCTGCCAAGATCGGCGACGCTCTTAAGCAAACCGCATGCTGGCGCTGGACAAAACCGGCCGTTGGGGCCAAGTCTGTGGACCGTAAAATTCCGCCGAAGGCGGCGGTTCGGGTCGAGAGTTTTAGTTTCTAAGGCAAGTATCGCCGGAACGGCCGGCATAAATCGCCGCATTGGCGTCCCAATCCGGTTGCAAAGACGGCTGGACAGCGGGCGGGCGGCCTTCAAAAAACACCGGCGGGACAATGCCGAAAGTCTCTATGTTGCGTGTATTGCGTGCTGCGTTCTGTGTTGCAGCCTTGAGTTTTGCGGCAAACGCGGCGGTCGCCCAAAGCGGCAACGTCAAGCCGTCCGAACCGCAGAAGCAGGCCGGCGATGCCGCCAAGGAGGGCCAAAAGAACATCGACGAGATCGCCGAGGCGGCACGCCTTCTCACCGGACCGGCCGGCAACCCGGAATGCGTCTGGCTAGGCCGCCGGGTGGTCAGCCTGATGTGGCGCGACGACCTCGATACCGCCTTCCGCCACCTCGACCTTTACGATCGTTTCGGCTGTCCAGACTCGCATATTCAGGCCACTTTCCGCTGTCTGGTTCGCCAGGGCCATATCGACCCCAAATCGCCCGACAGCCTGAGCGGCCGGGTGCATGCCTGCTGGCTCAATCCTGCCCTCGTCCCTACTCCGGCGGCGGCCGTCAAGCCGCCCGCCATCCCTTCGGGCGGAACCACGCAGCGCTGATCCGCGTTTTCCCACTATAAAATTCATGCGCGCGCCATGCGGCCGCCCAGGATTTGCCATGTCCGCTCACTACTTGAATCGATACCTGACGCCGAGCTATTTTGCGTTACCGCAGATCGAGCTTTGGCTGAGCCCAGGGGACGGGCTCAAGGGTCTGAAATCCTGCCCCATTTGGTCTTAAGGCCATGCGCACCGTCGCTGCCGTGATCGCCCTCGTGGCGTGCGTGCATGCAGGCTTGTGGGCTCTCGCACAGGATCGCCTGAGCGCCCCCGACATCGAAGGCCAGCTCGCCAGCGTTTCCTATGCGCCGTTTGGCGGCACCGCCCATCCCGATTCCGGAACGCAAGCGCAGGCCGCACAAATCCGTGCCGACCTGCAGATGCTGGCGCCGCTCACCCGCGCCATCCGCACCTATTCCGCGACCGGCGGCGTCGAACTGGTGCCCGGCATTGCCCAGGAATTCGGCATGCGGGTCACCATCGGCGCCTGGATCGATAAGCACCAGGACCGCAACGAACGCGAAATCCGCTCGGTGATCGATCTCGCCAAGCGCAACAGCAACATCAACGGCATTATCGTCGGCAACGAAACCGTCTACCGCGGCGAGCAGCAGGTTTCCGACCTGATCCCGATGATCCAGCGCGTCAAGCGCTCGACCCGATTGCCGGTCACCACCGGCGAAATCTGGCACGTCTGGATCGAGCATCCCGAGCTGGTCTCGGCGGTCGACTACATCGCCGCCCATATCCTGCCCTATTGGGAAGGCTTCTCCGAAGGCCAGGCCGTCGATCAGGCGGTCATCATCTACGACAAGCTGCGCGCGGCCTATCCCGGCAAGCGCATCGTCATCGCCGAATTCGGCTGGCCGAGCGCGGGCTACAATCTCAAGAGCGCCAATCCCGGTCGCCTCGAACAGGCCGTCGTGCTGCGCGACTTCGTTGCGCGCGCGGAGGCCTACGGCATCGACTACAACATCGTCGAAGCCATCGACCAGCCGTGGAAGATCTTCGAAGGCGGCGTCGGTCCCTATTGGGGCCTGTTCGACGCCGCGCGCCATCCGAAATTCGAATGGAGCGGGCCGATCACCGAGCCCGATCACTGGCGGCTTGCCGGCATCGCTTTGCTGGTGAGCGTGCTGCTGTCGCTGCCGCTATTGGCCATGCACGCGGTGACGTTATGGCAGGCGGTCACGCTCGCCGCCGCCAGCAATGTGGTGGGCGCCTGGTCGGCCGCGGTGTTTGCCTATTGGAACGGACATTATTTCGTGCCGGGCGCCGCTTTTGCGCTCGGCTTGGGCGTGCTGCTGCTGATCCCGCTGGTCATTATCGCGATGGCGCGCATCGACGAGCTGGCCGCGATCGCCTTCGGCCGCAAGCCGCTGCGGCTGATCGATGCGCCGCCGCTGGCACCCGAGGCGGCCGTGCCGAAAGTCTCGATCCATATACCGGCGCACAAAGAGCCGCCCGACATGCTCAAACAGACGCTCGATGCGGTCGCGCGCCTCGATTATCCGAATTTCGAATGCGTGGTGGTGATCAACAACACGCCCGATCCGGGGCTCTGGCTGCCGATCGAGGAGCACTGCCGCGCGCTCGGCGAGCGCTTCAAGTTCGTCAATGCCGACAATTTGCAAGGCTTCAAGGCCGGCGCGCTGCGGCTCGCCATGGTGCACACCGCGGCCGATGCCGAGGTGATTGCCGTCATCGACGCCGACTATGTCGTGCAGGCGGACTGGCTCAAGGACCTGGTGCCGCTGTTCCGCGACGCATCCGTCGCGCTGGTGCAGGCGCCGCAGGATCACCGCGACGGCGAGCGCAGCCTCATGCACCACGCCATGAACGGCGAATATGCCGGCTTCTTCGACATCGGCATGGTGCAGCGAAACGAAGTGAACGCCATTATCGTGCACGGCACCATGTGCCTGGTCCGCCGCGCGGCACTGGAAGCCTCCGGCGGCTGGTCGAGCGACACCATCTGCGAGGACACCGACCTCGGCCTCACGCTGCTCGAGGCCGGCTGGCGCGCGCACTACACCAATAAGCGCTACGGCCGCGGCTTGTTGCCCGACAGTTTCGAGGCCTACAAGAAACAGCGCCATCGCTGGGCCTATGGCGGATTCCAGATCGTGAAGAAGCATTGGCGCCGCTTCCTGCCCGGCGCCAGCCGGCTCACCGGCGACCAGAAACGCGAATTCGCGCTCGGCTGGCTCAATTGGCTGGGTGCCGAAACGCTCGGCGTCGCGGTTGCCATCCTCAATATTATTTGGGCGCCGATCATCGCCTTCCTCGATATCGCAGTGCCCGACCGCATCCTTACGGTGCCGATCATCGCCAGCTTTTCCGTCTCCCTCGTGCATTTCGTGACGCTGTATCGGCTGCGCGTCGCCACCGGCAAGGGTCAGTTAACCGGCTCGGTGTTTGCCGCGATGTCGGTGCAATGGACGGTGGCGCGTGCGGTCGTGTTAGGCTTGGTCAAGGACCATCTACCGTTCGTGCGCACCGCCAAGGGCGGGCAGCGCCGCTCGAGCGATTTCCACGCCTTCTGGGAGGCGGTGCTGGCGGGCCTGCTTATCCTCGGCGCAGCGGTGCTGGTTGCCACCAACATTAAGGGCGTGCGCGAGATCAACATCTTCGCCGGCGTGCTGGTGGTGCAGAGCCTGCCGTTCGTCGCGGCGGTCGCGCTCGCGGTATTCGAACGCACGCCGCTCAATGAATTCGCATATTGGCGCGCGCTCGAGGCGCGCTTCGGCGAACTGCTCGCGCGCCGGCTGGGACGCACGCTGGCGCCGGCGCCGGTCAGCAAGCGCACCGAACTGGTGCGGTGATCGCCCGTTAGCCCGGCAGCGCGGTTTCAACCAGTTTTACCCAATACGAGGTCCCGAACGGGATCACCTCGTCATTGAAATTATAGGCTGGGTGGTGCAGGCCGGCGCTGTCGCCATTGCCGACCCAGATGAAGGCGCCGGGCCGCGCATTCAGCATGAAGGAGAAATCCTCGCCGCCCATCATCGGCGGCAGCGCGGTGTCGACGTGGGAGGCGCCGACGATCTCCTTGGCGACGCCGGCCGCGAAGTCGCTCTCGCGTTCGTGGTTGACCAGCACCGGATAATTGCGCCGATACGTGAGCTTGGCCTTGGCACCGTAGGCCGCGGCGGTGCCCTCCACCACCTGGTGCAGCCGTTTTTCCAACAGGTCGCGTACATCGGCGGCCAGACTGCGCGCGGTGCCGCGCAGCTGCACGGTCTGCGGAAGCACGTTGTCGGTATTGCCGGCCTGCACCATGCAGATCGAGACTACCCCCGACTTCAGCGGATCGACGTTGCGCGCGACGACCGACTGGATGTTGTTGATGATCTGCGCCGCCACCAGCACACTGTCGATGCCGAGATGCGGCCGGCCGGCATGGCTGCCGAGCCCTTCCACATCGATGACCACCGAATCCGTCGCCGCCATCATCGGCCCGGCGCGGATGCCGAACTGGCCGAGCGGCATGCCGGGATAATTATGCATGCCGTAGACCTCGCCGATGCCGAAGCGCTCCAGTATGCCGTCGTCGAGCATGGCCTTGGCGCCGGCGCCGCCCTCCTCCGCCGGCTGGAAGATCACCACCGCGGTGCCGGCGAAATTGCGCGTCTCGGCGAGGTAGCGCGCCGCGCCCAGCAGCATGGCGGTGTGGCCGTCATGGCCGCAGGCGTGCATTTTGCCCGGTACGATCGATTTGTACGGCAGATCATTGGCCTCTTCGATCGGCAGCGCGTCCATGTCGGCGCGCAATCCAATAACTTTGCCGATCACCTTGTCGGACTTGCCTTTGCGGCCGTGGATGACCCCGACCACGCCGGTGCGCCCCAGTCCCGGCACCACCTCGTCGCAGCCGAAGGCTCTGAGCTTTTCCGCGACGGTTCCCGCCGTGCGCTGCACGTCGTAGAGCAGTTCCGGGTGGGCATGCAGATCGTGCCGCCATTCGGCGATTTCGCCCGCGAGGTCGGCAATGCGGTTGACGATCGGCATAATCGGGCTCCTTGGCTTGCCGGCAGTGTAGCAAACTGCCCCGGCCGAGCGCGAGTTCAAGAAACGGGCGAAAACCGCCTATGGAACGGGCAGATAAGCTTGACCGGGGGAACTTGCGCCCCTACACCGACCCGCAGCGCATCATCCCGAAAAGCATATCCTCGGCCTGATCGGGGATGGGTACCGGTTTTCGGACAAGTTGATGCGCCGCTAAGAATGGACGAGCGCGTAGCTCAGGCGGTAGAGCAACTGACTTTTAATCAGTAGGTCCAGGGTTCGAGTCCCTGCGCGCTCACCAAAACCAACCGATCGGTTGGACTATCATAAGCTGCTCTTGCCCGTGAATTCGCCCGTCTTGCAAATCCTTTACGCCGGTGCCTGCGGGCCCCATGTGCGACGGGCATGCGCGGACGCAAGGCCGATTGGAACGAAATGTGCAACCGCTGCCTAGTACCGATACGTAATACCGTGACCCACTGGCGCATCCGAGCTTCGCGACCGAGACTGGGGGTATGAACGCATGAATACGTCGTCGAACGGCTTGCCTATGTCCGCAGTGGATAATCCATGATTGAACTGATTCACGACCTCGCGCTCGCAACCTTGGCGGCCTGGCTCATAGGGGTCGGCGCCCATTTGTTGCGGCAGCCGCTGATCCTGGCCTATCTGCTCGCCGGTTTCCTGCTGGGCCCGTCCGGTCTGCAATGGGTCAAGTCGCAACAATCGATCGGTACCATCGCCGAACTCGGCCTGATCTTCATGCTGTTTATGATCGGGCTGGAAATCGACCTGAAAAAGATTGTCCAGGCCGGCAGGGTCATCATCGCCACCGCCGCCGTGCAAATCATCGGCTGCTGCGTGCTTGGGGTGCTGGCATTTATCGCCATGGGATTGCCTTTCGGTGCGGGCCGCTGGGACGCGCTTTACCTCGGCGTCGGCGTCGCCCTTTCGAGCACCGTCATCATCGTCAAGGTGCTGTACGACAAGCGCGAACTCGACACTTTGCCCGGACGCATCACATTGGGCGTGCTGGTGCTGCAAGACTTGTTTGCCATCCTTTTTCTGGCGGTGCAGCCGAGCCTCAACGATTTGCGCCTCGACGTCGTCTTCCTGTCGGCCGGCCGCGTCGGCGTGCTGGTTGCCGCCGCGCTCTTGATCAGCCGTTACGTGTTGCCGTTCCTTTTCCATCGCATCGCCCGCCTGCCGGAACTCGTGCTCGTCGGCGCATTGGCTTGGTGCTTCTTTGTCGGAGAGTTTGCCGATTACCTAAAGCTTTCCCGCGAAATGGGCGCGCTGGTCGCCGGTGTCTCGCTATCGACGTTTCCCTATGCACTCGATGTCACTGCCAGGGTGACGGCGTTGCGCGATTTTTTCATTACACTGTTCTTTGTCGCTTTGGGGATGATGATCCCGGTGCCGAGCGGGGCCGTCGTTATGCTCGCGATCGTCAGCGTGATTTTCACGATCGTGAGCCGCTACGTCACGGTCTTTCCGTTGCTCTACGCCATGAAGCAAGGGCTCCGCGCCAGTCTGCTGCCCGCGATCAATCTCGGCCAGATGAGCGAATTCTCCCTGGTATTGATTCAAGTCGGCGTGCAATCCGAGCAGATTAGGCCCGAGATTTCCAGCGTAGCGTCGTTTGCCTTTGTCATCCTGGCCGTTTTGAGCACCTTCACGATGACGCACAGCGACGGCTTCTCACGCAGCGCGGTGGGCGCCCTCAAGCGCATCGGGCTGCGCGACCTCGACCACAAAAACAGCGCGGCGGAGGACAAAAGCGAAGAGGAGCGCAAACGCCGCATATTGCTGTTGGGGTTTTTCCGTGCAGCCAGCTCGTTTTTGAGCGAGCTGGAACGGCGGCACGCTTCGCTGCTCGATCAAGTGTGCGTCCTCGACTTCAACCCGGTTGTCTTCCACGAGTTGCAGTCGCGCCAAGTGAAGGTTCTCTACGGCGATATTGCCAACGCCAACACCCTCGCCCATGCCGGCGTGATCGATGCGGAAATCGTCGTTTCCAGCGTGCCGGATTCGCTGCTTAAAGGCACGACCAACGAAAAGCTAGTGCGCTACGTCCGCGCCGTTAATCCAACGACCAAGATCGTGGCAACAGCGGAAGTGTTTTCGCAGGTGGATGAATTATACGCTGCCGGTGCCGACTATGTGACCGTCGCGCGATTGGCCGAGGCCAATGAACTCATCGAGGTCGTAACCGCCGCCGAGGATGGGTTGCTCGATCAATTGAGAGAAAAACTCGATCCCCGCTTGCGCGATCGGCGGGAGGTTCTGCCGTAGCGTGGGAATCTCCGATAGACCCGCGGCAGCCCGTTCGCCGGCTACCAGCCCTGATCTGACGTCCTGACCGGCCCGTTCGCGGCCATGGCCGGTCGGAGCATTTGAGCGCCATTTACAAAAATTACAAAATGAACCGCGCACGTTGCGGCTCCTTCTCAAACGGAAGGAAAGCCATAACCGCGACGTAAACACGCCGCTGCTGCGCGCAATGCCGCGACGCCGGAACGCTTGGCGTTTGCAGCATGATTTGCGATGCACCTTTCCGGCTTTCTGTCGCAAAACTTTATGGTTCCGGCCACCAAAGTTTCACCGCAGCGTCTCGGCATCGCCACGATGTCCTACTACCCACCGGCATAGGGGAACGATCAATTGTGGAGACCGAGACCATGCAGCTGCAGACCCGTTTGGCCAAGCTCGCCGCGATCCGCTCCTTCGCCTCGCCGGTGCGTTGCCCGCATTGCGGCGACTGGATGGTTGCTCCCGTAGTGTCCGAATTCGTCGAGGGCGGCGAAATCCGCCATCACTGGGAATGCGACGCGTGCGGCGAACCCTCCACCACCGCCATCCCGCTCACGACTCATTGACTGGAGCGCTGTCGGAATAGCGGCCAGGTTGCGGTGTTTTCCAGGACAGGCTGACTAAAGCCTGATGCAAGGAGGAGGAAACAGAAATGACACCGACCATCCTGCGGACCACCGCGGCCGCGATCGCATTTGCCGGCGCGCTGGCGCTCGCCAGCCCGTCCATGGCGGCAATGATGAGTTTCAAAGCCAGTCTGAATGGCAAGAGCGAAGTGCCGCCGAACGCCGTCGCCGCCACCGGCACGGTCACCACAACTTTCGACACCGACAGCAAAAAGCTGACCTGGAAGGGCAGCTATAGCGGGCTCACCGGCCCGGTCACCGCCGCCCATTTCCACGGACCGGCGCCGGCCGGCAAGAACGCCGGCGTGATGATCCCAATCAGCCCGAACGGGCCCTCCTTCGAAGGCTCGGCAACGCTCACCGACACCCAGGCCAAGGCCCTGATGGACGGCGATATGTACGTCAACGTGCACACCGCAGCCAACAAGGGCGGCGAAATCCGCGGCCAATTGATGAAATAATCCATCGCAAGCCGCCGCCAGATCGGCTTGCCTCGCCTACATAACCCGCCGGTCGCGTGGCCGGCGGGTTATTCATTGCCGAATTGATCGTGCGGCTGCCCTTGGCGGCCGGTGTACTGGCGTTTTAAGCTTTGCGCCGCGCACTGAAGCCGCAATAACAGCGAGGGAGCGATCATGGCCGGTAAGAATGGTGGTGCGGCGCCGTTTCTGGTGTCGGGCGGCGGCATCGGCGGACTGGCCACCGCCTACGCGCTGGCGCGGCAAGGCTTTGCGGTGCGCTTGTTCGAACAAAGCCCAGAGTTCCGCGAGGTCGGCGCCGGCATCCAGCTCGGCCCCAATATTTTCCGCGCGCTGGAGAAGATCGGCCTCAAGGACGCCATTCTGGCCGACGCCCACGTACCGCCGGCGCAGGAAATGCGCGATGCGCTCACCGGCAAATTGATCACCCAGGTTCCGCTTGGGCCCGCTTTCTCCGAACGCTTCGGCCAGCCCTACGCGGTCACCCATCGCGCCGACATCCACGGCACCTTCCTGAAGGCCTGCGAAAACAGCAACCTGATTTCGCTGGAAACCAGCCGGCGAGTCGACGGCTTCGAGGAGCGCGACGGCGGCGTCACGGTCACGCTGGAAAACGGCGAGCGGGCCGAAGGCTGCGCGCTCATCGGCTGCGACGGCATGTGGTCGGTGATCCGCGAGCGCGTCATCGGCGACGGCAAGCCGCGGGTGTCCGGCCATATCGCCTATCGCGCCGTGCTCAAGCGCGACGAGGTGCCGGCCGACTTGTGGCGGCCCGACGTGGTGCTGTGGGCCGGCCCGCGCACCCATTTCGTGCATTACCCGCTGCGCCGGGGCGAGTTGTACAATCTGGTCGCGGTGTTCCATTCCGACCGCTACGAGGAAGGCTGGAATGCGGAAGGCAGCAAGGACCTGCTCTGGCAGCATTTCAGGGGCCAGCGCCCGGAAGTCTTACGCATGCTCGAACGGATCGAAACCTGGCGCATGTGGGTGCTGTGCGACCGCGAGCCGGTGAAGAACTGGTCGCGCGGGCGCGTCACGCTGCTCGGCGACGCCGCCCATCCGATGCTGCAATATCTCGCGCAAGGCGCCTGCATGGCGACCGAGGACGCGGTGGTATTGGCAGAGCAAGTAGCGGCCGCACCCGGCGATCTGCCGGCGGCGTTCAATGCTTACGAGCAGAACCGTTACCTGCGCACCGGGCGCACCCAGGTTATGGCGCGGGTCTACGGCGAATTTTATCACGCACGCGGCGTCACCGCCGAATTGCGCGATCTGGCGCTTTCCGGCCGCACGCCGGAGCAGAGCTACGACGGCATTGCCTGGCTGTACGGCGGGCCGTAGCGAACGCCGTCATTCCGGGGCACAGCCAAGCGGCGGACCCGGATGGCCCGATTAGATTACTTGCGCGCAATTCCGGCCTTGTCGATCACCGCGTTCCATTTCGTGATGTCGTTCTTGAGCAGGCTCAGCAGTTCGTCCGGCGACGTGCCATGCGCCTGCACGCCGACCTTGGCGTACTGCGCCTTCACATCGGGCATCGCCAGCACTTCGTGCATGGCCTTGTTCATGGTGTCGATGACGTCCTTCGGCGTTCCCTTGGGCGCGAACACGCCGTTCCAGGAGGCGACCTCGTAGCCTTTGACGCCGGCCTCTTCCACCGTCGGAACGTTCGGCATCTCAGCCTCGCGCTTGCTGCCGGACGACGCCAGCACACGCAGCTTGCCGGCCGACACCTGGCCGCTGATGGCGGCCGGGAACTCGACCAGCATCTGCACGTCGTTACGCAGCAGCCCCACCACCACGTCGGGCGAACGCTTGAACGGCACAATCACCAAATTGACGTCGGCCTGCGACTTGAACAGCTCGGCGCCGAGATTCTGCGTGCCGCCGACGGCGATGGTGCCGATGTTGAGTTTGCCGGGATTAGTCTTTGGCATCCTTGATGAAGTCGCCCAGCGTTTTGTATTTGGAATTGGCATCGACCGCGAACAGCAGGTTAAAAGTGCCGAGCCCCGAGACCATTTCGAATTGGGTAACCGGATCGAACGGCAGCTTCTTGAACGCGGCAACGCTGATCGCGGTGCCGTTGGTGACGAAGCCCATGGTGTAGCCGTCGGCCGGCGCGTTGACGACGGAGAGCGCGGCGTTGATGCCGCCGGGGCCGGGCATGTTTTCGATCACCACGCGCTCGCCGAATTTATTGCTGAGCCGGTCAGCCATGATGCGAGCGGTCACGTCGGCAACGCCGCCGGCACCGAACGGCAGCACGATTTTCACCGGCTTTTCGGGCCATTTCGCCTGCGCCTGATTGGCCGGCGCCAGCGCCAGCATCAATGCCGCTGCCAGCAACGCGAATAACGCTTTCCTCATCGCGATCCTCCTCTTAATTCTTGTCGGGTTTCTTGTTCGCTTTTTTCCCGCGCGCGATCTTATTCGAAAACCGGTGCCCACTTTTCGGGATCACGCGCTGAAACCATAAAGCCGGGCCGGATTGTCCACTAGCAAGCGCTGTTGCGCCAGCGGGGATGCGGCATATTGCGGCACCAGATCGACCAGATCGGCCTCATCGGCCTCATGGGTGGCATTAGGGTGTGGAAAATCGGTCCCCCACAACACGCGCGTCGGCGCCGCTTCGACCAAGGCGCGGGCGATCGGCACCGCGGCGGCATATGGCGGCATGGAAATGCGCTCGGCCCCGCACACTTTGATCCAGCAGTTTTCACGGGTCGAAAGTTCTATCAAGGCGCGCACGCCGGGCTGCTCGACACCGGCTGCCGACGGCACGCGGCCCATGTGATCGATCACGAACGGCAGCGGCAGCGCGCGGATCATCGGCAAGAGCGGTACGATATCGACGGCGTCGAGATGCAGCACAACGTGCCAGCCGCGGCCTTTGACGCGGCCGATGACGCGGTTGAACACGGCCATGTCGGGCGCGCCGCCCAAATGCTTGACGAAATTGAAGCGCACGCCGCGCACGCCGCCGGCATCGAGCCGGTCGTAGTCGGCATCGGTGAAACTGTCGTCGACAATGGCGACGCCGCGATAGCGCTTGGGATCGGAGGCGATGCAGTCGAGCATCGCCGCGTTGTCGGTGCCGTGGCAGCTCGCCTGCACGATCACCGCGCGCTCGATGCCGAGATGGTCGTGCAGCGCTGCCAGCATCTCCTTCGGCGCGTCTTCCGGCGTGTAGCGGCGGTTGGGCGCGTAGGGAAAGCGGTCGCCCGGCCCGAACACGTGGCAATGGGCGTCGGTGGCGCCGGGCGGCAATTGAAAGCGCGGCTTGCGGCGACGCGCGAGGAAGGCTGGTTGCACGTTCATATGCTGGCTTTAGCGAAGCACGCTGCTACAGACAACCCTTACAACGGGGACAAATCCCCCTGCTCCCATTGCGCCTTGGTGGCAGTTTGGAAATCGGCAAAGCGCCCGGCAGCGATTGCGTCGCGCATGCCGGCCATCAGGTCCTGGTAATAGGCGAGATTGATGGTGGAGAGCAGCACCTGGCCGAGAATCTCATTGGCCTTGGTCAGGTGATGCAGGTAGGCGCGCGAATAGGTGCGCGCGGCCGGGTGCACGCTTTGCTCATCGAGCGGGCGCGGATCGTTGGCGTGGCGCGCATTGGCGAGATTGATCGACCCCAGCCGCGTGAATGCCATGCCGTGGCGGCCGTTGCGGGTCGGCAGCACGCAATCGAACATGTCGATGCCGCGCGCCACCGCTTGCAGCAAGTCGTCGGGCGTGCCGACACCCATCAAATAGCGCGGGCGTTCGGCCGGCAGTATCGGCGCGGTTTCCGCGACGATCTTGAGCATCACCGCCTGCGGCTCGCCCACCGCCAGGCCGCCGATGGCGTAGCCGTCGAAACCGATGTCGGTGAGCGCCCGCGCGCTTTCCTCGCGTAAGCGCTGATCGTCGCCGCCCTGCACGATGCCGAACAGCGCATAGCCCTTGGTGCTACGGCCCTCGAAGGCGCGTTTTGAGCGCTCGCCCCAGCGCAGCGACAATTGCATGGCGCGCGCGATCTCCTCGCGCGAGGCCGGCAGCTTCAGGCATTCGTCGAGCTGCATGGAAATGTCGGCGCCGAGCAATGCCTGGATCTCGATGGCGCGCTCGGGCGTCAATTCCACCATGGCGCCATCGAGATGCGAGCGGAAGGTGACGCCGTTTTCGCTCAATTTGCGCAAGGTCGCCAGCGACATCACCTGGAAGCCGCCCGAGTCGGTGAGGATCGGCAGCGGCCAGTTCATGAAGGCGTGCAGCCCGCCAAGTGCGGCGATGCGCTCGGCCCCGGGCCGCAACATCAGGTGGTAAGTGTTGCCGAGCACGATCTCGGCGCCGGTCGCGGCCACCGCCTCCGGCAGCAGCCCCTTCACTGTGCCTTGCGTGCCGACCGGCATGAAGGCCGGCGTCTGCACGCGGCCGTGCGGCGTAACGATCTCACCGCGGCGGGCGGCGCCGTCGGTTTTCAACAGCGCGAAGGAAAAGGGGGCGCTCATTGGCTGGCCGGATACAGCAAACACGCATCGCCGTAGGAATAGAAGCGATAGCCGCTCGCAATTGCATGCGCATAGGCGCGTTTCATCGCCTCGAGCCCGCTGAACGCCGCTACCAGCATGAACAAGGTCGAGCGCGGCAGGTGGAAATTGGTCAGCATCAGATCGACCGCCTTAAAGCGATAACCGGGCGTGATGAATATCGAGGTTTCTCCGGCAAACGCGCGCAATCGGCCGTCCGCCCCGACAGCACTTTCCAATAGCCGCAACGCGGTCGAACCGACCGCTACAATGCGCCCACCCTTGGCGCGTGCGGTATTGAGCGCGTCGGCGGTTTCCGCCGAAACCGAGCCGAATTCGGCATACATTTTGTGGCCTGCGGTGTCCTCGGCCTTCACCGGCAGGAAGGTGCCGGCGCCGACATGCAGGGTCACTTTGTGCAAGGCCACCCCGCGCGCCTTGAGCTGGCCGAGCAGCTTTTCGGTGAAATGCAGGCCGGCGGTCGGTGCCGCCACCGAGCCCTCGGGGGCGGCAAACACGGTCTGGTAGTCGCTGCGGTCCTGCTCGTCGGGCGCGCGTCTTGAGGCGATATAGGGCGGCAGCGGCATCGCGCCGCGCTCGGCGATGGCCTGATCGAGCACCGGACCGTGGAAGGAAAATGAAAGTGTTACCTCGCCTCCCTCATCTTTTTGTGAAACTTGAGCATCGAGCTCACCAAGGAAACAGACCTTGCCCTCGGTGCCAAACCGCAGGGTGTCGCCGACCTGGACCTTCTTGGCGCCGAGAATGAAGGCGCGCCAGTGCGAGCCATCGATGCGCTTATGCAAGGTGGCTTCGATTTCCGGCTCGCTCGCCCCCCGCCCGATCCGCCGGCCGCTCAGCCGGGCGGCAATCACTTTGCTGTCGTTGACCACCAGGCCATCGCCCGGGCGCAGCAAGTCCGGCAGGTCGCCGACCCGACGGTCTTCCAATTCGCCCGCCCCGCCCGGGCGCACCACCAGCAGCCGCGCAGCGTCGCGCGGGGCAACCGGCCGCAGCGCGATGCGGTCGGCCGGCAGCTCGAAATCGAATAAATCGGTGCGCATGGTTACAAGGGTCCGCGATTGCCGCGCTGCGGGCGTTCGCATAGAACGGGCTGCATTTGCAACCGCATCCGCAAACCGTGACGCCGACCGCCGTTATCCAACCCAAACCGGGCATCGGCGACGTGCTATGGCACCTGCCGTTCATCCGCGCCATCGCCGCGGCGGCGCCGGGCGGCCAGGTCACCTTTCTTGCCCCGCCCACCAGCCTCGCCCGCGAACTGCTGGCGGCCGAGCCTAGTGTCTCCGAGACGCTATATTTTCAGCACGAGGGAAATGAGCTCCGGCGCGGCCTCAACCTGCTTCGTTTGATCCTCCTGCTGCGCCGGCAACGCTTTCGCACGCTCTGGATTCTTGACCGCACCGTGCGGCCGGCGTTGGCGGGACTGCTCGCAGGAATTCCACAACGGATCGGGCTCGGACTGAGCGCCCAGCGCCGCTTCATCACCAATGCCGGTATCGATCGTTCCCATTTCCACGATTTTCCGATCGATGCCCTAAAAGAACTCCTGCGCACGCAAAACTTGAACCTGGTCTCAACCGAACCGTCTCTAACGGTGCCGGCGGACGCGCTGGAAACAATCGAGCGACGCTTCGGGCAGCTACCCCGGCCCTGGCTGGTGCTCGGCCTCGGCGCCTCGCATGCGAACAAGGACTGGCCCGACGACCATTGGCGCAGTTTGCTCGCGCAGCTATCGCAAACCGCTGCCCGCAGCGTGCTGCTGATCGGCGGAGCGGCGCAGGCCGCGCGCGCCCAACGCCTGATCGTTGAATCCGCGTCGACCGCGATCAATGCTTGCGATTTGTCGATCATCCAATCGGCCGCGTTGCTCAAGCGCGCCGATCTTTACGCCGGGCCGGATTCCGGACCGCTTAATCTCGCCGCCGCAGTTGGCACCGAGGCCTACGGTCTGTTCGGCGAGACACCGGTGCTGCGCTATACGCGGTTTATCCACGCGGTGCGCGCCAGCGACGACCTCACGCCGACACCGGTCAACGCCATTGCGCCCGACCGGCTGATCGCCGCGATCGCCGCACCGCTCGCGGCGGCGGCGGCGAGTTAGGCCATCATCTTGGCGGAGACGATCTTGTCGGGGTTGGCCACCGGCTCGCCGCGCTTGATCTTGTCGACGTTCTCCATGCCCTCGATCACATTGCCCCAGGCGGTGTATTGGTTGTCGAGGAAACGGGCGTCGTCGAAGCAGATGAAGAACTGGCTGTCGCCGGAATCCGGGCTCGCCGCGCGCGCCATCGACACCGTGCCGCGCACATGCGGCTCCTTGTTGAACTCGGCCTTGAGCTTCTGGCCGGAGCCGCCGGTGCCGGTGCCCTCGGGGCAGCCGGTCTGCGCCATGAAGCCGTCGATCACGCGGTGGAACACGATGCCGTCGTAGAAGCCTTGCTTCACCAGCTCCTTGATGCGCGCGACGTGGCCGGGCGCGAGGTCGGGCCGCATGGCGATCACCACTTTGCCCTTGGTGGTCTCCAGCGTGAGGGTGTCTTCCGGTTTGGCCATTGGTTTTCTCGCTATTCGAATGGACTCTGATTTGTCATGGCCGGGCTTGTCCCAGCCATCCCGCTTAGGCTGGCATCGTGCCCTCCTCGGCGAGGTCGCCGGGTCAAGCCCGGCGACGACAGCGAAGGCTATTTCGCGTCGGCGGCGACCTGCATCTTGAGAATCTTGTCGGGATTGGTGACGGCGCCGTTCGCCGCTTCCGGTCCCTTCTTGATTTTGTCGACCGCGTCCATGCCGGATACCACCTGCCCGATCACGGTGTATTTGCCGTTCAGGCCGGAATTCTCCGCATACATGATGAAGAATTGCGAATTAGCCGAATTCGGGTCGGAGCTACGCGCCATGCCGACCACGCCGCGCGCGTACGGCACGTTGGAAAATTCGGACTTCAGGTCGGGATATTTCGAACCGCCGGTGCCATTGCCATTTTGCCCGTCGCCGGTCTGCGCCATGAAGCCGGCGATGACGCGGTGGAACGGCACGTTGTTGTAGAAGCCCTCGTGCGCCAGCCGCTTGATGCGCTCGGCGTGATTGGGCGCGATATCGTTGCGCAGCTTGATGATGACGCGGCCGTATTTGGTGTCGAGCAGAATGGTGTTCTGCGGATCGAGGCCGGCCGGCAATTTTACCTGCGCGATGGCGGGTGCCGCGCAAACCAAAGCAACGACGACAGCGAGAATGCGGATCATGAAGGCTCCAGTTTTTTCGTGGCGCATGATCTTGTCCGAGAACCGGTTCCCACTTTTCGGGATCATGTGCCAGCTTGATTAACGCGAGAATTTCTTCTTCAGCCGCGCGGCCACGGCGGCCGGCACGAAGGCGGATATGTCGCCGCCCATGCCGGCGATCTGACGCACCAATGTGGCGGTGATCGGGCGCGCCGGCGGCGAAGCCGGCAGGAACACGGTCTGCATTTCCGGCGCCATCGCCTCGTTCATGCCCGCCATCTGCATCTCGTAGTCGAAATCGGTGCCGTCGCGCAGGCCGCGGATCAGCAGCGTGGCGTCGGCCTTGCGCGCGGCCTCGACCACCAGACCGGCAAAGGTCACGCATTCCAAGGCGCAACCGGCCTCGCGCGCCATCGGCGCGCAGATTTCCTGCAACATGGCCAGCCGCTCGTCGGCGGAAAACAGCGGCGCCTTGCCGGGATTGACGCCGACCGCCAGCACCAATTTGTCGGCCAGCCGCACGGCATGGCGCACCACGTCGAGATGGCCGTTGGTGACGGGGTCGAATGACCCGGCGTAAAGCGCGATCCGCGACATGAGCGGGGTCTAGCCCGGGTTATTGCGCCCCGCAAGGCCGTGAACGGCTCTGGTGAACCTTTTGCCGCGCCGGTGCGACCAAACGGCGAGACGCCAGCAACCTGGGGGCCGCCATGCTGCAAACAACCACTGCCGTTATCGTCGCCGCCGCGATTGCCGCCGTCGTCACCGTGCTTAGCGCACCGACCGCCCCGGTCGACGCCGGCCCGCTGGCCAAGGTTGTGGCGGCGCCGATGCGAGCCTGCATGGAACGGCCATGGCCTTACCTGCGCTGCGTCGGCACCCCGTTCGGCAACCCGAATATCCGGCTGATCACCATCGACCGGCTGCCATAGACTGGCTCCCGCACTTCGCGAACATGCGCTAGGCTTCCCGCTTGGGACATTCAAGATCCCGCGGGAGGACGTCATGCGGCGGCTTTTGATTGCAGCTTTTGCATTCCTTATGGCGGTGGCCGCCGCCTCGGCGCAATCCTATCCGGACCATCCGGTCCGCATCATCGTGCCGACGCCGCCTGGCGGTCCGGTCGACGTGATGGCGCGGCTCATCGGCAACGGCTTGCAGCCGCAAGTCGGGCAGACGGTCTTCATCGAAAACAAGCCGGGCGCCGGCAACACGCTGGGCTCGCGGCTGGCGGCGGAAGCCGCGCCGGACGGCTATACGCTGATGGTGTCGTCGGTCAGCGGACTGATCATGAGCCCGATGATCTTTCAAAACGCCGGCTACGATGCTGCAAGCTTTGCGCCGATCATGCTGCTCACGGTGACGCCGCAGCTGCTCGTGGTCAATCCGAAGCTGCCGGTGAAAACCCTGGCCGAGCTCATCGCCTATACCAAGGCCAATCCCGGCAAGCTCAATTATTCGACCGGCGGCATCGGCACGCTGCCGCATCTGGCGAGCGAGCTGTTCAAGAAGATCACCGGCGCGCAAATCGTGCATGTGCCCTACAAGGGCGGCGGCCTCGCGCTGCAGGCGGTGATCACCGGCGAGACGCAAATGACCTTCGACACCATCGGCACGTCGTTGCAATTTGTGCGGCAGGGAAAATTGCGCGCGCTTGCCGTCGGCGGCGCAAAGCGGGCAGCCGAACTGCCCGACGTCCCGACCATGGCCGAATCCGGTTTCCCCACGCTCACCACCGGCGCCTGGACCGCTCTGCTGGCGCCGAAGGACACGCCGCCGGCGATCCTTGCCAAACTCAACACCGCCGCCAATGCCGCGCTCAACGCCGAGCCGATGAAAAGCACGCTCGCCAGGCTGGGCGCACAGCCGCAAGGCGGCACGCCGCAGGATCTCAGCAACTACATGCAAAGCGAAAGGGCGAAGTGGACGCCGATCGTGCAGTCGCTCAATTTGAAAGTAAAGTGAGGCGCGACTAGATCGGCCGGCGCGTCAGGCTGAGCCAGATGCCGCCGCCGATCAGCACCGCGCCGGAGAGCCGGCCGAGCAGCTTGTTGTGCTTAGGCTTCATGAACCAGGCGCGGCCGATGCCGGCGGCAATGGCCCAGCCGGAATCGAGGACGCTGCCGAGCGTGACCGAGACGGCGCACATGACCAGCAATTGACGCTCCACCGGCAGCGTCGGGTCGACAAACTGCGGCAGGAACGCCGTGAAGAATGCAATCGTTTTTGGATTGGTGATGGCGACGATAAATCCGCGCCAGGCGTGCACGTGGGCGGCAGGCGCCAGGGCTTCGCTTCTGGCGCCGGCGTGCCGCCAGGCCTGGATGCCGAGAAACACCAGATAAGCGGCGCCGACCCAGCGCAGATAATCGAAAATCTCCGCCGAGGTTTTCAAAATCCAGCCGAGACCGAGCGCGATGCAGCCGACCAGCAAGGCATTGCCGATCGAGGCGCCGGCGACCGTCAGCAGCGCCGCGCGGGTTCCTTGTCTCGCGCCGGTCGCGACGATCAGCGTGACGATCGGCCCGGGCGTGATGAACAGTACGGCGCTGATCAGCAGGAAGGCGGAGAAGAGCTGGTAGTTCATGCGGCACCCCTGTCATCATCCACGCAAGCGAACGAGGCAGTAATCCCTGTCCAGCCGATGATGTCCAGATCGGACGGACATTTCGCGCCGCTTGAGGCATTGTCGACCGCACGATCGTTCAGCAAAACTCTGGCCGACAATCCCCGCTTTGCGCCCAAATAGCAGGGTCATAGGTTTCATCCATGCCGACATTATCCGAGCCGCAAGGTCGACGCCGCGTGCTCGTCATCGTTCGCGTCGGCGATACATCACTGCATCCTGGATGGCTGCAGGGCGCGACGCCCGAGAGCCGCAACTGGGATTTGCATTTGAGCTATTTCGACGATCAAGTCTTTCCGTTTCGGGATCGTCCATCCGACGTCACGCTATCGTTCGAGAAGGGTACGAAGGCGACCGGGACCGTTGCCTGCCTCAATAAACTCGGCAAGCATGTCGAGGCCTATGATTGGGTCTGGCTGCCGGATGACGATCTAAAGGCTGACCTGCCTACGCTAAATCGCTTTTTCGATATCGTTCGCGAGCATGATTTGGACCTGGCACAGCCCGCCCTCGGCGACGGATCGTATGTTGCCCACGACATCACGCTGCAACGACCGCACATGAAAATGCGCTACACGACGTTTGTTGAAATCATGGCCTCCTGCTTTTCAAGGCGTGCGCTTGAACTCTGCCGGCCCTATTTGGATGCGACTGTCTCTTCTTTCGGCCCCAATCATCTATTTCCGCGCTTGCTCGGCTATCCCGAGCGGAAAATCGCCATCGTGGATGAGACCCCGGTCGTACACACCCGGCCCGTTTCGGGTGGGCCTAACATAGTGGCGACGAAGCAGATGGGGATCGATCCCGGCAAGGAATTCGAGAACTTTATGCGCACGCATGGACTGACGCCTCGTTTCGATACGTGGGCTGGCATTGACCGGGATGGCGAGTTGCTGACTGACCTTACCCAGATCGATCGCACGAAGGCATCGCGTAAGTGATCAAAGCGGGTGTGCGGGCCTAAGAGATGGGCGGCGCGAGGCCGCCTCGATTAGCGGCGTCAAATATCGCAGCCGGCCGCGCGCCCTAGTCGTCATCTTCCTCGCTCAAGCGCTCGACCGACACCACGCGCTCGTCCTCGGCGGTGTTGAGCACGATTACGCCTTGTGTCGAGCGCCCGGCGATGCGGATGCCGGCAACCGGGGTGCGGATCAATTTGCCGGCGTCGGTGACCAGCATAACTTGGTCCGCCTCCTCCACCGGGAACGAGCCGACGATGCGGCCGGTCTTGGCGGTCAACGACATCGCCACGATGCCTTTGCCGCCGCGGCCGGTGGTGCGGTACTCGTAGGACGATGAGCGCTTGCCAAAGCCGCGCTCCGACAGCGTCAGCACGAACTGCTCGGCCGCCGACAATTCGACATAGCGCTGCTCGCCCAGCTCGATACCGCCGTTGACGCCTACCTCCGCCGCCTCCTCGGCGTCGGGCGCGACTTCCTCCGCCTCGGTGCCGCGCCGGATGGCGCTCGCGCGCTTGTGATAGGCGGCGCGCTCTTCGGCCGTCACCTCGACGTGGCTCAAGATCGACATGGAAATCACCTTGTCGTCCTTGGCCAAAGCAATGCCGCGCACCCCGTCCGACGTGCGTCCGGAGAACACGCGCACCTCCGGCACCGCGAAGCGGATGCACTGGCCGCCGGTGGCGGTCAGCAGCACGTCGTCCCGCTCGGTGCAGATCTGCACGTCGACGATGGCGTCGCCGTCGTCGAGCTTCATGGCGATGATGCCCGACGGCCTGATCTTCTCGAAATCCGACAGTTTGTTCCGCCGCACATTGCCCTTGGTGGTGGCGAACATCACGTCGAGCTGGCTCCAGGTGGTTTCGTCCTCGGGCAGCGGCATGATGGTAGTGATGGTCTCGCCCGGATCGAGCGGTAGGATGTTGATCAGCGCCTTGCCGCGCGCCTGCGGCGCCGCCAGCGGCAACCGCCAGACTTTTTCCTTGTAGACCTGCCCGGCTGAGGAGAAGAACAGCACCGGCGTGTGGGTTGAGGCGACGAACAGCCGCGAAACGAAATCTTCCTCGCGCACCTGCATGCCGCCGCGGCCCTTGCCGCCGCGCTTCTGCGCGCGGTAGGTCGAAAGCGGCACGCGCTTGATGTAACCGAGATGCGAGACGGTGACGACCATGTCCTCGCGCTGGATCAGGTCCTCGTCCTCGACCTCGGCCTCCTCTTCCGCGATCACGGTGCGGCGAGGCGTGGCGAATTGCTCTTTGATCGTCGCCAGCTCGTCCTTGATGATGGTCTGGATGCGCACGCGCGAGCGCAGGATTTCCAGGTAATCGGCGATCTCGGCGGCGAGCTTGTCGAGTTCGGCCTTGATCTCGTCGCGGCCTAATGCAGTAAGACGCTGCAGACGCAGATCGAGAATGGCTTTCGCCTGTTCGAGCGACAGCCGCGCGGTGCCCTTGGTCGACACTTTATGGCGCGGATCGTCGATCAATTCGATCAGCGTGGCCGCCGTCGTCGCCGGCCATTCGCGCGCCATCAAGGCTTCGCGCGCTTCGTTGGCGTCCTGCGAGGCGCGGATCAGCTTGATCACCTCGTCGATATTGGCGACGGCGATGGCGAGCCCGACCAGGATATGGGCGCGGTCGCGCGCCTTGCCAAGCAGATGCTTGGTGCGCCGCGACACCACCTCTTCGCGGAAGGCGATGAAGGCGGTCAGCATGTCCTTCAGCGTCATCAACAGCGGGCGGCCGCCGTCGAGCGCCACCATGTTGGCGCCGAACGAGGATTGCAGCGGCGTGAAGCGATAGAGCTGGTTCAAGACCACATCGCGCTCGGCGTCGCGCTTGAGCTCTATCACCACGCGGTAGCCGTCGCGGTCCAACTCGTCGCGCAGGTCAGCGATGCCTTCGATCTTCTTCTCGTGCACCAGCTCGGCGATGCGCTCGACCATCGACGCCTTGTTCACCTGGTAGGGAATCTCGGTGACAATGATCGCTTCGCGTTCCTTGCGGATCGTTTCGAAAGCGACTTTGCCGCGCATGACGATGGAGCCGCGGCCGGTCTGATAGGCGCTGCGGATGCCGGCGCGGCCGAGGATAATGCCGCCAGTGGGAAAATCCGGCCCCAGCACGATCTTGTTGAGATCGTCGATGCTCAACGCCGGGTCGGCGATCAGCGCCACGCAGGCGTCGATCAACTCGCCCAGATTGTGCGGCGGAATGTTGGTGGCCATGCCGACGGCGATGCCGCCGGCGCCGTTGACCAGCAGATTGGGATAGCGCGCCGGCAACACCACCGGCTCATGCTCGTTGCCGTCGTAGTTGGCCTGGAAGTCGACGGTGTCCTTGTCGATATCGTCGAGCAGCGCCATCGCGGGCTTCGCCAGCCGGCATTCCGTGTAGCGCATGGCCGCCGCCGGATCGCCGTCGACCGAGCCGAAATTGCCCTGCCCGTCGATCAGTTGCAGGCGCATGGAGAAATCCTGCGCCATGCGCACCAGCGCGTCGTAGATCGCCTGGTCGCCGTGCGGGTGATATTTGCCCATCACGTCGCCGACGACGCGCGCCGATTTGACGTATTTCTTGTCGGGCGTGTGGCCCTGCTCGTTCATCGAGTGCAGGATGCGGCGATGCACCGGCTTCAGGCCGTCGCGCACGTCGGGCAGCGCCCGCGACACGATCACGCTCATGGCGTAATCGAGATACGAGCGCTTCATCTCCTCGGTGATCGAGATGGGGCGGATATCGGAGGGACTTCCGTCCCCCGATTTCGGATTTTCGGTGTCGGGCAAAGTGGGCTTCCCGCGAGAATGCTACAGAGCGATTTTCTTAACTGATTCACCGGCCCGATGCCACCCGAAAACAAGCCTGATACAGGCTATTTTTTATAAATATTTCAAATACTTATAGCGCTTTCAAAAAGCCACCGTCGGGGCTGCAATCGCGCCCCAATTTGACCCCGTTGAGAGCGGCCGCTACGCGGAGCGCATGCCGTTCGAATATCTCATCGCGGCCCTGGTCACGCTCGTCGTCGTGGTCGATCCGCTCGGACTGGTGCCGGCCTTCATCGCCATCACCCACGGTTTGCCGGAACGCGCCCGCCGCAACGTGGCACTGCGAGCCTGTTTGAACGCGGCCGCCATTCTCGCCGGCAGCGCACTGATCGGCGATTGGCTGTTACGCACACTGTCGATCGGCCTGCCCGCGTTCCGCATCGCCGGCGGGCTGCTGCTGTTCTCGATCGCGTCGGAAATGGTATTTGGCGTGCGTATCGGACGGCAATCGCGCGAGGCCGAGGAGGCGATCGACGAGCGCGTGCGCAACATTGCCGCCTTCCCGCTCGCCATTCCGCTGATGGCGGGGCCCGGCGCCATCACCGCCAGCGTATTGCTCGCCGGCCGCGCCGGCGGCGATCCGGTGCATGTGGCAGTGCTGCTCGGCGTCATCGCCGTCGTGCTGGCGCTGTGTTTCGTGGTTTTCATGCTGGCCGCGCGCATTGCCACCCTGCTCGGCACCACCGGCAATGTGGTGCTGTCACGCCTGCTCGGCGTGCTGCTGGCCGCGCTTGCCGTGCAATTCGTAATCGACGGGGTACGCGCGGCGCTGGCGGGGTGATGCAATCCCCGCCGCTTCCCGCGCCAACGGAAAACTTTAGAACGGAATCTCGTCGTCCATGTCGCCCGACTTGCCGGCGCCGGCGAGCGCCGGCTTGCGCTCGCGTGCTGCGCTCGGGCCGCGGTCGCCGAAATCGCCGTCTGAGCTATCCGCCGCACCGCCGCCGCCGCGCGTATCGAGCATGGTGAGCTGCGAATTGAAGCCCTGCAGCACCACTTCGGTCGAATAGCGGTCGTGGCCGTCCTTGTCCTGCCATTTCCGTGTCTGTAGCGCGCCTTCCAGGTAAACCTTCGAGCCCTTCTTGAGGTATTGCTCGACGATCTTGCAGAGGCCCTCGTTGAAGATCACCACGCGATGCCATTCGGTCTTCTCGCGCCGCTCGCCGGTGGTCTTGTCGCGCCAGCTTTCCGAGGTCGCCACCCGCAAATTGGCGATCGGACGGCCGTCCTGGGTCCGGCGAATTTCCGGATCCGCACCGAGATTGCCGATGAGGATCACCTTATTGACGCTACCTGCCATGATGCTCTCCGCGTGGCGGTTGGCGGTCGTGCAAACTCGTTTCCGAGTTGCCGCCGCTTCGCCGGTAATGAGGCCGCCCGCCGCGTGCGGCCCCGATAATTAACTTCTCACCCTAGACCTCGGCCTTCATGCGGCAAGCACGTTCGGCCTTAATCCACAGGGCCTTTGACAGGCCCCGCGCTCGGATGCGTATCGAACAGCCACAAGAGCGTTCTTGTTATGTTCTGGCATATTATTAACCTCTAGGCAACTGATTCGGCTCCTTAATTGGATTTGGTTGTTGCGTAAAGATCACACTTCGAATCATCCACAACATATAGCGTCCGCCACCTGTGCGGGTCCTTCGAACGAAATTCTCAGGAGGCGACACGATGAAGCGTTTCACTCTCACGGCGTGCGTAGGTTTGATCGCTGCCGCGGTGGCTTCGCCATCGTTCGCCGCCGATTTGCCCCCTCCCACCTACCAAACGCCGAGTTACAAGGCGCCGGCCTACTCGCCCGAATATTACGTCGCGCCGTTCAGCTGGACGGGCTTCTATCTCGGCATCAACGGCGGCTACGGCTTTGGCAGTTCAAACTGGACCAATGTGACCGGGACCAGCGGCGACTTCGATGTCAGCGGCGGGCTGGCCGGCGGCACCCTGGGCTACAATTTGCAGACCGGCGTCTGGGTCTGGGGCATCGAAGCCGATGCCGCCTACAGCTGGATCAAGGGCAGCGGCTGCGGCGCGAATTGCGAAACCCGCAACGACTGGCTGGGAACGGCTCGTGGCCGTATCGGCTACGCCTGGGATCACTGGATGCCTTATCTCACCGCCGGCGCGGCATTTGGCGACGTCAAAATGACGCCGTTTAGTGGCGGTGGGTCCGAGACCAAAACCAAAATCGGTTGGACCGCCGGTGTCGGCGTCGAATACGCCTTCCTGGGCGCCTGGTCGGCCAAGATCGAATATCTCTATGTCGATCTCGGCACGGCGACCGTCAGCGCGGCCACCGCCGGCCTCGACAACGACGTCAAGTTCAGCACCAGCATTGTGCGCGGCGGTGTGAACTACCGCTTCTAGGCACGGCGCCCGCGAAAACAAGAACCGAAGGCCGGCCTCGCGCCGGCCTTTCGTTTTTCAATCCCGGCGGCGAATACCAGGTCTCACCCGCTATGCCGCGGCTTGCGCCCGTCGCATCTAGGATTTTCCCGCCGCCCGATTAGCGGCTTCGCGCCAGCCGATGAAGCGCTCGGGCGGAATCGGCCGGCGACCGGCAACACGCTCGACGGCAAGGCGGATGTCCGCGGTGCTGCCGGCCTTGAGGGCGGCGTCCACGAATAGCTGTTCGAGCACGTCCTGCTGGGCGTGGCTGCCGCCTAGACGGTACATGCCGCCGAGGGCCGGACGCATCAAAGCGACGGCCTCGGCGTGGCGTCCGGCGGCGTAGGCGAGTTGGGCCTCGGCGATCGGCAGCGCGTAGTCGCGCACGATGGCGGGGACGGTGCCGCGGCCGTTGGCGAAGGCGCGCATGGCCTCGATCATGCGCTCGGCAGCGGCAGTGCGGCCGGTGGCGGTCAGCGCCATCAGCCAGTGCGGCAGCGTGAAGGCGGAGAGGCAGTCGCCGATCCGTGCCTCGGCCTTGTCGGCCAGTTCTTCCCAGCGGCGGCCGACATCAACGCCGAGGCGCTGGAGACGGAACAGCGTGGACGCCGCATTCTGCACGTCGATGTAGACATCCGGCGCGGCGACCGTGAGCGGCGCAGCGAGGTTGCGGAAGCGGGTATCGTAGAGTTCGAGCGCGCCGGCATGGTCGCCGTATTCAAGTTTGAACAAAGCGCAGTGCCACCAAAGATGGTGCTGCAGGTTGTGGCTGCCCTCCCAGTTGGGCGCGAGCATGGTGAGCCACTCAATGCCTTCACTGCGGCGGCCCTGCATCTCCATCACATGGGCGACGGCGTGCGCGGCCCAGAGATCGCCGGGGTCGAGCTCGATGGCGCGGCGGCCGGATGGTTCGGCGGCGAGATAGTTGCCGGCTTCCTCGTGAGCGAAGGAGTGACAGGCGAGTATCGATGCATAGCCTGGGAGGTCCTCCGACCAGGCCGGAATCACCCGCTCGACGGAAGAGACCATGTCCTGCGGGCGGCCGAGCCAGAAATTGGCGAAATGGGCGAGACGGAAGGCGACCACATCGAGTGGATGGGTTCGCAGGATCGATTCCCATAAGGCGATGGTCCGATCGAGCTCGCCTTCGGCCCAGGCAGTCAGGGCAGCGATGTGGTCGCGCTCGCGCGGGGTGGCGGCGGCGGCAAGCGAATGCGCGGTGCGCGCTTCCTCTAGTGCGGCTGGAACGGTGGCCTGCTTATAGGCCATCATGGCAAAATAGCCCTTCATGCAATGGGCAAGCGCGAAGTCCGGATCGGCTTCCAGCAGAGCGGTGAGACGAACAGGCGTATCGGCTCGCTGGGAGAGATAGCCGGTGATGAGATGGTCGTAGGCAGCGGCAGCCTTGGCGCTGGCGGTCGAGATAGGGAGGCCGCGGGCATCGACTTGCATGGTGTTGGTCCTATCCGATACGGCCCGTAAACCAGACCCATTCGAGCATCTTGAGGAAAACGATATTCACCGGATGACGGCCTTCACAGGGCGGAGACTGTCTCCATGGTCTTGTATTCGCAAGTTCGAACGGCCGCCCGCGCGAGCGACCTTGCATGATCGTCGGTCGGCCTTATTTGGCCATGGCTGCCTTGAGGCGCTCGCGGTCGGCATGAATTTGTTCGGCCGATAGCTTCTTTTGCCGCAGGGCCGCCACCGTCGCCGCGTCGACCGGCGCCATGCCTTTCGGGCGCAACCCGGCATTGCCCCAGGCGCCGCGCACATAGGCCACCACCGCGGCAATCTCCTGGTCGCTGAGCACGTCGAGCGGCGGCATTTCGGCATCGAAGTCTTTGCCGTCGGCGGCAATTTTTCCTTTCATGCCGAACAGCACGACGCGGACCGGAAAATCCCGGTCGAGGAAAATGTCGCGATTGTTGGCCAGCGGCGGAAACTGCCCCGCAACGCCCTCGCCTTTCGGCTGGTGGCAGGCCGAGCATTGCTCCTCGAACACGGCGGCGCCGTCGACCTTGGCCGTCTGAGCCGCCGGCGCAACAGCCGTGGCGGCCGGCGGCGGATTGGGCCCGAGATAGGTGCCGAGATATTCCAGAATGCGCGCGCGCTGGTCGGGCGAAATGCGCATGCCATATTTCGCCATGCTGTTGAGCAGTTCGTCCCAGGTGTCGCGCGGGATGCCGGCGGACTCTTTGAGATATTGCAAGTCGTGGCAGGTCCGGCACTGGCCGTAGACCAATGCGCGGCCGGGTCCCGGCGGTAATTCGTCGACTTGGGCTAGAGCGCCGGCGGCAAAAAGAACACAGCCGACGGCCCCTGCGATGAGGGACGTCCCGCGCATGCTTGCACTCCCGATCGTGAAATAGGGAGCGCCTTGGCCGGCGCTCCCCTTCTTTCGACTAGACCGTGACTTCGACGCGGTCGGCGCCGTTCCACTCGTAGCCGCGCGGATTCCAGCGCGTCAGGCCGTCGACCGGCTGGCTGTCACCCTTGGCGTCGCTCGCGCGCGACATCAATTCGTGCTTGCCGCTGCCGAGCTTGGCCATGAGCGACCAGTGATGCCAGGCCCACGGGCTTTCCGCCGGCTTGATGGCGGCTTCCTTCCAGCTCTTGCCGCCGTCGGTCGATACTTCGACCTTGCTGATCTTCGACATGCCGTCGTTGAACGCCACGCCCGAGATCTCGACCTCGCCCGCTTTCGGTTTGTCTTCCGGCAGCGGCGAGAAGATCACGCTCTTGATCTTGTGGCCGTAGGTCGGAACGCTGTTCTCGAGCGTGTAGTCGTTGGCCTTGAACTTGGCCGGATCGGCGGGCAGCTGGTTCGGCATGCGGTAGCCGACCGACTGGAAATCGCTCGGCGACTGTGCCGCGGCATACAAGAGATAAGTGACCATCTTCACGTTCATGTTGCCGTAATAACCGGGGATGACCAACCGCACCGGGCCGCCATTGGTGGCCGGGATCGCCTCGCCGTTCATCTTCAGCGCCAGGATCGCGTGGTCGAGCGCCGGATCGTCGAGTTTGTAGCTCTTGGCGAAGTCGGAGCCCTCCGGCGTTGCCGGCTGGTCCCAGCCTTCGGCGGTGAGCCAGACCGCGGCTTTGCCCGGCACCATCTTCAGGCTGTCGAGGAACGGACGCAGCGGCACGCCTTCCCATTCGACATTGCCCATGCCGCCATTGTGCCATTGGCCGCCGCCGACTTTCTGCTTGGCAGCGTAGAAGGCGCGGCCGTTGCCAGCGCATTGCAGCACCGAGACGCGCTTCTCTTGCGGCGCCTTTTGCAGGTCGGCGATCTTCACGTCGCGCGGCCGCTCGACCAGGCCGTCGACGCGCAGGTTCCAGTTCTTGACCATATCGGCGGACGGTGCCGACGTGGTCGCATACCAGGCGGCGTCGCCTTCATGCGGATAGTGGAAGCGGTTGAACAGGATTTCCTTCGGCGTATGCGCGTATTTGCGCAATTCGCTGAGCGGGGTCTCCATCACGCCGAGCTTGGCGTTGTGGATGATCAGGCCGGCTTTCTTGCCGTGGATGATCTTCGCGGAATCCGGCGCGTCGGCCGCAAAGCCGGCCCGGCCGAAGCCGAGCGAGAGCCCGGCGGCGCCGGCGAGCGCGCCGAACTCACGCCGGGACAAATTGGGGAATCTTCGGTTGAGCATGTCTCTTCCTCCCTGACCCTCGCTCCAGCCTTTGGCTGGAAGTGCGCCTGTCAGAGCCATCCATCGATGGCTTAACGGGTGCCGGAGGGGATTGTTTTTCTACCCGGGACCGGGCTGGCAGCATGCCAATATTGAATTGTCGGCCTCAGGGAGAATAATTTCAACAGGTATTGTATGCCGAATTGTGAATATGTTGCGGCGCATGGCCGCGGCTGGGGCCACCTCGCTTATCCCCAGCGGTCCCGGCGCGGCCGGTTCAGGCACTGGCGAAAGCTTCACGTTCTCACTACGTTCCGAATTGTCCATGACCGAAACCCCCAGGATTAAGCCCGGCGATGCCCGCGTGATCGCGATCCGCGGCGCGCGCGAGCACAATCTCAAAAATATCGACGTCGCCATTCCGCGCGACCAGCTCGTCGTGTTCACCGGCCTGTCCGGCTCGGGCAAGTCGTCGCTGGCGTTCGACACCATCTATGCCGAGGGCCAGCGCCGCTACGTCGAGAGCCTGTCAGCCTATGCGCGGCAATTCCTCGAGATGATGCAGAAGCCGGACGTCGACCAGATCGACGGGCTGTCGCCGGCCATTTCCATCGAGCAGAAAACCACCTCGCGCAATCCGCGCTCGACCGTCGGCACCGTCACCGAGATCTACGACTACATGCGCCTGCTGTGGGCGCGCATCGGCGTGCCCTATTCGCCGGCGACCGGCTTGCCGATCGAAAGCCAGACCGTGTCGCAGATGGTCGACCGCGTGCTGGCGCTGCCGGACGGCACGCGCATTTATGTGCTCGCCCCGGTGGTACGCGGCCGCAAGGGCGAATACCGCAAGGAACTCGCCGATTTCCTGCGCAAGGGCTATCAGCGCGTGAAGATCGACGGCAAATTCTACGAAATCGCCGAGGCCCCCGCGCTCGACAAGAAATTCACCCACGACATCGACGTGGTGGTCGACCGCCTGGTGGTGAAGTCCGACATCGGCACGCGGCTGGCGGATTCGCTGGAGCAGTGTCTGAAGCTCGCCGACGGGCTGGCGGTGGTCGAATTGGCCGACAGCAAAGCAACTGGCGCGACCGCCAATCGCGGCCGCAATGCCAATGCCGAGCGCCTGATCTTCTCGGAGAAATTCGCCTGCCCGGTGTCCGGTTTCACCATTCCGGAAATCGAGCCGCGGCTGTTCTCGTTCAATAATCCGTTCGGCGCCTGTCCGGCCTGCGGCGGGCTTGGCGTCGAGCAGCACATCGATGCCGGCCTGGTGATCCCCGATCCCGACGCAAGCTTGCGCAAGGGCGCCATCGCGCCCTGGGCGAAATCGTCCTCGCCCTATTACATCCAGACGCTCGACGCGCTCGCCAAGCATTTCCGCTTCACGCTCGACGCCAAATGGAAGGACCTGCCGAAAAAGACGCAGGACGCGATCCTGTACGGCTCCGGCGAGGACGACATCAAATTCGTCTATGACGACGGCCTGCGCGGCTACACCACCAAGAAGCCGTTCGAGGGCGTCATCACCAATCTGGAGCGCCGCTTCAAGGAGACCGAGAGCGAGTGGGCGCGCGAGGACCTGCAGAAATATTTCACCGATGTGCCTTGCGCCGCCTGCCACGGCGCGCGCCTCAAGCCGGAGGCGCTCTGCGTCAAGATCGACGGCCAGAACATTTCGCAAGTCGCCGAACTCTCCGTGAAACGCGCCGGCGAATGGTTCACCGAATTGCCGCAGCGCCTCACCGCCAAGCAAAACGAAATCGGCGTGCGCGTGCTGAAGGAAATCCGCGAGCGGCTGAAATTCCTGGTCGATGTCGGGCTGGAATATCTCACGCTGTCGCGCGCCTCCGGCACGCTCTCGGGCGGCGAGAGCCAGCGCATTCGGCTGGCCTCGCAGATCGGCAGCGGCCTCACCGGCGTGCTCTACGTGCTGGACGAGCCCTCGATCGGCCTGCACCAGCGTGACAACGCGCGCCTGCTCGAAACGCTGAGACGCCTGCGCGACCTCGGCAACACCGTCATCGTGGTCGAACACGACGAGGACGCCATCCGCAGCGCCGATTACGTGCTCGACATCGGCCCCGGCGCCGGCATTCACGGCGGCCACGTCGTCGCCGAGGGTACGGTCAACGATCTCATCGCCGCGCCGCGCTCATGGACCGGCAAATATCTCTCCGGCGAACTGGCGGTGCCGGTGACCGAGCGCAAGCCGCGCAACCCGCGCCGCACCATCAAGGTGGTCAACGCGCGCGGCAATAATCTGAAGAACATCGACGCCGAAATCCCGCTCGGCCTGTTCACCTGCGTCACCGGCGTCAGTGGCGGCGGCAAGTCGACGCTGCTGGTCGACACGCTCTACGCCGCGGTGGCGCGCAAGCTCAACGGCGCCTCGCTCGCCCCTGCCGCGCACGACCGCATCGAGGGCCTCGAGCACATCGACAAGATCATCGACATCGACCAATCGCCGATCGGCCGCACGCCGCGCTCCAATCCGGCGACCTACACCGGCGCCTTCACGCCGATCCGCGAATGGTTCGCCGCGCTGCCTGAAGTCAAAGGCGCGCGGCTACGAGCCCGGCCGCTTCTCCTTCAACGTCAAAGGCGGCCGCTGCGAGGCCTGCCAGGGCGATGGCGTCATCAAGATCGAGATGCACTTTCTGCCCGACGTCTACGTCACCTGCGACGTCTGCAAGGGCAAGCGCTACAACCGCGAGACGCTGGAGGTGCTGTTCCGCGACAAGTCGATCGCCGACGTGCTCGACATGACGGTGGAAGAGGCGCTGGAATTCTTCAAGGCGGTGCCGCGCGTGCGCGACGTGCTGGCGCTGCTGCACCGCGTCGGCCTCGACTACATCCATGTCGGCCAGCAGGCGACCACGCTGTCGGGCGGCGAGGCGCAGCGCGTCAAGCTCGCCAAGGAGCTGTCGAAGCGCGCCACCGGCCGCACGCTCTATATTCTCGACGAGCCGACCACCGGCCTGCATTTCCACGACGTGGCGAAGCTGCTCGACGTGCTGCACGAGCTGGTGGAGACCGGCAATTCGGTGGTGGTGATCGAGCACAATCTGGAAGTGATCAAGACCGCCGACTGGGTGATCGACCTCGGCCCCGAAGGCGGCGACGGCGGCGGCGAGATCGTCGCGCAAGGCACGCCGGAGGATATTGTGAAGGTCGCGCGCAGTTACACCGGGCAGTTTTTGAAGCCGGTGCTGGGGAGAAGGGAGAATAAGCGGAAGAAGGGCGGGCAGCAGGCGGCGGAGTAAAGCGCCCTCGCCGCTCGCGATTTTGTGAGTATTTGTGAATCGCCTTGGCTGCGACGCCGAATTATCGTTCGCGCGTTCAGGGGGATGCGTTCAGCCAAGGGAGTTCTCGTCATGCGAAAGACTACTCTCGCCGCCTTGCTTCTCGCCGCAATTCCGTTCGCCGCTTTCGGCATGGACATCACCGCCTCGCCCGACGCTCTGAAATGGGGTCCGCAGCCGCCGGCATTGCCGCCCGGCGGACAGATCGCCGTGATTTCCGGCGACCCCAGCAAGCCCGAACCTTATGTGCTGCGCGCCAAATTGCCGGCTGGCTACACCGTCGCACCGCACACCCACCCGACCGACGAGAACGTGACCGTAATTTCCGGCACGTTCCATTTCGCGATGGGTGACAAACTCGACAAGAAAAAGGGCGAGACGATTAAGGCCGGCGGTTTCTTCCGCGCCGAGAAAGGCATGCAGCATTACGCCTGGGCCAGCGCGCCGAGCGTGATCCAGGTGCATGGCATCGGGCCCTTCGACATCACTTACGTCAATCCGGCCGATGACCCGCGCAACAAATCAGCGACGGGTATGGCGCCCGCAGCGACGACCGGAAGCAAACCAAAGAAGTAACGGCGCGTTTTCCGTCGCTAATTTTTGCGCTTCGCAGTGCGGAGGGTGGGTTGGCGCCGAAGGCGGCTAACCCACCGCCGACGCTCCTGCATATCACCTGGTGGGTTGCGGCGCTGCGCGCGTAACCCACCTACAAACTCACGCCGCGTCTGCCGGCCTCACCCGCTTCGTGATCTCCCCACCCTTCTCGCGCTCAACCACGCCAATGTCGTACTGGCCCTGCAGATCGAGCCAGAACTGCGCGGAATTTCCGAAATAGCGGCCGAGCCGCACCGCGGTGTCGGCAGTGATCGAGCGCCGCGCGTTGAGAATGTCGGTGATGCGGCCGGACGGCACGCCAATGTCGAGCGACAGCCGGTTGGCGGAAAGCTTGCGCGCCGTCAGTTCGCGTTTCAGTAAACGGCCGGGATGTGAAACGGGAGTCATGTTCATTCTTCAATTTACGGCCTGCATATGATATACTGTTTTTTATGACCATCGAAGACCTCGAAAAAGCCGTCGCCAAGCTCGCGCCCGACCAGCTCGCCAAATTCCGCGAATGGTTCGACGCGTTCGATGCCGCGCGCTTCGACAGCAAGATCGAGCGTGACGCGAAAGCCGGCAAGCTCGACCTCCTGGCCCAACAGGCGCTCGCCGACTTCGATAAAGGCCGCGCCCGCACGCACTGACTCGCCCCACCCGCCCTCACCCAACAACCGTCTCGTTATAATGTTCGATGGCGTGCATCGCCTCGTCGGCCAGCGTCTTGAGAATCAAAAAGATGACCAGGGCAAAATGCGGTCCCGCGGCAAACGCCCCGAACACGATGAACACATGCATCGGGATGATGCGCACGTAAGGAAAAAACATCATGCTGCCGATATTCGGAATGCGCTTGCCCGCGCGGTTGCGATTCATGAAATAAGAAAAAAGATGATTGGCGAAAAACGCCGCCCCCGACACGAGCACGTCCGGCCAATAGGGCGCACCCAGGTGCGACACGATAAATCCGGCATAGGCAACGTGGAAGATTCCGTAATGCACCAGAAAGAACAGCACGACCTTCCATTGCGTCGCGCGCGTGGGCTCGACCGAGTGGCCGCCCATCTTGAACCCTTCGGTGCTGAAGATTTTCAGATCGAGAATTTTTTTCGCCTGGAAAATGCCGATGATCACGCTCTGCAGCAGGTAGGTTGCCAATATCGTGGCCAGCGACCATTCGTCCCGGACGGCGAAGACGATGACGCCGAGATTGACGGCGAGCAGCGACAGCGCGGAAGGCGAAAACAGTGCGTTCATATCCGCCTCCGTCGGCACCAGCGCGGGCGCGCCTGCGAAAATTTATCCCCGCCAATTCGAGAATAGCATCAGCCGATTGCGCGCATTTCAAAAAACTTATCCCCGCCCGCTTCGCTAGGCATATAATCCGCCTCGCCCGATCCCCATGAGGGGACGCGAACCGGTTGCACCGTTCGTGGGGTTCGGGCCGGCGCCCGCGGGCGACTGGCTGAGCAGGCCATCGCGCTCGGGCGGCGCCGGGGCTCCGCCCGGGGGCACTACGACCCCCTGCGAGGAGCTCGCTGACGGCCGGGCCGCACGGCCCGCTCGAGGCGCAAAAGGCGCGGCTGCCCAAAAGGGGCCGTGCCGCGCGCGCCGAAGGCGGAGCGATGCTGGCCGCCGAAAGCGCGGCCCGGCGCCGCATAAACGCCGCGACGGCGCGCCGAGAGGCGCCACGCCTTCGCGAGAAGGCGTGCCAAAGGATTGGCTCGCGCCTGTTGGCGCGCCGTCCCCCTCGTTCGCAAGAACGAGGGTCATTGCCAAAAACTCGGGCGCGCCCGCGCCGCGAGAACGAGGAAGCTTGGCCGCATGAACGACAAACAAGACCGGCTCGCCCAGCAGGAGAAGATGCGCCGCACGCAGCACAAGCTGGTCGACGCGCTCGAAATGATCGTCGACCGGCTCGCCGCCGGAGTAGCGCCGAAGCTGTCGCTCGCGGCCGAGCGGCGGCAGGTCGCCAACTTGCTCGGCGCCGCGCAGTTCTGTGCCCGCCGCGCCTGCCGCCGCGCGCAGTGCTGCCTCGGCGAGCCGGCGGAATGCCTGCGTATCTGTATGCCGCTTCTGGATGGCGGCCGCCTCGCCGGCCTGTTGGCGCGGCGCCGGGCCCCGCGGCGGGCCGCAGAGGAAAATAGACAGCGCCGGTGAAACTGGCGATCATGGCCCGACATGCGACCTTCCCGGGCCAAACGATGCGCCGTCACTTCCTCCGTCTTTGCCTGATCGGCGCCGTCGCGGCCGGCGCGCTCGCCACGCAAGCCTTCGCGGTCAAAGCCGACGAATTGCGCTTTCCGCAAACCGGCAAGCACGCCTTCCACGTCACTTTGCTGAAAGGCTGGCGCAGCAAGGCCGACGCGCGCGGCGGGCTCTTGCTGGTGCCGCCCGCGGCCAGCCAGCACGCGATGATCTACCTCGCCATTCTGGTCGACGACACATTGCGCGGCGCGCCGGCCGGCGTGGTGGCTGGCGCGGTCGCCAAGCCTGCCGGCTTCGCGATCAACGACAAGCAGGATCCGGCGCGCATGTCGAACCCGCAGGGCACCCGGTTTTACCGCGGCACGGCGTTTTACGGCGCGACGCCGGCCAAGCGCGGTCTGGCGCGGCGGGCCAAGATCGTGATCTTCGCGCTGGCGCCGAACACCTGGGCGCAGGTATGGGTGGTGACGCAGCCGGGGATCAATTCGGTCGAACTCGCCGCCCTCGATCGGATGCTCAACGGCATCACGCTGGCGAGCGAACCCTAGCCAACGGAGCAACGCCCATGCCGGCCGCCGCCATCAAAATCCCCACCCGCTCCGGCGGCAAGATCGATGGCTATCTGGCAACGCCCGACGCCGCCGAACCGGTGCCCGCCGTCGTGCTCGCCTCCGCCGTGCATGGCGTCGACCCGGACCTGCGCGCACTCGCCGACGAATTCGCCGGCCACGGCTTCATCGCGGCGGCGCCCGATCTGTTCTCGCGCTCGATCCCGGGGCCGATGACGCGCGCCGACAAGCGCGCCGGTGAACGAGCGCAACCGCGGCCGCAAAAGATCAAGGAAGGCGAAGCCGATATGGCCGACACGCTCGCCTACCTGCGCACGCTGCCGGCCTTCAACGGCCGGGCCGCCGTCATGGGCTTCTGCTTCGGCGGCCCCTACGCGCTGATCGGGCCGAAGCGCCTCGGCTATGCCGCCGGCATTTCCTGCCACGGCTCGCGCATGCTCGATTACATCGGCGAAGCTGCCGGTGTGAGCGCGCCGGTCTGCATCATCTGGGGCGATCAGGACAACCAGGCCCCGCCCGAGGTGCTCGAGGCCTACCGCTCGCTGGCCGCGCGCATGAGCAATGTCGAACTGCACGTCTTCCCCGGCGTGCAGCACGGCTACATGATGCATGACGCCGGTGCCGCCTTCGACGCCAAAACGCGCGACTTCTCGTTTGCCCGCGCGCTGGCGATCCTCGGCACGTTGCGCGGCGGCGGGCAAGCCATGCGCCGGGCGTCGTGAGCATGCCGGTTCGCGACAACGCAGAACGCCACCGCTTCGAGCTCGACGCCGACGGCCATGTGGCGTTTTCCAACTACAAGCGCGAGGGCGGCGTGTTGAGCATCCTGCACACCGAGGTGCCGGCGGCACTCAACGGCCGCGGCATCGGCTCGGCGTTGGTGCGCGGCGTGCTCGACCTTGCCCGCGCGCAAGGGCTGACGGTCAAACCGCTCTGCCCCTTCGCCGCCGCTTATATCGCCCGGCACCCGGAATACGCGGATTTGGTGAAGTAGGAACTCAGTGACAGTCATGCGCGGACTTGACCCGCGCATCCATGATGAGCGGCCACCCGGCACAAACTTGCGAAATTCTGCAATTGCTGAATGACCTCATGGATTGCCGGGTCAAGCCCGGCAACGACATATCGGACCTAACGCAATCTTTACCCTTCGGTAAGACATTGGGCCCTCCGCAATCGGGAGTGTGCGTTGGATATTTCGGCCGGCTTTGCGTTTTTCTTCGGCCAGCTCGGCAAGCTGCTGTTTTCGCTCGGTTCGCATTTCTCGCTGACCTCGCTTGCCGTGGCGCTCGCCGTTGCCACGCTGTTCTTCGCCTGGCAACGGATAAAGCGCGGCCGCCGCGTGCGCCTGCGCACCGTCCTGCGCGCGCTGTTCCCGCGCCGCATCGTGATGCACCGCTCGAACCAGGCCGACATCGGCTATCTGTTCTTCAATGTCTTCGTGTTCAGCGTGGTGTTTGGCTGGGCGATCCTGTCCTACCAGTTCATTTCCAACGGCATCATCTCAGGCCTGGTCGCGCTCGCCGGTCCGGTGACGCCGTCAACTTTGCCCGTTTATGTCTCGCGCGCGATCATCACACTGATGCTGTTCCTCGCCTATGAGCTCGGCTACTGGTTCAATCACTGGCTCAGCCACAAGGTGCCGCTGTTGTGGGAATTCCACAAAGTGCACCACACCGCGGAAGTGCTCACCCCGCTCACCAATTTCCGCGTCCATCCGGTCTACACATGGATCTTCGCCAACATTCTCGCCCTCTCTGCCGCGGTCGCCAATGGGCTGGGCACCTACCTGTTCGGCGACACCACCTATCAATACGCGCTCGCCGATACCAACATCATCCTGGTGCTGTTCATCCACGCCTACGTGCATCTGCAGCATTCGCATATGTGGATTTCGTTCCAGGGCGTGCTCGGCCGCATTTTCGTTTCGCCGGCGCATCATCAGGTGCACCACTCGGCCAATCCGAAACACTTCAACAAGAATTTCGGCTCGTGCCTGGCGCTGTGGGATTGGATGTTCGGCACGCTCTATGTGCCGGCCAAGGAACGCGAGCCGCTGGTGTTCGGCTTTCCCGACCATCCCGACGCGCATACGGTGAAGGGCGAATTGGTCGAACCGTTTGTCAACGCGGCCGCCCATCTCAAGCCGGTGCTGCCGAAACGGGCGGCGGTGCCGGTCACCGAACGCAAGCAGGCTTGAATTTACCGCGCTTGGTGCCCGAGCGCCTCGACTTCGCGCAGCCATTGCCTGCGCGTTTCGTCGCCGACCGCCTCGATCATGCCGTAGATGGTGGAATACACCGGTCTAACGCCGATCAGATGCAAAATGTTGCGCCTGAGCAGCTTGAGCGCATGCGCGCCGTAGTACCAGCGGTAGAACCAGCCCGGCATGCCCATCGTCATGATGATGCGCGCCGATTTGCCTTTGAAGATTTTCCAACTCGCCGCGCCGGCGCTTTTCTGGATCGCCAGCAAGTCAGGCTGCAACACGCGCTCGAAGAATCCCTTCATGATCGCCGGCATGTCGCCGGCCCAGAGTGGAAATATGAAAACCAGATGATCGCTTTCCTGTAACGCCTGACGCGCAGCCACCAGGTCCGGCTCGAGCGGCTGTTCGCGGTGGTAGCCCTCGCGCAAGATGGCGTCGAAATTCATGCGCGCGAGCAGGAACAGCTTGGCCTCGTGCCCATTGCTTTCCGCACCGCGCAGATAGGCCTCGCCCAGCGCCGCGCTATAGCTGTCATGTTGCGGATTGCCGACCACGATGGCGATTTTTGTCACGGGTATCTCCACATGACTTTTGAATAATAATAGGCGTAGCGGTCCCAATCCGCTTTGACATGGCGCAATCCGCCCGGCATGGCTTCCCGTCATGCGCAAGCGCACCGTTGCCGTCACCGACAGGATGCAGAAGGGCTATCGCTACGCGCTCGCTGCCCCGGCCGGGCGCGGCTTCGATGCGGAATTCAAGCCGCAATTGACGCCGGCCGCGATGCTGCGGCTCGGCGTATTCGGCGGCAAATATATGACCGATTGCGCCCACGAATTTCCCAAGAACTGGTTTACGCGCGCCAAACTGGCGAAGGGCCAGCGCGATCCGGCGCTCAATTTTTTCGGCGTCGACGCCAGCCAGCCGTTGTCGGAGTGGCGGCGCAAGGGCTGGATTCACCCGGACGATCCGCGCGGCTGGTTCCAGTGGTACTGCCGCTATTATATGGGCCGCCGCATGCCGCACGAGGACCGCCGGCAGATCGCGCGCTGGAAGGCGATCCGCCGCCACGTTCGGCAAGTGCAGAAAAACTGCGAGCCGGGCGACTTGCTGTGCCGCCGCCGTCAACGCCAGGCGCTGTTGCACTGGGCCTATGACAGCCGCAAAATTTAGACGGCGATGCGCGCCAGCAAATCAGCCAGCACGTCCGGACAGGTGATATGCGGATTGTGGCTGGCGTCGATTTCGTGGTTGCCCCAACCTTCCCGTTTGGCGCGTTCGTAAAACCGCCGGAAGCGGTCGTCCGGCGCGACGCGGGTGCAATAGATGTATTGCCGCGATAGCGTCAACGTCCCGTTTTGCAAGCGCAGTTTCTGCTCGAAGGTCTTGGCCGGCTGCGGCAGCCGGCGCGGCGCGCACCAGGCGCGATCTACCTCCGGCGTGTCGGGCGGCATTATGGTCGGCATAATCCCCCAGCCTGCGGCCGGACCGCTCGTTGCCACCGGGCGCAACGCGCGCGCTGCTTCCGGAAGCAAGCCGTAGACATTGTCGCCGTCTTCGGGCGCGAATGCGTCGAGGTAAATGAGCTGCGCGATGCGCGTGGCGTGCGCGGTCGGCGACACCGGTCGCGACCATGCCGCCATAGGAATGGCCGATCAGGTTGACCTTGCTCAGGTCTTCCATGTCGAGCACGCCGAGAATATCCGCGATATGCGTTTCGAGATCGATGTCGGGATGCACCAGGTGCCCGCGTTCGCCGAGGCCGGTGTAAGTCGGCGTGATCAGCCGATGCCCGCGCGCAACCATCAGCGGATGCATCTTCTTCCAGACCCAGCCGGCGCTCCAGGCGCCGTGCGCAACGACAAACGTGGCCATTTTTATTCCCTTTATTCAGCCGCCAGTGGACGCACCCGCGCCGCGCGGCCCGGCCAGCGTGCGCGCACGAAATCGGTCGCGACCACCACGAGCCCGGCCGCCATTATTTGCCAACCCGGCCTGATACCGACGGAAAAGTCGAACACCACGTCGAGTACGCGCATGGGCGACACATGGAATGCGATAGCGATCCCGACCGCCTCGCCGATAAAAGTGACGAGTGACACCGCCACACTCATCGCCAACAGCGTCAGTGTCGTCAATTCGCCGCTGCCTTGCCACCTTGCGGTGAGCCGGTAGGCGAACAGCCACAGGAACAGGCTGGCGGCAAAAACCGGCACCGTCACGTCGGCCTTGGTCTGCTGGAAATAATGAATGAGCGCCAACAGCGCGATGCCATAGACAATCTGATGCAGCCGCCGCCAGCGCAGCGGCCCAAGCCGGCGCACCATGCCATCGGTCGAGGTGGCGGCGAGCGTGGCCAAACCGAGCCAGGCGGTGCCGCCGACGATGAGATACCAGCGGTGGCTGATCTCGTGCACGACCTTGCTAAGGTCGAACATCTGGTCGGCGGCAAACAGCGTGAGATGCGTGGCGATGTAGCAAAAGCAGCCGACGCCGAGCATGCGGCGCACATCGATCAGATTGCCGTAGCGCACGATGCGCCGGAACGGCGTCACCGAGAGCGTCACGCCGAGAAATACCAGCGCCCAAAAGCCGGCGCGGTGGATCAGGTCATTGAGCGGGCGGGCGCCATGCAGGATCGCCTGCGCATCGACCAGCGCCTTGGCAAGCGGGAAAAGCAGCAGCGCCAGCGTGCCGAGGCGCAACGGCGACAGCCGACCGCGCCGGTCGCGCCAAAGCTGCCAAGGAGACTTCATCGGCGTCCTCGCCTAACAGACTGATATAAATAATATATTTTGCTCTGCATTCCCCGCATGACCATTATACCGCACTGCACAATTTTACCCCTCGGCCCTGGCGGACCGTGCTAGCATTTCCATGTTGGATTGATTCGTCACAACCGATCACAAGGTTGGGCGCAAAGCCGGTCTAAACCTGAACCGGCGGCAATCGATCAGCGAGTGGGAGGAGCAACCAAGAGACGTCGTGCCGGGAGGTTTTTATGGAGGCCACCCATGCCGCGCACTCTTATGCGCTCCTTGCTTGTGCTTACGGTTTCCCTGGTTAGCTCTGCCGCGTTCGCTCACGACGTCTGGATCAGCCGCGGCAGCTACAAAAATCCTGCGGGTGAATGGTGTTGCGGCGCCGAGGACTGCGGCGTGGTTTCGCCCAATGCCGTGAAAGCGGGTACCGGCGGCTATTCCTTGCGCGGCCCGGTCACCTACGGCATGGCTGTGACCGGCAACGCGGCCGACGGGCCGACGCGCCAGGAAAATATCAACGAAGTCGTGCCCTATAGCCAGTCGCTGCCCTCGCCCGACGGCGCCTATTGGCGCTGCAAACGACCGGACGGGACTCCTCGCTGCTTCTTCGCCCCGCCGCCGGGAAGCTGAACGCGTTGTCCGGCTATACGATTCACACCCGCGGAAGCGGGCGCCCGCCGCTTTGCTTGGACGGCACTTTCACCCAGGCTTCGCCGTCGAGCACGGGTTCGCCATCGACGCTGCAGGTGCAGGCGAGCCGCGCGCGGAATTTCTCCGGCACCAGCTCGGTCACCGCCACGCTCACCTCGACGGTGTCGCCGATTTTCACCGGCGCGCGGAAATTTAGCGTTTGCGAGATATAGATCGCGCCCGGGCCCGGCAGCCGCGTGCCGAGCACCGCCGAGATCAGGCTCGCGGTATAGAGCCCGTGCGCGATGCGGGTGCCGAACGGCGTCTTGGCGGCGAAATGTTCGGACAAATGGATCGGATTGCGGTCGCCGGTAACCTCGGCGAAACCGACCACGTCGGACGAAGCCACGGTCTTGGCCAGCCGCTCGACCATGCCGACCGACAGGTCCTCGAAATACAGCGTGCGTAGTTGCAGGATCATCAAATCAGGCCTTTCATCGCGCCCGCCCAGCGGCCATACAATGCAGGCCGGCTCCGCCATTCGACCTTATTATCATGAAGATCGGCTTCATCGGCCTTGTTTGCCTCGGGCTCATTGTCGTCGCCGGGGTGATAGCGGCGTTCGCACTGGTCGCCTCCGCGCCTCCCAAATTCGACAAACCGCGCGACGTCTTCGGCTTTGCCACGCTCAAGCCGGCCGCGGCCGGCACCGAGCTGCCGGGTCTCAACCGCTATCCGGCGCGCGACGGCGAACAACTCGCCTATCGCCTGTATGACTCGTCGAGCGACCGCATTCTCATCTTCCTGCATGGCTCGTCGTATCACGGCGCCGGCTACCACGCGCTGGCGGCAGCGATCAGCGCGAGCGGGGCGGCCAAAGTCGCGCTGCCCAATCTGCGCGGACATTATCTATCGAGCCGGCGCCGCGGCGACATCGACTATATCGGGCAATACGAGGACGACATTGTCGATCTCGTCAAGTTTCTTCGCGCCAAGGGCTTCAACGGCCCGATCACCTTGGGCGGCCATTCGAGCGGCGGCGGGCTGGTCATCCGCTTCGCCGGCGGCGCTGGTGACGCCGGGATATCGAGCTATCTGATGCTGGCGCCGGCCATTCCGACCTCGCCGGCCATGCGCCAGGGCACCGCCGGCGGATGGGCGAAGCTGCACATGAAACGCCTCTACGGCCTGCTGATCCTGAATGCGCTCGGCATCCACGGCTTCAACGCGCTACCGGTCATCGGCTTCAACAAGCCGGCGGAATATTGGGACGGCACGGAGACACTGTCCTATTCCTTCCGTCTCAACGTCTCCTACCACCCGCGCTACCGCTATGCCGAAGACCTGCGCGCGCTCGGCGAGCACGCGCTCGTGCTGGTCGGCGCCGACGACGAGGCGATCGATGCGCAGGCTTTGCGCGGCATCGTGGCCGCCAATGCGCCCAAAGCGCAGATGGCGATCCTGCCGCACATCAATCATTTCGGAATCTTCAAGGATCCCGCCGCGCTCAAGAAGATCGAAGAGTGGCTGCGCGCTTTGCCACCGTCATAGCAGCACACCCCGCGGCCGACACACCGCCCATAACAAGCCGATCAGCACCACATTGATCAGCGCCAGCCCGGTCAGCACGGCGATAGTCGCATCGGCGCCGCTCGCCTCGATCAGCAACGCGCCGGCCGAAGGCGCCAGCGCCTGCACGATCAGGCTGGGAAACGCGAGTTTCCCCATCAGCCGCGGAAACCGCACCGGTCCGAACAGCGCCAGCGGTAGCGTGCCGCGGCCGATCCAGGAAATGCCATAGCCGGCGCCATAAAGCAGGATCACCAGCAGCAAGATCGGAAATCCGCCGAGCAGCATGATGAGCCCGATCGCCATCAGGCTGCATGAGGCGATCATGGTCCAGATCGGGTGATAGCTCGCGCCGAACAGGCGCTCCACCACGCGGGCGCCAACCTGCGCCGGACCGAACAGCGTACCCAGGCTCACCGCAACGGCAAAGTCCACGCCCCTCGCCTGCAAGAAGATCAACAGATGCACGACCACGATCGAGCCGATACCGGCGGCGAGCGAGAGCACCAGCGCCAACAGCGCGAAGATCAAGGCCTCGTTGGCGATGCGCGCCGGCGCTTCTTTCGGCGCATCGCCGGCCGGCACGGCGGCCGCAGCCATTGGCTTCGGCGCGCGGCGGATCACCGTCATCTGCAATGGTAGTGCAATCGCGAGATGCAGCGCGGCATAGGCAAAGCACGCACTGCGCCAGCCGATATGCTCGATCATGAAAGCGCTCAGCGGCCAGCACACCGTGCTGGCAAAGCCGCCGAACAGCGTGAGATTGGTGATCGGCCCGCGCGCCTCGCTGCCGTACATACGGCCGAGCGCGGCAAACACCGCATCGTAAAGCCCGGTGCCCATGCCGATGCCGAGCACCACCCAGGCCGCAAGATAAACCGGCAGCGCCGGCGCGAGGCCGATGCCGGCGAGGCCCGCAGCGTAGAACAGTGAACTCGCCAGCAGCACCGGCCGCCCGCCATGCAGGTCGATGATACGGCCGACCTGCGGCGAGATTAATCCTGCCACCAACAGGCCGACCGAGGTGCCGCCGACGACGTATCCGAGCGACCAGCCGGTATCGGCGACGATCGGCCCGGCAAACACCGCCGGAAAATAGAACGAGGTGCCCCAGGCGAGGATTTGGGCAATACCCAGCGCGCTGATGACGACACGGCGGTCGAGCGGACGCGCCTCTGCTTGCGGTGGCAAAATGGCTTGAGTTCCTTCGGTCGCCGTGCGGGCGGGCAATCTACACGATGCGGCCCGCATTTGGCGTCGGCGATGGCGGCCGCGCCGGCCCCTTGCTAAACGACCGGGAAAAACCGAGGTAAAATGCCCGTTCCCGTTAACAATCAGTTGCTTAAGCTATGCGTTTTAGTCATTGCTGCGGCGCAACATTATTCCTTTTCAAAGCGGCGAACAGGCCTATTTTCAGGGTAATCGAAATCGCCGGCGCGATGCCGGATCTACGAGAAAGAGGCCCGTTATGCTTGCCAACATTGTCCGCATGCTCCGGCAGTGGAAACGCTACAACCAAAGCCTGACCGAGCTGTCCCGCTTGGGCGACCGCGAACTCGCCGATATCGGCATCAGCCGCAGCGATATTCCGCGCGTGGCCTGGAACGCGACCCACCGCCGCTAAGCCTGCCGCCATTCGCTCGAAAGCGCCCGCGCTAACCGCGGGCGTTTTCGTTTTTACGTCGGTTGCTGTGGCTTAAGTCTGCGCCTAGTTTCGGCGCATGACCCTGAAACCCGTTCACGTCATCGGTGGTGGCCTCGCCGGCTCGGAGGCCGCATGGCAACTCGCGCAGGCCGGCGTGCCGGTGAGCTTGCACGAGATGCGGCCGCATCGCCAAACCGCTGCGCACAAGACTGACGGCTACGCCGAACTGGTCTGCTCGAATTCGTTCCGCTCCGACGACAAGGATCACAACGCGGTCGGCCTGCTGCACGCCGAGATGCGCCGGCTCGGCTCGCTAGTGATGCGGGCGGCGGACGCCAACCAGGTGCCGGCCGGCGGCGCCTTGGCGGTCGACCGCGACGGATTTTCCGCCGCCGTTTCGGCGGCGCTCTCCGCCCATCCGCTGATTACGCACGAGCGCGGCGAAATCGCCCGACCGCCGGACGACTGGGACAGCGTCATCATCGCGACCGGCCCGCTGACCTCGCCCGATCTCGCCGCCGCGATCCGTTCGCTGACCGGAGAGGACGCGCTCGCCTTTTTTGACGCTATCGCGCCGATCGTGCATCGCGATAGCATCGATCTCGGCGAGGCTTGGTTTCAGTCGCGCTACGACAAGACCGGCCCGGGCGGCTCGGGTGCCGATTACATCAATTGCCCGCTCTCGCGCGAACAATATGACGCCTTTGTCGACGCGCTCATCGCCGGCGACAAGACCGTGTTCCACGATTGGGAAGCCGCCACGCCCTATTTCGACGGCTGCCTGCCGATCGAGGTGATGGCCGAGCGCGGACGCGAAACGCTGCGCCACGGGCCGATGAAGCCGTTCGGCCTGACCAATCCGCGCAGCGCCGGCGTGAAGCCCTATGCGGTTGTGCAGCTGCGCCAGGACAACAAGCTCGGCACGCTGTTCAACATGGTCGGCTTCCAGACCAAGTTAAAACACGCCGAGCAGGTGCGCATTTTCCGCACTATTCCGGGCTTGCAGAGTGCCGAATTCGCCCGCCTCGGCGGCCTGCACCGCAACACCTTCCTCAATTCGCCCACACTGCTCGACGCGACGCTGCGGCTGAAAGCCAATCCGTGCTGGCGCTTTGCCGGCCAGATCACCGGGTGCGAGGGCTATGTGGAATCGGCCGCCATCGGCCTGCTCGCCGCGCGCTTTGCCGCTGCCGAACGCCGCGGCGAAGCGCCGAGCGCGCCGCCGCCGACCACGGCGCATGGCGCGCTCCTCGCCCACATCACCGGCGGTCATATCGAGACCATCGATGCGGGGCCGGCCTCGTTCCAGCCGATGAACGTGAATTTCGGACTGTTCCCGCCGATCGCAGCGCCGGCCGCGCCTGAAGGCCGCAAGTTCGGTCGCGGCTCGGCCAAGAACCTGGCGCGCAAGAACGCGCTCAGCGCCCGCGCGCTCGCCGATCTCGAGCAGTGGATTTCTGGCGAACTGCCGGCCGCCGCGGCGGAATGACTCCTATTAGGCGCTGTTTATGTCCTGCGCCGCCGACAGTCCTCGCTAAACGCCCTCCGCACGCTGGAATCAGCAGGCTTAGCGCGCCCTACGGCCTTATTGTACGCCAGTTTGCAATCTGAAATGATCTACGGCCCGAGGGCTCGGATATGGAACACGATATTCTCGGAATGAGCGAGATGCTCGCTAAGGAATCCGCTGTTAATGAGTTCGGCGCACTTCGCAACGAACCCATCGATGGCGTTCTGTTTCGCCCGACGCGGCCGGTTCCCCATGAGGACGGCGTTCTGACAGAAGTGGCGCGTGCAACTTGGGACATTTTTACCTCGCCGGTTGTCCAGGTGCATCTATCCACGACATTGCCGGGCCGCGTTCGCGGCTGGGGATTTCACCAACAATCGACGGACCGGCTCTTCGTTGTGTCGGGCCTGGTAACAATTGTCGTTTTCGACGGACGCAAGAATTCTCCGAGCTTCGGCAAAATTAATACGTTCACCGTGAGCGAGCGGAATCCGGGCCTGCTGCTGATTCCGCCGAACCTCTATCACGGCTGGAAAAACATCGGGACATCCGAAGCCATCGTAATCAATATGCCGGATCACATGTACAATTATGAAAAGCCCGACGCCCTCGATCTGCCTTGGGACTCCGAGGCTGCCGCCCGGATTATTCCATATCGATGGTGAGCGGATCGAACCCGGTCTTTACGGTCGTCATTCCAACTTACAATTGGAGCAGCGCGCTCCGATGTGCGATCCGATCGGTGTTGCTGCAAACGTTTAAGGATTTTGAGGTCCTGGTCGTCGGGGATGGCTGCACCGACGATTCCGCAACCGTGGTCGCCGAGTTCGGCGATCCCCGCTTGCGCTGGCACAATCTATCGCAAAATCACGGCTCGCAATGGGCCGCGAACGCCTTCGGCAACGAGAACGCGGCCGGCGACTGGATCGCCTATCTTGGCCACGATGACATCTGGTATCCAACCCATCTCGAAGCGATTTTACGAACCGCAAAAAACACGTCGGCCGAGATCGTCAGCAGCGTGATGGTCCTGTTTGGACCGCCAGGTTCCGGCATCCGCGGCGTTGCGGGTGTATTCCCCGCTGGAAATCTAACCATTCGTGACTTCGTGCCGCCAACGGCGCTCGCTCATAAAAAATCAATCGGCAACATCGCTAAATGGCGCGATGCTTACGCGATCGTCGCGCCCCCGGATGTGGCCTTCTTCAGCGAAGCAACTGCAGCCGGCAGAATCGTCTCCACGGGCGAACTGACCTGTTTCAAATTCAACGCAGCGTGGCGGCGCAACTCTTATAAAATCCGGTCGGTCGCCGAGCAGGAAAGCATTTTGCAATTAATCGGATCCGGCACTGACTTTCGCCAGCAAGTGTTTCTGGACGTGGTCGAGGCGTTCGTCGCGGGAAAGGCCCACCATGTGCAGATGCCGCCGACCAAAGACCGCACCGAGGGCTGGTATGCCCGGAAAAATCGGCAACTGAAGGGACTCGATAGCCGGTACGATCCGGCAAATCTGCAGCGCATCGATAAACCGGTTCGGTTCGACATGGCCGATCAGAACATGCCGTTTGAATGGCACGCGCTGCAAAGACATCCGAAATTTGGCTCGTTGCGCTGGACCGGGCCAAGTCCGCGCGCAACCATCGATCTACCCATCATTGTCGACCGCGACGTCAATGTTCGAATCCATATCGCCTTCGCGGTCACGGACGCAATCAGCACGCTCAAAGTGTCAATTCACGAACAGGAAATCGCGCACCGCGTCGACCGTCTTCCGGAAGGCTCATTTTTAGTGCACGCGCACCTCGATCATGGCGCGATGCCGAAGGCGAAGCGAGATTTTGGAATCACGCTTGAGATCGCGAATACGTTGCGGCCGCTCGACCTGGGGGAGCCGTTCCAAGAGCCGCGCTGGTTGGGTCTTGCGGTGAATTGGGTCGAACTTGAACCGGCGTGAATGCGCCCTATAACCGCGCAAAAGCCTTTCAGCTCGCAATGACGATGTGATCCGGCGGCAACCCCGCCAAATGGCGCTCGTAAATCGCCGTATATGCGGCCTCGATGTGCCTGGTGAAAAGCTTGGTGTCGAACATTGGTGTCGTCAGCCGATTGTTTGCAAGCTTGTGCCTGATCGCCGCGAGTTTTTCCGGGCTGCCCGCAAGTTCGATGGCAAGCGCTTCATAGTCTTGCGGCGTCGACGTGATAAGTTCGGGCAGACCGATTGCCGTCAAAAGGCTTGCGGCAACCCTGCCGGCGAAGGTCTCGCCGATCTGCGACAAAACTGGCAAGCCGGCCCATAGCGCGTCGCTGGCGGTCGTGTGCGCGTTGTAGGGCAGCGTGTCGAGAAACAGATCGGCCAACCGGTGCCTTGCCAAATGATCCGATGCGGCCATGCGCTCGGCGAACACAATGCGGTCGGGATTGATGCCTCGAGCGGCCGCTTCTTTTCTTAAATTAGCGGCGGCGCTCGTATCGTTTTTGAGAAGCCATAAGACGCTACCCTCGACTTTTGCAAGTATCCGCATCCAACGATCGAACATGCCGGGCAAGATCTTATAATTGTTGTTGAAGCAGCAGAAGACGAAGCCATCCCGCGGCAGCCCAGCCTCTTCGCGCCCAAGACTTAGTTGCGAGATGGCGCGCTTGAAATCGTAAACCTGATAGCTGTTGGGCAGGTAGACAATCTTCTCCGAGTAGTGCCGCCGGTGGTCGGCGGGTAAGACAATAGGATCGGCAATCAGGTAGTCGATAGCATCGGTTCCCATTGTGCCTGGATATCCCTTGTAGCTGACCTGCAAAGGAGCCGCTCGCAAGGAAAATATGATCGGTCTGCAATCTTGGGTATATCCGTTTCGATCAATCGCAATATCGATTTCCATTTCTCTAGCAAGTCGTGCGATTTCATCGTCGCGGCAAGAATAAACATCGATATATTTGTCGAAAGCAGCTTCGAGCCGCGATTTAAGCTCATGGGGTCCTTTGGATGAAAATGAAAAGGCAATGATCTCAAACTTTGACCGATCGTGGCGCTCAAACAACTCGACCATTGAGTAGGCGCCGGCGTGATTGCGAAAATCCGCCGAAAAATAACCGATGCGTATTTTATCGCGTCGTTTGAGCTTGCCAATCGCGGGAAGCGGATTGCCGCGTGGATAATCGGTTCGAACGTAAGCTTCGGCGGCTTTCCTTTGCAGCTCGGGCGAATTGCTGACGGCAAAGAGCAGGAATGGCGTTGTGGCCTTTTCTCCACGGTCAACCCTGGCAAGGAGGTCGCCGCATTGCAATTCGAAATTATCCCAGTCGCAAATTGACAGTTTCGTAAACACCAAGTAGCCACGCAGGTATTCTTGGTCCGGCTGCAGTGCGATCGCTCTCTCGAAACTGGCAATCGCCTCTTGGTAGCGCCTCAGGTTCCTGAGGGCGTCTCCGCGGTTGAAATGTGTCTCGGCAAAGTCCTCCTTCAGCGCAATGGCCTTGTCGTAGCTCGCCACCGCCTCCTCGTGGCGCGCAAGGGCGTCCAACGCTTTTCCACGGACGTTGTGTGCCTCTGCATAGTCGGCTCTCAGTTCAATAACTTTGTCGCAACTCGCCAGCGCCTCCTCGGGACGCCTTAGATTGAGCAGCGCGATCGAGCGGATGTAGTAGGCGTCTACGAAGTCGCGTTTCAGCGCGATCGCCTTGTCATAGCTCGCCAGCGCTTCCTGGTAACGCTTGAGAGCGTTGAGGACATTGCCAAGATCGTAATGCGCTTCCGCATAGCCCGGCTTCAACGCAACGGCCTTGCCGTAACTCGCCAGCGCCTCGTCGCGGCGTTGCAGGGCGCTGAGCGCAAGCCCGCGATTGTAATGGGCTTCCGCATGGTCCGGCTTTAACGCAACGGCCTTGTCGTAACTCGCCAAGGCTTCGTCGCGGCGTTGCAGGGCGCTGAGCGCAAGCCCGCGATTGTAATGGGCTTCCGCATGGTTCGGATTGAACGCAACGGCCTTGTCGTAACTTGCCAGCGCCTCCTCGTGGCGCTTCAATTGTCTCAACGCGGCGCCGCGATCGTTGTGCGCCTCGGCATAATCGGGCTTTAGCGCTATGGCTTTGTCGTAGGCCGCCAGCGCCTCCTCAAATCGCTGCAGCAGCATCATGGCGGTTCCCATATTGCTGTGGGCGGCGGCGACCTGCGGGTTGGTTTTGATTGCTTCGCCGATCAACTCGGCACCTTGCTCGGGCCGGCGCGTTTGCAACGAAATAACCCCGAGCAGATGCAGCGCGTCGAAGTGGTGTGGTTGCTGTTGCAGAACATCCAAATAGATGCGCTCCGCATCCGCAAGCCTGCCCTGCTGATGCAACGCCATGCCTAAATCGAATTTGCCTTGCAATTCTGTGCCGGCTGGCTCCTGCGCCGGCGTTCGGCCATCACTATTTTCGGGCATTACCATTTCTCATAACCGGCTTCCGCTTCGATGACGGTAAGCAGCAACAGAACGCGAACGCATCAATTGATGATAGGATTGATGGCGCACAAGATGAAGACCTTTCGCACTTCTGCAGCCGGGACTGTGTTGGCGAGTCCGCCTTCCGAGGTTATGCGACCATCGCTCAAGCGCGGCCTGGCGGTCTTGATTCATGCCTACACGACCTAGCCGCGAAAAATGCGGCTGGGATCGCGCGCTGCCCGCCATAATTGCCATTGCCGGCGCCAGGGCGCTGCCGGCTCGAACTTGAACGGTTCATAGTCGGTGCGCTCCATGCGCCGCAGCGCCGGCCCGATCAGCGCGGCCGGCAGAAGCGCCGGCAGAATTTGCGGCGGCGCCGATGTCCGTTTCGCTTGCGCCGCCGCCAGGTGCCGGCGCGCCAGCGCGCGCAGCTCGCCGAGCGCGGTACGCAGCGGCTCGCTCGCCTGCCCGGCGTAAATCTCGTCGCGATTGACGCGATGGCGGTTGAGCAGATCGAGCGGCAGGTAAAGCTGCCGGAGCGAGGCGTGCCGCGCCATTCCGTGCAGGACTCCGGCAATCGAATAGGCGACGCCGGCATCCAAGGTCAGCAATTCGGCCGCCGAGCCACTGGCCCCCAGTATCTCGCCGGCCATGGCGAATAAGGCGGTCTGCGTCTTGATGCCGTAGATTTCGAGATCGGTCAGCGTCGCCATCGGCTCGTCGTAGAGATCGAAGGTACGCGCATCGATCATCGCGATGAGGCGGTCGCCGGTCAGGTGGTAACGCTCAAACGTCGCGCGCAACGCCGCTGCCACCGGATGCGCGGCCGCTTCGCTTTCGCGCTCGCCGGCCAGCACCTCGCGCCACCATTGCAGGCGGATTTCGCCCGGTATCGGTTCGCGCGCCAATTCGCGCACGCGCGCGATCTCCACATTGAAGGCATAGAGCGACAGCAGCGCGTCGCGCTGCTCGGCCGGCGCGAACAGCGTCGCGAGGTAGCGGTCCCGGTCGGCTTGCCGCACAAGCGCGGCGCAGTGGTCGAAATTGATCTGCATCGCGGCAGTCTAGTTCATTCGACCGCGATCAGTCCCGCGCCGACCCGCCGCTTTTCCAACAGCAGGATATTGTAGGTCTGCGCCGCTGCTCCGGTCGTCAGGCAATCGACTGAAATCGACCGCGCGCGGAAGCGCGCCCGCAGCGCTTCCGGCAGCACATAAGGCGCGCGGCCGGTGCCAATGTAAAACAGGTCGAGCGCTTCGGCCCGTTCGAACACTGGCGCCAGCGCCGCTTCGGTAAGTTCGCTGACGCTATTGACAGGCCAGGCCCAGATGCCGTCCGGCAGGCACAGCAGCGAGCCGCGGTGCGACATGCCGCCAAAGCGGAAACCGCCATTGCCATAGGATTCGATCGGCGCCGGGTTCGGCAGATGCGGGGTATCGCCTTTCGCACCATCGGCCATGGCGTTAAGGCTTGTCGTCTTTCTTGGCGGACGCGGTGAGCGAATCGCGCCCGGTGCCGACCCCGAGATAGATCAGGATCGGCGAAGCGATGAACACCGAGGTATAGGTGCCGACCAGCACGACGCCGAACATCATGGTGGCGGTGAACGAGTGGATCGCCTGCCCGCCGAACAACAGCAGCGCCAGCAAGGCCAGCGACACGGTCACGTGCGTGATTACCGAGCGCGACAGCGTCTGGTTGACCGAGGCATTGAGCAAATCCGGCATCGGCATCTTCTTGTAGCGTCGCAGCATTTCGCGGATGCGGTCATAGATCACCACGGTATCGTTGAGCGAATAGCCGAGGATGGTGAGCAGCGCCGCGATACTGGTGAGGTCGAAGTCGATCTGCGTGACCGACATGAAGCCGATGGTCAGCACGATATCGTGCACGTTGGCGATCATGGCGCCGAGCGCAAACTGCCATTCGAAACGGAACCATAGATAAATAAGAATGCAGAAAATCGCCAAGCCCAGCCCGATGACGCCATACGACAGCAATTCGCCGGACACGCGCGGGCCTACCACCTCGACCCGGCGGTAATCGACCGCGCTGCCGAGCGCGCCGCGCACCTTGCTCACCGCCGTCTGCTGGGCGGCATCGCCGCCCGGCTGCTCGGCGATACGGATGAGCACGTCGTCGGGCGCGCCGAACTGCTGCAGCTGCACCTCGCCCAGGCCGAGCGCGCCGAGCGTCGAGCGCATGCTGGCAAGATCGGCCGGGCCGGCCTTGGTTTGCACTTCGATCAGGGTGCCGCCCTTGAAGTCGATGCCGAAATTGAGCCCGTGGAAGAAATAGAGCGAGATCGCCACGATCGACATCAGCGCGGAAATGGGAAAGCTGATGCGCCGGAAGCGCATGAAATCGAACTTGGTGTCGTCGGGTACGATGCGAAGCAGGCGCACGAATTATTTCTCCTCGCGCATGATCTTGACCGAAAACCGGTTTCCACTTTTCGGGATCATTCGCGCCTCCTAGATAGGCACACGTTGCGGGCGCCGCCAGCGCACCCAGGTGGCGACGATCAGCCGCGTCAGGGTGAAGGCGGTGAACACCGTGGTGATGATGCCGATGCCGAGCGTGACGGCGAAGCCGCGCACCGGGCCGGTGCCGATATAGAACAGCACCGCGGCGGCGATGAAGGTGGTGATGTTGGAGTCGAGAATGGTGGCGAGTGCGCGACTGAAACCGGCGTCAATGGCGTTGATCGGCGTGCGGCCGCCGCGCACCTCCTCGCGGATGCGCTCGTAGATCAGCACGTTGGAGTCGACTGCGATGCCGACGGTGAGCACGACGCCGGCGATGCCGGGCAGCGTCAGCGTAGCACCGAGCATCGACAGCACGCCGAAGATCATGGCGACGTTGATCGCCACCGCGATGTTGGCGAACAGCCCGAACAGCCCGTAAGTGGCGAGCATAAACACCACCACCATCAGCGCGCCGACGTAAGAACTGATCTTGCCCTTGGCGATCGAATCCGCGCCGAGGCCGGGCCCGACGGTGCGCTCCTCGATGATGGTGAGCGGAGCCGGCAGCGCGCCGGCGCGCAGCAGGATGGCGAGATCGTTGGCGCTCTGCACGGTAAAGCTGCCGGAAATCTGCCCGGAGCCGCCGAGGATCGGCTCGCGGATGACGGGGGCGGAGATTACTTCATTGTCCAAGATGATGGCGAACGGCTTGCCGACGCTCTCTTGCGTCACCTGCGCGAATTTGCGCGCGCCCGAGGTGTTGAAGCGGAACGACACGATCGGCTCGCTGGTGCGCTGATCGAAGCCGGGCTGCGCGTCGGTCAGATCGCCGCCCGACACCAGCACGCGCTTCTCGACCAGATAAGGGGTCTTGGGCTGGCTGGCGCTATAGAGCAGATCGTCGTCCGGCGGCACGCGCCCCTGCACCGCCTGTTCGGGCGAAGCATTGGTGTCGACCATGCGGAAATCAAGCTTGGCGGTCTTGCCGAGCAATTGCTTGAGCCGGGTCGGGTCCTGCAGGCCGGGGACCTGCACCAGAATGCGGTCGGTGCCTTCGCGCTGGATCAGCGGTTCCACGGTGCCGAGTTCGTTCACGCGCCGCTCGATAATCTGGATCGATTGTTCGACCGATTGGCGAACCTTCTCGATGATTGCCGGGTCGGTCAGCGCCAGCCGGATCAGCCCGCCCGGCTCGCTGGTGACGTCAAGGCTGCGCTGCCCGGTGGCGCTGAGCAGCCCGCCGAGCGGCAGTGACAAAGCGCGCAGTTTTTCGAGCGCCTGGTCCGCATTGGCGGCGTCGCGGATGCGCACCTCGGCGCTGTTGCCGCGCACCACCAAGCCGGTATAGCCGAAGCGCGCCTCGCGCAGCACGCGGCGCATGTCGTCACGCAGCGTTTCCAGCATTTCCTTGCGTACCGCCTTGGTATCGACCTCGAGCAGGATGTGCGAGCCGCCCTGCAAGTCGAGGCCGAGCACGATGTGGCGCTGCGCCCATTTCGGCCAGCTCGCCACCATCTTTTCGGGCAGGAAATTGGGAACGGCGAACAGGCAAATGAACAATGCCGTGAGAACAATCGCCGCCGCCTTCCAGCGCGTGAAATAAAGCATGACTTCCCGACTTAGTGAGCGAAACCCAGGTTGAGAAACTTGGCCGCGGCGATCAGCCGGCCGCCGCCTCGTCCTTCACCGGTTCACCCTTGGCGCGAACGTCGGTGACCATCGCCCGTATCTGGCGAATGCGCACATCGTCCGCAATCTCGATTTCGATCTGATCGTCGTCGATCACTTTGGTGACCTTGCCAATGAGCCCGCCATTGGTGATGACGGTATCGCCGCGCCGGACGTTCTTGACCATTTCCGCGTGCTGCTTCACCCGCTTCTGCTGCGGGCGCAGGATCAGAAAATACATGATCACGAAGATCAGCGCGAAGGGCAGCAGCGACATCAGCATGCCGCCTTCGCCGCCTGCGCCGCCAAACAGCGAGCCTTGCGCAAACGCCGTCGAAATGAACATCGAAGTATCCCTTAGCGGTTTTTGGAGCGCGCCGGGCAGGCGTCCCCGACCCGGTGTCAATTGCGTAATTTCGCGCGGACTATAGCGGCCGCCGCCCCAATTGCAACGCCGCCAGACCCCTCAAAAGCGGCCATTTTTAGCCGCTTTCGCGCGAGCCCGCTTGCCGGGGCAAGTCAGGACCGCTAAGAGCAGCGCACTTTCAAAAAGCAGCCCCCATGGCCAAACCGAAGCCCAAATCAAAGTCCAAGCCGCAGCCTAAGGCGGCGCCCAAGGCCGCCCCCGCGGGCGGCGCCGACGTGCTCGGCCGCATCGCCAACGCGCTCGAACGGCTGGCGCCGCAACGCGCCGCCCTGCCCGATCTTGCCGGCGCCGATGCCTTCATCTGGCACCCGGACGGACGCCGCCTCGCCCCGGTCAAGCGCGTCAACCGCGTCGAGATGTCGCTGCTCAAGGGCATCGACCGCGTGCGCGACGTGCTGGTGGAGAATACCGAACGCTTCGCCAAAGGCCTGCCGGCCAACAATGCGCTGCTGTGGGGCGCGCGCGGTATGGGCAAGTCGTCGCTGGTGAAGGCGGCGCATGCCGGTGTCAACGTGACGCGCGCACGCCATGCCAACGGCGCCCCGCTCAAGCTGATCGAAATCCACCGCGAGGACATCAAGAGCCTGCCCGACCTGATGGGGATCATCCGCGGCTCACATTACCGCTTCATCGTGTTCTGCGACGACCTGTCGTTCGACGCCGAGGACACCACCTACAAGTCGCTCAAGGCGCTATTGGAAGGCGGCATCGAGGGCCGCCCCGACAACGTGATTTTCTACGCCACCTCGAACCGCCGCCATCTGATGTCGCGCGACATGATGGAGAACGAACGCTCGACCGCGATCAACCCGGGCGAGACGGTCGAGGAGAAAGTGTCACTGTCCGACCGCTTCGGGCTCTGGCTCGGCTTTCATCGCTGCAGCCAGGACGAATATCTGGCGATGGTCGAGAGCTATGTCGCGCATTACAAGATTCCGGCGCACGGCGAAGCGCTGCACCGCGACGCGCTGGAATGGTCGACCACGCGCGGTTCGCGCTCGGGCCGCGTCGCCTGGCAATTTGTGCAGGACCTGGCCGGTCGGCTCGGCGTCGAAATCAAAGACTAGGACACGATGAGCAATCGCCGCTCCGCGGACGTGGTTTTGGGCGCTGCCTTTGATTAGATCGCCCCGATGCAGTAACCTTTTTCCTATGGCAAAGTCTGCGTCAGGCCGGGATCGGATGCGTGTTTGGCGAATTCTGCCCTATGCGATGCTCGCGGCTTTTTTGGCCGGCTGTGCGGCAACCGGGCCCTTGCTCCCGGAGCAAGAAACTGCCGCCGCGCCGATCGCGGAACCCGAACGCGCCCCGGCCGCCGAGCAAGCCACCCAAGTGCAGGTGCCAAAACTGCCGGCGCCAAAGCCTGCTCCCACATCCACGGCCTCGCGCAACAACGCCAAGCCCGCCAAGCGCGCGGCGAACGCACCCACCCCGACGATTGGCTCGGCGGAATGGAAACGAGAACGCGCCGAGGATGAGCGCAAGGAAGAACATATTAAAAAGGTGATCGAAGGGATTTGCAGCGGCTGCTAGGTTTTTCGATTGACGCCTGCAGCAGCGTTACCCTCAAGCGCCGCCGAGATACTTGGTCGGATCGACCGGTGTCGACCCTTTGCGAATTTCGAAATGCAATTGCGGCGAGGTCACATTGCCGGTCTGTCCGGCATGCGCGATCACCTGCCCGCGCTTGATGGTGTCGCCGCGCTTGACCAGGAGCTCGCTCGCATTGGCATAGGCCGACACGAAGCCGTTGGGGTGGCGGATCAGCACCAGGTTGCCATAGCCCTTGAGCTCATTGCCGGCATAGGCGACCACGCCGTCGTCGGCGGCCTTGATCGGGGTACCTTCCGGCACCGCCAGATTGATGCCGTCGTTCTGCGCGCCATTCGGGCGCGGACCGAAGCCGGCGATGATGCGGCCTTTCACCGGCCAGCGGAACGACGGCATGCTGCCGACGGCTTCCGCGGTCTTCGTCACGCTTTCGGTTGAATGGGTCTCGGGCGTGGCGACGCGCGCGCTCTGCGCCGGCGCGCTGGCGACCTTCTCGACCGGGACCGTGCGCGGCGGAGTCAAATGCGGCGTCGCGGGGTAACGCGCGGCAACCGACCGGCCGCCGGGAATCGTCAGGCGGTCGCCGATGCCGATCTTGGCAAAGGGCTTGATATGGTTCGCGCGCGCCAGCGCCGTGAGCGATACGCCGTGTTTGTGCGCGATGCCGATCAGGGTGTCGCCCGGCTCGACGATGTGGGCATTTTCGGCCGTGCGCCGTGGCGGCGAGGCAACCGGTGCGACCGGGGCAATCGGCGCATGCGCTGCGCTGGCGGAAACGTAGCGCGGAATGACGACGCGCTGGCCCGGTTTGAGCACGGCGCCGTCGCGGAAGCCGTTGGTCTCTCGGATGGCGGAGGCCGGCACGCCGTATTTGCGCCCGATGCTCTCGACCGTTTCGCCATAGGCCACCGTCACCGGCGAGCCGCCGTCCCAGGTCCAATGCCCGGTCGGCGCCGGCGCGCGATGCTCGGGCACGGATCCGGTGATCTCGGAACGGCCGGGCCGGTAGGCGCCGAGGCCCTGCGCGCCATAGGCGACGCCGCCGGCAGCGGCCACGGTGGCGGGCCGGCTCGGTGCCGGCAGCGGCTGGGATTCGATGCGGCCGTTCGACGCCGGGCGCGATCCGATCGAGCCGGTCGTCTCCTGCCGCGCGGGCGACGTCTTGGAATTGCTGGCAAACAGGCCGGAGTTGAAGCGCGCTGAATCCGAACAGCCGGCGACGGTGATGCCTACCAAGGCAAGAACCGCAACGCGCGGCCAGGCACGCGGGCAAGACGGCACGTTGGAACGCTGCATTTGGTTACTCACTGGTACGCGACAAACGTAGAATTCGAAATAAAGCAGCAGCGAGTAAATAAGGTTTTAAGAATTAGCAGATCGTTACACGTGACTCTCGATCCGGCGAAAATGTCACAGTTCCCGCGCCTGCCCGGGCAGTAACGGCACGAAACGCACAGGGATCAGCTCTTCCCGGGCAATGCCCGTTTGCGACTTGGTAAGCTTGATAATGTGTTGCGATCCGCCGTGCGGCCCCAGCGGCAAGATCATCACGCCGTCATCGGCGAGCTGATCGATCAGGGTCTGCGGCAGCGTTTCGGCGGCGGCGGTGACGATGATGCGGTCGTAAGGCGCGCCTGCCGGCACACCGGCAAAGCCGTCGCCGGTAACGACCTCGACATTGTCGTAGCCGAGCGCCGAAAGCCGCGCGCGCGCCTGCTCGGCGAGCGTTCGGTAGCGTTCGATGCTCACCACTTCGCGCGCCAGCCGCGACAGCACGGCGGCCTGATAGCCCGAGCCGGTGCCCACCTCCAGCACGCGGTGATGCGGGCGAACGCCAAGCTGCTCGGTCATATAGGCCACGACATAGGGCTGGCTGATGGTCTGGCCGCATTCGATCGGCAGCGCCTGGTCGGCATAGGCGCGGTCGGCGAATTCCGGCTCGACGAACTGCCCGCGCGGCACTTCGTCCATGGCATGCAACACCGCATGGTCGCTGATGCCGCGCCGGCGCAGCGTCAGCAGGAATTCCATGTGATCTTCGGCTTGCGCGTTAAACGAATCGCTTAGCCACGGCCGACTCCCCCTCGCCCTCAAATCTACCATTTTCTGCGGCAATCCATGTAAGTTCGCCAGTTCACGCATGCCACGGGTGGATAACGCCCGGGCTAGCGCTGAGGCGGCCTTGGGCAGGAGCAGGCAATGCCGGAACCCTCGATAACGCTGCCACGGCTGCTCGTGGTCGAGGACGAATACCTGATCCGCATGCTGCTGGAGGATATGCTCGCCGAACTCGGCTACGAGGTGGCCGCGGCGGTCGGCACCATGGCCGAAGCGAGCGAATTCGCCGCCCAGGGCGATATCGATGCCGCCATTCTCGACGTCAATCTCGACGGCCAGGAAATCTATCCGGTCGCCGAGATTCTGGCCAAACGCGGCCTGCCCTTCGTATTCGTCACCGGCTACGGCGAACGCAGCCTGTCCGAACTCTATCGCGACCGCCCGGCGCTGCAGAAGCCGTTCCAGGCCGAACAGCTCAAGGCCGCGCTCGACCAAATGCTGCCGGGCAAGTAGCTCCGTCGTTCATCCCCGCGAAAGCGGGGACCCAGGGCGCCGTAACCGAGAATTTGCAGCTCTGCGTTCCCGCTTACGCGGGAACGAACGGAAAAATGCTAGCCGAAAACTTCCGCGAGCTTCGTCATGAACGGCTCGTCGGTGAGGTCGAGGCGCAGCGGCGTGATCGCAATGCGCTTGTCATTGAGCGCGGCGAGATCGCTGCCGACCGCAGCGCCGGCAATGCCGCCACGGCCGAACGCGATCCAGTAATACGGATTGCCGCGCCCGTCGTGGCGCGCGTCGATGCGCAAGAGTTCCTGGTCGCGCTTGCCCTGCACGGCGATGGCGGTGCCGGCGACCTGGTCCGGCGGGCAATCGGGAAAATTGACGTTGACCAGCACGTCGCGCGGCATGCCGGCCGCGAGCACGCGCCGGATGAGATCGGGCGCGTGTTTGATTGCGGTCTCCCAATGCGGCATATGCCGCGTCGACATTTGATAGGCCTGCGACAGCGCGAACGACGGGATGCCGAGCACGGCGCCTTCCATGGCGCCGGCGACGGTGCCCGAATAGGTGACGTCCTCGGCGCAGTTGCGCCCGCGATTGACGCCGGCAAGCACCAGTTCCGGCATCGCCTTCATGATGTGGCGCGCGCCCATGATGACGCAATCGGTCGGCGTGCCCTTGACCGCGAAATGGCGCTCGCCCACTTCGCGCAGGCGCAGCGGATCGTTGAGCGAGAGCGAATGCGATACGCCGGACTGATCGGTTTCCGGCGCCACGATCCACACCTCGTCCGACAGCGTGCGCGCGATCATCTCGCAGGCTTCGAGGCCCGGCGCGTGGATGCCGTCGTCATTGGTGATGAGGATGCGCATGCTCTACTCGTCATTCCGGAACGGTGGGAAGCACCGGCCCCGGAATCCAGATGCAATAAACAGGCTTTCGGGTTCGGTTCTGGATTGCGGGTTCGCGCCTTTGGCGCGCCCCGCAATGACGAAATACATTAAACTCGCTCTCATTAGCTCGCTTTCTCGATCTTGCTGATGCCGCCCATGTAAGGCTTGAGCGCGTCCGGCACGGCGATGGCGCCGTCCTTGTCCTGATAGTTTTCCATCACCGCGATCAGCGCGCGGCCGACCGCGACGCCCGAGCCGTTGAGCGTGTGGACGTGGCCTTTAACTTTGCCGTCCTTGCCCTTGTAGCGCGCGTTCATGCGGCGCGCCTGGAACTCGCCGCAGTTCGAGCAGGATGAAATCTCACGATAGGCGTTCTCGCCCGGCAGCCAGACCTCGATGTCGTAGGTCTTGTGCGAGGGGAAGCCCATGTCGCCGGTGCAGAGCGTGACCACGCGATAATGCAGGTCGAGTTTCTTCAGCACCTCCTCGGCGCAGGCCAGCATGCGCTCGTGCTCTTCCTTGGATTTTTCCGGCGTCGTGATGGAGACCAGTTCGACTTTGGTGAACTGGTGCTGGCGGATCATGCCGCGCGTGTCCTTGCCGGCGGCGCCCGCTTCGGCGCGGAAGCACGGCGTGCAGGCGGTCAGCCGCATCGGCAATTTGTCTTCGTCGACAATCGACTCGCGCACCAGATTGGTGAGCGGCACTTCGGCGGTGGGGATGAGCCAGCGGCGGTTCTCAATATCGGAGTATTCGTTCAGCTTTGTAGTCAATAATAATCGGCCTTGTATCGCTATTTGCTTCGATTCGTTGTCGCAGGATCTGCCGAGCTCATAATTGCAGATCAATTCTATCACTTGAACCAGCATAATCTTTAGATTCGTTCACATAGGAAACTCGCGCTTCTGCCCATTTTTCCGAAATTGATCATTCCTTCAAATTTCGGCAGTTGCGCCGTTCCGAACATCACATCATCGCGCACCAGCAGCGGCGGACTGACTTCCGTGTAGCCATGCTTCTCGCTGGTATGCACATCGAGAAACAACTGCCCGAGCGCGCGTTCCATGCGCGCCAGGCCCTTCTGCAACACCACAAAGCGCGCGCCGGACAGTTTCGCCGCCAGCTCGAAGTCCATCATGCCGAGCGCTTCGCCCAATTCGAAATGCAGCTTGGGCGTGAACGCATAGTCGCGCTTCTTGCCAACCACATGACGCTCGACATTGCCGCTGGCATCCGTGCCGTTCGGCACGTCGTCGGCCGGCAAATTCGGAATTTGCGCCAGTTCCTTGTCGAGTTCGTCGCCGAGTTTCTTCTGCTCGGCCTCCAGCGCCGGCAGCGTGACTTTAAGTTCGTTCACTTCCGCCATCAGCTTTTGCGCCGCGGCCTCGTCCTTTTTCTTCTTGGCCTCGCCGATCTCCTTCGACGCCGCATTGCGGCGCGCCTGCGCCTGTTCGGCTTTGGTGATCGCCGCCCGCCGCTTCTCGTCGAGCGCCAGCAAGCTTGCCGACAGACGGCTCCAGCCCACGGCGCTTGCGCCCGCCTGTCAAAGGCCTCCGGGTTCTCGCGAATCCATTTGATGTCGTACATGGGCGGCTTCTTAGTCGGAATTTGAGAGAATTTATAGCCGGATGGAGCCACGCTTTCCCTCTACCCCTGTGGGAGAGGGTGGATCGCATAGCAGACAAGTTTACGCAGTCTGCGCGAGCTTGACTGCGCGCGATAGCGAAGCGCGAGCCGGGTGAGGGGGAAGCCTCAACCGAGTCAGGCCCCCTCACCCGCCTCGCTCACGTCGTTCGCTCAGCACCCTCTCCCGCAAGGGGAGAGGGAAAAAGCGGCTGCCGCACGGCGGAACATTACTCCGCCGGCTTGGCCGCGGCGTCGTCCGGCCCGCTATCCGGCGGCGACGCGGCGGCGGCCGCCTTGGCGGCCTCGTCGGCCTTGGCCCGCTTCTCCACCACCCGCACCGACCAGATCGAGCCCTCGTAGAGCAGCATCAGCGGCACGGCGAGCGACATCTGGCTGATCACGTCGGGCGGCGTCAGCACGGCGGCCAACACGAAGGCGCCGACGATGAAATAGCGCCGCTTCGCCTTGAGCTGATCGGCGGTGATCAGCCCGATACGGCCGAGCAGCGTCAGGATCACCGGCAACTGGAAGGCGACGCCGAAGGCGAGCACCAGCGTCATCATCAGCGAAAGATATTCGCCGACCTTGGGCAACAGCGCGATCGAGGCCTCGTTCTCGCTTCCCGGCTGCTGCATGTGCAGCGAGAAGCGGACCAGCATCGGCAGCACCAGGAAATAGACCACCAGCGCGCCGAGCGTGAAGAAGAACGGCGTCGCGACCAGATAGGGCAGAAACGCCTTGCGCTCGTTGCGGTACAGGCCCGGCGCCACGAACATATAGATCTGCGCCGCCACCACCGGGAACGACAGGAAGGCGGCGCCGAACATCGCCAGCTTCAATTGCGTGATGAAATATTCGAGCAGCGCGGTGTAGATGAACTTGGAATTTTCCGGCCCCGCCACCCAGACGAACGGCCACACCAGGACATTGTAGATGTCCTTGGCGAACACGAAGCAGAGCATGAACATCAGGCCGAAGGCGATCACCGCCTTGATCAGCCGCGAACGCAGCTCGATCAGGTGATCCATCAGCGGCGCTTTGGTCGCCTCGATCTCCTCGTCGTCCTGTTCGCTCATGCGCCGCCCCCGGCGTTTTTGACGGGCGGCGGCGCGGCAGCGGCAAAATCCTCATGGCCGACGGCAGCCGGCGGCTCCGGCGGCTCCGGCAGCGGCACGGCGATTTCCGGCAGCGGCGGCGGTTCCGGCGCGGCGGCCGGCGCTGGACTGGCGGCCTCGGCGGCGGACGCGGATAGCGCCGCGGTATCGGCGGCCGGCGGTTCCTCGAAGGCGCGCTCGACGTCCTTCTGCGCGTCGGCGAGCGGATCGATGTTGGAAAACTCGCTGACCGAGCTTGTGATATCGTCGGCGTGCTTCTTGATGTCGGCGAATTCGGCCTCGCGCAGCGCTTCCTGGAACTGGCCCTGGAATTCGTTGGCCATGCGGCGGACCTTGCCCATCCACTGGCCGAGCGTGCGCAACACGGTCGGCAGCTCCTTCGGCCCGATCGCGATCAGCGCGACGATGCCGATGACGACGAGCTCGCCCCAACCAAAATTGAACATGGATTAGTCAACTCCAGGCGCGCAGTTTTCGCCCGCTTTCCGTCACCACGCTGCCGCTGCCAAGCGTCCCTTAAGCGCGCTCGGTTTCCGACTTCGACGCTGCGCTGGTGGTCGCGTGATCGATGGTCTTGGCCGGCTCCGCCTTGGTCTCCGCCGGCTTGTCGTCTTCCGACATGCCCTTCTTGAACGCCTTGATGCCTTGCGCGAAATCGCCCATCAGGTTGGACAGCTTGCCGCGGCCGCCGAACAGCAGCATCACCACGATGATGACGATCATCCAGTGCCAGATACTTAAGGAACCCATTGGCGAACCCTCCGCGGCGGCGGCTTCGAACTTGCGCGCCCCGCCCGTGATTTGAAATGAAACTAGGCCCCGTAAGCGGCAAAAACAAGGACTTCGGGCCTAACTAATGCGGCCTTGATGTCGCGGCGGCAGCGATATTTGCCTTAAGTTCCGGGACGTTACGTGTCCCGGCGCGAAGGCGGCGCTAACCCTAAGTCGAGATCGCCGGGATCGAGCGGGTCCTCGTCGTCGCGCAGGGTGCTGTCGTCGGACGGTATCGGCACCGCAAAGCCGGTCGGCAGATTGCCTTCCAGCAGGCCGGCGCCTTTAAGCTCTTCGAGGCCGGGCAGATCGCCCACCTCTTCCAGTCCGAAATGGCTGAGGAACTGCTCGGTAGTGCCATAGGTGATCGGGCGTCCCGGCGCCTTGCGCCGTCCGCGCGGGCGGATCCAGCCCGTGCGCAGCAGCACGTCGAGCGTGCCGGCGGCCGCCACCACGCCGCGGATCTCCTCGATCTCGGCGCGCGTGACCGGCTGGTGATAGGCGATGATGGCGAGCGTCTCGACCGCCGCGCGCGACAGCTTGCGCGTTTCCACCGTCTCCTTGGTGAGCAGCCACGACAGATCGTCGGCGGTGCGGAACATCCACTTCTTGCCGACGCGCACCAGGTTGACGCCGCGCGTTGAGTATTCAGCCTTGAGCGCGGCGAGCGCTACCTTCACGTCGACGTCGTTGGGCAGCCGGCGCGACAGCGCTGCCTCGTCGAGCGGCTGGCCGGCGGCAAACAGCAAGGCTTCCAGCAGCCGCAACTCTTCCGGCCGCGCGGCCGTTTCCGGCGACGGCGCCGCCGGCGCGTCGTTGTTTTGAACAATAACGAGCTTCTTGGCCACGCTCGGCATCGAGTCCTTCCCCTTATGTGTTTTCTTGCGCGTCATAGTTCAAAGCACTTCCGTTCACGCCGATCCGCTTGCGCATGTAGATCGGCGCGAACAACTCTTTCTGATGAATCTCGGCTACCCCTTCGCGCACCAGTTCGAGGGCCGAAGCAAAAGAGGACGCCATCACGGTCGCCGCCAGGGCCGGCTCGACCACGTAGGAAATCAGGAACGCGTCGATGCGCGACCAGTCCGACGACATTCCCATCAGCCGTTCCAGCGCGGCGCGCGCCTCGGCCAGCGACCACACCGACCGCTTCTTGAAGCGCACATGCGAGAGCGCGCTGCGCGCGCGCTGGGTGGCATAGGCGCTGAGCAGGTCGTACAGCGTCGCTGTCCATTCCGGCTGCTTGATCTCGTCGATCGGTTCCGGCGCGCCGCGCGCGAACACGTCGCGATTGAGCTGCGGGCGCCCCATCAGGCGCTGGGCGACGTCGCGCAAGGCTTCCAGCCGGCGCAAACGGTGGGCCAGCGCCAGCGCCAAGTCTTCCGCGCTCGGCCCCTCGCCGGGCGCCGATTCCGGCAGCAGCAGGCGCGATTTCAAATAGGCGAGCCAGGCCGCCATCACCAGATAATCGGCGGCGAGTTCGAGCCGCAATTGCCGCGCCGCCTCGATGAATTGGAGATATTGGTCGGCCAGCGCCAGGATGGAGATTTTCGCCAGGTCGACTTTCTGCGTGCGCGCCAGCGTCAGCAGCAGATCGAGCGGGCCTTCGAAACCCTCCACGTCCACGATCATCGCTGGCTCGGTGGTGCCGCGATCGGATTCCAGCGTGGTGTCGAATTCCTCGGGGCTCATGAACCGGTCATCCGTTGCGAGGCCGGCCGCTCGGCCGCCACCATCTGCGTGAAAATCTTGCGCGCGCCTTCCACGTCGAATTCCTCCGGCGTCTTGCGTTGCGAAAGCGCGGCGTCGGCGCGCTTTCCCGCCAGGCCCGCCAGTACTGGCGCCTCGGCGGCGACTGCGGCCATCTCGTCCAGCTTGCCGTTGCAATGGAGCACAAGGTCGCAACCGGCGGCAAATGCCGCGCGGCTGCGCTCGGCGATGGTGCCGGCAAGCGCGTTCATCGAAACGTCATCGCTCATCAGCAAGCCCTGGAATCCGATGAATCCACGAATCACTTCGCGCACCATTGTGACCGAAGTAGTGGCCGGCGCGACGGGGTCGATTGAGGAAAACACAACATGCGCGGTCATGCCGAGCGGCAGCCGGTTCAGCGGCCGGAAAGCGGCAAAATCAGTGGCTTCCAGGGTCGCCCGGTCGGTATCGACCACCGGCAGGCGGTGGTGGCTGTCGGCGCCGGCACGGCCGTGGCCGGGCAGATGCTTGACCACCGGCAGCACGCCGCCGGCCATGAGCCCGTCCGCGATCGCCCCGGCGATGGCCGCGACCTTGCGTGGCTCGGTTCCATAGGCGCGGTCGCCGATCACCGGATCGGCGCCGGCGGCCAGAATATCGCCGAGCGGAAGGCAATCCACATCGATGCGAAGAACATTGAGGTCTGCCGCGATCAAGCGGCCTGCGAGCCGAGCAACTGCAAGACCTCGGACAACCTCTCGATCGTAGAGCGCGCCATAGACCGCGCCGGGAGGGTAAGCTGGCCAAAGTGGCGGCCCCAGGCGCTGCACCCGGCCGCCTTCCTGGTCGATCAGAACGGGTGCCTCCCATCCGACAGTTTCACGAAATGACAGAACGAGTTCAGTCACTTGGCTTGGTGTACTCACGTTCCGCTTGAAGATAATTAGGCCCCAGGGTTGGGCCTCCCGGACAAACGCACGCTCGGCGGCGGAAATGCTGAGGCCGCCCAATCCGGTAATGAATGCGCGCGCCGTCATCGGCGCGGATTAGCCCGCGCCCGGCGCAAGTTCAAGTAATGGCGCGCTAATTCCGCTGGATAAGGCACTGCCCGCCGGCCGCCTTGAGATCGCTGCACAGCGTGCTCGCCTCATTGGCGCTGGCGAAGGGTCCCACAAGGGCCCGGTAGTAGGTGCCTTTGGCCCCAAGTTCCACCTTGTGGATCATCGCCTGCCGGCCGCCCAACTGGTTGGGGTATTTGGCCTGCAGGCTCCGGAACGAGGCCTGTGCTTCCGCTTCGCTACGTTGCGAGGATACCTGGACGGCATAGCCGCCACTGGCGGCGTGGGCAGCGCGCGGGGCTGCGGTCTGCGCCGGGACCGATGCGGTGCGGATGGCAGCCCGCGCTGGCGCCGCGGCGGCGGTCGTATCGCCCGCATCGGGGCTCAGCGACAGCGGCGCACTGCCGACAACCGGCGCCGCCGCACGCTGCACCGGCGGCGCGGCACGCGCTTCGCTCTGGCGCGGAGCCGGCGCCGCGTCAGGGTTCAGTTCAATGGGAGTATTGCTGGCGACCCGCGGAGGAGGAGGCGGCGCTGCGGCCCTGGCAGGAGCGGCGGCTACCACCCGCGGCGACGGCGATGCAGCCGGCGCAGCGGCCGCTGGCGCGGGCACCGCCTGCTGCGGAGCGGTCATACCCATCTGGTCGGGATGGATAGCAATGGTGCGAACCTTTTTCGGCTCGCTGGAAATAACGCCGCTGCCGATTGCCGCGAGCGGTGCGGCAGCCGGCGGTGCAGGTTCTTGCGTCGGCACCATGGCCATGGCGGGCGACTTCATCTCGATCGGCTGCTCCTCGCGCGACACAAGCTTTTCGTCCTGCGCGTGATCGGCGACCCGATCGTAGATCAATTTATTCGGCGCCTTATTGGCACTCGCCGGCACGACCTTGCTCGGCGTCGTATCGGCCTTGATCACCGGCGGCGGATGGCTCCCGCCGGAATTACCGAATATTGCGCGATAGCCGAAGGCGCCGGCGGTGCCGATCACCGCCAATGCAAACACGGCCGCGATTGCCATGATGCCCATGCGCCGGCGCGGCGGCGGGACATCGTCATAATATTCCTCGTCGTCGGCATCCTGATGCGGCTGCTGCGGATAGGCGCCGGCCTCGTAGCCGCCGGTTTGCGCGGCGGGATATCCGGCCGCTTCGCTTTCGGCGTGATAGGGATCGGGGGCCGCAGCATAGGATGGATCGGCATATGGCCGGTGCGCGTCCGGCGCCGGCGGTTGCGCGGCGGGCGCGGGCGCGGCGCCGAAATAATTATTGGCGCCGAAATTTGGCGCGGGCGGAGGCGCTTCGGGCGCGGCCGGCCATTCCGCCTTCGGTGGGGCCGGCTGCGGCGGCGCGGCGCTGCGCGCATTGTTGCGGCCGAATTCGGCGAACGGGTCGGCTTGTCCGATCAGGCGGGCAAGCTCGGCGAGCGGATCGCTGGCGGAATTGGCAGCCGATGCCGGCGCGCGCGCCGGCGGCTCATTCGAACGGAAGGGTCGCTGGTTCTGGTCATCCGCCATTAGGTCCCCGGTTTTTTGTTCGCGTACTCGCTCTTGCAAACGCTCTTGCAAATCGCGCAGCCGGCACCAAGCGCGGCTCACCAAGCGAGAATTAACGCATTTCTTCCGGCGCTTCGACCCCGAGTAACGCTAAGCCCGAGGCGAGAACAGTGACAATTCCCTGCACCAAAGCGAGCCGCGCCGCAGTCGTTTCTGGATCATTCTGGATAATGAAGCGTAAATGAGGCAAGTCTTTTCCCCGCGTCCAATGTGCATGAAATTCGCTTGCTAATTCATATAGATAGAATGCAACCCGGTGCGGCTCATGGGCCAGCGCGGCCGCTTCGACGAGGCGCGGGTAAAGCGCGAGCCGCCGCAGCATCGATAATTCGCCAGAATCGCTGAGCCGCTCGAGCGGTGCATTCTTGAGCCAGCGCGCCCGCTCCTGTGGCGTGTTCGGGAGATCGGGCATCTCGGCGCGCGCATTGCGGAACACCGATTCGCCGCGCGCATGGCCGTATTGGACGTAAAACACCGGGTTTTCCCGGCTATGTTCGATGACTTTGGCCAGATCGAAGTCGAGCACGGCGTCATTCTTGCGGTAGAGCATGTCGAAGCGCACGGCATCCTTGCCGACCTCGTCGACCACCTCGCGCAGCGTGACGAACTCGCCTGAGCGCTTGGACATTTTCACCGGCTCGCCGGCGCGGAGAAGACGTACGAGTTGGACGAGCTTGACGTCGAGCTCGGCCTTGCCGGCGCTGACCGCCTTCACCGCCGCCTGCATGCGTTTGATATAGCCGCCGTGATCGGCGCCCCAGACGTCGATCAGGTTGCGGAAACCGCGGTCGAACTTGGATTTGTGATAGGCGATGTCGCTGGCGAAGTAAGTGTAGCTGCCGTCGGATTTCTTCAGCGGCCGGTCGACATCGTCGCCGAACTTAGTCGAGCGGAACAGCGTCTGCTCGCGATCCTCCCAGTCCTCGAGATTGCCGCCCTTGGGCGGCGGCAGCCGGCCCTCGTAGACCTCGCCGCTTTTGCGCAAAGCGGCGATGGTGGCGGCGACCTGATCGTCGTCCTCGATCAGCGAGCGTTCGGAAAAGAACACGTCGTGCCGCACATTGAGCGCGGCGAGATCGTCGCGGATCATGTCCATCATCATGGCGATGGCCTTGGCACGCACGACCGGCAGCCATTCGGATTCCGGTTTGGCACTGAGTGCCGCGCCATGCTCGGCGGCAAGCTCGCCGCCCACCGGTTTGAGATAGTCACCGGGATAAAGCCCGTCCGGGATGGCGCCGATATCCTCACCGAGCGCCTCGCGGTAGCGCAGGAAGGCCGAGCGTGCGAGCACATCGACCTGCGCGCCGGCATCGTTGATGTAATATTCGCGCGTCACGTCGTAGCCGGCGAAGGCGAGCAGATTGCCGAGCGCATCGCCGAACACCGCGCCGCGGCCGTGCCCGACATGCATCGGCCCGGTCGGATTGGCCGAGACATATTCGACGTTGACGTTTTCGCCCTGCCCGATACGGCTGCCGCCATAGTCGGCGCCGGCCGCCAGTACGACGCGCAGTTCCTCGCGCCAGACATGCGGCTTGAGGGTGAAATTGATGAAGCCGGGCCCGGCGACGTCGACTTTTTGCACGAGATCGTCGGCGCGCAGCGCCTCGGCGATTTTGTCCGCCAGCTCGCGCGGTTTCTGGCCGGCGTCCTTGGCCAGCACCATGGCGGCATTGGTCGCCATGTCGCCGTGATCGGAATCGCGCGGCGGCTCGACCAGCACGCGCGAAAAATCGGCGTCCGCCGGCAGCAACGGCGCCGTTGCCGCGCGCACGCGGTCGAGCATTTGGGCAAAGAGATGTAGGGGCGCTGCGGCGAAGGCCATCGTGGCGCTGCCGCTAACGTAATTCCGGCGTCGAGTCAAAATAGCGCGCGTGCTCCACCAGCGCATAGCGGTCGGTCATGCCGGCGATGTAGTCGGCGACCTGGCGCGCGCGAGTGCCGGCATCGGCAGCCGCGACCCCATGCGCCCATTCCGCCGGCATATCGGAGGGCGCCTCGACGTAGTGGGCGAACAGATCGCGCACCACGCCCTGCGCCTCCTCCATCACCTGCATCACCCGCGCGTGCCGATACATGCGCGGGTAGAGGAACCCCTTGATCGCCGCATCGGCTTTTTCCATAGCTGCCGAAAACGCCACCAACGGCCGCGCTGCCTCGCGCACTTGCGCCGCCGAGCCGGGCTGGAGCGCGGCCGTGCGCCGGCCGGTCTCCGCAATGACGTCCTCGATCATGCGGGTGATCAGCGCCCGCATGGTCTCGTGCACGCGCCGGGCCGGCTCAAGGCCGGGATATTGCCGGTCGATCTCGCGCACGAGGTCGCCGATGATCGGCACGGCGGCGATGTCGTCGAGCGTGAACAGATCGGCGCGCAGGCCGTCGTCGATGTCGTGGGCGTCATAGGCGATGTCGTCCGACAAAGCGGCGACTTGCGCCTCGGCGCCGGCAAACGACCAAAGTTCCAGGTCCTGGATCTGCGCGTAGGCCAGAATCGCCGCCGGCACGCCGCGCTCGGCGTAGCGGCCGATCGGCGCGGCCGGCGCGGTCGGTGAGCGGCCCGTTGTGCTTGACCAGGCCTTCCAGCGTCTCCCAGGTCAGATTGAGCCCGTCGAAGGCGGCATAGCGGCGCTCCAGTTCGGTGACGATGCGCAAGGCTTGCGCGTTGTGATCGAAGCCGCCGAAGCGGCCCAGGCAATCGTCGAGCGCCCGTTCACCGGCGTGGCCGAACGGCGGATGGCCGAGATCGTGCGCCAATGCCAGCGCCTCGGCGAGGTCCTCGTCGAGCCCAAGCGCGCGCGCCAGCGAGCGGGCGATCTGCGCCACTTCCAGCGTATGAGTGAGCCTGGTGCGGTAGTGGTCGCCCTCGTGATAGACGAACACTTGCGTCTTATGCGCCAGCCGCCGGAACGCGCTGGAATGGATAATGCGGTCGCAGTCGCGCCGGAACGCGTTACGGGTCGCGCTCGGCGGCTCGGCATGCAACCGGCCCCGGCTGAGGGCCGGATCGGCGGCATAAATGGCCCGCTGTCTGCCGGTTTCGATCGCCATCATTGACCTACTGGACCGGCGCACTTAACTATCAGGCTGGCGACCACACAAGGACGTTCAATGGACGCAAACGTCACAGTCAGCGAGCGGGCGGCGCGGCGGATCGGCGAGATCCTCAAGGGTGAGCCGGCCGGTTCCATGTTGCGCGTTTCCGTCGAAGGCGGCGGCTGCTCCGGCTTCCAGTACAAATTCGGCGTAGAGACGGCGCGCGCGGCCGACGACATCGTCATTGCGCGCGACGGCGCCGTAGTGCTGATCGATCCGGTGTCGGTCGATTATATAGCGGGCTCGGAAATCGATTTCGTCGATGACCTGATCGGCGCTTCGTTCAAGGTGAAAAATCCGAAGGCCAAAGCGTCCTGCGGCTGCGGGACCAGCTTTTCGCTTTAATTCACTCCCGAAACCTATTCGTTGTCATGCGCGGGCTTGACCCGCGCATCCCGCTAAGAACGGCACTGCGTCGCTAAACGAGATGGCCGGCACAAGGCAGGCCATGACGAACAATAGTGTTGCGCGTCGGTGTGCCCCTACTCTGCCGCCACCGCCGGCGGGGCTTCCGGCACTTCTTCCAGTTGCGGCTCGAGCCGGCGCTTGATCAGGCGGTCGAAGCGGTCGAGGTAAAGATAGATCACCGGCGTGATGTAAAGCGTTAGCAGCTGCGACAGCACCAGCCCGCCGACCACCGCCACGCCGAGCGGCTGGCGCAATTCGGCGCCGGCGCCGGTGCCGAGCGCGATCGGCAGCGAGCCGAAGATGGCGGCAAAGGTCGTCATCATGATCGGGCGGAAGCGCAGGGTCGCGGCTTCGCGGATCGCGGCTTCGGCGGAGAGGCCGACGCGGCGGCGCTCGATCGCGAAGTCGATCATCATGATGGCATTTTTCTTGACGATGCCGACCAGCATCACGATGCCGATCATGGCGATCACCGACAAATCCATCTTGAACAGCATCAAGGTCAAGATCGCGCCAATACCGGCCGACGGCAGGCCGGAGATGATGGTGATCGGATGGATGAAGCTTTCATACAGGATGCCGAGCACCACATAGGCCGCGAAAATCGCCGCCAGGATCAAAATGCCCTGCCCGCGCAAGGAGTCCTGGAACACCTGCGCGGTGCCCTGGAAGCCGGTGTTGATGGTGGCCGGCAGCCTCTCGTCGCGTTCGAGTGTGGTAATCGCGTCGACCGCCTGGCCGAGCGAGAAGCCGGGCGCCAGATTGAACGAGATCGTCGCCGCCGGCTGCTGGCCCTGGTGGTTGACCTGCAGCGGGCCAACCGTGCGCACGAAATGGGTAACCGCCGAGAGCGGCACCGTCGTGCCACTTGATGTTTTCAGATAGATTCGATTGAGGTCGTTTGGGTTCTGCTGGAACTCCGGCATCAACTCCAGGATGACCTGATAGTCGTTCGCCGGCGTGTAAATGGTGGCAACCTGGCGCGAGCCGAAGGCGTTGTAGAGCTCCTGGCGCACCTGGTCGATGGAAACGCCGTAGACCGCAGCTTTTTCGCGGTCCACCTCGACCGTCACTTGCGGATTCTTGACGTAAAGGTCGGTGGTCACGTCGAGCAAGCCGGGAATCTTGGCGATCTTGTCGCGCAGCTCGGGCGCGACCCGATAAAGCGATTCCGTGTCGTTGGATTGCAGCGTGTATTGATACTGGCTCTTGTTCAGCCGGCCGCCGAGATTGATGTTCTGGATCGGCTGGAAGAAAATCTGAATGCCGGTGACCACATTGGCGGTCTTGCGCAGCCGGCCGAGCACCTCCTGCAGACTGCCGCGCTCGTCGCGCGGTTTCAGCGCCACCAGCATGCGGCCGGAATTGCCGAGCGTATTGGGTCCGCCGGCGCCGACCGTCGAGTTGACGTAAGCCACCGCCTTGTCGGCGCGCACCAGATCGGCGACCTTGCGCTGGCGCTCGACCATGGCCGGGAACGCGATGTCGGTTTTGCCTTCGGTGATGCCGATCACATAGCCGGTATCTTCGGTCGGAAAGAAGCCCTTGGGCACCACGATATAGAGCCAGATGGTGCCGACGATGGTCGCCAGCGTCACCATGAGCATGATCGACTTGGCCCGCAGCACGCGGTCGAGCGTCCATTCGTAAGTCTTGATCATCAGCTCGAACAAGCGCTCGAATGCGCGCAGCACGAAGTTCTGCTTCTCTTCGACCTGATGGCCCTTGAGCACGCGCGCGCACAGCATCGGCGTGAGCGTCAGCGAGACGAAGCCGGAGACGATGATCGCCACCGAGATCGACACCGCGAATTCGCGGAACACACGGCCGACCATGCCGCCCATCAGCAGCACCGGGATGAACACCGCGATCAGCGAAAAGGTGATCGACACGATGGTGAAGCCGATTTCACGCGAGCCCTTGAGCGCCGCCTCGAACGGGCGCATGCCGCCTTCGATATGGCGCACGATGTTTTCCAGCATGACGATGGCGTCGTCGACCACGAAGCCGACCGATAACGTGAGCGCCAGCAGCGTCATGTTGTTGATGGAGAAGTCGAAGGCATACATGGCCGCGCAGGTGCCGATCAGCGACACCGGAACCGCCAGCGCCGGGATGATGGTGGCCGAAACCTTCCGCAGGAACAGAAAGATTACCATGATGACCAGCGAAATCGCGATCGCCAGCGTCTCCTGCACATTGGCGACGGCCGCGCGGATCGAGATCGAGCGGTCGAACAGCGGTGCCATCTGGATCGCCGGCGGCACCTGCGCGCGCATCTGCGGCAGCTTGGCGCGCACCATGTCCACCACGTCGACGGTGTTGGCGTCGGGCTGACGCTGGATCGCCAGCACGATGGCGCGCGAGTCGTTGTACCAGGTGGCGATCTTGTCGTTCTCGGTCGAGTTCGATCACGCGCGCCACTTCGTTGAGCTTGATCGGGGCGCCGTTGCGATAGGCCACCACGACGTCGCGGTAATCGGCCGCGTGGCTCATGGCGCCGGTGGCGAGCAGCGTCACCGCCTGGTTCTGGCCCTGCAGGGTGCCGACCGGCGCGCTCGAATTGGCCTTGGCGACCACGCTGCGGATATCGTCGAGCGAGATATTACGCGCGGCCGCCGCCACCGGATTGACCTGCACGCGCACGGCGAATTTCTGCGCGCCGTAGACCAGCACCTGCGCGACGCCCGGCAATTGCGAGATCTGCGGCGCCAGCACCGTCTCGGCGTAGTCGTCCACCGCCGACAGCTGCATGGTGTCGGAGCGCATGCTCACATAGAGCACCGGGAAATCGCCCGGATTGACCTTACGGAAGAACGGCGGCGTGGTCATTTCCACCGGCAAGCGGCGCTGCGCCACCGCCAGCGCGGTCTGCACGTCGAGCGAGGCGCCGTCGATATTGCGGCCAAGGTCGAACTGCACGGTGATTTGCGAGGAACCGAGCCCGGATGACGAGGTCATCGACGAGATGCCCGAGATGGTGGAGAGTTGCCGTTCGATCGGCGAGGCGACCGAGGCCGCCATGGTTTCAGGCGAAGCGCCCGGCAGGGTGGCGGTGATCTGGATGGTCGGGAAATCGACCGCCGGCAGCGCCGCCACCGGCAGCAGGCGATAGGCGAAAGCGCCGAACACAATCAGCGACGCCGTCATCAGCGTCGTCAGCACCGGTCGGCGAATACAGGTTTCCGAGAGGTTCATGGATCAGCTGCCGGCGACTTTTGCGTTGCGCGGATTGACCCGCGTGCCGTTCGACAGCAGCAATTGCCCGTCGGTGACGACGGTCTCGCCGCCGGCAAGCCCGCTGCCGATCACCGACAGGTTGCCGAACGAGCGCTCGACCTTCACCGGCTGCACCTTGGCCACCTTGTCCTTGATCACGAATACGAAGTTGCCGGTCTGGCTGACCTGAACGGCGGCCGACGGCACCACCACGGCCTGCTCGATCCGCAAAGTCAGTTCGGCGGTGACCAGGGTTCCCGGCCAGAGCACTTCGTGCTCGTTCGGCATGGTGGCGCGGATCGTCGCCATGCCGGTCGTCGTGTCGACGGTATTCTCGATCATGGTCACCTGCCCGCTGGCGTGCTTCTGCTCGCCGGGGATAATCGCCTCGATGGTGGCGGTTTCCGCCGCCAGCGCCTGGCGAATTTCGGGCAGGACCTTTTGCGGCACCGTGAAGCTGACATAAACCGGCGCCATCTGGTTGATGGTCGCCATCGCCGCGGTATCGGCCGGCCGCACAAAATTGCCGACCTTCACCACCGCCGCGCTGATGCGGCCGGCGATCGGTGCGGTGATGGTGCAATAGCTCAGCTGCACCTTCAGATTTTCCAGCAACCCCTGGTCGGATTTGATCGCGGCGCGGTAGACGTCGGCTTGCGTCTTGGCGTTGTCGAGATTGACCACCGGAGTGGCATTCTTGGCGACCAGATCGGTGTAGCGCGCCACGTCGCGCTCGGCGCCGGCGAGCTGCGCGCGATCGCGCGCGACGGCGCCCTCGGTCTGCGCAATCTGCGCCTCAATGGCGCGGCCATCGAGCGTGAACAGTAAATCGCCCTTCTTGACTGCGGAGCCGTCGCGGAAATGGACGCCGGTGATCATGGTTTCGACCCGCGCCTTGATAGCAACGCTGGCGATCGGGGTGACGCTGCCGAGCAATTCGATGCGCACCGGCACCGGCTTGCGCTCGGCGGTGGCGACCTCGACCGGCACCACGCGGGCGGCCGCCTGCGAGCGCGCGGCGCCATCGCCGGTCCAAAAGCCACGCACGAGCACGGCAATGCCAATCAGGGCGAGCGCCGCCACCCCAAATAGCCACTTTCGCTTCGTCATCGGCAATTGTCGGCCTGGGCTGTTAAGGGCCCTGCCCAGGCGCTCCCTAGTTCCGCGGATTGACTTTGTTCCCACTTCCAAGTGGCCGCTTTGGCCACCTCATAGCATATAAACGCCGCCGAGTGCATATCCCTGCGCTGGCTGGTAAACACCGGAAACCCTGGTTTTGTTCGGGGCTTGCCCGCCGGAGCCGCGCGATGCGCATCGCCACCTGGAACGTCAATTCGATCCGCCAGCGGCTGGACAACATGCTGGCCTGGCTCCGCGAGCGCACCCCCGACATCGTTTGCCTGCAGGAAATCAAATGCGTGGATGAGGCCTTCCCGCGCGAGGCGTTCGAGGGCCTAGGCTACAACGTCGCCGTGCACGGCCAGAAAGCCTTTAACGGCGTGGCTCTGCTGTCCAAGCTGCCGTTCGACGAGGTGGCGCCCGGCCTGATCGGCGGCGACGGCGATGTGCAAGCCCGTTTCCTGGAGGCGCTGGTGTCGACCAAGACCGGCGCGCTGCGCGTGGTGAGCCTCTATCTGCCCAATGGCAATCCGCCTGATGCAGACAAATATACCTATAAACTCAATTGGATGGATCGTCTTATTACCTTTTCACATGAGCGGCTAAAACTGGAAGAGCCATTTGTGTTGGCGGGCGACTATAACGTCATCCCGACCGCGGCGGACGCCCGCAATCCGGCCGCCTGGACCAAGGACGCGCTGTTCTTGCCCGCGACCCGGGAGAAGTTCCGCGCGCTGACCAACCTCGGCCTCACCGACGCGATCCGCGCCGTCAGCGACGGGCGCGACCTTTACACCTTCTGGGACTACCAGGCCGGGGCCTGGGCTAAGGACGACGGCATCCGCATCGACCATGTGCTGCTGTCGCCGCAGGCCGCCGACCGGCTGCAGGATGCCGGCGTCGACCGCCACGTGCGCGGCTGGGACAAGCCGTCCGACCATGTGCCGGTCTATGTGGACCTCGCCATCGACGGGCGTTGAGCGGCCGATCGGCTTGTCCCGCCTTGCCGGCCAGCGCACAATGACGCGTGCGGTTACAAGCGCGGCGGGTTTGCACCCGACCGGAATTTCGACAAGTCACGAGGGGAACGCGTGGGCGACGGACCAAGGCCGGACGCGCCGCAGCGCCATGTCGGCGACGCCGCGCCCCTGCACATGCCCGAGGAACTGGAAGGGCGGCCGATCCTTGGCGTGGTGCGCGCGCTGTTTGCCGCCGCCGCCGTGGCGGCGACCGTGCTCGCGATCAACCAGCTCTTGAACCTGCAACTTTTCGTCGGCGTCGTCTTTATCGAGAACCGCTACCTCTATTTGCTGGCGGCCGCCCTGTTCCCGCTCATCTTCCTGATTTTCCCGACGCGCCGCGGCGACCATGCGCCGACACCCTGGTATGACTGGCTGATCGCGGCGACCGCTTTCACGCTGCTCTTATGGTTCGCGGTCGAGTCAGAACGCATCCTGAGCGAGGGCTGGGAATACGGATCGCCGCCGCTCGCCAAGCTGTTTGCCGGCATATTGTGGCTCTTGATCCTGGAGTTGCTGCGCCGCACCAGTGGCTGGCCGATGACCGTGATCGTCGCGACGGTGTCGCTCTATCCGGTCGTCGCCGACCTCATTCCCAATCCGCTCAAGGGTAATCCGCAATCGCTGTCCGATACGCTGGCCTATCACCTGGCGAGCGCGGAAAGCACCTTCGGCATCCCGATGCGCGCCTTTGCCGAAATCGTGGTCGGTTTCATCATTTTCGGCGTCGCGCTCAATTGCACCGGCGGCGGGCGCTTCTTCAACGACCTCGCTTTCGCGCTGGTCGGGCGTTGGCGCGGCGGTGCCGCACAAGTCGGCATCATCTCGAGTGCGCTGCAAGGCTCGATCAGCGGCAGCGTGATCTCCAATGTCATTTCATCGGGCGTGGTCACCATCCCGGCGATGAAACGCACCGGCTTCCGCGCCGATTACGCCGGCGCGGTAGAGGCGGTGTCGTCGACCGGCGCGGTGCTGATGCCACCGGTGATGGGCTCAACCGCCTTCGTGATGGCCTCGTTCCTCGGCAAGTCCTACGGCGAGATCGCGCTCGCCGCCACCGTGCCGGCCTTGCTGTTCTATATCGCGCTGGTGGTGCAGGTCGACGCCTACTCGGCGCAGCTCGGGCTCGGCGGCATGCGGCGGTCCGAATTGCCGCGTATGCGCGCGGTGATGAAGGATGGCTGGTTCTACATTCCGGTGTTCGCGCTTTTGGTGTTCCTGCTGGTCTGGCTGCAGGATGAAGCGCTGGCGCCGTTTTATGCCACCGCCCTGTTGATCGCGATCAACCAGGCGCTGCCGCACCATCGCTTAAGCTGGAGCGGGTTGGTGGGTCTCCTGGTCGCGGTGGCCAAGGGCCTGGCCGAACTGGTCGCCATCCTGATGGCGATCGGCTTTATCATCGGATCGCTGTCGGTGACCGGGCTGGCCGGCACGCTCGCCAACGATCTCGTCTATCTCGCCGGCGGCGCGCCGCTGCTGCTGCTGATCATGGGCGCGCTAACCAGTTTCATCTTCGGCATGGGGATGACGGTTACCGCCTGCTACATTTTTCTGGCGATTGTGCTGGCGCCGCCTTTGGTCAAAGCCGGGCTCGATCCGCTCGCGGTGCATTTGTTCGTGATGTATTGGGGCATGGTGTCGTTCATCACGCCGCCGGTGGCGCTGGCGACTTTTGCGGCCGCGCCCTTGGCCGGCGTTTCCGCCATGCGCATCGGCTGGCAGTCGATGCGGCTCGGCACCGCAATCTATCTGGTGCCGTTTGCTTTCGTGCTCAATCCGGCGCTGCTGCTCAAGGGCGATCCGGCAACCGTCGCGCTCACGGTGAGCTTCGCCTTCGCCGGCATCGTCGTGCTCGGCGCCGCGCTGCAAGGCTATGTGCTCGGCATCGGGCGCGTTCCGACCCATACCGCCGGCTGGTGTGCGCGCGCGCTGATGATCGTCGGCGGGCTTTTGCTGGCGATCCCATCGCCGCTACTCACCGGCCTGCCGTTTGCAGTCAATGTCGCCTTGGGCGCCACGGCGGTGGTGCTGGCGCTGCTCGTCATCTTTGCGTTGGTTCGAAAAACTGAACGGGGGAGGATTTTGCCATGAAGCGGATTTTAATGCTTGCGACCTGCGTCCTGCTCGCTTGCGCGGGCGCGGCAACGGCACAGGTGAAATTGCCGGAGACGCTGACCTGGACCGCCTATGACGTCGGCTCGGGCGGCTACAACCAGGCGGTCGCCATCGGCAATGCGCTCAAGAACAAATACCAGGTGAACTTGCGCGTGCTGCCGGGCAAGAACGACATCTCGCGCAATATCCCGCTGCGCGACGGCAAGGCGCCGTTCTCGGCCAATGGCGTCGGCGGCAGTTACCTGGCGCAGGAAGGCGTCTACGATTTCGGCGCCCGCGAATGGGGCCCGCAGGCGGTGCGCGCGCTGCTGCTGAACAATTCCGATGCGCTGTTGACCATCGTCACTGCCAAGGACGCCAATATCCACACCGCCGCCGACTTCAAGGGCAAGCGCGTCGCCTGGGTGGTGGGCGCGCCTTCGCTCAATCAGAACATCACGGCGCTGCTCGCCTTCGCCAACCTGACCTGGAACGACGTGACCAAGGTTGAATTCGGCGGCTTCGGGCAGGCCATGAACGCCATTGTCAACAATCAGGTCGACGCCGCTTTCTCTTCCACGATCTCCGGGCTCGCCTACAAGATCGCCTCGTCGCCGCGCGGTATCGCCTACCCGACCTTCCCGCATGGAGACAAAGCGGGCTGGGCGCGCGTGCACAAGATTGCGCCGTTCTTCGTGCCGGCCTTCGGCACCGAGGGCGCCGGCTTGTCGCCCGAACACAAGGCGGAAGCCGCCACCTATCCCTACCCCGTGCTGATGACCATGAAGACGACCGATACAGAGCTCGTCTACAACATGACCAAGGCCATGGTGGAACTGTTCGACGATTACAAGGACGGCGCGCCCGGCAACAAAGGCTGGGACGTCAAGCGGCAGATCTTTGCCTGGGCGATCCCCATGCATGAGGGCGCCATCCGCTATTTCAAGGAAAAGGGCCTGTGGAGCGCCGAGCACCAGATGCACAATGACGAACTGGTGAAGCGGCAGGACACGCTCGCCGCCGCCTGGGCCGCTTACAAGGCAAAGGCATCGTCCGACGACAAGGCGTTCACGGAAGGTTGGATGAAGGCCCGCGCCGAGGCGCTGACCAAGGCCGGCATGGAGCCGGTGCTGACGGCGTGGTGAGCGGCGGCTATTCCCGCCGCGTCTCCAGCCAGCGCCTGAGATAGACCAGCGCCAGTGCGCGCTCGTCTTCGGTCGCCTGGCGGAAGGCGCTGTCGTAGAGCCGGTTGATCCAGGCCTGATCGGCGCCCGCGCCATCCTTGGCGCTGTCCTTGGCGAGCGTGAGCCACATCAGCCCGCGTGCCGCTTGGCGCGGCACGTGGTCGCCGGCAAACAGCATGGCGCCGAGCATGGCCTGCGACTGGCACTGGCCCTTCTGCGCCGAGAGGCCGAACCAGCGCGCCGCCTGGCGCGGGTCATGCGGGGCGCCGACGCCGTCGAGATAGAGCCGCGCCAGATAATATTGCGCCTCGGAATCGCGGAAATACGAGGCGGCATAAGCAAACATCTCGCGCGCGCGCGCGGGATCGCGCTTGATCGGCGTCTTCGGAATGCCGTCGAGATAATAATGGCCAAGCGCGACGAAGGCGTTGGCGACGAAGCGCGATTGCGGCGTGTCCGGATTGTCTTCGGCATGCATGTCGGCGATACCGCGGAAATACTGGAATGCCTTGAGGTCGTCCTGCGTCACGCCGTCGCCTTCGGCGTACATGCGGCCGAGCTTCCACTGCGCCAGCGCGTGGCCCTTTTCAGCGGCGTATTCGAGCGAGTGGACGGCCTTGGCCTTTTCGCCGGCCTTGAGCCAGTGCGCGCCGGAGCGGAACGCTTCCATCGCCGTCAGCGGCGGCGCGGCCGCCATTGCGTCGTTGGATTTGCTGCCGTCGAACGCCAATGCCGGCGTAATGGCCGCCGCCGCCACGAAGCCGACGCCGATCATGACCACGCGCAACAGGAACTCAGCTATCCGCATAACACGACTTCTCGCCTGCCCCGCCCGGATGGGTGACCGCGCCGTTGACGGCAGGTCCCACCTGCTGGGTGTATTTCCACAAATAGCCCGAGCCGTATTCGCTCTCGCGCGGCTTCCACTGGTTCCTGCGTTTGGCCAGTTCGTCGTCCGAGAGCTTGACGTTGAGGGTGCCCTTCTCGGCATCGAGCTCGATGATGTCGCCGTCGCGCAGGAGTTCGATCGGCCCGCCGACCGCCGCTTCCGGCCCGACATGGCCGACGCAGAAGCCGCGCGTCGCGCCGGAGAAACGCCCGTCAGTGATCAGCGCAACCTTGGCGCCCATGCCCTGGCCGTAGAGCGCGGCCGTGGTGGAGAGCATTTCGCGCATGCCGGGGCCGCCCTTTGGCCCTTCGTAGCGGATCACCAGAACGTCGCCTTCCTTGTAGGTCTTGCGCTTGACCGCGTCGAAACAGGCTTCCTCGGTGTCGAAGCAGCGTGCCGGGCCGGTGAATTTCAGGCCCGCCATGCCAGCGACTTTCACGATGGCGCCTTCCGGCGCCAGATTGCCTTTCAAGCCGACCACGCCGCCGGTGGCGAGCAACGGCTTATCGGCCGGACGCACAACGTCCTGGTCCGGGTTCCATTTCACGCTTTTCATGTTCTCGGCGATGGTGCGGCCGGTGACGGTCAGGCAGTCGCCGTGCAGATAGCCGTGATCGAGCAACGTCTTCATCAAGTTCGGCACGCCGCCTGCTTCGAACATATCCTTGGCGACATAACGGCCGCTCGGTTTCAAATCCGCGATATACGGTGTCTTTTTGAAGATTTCGGCGACGTCGAACAGATCGAACTCGATGCCGCATTCATGCGCGATCGCCGGCAGATGCAGCGCGGCATTGGTGGAACCGCCGGTGGCGGCCACGACCGCGGCGGCATTTTCCAGCGCCTTGCGGGTGACGATGTCGCGCGGGCGGATGTTCTTGACGATCAACTCCATAATCATCTCGCCCGCCAGCATGCAGAGCCGGTCGCGAATTTCGTAAGGCGCCGGCGCGCCGGCCGAATAGGGCAGCGCCAGGCCGATCGCTTCCGACACGGTCGCCATGGTGTTGGCGGTAAACTGCGCGCCGCAGGCGCCGGCCGAGGGACAGGCGTTTTGTTCAAGCGTGAGCAGATCCTCGTCCGACATCTGCCCGACCGAATGCTTGCCGACCGCTTCGTAGACGTCCTGGACGGTGACTTCCTTGCCCTTGAAGGTGCCCGGCAGGATCGAGCCGCCGTAGATATAGATCGACGGCACATTGAGCCGGCACATCGCCATCATCATCCCGGGCTGCGACTTGTCGCAGCCGGCGACGCCGATCAAGGCGTCATAGGCATGGCCGCGCACGGTGAGTTCCACGCTGTCGGCGATCACCTCGCGCGAGGGCAGCGAGGCCTTCATGCCGGCATGGCCCATGGCGATGCCGTCGGTGACGGTGATGGTGCAGAATTCGCGCGGCGTGGCGCCAACCGAAGCGACGCCTTGTTTCACCGCCTGCGCCTGGCGCATCAGCGAAATATTACAGGGCGCGGCTTCGTTCCAGCAGGTGGCGACGCCGACGAAGGGCGCGTGAATCTGCTCGGCCGAAAGCCCCATCGCGTAATAAAACGCACGATGCGGCGCGCGATCCGGCCCTTCGGTAGCGTGGCGGCTCGGCAACTTCGATTTCAGATTACTTTTTGCGTCCATAATCGGTTTCTGGGCCCCCGCCCCAATCGCCGCCGCCGGTTGAGCCGGCCGGTTTTTCCGAGGGCTCCTGCCCCGGCAGCAAAACCTTAAAGCCGCACAATGGTTTGCGCCGTTGTCCGACTTCCCCCATGTCGTAGAAGGGTATGGCCAAATCGCGGCATAGCGGGGATCATGGCTGGCTAATCCTTAAATGTTCTAAACGTGTTGCAGCTTAGCCACAGGCCCCGCACGCCCATGCTCCCGCCCCGCAGGCTAAAACGAAGCTTTTTCGATCGCTCGGTGCATAAGGTCGCCCCCGAGCTGATCGGGGCTATCCTACTGGTTGATGGGGTTGGCGGGCGGATCGTGGAAGTCGAGGCCTACCACCACACCGACCCGGCCGCGCACAGCTACCGGGGGCCGACCGAGCGAAATGCCGTCATGTTCGGCCCGCCCGGGGTGTCTTACGTCTACCGCTCCTATGGCATCCACTGGTGCCTCAATTTTGTCTGCGAGGGGCAAGGCAGCGCGAGCGCGGTGCTGATCCGCGCATTGGAGCCGACCGAGGGCCTGGCAGCCATGCGGCGCCGGCGCGGTATGGCAGACGAACGACTGCTTTGCTCCGGTCCAGGCAAATTGTGCGAGGCGCTCGGCGTCACCCACCGGAACAACGGCTTGCCGCTCGACAAACCGCCGTTCGAGCTGCGCGCACGAACGCAGACCCCGGAGATCGCGGTCGGGGTACGCATCGGCATTACCAAGGCGGTGGAGAAGCCGTGGCGCTTCGGGCTGAAGGGCTCGAAGTTTCTGAGCAGGCCGTTCAAAACGTAGCGGTCATTCCGGGGCGCGCAGAAGGCGCGAACACGAAATCCAGACGCGCGTCCAGAGTTTGTATCTGGATTCCGGGGCCGCTCGCTTCGCTTGCGTCTCGGAATGACAAACCGATCAATACGAAATAACGAATTCGCAGCCGGCCGCGGTTTCGAATTGTCGCGTGATACGGCCACTTGCCAGTTCGAATTCGAGCGCGATCGCGGCGTCATGGCAGCAGAGATAGGCGTGCTTGCCGTCGGCGGCAAAGCCGAAGCCCATGGGCGCCTTCGGCGTGGCGAAACCGCCGATCTGCTTGAGCGTGTCGGCCTCGTAGACCGCGGCGAAATCGTCCACATGCGAGGACACGCAGACATAACGCCCGTCCGGCGACACCCGCACGCGGCGCAGTTGATTGATCTCGCCCGGTGCACCGGCAATGGCGACGGTTTTCCGGTGCGCCTCCGTGAAGGTGTCGAACACGTGCACCACGCCCTGCCAGTGCGCGCACACGAACAGCGTCTCGCCATCGGGCGAGACCGCAATGCCTTCGGCGCCGTGCGGAATTGAAATCGTGCCGCTGACTCGGTGCGTGGCGGTGTCGACGACCGCGACCGCCTCCTTGGTCTTGAACGAGGCGAACAGCTTACCGTTGGTATGACTGACCGCGATCCAGTGCGGCGAGCCGCCGACAGCGATGCGCTCGACCTCGCCGCCGTTCGGCTCGATCGCCAGCACGGCGTTGCCGAGTTCGGCGGTCGACCACAGCGTGCCGCGCGCGTCCATCATCACCGAATGCGGCGCCAGAGTGTCGCCGACATCGATGGTGCGATCGAGCTTTTTCGCGGGCAAATCGATCACCGCGATGCGGCGGTCGGGTTCCTTGTTTTTCCCAAAGATGCCGCCGCCATAGACCGAGGCGAAAATCTTCTTGCCGTCGGGCGAACGGATCATTTCGTGCGTGGAGCCCGGCATGTCGAGCTCGGCGGTCATCGCGAGCGTGCCGACGTCGAAGAACTGCACCTTGTTGGCGCTCTTGGCGGTGAGGATCAGATTGGGCCCGCCCGGGCGGTTATTGGGGTCGATCATCACACGGCCTCGTGTCCCGGATGCGGCGCAGCGTGCAACGGTGCGCCGCTAGTCCGGCACCCAGCTTAGCAGCAAACCGGGGTCCCGGTTCTGCAGCGCACCACTTACGTCGCGCCCTTCAACCGCTCTAGCGCCTCGGCGATCTTGGTCTTGCGCGCCAACGCCTCTTCGCGTTTTTCTTTTTCTTCCTCGACCACCTCTTCCGGCGCGCGTTCGGTAAATTTCGGATTGTTCAGCTTGGCATCGACGCGGGCGATATCGGCGTCGGCCTTCTGCATTTCCTTCGCAAGCCGCGCGCGCTCGGCGGCAAGATCGATGACGCCTTTAAGCGGCAGCGCCGCCACTTCGCCGCGCACCAATAGTTGTACCGAGCCCTGTGGTGCGCTCGCGGCCGCGGAAATCTCAGACACCCGCGCCAAGCGCTGGACGAATTCGGCCCAGCGTTCGGCGCGCGCTTGCGTTTCCTTGGACGCGCCCGCCAGCACCAGCGGAATCGCCGCGGTGATATTCATCTCCGCCCGCACCGAGCGGATGGCAGTGACCAGATCGATTACCCAGCCGATTTCGGCTTCGGCCTTGTCGTCGGCGAGGCCTTCGAGCGCCGGCCAATGCGACAGCGCCAGTAGTGCTTCGCGTTGCGGCGCGGCGGTGACCGCCCACAATTCCTCGGTGATGAACGGCATGAACGGGTGCAGCAATTTCAGGATTTCGTCGCGCGCCCAGGCGACCATGCCTTGCGTCTCGCGCTTGGCGGCGCCGTCGGGGCCGAGCAGCACCGGCTTGGCCAGCTCCAGATACCAGTCGCAATAGATGTTCCAGACGAAGCGATAGGCTGCGCCCGCCGCCTCGTTGAACTTGTAGGCTTCGATCGCCGCGGTGATCTCGGCCACCGCACGCGCGGTCTCGTGCGCAATCCAGCGGTTGAGCGTCTCTTTCGCCTGGCGCGGATCGAAGCCCGCCACCGTCGCGCAGCCGTTCATTTCGGCAAAGCGCGCGGCGTTCCACAGCTTGGTCGCGAAGTTGCGGTTGTTCTCGACATCCTGCGGACCGAGCCGGATGTCGTGACCCTGCGCGGCGCCGCGCGCCAGCGCGAAGCGCAGCGCATCGGCGCCGTAGTCGTCGATGAAGCCGAGCGGATCGACGACGTTGCCCTTCGACTTCGACATCTTGGCGCCGGACGTGTCGCGCACGAGGCGATGGATGTAGACATCGTGAAACGGAATCTCCTTCATGAAGTGCAGGCCCATCATCATCATGCGCGCGACCCAGAAGAAGATGATGTCGGGGGCGGTGACCAGCGCTGCGGTCGGATAGTAGCGCTTGAGCTCCGGCGTTTTGTCCGGCCAGCCCAGCGTCGAGAACGGCCACAGCGCAGAGGAGAACCATGTGTCGAGCACGTCTTCGTCGCGCCAAATGCCCATTTTTCCTTCGTTCGATAGCAATAAAGCTTGAACATGACTTTCAACGGAGACGATTTGATCGACACTAGGAAACCGTTTTCTGATTTCAGCGATTGCAGATTCTTCGTTTTCGGCGACCACATATGGAAATTGGCTGAAGTCTCGGGTTTGTCCACGCGATTGCGCGTTGATAGCTGTCAGGTCGAACCCCGCCAATCCCGTCGGCGTGGGAGCTACGTAGTACCATGCCGGTATTTGGTGACCCCACCAAAGCTGGCGCGAGATACACCACGGCTGGATATTCTCCATCCAGTTGAAATACGTGCTTTCCCAGTTCTTCGGGACAAACTGGGTCTTGCCGTCGCGCACAGCGGCGATCGCCGGCTTAGCCAGTTCCTCGGCGTTGACGTACCACTGGTCGGTAAGGAACGGCTCGATAATTTCGTTCGATCTGTCACCGTGTGGCACGACGTGAACGTGCGGCTCTACTTTCTCTATTAGTCCGCGCTGTTCGAGCAATTCTAAAATATTTCTTCTTGCATCGAATCTCTTCCACGCATTCAGACCGAGAACCTCATGTAGTGCAACATATAGCGGAGGAGCATTTTCGACTCTGTCCCAGATACCTTCTGAGAAGGGCAGGTCTTTCAAGAATTCTTCGTTTGTCTGCAACCGCAGCGTCGCCTCAGGCGTAAATATATTGATCTGCCGCAGCCCATGCCGCTTGCCCACTTCGAAATCGTTGAAGTCATGCGCCGGCGTGATCTTCACCGCGCCGCTCCCCTTCTCCGGATCGGAGTATTCGTCGGCGATGATGGGGATTTTGCGCCCTACTAGCGGCAGAATGACATTGATCGACTTCCCGGCTTTGAACGCAGCGACATAGTCCTTGTAGCGCTCGTCGTCCGGATGCACCGCCACCGCGGTGTCGCCCAGCATGGTCTCCGGCCGCGTCGTCGCCACGACAATAAATGTCGAAGGGTCCTCGGCGTTGAACGTCTTGCCCTCGATCGGATAGCGCAGGTGCCAGAGGTGCCCCTTGGTCTCGACCTGCACCACTTCCAGATCGGAAATCGCGGTCAGCAGCTTGGGGTCCCAGTTGACCAGCCGCTTGTCCTTGTAGATCAGCCCCTCGCGATAAAGCTCGACAAAAACTTTAACAACGGCGCGCGACAGCCCCTCGTCCATGGTGAAACGCTCGCGCGACCAGTCGCAGGACGCGCCCAGGCGCTTCAACTGGTTGATGATGGTGCCGCCGCTTTCGGCCTTCCATTCCCACACGCGCTTGACGAACGCCTCGCGCCCCATCTCGCGGCGGCCCGGCTGCTGGCGTTCCATCAACTGCCGCTCGACCACCATCTGCGTCGCGATGCCGGCGTGGTCGGTGCCGGGCTGCCACAGCACGTCCTTGCCGCGCATGCGCTCGAACCGACACAGGATGTCCTGCAGCGTGTTGTTGAGCGCATGGCCAATATGCAGCGAGCCGGTAACGTTGGGCGGCGGGATAACGATACAGTAAGGCGCTGCCTGGGCGCGCTCGGGCCGGCCGGCGCGGAAGGCGCCCGCCTTCTCCCAGGTCTCGTAAATGCGGCCCTCCACCTCGGAGGGCTGATAGGTCTTATCGATCATTTTTGTAGGTCCGCATCGCGTCGCGCGGTACAAAACCCGCCACGCCACCGAGTGTCAACTTTGCCGGAATCCCCAGCCCGACCGAGCGGCAGCGCCACCCGCGCCATCACGCTGCTGGCCTTCGCCTCCTTTGCCGCCCAGGCCATGGTGCGCTCGACCAATTCGCTGCTGCCGCAGATCGCCGCCGATCTCAATGTCACGGTCGGCGCGACCTCGGTCATCGTCACCTTCTACCTTTTGGCGCACGGCTCGGTGCAACTGGTCATCGGCCCGATCGGCGACCGCTTCGGCAAATATCTCTGCGTCGCCATCGCCGCTACCGCTTCGACGCTGATGGTGGTGGCCTGCGGCTTGGCACCGTCGCTGCCGGTGCTGGTGGCGGCGCGGCTCGCCTGCGGGCTCGCCACCGGCTGGATCATCCCGTTCGCGCTCGCCTTTGTCGGCGATGTCATCCCCTACGAGCGCCGCCAGCAGGTGATCGGCCGCTTCCTGTCCGGCCAGATTCTCGGCCAATTGTTCGGGCAAGCCGCCGGCGGCGTGCTCGGCGACTTTTTCGGCTGGCGCAACGTGTTCTTCATTCTGGCCGCGCTGCTCGGCCTTGCCGCCGCCGGGCTGTTTTACGAACTCTGGCGCAACCCGGTCACCCATGCGACCGGCGCGCCGGCGCAACGCACGCGCGGCTACGTGGCGGATTATTCCACCGTGCTGCGCTCGCCCTGGGCGCGCGCGGTGATCGTCGTCGCCTTCATCGAAGCCGGCATGATGTTTGGCGCCTTCACCTATGTTGGTGCCGACCTGCATTTGCGCTTCGGGGTGAATTTCGCACTGGTCGGGTTGTTCGTCGGCACTTTCGCGATCGGCGGATTGATCTACAGCCTGTCGGTGCGCGTGCTGTTCGAACGTTTCGGTCCGGTTGGCATCGCCAGCGGCGGCGGCGCGCTGCTGGCACTCGGTTATGCTGCCTTGGCATTCGAGCCGTTTTACTGGATGGCGCCCTTGGCCATTACCGCCATCGGGCTCGGCTTCTACATGCTGCACAATACGCTGCAGACCAATGCCACCCAGATGACGCCGGAAGCGCGCGGCACCGCGGTCGCGATCTTTTCCTCCGCGCTTTATCTCGGACAGACCGCGGGCGTCGCCGCCGGCGGCGTCGTGTTCGACCGCTTCACGGCGGTACCGCTGTTTTTGATCGCTGGCGGCGTCCTGCTGGCGCTCAGCCTGTGGTTCGCGCGCGAACTCAGGCGCCGGCGCGCTTAAGGCCGTCCGCGCGAGACGCGCTCGATCTCGGCCCGCACGATACGATCGACCAGCCCGGGCAGATTGTCGTCGAGCCAGGACTTGAGCATCGGGCGCAGCATTTCCTTCACCAGATCCTCGAGCGTGCGCGCGTTTTGCCCGATCACGGTGTTGGCGAGCGAATTGAACGCGCTGTCCACCGCCGCCATGGTTGGGCCCGAAATCAGCCCGCGATCTGGCACCGTGGATTGCGGCGGCGGCACCGGCCGGCGCGGTTCTTCGACGATGCGTGGAGCCGGCTCGGCCGGCGCATCGAGCGGTCGGTCGGTGAACACGACGTCGGACGAGGCGTCGATGGTGCGGAAGGTCACCGCGACCTCCGCCTCCGCAGGGGGCGCCGGTGCCGCCATCGACTCGGTCAGATCGAGCACGTCGGACGACGCCGCCGCGGCGGTGGCGGATCGAGTTTGGCGAGCATCGCATCGATGTCGTCCTGGCTGTTGGCCGCGGCGCGCGGCGGCGGGGCCGGCGGCAACGCGGGCGCGCGCACCGGCGCGGCCGGCGGGCTTGCAACGGCGGCCACCGGCGACGGCTTGGCAACGGGCGGCTCCGGCGGCTTGGTCGCCTTGTTGGCGTCGTCATCGGCAATAATGCGCCGGATCGAGGCCAGGATTTCCTCCATCGAAGGCTCTTGCACCTTTGCCGATTGGGTCATTCCTGCATTCCCGAACGCCGTTCTCGCAACCTTGCGCGTTGACCCGCCCGACCGCGTCGGCCAGAGCGAATCGTCGTTTGAGTCCCATTTATACGCCAGTGGGATGCTGCTGTGGCAGGTGGATCGTCGGCTATACGTAATGAGCTGTGGACACTGCCCCGCTTCGGGCGCGCTCGTTCAGCGCCCGTCCGGCGTGCGCACGCCGGCCCAGCTATCGCGCACCTGCTGGTAATGCACCTGGGCGTCATAGACGGGCACATGCAGGCCGAGCACCGAGGGCGACAGCCGGCCGACCGCTGCGAGCAATGTGTAGGAGGCAACCACGCGATCGCGCTGGGCGGTCACCAGCGCCACGCGCGCATTGACCAGTTCCTGCTGGGCATTGAGGACGTCGAGTGTGGTGCGCTGGCCGACGCGGGCTTCTTCGCGCACGCCGTTGAGCGCGATTTCGGCCGCCTGCACCTGCGACGTGGTGGCATCGATATTGGCCTTGGCCGCTTCCAGCAGACCCCAGGACTGCACCACGCCCTGGCGTACCTGATCGCGCGCGATGTCGAGGTCGAGGCGTTTTTGCCCGAGCGTTTCCTTGGCCTGGCGGATGGCGGAATATTCCCCGCCGCCCTGATAGATCGGCACGCTCAGGGTGCCGAGCACCGAGGCGTTGTAGCTCTCGATGGTGTTGAGGCTGCCGACAACCTCATAGTTCTTGGTGAAATTGCCCTGCACCGACACCGTCGGATAGAGCGCGCCTTCCGCCACTTTCACGGCGAGCTGCGCCGCGTCGACATTGTATTGTCCTGTCATCACCGCCGGATGGCTGGCAATGGCTGCGCCGACCGAAGCCGGCAGGTTGACCGGCGAGAAACGGTCGACCGGCGTGCCGGGCGAGAGCTGACCTGGATTGCTGCCGATCACCTGCCGATAAGTCGCCCCCGACGCTTTGTAATTTGACTCTGCGGTGAGCACCTGGGAACGGCCGGCGGCCAGCCGCGATTCCGATTGCGCCACGTCGGTGCGCGTCACCTCGCCGACATTGAAACGGTCGCGGGTCTGGCGCAGTTGTTCCTGCAGCACCTCGACGTTGCGTTTCTGCAAATCGAAGATCGCGCTGTCGCGCAAAAGATTCATGTAGGCCGTCACCGCATTGAGCAGCACGGTCTGCTCGGTCTGCCGCAACGTCGCGCGCGACGCCAGCACCTGGCTCTCGGCCTGTCGGGTCTTGTTGGCGGTCTGGAAGCCGTTAAACAAAGTCTGCGAAGCGGTCACGCCGGTGCCGAAGGGCGCGTTGTAACCGCTCTGGGTGAAATAGGTGGCCGGCGAACCGGGCGGGATGCCTGCGCCAACGACCTTCGAAGTTGCGGACAGCGATTGCTCGCCCCCGGTCGCGGTCACCGTAATCTTCGGCCGATATCCCGACAGCGCCTGCGGCACGCCTTCGTCGGTGGCGCGCGTGGCGGCACGTTGCGAATTGAGCGTGGGATTACTCTGATAAGCCTGGACCAGCGCGGAATTCAGCGTTTCGCCGCGGACCGTGGACGCCGTCAGCGGCAATACTGCGCAGGCGGCCGCCCCGGCTGCAAATCCAACCACCCACCCGCTAAGCCCCTGACGCGACATCCCAACCCAACCAATAGGCGACCGGCGCAAGACACCGCTCGCGCTAACAAGACCAACTCCGAACCATATGCGCCCCCTCCGGGGGTTGAAACCCCCCAACCGTCGCTACCCACTGGAAAGGCACCCGACTGAGGATTTTGGGCAACGTTTGGAGCCGACAGCAGGATTAGAAGGCGAAAACCGGCGTTTTTGCAAAGCCCGGCAGCAGGCCCGCTGCGGCGTCGAAGATTGGCCGGCCGCCCACCTCCGCGCCGTTGCGGCAGTACAGCATGGCCTTGGAGCCAGGACCCGAACCCAGCACGCAAACCAGCCGGCCGCCGTCCTTGAGCTGCTGGCAGAGCCCGTGCGGCACTACCTCGGTTGCCCCCTCAAGCACGATCACGTCATAGGGAGCGCCCTGCGGCCAGCCTTCGGCGAGCGGGCCGCTCACCACACTGACATTCGGCATGGCAGACAGGGCCGCAGACGCCGCTTTGCAGAGGCCGGCATCCTGTTCGAGCGCGACGACCTGCCCCGCCAGATGGGCGAGCACGGCGGCACCATAACCGGTGGCACAGCCGGCATCGAGCACGCGATCGGTCGCCTTTATTTCGGCGGCCTGCAAGAGCTTGGCGAGCACCATCGGCTTGAGCAGGCGGCGCGATGCGCCAACCGGCACGTCGAGATCGAGATAGGCGAGCGCCATTTCCGCCGGCGGCATGAATTCCTCGCGCGGAACCTCCAACATGGCGGAAATCACCCGCAGATCGGTGACGTCGGTGGTACGGATCTGGCCGTCCACCATATGACGGCGCGCGGTCGTATAATTGGTCATCGTTAACCTCGGAAAAAGCAGCAGATAGCGCGGCTTTTGTGCGGCAACCGACTACAAAAGGCAAGCCAGCCGGCGTTGTCGATAGCGCGGCGGCTCCTATATAGGCTTGAACTCTTGGGAAGCGCGCGGCTTACGCACGCGCCGGGCGACTTCGGACGGCCACGTGGCGGAGTGGTTACGCAGCGGACTGCAAATCCGTGCACGCCGGTTCGATTCCGGCCGTGGCCTCCACCCGCCTTCACGTGGCGGGTGCCCGCCGAAGCTCTTGGCGAAGGCGGGCTACCGCCTTTTTTCCGCCACCCACCCAGCTTTGCAAAGCAACGGCGCTTTGTTATAGGCGGCATTGCCGGCAACGCCGGCATGGTCCTCGGTAGCTCAGCGGTAGAGCAACCGGCTGTTAACCGGTAGGTCGCTGGTTCGAATCCGGCCCGGGGAGCCACCCTTCACTCCGCCCAATAATCTTTCAAGGTCCGCCAATTGCGAGGTGCCATGACGCCCTCGAGCAGCCCGCTACTCACCGATCTCTACGAGCTCAACATGATCCAGGCCTATCTGGATCGCGCCGAGGACGGCGAGGCAGTCTTCGAGTTCTTCGTGCGAAGGCTGCCGGCGCGGCGCGGATTTCTGCTCGCCGCCGGCCTCGATGACGCGCTCGACTATCTCGAGACGTTGCAATTTTCCACCGCCGAGATCGACTGGCTCAAAAGCACTGGCCGCTTCCGCAGCAACCTGCTCGATTACCTGCGCTCCTTCCGCTTCACCGGCGACGTGCACGCCATCCCGGAGGGCAGCGTCTGCTTTGCCAACGAGCCGCTGATCCGCATCACCGCGCCGCTGCCGCAGGCCCAGCTGGTCGAAACCCGCCTGATCAACATTCTGCATTACCAGACGCTGATCGCCTCGAAAGCCGCGCGCATGGTGCTGGCAGCGCCGGGAAAAATCCTCTCCGATTTCGGCTTGCGCACCGCGCATGGCGCAGAAGCCGGATTGTTTTCGGGCCGGGCGAGCTACATCGCGGGCTTTGCCGGTGCCGCCAATGTGCTCGCTGGCAAGCGCTACGGGGTGCCGATCGTCGGCACCATGGCGCATTCCTTCGTGCAGGTGCACGACGACGAGACGACTGCGTTCGAGAACTTCGCGCGCGCGCGGCCCGACGGCGTGATCCTGCTGATCGACACCTACGACACCGAGCAAGGCGCCCGCAAAGTGGTAGAACTGGCGCCGCGCTTGAAAGCCGACGGCATCGCCATTCGCGGCGTGCGGATCGACAGCGGCGACCTTGCCGCAATGGCGCGCAAGGTGCGCCGCATCCTCGACGATGGCGGCTTGCGCGACGTCATTATCTTGGTGAGCGGCGGCATCAATGAGGACGTGCTGCAAACGATGATGAAAGAGAAGACGCCGATCGACGGCTTCGGCATCGGCGTCAATCTCGCCGCCTCGCTCGACGTGCCCGCGCTCGATTGCGCCTACAAGCTGCAGGAATATGCCGGCAAGCCGAAGCGCAAATTATCCGAAGGCAAGGCCACCTGGCCGGGCCGCAAGCAAGTCTGGCGCGCTTACGATGCCGACGGGCGCATGCGCGGCGATATTCTCTCGCTCGAGAGTGACATGCAGCCGGGCGAGGCTTTGATTGTGCCGGTGATGCGCGCCGGCAAGCGTTTGGCCCCCGCCCCAACGCTGACGCAAATCCGCGAGCGCGCGGCCGGCGATCTGGCGCGCCTGCCGGGACCGCTGAAGCGGCTGGAAAGCGGCTTCGACTATCCTGTTCAGGTCGCGGATGCTCTCAGCGCGCTCGCCAAACAGATCGACGTTAAAACTCGTTAGTTAAACTCGCTGCCATTGCGGGACGCCGCGTTGCGGCGGCCCCGGAATCCAGACGCGGCGTCCGAACTAGGGATTTTTGGACTCCGGGTTCGCGGCGTTCCGCCGCGCCCTGGAATGACATGAATTAAGCCGTCCCCGCTTTATTCCACCCGCGCGCGCCCTCGCCGTAGACCTCGTGGCCGGTATCGGTCACCACCACGGTGTCTTCTAGCTTGATGAAGCCGCGGCTCGGGTGCAGCAGCGTGGTTTCCACCGACACCACTTCACCGGCTTCCAGCGGTATGTCGGCGTCATCGGCCGGGTAACGCACCGGCCCGCTGTCGGTGAGGCGCGGCGCTTCGTGGCTGACCAGCCCCATGCCGTGGGCGAGGAATTCGAGATGATTGTGGTGCTTTGATTTCGCCACCAGCGGCTCACCGGCGCCATAGATTTCCCGGCCCATGGCCCCGGCACGCACCGGCTTCATGGCGGCGCGCTGGATGGTTTCGATCTCGGCCAGTAAATCCGCCAGCTCGGCATCCGGCTCGCCCTGAATCGCCATGCGGCAGATGTCGCCGATATAGCCGTGATAGTTGCCGCCGCTGTCGATCGACATGATGTCGCCCTGCTCCCACTTCTGCTCGGAGGGCGCGCGATTGAGGCTGGTGCCGCAGGTGATCAGACAATATTCGAACGTGAGGCCGCGGTTAGTTTCCTCGCGCCGCAGCGCCTCGACCACCTCGGCCTTGGTCGCACCCGGCCCATGACTGGCGATCACCGCCTGCATGGACGCGAGCACGGCTTCCGAGGCGATCTTCAATTTCGCCAGCTCGTCGGCGGATTTCTTGACGCGCTGGCGTTCCAACACGAACAGCGCGTCCACCCAATCGGCGTCCGGAAACGCGGCGCGCAGGATTTTCGAGGCATCGTAGGGAAGGAAACCGTATTCGGTCGCAATGCGCTTAGGGGCGAGGCCCGCCTTTTTCATGTATTCCACCGCCTTCTGCATGGCGTCGGTGGATGAATTCGAGCTGGTCTGCGTCTCCGGCGTCCATAGCGGCTTGTTCTGAGTCTGAAATTTTTCCAGGCGGTGGCCGATATAGGCGGCCTTCTGGGGCGCGCCTTTTGGATAAACCAAAACCGGCAGGTAACGGCTGATGCCGGAGGCGTCCATATAGTCGAAAAAATTGGCGCGGTGGCCGCCGAGCAAATACTGCACATTGTGCTTCGATGTCGCGATCACCACGTCGATGCCGGCCGCATCCATCAGCCGGTCGAGACGGTTTTGGTCGAACGGGATCGCAAGGCCGCTGCGCGGCTGAGCGTTGACATTCATGACATGGCTCCCTGATCGCCGGCTTCTTCGAACCGGTCAGCCCAAGAGCCTATGACCACAATTCCTTGCTCGCAAGCCGGGCGCCCTGGCTGAGCGCCTCGAGTTTTGCCCACTGAATCGAGGGGTGCACGCGGCGGAGGAACGGGCTCTGCGCGAAGCCGCAATCGGTGCCGGCGATGACGTTTTCGCGCCCGACGATGCGGGCCAACCGCACAATGCGCTCGGCCACCAGTTCTGGGTGTTCGACCACATTGGTGGCGTGGCTGATCACGCCGGGGATCAACACCTGGCCAGCGCCGAGTTTTGCGTCTTTCCACACCTTCCATTCGTGCTCGTGGCGCGGATTAGCGCCCTCGATCACATAGGCGCCAACCTTTACCTTCAGGATCAGGTCGACAATGTCCTTGAGTGGCACGTCGCTGACATGCGGGCCGGGCCACGAGCCCCAGCACACGTGATAGCGGATGCGGTCGGCCGGCAGGCCCTCGATGGCGTGATTGATGATGTCGACCTGGGTCGCAAGCCAGCGCCGGTAATCGGCAAAGCTTGCCGGCGGCACCATGCGGTCATAGGTGACGGCATTGCGCGCGTCGTCGAGCTGTACGAGGAAGCCGGCGTCGATGATCGTCTTGTATTCGGTGCGCATCGCTTGCGCGATTGCGGCCTGCAGCTCCTCACCGTTCTTGTAGAATTCGTTCTTGCGGTCGGGGATGACGCTTGCCGGCGCAGCCACCGGCAGGAACGCCTCGCTCACATTCACACCGTTGAGCGCTGCCTTGAAGTTGTCGATGTCGCGTTGCAGTTCAACCTGGCCGGAATATTCGATCGGGCCGATGCAAACCGCATCGACCGAAGTAACGACGCCCTCGCGGGCGTCGAGCTCGGCATAGAATTCCGGGAAATGCGCGCGGTCGGCGCCGCGCGTGAACGGATTGGCCGCGTTCGGTTTGATCGGCCGCCGCTCGAAGCCGGCAAGCCGCTCCAGCGCATATTGCGACCAGCTGATCGACTTGCCGAATTCGCCGTCGCTCACCACGTCGATGCCGGCTTGCGCCTGCTGGCGCACGACGCTTGCAACCGACTCCGTCAGGCATTTCTCATAGGCCTGCGTGTCGTAAGGCTTGCCGGCCTGCTTGGCGCGCAGAAATTCCTGCAGCGGCTGCGGACGGATCAGGCTGCCGACATGGGTGGTGAGAATGCGGGTGTCGCTGCGCAGCATGGGGCTCGGCTATTGCGATATTCCGCAATCGCTATGCCTGCGCGGCGCGCCAAACGCAACGTATCGGCAAAATTCCGCGCGTCGGCTGCGTCCCGGCCGCGGCGCCCTAGGCCGCGGTCTTGGCGGCGACCGGCTGCGCCGCTGCCGCCGCGGCGGCGGGATTATCGTCCATGCGCTTGCGCAGCATATCGAGCGAAGCGACTTCGACCCGGTTGCGCCCGCGTTCCTTGGCGATATAGAGCGCCTGATCGGCCTGCGCCAACAACTCGGCCACGTTGAGCGCCGCCTCCTGGCAATGCACCAGCCCGATGCTCACCGTCGCGCAGACCGGGCGATTGTCGACCTCGCGCGCCGCCAGGGCGAAGCTTTCGCGAATCCGCTCGGCCACTCCCGCGGCTTTATCGCGGCTGGTGTCGGACAGCACCGCGGCGAATTCCTCGCCGCCAAGGCGCCCGAGCAGATCGGACGAGCGCACCGACTGGCGCGCGGAGTCGGCGAAAATTTCCAGCACGCGGTCGCCCAGCGCATGGCCGAAGCGGTCGTTGATCGACTTGAAGTGGTCGAGATCGATCAACAGCACGGCGGTCGGACGCGGATTGGTGCCATGGCGCTTGGCCATTTGCGCAGCGTCCTGCAGGAACGAGCGGCGGTTGGCGATACCGGTGAGCGGATCGACCATGGCGGCAGTGCGGTGGCGCAATTCGGTGCGCTCCTTCGCCATCGCCAGCAGGATGAATGCGATCGAGATCGTGAACAGCAGCGCTTCGAACGACAGCACGGTCAGCCACACGCTGCCGAGCATGCGGTTGCTCGGCGCCCACGGCAACCCGGCGACCAGCGGCGTGCGCAACAGGAATAACGCGCCGTGCGCAAACAGCATGAAGATCGCCGGCCAGCGCGACACCAGTTGCTCGCGGCGGCCGTGCCAGAATTCATAAGCCGTGAGCCAGGTGTAGGCGGTGACGATGCTGGACGCGAGCAAGGCGCGAGCTTCGACCGCACTGGCGAGCACCGGCAGACGGCAGACCAGCAGCCAAAGCACCGCGCCGGTGACCAGATAGACCGGCTCGGCCGGACGGCCGTCGAACACGCGCGCCCCGGTCCAGGTGACCGCGAAGGCGGTGAACAACAGCGCATTGGCGAGATCGATGGTGATCAGGTCGGGCGCCGAGCCGTACATCCCGAACAGCACGACCGAGGCGGCGCGGATCAGGTGGGCGAAGCCCCACCAGGCGACCGCGTGGATCGCGGTATTCTGCACCCACGCGAACAACAGCAACAATCCGAGGATCGCCTCCACATAGATCGTCACCATGAAGAGGGTATTCACGTCGAGATTCATCGACTGGTACCGTCCAATTTAACGCCCGAGGGCTGTTTTTTTATTGCCTGCCCTTGGGTTACGAATAGAGCGCCGGCCGGTAAGAAGTAGTGAATGGGTCCGAATACCGTAATTTCAAAGCGCCGATATGGTTTCAGAGGCGTTGCCAAAGCCACCGGTAATTGAATCCGCCGCTCGGTATTGCACGCATGACGGGCGCTTGCGAGTTTTTGCGGCGCCCGCGGGCGGCCTTGTCGCCCCAGGAGGGGTCCACTAGGGTCGAGCGGTCCCTTGAGCCACCCGGAACCGGGCATGCAGATCCGCGACGGCATCGTTGACGCCATCGGCCACACGCCGCTGATCAAGCTCAAACGCGCTTCCGAGGCGACCGGCTGCACCATCCTCGGCAAGGCCGAGTTCATGAACCCTGGCGGCTCGGTGAAGGATCGCGCCGGCCGCCAGATGATCCTGGAAGCCGAGAAACGCGGCGAATTGCGGCCCGGCGGACTAGTGGTGGAATCGACCGCCGGCAATACCGGCATCGGCTTGGCGCTGGTCGCCAATGCGCGCGGCTACCGCACGCTCATCGTCATTCCGCAGACGCAGAGCCAGGAAAAAAAGGACGTCCTGCGATTGTGCGGGGCCGAACTGATCGAGGCGCCGGCGCTGCCGTTCTCCAATCCGAACAATTATCAGCACGTCGGCAGACGACTGGCAGAACAACTCAAGGCCACCGAAAAGAACGGCGTCATCTTCGCCGATCAATGGAATAATCTGGACAACCGCAAAGCGCATTACGTCTCCACCGGCCCGGAAATCTGGCAGCAGACCGGCGGCAAGATCGACGGCTTCATTTGCGCCATCGGCACCGGCGGCACCGTCGCCGGGGTCTCCAGCTATCTACTTGAAATGAATAGTAAAATCGCCATCGGCGTGGCCGACCCGCGCGGCGCGGCGATGTACAATTTATTCGCCCATGGCGAGGCCAAGGCGAGCGAAGGCGGCTCGATCACCGAAGGCATCGGGCTCGGCCGCGTGACGCCGATCATCGCGGACGTGAAGGTGGATCATGCCTATCTCGTGCCGGACGAAGAGGCGATCCCGATCATCTTCGATCTTCTTCTGCACGAAGGCCTCTGCCTCGGCGGCTCGTCGGGCATAAACGTGGCGGGCGCCATTCGGCTGGCCAAGGATCTCGGCCCCGGCCACACTATCGTGACGGTACTCGCCGACTTCGGCTCGCGCTATCAATCCAAATTGTTCAACCCGGCCTTCCTGCGCTCGAAAAATCTGCCGGTGCCGGAATGGCTGGAGCGCAAGACCGCGATTTCGATTCCGTACGAGAAGACCTGAACCGATGGCGACCGACTGCCTGTTCCGCGACGACAGCTACCTGAAGGATTGTCAGGCGCGCGTGCTCGCGGTGACCGAGCAAGGCGGTATCGTGCTCGACCGCACCGTGTTCTATGCGAATTCCGGCGGCCAGCCGGGCGATGCCGGCATTTTCACGACAAGCGACGGCACGCGCATCGCGATCGACAGCGCGGTCTATACCGACGCCGCCAAGAGCGAGATCGCGCATGTGCCGGCGGCGGGCTCCCCTGCCCTCAAACTCGGCGACACGGTCACGGCGGCGATCGACTGGGACAGGCGTTATGCCCGCATGCGCATGCACACCGCGCTGCATCTCTTGTCGGCGGTGCTGCCCTATGCGGTGACCGGCGGCTCCGTCGGCGACAGCGAAAGCCGGCTCGATTTCGACATTCCGGAATCGGGTCTCGACAAGGACGCGATCACTGCGAAGGTGAACGAGATGATCGCGTCGGACGCGGCCGTCACCAGCCGCTGGATCAGCGACGAGGAACTCGCCGCCAATCCCGGCCTGGTCAAGACCATGTCGGTGAAGCCGCCGATGGGCACCGGCCGGGTACGGCTGATCGAGATCGCCAATCTCGATTTGCAGCCTTGCGGCGGCACGCATGTGCGCAGCCTCGGCGAAATCGGCGCCGTGCGCGTGACTCAGATCGAGAAGAAGGGCAAACAGAACCGCCGCGTCCGTTTGGCGTTGGCATAAGGCAACAGGACATACGAAAGATGGCCGAAAACCTTTCGAGCCGCTGGCTCAAATCGACCGAATGGCTCGCGGGCCAGCTCGGCAAGCCGAATGTCGTGATCGTCGACGCCTCATATTATTTGACGACGCAGAAGCGCGATGCCAAGGCCGAATATGTCGCCGCGCATATTCCGGGCGCGGTGTTCTTCGACATCAATGCTATCGCCGACGCATCGACCGATCTGCCGCACATGCTGCCCGGACCGGACCAGTTCGCCGCCGCGGCCGGCGCGCTCGGCATCGCCGAGACCGACACTATCGTGGTCTATGACGGCACCGGGCTCTATTCGGCGCCGCGCGTGTGGTGGACCTTCCGCATTTTCGGCGCCAAGGAAGCGTTCATCCTCGACGGCGGTATGCCGGCCTGGAAGGCGGAAGGCCGCCCGCTCGAAGCCGGCACGGTGAAACGGCCCGCGCGCAGCTTCAAGGCGGCGATGGACACCGGTGCGGTGGCCATGGTCGCCGACGTGCAGGTCGCACTCAACGACGCCAGCGTGCAGGTGGTCGATGCGCGCTCGGCCGGGCGCTTTGCCGGCAACGAACCGGAGCCGCGCGCAGGCCTTCGCTCCGGCCATATGCCGGGCGCGCTCAACGTGCCGTTCACCGATATCCTGGAGAACGGCCGCCTCGCCGCGCCCGACAAGATCGCGCAAGCCTTCGCCAAGGGCGGCGTCGATCTCGACAGGCCGACGATCACCAGTTGCGGCTCCGGCGTCACCGCCGTGGTACTGGCGCTCGGGCTCGACGCGCTCGGCAAACCGCTGCCGCGCATCTATGACGGCTCCTGGTCGGAATGGGGCGGAAGGCCGGATTTGCCGGTGGTGAAGGATTAGCGCACTATTCGAGTTCGATTGCCGACGAATCGAAGGACTCAACGCCATGAGCCAAAGCTCCATCGGACACGAACAGAGCGAAGAAGAAATTCTCCATGTCGACGTCTCCGACGAAGAACTGGAGAGAGCGGCAGGAATTGGCAAACAAAACGCTGCGCCCCCGACGGCGCCCTATGCAATCATCTGCATTCCGTTCGGGCGGACCTAGCGGTCCCTGCTTTTTGTGCGGCCCTGCTCTAGGCGTGGCGCCAGCCGGCGCTTATATATAATTTGTTGCATATGACGCGGCGCGCGAGGCCCCGATGATCTTCCGCCAATTGTTCGACAGCGTGTCCGGCACCTATTCGTACCTGCTCGCGTCGCGCGCGGGCGGCGAGGCGCTGATCATCGATCCGGTGCTGGAAAAGGTCGACCGCTATCTGCAATTGATCCGCGAGCTCGACCTCAAGCTGGTCAAGGCGGTCGACACCCATCTGCACGCCGATCACATCACGGGCCTCGGCGCGCTGCGCGACCGCACCCATTGCATCACCGTCATGGGCGAGAAGACCAAAGCCGACGTGGTGTCGATGCGCCTCGCCGAAGGCGACAAGCTCACCATCGAAGGCATGAGCATGGACGTACTCTACACGCCCGGCCACACCGACGATTCCTATAGCTTTTTGATGGGTGACCGCGTGTTCACCGGCGACACGCTGTTGATCCGCGGCACCGGACGCACCGATTTCCAGAACGGCGACGCGCGCGCACAATATGAATCGCTGTTCGGCAAACTCTTGCGGCTGCCCGATGAGACCCTGGTGTTTCCGGCGCACGACTACAAAGGCGACACCGTGTCCACCATCGGCGAGGAGAAGCGCTACAATCCGCGCCTGCAGGTCAAGTCGATCGACGACTATGTAACGCTGATGGCCAACCTGCACCTGCCGAACCCGAAGATGATGGACGTCGCGGTGCCGTCCAACATGAAGATCGGGCTGGCACAGCAGGAAATCGCGCGCCGCGGCTGGGCGCTGAAGGCCCCGCAGGCGATCGCCATGGTCGGGCGGCCGGACGTCGCCTTCATCGACCTACGCGAGACGAGCGAGCGGCAAAAGCACGGCAGCATCCCGGGCGCGCTGCACGCGCCTTATGGCGACTTGCAGGAAAATATCGGCGCCGGCGGCATATTGCATGAGCTCGCGCGCGCGACCGACAAGCGCATCATCTTCTACTGCGCATTCGGCGAGCGCTCGGCCATGGCGGTGCAGGCCGCGCAGGATGCCGGCCTGATCGCAGCGCTACACGTCGAAGGCGGCATCGATGCCTGGAAGCGGGCCGGCGGCGCGCTGGCGCACTAAACGTCGCGCGCAATCGTGCCGTCGCCGATCGGCGCGCGAAATTTCGAGATTGATCGGCAGCGCGAACCGCTAGATGGAAATGATCTGGTCGCGCACCGCCAGCGCCACCGCGTGCGCCCGGTTGACGGCGCCGATCTTGCGCACGGCCGTTTGCACATGCTCGTCCACGGTCCGCTTGGCGATATCGAGAATCTCGCCGATCTCCCAGGCGGATTTGCCGCGGGCAACCCACGTCAAGACCTCGATCTCGCGTGACGTGAGTGTGCGCGCCTTGGCACGCGTGCCGCGGCGGCTGGTCAGGCGCATGGTGTGCAATTCGCGCGCGACGCGAGCGTGGCAAATTCAAAATTCAAACGTGTTATCCGATTCCATCCCCCGACTCAGTTAGCCGGATAAGTCCTGCTTAAGGGATTGTCACGCTCAGCGGTATTGTCATACTTAACGGTGCCGGCAAAACCTCCGGCGCAGAAGCGGTTTCATGTTTTGATATTGCCGATAATCGCCGGCATGCCCGAAAGCGCCGACGACGCGCCCCTCATATACGGCAAATTCCCGCAATCAGCGCAAGATTTGGCTGAGAAACAGCTTGGTTCGCTCGTGCTGCGGGTGGGCGAAGAATTCCTCCGGCACATTCACTTCCACAATCTGTCCAATATCCATGAACACGACGCGATTGGCGACCTGCCGGGCAAAGCCCATTTCGTGAGTGACGACCAGCATGGTCATGCCGTCCTCGGCGAGGCCGACCATGGTGTCGAGCACCTCCTTGACCATTTCCGGATCGAGCGCGGAGGTGGGTTCGTCGAACAGCATGATCTTCGGGTTCATGCACAGCGCGCGCGCGATCGCCACGCGCTGCTGCTGGCCGCCTGAAAGCTGACCGGGATATTTGCCGGCCTGCTCCGGGATCTTGACGCGCTTGAGGTAATGCAGCGCGATCTCCTCGGCCTGCTGTTTCGCCATTTTGCGCACCCAGATCGGCGCCAGCGAGCAGTTCTCCAGCACGGTGAGATGCGGAAACAGATTGAAGTGCTGAAACACCATGCCGACGTCGCGGCGCACTTCGTCGATCTTCTTGAGGTCGTTGGTCAACTCGACCCCGTCGACGATGATCTTGCCCTGCTGGTGCTCCTCGAGCCGGTTGATGCAGCGGATCATGGTCGATTTGCCGGAGCCGGACGGCCCGCAGACGACGATGCGTTCGCCGCCCATCACCTTGAGATTGATGTCGCGCAACACGTGGAAATCGCCGAACCATTTGTTCATGCCGACGATTTCCACCGCCACCGCGGTGTTGAGCGGTGTCGGCTTCACATTGAGCGCGGCATTGTCCGTCATCGCGACACCTTATTTTGCTTGCGCGACCACGCGCTATCTCCGGTCGCCGGCGGCAAGCCGGGCTTCCATCGCGCGCGCATAGCGCGACATGCTGTAGCAGAAGATCAGGTAGAAGATCGCGGCGACCGCGTAGCCGGTGGTGCTGGTCACCGGCGTCGCCCATTTCGGATCGATGCGGGCCACTTCGATCGTGCGCAGAAAATCGAAAATCCCGACGATGAACACCAACGTGGTGTCCTTGAACAGGCCGATATAGGTGTTGACGATATTCGGGATGGTGACCTTAAGCGCCTGCGGCAGGATAATCAGCCGCATCATCTGCCAATAGCCGAGGCCGACCGCCATGGCGCCTTCGAATTGCCCTTTCGGGATCGCCTGCAAGCCGGCGCGCACCACCTCCGCCATATAGGCCGAGGCGAACAACGCGATACCGATCAGCGCGCGCAGCAATTTATCCGGCTCAATCTGCTCGGGTACGAACAATGGCAGCATCACGCTCGCCATGAACAGCACGGTGACCAGCGGCACGCCGCGCACGAATTCGATGAACGTCACCGAGAACAGCTTGACCGTCGGCATGTGCGAGCGCCGCCCGAGCGCCAGCAGGACCCCGAGCGGCAACGACAGCACGATGCCGACCGAGGCGACGACAATGGTCACCAGCACTCCGCCCCACAGCACGGTATCGACCGGCGGCAAACCGATCACGCTCCAGCCGGTCAACAGGATGAACGAACAGATCGGCAGCACGACGAAGAAATAGACCGAACCGAGATCGCGGCGCGGCGCTTCGAGCCAGAGTAGCCACACCACGCCGAGCGCCAGCATCGCGAAGAACACATCGACGCGCCAGCGCTGCGGGATCGGGTAGGAGCCGTAGACGAAATAGGACCAGCGCTCCCAGACGAACGGCCAGCAGGCGCCGATCTCGCGATGCTGGACGATCTCACGGCAGGCGTCGCGGTCGTTGCCGCTCCAAACCGCATCGATCAGCAGGAATTTGGCGAGCTCGGGGATCACCCAGGCGAGCAGCAGTCCGATCAGGATCGTCAGTGCGATGTTGAACGGGCTCGACAGCAGGTTTGCCCGCAGCCAGCCGATGGCGCCGCTCATCGCCGCCGGCGGCGGCCGCGCCTCGATGGCAGCGCTGCGCACGAATTTGATTTCCGCAACGGCGAGATCGCCTTCGGCCATGGTCATGGCTTGGCCCTCACCGTTCCACCAGCGCGATGCGGCTGTTGTAGAAATTCATCAGCAAAGAAGTGGCGAGGCTAATGGTGAGGTAGACCGCCATGGTGATGGCGACGACCTCGACCGCCTGCCCGGTCTGGTTCAGCACCGTGCCGGTGAACACCTGCACCAGGTCGGGATAGCCGATGGCCACCGCCAGCGTGGAATTCTTGGTCAGGTTCAGGTATTGGCTGGTCAGCGGCGGCACGATGACCCGCATCGCCTGCGGCAGCACGATCAGCCGCAGCGTCGTGCGCGGCCGCAAACCGAGCGCATAGGCTGCCTCGGTCTGGCCGTGCGAGACGGCGAGAACGCCGGCCCGCACCACTTCGGCAATGAAGGCGGCGGTATAGATCGACAGGCCGAACAATAGCGCGGCGAATTCGGGCAGCACTTCGAGGCCGCCGGTAATATTGAAACGCCCGCGCTGCGGCATATCGAAGGTGAACGGAAATCCGTGCAGCAGCACGAAAATCGCCGCCGGCACGATCACCACCGCCGCGCCGACCATAAACACCGGCGCCTGCTCTCCGGTGCGCTCCTGTCGGCGCTTGGCCCAGCCGCGGAAAATGAAAGTCGCCACAATCCCGGCCAGGATGATCAGCCCAAAGGCGCCCTCGCCTGATTGCGCGATCGGGTTCGGCAGCACCAGCCCGCGATTGTTGAGGAAGCCGCCGCCCGGAATTGCGTAGCTGTCGCGCGTCTCCGGCAGCGTCTTGAGCACGGCGTTGTACCAGAACAGCAATTGCAGTAGCAGCGGGATATTGCGGATGGTCTCGACGTAGCCGCTGGCGACCTTGGCCACTAGCCAGTTCTTCGACAGCCGCCCGATGCCGACCAGGAAGCCGAGCACAGTGGCAAATACGATGCCGAGGCCGGCCACCAGCAAAGTATTGAGCAAGCCGACCCAGAAGGCCCGGCCGTAAGTCGAGGACTGTGAGCTGAAGTGGATCAGGGTCTGGCTGATATCGAAGCCGGCGGTATTGTCCCAAAAGCCGAACCCGGAAGCGATATGCGCGCGCGCCAGATGGTCGATGGCGTTGCTGACCGCTTCATAAACGAGGAATGCGACGATCGCGCCAAGCGCGACCTGATAGCCGATGCTACGGACCTTGGGGTTGTTGTAAAACGCGACCCGCGCGGGGGCTAACCCGCCCGGAAGGTCAATCGACATTGTCCCCTCGTCGGCCTGACGACAGTAAAGCTACGGCGTCCGGCGCCGGACCGCCGCAGGCGGCGGCGATCCGGTCTCAATTTTTCGCTCAGCGGATCGGCGGCGCGTATTGGATGCCGCCCTTGCTCCATAATTTGTTCAGTCCGCGTTCGATCTTCAGCGGCGAGCCCTGCCCCACATTACGCTCGAACAACTCGCCGTAATTACCGACCAGCTTGACGATGCGAACCGCCCAGTCCTTGGTCAGGCCGAGTTGCTCGCCGTAATTGCCTTCGGTGCCGACGAAGCGCTTGATTTCCGGGTTGGTCGATTTCGTCATGTCGTCGACGTTCTTCTGCGTGATGTTCAACTCCTCGGCGTTGAGCATTGCGAACAGCACCCACTTGACGACGTCGAACCACTGGTCGTCGCCGTGGCGGACCGCCGGCCCGAGCGGTTCCTTGGAAATGATTTCCGGCAATACGATATGATCGCTCGCATTGGCGAGCCGCAGCCGCTCGGCATAGAGGCCGGACGCGTCGGTGGTATAGGCGTCGCAGCGGCCAGCGTCATAGGCCTTGATCGCTTCGTTCGCCGTGGCGAAGGTCACGCTCTTCAACGTCATCTTATGCGCGCGGAAGAAATCCGCCAGATTGAGCTCGGTGGTGGTGCCCTGCTGCACGCAAACCGAGGCGCCGTTGAGTTCAAGCGCCGAGTTCACTTTCAGCGCCTTGCGCACCATGAAGCCCTGCCCGTCGTAGTAGTCGACGCCGGCGAAGTTGAGGCCGAGCGAAGTGTCGCGCGAACTCGTCCAGGTGGTGTTGCGCGCCAGCACGTCGACCTCGCCCGATTGCAGCGCGGTGAATCGATCCTTGGCCGACAACGGAACGAATTTGACCTTGGTCGCGTCGTTGAAGATGGCGGCGGCGATGGCGCGGCAGACATCGACATCGAGGCCGGCCCAATTGCCCTGCGCGTCCGGCAGCCCGAAGCCGGCCAGCGTGCCGTTGGCGCCGCAATTGAGGATGCCGCGATCCTTGACCGTCTTCAGGGTCTGCGCGGTCGCGCTTTGGGCGATCAAGAGAAAGCTGAGTGCGAGAATGCTGGCAATGCGTTTCATGGTGCGACCTCGTTGGCGCCGATGCGGTTGTGGGTCACGCTGCCGCTCGGCCAGGATCGTTCTGCCGCCCCCGAGTCTTGCTTGCACGGCGGAAAAAACCTGGTCGCGGGCCGGTTTCCACGAACCCCCAATCGCTTGCATCACAGAACGATCGAACCGGCAGGTCAAGGGGTTGACGCTCAACGCCGATGCGGCCGATATGCCGTCGGCGCCCGGTTCCGCACGCGGCGACCGGCGGGAGAACGGAATAAGCCATGGCGAAGCAGCCGAAATCCCCAATCAAGCCGGCAACACGCCTGGTGACCGCCGGGCGCGATACCAAAGGTCAGCACGGCTTCGTCAATCCGGCAGTTTATCACGCTTCCACCGTGCTTTACCCCACCGCCGAGGATCAGCTTGCCCACCGCTCCCGCTATCAATATGGCCGCCGCGGCACCCCCACCTCGGAAGCGCTGGAACAAGCACTCGCTGCGCTCGAAGGCGACGGTTGTGCCGGCGTCGCTTTACTGCCTTCGGGATTGGCGGCGATTTCGGTCGCGCTGCTGTCGGTGGCCGGCGCCGGCGACCATATCCTGGTCACCGACAGCGTCTACCGGCCGACCCGCAACTTCTGCAACGGCATGTTCAAGCGCCTGGGGGTCGAAACGACCTATTACGATCCATTGATCGGCGCCGACATCGGCAAGCTGTTCAAGCCGAATACACGCGCGGTGTTCGTGGAAGCGCCCGGTTCGCAAAGCTTCGAGATGCAGGACATACCATCAATCGCAAAAGTCGCGCACGACAAGGGCGCGCTCGTGCTGATGGACAACACCTGGGCGACGCCGCTTTATTTCCGCGCCTTCGAGAAAGGCGTCGACCTGTCGATCCAGGCCGGCACCAAATATATCGGTGGCCATTCCGACGTGATGTTCGGCTGCGTGGCGGCGACGGCCAAGACGCTGCCGGCGCTCAAGGACGTCATGAACAGCATGGGCCTGTGCGTCGGCCCCGACGATATGTATCTTGCGCTGCGCGGCTTGCGCACGCTCGGCGTGCGGCTGGCGCGGCATTACGAGTCCGGCTTGCGCGTCGCGCGCTGGCTGGAGCAGCGGCCGGAAGTTCTGCGCGTTCTGCATCCGGGGCTCGCGAGCGATCCCGGCTACAAGATCTGGCAGCGGGATTTTTCCGGCGCCTGCGGTCTGTTCAGCATCGTGCTTAAACCCGCGCCGGAGAAATCCGTGCACGCCTTCATGAACGAGCTCACGCTGTTCGGCATGGGCTTTTCGTGGGGCGGCTTCGAGAGCCTGGTGATCTCGTTCGACAGCTCCGAATATCGCACGGCAACTAAATGGGCGCCGGGCGGACCGACGCTGCGCTTTCACATCGGCCTGGAAGACCCGGACGATCTCATCGCCGACCTCACGCAAGGCTTCGCGGCCATGGCCGCGGCGAGATAGGCCGTCACGCCGGCGCGCCCTGCCCGCCGCTGCGGATGACGAATTGCAGATTGCGCAAATAGACGAACACGCCGAACGCCTGCCCGATGATGAACACCGGGTCTTTGCGGTAGAGCGCGTAGCCGAGCAGCATCAACCCGCCGCCGATCGAGAACACCCAGAACGCGGTCGGCACCACGCTCTTGCCAGCCCGCTCCGAAGCGATCCACTGCACCACGAAGCGCATGGCGAACAGGAACTGCGCAAGGTAACCGACCAGGATTCCCCAGTCGGCATTGCCGAGAAAAACGTCCTGCAGATAGCCGCCGACGGCGCGCGTGATGTCGATGAGCATTTGAGTTCAGTCCTCTACAATTTCCGGATTTTTCTTCTTGCGGCGGATCAGCCACCACACGCCGGCGAGATCGAGGATGCCGATCCACAGCCGATCCCACATCCCGTAATTCGACACGCCGGCGCCGCGCGGCCGGTCGACCACGTCCACATAGCCGATGTCGTAGCCCTCGCGCTTGACCAGCGCCGGCAGGAAGCGATGCAGGCCGTCGAAATACGGCAGGCGCAAGAACACCGCGCGCGGGAACGCCTTGAGCCCGCAACCGGTGTCGCGCGTGCCGTCGCGCAACACCGCGCCGCGCACCAAATTGGCGATGCGCGATTGCAACTTCTTGAAGCCCGGGCCCTTGCGCCCCACCCGCTGGCCGGCGATCAGCCCGACGCGCGACGCGCCCGCTTCGAGCGCGCGCAGCATGGCCGGAATGAACGCGGGATCGTTCTGACCGTCGCCGTCGAGCGTGACGATAAGGGGCGCATGCGCGGCGGTCACCCCCGAGCGCACCGCCGCCGACTGGCCGCAGGATTGCTTGTGCGTGATCCAGCGCAGGAAAGGGTATTGCGTCATCAGCCGCTTGAGCTCGGCTTCGGTGCCGTCGCTCGAACCGTCGTTGACGTAGACAACCTCGAAGCGCCAGTGCCCGTCGAGCGCGGCGGCGATCTCCTTGACCAGCGGCTCGATATTGCCGGCCTCGTTGCGCACCGGCACCACGACGGCAACCGCTAAGTCTTTGGCGTTCATTCTTGGGGCCTCGTCATGCGCAAGCTGTATTAAGCCAGCAACGCGCGTGCAACCGCTTTAATCCGCCGCAGCGATGGGCCCGGTTTTTGCTGCAAAACGCCGTCCGGCGCGATGGTAAAGCCTATAGACCGCAACGCAAACCAGTGCCGTACCAGGAGCGCCCCGGCGACGCCGACCACGGCGCCGGCCAGCACGTCGCTCGGATAATGCGCGGTCACCACCACCCGGCTCACCGCGATCAACAGGGCATAGATCCACAACACGGTGCGTGCGCGCGGCCACAAAGTGCCGAACGCCACCAGCACCGAGAACGCCGTGGCGGCGTGGCCGGACGGCAGCCCGGCATAGGCGGCGGGCCAACTGAACGGGCTGAACAAAGTTGGATCGACGCTGCCGCCGACTCCCGGCCGCGCCCGCCCGAAAATATGTTTGGCGACGGTCACGAACAGACCGGGCACGGCAATCGCGGCGAACAGGAACCCGACGCGCACCATCACCGCCGCCAGCACGCACTGCAGCAGCCGCGGCAGGCTCGGCAGCGCGGCCAGCCCTAAAAACAAAATGCCGAGCGGCCACAGGAACCAGCCCGATTTGCCGAAGTCGGTGATCTGGTTGAAACACCAGACAATCCAGCGCGGCAGATGACCGACGCCTCTGATGGCGGCGGCATCGACCGCAAACATCGCCAGCAGAAAGACCGCCAGGAAAATTCCGGCCGCGATCGCGAGCTGGCGCGGCGCCACGCCCCACGGGTTGCTCGGATGAATGCGTACCGGGCGCACCAGCACGCCGAGCGCTGCAGCGACTTTGCCGGCGCAACGGCTCAGCACGCTACGTGCTGTGGCCACGTCGCGATTGAGGCCATTGGCTGCGGTCATGGCTTTTCCGCCGAACGGAATAAGGTGACCGTCACCGGCCGCCCGACGCTGATGTTATAACCGTCGAAACGCTGCACCATCGCGTAATGCAATCCGATTGAATTGGCACGCTGCACGAAGCTTGCCACACTGCGCGTATCGATCAGCGCGAAATGGCACGAGCCCTGCCCGAGGAATATGGCAGCGCCGGTGCCATCGGTGAAACGGGTATCGGTGCCGAGCAGGAACACCAGGCTCGGCTCCTCGTAATATCCGGTCGCGGCCACGTGCGGCTCGGCGCAATCGGTATTGCGCAAGGTGTCGGCGATCAGCGCACTCGGGAATAGCGCCGGCAGTGAGGGAAACGTCACCAAATAGACCGTGATGGCGATCAGCACCGACGACACCATGCCGCGCAATAAGGCGCGCTCGGCGCCGTCGACTTCGTAAAGCCACCAGGCGAACAGGCCGAAGATCGTCGCGGCCGCGGCGAACGGCCAGGCGACGAAACCGAGGTCGCGGCCGATGCCGATGAAACCGATCGCGACGGCGATTGCAATTGCCACCGGAAACGCGAACCAGCCGGCCGTGCCGCGCACCAGCCAGCGCTTGGTCACCAGGCCGCCGCCTTCGAGGATGCCGGCGATCAAAATCGCAATCGCGGGATAAAGCGGCAGCACATAGTGCGGCAGCTTGGTGATCACCGCCTCGAACACCACCCAGGACGGGATCAACCAAGCCAGCAGAAATCGCGCGCCCGGTTCGCCCCGCGCCTGCCACACGCGCGGCGCCGCCAGTCCGGCCAGTACCGAGCCCGGCCAGAACGTCACCCAGAACAATACGAAATAAAGCCCAGGCGGCGCGCCATGCGACTCCTGCCCGCCGGTCACCTTGGCCAGCATGTCCTGGCCGATGGCGTCGGTAAAAAAAGTCGCACCCGACTTGGCGACGATCGCAGCGAACCAAGGCAGCACCAGCGCCATCATCCAGACAAAGCCGGCGAGCGGGCGCAGCCGCCAGATCCAGCGGCCGGAGCGGTCGGCGATCGACAGCGTGAGCGCGGTCAGCCCGACGAACATCAGGATCAATGGACCTTTCAGCAGGACGCCGGCCGCCAGCGCCGTCCACAGTATCGCCGGCAGCCGCCAGCCGACCGCGCGCTCCGGCGTGCGCCGGCTCATCAGATAGATACGCGCCATCGCGCCCATCGCCGCAACGCAGGTGAACAGCAGCATAGCGTCGGTCTTGGCAAGGCGGGCCTCGACGCCGAGCAGCACCGAGCTCGCCATCATCAGCGCGGCGAGCAGAGCGGTGCGCCGCGCCACAAAGGCGAGCGCGGTCCAATAAGTCAGCAGCACGGCGCCGATGGCGCCGAACAGCGACGGCAGCCGGTAGAGCCAGATCGTGGTACGCGCATCCGGGATACCGGCGGCTTCGCCCGCCTTCACCGCTGCCGCCTGCAGCCAATAGATGCCGACCGGCTTCTTGTAGCGGACCTCATTCTGGAAGTGGATGTCGATATATTGTCCGCTTTCCAGCATCTGCTTGGTAGCCTGCGCGAAACGCGCCTCGTCGCGGTCGACCGGCGGAATCTGGAAAAAACCCGGCAGGAAGGCGATCAGCGAAAAGACAATCAGCAGCCCATACGCGCGCCGGTGCGTGGCGGCGGCATAGTCCAGTACCGCGGCGAGGCCGCGCGCCGGGCGCAGCGATGGCCGCACATTTTTGCCGGCCGTGCTCATCGGGCGACTTTTCTGCTGATTTCAAGCATTTGCCGGGACAATAAGCCCTGGCCCGCGCGCTGTCATTCCGCGCGCGAGCGCATGATCCCGAAAAACAGTCACCGGTTTTCGGACCAGATCATGCCCAAACAAAATGCGGTTATTGCAGGCGGACGCTGACGCTATCGGTGGCGCCGCGGGCGTCCATCACGGTGAGCCGCACGAAGCCCGGACCATCCGGCGCGAAAAATACCGTGCGCCTGCCGCCCTGCGGCTTAAGCGGCACGCCATTGACCATGACGGTGAGCGGCGCGGCGCCGCCGGCGATCTTGAGCGCGACCGGCTCTGGCGTTGGGCCTTTAACGAGTTCGAGGCGCGCGCCGTCGGGCGGGAACATGATGCGCGGCGGCTCGGACGCGACAGTCGGGCCGCCCTCGGGACGGAAGTTCTGCAACGGCGGCGGCAGCTTGCTGGTCGAGGCAAAGATCGCGCCCTTGGGCGCATGCGCCAGCTTTGCTGGCGCGGCGCCGTTGCGGGCAAAAGCGTCGAACAGGATCGGCGCCGCCGAGCCGCGCCCGAACAGTCCGGGTACCGGCGCCCCATCCGCGCGCCCGACCCATACGCCTATCGTCATGCGGCCGTCGAAACCGACCGCCCAGGCGTCGCGGTAGCCGTAGGAGGTGCCGGTCTTGAAGGCGATGCGTCGGGGCGGCCCATTCTCCGGCGGCGGCGCGCCGATCAGGATATTGCCGACATACCAGGCGGCGACCGGATCGAGCAGCCGGCGCGGCGCCTGCAAAAATTCGCCTTCGCGCTCGGTGAGCGGCAGCGCCGAGCCGAGGCGCGCCAGCCCGGTATAGAGCATCACCAGATCGGTGAGCTTGATGCCGACACCGCCGAGCCCCATGGCAAGGCCGGGCGCCTCGCCCTTGGGCAGCACCAAGGCGGCGCCGGTCTGCGTCAATCGCGCGCTCAGCCGGCTGACGCCGACCTGGCCGAGCACCGCGACGGCGGGAACGTTGAGCGACATTTGTAGCGCGCGGCGCACCGTCACCGTGCCCTGGAAGGTGAGATCGAAATTCTCCGGCGTGTAGCTGCCGTAACGCGCCGGCTTGTCGTCGATCAGCGTTTCCGGATGCAGCAAGCCGTCCTCGAAGGCGAGCCCGTAGATGAACGGTTTCAAGGTCGAGCCGGGCGAACGCAATGCCTGCGTCATGTCGACCTGGCCGGCGCGGTGCTCGTCGAAATAATCGGCGGAGCCAACGCGCGCCCGCACCTCGCCCGTCTCATTGTCCACGGCGAGGATGGCGACCGAAATCTCCGGCCCGAGCGGGTGCGCACGCTCGCGCGCCAGTTCCTGCAAAGTCTTCTGCAAGCCGGCGTCGATGGTGAGCCGGTGAATGCGTTTATCCGGTTCGGCGGCGACCACCTGGTCGGCGGCATGCGGTGCCAGCACCGGCAGCGGCTTGCGCGCATGCGGCACGGCTTGCGACTTGGCGCGCGCGATCTCATCGCGCGGCACCGCGCCGGCGGCGGCCGCGCGCTCGAGCACGCGGTCACGTGCCGCTCGTGCGGCGCGCGGATAACGATCCGGCCGGCGCAATTCCGGCGATTGCGGCAGCGCCACCAGCAGCGCCGCTTCCGCCAATGACAGGCGGTGCGGCTCCTTGCCAAAATAAGCGAGCGAAGCGGCGCGCACACCTTCCAGGTTGCCACCATAGGGCGCCAGCGTCAGATAGAGCGCCAGAATTTGTGGCTTGCTGAGCGCCCGCTCGAGTTCGAGCGCGCGCGCGATCTGGCGCAGCTTGGCGGCAAGGTTGCGATGCTGGCGCGGCTCGAGCAGGCGCGCCACCTGCATGGTGATGGTGGAGCCGCCGGAAACGATATGGCCGCTGGTGGCAAATTGCAGCGCGGCGCGCGTGAGCGCCATGGCGTCGACGCCGTGATGCTGGCGAAAACGTTTGTCTTCATAGGCGAACAGCAGCGTCAAGAAGCGCGGGTCGACATCTTTGGCGGTCGCCGGCAGCCGCCAGCGCCCTTCGCTGGTGGCATAGGCGCGCAACAGCTTGCCCTCACGGTCGAGCACCACGTGCGAGGTTTCCAGATGCTTGCCGAGCGGCGGGCGTCCAAGCGCATAGGCCCAGGCGCCGGCGGCGAGCGCCGTCAGCACGGCCGCGCCGGCAAGACACGCCAGGATGAGACGCCAATATTTCATTTTGGCTTCATTTGCCCGCCGTGATGTCGATTGTCCCGGTTGCGGTGCGCCCGAAACGGTCGGGGCGATACATATCCTCGACGATCGCCTGCGGCAGCACGTAATGCCCGGGCGACACCGCGCGCACCACATAGGCGACCGTGAATACCGGCCGCGACCCCTGGCTGCGGTTGAACGCCGCGGTGAAGCGGTCGTCGCGGAATTCGCTGTTGACCGGGTCGCCGGCATCGGTGATCCAGCTTAGCGTTCCGGTGTCGCCCGACGAGACCAGCTTCGGATTGTCGATTTCGAAACCGGCCGGCAGATAGTCGGCAACGATCACGCGGCCGAACTGCGGGGCCGGCTCAGTCATCTTGAGCACCACGACGAAGCGCTGATTCTGCTTGGCATTGGTCGGATCGGCCGCCTCGCCGTCGAGCGTGAAATAATTGCGCTCGATCTTGAAGCCCTGCTCGGCCGCCGGCTCCGGGGTAAGCGGCGAGCCGCTCACCGACACCACCGCCTGTACCGTGCCGGCGCCGCGGTTTGCCACCGCCAGCGTCGCGTCGAGTTCGGCGGCCCGCAAGCTGCGATAGAACGCACCCTGCCGCGTCTCGCCGTTGACCGCGAGCGAGATGGCGTTGATCTGCTTGGCGAGAGCGCGCGCGGCAAGCACCAGCCAGGCGTCTTCCTGGGTCGAGGTGTAGCGGGTGAGCGAACGGGCGGCGTCGACACGCGCCACCGCGTCGTCGATGGTCCGTTGCGTCGCCCGCCCTTCCGAGGCAAGCGTCACCAAAGCGGCGGAATCGCGCAACGCCGAGCCGTAATCGGCGCGGCCAAAATCGAGCTTGGGCTGCGGCGCAATGGCGTCGAGCGCGGCGAGATAGACGCGGTCGGCGCGCGCCTTGTCGCCGAGCATGGCGAGCGCGGCGGCGATTTGCGCCTTGGCGATCGGCGTCGCCAGATCGTCGAGCTTGGTGTCGGCGAGGTAGCGCAGGTCGCCGACCGGCGCCACGCCGTTGCGCGCCAGCACGTAGAACGCATAAGCGAGATCGCGGCCACCGTTCTTGTTCGGGTCGGGCGCGGTCGCCACGTAATTGCGCAAGCGATCGAGCGCCAGCGCGAACGCGGCCGCCGGCACCTCGAACTTGCGCTCGCGCGCGCGCGTGAGGAAATCGGTGACATAGGCGTCGAGCCAGGGATCGTTGCCGCCGACCGACCACAGGCCGAACGAGCCGTTCGAGTCCTGGCGCGCCAACAAACGCTGGATGGCGTCCTTGATGCGCTGGTCGATATCGCCGTCGAGCGCGAGCTTGGCCTGCGCGGCGAGCTCGTTGACATAGAGCATCGCTACCGCGCGGCTGGTGATCTGCTCGGAACAACCGAACGGATAGCGGTCGAGCTCGCTCAAAAGCGTGGCGATGTCGAGCGAGGCCGAGATCGCGACCGAGAGGCCGACGCGGCCCGTGCCCGGCACGAAATCGGCGAACATGTCCTTCGACAGCGACAGCGTTTCGCCGGGCGCGAGCGCCCGCACGGTGCGGCGGGTGAGAATCTGGTTCGCCGGCCGCACGTCGAGCGCATAGGCGCGCTCGAGCGCAAAGCCGTTCGGCCCGCTCACGCTCACTTTGAGCGTACTCGGCCCCGAGCCTGAAGCGGAGACCGGCACAGCCATATGCTCGCGCTTCTTGGCCGCGAGCTTGAGCGAGACCGGCTTGTCACCGTCGATCTTGACGGTGCCTTCGCTGCTGACGGCGATGCTGTAATCGCCGGCAGCACCTTCCACATTGTCGAGTTCGAGCTGCACCGCGCCGCGGTCGCCGGTGCGCAGGAAACGCGGCAGCGTCGCGGTCAGCACCACCGGATCGCGCACCTGCACGTCGCCGGATGCCCGGCCGACCTTGTCCTTGCTCCAGGCCACCGCCATCACGCGCGCGGTGCCGGCAAAGGCCGGAATGTCGAAATTCACTTGCGCCGTGCCGTCGGGGCCGACCCGCACGATGCCGGAATAAAGCGCCAGCGGCGCCTGAGTCGGCGGCGAGCCGGTCAGGTCGGCGCCACTATCGCCGCCCGAACGGATCGCCCCGCGCACGCCCTGCATGCCGTCGATCAGTTGGCCGTAGAGATCGCGGATTTCGGCGGTCAGTTGGCGTTGGCCGAGATAATAGTTGTCGGGCGCCGGCGGCTTGTAATTGGTGAGATTGAGAATGCCGACGTCGATGGCGGCGACGACGACGCGCGCCTCTTCGCCGGCGTTAAGTCCCGCAAGCTTGATCGGCACGCCGAGCGTGGAATTGGGCCGCAGCACGGCCGGCAGTTTCATGTCGAGCGCCAACGTGCGCGCCGCGCGGTCGATCGAGAACCACTGCACGCCGATGGCGCGGCCGGGCATGCGTTGCGCCGGCGCATCGAGCGGACGCCGCAAGGTCGCCACCAGATAGGCGCCGGTGCCCCAATCCTTGCCAACTGTCAGCGGCACGCGCACCGCGCCGGCTTTCACCACCTGCGAGGTCGAGGCGACCAGCCGGTCGGTAAACACATTGAGCGAGAGGCGGCCCGCCGTGCGCGCGGTCACCGATACGGTCATGCTGCCGCCGGATTTGTAGTCCGCCTTGTCGAGCGCGATTTCCAAGAAGTCGGGCGTGTCGGTGTTGGCTTCCGCATAGAAGCCAGCATCGAAAGTCAGCGAGGTGACCGGCCCGTTCGGATCAGCCGTCGACACTTCCAGGCGGTAGCGCCCCCATTTGACCGGCATCGAAATGCGCGCCGGTTTTTCGGCGGTAACGTTCACGCTGCCGTCGGCCACGCGCTCGGTACGCTTGATCGGCTCGTATTCCCACTGGCCGTTGCGGCGGTACCATTGATAGCTGTTCTCGACCCGCAGCAATTCGTAACGCAACCCGCTTTGCGCCTGCATTTTGCCTTCGGGGCCCGCCACCACCACGTCGAAATCGGCATTGGCGCCGTCGCCGAGCGAGCGGCCGGAGAAGGCCGGCTTGACGCCGATCATGGCGGCAGCCGGCGCGATCGGCAGCGTGAGCTTGCGCTCGACCGCGCGGCCGCCGGATTCCGCCATGCTGACGGTGACCGTCGCTTGCAGTGGGCGCGAGGTCGTCGGAATCCTGTCGAGCTTGACCGGGAAGCTCGCCTTGCCGGCCGTATCGGTCGCCGGCACGTCTTCGATGTCCTGACGCGCGGTCGAAACCTCGTCATCGGCAAGCCCAAAGGAATAGCCGGCAAAGCCCGGCCGTTCCTTGGCCGCGGCAATCGTCACCGTGCCGGTCAGATCGAGATTGGAGGCCGGCGCGCCGTAGAGGAAATGGCCGTCCACGCTCAATTGCGCCGGCGCATCGCGCGGGATGACTTGCGCCGCCGAAGTCAGATCGAATTCGATGCGGTCGGGGACATAGTCCTCGACCAGGAAGCTCGCTTCGCCGACCGCCGGCCGCTTGGGATCAGTAAAAGCCTGCACCCGCCAGGTGCCGGTTGAGGCCGACGAGACGATCGGCACGCTCCAGCTATGACCGCCGACGCCCTGGTCGGCCAGCACCGCGCGACGATATTCGACACCGTCCGGCCGCTCGATCACCAGCGTGAGCGGCGACGCGGCGGCAACGCCGCGGGCGTCGCGCAACAGCGCCGTCACGTGCACGGTTTCGCCGCTGCGATAGACGCCACGCTCGGTGTAGACAAAGGCATCGAGCCCGGCCGGCACCTGCCGCCCGGCAACGCCGCGGTCGGTGAGATCGAAAGCGGTCGATTTCAGGCTGAGGAAGGCATAGTCGCCTTTATCGGCGGTGACGATCGCAGCCGGTGCGAGCCCGCCCTCGCCGCGCGCAAGGCCGGCCTCGAAATGCACAAAACCGTCATTGTCGGTGGCTTTGGTGGCGAGCACCTCGTTGTTGCGCGCGATCAGCCGGACTTCGACCTGCCCGCGCGGCTCTGCGCTCGCCAGCGAGTGAATAAAGACGTCGATGCCGTCATGGCCGCTATAGGCGGTCAATCCCAGATCGGAAACGATGAACCATTGGGTGGCCTGCTGCTCGTAGCTGTTGGCGTTCGCGTCCTTCGCCGCCGCCGTCATCACATAGACGCCGGGTTTGAGGTCGCCGAGCGCCTGGTCGACCGGAAACGCGGTGGTGACTTCGGTGTTGAGCTTGGGCGTGACGGCAAGTTCGCCGCCCCAGACCTTGGCGCCGCGCTCACTCGCCAGCCGCGTGGCTTCGTAGGGCCGCAAATTGCGCTGGAAATCGTAGCCGAGCACGGTGTCGAGCAAATTGCGGTCGCCGACGCGATAGACCGACAGCAAGACCGCGCTGGTGTTGACGCTGAGCAGCGGAATGCCGCGCTGGCCGGTGCGCGGCAGCACATAGGCCTTGCCGGCAAAGCGCACGAACGGCTTACGGTCGCGCACGAAGATGGTGAACTCGGCCGATTTCGTCAGCGACTCTCTGACGGTGGACGGCAGGCCGGCGCGTAGCGTGACGGCATAGCGTTCGCCATGCTTGAGGCCTTCGACGCAGAGCTGTTTGTCATTCGCCGAAATGGCCGGCTTGTCCTGGCCAGCAACGGCAACGTAGGGCGAAAAATCGGTGCGCCGGCCGGGCAGTTCCTCGGAAAACTGGAAGCAGGCGCGCGGTGAAACCGCATCGGAATCGACCGAATAGTCGAGCATGCGGAAGCCATGTTCGGCGCGCAGGCGTTCATATTGGCCGCGCAGGTCGGCGGTCTCGCGCAGATCGAGCGCCAGCCTTAAGGAATCGAGCGCCGGGCGCCATTGCTGGCGGTCAGCAAGCGTTTTGCCGAGCAGCGCCAGGCTGTCGGCTTCCAGGTTGCGGTCGGTGGCCCGGCTATAGGCAATATAGGCGGCGGTCGAGGCGCGATCGAGCAGCAACGCGCGCTCGCTGTCATCGCGCGGGCGGATTTGCAGCACGGTGCGCGACAGGCGCAGCCAACTCGTGGCATCGGTCGGCGCCACGCTGACGAGTTGGCCGAGCACCAGCATGCCGGTGCGGAAATCGAATCTCTGGAAAGCGGCGTCGACGTCGTGCCGTAAAGTCGCCGCCGGCTTGGTCACAGTGCCGGCATCGCTTTTGATCTGCGCTTCGAGTTTGATGGCCGCTTCATCAAGATCGCTACGCTTGAAGGATTTGTCGGCGGCGGCGGCGGGCAAAAGAGTAAGAGCGACGAGCGCGGCGGCAAGGCCGGCGCGAACGATCGTGAACATCGGGGGAGCCTCCCAGTATGGCGACAGGTCGTCACGCTTGCGAAGCGGCGGTCGCCACTATCAGTTGAACGATTGAAGGTGTCGAGGTCGTGGCTGCGGCGTGAAAGGAATAAGGAATGTGGACGCGCGTGGGCGAAGCGATTGACGATTCGTTTTGGCCTGGCAAAAACCGTAACGCTTCGACTGGCCAGAGTCCTAGTCGTGAATTCTGCAAAGTTAGATGAATTGCCGCAACTAAAGTCTGTAAGCTATTTATTTAACTAGCGAATATCCGTTTACCCGAGCCCCGGCGCGCGCCGCATCGGCATTGCCAATTCGATCGCCCGTGCCGCCCGCAGCACCGTATGGTCCGCGCCAAGCGGCCCGACGATCTGCACCCCCATCGGCAAACCGTTGCGGGCTAGTCCGCTCGGCACCGAAGCCGCCGGCTGTTGCGTGAGATTGAACGGATAGGTGTAGGGCGACCAGCCCGTCCAGTCGTCGCCGTAGTTGCCGTCCTCCGGCGCCTCACGCCCCACTTTCAGAGCCGTGATCGGCATCGCCGGCGTTAGTAGAAGGTCATAGCGCTCGTGGAAGCGCAGCATGGCGTTATGCAGCTCGGCGCGTGCGGTATAGGCGGCGAGGTAATCGCCGACGCCGAAACGCCGGCCGCGTTCGGCAATCGCTAAAAAACCCGCATCCATGTCGGCGCGCTGGGCCGCCGGCACCGCGTCGACGATCGCGGTCGCCACCGGCCACCACATGGCGCGGATCAGTTCGCCCGTACGCTCGAGCGGCGGATCGGCCTCCTCCACCGAAGCCCCCCGCTCTTGCAACGCGTGCGCCGCCTGGCGCGCGGCCGCCGCAATCTCAGGATCGAGCACAAAGCTCTGCCCGAGCTTGGCCGAGAACGCCACGCGCAAGCCGCGCACGCCGGCATCGAGGCCCGCGCTGAAATCCGGTGCAGGGCTATTGCAGGCCGCCATGTCACGCGTGTCCGGCTGCGATATCGCCGACAGCATCAGCGCCGCATCGGCGACGGTGCGGGTGATCGGTCCCTGGTGCGACAGCACGTTGAGCAGGAGCGCGGGATAGATCGGCACCCGGCCGAAACTCGGCTTCATGCCGAATACGCCGGTGAAGGCCGCCGGAATACGCAGCGAACCGGCGCCGTCGGTGCCCAAATGCAGCACGCCGAGACCCAGCAGTGCCGCCACCGCGCCGCCGCCGGTCGAGCCGCCCGGCGTGTATTCGGAATTCCAGGGATTGCGCGTGATACCGGTGAGCGGACTATGGCAGACGCCGATCCAGCCGTGCTCGGGCATGCAGGTCTTGCCCAGGATGACGGCGCCCTGCTCGCGCAGACGCGCGACCGCCGGTGAATCGGCGGACGCCGGCATTGCGTCGCTGGTTTTCGAGCCGCGCCGCGTCGGCAGGCCCTTGGCCCAGATATTGTCCTTGATCGTGGCCGGCACCCCGTCGATCGGACCGCACGGATTGCCCGCCCGCCAGCGGGCGAGCAATTCGGCGGCCGCCGCCAATACGCCATCCGGATCGACGGTAACGAAGGCATTGAACGCGGCGCTCGCTTCGATGCGGATAAGGCAATCTTGCGCCACTTCGACCGGAGAAAGCGCGCCGCGCCGGTAGGCCGCCGTCAGTTCGGCGCTGGTCAATTCGGCAATGGCACTCATCGCGGGGCCTCGGGCCCATGAGGTTAGCCGCGCATTTGCCGGCGTGCACCTTTCAATAGGCCGGCGGCACGGGTAAACCTGAACGCCGGGCAATGACCCCGTAGCTCAGCCGGATAGAGCACCAGCCTTCTAAGCTGGGGGTCGCTGGTTCGAATCCAGCCGGGGTCGCCATCAAGCCGCCGCCGCCCGCGGTCGCCGCGTTTCGCGGAGCGGGAGGCCTTACTCGTCGCTGACTGCGTATTCCGCCCAGTTGACGTGGATAATCCTGTTAAACCGCTTCAGCTGCACCTCGCAGGCGCGCCCTTGGGTGAAGTGACCGACGGTCGGGGCATCTGCCGATTCCAGAATCGGGAGCGTGAATGTCGACCGATCGGTTTTAAGTCCGATGTCGGCGGCCGATTGCACGTCGCGAAAAAGACACGGGATGTGGGTCGCGCCCTTGAGCCGCACGCCGAGCGACCGGTGCTGGCCATCGTGCAGATAGCAACGGCCGTTGAAGCGGACGACCTGGACCAGCGGCACCGACATTCCGAATTGGATGCCGACCTTGTTGTCGGCCTGGAAAAAGCCGGTATCGACTATGCGGACGTTGATACTGCGGGCGGTCAACAGGAATGCGCCGACCGAAAGCTGCTTGCCGAGCCCATCGGGCAGCCGGACCATGTTGATTTTTTCCTGCGTATAGGTCGTGGGCAGACAGATCGGCAGCAGATCGGCAACGCTCGGATCATCCGGCAGCACGCTGCAATGGTCCGTCGCGCGCTTGATATCGACCATGAATTGAATTGACAGCAGCGGATCGATTTCCACCAGCTTGAACGCGGCGCTCGGATATTGCTCCAAGAAATTCGCCACCCAGTCCTGACGCATCAACATCTGCAGGTAAGGCTGGTCGGCGGCAGGAACGTCCCGTATGTCGGGCTGGCCGGCCGGCATGGGTGCGCCGCGGCGCGCCTGGGCGGCTTGCCACTGCGCAACCAGCGCCGGGATTTCGGGACTGGCCGGAATGCAATGGGCCAACAGGTGCGCGATCGCCTCCTGCCGCGACATGAATCCCAAAAGCGAAAGACCGGGGGTCGCCATTTGCCATCCTGTCCGTTGTGGCCCGTTACGCCCTGGATATTGCCAATCCAGTCGGGCCGCCGGAATTCGTTAGTCATCTTCTGTAGTTATGGCAACCGTGCCGGGTAGCTCGCGGGTGCGAGAAACTCAAATTTAACCAGTTTTGAACACCAATAATGGTAACCGGAAACCCGTCATTCGCAGTCGGAATACGCCTCACGTTCATGCCCGCGTCCCCCGCCGATCCACCGAGCAAAACCGCCGGCGACCCCGACACCGTCGTCGAGGCTCCGCCGCTTGCGCCGGGCACCGCTTCGCTCTGCTACTTGGTCGACGAGGAACCCAGCCTCCGGAATTTCCTGGCGCTGGTACTGCACGGCTCCCACATCGACACCGTGGAATTTGCCGACGGCGCGGCGCTGCGTCGATCGGCTGAAAAACGCGAGCCCGATCTCATCTTCCACAATATCGCGGTCAATTCCGCCGACACCATCCAATCGTTGGCAGCGCTCGCCAAGCGCGGCTTCCGCGGCGCCGTGCAACTGACCAGTAACCGCGGTGCCGCCGTGCTCGAACATGTCAAGAATGCCGGCGTGGAGCGCAAGCTCAATATGTTGCCGGTGCTCAAGAAGCCCTACGAAACCGAAGCAATTGTCAAAATCATCCAAGAGCTTAAGCTTGGAATCTCGGCGGCCAGTGCCCGCATCGAACTCGCGCAGGCGCTCGCTAACCAATGGATCGAATTCTGGTATCAGCCGAAGATCGACCTGCGCAAAAAACGGCTCGCCGGCGCGGAAGCCTATGCGCGCGCGCGCCATCCGCAACACGGCGTCCTGCTACCCAGCAAGTTCATGCCGGGCGCGCCGGAAGCGAGCACCATCAAGCTGTCGGAACTGGCACTGGCCAGCGCGCTCAAGACCGGCGTCATTTTCTCCAAGCTCGGCGTCAACATCACACTCACAGTGAACATCCGGCCCGCGGTGCTGCTCAAGCTGCCGATCGAGGATATCGTGATGGCGCATCGTCCGGGCGCCGACAAATGGCCGGGTCTGATTATCGACCTGCGCGAGGAAGACATTGTCGCCGATCTGGCGCTGGCGCGCGACCTCGGCAATCGGCTGGCGCCGCTCAATGTGCAACTCGCCATCGACGAATTCGGCGCCAATTGTGCGGCGCTGGCGCGGTTCGGCGAAATGCCTTTTGCCGAACTCAAGCTCGCGCGCCAATTCGTTACCGACTGTGGCTCTGACAAGGTCAATATGCCGCTGTGCCGGTCGGTGATCGACCTCGCCCATCAGCACCGGCGCCACGCGGTCGGCATGGGAATTGAGAAGGCCGCCGACGCCACCGCGCTGGTTAGCTTGGGCTGCGATTACGGCCAGGGCTTCCTGCTTGGGCAGCCGATGCCGGAGGAGCGCTTTATCGCGCTGCTGCGCCAGCGCTCGGGCAAGCCGGCACCCGAAGCGGCGGCAACGCGCTAGGCCCCACAGCGGCAGGTCATCCGATAATCGGCGTTAGTGGGTCCAGGCGTCGCGGCGCTTGAACGAGAAATTGTCCGAATAGGACATGCCGCGCCGGGCATGCAGCACCTCTTCGGACACCTGATAGGCAATGCCGTGGCGCTCGCAATAGGCGATCGCCTCCTCCTTGCTGGGAAAGCTCAACCGCACCTGCTGGCGCATATCGGCGGATGAGGTCCAGCCCATCAGCGGCTCCACCGTACGCGGGGCCTCGGGCTCGAAATCGAGCATCCAGGCCTTCGTTTTGGCGAGACCCGACTGCATGGCGGTCTTGGCCGGCTTATAGATGCGTGCTGTCATGGCGAAACCCGTTGTTCCGCGTCCGTATAAGGCTAACGCCCGGCGCTGGCAATGCGCCCGGTCAATGCCGCTAAAACAATAGCAAGGCAGGCCTGCAGAAGGCGGCTTTGCCGGTCTGGACGGGAATATTTGTGGTTTAACGCGCCTCAGGCGCGATAGGTCGGCGAGCGATGGCCGATGGCGGTAACGCCCAGATGCACGCGCGCGGCGCGTCGCCGGCGCGACTGGACCGTGGCCGGGCGGTCGAGCAACTGTGCGCGAACGCTCACCCGGAAGCCGCCGTCGGGCAAATCCTCGAATTCAATGCCGGCTTCGCGCCAAACCTCTTCAATCGCGAGAACGGTGGTCCGCCGCGGCTCGGTATCGCCCTGCTCGATCTTGTGAATAGCCCGCTGGGTCAACCCGACGCGAAAGCCGAACTCGCTCTGGCTCCAGCCCAGCACTGCGCGCACCACGCGGATCTTGGCGGCAAGGGCACGCCGCTCGAGCCGCATGACCTCGAGCAAGTCGCGTGAACCGTGCTGTCCAAGCTGCATTGTCATTGCGGAACTGGGTTCGGTTTATGCAAGCACCCCCGGCGGTTTCCCGCCGGGGGTTGTTAACGTCACAACTCACACGACCATCCTGCCTGCGCGAAGCCGAAGCGGCTTCACGTCGGCAAAGGCAGGTCATGGATAGAAGTTGCGCTGGGCGCGGAATATCGCCTGCCAGACGCTCTGGTCAGTGTATTTCGAGTCTACCGTATTGGTGCCCAGGTGGTTGTACATAACGTCGACACTCAGATCGAGATTCTTGACCGGGTTCCACACCGTGCGCGAACCGACCTGGCCGATGTTCCAGTCGTTGGTCTGACCGGACGGCAACAGGCTATTTACGCTGCCGGGGTAGCTGATCTCGCCATAGGTGCCGTAGATCGACGTCTTCCAGTGCGGGTTCCAGACATGCTGGAAGCCGGCAACCACGGCCCATGCCGTCGTCAGCGCTAGACTATTATCGCTGAAGAGGTAGGTCGCGTCGGACGCGACGCCTTTGCCGCAGCTAGCACCCGTGGTCCCGCCATGGCACCAGGAGTAGTTGCCCCAGCCGCTACCGGTGTAGTTGATCGCGCCTTGGCTGTAGTCGACTTCGAACGAGATGCTGTCGCCCGCACCCAGCGTCGGCAGCTTGACCGTAGCGCCGGCGCCGATGGCCCAGCCAAACTTGTCTTCCGGCCAGACGGTCGACGAGGGGCCGACATAATCGACCTGATGCGCCGCGGCCATGATCTGCGCCATGCCCCAGCTCGCATCGAGATGGATGTTGGCCACCAAGTCGGGGATCTGCGGTCCCTTGATGTAGTTGGCGGCGCTAGAGGCTCCGCTAACTTGGATGCCCGTGGCCTGCGTGTAGCTCGGATCTTCGAGCGCCAAGCTCGCCGACAGGCCGCCGCCGAACTGCGCGGTGTAGCCCCAGACGATCTTGCCGCTGCCGCCGGTGTCGGAGCCCAACACGTTGGTCGTGTTCGAATAGGCCGGCGTGACGTAGAAGTCGTAGAACGACGTCGCCTTGCCTAAGGTGAACCCGGCAAACTGGATGAAGGCGCGCGGGGCATAATAGGTTCCAGGGCCTGCATATTCGCCCTGACCGTTGGCCGGGGTCAGCTGCCAGCCACCGGCGATATAGGCACGCAAAGTGCCATATTCGGTCTGCTCGCGCACATCCCACGACATGATGCCACGGTTGCGGATGGTGTTTTCATTGTCCGAGCGCGTGAAGTTGCTGCTCTTTTGAATGCTGAACGAACCGCCACCGTTGACGACGTATTCGGTACGGACCCAGCCGCCGAGCTTGATGCACGTGTCTGTCCCGGGGATATACCAGAACCCAGCACCATACAGACTGCAAATCTTCACGTACTGGACCGGTTTGGCCTTAACGGGAAGATCGGCGGCCTGCGCCCCTGCCATCGCAACGACGCCCGCTGCGGAGCCAAGGAGAAGGCTTTTCACCATCTTCATCTTGAACCTCCAAACGTTGTTTATCGTGAGAGGGTTCCGTATCCGCCTAGTGCGACAGCACCGATGGAACTTCCCCTTGCTCCCCGCTGGCCGGAGAAACATTTCACACCACGCGATAGACCCAATTTTGACGGCCAAACCTGGGCGTAGCACTCGGTGCGATCCGTCAACCCGGAAAGCGCGACACACGGGGATGCCCCCCTCCGTCGCTTCATAGACATTAACGAATGGGGTCGGAGGCGCAATGATGAAGCACCGTTCCCACAGCTTCCGGGAACACTTTTCAACAGAGTGTTGCGCAAAAAACACGCAATTGCCGATGGACCGGATCGGACCCTCGGAAGTGCCACCTTCACTCCTGGCATGGTCTATTTTCTCTAATGAATTCATAATGTTAAAAAAACACGCCCGGACGGCTGAAAGCCCAATGGAACCCACGGACGCGATATTACGCCGCTCATTTCGCTCGAAAACGGACGAATTTGGCCGCATTTAAGAGCGCCCATCCGGCCACGTCGCCCATTTCGGCGGCAGTTCAAACCCGCACACGAAACTTTTCATTAACCATCGCATTTTCTTAAATCGCCGTCGACAATTCGCCGTCGCAACGCTGCTTTGCCGCGCCGCCCGGCCACTGCCGAATACGCGTTTAAATCACTGGCCAAATCTTTGGCTCACTCCGACGACAATAATTTTGCTGGAAAATTTATAGCGAGCCGCCGTCGCCCCTTTCGAAAAATCGATTCGTCGACCGCCGTGCTGTGGCCGTCGATAGCGGCGCAGCGCAGCGGCGGCGATACCGAATGATCGGCTGGCGCCCGAGTCGGATCGAAGCGCGAAATCAAAACGAGCTCCCGCAAACGGCGATGCAGAAGTCGCGAGCCTTTCGCGTTTCCGCTTGCGCTGAATGCTCGCGTCGATGCACCGGATGCTGCGTCTTGATCCGTCGCCAGCGCGATCGTCGCACGCGGATCGATGGCCCACGCGAAACTTTACCATCGCGGACAGCGCGCAACCCACTCTTGCGCCGCAGCCTCATGCCGCCAATTGCCGACCGGCGCCGCTCTCGAATTCAACCGCCGCTCAGCCGGCAAATTCGGCTAACGCGTGCGCCAGCGACGATCACGAAAATTTGCAGTGACCGATTTTTTGCCCATAAGACGGGGGCCAAATGCGTTATGCCGGTCCGGTTCCGTCGCGCGGGCAAAGATCTATACGGTCAATCCGCCGCGCCGATCTGAAGCCTCGCTCGCCTTCGCGGTCCGGACCATGCAAGCCGAAATAATTCCAACGGTCACCAATCTGCCGGCCGGAGACAGACCGTTTTCCGAGCGCACCGACGCGGTGCGGAAACACGGTCCGGCCAATCCAAAGGCCGAGAACAAGCGTGGACCTCAGCTCGGAATGAGGATGTGATCCGGCGATAAGCCTGCGCGATGACGGTCGTGCATTGCGCTGTAGGCCGCTTCTATATGTTTGGTGAATAGCTTGGTATCGAACAATGGCGCTATTGGACGATTTTCAGCGAGCTTGCGTTTGATTGTCGCCAATTTCTCCGGGTGCTCAGCAACATCGATCGCCGTTCGCTCGTATGCTTCCAAAGTCGTTGTGATGAGTTCGGGTAAGCCTATCGTGCCCAGTAAGCTGGCGGCCACTCTGCCCGCAAAAGTCTGTCCTAGACAGGTCAACACAGGCAAACCGGCCCATAACGCATCGCTTGCCGTTGTATGGGCGTTATACGGCAAAGTGTCTAAGAACAGGTCGGCCAAGCGATATCGCGCCAAATGGTCAGACAGCAATGGCGTGCGATTCGCAAAAATGAGTTGCTCTGCGAGAACGCCTCGCGCGGCAGCCTCCTTTCGCAAATTACCGACCGCGGTAGCGTTGTCGACTAAGAGCCACAGCACGCTATTCTCGACCTGTTGAAGAATTCGTATCCAACAGTCGAACGTGCGGGGCGTCAATTTATAGCTGTTGTTAAAGCAGCAATAGACGAATCCCGTTTCCGGTAGCCCAAGTTCGCCACGCGTAAACACGCGATCTGAAATCCGTCGCTTGGAGTCGTTGGCCATGTAGCAGTTCGGCAAGGCCGCAATCTTTTCCGAATAGAATTCGTCATGACCTTCCGGGATTACGGTTCGATCGGCGATTATGTAATCGATATACGGCGCGCCCATTGTTCCTGGGTATCCGAGATAGTTGACCTGAATAGGGGCCGGACGTTTGGCGAGTACGTTGGTTCGGGCATCGGCTGTAAAGCCCGTCAAGTCCACAAGAATATCAATCTCCAATTGCTTTACCAACATCGCGATCTGATCGTCGGCATAGGTGTTTACATCGATGAAACGCTCAAACGAGTCCTTCAATCGCCGGCGCATCTGCGAATTATCGTCGGGACCGGACGATAGGGCCGTTATTTCAAATCGAGACTTGTCATGGCATTCAAACATCCCAGCCAGCAAAAACGACACGGGATGTTCACGCAAATCGGAAGAAAAATAGGCAACTCGAATTCGGTCGTGCGCGTATTTCTCGCCCTGCCAGACCGGCCTTATGGAGGCGGGATACTTGTTCGCGACCCACACTTGCGAACACTTCAATTGATCCTCTGCGGTAGAGGGGACTGAAAGAAAAAAGAATGGACTGATACCTTTTTTGTCGCTTCGGACCGATCGGATTAATTGATCGCATTCAGATTGGAGGCGACTCCAATCGGCAAGATGCATTTTTAAATAGAGACGCGCACTATCAACGCCTTCCAGATTAGCGTTGATACTGAACGCCTTATCGTAATCTGCAAAAGCCTCCTCGTACCGCTTAAGATTATAAGAGACGTTGCCGCGACCGAGCCAGGCTTTTGCCAAATCGGGTCGAACGGCCAAAACCTTGTCGTAATCGGCCAACGCATCCTGGTAACGTTTGGCGTCGAAATACAAATTGGCGCGACCGACGCGGGCGCCCTCAAGAGTTGGATTATCGCCAAGCAGCCGTTGGTAGATCGCCAAAGCCTCATCGTGCCGCTTAAGCTCAACCAGCGCATTTCCAAGACCAAGAAGATTACCTTGATTGTTTGGTTCGACTTCCAAAGCGCGCCGATGGGCAACCCAAGACTCTTCGTACCTCCCCAGATTAAACAACGCGTTGCCATAATTTAGCAGCGACTCAACGTGCTTCGAATTAATCTCCAACGCGGCAATCGCGCTCGCCATCGCATCTTCGTGCCGCCCGATCTCATTGAGCACCGCGGCCTTATTACAGTGAACCTCTAGTATAAATGGATTGGTTCGCAGGATCTTTTCGTAGATTTTTAAAACGTCATGAAATCGATCTGGCATTAGCAACAGTCTAGACAACATTAGATTGGCGTCGACGTTAGCAGGATCAACTCGTATCACTTTTTGAAGTGTTATTTCCGCGTCCCGCAGCTTACCCTGTGCTTGCTGCGCAATTGCCAGGTTGAGCAAAGACGGCGTGTGGCCGGGGCGTAATCTGACTACTTTTGCAAACAATTTTTCGGCGGATACGAAGTCGCTTGTCTGCAGTTTAGCAATTGCATTGGCAAAAATACTTTCTGCGTTTTTCATTACTCAGGCTCGTCAACGCTTTATTTTGAATGTTCGCCGCGAACTCAACTCAAAGGCAAACTGTTTGGCTATATCGGCAGGGGTGACGGCACCGACGATGCCGCCCTACGCTATCGGTTGCAATATTGAAGTGCCCATGGTGTCGGGCGCTGCCCGGCGACCACTCTTTTTCCCTCGGAGAGCGTTCGCCGGTTGAAGCAGATCGGCAGCAACGGCGCTCGCATCAGCGCCCGGTTGTTCGTTCGTCAGGGCCGGAACGACGTCCTCGATCGGGACCAGGATTTGGCTGTCGCTGGAAGGAACGCAAGGGCTGGAATGCCGATCGTTGCGGACGCTGCCTGAAGCCCGACGCAAGCCCGGAAATTCCCTGCCCGCGTTTCGGCGATTCCTCCGGAATTTTTCCACAAATTATCTCCGGCGGCCCACGGTGGGTACTGGCGCTTAACGGCCTGCACGCCGAAGGATTTACATCCCATCGCCGACTTCGTCTGGGTCGTGGTTGGCGGCCGAAAAGCGGGGCACGGCCCGGTGACGGAATGGCCCTTTGGCGAACCGAATATATCGAGTTTTTTCAAATGGTTACAATTTGGCGGAGCCGGAGGGATTCGAACCCTCGATACGCCTTTGGAGCGTATAACGGTTTAGCAAACCGCCGCCTTCAGCCACTCGGCCACAGCTCCATCACCATCGCGGCGGATATGCCCGACGCGCGGGGCATTAGCAAGGCAATGTCGCGGGGGCGCTGGGCCTGCAATCCGCCCGCTTACTAACGACTCGCCGGCCGAACGGCCAAATAATATTCGGTGGCGCTCGAACTAAAGCACTACATTACGGGTTATCGGTCCAAGTATTGCTCATCTCCAATCGGGACGACAGCCATGTCTAAATTCAACGCGGCACTCCTTACGGCCTTTGCCATCGTTGCCACGACGGCGCTCGTGTGGCCCGCCGCAGCGATCGAATATCCCTGGTGCGCACAATATGGCGGCAAAGATGGCGGCAACGGCCGGAATTGCGGCTTCACCACCTACCAGCAGTGCATGGAAACCGTGAGCGGAATTGGCGGCTATTGTGAGCGCAACTTGTTCTACCCTGGCCGCGCCGAACGGCCCGCTAAGTCAACGCGCCGGCGCGGCAACGATTGACACGGATGAACCGCTTGGCAGCTAAGGACATGCCTGGGAGACGTTTCATGCTCAGATTATATTCCGTACTCCTGGCCCTCACCGCGCTCGTGGCGCTGGCTCTGTCGGCACCGACCGCCGGGAAGGCCGCGTCTTACAAATGGGCCGATCCGTACAAATGGTGCGCGGTCTACGGCGGCAAAATGGACGCCCGCAACTGCGGCTTCGTCACGCTCGAACAGTGCCGGTGGGCGATTTCGGGCAACGGTGGAATCTGCGAAGAAAACCTGTTTTACAGCGGCCCCGCCGAGCCGACCGTCAAGCACAAGCGCAAGCGTCACGACGGCTGATATCGGTTCATCGTCCGCCGTTTCGCCGGCAGCGGCCGAGGCCCGTCGGCGCGCCCGCTCAGCTTGCGCGCCAGGATGATCCAGGGCCATATCGCGCGCCATGGCGCAACATTCCCGTTTCAACCTGCCGCAGACCATGCAAGACGCGGTCGCCCTGCATCGGCAGGGGCGGCTGCGCGAGGCGGAAAAGCTGTATGCGCGCGTGCTGAAGGCGGTACCGGAAAATTTCGATGCGCTGCATCTGCTCGGGCTGGTGAAGGCGCAAAATGGCCAGATCGGTGAGGCCTACCGGCTAATGTCGGCCGCGCTCAAGATCAACGGCCAGGCGCCCGACGCCTTGATGAATTTCGCCAACGTGCTGCACGCGCTCAAGCGCGACGCCGAGGCGCTCGCCTGCCTCGACAAGGCGCTGGCGCTGCACCCGGGCGACCCGGACACCCTGCTCAACCGCGGCAACGCGCTGCTCACGCTCAAACGCCCGCAGGAGGCGCTCGACAGCTTCACGCAGGTGCTGGCGCAAAAACCGCGCGAGGCCAACGCCCTGCTCAGCCGCGGCAGCGCGCTGGCGATGCTCGATCGCACTGAAGCATCGCTTGCCGATTTCGACGCCTGTCTGGCGCTGGTACCGGCGCATCCGGCGGCGCTCTACAATCGCGCCACGGCGTTGTCCGTCCTCAACCGTCATAACGAGGCCATCGCCGCCTTCGATCGCGCGCTCGCCGCGGCGCCCGATAACGTGAAGGCTTGGAACAATCGCGGCCGCGCGCTGCAGGCGCTTAACCGCTATGCCGAGGCGGTCGACAGTTTCAGCCAGGCGATCGCGCGGAAAAAGGATTATGCCGACGCCCATTTCAATCAAGCATTGAGCCTGCTCACGCTCGGCGACTTGGCCGCCGGTTTCGAGCAATACGAATGGCGCTGGCAGCGCAGCGGCATGAGCGACGCGCGCCGCAACTACCGCCGCCCGCTCTGGCTCGGCGAATATCCGCTCGCGCGCAAGACCATCCTGCTGCATGCCGAACAGGGCCTCGGCGACACCATCCAGTTCGCGCGCTACGCGCCGCTCTTGGCGCGCGCCGGCGCGACGGTCGTGCTCGAGGTGCCGGCCGAATTGAAAGGCCTGTTGGCGGGCCTTGCAGGCGTTGCCTCCTGCCATGCGCGCGGCGAGACGCTTCCCGCCTATGACGTGCATTGCCCGCTCGGCAGCCTGCCGCTGGCCTTGCAGACCGGGCCGGGAAACATTCCCGCCGACATCCCATATCTACAAGCCGACGAGCCCCATCTGGCGAAATGGCGCGCGCGCCTTGCGGCGCTGCCGGGCAAGCGCGTCGCCTTGAGTTGGGCCGGCAATGCCAGCCACTCCAATGACCGTAACCGATCGATCGATCTGAAATTGCTCGAACCGTTGTTCGCGCTCGACGGCGTTTCCTTCCTGAGCATTCAGCGCGAGCTGCGCGCGAACGACGCCGAGCTGCTGGCGCACCAGACCAACGTCACAGCCTTGGGCGAGGAACTGGCCGACCTGGCCGATACCGCCGCGGTCGTGGCGCTCGCCGACCTCACGATTTCGGTCGACACCGCGGTCGCGCATCTCGCCGGCGCGCTCGGCCGTCCGCTCTGGGTGCTGCTGCCCTTCGCGCCGGACTGGCGCTGGACGCTCACCGGCGTGCACAGCCCCTGGTACCCGCAGGCGCGGCTGTTGCGTCAGCCCGCGCTTGCCGACTGGGCAAGCGTGATGGCAACTTTGCGCGCGGAACTCGCGCGCTTTATCGCGGATAAATGATCGGCCTCAGGCGGCAGCGCGAATAGGGGGCGCCGGTGCCGGTGCCTGCGGATGGCTCTTGAGCCAATCGCGCGCCGCGCGCTGGGCGCAGCCGATCTCGGCGTCGGCCATCTGCTCGGCGATTTCGCGGCGAAGCCGCGCGGCGTCGGCGTGCCCGCGCATGGCGGCGATGTTGAACCACTTGTGCGCCTCGATCAGATCGATCGCGACGCCGGCGCCGGCCGAAAAGATCATGCCGAGCGCAAAGCAGCCGCCCGCGTCCGTTGGCTCCATGGCGGACGTCGCCGCCGCGATTTCGATTGCCATTTAGGCCTCCCCATTGTTGCGACCGGCTCGCCCCCGCGGCCGGCGCTCACGTCCCTGTTGCCGGCGAATTGCCGCCGAACCCCGCGATCATGGGCGAGAAAATTTGAACAGCAGTTTAAGCGTCGCGATGAATCGAACGTGAAGACGCGCGTCCCTGGCGGGAGTGCAGGCGGGCGAAAATGCCGTAATACCGCCGCAAAGCGACTGTCCGGCTCATTTGGTGACGGATTTGTAACCGCGATGATTCAGCGGTAACTAACCACCGAGCGATATCGTCTTGGCGGGACCAACGGGAACGGGGACTTATGTCGATGAAATGCGTAACTGCGGCCGCGATCGGCCTTTTCATGTTGTCGAGCGCGGCCTATGCCGGCGCGCCGGAGGGCACCTGGCTGTCGCAGGACGGCGGCACCAAGGTCCGCCTCAGCGATTGCGGCGGCAAGCTCTGCGGCACCGTGGTCTGGCTCAACGAACCGATCGACCGCGCAACCGGCAGGCCGAAAACCGACAAGCACAATCCCGATCCGGCCAAGCGCGCGCGCCCGCTCATTGGTCTGCGGATCGCCAGTAGCCTCACCGCCAGTGGCCCGGACAAATGGTCGGGCCGCATCTACAACGCCGACGACGGCCGCACCTATCAGGCAAGCTTCAAGGTGCAGGGCGAAAGCTCCGCCCGGGTGGAAGGCTGCGTGCTGATGGTGCTGTGCAAGGGGCACACCTGGACGCGCAGCAACTAAGCGCGCCACATAAACTCGACGTCATGCCCGGGCTTGACCCGGGCATCCACGATGAGCCGAAGTATCTGAAACCTTACGGACGCGTTGCGCCGAGAGCTCTCTTGGATTGCCGGGTCAAGCCCGGCAATGACAGCCGAGAAACCGATGCAGTTCACCCCGCCCTCGCCCGCTGCCCGAACAGCACCGCCTGCACCTTGGGATCCTTCATGTCGATGCCCTTGCGAAGTTCGAGCCCGAGCGACATGCCGCGCTTGACCGCCGGGCGCGCCTTCATGGTTTCCAGCCAGCGCTTGAAGTGCGGAAACTCGTTGATGTTCTGCCCGTGCCGCTCCCAGCCATTGGCCCAGCCGACGATCGCCATGTCGGCGATGGAATATTTGCCGGCGATGAATTCGCGGTCCTTGAGCCGGATGTTCATCACGCCATAGAGCCGGTTCATTTCGTTGGTGTAGCGGTTGATGGCGTAGTTGAGTGTCTCCACCGCGTAGTTCTTGAAATGGTGCAACTGCCCCGCCATCGGCCCGATGCCGCCCATCTGCCAGAACAGCCACTCATCGACCTCGACGCGCCCGCGTTCGTCCTTGGGATAGAACTTGCCGGTCTTGCGGCCGAGATATTGCAGGATGGCGCCCGACTCGAAGATCGAGATCGGCTTGCCGCCCGGGCCGTCGGGATCGACGATCGCCGGCATGCGGTTGTTGGGCGAGATTTTCAGGAAGTCGGGTTTGAACTGATCGCCCTTGGAAATGTTCACCGGGATCATGCTGTAGGGCAGCCTGCACTCTTCCAGCATGATCGAAATCTTGAAGCCGTTCGGCGTCGGCCAGTAATAGAGCTCGATCGGTTTTGCCGTTTTGGCCTTGGACTTCGCCTTGCCCGCCGGCTTTGCTTTCTCAATCCGCCTCGCCTTCGCCCGCGCCATTGCCCTGCTCCGTTGCCATAAACCCCAGAAAACCCGCTTCAGACCTAGGGTTCCTGGCGGCAAACCGCAACCGGCCGGCAGCCGGCAGCGGGCGGATGGACGCCTGCAACCTGAAGGCGGTAACTTGGCGCCGGCTTGGCGAGGCGAGCCGCGACGGCCGCAACATCCGCCAACGTCCGCGACAACGCAAAGGGGGGGACTAAATGTACAAGACCATGCTCGCCGCCATGCTGGCCTTCGGCCTGCTGGCGGCGCCGGTGCCGGCTTTAGCGCAGTACGGAACGACCAAGCAGGAGCCGGCCAAGCAGGAGACGAAAAAGGAAAGTAAGGCCAAGAAGCCGCCGACGCCGGGGCAACTCGCCGCGCGCGCGCGGCTTAAAAAATGCGGCGTCGAATGGAAAGCCGCCAAGGCCGCCGGCAAGATCGAGAAAGGAATGAAGTGGCCGCAATATTGGAGCGCCTGCAACAAGCGCCTCAAAGCGGGCGCTTGATATTCGCGCCGAATTGAGCCGGACATTGATCGACGCAATTTGGATTCGGGAAGCGCTTCTTGGATTCGAGAAGTAATTCGGCAAAAACACCGAGGGCGTCGGCGAGACTCGAAGTCTCGCCGACGCCCTCTGTTGCCATCGGTACCGGGGCGCCGCGGAGCGACTGCATGTCGCTCATCACCCCATGACGCACACCGGCCCGTATGACGCAATCTTCGAAACGTTATGTCCGAAGATCGGGAAGCGGCGTCAGACTAGAGCCTCTTCTTCCGGCCCTTTTTCTTCGCCACTGCCTTCTTCTTTCTACGTTTCGCCATTGCTGCCCTCCTAGCCATGAAACATGGCGGATGTCTGCATCAGTACGGTCGCGAATCGACACGCACTGCATTTCATTTACTACAGCACAACGAAAAAAACACTGACTCCACTTAACGATGTGTGTATCCGGTGCGTCCGCTGCGCGCTCCAACATCGTTAACACAATGCAAACGCAACGCGACGCGACACATGACGAACGCGCGCCGCATCGATGCATGTGTTTTGTCGACATTGCAAAAAGCCATATAAAATAAGGACTTTTAGCAATACCGGCCGCTCGCAGTCAGCGTCCGACAACAACAAGAATTTTGCGCATGCGCGTTCATTTTTGCGTTCGCATTGCACGTTGTCGCGACATCTGCACAGGCAAAAATATTTTTCGCAAATTGACGCGTAAACGCTCCGCGCGGACCGGAATCGATCAAAAATGAGCGAATCAGTGCCGACTGATTCGCTGGCGCAGCAGCGGCGGTAGAGAAATTTTCGCAGGCAAAGCGCGCGCCGGACTCGTTTTGCGCCGCCAATTTTGTTCCCACGCATGACAAGCGCGGCGCGACTACCGCACTGCACCCAAATCGGATGCAGAGCGCGCGACGCGCGTGTGCGCGTCAGAGTCCGAGTTTGTTTTTCAGGATGTCGTTGACGACTTGCGGGCTGGCTTTGCCGCCGGATGCCTTCATGACCTGGCCGACGAACCAGCCGATCGCCTTCGGGTTGGATTTGGCGTCGGCAACCTTGTCCGGATTTTTGCGAATGATGGCGTCGACCGTCTTTTCGATCGCGCCGAGGTCGGTGACCTGCTTCATGCCGCGCTGGTCCACGATTGAACGCGGATCGCCGCCCTCGTTCCACACGATTTCGAACAGATCCTTGGCGATCTTGCCGGAAATCGTGCCGTCGCCGATCAAATCGAGGATGGCGCCGAGCTGCGGAGCAGCAATCGGCGAGGACGCGATGTCCTTGCCCTCTTTATTGAGCCGCCCGAACAATTCGTTGATCACCCAGTTGGCGGCCAGCTTGGCGTCGCGTCCCTTGGCCACCGCCTCGAAGTATTCCGCCGTCTCACGCTCATCGGTTAATCTAACGGCCTCGTAGAGCGACAACTCAAACTCGTCTAAAAAGCGCGCCCGTTTTTCTCGCGGGAGCTCAGGTAGACTTGCTCTTATCTCGTCGACATCAGTCTGGCTGACTTCGAGCGGCAACAAGTCCGGGTCTGGAAAGTAACGATAGTCATGGGCTTCTTCCTTGTTCCGCATCGAGCGCGTCTCAAGATACGCCGAGTCAAAAAGCCGCGTTTCCTGCTCGATTTTCCCGCCTTCCTCTAAAATCCTAATTTGGCGCTCCGCCTCGTAGTCGATTGCTAGACCAATGAAATTTATTGAATTGAGGTTCTTGATCTCGCAACGCGTACCGAGGGGATCACCCGGACGGCGCACGGACACGTTTACGTCAGCGCGCAAGCTCCCCTTTTCCATGTCACCGTCGCAGGTCCCAAGATAACGAAGCATCCTACGAATATTTGTTATGAAATTCATAGCATCGATCGACGAATGAATTTGCGGCTTCGAGACAATCTCCATCAGTGCCACACCCGAACGATTTAGGTCGATTGCGCTCATATTCGGGTGCTGATCGTGTAGGCTCTTGCCAGCGTCCTGTTCCAAATGCAGCCGCTCAATACCGATATTTATGATTTCATTGTTGTCAGTATCGATTTCTACCTCGCCCTCGCCCACGATCGGCTGCTTGTACTGGCTGATCTGATAGCCCTGCGGCAGATCGGGATAGAAATAATTCTTGCGGTCGAAAACCGATTTCAAATTGATCTTCGCCTTCAGGCCCAAGCCGGTGCGGATCGCTTGGCGGACGCATTCCTCGTTGATCACCGGCAGCATGCCGGGCATGGCGGCGTCGACCAGCGAGACCTGGCTGTTGGGCGCCGCGCCAAATTCGGTGGATGCGCCGGAGAACAGCTTCGACTTGGAGGTAACCTGGGCATGCACCTCCATGCCGATGACGACTTCCCAGCCGCCGGTCGCGCCTTTTAAATGCTTTTTTGCATCGGTTTGAATGGCCATATCACCCTGTTTCGACAATGCGGCGCGCCGGCACCCGGACTTTCGCATTTCGTAGCGGTTCGCACCCACTGACTGCAAGCCCAGCGCCGGTAGCCGACGGCGAGATCATAAAGCCGCCAAATAAAATCAGCGCAGGCTGGCAAGGAACGACTGGTATGCCGTGTTTGCACGCACTGCGTCGGCGCCGGCGGCAATCAGCAGGTCGACGCTCTCGGCCGGCAGGTTGAAACGGGTTGGAATCGCGTTGAGCTTGCCCGCGCGCTCGGCGCCCAATTCGTCGAATCCCGCCCTTCCGACAAAGAATTTCAAATTCCGGCAATTCCAATTCGCCGGCGCGCCAAGGCTTCGGCGCTCCACGACCGACAATCCGCAACGCCAGCGCACCAGCGCCGCATGCCACTCGGAATTGGTACGTTCGAAGGCGGTGAAGCTCGCCCGGGTGCTGGCATCGATTGCGGTATCGGCGGCGGCCATTACCAGATCGGCGCCGCCGGGGCCTTCCACCGTTTTCACCCAGTCGCCGGACGGCGCCCGGCCGGCGTCGATCACCAGAAAAAGTACCCGGCGCAATGCCACCGCCTGGTGAGCCGTCAGCGGCCCGTAAGGCGTCGCCGACGACAGACGCGCGATGGTGAAGCCGGAAACCCCGAAATTGTCGACGAGGCCGCCGTCGAGCAGCTTGATATAGGGCATGTCGCCGTCGTGGTAGCGGGCGATGCCTTCGGCAAAGGCCTTGAGCATCGGCGCGGCATTCGGATCGGATCGGGCGCGATTGATCCACTCCGGCAGTTTGGAATCGCAGGCTTGCGGGAACGCCTTGATCACTATCGGCGCAAAAACGACCGGGACCGCCGCGGAAGCAGCCACTGCGTCCGCGATCGGATAGGTATCGAGATCGCTGCAGATCGCCCGAAACGCGGTGGCGCCGAAGACAAAGGGAGTGCGGTTGTAGATATCGGAGGCGTTGATCCAGATGCGCGGCCGCCGGGTCTCGCGGAATTCACCGAGCGTGGCGCCATGAAAGAGATTGTCGTCGAGCCAGCGCGGGAACTGGGTGGAATCGTTGATGCCGCCGGCGAGCGCGCGCGGGATCGACAGCAGGCTTATGCGGGTGTCGAGCAACTCTTCCGCATTGCGCAACAGGAATTTCTCGCGGAAATCGTCGAGTGCCGCACGTTTCTTGAGGCCGTAATAGGCGGCGGTTACCGAACCGCCCGAAACGCCGGAAACGAAATCGAGTCGATCGAGCAGCGTTACCTGCGATTGTCCGCTGCGGACTTTGGTGCGGTTGAATTCTCCGAGCGCGCCGAAGGCAAATGCCGCCGCGCGCGTACCGCCGCCCGAGAATGACAGGCCGACGAGAAGATCGTCGGTATGCGCAACGTCCTCACGGCCGGCCGCTGCCGCCGCGGCGACATTCGACACGGCAACATTTACCGGATCGTTATGGATGGTCGCGCAGCCGGCAAGTACCAGCAAGGCAGCCAATCGTGCAATGACGCGATACCAAACCATTGGCCGAGGCAACTCCCTGACCGGATTCTACTCAATGCCGGGAGGGGTTGTCGTCATGAATGATCGGGTGCGCGAGTCGAAAAGGTTAACGCGCATTCGGCGGCACAGCGGCGCTTACAGCCGCAATTCGCGCCCGAGCGCCTGTTCGACCGCGTCGAAGCTGTTGATGAATTCGCGGAATTCGATCAGCTTTCCATCTTGCCAGCGCAGGAAATTGGCGATGCGCAGCCGCAGGATGCGGTTGGTGGAGCGCTGCTTGTAGCTTGCGTCCGACATCACCGCGGCGCGCTCGCCGTCCACAATCATGATTTCCGGCTTGTAGCTTTCCACGGTGAAGATCTTGGCAATGTCTGCCATCGCCTCGAGCACGGCGGCGCGCCCGCGCCGCGGACCGGCGAACGGAAACACGGATATCGGCGCGTAGATCACCCAGTCGATATCGTCATGGATCAGCGCGGCGACGCGCGCGAAATCCCGCCCTTCATAGACCTCGTAGAGTTCGCGCACGAGCGCGCGCGTGTCGTGCTCGCTCACCCGAATCCTCCCAGTCGCCCGGAGTATGCCGCTACCTCCGCGCGCGGCCAAGCGTTTCAATCACAGATAGCCGATGGGGATTTGTGGGGCCGGCCGGCCGGCACCGGCGGCCGGAAATTGGCCCGAATTCTGCACCATTTAGGGTGGAAACGCATCTAAACACCACGCGTTTAGATGCCAGACCAGAAGCGAAAAGCATGAACCAGGACAACGGTATCTTCGGGCTCATTGTCGGCGGCCTCGTCACCTTGGCGGCAGTGTTCTTCATCTTCAGCGGCGGCGAGCTGGGCGGCAAGAAAACCGTCGAAGGCGACCAGGACCTGCCGCCGATCGCGACGCCCGACCAGAAATAGATCGGCGTAAAGCGCGCGAACGTCACCACCACGCCAGCGGGCTAAACCGTCCGGCCGCCTGCTCGATCACCGCGGCGGTCGCAAACAGCGTCTCCTCGTCGAACGGCCGCCCGATCAACTGCAGGCCAAGCGGCAGGCCTTGCGCGTCGAGCCCCGCCGGCACCGCGATGCCGGGCAGGCCCGCCATGTTCACAGTCACCGTGAACACGTCGTTCAAATACATCTCGACCGGATCGGCGCCGCCCTTCTCGCCCAGCCCGAAGGCCGCCGAGGGCGTTGCCGGCGTCAACATGGCATGGACGCCGGCCTTGAAGCAGTCCTCGAAGTCGCGCTTGATCAGCGTGCGCACCTTTTGCGCGCGCAAGTAAAAGGCGTCGTAGTAGCCGGCCGACAGCACATAGGTACCGATCATGATGCGCCGGCGCACCTCGGCGCCAAAGCCCGCGCTGCGCGTCTTCTCATACATGTCGATGATGTCACGGCCCGGCTCGCGCAAGCCGTAACGCACGCCGTCGTAGCGCGCGAGATTGGACGAGGCCTCGGCCGGCGCCACGATGTAATAGGCCGGTAGTGCGTATTTGGTGTGCGGCAGCGACACCTCGACCAGTTCGGCGCCGGCCGCTTTCAGCCATTCGCCGCCCTGCCGCCAGATTTTCTCGATCTCCGCCGGCATGCCGTCGATCCGGTATTCCTTCGGGATGCCGATGCGCAGCCCTTTCACCGATTTTCCAACCGCTGCTTCGTAATCCGGAACCGGCAGATCGGCGCAAGTTGTGTCCTTGGCATCGGGCCCGGCCATCGAGCGCAGCAGGATCGCGGCATCGCGAACGTTGCGCGCGAAGGGGCCGGCCTGATCGAGCGAGGAGGCAAAGGCAACGATGCCCCAGCGCGAGCAGCGGCCGTAGGTCGGCTTGATGCCGACCGTGCCGGTGAAGGCCGCCGGCTGCCTGATCGAACCGCCGGTGTCGGTGCCGGTCGCGCCCAGGCACAATTGCGCCGCCACCGCCGCGGCCGAGCCGCCGGACGAGCCGCCCGGCACCAGCGGCGTGTTCGCGCCTTTCCTGCGCCACGGCGAAATCACCGGGCCGAAATGCGAGGTTTCGTTCGACGAGCCCATGGCGAACTCGTCATTGTTGGTCTTGCCGAGCAGCACGGCGCCGTCGCGCCACAGATTGGCGGTCACCGTCAACTCGTAGGTCGGCACAAAATCGCCGAGGATGTGCGAGCACGCGGTCGAGCGCACGCCCGCGGTGCAGAACATGTCCTTGACCGCGAGCGCGATGCCTTCCAGCGGCCCGGCTTTGCCCGCCGCGATGCGCGCATCGGAGGCTTTCGCCATGGCCAAGGCGCGCTCCGGCGTCTCCAGGACATAGGCGTTGAGGGCGCGCGCCTTTTCCATCGCGGCAAGATGCGCATCAACCAATTCCACGGCCGAGAAGCTCTTCTTCTGCAGCCCGTCGCGCGCTTGCGCTAGGCTAAGCGAATTCAAATCGCTCACGACTTGCGCTCACCCGCAGTTGGCGGCGCATCGCTCGGCGGCTTTGGCTCGGGCGCATCGCAGGCAAAGCGCGCGGCCTGCTCGCGCAGGACCCGCTCCTGCTGCTCCGGCGGCAGCGCATCGATCATGTTCCAGAAGCTCAACTCACAGGCGATGCACATCTCATTCCACCACTTTGGGGACGAGGAAGAAATTATCGTCGCTCTGCGGCGCGTTCTTGAGCACCGCTTCGGCGTCGCCGCCGTCGTTGACCACGTCGTGCCGTTTCTTCATCGCCATCGGCGTCACCGAGGTCATCGGCTCGACGCCCTCGACGTTCACCTCTTGCAGCTGCTCGACGAAGGCGAGCATGGCATTGAGCTCGCCGCGCAGGTTCTCCACCTCGCTGTCGGCGACGGCGATGCGCGCCAGATGCGCGATGCGGCGGACGGTATCGGCGTCGACGGACATGAAAACCTCAAGCAATAGGGCCGCGTATAGCAGAGGCCCGTTCAGGGTCGCAATGCTACGCCGCCTTGCGCGCGTGGTCCTCGCAAAGATGCACCTCGATGGTCGTGTGCGACAGGCCGGCGATGCCTTCGAGCCGGTGCTTATAAGCCGACGGCGCCTGCGGGCGGTCGGACACCACGGCGGCGATCAGGCCGACATGGCCGGGGCCGAGCCGCCACAGATGCAAGTCGCACACCCGGTCGCCGTCGACTTCGAGCCGCTTGCGGATGCGGCCGGCAAGATGGCGGTCCGGCACCATATCGAGCAGCACCGTGCCGGCCGCGCGCATCAGCCCGACCGACCAGCTTAAGATCACGGCGACGCCGACCAGCGCCATCAGCGGGTCCATAAACACCCAGCCGTAGAAGCGCCCGGCGAGCAGCGCGACGATCGCCAGCACCGAGGTCACGGCGTCGGCCAGCACATGCACATAAGCCGCGCGGATATTGGAATCGTGCGCGTGGTGATGTGCGTGGTCGTGCTCGTCGTCGTCGTCATCGTCATGCGCGTCGCCGTGGTGATGATGATCCTCGTCGAACAGCAACCAAGCGCTCGCCAGATTGACGGCAAGCCCGGCCAATGCCAGCCAGGTCGCCTGCTCGAAATCGATTTTCACCGGCGCATAGAGCCGCAGCAGCGCCTCGTAACCGATTGCCGCCGCGATCAGCGCGAGGATCACGGCGCTACAAAATGCCGCCAGCTCCCCCACTTTGCCGGTGCCGAAGGAAAAGCGCTCATCGCGCGCGTGGCGGCGCGCGAAACGGTAGGCGAGCGCCGCGATGGTGAGCGCGCCGGCATGTGTCGACATGTGCCAGCCGTCGGCCACCACCGCCATCGAGCCGAAGAGGTTGCCACCGACGATTTCCGCCACCATCATCACGGCGGTGAGCGCGACCACAAACCAGGTGCGCCGCTCGTGGCGGTCGTGCCGCCGCCCAAGAAAAACGTGGCCGTGCTGCCAGGGCTCGATCGAATGGGTGTGCATGGGCGCCTCTTCGTATTGCGCGGCACGGGTGCCGCCGTCGCACCAACACATAAAGCCGGCGCGCGCGCCTGCAAGCGCTAAGATTTAATCCACAATATCGTAAGGACTTATCCCCGCCCGCCAGCGCGGAATTATAATGCGCGCGCCTTGCTCCATCTCCGAAACATCTCGCCTAGACGCATGCTCGGGCGCGATCCGTTCGTCCCCGCGAAAGCGGGGACCCCAGGCCTTACAGCGCACGCGATGGCACTGGATGCCCGCGCGCGCCGTCATGAACGGGGAGTATTAACGCCCCTTGCGACACCCGTGCGCCCAGCCACTTCGCCGCCGCGATTGCCAGCACCGCCACCGCCATGCCGGCGAATACGTCGACGAAATAGTGACCGCCGCCGATCGGCGTCGCCAGCAGCATCAGGCCGTTGGTCAAAACCACAATCGGCCGCATCCACCAGATCGCCCACAGCGCCCACAGATAGAGCACGCAGGCCGCAGCATGAAAGCTCGGAAAGGTGATGATGCCGACCAGATGAACGAGATCGAGCTCGCGCAGCGAACCGTCGCGCACAAGCGGGAAATCGTGCAACTGGTCGAGATAGCCGCCGGGCGTGATATGGGCGTAGTCGCTGGGCGAAAGACCGAGCTGCTGGTAGGCGCCGAGCGCCGGCACCAAGGTCGATATGATGGCGGTCACGATCAGGGTCAGCGCAAAAGCAAAAGTGAACTGCTGCAAGCGGCCGAAGCGGCGCGTGGCGCCGAGCAGCACCGGCACGCCGAACACCGGCCAGGCGATCAGCATATAGCCGAGCGCGAGATAGTTGATCAGCCAAGGCCGGTCGTTGACGAAGGCAAGATAGCCGCGCCAATCGAGGCCGAGCGCGCGGTCGAGTGCGGCAAGACTGGCATCCTGCAACGGCAGATTGCTCGCCGCGGCGACATAAGTCAGCGGCGTCATCAGCGCGGTGATGAGAAAAAGCTGCGCCGCCGACCCGAACACGAACGCCGCCACCACGGAGCGCCGCTGCGGCGCCTGCGCATTGTAATAGGCGATGCCGGCAAACAGCGCGATGGCGCCGAACGAGAACAGCGCGCTCTCCGGCTTGATCGAAAATCCGGTCAGCGCCAGGCACAGCGCCAGCGTCAGACCCATCAAAGCGAGTGGAATCCAATTCAGCGTGAACAGCCGCCAGGCCGTCTTTGCCTCGTGGTCGGTCATCGTCCCGAGCAGTCCCTGCTTTTCGTGCCGATATTGACGGCAGAACCCTTAATGCGGACGAAATCGGATTGGTTACCCAAGCGTTGCGGAACGGGTAAAATCCGCCGGAAATGGCCGCCAGCGGCCCACCAACGCTAAGATGACGCCATGAGCCGAATGCGCAGCCACGACCGCTACCCCTACTCGCCGATCGGCGAGCGGCCGCTCTACGACTGGCCGCACGACAAGCGGTTGGCGGTTTATGTCGGGCTCAATCTCGAATGGTTTTCCTTCGGCGAAGGGCTGGGCGCCGAATTGGCGCCCGGCGGCCCGCCACCGGACGTGCTCAATTATGCTTGGCGCGATTACGGCAACCGCGTCGGCGTCTTTCGCCTCGCCGAACTGTTCGCCAAGCTCAGGCTGCCGGTGTCGCTCCTGGTCAATGCGGAAATGTTTGATGGCGCGCCGCAGGCGGTTGCGGCGTTTCCCGGTGCCGAGATCGTCGGTCACGGCCACAGCAATTCCGAGCGCCAGGGCACGCTGAGCGAAGCCGATGAGCGGGCGCTGATCGTCGAGACAACCGCGGCGATCGAGAAACATACCGGCGGGCGCCCGCACGGCTGGCTCGGTCCCTGGATCTCGCAATCGGCGGTGACGCCCGACCTCTTACAGGAAGCCGGCTACAGCTATCTGCTCGACTGGTGCCATGACGACCAGCCGGTGTGGATGAAGACGCGCAAAGGACGTATTCTGTCGGTGCCCTACCCGCAGGAACTCAACGACATTCCGCAGATCGTCGCGCGCAAACGCGAGGGCGCCGATTTCGCCGACATGATCGTCGATGCCTTCGATGTGCTCACCGGCGAATGCGAGAAGCGCCCGCTGGTGATGGGCATCGCGCTGCATGCCTACGTCATGGGCCAACCGGATCGGTTCAAGCACCTTGCGCGCGCGCTCGATCACATTGTGCGCAAGGCCGACGAGCGGGTCTGGTTTACAACCTCGGGCGCCATCGCCGCGCACGCGGCGGCGCTGCCGCAAGGTACGGTGCCCTGAATGGCAGTCATCTTGCCCCTCGTCGAAGCCGCCACTCATTTGCCCGCCCGCGGCGCGCTGCTCGGGCTCGACCTTGGCACCAAGACCATCGGCGTCGCTGCGAGCGATCCCGACCGCAAGCTGGCGGCCGGCGTCGAGACCGTCGCGCGCAAGAATTTCACCGCCGACGCGCAGCGCCTGCTGGCGCTCGCCGCCGAGCGCGCCGCCGCCGGCTTCGTGCTCGGCCTGCCGGTCAACATGGACGGCAGCGAGGGCCCGCGCGCGCAGTCGACGCGCGCCTTTGCGCGCAATTTCGCCAAACTTACCGAATTGCCGATCGCGCTGTGGGACGAGCGGCTGTCCACCGCCGCGGTCGAGCGCGAATTAATCGCGACCGACATGAGCCGCGCCCGCCGCGCCGAGGTGATCGACCAGCATGCCGCCGCCTATATCTTGCAGGGCGCGCTCGACCGCCTGGCGCGGCTGAAAGAATAGGGAAACAGCCGGCTTTGGGGCTTGCCCGGCTGTTCCATTAACCGTATCGCCCGCCGCCGCGCGGCAGCGTGTGGACGATGCCGCCATCGCCCTTGCCGGGGACGCAACTTGCGCCTATAGACCTGCCTTTAATGAACATTGCGCCGAAATCCTCGTTCGTCCTCAACAAACGGCATCTGTTGGGGATCGAAGGGCTTTCCCGCGAGGAGATTTCCGGCTTGCTCGACCTCGGCGAGGAATTCGTCGCGCTCAATCGCCAAGTCGAAAAGAAGCGCACCAGCTTGCGCGGCCGCACCCAGATCAACCTGTTCTTCGAAGTCTCCACCCGCACCCAGTCCTCGTTCGAACTGGCCGGCAAACGCCTGGGCGCCGACGTGATGAACATGTCGACCGCCTCGTCCTCGATGCGCAAGGGCGAGACGCTGATCGACACCGCCATCACGCTCAATGCCATGCACCCCGACATCCTGGTGGTGCGCCATCATGCCTCCGGCGCGGTCGAACTTTTGGCGAGCAAACTCGATTGCTCGGTGATCAATGCCGGCGACGGATCGCACGAGCATCCGACGCAGGCGCTGCTCGACGCGCTCACCATCCGCCGCAACAAGGGCGGCATCGAGGGCCTACTGGTGGCGATCTGTGGCGATATCCTGCATTCGCGCGTCGCGCGCTCCAACATCATCCTGCTCAACGCCATGGGCGCGCGCGTGCGGGTAGTCGCCCCGTCGACTTTGCTGCCGCCCGGCATCGAGCACTTCGGCGTCGAAGTCGCGCGCGACATGCGTGAGGGTTTGCACGGCGCCGATATCGTGATGATGCTACGCCTGCAACGCGAACGCATGAACGGCTCCTACGTGCCGTCGGTGTCGGAATATTTCCACTACTACGGCCTCGACGAAAAAAAGCTCAGCTATGCCAAGCCCGGCGCGCTGGTCATGCATCCGGGGCCGATGAATCGCGGCGTCGAGATCGACTCGATCGTCGCCGACGGCGCCCAGTCGCTGATCCGCGAACAGGTGGAAATGGGCGTGGCCGTGCGAATGGCCGTGCTGGAAGCTTTGTCGCGGAACTTGCCGAATGCGTAACCCCTCCACGTCATTGCGGGGCGCGCCGAAGGCGCGAACCCGGAATCCAGGAACTTGCACCAAGTATGTATCTGGATTTCGGGTTCGCTCGCTCCGCTCGCGCCCCGGAATGACAGGGTGAGTTGAATGATGTTGTCCGACCGTCGCCCGATCCTGCTCGCCAACGCCCGGATCGTCGATCCGTCGCGCGATCTCGATTTTCCCGGCGACCTGCTGATCGCCGACGGCACCATCCGCGAAGCCAAGAAGGGCATCGGCGCCGGCGGCGTGCCGGAAGGCACCGACGTGATCGACTGCCGCGGCAAGTTGGTCGCACCCGGCCTCATGGACATGCGCGCCTTCGTCGGCGAACCCGGCGCCGGCTACCGCGAGACGCTGGCCTCGGCCAGCCAAGCGGCTGCCGCCGGCGGCGTCACCACCATCATCTGCCAGCCCGACACTTCGCCGGCGATCGACGATCCGGCGACGGTGGATTTTGTGCTGCGGCGCGCGCGCGATACCGCGATCGTGCATGTGCATCCGATGGCGGCGCTGACCAAGGGGCTCGAAGGCAAGGAAATGACCGAGATCGGGCTGCTCAAAGCGGCCGGCGCGGTCGCCTTCACCGACGGCGACAAAAGCGTAACCAACGCGCAGGTGATGCGGCGCGCGCTCGCCTATGCCGGCGATTTCGACGCGCTGATCGTGCACCACACCGAGGACCCGCATCTGGTCGGCGACGGCGTGATGAACGAAGGCGAATTCGCCGCCCGCCTCGGCCTGCTCGGCATTCCGAAGGCGGCGGAAACCATCATGCTCGAACGCGATTTCCGGCTGGTCGCGCTGTCGGGCGGGCGCTATCACGCGGCTTCCATCACTTGCGCGGAATCGCTCGAGGTGCTGCGCCGTGCCAAGGAGGCCGGCCTCAACGTCACCGCCTCCTGCTCGATCAATCACATCACGCTCAACGAAAACGACATCGGGCCCTATCGCACCTTCCTGAAACTTTCGCCGCCGCTGCGCGCCGAGGACGACCGCAAGTACTTGGTCGAGGCGCTCGGCCGCGGGCTGATCGACGTGGTGATGTCGGATCACAATCCGCAGGACGTCGAGACCAAGCGGCTGCCGTTTGCGGAAGCCGCCTCCGGCGCGATCGGCCTGGAGACCATGCTGGTCGCCGGCTTGCGCCTGGTGCATGCCGGCGAGATAGACCTGATGACTTTGCTGCGCGCGACCTCGACGCGGCCGGCCGAACTGCTCGGCCTGCCGGGCGGCACGCTGAAGAGCGGCGCGCCGGCCGACGTCATCGTCGTCGACACCGAAATGCCGTGGGTGCTCGATCCGGCCGAGCTCAAGTCCAAATGCAAGAACACGCCGTTCGATGAAGCCAAGCTGACCGGCCGCGTGGTGCGCACCATCGTCACCGGCCGCACCGTCTACGAATACGTATGATAATAATTTTTGTCATTCCGGGATGCGCCGAAGGCGCGGACCCGGAATCCAGACACACAGGGACGATTTTCGTTTCTGGATTCCTGGTTCGCGGGCTACGCCCGCGCCCCGGAATGACGAGAGAGTTCGCATGACGCTCGCGCTCGCTTTCGCGTTCGGCTATCTGCTCGGCTCGATCCCCTTCGGCCTGCTGTTGACGCGCGCGGCCGGCGCACCCGACATCCGCGCCATCGGCTCCGGCAATATCGGCGCCACCAATGTGCTGCGCACGGGGCGCAAGGGCCTCGCCGCCGCAACACTGCTTTGCGATGCGCTCAAGGGCACGGCTGCGGTGCTGGTCGCCGGCTATTTCGCCGGCTATGACGCCGCGCTTGTTGCCGCATTGGGCGCCTTCCTCGGCCACCTGTTTCCGGTCTGGCTCAAGTTCAAAGGCGGCAAAGGCGTCGCCGTCTATATCGGCTTGCTGATCGGGCTCGCCTGGCCCGGCGCGGTGATCTTCTGCGCGATCTGGATCAGCGTTGCGGTATTGAGCCGCTACTCCTCGCTCGCCGCCTTGGCGGCAAGCGCACTCACGCCGCTGGCGCTGTGGTATTTGGGCCGGCCGGACGTTGCCGCGCTCTTTCTGCTGCTGAGCGCGCTGCTATGGATCATGCACCGCGCCAATATTCGCCGCCTGCTCGACGGCAGCGAGGGTAAGATCGGCGCCAAAGCCGCGGGCCCGCGTTAGACCTAGTCGCTATAATTGCATTCGGGTTTATAGGCGTTGAACGCGGCCGGTTCGTTGACCGACTGCGGCATGCGGACCGCGACCAGGCAGAAATGGAAATGCCTTAGCGGTGTGTCGGGGAAGGCATCGCGGTAGATCCCGTCACCCCAAAAGAAAATCCTGCCATTGCCGGACATCGCCTTCTCAATGTCGGCCGCCGGCACGAACAGCGGCGGACTGGAATTCTCGGCGCCGGCCGCAAGCGTCATGCTCTTGTGACCGGGCAGTGTTTCGGTTGGTTTGGAAAAGTCCGGCTCCATGCCGGCGGCAAACCATTTGGCCGACATCCAATATTCAAGCTCCTTGGCCGGCGTCATGCCGAAATTTTTCCAAGTAACCCCGATGGCGGAGCCCAGGAAGATTTCCGCCCGTCCCGGCTCCCCGGTCAGTTTCGGGACATAGATGATCTGCTGGTGTCCGATTTGGGCGCGCAGTTGCGTCAGCGCGGCGGCAACCTGTTTTTTGACGGTTTGTTCGCTTGCAAAGAGCAGATAGGCGCTGACGATGGCGGCGACCGCCAAAACCAACGCGGCAAGGCCGAGAACGACGGTCCAACGGGTCCGCGCTGTTTCATAGCCCGCGGCATTCGGCGCGCCGCGATTTGCATTTGCCGGTTCGGCTTTAGCCGCGCTGCGGGCCGATCCAACGGCGGCATGCTGCGCGTCCTTTCGCTTGGCGTTGCGGCGCTTGCGTGCGCCGGCGCCGATGTCATGCGGTTCAGCCATCGTTGCCCCGAAACGATTGTGCAGCGTCTGTAGTCTGACGGCCTTCGCACCAATTGCAACTAGGCCGCCCGCCCTGCCCTAAACGTACGGTTGTCCTGCGCCGCCGCCTGGGCGATGCTCCGCGGCGGACCGGCTTGGGGGGCGCCGTTGAGCGACCGAGTGCGATTGAGCGAGGAGCAGCGGCTCGATTGGTTGCGCCTCATCCGCACCGACAATATCGGTCCGCGCACCTTCCGCGACCTGGTCAATCATTATGGCGGTGCACGCGCCGCGCTTGCCGCGCTGCCGGCGCTCGCCCGCCGCGGCGGCGCGTCAGCGGCAAATATCTGTTCGCGCGATGATGCGCTGGCCGAATTGAAGGCCGCGCAGGCGCGCGGCGTCGCCTTCGTTGCGCTCGGCGAGCCGGATTATCCGCCGCGCCTGCAAATGATCGACGACGCGCCGCCTTTGCTGGCGGTGCGCGGCAAGCTCAGCGTACTGGCGCGCCCGCTGGTCGCCATCGTCGGCTCGCGCAATGCCTCGGCGGCCGGCGTCAAATTCGCGCAAGCGCTGGCGCGCGAATTGGGCCAGGCCGGCTTTGGCATCGTGTCGGGCCTGGCGCGCGGCATCGATGCGGCCGCCCATCGCGCCAGTCTTTCGACCGGCACCATCGCGGTGCTGGCCGGCGGTCACGACCGCATCTATCCGGCCGAGCACAGCGACCTGTTGGAAGAAATCCTCGCCGAGGGCGGCGCAATTTCGGAAATGCCGCTCGCCTGGGAGCCGCGCGCGCGCGACTTCCCGCGCCGCAACCGGCTGATCTCGGGGCTCTCGGTCGGCGTGGTAATCGTGGAGGCGGCACGCCGCTCCGGCTCGCTGATCACCGCACGTCTCGCCGGCGAGCAAGGCCGCGAGGTGTTCGCGGTGCCCGGTTCCCCGCTCGATCCGCGTAGCGAGGGAACCAATGGCCTGCTCAAGCAGGGCGCCACGCTGGTCACCGAGGCGGCCGATATCATCGCGGTGCTGCAACCGATCCTCGGCCGCGGTTTCGATGTGCCGGCGCAGGAACCGGCACACGACGGTCCCGGCCCGCTCGACGTCGAGCCCGGCGAGGACGAGCGCACCCGCATCACCGGCCTGCTCGGCCCGACGCCGGTGTCGATCGACGATCTGGTGCGGGTATCGCACACCTCGCCGGCAATCGTGCGCACGGTGCTGCTGGAACTCGAAATCGCCGGCCGGCTGGAACGCCACGGCGGCGGCCTGGTGTCGCTGCTATAAGATGCGACGGCGAATCGGCGCGCATGATCCCGAAAAGTGGGAACCGGTTTTCGGACAAGATCATGCGCAAGAAAATATTGGTCGCACCGCATGAACTTCCGTCACATTGCCGCCCTCGCCTTCATCCTCACGCTCGGCTGCGTGCCGGCACGCGCGCAAAGTGAATCCTTCGCCGCTTTCGAATCAGCCCTTTGGCCGGATGCGCAGGCCAAGGGCATCACGCGCGCCATTTTCGACCTCGCGCTCAAAGGCGTGACGCCCGATCCGCGCGTGATTGCGGCCACCAAACGCCAGCCCGAATACGGCAAGCCGGTCGGCGCCTATGTCAACGATGCCGTTTCGCGCGGCCGCATCGCCCATGGGCAAAAGAAAGGCGCGGAATGGGCAAAAACCTTCGACGCGGTGGAGAAGAAATTCGGCGTCGAACGCTGGGTGCTGATCGCGCTGTGGGGAATGGAGACCGATTACGGCGCCGAGAAGGATCGCTGGGACGTGTTCCGCTCGCTCGCGACGCTTGGCTACGTGCGCTACCGGCACCCCTATTTCCGCAATGAATTGCTGGTCGCCATGCGCATCATGCAGGACGGCCATTTCGCGCGCGACAAGATGGTGAGCTCCTGGGCCGGTGCCATGGGCCAAACCCAGTTCATGCCGACCAATGTCGTCGACTATGCCATCGATTTTTCCGGCGACGGCAAGAGCGACATTTGGACCAATGTGCCGGACGTGCTTGGCTCGACCGCGAACTACCTCACCAAGGAGCATTGGCAGCGCGGGCTGCCCTGGGGCTTCGAAGTCAACGTGCCGAAAGGCTTCGACTATATGATGAGCCGCGGCAGTTTCGCGGAATGGGCGAAACTCGGCGTGCGCCGCGCCGACGGCAAGCCTTTCCCGCCGTCGGGTCCGGGCATTTTGTTTTTTCCTAGCGGCGCCAACGGCCCTGCTTTTATGGTGACGGAGAACTACGCCGTGCTCAAGGAGTACAACAACTCCGATGCCTACGCGATCGCGGTCGGCCATCTTGCCGACCGCCTGCATGGCGGACAACCGATCAAGGCGGCCTGGCCGGCCGACGATCGCCCGCTCTCGCGCGATGCGCGCATCGCCCTGCAGAAGAAATTATCGGCGCTAGGCTACAAGGTGCTCGATTTCGAAGGTCATGTTGATTTCGATCTGCGCGACAATATCCGCGCCGAGCAAAAAAAATTGGGAATGTTGCCGGATGGCAACCCGACCATGCCGTTTATGGAAAAACTCGGCGTCAAGGCGAAATGACTAACGCCCGCCGTTTTGCTTGTGGCGGGTTTCGCTTTCGGCTTCGAGGCGGACCATTTCGAGCAGATAGCCGAGGGTGTCGAGGCCGGTGTGCCGCGCCATGGTGGCGAGATCGGCCGACATGGCCGCCACGTAATTGGCGACCACGCTGCGATTGACGGGCGCGCCTGCTGGGGTCTGTTCGGCCATGCTGTTCCCGTATCGTGCTGGCGCGGCTAGACGCCCGGGTTACCCAAAGGCGAAAATACACCGTCTGTTTTGAATAGTAACCTATTAATTGCCGCTCTGCGTAAATACACCTCCTAGTTGTATTCGGGTTCGTCCGGGCCTCTTTCATGCCCAAATTGGCTGTTCATAAAGGTTTTGCTGGCAACCCTTATTTGACAGTAAGGGGTGCCTTCACCATGTTCCGGCCAATGCGAGCGGTCGATTCCGCCTGGGATCACGTCGATTTTGGCGGATAACCTATTGGATTTGCATGATAGTTGTCGTTGTCGAGTCTCCGTCCAAAGCGAAGACGATCAATAAGTATCTAGGCCCCGGCTACGAGGTCCTGGCCTCCTTTGGCCATATCCGGGACCTGCCGGCCAAGGACGGCTCGGTCGATCCGGACGACAATTTCAAGATGGTCTGGGAGGTCGACCCTCAATCCCAGAAGCGGGTGAACGATATCGCCCATGCCCTCAAAGGCGCCGACACCCTCATTCTGGCAACCGACCCCGACCGCGAGGGCGAGGCGATCTCCTGGCACGTGCTCGAAGCCCTCAACGAAAAGAAGGCGCTGAAAGGCCAGTCGGTCCAGCGCGTCGTGTTCAATGCGATCACCAAGCAGTCGGTGACAGAGGCGATGAAGCATCCGCGCGCCATCGATTCCGCGCTGGTGGACGCCTACCTGGCGCGCCGCGCGCTCGACTATCTCGTGGGCTTCACGCTTTCGCCGGTGCTCTGGCGCAAGCTGCCGGGCGCCCGCTCGGCCGGCCGCGTGCAATCGGTGGCGCTGCGGCTGGTCTGCGACCGCGAACTGGAAATTGAGAAATTCGTTCCGAAGGAATACTGGTCGATCGTCGCCAAGCTGGCGACGCCGCGCGGCGAGAGTTTCGAAGCCCGCCTGGTCGCCGCCGACGGCCAAAAGCTTCAGCGCCTCGATATCGGCACTGGCGTTCAGGCCGCCGATCTTAAAAATGCGCTCGAGGGCGCGACCTTCACCGTTGCCGCGGTCGAAGCGAAGCCGGCGCGGCGCAATCCGCCGCCGCCCTTCACCACCTCGACCATGCAGCAGGAGGCGAGCCGCAAGCTTGGCTTTGCGCCCGCGATCGCCATGCGGCTCGCGCAGCGCCTCTACGAAGGCGTCGAGATCGACGGCGAGACCACCGGCCTCATCACCTATATGCGTACCGACGGCATCGACCTGGCGCCGGAAGCGATCGCCGATATCCGCGCCATGCTCGGTAAGAATTACGGCAAGGAATATGTGCCGGCTTCGCCGCGCGAATATCACAACAAATCGAAGAACGCGCAGGAAGCCCATGAAGCGATACGTCCAACCAGCGCCGGCCGCACTCCGGCCGAGGTCGCCAAATACGTCGATCGCGATCAGGCGCGCCTCTATGAGCTGATCTGGAATCGCGCGGTCGCGAGCCAGATGGAATCCGCCGAGTTGGAGCGCACCACCGTCGATATCGTCGCCAAATCGGGCAGCCGCGTTATCGACCTGCGCGCTTCCGGCCAGGTGGTGAAATTCGACGGCTTCCTGACGCTCTACCAAGAAGGCCAGGACGAGACGCCGGAAGACGAAGAGTCGAAGCGCCTGCCCGCCATGGCGGAGAGCGAGCGGCTTGCCAAAGAGTTGATCGACGCCGCACAGCATTTCACCGAACCGCCGCCGCGCTTTTCCGAAGCCGCGTTGGTCAAGCGTATGGAAGAACTCGGCATCGGCCGGCCTTCGACCTACGCCTCGATCCTGCAGGTGCTGCAGGACCGTGGCTATGTGCGCATCGACAAGAAGCGGCTGATCCCTGAAGACAAGGGCCGGGTTGTGGTCGGCTTCCTGGAAAGTTTTTTCCAGCACTACGTCGAATACGATTTCACCGCCTCCCTCGAAGAGCAGCTCGACCGCGTTTCAAACAACGAGATCGATTGGAAGAAGGTGCTGCGGGATTTCTGGGTCGGCTTCATCGCCGCGGTCAATGAGATCAAGGACCTGCGCATCACCCAGGTGCTCGACGCGCTCAACGATCTGCTCGAGCCGCACATCTTCCCGGCGCGCGCCGACGGCGGCGACGTGCGGCAATGTCCGCAATGCGGCAATGGCAAGCTTTCGCTAAAACTCGGCCGCTTCGGCGCCTTCATCGGCTGCTCGAATTATCCGGAATGCACCTTCACCCGGCAGATGACGCCGGGCGCCAACGGCGTGCAGGCCACCAAGGTGCTCGGCACCGACCCGGTGAGCGGTCTCGATGTGACCATCCGCGGCGGACGTTTCGGGACTTACCTGCAATTGGGCGAACAGGCGAAAGCCGAAAAGCCCAAGAAGGGCGAGAAAGCGGAAAAGCCGCCGAAGCCCAAGCGCGCGAGCCTGCCGAAGGGCGTTCAACCCGAGGACATCGATCTCGACAAGGCGCTGGCGCTCCTGGCGCTGCCGCGCGAAGTCGGTAAGTCGCCGGAAGACGGTGAGCCGATCTTGGCCGGCGTTGGCCGCTTCGGACCGTACGTCAAGCACGGCAAGGTCTATGCGAGCTTGGAAGCCGGCGACGATGTGCTAACCGTCGGCCTCAACCGCGCCATACATCTGATCGCCGACAAGATCGCCAATCCGAAGAAGGGCGGCCGCCGCTTCGGCGCCGATCCGGGCAAGGCGCTCGGCGAGCATCCCGACAAGGGCGGACCGATCGTGGTCAAGAACGGCCGCTTCGGTCCCTATGTCAGCCACAACGGCGTCAATGCCACGCTCACCGGCGACAAGACGCCGGATACGGTGACGCTCGACGAAGCGGTGGTTCTGCTCGACGCCCGCGCCGCCATGATAGGCGGTTCGCCGAAGGGCCGCCGCGCCGCCGGCCGCAAGAACGGCTCCGGCAAGGCCGCGGCCTCGCCCGCTGCCAAGCCGAAAAAACCGGCCGCCGCCAAGCCGAAGAAGGCCGCTGCTGCCGCCCACACCAAACCGGCACGCCGCACCAAGGCGACCGCCGCTGAGTAGCTGGCGCAGCCTGATTTCGACCATTACATTGCTATCGACGCGCCCAGATTAATTGGGCGCAGGAAATTCTATATTGAACAAACCAACCAAACGTACGCCCTCCCTCCCCTCCAAGGCTGACATTCTCGCCTTCATCGGCAAGCGGCCCGGTAAGGTCGGCACCCGCGAGATCGCCCGCGCCTTTGGCCTCAAGAACGCCATGCGCGCCGAGCTCAAGCGCATGTTGCGCGACTTGGCTGACGACGGCGCGGTCGAACGGCGCCGCAAGAAGCTGCATCACCCCGGCACCCTGCCCTCGACCGTCTTGGCCGACGTCACCGCGCGCGATGCCGACGGTGACTTGCTCGCCACCCCCGACGAATGGGACGAGGAGGCGCATGGGCCGGCGCCTAAAATCCGCATTCACACGCCGCGCAAGACGCAGCCGCGCGAAGCCGCCGGTATCGGCGATCGCGTGCTGCTGCATATTGAGGAAACCGAGGAAGACCAAGGCATCCGCCACCGCGGCCGCGTCATCAAGATCATCGATCATCCCAAGCATCGCGTGCTGGGAATCTTCCGCAAAACGCCGCATGGCGGCGGCCGGCTGGAGCCGATCGACAAGAAAATGCTCGGCAAGGAACTCGCCATTCCCGCCGGCAGCACGAATGACGCGCAGGACGGCGACCTGGTCGCGGTCGAAACGGCCCGCGCACCGCGCTTGGGGCTCACCACCGGCCGCGTGGTCGAACGGCTCGGCTCGCTGGCGAGCGAGCGCGCCGTCAGCCTGATCGCCATCCATTCCCACACCATCCCGCACGTATTCCGCCACGACACGCTGGCCGAGGCGGACGCCGCCCGGCCGGCGACGCTTGCCCAGCGCGAGGACTGGCGCAGCGTGCCGTTCGTCACCATCGATCCGCCCGATGCCAAGGATCACGACGACGCCGTGCACGCCGAACCGGATACGGCGGGGAACAATCATGGCGGCTTCATCGTCAGCGTCGCCATCGCCGACGTTGCCCATTACGTAACGCCCGGCTCCGCGCTCGACCGCGAAGCATTGGTGCGCGGCAATTCGGTCTACTTCCCCGACCGCGTGGTGCCGATGCTGCCGGAGCGCATTTCCAACGATTTGTGCTCGCTGCGTCCGCGCGAGGATCGCGCCGCGCTTGCCGTACGCATGGTGATCGGCGCCGACGGCCGCAAGCGCTCGCACACATTCCATCGCGTGCTGATGCGCTCGGCCGCCAAGCTGTCTTACCAACAGGCACAATTCGCCATCGGCGGACGCACCGACGAGGACACGGAGGCGCTGGTCAAGCCGGTGCTGACGCCGCTCTACGCCGCTTATGAAACGCTTACGCGCGCGCGCGCCGAGCGCGGGCCGCTCGATCTCGATCTGCCGGAACGCAAGATCCTGCTCAAAGCTGACGGCACCGTCGACCGCGTGATTACGCCGGAGCGGCTGGAAGCGCACCGGCTGATCGAGGAATTCATGATCCTCGCCAATGTCGCCGCCGCCGAGACGCTGGAAAAGGCGCGGGTTCCGCTGATCTATCGCGTGCACGATGAGCCGGGCATGGAGAAGGTCAACGCGCTGCGTGAATTCTTGATGACGCTCGACATTGCCTTCCCGAAAGGCGGCGTGCTGCGGGCGGAAAACTTCAACCGCGTGCTCGCGCGCGTGAAGGGCCGCGATGCCGAGGGGCTCGTCAACGACGTGGTATTGCGCACGCAGGCGCAGGCCGAATACGCGGCGGAGAATTACGGCCATTTCGGCTTGAACCTGCGCCGCTACGCCCATTTCACCTCGCCGATCCGCCGCTACGCCGATCTGATCGTGCATCGCGGGCTGATCCGCGCGCTCAAGCTGGGCGACGGCGGCCTGCCCGAGGCCACCGATACCAAAGCGCTGGCCGAAATCGCCGCGCAGATTTCCGCGACCGAACGGCGCGCGATGCTGGCCGAGCGCGAAACCAACGACCGGCTGATCGCGCATTTTCTCGCCGATCGCGTCGGCGCCACGTTCGACGGGCGCGTTTCCGGCGTGCACCGCGCCGGCCTGTTCGTCAAACTGCATGAGACCGGAGCCGACGGCTTCGTGCCTGCGCGCACCATCGGCGATGAATATTTCCGCCATGACGAGGCCGGCCACGCCATGGTCGGCGCGCGCTCGGGCGAGACCTACCGGCTCGGCGACCGCGTCACCGTCAAGCTGGTGGAAGCGGCACCCGTAGCCGGCGCCTTGCGGTTTGAGCTTTTATCGGAAGGGCGCGCCGGCAAGCCGCAGCGCCGCCCGCAGCACGAGCAACGCGGTCGCAACCGCCACGGCGCGAACCGACACCAGCAACGGAAGGCACGATGACTATCGATCTATCAAAGGTTTGGGCCGAGCGCATGACCAAGGCGGAACGCGATCAGTCGTTTCCCGACAGCGAACCGCGTGATGCGGCGACGCTGATGTTGATCGACCGCTCGGGAGCCAAGCCGAAGGTACTGCTCGGCCGCCGCCACCTTTCTCACAAATTCATGCCGGGCAAATTCGTGTTCCCGGGCGGGCGTATCGAGCAATCCGACCGCGTCATGGCGGCGGCAAGCGAACTGCATCCCGATACGCAGAAAAAATTGCTGGAGCGGGTGAAGGCGCCGGGCGATCAATTCGCGCGCGCCATTGCGCTTGCCGCCGTGCGCGAGATGGCCGAGGAAACCGGCCTGCTGCTCGGCCTCAAGCGCGACGATGCGCCGGCGGCGCCGGCCGAGCCCTGGGCGGGCTTTGCCAAGGCGCATGTGCATCCCGACCTCGCGCAGATCCATTTCATCGCCCGCGCCATCACGCCGCCGCGGCGGCCAAAGCGCTACGACACGCGGTTTTTTACCACCGATGTCTCCTCGATCGCGCACCGCATCGAAGACGTGGTCGGACCGGACTCCGAACTAATCGAGCTCACCTGGGTGCCGATCGAGGAAGCGACCCACCTGGACATGCCGACCATCACCGGGGTGGTGCTGGAAGAGCTCGCCGCCCGGGTCGCGGCCGGCATGGGCCACGACCTGCCGGTGCCGTTTTACTTCATGATCGAGCGGCAGTTCTTCCGGGAACTGCTGTAAAACCGGGTAGTGTCCTAATTTGAATTTTAGCTACGAACATTCGCTTTCATATTCGGAAACTGCGGATTCAAGGTCAGATTGCGCTGATTGAAGACTCGAAAATTCGCTTGAACAATCCTCATGACCATCGCTGCCACTTAGGCAGTTTGCATAGCTGCTGCCGGCTCAACCGATCGACGCAACACAGGCGTTAAATCTCTCCGCTGGGGTTTCAAATTGCAAGGTCTCACGGGGCCGTTCGTTTAGCTGACGCGCCACCTTGTTCAGATGGGCTTGCGAGTGCACCGACAGGTCTGTTCCCTTCGGAAAGTACTGTCTTAGCAGACCATTGGTGTTCTCATTGGAGCCGCGCTGCCACGGGCTCTGTGGATCACAAAAGTAAACATCGATATTTGTCGCCAACGTAAATCGTCGATGATCCGTCAGCTCCTTGCCACGGTCCCAGGTCAGCGACTTATAGAGTTCACTCGGTAGCTTGTTGGCCTGCTTGATGAGTGCGGAGGTCACCGTCTCGGTGTCCTTGTTGGCCACCTTCGCCAACATCACGTAACGCGTATGACGTTCGACCAAGGTCGCGATGTAGCTGTTGTTCGACCCGGTCAACAGATCGCCCTCCCAATGGCCAGGCACCGCCCGATCTTCAACCGCGGCCGGCCGCTGACGGATCGAGACGAGGTCCTTGATTCGCCCCGGTTCCAGGCCGTTGGGGTCAACCCGCTGTGATCGACGGATCGCGCGCTTCGATCGCAGATAGCCCAGCAGTTCCTTCTTAAGCACCCCGCGGGCTTGAACAAATAGACTGCGATAGATCGTCTCGTGTGACACGCAATGACTCTCGTCACCAGGATGGGATCTCTTGAGCCAGCCGGCGATCTGCTCCGGCGCCCAATTCAATCTCAGCTTCCTCGTTACCACCCGCCGTAGCCACGGACTGGTCGCCAATTTACACCGTTTTGGGCGACCGGATCGGGCCCACGCCTGCTCATCCGCTGATGCGGCTCGGTAGCCATCATAGCCGCCATTGCGCTTGAGTTCTCGGCTCACCGTCGACGGCGAGCGACCCAGCAACCGAGCCATCGATCGTGCCGATTGATGCGCCGCAACACCCCTGGATATCTCCTCGCGTTCCAAGAGCGTCAGCGCTAACCGCGAGCGACGCCGTGGCAAAGGTCGAATCCCGCCGTGCGGGGCTACCTGGTTATAAATCGATGACGACGGCTTACCAAACGCCCGTCCAATCGCTTTGAGCGACTCACCCCGTTGCCAGCGATCCCACAACTCCGTCTTCTCTGCTGCGGTAAAACCGCGACGAAATCTCCGATCCATCGTCACACTCCATCTTTTCACTCAAAGATAAAGTGTTGCAGCGACCGGTTGAGACCACCTGCTTAACGCGGACGAAACGTCGCTTTTGGCTGAGTTATAGTGGTCTATGGCGTCTCGGCAGCTTTCCGGGTCTGCATTCGCGCCTGGGGCGCACACAACTAAGAAGATGATCCCGCACATGATGGTGGTCAACAATCGCTTCATATCGCCCCCTTCAAGCTTTGGCTTTGTGCTCCGCCACGATAGCCGCCCGAACCGCTTTTGCTGGCGACGTAATTGGCGACCTATGAAGAACAGCAAAAAATCTCCGCTTATCGCTTCCCTCTATCGGAGATGACCATGCATAGGCTTGGCTGGCCCGAGGGTGGCCATGAATTTTAAAGACGTGGACGATGCCTTCCCAGACCGTCTTGCCGCCGAATGTCTCTTTGATCGGCACCGATTGGGCAAGCGTGGCCGTGCAGCCGTGCTGAGATTCAACGGCGCGTTTTAGCTCGCTAACTTGGACCTCAATCATCGGGCAACTATACACGATTTAGCCATGCGATCTTTCCGCATTGAACACCTCCTTTCTGCGGCCCTACCAGAGACTTATTGAGGCGCAGGTTCGGGAGGCTGGTAGTTGTCGGGGAACGGCAAAAGCAACGTCTTGCCCCACTGAGGAAATTCACGGTCCAGCCGGTCCATAAAGATGTGCCAGTCAGGAGAATATTTCATCAGCATTACGACACCGGTCAGATGCTCACGGAGTTTCGGATGCCCAAAGTCCTCCGTAAGCCGCTGAAACAATTTGTTTTTGAAATCTCCGCTCGGAGTTCTCGGCGTTAGACGCTTCAATTCCTCCCAAACACCGGGGGCAAGCCGCCTATAGACGATGTTATTTGTCCAGTGGCCGATTACACCGGGACGGCCACAATTCTCGGCGTACTCCCAGCCGTTGAGCCGGAAGATTTGCTTGTAAAATTCAGCCGGAAAAGTCTTTACCCATGGACGTAGTTCTTTGGCGACAAATTTTTCCAAGATACGCGCAAGCGCATCTCGTGGACGATAATCTTGATAGCCGGTTGCCTCATCGACAAGCGCGATGATCCCCAACGTAGCGAAGCCGTGTTGAAGCTGGGCGGCCCGCAAAGCCAAATGCTCACGATGCTTGCCGAGTTTCCCTTGCTGTTGGGCGTCGATTAGGACGGCGCAAATATCCGGCAAAATCGTTGCTTCATAGCCATCCGCCGGATTGCCGCCATGGGGTGGAATGAATTGAATTGGCGAATTGGCGCGCGCGACTAAGCCCCTGACATCAATGCCCTTTTCTGACAAACCCTCCATCAATTCGGCAATTCGGCGCGCGCCGGATTTGCCGCCACCCAGCGATAGACCAATACCCCCCTGAAGGCCCCGCTGGGCCAATACCCGCGTTCCATCAGCTAAAACATAGCAGGGGATTTCAATTTCCCCGATCCGCAAAGGGCGATCTGCAGCCCCATATTTTGCCCAAATCGGCGGGGGCTTCCCCGCATCAGCCCAACGGCTGATTGCAGCCATACGAGCGATTTCAGCCCGTCTTTCGGGCTTTAATGCCTTAGCACGGGCCTTTCCGGCCTTTACACGGTCGGGATTTTTATCATTTTCCACGACAGCCTCCTTGCTTGATGGCACCAATAATAATGCTTGCACAACATTCTGCAAGCATTATTATGCGACCGTTCAAGCATGGGGATAACCGATGAACCGCACACCGCTCGCCCGCCGGACCCAAATCATCAATTGCTTGGTCGAGGGCAATTCCATTCGCTCCACCGAGCGCATGACCAATACCCACCGCGATACCATCATGCGTTTGATGGTCGAGGTCGGAAACGGCTGCGCCACACTCGCCAATGAGCAAATGCGCGACCTGCCGTGCCAGAGGATCGAGGTGGACGAAATTTGGAGCTACGTCGGCAAGAAGCAAATGCACCTTAAGCCGGGTGATGATCGGCGGAAGCTTGGCGATCAGTGGACCTTCGTCGCTATTGACCCGGAAACTAAGCTTGTCCCGGCCTATCGCATCGGCAAGCGGTCCCGTGACAATGCGGTGGCCTTTATGACCGATCTTTCGGAGCGCCTGACTAACCGGGTGCAGATTTCGTCCGACTCGCTGCGGTCCTATGTGGACGCGGTCGAGCGGGCCTTCGGCGCGGATGTGGACTACGGGCAGATAGTTAAATTTTACGATGCCGATCCCATCGGGCCGGGACGCTATGCCCCGCCGCGCGTGACAGGCGTGGAGCGCACAGTCATCACTGGCTCACCGGAAAAGCGTCTTATCTCGACAAGCATGGTTGAGCGTCAAAACTTGACCATGCGGATGAGCATGAGGCGTTTTACCCGTTTGACCAATGCTTTCAGCAAGAAGCTTGAAAACTTGCAGGCGGCGGTTGCTCTGCATTTTGCTCATTATAATCTGGTCAGGCTGCACAAGACGCTACGAGTTACCCCCGCTATGGCCGCTGGCGTGACTGATCGGGTATGGTCATTAGAGGAATTGGTAGCACGAACATCGTCATAGGTGGAACATATGGTTGGACCTTCAACACGACGTGCGCTTGGCCGCCGCGCCGTTGGAGCGGCGGGTTTGCTCAGAATATTGGGCTAAACGCTTAGAAGATGAAATGAAGAAGCAAAATATTCCGCTCCAGCGCCCCCCACAATATACGCGGGAAAAAAATACTTTAAAAAAAACCCCTGATGATAGTCTTATGCCTGTGAACCTAACGCGCAAAGATGTGCGCCGCCTAATAGAGGATTTGTATCTCCAGGCTGCTGAAATTCGTCGTTTTTCAAATTAGGACACTACCTAAAACCGGGCTTTCTTGACATTTGCCGCACCGACGCTAGGGTCCGCCACGAAAAACCAAAACCGCAAGCCGCCATCCAAGTTTCGAGGGTAATTCCATGGCCAAAGCCATCAGTCTCAAGATCAAGCTCGTCTCCAGCGCCGGGACCGGCCACTATTACGTGACCCGCAAGAATTCGCGCACCCAGACCGACAAGCTGGCCAAGAAGAAATACGACCCGATCGCCAAGAAGCACGTCGAGTATAAAGAATCCAAGATCAAGTAATCGGCGGCGCGCCCGGTCGCTTTGGCGAAAATATGCCCTGAACCTGAGCGCGCAAAGAATGCCTTCTGCATCCGGACGGGCGCGCGCAGGCGCGCCCTTCTTATTTTGCGCGGCCCCTCCGTGGAATATATCGCCGCGCGCCGACCTGATATAGTCGACGCAACCAAAGGTGCCGGGAGATAGCCATGACCAAGTCGCTGCGCGCGCTGTTCGCCGCTTTGCTGTTCGTACCGCTGGTGTTTAACGCGGCGAGCGCGATGGAAAAGCATCGCCTCGCTTTGCAGATCAGCGACAGCGAGCCGGCCAAGATGAATGCCGTGCTCAACGTCGCCGCCAATGTGTCGAAATATTATTCCGACAAGGGCGACGAAGTTGAAATTCAGATCGTAGCGTTCAATGCCGGGCTCAACATGCTGCGGGCGGACAAGTCGCCGGTGCTCGAACGGCTGAAATCCTTCAAGCAGGGCATGCCCAATGTCTCGTTCTTGGCCTGCGAGAACACGCTCGCCGCCATGACGCGCAACGAAGGCAAGGAGCCGCCGCTGGTCGACAACGCCACGCGCGTTCCCGCCGGCGTGGTTACGCTGATCGAACTCGGCGAAAAGGGCTGGACCATCGTAAGGCCGTAATTTCTGTCATTCCGGGGCACGCGTGAACCCGGAATCCAGGACCAAATTCAGAGTTTGCATCTGGGTTTCGGGTCGCGCGCTTGCGCGCGTCCGTAATGACAACGAAGAGAAATTGGTGGCCGGCCGGAAACGGTGTTTTGAGGAGGCCACTCTCACCGCTTCCAGGCCGGCCGAACCCCACGAGGACCCAGGAGATGCGGCGGACCTGAGCACTCCGCAGGGTATTGAATTGGATTGTCGGCGCGCAGCCGAGCTGGCGTGCGCACGCCCCGAATTCGAAAGCTGACGCCCGACGTTAGAACAGGCGTCGCGCGCGGCCAAATTTCCAATTATCGTATTGAAAGTGTAACGCTATTTTATGCCGCGTCCGGCACAACCCGGTTGCGGCCGTCGCGCTTGGCCCGATAAAGCGCACTGTCGGCGCGCTTGAGGATCGCCGCGGCAGTGTCGCTTGCACCGTTGCGCGCGGCGATGCCGATCGAAATCGTCACATCCAATTTGTGCGCGCCGTTCTCGATCGCGAACGGCTCCGAGGCGATACGCCGGCGCAGCCGCTCGGCCACCATGGCCGCCACAGCCAGATCGGTTTCCGGCATCACAATGACGAATTCCTCGCCGCCGTAGCGGCAGGCGAGATCGATGTTGCGGATCGATTTGCGGATGCGCAGCGCGAATTCGCGTAACACGTCGTCGCCGGCATCGTGGCCGTGACCGTCGTTGACCGATTTGAAATAGTCGATGTCGACCACCAGCACCGCGATCGGCTTGCCGCGCGCGGCCGCCTGCTCGACCAGGCTCGCCAGATGCGATTCCATGTAGCGGCGGTTGAACAGCCCGGTGAGCGCGTCGGTGATCGCCATTTCGATCGACATCTGCACGTTGTCGCGCAGCCGCTCGCTGTAGCGCTTCTTCTTGATCTGCGTGCGCACGCGCGCCAGCATTTCGTTCTTGTCGATCGGGCGAATGAGATAGTCATTGACGCCGATTTCCAGCCCGCGCACCAAGCGCGTATTGTTGTCGCCGTCGGCGATTGCCAGGATCGGTACATTGCGGGTGCGCTCGAGCGAGCGCACCTGGCTGCACAGCCGAAGCCCATCGAAATCCTTCAAGCCGAGCGATACGATCAGCAGGTCGTAATTGCCCTCGGCGGCATGAAACAGCGCCTCGCCCGGATTGCTTTCCACGTCCACCGTATGATCGACCGCCAACATGGCGACGATGCGGTCATAGGAACTCGGCCGATCGTCGACGACCAGGATGCGGCCGTGGCGGCCGGTTTCCGCCACCGCTTCGCGCTCCGGGCTCTCGATGCCGATTTCCTTGGAGGTGAGTGCGCGCAGGCGCAGCTCGTCGGTCACCATCTTCAGCCGCGCGAGCGAGCGCACGCGCGAGATCAGCGCCACGTCGGTGACCGGCTTGGTGAGAAAATCGTCGGCGCCGGCTTCCAGGCCGCGCACGCGGTCGGACGGCTGGTCGAGCGCGGTGACCATGACCACCGGAATATGATGGGTCGCCGGATTGGACTTGAGCTTGCGGCAGACCTCAAAGCCGTCCATGTCCGGCATCATGACGTCGAGCAGCATGATGTCGCATTCGGCGCGCTCGCACAGCGCCAAGGCCTCCGGCCCGCTATGGGCGGTGGTGACGTCGAAATATTCCGCCGACAGCCGCGCTTCCAGCAGCTTCACGTTGGCCGGCACATCGTCGACGACAAGGACGCGGGCGGTCATGACTGCACCATCAGGCCGGACCCAGGAAATGACGGATGGTCTCGATGAATTTGCCGACCGAGATCGGTTTCGACAGATAGGCCTCGCAGCCGCCCTCGCGGATGCGCTCTTCGTCGCCCTTCATGGCGAAGGCGGTGACCGCCACCACGGGAATAACTTTGAGCTCGGGATCGTCCTTGAGCCATTTTGTCACTTCAAGGCCGGAGATTTCCGGCAATTGGATGTCCATCAGGATCAGATCGGGCCGGTACTTGCGGGCGAGATCGAGCGCCTCGATCCCGTTGCGGGTGCCGACGGTCTGGTAGCCATGCGCTTCGAGAAGATCGTGGAAGAGCTTCATGTTCAGCTCGTTGTCCTCCACGATCAGGACGGTCTTCGGCATTCCTCCCGCCCCTTTTCCCCAGAGCAACCGATCCGGCACACACGGCGTCGCCAGGCCGCGCGCGCTCGGGCATGATCGGCAACGGTAGTGCCGATATATTACGGAAAGGCAAATTTGATCGATGAAACCGGCCCCTCCGTTAACCAAGGCAGTGGCAGAAGAGCTTGCAATTCAGGCCCTTAGCTTCATTGCCGGGGATGGCGAGCGGCTCGGGCGCTTCCTCGCCGAAACCGGCATCGGACCGGCCGAGATTCGCGCAGCCAGCGGCGAGCCGGGATTCCTTGTCGGCGTTTTGGACCATTTGGCGGCTGACGAACGCCTGCTGACCGCCTTTGCCGCCGAGGCTGGGATCGATCCGTCCGCCGTCGGCAAGGCGATTGCCGCGTTGGGCGGACACTGGGAGCGCGAAAGCCCGTGACATTCTGCCGCGATTGCCTGGCGGATGGCGCGGACAAGGCCGCGCGCTGCCCGGCCTGTGGCTCGCCGCGGCTCGCGCGCCACCGAGAACTCGACAAGCTCACCATCGCGCATGTCGATTGCGACGCCTTCTACGCCACGATCGAAAAGCGCGACGATCCATCCTTGGTCGACAAGCCGGTGATCGTTGGCGGCGGCAAACGCGGCGTGGTCGCCGCCGCCTGTTATGTCGCGCGCACCTACGGCATCCGTTCGGCCATGCCGATGTTCGAGGCCAAACGCCGCTGCCCCGACGCGGTGGTGGTCAAGCCGAACATCGCGAAATACAGCAAAGTCGGCCGTGACGTGCGCCGCGCCATGCTGGCGCTGACGCCGCTGGTCGAGCCGCTGTCGATCGACGAGGCCTTCCTCGATCTGACCGGCACCGAACGGTTGCACGGCATGAGCGCGGCACGCGTGCTGGCGCGTTTCGCGTCCGAAGTCGAGCGCGATCTCGGCATCACGATTTCGATCGGGCTGTCGGCCAACAAGTTCCTTGCCAAGATCGCGTCCGACCTGGACAAGCCGCGCGGCTTTGCCGTGCTCGGCCAGGACGAAGCGGCGGCGTTCCTCGCGCCCAAGCCGGTCGGCTTCATTTTCGGCGTCGGCGCGGTGAGCGCGGCCAAGCTCGCCGCCGACGGCTATCGGCTGATCGCCGACCTGCAGCGCGCCGACGAGCGCGATCTAATCCGCCGCTATGGCGAGGAAGGCGCGCGGCTCTGGCGGCTGGCGCGCGGCATCGATACGCGTGAGGTTGATCCGGAGCGCGACACCAAGAGCATTTCGGCGGAGACCACCTTCGAGCGCGACATCGGCGAATTCCGCCCGCTCGAACAGCATTTGTGGGATCTGACCGAGCGGGTGTCGGCGCGCCTGAAGGCCAGCGGGCTCGCCGGCTCAACGGTGACGCTGAAGCTCAAGAGTGCCGATTTCAAAACCCGCACAAGGGCGCGCTCACTCGGGGCGCCGACCCAACTCGCCGCGCGTATTTTTGCCGCCGGCCGCGATTTGCTCGTGCATGAGGTGGGCGCGACCCGCTTCCGCCTGATTGGCATCGGCGTCAGCCACTTGCAGGACGCCGCGGGCGACGATCTCGCCGATCTGATCGACGCGCGCGCCGCCAAGGCCGAGCACGCGGTCGACAAGTTGCGCGGCAAATTCGGCCGCGATGCGGTGGTGAAGGGCCTGGCGCTGGAGGATGACTAGCCAGTTCGCGTGTCCTGGGCGCAGCGCAGCGTGCAGCGAAGCGAAACGGTGCGCTGCAGAGCCGGGATCGTTACAGATTCAGAACCCGCGACGGCCCCGGATCAGCGTCGCACCACTTCGCATTCGCTCGTGCTGCGCCGCATCTGGGGCACGAAACGATCATTGGCACGGCTTGGGCTTCTTCAATTCGAGCGACGTCAATTCGCCGCTGATGGTGAAATCGGTGTAGTCGAGCACCAGCGCGCGCGAAATGCCGTTCTCGTAAAGCTCGAACGTGATGGCATAGACCGGCGTCTGCTCGCCGGAGCGCTCGGTAGCTGCATCCTGCTGCTCGAAATAGCTGATGGTCACCGGCCAGCGCGTCATTTTGGCGAGCGCAGGGATTTTTGCCGCGGCATCGGCCGGTAGCTTGTCGCCCGGCGCGATCGGCCGGCCGATCACCGTGAGCGTGCTGTAGAGTTTCTCGCCGGTTTCCGAGCCGTCATAGACCGGAAATTCCAGGATCGGCTTGCCTTCGCGGGCAGCGACAATGATGCGCCGCATGTGCTCGGTCGGAAACACCGCGCTCACCGGCACGCTGAACGTCTTTTCCTTCGGCTTGCTCAGATTGACCGCCACCGTCTTGGCGTTGCGATCGGCATGGCCGTCGACTTTGTCGGTGGTCCTGTCGTTGAGCAGGTTCTCCGAGTTGAAGCGGAACGTCTTGGCGTCGCCGTCTTCCCAGGTGGTTGAACGCAAATCGCTGAGCGCGGTCTTGCCCTCGCCGGAATTGAGCTCGGACACCTGGCGGAATTGCAGCTCGTAGCCGTCGCAGGCGTTGCCGGAAAAGTCGTACAGGATGCGCCCGCGCACCGCCTCGATGCCGCGGCTGCCGCGCGATTTGGACAGCTTGAGGTCGTAGATCGCCCGATGCGGCGCCAGAAACACCTTGTCGGAGGGCGGCGCGGCCAAGGCCTGCTGGTGGGTCGCCATGGCGGCACAACCGACGGCCAGGACCGGCAAGATCAGCCGTTTGACGAACTCGAGCGCTTTCATCGATGCGGGCTTTCCAACGACATTGTGGGAACGGCGTTCGGCAGATGAATCGTGCAAGATAGAGGCAAGATAGAGGCCGCTGCCGGCCCCGGCAATCGGAAGTACGCTTGCACCGGCGCGTTCGATCGGCCAAGACAGAGTGGTCGATCGGGGAGGAATTCATGGCCGGAATGATTGAAATGAAGCTCGCAAGCCTCGGCATCAGCCTGCCGACCCCCGCCAGTCCGATCGCCAACTATGTCCCCTTCGTGCGCAGCGGCAATCTGCTGGTCGTCTCCGGGCAACTCTGCTTTGGCGCCGAGGGCAAACTGGTCGCCAAGGGCCAGCTCGGCGCCGGCGTATCGATCGAGGACGGGGCGAAGGCGGCGCGCGCCTGCGCGGTCAATTTGCTGGCGCAAATCAAGGGCGCGCTCGGCGATCTCGACAAGGTCAGCCGCGTTATCCGCCTCGGCGGTTTCATCAATTCGGCGCCCGGTTTCACCGACGGTCCGAAGGTGATGAACGGGGCTTCCGATCTGATGGTCGAGGTATTCGGCGACAAGGGCCGCCATGCCCGCACTACGGTCGGCGTCGCGGCGCTGCCCGCCGATGCGGCGATCGAAGTCGAGGGAATGTTCGAAATCACCGGCGCATGATCCCGAAAAGCCTGTCCTCGACTTGATCGGGGATGGGAACCGGTTTTCGGACAAGATCATGCGCATAGCCGAATAAACGTCATGCCCGGCCTCGATTGGCTCACTGCCCGGCCGATTGCCCATCGCGGGTTGCACGATGCGGCCGCCGGCGCGGTCGAGAACACCGCGACCGCGTTCAGCGCGGCCATCGTTGCCGGCTACGCCATCGAAACCGACTTGCAAATCAGCAGCGACGGCGAAGCCTTCGTGCATCACGACGACGCGCTCGGCCGCCTCACCGAAGGCAGCGCGCGGCTCGCCGATATGACGACCGCCGAGATCGAGGCGGTGCGCTTCAAGGCGACCGACGACCGCATGATGACGCTGGGCGATTTGTGCGATTTCGTCGGCGGCCGCGCTACTTTGCTGCTGGAACTCAAAAGCCATTTCGACGGCGACCGCCGGCTGGCGCAGCGCATCGCTGACGTGCTGGCGAATTATGCCGGGCCGGTGGCGGCGATGTCGTTCGACCCTGCCCTGATCGAGGCGGTGCGCGCCTTCGCGCCTGGCCTGCCGCGCGGGATGGTGGCCGAGCGCCATTATGCACACCACGAATGGGATCATTTCCCACCTGCGGAAAAACGCCGCATGGCGTTTTTCCTGCACGCCAACCGCACCCGCCCGCATTTCATCGCCTATGCCGTCAGGGACCTGCCGGCGGCGGCGCCGCTGATCGCGCGCGCAGCATTCGGCCTGCCGCTGCTGACCTGGACCGTGCGCGGCGAGGCCGATCGGGCCTGCGCGGCGCGCTGGGCAGACCAGATCATCTTCGAGGGCTGGCGACCGTAAGCCGCGGGCGGTACCCGGCGGCCTGGCCGCGACTTTAGCAGTGCTGAACTTCGAACGATTTCCGGCATAAAGTCGGGGTAACAGACAGCCCTGATGACCGACAGCGAACTCCGAATCCGCATTGCCCAATCGCTGACCGAGGTTCCCGCCGCGGCCTGGGATGCGTGCGCGGGCGGGTCCTTGGAATCCACAGCTAATGTAAAACATGAGGATAACTTATCCCCAGGCTTATTCACAAGAGGACAAGCCGATAACCCATTTATAACTCACGAATTTCTTTCCTCGCTTGAGGCCTCCTTTTCGGTCGGCGCCCGAACCGGCTGGGAGCCCCGTCACCTGCTCGCCGAGGATTCAAACGGTACACTCCTGGGGGTCGCGCCCTGCTACTTGAAGGGCCATTCGCGCGGCGAATATGTCTTCGATCACGGCTGGGCCGAGGCGTTCGAGCACGCCGGCGGCGACTATTACCCCAAGCTGCAGGTGGCGGTGCCGTTCACCCCGGTGAGCGGCCCTCGCCTGCTTGCCCGCCCCGGACCGCTCGCTGAGGCGGTGCGTGGCGCGCTCGCCGATGCACTGGTCGAGATCACCACCGCCAGCGAGCTGTCGTCGGCCCATGTCACCTTCCTGACCGAGCCGGAATGGCGCGCGCTCGGCGAGCGCGGTTTCCTGCAACGCAACGACCAGCAATTCCATTGGCAGAATGCCGGCTACGCCAGCTTCGAGGGCTTTCTCGCCGCCCTTTCCTCGCGCAAGCGCAAGACCATCCGCCGCGAGCGCAAGGAAGCGATGGCGCCCGGCATCGAGGTGGTCTGGCTCACCGGCGCCGATCTGACCGAAGCGGTTTGGGACGCCTTTTTCGCCTTTTACATGGACACCGGCTCGCGCAAATGGGGCCGCCCCTACCTCACCCGCGAATTCTTTTCGATCGTCGGCGAAAAAATGCGCGACCGCATCCTCTTGGTAATGGCCCGCCGCGCCGGGCGCTGGATTGCCGGCGCCATCAATTTCCTCGGTCACGACGCGATCTACGGACGCAACTGGGGCGCCATCGAGCACCATCCGTTCCTGCATTTCGAGCTGTGCTATTATCAGGCGATTGATTACGCGATTCAGCACAAGCTCCAGCGCGTCGAGGCCGGCGCGCAGGGCGAGCACAAACTGGCACGCGGCTATCTGCCGAAGACCACATATTCCGCCCATTTCATCGCCAATCCGGCGTTACGACGGGCGGTCGCTGATTATCTTTCTCGCGAGCGCGCCTATGTGCGGGCGGCCGGGCAAGAGCTTGTGGCGGCCGCGCCGTTCCGTAAGGATTTGGTGGAACAAGAGTGAGTTCTGGGGAATGCCGATGCCGAGCTACGATCCCAACAACATCTTCGCCAAAATCCTGCGCGGCGAATTGCCCAGCTACAAGGTCTACGAGGACGGCAAGGCCTTCGCCTTCCTCGACATCATGCCGCGCGCGCCCGGCCATACGCTGGTGCTGCCGAAGGCGCCGGCGCGCAACATCCTGGATGTCGGCGCCGACGATCTGGCGCATGTGATCAAAGCCACGCAAAAAATCGCAAAGGCAGCGATGACCGCGTTCGGCGCCGATGGCATTACTTTGCAGCAGTTCAACGAGGGCGCCGGCGGCCAGGTGGTGTTCCACCTGCATATTCACGTCATTCCGCGCAAAAGCGGCGTACCGATGAAGCCGCCGGCGAGCGAAAAGGAAAAGCCGGACGTCCTGGCCGAGCAGGCCAAGAAACTCGCCGCAGCCATCGCCGCCGGATAACCAGGTAATTAATGCGCGAACAGGAAGCCGCCCGCGAGCAGCACAGCTTCGGCGACGAAAACCCCGGCGAAGATCGAGCGCCGCACGCCTAAGAAGGCCAGAAATCCGCAAACCGCCGCGAACACGCGCACGCTAAGCGGAATATTCGCCAACGCACCGGAGGAAAACACGATCAGCTTGGCAATGACGCCGGCAAGGATCGCGGTCGCCACCGCGCGCGACCACACCACGATCTCGGAATCCTCGTTCAGCCCGCGCGCCAGCACCAGGCCGAGCGCGCGCCAGATTTCATTCGGCAGGTAGCCGACCAGGATCAGCAGCAAATAGGGCCACAATTCGGCCAGCGCCGCGTTCATCGGACCGCCTCGCGCAAACGATGAATGAGGTAGGCGAGCGAGCCGCCGATCACCCCGGTCCACATCAGATCGAGGCCGACCTGCCAATAGGTCAGCAGCGGCCCGAGGGCGAGCCCGAGCACCAGCGCCAGCCGGTCGACCATGTCCCGGGCGTTGCGCGCGGTCGACATCAGGAACGACATCGGCGGCAGAAACAACAGCGTGCCGGCAAACAGCGGCGGCAGGCCGGCGGCGAGGTAATAGCCGACAAAGCCGAATACCACCGCCGTGGCTTGATAGCCGACCGACAAGCCGTTGCAGAATGCGATGCGCCGCTCGCGCGGCAGAGCCGGCAGCAGGCGCAGAGATTCCACCCACATGCTCACCGAGGTGAAGTGGGTCGGCAGCAGCAGATCGCGCAGCCGCGTGTTGGGCCCGCGCAGCAGCGGCAATAGCGCCACCACCATCGGCAGCAGACGGATCGCGCTCAATGCCACCGCGATCGCCACCTCGATCGGCGCGGCGCCGGTGCCGAGCGCGGACACCAGGATCACCTGCGCGGGCGCCGCCCACACCAGCACGGTCGACAGCGCGAGCCACCAGGACGACAAGCCGAAATCATGGGCGAGCGCGCCGATGCCAATATAGGTGCCCACCAGCACCAGGAAAAACACCGACGTCCACGCCGATTTCACGCCGCCGAAGAAGGCGGCCGCCGAGGAATTGAAAGTGCTGGGCGCGGGCATGCAGGCGTTCCACCTGTCTCATAGCGCCATAGCGCGCGCAACCGGCGGCGCCCGCAGCCGCCGCATGCGGCCCTTGCGAAAATGCGAAGGCCGGACCTGGCTGGCCCGGCCTCCCGTTTTGCGATTGCGACCGCCCGTTCAGGCCTTGATCAGCGGCACCTTCGGTACCGTGCTGCGCTTGGCCTTGGGCCGCGGCGAGGAGCGGCGTTTGGCCTTGGGCGCAACCGCCGGCAGCTTCTCCGGTTTGGGCGTGATTGGTCCTTCGGGATATTCGAAGCCAAGCTTGTCGCGGCCGTCCTCGTCCTTGGTAACGACGACGCGGACATGCCCGCCGCCCTTGAGGTGCCCGAACAACACCTCGTCGGCGAGCGGCTTCTTGATGTGCTCCTGGATGACGCGCGCCATCGGGCGGGCGCCCATCAGCTCGTCGTAGCCGTTGGCGATCAGCCAGCGCGTGGCCTCTTCCGACAGCTCGATGGTGACGTTGCGGTCGCCCAGCTGCGCCTCGAGCTGGAGCACGAACTTCTCGACCACCTTGGCGATGATTTCCTGCGAGAGGTGCGCGAAGGTGATGGTGGCGTCGAGCCGGTTACGGAATTCCGGCGCGAACATGCGGTTGATCGCTTCCTGGTCGTCGCCTTCCCGCTTGGTCCGCGTGAAACCATAGGCCTGCTTAGCCATGTCGGCCGCGCCGGCATTCGTGGTCATGATCAAGATGACATTGCGGAAATTGACCGACTTGCCGTTGTGATCGGTCAGTTTGCCGTGGTCCATGATCTGCAACAGCACGTTGAACAGGTCGGGATGCGCCTTCTCGATCTCGTCGAGCAGCAGCACGCAATGCGGATGCTGATCGACGCCGTCGGTCAAAAGCCCGCCCTGGTCGAAGCCGACATAACCGGGAGGCGCGCCGATCAGGCGCGACACCGTGTGCCGCTCCATATATTCCGACATATCGAAGCGGATCAGCTCGACGCCGAGCGCGACCGCCAATTGCTTGGCGACTTCGGTCTTGCCGACGCCGGTCGGCCCCGAGAACAGGTAGCAGCCGATCGGCTTTTCCGGCTCGCGCAGGCCGGCGCGCGCCAGCTTGATCGAGGCCGACAGCGAGTCGATCGCCTTGTCCTGGCCGTAAACCACCGTCTTGAGCGTCCGCTCGAGATGCTGCAGCATCGCGGCGTCGTCCTTCGAGACCGTCTTCGGCGGAATCCGCGCCATGGTGGCGATGGTGGTCTCGATCTCCTTGATGCCAATGGTCTTCTTACGGCGGCTCTCGGGCAGCAGCATTTGCGCCGCACCCAACTCGTCGATCACGTCGATCGCCTTGTCCGGCAGTTTGCGATCGTGGATATAACGCGACGACAGTTCGACCGCCGCCTTGATTGCTTCGTTGGTATATTTGAGTTTGTGATATTCCTCGAAATAGGGCTTGAGCCCCTTCATGATTTCGATGGCATCCGAAACCGACGGCTCGTTGACGTCGATTTTTTGGAAGCGGCGCACCAGCGCACGGTCCTTCTCAAAATATTGGCGGTATTCCTTGTAGGTGGTCGAACCGATGCAGCGGATGGTGCCCGAGGCGAGCGCCGGCTTGAGCAGATTGGATGCATCCATCGCGCCGCCGGAGGTGGCGCCGGCACCGATCACGGTGTGGATCTCGTCGATGAACATGATCGCGCCCGGGTAGGCTTCGATCTCCTTGATCACCTGCTTGAGCCGCTCCTCGAAGTCGCCGCGATAGCGCGTGCCGGCGAGCAGTGTGCCCATATCGAGTGCGAACACGGTGGCGCCTTTGAGCACATCCGGCACCTCGCCATGCACGATGCGGCGCGCCAGGCCCTCGGCGATGGCGGTCTTGCCGACGCCGGCATCGCCGACGAATAACGGATTGTTCTTCTGCCGGCGGCACAGCACCTGGATCGTGCGGTTAATCTCGGCATCGCGGCCGATCAACGGGTCGATCTTGCCGTCCTTGGCCTTCTTGTTGAGGTTGATGCAATAGGCGTCGAGCGCATCGCCCTTCTTCTTCGGCTCGTCGCTGCCCTTGCTGTCGGGCTCCTCCTCCGCGCCGCGCACCGGGCGCGACTCCGAGAGGCCCGGCCGCTTGGCGATGCCGTGGCTGATGTAGTTGACCGCATCGTAGCGCGTCATGTCCTGCTCTTGCAGGAAATAGGCGGCGTGGCTCTCGCGCTCCGCGAAGATCGCCACCAGCACGTTGGCGCCGGTGACTTCCTCGCGCCCGCTCGACTGCACGTGGATGACCGCGCGCTGGATCACGCGCTGGAAGCCCGCCGTGGGCTTACTATCCTCGGCACCGTCGGTGATCAGGTTTTCCAATTCGGATTCAAGATAGGCGATCAGGCTGCGGCGCAGCTTGTCGAGATCGACATTGCAGGCGCGCATCACCGCCGAGGCGTCCTGATCGTCGATCAGCGCCAGCAGCAGGTGCTCCAGGGTCGCATATTCGTGGTGCCGCTCATTGGCGAGGGCGAGGGCCCGGTGGAGCGACTGCTCGAGGCTGCGCGAGAAGGTTGGCATTAGATTCCCATTTTCATTTGTATCGGACGCCCCTCCCCAGATTCACTTTTTTTCCATCACGCATTGCAGAGGATGCTGATGTTTGCGCGCGAAGTCCATCACCTGCGTCACTTTGGTCTCCGCCACCTCATAAGTATAGACCCCGCATTCGCCGATGCCATGGTGATGCACATGCAACATAATTCGCGTCGCGGCCTCATGATCCTTGCCGAAGAAGCGCTCCAGCACATGCACGACGAACTCCATCGGCGTGTAGTCGTCGTTGAGGATGAGCACGCGGTACATGCTCGGCCGTTTGGTCTGCGGCTTGGTCTTGGTGATGACCGCCGTGCTCGGCCCGCCCGGCTCGTTCCGGCGCTTGCGGTCGTCGTCCGCCATGCGGACAGGGAAGTCTCTTGTGCCTTTCGACGTCATGACATTGCCGTTGCAAAGCAGCCTTGCGGAACTGTAACACCTAGGACCGCGCCAGCGCGCGGCCCTGCCACCATCATAAAGACCGACGCATCGCCAGGCCAAGCCGGGAATTTGTCCCGCTCCGGGACAAATTACGCCGATTCCCGGTGATTCCGTGTACATCGGGGCAGATATCCATTGGTTACCCGATCGCAAGCGGCTTGCGGACAATCCACTACGATTTTTCCCCAAATTCACCCACCGGTTCCAACGATATCTCAATGCGGCATCGGCATGTTGCCGGGGCATTACCGATTGTCGTGTCCCATTGGCCAGAAGGGCGACCGCCATGCTGATGACCCGATTTTGGAAGAATTGTCGCGGAAATGTCGCGCCCTTACTGGGCATCGCGATCATCCCCTTGATGGGCGCCGTCGGCGCCGCCGTCGACTATACCCAAGCCAACGCCACCCGCACGGCATTCCAAGTGGCGCTCGATTCAACCGCGCTGATGCTCTCGAAAACCGCGGCAACCGAATCGACCGCCGACATGCAGAGCAAGGCCACCGATTATTTCAACGCCCTGTTCGTCCGGCCCGACGTCAAGAATGTCGCGGTGACCGCCAGCTATTCCTCGGTCGCGGGATCGCAGATCGTGCTCAACGGCAGCGCCACGATCAAAACCAATTTTCTCGGTGTCCTTGGCATTGACGAGATCAATATCACGGCGCAGACAACCTCGGTTTGGGGCAACACCCGGCTGCGGGTCGCGCTCGTGCTCGACAACACCGGATCGATGGCGAGCTCCAACAAGATGACGGCGCTGAAGACCGCGTCGCAAAATCTTCTGACCCAGCTCAAGGCCGCGGCGGTGAACCCCGACGACGTCTACATTTCGATCGTCCCGTTCAACAAGGACGTGAACATCGCATCAAGCAATTACAATCAGTCGTGGCTGCGCTGGGATTTGTGGGAAGCCGTGAACGGCAGCTGCAGCTACTCTAGCTACACGACGCAAAGCAGCTGCGTGTCGCACAGCAAGGTTTGGACGCCGGCCAATCACAACACCTGGAACGGCTGCCTCACCGACCGCGACCAGAATTTCGATACCACCAACGACGCCCCGGTCGCCGGCAGTACGCTGTACCCGGCCGAACAGTATTCCTCCTGCCCGGCATCGCTAATGGGACTCTCCAACGACTGGACCGCGCTGTCGAACAAGGTCGAGGCCATGCAGCCGGTCGGCAACACCAACCAGGCGATCGGTTTGCAGATGGGCTGGCAATCGCTGACGGCGTCGCCCTTCACCGTTCCCGCCAAGGATCCGAATTACAAATACAGCGACGTCATCATTCTGCTGACCGACGGCCTGAATACGGAAGACCGCTGGTACACCAGCGCATCGTCAATCAACGCGCGCGAACAGAAGAGCTGCGACAACATCAAGGCCGCCGGCGTCACGATCTATACCGTGCAGGTCAACACCGGCAACGATCCGACGTCGACGCTGTTGCAGAATTGCGCGAGCGAACTCGAGCAAATTCTTCCTGCTCACATCGTCGGTGCAGATCGTGACGACCTTCGGCCAGATCGGCACCGCGCTGACCAATCTGCGGCTCGCGATGTGAGAACCTGCTTGATCGCGTAAAGCCAGCCAAAATGTGCGAATGCCCCGGCCTCGACACTGCGAAGTGTAATTCTGCGGCAGCGGCTACCAAGCGTTAACGACGCTCCATAAGAACTGTTCGGCATTCGCTCCATTCGAGACAGGCGGAATTAACCAGCCAAGCCCTTGGCCGGGCGCGCGGACCAGCCGATCCGCGCGGGCAAAATTTACGGTGCTGCCGGGAATTTCGCGGTATCGGTACACTTGGCCTTTAACAGCGGAATCTATCAAGGCAGGCGAAATCAACCGTTTTCGGTGGCCCGTCATGATGTCCCTCTGGACGAAATTCAGCAGCGCCCTGCGCGCATTTCGTATCGCGCGCGGGGGCAATGTCGCCATCACCTTCGCGTTCGCCACCCTGCCGATCATTGCCGGCGTCGGTTTTGCCGTCGATTACAGCCACGCTAATTCGGTCAAGGTGGCGATGCAGCAGGCGCTCGACGCCACCGCGCTCATGCTATCGAAGGAAGCGGCGACCGACACCAGCGATCAGTTGAAAGCCAACGCCGTCAAATATTTCAACGCCCTGTTCACGCGGCCGGAAGCGCAGAACGTCACGGTGACCGCCACCTACGACACCAACGGCGGCACGGCCGTGGTGATCAACGGTTCCGCCGATGTTCCGACCAGCCTGCTTGGCATCATCGGATATGATTCTATCACGGTGACCAGTTCCTCCACCACCAAGTGGGGCTCCAATCTGCTGCGGGTTGCGCTGGTGCTCGACAACACCGGATCGATGAGCAGCGACGGCAAGATGGGCGCGCTGCAATCGGCGACCAAGAGCCTGCTGACCCAATTGCAGAATGCCGCCTCCACCGACGGCGACGTCTATGTCTCGATCGTTCCGTTCGTGAAGGACGTCAACCTCGGCGCCGGCAACTGGAATTCGGACTACCTTTACTGGGACGATGTCGCGAAAACCGACAACAATTCCTGGGACGCCAACAACGGCACCTGCAACGTCGGGAATTACTCGAACCGGAACTCGTGTCTCCAGCATTCGTCCTGCTCGCTGTGGGGCTACTCGACCCAGAGCAGCTGCACGAGCGCGGGAACCTGCTCGGTGTCGGGCAATAACAGCCAAAGCAGCTGCACGAGCGCAGGAACCTGCTCGGTGTCGGGCTACTCGAGCCAGAACAGCTGCACCGCAGCGGGCACTTGTTCTAAGTCGGGTTACACCAGCCAAAGCAGCTGCACGAGCGCGGGCTCCTGCTCTAACTCCGGCCAATCGAGCCAGAGCAGCTGCACCGGTTCGAAAGCCTGCTCCAACCCGTCCTATACGTCGAAAAGCAGTTGCCAGTCGCATGGCGGAAGCTGGGGCTATGGGACTTGGACGGCCGCCACCTGGACGCCCGCCACCTGGACGGCCGCGACTTGGACTCCGGGAGTTTGGACCCAGGCGACGTGGACGCCCAATAACCACAACACCTGGAACGGCTGCGTCGTCGACCGCGGCAATTCAAACGCTCCCGACAGCGTCGGCAATTACGACACCAACGCCGTCGCGCCGAGCACCACCATCGCCTCGACGCTGTACGCCGCCGAGCAATACGGCTCCTGCCCGCAAGCCGTGATGGGCCTGAATTACAACTGGACGTCCATGAAGTCGGTGGTCGACAACATGTCGCCTGCTGGCAATACCAACCAGGCGATCGGCCTACAATTGGGCTGGATGTCGCTGGTCGGCGGCGGGCCGTTCAGCAAGCCGGCGGAGAATCCGAGCTTCACCTACTCGCATATCATCATCATGCTGACCGACGGTTTGAACACGCAGGACCGCTGGTATTCGAATCAGAACTCAATCGACGCGCGCCAGCAGCTGACCTGCGACAATATCAAGGCTGCCGGCATCACGCTCTATACGATCCAGGTGAATACCGGCGGCGATCCGACCTCCACGCTGCTGCAGAATTGCGCGAGCACCTCGGACAAGTTCTACCTGCTGACCTCGGCCAGCCAGATCGTCACCGCGTTCACCGCGATCGGGACCAACCTCACCCAGCTGCGAGTGGCAAAATAAGCACGGCCCGTGAACGGACCGATCCGCCCACGGGCGCGCTGCCGGCGCGCCCGCCCTGCGATTATGCGGTCACCCTAACTGACTGTTAACACCGCCAAACCAAAAACATGCGGCCGTTTCTGCCTCGGCCGCGGCGCAAATTAACCACCCAAGAGATTACAATCGCTTCATTTTCCGGCCGGACGTCGTTTTAAAGTTATACGTCAAGGGCCGATTCCTAAAGCACGACTAACTTCGCGTTCATGGCCGCGGCGTATAGCTCGATTTCATTGAACGCTGGCAAACCATCGTGATGTTCGCTTTACATAATCTGGCTCTTCGTCTCCGCAGCGCGCTGCGCGCATTTCGCGTTGCGCGCGGGGGCAATGTCGCCATCACCTTCGCGTTCGCCACCCTGCCGATCATCGCCTTCGTCGGCCTCGCCGTCGATTACAGTCGTGCCAACTCCGTCAAGGTCGCATTGCAAAATGCGCTCGACGCGACCGGCCTGATGCTGTCGAAGGAAGCGACCACAGACACGAGCGACCAGCTGCAAGCGAATGCCACAAAATATTTCATGGCCCAGTTCGCGCGACCGGATGCCACGAATGTCACGGTTAACGCCAACTTTATTTCGAATGGCGGAACGCGCGTGGTGGTCAATGCCAGCGCCGATGTGCCCACTACGCTTCTTAATATCGTCGGATTCGACAAGCTCACAGTGACCACCTCGTCCACATCCACCTGGGGCGCCAAGCGGTTGCGCGTGGCGCTGGTGCTCGACAACACCGGATCGATGGCTCAAAGCGGCAAAATGACTGCGCTGCAGTCGGCGACCCATAGTCTGCTGACCCAATTGCAGAATGCCGTCTCTGTCGCTGGCGATGTCTATGTATCGATCGTTCCGTTCGTGAAGGACGTAAACATCGGCCCCGCGAACTACACCTCGGATTATCTTTACTGGGGCACTCTGCTGCAGGACCCTACGCTTTCCGACAACAATTCCTGGGATGCGCAAAACGGACAGTGCAGCGTCGGGAATTCTTCAAACCGGAGCTCATGCCTTCAGCAAAAATCCTGCTCGATTTCGGGATTTACCAGCCAGAACAACTGCACCAGCGCGGGCACTTGTTCCCTTTCCGGCTTAACTACCCAAAGCACCTGTACGGGCGTGGGCATCTGCTCACTATTGAGCTACACCACCCAGAGCACCTGCACGGCGGCAGGCATCTGCTCTAAGTCGGGCTACACCACCCAAAGCAGCTGCACGGCGGCGGGCACTTGCTCACTGTCGGGGTACTCCAGCCAAAGCTCCTGCACGAGTGCGGGCGTCTGTTCAAAATCTCAATATACTTCAAGCAACAGTTGCTCGCAGCATAACGGAACCTGGACAACCGGGACATGGACTGCCGCAACCTGGGCGCCGGCAACCTGGACAGCCACACCCGGAACGTGGACAGCGGGAGTTTGGAGCGCGGCCACCACGACGTGGACGCCGAATAGCCACAGCACCTGGAACGGATGCGTCGTCGACCGCGGTAATTCAAACGCGCCTGACAGCGTCGGCAATTACGACACCAACGCCGTTGCGCCGAGCACGACTATTACATCGACGCTGTACGCGACCGAGCAATACGGCTCGTGCCCACAAGCGGTGAAGGGCTTGAGTTACGACTGGTCGGCAATGAATACCCTGGTTACCAACATGGCCGCCAACGGCAACACAAATCAGGCGATCGGCCTGCAACTCGGCTGGATGTCGCTGGTCGGCGGCGGGCCGTTTAGCATGCCGCCGATGGATCCAGACTATCAGTACCAGCAAATCATTATCTTGCTGACTGACGGCTTAAACACGCAGGACCGCTGGTACACCAGCCAGAATTCGATCGACACGCGCCAGCAGCTCACCTGCAACAACATCAAGAGCGCCGGTATCACGCTTTACACAATCCAAGTGAATACCGGCGGCGACCCGACCTCCACGCTGTTACAGAATTGTGCGAGTTCCTCGGACAAATTCTATCTGCTGACATCGGCAGACCAGATAGTGACCGTATTCAATCAGATCGGCACTGCCTTAACGCAATTGCGGATCGCTCAGTAAGCCATCGTCCGTCTGCGCTCAAAACAAAAGCCCGGCCAACCGAGCCGGGCTTTCCTTTGACGCTGACGCAACGCTACTTGACGAGACGCCTCACGCTACGCCTTACGCAACGCGACTTACTTCGGCTTCGCCATCAGATTTTCGAACGGCTTGTAGGTTTCCTTGGCGAGATCGGCATAGAGTTCGCCGATCTTGGAGGCCTTGGCCACGAAGCCCTCATAAGCGGTCTTGGCGTATTCGGTCTGCACTTCGATCGCCTTCTCGAATGACTTGACGCCGAACAGCTTCTCAAGCGCCGCCGAGCCGTCTTCGAATGCCTTCTTCGAATAGTCGGCAACCTCGACCGCGATGGCCTGGGTGCCCTTCGACAGCACGCCCATGGATTTCAGCGCGATATCGACATTCTCTTTTCCAACCTGCTGGAGGTCGTCGAAATTTTTGACCATTTGATCCCTTCCCGGCCGCAACGCGGCGCCAATGTGCTGATTTCTGTACCCGGCCTATCCGGGATTAATGGAATCTTATACCGCACTGCACAATAAAGTCAACTATTATTTTGCAATGCGAAAAATGCTATAAAATCGTGCATATTGTCTTAATAATTTGTAAACCGCGTTCCCCTACGGTTGTAATTTATAGGGGCGCGGGGGCGCTATAAATCGGTCAAAATGGCGGCCTTAAGTCCGCTTAAAAACGGGGTTGGAAAGAGCAGATGTTGCGTGCGGGAGCCCTTGTCCAGCGCCGTTTGTGTTGTGGTGCTATCGGCCTGGCGACCTTGCTGGCCGCCGCAACCATCAGCACTGACGCCGATGCCCGCGGACGCCGGCATCATCGTCACCACGCAGCCGCCGCCGAAAGCTACGAACCCTCCTATTCCTCCATCGTGGTGGACGCCAATTCCGGCGCGGTGATGCAGGCGACCAATGCCGACAGCCCGCGCCATCCGGCTTCGCTGACCAAGATCATGACGCTCTACCTGCTGTTCGAGCGGCTGGAGGCCGGCAAGATCAAGCTCACGACCGAAATGCCGGTCTCAGCTCACGCCGCCGCCCAGGCGCCCTCTAAGCTGGGATTGAAGTCGGGCCAAAGCATCGAGGTGGGAACCGCGATCCGCGCCATCGTCACCAAATCGGCCAATGACGTGGCGGTGGTTGTGGCCGAGGCGCTCGGCGACGATGAAACCGAATTCGCCAGGCTGATGACCGCCAAGGCGCATGCGCTCGGCATGAAACACACGACCTATCGCAACGCGTCAGGCCTGCCCGAAGATCAGCAGATCACCACCGCGCGCGACCAGGCTACCCTCGGCCGCGCTATCCAGGACCGCTTTCCGAAATACTACCACTACTTTTCCACCCGGACTTTTGCCTTCCACGGCAAGATAATGCGCAATCACAATCATCTGCTCGGCAATGTGGCCGGCGTCGACGGCATCAAGACCGGCTATATCCACGATTCCGGGTTCAATATCGTCGCTTCGGTCCACCGTGGCAGTCGTCACATCGTGGCGGTGGTATTCGGCGGACGCAGCGCGCGAGCGCGCGATGCCCGCGCGCGCAGCCTGATCGACAACAACATTAATATCGCCGCGCTCAGGCGTACCGCGCCGCCGGTACTCGAAGCTGGCGAGACCGCGGTGGCGCGCGCCAAGGAGCGCAAGGACGCCAAAGACAGCCGCGAAAAAGTCGCCGAAACGCCGCTGCCGCCGGTCCGCACCGAGCCGGCACTCGGCTCGACCGATCCGATCAAACCCAATCCGGTAAAGACTGTCACCATGCAGGCCGGCACCATGCACACGGCATCGCTATCGCCATTGCCGGCGGATGACCGCAAGCTCGTGACGGTAACGGGCCCCAGCAAGATCACGACCGTCAATGTGAAACGGGAGTCATCGCCGCCGCCGGGCGCCAAACAGGGCGTGCTCGGCGTGCTGCCGGCCAGGCTTGCCTCGGCCGCAGCCGGCGCCGCCGAACCCGCAGCCAAATCGCGCAGCGGCGGCTGGATGATCCAGGTCGGCGCCTTCGACGACGAGAAGGAAGCCAAGCAGCGCCTGGTCGCCGCGCAAGGCAAGGCCAAGGACCAGCTCGGCCAGGCCGACCCGTTCACCGAACGGGTGGCCAAGGGCGACAAGTCGCTCTATCGCGCACGCTTTGCCGGCCTCGACAAGGATCAGGCGCAGACCGCCTGCCGGCACCTCAAGCGCAACGAAATTCCATGCATGCTGCTTAAAAATTAACACATGAGCGCGATAAAGCCGGTCGCTGACTTGATCCGTAAAAACCGGCTTTCGGAAGAGATCGTGCGCCAACAAGAAAAAAATATTTGAACGGGATGCGCCGAACCTGGAGCTGCTGATGGTGTCGCGTAAGGAGTACCTCAGCGATGACGGCGAAAAAGAATTTCCTTGGCCTCGTTGATGCGGGCGGCCAAGTACGTCGATCCCCCTTGGTCCGGATGCAGCTTCTTCATGAGCGTGCGATGCGCGCGCGTGATGGCGGCGGCGTTCGCGCCCGGCTCAATGCCAAGGATCTGATAGGCCTCCTGCTCCGTCATTTTGCCGCTTCCCGCCGCAGCGCGCCCCGCTGCCGCGTGTCCCTGCGCGTATTCACTCCAACTGGGATCCCGGCGGTCAAGATAAGCCACCAGTAACGCGCGGCTCTCTTCGTCCATTTCGTCCAGCAGCGCGGCCAGCGTCTTGACGTCGAGCCGATCGAGCGCCGCGCCCTGATGGCTGCCGGCAACGATGCGGCCGCGCATTTCGCCGCTGTCGTGGTCGAGCTCCATTTCAAGAAAAGCCGAGCGCACATGCGAGGTCTGCCCGGCGCTCTTCTGGGTGCGCTGGGAAAAGCCCGCCGGCCCGAACGGGATCCAGCCGAGCAGTCCAAGCCCGAACACGCCGAGCGGAATGGCGACGCCGATTTCGCCGCGCAGGCCGAGAAAAACCGCAAGACCGATGGTGATCAGTCCGCCGCTCGCCTTGAGCACGCGCGCGGCGATTTTCGGGTCGACTTTCGAAATGACGCCGAGCCCCCACAGGGCGAGCACCAGCACGAGCAGGCCGAAGATGAGGGTCGGCATGGCTATTTAAGCTGAGCTAAGAGTTTGCGCGCGCCGTCCGAACGCCGCGCCGACAGATCGGTAAGCGCCTTGATGCCGCCGGCAGCATAGACCGCGACCGCGCGCAGCAATTCGCCGAGCTGGTGCGCCGCGCCGGTATCGAAGCGGCAATAGGCGCCGTGCGACAGTCGCGCGATCTCGCGATAGGCATTCTCGGCCACCGGGTCGTTGCCCTCCTGGAACATGAACAGCGGCATGCCAAGCAGACCTAGCTCGCCGGCCGCAACGGCGAGATCGTCGATCTTTTCCTCCATGGCGTCGCCGACGAAGACCAGCGCCTGCACCCGCTGCCTGGCGTATTCCTGCCGCGCGTGGCTCAGCACCTTGCCGATTTGGGTGTGGCCGCCGCGGCAATCGATGCGCGACATCAGCTCGGCGAGTTTCTCACTGCCCGCGACCCAGCCGGTGGCGCGGCATTCGCCGAGCCCGCGGAAATAGACGAGCTGGATGTCGAGCCCGCCGGCTTTGGCCGCTTCGCGAAACATCTCGGCCTGCAAGGCGCAGGCGGAATCCCAGGTCGGCTGCCGGCTCATGGTGGCGTCGAGCGCGAAGATCAGCCGCCCGCGCTTGCCGCTTGCGGCCGTGGGGCTGAGCGCACGCACCTTCTGCAGGAAGGCATCGATCTCCGGCCGCGCGGAGGCAGGCGCCGGTGGCTGTTGGGGGCGATCCTTGCTCATGGCAATAGTCTACACCGATTTAAGCGCAATCGGTGACATCGCAAGACTTAGAAAAATTAGCAATGATTGGCGCGCTTAGCCGATAACGTCGTGGACCTGCAACGGCTGGTCCATGACCGAATACCATTCGGCGCGGGCGGCGGCCCGCCGCTTGCCGTTCTCCGACAACGGCAGGTGCAGCGCGTTGAGCAGCGCGATCACTTCCTCGCGCGCGGTCAAATGCGACATGTTCGGGCGCACGCCCAGCGTCGCCTCGTCGAGGTCGTCGAACGCGGTCAAGCCGCGCGGGAAGAATTCGCGATAGACCACCCGCTCGGCAAAACCGTCGACGCAACGAAAGCCCATGCGCTTGGACAACTCGGTCAATCCGTCGCCGACCAGTTTCTTGTTGCGCGAGCCGAGCGTGGACAGGCGATTGCGCACCACGATCCAGTCGGTCAGTTGGCCGTCGACAAGCCGGCGCTGGCGGCGCGACTCGCGCACCATCTCGGCATAATGGCTTTCGCTGATGACGGCGAAATTAGTCGGGTCGAGGCTGGCGAGCACATCGAAATCGACGAAGCTGTCGTTGAGCGGCGTGACCAGCGTGTCGGCCATCGAATGGGCGAGCCGCATCAGATAGGTGTCGTTGCCAGGCGTGTCGATCACCACCACGTCGTGGTTGCGTTCGATCGCGCTGATCGCCTTCGAGAAGTTGGCGAACTCGTGCGCCTCATTGGCTTCCAGCGAACCGCTCTCGCCGCGCTCGACGACATAGTGCGTCGGTTGCTCGAGCGTAACGCGCGCACGTTCGGCCCAGGCGCGGCGGTTCTCGATGTAATGGGTAAAACTTTTTTGCCGGCTGTCGAGATCGATCGTCGCCACGCGCTGTCCGGCTTTGAGCAACGCGACCGCGATGTGCAACGCTGTCGTTGATTTTCCCGAGCCACCTTTTTCATTGCCGAGCACGACCACGTGCGCGGACTGGGCAGCTTCTTGGATCGGTTGGACCAACATGACGCGTCCTATGACCCGGCAATTCTCAAATTAAAACGGCACTTTAGTCAAGCTAGTCATTGTTTAACCATTAACCCGCTTGGCCGGATTAAGGCTGCTTTGCTAGGTCGTATCCTGGGTTTACGACAATCGTCCGACAAGGCCGTGAATTATGGCAAGCCGCCCAACAATCGTGCGATCAATTCCCGTGCTGCGGCGCGCCCTTAAGCCGTACCGGCAGGCCGGCGAGCGGATCGCCCTGGTGCCGACCATGGGCGCCCTGCACCGCGGTCACCTCGCGCTGGTTGAAGAGGCGCGCCGCCGCGCCCGCCGCGTGGTGGTATCGATCTTCGTCAATCCCACGCAGTTTGCGCCGCACGAGGATTTCGCCAGCTATCCGCGCGGCTTTGCGGCCGACCTCAAGGCGCTGCGCGCGGCCAAGGCCGACCTGGTTTGGGCGCCGACAGCCGAGGCGATGTACCCGGAGGGCTTTGCCACCCGCATCGATCCGGCCGGCGCCGCCAAGGTTGCGCTGGAGGATAAGTTCCGGCCGCATTTTTTCGGCGGCGTTGCCACCGTCGTTGCCAAACTGTTCACGCAAGTCTTGCCGGATTTTGCCCTGTTCGGCGAGAAGGACTACCAGCAGCTGCGCGTCGTCACCCAAATGGCGAAGGACCTCGACTTGGCCGTAACGGTGATCGGCCTGCCGACCGTGCGCGAAGCGGACGGCCTCGCGCTTTCGTCGCGCAATGCCTATCTCACGGCGGCCGAGCGCGCGGTCGCGCCGACGCTTTGCCGCACGCTCAAAACCAGCGCCGCGCGCATCAAAAAGGACGAGCCGATCGAAATGGTCCTGGAAGAAGGCCGCAGCGACATCGAACGCGCCGGCTTTGCGCTCGATTACCTGGAAGCGCGCCACGCACTCACGCTGGAACCCGTCATTTCGCGCAAAGACGGCCCAATCCGGCTCCTGGTCGCCGCCAAGATCGGCAAGACGCGATTGATCGACAATCTGGGCGTTTAGCCTATTCCTGTCGCCCCGGCCGAACGCAATCGAAGGCGGGGACGACAAAAACGATTACAGCAATCCCAGTTCGCGCAATTCGCGCCGCATTTGTTCCGGCATTTTGGCGGCGCCGGGGGCGGCGCGCGACAGATCGCGCGGGGCGTCCTTGCCCGCGAGATAGCGCCAGCCCTGGAAGGCCGAGCGCGGACGCGGCTCCACCAGCACCACCTTACCGTCGAGCACCACGCGGCAGCGGCCGATGCCGTCTTTGTCTGTGAAGGGGCGGATAGCAAGAATGCGCTCGCGGCAGGTGATCTGACCGCGGATCACCCAGTAGAGCGAGCCGCCGTCGACGAGTTCCTCGGCGCGCTTGGGCACCATGCGGGTGGTGTGGATGCGCTCGGGCTTTTGCCCGCGCTTTTTCTTTTCTTTCAGCTTTTGTTTGATCCAGTCTTCCAGTTCGGCGACGGAATCGCAGCCGACGCAGAGCTTGATGAGATGAAGCGGCATAACTGACGTCCAATCCTACTCTTGCGGCGCCGGCGCGATTACCATCACCTTGGCGCCCTCCGCCACCTGCGCATCCTGGGCCACCGCGATCTCGGCCACGCGGCCGTCAATTTGGGCATGCAGCGTGTGTTCCATTTTCATCGCCTCAATGATGGCGAGACGCTGGCCGCGCGTGACGCGCTCGCCCGGCGCGACCAGCAGCGCCAGCACCTTGCCATGCATGGGCGCGCGCACAAGCCCGCCCGCCTCATGATCCCCTGCCTCGTCGAGGGTAAAATCGCGCAATTCCACGCGCGTCTGGCGGCCATGGCGCAGCACATAGACCGCCTCGCCGGCCGCGACCACCGCCGTTGCCGCGGTTGCGGGTGCGGTTCCGCCGACGCTGACCGCAGCCCCGCCAGCACCGTAGACAACGTCCGCCAGCAGGTTTTCGCCCTCGGCCACGATTGGGACGCCGAGCCGCCGGGCGCCCGACAATTGAAAGCCATCGGCGCTGTCCCAGGGTGAGGCCGGCTCGTCCGCCTCACGCACGATCGATGAACCGATGCGGGAAGCTTCGCGGTTCATCAGCATTTTGGCGCCGAGCGCGGCGGCGGCGCGGTCGAGGCCCTGCGGCACGGCGCCGAGTTCGGCGAGATGGCGATCGATGAAGCCGGTGTCAAAATCGCCTTTGCGGAAGCCCTCGGCGCGGCAGAGCGCTGCCAGAAACCCGGCATTGCTGCGCGGGCCAACCACGACGGTATGGTCGAGCGCGTTCGCCAGCCGGTCGAGCGCCTGTGCGCGGCTGTTGCCGTGGGCGATCAGCTTGGCGATCATCGGGTCGTAATAGGGCGTAACCTCGTCGCCGGCCGCGATGCCGGTATCGATACGCAGGCCCTCGCCTTGCGGGAACTGCAACGCGACTAGCCGGCCGGTCGACGGCAAGAAACCGCGCTCGGGATCCTCGGCGTAAAGGCGCGCCTCCACGGCATGGCCGTTGAGCGGAATTTGGTCCTGGGCGAGCGGCAGTTTTTCGCCGGCGGCGATGCGGAATTGCCATTCCACCAGGTCGAGCCCGGTCACCGTCTCGGTCACCGGGTGTTCGACCTGCAGCCGCGTGTTCATCTCCATGAACCAGAAGCCGCCTTTTTTCAGCCCAGTGGTGCCATCGGCGATGAATTCGACCGTGCCTGCGCCCTCGTAGCCGACCGCCTTGGCGGCAGCGACCGCGGCAGCGCCCATGGCGGCACGCAAGGCAACGTCCATACCGGGCGCCGGCGCTTCCTCGATCACCTTCTGGTGGCGGCGCTGCAGCGAACAATCGCGCTCGTTGAGGTGGATGGCGTTGCCGTGCCGGTCGCCGAAAATCTGCATTTCGATGTGGCGCGGGACGTTGACATATTTCTCGATCAGCACGCGCTCGTCGCCGAAGGCTGATTTCGCCTCGCGCCGGGCAGCTTCGAGCGCGGTTTCGAAATCGGCGTGCCGGTCGACCCGGCGCATGCCTTTGCCGCCGCCGCCGGCCACCGCCTTGATCAGCACCGGATAGCCGATCTCGTAGGCTTTCTCCTTGAGGAATTTCGGCTCCTGCCGCTCGCCGTGGAAGCCCGGCACCACCGGCACGCCGGCCTTTTCCATCAGGCCCTTGGCGCGGTCTTTCAGGCCCATGGCGCGGATCGCCTGCGGGCTTGGGCCGACAAAGACGACCCCGGCATCGCGGCAGGTTTGCGCGAAGTCGGCGTTTTCCGACAGAAAGCCGTAGCCGGGGTGGATGCATTGCGCGCGCGCTGCCTTGGCGACCGCGATCAGTTTGTCGATGACCAGATAGCTTTCGGCGGCCGGCGCCGGACCGATGAGATGCGCCTCGTCGGCGAGCCGCACATGCAACGCCCCGCGGTCGGCTTCCGAATAGACCGCGATCGTACGCAGGCCGAGCCGCTTGGCGGTGCGGGCAATGCGGCAGGCGATTTCGCCGCGATTGGCAATCAGGACGGAGGAAAACATGAAGCGGACCCGGTCAGCATGCGCCATCATGCCCGGCCTTCGGCCGATCATGACGGCGTCATCATAGCTAAAGATTAGCCTAGCGCGCCGGCGGTGAAGCCGCTTTGGTCTGTGGCCGCTTGAGCGGCACCGGCACAGACGCGCTGCGCTCGGCGGCCGGCTGCGCGGCCTGCGCATCCGTCGCCTCCTTGGGCAGCTTCGGCTCGTTGTTCATGATGCTGACCGGCGGGATCGAGGCGGCCGAGGGAAAACTGTACTTGCTCGACATCGGCTTATTGGGCGGCACGCTAAGCACGCTGGGCACACTTGCGACCGGCGCCGGCGCCGGTGCCGGCGGTTGCTTCTCGGCCACCGGCTCGGGATTGTTCCAGGCCCCGGCATAGCGCGAGACATATTGGTCGAAAACCTGCGCCTTGAGATTGGATTTGATCACATTGGCGTCGTTGAGCAGCGCGAAGGTGGCGCAGCGCTCGGCGGTGCAGCCGTCGCGCACCGCCAGCACATGGGCCGCGATGCCGAAGCGGTCGAGCTCGATAGCGCGGCGCAGCGGGACGAGCGTCGTGGCAAAATCGGAATCCCGATAGCGGCCAAAAGCGAGCCCGTCGGCCAAGAGCGTCAGCCGCGCCGCCGTATAAGCGACCGCAGCGGCGGTGCTTTGCGGGTTGTCGAAGACGGTCTTTTCGCAGGCGTTCTCTACCGTTTCGCCAACCGCGCCGTCGAGGCAGGCGAGCGTCGATCCCGGCGCCAGCGCCTGGGCGGTCAGTTCGGCAATGCGCTGCGTCAGCGCGCGGCGCTCAGCACCGCGCTCGATGCGATCGCCGATCAACACCAATGCAAGACCCGCCAGCACCGCCGCCGCGATCGGCGGTACCAGGCGGTGTCCCCAATTCAGCCCGGCGTCATCGGTGGTCGGCATAGGCCTCCGGCTTTTGCGCTACTGAATCTTCGCCCCGGACACTTTTACCACATGGGCCCATTTCTCGATGTCCTTACGCAGATAGGCATCGAATTCCTCCGGCGTCTTCACCAGCGGGATGGCGCCCTGCTTGAGCCAGGCCTCTTTCACCGCCGGCAGTTCGATCACCTTGTTGATCGAGCTATTAAGAAAGGTGACGACCTCCTTGGGCGTGCCCTTCGGCGCCATCAAGCCAATCCAGATGATCGATTCATAGCCGGGCACCGTCTCGCCGACGGTCGGCAGGTCGGGGGTGAGCGGATTTCGCGCTTTGCCGCTGGTGGCGAGCGCACGCACTTTGCCGGCCTTGGCCATCTGCGACATCACGGTGATGGCGTCGAACATCATCTGCACATTGCCAGACAGCACGCTGTTACGCATATCGCCGGAGGCCTTGTGCGGCACATGCACGATGTCGGTGCCGCTCATGGCTTTGAACAGCTCGCCGGCCATGTGGTAGGGCGTGCCGGGGCCTGAGGAGGCATAATTGAGCTTGCCGGGGTCCTTCTTGGCCAGCGCGATGAATTCCGCCACGGTCTTCGCCGGCACCGAGGGGTGCACCACCATCAGCAGGTCGGAATAGTTGATGGTTGCCACCGGCACGAAATCGCGCATCAACTGATACGGCTTATTCGGCATCAGCGACTCGTTGGTGGTATGGGTGTTCGACATCACCAGCAGCGTGTAGCCGTCGGGCGCCGCTTTCGCGACCACATCGGTGCCGATCAATGAGCCGGCGCCGGGGCGGTCCTCGACCACGAACGTCTGCTTGGTTTCCTCCGACAGATGCTGGGCCAGGATGCGGGCATAGACGTCGGCCGGCCCGCCGGCGCCGAACGGCACGATCAACCGGACGGTGCGGCTCGGATAGGTCTCGGCCGCGGCCGGCAGCGCCAGCAGCACCGGGAACAGGAACGCAATCAGACGCAGGACGACGCGCATAGACTTACTCCCTTGAGGCTATTGTTCAGGCCGGCAAAGACGCCGCGATTTTCTTGGTTGTTCCTTGCGAATTGTCGGGTCACGTCCCTCCCGCCGACTTGAAGCCCGGCGCCAGATCGCTCGCCGCCGCAAAGGCGCCCTTGGCCTCCACTGAGGTCATCGCCACGGTCGTGCGTAGATCGGTGACGCCGCCTCCGCCGCCCGTCGCCAGCAGCACCGCGGCCATCTGAACGTCGCTTGGCATCTCGCCAATGCAAAGAAAATCGTATTCGCCAAAAGTGACGTAATAGCCGATCAGGCGGCCACCCGCTTTGCTCATGATGCGGCCGACGGCGTCGGCGCGGTCTTCTGGCTTGACGATCATGCCCTTGATGGCTTCGCGCGTGTAGCGACCTTGCGTGATGTAGATCGGCATAGGTTCCTCCCTTGCGGTGACTGCCGCATCATAGATTGCACATCATAGTCGATGGTGGAGGCGAAAACGCGGTCGTCCAACGTCGACGCAAGCGGCTTAGATACGATCGAGCTGGCTTTCCTTGGCGACGCGCTCGAAAGCTTCGCCGGAACTCTTGATCCGATACTGATAGTCGTCGCCTTCCGACGGCAGCAGCTTGACCACCGTATAACTGCCGGTGGCGGCGGCGCGGCCGAAAGTCGGTGAGGTGTAATAGACGGTTTCGCCGACCCGGTACTTATGGGACATGACCGCGATGTCGTGTCCGGACATTGGCTGCACCGGCGGGCTCGACGTGCGGACGATCTTGGCCGCCGACTTGATCGCCGATTTAGGCGCGATGCTGGGCGCGCGGATCGCTGTGGCGGACGTCGGGCGCGTGGCCTTGCCGACCCGGCGACGGGCCGATTTCGACGCCTTCTTGATCTCGCTGCGGGCGCTTTTGGCGGTTTTCTTGTCGGGGCGCCGGGTGGTTTTGGAGGACCTGCCGGCGGTTTTTGTTGAATGGCTACTCATAGGTTCAATATAGCAGTTTATTTTGCGCCGGTGGGAAGATTTTGAAGTCAGTATATTAGTTGTTTCAATAACTTACAACAAAGTTTTAGACCCATGGCGGGGGCTGAGGCAGTCTCGCAAAAGCCACCGAACCGACCGCCAAAACACCTCAATGTCATGGAACTTGACGGTCCACGCGCGCGTTTTGCGGCAGCGGACGTGGAGGTGTCACATGCGAGTCCTGTTTGGGATCATACTCGGCGGCGTTTTGACCGTCGGCGCCGCTTATCTGTACGACTCCAACAACGCACGCCTGACCGCAGACACGCCGGCTAACGCACAACGGCCACTGGTCAATTGGGACGTGGTCGGCACCAAATGGGATCTGCTGACCGAGCGCGCGCGTGCCGAATGGACCCGCCACGCCGGCTAAAAATCCTGCGAAGTGGGCTTGCGGCTATCGCTTACGAGGCCAATGGGCCGCCGACCCGCTCGCGCTCGCCGACCCGCAGCGCGTCGGCAATGGCGCGTCGGTCCATGTGGGTCCCATCGTCGCCTTCGATCAGCAGCGGGACGCGACCGCCCTGCTCGACATGGAGTGCCCATGACAAAGCGTCGTCGAGCGCGGCGAATTCCTTGTACAGCATCTGCTCCTTGGCGATCGGGGATATTTCGCCGGAGCCTTTCGGGCCGCTATAGACACGATACTGCATGGCGAACCTCCTTTTTGGCTTATTGGCAAACACAAGCCCCCTCCCGCGCTGACGGCGGGCAGGCTTCTTTGTTTCGATATATGGTTATGCTTGGCTGATGCGTAAACCCGGATGCCGGTTCCAATTCACCGGCGCCGCCGGGTGATATTGTCGCGGATTAGTCGGGGAGACGACGCATGCGGGCCGCCTATTACGAGCAGAACGGCGCGGCGCGCGAGGTGCTGCGCGTCGGCGAGGTCGAGACGCCGCAGGCCGGCCCCGGCGAAGTGCGGGTCAAACTCAGCCACTCCGGCGTCAACCCGTCCGACGTGAAGGCGCGCCAGGGTTCGACCCGTAAAATTTCCTGGCCGCGTCTGATCCCGCACAGCGACGGCGCCGGCGTGATCGATCAGGTCGGCGACGGCATCGCCAAGTCGCGTCTGGGCGAGCGGGTCTGGGTATGGAACGGGCAATGGAAGCGCGCCTTCGGCACAGCCGCCGAATATATCGCGCTGCCGGCAGCCCAAGCGGTGAAGCTGCCGGACAAAGTGAGCTTCGCGGGCGGCGCTTGTTTGGGAATTCCGGCCATGACCGCCATTCATGCGCTGGCGCTCGCGGGCGCCGACAAGGGCTCGACCTTGCTGGTCGCCGGCGGCGCCGGATCGGTCGCCCAATATGCCATCCAGTTCGCCAAGGCAGCCGGCGCGACCGTTTTCGCCACCATTTCGTCGCCCGAGAAGGCCGAGGCAGCGAAGGAGGCCGGCGCCGATCAGACAATCGACTACAAGCGCGAGGACGTCGGCGAGCGAGTGATGGAACTCACCGGCAAGCGCGGCGTCGATGCGGTGATCGAGATGGATCTCGCCGCCAATGCCAAACTCATTCCGTTCGTGCTGCGGCCGAAAGGCAGCGTCATCGTCTATGGCACAGGGGCGGCGGCGGCGAGCCTGCCGGCCTATTTCTGCCTTACCCAATCGATCCGCGTGCAATTCTTCCTGGTCTACGAGCTCGACACCCGCGAACGCGAGTATGCGGTTTCCGCCATCAACCGCGCGCTCGCACAGAGCAAATTGATGAACCGGGTGGCACAGCCGACCTATGCGCTCGCCGACATCGCCGCCGCCCACGAGGCGGTGGAGCGCGGGACGACCGGCAACGTGATCGTCACTTTATAATGCCGGGCGCCGACACCCGCTACGAAATCGCGCTGCGGGTGCGCACGATCATGCAGCTGTTCAATTCGCTCGATCCCTCGCCGTTCCGCGAGCGCGACCTCGATCCGCATACCGAGGAGTTCGTGGTCGGTTGGGCACGCGAACTGCCGCACGGGGAGCCGTTCACCATCGTGGTGGAATTGCCGCCGGAGGAAGCGGCGCGGCCAGAGGCGGCCAAGATTGCCGAAGCCTTCGCCAATTACTTCCGCCTTCGTGCGCTCGCCGCCGAGCGCGATCTGCGCGAATTGTTCCGCGTCGGCTGGCGTTCGCTGGCGATTGGACTGGTCGTTCTCATCGCCTGCCTGGTGGGCAGCCAGGTCGTCGCCAAGATAATCGGCAATGCCGTGGTGGCCAGCGTGCTGGAGGAAAGCCTGATCATCGTCGGCTGGGTTGCCAATTGGCGGCCGCTCGAGATCTATCTCTACGACTGGTGGCCGATCCGGCGGCGTATCCTGCTGTACCGCCGCATCGCCGCTGCGCCGGTGCAGGTGAGGTCGGCTTAACTCGCCGCCGGCGCCACTTCGGCGTCCTTGAAGCCGGCGGCATCGAGCGCGCGGCGCACCAGGCCGGATTTCTTGGCGTCTTCGATGAGGCCGCTGGCGATCTTGAGCGCTGCCGGGCGGCCCTTCGGCACCGCCACCGCGATGCCGGTCTGCTGGAAGTGTCCGGACAAAACGCGCGCGCCCGGCAATTTCGGCAGCAGGCCGGCAAACGAGTCATGTGACAGCGCGAAGGCATCGCCCTGACGGTTGCGCGCCATCTCGGTCATCTGATCGACGCTCGGCACTTCCTCGACTGCGGCTTGCGGCGCGGTGCGCTTGGCACTGCGCGCGGTCGTGGTGTTGGAAATGGCGACGATGCGCACGCCGGGCCGGTTGACCTCGTCGATCGATTGGATGGTGGAGCCCGCCGGCACCAGATAGGTGCTCGAAATAAAATAATAGGCCGGGCCGAAATCGACCTTGGCTTCGCGTGCGGCATCGCGCGGCATGAAGGCGAGGTCGCAGGCGCCGCCCGCCACCGCGTCGGTCACCTGGCCGGAATTATCATAGACCTGCAACGCCAGCGGCAATTGCAGAGCTGCGGCGAAGGCGCGCAACAGGTCGAGGGTGACGCCCTCCACCTCGCCTTTGGCGTTCTTGATGGCGAAAAAGGCGGAGGCCGCCGGCGACACCACCACACCGCCGCGCAATTTTCCGGTCGGCGCGAGTTGCTTGAGATCATCGGGATTTGTCATGCGCCCCGCGTTTAGCACGCAGGGCGGGCGCGTGCTACCCGGGCGCGTTATGCCAGCAGGTCCACCGAAGGACGATGCGGCGTCTGCGCGCCGTCGGCGGATGTCACGGCGTCCGCCGATGCCGGGGCCTTGAGCGCGCCATCGAGGATGGTCGCCGGCTGGCCAGCGAAGGCGGAGCTTTTGTCGGTCTTGCCGGACTGGCCCGGCGGTGTACCGGGCGGCGCTTGCGGGTCCTTGCCCTGCTTGGCGCTCGCAGCCTCGCAGGATGAAGTGCAGATATAGCCGTTGACGACGGAAATCATGACGCAACATTCCCCACGCCGGCACGCTAGGGACCCTGGGTAAACCGTTTATGAATCGATGGATCACAGCCGTGTGACGAGATTCCCGGTGGGAAAATATCCGGTCCGCAGCGGCGCCCATGCGGCAAAAATCGCGTTACGCCAGGTATCGGCGTGGCCGGTCCGGCCCATTCGGCGCGAAAAATTCAGCCGAGACAGCGCCCCGGCAAATTCGTAGAATGAGCGCTCGCGAGCAAGCGAGGACAGCCCGATGTTTCACCGAACGCGAAAACTTATAGGCAAGGTCCTGGGGGGCACCCTGTACTGGATCGGCTGGGGTGTTGCGGTCGTCGTGCTGGTGCAGGCGATCATCCTGTCCGTCACAACCGGCAATCCGCTGATACCGGTGATGCTGGGTGTCATCGGCGTGGTTGTTTGGCTGGTGGCAGTCGCGATCAAATATGTTGTGGCCGGACGGCAATTGCCGCCATAACGGCCGCCGGCGCCGGCGACATTTCAGAATTTTTCCACCCACGGCCGTAGTTCGAGTTCCTGCGTCCAGGCACCGCGCGGCTGTTGCAGCACATGCAGGTAGCTGGCGGCGATGGCGTCGGGATCGAGCATGGAGTCCGGCTTATCCGCCGGTTCGGCGCGGCGCGCGCTGCGGATGCCGCCATCGATGACGAAATGCGCGACGTGAATGCCTTGCGGCGATAATTCGCGCGCCATGCTCTGCGCAAGGCCACGCAGCGCGAATTTGCCCATGGCGAAGGACGCCGACTGCGCATAGCCCTTCACGGAGGCCGAGGCGCCGGTGAACAGAATGGCGCCGCGTCCACGCGGCACCATGCGCTTGGCGGCGGCCTGGGCAACCAAGAATGCGCCGAAAGCGGTGATTTCGATCGCCTTGGCGACTTCGACCGGATCGAGCTCGACGAGGGGCCCGCGCGTGCGGTAGCTGGCGTTGTAGACCACAACATCGGGCGTCATTTTCGCCGCGTCGAGATCGGCGAACAGTTTGTCGACCTCCTCGCGTTTCGCCGCATCGCAATTGAAGGCCTTGGCGCCGGTCGCCTGCACGAATTCGGCGAGCTTGGCCGGCGAACGCGCGGCCAGCGCGACCGACATGCCAGCTTTCGTGAAGACGCGTGCGAGCGAGGCCGAGAGGCCGGACCCGGCGCCGACAATGAGGGCGGAGGTGTAGGTCATCTATTCATCTTATGTCAGGATATTGCCGAACGCCACTTGCCAGCCTTATTTATTGTATATACATTAAATGCCGTGGAAAATCATCTTCGATCCCGCCAAGCGCGACTGGACCTTGCGTGTGCGCGGATTGGATTTTCTCGACGCGGATCAGGTATTCGACGGGCTGAAACTCGAGTCCCCGGACAACCGGCGCGATTATGGCGAATTGCGCATGATCACGGTCGGTTATCTGCGCGGACGCATGGTGATTGTTTGCTGGACGCCGCGCGGAGACACAAGGCACGTGTTTTCGATGAGGAAAGCCAATGAGCGGGAACAAGCGAAATACGGCGAAGAGCTTCAAGCGCGCCGGTAGCGACATGAAAAAGGTCGACGCTTACGTCCTCGGGCCGAAAGATTACGAAGAAATACCCGAGTTATCCGACGAGTGGTTCAAGCGCGCCAACCTTTATGATGGCGGCAAGCTGATTAAGCGTGGCCGCCCGCCATCGCCTCGGCCAAAACGGGCCCTGAGCCTGCGGCTCGATGACGACGTGGTCGCTTATTTCCGCCGTAGCGGACGTGGCTGGCAGAGCCGCATCAACGCCGCGCTGAGGAAGGCGGCGAAGCTGCCGAAGGAGAAGAGGAAGAAGGCGTAAATCCGTAGAGCACGTTAACGGAAGGCGCAGCGTACCATTTGCATTGATAGGACGGCGTATTACGTTTCGCTGATCCGCCTCATGCGCCATTCGTAGGTGCAAGGCGAGTTGCGGTTTTGATCTTAAATTCATCTGGCCTGAGAGAAGTTCGGACGCGTGGTAAAATTGCTGACAAGAATCCCGCGTCACGGCGCATTGCGATTACAAAATTGCCAAGCGCCAATTCCTTGAGGATGTTCGGCTTGGAAGGCCCCTCGATAGTGGCCAAAAATGCTTCGAATGCTCTAACAACATTGTCCGGTCCGTAAAGCCATAAACGACGGTGCACAGCTATCGCCCTATCAACTCCATCGGCATTTAGAGCGCCCGCAGTAAATGCTGGCAACTCATCCATGATGGCTTCATACTGTTTCAATCGCCTTTCGTGTCGCTCCCAAGTTTTCTGATAAAGCCAAGCCGTCGCGCCAATGATTACTGGCACCGTCAGCGCCAACATGTCAGCCATTACACACCCCTGTAGGCACCGAAGTGAATGCTGTACGTTCGCGAAATTACTCTGAAACCCAACCTTTACATCCTAAACACCCCAAACCTCGTCCCCCGCACCGGCGCATTCAGCGCCGCTGAAAACGCCAGCGCCAGCACCCGCCGCGTCTCGCCCGGCGTGATGATGCCGTCGTCCCACAGCCGCGCAGTGGCGTAATAGGGATTGCCTTCCGTTTCGTATTGCGCGCGGATCGGCGCCTTGAAGGCCTCCTCCTCTTCGGTGCTCCAGCTCTTGCCGTCCGCCTCGATATTGTCGCGCTTGACGGTCGCCAGCACGCTCGCCGCCTGTTCGCCGCCCATCACCGAGATGCGCGCGTTCGGCCACATGAAGAGGAAGCGCGGCGAGTAACCGCGCCCGCACATGCCGTAATTGCCGGCCCCGTATGACCCGCCGACGATGACGGTGATCTTCGGCACCTGCGCGCAGGCGACTGCGGTCACCATCTTGGCGCCGTCCTTGGCGATGCCGCCGGCTTCGTAGTCCTTGCCCACCATGAAACCAACGATGTTCTGCAGGAACAACAGCGGAATGCGGCGCTGGCAGCACAATTCGACGAAATGCGCGGCCTTCAATGCGCTCTCGGAAAACAGGATGCCGTTGTTGCCGAGGATGCCGACCGGCATGCCGTGGATATGCGCAAAGCCGGTCACCAGCGTGGTGCCATAGAGCTGCTTGAACTCGTCGAACTCGGAGGCGTCGACCAGGCGCGCGATCACCTCGCGCACGTCATATTGCTTTTTCAGGTCGACCGGCACCACACCGTCGAGTTCGGCCGGGCTCAGGTTCGGCTCGCGCGAGGCTTTGAGCGGAATGTCGACCGTCTTCTTGTGATTGAGATTGGCAACGATGCGGCGCGCCAGCGACAGCGCGTGGTGGTCGTCCTGCGCCAGATGATCGGCGACGCCTGAGCGGCGCGCATGCAGGTCGCCGCCGCCGAGCTCCTCCGCGCTCACCACCTCGCCGGTCGCCGCCTTCACCAGCGGCGGGCCGCCGAGAAAGATGGTGCCCTGGTTCTTCACGATGATGGTCTCGTCCGACATCGCCGGCACGTAAGCGCCGCCGGCGGTGCAGGACCCCATCACCACGGCGATCTGCGGAATGCGCAGGCTCGATAAAATCGCCTGATTATAGAAGATGCGGCCGAAATGCTCGCGGTCGGGGAACACTTCCGTTTGCGTCGGCAGGTTGGCGCCGCCCAAATCAACCAGATAAATGCACGGCAGCCGGTTCTCGCGCGCGATCTCCTGCGCGCGCAAATGCTTTTTTACCGTCATCGGATGATAGCTGCCGCCCTTGATGGTGGCGTCGTTGGCCACGATCATGCATTCGCGGCCCTCGACGCGGCCGATACCGGTGATGATGCCGGCGCCGTGGATGTCGCCGTCATACATGCCGAAGGCGGCGAGTGGCGACATTTCCAGGAACGGCGCGCCGGGATCGATCAGGTTCATCACCCTTTCTCGCGGAAGAAGTTTTCCGCGCGCAACATGGCGTTCGCGCGACTTCTCCGAACCGCCCATCGCGGACTCGGCGCGGCGCGCTTGCAATTCGGCGGTGAGCGCGCGCATGCGTTCGGCATTGGCGCGGAATTCGGCGCTGCCTTTGTCGATGGCGGACGACAAAATCGCCAAAGTCCCCTCCCCGGCTTTCGCCACAAACGTGCCTTGGCGGAACACGGAACGCAATGGCGCCCAACTTATCGCGCCCGGCGCCATTAAAATTGGAACCAACGCGGCAGGCCGGCGTTGGGTTTGGATACATCCCAAAGCAACAATTTACGCATTGTCCAAAGGAGACATCCATGCGGAATCTACGACTATTATCCACCACGGCGGCTATATTGCTGCTGGGGGCCAGCGCCGTTTCGGCGCAAACAACTAATAAGGACGAAGGGTCGGCTCGCGCGCCCGCTGCTCAGCATAAAGCGCCCGCGGAAAAGATCGCTCCCGCCATGAAGTCCGGCCAACGTAAGGCGCCGCAGACAACCGGGCAGGCAGCGCCAAATGCGGCCGAACACGACAAGGGCCAAATGAAAAAGAGCCAGACGATGGATAAGGGCAGCCCTGCCGGCCATGCGGTCAAGCGCTCAAGCGACGCGAACGGCGGCGCCAATATCAGGAATAAGCGCAACACCGCCGAGAGCCACCCGACGATGCCGTCGCCGTCCCGCAATTCCGCCGTCGAAGGCAAACGCAGCACCACCGGTCAGGGCGCCGCCGCCGGCTCAAACAACCTGTCCCACGAGCAGCGCAGCAAGATCACCACCGTCTTCAGGCACCACCGAGTGAAACCGGCGCATCTCAACGTGTCGATCCGCGTTGGAAGCCGCATACCGGATAGCGTTCATTTCTATCGGCTGCCGGCGGAAGTGTATGGGTACTATCCCGAGTGGCGCGGCTATTACTACATCCTGGTCGGCGACGAGATCCTGGTCATCGATCCACGTTCGCACGAGATCGTCGCGATCCTCGACGCGTAACGCGCACAACGAAGCTTGGTAACAACTCGACGGCGGCCGGGAACTTTCCCGGCCGCTCGTTCGTTGACGCTATGATCGTTACACTGCCCAACAAAAGGACGAACAAAATGGACAAGGACCGGATCGAAGGCTCGGTCGAGCAAGCCAAAGGCAAAGTGAAGGAAGTCGCGGGTAAGGTGACCGGCGACAGCAAGCTTGAGACCGAAGGCAAGGCGCAGCAGGTGGCCGGCAAGGTGCAGAACGCAGTCGGCGGCCTCAAGGACGCAGTGAAAGACGCAGTCAAAAACTGACAGTCGTCAAACGCGAATATTGAATTGGAGGACCCGGCGCTCGCGTCGGGTTTTTCGTTGCGCGCATTTTTGTCCTAGATTGGCATCGCGTTCAACCCGAGGTGCCCGCCATGATCACCCGTTTCCCCGGCCTTACGCCGACCCGCAGCCGCGTCGTCGTTCACGGCGGCCTGGTGTTCACTGTCGCGGTCACGCCGGACCCTGCCCCGCCCGGCATCTACGAGCAGACGCAGCGGGCGCTCAAGCGCATCGACGAGAGCCTGGCGCTGTCGGGCACCGACAAGAGCCGCATCCTGTCGGCCATCGTCTACATCGCCGACATCGCGCGCAAAGAAGAAATGAACCGCGCCTGGGACGAATGGGTCGACCGCGCCAATCCACCGATGCGCGCCTGCCTCGGTGTCGATCTCGAGCCGCCGCATCTGGTCGAGATCGTGGTCACTGCGGCGCAATAGCAGCGCCGGCGGAACTTCGCCGCGCCGTTTCGACACGCTGTCGCCCCATTGTGAATTTTTTTCCAACGACGCGCGAGTTCCCGGAACACGGCCGCTATGCGCTCGTTGAGGTAGTGCCGCAACCGCGGCTATCACCCTCAAGGAGGATACCCATGAAGACGTTTACCATCCTCGCCGCCGTCGCGGCGCTGATCGCCGGCATCTCCGTCGCCAGCGCGCAGACTTCGTCGATGGACAAGAGCAACTCGATGAGCAGCGGTTCCGCGCAAGTGACCGGGACCGGCAAGTTCTGCATCAAGGGCCCGACCGACGCGCTGAACTGCCAATATGCCAGCCTCGCGGACTGCGAGAAGGTCGCCACCGGCAGTCAGGCCTGTTCGGCCAATCCGAACAGCGGCACCACCGGCTCGAAGTAATCTCGCGACGGCGACGAGACCAAAGTCCCGTGCCGGCACGGCGCCGGCACGAGGCTTTCGGCCAGGCGAAGCGCATACTAGGCTCCTTCCATCCACGCCGGAGGGAGCCCATGCTCGCACCCGACAATTACAAAGACCTCAAGCTCAAGCTCGATGGGCTGGTACCGCCGGGCCACGGCTTCCACCGCAATCTGCTGCTCGACACGCTGTACGCGTCGCTGCCGCGCGACCCGCAGGTCAAGGTGCAGATCTACAACGCCGAGATCGTGCCGGGCGGCTACACCAACTGGCATTGCCACAACGGCGCGGCGTTTTTCGTCGCCTTGCAGGGCCTGTTCGAGGCGCATTTCCAGGAAGGCGTGCTGGTCAAGGCCAAGGCCGGCGACTGCTATTCCGAGCCGATCGCCAAGTTCCATCGCGGGTATAATCCGCACCCGGAGTTGCCCTATCTGTGCGTTGGCCTGTGCTTCACTTCGCCCGACCGCGAACACGTGACCAATTCGGTCGAACGGCCGTGGTGAATTACGCCCTTACCTCCTGTCTTTGAAAGGCGACATAGCCGCCGACGAACAACAGAATGCAGGCCGCCACCATGCCGACAATCTGCGGCCACGCCACCATCACACTGTCCCAGACCGGCAGCGGCGCGCCCATCACCGCGCCCTGCAACTGGCTTACATAAACCGGTCCGAGCGCGCGGGTGGTGGGATCGAGCAGCGCCAGCACGCATTCGCCGAACAGTGTGGACGGCGACAGCCGCATCAGCGCCTGTGCGGTGACGAGCAGCGTTGCCTCGTTGTCGGCCGGCACGACCGCCTGGGCAATTGCCGGCGCCAGCGCCGGCCAGATCACCGACAGGAACAGCCACAGGCCGAGCGTCACCAGTGCGGCGGTGGCGGCCGAGCGGAACAGCACCGAGAACAGCATGGCGAGCGCCAGCCAGACCCCGGCATAGACGATGGTCACCAACAGGAAGATCAGCGCGCGCGCCATCTCCTCACCCCCCGGCGGCACGCCCAGCATGATCAGCCCGAGCCCGATCACCAGGAGCCACAGGCAAATCAGGCTGATCGAAATGATGCCGATACCGGCGAGGAATTTTCCGAACAGCAGCGCGTCGCGGTAGATCGGCTGCGACAGAATGCGCGACAGCGTGCGTCGATTGTGTTCGCCGTTGACCGCGTCGAAGCCGAGCCCGATTGCCATCAGCGGCACCAGGAAGCCGAGAAACGCCACGAACGACGGTAGCGGCTGGCGCGCGGTGGTGAACAGCCGCAGGAACAGGAACGGATCCTCGGCGGTGACGTCGCGGATCTGCTGGATGGCGCCGTAGACCGCGGCGAGCGCGACCAGCACCACCAGCCATTCCAGCACCCGCATGCGCGCGCTGACGAGATGGTCGGACAATTCCTTCAGGGTCACCACGCCGAGGCCCTCAAAGCCTGATCCCTCACGCCGCATGACGGGCCTCCTGTGCGTTCTGGAAATAGCGCGTGTAGATGGTCTCCAGGCTCGGATGATCGAGCGACAGCTGCTTGAGCCGCCCGCCCGCCACCACCACGGCCGCCGCGGCCTCGCTGCGCAGATCGCGGTCGCAGCTGATGCGGAAGCGGCCCGCGCCCGGCTCATCGACGCTGCGCACGCCGGAAAGTGCCGAAAGCCGGTTGACGATGCCCTCGCCGCCGTCGGCTTCGACTTCGACGGCGTAGCCGCCGCCGAGCACCTGGCGGCCGAGTTCGGCCACCGTGCCCATCAGCACGATGCGGCCAGCGTTGAACAACGCCACCCGGTCGCACACGCTCTGCACGCGGTCGAGCAGATGCGACGACAGCAGGATGCTCACGCCCGAGGCTTTCAGCGACCGGATCAGCTCCAGCAGTTCGCTGCTCGCCTGCGGATCGAGGCCGTTGGTCGGCTCGTCGAGGATGGCGATGCGCGCGTCCTTCATCACGATCTCGGCGAGCCCTAAGCGCTGGCGCATGCCGCGCGAGAAGGTTGCGACTTTCTTGTCGGCCACCTCGCGCAAGCCGACACGTTTGAGCGCAGCGGCGATGCGCTTTTCGCGCTCATCGCCGGCAAGGCCCATCAACCGCGCGGTGTAGTGCAGATTATCGGCGGCGGTGAGCTGGTCGTAGAAGCCGACCGAATCCGGCAGATAGCCAACCAGGCGTTTGACCGCCAGGGGCTCGCGCATCGGGTCGTGCCCGAATACACGCGCCTTACCACCGCTGATGTCGCACAGACCGAGCAGCATCAGAATGGTGGTGGTTTTGCCGGCGCCGTTCGGCCCGAGCAGGCCGAAGATTTCGCCGGCGGCGACGTTGAAGGTGGCGCCGCTCACGGCATTCGCCGTTCCGTAGCGCTTGGTGAGGCCCGACGCTTCGATAACATTGGCCACGATGGTAGTGTCGGTCATCGGCGGCCGAACCTTGCGACGGCGCCCACCATGATCAAGAGCGCTGCGCCGATGATGCCGAGACCGGCGACGCCCCACACGGTCGAGGTGGTCACCGTGACGCGGAAATTCGCCGAACCGGTTTCGCCGCGCGCGGAGGCGGTCAGCCCGGTAACGTAATCGCCGGCGATTGCCTTGCCGGGCGGGCTGATCAGCGCCTGCACTTCCTTGTGCTCATTGGGCGCGATGCGGTCGATGGTCTTCGGCTCGAACGCGATCTTCCAGCCGCTCGGCGCGGTGCTCGACAGTTGAACGTTCTCGGCCGGCGCGGTGCCGGTATTGGTCACCTCGACCGGGACCGAACTCTCCTTGCCCGCGGTGGCGCGGGCGCTGAGCAGGCCTTCGCGGCCGGCGAGCGTGAGCTTGGGTTGGCCGGTGATGTCAAGCGCGACCGAGGCGGTAGCGCGGGCGTCCTCGGCGGCGATGCGCGCGGTCACCGGATAGTGGCCGGCATCGACGGTGTCGGGCGGGCTGACCTTCAGCTTCACGTCCTTGCTTTTGCCGGCCTCGACCGGAATCGCGGTGAGCTGCTGGCTACCATAGGCCTCGGTGAACGAGGTGTCGAAATTGCGCGGTGCATCGGCGGCGAGACTGACCAGCAGCTTCTTGCCGCTGTCGTTCTTGATGGTCATCGTATATTCGAAGCTCGAGCGCGCGGAACCGCGCAACTCGGGCAGTTGCGGCGACAGCATGAGCTTGGCCGGCAATTGCTTGGCGAGCGTCACAGCCACCGGCAGGGACACATGCGAGTTGCCGCCGTCGGCGGCGACCGTCAGCGTATGGGTGCCGATCTGGGCGTCCTTCGGCACGTCGAGCCTGAGATCGAGCGACACGCTGTCATCGGTCGCCGGCATGGCTGCCGCGATCGGCTGGCCGCCGCCGAGCAGCGTCGCGGTCCAGCCCTTCGGAACCCCGGCAACCGACAGCGAAAGCCGCTCGGGCGCCAGCGCGTAGTTGCGCAATTTCAGGGTGACCGTCGACGTGGTGCCGGGCTGCACGGTGACCGCCGGGTAATCGGTCAGCAGATAGAGGCCCTTGATGTCGTGATTGGCGTCGGCGGCAAAGGCCGGCGCGGCAAGCGTGAATAGCGAAACAATGATTGCGAGAAAACGTATCGGCATGGCGAGCAACTCCTCCGGGGCCCCCGTACGAGAGGTCCCGCCGCAACGCCGCCCCCAAATTGGAAACACGGCCAAACGCCGTGCATGTGACGCGAGCGGTGTCGCTCACAATCTTGACGAAATTTTGAAATGCGGCCGCACTCAAAGCCCGCGGAAAATATCATAGTGCCCGAAAACTAGGCCCCGCGCAGCAGCGGCCAGTCTGGCTCGTTGTGCTGCATCACCCAGGACTCCCTGAGCGCGGCCGCGCGCCATTCGGCAAAAGCCGGCAGTGCGAGGACAGCGTTCATATAGGCCTGCGAGGCCTCGCCGACCGCGAGACCATAGCTGTGCAGGCGCGAGACGACGGGGGCAAACATCGCATCGGCAGCGCAAAAGTCGCCGAACAAGAACGGTCTGTCCTTTCCGAAACGCGCGCGGCAATCGCTCCAGAGCGCGTCGATACGCCGCACATTTTCCATGACGTCGTCCGGCTGCGGACGCTGTTTCACGGGCAGCCACAAATTCATCGGGCAATTCTTGCGCAGCGCCTGGAAGCCGGCATGCATCTCGGCCGCAACGCTACGGGCATAACTGCGTGCGCGGGGCTCCGCCGGCCAGATGTTCGCCTTGGGGAATTTTTCGGCCAAGTATTCAAGGATGGCGAGCGATTCCCAAATGACCTGCTCGCCGTCGATCAGCACCGGCACTTTGCCGGCCGGCGAATATTTCAGAACCTGCGCACGGCTGCCCGCCTCGTAAAGCGGGATCACAATCTCCTCGAACGGGATGCCGGCCACTTTCATGGCGAGCCACGGCCGCAGCGACCAGGACGAATAGTTCTTGTTGCCGATGATCAGCGTGAGCGACATCGCCGGTTCAGGCTTTCTTCGCCTCGCCCGGCATGACCTCCGGCGGCTCGACCGGGCCGCCCTGCTTCTTCCAGGCGCCGAAACCGCCCGCGATATGGGCGACCGGCTTGAGCCCCATACGCTGGGCGGTCTGCGCGGCCAGCGCCGAGCGCAAGCCGCCAGCGCAGAAGAACACGAAGCGCTTGTCCTGCGCAAACAGCGCCTTGTGGTAGTGGCTCTGCGGATCGATCCAGAACTCCAGCATGCCGCGCGGGCAATGGAAGGCGCCGGGCACCTTGCCCTCGCGCTGCAATTCGCGAATGTCGCGGATATCGACCAGCACGACATCATCGCGGCCGGCGAGTTTGATTGCCTCCTCGGTCGGCAGGGTCTCGACTTCGCTGTTGGCGGCGTCGACGAGGGCTTTGTAGCCGGTGGTAATGGTCTGCGGCATGGGGGCTCCTTTGCGTTGATCGTGGCAGACGCCGGGCGGGCGCTCAAGCTGACGGTTGAAGCGCGCGGCGCGAGCGGGCACCATGCCACCGCCGAGGAGCAACCATGGCGGCTTTCACCCTACCGGACCTTTTAGCCCTCGCCTGGTTCATCGGCGCCTGGACCGGTTATTCGCTGCTGATCGAGAAATCCGCCAAAGGCCGCAGCGGCCTCAACGCGATGATGAACGAATATCGCGACGCCTGGATGGAGCGGCTGCTGGCGCGCGACATGCGCATGGTGGACGCCCAGGTCACTGCCGCATTGCAGAACGGTACTGCCTTTTTCGCCTCCACCAGCCTGATCGCAATCGGCGGCACGCTCACGCTGCTGCGCTCGACCGAGCAGATCCTGAACGTGGTGGTGGCGCTGCCGTTCGGCGTCGCGCCATCGCCGGAAATGTGGGAGCTGAAGATGATGGGACTCGCCGTCATCTTCGTTTACGCCTTCTTCAAATTCGCCTGGTCGTACCGGCTATACAACTATTTCGCCATCATGGTCGGCGCGGCGCCGCCGCCGGCGGAGAAGGACAGTGCGGCGGCGCAAGACTTCGCCCACCGTGCCGCGCGGCTCTGCGCCGATGCCGGCCGCCATTTCAACCGCGGCCAGCGCGGCTTCTTCTTTGCGCTTGGTTATCTCGGCTGGTTTCTCGGCCCGCTTGAGCTGGCGCTCACCACCACCGGCATTTTGATCGTGATGTGGCGGCGCCAGTTTGCCTCCGACGCGCGCCGAGCCTTCGATGTGGAAATCGCGGAAGCCGGTAATGCGAAGCCGAAACGAGCTAGGCCATCCCCATCAAAACGGCGATAGACGCCACGATCAATACCGCGATGCAGGAGGCGACCACGGTGACGATGTGCTCGCTCCATCGCGGGTGCAGAGCGGCCGGCTTGTCCGCCAGCGGTTCGGATGACGCACGGGTGAAGTAAGTGCCAAAGGCCATGGGCCGATCCCCCTTGAGGTGACATCGCGGGACACGCGATGGAGCACGAGTACGCAAACGCGAACCCGGGCGCCCGAATCGCCCTCGACATGTGAAGGATATCTGGCGTGCCGCAAGCTCACAATCTTGCGAAGCAATTTTCGCGCCAATGCCTTTAAATTCGATGACCGGCCGCCGGCCGCGGCGGGCTTTCGCTTGGCCGGCCGCCTGGAAAAGACCAAAAACGTCAGCGCTTCTTCTTCCACTCCTCGTAGCGCTTCTTGCTCTCGTCGTTGGGCGGATAAAGGCCGGGGAGCTTGGCGCCCTTTTCCACCTCCTGCACCAGCCAGGTTTCCATCAGCTCGTGCTCGGCACCTTCGCTGGCGACGAAATCGGCGAGCGCGGCCGGGATCACCACCGCGCCGTCGTCGTCGGCGACAATGATGTCATCGGGGAAGATGGCGGAACCGCCGCAGCCGATCGGCTCGTTCCAGCCGACGAAGGTGAGCTGGTTGACCGAAGCCGGCGCCGCTACGCCGGCGCACCAGACCGGCAGACCGGTGGCGACGACGCCGTGCTTGTCACGCATGACGCCGTCAGTGATGAGCGCCGCAACGCCGCGCTTGACCATGCGCATGCAGAGAATATCGCCGAAGATGCCGGCGCCGGTGACACCCATGGCGTCGGCCACCACCACGCAGCTTTCCGGCATGGCTTCGATGGCCGAACGGGTGGAGATCGGCTTCGACCAGCTTTCCGGCGTCGCCAAGTCCTCGCGCACCGGCACGAAACGCAGTGTGAAGGCCGGTCCGACCACGCGTTTTCCCGAAAACCCGAACGGCATGGCGCCGGCCATCCAGGCGCGGCGAATGCCCTTCTTCAACAGCATGGTGGTGATGGTGCCGGTGGTGACGTTGCGCAGCGTGTCGAGCGTTGAAGTCATTGATCCCTCACGCGGCTTTCAGGCCGAGCCGCTCGTCGCGGCGGCGCAGATAGGCGACGAACGGGGTAGCTAAGAGCACCATCCAGAGCTTGCCGACGATCTGACCGGGCAAGAAGTCGAGCGAGCCGAATGCAAGCCAGAGAAACACGATGGAATCCACCACCAAGCCGACCGTACTGGAGGCGAGTACCGCCAGAACAAGCCGACGACGGGCAAGCGGCGTGTACACGGCGAAGTCGGCAAATTCCGACAGAAGAAACGCCACAGCCGAGGCAAACACCAGAGAAGCCGGCGCAAGGCCGGCGGAAAGCGCCGCGCCGGCAACGATCGCCGCAATGCCGAATTCTACGCCCAATCGGCGCTGAACAAGGTCGCGCAGCACCAGAGCAATGCCGATCATCAGCACGCCGGACGGCGCCAGCAGGCCGGGCGCCACCGGCAGCAGGCAGGGGCCCTTGGCCGTGCAAACCGTTCCGACGTGGCCGATCATCCAATTGGCCATCGGAATGGTCAGGCAGAACAGGACCAGAAAAACGGCGCCTTCAATGTTCTTCTGCTTTTCCATGCCGCTCATGTTCTTATCGTCTTTCGCCGGCTGATGAATATCGCAAAACCCTGCGCCCGCAACTTGCAGGCCGGACAATCGCCGCAGCCATAGCCCCAGTCGTGCCGCCGCGCGCGGTCGCCCAGATAACAGCTATGGGTGTCCTCGACAACGAGATCGAGGAATGGCTGGCCCCCGATTTCCTGGGCAAGCGCAAAGGTTGCGGCCTTGTCGATCCACATCAGCGGCGTATGCAAAGTGACGCGGCGGTCGAGGCCCAGCGTGAGCGCAACTTGCATGGCCTTGACGGTGTCGTCGCGGCAATCGGGATAGCCGGAATAATCGGTCTCGCACATGCCGGCGACGAGGTGACGGGCGGAGCGCCGATAGGCGAGCGCTCCGGCAAAGGCAAAAAAGATCAGATTGCGGCCGGGCACGAAGGTGGTCGGCAGGCCGTTGTCGGCGATTTCGATGGCCGTCTCGCGGGTGAGTGCGCTGTCGGAAATGGCGGCAAGCGCATCGAGCTTTATGACGTGATCCTCGCCGAGGCGCGCCTGCCAGTCCGGCTTGAGCGCGGCAAGCCGCTCTCGAATGCGCGGGCGCACATCAAGCTCGACCGCGTGGCGCTGGCCGTAGTCGAAGCCGACGGTCTCCACCCGCGCGAAGCGGTCAAGCGCCCAGGCCAGGCACACGGTTGAATCCTGCCCGCCGGAGAACAGGACTAAAGCGCTTCCGGGGTTGAGGTCAGGGACCACCGTTCAATCCCACTTCGGCGAGTAGGTCCAATCGACGATGCGACCGCCGCGGCGCGCAAGGCCGGCGATTTGCTTCATCTCCACATCCGACAAGTCGAAATCGAAAATGTTGAAATTCTCCTCCAGCCGCTCGACCTTGCTGGTGCGCGGGATCACCGCGATGCCCTGCTGGGTGAGCCAGCGCAGGCAGGCCTGTGCCGCGCTCTTGCCGTGCGCCTTGCCGATGCGCGCCAGCAGCTCGTCGCCTTTGGCCTGGGCGCGCGCGATCGGACTATAGGCCACCACCGCCATGCCGTGCTTGCGGCAGGCGGCGATCACCTTGTCCTGATCGAGATAAGGGTGGCATTCGATCTGATTGCACACCAGCGGCTCACTGGTTATTTTGTTGGCCTCCGCGAGCAAGGCCACGGTGAAATTCGACACGCCGATTTGGCGCGCGTAGCCCGCCTGCTTCATCCTGGCCATGGCGCCGAGCGTCTCGCCGAGCGGCACGCGCGGGTTCGGCCAGTGGATCAGCAAGAGGTCGATATGATCGAGGCGCAGTTGCGCCAGGCTTTCCTTCACCGAACGTTCGAGGTCGTGCGGCGCGAGTTGCGTCGGCTGCACCTTGGTGGTGACCATCACCTCGTTGCGTTTGCCCGAGGCGCGCACGCCCTCGCCTACTTCGCGCTCGTTGTCGTACATCTGCGCACTGTCGATGTGGCGGTAGCCGATGCGGATCGCCTGTTCGACCAGACGTGAACATTCGCGGCCGCGCAAGGTCCAGGTGCCGAGGCCGACCAGCGGAATTTTGAAGCCCTTGGCCTCAATTGAATCCATCGTCATTTTCGATCCGCAACGTCATCGGCAAAACCGCGCAGATACAAAGCCTGCACGCCGGTCGCGCGCGAAAGGCACGCCGCGATCATCGGATTAGCCATCGTGCCCTGGAAATAGTCGTAGAGAAATTCGCAGTTCTTGTCGCGCGAGGCGATCCAGGCGCGCTGCATGTCCTGAAGTTTGTTCTTCTGGTCGTCGTCGAGCGTCGCGCGCAGGCGGCGGTAGCTTTCGTTCAGGATGCCGTCCCACACCGCCCGCTCGCGGTCCTCGCAGGCGATGACCTCGGACGGTGGCATCGACTCCTCGTCTTTCATGCACGGTTCGGAAACGATGCCGATGCAGCGCTCCCAGGCCCAATGGCGGCCGGTCTTGGTCTTGATGCATTTCTCGATCGCCGCCACATCCTTGGCGTTCGGCTTATCCTGCGCGAGTACCGGCGCGGCCATGAGCGCGGCCGCGGCGGCAGCAAGCGCAAGGCGCGTCACGGCGTATCCCAGACCGGCGCATGCGGCGGATTGACCACGCGCATATTGGTGGCGTTGAGCTTCTTGAGATCCGCCATCTCTGCATCGGACAGAGCAAAATCGAACACGTCGAGATTGGCCTTCTGGTGATCCGGCGTGGCGGTGCGCGGGATCGAGCAGACGCCCAGCTGCACCAGATAGCGCAGCGACACCTGCGCGGCGCTCTTGCCATGCGCCTTGCCGATGCGTTCGAGCGCCTCGGCGCCCGGCACCTTGCCGCGCGCGATCGGGCAATAGGCGACCACCGCCATGCCGCGCTTTTTGCTGGCGGCCACCACCTTGTCCTGATTGATGAACGGATGCATCTCGATCTGGTTACAGACCAGCGGCTCGGTGGTCACCGCCCAGGCCTCGTCCAGCATCTTGGTGGTGAAATTGGCGACGCCGACATGTTTGGCAAAGCCGTCTTTCTTCGCCTTGCACAACGCGCCGATCGAGGTCTGAAACGGGATGTCCTTGTTGTTCCAGTGGATCAGCAGGAGATCGACCTGGGGCAGTTGCAGGTTGGCAAGGCTCTCGCCGAGCGACTGGCTGAACTTGTCCGGCATCAGATGCGTCTCGCGCACTTTGGTGCAGAGAAAGATTTCCTCGCGCTTGAAGCCGGACTGGCGCAGGCCTTCGCCGACCTCTTTTTCGTTGCCGTAAAACCATGCGGTATCGAGATGACGGTAGCCGAGCTGCAGCGCGGACTTCACCGCTTGCACACAGATGTCCCCTTTCAGGGTCATAGTGCCGAGACCAATCATCGGAATGCGGCAGCCGTGGGCTTCAACGATTTGCATTACAATCTCCTTCAAGCGGCGGATGGTAGGGGTTAGCGGGCGGGAGCGGGAGAATGCCCGCTTGCCGCCGCGCTGCCAACCGGGGTCGCTCGCGAGCCACAGCAGGACGGCCCCGAGTTCCTGGCGCCGGTGCGGGGAAGATTATACATTTTTTTTTCGCGGGCGCCGGTTACCGCAATACTTGCCCCGCCAAGCTTTTAGCCGCTGTTCTCACATTGGAATAATTCAAGAATAGAAACAACCACTTGCGTCGCGAGTTTTAACTTGCATCAATGCTCTTTAATGCTTTTGTGAGCTTTCCTTTGGACTATGGAAAAGACATGCAATATCTCCTCGTCGCCTTCGGCGTTGCCGCCTTACTGATCCTCGCGCCCGCCGGTGCGCGCGCCGACGACCTGACGCTCACCATCAAGGACCATCGCTTCACGCCGGCCGAGATCAAAGTGCCGGCCAACAAGCGGGTGACCATCACCGTGGTCAATGACGACGTCACGCCGGAAGAGTTCGAGAGTAGCGCGCTGAAGGTGGAAAAGGTGATCCCCGGCAAATCCAAGGGCGTGGTGCGGATCGGTCCGCTGAAAGCCGGCCGCTATCCGTTCGTCGGCGAATACCATGAGGACACCGCCAAGGGCACCGTGATCGCGGAATAGAACCATGCTTGGCGCCCTCATCATTGTTTTTCGCGAAGTGATCGAAGCCGGCTTGATTGTCGGCATCGTGATGGCGGCGACGCGCGGCGTAGCCGGGCGCGGGCGCTGGGTCGGTTTCGGCATTGGCGCCGGCGTGCTCGGTGCCGCGGTGGTGGCGCTGTTTGCCAGCGCGATCTCACAAGCCTTCGAGGGCGCCGGCCAGGAACTGTTCAACGCCGGCGTGCTCGCCATCGCCGTGGTCATGCTGATGTGGCACAACGCCTGGATGGCGCGGCACGGCCGCGAGATCGCCGAGGAGATGCGCACCATCGGCACCGCGGTGAGCGAAGGTGCCAAACCGCTCACCGCGCTCGCGGTCGTCGTCGGCCTGGCGGTGCTGCGCGAAGGCTCGGAAGTGGTGCTGTTCCTCTACGGCATCCTCGCGTCCGGTACTTCGGGCGCGGCCCTGCTCACCGGCGGGCTGCTCGGCATCGCGGCCGGCGCGGCGTTCACCGGGCTCACTTATTTCGGGCTGCTGGCGATCCCCAGCCGCTACATCTTCTCGGTGACGAGCTGGCTGATCGCCCTGCTTGCCGCCGGCATGGCGGCGCAGGCGGTGCAGTTCCTCAACAATGCCGGCCTCGTGGTCGGCTTCGACCGCACGGTGTGGGATACATCCTGGCTGCTGTCGGACGGCAGCCTGTTCGGCAAATTGCTGCACACGCTGATCGGCTATACCGAGCGGCCGACCGAACTGCAGTTGATGACCTATGTCGCGACGCTGTTCGCGATGTTTCTGCTGATGCGACTGGCGCGCCCGTCGCCGCGCCAGCGGATCTCGCCCGCCGAATAGACCGTCAACGCCGTCTCCCACCCAACGCGGCGAAAGCCGCATCCGGCGCCGTGTCGATCAGCTTGAGCAGCGCGCGCGCCGGTCCGCGCGGTGAGCGCTTGCCTTGCTCCCAATTGCGCACCGTTTCGATCGGCACTTCGATCTTTTCGGCGAAGGCCGCTTGCGTCAGCCCGCAGCGCGCCCGTACCTGGCGCACGAACGAAGCCGGGTCGTGGTGATCGAGGGTCTTCTCGCTGCCGTCGAGCAGGATTTCGACGATCCGCCCGTCGGCCTTCAGCCGCACCCGCATCATGGCTTTCCCCATCGCCTGTGGTGTCGGCCATCGCACTAGCTGATTCGCCGCGCCAAGGAGTTAACGAAAAGCTCGGTCAGCGGCCCGCTCGGCCGTTGAACGAATGGCCAACTAGGTCAGCGGCCTAGCGCGTCTTCTCGAAAATCTCCCGCCCGATCAGCATGCGCCTGATCTCGCTGGTGCCCGCCCCGATCTCGTAGAGCTTGGCGTCGCGCAGCAAGCGGCCGGTGGGAAAATCGTTGATGTAGCCGTTACCGCCCAGGCACTGGATGGCTTCGAGCGCCATCCAGGTAGCGCGCTCGGCGGCATAGAGAATGGCGCCGGCCGCGTCCTCGCGCGTGGTGCGGCCGTCGTCGCAGGCCTTGGCAACCATATAAACATAAGACTTGGCCGCGTTCATGGTCACATACATGTCGGCGAGCTTGGCCTGCACCAGTTGGAAGCGCCCGATCGCCTGGCCGAACTGCTGGCGCTCGTGCACGTAAGGGATCACCACGTCCATGCAGGCCTGCATGATGCCGAGCGGCCCGGCCGCCAGCACGACGCGTTCGTAATCGAGGCCGGACATCAGCACGTTGACGCCGTTGCCGACCGCGCCCAGCACGTTGTCCTCCGGCACTTCGCAGTCGGTGAACACGAGTTCGGACGTGTCGGAGCCGCGCATGCCGAGCTTGTCGAGCTTCTGCGCCGGGGCGAAGCCGGCCATCCCCTTCTCGACGATAAAGGCGGTGATGCCGCGCGCGCCCGCGGTACGGTCGGTCTTCGCATACACCACCAGCGTGTCGGCGAGCGGGCCGTTGGTGATCCACATCTTCGAGCCGTTGAGGATGTAGCGGTCGCCCTTTTTGTCGGCGCGCGTGCGCATCGACACCACGTCGGAGCCGGCGCCCGGCTCCGACATGGCGAGCGCGCCGACATGCACGCCGGAAATCAGCTTGGGCAGATATTTCTTTTTCTGCGCGGTATTGCCGTTGCGGCGCAGTTGGTTGACGCAAAGATTGGAATGCGCGCCGTAGGACAGGCCGACCGCGGCGGACGCGCGCGAAATCTCCTCCATCGCCACGCAGTGCGCGAGATAGCCGAGGCCCGCGCCGCCGTACTCCTCCTCCACCGTGATGCCATGCAGGCCGAGCGCACCCATTTCCGGCCACAGGTCGCGCGGAAACGTGTTGTCGCGGTCGATTGCCGCGGCGCGCGGCGCGATGCGGTCCTGCGCGAAATCCTGCACGGACTTGCGCAGCATCTCGACATCGGAGCCGAGGCCGAAATCGAAGCCCGCCCAGGCATTGGGGATCATCGCGTGGTCTCCGGCAGTTCGGAGGCGACTCTATAGGCTGGCGTTCACGCTGTCAGCGGCTCGGCGGATGGTGCGCGGCCGCTTTTAGCCTGCGCCAGCAGGCGGTCGATCGCCTTGGCCGGCGCTGGGCGGGCGAACAGGAAGCCCTGCATTTCGTCGCACCCGGCGAGCCGCAGCAACACGCGCTGCTGCTCGGTTTCGACGCCCTCGACCAGCACCGACAGCCCGAGCGCGCGGCCGAGCGCCACGATTGCCTGGATGATCACCCCGCCATTGGCGGAATTGCCTAGCGCGGTCACGAAGCTGCGGTCGATCTTGAGCTTGTCGAGCGGGAAGCGCTGCAGATAGCCGAGATTGGAATAGCCGGAGCCGAAATCGTCGAGCGCGATGCGCACGCCGAGGCGATGCAGGTCCTCGATGCGCTTGACCATCTCGTCCGGATTGTCGACCAGCACGCCCTCGGTAATTTCCAGCATCAGCCGCGCCGGCTCAACGCCGCTTTCGGCGAGCGCCGCGCGCACCAGATCGACGATCGCGCGGTCGCGTACCTGCAGCGGCGACAGGTTGACCGCCACATAAAGGTCCGGCCATCGTTTGGCTTCGCTCAGCGCGCGGCGCAGCACGAAGGCGCCGAGCGTGTCCATCAGGCCCATTTGCTCAGCGACCGGGATGAAGTTTGCCGGCCCGATGGCGCCGCGCGTTGCATGGGTCCAGCGCAGCAAGGCTTCGACGCCGACGATGCGCCCGCCATGCGCCAGCACGATGGGCTGATAGTGCAGCTCCAATTCGTTGGCGGTTAGCGCGCGCGGCAATTCGCGCTGGATGAACTTCTGATCGGCGGAGGCGGTGTCGATGGCGCGCTCGAAACCGACGATGGTCCCGGGCGCCTTCTTGGCCGCCGCGCGCAACGCCAGCGCGGCGCGGCGGGTAAGCTCGCCGCGGGTATTGGCGTGGCGCGGTGCCTGCGCGAAGCCGATATGGGCGTTGATGCGCACCGCGGTGTCGATCCAGTGCGGGCGCGCGATGGTGTCGAGCGCGGCGCGCAAGGTGGCGCCGGCATCGCTGCCTTCGCCGGCCGTCAGCATCACCGCGAATTCGTCGCTGCCGATGCGGCCGCAAACGGCATTCGCCGGCAGCGTTTCCGTGAGCCGCCGGGCTACCGCCACGATCAGTTCGTCGCTGCCGAGCACGCCGAGATGGGCGTCGACGTCGGCCATGCCGTCGAGCTCGATCAGGGCAAAAGTGGTCACCTCGTCGTCGCTACGTTCGGCCAGCGCGCGGTCGAGCAATTCGAGCGTCCTGGCGTGGTTGGGCAGGCCGGTGAGCTTGTCCTCGTCGGCGGCGCGTTGCGCCTCCGCCGCGCTTGCCGCCAGTTCGCGCCGCACGCGGCCGAGCTGCCATAGCGAAAAACCGGCAAAGCCGACCAGCACCAACGCGAGCCCGACGAACAGCGGCAACAGGCGCTGCATTGCCTGCACCATCGGATGGGCTTTCTGCCAGGTCAGGAAACCGGCGATGCGCCCTTGCGTGTCCATCACCGGCTGCATCTCGCGCTCGCTTGGCGGCGGATCGGATTCGTATTTGAGGTCTTTCAGGCCGGCGCTCTGCTCGACCACACGCACAAAGCGCGGATCGATCGCATCCGACTTGCCGATCCAGGCGCGGATTTCGCCGATGGCGTTGCGCAGCGAGGCGCGCTGCTCGGCCCACAAGTGCTCGTCGCTCTGCTGCGCCAGCCCGTAGCCGACGGCGCCGGCGAGCAAGGTCGCCCCCAAGGCGAGTACCGCCAGCACGACGATCGCTTGCGAGGCCGACAACATCCGCCTGGCGCGCGCGCGCGGCGTGCCAGCGCCGCGGCGTAACCACGCCAACGGCCCGCGTCCTGGCTTTGCGCCGGCCGCTTGCGTTTTACCCTCGCCGTCCACCGAAATCTCCCCGCGCTAGCCTGCGGATATCGCCGACGACGCTAGGGTTTTAGCGTTAATAGCGGGTCAGCAAACACGGTGAATGAAGGGTAACCGGCCGCTTACCAACAATTCGATGTCGGCAAACTGTGTATGGCCAATGGCCGCTTCGGGCCAAAGCATGCGACAATGCTTTGGCCCAAAGTTGCGAGTGGGTATTGCCAGCTCGTGCAGCCGCTACTTGATGTCTTGCTGCCCGACCACGGGACATTCCCGGTTATTGGGCAACTGGCCTACATCGATCAACTGGACGCGCCGGTTCTCCGCCGCCTTTGGGTTACTGGTGTTGAGCAGCTGCTCTTCGCCCAGGCCCAGCGTGTCGATCCGCAGCTTGCCGATCCCGAACGGATTGATAAGCGCTTGCCGAATGGCTTCGGCGCGCCGCTCGCTCAGCTTGAGATTGTATGCACGGCCGCCGACGGCATCGGTATGTCCCACGATCAAGAAGCAATAGCCATACAACGCGGGGTGATACATCGCATCCGCCATCAGGCCGATCGCGCGGTATGAACGCGGGCTGATGCGCGCCGAGCCGAAGTCGAACTCAACGGCGAGTGTGATCTGCGCGAGGTTGTTGAGCTGGGCGAAAAGCGGCGCCCGATGGAACGGATCGTTGCGCGACGGGTCCTGAACGGCCCGAGCGGCAATCTCGCGCATCCGCGCGACGTCAAGGCCGACGGTCGTATTTTCCACGCCGGCAAGACTGGTGAGGATATCCCGCGAACCCAAGTGGACCTGAGAGCCGAGCGGACCCGGTTCGAGTTTTGCCTCATAACCGGCATCAACCAGCGCCTGCGCGCAGGCCGAGCTCAGGTTTCGTCTTACCTTGTACATGCAGCCCAGGATTTGGGCGTCGCCCGGCTGAATGCTGCCGCAAAACTTCAGCCGGTCCAATTCGCAAATGCTGGCGACCGAGGCGCGCGCATCGGACCTTCTGATCAACAGAGAAGCCGCTTCTCTTGAGGCCGCCTTGCAGTTGGGCGAAACTTGACTTTGATGACGCTCCAGGCATTCGGCAACCTGTCCGCCGCCCAGATTATCCTTGCCGCAAAATCGGTTGATGTCCTTGCCGCAGGTCGCCGCGAGATGACCGAGCGCTTCGGCGTAACCGATGGTGTCAGCACTTGACGGCTTTGCGCCGGTGATCAGAAGCAACGCGGCAAGCACAATGAAGATAGATTTTTGTCCCGTCATTTTCCCCACTCCGTACTACATGAACGCCTTTCGCGGCTTTTAACATTCGCCAACGAATTCAAACGGGCCCCATCCAGATTGACGGCCGCACTGGCTTGAATGGTAGTTGTTTTTTAAGCCTGGTGGAACCCCGGCGGCACCCTTGGCAACCCTTAGCGGCGCGCCGCGCCGCCAGCGATTTTCGGCCTCAGCGCAAGCCGAACCACAGCGTGGCAATGCCCAGGAACGAGAAAAAGCCGACCACGTCGGTCACTGTGGTCACGAACGGGCTCGAGGCCACCGCCGGATCGACCCGCAAGCGGTTGAGCGCCAGCGGAATGAGAATGCCGCCGAGTGCGGCGGCGATCAGGTTGCACATCATGGCAAGCCCGATCACCAAAGCGAGCCCCGGCACGCGGAACCAGACATAGGCCGCGATGCCGGTGATGACGGCGAAGGCGACGCCGTTAAGCACGCCGACCATGAGTTCGCGCATGACCACGCGCCGGGCATTAGCGTCGCTGAGGTCTTGCGTCGCCAGCGCGCGCACCGCGACCGTCATGGTCTGCGTGGTGGCATTGCCGCCCTGGCTCGCCACGATCGGCGCCAGCACGGCGAGCGCCACCATCTTCTGCAATTGGCCCTCGAACAGGCCGAGCACCGAGGATGCCAAAAACGCGGTGGCCAGATTGACCAACAACCAATTGAAACGGCCGCGCGCGATGGTCCACACCGAGTCCGACAATTCCTCGTCGTGGGTGACGCCGCCGAGCGCCTTGATATCCTCTTCCGCTTCCTCCTCGATCACGTCGGCGACGTCGTCGAACGTGATGACGCCGACCAACCGGTCGTCGACGTCGACCACGGGCGCTGCCACCAGGTTGTAGCGCTGGAACAGCCGCGCTACCTCCTCCTGGTCCTGGTCGGCATGCACGCGCCGGCGTTCCGTATCCATCAATTCGGCGACCGGCACCGGGCGCTTGCTGCGCAACAGACGGTCGAGCGGCACCGCGCCGAGGAAGCGACGGGTGTCGTCGGTTACGTAGAGCTTATAGAATTGCTCCGGCAGATCGGCGGTTTCGCGCATATAGTCGAGCGCCTGACCGACATTCCAGGCCGGCGGCACGGCGATAAAATCCGTCTGCATGCGTCGGCCGGCCGATTCCTCTGGATAATCCAGGCTGCGCTTGAGCGCGACGCGCTCGGGCGGCGGCAGTTGCTCGAGGATTTCGGCCTGCTCTTCCTTCGGCAGGTCCTCTAAAATCGCCACCGCATCGTCGGATTCGAGTTCGCGCACGCCTTCGGCAACCGTGCGCGGCTCCAGCTCTTCCAGGATTTCTTCGCGCACCGTGTCGTCGACTTCGGTGAGCGCGTTAAAATCGAAGTCGATACCGAGCAGCTCGACCAGGCGCGGACGCGCGTCGGGCTCGAGCGCTTCGACCACAGCGCCGAGATCGGACTCGTGCAGGCCGCCGACCAGCCGCCGCAGCGTCTCGACGTCGGCGGTTTCGATCGCCTTGACGACGCGGCCGAAATATCGCTTGCGGATGGCGCCGTCGTCGTCGCGCGGCAACGTTCTGATTTTTCTTTTGGCCATGCCGGATCCCGCCGGTGCGATGAACGCTTGCGCGCCGCTTGTAGCCTCCGGCTTGCAGCCGGGCAAATGATTAGCGCATAAACTCAGGTCATGATCCGCATCCTTGCCATCGCGGCACTTGCGACCTTCGTTCCGCTCGGCGCCGCGGCGCAACCGTGCCCGGGCCATCCGGATGCGCTCGGCACCGCGCGCGTTTTGAGCGTCGACGCCGCCAGCACGCCGCGGGTCGGGCGTAAGCAATTCCCTGCCAGCTTGCCGCTTGGACCTAAGGAACTTGTGCTCACCTTCGACGACGGCCCATGGCCCGGCACCACGCCGAAAATTCTCGACACGCTCAAGGCCGAATGCGTGCGCGCCACATTTTTCCTGCTCGGCCGCAGTGTCGAAGCCTATCCCGCGATCGCCCGGCGCGAACTGGCCGAGGGCCACAGCCTCGGCCATCACAGCTTTTCGCATCCTTTGCTCGGCCACATGACGCTCGCCAAGGCGGAAGCCGAGATCGACCGCGGCATCGCGGAAGACGAATTCGCGCTCTACGGGGCACGCCGCAGCGATCCGACCACGCCGTTTTTCCGCTTTCCCGGCTTTGTCTCGACGCCCGCGCTGCTCGACCGCTTGCAGGATCGCGGCATCGTGGTGTTCGGCGCCGATATCTGGGCGAGCGACTGGCTGCCGATGAGCCCCGACGAGGAATTGCAACGAATCCTGACTCGAATCGAAAAGGCCGGCAGCGGCATCGTGCTGTTGCACGACACCAAGGCGCAGACCGCCCGCATGCTGCCCGCCTTTCTGCGCGAGTTGAAAAAGCGCGGGTATCGCGTGGTCCACGTGGTTTCGGCCCGAAACCGGGCCCTTTCCAATTAAAATCGTTCCTTTTTTGCCGCAGACGGCGGGAAATCCGCCGGGCACAAGGCTGTGGAGCATTCATAATGGTTAATTTTCGGTTAATGTTGAATCTCGTAGGTTCGAAGAACCTCGCCATTCGGGGACAGCGCCATCAGGCGCGGATAGGCGCGGGCTGGGGTATGCAATGCGTTATGTCGCGGTGGTGCTTTGTTGGTTGGCCGGCGGAATTGCTGTGGCTGCGGCCCAGACCGTTGCCGAGCCGGCCTCCTCGTCAGCATCCAAGCCGGTCGAGCAATCCGCGCCGCCGCCGGCCGTAAAACCGGCCGACCAAGCGCTCGCTCAGCCGGTGGTGGTGCCGATCGAAAAAATTGCCACCGAGCCGGCGGCAACTCCGGTTGAAAAAACCGCCTTGCAGCAGGACGCAAAGCCGGTCGAGCATACCGGCTCATTGCCGCCCGCGCAGCCGGCGGCCGCACCCGTTAAAAAAGCGAGCGTGCAGCCCGACGCCAAGTCGGATGCAAATCCCGCGGCAAAGCCGGACGCAAAATCTGAGTCAAAACAGCTCGCCGAGTCGTGCCCCGGCCATCCCAACGCGCTCGGCACCAGCCGCGTGCTCACCGTCACCGCGGACGAGTTCAGCCGCATCGGCACCATCCAGTACAAACAGACGTTGCCGCTAAAAGACCATGAGGTCGTGCTGACTTTCGACGACGGGCCGATCCCGCCCTATTCCAACATCATCCTCGACGCGCTCGACGCGCAATGCGTGAAGGCGACCTATTTCATGGTCGGCGAGATGGCGCATGCCTACCCGTCGATCGTGCGCCGCATCTACAATGCCGGCCATACCATCGGCACCCATAGCCAGCATCATCCGTTCGGGTTTGAACGCCTGTCGATGGCGCGGGTCGAACGCGAGGTCGACGGCGGCATCGCCTCGATCGATGCCGCGCTCGGCGATCCGAAAGCGGTGGCGCCGTTCTTCCGCATCCCCGGCCTTGGCCGCACCAACGCGATCGAGCATTTCCTGCAAGGCAAAGGCCTGATGACCTGGAGCGCCGACATCGATACCAATGACTGGTGGCGCGGCACCACTCCCAGCGCGGTCTTGCAACGTGCCATGCGCCGGCTGAATGCCAAAGGCCGCGGCATCATCCTGATGCACGACATCCATCCGGCCACCGCGCTGATGCTGCCGTCGCTGCTGCGGGAGCTTAAGAGCCAAGGATATCATGTGGTGCAGGTGGTGCCGGCCGGCGAGCGGCCGGCCTTGGTGCCCGAACTGGTGGCCAAGCCCGCCGAAGACAAGGGCAACTGGCCGCGCGTGCTGAAGGCCAGCATCACGAAACCGGCGAGCGATGAGCCGGTGTCGCGCCACCGCGTCAAGAAAACCATCGCCCGCGATGAGCCGGCGCGGCGCCACCGCATCAAGAAGGTCTTCGCCAGCCATGAGCCGGCGCCGCGCCATCATGGCAAGAAGGTGCTGGCCAGCAATGAGCCGGGGCTGCGCCACCGCCTCAAACAGGCGCTGGCCGCTAAACGCCGTCCGGCGGTCGCCAGCCTGCCCAAGCCGGCCTTCCCGGCCAACCAGGCCTGGCTGCAGAACCAGTTCTAGCTGCCGTTTTCGCGGTATTTTCTGAAGGCTGGTGCGGCCAAGAGGACTCGAACCTCCACGGGTTGCCCCGCTAGCACCTCAAGCTAGTGCGTCTACCAATTCCGCCATGGCCGCATCGTTCTGTTTAAGCATGATCTTTTCCGAAAACCGGTTCCCATCCCCGATCACGTCGGGGACAGGCTTTTTCGGGATCATGCTCGTGGGGAGGACGAAAAGCCTTGCAAAACTTCGCGTCCCGACGAAGCGCGGTTCCTCTAACAAATAGGGTCTAGCGGGACAAGGGCTGCCGCTGCAGCCCCGGCTTTGCGCGTCAGCGCATATCCAACGGCCGCGGCATCAGTTCGCCGACCTCGACCGCGATGCGGTTGCCGTTGACCACCACCTTGCCCTTGGCGACCGCGAGATCGTTGGCGAGGATGCTGACGGCGTCTTCCTCGGTCGCGTCCAATTCGATGATGGCGCCGCGGCCGAGCCGCAGCACTTGGTGAACCGGGATGGTGGTGGTGCCGAGCACCACGGTAATATCGACGGAAACCTGATCGAGTGTGGCCACGTTTAAATTCCCATTGCTGCCCGCGCGAGTGCGGGCGCCCTTCAGGTCACCATGGTATGGTGAACGGGTGGTTAACGTGCGTAACGAATTGACGGTTGGGCTCGCCCCGCCGGCCGGGTCGGCGGGCGTCGAATGGCGCGTGGCCGACGTGCGCGTGCCCTATGCGGCGGCGGTTGATTTTATGACGGCGCGCGCCGCTGCCATCGCCGCCGGCAAAGAGCCGGAGCTGGTCTGGCTGATCGAGCACCCGCCGCTCTACACATCCGGCACCAGCGCCCTGCCCGAGCAACTGATCGAGCCGCGCTTTCCGGTCTACGAAAGCGGTCGCGGTGGACAGATGACTTATCACGGGCCGGGCCAGCGCGTGGTTTACGTGATGCTCGACTTGAAGCGGCGCGGGCCGGACGTTCGGCGCTATGTGGCGACGCTGGAGGAATGGATCATCCGCACGCTGGCGGCATTCAATGTGCGCAGCGAGCGGCGCGAGGACCGCATCGGCGTCTGGGTGCGGCGGCCGGACAAAGGCGACGGCTACGAGGACAAGATCGCCGCCATCGGCATCCGCGTGAGCCAGTGGGTGACGCTGCACGGCATGGCGCTCAATGTCGAACCGGACCTCACGCATTTTGCCGGCATCGTGCCGTGCGGGGTGAGCGAGGCCCGTTACGGCGTCACGAGTCTCGCCGATCTCGGCATCCCGGTGTCGATGGCGGAAGTCGACATGGCGCTGGGCCAAGAATTCGAGGCGTTGTTCGGGGCGACCGACTACGCCGTCGCCAGCACCGAAAACAGATCGCCGGGCGCGCGCGCTTTCAGTTCCTCGTCGGTGCCCTCGCGCTGATGCAGCACGTCGACGCGGGCGCCCATGGGCCCGCGCCGGCAGACTTCGATCATCCGCGCCACCGCGTCGGCCTCGCCGGCAAACACCGCCTCGACGCTGCCGTCGCGGCGGTTGCGCACCCAACCCGCGAGGCCGCGCTTGAGCGCCTCGTGCTCGACGAAGGCGCGGAAGCCGACGCCCTGCACGCGGCCATGCACGATCATGTGGCGGATGGCGCTCATGCCAATTCGCCGGTGTCGATCACGCGCGCGCCGGTGAAACGCGAGACGCTCAACCGCTCGACCGAGCGGATGTAGCGCTCCGGTAACTTCCAGCCGCGCGCGGCCGCCGCGATCATCTCGACATAGCCGGGCTTCGGCTTGCCGGGCGCGCGCCGGCGCAGCAGATAGATCATGGCGCGCACGCGCTTGCCGGAGACGCGCACTGGCAATTGGCGTACGTCATAGAGGCCCTGGTGCAACAACTCATACGCATGCAGCGCCGCGATATCGCGCGGCGTCAGCCGCCACAACACGCCGTGCACGGCTTCGCCAGCGCTTGGGCGAACCGAGCCCCAGCCGTCGATGCCGACGAAAAATTTGTGGCGCTCGAGCAGCGCCGGCCCGAGCGCGCGTGCGCCCGGACAGCGGCGCGCCATGGCGGCGCGGTTCATGTTGGAGCCGTAAGCGAAGTAGAGGGTCATAGCCTCAACTTGCCATGGCCGGGCATAGCCGTCCAAGGAACGGCGTCGCTTCGCTCGCCTATGTCCCGGCCATCCCGATAAGGGACGCACTGCCTTCCTTAGCGGGATCATATCGGAAGTCGGGCCTGCTCGACTTCCGCACTACCAAGTGCCGCAGGTCGGGTAGACCCAACTCGCGGTGTCAAGCCCGGTGATGACAGCGCATCATTTCCAACAACGCTACGCAAACTCCAAAATCACCGCATCCACCGCCAGGCTGTCGCCCGGCTTTGCGTTGATCTTCTTCACTGTGCCGTCAATCTCGGCGCGCAGCACGTTTTCCATTTTCATGGCTTCCACCACCGCGACGGTCTCGCCGGCCTTGACCTCTTGGCCTTCCTTGACCTCGATCGACACCACCAGCCCCGGCATCGGGCACAGCACCTGTTTGCCGGTGTCGGCCACCTTTTTCGCCGGCATCAGCCGCGCATAGCCGGCCTCGCTTGCGGTGTAGACAAAAGCCTTGGTCTCGACGCCGCGAAAGCTAAGCGCAAAGCCGTTCGCAATTGTGCGCACCTGCACCGCGACCGGCTCCGAATTGATGGTGCCGGTCCACAGCGCATCGCCCGGCTTCCAGTCCGATTGCAGATGGCGGCGGAGATCCTTCCCCTTGCCGGGAAAACGCACCTCGATGGTGCCGTTCTCGCGCCGCACCTCGAGCCGGTGCTCGGCCTCGCCCAGCCAGACAGCACGCTGGCTTTCGCGCGTCACGCTGCGGCCGTCCATCTGCCCGGAAATTTGCCGCTTGCGCTCGCCCAGCACGTGATCGATCGCTGCGGCGACCGCGGCCAGCACGGCGGCGCGCTCGCCCTCCGGCGCTTGCGCGTGGAAACCGTCGGGAAACTCCTCGGCGATGAAGCCGGTCGACAGCTTGCCGGCGCGCCAGCGCGGATGCGCCATCAGCGCGGCCAGGAACGGAATATTGTGGCGGATGCCGTCGATGACAAAAGAATCGAGCGCGTCGGCCTGCGCGTCGATGGCGGCTTCGCGCGTCGGCGCATGCGTGACCAGCTTGGCGATCATCGGATCGTAATAGAGCGAAATCTCGCCGCCTTCGTAGACGCCGGTGTCGTTGCGCAGCGTAATGCCGTTGGCGCTGTGCTCCTCGGGCGGCCGGTAGCGCGTGAGCCGCCCGGTGGAGGGCAGGAATTTGCGGTACGGGTCTTCGGCATAAACGCGGGATTCGACCGCCCAGCCGGAAAGCTTCACGTCGCTCTGCTTGAGCGACAATTTCTCGCCTGCTGCGCTGCGGATCATCTGCTCGACCAGGTCGATGCCGGTGACGAGTTCGGTTACCGGATGTTCGACCTGCAGCCGCGTATTCATTTCCAGGAAATAGAAACTCTTGTCCTGGCCGGCGACGAATTCCACCGTGCCGGCTGAGTCGTAGCCGACCGCCTTGGCGAGCGCGACCGCCTGCTCGCCCATCTTCTTGCGGGTGGCGGCATCGAGCAGCGGTGACGGCGCCTCCTCGATCACCTTCTGATTGCGGCGCTGAATCGAGCATTCGCGCTCGCCCAAATAGATGACGTGGCCGTGCTTGTCGCCCAGCACCTGGATTTCGATGTGGCGCGGATCGGTGATGAATTTTTCGATGAACACGCGGTCGTCGCCGAACGAGGACTTCGCCTCCGACTTGGCGCGCGCGAAACCTTCCGCCACCTCGGCTTTGGAATAGGCGATGCGCATGCCCTTGCCGCCGCCGCCGGCGCTGGCCTTGATCATCACCGGGTAGCCGATCTGTTCGGCGATCACGACCGCTTCGTTGTCGTCCGCGATGACGCCGAGATGGCCGGGCACGGTCGACACCTTGGCCGCCGCCGCCGCCTTCTTGGACTCGATCTTGTCGCCCATGGCGGCGATGGCCTTCGGGTTCGGCCCGATGAACACGATGCCATTAGCTTCGAGCGCCTTGGGAAAAGCCTCGCGCTCGGACAAAAACCCGTAGCCGGGATGCACGGCTTGCGCGCCGCTCGCCTTGCAGGCGTCGACGATCTTGTCGATCAGCAGGTAGCTTTTGGCCGCTTCCGGCGGGCCGATGGCGATGGCGGTGTCGGCCATCTCCACATGCAGGGCGTCCTTGTCGGCCTCCGAATAGACGGCGACCGTCTCAATGCCCATGCGGCGAGCGGTCTTGATGATCCGGCAGGCGATTTCGCCGCGATTGGCAATCAGGATACGCTTGAACATGCCGCGTCAGGACCCCAGAAACCGGCCCTTTGGCTTTGCGGCGTTGCAGCGAAAAAGTCAATCCACGCGCGCGCTGCCTATAACTCCAGCGCGCCGGTCAGGTCGCCCATCAGCGGCTCGCCATGCTCTTTCAGCGCGGTATCGCGCGCGACCAGCCCCGTCAGCACCGGCAAGTCAAAGCGTTTGGTGATGAACCGCAGGATCGAGGTGGTGTCGTACTGGCTGTGATCGACGAAGCCTTTCTTGGCGAATGGCGAGACGACCAAGGCCGGGATGCGCGTGCCGGGTCCCCAGCGGTCGGCCTTGGGCGGGGCGACGTGGTCCCAGAAGCCGCCGTTCTCGTCATAGGTGATGACCACCAGCATGTGCGCCCATTGCGGGCTTTTCTGCAGATGAGCGATCAGGTCGGCAATGTGCTCGTCGCCCGACATCACTTCCGCATAGCCGGGGTGTTCGTTGAGATTGCCTTGCGGCTTGTAGAAAGTGACTTGTGGCAACTTGCCGGCGTCGATCGCCTTGATTAATTCGCTGCCGTTTAGGCCACCGTCCTTGAGATGCTGGGCGCGCGCCTCGGTACCGGGCGCGAATTGGGCAAAATAATTGAACGGCTGGTGGTGGAACTGGAAATTCGGCACCGGCGTCTTGTTTTTGCCGTCGAGCGTAAACTGCCAGGCGCCGCCGTACCAAGCCCACGACACGCCCTTGGCGCTCAACAGATCGCCGATGGTCACGTCATGCTGCGGCGGCAGCGTGTTCGGCGTTTCCGGATCGGCATAACGCGGATCGCCTTCCTTCGACGGCTTGTTCTTGCTCGGCTGATAAGGCGGCTGCATGGTGTTGACGGCATAGAAGTCCGGCGAGATCTGGCCGTTGTTGACGAAATCCGGCGGCCCCTCGAGCGCGGATTTCGGCGAACCAGGCTTTGCCGTCAACGACACGCCGTCCGGATCAACCGCCGCAATGAGCTTTTTCGCCGGTGATTTGTCGGCATTCGGATATTTCGGTATGCAGGCGCACACGAGCTCGAAGTGGTTGAGGAACGAGCCGCCGAACGCGCCCTGGAAGAAATTGTCGGCCAGCGTGTATTGCTTGGCGATATTCCAGAGCGGCAGCTTGGAGCCGTCATAGTAGCCCATCACCAGCGCGCCGGAATCGGCATAGGCAACGAAGCGATCGTTCTTGCCGCCGTTGATCTGCATCTGGTTCTGATAAAACAGGTGCCAGAGATCGCGGGTGGCAACGCGAGCCGGCAAGTTGAAGCCCTTGGGATCGTCGATCGCGAACGGCTTGTTGGGCAGTTTCGCCTCGGCGGATTGCTTTTCCGTCACCAACGTGTCGTCTTCGGTCAGTCCTTTCCACACCGCCGGCAAGTGCGGGAGCTCGCTGCCGTCGCGGTCGCGCTGCAAGGCCATCTCGGGCGTGACGTTCTGCAAGCCGTTGGCGCCCGGAAAATGCCCGTAGAGATTGTCGAAGCTGCGGTTCTCCGCATAGATGACCAACACGGTTTCGATGGCGTTGAGCCCACTGCCTTGCGCGTGCGCCGCGGTGGTGCCGGAGAATAATCCGGGAACCAAAGCTGCAAGAACCGTGAGGGATTTTTTCATGGCTGCTCCATGGGGATACGGGCGATGGCGTTGTCGGCCTGCGGGCGTTACCGGCGCGATCTTAATCTCGCTATCGTGTCAGCAGCATGAAGGCTTTGGGGATTTTGTCGGATGCCAGTCATGCGGTCGCAGGATGTCGGCATGGGCGGAAGATTTTTCACGCCTAAGGCCAAACGCGAAACGCTTTTGCCGGAAAACAGCAGGACAGCGTTGATTTGCACCTCTTTGCGAGCGGCCCTATGACGTGCGCTTGCGGGCGTCTATATTGGGCGCTCGAACGGCGATTGACCCGTCAATTTGGAGGATTGTCATGGCGTTGGCGATTGGCGATACCGCCCCGGATTTCGAGGCGGACACCACCGAAGGCAAAATCCGCTTCCACGACTGGCTCGGTAATTCCTGGGGCATGTTGTTCTCGCACCCGAAGGATTTCACGCCGGTGTGCACCACTGAGCTCGGCACCATGGCCCGGCTCAAGCCCGAATTCGACAAACGCAACACCAAGATTATCGGGCTGTCGGTTGATCCGGTCGACAACCACAAAAAATGGGCGGTCGACATCAAGGACGTGGTGGGTTTCGCGCCGAATTATCCGATGATCGGCGATACCGAACTGAAGATTTCCAAGGCCTACGGCATGCTGCCGGCCTCGACCGCCGGCACTTCGGAAGGCCGCACGCCGGCCGACAACATGACCGTGCGCAACGTGTTCATCATCGGGCCGGACAAGAAGATCAAGCTGATCCTGGTCTATCCGATGAGCACCGGGCGCAACTTCGACGAAGTGCTGCGCGTGCTCGAACTCGCTGCAACTGACGGCCAAGCATCGCGTCGCCACGCCGGCGAACTGGAAGCAAGGCGAGGACGTGATCCTTAGCAGCGCGATCAGCAACGATGAGGCCAAGCAGCTTTATCCGCAGGGCTACAAGACGGTGAAGCCCTATCTGCGCGTCGTGCCACAGCCGAAGTGACGCGCGCGATTTAGTGTGCCAAGAGGGCGCGGGTCGCGATCCGCGCCCTTGCCATGTCCGACGCGCCTGGAGCAATCGCCATGAGCGATGTCAAGATGAACGAAGCAGCCTATAAGCAACCGCCCTTTGCCGAATTCCTCGGCATGAAAGTCACCCATGTCTCGCCCGAACGCGTGACCGCAGAATTGTCGGCGCGCGAAGACCTCAACAACCGCTTCGGCATTATGCACGGCGGCGCCATCATGGCGCTGGCCGACAATCTCGGCGGCACCGCTACCACCGCCAATCTGAAAGACGGGCAGTCCACCACCACGATCGAGAGCAAGACCAATTTCTTCGCCGGCATTCCGATCGGCGACACGGCTTATGCGGAATGCATCCCGCTGCATCGCGGCCGCAGCACCATGGTCTGGCAGACGCGCGTGACGCGCGGCGACGGCCGGCTGTGTGCGCTGGTCACGCAAACGCAGATGGTGCTCGAGCGCAGCAAGTGATCGTTAAGTGTCGCTCGTCACCGAGGCCGCCGCATTACCCGCCGCCGGGCGCAACACTGCGCCGCGATTGACGAGAACCACCCCGACCGCGCAAATCACCATACCTAAGACCGACAGCGCGTCGAGCTTCTCCCCGAACAGCAGATAAGCGAGCAGCGCAGTCACCGCCGGCACCAGATAGAACAGGCTGGCAAAGCCGGTCGCGGCCGAGCGGCGGATCAGCCAGTACATCAGCGCCACCGCGCCGATCGACAGCACCAGCACCAGCCAGACCATGGCGAAAACGAGTTCGCCGTTCCAATGGATCGAGCGCGTCTCGAAGCTGAAGGCGCCGAGCCAGAACCAGGCGCCGGCGGCGACATATTGCACCAGATTGCCGGCGCGCCAATCGATGCGTCCGCAATAGCGCTTCTGGTAGAGCGTGCCGAATGTGATGCCGAGCAGAGACATGAGGCTGGCGATCCAGCCGAGCCAGGAGCCCGAGCCGGTCACGCTGCGGTCGTGCAGCACCAGCGCGACGCCGATGAGGCCAAGCGCGAGACCGAACCATTGCAGGCGCGTCACCTTCTCGCCCATGAAGCGGTTGGCGATGGTCGAGGTGAGAATCGGCTGCAAGCCAGGGATTAGCGCCGATATGCCAGCCGGAACGCCTTGGCTGATGGCGGTGAACACGCCGCCAAGATAGACCCCGTGCACCAGCGAGCCGGCCACCATGCTGTGGCCGATTTCGGCCCCGTGCGGCCAGCGCGCGCGGGCGATGAGCGCGATTACCGCGAGGATAGCCACCACGAAGATCATGCGCACGGCGAGGAACGTCATCGGCTCGATATACGGTAGTCCGTAGCGCGCGCCGATGAAGCCGGTGCTCCACAACAGCACGAACAAGAGCGGCGCCGCCGCAGTCGCCAATCTGGTCATGCGCATGATCTCGGGATTGACCGTAAATTTCGGCTGGTGAATCGGGCGGGTACCGCTGCTTTAGCATTTCCGCCGCCGTAATGGTTCCCTTGAGAGGTAAAATGTTCCAACCGCACCGTCACCGGTATTTTTTCGGAACCGCCGGCGCGGCCAGCGGGTTGCCCTCCCGGAAGGCGGCCAAGCGCCACCGCAACCGAAGGAGGATGGCCATGAGTGACCCGCGACTTACCGATCCGCGCTACAGCGATCCGCGCTCGAATGACCCGGCAACGCAGCGGAGTGAAGCCGTCGGCGGGATATGGGGCTGGGTTGCCGGCGCTGCCGTACTGGTCATCATCGCCTTCCTGGTGATCGCCGGCTGGAGCAACAACAGCAATACCGCCAGCAACACCCCATCGCCGGTTACCACCGGCAGCGCGACGCACACGACGAGCCCGGCCACGACCACCGGCTCGGGCGCGACGTCACCGAAGCCCACGACATCGCCGAAGCCGTTGATGCCGGCGCCGACGATGCCGGCACCAGCCAAGAGCGGCACGCAGTAGTGCGCCGTTGCGCCTGACGGAAACCCCGGCGCCGCACCCAAGGCGCGCCGGGGCCGACGTAAAGGCTGCTACTCGACGGTGATGCTGATCGACGTCGACATCACCGGCGGCGCGTGCGGGATGTGCGACCAGTCGCCGAGCACGAGTTGCAGCGTGTGCTTGCCTTTCGGCAGCGCGATCATGGCTTCGGTCTGGCCGCCGCCGAAATGTTTGTGCTTGTCGTCGGCCGGGATCGCGCCCTTCATCTGCTCCGCCGTCAGCGCGCTGTCGATCAATAGATGATGATGTCCGGTGTTCGGCTTCTCCACGCCGGCCGGCGCCACGCCCATGCCGGACAAGCCGAATTGCAGCAGGAATGGGCTCTTCACCGTGGCGCCGTCCTTCAGATTAATGATGTAGACCTTGGCGCCCGGCGGCGATGGCGTCTGCGCCAAAGCCGTCGTCAAGCCGGCGATGGCAAAGGCCGCGATCACCGCGAGCGTCGTCCTGAGCAAATTGATCATGATGTCCTCCCCGACATGTTGAACGCGATTTGCGCGGCAAAGTTTTTCGTGGGTGCTTGCGTCGCGCAAAATCGCATAGATCAATTTCAAATTATGCGATTGCATCGCGATGCCGGCGGCCGCATAGCCCTCGCCAACGCGGCCGCCTATCGACCCAAAACACGGCGCGTTACGATTTATTCCTGCCGCGCGAATACCGCTCGCGAGCGCGCAACCAGACCTAGCCGACGATGGCGGAGAGGCCGAAGCCGACCGTGGCGCTCACGATCGCCTCGATTGCCTGGAACTGGGTGCCGCTTATGACGTGACTAACATAGGGAAACAGCACGTGGCCGGCCGGCAGCATGACCGCCGCCACCACCCCGACGCAGAGCAGCTTTACAACCAGTGTGCGGTCGAACATGCGCTATCCTCCCCCCGGGGGCGCTTTTTCCGCGCTTTTTTCTTATCCTGTCACGGATGCTCGTCGCAGGGCAAACGCGTCAGGTCAAGTATCCTGGGTCGACGGGAACCCGGTAGCCATTAACCAGGCGATTGGTCTCGTTGGCCATGCCGGTAACCGCCATCACCTCGCCGAACATAGCTTCGTTCATGCCAGCCTTGCGAGCGGCGGCGGTATGGCTAGCGATGCAATAGGCGCAACCATTGGTCACGCTGACTGCGAGATAGATCATCTCCTTGGTGAGCGGATCAAGCGCGCCCGGCGCCATGATCTCCTTGATGCTCTCCCAGGTGCGTTTGAGCGTCACCGGGTCGCGCGCCAGATATTTCCAGAAATTGTTCACGTCCGGCACATTGCGGGACTGCTTGATGTCGTCATAGACCGCGCGCACTTGCGGCGAGGCGTCGGCGTATTCGATCGGCGGGGGTGTGGCCATGGGTTTTCCTGAACTGGTTTTCGATCGTTTGGCATTATAAAACCGCTGCAACGATCCCGGATATGATTTTTGCCTCTATCCGGCCACCGATCCCACGAATTCGTGACTTTCGTTGTGGGATTTGTGACCGCAGCGGCGTAAGCGGCTTTGCTAGGACGGGGCGACACATTCGCAACGGGAGGTCCCATGTTCAACCGACGCATCTTCATCGGCGCCTTGGCGCTCGGCACAGCGCTGACGCTCGGGCCGCTGGCCTCCGCCATGTCGCCCGAAAGTTACAACCGGCAGTCCTTCGAGGCGGCGCAGGCCGCCGGCAAGCCGGTCTTGCTGCACGTGACCGCGCCCTGGTGTCCGACCTGCAAAGCGCAAACACCGATCCTGTCCAAGCTCGAGGGCACGGCGAAATTCAAAGGCATCGTGGTGTTCAATATCGACTTCGACACCAGCAAGACGCTGTTGCGCAAGCTGCACGTCGCCCAGCAGAGCACGCTGATCGTGTACAAGGGCAAGCAGGAAGTCGGCCGCTCGACCGGCGACACCAATGCGGCCTCGATTGAGGCGCTGCTCGGCAAGGCGATCTGATCGCCGATGGGCGCGCTTGCTCTGGCCTTGCTGGCGGGCGTGCTGTCGACGCTGAGCCCATGCGTGCTGCCGCTGCTGCCGATCGTGCTGGGCGCAGCGCTGACCGAACACCACTACGGCCCGGTCGCGCTCGCCGCCGGCGTCGCGATCTCCTATGTGGCGGTCGGGCTGTTCGTCGCCACCGTCGGCTTTGCCATCGGTTTCGATCAAACCGTGTTCCGCAATGTGGCGGCAGTGCTGCTGATCGCCATCGGCGCGGTGCTGCTGCTGCCGCGCCTGCAAGGCCAGCTCGCGGTCGCCGCCGGGCCGTTCGGCAATTGGGCGCACAGCCAGGCCGGCGGCCTGTCGAGGCGCGGGCTCACCGGTCAGTTCATGCTCGGACTGCTATTAGGCGCGGTCTGGTCTCCTTGCGTCGGCCCGACGCTGGGCGCGGCCTCAGTGCTGGCAGCGCAAGGCAAGGACATCGGCCAAGTTGCGATCACCATGACCGCCTTCGGCATCGGGGCGGCGGCGCCGCTGATTGCGCTCGGCATGCTGTCGCGCGAGGCGTTGCTGCGCTGGCGCGACCGCCTGCTCAAGGCCGGCAAGGGCGGCAAATATCTGCTCGGCGCCTTACTGCTCGTGGTCGGCGTGCTGATCGTCAGCGGCCTCGATAAGAAGCTGGAGACCGTGCTGGTGGACGTCTCGCCCGCCTGGCTCACTCAGCTGACGACGCGGTTCTAGAACTCAAGCTTGTCGCGCACGGCGGCGATGCCGGCCTTGGCGCAAGCCTCGTCGTTGTCGCCGCCCGGTGCGCCGGAAACGCCGACCGCGCCGACCAGCGAGCCCGCCGCCTCGACCATGACGCCGCCGGCGATGATGGTGGCGCCTGGCAGCGCGCGCACGCCGGCTTGCGCCGAACCGGGCGCGGTGGCGGCGACCAGTTCGCTGGTGTCGGTGCGGAAGCTGACCGCGGTCCAGGCCTTGCCGGTCGCGGTCGGCACGGTATGGGCGCCGGCAAAGCGGTCGCGTAGCAGCACCTGGGTGACGCCGAAGCGGTCGACCACCGCGACCGTCACCTGATAGCCCTGCTTCTGGCAATCGGCGAGCGCGGCGCGGGCGAGCGCCAGCGCCAGGTCGACGCTCATGGATTTGAACGTGACCAGACTTTCTTCCGCGCGCAGCGGCGCGCTCAACAGCGGCGCCAGCAACAGCGCCAACAGGATTTTTCTAAACGGCATGGGGCACCCGGCCTTTCCGGTGGTGGCTAGGCATGATCTTTGACGCGCCGCCATTGCTGGGGCAAGCGCCCTTTGCCAGCGGAAAGCGCGGACTATATTCCTCATTTTACCCAAAGGGATCGGCCGGCCCGGAGCGGGGAATTTATGCCCCGGGATATTTGGCGGTGTCCGGGCGCGAGACTATATTCATGGTGGAGGGGCACTTTAGGTCCGCGGAGAGAAATCCGTGTTGCAACTCTACGACCGCGCGGCCAACACCGTCCGCGCCATCTATGACCGCCGTATCGCAACTCCAGCCGTGCTCGACGCCGCGCATTATTTTCCCAACGCCAAACGCTTCACCGATCGCTGCGGCGACATCCGCCGCGAGGCCTTCGCCATCGCCGGCATGCTCGATAAGGTGCCACGCTTTCACGACATCATGCCGGAGCAGGCGGATATTTCGGCCAATGATGGGCGCGACTGGCGCATGTTCATCATGAAAGCCTATGGCGTGACGGTCGAGGAGAACCTGCAACGCTGCCCGACCGTCGCCGCGCTGCTCGCCCTGGCGCCTGAGGTGATGACGGCTGCCTTTTCGTTCCTGGCGCCCGGCAAGCATATCCCGGAGCACCGCGGCCCGTTCCGCGCCATCCTGCGCTACCACCTCATGCTGTCGATGCCATACGACATCGGCGGCAGACCGGCCTGCGTGATGAACATCGACGACGTGCCCTATCGTCTCGGCGACGGCGAAAGCCTGCTCTGGGACGACACCTATCGGCACGAAGTGTGGAACACCAGCGACCAGGTTCGGATTGCGCTGTTGCTCGACGTCTGGCGCAAGGACATGCCGGCCGACGTCGCGCTGCTGTCGCGCGCCATCCTGCTCGGAACGCAAGCCGCGATCCGCATGCGCGGGATGTCGTACAGCGGGTAATTCCGTATTGTCATGCCCCGTCCCCGCTTTCGCGGAATAAACTACAGCGGGGTATCTAGTAATCACTCGCCATTCGGTGGTTACTGGATCGTTCGCTTGCGCGGACGACGACAGCCATCACACGCCGCAAGAGGTAACCATGCCGAAGACGCCGGACTATTTTTCAGGGAAAACCATCGTCATCACCGGGGCCGGCAGCGGCATCGGGCGCGCCACCGCGCTGATCTTTGCGCGCGAGGGCGCCAATGTGGTCGCCGCCGACATTGACGAGGACGGCGTCAAACAGACCGTGGAACAGATCAACGCCAAGGACGGTCAGGCGCTGGCGCTCACCATCGACGTGACCAAACGCGCGGCGGTCGACGATATGGTGCAGCTGGCACTCGACGGATTCGGCAGCGTGCAGTTCCTGTTCAATTCGGCGGGCGCGGCAATCCGCCGTTCGCCATTCCTCGATATCGACGACGATCTTTTCGACCGCACCTTCGATCTCAACGTGAAAGGTACGTTCTACGCCATGCAGGCGCTGCTGCCGCACATGCTCAAGAACAAGTTCGGCGTCATCGTCAATGTCGGCAGCATGCAGCACCGGCGCGGCGGCCCCGGCGCCTCGGTGCATTACGCCGCCGCCAAGGGCGCGGTGGTGACCATGACCATGGGCGTGGCGCGCGAATTCGCGACGCAAGGCATCCGCGCGCTGTCGGTCTCGCCGGGCCCGATCGACACCGCTTTTTTCGCAGCGGCCGGGACCTCGCCGGAGCTCAAAGCGCAGAGCCTCAACGACGTGCCGATGAAACGCTTCGGCAAGCCGGAGGAGATCGGCGAATTGGTGCTGTTCATGTGCTCGGACGCCTGCCAATTCATGACCGCCGACACGGTCTATGTGAACGGCGGCGGCGGCTGGCGCTGAGCGTTTACGGATTGCCCATCTGCTTGCGGATGAATTCCTGCATCTTGGCCGGGTCGTTCATCATCTTTTCCATCTCCTCGGCGGATGGCGATGAGCCGGCCGGCGGTTTCGGCATGCTTTTGATGAGCGATTGCACGTCGACCTCGTCGTCCTTCTCGGCTTTCTCCGGTTTCGGCGTCGGATCGATGCACTCGCCCTTGCCGCCGACCATCTTCACCAATCTGCCGCTGTCGACGCTATGACTGCACAGCACGGCTTCGGCGCCGGGCGCGGCATTTCTACCGCACGAAACCGAAAAGGTGGTGCCGGCCTTGGTGGTCGAAAGCTGGCAGTCGATCTGGCAGCTGGTTTCACTCTTGTATGGATTGACGATGACCGCATCGACAGATTTGCCGTCCGGCGAAATGCGGCAGGCGAAGCCGCCGGGCTTGAGCGCCGATGGCGGCGCGGCGGCCGCTTTGCCGGGCGCGGCGCCCGCCGCGGTCTTGCAGCTGTCTTCCGACGAGATGACTTTTTTGTACCAAGCCTCCGGCTTGTCGTAGTCGCACAGCGAATGGCCCTTGGCGAGCGGCGGCGTGTTGCCGCCGCAGGCGACCGTCACCACGCCGATCTTGGTGTCGACGTTGCAGCTGACCGCGCAGTTTCGCTCCTCGCTCGCCGGATTGTCGGTGACGACATTGATGGATTTGCCGTCCGGCGCAATCACGCAACCGGCGCCAGCCGGTACGGCAAGCGCAACGGCAGACAGCGCGGCCAAGCCCGCGCAAAAGAAAAGCATTTTCATTGAAACACCCCCGAGCGGCGACCATGCCGGCTTTGCGGGTCGCGCGGAAGAGGTGCAAACGTTGCCAAGCGGCCAGTGCCAATTATGGTAATTAGGCCGGCGGGCCGGGCAAAATCAACGGGGAAGCGCAATGACGACGTGGTGCCGTTTCGAGAAAGACAGCCATGTGACCTACGGCGTGGTCGAAGGCGACCGGGTGACTGCCGTCGACGGCATCCCTTGGCAAGAGCATGAGCGCACAACGCGCTCCTATCCGCTGATAGCCGTGAAATTGCTCATTCCGGTGGTGCCGCCGACCTTCTATTGCGTCGGCATCAACTACGCCGACCACATCCGTAAGATGGCCGCCAAACGCAATACCGAGCCGGCATTCCCGAAGAAGCCCGACATCGGCTATCGCGCTAACAATGCGCTGATCGCGCACGAGGAAAATATCGTCAAGCCGGCCGATGCCGGCGACGCCTTCCAGTACGAAGGTGAACTGGTGGCGGTGTTCGGCAAGCGCTGCCGCAACGTTGCCCGCGAGCATGCGCTCGATTACGTGTTCGGCTGGACCATCGGCAACGACGTCTCCGAGCGCGGCTGGCAGAAGGACGACCGCACGCTCTGGCGCGCCAAGAATGCTGACACCTTCAAGCCGATGGGGCCGTGGATCGTCACCGGGCTCGATCCCGCCAAGATGGAGACGGTGATCCGCGTCAATGGCAAGGAAACCGACCGCTTCGCCACCAACAACATGATCTTCGACACCGCCACCTATATCGCGGAAGTGTCGAAATATTGCACTATCGAGCCGGGCGATGTGATGTGGATGGGCACCGACGGCGTGCCGCAAAATATCAAACCGGGCGATACGGTGGAGATCGAGATCGGCGGCATCGGCGTGTTGCGCAACAAGGTGGTGGCCGGCACGTGAAACAATTGCGCTTGCCCTCCCCCCTTTTGGGGGAGAGGGAGGCGCGATCGCAACCCGCCGGCGTTTGATCCGGTCAGGACAGGATAAAGTCCGAGGCGTGCAGGCTCGACAGCTGCACATGCTGCAGCGTGATGATGTCGGTCGCGTCGAGCGTGATGACGACATCCGAGCCGACCTGCTGGCTTGCCGCCTGGATGGCGGCAAAATTCGCAAACAGATGGTCGTCGATTTCGATATGGTCGCCGTTGTGGAAATCGGTCACCGTATCGTTGCCGAAATTGGCTCCGAACACAAAGGTGTCGTTGCCGTTTCCGCCGGTCAGCATGTCGTCGCCGGTCCCGCCAGCCAGACGGTCATTGCCGTTGCCGCCGTTGAGGTTGTCGTTACCGGCATCGCCGCTCAGGTTGTCGTTGCCGTTGCCGCCATCGACCGTGTCGTTGCCATTGCCGCCGGAAATTATGTCGTCGTTATTGCCGCCGGACAGGTTGTCGTTTCCGTCGCCACCGTCGATCGTATCGTTGCCGTTGCCGCCGTCGACCGTGTCATTGCCGCGGCCGCCGAAAACGACGTCGTCGCCATTACCGCCGGAAATGACGTCATTGCCGTCGCCACCGTTGACCGTGTCGTTACCATTGCCGGCATTGATGGTGTCGTTGCCGGTCGAGCCCACGATGGTCTGATTGCCGTTGCCGCCATTGATGGTCTGCGGCGCCTCGGCCACGTCGGTCACGCTGACGCTGACCGTTTGGGTGCTGACCGCGCCATAGGCATCGGTCGCCGAAACATCGACGATGTAGATATTGTCGCCATTGGCATCGGCCGGCGTTTCAAAGTCCGGCGTTGCATTGAAGCTGAGCGCGCCGGTATGGGCGTCGACCGAGAAGAAGGACGCGTCGGCCCCGCCGGAAAGACTGAAGACAAAGGCGTCGTTTTCCGGATCCATCGCCATGACGGAGCCGACCGCGGTGGTGTTTTCCGCGACGGAGAATACGTCCGGCGAGGTGAAATCCGGCGCCTGATCGACGCCGACCGTCACCAGCGTGCCGCCGACGCCATCATCGGCCACCCGGAAAACCTCGCCGGTAAAGACGTCGCCGGCATCGAGTTGCAGGGTGACCGGGCCGCCGGGCGCACCGGCGATCGTCAGCAGATTGCCGGCACCGAGCGTCGCACTGGTGGCGAGCCCGATGCCTTCGAGATCGATGGTGTCGCTGCTGTCGAAGCCGGCGATCGTGCCCGAGAACGTATTGTCGGCGAGCACGCCAGAAGTGAGCCGCAGGGTATCCGACCCCGGCCCGAAGATCAGCGAATCGATACCCTCGCTACCGAGCGTCCAATCGCCGCTATACAGGTTGATCGTTTCGACGTTGGCGAAGCTCGCCAAAGTGCCCACGCCGGCACCGCCATCGACCAGGTACACAGTGTCACTGCCGGCGCCGCAGTCGAGCAAACCGGAAATGCTCGAGCCGGTTAAGAGAACACAGGTGTCATCGCCGCCGCCGGTGGAAACGCTGCCAATGATGCTGCCGACATTGGCGACCGTGTCGCTATAATTGCCGACAATGACGATGGCCTCGCCGTTACCCCCTTCGATCGTACCGTAGTTGACGATGAAGGCGGACGAAAACGCGCTCAGGCCGGAATAGTCGACCGTCCCGCCGCCATCCACCGTAATCGCTCGCTGCGAGCTGTAAATTGTGCCGCCGCTGTAGTTGATTATCGTACCGCCACCGATTGAGACGGCCTCTGCAAGGACACCGGCGCTCGATCCCAGCGCTTCGATGGTTCCGGAATTGTGGATCTGGGCGATGCCGTTGACGTTGATGGCGTCGCCGGAAAATCCGCCGTCGATCGTGACCCCAATGATGAGGCCGGTATCGTAGTTGGAAATGACGGTTGTGCCGGCGTTGCTTGCCGTTTCCACATTGATGCCGCCGGCATAGCCTCCGATCCCGCCTGCATTTTCGATGGTAAGCGGCTGTGAGCCATTGATGCCACGCTCCATCCCCACGATGGCGCCGCCGTAATAATTGTGAACGACGCCGCCGGTGTGCGACTGGAAATCGATGCCGTCGGAGCCGCCCGAGCCGGCGCTGTAGCCCGCGATGCGGCCGTAGTTATTGATCGTGGTGTTTGTGCCCGCCAGAATCGCATCGTTGTCGGCGGCTTGGATTGTGCCGTACGCCTCGTTGGTAATGGTGATGTGGACATTCGCGGAGGCGAGGTCGCTGAAATTGACCCCATTGCCGGTTCCGGTCGATTCAATACGGCCGGCATTGTCGAGGATGAAGTCGCCGGACGCGGCGGGGTTAAGATAATTCGCCGTGATCGTCACGCCATCCGAGCCGCCGGAGATCGTTCCCGTGGATGAGTTTACAACGGTAACGGTTTGGAAATAGGCAAGATCGGTCGCCTTGATCAGAACGCCGTGGTCTTCCGCTGTGATGACCCCGCTGTTGCTAACGACAATCGTCGCATTGATGATACCGAAATCGTAGATGTAAATGCCATCGCCGACCGATGTGATGGAGCCGTAGTTGTACACGGAGATATCAGGCATGTTTCGCCCTCCAAGAGTTCCAGGTTGAACGAAAATTCAGAGCCAGTGTCTCGTCGCGAGGCGTGCTTTGTACTCACCCTTCGGCGACAAAGTTGCGACGCGCGTGCCATCGGATCGCATGGCCGCTGCCAAAGCGTTACGGTGCGCGGGTGACGTTTCGCCAATTAAGCGGGGAAGTTGCCGTGCTTTTTTCTAAAACTATTTCAACCGTCCTACCGTGTTGCATCGCCGGCCCTGCCGGGGCCGTTGCGTTGTCCTCCCTGTACTTAAAATCGTGGATGTGGGCCCCCGTTTGGCCGGAAACTACCGAGGCCGGCGACGGGTTCCATGCCGGCCGGAAATTATTTGCGCCGGGGCTGGGGCCGGCGCCCGGCAAGGTGGGTAATGCCGACGGCGCAGCGGCGGACGACTTTTCGCCGCCCCGGTCCGGCAGGCTTTCGACCGCCTGTGCCCGCACCGTGTCCAGCCGTCAAAGGAAAACCCTCGTAATGGGGTCGGACGGCGATCCGAGGCCTCCCAGGTGCGGGGACGAGCATTCGTTTCCCGCGCCCGGGCGCCGCGTCATCCGCCGCTTTGTCGGCGCATCGATTGACGGGGCTCCGGACAGCCGGCCGATATGATTTGGATCATATTCAATTTCATGAAAATGATTTAATCTGCTTAGGCTGTCGGGGTTGGCGGCGTCGCGCCGGATTCGCAGCACGAGCAAGAATGGAAACGATTTCATGGCACGCGTCCGCATCGCCGCACTGCTGTTTTTGGTTGCCGGAATTGGCGCCAGCCAGGCACAAGATGCGCGCGAACTCGTGCATCTGCCGGCACCCATGCAGGAACACATGCTTGGCAACATGCGCGATCATCTGGCGACCTTGAATGAAATCCTGGGCGACGTCGCCGACAGCAAATACGATGCAGCGGCCAAGATCGCCGAACAGCGTTTAGGAATGAGCTCGCTCAGCCTGCACGGCGCCGCCCATCTGGCGCCCTATCTGCCCAAGCCGATGCAGGACATCGGCACCAGCATGCATCATGCGGCCAGCCGCCTGGTCATCGTGTTGCAAGATGCATCGATCACACCGACGGCCGAAGCCATGCGCGATATCAACCGAGCGCTTTACGCGGTGACGTCCGCCTGCGAGGCCTGCCACGCCGGCTATCGGGTTCGGTGATTGGTAGCCCGGACGAGCGCAGCGAAATCCGGGACAACGCGAAAGCCATATCCCGGATATCGCTGCGCACATCCTGGCTACGCCTGCTGAGCCTAGTGCGATCGCAAGCCAACGCTCCGCCGCCCGTATTCTTTGGTCGGCCCGGGCAGGCCGCATTCCTCTTTTCCGCCGCCCCGCAAGAGAACCGAGGGCGCGCGGGACGCTGATGGGCCCTGAGGACCCGCGGGCCCCGGCGCCTCGCGACACCGAGGCTTGCCGAAGTCCGATATTCCGCAAGTCCGCCAAAACCCAAGGCGTCCCGCGCGCGGTGTTTGAAGGTTTGCTCCGCATCGCCCCCGGTGGACTTCCCGTTTCAGGCAACCCGCCTCTCCTCTCGAATTGGAAGGCCGCCTATCCACCGCTGTGGGCCCAGGTCGGGCCGGCGCACCTGTGACCGGTCGCCGGCATCCGCCATCACGGGGCCCGGCGGCGCGCGGCTGGCGCGCCGGGACGACGCAGCTTGGACCGCCGGGCCCACGCACCGCATCTCCGATGCGCGGTTATTCCCCGGCCACCGCTCCCCGCCCCGCGTCTGAAGATGCTGCACAGACACCCCTCGGTGACGAGGCGGGATGCGGAGAAGATAAATGCGCGGGAGCGAGCGGGGATAAGTTTTTTGAAATGTCCGGAAGCCCGCGATTTTCCCGGGACAAGGGAGCGAGTCGCTGCGTCTTACCCTGTCACCGTGTGAGAGAGGGAAAGAGGGCACTCGTAGGGCGCAATGACAAAGCGTATTGCGCCGCCCGATTGGAAATTGGCGGATTACGCTGCGCTAATCTGCCCTACGGGCTACGCCGCGGCGGCGACACTCGCCCAGGCGCACAATCTTCCGATCTACGACTACGCCTATATCGCACTGGCGCAACGCGAAGACGCGGAGCTGGTCACGGCGGATGAGCGGATGTTTGCGGTGGCGGGGAAGGCGAAGGTGAAGGTGAAGGCGAGGTTGTTGTAGTCGCAGGGCGCAATAGCTGTAGCACGCATGGAGCGCAGCAGAATGCGGGCAACGGCGTTTCAGTTCAGCCCCGGATTTCGCTTCGCTCCATCCGGGCTACGCTAGCTGGAAATTGGCGGACTACGCTTCGCTAATCCGGGCTTTGGACTACGAGCTCGCTAAGTCTCTTTGGCCTGTACCCGGTTTCGAAGACACCGAGTTAGGTGTTTTGATGGGGACCGGAGGTGCGTCATGGAGAGGCGGAAGTTTACACGAGAGTTCAAGCTTGAGGCGGTGCGGCTGATCAAGGAACGTGGCGTCTCATTTGCGCAGGCGTCGCAAGACCTGAGCGTTCACGAGTCGCAACTGCGCAGCTGGGTGAAGGCGTTTGCAGACGACCCGCAGTATGCCTTCCCCGGCCAAGGTCAGATGAAGCCGGAGCAGTTGGAGATCGCGCGGCTCAAGCGCGAGGTTACCAAGCTGAAGGCCGAACGAGACATTCTAAAAAAAGCCGCGGCCTACTTCGCGAAGGAATCGACGTGAAGTTCTCCTTCATTGCGAAGCACCGGGGGATCTGGCCGGCGGACTGGTTGTGCGGGGCGCTCGGTGTCTCGCGGGGTGGCTTCTATGCCTGGCTGACACGACCGCGCAGTCAGCGCAGCCGGAGCGATGAAGAGCTCGCTGCGAAGGTTCGCACGAGCTTCCTGGCGAGCGACCGGACCTATGGCGCCAGGCGGGTGTGGCACGACCTGCTCGCCGAGGGTGTGTCCTGTGGGCTGCATAAGATCCAGCGATTGATGCGAATACAGGCTCTCAGAGCGCGTCCGCGACGGCGTCGCCTGCCGCCCGACCTGGGTGAGCGGCAGGCCGCCGCCATCGCTCCCAACGTGCTCGATCGCAGCTTTGAAGCGCCCGCTCCCAACCGCAAATGGATTGCCGACTTTACCTATGTCTGGACAGCAGAGGGCTGGCTCTATGTGGCTGCGGTCGTCGATCTGTTCTCTCGGCGCGTGGTCGGCTGGTCGATGAACGCAGCGATGACAGCGCAACTCGTCACCGACGCTCTGGTGATGGCGATCTGGCGACGGGGCAAGCCAGACGCGCTGCTGCATCACTCCGACCGCGGCAGCCAATACAGCAGCGAGCAGTTCCAGCGGCTGATGGCAGATCACGGCGTCGTCTGCTCGATGAGCCGCTCGGGCAACGTCTGGGACAATGCGGCGATGGAGAGCTTCTTCTCGTCGTTGAAGACCGAACGCACGGCGCGCAAGATGTACCGATCGCGGGATGAGGCAAAGGCCGACGTGTTCGATTACATCGAGCGCTTCTACAATCCGAAACGCCGGCACTCGACGATCGGCTATATGAGCCCTATGGAGTTCGAACGGCAGGCGGGATTAGCTTAGGCGGGTGTCAACCAAACCGGGTACAGGCCACTTAACCTCATTTTCCGCGCATTGGCTTAACATTTTTTGTTTCGGTTTCCCATCGGGCCTTATTTTCGGATTTTTCCAAGTTTCCTTGGAGCGCCTTCTTTTCCTTGCCAAGTTCGTTGATTTTATCGAGATTCCTAGCTTGTGATTTTCTGCACAATTCAAGCTGTGTCTTGCATTTTGTTAGTTCGGCTCGAGCTTCGTCTCGCTCACGTGTTACCTTTTTAAGTTTTTCTGTTATCCGAACTCCCGGTCGCGTAAAAATTTTATCGTCTCTTCAAATCTTTTTTCAGCTTGAATTTTGTGATGTTCGTATTGATTAATCAATTGATCTGCAAGCTTTCTGAGATCGCTCTCAACGCGCCTTATGTCATGGAGGGTTGGCCCCTCTCGTAGCTTCTTAATTAAGCCGTCGATGCCCCTCCTGTAATGTTCGTTGTCTTGTCGTAGGTCTTCGATATCCTCGCTGTAGGAGACCCAATTCATTTATCCCTCCCGCGCGACTGACCTCACACCGGCAAATTATCATGCTTCCTTGCCGGCATCTCGACGTGCTTGTTCTTCAGCATCGCCAGCGCGCGCGCCAGCCGCTTGCGCGTGGAGTGCGGCATGATCACGTCGTCGATATAGCCGCGCTCGGCGGCGACGAACGGCGACAGAAAGCGGTCCTCGTATTCCTTGGTGCGCGCGGCGATCTTGGCCTTGTCGCCGATGTCGGCGCGGAAGATGATCTCCACCGCCCCCTTGGCGCCCATCACCGCGATCTGCGCGGTCGGCCAGGCGTAGTTCAAGTCGCCGCCGACGTGCTTTGACGCCATCACGTCATAGGCGCCGCCGAAGGCCTTGCGCGTGATCACGGTCACCAGCGGCACCGTGCACTGCGAATAGGCGAACAAGAGCTTAGCGCCGTGCTTGATCAGCCCGTTATATTCCTGCGCGGTGCCGGGCAGGAAGCCGGGCACGTCGACGAAGGTGACGATCGGGATCGAGAAGGCGTCGCAGAAGCGCACGAAGCGCGCGGCTTTCCGCGAGGCATCGCTGTCGAGCACGCCGGCGAGCACCATCGGCTGGTTGGCGACAAAGCCCACCGTCTTGCCGCTGATGCGGCCGAAACCGGTGACGATGTTCTTGGCGTAGGCGGCGGAAATTTCGAAGAAGTCGCCCTCGTCCGCCACCTTCAGGATCAGTTCCTTGATGTCGTAGGGCTTGTTCGGATTGTCGGGGATCAGCTTATCGAGCGACTCGTCCATGCGCTCGGCGGAGTCCTGCGTCGGCCATTCCGGCACGCCGACCTCGTTGTTCGCGGGCAGGAAGTCGATCAGCCGGCGCATCTGCAACAGACAGTCGACGTCGTTTTCGAACGAGCCGTCGGCAACGCCCGACTTGGTGGTGTGCACTGAGGCGCCGCCCAGGTCTTCCGCCGTCACCACCTCGTTGGTCACCGTCTTCACCACGTCCGGCCCGGTGACGAACATGTAGGAGGTGTCGCGCACCATGAAGATGAAATCGGTCATGGCCGGCGAATAGACGTCGCCGCCGGCGCAGGGACCCATGATGACGCTGATTTGCGGGATCACGCCGGACGCAATCACGTTGCGCTTGAACACCTCGCCATAGCCGCCGAGCGCAGCGACGCCCTCCTGGATGCGGGCGCCGCCGGCGTCGAACAGGCCGATGATGGGCGCGCGCGCCTTCATCGCCATGTCCTGCACCTTTATGATCTTCTGCGCATGCGTCTCCGAGAGCGAGCCGCCGAACACGGTGAAGTCCTTGGAGAACAGATAGACCGTGCGGCCGTTCACCGTGCCCCAGCCGGTGACCACGCCGTCGCCGGGGATCTTGGTCTTCTCCATGCCGAATTCGCCCGAGCGGTGCTCGACGAACATGTCGAATTCCTCGAACGAGCCCTTGTCGAGCAGCAGTTCGACGCGCTCGCGCGCGGTCAGCTTGCCGCGCTTGTGCTGGGCCTCGATGCGCCCCGTCCCGCCGCCCAGGCGGGCCTCGTCGCGCCGCTGTTCCAGCCTGTCGAGGATGTCCTTCATTGGTTTTTAGCCCCTGCCCCGGCGGATTCCCGCAATAGTTTCCCGAATTTGGCTGCAAAAGCCATACCACGGCGGGAGGGGCTCGCCAGCCGTTCGGTTTACTTCTAGCTGGGCAGAAATTGAATTTCTTGATACAGTATATAGACTTCGTAGGGTCCTGCCGGCCTCGCTTGGGGCGGAACCAATCCAGCGTGAGTTCGTTGTAACAACTGTGCGTACCCGTAACATGCCGACACTAACCCGCCGCTCACTGATCATGGGAGCCTCGGCAACCGGCGCGGCCTTTGGGCTGGCCGGCTGCATGACCACGGAATCGCAATTGCAGGCGTCAGCGCCAGTGCCCGCGCAACAGCAGGGCGAATGGCACATGACGCGTCTTAAGCACATCGCCAGCCGCGAAGACGTTTCCTATTTCACGCCGGAGCCACGCGGCACCATCGTCATCGATCCGTCCTCGCATTTTCTCTACCTCGTGGAAGGACAGGGCAAGGCCCGGCGCTACAGCATCGGCGTCGGCAGCGAAGGCTATGGCTGGTCGGGCGTCGCCACCGTCCACAACAAGCAGGAATGGCCGGATTGGTATCCGACCAAGGACATATTGCAACGCATGCCCGAACTCAAAACCAAGCCGGCGATGAAACAACTGCCAAGCGGTTTCGGGATGGCGGGCGGCCCGGAAAATCCGCTCGGCGCCCGCGCGCTCTATCTGTGGCAGGGCAACAAAGACACGCTTTACCGCATCCATGGCACCAACGAGCCTTGGACCATTGGGCAGAATGCTTCCTCCGGCTGCATCCGAATGATGAACGACGACGCGATCGATCTCTATAATCGCACGCCGGTCGGCACCAAGGTCGTCGTCCTCCAGTCGTAGTTCAGCCAGCACTAGCCCGGCGTTTGCCGGCGGGCGGCCGGTGACTGTCACCGCATTGCGGCGGACTTGGCAGCGCCGGCAAAGGCTGCTTAGAAACCCCCATGGCCGAACCCGCGACCGCCCAGCAGCTTCTGCAACAGGGCCTGTTCCATCACCGCCAAGGCCAGCTCGACCTGGCCATGGAGCGCTATGTCGAGGTGCTGCGCAACGACCCGCAAAACCCCGACGCGCTCTATTACGTCGGCGTGGTCGCCTGTCAGGAAGGCCAATTCAAGCAGGGCGTCGAACTGGCCCGCCGCGCCATCGCGGTCGGCCCACCGCAGGCGCGCGTGCACAATCTGCTTGGCCAGGCGCTCGACCGGCTGGGCGAGCCGCTGGAGGCGATCAAGAATTTCGACAGAGCGATCGCGCTCGATCCCGATTTTGCCGTCGCGCACGGTAACCGCGCCAACATCCTGGTCGACGCCGGCATGCCGGCGGAGGCGCTCAAGAGTTTCGACCGCGCGATCGCGCTCAATCCGAATTCGGCACCCGACCTGATCAACCGCGGCGCCCTGCTGGAGGAACTCGGCCGGCCCGAGCAGGCGCTGGCAAACTACGACCAGGCGATCGCGGTCGATCCGAATTTCGCCGCCGTCCACGCCAACCGCGCCAGCGTGCTCAAGGACCTCGGCCTTATGGAACTCGGGCGCGGCGAGCCCGGCTCGGCACGCTTCGACGAGGCGGCGGCGGCCTATGACCGGGCGATCAAACTCGACCCGCGCCTGCACGTGGCCTATCTCGGCCGCGGCCTGCTCAATCTGATGCGCGGCAATTGGCCGGCGGGCTTTTCCGACTACGACCACCGTCTGGATGCGGGCGCGTCCGCTTATGTCACGCTGCCCGATCCGCGCTGGGACGGCACGCCGCGCGAAGGCGAACGCCTGGTGCTGGTGGCGGAACAGGGCCTGGGCGACACCATCCAGTTCTGCCGCTTCGCGCCCGTGCTGGCGGAGCGCGGCATGGATGTGACGATCCTGGTCCGCAAAGCCATGGCGCCGCTGCTCTCGACCTTGCAAGGCGTGACGATCGCCAGCGATGCCGCCGAACTCACGCAGGACAAACGGCCGCTGCGCTGGCTGCCTTTGTTGAGCGCAGCCGGCTTGCTTGGCATAACGCCTGAAAACCTGCCGCATGAAATGCCTTATCTGTCGGCTGAACCGGCACGGATCGAAGCCTGGCGCGCGCGGCTCGGCAGCGGCGGCTGCAAGATCGGTATCAGCTGGGCGCCCGGTCACTCCGACAAGACGCACGCCTCGCGGCGCGATATAGCGCTGGCGAACTTCGCCGACCTGGCGGCACTGCCCGGCGTCGAGCTGGTGTCGCTGCAGAAGGGGGCGCCGGCGGATGAAATCGCCAAGGTCGCGTTCCGCGACAAGATCAAGACCATCGACGCCGACCCGCAGGCGGATGCCGATTTTTTTCTCGATACCGCCGCGGTGGTGAGCCAGCTCGATCTCGTCATCAGTTGCGATACATCGGTGGCGCATCTGGCCGGTGCGCTGGGGCGGCCGGTATTCGCGGTGCTGCCGGTGATTTCCGATTGGCGCTGGATGCTCGAGCCTGACACCACCGTCTGGTATCCGACCATGCGGTTGTTCCGGCAGGGCTCCGGCCGGCAATGGCAACCGGTATTCGCACGTATCGCCGAGGCAGTGCGCGAACGCCACCTTGCGCCTTCACAAGACTGACAATAGCTGACCATAATATCGGCAAGCGCCGAATTTGGGGGGGCAACCAAGGTCAATCGAGGATTTCACCATGAACCATGTCGCCAAGTCCGCCTCGCCGCGCGCCACCCAACCGCGGCTCGCCACGCCGACCGATCTCGGCGCCAATGCCAGCAAGGACATCGCCGCCGGTCTGAACCTGCTGCTGGCCGATAGTTTTGCGCTCTATCTCAAGACCAAGAATTTCCACTGGCACGTCAGCGGGCCGCATTTCCGCGACTACCATCTGTTGCTCGACGAACAGGCCGACCAGATCTTTGCCGTCACCGACGTGCTGGCCGAGCGCGTGCGCAAGCTCGGCGGCACCACGCTGCGCTCGATCGGCGACATATCGCGGCAGCAGCGGCTGGCCGATAACGACGCGCCCTATGTCGATCCGCAGGACATGCTGGCCGAACTGCGCGAGGACAATCAGCGCGTGATCGCTGCCATGCGCGAGACGCACGATGTGTGTGACGAGCACAACGACGTCGCCACCGCCAGCCTGCTCGAGGTCTTTATCGACGAGGCCGAGAAGCGCGTGTGGTTCCTTTATGAAGCGAGCCGCCGCGGCGATCCGACTGGGCAGTAGTTCCCGATCGCAGGGATATTTTCCCCTTCGTCCCCGCGCAAGCGGGGAACCAGTTTTTGGCCCTGGATTCCCGCTTGCGCGGGAATGAACGGAAATTGGATCGCGCTATTTAGTTAGCTTCAACACTGCCGCGGCCGCATCGAACTCCGCGCGCCGAAACGCTCGCCGCTCGAGCGCGGCCTGGTCGTGCCCCCACTGCTCCAGCTGCCAGTCCTCGTCCACATAGGCGGCGGCCCAGGCGGCCTCCGCATCAATCGCACCGTGCTCAAGCGCGAGCGCCAGCAGGCCGGAGCCGGTCAGCGTGGTGATCGCAGACACCGCTCCCAGCCGCCACGGTTCGCCGGGAATCATGGCGCGCGCGGCGGCGATCGCCTCGCCCGGCTGCACCACATGCACGACGCCTTGCGCCAGCACGAAACGCGCGCCCATCGATTGGCTCGCCCAGGCCAGCACCGGATCCCAAGCTCGCGCCTGCCGCGCGACCAGGCCGTCCGGCGCCTCGGCGCGATAGCACAACAAATCGGAGCCGAGATACTGCGCCACGTCGTTGGCGACCGGCCCGGCGGCATCGGCCACCGCGTCGATCACCGCATTGGCGAGGCGGGTGAGCGGCATGCAAGCCGGGTCGATCACGTTCTGTTGCGCGTTCCATTCGTCGGCAATCTTTTCGGCAAGCGCCCGCGTCGGGGCGGCGAGCGCCCGCCGTGCCGGCGTCTTGACCGGCTTGCCGTCGAGCAGCAACGGGAAGCCGCCGCCCTTGCCTTCGCCGACATGCGCTTGGCCGTAGAATCGCTTGCGCAGCTTCGGCCGCGCGCCGCGGCGCGCCGACTCGCGCGGATCGAGCGGCTGGTTTTCGAATATCTCGGCGAATATGTCGCGCATCAGAATTACGTGATTGTGCGCCGCAACAAAGGCCATCCCGCGGCGGCCCCGGCTGGGCTCTCCTGCGGAAAATAGCCGTTCCAGCGTCCCTAAGCATTAATGCATAACAGCAAAATTGCTCCCCTGGCGCCTTGTTGCCGCCCCTTTCGATAGGCGAAAAGATGTGTGGAAGCTTATAGTTGATAGCGCACAGGCTTGACGGAAGGATAGGTAGCCTTGGGGGGTTCTTACCCATATATTCCGGCCCCTGAATCGCGGCCGCCCAACAAGGCCGCGCCGGGGGAAGGCCAGCCGCTCAAGGCTGTGACGCGACACCGTTTCATGCCGTTCGCGTAGCGGGGCGCGTTTCGAGGAGTGAATGAAGAATACCGACATTGCCGCGCCGGACTACTTCCACAAAGTCGTGGATTGCCAATGGGCTTGTCCGGCCCACACGCCCGTTCCTGAATACATCCGGTTGATCGCGGCGGGGCGTTATTCCGACGCCTACATGGTCAACTGGCATTCCAACGTGTTTCCGGGGATCCTCGGCCGCACCTGCGACCGGCCGTGCGAACCGGCCTGCCGGCGCGTGCGCGTGGAAAACGAGCCGGTGGCAATCTGCCGCCTCAAACGCGTGGCCGCCGATTACAAGGACGACATCACCGCGCGGTTGCCGAAGCCGGCGGCGCGCAAGAACGGCAAGCGCATCGCCCTGGTCGGCGGCGGCCCCGCCTCGCTCACTGTGGCGCGCGATCTAGCCCCGCTCGGCTATCATTGCGTGGTTTACGACCAGGACCCGCAAGCGGGCGGCATGATCCGCTCGCAAATCCCGAAATTCCGCCTGCCGGATAGCGTCATCGACGAGGAATGCGGCTACATCCTCGGCCTTGGTGTCGAATTCCGCGGCGGCACCCGCATCGACAGCATGAAGGCGCTGCTGGCCGAAGGTTGGGATGCGATCTTCGCCGGCTCCGGCGCGCCGCGCGGGCGCGACCTCGACATTCCCGGCCGTCAGGAAGCGGCCAAGAACATCCACATCGGAATCGACTGGCTGTCTTCGGTTTCGTTCGGCCACACCAGCAAGATCGGCAAGCGGGTGATCGTGCTCGGCGGCGGCAACACCGCCATGGACTGCTGCCGTTCCTCGCGCCGGCTCGGCGGCGAGGACGTGCAGGTCGTGGTGCGCTCCGGCTTCGAGGAGATGAAGGCGTCGCCTTGGGAAAAAGAAGATGCCATGCATGAGGGCATCCCGATCCACAATTACCTGGTGCCGAAGGAATTCACCCACGATAACGGCAAACTGACCGGCATCACCTTCGAGAAGGTGAAGGCGCAATACGACGACAAGGGCCGCCGCAAGCTGGTGCCGGCGGGCGAACCCGCGCAGCATTTCCCCTGCGACGACGTGCTGGTGGCGGTCGGCCAGGAGAACGCCTTCCCCTGGATCGAGCGCGACGCCGGTATCGAGTTCAACGATTGGGGCCTGCCCAAGCTCGACGAAAAGACTTTTGTCTCCACCAACCCCAAGGTGTTCTTCGGCGGTGACGCGGCGTTCGGTCCCAAGAACATCATCTGGGCGGTGGCGCACGGCCACGAGGCCGCGATCTCCATCGACAAGCTGCTCAACGGCGAGGACATCGCCGACCGCCCGCTGCCGGCGGTCGCGCTGATGAGCCAGAAGATGGGCATCCACGAATGGTCCTACGACAACGAGGTCGCGCTCGATAAGCGCTACAAGGTGCCGCTGCGCGACAAGGTGATCGCGCTCAAGGACATCAAGGCCGAGGTCGAACTGGGCTTCGATCCCGATGTCGCGCTGGCCGAAGCCGGCCGCTGCCTCAATTGCGACGTCCAGACGGTGTTTTCGGCGCAGCTCTGCATCGAATGCGACGCCTGCGTCGACATCTGCCCGATGGATTGCATCACCTTCACGGTGAACCGCGAGGAAGCCGATCTGCGCCAGCATCTTACCGCGCCGGCGCACAATCTCAGCCAGGACCTCTACGTGCAGAGCGGCCTCAAGACCGGCCGCGCCATGGTGAAAGACGAGGACGTCTGTCTGCACTGCGGCCTGTGCGCCGAACGCTGCCCGACCGGCGCCTGGGACATGCAGAAATTCTTACTGGATATGACCTACGCAGGGAATTCATGTCGACCGCCACGCCGATCAGCCGCGTAAACGACTTCGTCGTCCGTTTCGCCAACGTCAACGGCTCCGGATCGGCGAGCGCGAACGAGATGTTCGCCCGCGCGGTGCTACGCATGGGCGTGCCGGTGGCGCCGCGCAACATCTTCCCATCCAACATCCAAGGCTTGCCGACCTGGTACGAAGTGCGCGTGTCGGAAGCCGGCCACCTCGGCGCGCGCGGCGGCACCGATTTGATGGTGGCGATGAACCCGCAGACCTTCGACCGCGACATCGCGGCGATCGAGCCGGGCGGCTACCTGCTTTACGATTCCACCAAGACGCTGCCGGCTTCCAAATTCCGTCAGGACATCACGGTCATCGGCGTGCCGCTCACCGCCATCTGCAACCGTGAATATTCCGATCCGCGCCAGCGCCAGCTGTTCAAGAACATCATCTATATCGGCGTGCTGACCGCATTGCTCGACATGGACGTGAAAGCGGTCGAGCAGCTCATCGGCGAGCAATACAAGGGCAAGGAAAAGCTGATCGAGCCCAACCTCAAGGCGCTGCATATCGGGCGCGACTACGCCACGCTCAACCTCGCCTGCCCGATCGGCCTGCGCCTGAAGCAGAGTACCGGGGTCGGCGACCGCATCTTCATCGAAGGCAATTCGGCGGCCGCCCTCGGCGCAGTCTTTGGCGGCGCCACGGTCTGCGCCTGGTATCCGATCACGCCGTCATCCTCGCTCGCCGACGCCTTCACTCGCCATTGCGCCAAGCTGCGCGTCGATCCGAAGACCAATCAGGCCAAATACGCCATCATCCAGGCCGAGGACGAGCTCGCCTCCATCGGCATCGTAATCGGCGCCGGCTGGAACGGCGCGCGCGCTTTCACCGCCACCTCCGGCCCTGGCATTTCGCTGATGCAGGAGTTCATCGGGCTTGCCTATTTCGCCGAAATTCCGGCGGTGCTGTTCGACGTGCAGCGCGCCGGCCCTTCGACCGGCATGCCGACGCGCACCCAGCAGTGCGACATCATTTCCTGCGCCTATGCATCGCACGGCGACACCAAGCATGTGCTGCTGTTTCCCGAGGACCCGGCGGAAGCCTTCGACATGGGCGCGCAAGCCTTCGATCTTGCCGACCGGCTGCAAACGCCGATCTTCGTCATGCTCGATCTTGATATCGGCATGAACCACCACCTCTCCCGCCCGCTCGCCTGGGACGATGCCCGCAAATACGACCGCGGCAAGGTGATGACTGCGGAACAACTCGAGGCCGGTAAGGAATTCGGCCGCTATCTCGACGTCGACGGCGACGGCATTCCCTACCGCACCTATCCGGGCACGCATCCGACCAAAGGCTCTTTCTTCACGCGCGGCACGTCGCGTGACCGCTATGCGCGCTACACCGAGGAAGGCGCGCCTTATGTCGACAATATGCAGCGGCTCGTGCGCAAGTTCGACACCGCCAAGGACCTGGTGCCGCGCCCGCTGCTCGCTAACGCCAAGAAGCCGACCAAATACGGCGTGGTCTATTACGGCTCGACCGCGCCGGCGATGGACGAGGCGATTGCCATGATCGAGGCGCGCGGTCACGCGCTCGACCGCATGCGTATCCGCGCCTTCCCGTTCCATTCTAGCGTCAACAGTTTCGTCGCCGACCATGATTTCGTGTTCGTGGTCGAGCAGAACCGCGACGCGCAATTGCGCTCGCTCATCGTCAACGAATGCGGCATCGATCCTGTGCGGCTGGTGCCGATTTTACACTACGACGGCACCCCGATCACCGCGCGCTTCATCGCCAAGGCGATCGGCGATCATGTCGATCAGCTCAAGGTGAAACCGATGAAGGTGGTCTCATGACCTATCTCACCAAGCCGAAATTTCATCATCCCGAGCTGCCGAAGAACGATCTCGGCTACACCCACCGCGACTACGAGGGCACGATCTCGACGCTGTGCGCCGGCTGCGGCCACGACTCGATCACCGGCGCCATCATCCAGGCCTGCTTCGAATTGTCGATAGAGCCGCACCGCGTCGCCAAGATTTCCGGCATCGGCTGCTCGTCGAAGACGCCGACTTATTTTCTCGGCAATTCGCACGGCTTCAACTCGGTGCACGGCCGCATGCCTTCGGTTCTGACCGGCGCCAATCTTGCCAACCGCGACCTGATCTATCTCGGCGTCTCCGGCGACGGCGACTCGGCCTCGATCGGTTTCGGCCAATTTGCCCATGCGCTGCGCCGCGGCGTCAACATGGCCTATATCGTCGAGAATAACGGCGTGTACGGCCTGACCAAGGGTCAGTTTTCCGCCACCGCCGACCGCGGCTCCAAGTCGAAGCGCGGCTTTATCAACACCGACAATTCCATCGATCTGGTCGCCATGGCGCTGCAACTCGGCGCCAGCTTCGTCGCCCGCTCGTTCTCCGGCGACAAGCAGCAACTGGTGCCGATCATCAAGGCGGCGATCGCGCATCGGGGCGCCGCCTTCATCGACATCATCAGCCCGTGCGTCGCCTTCAACAACCACGCCGGCTCGACCAAGAGCTTCGATTTCGTGCGCGAGCACAACGAGGCGGTGAACCGGCTCGATTTCATGCCCAGCCGCATGCCGATCGAAGTCAAATACGAGCCCGGCACGGTCGAGGTGGTGGAACAGCACGACGGCTCCAAACTCGCGCTGCGCAAGCTCGCCGCCGACTACGAATTGCACGACCGCGGGGCGGCCTTGGGCTTCCTGCAGCACCATGCCGCCAAAGGCCAGATCGTCACCGGCCTGCTTTATGTGGAAAAAGACCCGGAAGACCTGCACGCGCACCTGCGCACGGTCGGCGCGCCGCTCAATGCGCTCAATGAAAAAGAGCTTTGCCCGGGCCGGGCCGCGCTGGAAGCGTTCAACGCCAGTTTGCGGTAGGGCACGCGCCCACTCCGCTGTCATTGCCGGGTCAAGCCCGGGCCTGACACTGAACTGATGCACGCCGTGTGATAACAATATCCCCATGGAAAAACGTCGCCTCGGCCAATCCGATCTTCACATCGCGCCCTTAATGCTGGGCGGCAATGTGATCGGCTGGAATGTCGACGAGGCGACATCATTCGCGTTGTTCGATGCTTTTCTCGATGGCGGTTTCAACGCCATCGACACCGCCGACACCTATTCGCGCTGGGTGGCCGGCCACAAGGGTGGCGAGTCGGAAACGGTGATCGGCAACTGGTTCAAGCGAAGCGGCAAGCGCGGCCAGTTTGTGATCGCCACCAAGATCGGCAACGACATGGGCGAAGGCAAAAACCTGCGCAAGGATTACGTGCTGCGCGCGGCCGAGGCTTGCCTCAAGCGGCTACAGACCGACTGCATCGATCTCTTGCAGACGCATTTCGACGATGAGGTGACGCCGCCGGAAGAGACCATGCAGGCCTATGCGCAGCTGATCGCGCAGGGCAAGGTGCGCGCCATCGGCGCTTCCAACATGAGCGTGGCGCGGCTCAACGCGTCGCTCGGCGCCAGCAAGAAGCTCGGCCTGCCGCGGTATGAGAGCCTGCAGCCGAATTACAATCTCTACGACCGCGTCGATTTCGAGAACCAGTATGCGCCGATCTGCACTGCGGAGGGGATCGGCGTTATCACCTATTATTCGCTCGCCGGCGGTTTTCTCACCGGCAAATACCGCTCGGCCGCGGAGGCCGCGAAAAATCCAGCGCGCGGCGGTAAGGTGAAGGGCTATTTCGACACCCGCGGCCAGCGCATCCTGAAGGCGCTCGATGACGTCGCCGCCTGCCACAACGCCACACCGGCGCAAATCGCGCTCGCCTGGCTGATTGCGCGCCCTGGCGTGACGGCACCGATTTCGAGCGCCACCAGCCTCAAGCAGCTCGATGAGATCATGCAGGCCCCTCGCCTCAAACTGACGGCCGCGGACATGGCGGCGTTGAACGCCGCCAGCGCCTGAATTACTGGTTGATGCAGCCGCCGATATAGGCGTTGCGGTCGCCGGCGGCCGCGCCGTAGACCCCGGCCTGGTGCGCGCAGCGCGCGGCGCGGTCCTGGGACGTCTCGGCGCCGCCTGGACCCGATCCGGAAATCGTCGGCAGATTGGGCAGCGTGCGCCCGGTTTCCGGCACAAGGATCGACGGCGGCACCGGCGCGCGCGGATGCGCCACCGGCGCCGGCGGCGGCACCGCCACATGCTGGCGGGTGCCGCGCGGCGATTTGTATTTCGGCGGCAGCCAGGGTTCCGGCTGTTTGGGCTTTGCTCCCTTCTCCGGGACCATGATGGTGTAACGGTCGCTGTCGCTTTCCGCGCGCGCTTGCGCCGACGACACAATGGCGGCGATCGCCAGCAAGACGATGAGCGGATAGCGGCGGGGCACGGCTAGTCCTCCTCGGGCGCGTCGACGATGGGGTCGTAGCGCTTGGTATCGAAACCGAGCAGGTTCCACGACTGCTCCATATGCGGCGGCAGCGGCGCGGTGACGTCGATGACGCCGCCGCGCGGATGCGGCACCGCGATCCGGCGCGCCAAAAGATGCAGCTTGTTCTGCATGCCGCCCGGCAGTTCCCAGTTCTCGATGTTGAAATATTTCGGATCGCCGACGATCGGATGGCCGACATGGGCCATGTGCGCGCGCAATTGATGGGTGCGGCCGGTCACCGGTTTGAGCGAAATCCAGGCGAGCTTCTGCGCCGCCGTCTCCACCACCGCGTAATAGGTGACGGCGTGCACGGCGTCCTTCTCGCCATGCTGGGCGATGCGCATGAAACTGTCCTCCTCGACTTCCTGCTTGGCGAGGAAGGTGGAGATGCGGCCCTGCTTGGGCTTCGGCACGCCCACCACCAGCGCCCAGTAGATCTTGCGCGCCGAGCGCGAGCGGAAGGTTTTTGCGAGTGCGGAGGCGGCAAAACGCGTTTTCGCTACCAGCAGGCAGCCGGCGGTGTCCTTGTCGAGCCGGTGCACGAGGCGCGGGCGCTGCGCGTCCGGGTGTGAGCCGCGCAAAGCGCCCAGCATGCCATCGAGATGGCGCACGGTGCCGGAGCCGCCCTGCACGGCAAGCCCCATCGGCTTGTTGAGCACCAGCACGTCGTCGTCTTCGTAAAGCGTGATCGATTTGATGAAGGCGCGGTCCTTCTGCGCCTGTGGCGCGTCGTCGCGCGGCTTCGGGGCGTCGAGCTTGAGCGGCGGAATGCGCACGGATTGGCCGGCCGCGAGGCGCGATTTCGGCTCGGTGCGTTTGCCGTTTACGCGCACCTCGCCTTTGCGGATGATACGCTGGATGTGGCTGAACGACAGGCCGGGAAAGCGCGCCTCGAAGAAGCGGTCGACCCGCATGCCGGTTTCGTCCGGGGTGACGGCGACGGTTTGTACGCCGGCGGAAAATTGCGGCGGCTTCGGCATGACAACCGGTTGCGGTGTGGGCGCGGCCAAAGTGGACTGCTCGCGCGCGGGACGTGCCGGAAAGGCGCGTCCCCGGCCGCCGTCCCGTTTCGGGGGATGCTTCACGCGCAAATCGGATTGACGCGGGCTTGAGCGCTCTTTGGATCGCTCTTTTATTCGCTCGTCGCGATCGCGGCCGTGACCGCGGCCGCGCGGGCCGGCCTGTTGCCGTCCGCCGCCCGGCTGACGCGGTCCGTTTCTGCCGCGGCTCATGGCGCCCCGCCGGTTAGCCGCGCGAGCGCGGCATCGAGCCCATCGAGTCCGTCGAGCCTGATCTTGAACAGATCGCCAAGTGCATCGCGCATTTCGGATGCGCTGCGCAGCGTTTGCTTCTGCGACTTGCCGCCGAGAACGTGGATCGAGAGCTGGTTGTTGCCGAGCGCATAGCGTCTGCCCGGCTCGCAGCGCGCGCCTATAAATCCATTGACGAAAATCGAGTTCGGATGCGCCGAGGTGTACCAGTTGCCGAGCTCATAATCGATCAGGTGCGTCTCGGCGAAATCGAAAGCGTAAAGCTCGCTCCAGTCGCCGTTGAGCTTGGCTTCCATGACGACGCGGTCGTCTTCGTCGGCGAGCCGGAACGGCTCGTGCGGTGTCGCCTGTTCGTCGCGCGAGTCGAGCAGCAGCGGCGCGGTCAGCACATTGCCGCCGAAGCCGACATCGACCAGGTAGTCGTCGCCGGCGGCTTCGACGAACAGCAGGCAATGCGTACGCGGCGCCTTCACGCCGGGCGGCACAGCCCAGCGCACGCGGGCGGTCGCCTCCTGCACCTTGAAGCCAAGCGCACGCAGCACCTGCGCGAACAGCAGATTATGCTCGAAGCAATAGCCGCCGCGGCCGCCATTGACGAGCTTGGCTTCAAGCGACGGCGGATCGAGCTTGACCGGACGCTTGAGCAGCGGATCGAGGTTTTCGAAGGGAATCGCCTGCGGATGCAGCTCATGCAATTGGCGCAGCGTATCGAGCGTTGCGGTGCGCGGCCCGCTATAGCCGACGCGCCGGAAATAGGCGTCGAGGTCGATCATTCGCCACCCCGCTCCTTCCTGAGCTTGGCCCAGTATTCCAGCCGCTTGCGCACTTCGCGCTCGAAGCCGCGCTCGGGCGGATTGTAAAACTGCTGGCGCGGCAGTGCGTCGGGGAAATAGTTCTGACCGGAGAAGGCCTCTTCCTCGTGGTGATCGTAGGCGTAGCCGCGCCCGTAGCCTTCCGACTGCATCAGCTTGGTCGGCGCATTGAGGATGTGCTTGGGCGGCAGCAGCGAGCCGGCCTGCTTGGCGGCGCGCATGGCGGCGCCGAAGGCGGCATAGCTGGCGTTCGATTTCGGCGCGGTCGCCATATAGATCACGGCCTCGGCGATCGCCAGTTCGCCTTCCGGCGAACCCAGGAAGTCGTAGGCGTCCTTGGCGGCATTGGCGATCACCAGCGCCTGCGGGTCGGCAAGCCCGATGTCCTCGATCGCCATGCGTACGACACGGCGCGCGATATAGAGCGGCGGCTCGCCGGCGTCCAACATGCGGCAGAGATAATAAAGCGCGGCATCGGGGTCGGAGCCACGCACCGATTTATGCAGCGCGCTGATCAGGTTGTAATGGCCGTCCTGCGCCTTGTCGTAGATCGGCGCACGCCGCTGCACGATTTCCTGCAGCTTGGCGGAGTTGAAAGCTTCATCCTTGCGGGCGGCGCGCCAGACTTCTTCCGCCAAAGTGAGCGCGGCGCGGCCGTCGCCGTCGGCCATGCCCGCCAGCGCGGACCGCGCGCCTTCATCGAGCGGCAGCTTGCGGCTCTCGATTGCTTCGGCGCGCGCGAGCAGCTTTTCGATCGCGTCCGCGTCGAGCGATTTGAACACCAGCACGCGCGCGCGCGACAACAGCGGCGCGTTCAACTCGAACGAAGGGTTCTCGGTGGTGGCGCCGACCAGAATGATAGTGCCGTCCTCCATCACCGGCAGGAAACTATCCTGCTGCGCCCGGTTGAATCGGTGGATTTCATCGACGAACAGCAGCGTGCCCTGCCCCAGCTCGCGACGGCGGCGCGCTTCCTCGAACACCTTTTTGAGGTCGGCGACGCCGGTGAAGATCGCGGAAATCTGTTCGAAATGCAGGTCGGTCGCCTGCGCCAACAGCCGCGCCACCGTGGTCTTGCCGGTGCCGGGCGGGCCCCAGAATACGAGCGAGCCGAGCGAGCGGGTCGCCAGCATGCGGCTGAGCGCGCCGTCCGCGCCAAGCAGATGGTCCTGCCCGACCACCTCGTCGAGCCTGGTCGGACGCAGACGATCGGCGAGCGGGCGCGGCGCATCCTTGTCGAGCCCGGCGGCGGCGAACAAAGTCGGACCGGCTTTGGCGCGCGGGGTCATGCGCCAACCTCTCCTTTGTCATGCCCGGCCTTGTGCCGGGTATCCCGCTTAGGCGAACAAAGCCTGTGCATTCCTAAGCGGGATGGCCGGGACAAGCCCGGCCACGACGAAAAAATAACGGCGCGCAGGGTCATCCGTTGAATACCGCGGTGATCTGCTGTCCGCCGCGGCGAATTTTAATGTGCCAGGCGCGGCTCGGCGTGTCGGTGGCACGCTCGAGATCGTGCGTTTTGGCGATGCGTTGGCCGTTCACCGACACGATCACGTCGCCGCGCTGGAAACCGAGATTGCTGGCATAGGAGCCGCTATCCACGTCGACGATGACCACGCCCTCGTCGGCATTCTCGAGCTGCAATTCGTCGGCGAGCGCGGGCGACAGATTGGCGACCTTGGCGCCGGAGAACGGCGAGCGCGAGTGGATGGTGATCTCGTCGCGCGGGATCGCAGGCGCCGTTTGCAGCGCCACGCTCACGTTCAACTCACGGCCGCCGCGCAACGCGCCCAGCGCCGCCGTGCCGCCAAGCGGCTTGGTGGCGAAGCGGTAATCGAAGGCGTTGACGTCGTCGACCGGCTGGCCGTCGACCGACACGATCACGTCGCCCGGTTTGAGGCCGGCATGGGCCGCCGGGCCGTCGGCAATGACGCTGGCGATCAGCGCGCCGGCCGGGCGCTTGAGCCCCATGCTATCGGCGATATCGGGTGTCACCGGTTGCAGTTTGGCGCCCAGCCACGGCCGTTTCACCGCCTCGCTGCCACCTTTGGCGGAGGCCACCACCACCCGCACCATGTTGGCGGGGATGGCGAAGCCGATGCCCTGCGAGCCGCCCGAGCGCGAGAAGATCGCGGTGTTGATACCGACCAGCCGGCCGGCCAGATCAACCAGGGCGCCGCCGGAATTGCCGGGGTTGATGGCGGCGTCGGTCTGGATGAAGAACTGATAGTCGGTGATGCCGACCTGCGTGCGCGCCAGTGCCGAGACGATGCCGTGCGTCACGGTCTGCCCGACACCGAACGGATTGCCGATGGCGAGCACCACGTCGCCCACCTGCAAGGCATCGGAATTGGCGAATTCCAGCGTCGGAAAGCGCTCATGCGCGTCCTTGACGCGCAGCACGGCAAGATCGCTGCGCTTGTCCTTGAGCACGATTTCCGCTTCGAATTCGCGCTTGTCGGCGAGCGCAACCTTGACCTCGTCGGCGCCCTCGATGACGTGCACATTGGTGACCACGAGGCCGCTCGGGTCGACGATCACGCCGGAGCCGAGCGAGCGCTGCACCTGCCGGCCGGCGTCGCCCGGCACGCCGAAAAAGCGGCGGAAGATCGGATCGTCGAACAGCGGATTGCGGTTCTGGATCACCTTGGCGGCATAGACATTGACCACCGCCGGCGCCACCCGATGCACCACCGGCGCATAGGACAGCCGCAATTCGGCGGCGTTCGGCACCCGCCGCTCCTGCGCGGAGGCGACGGTAAAGCCGGCGAGCGCGATGGCGGCAAGCAAAGCGGCGATCAGTGGTCGTTTCAGGTGCATGGTGTCGAATCCCGGCGAGACGCCGAGATATAGGCTTCCGCCGGGGCTAAATGAAGGCCGCCGACCGACCCCTCCCCGCATCCGGAGAGGGGTCAAAGCCGTTATTCCTTCGCCGGCACCGTGCGCAGATAGGCCACGATGGCGTCGAGGTCGCCGGCGGTCAGCGTGGCGTAGTAGCCAAATCCCATCGGCGGCTTGAGATGGCTGCCGTCCTTGGCGATCCCGGTCGTGATGGCGCGCTTGATCTCGGCGTCGCTCCAGGCCCCGATGCCCTTGGTTTTGCTCGAGGTGATATTGCGCGAGGTCGAGACGCCCCACGGGCCGGGGAAATCGAAACCGCCCGTACCCATCCTGTCCCAAGGATGTTGCCCTTTCACCATCGGCGTGTGGCATTCCATGCAATGCGCGATGGTCGCGAGATAAAAACCCTTCTTGACCTTGCCGCTCATCATCGCTTCCGTGTAGGGCTTCTCGCCGCCAGGGAAGACGCTTTCGACCTGCGGCATCTTGTAGATCGGGTCCGCCACCTTGTTCTTGATCGGCTTGATCGTACGCAGATAGGCGACGATCGCATTGAGGTCGCGTTCCGTCATGATGTGGTAGAAGCCGGTCGGCATCACCATTGCGATGTGCACGCCGTTCGGCCGCAGGCCGGTGCGCAGCAGTTTCTTGATGTCGGCATCGCTCCATTTGCCAATGCCGGTCTCCTTGTCCTGGGTGATATTGGGCGCCGTCGCCTTGAACGGCGGCTCGTCCCACGACAGCCCGCCAGAGAAGTGCTTGCCGGGGATGTCGCCGGTCGGCCCCTTCGGCGAGTGGCAGTTGCCGCAGGTGAGGATGCCGTTGACCAGATAGTCGCCGCGCTTGACCAGCGCCGACTGCGCGTTGGCGGTGGCGAGCGTGGCGGCAAGCGCCGCGCATAGGACCGTGACGAATCGGATCATGACGTTCTCCCAGTTTTTTTATATGAGGGAGTATACATATCCGACTACTACCCGCTACCGCCGGGCGACAAAAAAGGGCGGCCCGACGGCCGCCCTTGTGAATTGCGTGAAATTGACGCGCGGGTCAGGCTGCGGTCGCCTCTTCGGCGGCCTTCTTCTCCTGCACCGGCCCGGAATCCTTGCCCTTGGCCTCGACGTCGCGGTCGACGAACTCGATCACCGCCTGGGCGGCGCTGTCGCCGTAGCGGAAGCCGGCCTTGAGAACGCGCGTGTAGCCGCCTTTGCGGTCCTTGTAGCGCGGGCCGATCACGTCAAACAATTTCCTGACCATGGCGATGTCGCGGATTTCCGAAATCGCCTGGCGGCGCGCGGCCAGCCCGCCCTTCTTGGCGAGCGTGACCAGCTTTTCCACGATCGGGCGCAGTTCCTTCGCCTTCGGCAGCGTGGTGACGATCTGCTCGTGCTTGACCAGCGCGGCGGCCATGTTGGCAAACATGGCGGTGCGATGCGCCGAATGGCGGCCGAGCTTGCGGTGAACTTTTCCGTGACGCATCGCTTACTCCCTTACGCCGCAGCGCGGCTCAATAATGATCCTCGAAGCGCTTGGCGAGTTCCTCGATGTTTTCCGGCGGCCAGCCCGGCACTTCCATGCCGAGATGCAGGCCCATCTGCGCCAGCACTTCCTTGATCTCGTTGAGCGACTTGCGGCCGAAGTTCGGCGTGCGCAGCATCTCGGCTTCGGTCTTCTGCACCAGGTCGCCGATATAGACGATGTTGTCGTTCTTGAGACAGTTGGCCGAGCGCACCGACAGTTCGAGCTCGTCCACCTTCTTGAGGAAGGCCGGATTGAACGCGAGGTCGGGAATGGTCTCGGTCGCGGTTTCCTTGCGCGGCTCCTCGAAATTCACGAACACGTTGAGCTGGTCCTGCAGGATGCGCGCCGCATAAGCGAGCGAGTCCTCAGGCGTCACCGCGCCATTGGTTTCGACGGTCATCGTGAGCTTATCGAAGTCGAGGATTTGGCCCTCGCGGGTGTTCTCGACCTTGTAGGAAACCTTGCGCACCGGCGAATAAAGGCTGTCGACCGGGATCAGGCCGATCGGCGCATCCTCGGGGCGGTTGCGCTCGGCCGGCACGTAGCCCTTGCCGGTATTGACGGTGAACTCCATGCGGATCTCGGCGCCTTCGTCGAGCGTGCACAGCACGAGGTCCGGATTGAGCACCACCACGTCGCCGACGGTCTGGATTTCGCCGGCGGTGACGGTGCCGGGTCCCTGCTTTTTCACCACCATGCGTTTGGGACCCTCGCCCTGCATCTTGATGGCGATGTCCTTGATGTTGAGCACGATGTCGGTGACGTCCTCGCGCACGCCGGCGATCGAGGAGAACTCGTGCAGCACGCCGTCGATATGCACCGATTGAACCGCGGCGCCCTGCAGCGACGACAGCAGAATGCGGCGCAGCGCATTGCCCAGCGTCACGCCGAAGCCGCGTTCAAGCGGCTCGGCAACGACGGTGGCGACCCGCGCGGCGTCGTTGCCGGCGGTCACTTGCAGCTTGTTCGGCCTGATCAATTCCTGCCAATTTTTTTGGATCACGTCATTCACCTATTGAGCGGCGCGGGGCACTCCCAGCGCATCCCACCCGCCGTGTGGGGGAATAGTTCGGCGGCAGCGGACGCAGGTAGCGCCCGCCCGGTAGACAATCAAACGCGACGACGTTTACGCGGCCGGCAACCGTTGTGCGGGATCGTGGTCACGTCGCGAATCGAAGTAATGGTGAAGCCTTGCGCCTGCAAAGCACGCAGCGCCAATTCACGGCCCGAACCCGGACCCGACACTTCGACTTCGAGGGTTTTCATGCCGTGCTCCTGCGCCTTCTTGGCGGCGTCTTCGGCGGCGACTTGCGCGGCGTAAGGCGTCGATTTGCGCGAGCCCTTGAACCCCATGGTGCCCGATGACGACCAGGCAATGGTGTTGCCCTGCGCGTCGGTGATAGTGATCATAGTGTTGTTGAACGAGGCGGCGACATGCGCCACGCCCGACGCGATGTTCTTACGCTCGCGCCGGCGTACGCGGGTGGCTTCCTTACCCATTCTCAATCCTTTCGCGGCCCGCTGCCGTCAGGCGCGGGCAATTCCTGGCGTTATTGCGGAGTCGGTGTCTTTTTCTTGCCGGCGATGGTCTTGGCCGGACCCTTGCGGGTACGCGCATTGGTATGGGTGCGTTGACCGCGCACCGGCAGGCCCTTGCGGTGGCGCAGGCCGCGGTAACAGCCGAGATCCATCAACCGCTTGATATTCATCGCCACTTCGCGGCGCAGGTCGCCCTCGACCATGTAGTCGCGGTCGATCATTTCGCGAATCTGCAGCACTTCGGCGTCGGTCAGTTGCGACACCCGCCGCTCGTGCGGCAGATTAACCTTCTCCATGATTTCATGGGCTTTTTTGGAGCCGATGCCATGGATATACTGCAGCGCGATCACGACGCGCTTGTTGGTGGGCAGATTTACGCCCGCGATACGAGCCACGGTTGGTCTCTCCTGTTATCGGCCGGCCGCGTGCGACGCGCCGAATTCTCTTGTTCCCACAAGGGGATAGCGCAAAGCGTAACACGACACCTGTCCCCGGATTTCTGGGGCCCGGCATCGCGTCAAACTTCTGAATGTGCAGCTTATTAAGGGATTCATCTCACCTTCGTCAACTCCGGCGGGTGCGCGATTTGCGCTGTCCAGCCTTGTTTTTGGTGCGGGCCGCGCGGGTACTGGCGCCGCGGCGGGCTGACGCCTTGGCGGCCTTCTTACGCGGTTTAGCCTTGGCGCGGCTGGGCTTGGCCCGCTTGGCAGCCTTTTTGGCTCGCTTGACGGCCTTTTTTGCCTGGTTGGCGGCTTTGACGAGCGGCTCCGCCAGAATGCGGTCGATTGCGACGGTGACCGCATCGATCGGCGCCATGCCGTCCACGACGCGGTGCTTACCCTTGGAGGCGTAATAAAAGGCGAGCGGAGCGGTCTGCACCCGGTAGGCGGCCAAGCGGCCTTTGAGCACTTCTGGGTTATCGTCGGCGCGCAGCTTCTCGCCGCGGGCGGTCATTTCGGCGACCCGGGTCTCGATGCGCTTGAGCAGCATGCCCTCGTCCACCTTGAGCTCGATCACGCCGTCGAGCTTGAGGCCGCGCTCGGCCAACATATGATCGAGCGCCTGCGCCTGCGGCACGGTGCGCGGAAAGCCGTCGAGCACAAAGCCGCGCTTGGCATCCGGCTGGTCGATGCGGTCGGCAACGATTGCCACCACCACCTCGTCGGGCACCAGTTGACCCGCTTCCATGATGCTCTTGGCGCGCTGGCCGACCGGCGTGCCGGCGGCAACCGCCGCGCGCAGCATGTCGCCGGTAGAGAGCTGAACGATGCCGTGTTTACCCACCAGCCGCTGCGCTTGCGTGCCCTTTCCCGCCCCCGGCGGGCCGAGCAGTATCAGTCTCATCGATTGCGCCCCCGCAACTTCGAACGTTTGATCAAACCTTCGTATTGGTGCGCCAACAGATAGCCCTGGATCTGCGCCACCGTATCCATGGTGACGCTGACCACGATCAGCAGCGATGTACCGCCGAAATAGAACGGCACCGCGGCGTAGGAGATGAGGATTTCCGGGATCAGGCAGACGATGGCGAGATAGAGCGCGCCGAGCACGGTGACGCGCGAGAGCACGTAATCGATATATTCCGCCGTGCGATCGCCCGGTCTTATGCCCGGGATGAAGCCGCCGTGTTTCTTCAGGTTATCCGCGGTCTCGGTCGGGTTGAACACGATCGCAGTGTAGAAGAAGGCGAAGAACACGATCAGCGCGATGTAAAGGATCAGGAACAGCGGCCGCCCGTGGCCGAGCAAGGTGGTGACGGTGGTGAGCCAGCCGGGTCCGCTGCCGGCGTTGAAATTGGCGACCGTGGTCGGCAGCAGCAGCAGCGAGGAGGCGAAGATCGGCGGGATCACGCCCGAGGTGTTGAGCTTGAGCGGCAGATGCGAGGATTGGCCCTCGAACATGCGGTTGCCGACTTGGCGTTTGGGATACTGGATCAGCAGACGGCGCTGCGCGCGCTCCATGAACACGATGAAGGCGATGACCGCGACCGCCATGACGATGACCGCGAGGATCAAGCCGGTCGACAAGGCGCCCTGGCGGCCGAGTTCCAAGGTGCCGGCAATCGCCGACGGCAATTGCGCCACGATGCCGGACAGGATGATCAGCGAGATGCCGTTGCCGATGCCGCGCGAGGTGATCTGCTCGCCCAGCCACATCAGGAACATGGTGCCGCCGGTGAGCGTGACCACGGTGGAGATGCGGAAGAACCAGCCGGGATCGGCGACCACGCTGCCGGCGCCTTCCAGCCCGATCGATATGCCATAGGCCTGAAAGGCGGCCAGAACCACGGTGATATACCGGGTGTACTGGTTCATGACCTTGCGGCCCTGCTCGCCTTCCTTCTTGAGCGCTTCGAGCGTGGGCGAGACCGTCGTCATCAGCTGGATAATGATCGAGGCCGAGATGTAGGGCATGATGTTGAGCGCGAAGATCGCCATCCGGTGGATGCCGCCGCCGGAGAACATGTTGAACATGCCGAGAATGCCGCCGGCCTGGGTGTTGAAGATCTGCTCCCAGGCGCCCGGGTCGATGCCGGGCAGCGGAATATAAGTGCCCAGCCGATAGACCATCAGCGCGCCGACCGTGAACCAGATGCGCTTTTTGAGCTCTTCGGCCTTGGCGAGAGCGCCGAAATTGAGATTGGCCGCCAGTTGTTCCGCTGCCGAGACCATGGCCAATTCGCCTCTTTCTGCCGTCATGCCCCCCATAAGCGGGGCATCCAGTACTCACAGCCCTCTAAATAGGCGCGATCGTTACAAACTGTAGCCCTGGGTTACCGGATCCGACCGCCAAAGCCTGCCCCCGCGCAGGCCGGGGCGGGCGATGACATTCTGTGGCATTACGCCTCGCCTTTGCCTTCCGGCGCATCGGCCTTTGGCTCGCCTTCGGCGCCGTCCGCCTTCGTCTCTTTGGGCTTGCCGCCTTTTGGCTTGCCGCCCCTATCGCCACCTTTGGCCGCTTCCAGCGCCATGCGCTTGTTCTTGCCCTTCGGTTCGGCGTCGACTTCCTTCGGGGCGGCTAGAATTTTCACGCTGCCGCCGGCCTTCTCAACCGCCGCGACGGCCGACTTCGACGCGCCGTAAACCGCAAATTCGACCTTGCTCTTGAGCTCGCCGTCGCCGAGCAGCTTCACGCCGCCTTTGACGCGCCGCATCAGGCCGGCCTTGACCATGGCCGCAACGTCGATCGGGCTGTTGGCATCGATCAGCCCGGCATCGATCGCCGCCTGCACTTTGCCGATATTGGTCTCGTTGAGTTTGACCGCGAACGGCGAATTGCGGAAGCCGCGCTTGGGCAGGCGCCGGTGCAGCGGCATCTGGCCGCCTTCGAAGCCCTTGATGCGCACGCCCGAGCGCGCGGTCTGGCCCTTGCCGCCGCGGCCGCCGGTCTTGCCCATGCCGGAGCCGATGCCACGGCCGATGCGCAGGCAATTCTTGCGTGCACCCGGCTTGTCGGCGATCTGGTTGAGTTTCATGGCTCTCGTCCTCTTAATTCGTTTCGCCGACCACGCGGACGAGATGCTTCAGTTTGCGGATCATGCCGCGCGTCGAGGCGGTATCCGGCAGCTCGCGGGTGCGGCCGATCTTGTTCAGTCCGAGACCGACCAACGTCTCGCGCTGGTCGTGATGACGGCGCAGCGGGCTGGCGATCTGTTCGACCTTGATGGTCTTATGTGCATTGGCCATGTCGATCCCTCTACTCCGTCGCATCCGCCTCACCGCCTTCGCGGCGGCGCGACTGCAGCGTGGAGACCTTGATATTGCGGCGGGCCGCGACCGAGCGCGGCGAGTCCTGATGCTTGAGCGCATCGAAGGTCGCGCGCACCACGTTGTAGGGATTGGATGAGCCGAGTGACTTGGCCACCACGTCCTGAATGCCCAGCGTTTCGAACACCGCACGCATCGGACCGCCGGCGATGATGCCGGTGCCCGGAGGCGCCGCGCGCAGGAACACCTTGCCGGCGCCGTGGCGGCCGAGCACGTCGTGATGCAGCGTGCGGCCTTCGCGTAACGGCACGCGCGTCAAGCTGCGCTTGGCGGCATCGGTGGCCTTGCGAATTGCCTCCGGCACTTCGCGAGCCTTGCCGTGGCCAAATCCGGCGCGGCCTTTCTGGTCGCCGACAATCACGAGCGCGGCGAAGGCAAAACGCCGGCCGCCCTTCACCACCTTGGCCACACGATTGATGTGGACAAGCTTATCGGTGAACTCGCTGTCGCGCTCCTCGCGGCCGCCGCGTTCGCGGTCTCGCCGGGGCTCTCGTCGGGGTTCATGTGCCATTGATGTCTAATCCGTTTTCAGAAATTGAGGCCGCCTTCGCGCGCGGCATCGGCCAGCGCTTTGATGCGTCCGTGATAGAGATAGCCGCCGCGGTCGAACACGACGTCCTTGATGCCCTTCTCCTTGGCCCGCTCGGCGATCAGTTTGCCGACCGCTTTCGCCGCACCGATATCGGCGCCGGTCTTGGCGCCTTCGCGCAGCGTCTTTTCGAGCGACGAGGCGGCGACCAGCGTTTTGCCTTTGTTGTCGTCGATGAGCTGGGCGTAGATGTGCTTGGACGAGCGAAATACCGTCAGCCGCGCGCGGCCGCTGGTGCCGGCGGCGAGCTTGACGTTGCGGCGCACGGTCGCTGTCCGTCGCGCAGTCCGATCGCTTAATCTCGACATCGCTCGCGTCCCTCTACTTCTTCTTGCCTTCCTTGCGGAAGATGTATTCGCCGGCGTATTTCACGCCCTTGCCCTTATACGGTTCGGGTGGGCGGAAGCCGCGGATTTCGGCGGCGACCTGGCCGACTTTCTGCTTATCGATGCCGGTCACCACGATCTCGGTCGGCTTCGGCGTCGCAATCGTGATGCCTTCCGGAATCGGAAAATTCACGTCATGGGAAAAGCCGAGCTGCAGGTTCAACGACCTGCCCTGCACCGCGGCGCGGAAACCGACGCCGGTGATCTCCAGCTTCTCCTCGAAGCCCTTGGTCACGCCCGCCACCAGATTGGCGACCAGCGTGCGCGAGGTGCCCCACATCGAGCGGGCGCGCTTGCTCTCCGAGCGCGGGTCGAGTTTGACCGCGCCCTTGTCCATGACGACAACCACGTCGTCATGCAGCACGACCTGCATGGCGCCCTTCGGGCCTTTGACCTTGACGGTCTGGCCTTCCACGTTGGCGGTGACGCCGGACGGGATCGCGACCGCTTTGTTGCCAATGCGCGACATTGTTAAAACACCGTGCAGATGATTTCGCCGCCGACATTGGCGTCGCGGGCTGCGTGATCGGCCATCACGCCCTTGGGCGTGGACAGAATCGAGATGCCGAGGCCGTTATTGATGCGCGGCAAGGCCTTGACCGAGGCATAGACGCGGCGGCCGGGCTTGGAGACGCGCGAAATCTCGCGGATCACCGGTTCGCCGTCGAAATATTTCAATTCGATCTCGAGTTCGCTGCGGCCGTCGGCATGCGCGACGCTGGCATAGCCGCGGATATAGCCTTCGGTCTTGAGCACCTCGCAGACGCGCTCGCGCTGCCTGGAACCCGGCATGGAAACCTTCGACTTAGCTCGCATCTGCGCATTGCGGATGCGGGCAATCATGTCGCCGATCGGATCGTTGACACCCATCGCGATCCCCCTACCAGCTCGACTTCACGAGGCCCGGAATCAGGCCCTTGGAGCCGAGGTCGCGCAACGCGATGCGGCTGAGTTTATGCTTGCGGTAATAGGCACGCGGACGCCCCGACAGCTCGCAGCGATTGCGGATGCGCGTAGCCGAGGAATTGCGCGGCAATTCGGCAAGCTTGAGGGTGGCGGCGAAACGCTCCTCCGTGGGCAGCTTCTTGTCGTAGGCGATTGCCTTCAGCGCCTTGCGGCGATTGGCGAATTTCTTCGCCATCCGGCGCCGCCGGTTGTTCTTCTCGATCGAACTCTTCTTCGCCATACTTATCTCTCCTTACGGTCCCGCGTTTGAGGAAACGGAATCGCTCCTCACTGCCGGAACGGGAAGTTGAATGCGGTGAGCAAAGCGCGCGCTTCGTCGTCGGAACGCGCGCTGGTGCAAACGGTGATGTCGAGGCCCCAGGAATCGGTGACCTTGTCGAAATCGATCTCCGGGAAAACGATGTGTTCCTTGATGCCGAGGCTGTAGTTGCCGCGGCCGTCGAAGCTTTTCGGATTGAGCCCGCGGAAATCGCGGATACGCGGCAGTGCGATGGTCACCAGCCGGTCGATGAAGTCGTACATACGCGTCTTGCGCAGCGTAACCTTGCAGCCGATGGCCTGGCCGTCGCGCAATTTGTAGGTCGCGATCGATTTGCGCGACTTGGTGATCACGGCCTTTTGGCCGGCGATCAGCGTCAAGTCGCCGGCGGCATTGTCCACCTTCTTGCGGTCGGCGACGCCCTCGCCGATGCCCATATTGAGCACGACCTTGGTGATCACCGGCACCTGCATGCGGTTGGTGTAGCCGAACTGCTTACTCAGCTCGGCGCGGACGACCTGCTCGAAATGGGTCTTGAGCCGCGCCACGTAATCCGAGCGCTCGCGCGGCTTCTTCACCTTCGGCGCGCCGCCGTCCTTGGGCGTGCCGCCGTCCTTGGGCGTGCCGCCGTCCTTGGCGGCTTTCGGCGGCTTGGCGGCCGGCTTCTTGGCTTCGGTGTTTGCTTGCGTGTCAGCCATCGATCTCTGCTCCGGAACGCTTGGCGAAGCGCACTTTTCTGCGCGTGTCGCCTTCGCCGACGAATTTAAAGCCGACGCGGGTCGGCTTGCCGTCCTTTGGGTCGGCCAACGCCAGGTTGGACAGATGGATCGTGCTCTCCTTGGAGACGATGCCACCCTCCTGCTGCGCCGACTGGCGCTGGTGGCGCTTGACCATATTGACGCCGCGCACCAGCGCGCGCGCATCCGCCGGACGCACCTCGATCACCTCGGCGGTGCGGCCCTTGTCGCGGCCGGCCAGCACCACCACCTTGTCGCCCTTTTTGATCCTGGCGGCCATCACAACACCTCCGGGGCGAGCGAGATGATCTTCATGTGATTCTTGGCGCGCAATTCGCGCGGCACCGGTCCGAAGATGCGCGTTCCGACCGGCTCCATCTGCGGGGTGATTAGCACCGCCGCGTTGCGGTCGAAGCGGATGACGGAACCGTCCGGGCGCTTGATATCCTTGCGGATGCGCACCACCACGGCCTTCATCACCTCGCCCTTCTTCACGCGCCCGCGCGGTATGGCTTCCTTCACCGAGACGACGATCACGTCGCCGATGGTGGCGTATTTGCGTTTCGAGCCGCCCAGCACCTTGATGCACATGACGCGGCGCGCGCCGGAATTGTCCGCCACGTCGAGGTTGGTTTGCATCTGGATCATGACGCGGCTCTCATCGTTTGTGTGCGCCCATTCTTGACGAACATGACGCTCATTGAACTTTCTGTTTCTTCTCGCCTCGGATCACTTCCCAGCACTTGAGCTTGGAGAGTGGACGGCGCTCCTCGATCCACACCATGTCGCCGATGGAGAACTCGTTCTTCTCGTCATGCGCGTGATATTTCTTCGAGCGGCGCACGGTCTTCTTCATCGTCGCATGGGTAAAACGCCGGTCGACGCGCACGACAATGGTCTTGTCCTGCTTGTCGCTAACGACGACGCCCTGCAGCGTACGCTTCGGCATCTCGAACCCCTTACTTCTTCGACTTCGGCTTGGCGCGCGCCTTGGTCTTCGGCTTGGCGGCGGCCTTCGGCTTGGCGGATCTGGTCTTCTTGTCGGTCTTTTCCGGCTTCGGCGCGGCAGCTTCGGCTTTCACCACCGGCTCCGGCGCGCCGGCACGCTTCTGCGCGGCGATGGTCTTGAGCCGCGCGACATCGCGGCGGATGAGGCGCACGCGCGCGGTATTTTCGAGCTGACCGGTGGCACGCTGGAAGCGCAGGTTGAACTGCTCCTTCTTGAGCTTGAGCACCTCGTCGTCGATCTGGTCGAGCGTCATCGCTCTGGCGTCTACGGCTTTCATGGGTTTACTCGGCGATGCGTTCGATGAATCGGGTCTTGACCGGGAGCTTGGCGGCGGCAAGCGCCAGCGCCTCCTTGGCGACACCGATCGGAATGCCGTCGACCTCGAAGATGATGCGGCCGGGCTTGACGCGGGTGACCCAAAATTCGGGCGTGCCCTTGCCTTTGCCCATGCGGATTTCAATCGGCTTCTTTGACACCGGCACGTCCGGATAGACGCGGATCCACACCCGGCCCGACCGCTTCATGAAGCGGGTGAGCGCGCGGCGCGCGGCCTCGATCTGGCGCGCGGTGACACGCTCGGGCTCCAGCGCCTTGAGGCCGTATTGACCGAAGGCGAGCTTGGCGCCCGAGCTGGCGACGCCGTGAATGCGGCCCTTGAACGCCTTGCGGAACTTGGTGCGGACGGGTTGCAGCATGACTTAACTCTTATTCTCTCTTTCTAACTTTGCGCGTGATCTTTTCCGAAAACCGGTGCCCACTTTTCGGGATCATGCGCTACGCCGCGGTTTCGCGACGCGGACGGCCTTGGTCGCCTTCGGCGAGTTTCTTGTCCTGCGCCATCGGATCGTGTTCGAGGATTTCGCCCTTGAAGATCCAGACTTTGACGCCGCAGGTGCCGTAGGTGGTGAATGCGGTGGCAACGCCGTAGTCGACGTCGGCGCGCAGCGTATGCAGCGGCACGCGGCCTTCGCGGTACCACTCCATGCGCGCGATTTCGGCGCCGCCGAGACGGCCCGAACAGTTGATGCGGATGCCTTCGGCGCCCAGCCGCATGGCCGACTGCACCGCGCGTTTCATGGCGCGGCGGAACGCGACGCGGCGCTCGAGCTGCTGCGAAATCGATTCGGCCACCAGTTGCGCGTCGAGCTCAGGCTTGCGGATTTCGACGATGTTGATGACGACGTCGCTGTCGGTGAGCTTGGCCACCGACTTGCGCAGCTTCTCGATGTCGGCGCCCTTCTTGCCGATCACCACGCCCGGGCGCGCCGAGTGGATGGTGACGCGGCACTTCTTATGCGGGCGCTCGATCACGATATGCGACACCGCCGCCTGCTTGAGCTGCTTCATCAGCTCTTCGCGGATCTTGATGTCCTCGTGCAGCAGCGTGCCGTATTCGGCCTTGCCGGAATACCAGCGCGAGTCCCAGGTGCGATTGATCCCGAGACGCAAGCCGATCGGATTGACTTTTTGACCCATCGATAACCCCTTTAGGCTTTCGCTTCGGCCGCCGCCTCGACCTGACGCACAACGATGGTCAGGTGGGAGAACGGTTTCAAAATGCGTCCCATGCGGCCGCGGCCGCGCGGGCTAAAGCGCTTGATCACCAGCGCCTTTCCGACATGGGCCTCGGCGACGACTAGATCGTCGACGTCGAGGTCATGATTGTTCTCGGCATTGGCGATCGCCGATTGCAGGCATTTGCGCACATCCTTGGCGATGCGCTTGCGCGAAAACTCAAGGTCGGCGAGCGCGCTCGCGACCTTCTTGCCGCGGATCAACTGCGCGACAAGATTGAGCTTCTGCGGGCTGATCCGGATCATCCGGGTCACCGCTTTGGCCTCATTATCTGCGAGGTCTCGCTCGCGTGAGCTCTTGCCCATGACGTTTCTCTCGATCCTTAGCTTGCCGCCGGCGCCGCGCCGGGCGCGGCAGGTGCCGCGGCCGCAGCACTCGGGGCCGCCGCCGCGCGCTTGGCTTTGCGGTCGGATGAATGGCCATAGAACATGCGGCCCGGCGCGAATTCGCCGAACTTGTGACCGACCATTTCCTCGGTCACCATCACCGGAATGTGCTTCTGCCCGTTATAGACGCCGAAATTCAGGCCGACGAATTGCGGCAGAATGGTCGAGCGCCGGCTCCAGATCTTGATCATCTCGTGACGGCCCGACGAGCGCGCAGCTTCCGCCTTGCGCAGCAAGTAGCCGTCGACGAACGGGCCTTTCCATAACGAGCGCGACATGATGCTTCGTCCTTAGCTTTGCTTATTCTTGCGGGCGTGCCGGCTGGCGACGATGAATTTGGTGGTGCGCTTGTTCTTGCGCGTCTTCTTGCCCTTGGTCGGGAAGCCCCAGGGCGTGGTCCAATGACCGCCGCCTTTGGTGCGTCCGCCGTGCGGATGGTCGACCGGGTTCATAGTGATGCCGCGGTTGTGCGGCATGCGGCCTTTCCAGCGCTGGCGGCCGGCCTTGCCGATCGTGGTGTTCATATTGTCGGGGTTCGACACCGCGCCGATGGTCGCCATGCAGCGGCCATGCACCAGACGCTGCTCGGTGGTCGACAGGCGCAGAATGACGTAATCCTGGTCGCGCCCGACGATCTGCACATAGGTGCCGGCCGAGCGCGCTATTTGTCCGCCTTTGCCGATCTTGATTTCGACATTGTGCACGATGGTGCCGACCGGAATATTGCCGATCGGCATGGCATTGCCCGGCTTCACGTCGGCATGTTCGGCGGCAATCACCGTGTCGCCGGCGGCAAGCCGCTGCGGCGCCAGGATATAGGCGAGTTCGCCGTCTTGGTACTTGATGAGCGCGATGAAGGCGGTGCGGTTGGGATCGTATTCGAGCCGCTCGACGGTTGCCGGCACATCGAGCTTGCCGCGCCGGAAATCGACTTTGCGATAGGCCTGCTTGTGCCCGCCGCCGCGAAAGCGCGAGGTGATGCGGCCGTTGTTGTTGCGGCCGCCGGTCGAGATCTGGCCTTCGGTCAAAGCCTTGACCGGCGGGCCTTTATACAGCGACGAACGGTCGATATTGACCAGCTGGCGCTGGCTCGGCGTAGTCGGGTTGTATGTTTTCAATGCCATCGCAGGCTTCCCTTACAATCCCGTGGTCACGTCGATGCGCTGACCCTCTTCCAGGGTCACGACCGCGCGCTTCACGTCGGACTGCCGCCCGATCTTGTTCTTGAACACCTTCAACTTGCCCTTGCGGGTGAGCGTGTTGACGCTTCTGACTTTGACGTCGAACAGCTTCTCCACCGCTTCCTTGATCTGCGGCTTGGTCGCGTTCTTGCGCACCTTGAACACGACCTTGTTGTGCTCGGACGCCATGGTGGCCTTTTCGGTGATCACCGGGCCGAGGATGACGTCGTAATGGCGGGGATCGCTGGTGCTCATTTGAAGCGCGCCTCCAGCGCATCGAGCGCGGCCTTGGTCAGCACCAGGGTCTTGCGCCGCATGATGTCATAGACGTTGATGCCCTGCACCGGCAGCACGTCGATATTCGGAATGTTGCGCGCGGCGGAACGGAAATTGGCTTCGATCTCGGCGCCGTCGATAATGAGCGCGTTCTCGAGCCCGAGCTTGCCGAACTGCTTGGCCAGCGCCTTGGTCTTGGCGTCCTTCAGGCTCGCTTTGTCGATGACGATGATGCCGCCGCCCTTGGCCTTGGACGACAGGGCATGTTTGAGCGCGAGCGCACGCACCTTTTTCGGCAGGTCGATGGCGTGACTGCGTACTATCGGGCCGAAGGCGCGTCCGCCGCCGCGGAACTGCGGCACGCGCGCCGAGCCGTGGCGGGCGCCGCCGGTGCCCTTTTGCGCGTACATCTTTTTGCCGGTGCGCCAGATCTCCGAGCGGTCCTTGGTCTTATGGGTGCCGCGCTGGCGTTTGGCGAGCTGCCAGTTGACGCAACGCTGCAAAATGTCGCTGCGCGGCTCGAGGCCGAAAATGGCATCCGGCAGGTCGACCGAGCCGGCCGCTTTGCCTTCGAGGGTGGTGATCTTCATTTCCATGTCACACGCCCTCCGTCGCGGGGGCCGCAGCAGCCGCAGGAGCCTGTTCGGCGGCCGGCTTGGCGTCGGACTTCGTGTCGGCGGCTTCCGCCAGGCGGAACTTGCCAGGCTTGGGCGCTTCCTTGGGCAGCGCCTTCTTGACGGCGTCGCGCACGGTAATCCAGCCGCCCTTGGCGCCGGGTACCGCGCCCTCGACCATGATGAGGCCGCGCGCGACGTCGGTCTGCACCACCTTGAGATTGAGCGTGGTCACCCGGTCGACGCCGAGGTGGCCTGGCATCTTCTTGTTCTTGAAGGTCTTGCCGGGGTCTTGCCGGCCGCCGGTGCCGCCGATCGAACGGTGCGAGACCGACACGCCGTGCGAGGCGCGAAGACCCGCAAAATTCCAGCGCTTCATGCCGCCGGCAAACCCCTTGCCGATCGAGGTGCCGCAAACGTCGACGAACTGGCCGACCACGAAGTGGTCGGCCGTGATCTCGGCGCCGACCGGGATCAGCGCGTCCTCGCTGACGCGGAACTCGGCGAGCTTACGCTTGGGCTCGAGCTTGGCCTTGGCGAAATAGCCGCGGTCGGCCTTGATCATGTTGTTGGTACGACGCGCGCCCGAGCCGAGCTGGAGCGCAACATAGCCGTTCTTGTCCTTGGTCCGATGCGCGATGACCTGGCACTGCGCGAGCGCGAGCACCGTCACCGGTACGTGCTCACCCGCTTCGGTGAACACCCGCATCATTCCGACCTTTTGCGCAACCACTCCGGAACGCATCTTATTCCTCACCCTGCCTTTACAACTTGATCTCGACATCGACGCCGGCGGCGAGGTCGAGCTTCATCAGCGCGTCCACGGTCTGCGGCGTCGGATCGACGATGTCCAAGAGGCGCTTATGGGTGCGCATCTCGAACTGTTCGCGGCTCTTCTTGTCGACATGCGGCGAGCGGTTCACCGTGAACTTCTCGATGCGCGTCGGCAGCGGGATCGGCCCACGGACCTGCGCACCGGTGCGCTTGGCCGTGTTGACGATCTCGCGCGTCGACGCATCGAGGATGCGGTGATCGAACGCCTTGAGCCGGATCCGGATATTCTGGCCGTTCATTTCGTTTCTCTCTCGACTGTCATCGTCCGTTCAAACGGACGATCCAGTATTCACTAGCGTCTCAGTTGCCTTACGGCCTTGCAAAAACTGGTTGCCCCGCTTGCGCGGGGCACGACAGCTTGTTTACTCGATGATGCTCGCCACCACGCCGGCGCCGACGGTGCGGCCGCCCTCGCGAATGGCGAAGCGGAGTTTCTCCTCCATGGCGATCGGCACGATCAGGTGCACTTCCATCGCCACGTTGTCGCCCGGCATCACCATCTCGGTGCCGGCCGGCAGATGCACCACGCCAGTCACGTCGGTGGTGCGGAAATAGAACTGCGGGCGGTAGTTGGTGAAGAACGGGGTATGACGGCCGCCCTCTTCCTTGGTGAGGATGTAAGCTTCCGCCTTGAACTTGGTGTGCGGCTTGACCGAGCCGGGCTTGCACAGCACCTGACCGCGCTCGACTTCCTCGCGCTTGGTGCCACGCAACAGGCAACCGACATTATCGCCGGCCTCGCCCTGGTCGAGCAGCTTGCGGAACATCTCGACGCCGGTGACGACCGTCTTCAGCGTCGGCTTGATGCCGACGATTTCGACTTCTTCGCCGACCTTGATGATGCCGCGCTCGATGCGGCCGGTGCACACGGTGCCGCGGCCGGAGATCGAGAACACGTCTTCCACCGGCATCAGGAACGGCTGATCCTTCGGGCGCTCCGGCTGCGGGATGTAGTCGTCCACCGCCTTCATCAGATCGAGGATCGACTGCTTGCCGAGCTTTTCGTCCTTGCCCTCAAGCGCCATCAGCGCCGAGCCCTTGACGACCGGAATCTTGTCGCCCGGGAAATTGTACTTGGACAGCAATTCGCGAACCTCGAGCTCGACCAGTTCGAGCAATTCCGGATCGTCCACCATGTCCACTTTGTTCATATAGACAACAAGCGCCGGCACGCCGACCTGGCGGGCGAGCAGGATGTGCTCGCGCGTCTGCGGCATCGGGCCGTCGGCAGCCGACACCACGAGAATGGCGCCGTCCATCTGCGCCGCGCCGGTGATCATGTTCTTCACGTAGTCGGCATGACCTGGGCAGTCGACGTGCGCATAGTGGCGCTTCTCGGTCTGATATTCGACGTGCGCCGTCGAAATCGTGATGCCGCGCGCCTTTTCTTCCGGCGCCTTGTCGATCTGGTCATAGGCGGTGAACGTGGCACCGCCCGTCTCCGACAAAACCTTGGTGATCGCCGCCGTCAGCGTCGTCTTGCCGTGGTCGACGTGGCCGATCGTCCCGATATTGCAATGCGGCTTGTTGCGAAGGAATTTCTCTTTTGCCATGGAACTCTCCGTTCAGAACCCTCAGGTTGCGATCGTCACGCGAATTTCTTCTGCACTTCCGCCGACACGTTGGCGGGTAGCTCTGCGTAGTGATCGAATTGCATCGTGAATGTGGCGCGGCCCTGTGACATGGACCGCAGGTTGTTGACGTAACCGAACATGTTCATCAGCGGCACCATCGCGTTGATGACATTGGCGTTGCCGCGCATGTCCTGGCCCTGGATTTGGCCGCGCCGCGAATTGAGGTCGCCGATGACGGAGCCGGTGTAGTCCTCCGGCGTCACCACCTCGACCTTCATGATCGGCTCGAGCAGGACGGGCCTGGCCCTTTGCAGCGCTTCCTTGAGGCATTGGCGCGCGCAGATTTCGAACGCCAGCGCCGAAGAGTCGACATCGTGGGAGTTGCCGTCAATGAGCGTGACCTTCAGATCAACCACCGGGAAACCAGCGAGCACGCCGGAACCGAGCATTGACTTCAGGCCCTTCTCGACGCCGGGGATGAATTCCTTCGGCACCGAACCGCCGATGACGTCGTTCTCGAACTCGAACGGCGTGCCCGGTGGGCTCGGCTCGGCAACGATCTTGATCTTGGCGTACTGGCCGGAGCCGCCGGTCTGCTTCTTGTGGGTGTAGTCGTGCTCGACCTTCTGCGTAATCTTCTCGCGGAACGCCACCTGCGGGGCGCCGATATTGGCGTCCACTTTGTAGGTGCGCTTGAGGATGTCGACCTTGATGTCGAGATGCAGTTCGCCCATGCCCTTGAGGATGGTCTGGCCGCTCTCCTGATCGGTGGAGACGCGGAAGGACGGATCCTCGGCGGCGAGTTTGGCGAGCGCGACGCCGAGCTTTTCCTGGTCGGCTTTCGACTTCGGCTCGATGGCGATCTCGATCACCGGATCGGGGAATTCCATCTTTTCCAGGATCACCGGCTGCTTGGGGTCGCACAGCGTGTCGCCGGTGCGCACTTCCTTGAGACCGGCCAGCGCGACAATGTCGCCGGCATAGGCTTCCTTGATGTCTTCGCGGTTGTTCGCATGCATCAGCAGCATGCGGCCGATGCGCTCCTTGCGCTCCTTGGTCGAATTAATCACGCCGGTGCCGCTGACGAGCGTGCCGGAATAGATGCGGCAGAAGGTGATGGTACCAACGAAGGGGTCGTCCATGATCTTGAAGGCGAGCAGCGCGAGCGGCGCGCCGTCCTTCGGCTCGCGGATGACGTCTTCGTTTTCCTTATCCGGATTGATGCCGTGGATCGGCGGCACGTCGAGCGGCGACGGCAGGTAATCGACGACAGCGTCGAGCAGCGGCTGCACGCCCTTGTTCTTGAACGCCGAGCCGCACAGCACCGGGAAGAACGCGCCGGTGATCACGGCCTTGCGGATCAGCTTCTTCAGCGTCGCCTCGTCCGGCATCTTGCCTTCGAGATAGGCGGTGGCCGCGTCGTCATCGAGTTCGCAGGCCGCCTCGATCATCTTGTCGCGGTATTCGGTGGCCTGCTCGAGCATGTCGTCAGGAATGTCGATGTCGTGGTAGTCGGCGCCGAGCGATTCGTCGTTCCACACCACGCCCTTCATGCGCACCAGGTCGATGAGGCCCTTGAAATTCTGCTCGGAACCGATCGGCAGCTGGATCGCCACCGGCCTGGCGCCGAGGCGGCTCACGATGTCTTCCATGCACTTGAAGAAGTCGGCGCCGATCTTGTCCATCTTGTTGGCGAAGACGATGCGCGGCACCTTGTATTTGTCGCCCTGGCGCCAGACCGTTTCGGTCTGCGGCTCGACGCCCTGATTGCTGTCGAGTACGACGACGGCGCCATCGAGCACGCGCAGCGAGCGCTCGACTTCGATGGTGAAGTCGACGTGGCCGGGGGTGTCGATGATGTTGAGGCGCTTTTCCTTCCAGAACGCGGTGGTCGCGGCCGAGGTGATGGTGATGCCGCGTTCCTGCTCCTGCTCCATCCAATCCATCGTCGCGGCGCCTTCATGCACCTCGCCGATCTTATGGCTTTTGCCGGTGTAATAGAGGATCCGCTCCGTAGTCGTGGTTTTCCCGGCATCGATGTGGGCCATGATGCCGAAATTGCGGTAGTCCTCGATTGCGTGGACGCGTGGCATTTGAGTTCTATTCCCTGAGGTTGTTCGACGTCACCAGCGGTAATGCGAGAAGGCCCGGTTGGCTTCCGCCATCTTGTGGGTGTCCTCGCGCTTCTTGACGGCGTTTCCCCTGTTATTGGATGCGTCGAGCAGCTCGGCTGAGAGCCGTTCGGTCATGGTCTTTTCGTTGCGATCGCGCGCGGCGATAATGATCCAGCGAATGCCGAGCGCCTGGCGGCGCGAGGTGCGCACTTCCACCGGCACCTGATATGTGGCGCCGCCGACGCGGCGCGAGCGCACTTCGATCGAGGGCATCACGTTGTCGAGCGCCTGCTGGAACACAGTGAGCGGGCTTTGCTTGGTTTTGCTTTCGATCATCTCCAGCGCGCCATAGACGATGCCTTCGGCCACCGACTTCTTGCCGGCATACATCACGGCATTCATAAACTTGCTGACGACGATGTTGCCGAACTTCGGGTCCGGGATAACTTCGCGCTTTTCTGCTGCGTGGCGTCGGGACATGTCTAGCTCACTGTGCCTGTTTACTCGTGATTATCGGCGATCGTCGCTGCAGACGACTTTGATGACCTTGCAAAAGTGCTGCAATTTCGCTTTGGACATGAATTTCTTGCATTCATCGAGGCCCGCGGCATCTGCGGCGGCGCGCGATGGCGCGGTGCCGACAAAATGCAGCCGGAGCGTTTTGGGTTTGCCATCCGGTCCTTTGCCCGGCGCTTCAAAAATTGACAGCGCTCCGCACAAGCCCGCGAATGCCCTGACAAACACGCAACCTTCTGATTTCGGCCGGGCGTTGCACTCCCTTAACGCCCGATCTCTCGCGGCAAAGCCCGAGCGGTGCCGGAATGAATAGCCGTATGAGCCGGTCGAATCCGAGTAAGCGTATGCGCCCCAATAACCCTGCGCGCGCGCCGGCGCCGCTGGCGCAGTGATTGCTGCCAACGCACCCAGGCCGACAACCGCGGCCGGCGCCACAAAGGGCCGGCGGGCTCTGCCATTTTCGATCGTCGAAGCGCGCGGCATCACCAGATCCCTTATTTCGGCCGCTTGGCGCCGTATTTCGACCGGCGTTGCTTGCGGTTCTTGACGCCTTGCGTATCGAGCACGCCGCGCAGGATGTGGTAGCGCACGCCCGGCAGGTCCTTGACGCGGCCGCCGCGGATCATCACCACCGAATGTTCCTGCAGATTGTGCCCCTCGCCCGGGATGTAGCCGATCACCTCGAAACCGTTGGTCAAGCGCACCTTGGCGACTTTGCGCAGCGCCGAATTCGGCTTCTTCGGCGTCGTCGTGTAGACGCGCGTGCAGACGCCGCGCTTCTGCGGCGACGATTCGAGCGCCGGCGCGGTGATGCGCACTTTGAGCGGCTTGCGCGGGCTGGCAATCAGCTGGTTGATCGTCGGCATCGTTTGCCTTCGCACCTCTCGTTTGGGCTTTGACAGCCCGGAATCATTAAAGGCTTTCGCCCCTCGCAATTTCGTGCGGACAGCGGTCCGCTCGTCTTTATGGGCTTTTCGCCCCGGCATTCCCGTGCGCACGCACAAAGTCCGCGCGTCTCTCTGCGCGACTTTTCAACGCGCAAAACGAAATCGCGCCATCCGCATGAACCGCGGGGGCGCTCTTCCGTTCCGGACGACCACGATGCGGTTAAAGCGCCGCGGCCGTTCATCCTCAAGTCTGACAGTGGCTGTCAGAGGCAGCGTCTGAGCTTCATTCCTCGAGGCGATGCGCCGGCCAAGCTTTGAGAAAACGTATAACTCTCAAAGGGTTAGCCGGGCGGCCGTTCCGAGCAAGCAAAGCTCACCGCCTGCCGAAAAGTGTCGCGTATGTATCGGCCGGACTCGCCCAAGTCAAGGCGAAAAGGCCGGTAAAGCCGAGGGTTCTGGCCGGTTGGCGGCCGGACTAGCCGGATTCAGCGGCCGAGCCCGGCGACAGCCCCTTCGTGCGCCCTTAACTCCAATGAATGGCGCACATTTTCGCCGTCGCGGCCGGCGTCCGATGCGACCAGGACGGTCCCGCCTGCCGCATCGCTCGGCAGGGCTACCGCCGCCGGGCCGGCGCCGAAATTCAACGCCACCAGGACCCGGTCGCCATCGATCTCGCGCATAAAGGCCAAAACGTCGCCTGCCGACGCGATCGGCCGATAGGCGCCGCGCGTCAGCGCCGGCCGCAACCGGCGCAAGGCCATCAATCGCCGGTAGAGATTGGAAAGCGAGGCCGGATCGGCCCGCTGGATCGCCACATTGACACCGGCAAAATCCTCCGCCGGCGGAAGCCAGGGCGGAACGGTTGAAAATCCGGCAAAGGCGCTGGCGTCCCACTGCATCGGCGTGCGGGCCCCGTCGCGCCCGGGCACTTGCAACGCGGCCGGATCACGCACGCGTTCGGGCGCAATCGGCACCTGGCACATGCCGATTTCATCGCCGTAATAAAGCGTCGGCGTGCCGCGCAGCGTCAACAGCAGCATGGCCGCGAGGTGCGTCTGCTCCGGTCCGACGCGGCTTGCCAGCCGCGGCCGGTCGTGATTGCCCAGCACCCAGTTCGGCCAGCCGCCCGCCGGCAAGGCCGCTTCGTAGCGATCGATCAATTGGGCGATCGCCCGCGCGTTCCATGGCGTTTCCAGCAGGCCGAAATTGAACGGCAGATGGACGCCGCCCAGATCGCGGCCGTAGTAAGCAACCAAGCGCTCAATCGGCAGATAAATTTCGCCGATCAAGAGACGCTCGGGAAATTCGTCGACGACGGCGCGCAGGCCGGCGATGACCTCATGCACTTCCGGCCGGTCGGTCGAATAGAGCGGCAGCAGGCGCCGGTACGGCGGCTCGCCCGCGCGAACAGCGGGATTGGGGGGGTTGTCGCGGAATTCGGCATCCTTGATCAGGTGCCAGATCACGTCGACGCGAAAACCGTCGACGCCGCGCTTGAGCCAGAACCGCATCACGTCGTGCATGGCGGCACGCACGTCTGCGTTGCGCCAGTTGAGGTCCGGCTGCGCGGCGAGAAAGGCGTGGTAATAATATTGCCCGGTCGCCGCGTCGAACTGCCAAGCCGAACCGCCGAATTCCGATAGCCAGTTGTTGGGCGGCCCGCCGCCGGGCGCGCCATCCCGCCAGATATACCAATCGCGTTTGGCGCTTGCGCGCGACGACCGGCTTTCTAAAAACCAGGGGTGCCGGTCGGAGGTATGATTGGGAACGAAGTCGAGCAGCACTTTCATGCCGCGCGCATGCGCCGCCGTTAGCAGCGCGTCGAAGTCGGCCATGCCGCCAAACAGCGGATCGATTGCGGTGTAGTTGGCAATGTCGTAGCCGAAATCGGCCATCGGCGAGACGAAGATCGGCGACAGCCACAGCGCATCGACGCCGAGCTCGGCGAGGTACGGCAGGCGCGCGGCGATGCCCGGCAGATCGCCGACGCCGTCGCCGTTCGAATCCTGAAACGAGCGCGGATAAATCTGGTAGACGACCGCCGACTGCCACCAGTGCATAAGCGCCCCACATCACACCGCGCGTTCCCGCAAAAGCGTGGACTACCGGCTACAAGACAATTTGTTAAGCGCGCATGACATTACAAATGAAAAGGGCCGCCTTGCGGGCGGCCCTTTTCGCAGTCGCTAGGCTTCGCCTTATTCGGCGGCCGGCAGCGCCGGGGCCGCTTCGGCTTCCGCCTTGGCCGCCGCTTTGGCGGCGTCCTTCTCGCGCTCCTCGAGGATGAGGGCGTCGCGCTTGACGGCGATTTCGCGCAACTCGTTCATCATCGCGCCGGTGCCGGCCGGGATCAGGCGGCCGACAATGACGTTCTCCTTGAGCCCGTCGAGCGTGTCAGCCTTGCCGTTGACCGCGGCTTCGGTGAGCACGCGCGTGGTCTCCTGGAACGACGCCGCCGAGATGAACGAACGCGTCTGCAGGCTCGCTTTGGTGATGCCGAGCAGCACGGGATGACCGCTAGCCGGCTTCTTGCCTTCGGCTTCGGCGCGCGCGTTGATCTCGTCGAGTTCGGTCTTGTCGATCTGCTCGCCTTGCAGCAGCTCGGTCTCGCCGGTCACGTCGATCTCGACCTTCTGCAGCATCTGGCGGACGATCACCTCGATGTGCTTGTCGTTGATGTTGACGCCTTGCAGCCGGTAGACCTCCTGGATTTCGTTCACCAGATAGGCGGCCAGCTCCTCGACGCCCTTGATGGCGAGAATGTCGTGCGGGGCGGGATTGCCTTCGACGATGTAATCGCCCTTCTCGATGACGTCGCCATCCTGCAGATGGATGTGCTTGCCCTTCGGGATCAAATACTCCTTCGGCTCGTCGCCTTTGGTGGTCGGCTCGAGCGTCAGGCGGCGTTTGTTCTTGTAGTCCTTGCCGAAACGCACCGTGCCGCCGATTTCGGCGATGATCGCCGCATCCTTCGGCTTACGCGCCTCGAACAGCTCCGCCACCCGCGGCAGACCGCCAGTGATGTCGCGCGTCTTGGCGCTTTCGGTCGGAATGCGCGCAATCACGTCGCCCGCTTTCACGTGGGCGCCGGGATCGACCGAGATGATGGCGTCGACCGCCAGCACGTAGCGCGCGTCGCCGCCGCGGGCGAGCTTGAGAAGCTTGTTGCCCGATTTGATCACGATCGACGGACGCAAATCCTGCTGGTTGCGCGAGGAACCGGTGCGCCAGTCGACCACTACGCGCTTGGCGATGCCGGTCGATTCGTCGAGCGCTTCCGACATCGACAGACCGTCGACCAGGTCTTCGAAGGCGATGCTGCCCTCGACCTCGGTGAGGATCGGCCGCGTATAGGGATCCCACTCGGCGATGCGCTGGCCGCGCTTGATCTTGTCGCCGTCTTCGACGCGCATGCGCGCGCCGTAGGGGATGCGGTGATGCGCGCGCTCGGTGCCGTCGGGGTCCACCACCGCCACCACCATGTTGCGCACCATCGCCACCACGTCGCCGTCGGAGTTCTTGGCGATGTTCTTGCCCTTGAACTTGAGCTTGCCGTCGAAGTTCGATTCGATGAACGACTGCTCGGAGATCTGCGCCGCGCCGCCGATGTGGAACGTGCGCATGGTAAGCTGGGTGCCCGGCTCGCCGATCGACTGCGCGGCGATGACGCCCACCGCCTCGCCCATATTGACCGGCGTGCCGCGGGCAAGATCGCGCCCATAGCATGCCCCGCATACGCCGTTCTTGGATTCGCAGGTGAGCACCGAACGAATCTTCATTTCCTGCACGCTGGCATTGGTGATCGCTTCGACTTCCGGCTCGGTCAGCAGGGTGCCGCGTTTGACCACGACCTTGTTGCTGACCGGATCCTTGACGTCCTCCGCCGTGGTACGGCCGAGGATGCGGATCGCCAGTGACGCCACCACGGTGCCGGCGTCGATGATGGCGCGCACCTTGATGCCGCCCTTGGTGCCGCAGTCGAAGCTAGTGATGATGCAGTCCTGCGCCACGTCGACCAGACGCCGCGTCAGATAGCCCGAGTTGGCAGTTTTCAAGGCGGTGTCGGCGAGACCCTTGCGGGCGCCGTGCGTCGAGTTGAAGTACTCGAGCACCGACAGGCCTTCCTTGAAGTTCGAGATGATCGGACTCTCGATGATCTCGCCCGAGGGCTTGGCCATCAACCCGCGCATACCGGCGAGCTGACGCATCTGGGCGGGCGAACCGCGCGCGCCGGAATGCGCCATCATGTAGATCGAGTTGACCTGCTCGTCGCGTCCGTTCTTGTCCTTCTTGACCGACGAGATTTCCTTCATCATCGCCTCGGCGATCGCCTCGGTGCATTTCGACCAGGCGTCGACCACCTTGTTGTATTTCTCGCCCTGGGTGATGAGGCCGTCGTTGTATTGCTGCTCGAACTCCTTGGCGAGATCGCGCGTGTCCTCGACCGTTTTCCACTTCGAGCCCGGCACCACCATGTCGTCCTTGCCGAACGAGATGCCGGCCTTGAAGGCGTGATAGAAGCCGAGCGACATGATGCGGTCGCAGAAGATGACCGTCTCCTTCTGCCCGCAGTGGCGGTAGACCGTATCGATCATCCCGGAGATTTCGCGCTTCGTCATCAACTTGTTGACGATGTCGAACGGCGCCTTGACGTTGCGCGGCAGCACGTTGCCGAGCACGACGCGGCCGGGCGTGGTCTCGTACCATTTCAGGAACGATTTGCCCTCCTCGTCGACGCCTTCCCAGCGATAGCGGATCTTGGTGTGCAGGCCGATCACCTTCTCCTGCAAGGCATGGTCGATTTCGGCCATGTCGCCGAAGGCCTTGTTCTCGCCCGGCTCGCCCTCGCGCATGAGCGTGAGGTAATAAAGGCCGAGCACGATGTCCTGCGACGGCACGATGATCGGCTGGCCGTTCGCCGGATGCAGGATGTTGTTGGTCGACATCATCAGCACGCGCGCTTCCAACTGCGCTTCCAGCGACAGCGGGACGTGCACGGCCATCTGGTCGCCGTCGAAGTCGGCGTTGAACGCCGCGCACACCAGCGGATGCAACTGGATCGCCTTGCCCTCGATCAGCACCGGCTCGAAGGCCTGGATGCCGAGCCGATGCAAAGTCGGCGCGCGGTTCAACAGCACCGGGTGCTCGCGGATCACCTCGTCGAGGATGTCCCAGACCTCGGGCTTTTCCTTCTCGACCAGCTTCTTGGCCTGCTTCACCGTGGTGGACAGGCCTTTGGCGTCGAGCCGCGAATAGATGAACGGTTTGAACAGTTCGAGCGCCATCTTCTTCGGCAACCCGCACTGATGCAGCTTGAGTTCGGGGCCGACCACGATCACCGAGCGGCCGGAATAGTCGACGCGCTTGCCGAGCAGGTTCTGCCGGAAGCGGCCCTGCTTGCCCTTGAGCATGTCGGCGAGCGACTTCAACGGACGCTTGTTGGCGCCGGTGATGACGCGGCCGCGGCGGCCGTTGTCGAACAGCGCATCGACCGCTTCTTGCAGCATGCGCTTTTCGTTGCGGATGATGATGTCGGGCGCGCGCAGCTCGATCAGCCGCTTCAAACGGTTGTTGCGGTTGATGACGCGGCGATAGAGATCGTTCAAGTCGGACGTGGCAAAGCGTCCGCCGTCGAGCGGCACCAGCGGCCGCAGATCCGGCGGGATCACCGGCACCACCGTGAGAATCATCCATTCCGGCTTGTTGCCGGAGGCGATGAAGGCCTCGATCAGCTTCAGCCGCTTGGCGATTTTCTTCTTCTTGATGTCGCTGTCGGTCTCCAGGATGCCGGCGCGCAATTCGGCCTGCATCTTGTCGAGATCGAGCGCCTTGAGCATCTCGCGGATCGCTTCCGCGCCGATGGTGGCGGTGAAGCTGTCGGCGCCGAATTCCTCCTGCGCCTTGAGATACTCGTCCTCGGACAGCAACTGGCGGTCCTTGAGCGGGGTCAGGCCCGGCTCCAGTACGACGTAGTATTCGAAATAGAGGATGCGCTCGAGGTCCTTCAGCGTCATGTCGAGCAACAACCCGATGCGGCTCGGCAGCGACTTCAAGAACCAGATGTGGGCGACCGGCGCGGCCAATTCGATATGGCCCATGCGCTCGCGCCGCACGCGGCTGAGCGTCACTTCGACCGAGCACTTCTCGCAGATGATGCCCTTGTACTTCATGCGCTTGTACTTGCCGCACAAGCACTCGTAATCCTTGATCGGCCCGAAGATGCGCGCGCAGAACAGACCGTCGCGCTCGGGCTTGAAGGTGCGGTAGTTGATCGTTTCCGGCTTTTTGATCTCGCCGTAAGACCACGACAGAATCTTTTCCGGGCTCGCAATCGAAATCCGAATCTGGTCGAAGACCTGAGCCGGAGCCTGCGGGCTGAAAAGATTCATGATCTCTTGATTCATTGCCATCTCCGCTACGCCGATATATCGCCGGCTGCTTTCGATTTATTCATCACACCGCGTCGGCGGCCGCGCCCAACGGCGCGGCCGTTCCGCTTGTCATTCGGCGGCTTCCGCCGTCTCGCCGCCCGGGCCCTGCCGCTGCTGCTTGGAATTGTGCAGATCGACATTGAGGCCGAGCGAGCGCATTTCCTTGACCAGCACGTTGAAGCTTTCCGGAATGCCCGCCTCGAAGGTGTCGTCGCCGCGCACGATCGCCTCGTACACCTTGGTACGGCCGGCGACGTCGTCCGACTTCACGGTGAGCATTTCCTGCAAGGTGTAAGCCGCGCCGTAGGCTTCCAGCGCCCACACTTCCATTTCGCCGAAGCGCTGGCCGCCGAACTGCGCCTTGCCGCCGAGCGGCTGCTGGGTGACCAGCGAGTACGGGCCGATCGAGCGGGCATGGATCTTGTCGTCCACCAGATGGTGCAGCTTGAGCATATAGATGAAGCCGACCGTGACTTTGCGGTCGAACACCTCGCCGGTGCGGCCGTCGAACACGCTGACCTGACCGGAATGATCGAGGCCGGCGAGATCGAGCATTTTTTCGATATCCGCTTCCTTGGCGCCGTCGAACACCGGCGTCGCAATCGGCACGCCGTGGCGCAAGTTTCCGCCGAGCTCGACCAGTTCGTCCTCGCCGAGCGTCTTGATGGTTTCGTCGTCGCCATAGACCTTCTTGAGAATATCCTTGAGCGGACGCGTGTCGTGCTTGCCTTGCTGGTTATAGAGATCGACCGCCTGCCCGATCTTGAGCCCCAGGCCGGCGCAAGCCCAGCCCAGATGCGTCTCCAGAATCTGGCCGACGTTCATCCGGCTCGGCACGCCGAGCGGATTGAGCACGATGTCGACGGGCTGGCCGTCGGCGAGGAACGGCATGTCCTCCGCCGGCACGATCTTCGACACCACGCCCTTGTTGCCGTGGCGGCCGGCCATCTTGTCGCCGGGCTGGATCTTGCGCTTCACCGCGACGAAGACCTTGACCATCTTCATCACGCCGGGCGGCAATTCGTCGCCGCGCTGCAGCTTCTCGACCTTGTCGAGGAAACGCTGCTCCAGGAGCTTCTTCAACTCGTCATACTGCTTCCGGATTGCTTCGATCTCGGCCATCAGCTTGTCGTTGGGCGAGGCGAACTGCCACCACTGCGAGCGCGGATATTCATCCAGCACCGACTTGGTGATCTTTGAATCCTTCTTGAAGCCCTTCGGACCGGCGATGCCCTGGCGGCCTTCCAGCAATTCGGCCAGACGGCCGTAAACGTTGCGGTCGAGGATCGCCTGCTCGTCGTCGCGGTCCTTGGCGAGCCGCTCAATCTCCTCGCGCTCGATGGCGAGCGCGCGCTCGTCCTTCTCGACGCCGTGCCGGTTGAACACGCGCACTTCGACCACGGTGCCCTGCACGCCCGGCGGCACCCGCAACGAGGTGTCGCGCACGTCGCTGGCCTTTTCGCCGAAGATGGCGCGCAGCAGCTTTTCTTCCGGCGTCATCGGGCTTTCGCCCTTGGGCGTGATCTTGCCGCACAGGATATCGCCGGCATGCACCTCGGCGCCGATATAGACGATGCCTGCTTCGTCGAGATTTTTGAGCGCCTCTTCCGAGACGTTCGGGATGTCGCGGGTGATTTCCTCGGGGCCGAGCTTGGTGTCGCGCGCCATCACCTCGAATTCTTCGATGTGGATGGACGTGAACACGTCGTCTTTCACGATCCGCTCGGAGAGCAGGATCGAGTCCTCGAAGTTGTAGCCGTTCCACGGCATGAACGCGACCAGCACGTTGCGCCCGAGCGCGAGCTCGCCGAGATCGGTCGAGGGACCGTCGGCGATGATGTCGGCCTTCTCGACGGAATCGCCCACCTTCACCAGCGGACGCTGGTTGATGCAGGTGTTCTGGTTCGAGCGCTGATATTTCATCAGCCGGTAGATATCGACGCCCGGCTTGGTCGGGTCCATTTCGCCGGTGGCGCGCACCACGATACGGGTGGCGTCAACCTGGTCGACAATGCCGGTGCGGCGGGCGGAAATCGAAGCGCCCGAATTGCGCGCCACGACGCCTTCCATGCCGGTGCCGACGAACGGCGCTTCGGAACGAACCAGCGGCACCGCCTGGCGCTGCATGTTCGAGCCCATCAGCGCGCGGTTAGCGTCGTCGTTCTCCAGGAACGGAATGAGGGCTGCCGCCACCGAAACGAGCTGCTTCGGCGACACGTCCATGAAGTCGACCTTGTCGCGCGGCACCAGATGCACGTCGCCGGCGTGGCGGCATACGATCAGGTCCTCGGTAAAGCGGCCGCGGCCGTCGATCTGCGCATTGGCTTGCGCGACGGTATAGCGGCCCTCTTCCATGGCGGAGAGATAGATCACCTCGTCGGTGACGCGGCCGTCTTTCACTTTGCGATAGGGCGTCTCGACGAAGCCGTATTTGTTCACCCGCGCGTAAGTGGCGAGTGAATTGATCAGACCGATATTCGGCCCTTCCGGCGTCTCGATCGGGCAGATGCGGCCGTAATGCGTCGGGTGCACGTCGCGCACCTCGAAGCCGGCGCGTTCGCGCGTCAGACCGCCGGGACCGAGCGCCGAGAGCCGCCGCTTGTGCGTGATCTCGGACAGCGGATTGGTCTGATCCATGAACTGCGAGAGCTGCGAGGAACCGAAGAACTCGCGCACCGCAGCAGCCGCCGGCTTGGCGTTGATCAGGTCCTGCGGCATCACGGTATCGATATCGACCGAGGACATACGTTCCTTGATCGCGCGCTCCATGCGCAACAGACCGATGCGGTACTGGTTTTCCATCAACTCGCCGACCGAGCGCACCCGGCGATTGCCGAGATGATCGATGTCGTCGATCTCGCCCTTGCCGTCGCGCAGATCGACCAGGGTCCGAATGACCGAGATAATGTCTTCCTTGCGCAGCACGCGCATGGTGTCGGGCGCGTCGAGGTCGAGACGCATATTCATCTTGACGCGGCCGACGGCGGACAGATCGTAGCGCTCGCTGTCGAAGAACAGCGAACGGAACATCGCTTCCGCGGTGTCGACGGTCGGCGGCTCGCCCGGGCGCATGACGCGATAGATGTCGAACAGCGCGTCCTCGCGCACCATGTTCTTGTCGACGGAGAGCGTATTGCGGATATAGGCGCCGACGTTGACATGATCGATGTCGAGCAGCGGCAGTTCCTTGTAGCCGGCCTCGATCAGAACCTTCAGTTTCTTCTCGTCGATCTCCTCGCCGGCTTCCATGTAGATCTCGCCGGTCTTGCCGTTGGCGAGATCCTCGGCGACGTAATGACCGATCAATTCGTCGTCGGTCATGCGCAGCGCTTTGAGGCCCTTCTCGGAGAGTTGGCGTGCCTGGCGCACGGTGATTTTCTTGCCGGCTTCGACCACCACGCGGCCGGTGTCGGCGTCGACCAGGTCGTTGACCGCCTTGTAGCCCTTCAGCCGGTTGGCATCGAACGGCACGCGCCAACCTTCTTTGGCGCGCTTGTAATTGACGTGCTTGTAGAACGTGCGCAGGATTTCCTCGCCGTCGAGGCCGAGCGCGAACAGCAGCGACGTCACCGGAATCTTGCGGCGGCGGTCGATGCGCGCATAGACGATGTCCTTGGCGTCGAACTCGATGTCGAGCCAGGACCCGCGATAGGGAATGATGCGGGCGGCGAACAGCAGCTTTCCGCTAGAATGCGTCTTGCCCTTGTCGTGATCGAAGAACACGCCGGGCGAGCGGTGCATTTGCGAAACGATGACGCGCTCGGTGCCGTTGACGATGAAAGTACCGTTGTTGGTCATGAGCGGAATGTCGCCCATGTAGACATCCTGTTCCTTGATGTCCTTGACCGAACGCGCGCCGGTCTCTTCGTCGATATCGAATACGATCAGCCGCAGCGTCACCTTAAGCGGCGCGGCATAAGTCATGCCGCGCTGGCGGCACTCGTCGACGTCGTATTTCGGCGGTTCGAATTCGTATTTGACGAATTCGAGCTGCGAGGAGTTGGAGAAGTCCGAAATCGGGAACACCGATTTGAACACCGCCTGCAGGCCCTCGTCGGGCCGCCCGCCCACCGGTTCCTTGACCAGCAGGAACTGATCGTAAGATGCCTTTTGAACCTCGATCAGGTTCGGCATCTCCGCTACTTCTTTGATTGACCCGAAAAACTTCCTTACGCGCTTGCGACCGGTAAATGTCTGCGCCATCGTCTCTTTCTCTCGATTCGATTTGGCGGGCCAACGCGGGCGCCTCTCCGAACGGTCGCAATCCATCGCGACCATCAGGACAGGCGTCGGGGCTACCCGTTTCTATGTGATTCGGGCCTCGCCCGAACCGCCGCACACTTCACAATTCCCGTGAACGGACCGCTCCCGCCCACGACGCCTCCACAGTGACCGTTCTGCGGTCACGGCATTTCTTCTGTTCGAGACCCCCGGGGCTTAGGGCCCCGGGGATATCGCTAGCTGGATCCCTGCCCTCGCTTCGCGGGCCCGGGATTTCGCTTAAGTAAGCATTGCTTACTTAAGCTCAACCTTGGCTCCGACCTTCTCGAGGGTGGCCTTGATCTTGTCGGCTTCTTCCTTGTTGACGCCTTCCTTGACCGGCTTGGGCGCACCCTCGACCAGGTCCTTGGCCTCCTTGAGGCCGAGGCCGGTGAGCGCACGCACTTCCTTGATCACCTCGATCTTCTTCTCGCCGGCTGCGGCGAGGACCACGGTGAACTCGGTCTTCTCCTCGACCGCGGCAGCAGCGGCCGGGCCGGCCGCCACCGCAACCGCGGCGGCAGCGGAGACGCCCCACTTCTCTTCCAACAACTTCGCCAGATCCGCCGCTTCCAGGACGGTCAGGGTCGACAATTCGTCGACGATCTTCTGCAGGTCAGCCATCGTTTCAGTTCCTTATCGGTTCGAACCAGAGATTTGCTTACCGAGCCGTCACGCAGCCGCGCTCTTGGAAGCATAGGCCTGGACCACGCGCGCGACCTTGGCCGCGGGAGCGTTGACGAGCTGCGCGATCTTGGTCGCCGGCGCCACCAGCAGGCCGACGATCTTGCCGCGCAATTCGTCCAGCGACGGCAGCGAGGCGAGCGCCTTGACGCCGTTGAGGTCCAGAGCGGTCTTGCCCATCGAGCCGCCGAGGATGACGAACGCTTCGTTCGCCTTGGCGAAATCGACGGCCACCTTCGGCGCCGCCACGGGATCGCCTGAGTAGGCGAGCACCGTCGGCCCCTTCAGCAGGGGCGAGATGGCGGCAGCGTCGGTGTCCTTGAGCGCAATCTTGGCGAGACGGTTTTTCGCGACCTTCACTTGCGCGCCCGCCAGCTTCATCTGCTTACGCAGAGTCTGCATCTGGGCAACGCTGAGGCCGGAATAGTGAGCCACCACCACGACATTGGAGGTCTTGAAGACCCCGCTCAGTTCGGTGATGGACTCCGCTTTTGCCGCTCGATCCACTGCAAGCTCTTTCCGGTTATGACGGTTTGCCCACGTGTCGCGGGAACCGCCGGGTTGAGACCAGCCATCCCGCTTTTAAGTTCACGCGCAGCGAACCGGGCAGGACGACGCTTCGACAAGCCTGCCCCCCGAAAGCAGCCGAAGCCGCCGATCGGGTCTCCGAGGTTCGAACCAAACTGGCGCAGCGGTAAGGCTGCGCAAACTCGGGTCTCTTCCCCGTCTGTGCTGGCCCTGTTTTAGGTCCCCGACCTGCTTTCGCAGGGCGGGTCAGGATTAAGCCTTGGCCCGAAGGCCGCAGCGCCGGCAGTCTTGGACAGGTCGGTCGGTCCGTTTCCGGACCGGCTTTGCGTGTCTTTTCATCGCAACTTATCGCAACGATTTCGGCTTCTTCCTTTCAGAGCTCCCGCCGGGATGTCCAAAAGGAATAAGTTCCGATCACCGTTTTGTTAGAGAAGCGATTTTAGAGACGCGCAAAGGCGTGCCGACAAACTGGGCCGGCACGCCCGATGCGTCTTATTTAGAGCGTTCAAGCCCCTTTGCCAAGCCCCATTTTCGCTAAATTCCCTGCAAAAAAGGGGGCAAATGCTGACTTAATGCCCGCCACCGGCGGCAAACAGAGAGGACGGCTCGACTTTCACGCCCGGGCCCATGGTCGAGGAGATCGCCACCCGATTGATGTAGTGGCCCTTGGCCCCGGGGGGCTTGGCCTTCTGCACCGCGTCGGCGAAGGCCTTGATGTTCTCGACCAGCTTGTCCTCGGAGAACGAGGCCTTGCCGACCCCGGCCTGGACGATGCCGGCCTTTTCCACGCGGAACTCGACCGAACCGCCCTTGGACGCTTTCACCGCATTGGTGATGTCCATGGTCACGGTGCCGACCTTGGGGTTCGGCATCATGCCGCGCGGGCCCAGCACCTTACCCAGGCGGCCGACCAGCGGCATCATGTCGGGGGTGGCGATGCAGCGGTCGAAATCGATATTGCCGCCGTTGACCTTCTCGACCAGGTCCTCGGCGCCCACCACATCGGCGCCGGCGGCCTTGGCCTCGTCGGCCTTGGCGCCGCGCGCGAACACGCCGACCCGCACGGTGCGGCCGGAACCGTTCGGCAGGTTGACCACGCCGCGCACCATCTGGTCGGCATGCTTGGGATCGACGCCGAGATTCATCGCGATCTCGATGGTCTCGTCGAATTTCGCTTTGGCGCGTTCTTTCACCAGCTTGACCGCTTCCGCAATGGAATAGGTCTTTTCGCGATTGACGCCTTCGCGGGCGGCTATTGTGCGTTTTCCGAGTGCCATGACCGTTACTCCGCCACCGTGAGGCCCATCGAGCGGGCCGAGCCTTCGATCATCTTCACTGCCGCCTCGATCGTGTCGCAGTTCAAATCCTTCATCTTCTGCTCGGCGATTTCGCGCAGCTGCTTCTTGGTCACCTCGCCGACCATTTCGCGGCCGGGAGTTTTCGAGCCGCCTTCGAGCTTCGCCGCCTTCTTCAAGAAGTAAGACACAGGCGGGGTCTTGAGTTCGAAGGTGAAGGAACGATCCTGATAGGTGGTGATGATCACCGGGATCGGGGTGTTCTTCTCGATTTTCTGGGTCTGCGCGTTGAACGCCTTACAGAACTCCATGATGTTGAGGCCGCGCTGACCGAGCGCCGGCCCGATCGGGGGCGACGGGTTGGCGGCGCCTGCCGGCACCTGCAATTTGAGGAATCCAGTGACTTTCTTAGCCATCGCTCACTCCTGTTAGTGGTGCGGATCTTGACGGTTGGCTTAACCGCCTCACCTCCCACGCCTCTATGTCACGCGTCCCCATATACATAGTCAGGGCGATTGACAATGGACAGGTGGCCGCGAGCTAGCTAACCCGATCCTGAAGAGGAATTCCCGCGGCGCGCGGGCCGCAGTGGCCTGTGCAGGGCGTCAGTCCAAATATGTCGCAATCCCCGCCTCCCGCCGCCGCCTCCCGGCAACGCCCAAAATGGCTGCGCAGGGCGGCTGTCCGCGCCGCGCTGGTCGTCTATTGCATCGGGATTTTTGCGGTAATCGATTTTCTGTATTCCAGTTTCTTGCACGACAGCGGCCTGTCGCCGCACATCCCAAGCGCAACCTATCACCATGGCTTGCTGCGAAATTTTTCCGGCTACGACAATTGGGGAGACCACCGCTACAGGTTTTATACCAATAGCCTGGGATTTCGCGACGGAGCCATTCGCGAGGTCGCGAAGACCTCCTTATTGCGCCGAATTCTCCTGATCGGAGACTTGTTCACCGAAGGCACTGGCGTCACGTTCGATCAGTCTTTTGCCGGACTATTGCAAGCCGCAGGCCTCAAGCAACCCGCCCAGATCGAATTTCTCAATGCCGGCGTCATTTCCTACTCGCCGTCTCTCTACTTTCGCAAAATTAAGTCGCTGATCGACGACGGCTTGCGGTTTGATGAAGTGGTGCTTTTTTCAGATGTATCCGACGTCAGGGATGAAGCAACAAAGTACTTCTGTCATGACGACGACCCGCGTTACGCCCGCTATTGCGACCCGAGTGAGCGCCAATTTTTCGTCTCCCTCTGCCAGACCGGCGACGCGGCCGCCCGGCGGGCCTGCCAGGAAGGAGACCGTTTTGCCTACGTGCAACCCGGCTTCGGGGCGTGGCTCCGCCGCCACTTCGTCATGAGCAATTCATTGAGGCTGATGGCGAAGTTCGAGATCCAGTCATTGACCGGAAATCGAAAAAAAAGCGTGCTCAATAGTGCGCCCGAGACCGCATGGGTGTTTGGCGAACCGTCGGACAGCGCGGAGTACGCCCCGCTCGGCCCTGAGGGCGGCATCGCACGGTCTGTGAAAAACATGCAGGCGCTCGCCGACCTGCTGAAGGCAAACCACATCCCGTTGACGATCGTGGTCTACCCGTGGCCGGCGCAAATCGCGCTCGGCGATCGCGACAGCCGCCAGGTTCGAATTTGGCAAGACTTCTGCGCGAACAACTGCAAGGCTTTCATCAACCTGTTCTCGCTCTTTTTTGATGCGGCAGCGGCGCGTGACGACTGGTACGAGACCTATTTCATATTCGGCGACTTCCATTACGCGCCGGCCGGGCACCGGCTGATGTACCGCGGCCTCGCCGAGCGTCTGCTCGCGGCCCCGGCAGACCGGTCGCGCGACTAAAACGCCGCACGCCCAATGCAAATTTCATAATTGAGAAGAGGGTTTCGTCCGGTAACCGCGCGGCGTTGCCGCGGTCAAAGCTTCTCGACCTGCCCGAACTCCAGCTCCACCGGGGTGGCGCGGCCGAAGATCGACACCGCCACCTTCACGCGCGAGCGCGCTTCGTCGACTTCTTCCACCACACCGTTGAACGAGGCAAACGGCCCGTCCGACACGCGCACCTGCTCGCCGATCTCGAACGACACCGAAGGCTTCGGCCGCTCGATGCCTTCCTGCACCTGATGCAGGATGCGATTGGCTTCCGCTTCCGAAATCGGCATCGGCTTCTTGTCGGTGCCGAGGAAGCCGGTGACCTTCGGCGTGTTCTTGATCAGATGGTAGACCTCGTCGGTCAAATCCATCTTCACCAGCACGTAGCCGGGGAAAAATTTGCGTTCCGCGTTCACCTTGCGGCCACGACGCACCTCGACCACGGTCTCGGTCGGCACCATGATTTCCTCGAAGTGGTCGGCGAGATTGCGCTGCTTGGCCTGCTCGCGGATCGATTTCGGCGACCTTCTTCTCGAAATTCGAATAGGCGTGCACGATGTACCAGCGCTTGGGGCGGGTGGTTGTGGTGGCGGCGGTGTCGCTCATCGTTCGCTAGCTTTCAGGTGCCAATGCCGAGCACGAAGGTAACGGCTATGCGGATAAATTGATCCGCCAGCAAGAAAAATACCGAGGCGATCGCCACCATGACGAACACCATGGCGGTGGTGATCATGGTTTCCTTGCGCGAGGGCCAGGTGACCTTGCGGGTCTCCTCGCGCACCTCTTGCAGAAACTTGAACGGAGACGTCGCCATTCAATGAAGTCCTCAAGCCTGTCTACTTAAGTTCCGACCCGACGCTGCATTACTTAATCACGACCGGCGGCATTTTGCCTCGGGTCGCTGCCTGGCAGGAGTGGCAGGACTCGAACCTGCAACCCCCGGTTTTGGAGACCGGTGCTCTAGCCATTGAGCTACACTCCTCCGGAAGCGGATGCGGCGGACCATAAGGGCCCGCCGCGGCGATGTCATGCATTATGCAAGGGCCGATTGCAAGGGCGGAACAGCCCGGCTGGGGCTGTTTTGCCGCCCGCTTGCGCCCAAACGGGCTTCGGCGGGCAGACATCGCCGCTCGAAGGCTGGCTTGCCGAGCCGGAGTTCCGGAGGAGCGAAGGCTGGCTAGCCAGTCGAACCTGCGGAGCAGCGAAGACTGGAGCGGGTGAAGGGAATCGAACCCTCGTCATCAGCTTGGAAGGCTGTTGCTCTACCATTGAGCTACACCCGCGCAACCCAACTTTACTTACCAGAGATTCCGCCCGCCTTCGGTCGCTTCGCCGCGAAGGCCTGACTGGCTTGCCAAGCCGAAGCGCGAAGCAGGATGGTGGGAGAGGTAGGACTCGAACCTACGAAGGCATAGCCAGCGGATTTACAGTCCGCCCCCTTTGCCGCTCGGGACACTCTCCCTTAAAAGCCGTCGCACCGTATTGATCCGACGTGAAAAAAACAGCCGGGCGAGCCGGCCGGGATTCGCGGGTTTTATGGGCAGCCACCCCCGTGAAGTCAATGGAGGCTGTTCCGCCGATGGCGGATCGGTTAAGGCACCGCGATGACCGCACGATCATCATCAGGCCGGCCCCGTTCGGGGGCCAAACCGGGCGCCACCCGCGAGCAGGTCGAACGGCGCGAGCGCTTCGAGCGCGCCCGTCGCGATGCCTTGCGGCCGGCCGCCGACGGCCCAGTCGTGATGTATGGCTGGCACACGGTGACGGCCGCGCTGCAAAACCCGGCGCGGCGCTTGCGCAAGCTGCTCGCTACCGAGAACGCCGCACGGCGCCTCGCCGACGAGGGCATTGCATCCCCCATCAAGCCGGAGCTCGTGCGGCCTTCGGCAATTGCCGAACGACTGCTGCCGGACGCCGTGCATCAGGGGCTCTATCTCGAAACCGATCCGCTGCCCGCGCCCGCGATCGAGGACTTGCCGGCGCAAGGCGTGGTGCTGGTGCTCGATCAGATCACCGATCCGCACAATGTCGGCGCGATCTTCCGCACCGCCGCGGCGTTCGCCGCCACGGCAATTGTAACCACGCAGCGGCACAGTCCGGAGGCGACCGGCGCGCTGGCAAAAGCCGCATCCGGCGCGCTCGAATATCTGCCGCTGGTCAGCGTGCAGAACCTGGCGCGCGGCCTCGCCGCGCTCAAGCAGAGCGGCTTCCTCGTGGTCGGCCTCGACTTCGAGCGGGCAAGCCGACCTCACCGCCCTGCCCTTGCGCGCGCCGCTCGCGCTGGTGCTCGGTGCCGAGGGCAAGGGCCTGCGCCAGCTCACCATGGAAACCTGCGACCACGTCGCGCGCATCGCGCTGCCGGGCGAGATCAAGAGCCTGAACGTGTCGAACGCGGCCGCGCTCGCGCTTTATGTCGCAAGCCGGTCGCTTCGCTAGGCCGCAAACGCAAAACGGCGGGCCCCCAAGCCCGCCGTTCGCTCCCACTGACTCGTCGCTCGGATTTATTCGTCGGCGTGCCTTTTGAACTTGGCACTGTGCCGTTTGCGGAATAGCCGGACGCTCATGCGGTCCGGCCCCTGGATGGTGATTTCGGCGTCGGCGCGGATCACGCGCGACCCGTGGCCGCCGCCGAGTAGGCCGCGACCGACAGGACGCTCCTCGCTGACCGCCGGTTCGACCGGCGTATCCATCGGCGCATCCTCGGCGCCGTCCTGGCGCACGATCACGCGCGGCGGGTCGTCGACGATGCGCCGGTGCTCGATCACCACCGGCGCTTCGCGTACGATGCGGGTGGTGCCGGCAGCGTGGCCCTTGGCGTGCTGACGCCGGCGCAATTCCTCGATCAATACGCGATTGGCGCGCTTGTGCGGACGATCGAAACGGGCCGCGGCGCGCGCGTGCTTCGGCACGCTGGCACGGCTGCCGTAGTTGCGAGAATGCGGGCGGTTATGGGTGCGGACATGGGCCGGCCGTCGGATCACATAGGTGTCCGGCGCCACTTCGACCGCATAGGGCTGCTGCTGCGCGACGTAAGGGTAAAGCGGCGCCGGCCGTGAATAGGACGAGCCGAACAATTGCGCCTGTGCGGCGGTCGACGGCAGCAAGCCGGCGGCGATGACGGCGAGCACTGCAAGCTTGTGAGAATGACTGGTCATTGTTTTCAACACGTCGGTTCGAGCCTTCGGAATTTCAGGTCAATCGGGATTTGCCGGCCGCTTGCGCATAGGCGGCGGCCGATCGTCGAGCGGCAACACGCGCTGTTGCCGTTCCTGCGCGAGCTGCGATGCGTTCGACCAACTGCGCCGGAACGTCTTAGCCGGCGCCGGGGGCGCTACGTGGATGGAAAAATCCTCGTCGCGCCCGATGTCGGGCTCTCTCCCGGTGGCCGGGAAGTAATGGTGATGGCGCCACGGTGCGCGCCAATAGGCGCGCGTTACGACGCCGGGCTGGTCGTCATAAAGCCACAGCATCGCGTGTTGGCGGCCGTATTCGAAATGGCGGGCGGAATAGGTGCCGGGATGCGCGGTCGGAAGGTCCGCGCCTGCGGCGGGGTCGCCGGCGATGCCGAAACCGATCAAAGCGATGGCGAACCGAATGCGCATGCGACGCAATTCCTGAACCGCGAGAATTCGAATGCATTTTATACGAAGCCTTCACGCTGCCGCCGGTAATCGCCGGGTAACATTAATTGCCGCCCTGCCTTGAACATGCCCGATTTGCCGGCACCATCGGGCCGCCGTTCACCAACCGCCATCGCCAAGCGGCGGCCATTAAAGTTAATCGCCATTGCCACACCGCCGTCCGCAAGCGCCGCCCGCCAAGCCCCCATCGAAGCCGCGCCCGGGCTTTCGCAAGCACTATGACCAGCTTGAAATCCAGCGCGCCGTCCTGGTGGCGCGGCTGGGCGCGCTCGGCGAAGCCGGGCAGCGCCATGACGGCCATAAACGCGCGCTCAAATTGCTCAACGACACGTTCCGCAAGGCGAAATTGGCGCAGCGGCTGGCGATCTTGCAGGCCGCCGCCTGGCTGATCGACGTGCTGGAAAGGCTCAACTCGATCACCTGACCGAGGCCGCCGCCGGCCGGGCGCTAAAAACCGGGCTGGCGGGCGCCGGCCGCCCTCGCGCCGCAGGGCAAGCGCGCGTCCGGCCGCCGTGGGCCATCGTTATCGTGCCAATGATCGCGCCGCCGATACCGGGCGCGTCTTGTGGCAGGCCAGCGAGGCTGATAGCTGTGAATTTGAGCCGGGTTAGCTCAGCGGTAGAGCAGCGGTTTTGTAAACCGTTGGTCGGGAGTTCAATTCTCTCACCCGGCACCAAAAACGGCCCATAAAAACCCGGGCGCCGATCACCCGAAAGTCACATCCGGCAGGCCGAACGGGACCTTGTTCGGTGGTTGCGTACTGTGCCAAACTATGACCGTTACTCGTAATACCTCGGAGATCTAGCATGCCTCAGGGCACCGTAAAGTGGTTCAATCCGACGAAGGGCTATGGCTTCATCCAGCCGCAAGAAGGCGGGAAGGATGTGTTCGTGCACATTTCGGCAGTTGAACGCGCTGGACTTAGCACGCTGAACGAAGGTCAGACCGTTCAGTACGAGCTCGTCGAGAACCGCGGAAAGACATCCGCGGAGAACCTCAAGGTTAAGTGACCTCGTCGCCCGAGGCTGCTTTCGGCCTTTTAGTCTGAACCTGGCACCGGCGAGTGTGGCGCGCCCGCTGGCGGTCGCGCGCCGTTTTGGCGCGCTTGCGCGTCGCCTCATGAGCACATCGTCAAATCCGCATGGACGCGAGCCTGAAGAAGGCACGATAATCGGCTGTGAGCCCGTCGCGGCGAATGCCGATGGTTCGCGCCGCCGCTTACGCAAATTGGGCACACCACCGGGGATAGCCATGCCGGCCGCAACAGGCAGCAGCCCGCGCCTGACCGTTTCGTCCGACACGGTCGAATTCGGCGGTTATGTGCCCGGCGTCATAGGCCGAAGCGCGATCGCAGCTTCGCGCACCCAGGGAAACGTTCCGACGAGATCACCCGGCCATTGAGATTCATGACGGTCAATCGCAAACACTTCGCTCAACTGGCCGATGGTCTTGCCGTGGCGCTCGCGGCGGCGCTGCCCTGGTCCACCACGGCTAGCGGAATTCTGGCCGGCTTGTGGCTGCTGGCAATAATACCGACACTCGATCTCGCATCGCTGCGCCGCGTAATCTCGATTCCCGCCGGCGGATTGCCGGTGTTGCTTGTGGCGCTCGGCGCCTTGGGGATGCTTTGGGCGGATGTGCCATGGGCGGAGCGCTTCGACGGCGTCAGTTCGTTTTTCAAACTGTTGTTCATACCCCTGCTTCTGCACCAATTTTATCGCTCCGACCGCGCGCAGCAAGTTCTGATCAGCTTTCTGGCGGCCTGTGTTCTGCTACTTGCCGTTTCATGGTTGTTGTTGGCGTGGCCTGGCATGCCCTGGCCCGCCAGTTCGAATACTCCTGGGGTGCCGGTCAAAGACTACATTGCACAAAGCGCAATGTTCACGGTTTGCATTCTGATGATTTTGCAATTTTCGTATGACCGATGGCAGGACGGTCGTCGCGGTTTAGCGCTGGCGCTATTCGTGCTTGCGATGATATTTCTCGCCAACGTTTTTTATATCGCGACCAGCCGAACCGCCCTTGTTGTTATTCCTATACTGCTGGTCGTGTTCGGTTACCGGCTATTCGGCTGGAAAGGCGCGGTCGGTTTTGTTGTCGGATGTTTTGTTTTGGCATTGGCGGCATGGCCGTCGGCGTCGTACCTGCGCCTGCGGGTCACTTCACTGTTTGCTGAGGTCCATGCGTACCAGCCCAGCGCGGCTTCTACCTCGGCAGGCGAACGTTTGGAATTTTGGCGGAAGTCGGCAGGCTTTATAGAAAATGCGCCACTGATCGGCCACGGCACGGGTTCGATTCGCAACCAGTTCCGTCAAGCCGCCGGCGGCCACACTGGCATGGCCGGCGAAGTGTCGGCCAATCCGCACAACCAGATTTTCGCGGTCGGGATTCAACTCGGCCTCGTCGGCATCGCGGTGCTGCTCGCAATGTGGTACGCGCATCTGGCGCTGTTTCGATCCGAGAGCTTCGCGGCCTGGGTTGGGCTTGTCGTGGTCGTCCAGAACATCGTCAGTTCGCTGTTTAATTCACACCTGTTCGACTTCACCCATGGCTGGGCCTACGTTATCGGCGTCGGCATTGCCGGCGGGGTCGTGCTGAAAGAAAATCTGTCACGCCAAGCTAGCGCGTGAGTGTCTCCAGTTCGGGAAACGGCGCGTAGACCGCATCCTTGCAGATTTCGCGCACTTCATTCGGCCCATCGAAGAATCGATCGAGCTTGCCCGAAACGTAAGTCGCCACGCCCGTCTTGGTGCCGGCATATTGTCCGTTTTCCTTGCGCGCGTTGTAGTGCACGCAGGCGATATAGCGTTCGCCCGGGCCGACGTTCTTGAGCTGCGGCTGCGACACCGCCGCGCTGCGAATATGGGTCGGATCGTTGAGATAGGTGCGCAGGAACGCCATCAGGTCGGTTTTGTAGTTCTGAGGGAAGACGTTCTGCGCGTCCCACTGCGCCTTCAATTCGGCCGGGCTGGGGCCGACATCGGTCGCGCAGCCACCAACCAGGAGTACCGCCACCAACGCCAACCACCGCATCCGCCGTCTCCGCATTGCCGCACTAGCGCCCGCCGCCCACGATCATAGCGGCTTACGCCGGATCGGCTAGGCCGGCGGGCGGAAATAGACGCAGGCTTTGCGGCGTTAGTGCATAAGGCCGCTTGCCGCAGAAACGCCGCGCGCCGCGCCATGCTCGACCGCGCCGTCGCCGACCGCATGCTGGTCGAGGCTGCTCACTTCCCCTCCCCGGCCTGCGGCCACATGGTCAAGCGCGGCAACGGCTACGAGCTTGTGCCGACGATGTCGGCAATCGTTGCAGGCGGCGGCTGTCAAAACGTGGCGCCCGCTTTCAGCATGAAGGTTCGGCCCGGCAGCGGATAGGCGTTGTAGCGGCCGAAGGTTGCCGAGCTCGCGACCGCGTAGTCGAAGTAATAGACGTTGAACAGGTTCTGCACCGCCACCGACCAGAACAAGTTCTTCATCTCGCCGCCGAGGCGAAGATCGACGGTGGTGTGCGCCGGGATCAGCGGCTGGAAATTCGCCTGGTCGTTGTCCATGCGCCGCTCGCCGACATAGCGCAGGACCGCGTCGAACACGGCGAGCTTTTTGTAGACCTCCCAGGTCAGCCCGAGATTGCCGCTCCAGCGCGACACCAGCGGAATGTCATTGCCGGCATAGATGCCCTCGCGGAAGGTGGCGCGCGTATAGGTCAACCCGCCTTTCAGGCGCAGCGCATCGGACAGCCGCAGCGTCGCGCTGTTTTCGACGCCGATGCGGCGCGTCGGATCGAGATTGATGTTGGCGCCGATCGGCGGAAACGGAATGAACATGATCTCGTTGTTGAGCTGCATCGCATAGACGCTGGACTGCCAGTCGAGCGGTCCGATGTGGCCGCGCAGGCCGGCCTCGATGTCGTGCGAGGTCTGCGTCTTTAGATTGAAATCGACCGGGAACGCGTTCACGCCGATGCGCTCGTCCACGTTCGGCGTGCGGAAGCTGCGCGCGATGCGCCCGAACACGGCAAGCATCGGCGAAAAGCGGTGCTCGAAACCGAGATGCAGCGCGTGCTGGATTTCGGTCGAATTGAGCGGGGTTGCCTGCACATCGAACGTGCCGCCAGGCGCATTCGGATCGAAGGCGTCGCGGGCGGATAACCGCGTCTGCTGCAAGCGCGCGCCGAAGGACACGTCGGTCGTCGGCAGCACGCTGACCGTCTGCTGCCAGTAGACCGCCGCCGCCTGCTGGTTGAGATTGTAATTGTGGTAGGGCGGATCGCTGAGCGCGACGCTGCGCTTGGCGTCCAGCGTGGAATTATAATAATCGACGCCGGCGGTGATCTTGGTCGGCACGCCGAACAATTGCGTGTTGATGTTGGCGCGCGGGGTCACCGAACCGGCGGTGAGCGCACGCACGTCCGAGGTGTCGAAGCCGAACAGCGAGGAAAAAACCGTCTGGTCCTTGCGGCGCAAGTTGCCGTCCACAATCAGCTCGATGCTCGAGCCGAACATGCGCGAGACGCCAAACGTCACACTGCCGCCGGTCTTCTCAGAAAACGCGTTCGGCGTGGTGGCGCCGCGCCGATCGGTGGCGAGCTGGTCGATGCCGGCGCCGAGGTCGACCAGGCGCGCGCCCGGCAGACCAAGATGCTGGTCGTCGCCCGATATATTTAACCACGCCTTGCCCTCCTCACCGCTATAACGCAGGTCGCCGACCGCGTTGCGTTGGCGCACATAGTCATTGACGCGGTAGCCATCCGAATTGACCGCGTTGCCGAATGCCGACACGGAAAACGCCCCGTGCGAAGCCGCGGCCGAGGCACTGACTTCGTGCTGGTTGAACGAGCCGAAGCCGGCTTCGACGCGCGCCGTCGGCGGCTGCGCCACGCCGGTTTTGGTGACGATGTTGATGACGCCGCCAACCGCGCCATCGCCGTACAGCACCGCGCCGCTGTTGCCGCGGGTGATCTCGATGCGCTGGATGCTGTCGCGCGGGATTGTGCTGAAATCGATGCCGGAGAGATCGATGTCGGTCAGCCGGCGCCCGTTAAGCAACACCAGCGTGTTGGAGACCGCGGTCGCGCCAAAGCCGCGTAAATCGACCGTGGTGCCGGCGCCGTTCTTGCCGCCGGAGGTGCTGATGGTCTGCACGCCAGCCTCCTGCGACAGCACATCTTGCAGGGTGGTGCCGGGCGAACGCGCGATGTCCTCGGCGGAGATGATACTGGTGGCAGCGCCGGCGATGCCGCTGCCGGTGCGGCTTGCCCAGACGTCGATCTCGGGCAGCACCTGAGTATTTTGCGCTTGCGCGGCGCTTGCCGCGAAGCTTGCGAACGCGACCAGCACGCCGCAGATCCACTGTTTCATTCCCATGACGCAACGTTCCTTCGTTTGCGCGCGCAAATGGCGGCGCATCGGGTGAGAGCAAGCCCGGTTGCGAAGGACACGCTAAGCGGCACGCATGAGGACGACGCGCGATGCTCACGTGTGCAATGTCGTTGAGAGAGTTTCTCTCACGGCTTCGCACCGGCATTGTCGTCACCGCTGCGAAAGACCGCTCCGTATGGACGCCCCGTCCACCGGTTGGGTGACCGCGCTGGCAGGTCTCCTGGCTCGCGGGTCGTTACCCAGTTGCGCCCGGCCTTCCCGGTTTCCCAGTGGCCATACGGACGCGGGCTCGCCGCTTACAGTTGCGGGGGCAGCCACGAATTTCTGCGAATTCGCCAAGAGCGAAGCCGCAAATTCCGTGTTCCCTCTTTCGTCCCCGGAGTAACCCGGGGAACCAGCACGCTAAAATGTTCCCTCTAAGCCGCCGATGAGTCAAGCGGCACCGGCATGGCGGCGGGATCGTTGCGGGGTCATTTCTCGCAAAGGCCAACGCTTATAGGTAAGGCGCCGTCCTCGCCGGAGGATCATAAGAAATACCGTGGCATACAAAGTGCACTTGCCGCTCTAGCGCCGCAGTACGCCGCCAAGCGTGCCGCGCACGATGGCGCGACCGATAGTACCGCCCGCTTTGCCGCCGAAGGATTTGCCGATATCAGCGGCGATCTGGCCGACGATGCGACTGGTCACCGAGCGCGTGACTTCGCGCGCAATCAGCTGCCCGGTCGAAAGGCGCGTGCCGCGCGGGCGGCTGGTGCCGAAGATTCCACCCAGAATGCCACCGATACTGCCGAGCAGCCCGCCGCCGGCGGACGTCTCCGGCTGTTGCGGTTGGCCCGGCGCCTGTCCCGGCGCCGGCGCTGTAACACTCGTGGTGCCGTCTTGCAGACGCTGCTTGAGCACCTCGTAGGCAGACTCTGAGTCAACCGTCTGATCGTATTTTCCTTTCATCGGGCTCATGCGAATGATCGCCTGGCGTTCCTCCGGCGTAATGGTGCCGAGCCGCGCCGACGGCGGACGGATCATCGCGCGCTCGACCAGCGAAGGAATGCCGTTGCCCTCGAGAAACGAGACCAGCGCCTCGCCCTTGCCGAGTTCCATGATCACCTTGGCGGTATCGAGTTTAGGATTCGGCCGGAAGGTCTCCGCCGCCGCCTTGACCGCCTTTTGATCGCGCGGCGTGAACGCGCGCAACGCGTGCTGAACGCGATTGCCCAATTGCCCAAGCACCTTGTCCGGTACGTCGAGCGGATTTTGCGTGACAAAATAGACCCCGACGCCTTTCGAGCGGATTAGGCGCACCACCTGCTCGATTTTGTCGAGCAGCGCCTTGGGCGCGTCGTTGAACAGCAAATGAGCTTCGTCGAAGAAGAACACCAGCTTCGGCTTTTCCGGGTCGCCGACTTCCGGCATCTGCTCGAACAATTCGGAAAGCAGCCACAATAGGAAGGTGGCGTAGAGCCGCGGGTTTTCCATCAGCTTGTCGGCCGCGAGGATGTTGATGATGCCGCGCCCGTCGCGATCGCTGCGCATGAAGTCGGACAGCGCCAATGCCGGCTCGCTGAAAAAATTGGTGCCACCCTGGTTTTCCAGCACGAGAATTTGCCTTTGGATGGTACCGACGGTGGTTTTCGAAACATTGCCGTACTGCGTGGTGAGTTCGGCGGCGTGGTCGGCTACCAACGTAAGCACCGCACGCAGGTCCTTGAGGTCGAGCAGCAGCAGGCCTTGTTCGTCGGCAATGCGGAACGCGATATTGAGCACGCCCTCCTGCACGTCGTTCAGGTCCATCAGGCGCGACAGCAGCAACGGCCCCATTTCGGAAATCGTGGCGCGGATCGGATGGCCTTGCTCGCCGAACAGATCCCAGAACACGACCGGGAACCGATCGGGTTCATAATCAAGGCCCATGCCCTCGGCGCGTTTGACGAAGGCATCCTTGGCCTCACCGGCGGCGGCAATCCCCGATAGGTCGCCTTTGATGTCGGCGGCGAATACCGGAACGCCGGCGCGCGAGAGGCCTTCGGCAAGAATTTGCAAGGTGACGGTCTTGCCGGTGCCAGTCGCGCCAGCGATCAACCCGTGCCGGTTGGCGAGCCGCAAGGTGAGATATTCCGGCTTTGTGCTTTTGCCGACAAAAATCTTGCCGTCCTCATCGATCTTGGCCATCGCATAAAACTCCGCCGCAAATAGGTGCCGTCGTTTGACAGGGATTATTCGCGGTCATTGGACAAGCAAGGAAGATGCATCAATATTTTCCGCAGGACGGCAAACAATCGGCCGTGACAAATTGCCCACCGCAATCGCTCTGCGCGGCAAGATATACGCGCCAACTGCCGTGCGATTTTGTGCCCGGCCGCCCCGCCTCGACAATCGAGGGCCAAGTCGTATAGACGAGCACCGCGCGTTCCATCTAGCAGTCCCTAAGAGTTGGTCAAATGAGCCGTCCGGCCAAGCATTTCAAGCATATCGCCTTTGTCGCCGGCACGACGCCGGAGTCGCGCGAGGCCTATGAGCGGCTGCAGGCGCGTTACGGCAACGCCGAGCCGAAGGACGCCGACGTGATCGTGCCGCTCGGCGGCGACGGCCTGATGCTGCAAACCCTGCACAAATTTATGAAATCCGGCAAGCCGATCTACGGCATGCACCGCGGCACCATCGGCTTCCTGATGAACGACTTCGACATCGACAACCTGGTCGAGCGAATCGGCGCCGCGCACATCACCGTTATTCACCCGCTGCTGATGCGCGCGCGCGATGCCGCCGGGCGCCTGCATGAGCATCGCGCTATCAACGAGGTGTCGCTGTTTCGCCAGACCGCGCAGGCCGCGCATCTGCGTATCCTGATCGACGGCCAGGAGCGGCTGGCCGAACTGGTCGCCGACGGCGTGCTGGTGTCGACGCCGGCCGGCTCCACCGCCTATAATTTGTCGGTGCAGGGCCCGATCATTCCGATCAATGCATCGCTGCTCGCGCTCACCGCAATCAGCCCGTTCCGGCCGCGACGCTGGCGCGGCGCATTGTTGCCGGACAAGGCCAAGGTCACCATCGAAGTCAACGACGGCGACAAGCGCCCGGTGGCCGCGGTCGCCGACTCCGACGAGGTGCGCTCGGTGCGCAGCGTCGACGTCGAGATGGACCACGCCGTGTCGCTCGATTTGCTGTTCGATCCCGGCCACAGCCTCGACGAACGAATTTTGCGCGAGCAGTTCGGATTTTAGTGCATGATCCCGAAAAGTGCGAACCGGTTTTCGGATAAGATCATGCGCAAGAAAAAATAGAGCCATGCATGGCGAAGAAATTCGAATTCACCGTCAACGGCAAACCGGTCAGCGTCGCGCTCGACAATGAAGAGACGCCGCTGCTCACCGTGCTGCGCAATAATCTCGGCCTGGTCGCCGCCCGTTTCGGCTGCGGGCTCGAGCAGTGCGGTTCCTGCGTGGTTCTGATCGACGGCGCGGCGGAGAAAAGCTGCGGCAAACCGGTGTGGAGCGTCGTCGGCAAGAGCGTCACCACCATCGAAGGCCTTGGCACGCCGGAGCGCCCGCACCCGCTGCAACAGGCCTTCATCGACGAGCAAGCCGGCCAATGCGGCTATTGCCTCACCGGCATTTTGATGACGGCCAAGGCGCTGCTCGATAAAAATCCGTCGCCGACACGCGCCGAGATCGCCGCCGCGCTCGACGAAAACATCTGCCGCTGCGGCACGCATAACCGCATCTTGCGCGCGGTCGAAAAAGCCGCCGCACAAATGCGCGAGCGCGCATGATCCCGAAAAGTGGAAACCGGTTTGCCGCATTCGCCAAGCCCGCTTCGGCGGGCGAAGGAAGGTCGGAAAAGATCATGCGCAAACAAAAATGTCAGGAGAGCACGCTCAATCAAGCTAGACGGATCGGAACTTTCGCATGAACGCGCCGCTGCCCGGCCCGCTCAACGACAATCCGCGCCTCGATCGCTGGGTAGCGTTCTCCTCGCCCGGCAAGGTCATCCTCGGCACCGGCCGGGTCGAATTCGGCCAGGGCGTGCTCACCGCCATGGTGCAGATTGCCGCCGACGAACTCGACGTGGCAATGGCGCGCGTCGCAATCCGTTCGGGCGACACCGAGCTCACGCCCAACGAAGGCTACACCGCCGGCAGCCAGTCGATTCAATTCGGCGGGGTCGCCCTGCGGCAGGCCTGCGCCGACGTGCGCGCGCTGTTTCTCGATGCCGCCGCCAAAGTCGTCGGCTGCAAGGTAAGCGAGCTTGCCATTCGTGACGGTCGATTCCTGCGCAACGGCGCATCGACCGGGCAGGATTACTGGACGCTTGCCGGAGCGGTGAACCTCGCCGTCACGGCGACCGGCAGCGGTCAGCGCAAGCCTGTCGCCGACATGAAGGTCGTCGGCGCCAGCAGCGCGCGCCTCGATTTGCCGGACAAGATTTTCGGCAAGGCTGTCTTCATCCACGACATGGCACTTCCCGGCATGCTGCATGCCCGCGTGGTGCGCCAGCCCAACCGCGGCGCCGTCATCGACAAAATCGATGAGGCGGCGATCAAACGCGCCGCCAAGGGCGACGTCGAACTTGTCCGCCACGGCAATTTCCTCGCCATCGTCGGCGCCGACGAGACTGCCGTCGATCTAGCCGGGGCCGCCGCGCTCAATCATGTGAGCTGGCAAAACGTCGAGGCGCCGACCGCGCTGCAAGCGGAGGCGTCTTGGCTGCTGCAACGGCCGGCGATCGACTGCGTCTTCGGCGCGCCCGATGCCGGCAATGCGCAAGGCAGGCAGCGCTTCGAGGCCACCTATAGCCGCGGCTATCTCGCGCATGCCTCGATCTCGCCGTCCTGCGGCCTGGCGGAATATCGCGACGGCCGGCTGACGGTATGGACGCATTGCCAGGGCGTATTTCCGTTGCGCGCGGCGCTCGCCAAAACGCTTCGCATCGACGCATCCGCCATCACCGTGCACCACGTGCAGGGCGCCGGCTGCTACGGCCACAACGGCGCCGACGACGCCGCTGCCGATGCCGCCATCATCGCCATGCAGAGGCCCGGCGCACCAGTCCGCGTGCGCTGGCGGCGCGAGGAGGAATTCGTCTACGAGCCGAAAGGCTCGGCTATGGTGGTGAAAGTACACGCGCTGCTTGACGCCGCCGGCAAGCCCGCCGACTGGACGCAGGAAATCTGGAGCGGGACGCATCAGGGCCGCCCCGGCGGCGGCAGCCCCCTGCTCGGCGGCCAGGCGCTGCCGAATCCGCTGCCGCTGCCGCCGCCGAGCGACGTGCCGGAATCAAATGGCGGCGGCGCCACCCGCAACGGCGAGCCGCTCTACGACATTCCAGCAAAACGCATCGTCCACCACCTGGTGCCGGAAACTCCCGTGCGCGTGTCCTCGCTGCGCGGGCTCGGCGCCATGCCCAACATATTCGCGACGGAATGCTGCATTGACGAATTGGCCGCGCGTGCAGGGCAGGATCCGGTCGCCTACCGGCTGTCGATCACCGCCGATAAACGCGCGCGCGCGGTAATCGAGAAAGTCGCCGCCATGGCGCGTTGGAATCCCAAGGAACCGGGCGGCGCCGGCCACGGCCGCGGCATCGCCTTTGCCCGCTACAAGAATCGCGCCGGCTATGCCGCCGTGGTGGTCGAACTGACAGTCGACGAGGAAATTCGCCTGGCGCATGTGTGGTGTGCGGCCGATGCCGGCCTGGTGATCAATCCAGACGGCGCCATCAATCAGCTCGAAGGCGGCATCATCCAGTCGGCGAGCTGGGTGCTCAAGGAGCAAGTGCGCTTCGATAACGCCGTCGCCTCGTTCGATTGGGAGACCTACCCGGTGCTGAAATTTAGCGAGGTACCGGAGATCGACATCGCGTTGATCAACACTAAGGACGAGGTGCCGCTCGGCGTCGGCGAAGTAACCGCCGGCCCCACCGCCGCCGCGATCGGCAACGCGGTATCGCACGCGCTCGGCGCACGCATCCGCGATCTGCCGCTGACGCGCGAGCGCATCATGGCGAGCCTGCTCAGGGCCTAGCCGCTCGCGCGCGTTGCAGCCTGCGGTGGCTGAACTAAAAACTTTCACGGCTCTCATGCTTAACCGGACGTTAACGGCAGCGGTCTAGCGTGGCCCCATTGAGGTATCGGGCGGTGGCGCCCGAGGCCCGGGGTGCCATGGTTCGCATCGAATTCAACCGCCTGCGTTTTCTCGTCATCGACGACAACGCCCACATGCGCAGGATGCTGCGCACGCTTTTGCACGGCTTCGGCGCGCGCGAGGTGCATGAGTTGGAAGACGGCGCGGCGGGACTGGAAGCGTTCACCCACCACTCACCCGACATCGTGATCACCGATTGGGCGATGCCGATCTTCGACGGGCTCGAACTCACGCAGATGATCCGCCAGCCCGGCGCCAACGCCAACCCTTATGTGGCGATCATCATGCTCACCGGCCATGCCGAGAAAGCGCGCGTGGTCGCCGCGCGCGATGCTGGCGTCACCGAATTCCTGGTCAAGCCGATCTCGGCCAAGGGTCTCTATCAGCGCATCGTCAACGTGGTCGCCAATCCGCGCCCGTTCATCAAGACCAAGACCTATTTCGGACCCGACCGCCGCCGCAACGTCAATCCGAACTACGTCGGTACCGAGCGCCGCAAGGGCGGCAAGGCCGACATCATCAAGCAAGCTCCCTTGCTCGAAAAGTCCCGCTCTCCCGGTTGACGAGGCAAAGACGCACCATGGCCAAACCGACCAAAAATTCCTCGGCGATCACCACCTACGGCGATCACGAAGTCATTACGCCGGAAAACAAGTTGCGCCGGGCGGTCACCGCCAAACCATACTTGCCCGGCGAAGACGATCCGGTCGCGCGCGCGGAAAAGGCGCTGTCCGAATTGTCGACGGAATTCTCAACCTGGATGGAGGCCGAATGCGAGCGGCTCGACAAGGCCCGCCGCGCGATCGCCGCCAAGGGCTTCAGCAAGGCGAACAAGGAAGCCTTGTTCCACGCCGCCCACGACATCAAGGGCGAAGCCGCGACCTTCGGCTTTCCGCTTGTTGCGCTGGCCGCCGACAGCCTGTGCCGGCTGATCGAGCACACGCCCGATGCGGCCCGCATTCCGCTCATGCTGGTGGATCAGCATGTCGACGCGGTACGCGCGATTTACCGCGAATACGCCCGATCCGACGCCAAGGAACTGGCCGGCAAACTGGCCACGCGGTTGCGCGCGGTCACCGACGAATTTCTCATGCACGAGAACAGCGGCCGGCCGGGCGTGCTCGACCAGATCACGGGCCCGCCGATCGCGCCGAAATAAGCGCGTAGAAGTCCCGGGCGCGGTGAGCGCGCTTTAAGCCACCAAAAGCGTGTCGTCGACGTAGAGGCCAGCATCGACGACGTGATCGTTGGCGACCAGGTCGTCGCAGAACATGCGCGCTTCCTCGCGCGCGGCCTCGACCGCGAAACGCCGCAGCAGCGCCAGCAGCGCCGCCAAATCCCGGCCGCGTTCGGCCGTGCAGGCGCCCAGCACGCGCTCGACCATGCGGCGCTTGAGCCGCGCCACCCCGCCCCGCTCGCCGACCAGCGCGCCCTCGCGCATGGCGGTGATGGCTTCGCGGAACGCCGGATAAGCCACATCCGGCAGTCCGGCCTTGCGGTACAGCGCGCCGAAGCCGGAAATATTGCGGTCATGGATATAGCTGGTGACGCGGTCGAGCGGCAGGCCCGACAATTCCGCCAGCGCCTCCTCAAACAGCACCACATTGCCGGACAGCAAAGCGCGCAGGATCATGCCGGCGGTGAGCTGTCCGCTCTGGCGCAGATGTTGCACCAGATGGCCGACCTCCTCGTAAGGCGTCTCGGCGGCAAGCGCGACGGTCGCCTTCTCGCAGGCCTCGCGCGCCGCGTCTTCCGCGTGTTCGAGGCCCATCCATTGCCGCCCCGCGACAAAACCGGCGAGCGTCTGCGACAGCTTCGCAAGCAGCGCCTGACGGGTGGCCATCGGCAGATCGTCGCGCGATAGCAGCGGCTCGCGGATCGCCGACAAATGGCCGAAGCGCTCGACAATGCGGTCGAGCGAGAACGGCGCGATATCGGCGTCGGGATTTTCCAACAGTGCGAGACAGGCCTGCGCGCAGCCGACCTCGGCGATAGCCGCGGCGAGCGAGCGCGCCAGCATGGCGCGGCTGGCGATGGCGGTCTGCGCCGCCGGCTGCGCCGTGGCCGCCAGGTCGATCAGGTCGGCTTCCGCCAATAGCGGCGACAGCGCCAGGATCGACATCGCGATTTCCGGCTGATCGTTGGCGAGCGCGTGCACTACAACTAGCGGCGCTTTCTGCGAGGTGGCAAACACATCGGCGAGTGCGCGCCGCACCAGCGGCGAAGGATCGTCCAGCAACATGATCATGGCGCCTTCGGCGGCGGCAAGATCGTCGGGCGACAGATCGGAATAAAGATAAGCGCGCGCGAGCGCGGATGTGGCCTCGGCCCGTTCGCCGGGCGGAGCGTAACGAATCCACTGCAAAAACTGACGAACAATCATGATACGACCGACGCGACTAACCACCATCGCGAACATCGACGGCAGCCGTGAGCCTAGCGAAGGAGGCTTAACAAAGCGTTCACCATAGAAATTGATGGCGCGTTAACGCTGCGGTAAGCGGCTCGGAGATTTCAGGTCTTGCCGCCCGCCCGCTTGTGCGGCACGGCCGGAGCGTCGGTGAACAGGTTGAGCAGCCGCGACGGCTCGCCCGCACCCGGCGCATTGGCGTCGGCCGGTGTCCACAGGTTGCTCACGGTTTGCGTCACCGCCCGGTTGCCGCGATCGGTGAACATGGTCTGGAAGAAATGGTTCACTGCCGGCGGCGGGACCGCCGCCGCCCGTATGGCCGGCGCAGACGGCGGCGGCGGGCCGACGTCATTGGCCTGCGCGAAAGCCTGGGTGACGCCCGCGGTGTCGGGAGAAACAACCGGCTCCGTTGTGCTGCCGCGCAAAGCCGGCGCAAAGGCGACGGCGCGGGCATCCTCGAAGCGGCCGATCAATTTGTAATAGACCTCGCGGGCACTGCGCGGCAGCCCCAAGCCGGTGCGGAATATGCTCGGGTTGGCCGCCGCCGCCTGTGGAAACAACGGCGCGGCGTTGGCGCGCGGGTGGCTCGCCGCAACGTTGATCAACTTTGCGGCCCCGTCGGAGCCGAGGAAATGCGCGATGTAGAGTTCGCCTTCGGTCGGCGGCCGGCCGATCGCGGCGGCGAGCTGGGCGGCGTTGGTCTGGGTGAAGGCGCCCGCCATGGTCGCGCTCACCGCCGGGTCGCTGCGCAGCCGCATGATCGCCGCGCGCTGGGTCGGATCGGCGACCTCGTAGCGGCCGTCCGCGGACTGCGAAATGGCGTCGGCATATTGGCCATAGCCGTGGGCGGGCCCGGCTTGCTTCAAGGTGCCGAGCCAGGTCTGATCGATGAACTGGTAGAGCCCGCGGGCCGAGGAACTCGTTGCCTGCGCGGCCGGATTGAGGTTGGATTCGATGCGCGCGGTGGTCAGCAGATATTCGAAACTCGCGCCGGTCGATTGCGCCGCATTGCGGATCGCGCCGGCAACCCGCGCCGATGCGGCGGCTATGATGGAATTGATCGCCATGTGTGGCCTTAAAAAGACGGGCCTAAAAGATCGCGGGCCGAACCCATAGCCCAACCGGACACCGACAATCGCAAGCCCTGTCGATCCTGGGTAATTATGGTAAATGAACGATTAACGGCGGCGGAGCGGCCTGCCCGCAATGCGGAGGAAACGATGGTCGACACAATTCAGCGGCACAAGCGCGGCGGGCTCTATTTCGAGGACTTTGAGGTCGGCAAGACCTACGAGCACCGCTACACCCGCACGGTCACCCAGATGGACAACATGTTGTTCTCCAACATGACGCTCAACCCGCAGCCGCTGCATATCGACCGGCATTTCTGCGAGCAGGAAACCGAATGGGGCCAGCCGCTGATGAACTCGCTGTTCACGCTCGGCCTGATGATCGGCATCCAGGTCTCCGACATGACGGTCGGCACCACAATCGCCAATCTCGGCATGAGCGACGTGAAATTCCCCAACCCGTTGTTCGAGAACGACACTGTCCATTGCACCACGCAGGTTGTCAGCAAGCGCGAGTCGAAATCGCGGACGGGCGCGGGAATCGTCGAATTCCATCACAAGGCATTCAAGCAGGACGGCACGCTGGTGGCCGAATGCCACCGCAGCGCCTTCATCGTGTTGCGGCCGAAGTAGCCGCGAAGTCGTGCCGCGACCGTTCGAAATTCTTGGCGAAATTTCGAACGTCGAGACCTTCGCCATCGGCGCTCGCATTCGGGAAGTCGCACGCTTGCGGCGCATATATGGTCGTGGTCGCTGGCGCAAGCGTAAGGGCTTCGCACAGATCCGCCTACCGGATGGCTCAATTCACAAAGCTGAGCTACACTGGTACGAGGCAAGCGGAATCGGACGCCGAGAGTTCAAGATAAAGTCCCTTTTATGAAAATGCGAAAGCCCATGGCGAAGACGGCATCAAAACAACTGGTCGTTTGTGTCAAAAACAACGGTTATTCGGCATCGCTGGAGAAGCGCAAGATATACGTCGTCCTGCGCGATGCCGAGGCGGACGAGCATGGGCTTGTCCGCATTGTCGATGAATTGGGCGAGGACTATCTCTATCCACAGAACTTGTTTCGCGCGATCGCATTACCCGAGGCTGTCAAAAAGGCAGTCTTAAACGCTGCGTAACGGCAAACTCGATGCGCTCTCTCCTCTTCGTCCCCGCCGACGGCGGCGCTAAGCTCGCCAAAGCAATGGCGAGCGGCGCCGACGCCGTGATCCTCGATCTGGAAGATTTCGATCGCGCCCGAGCGCAAGCGCGAGGCGCGTGCCGCGGCCCTGGATTTTCTCAAAGCGCATGCCGCGAGCAAAAACCGTCCGCGCCTGCTGGTGCGCATCAACGGCCTCGAAACCGGCATGACCGACGCCGATCTCGACGCCATTGTGCCGGGCGCGCCGGACGCCGTGCTATTCCCGAAAGCCGAAGGCGGCGCCACGGTCACTCATCTCGACGCCAAGCTGACCGCGCGTGAGGCGATCGCCGGCTTGCCGGAGGGCTCGATCAAAATTTTGGCGCAGACGGTGGAGTCGGCCGCCGGCCTATTTACCGCCGGCAGCTATCGAGACTGCAGCCCGCGCCTGATCGGCATGACCTGGGGGCCGGAGGATTTGTCGGCCGAGCTCGGCGCCGAAGCCAACCGCGAAGCCGACGGCACGCTCACCGAGCCCTATCGCATTGCGCGCGCCATGTGTCTGTTCGGCGCGGCCGCCGCCAAAGTGCCGGCGATCGAGACGATCCACGTGGATTTCCGCAATGCCGAGGTGGTCCGCCGCGACAGCGAACTCGCGCGCCGCGACGGCTTCAGCGGGCGCCTCGCCATTCATCCGGCGCAGGTGGCGCCGATCAACGAGGTGTTCACGCCGAGCGCGGCGCAGATCGCCAAGGCGAAAGCCGTGGTCGCCGCCTTCGCCGCCAAACCTGGCGGCGGCACGGTCGGCATCGACGGCAAGATGTATGACCGCCCGCATCTCGTCAGGGCGCAGGCTCTGTTGGCGCGCAGCGGCGAAAAACGCACCTGAGCGACAAGCTTGACGCACACCTCGATTATTCGACCTCGCCCCTAGACCTCCGGTCGGCCGCCGCCTACGGTGCAATCGAGCGGGTCAAGAGAAAGCGAATATTCGATGACGGCACGGCCGTGCAATATTCTTCTCGTTTATCCGCGCTTTGGCGGCTGGACCTTTTGGAACTTTGCGGCCGCCTGCAACCTGTTCGGCGTCCGCTATCCCACTCCGCCACTCGGCTTGATCACGCTTGCAGCGCTGTTGCCAAGCACCTGGTCCGTTCGCCTGGTCGATCGCAACACCGAAGACCTCGCCGACGCCGATCTCGATTGGGCGGATCTTGTGATGACGGGAGGCATGTTGCCGCAACATGCCGATCTCATCACCGTCATCGATCTCTGCCGTGCCCGCGGCAAGCCGGTTGCCATTGGCGGGCCATCCGTCACGTCCACGCCTGAGCTTTACAGAAAAGCTAATTTCAGAATTCTCGGCGAAGCCGAAGGCATTCTGGAATCTTTTATTGCAGCCTGGGAGGCTGGCGACCGGCAAGGAACATTCGAGGCCGAAAAGTTTACGGCCGACGTGACCAAGAGCCCGATTCCGCGCTTCGATCTCTTAAAATTCGAGAACTATCTCTACATCGGCGTCCAGTTCTCGCGCGGATGCCCATTCACTTGCGAATTCTGCGACATCATCGAGCTCTATGGGCGCTCGCCGCGCACCAAGACCAACGCCCAGATGCTGGCGGAGCTGGAGGAACTCTATCGCCTCGGCTACCGCGGACACGTGGACTTCGTTGATGACAATCTCATCGGCAACAAGAAGGCAGTCAAATTGTTCTTGCCGGAGCTGATCACCTGGCTGGAGCAGCACGGCTATCCCTTCGAATTCACGACCGAAGCTTCGATCAATCTGGCCGACGACGCCAAGCTGCTGACGATGATGAATCAGGCGAACTTCGTCGGGGTCTTTGTCGGAATCGAGAGCCCCGATCCGGAAACGCTGGTGAAGATGCGCAAGAAGCAGAATACGCGCCGCAACCTGGCGGAGAGTATTCATAAACTTTATGCGTCCGGTCTCTACGTCACGGCCGGCTTCATTGTGGGCTTTGACACCGAGCGGGCCTCGATGGCCGACGCCATGATCGAGCTGATCGAAGAGGCGGCGATTCCCGTATGCATGGTCGGACTGTTGTATGCGCTGCCCAATACCCAGCTCACCCGCCGGCTGGCGAAGGAAGGCCGCCTTCACACTTTTGACGAGGCCGGTAACAACTCGGGCGGCGCGGATCAATGCACCTATGGACTCAACTTCGACACGCTGCGGCCAAAACGAGATGTTCTGCTCGATTATAAACGTGTGCTCGATGCGGTTTACGAGCCAACCGCCTATCTCGGACGGCTGCGGCGCTTGGCCACGCTGCTCGACAATTCGCAACGGCCCAAGGGCAGCGATGGGTCGCCTGCGAAAGACCGGTTCAAAAATACCGAAATACTACGTCAGCTGATCGCGATGGTGCCCGATAATCGCGAAGCATTCTGGCAGGTCATTGCCGAATGCGCCGCGAAAAATCCGAAGTCGACCCGCTACATCATCCTGTTGATGGCGTTTTACCTGCACTTGGGCCCGTTCTCACGCGACGTCAGCCAAAAGATCGAACAACGGATCGAACGGCTCGACGACGAACCGGTTGCAGCCCGCCAAAGCGTCGAGCCGTCGCTCACATTGTGAGCGTCGGCCTCGCCAGATGCGCAAGCGGCACTTAATGGATAGCCGATGTTATCAACGGCGCGGCTTGCCGGCCGCCCTGTCGTACACCGCGTGCGGATCGAACATCTTCTCCGCATCGCGGAATTCGAGCGTCACGGCACCCGCCTTGCCGAGCGGAACCGCGCGATAGAAACATGAGCGCCGGCCGGTGTGGCAAGTGCCGGCACCTTCCTGCTCAACCTTGAGCCAGAGCGCATCTTGATCGCAATCGACGCGCAATTCGATCACGCGCTGGACGTGGCCGGAACTTTCGCCTTTGCGCCAAAGCGCCTGGCGCGAGCGGCTATAGTACCAGGCCTCGCCGCTGGCGACGGTTTTCGCCAATGCTTCGGCGTTCATGTGCGCGACCATCAACACGTCGCCCGACTTGGCATCGGTGACGACGGCAGTCACCAACCCGTCGGCGCCGAATTGCGGCGCGAAGGTCAGGCCTTCCTCAATGTCAGATTTTCCCGCCATGGCTGTCACCATACTTTCGGCGTCATGCCCGGACTTGACCCGGGCATCCATAATGAATTGCTACGCGCGCATGCGCTACAATCAATTCCGTACAACCGCGCCAGGCATCATGGATTGCCGGGTCAAGCCCGGCAATGACCACAAGATGATTGTGACGCTTGTCGGCTAAGATTGTTACCGCTGACCGCCGCGCAGCATGGTCATGAAACGGACTTGCTCGTTGGCATCTTCGCGGAATGCGCCGGTGAAATGCGTCGTCACCGTCAGCGCGCCGGGCTTTTCCACGCCGCGCAGCGACATGCACATATGCTCGGCCTCGATCATCACCGCAACACCGCGGGGTTTGAGGATCTCGTCGATCGCGGTCGCCACCTGCGAGTTGAGATGCTCCTGCGTCTGCAGACGGCGCGCATAGACGTCGACCAGGCGCGCCAGCTTGGATAGTCCCACCACCCGCTCCACCGGCATATAGGCGACGTGCGCCTTGCCGAAGAATGGCATCATGTGGTGCTCGCAATGCGAATTGAAGCTGATGTCCTTGACCAGCACGAAGTCGTCATAGCCGCCGGTCTCGCTGAAGGTGCGGTCGAGCACTTCGGTCGGGCATTCGCGATAGCCCTGGTAAAGTTCTTCAAAGGCGCCGATTACGCGCCGTGGCGTCTCGACCAGCCCTTCGCGGTCGGGATTGTCGCCGGCATAGGCGATCAGCGTGCGCACGGCGGCTTCCGCCTGCTCGCGCGAGGGCCGCGGCTCGACCGGCGTAGGTGCCGCCCGCACGTGTTCCGACAAGCCCTGCTTGGGCCACGGCTTTATGATGGTATTTTTGGCGTCCATAACGGTCTCTCCGTTCGACCGGCACTCACCCCTAAGGGCTGCACCGGGAGTGTCACCGGGGTGGCCGCGTCTGTAGCCCGTCGGACCGTTTCTAGTCCAATAGCGGGGCGCCTGGACGCCGCATTCCCATTCGGCATGGCTGGTAAAGCCATGGCCCGGCACCGAGAACCCCTTCTCGCGCCATCGGGTCAGCCCCTATATATTCGTTTGCGCCGCCGAGGCAATCCGCCGCTGCGGGCAATCTGGCAAAACTTCAATGCTGAACGAGGTTTACAACGCTAAAATCCTCGACCTGGCGGGCAATATCCCCCGCCTCGGCCGCTTACCTGCGCCCGACGCCAGCGCCACCGCCCATTCCAAGCTGTGCGGTTCCACGGTCACCGTCGACCTCAAAATGGACGGGCCGGTGATCGGCGATTTCGCCCATGACGTGAAGGCTTGCGCGCTCGGGCAGGCTTCGTCCTCGATCATGGCCCGCCATGTGGTCGGCTCAAACCCGGCCGAACTGCGCGCGCTGCGCGAGACCGTGCGCAAGATGCTGAAGGAAAACGGCCCACCACCTGCCGGCAAATGGGCCGACATCGCGGTGCTCGAGCCGGTGCGTGACTACAAGGCGCGCCACGCCTCCACCATGCTCACTTTCGATGCGGTGGTCTCGGCGCTCGATCAGATCGAGGCCAAGAAAAACTAAAAGCAAGCGGCAGAATAGTTTATTTCGCCACCGCCATGCCGCCGGTCTTCTTCGCCGCCAAATCGGCGCGGTCGCCGATCGCCTTCACACAGGTCGCGGCCAGCCGCGGCAGGTTCTGCTGCGCGCCGGTATTGCCGAGGCGGATGCCGGTGGCGAGACCCGCGCTCTCGGTCTCGATCAGCATCGAGTGGCTGCCGACGCCGGCGAAGGCGCCGACCAGCGCGGCCGGCACCGGACCGGCGGCATAAGTGACGAGTTCGTCGGGATCGGCGCTGCGCTGCGACGTCACCACTTTGAGCGCGGCCGAATGGGCGCCGACCGTGATGCTGACCGCGCCCAGCGCGGCCGGCAGCCGGACGCGGCCGCCGCGATGGCGGTGCTCGAGGTAGCTCACGTCGTAGCTGTCGGCATCGGCGCCGCAGGCCAGCATGAGATCGAAGCTGCCAATGTCCTCGCCTTCGACGGTGAGCGGCTGCCGCCGCGCCAGCGAGGCCACCCCGGCATGATCGATCACCGCCCAGCGCCGCTCGCTGATTTCGGTCGCGCGCGCGCCGTCGGTGATGCGCGGGATCGGCCGCCGCACGGCCGCGGCCGGCGAGGCCGCAACGGTCGCCGCCACAGCAGGCGAAGCAGGCTCTTCGGTCGCCAGATGCGTGCGGCGCGTTTCCGCCGCCGTCAAGGCGTGCATCGGCTCCCAAGGCGGGATGCGCAGCGCCAGATCGAGCAGCTCGATCGAGCCGCCCATGTCGATAGTATATTGCGCCAGCCGTCCGATATCGCGCTGCACCAGCACCAGATCCTCGGCCGAATAATTGGCAGCGGTCGGATCGTCGCGGCGATCGCCGAGCCAGATCTGATGCACCATCACGCGCGCCTCCGCCGGCACCGCGCGGCGCACGCCGCCGAGCAGCACGAAACCGCACATGGATTCGCAATCGGCGGCGCCGGAGAACTCTCTGCGCGGCGTGCCTTGATCCGGGCCGTCGAGATCGACAATTCGGCCGACCGTGGTGTCGAGGCCACGCCGACGGATGTCGCGGCCGAGCGCGATGGCGCCGCGCACCGAACCGCCGTCGGAATCGAGCGCGACGGTGGCGCCGGTGAGATCGCGGTCTTGCGCGAACAGGTCGAAGTCGCGCGCGCTGTCGGCGGTGATGGCGCCGCTCGCCGCAATCCAGATTTTACATTTGCTGCCGCAGCTTTGCGCGGGGCCCTGCGTGCGCAATTCGAAACGCATCGGCAGCGTGCGGTCGGCGGTCTGCGCCGCGGCGGGCAACAGCCAAGCCGGCGCCGTCAACGCGAGCGCAATGGCAACGACAAGGGAGCGAGTCATCCTTCCCCCTTCAAGCCGCCGAGCCCTTGTTCTGGCGCGGTTACTCCCCGCGTTCGTGCTGGGCTTTGGCGGTTTTAGAACCCCCGACCGCACCATTTTTAATGAGCTGCCGGAGTTGGGTCTAGTGTAAAATAGTCGCTATTGACCGCCCTTTTCGATGTTGCTTGGAACTTCGCGATGGAACTCGTCTAAACATCCAGTATCGCTTGAATTGAAATTTCCACTGGAACTTTAATGGCGCTCAAGCGCGAAAACCAAGCGGCCCCGGGCGGCATTGCACGCCTGCCGCGGCTCGCCGGGCGCGGCCTGGTGGCGCTCTATCGTTATACGCTGTCGCCGCTGATCGGCCCGCGCTGCCGCCATCTGCCGAGCTGCTCCGACTATGCCGATGAGGCCATTAGCCGCTTTGGCCTGTGGGCGGGTGCGTGGATGGCGCTGGCGCGCATTCTGCGCTGCCATCCGTGGGGCACGCACGGGCTCGACTTTGTGCCGGCGAATTTGCCGACGGCCGCGCACTGGTGGACACCGTGGCGCTATGGCCGCTGGCGGGGCACGAACGAGGCAGCGCCGCAATGAGTGGGCGCCGCGGCCGAATTCTCATGATGGTGATGGTGCTGAGCGCGCTGGCGTCGATATTTTTCGCTTTTCGCAGCTACAACTCGTACCTGCTTTTGCGTTCGGCCTACGAAGCCGGCCGGCCGCAGGTGAGCAGCCTGCGCGCCTGGATGACGCTCGACCATGTGGCGGCGGCCTATCGCGTGCCGCTGAGCGAATTGATGCCGCGCCTTGGCCTCACCGCGGACACCAGCGGCAACGAAAGCCTGAAAGATATTGCCGACAGCCGCAGCGTGGCGCGTTTCGATTTCGTGCGCCAGGTGCAACGTGCGCTAAGCCAATCGACGCCGCTGCCCGAAAGCAACCAAGGCTCCGGCGGCCTGAGCGATCGCATCCTGTCGGCGCTGCTGATCTACGGCTATCCGGCGCTGGCGCTGACGCTGCTGCTCGGGGCGATCGGCTTGCCGCTGCCGATTGGCGTCGCGGCGGTGCTCGCCGGCTCGCTCGCGGCGCTCGGAAGCCTGCGCTGGGAATGGGCGGGGCTTATCGCCGTCACCGCCTCGTTCGCCGGCGACCTGATCGCCTACGGCATCGGCCGCGCCGTCAGCGACAGTTTCCTCGCCCGCCATGGCCGCTGGCTCGGCTACAGTGCGCAGCGCCGCGACAACATCCAGGCGCTGCTGCAAAAGTGGGGCGGCATCACGGTGATCGTGTCGCGCACGCTGACGTCATCGTTGAGTTCGGTGGTCAGCATCTTCGCCGGCATCGGGCGCTATCCTCTTGCGCATTTCCTCGCCTTCGCGCTGATGGGACGGCTGATCTGGACTTCGGCCTACCTCGGCATCGGCTACGGGATCGGCAGCAATATCGAAGCCGCCAGCCAATTCCTCGGCAATATGAGCGGACTGATTATCGCGCTCGGCGTGCTGGTGCTGGCGGCCGCCTATCGCGCCGGCAGCGGGCTGACAAAGGCCGCCTAAAAGCAGTTGCAAGGCCGCAGTCGGCTGTTATATCCCTCTGCACATCACGCTTACCTGCGCCCGTTCGCAGGAGTGAGCCACAGGAGACACGACCATGGCGCAGAATGTCGCGCTGACTTTTCCCGACGGCGCCCGCCGCGAATACCCCACCGGCACAACAGGACTGGACGTGGCCAAGGGCATCTCCCCTTCGCTCGCCAAACGTACCGTCGCAATGGCGCTCGACGGCACGCTCGCCGATCTCGCCGACCCGATCGAGCGCGATGCCAAGATCGAGTTCGTTGCGCGCGAGGACCCGCGCGCGCTCGAACTGATCCGGCACGACGCCGCCCACATCATGGCGGAAGCTGTGCAGTCGCTATGGCCCGGCACGCAGGTCACCATCGGTCCGGTGATCGAGAACGGCTTCTATTACGACTTCGCGCGCAACCAGCCGTTCACGCTGGAAGATTTGCCGGTCATCGAAAAAAAGATGAAGGAGATAATCGCGCGCGATAAGCCCTTCACCAAGGAGGAATGGTCGCGCGAGCAGACCAAGAAAGTGTTCGCCGACAAGGGCGAGAATTTCAAGGTCGAGCTGGTCGACGCCATTCCGGCCGACCAGACCATCAAGATCTACAAGCAGGGCGACTGGTTCGATCTGTGCCGCGGCCCGCATATGACCTCTACGGCTAAGGTCGGCAACGCCTTCAAGCTGATGAAGGTGGCCGGCGCCTATTGGCGCGGCGACTCGAACAACCCGATGCTGACCCGCATCTACGGCACGGCGTTTGCCAAGCAGGAAGAGCTCGACGCTTATCTCAAGCAGATCGAGGAAGCCGAGAAGCGCGACCACCGCCGCCTGGGGCGCGAGATGGACCTGTTCCACTTCCAGGAGGAAGCGCCCGGCTCGGTGTTCTGGCACGCCAAGGGCTGGACGCTGTTCCAGGCGCTGGAGAACTACATCCGCCGCCAGCAGCAGCAATCGGGCTTCGTCGAGGTGAACTCGCCGCAACTGATGGACCGCGAAATGTGGGTCACCACCGGCCATATCCCGACCTACAACGACATGATGTTCCTGACCGCCAAGCGCGAGGAGGACGAGCGCGTCTACGCCATCAAGCCGATGAACTGCCCGGGCCATGTGCAGATCTTCAAGAATGGCTTGAAGTCGTATCGCGACCTGCCGCTCAAGATCGCCGAGTTCGGCAAGGTGCACCGCTTCGAGCCGTCGGGCGCGCTGCACGGACTGATGCGCGTGCGCGCCTTTACGCAAGATGACGCCCACATCTTCATCATGGAAAGCCAGATCGCCGAGGAGACGCTCAAGGTCAACAACCAGATCCTGTCGATCTACGAGGATTTCGGTTTCTCCGACGTGCGCATCAAGTTCTCCGACCGCCCCGATAAGCGCATCGGCGACGACGCGGTCTGGGATAAGGCGGAGGCCGCGCTGATGGCGGCGCTTAAGGCTTCGGGGCGGCCGTGGACGCTCAACAAGGGCGAAGGCGCCTTCTATGGGCCCAAGCTCGAATACGTGCTGCGCGACGCCATCGGGCGCGAATGGCAATGCGGCACCGTGCAGGTCGATCTCAATCTGCCCGGGCGCCTGGGCGCGTTCTATATCGACGAGCACTCCAACAAGGTGACGCCGGTGATGCTGCATCGCGCCATGTTCGGCTCCATGGAGCGCTTCATCGGCGTGTTGATCGAGCACTTTGCCGGCCATCTGCCGCTCTGGCTGTCGCCGCTGCAGGCGATCGTTGCCACCATCACCTCGGACGCCGACGACTATGCGCGCGAAGCGATCGCTGCGGCACGCGCACTCGGCCTGCGTGTCGAAGGCGACCTGCGCAACGAGAAGATCAATTACAAGGTGCGCGAGCACTCGCTCGCCAAGGTCCCGGCTCTGCTGGTGATCGGCAAGAAGGAAGCGGCCGAGCGCACCGTCTCGATCCGCCGCCTCGGCAGCGATGGCCAACAGGTGATGCCGCTTGATGCCGCGCTCGCCGCACTCGCCGCCGAAGCGGTGCCGCCGGACGTGCAGCGGACACGCACGGCGGCGTAAATCGTTGCCTTATTTGCAGGAATAATTGGAATTCCAACCGAAATCCGGCCGGCAGCGGGACCATCCGGCGTCGGCAAACTCGGTTAACCAAATGCAAACTCGGCCCACCTTATTATCTTTGCCGCCGACCGTAAGACCCTCGGCCAGTCATGCTTTTTCGTTGGCGAGCGGCCGACGCCTCGCTGGTGCCACAGACGACACGCGGGGCAAGGGGCTTTTCGATGCGCAAGCTAGCTTTCGCGGCCGCGATTCCCCGGCTGAACATCCGCGTCGGCACCAAGCTCGCCATCACGGTCGGTATCGGCGTCGTGATGGTGGCCGGCATGATCGTCAACCAATACGCCAGCAATGCGTCGTTGGCGCAACAGGCCGAACTCGAGCGCGACGAACAATTCGTCACCACCGACATGCTGCGCGCCGCCGTCGCCTTGCAACGGATGCAGATCGGCACGCGCGAAATACGCTTGGCGATTTCCGAGCGGGAAGCCGATGAGGCGCTTGCCGCATTGCGTGAAAGCATGGGCAATGCCGTCAGTCATTTGCAAGCCGCGGTGCAAATGTGCGGCGAGACGGAAAATTGCACGCGCTTCGAACAGCTCGTCAAATTGGCCAAGGCCTACGCCGTCGACGCCGCCGAGATGACCGTACTCAAGCGGGACTATACCGATATCGCTAAGCCGCTGGCGCAGATCGGCAAGATCGGCAAGGAAATCGACGCGCTGCTCACGCAGGCGACGTCGGTTGCCAAGGAGCAGGCCTCGCAACGCATGAGCATAACGGCCGCGCGCATACGCGAGGCGGCGCATATCAGCCTGGGCGCCGGATTTTTTATCATCGTCATCCTGGCCGGTGCGGCGATTTTCTGCGTGCTTTCAATCGGCCGGCCGATCAGGACCATTGCCGGCGTCTTGCTGCAGTTGGCGAACGGTACGCGCAAATTCGACATTCCTTATACCGAGCGCGGCGACGAAGTGGGCGACGCGGCACGCGCCGCACGCACATTCCGCGACAATCTCGTCCGCCTCGAGAAACTCGAAGACGAGCAAAAACAAACGGCCGCGCAAGCCGTAGCCGAGCGTGAGGCCATGGTGCGCGATCTCGCCGACCGCTTCGAGCAGGCGGTCGGCAATATCGTCGGGGCGGTCGCATCGGCCGCGGGCGATCTGGAAGCGACCGCCGCAACCTTGACCAAGAACGCGGAAGCGACGCAGCAGCTCTCCGCCGCGGTTGCCATCGCTTCCGCGCAAGCCTCCTCCAACGTCCAATCGGTGGCCTCGGCGACCGGCGAGGTAGGCGCCTCGATCGAAGAAATCGGCCGCCAGGTGCAGCAATCGACCAAGATCGCCGTCGAGGCAGTGCAACAGGCGGAACAGACCGACGCCCGCATTGCCGAGCTGTCGCGCTCGGCGAGCCGCATCGGCGACGTCGTCACGCTCATCACCACGATTGCCGGGCAAACCAATCTGCTGGCGCTCAACGCCACCATCGAGGCGGCGCGCGCCGGGGAAGCGGGCCGCGGCTTCGCCGTCGTTGCCACCGAGGTGAAGACGCTGGCGACGCAGACCGCCAAGGCGACCGAAACGATCAAGGCGCAGATCGCCGAAATGCAGAACATGACGGGCGAATTGGTCGCCGCGATCAAGGAGATCAGCGGCACCATCGGCCGCATCTCCGAGATTGCCGCGAGCATCACCGCCGCGGTCGGCGCGCAGGGCGCCGCAACCCAGGAGATCGCTCACAATATCGCGCAGGCGGCCAAGGGCGCGGCGCAAGTCGCGACCAACATCACCGACGTGAACCACGATGCCGACGAAACCGGTGCGGCATCGGTGAAGGTCCTGCAGGCCGCGCAGTTCCTGTCGGGCGAGAGCCGCAAGCTCGACCTCGAGGTCGAGAAATTCATCAAGACCGTGCGCGCGGCCTGACATCCCTGCCCCCCCGCTCGACGCCAGTCGGAAAGCCGCCGGACCCGGCGGCTTAAGTCGCCACCCGCGGAACGATCGTCCTTAACGCGCATTAAGCAACGCGGAACTTGCGATCGACGGCCTCGAACGGCCGATGCGAATGTAATAGTCTCCCCCGCCGCTTGTTCACCGCGACTGGAAATCGGCCGCGTTTTGGCCATCTCGCAAAAGGACAGCCGATGCAAAACGCTCGCTCTGCTCCGACGGGCTCGCGCAGCCTGATCTTGATCTTGTTGGTCCTTGCCCTGATCGCCGGCCTGCCGCTCGCGGTCTGGCTGGATTTGCGCAATTTGACGGAAACCTCGTTGCTCCGACAAGCGCGCGATCTCAATTCCGTGGTCTCGAGCGTGCGTGCCTATTACGCCACCAACGTCGTCGGCCGGGTGCTCGCCGCACACGGACTGACCCAGGTGTCGAGCAAATACGAGACCGTCCCCGGCGCCATTCCGATCCCCGCCACCCTCTCGCTCGAACTGGGACGGGTGATCAGCGAGCAGCAGCACAACATCGCCTACCGGTTTGTGTCGGACTATCCGTTCAAGAATCGGGCGCCGCACCGCCTCGATGAATTTGAGAAGAAAGCGCTCGCCCAACTGCGCAGCCATCCGGAGCAGCAATTGACCTCCGTATCGGCGTCGGTATTGACCGATCACGTTCGCCTCGTTGCGCCGGTGGTCATGGGCGCGGCTTGCGTGACCTGCCACAATGCGCATGCCGAAAGCCCGAAACGCGACTGGAAGGTCGGCGACGTGCGCGGCATTCAGGAGATCACCATCAGCCAGGCGATCGCCACCAACATATTTTCGTTCAAATATCTGCTCGCCTATTTCGTGTTCATGGCGGGCTCCGGATTTGCCTTCATCGGCATGCAGCAGCGCCAGGCGGCGACAATTCGCGGCATGAATCGCGAGCTGGAGACCGCCAACGACTTTCTCGCCAGCCTGTCGATGAAGATTTCGCGCTACATCTCGCCGCAGGTCTACAAGAGCATCTTCAGCGGTCAGAAGGACGTCGCCATCCACACCGAGCGCAAGAAGCTCACGATCTTCTTTTCCGACATCAAGGATTTCACCGCCACCACCGAACGGCTGCAGCCGGAGCAGGTCACCTCGCTGCTCAACGAGTATTTCACCGAGATGTCCAACATCGCGCTCAAGCACGGCGGCACGCTCGACAAATTCGTCGGCGACGCCATCCTGATCTTTTTCGGCGACCCGGACTCGAAAGGCGAAGCGGAAGACGCCAAGGCCTGCCTGCGCATGGCCGCCGAAATGCAGCATCGCCTCGCCGAGCTCAATGTAAAATGGCGCAAGGAAGGCGTCGAACGGCCGTTCCGCGTCCGCATGGGCATCAATACCGGATTTTGCAATGTCGGGAATTTCGGCAGCGCCGATCGGATGGAATACACCATCATCGGCGCAGAGGCGAACCTGGCGGCGCGCCTGCAATCGATCGCCGAACCCGGGCGCATCGTGGCGAGCTACGAAACCTACGCGCTGGTGCGCGACATTTTGGTTGCGCACGCATTGCAGCCGATCACCATGAAGGGAATCAGTCGGGAGATTATTCCCTACGCGGTCCAGGGCATGCTCGATGCCGACGGCAACAATATCGAAATCTTCAGCGAGCACATGACCGGGCTCGATTTTTATCTCGACCCCAGCATGGTCACCGCCGGCTCGGCCGAGCACATTCGCGGCCGGCTGCAGGACGCCTTGTCGGCGCTGGAAAAATACGGGCCGCGGCCGCTGCCGCAAACGCCGGACTGAGATCGGGAGCTGCGCTTGCGCTAGCTGGCGGCTTGCGTTGCCTGCTTGAGCGCACGCATCACGTCGCCGCGCGAGATCATGCCGAGCAATTGGCCGTCGGAACCGCGCACCGGAAAACTGCGGATTTTAAGGCTCACCATCAGTTGCAGCACGCGGGTCAACGGCGTTGCCGGCTCGACATGCACGACGCCCTCAGTCATCACCTCGCCGACCGTGCGTTTCATCAACACGTCATAGCTCGGAACCAGCTGGCCGGTGGTGAAGGCGAAGGCGCGCAGGAAATCGAATTTGGTGACGATCCCCAACAGCTTGCCGCCTTCCAGCACCGGGAACGCGTCGAAATCATGTTGCGCGAACAATGTTTCGAGCTCGGCCATGCTGCATTGGCGCGTCACGCTTTTGACGGACGGCGCCATATATTGCGCGGCGGTCGATTTAAGAAAGCGAAACATGTCGGTCGATCCCTCTCCTTGTCGCGCGCGGCACGCCGTCGGGCTAACGCCCTTGCGTCGCGATGTAGGCCGCAAGGTCGGCGGCTTCATTGCGCGAGAGATCTATGTCCGGCATTTTCGGGTGCGGCAGCAGCAGGTAGAATGCGATCTTGCCGGCATCCAAGCTCGGCGTCTTGGCGATGGCCGAGAACGGCGCGACTTGGGTATTGCCGTGCACTTGATCGGACGCCACCACATGGCAGGCCGCGCACCAGCGTTTGGCCAGTTTTTCGCCATTGCCGATATCGACCGCGGCCGCCGCCTGCGGCAGCGCCATGACGGCAACCAGACAAAGCAGCGCGGAATTAATTCGGCTCATGGACGACAGCCTCGTTGATTGGAATCCAGCATAGCGCTGCAAGGTAGCGGCGATGTGACCTAGATCAATAGCGAAAACTCAGTGCCCGGCCGCGGCGCGGAATTGCGGCCGCTGGCCGCCGGCATTGGGCGGCCGTTCGAGCATGGTCAGAAAACGCTCCGCCCAATGGACGAGATCGTTTGCCACCAGCACCTTGAAATTGGCGGCATGGCGCTGGGTGCGCTCCTCCAGCGGCATCCCCAGCGCGCGGTTGATGGCGATGGCGACGCCTTCCGGGTCGTAAGGATTGACCAAGAGCGCGGCGGTACATTCGCGCGCGGCGCCGGCAAAGCGCGACAGGATCAGCACGCCGGGGTCGTCCGAATCCTGCGCGGCGACGAACTCCTTGGCCACCAGGTTCATGCCGTCGCGCAACGGCGTCACCAGCGCCGCGCGCGCGGCGCGATAAAGCCCGGCGAGCGCGGTGCGGCTGTGCGCCTTGTTGATATAGCGCAGCGGCGTCCACGACGCCTCGCCATAGGTGCCGTTGATACGGCCGACCGCCTCGCCGACCGCACGCGCAATATCGGCATATTCCTGGATGCCGATGCGGCTGCGCGGGGTAATCTGCAGATAGGTGACCTTGCCGCGCCAGTCGGGGAAATTGGCGAGGAATCGCTCGAACGCGCTCATGCGCTCGGGGATGCCTTTGGAATAATCGAGCCGGTCGACGCCGATGATCATGGCGCGCCCGGACAGGCTGTCGAGCACTTCGCGCACGAATTCCGATTCGATGGCGCGCCGCGCCAGCCGCGCGAAGGCTTCGGTCTCGATGCCGACCGGAAACACGCCGACCCGCACGACGCGGTCGCCGACCGCGAAGCTGTCCTCGCTGACCGGCGTTAGGTTGGTCTCGTTGTCCAGATAACGCGAGAAATTGACCGCGTCGATCTCGGTTTGAAATCCGACCAAGTCGTATTGGCCGAGCGCCGGAATGAGCTGCTCGTGATTGGGCAGCGCGGTCAGGATTTCCGGCGGCGGGCACGGCACGTGGATGAAAAAGCCGATCTTGTTCTTGTGGCCGCGCTCGCGCAGCGCGCGCGCCAGCGGCAGCAGATGATAGTCGTGCACCCAAATCACGTCGTCGGGCTTGAGCAGCTTCTCCAGGCGGTGGGCGAAGAATTCGTTGACGCGGAAATAGCCGCCGAGATCGCGGCGCGTAAATTCGGCGAGGTCGAGCCGGTAATGCAGGATCGGCCAAAGCACGCGGTTGGCAAAGCCGTTGTAGAATTCCTCGTAGTCGTCTTTGCGCAGATCGACGGTGGCGTAGGTGACGTTGTCGTGTTCGACAATCTTGGCCGGGCCTGGATCGCCGTCCGCCACGCGCCCGCTCCAGCCAAACCAAACCCCGCCCCGCTGCCGTAGCGTCGGGCGGATCGCAACTTCGAGCCCGCCGGCACGCGCGCTACGATCGGGAACGCCCACTCTGTTTGAAACTACGACGAGCCGCGCCAATACCGGTCTCCCCAGCTCCGCGACAATTTAATCGCGGTCAAAATCAATCCTGACATAGAATAGGTCTGTGGAAAATTCCCCCATAGTTTTCCGGTCACCGGGTGGACGTCTTCCGATAGCAGCCCATACCGGTTGCGCAATTTAAGCGCGTCGACGAACATATCGCGGGCCTCTTCGCGCCGCCCGATCTCCCACATTGCATCGATCAGCCAGAACCGGCAAATCAAAAAAGCCGTCTCCGGCGGACCAAAATCGTCTGCGGCGACATACCGCATAACGTTGAAGCCGCGCCGAAGTTCATGGTTGATCGCCTCCACAGTGGCAACAAAACGCGGATCGTCGGGCGCAATCAGCCCGAGCTCGGCCAGCAGCAGGCAGCTGGCGTCGAGGTCGTCACTGCCGAACGCCGCCGCAAACGCCTTGCGTTTGGGATTCCAGGCATGTTGCAGCACTTCATCGCCGATTTTCTTGGCGATACCACCCCAATGGATCGAGCGCTCCGCCAGGCCGAGATGGGCCGCGATCGCCTGTAAGCGCTGGCAACCGGCCCAGCACATCGCCGCCGAATAGGTGTGCACGCGCTTGCGCCCGCGGTATTCCCAGATGCCGGCATCCGGCTTGAGCGCGAGCTGGGCGGCCTGCGCGCCGAGCGGTTCGATCACCTTGAACAGTCCGGCATCGCCCGGTTTCGGCAGCCGACGGTCGAAGAACATCGGCGTCGCCGCCATGATGATGCTGCCATAGACGTCGTGCTGGTCCTGGTCGACCGCGGCATTGCCGATGCGCACCGGGCCTTCGCCGTTAAAGCCGGCAAGTGCTTCCGCGCTGCGCTCCCCCAGCTCGGAGGTGTGCACCACGCCGTAAAGCGGCTTGAGCTGGTCGGCGCGGCCGGCCGCCACGCTCAGGATATAGGAGATGAATTCTTCCATCGTGCGGGTGGCGCCGATGCGGTTGAGCGCGCGCACGACGAAAAACGCGTCGCGCATCCAGCAGTAACGATAGTCCCAGTTGCGTCCCGATCCAGGTCCTTCCGGGATCGAGGTGGTGAGCGCCGCCACGATCGCGCCGGTCTCCTCGAAATTGCACAGCTTGAGCGTGATGCCGGCGCGGATGATCTCGTCCTGCCAGTCGATCGAAAAGGCGAGCCGGCGCACCCATTCCGTCCAGTAGTCGCGGGTGCGGTCGCAGAACTCGCGGCAGGTGCTCTCGAGCGCGCCTTCAAACGGCTCGTCCACGCCCATTACCATGTGCACCGCCCGCGTGAGCACGAAGGAGGCCTCGTTCTCCACGTAGGAAAGCGGCGCATCGGTAGTCAGCCGCACCGGCACGTCGTCGCGCCAGTAGCGGATGCTGTTGCTCGAGGACGAGCGCGTGGCCACCGGCACGCCGTAGCGATGCGTGGTGCGCAGGCGGATGGTGATGCGCGGCATGCCGCTGATTGGCTCGATGATGCGCACGAGCTGCGGCGGACGGAAGGTGCGGCCGTAGTGGTGGAAGCGCGGCGCGAAGTCGGTGATGCGCACCGCCCCGCCATTGCCGTCGATGAGATCGGTCACCACGATGGCGGTATTGCGCAAATATTCCGAGCGGATTTCGGCCTGGCCGTCGAGCACGACGTCGGTGAAGCCTTTTTCCTCATTTCCGGCGAGCAGGCGGCAGAACACCGGATCGCCGTCATAGCGCGGCAGGCACCACCAAACGATGCGCCCGGACGGCTCGACCAGCGCGGCGGTGCGGCCGTTGCCGATAACCGCCAGGTCGAGATCGGCGGCGCTCATGAGCGGGGCGCCCGTTCATCGGCGGCGAGCCGCAGCAAGGCGCGGCGCACGTCCCTCGGCGAGTCGAAAATCCCGGAGAGCCCGGCGAAATCCCGCCGAACCGAGAAGCCCTTGCCGCCCAATTCCGGCAAGGCCGCAAAAACCGATTCATCGGTGACGTCGTCGCCGATGAAAACCGGCATGCGGCCGGCGAACGGCGGATGGCGCATCAATTCGCGCACGCCGTCGCCCTTGTTGACGTTCGGCCGCTTCAATTCGAGGATCGCCTTGCCGGCCAGCAATTCGGTTGCCTCACCGGGAAACGCCGCGCGGCCGGCCGCGATATGCGCGCGCAGACGATCCTCGTGCTGCGGCGCCTGACGATAGTGCAGCGCCAACGAATAGCCCTTGTCCTCGACGACGATGCCGGAGCCGGGCGTTGCCGCATCGGCCAGATGCCGGCGCAGATCGTGCGGCAAGGGCGCTGCCGCGTTGACGATTTCGGCGCCGCGCACGCGCATCTCGGCGCCATGCCCGCCGATCGCCGCCAGCTTGAGCGGCGCGAACATGCGGTCGAGGTCGGCGATCGGCCGCCCGCTCACCAGAGCGAGCGCGCCGTCGGTCAGCCGCAACAGCCGCACCAGGGTTTTCTTGAGGTCCTCGGAGACATGCACTTCGTGCGGCGACGGCCCGAAATCGATCAGCGTGCCGTCCACATCGAGCAGGAGTGCGATCGATTTCGCATCGAGATGCGCGAAAAGATCCACGGCCGCCTCGTTCGCGATGGGCTGCATCACCATAGTCATTCCAATGGTAGCTTCCGCCGAATCGTGCCTGCCGTCACTGTGCCAGCACCTCGACGTCGCCGTCCACGCCGGTGACGACCTTGAATTCGCGCTCGTAGACCTTGCCCTCGTTGCGCGCGATGGCGCGATATTCGCCCTCGGCCAGGATCACGCGCGGAAAGGCGCCGATCGATTCCTTGATCACGTCGCCGCCGGGCGTGAGCACCGACCAGGCGGTACTGGCGAGCGCCTCGCCGCCCTTCTCGCTCACCAGCTTGAGCGTGATCGCCGCGGCGCGATGGGTGACGGTGACATCGGTCAGCTTGCCGGCCTGCACGCGAATGTCGGAGCGCACCACCGAATTGGCATCGCCATAGTCCGACACAACGTAGTAGGTGCCTTCCGGGACCACCACCACGCTGCCGGTCATCACGTGTTCGGCGATCGGTCGGCGGTCGCCGGGCTCGAACTGGCTGCCCTTGTAGACGTCGAAGGAAACCTGCCCGGTCGGAATGCGCACGTCGCCGACTTTGCCCTCCAGGCGCAAGCCGCCGGCCGGCAGGTCGAACTGCTCGCGCACGGTCGGCCCGTTCAAGGTCACCGGCTTGACCGCGGTGGCGAGCCCGAAGCCGACATGCACGATATAGGCGCCGGTCGGCAGCACCAGCGTCGGCGTTGGCGATTTGTCTTCCTTGACCAGGCGGAACGCGCCGCCGGCACCGGCCTTCGCGGCATAGACGCGCCAGGTGAGGCCGCCGTTGATAACCGGCGCGTCCTTGCCGAAGCGCGCCGAGAGCGCCAGCGCCACCTGCCCGGCCGGTACCATCGGCACCGCCGCCGCCAGAGGCACGCCCAGGCTGGGCGAGCGCGGCGGCCATTCCGCCGGCGCCCGCACGCCGCCCGGAGCAAATCCCTCGCCGCGTGTGACCGGCTGCGGCGCGATCAACCCGGTCGTCGGCGCCGCAGAAAATAACGAACTCGGTCCGTTCGATTGCGCCGATGCGGCGTGCGGAGCGAGCAACGTCAAAGCGATCGCGACTGCCGGCCACCGCCGGAAACGGGCGGCGATTGTGGGTGCATGGCTCATGGCGCGGCCGTTTTCGGCCCAAATCGCGGCGATTTCAAGCCTACGGGGCTGTTTGTCACCCCAAAACCCCTATGCTAGGCGCAACCGCTCTTGCCATGAGGGTCGCGCATGCCCGACGCCCTGCAGCTCTTGAAGACGCGCCGTTCGGTCAAGCCGCTGGAATTGACCGGCCCCGGACTGAGCCAGCCGGAAATCGACTCGCTGCTCGCTATTGCCTCGCGCGTACCCGACCACGGCAAGCTCACGCCCTGGCGCTTCATCGTGTTCGAAGGCGACGCCCGGCTCGCCGCCGGCGAGGCGATCGTGTCCGCCTTTGCCGCCGATCACGCCGACGCCACGCCCGACCAGATCGAATTCGAACGCAAGCGGCTGGCGCGCGCGCCGCTGGTGATCGCGGTGGTCAGCCGCGCCGGCCCGCACGTCAAGATTCCGGAATGGGAGCAGCAGCTCTCCGCCGGCGCCTCCGCCATGAGCCTGGTGTTGGCCGCCCACGCCATGGGCTATGCGGCAAGCTGGATCACCGAGTGGTACGCCTACGACCGGCGCGTGCTGGACAAACTCGGCGTTGGAGCGGGCGAGCGCATCGCCGGCTTCGTCCATATCGGTCGCCCTGCGAAGCCGCCCGAAGATCGCGAGCGGCCGCCGCTTGATGCGATCGTCACCCGTTTTAAAGCCTGAGGATTCAGTGTTCTACGAGCCTGACAAGCGCGATAAGAACGTCCTGCCGCACGATCCGTTCAAAGCCATCGTGGCGCCGCGCCCGATCGGCTGGATCACGTCCATGAACTTGAAAGGCGACGTGAATTGCGCGCCCTATTCGTTTTTCAACGGCGTCAATAGCCGGCCTAATCTGGTGATGTTCGCCAGCGAAGGCTTCAAGGATTCGGCGAGCTTCATCGAGGAAACCGGCGAATTCGTCTGCAATCTCGCAACCTGGGATTTGCGCGAGGCCATGAATGTCACTTCCGCTCCGCTCGCGCGCGGCGTCAATGAGATGCAGCGCGCCGGGCTTGAACCGGCGCCGTCGCGGCTGGTCAAGCCGCCGCGGGTGAAGGCTTCGCCTTGCGCGCTCGAATGCAAATGTCTCAAGATCGTGACACTCGCCGCACTCGACGGCGAACCGCTCGATTGCCACGTGGCGTTCGGCCAAGTGATCGGCGTGCATATCGACGACCGCTTCATCGTCGACGGCGTGCTCGACACCGCGGCGATGAAGCCGATCGCCCGCTGCGGCTACGACCAATATGCCGTGGTCGAGAGCGTGTTTTCCATGCAGCGGCCGCTGAGCTAGGCCAAGGCCTCCCCCGAAAGGCCCCACAGCGGCCGTGCGGTAATTTCGCTCAGGATCAGCTAACCTCGGCCCAATTTGATCAGCAATGGCGCCGCCCGTATGGCGAAAAATGAGCACGTTGAGCGCAAGCTCGCCGCGATAATGGCGGCGGACATCGTCGGCTATAGCCGATTGATGGGCAGCGACGAGGTCGGCACGCTGCGCGGGCTCAAAGCAGCGCGCAAGGACGACATCGATCCAGCCATCGCCGCTTACGGCGGGCGCATCGTCAAGACCACCGGCGACGGACTGCTGGCCGAATTCCCCAGCGTCGTCAACTCGGTCGCCTGCGCTGTCGCCGTGCAGCGCAAGATGCTGGCGCGCAATGCCGACCTCGCCGAGGACAAGCGCATCGTATTCCGGATCGGCATCAACATCGGCGACATCATCATCGACGGCAACGACATTTTCGGCGACGGCGTCAACATTGCCGCGCGCCTCGAAACGATCTGCGAACCGGGCGGCTTGTGCATTTCCGACATCGCCCGCGATCAGGTGCGCGACAAGCTGCCGCTGACCTTCGCCGATGGCGGCGAGCACCAAGTCAAGAACATCGCGCGGCAGGTGCGCGTATTCGGCCTGTCGCCGCAGGCAATCGCCGACGCGCCGGAACTGGTGCAAGGCCGCGCGGCGCCCGCAAAAACGCAAAGCCGCGCCATGCTTTCCGCGGCGATTGCACTCGCCGTGATCGTGATTGGTGCCGGCGCCTGGTGGGCGATGCGCAGCACCACGCCGCCGCAAACGGCCGCCGCCCCGCCAGCTGCCAGCACCGATGCGCGACCCTCGATCGCCGTTCTGCCGCTGGTCTCGCTCGTGGAGGGCGGCAAAGAAGATTATTTCGGCGACGGCCTGACCGAAGACATCATCTCCGCACTCGGACGCTTTTCCGAATTAGTCGTGCGCTCGCGCAACGCCGTCTTCGTCTATAAGGGTAAGACGCCGAAGCCTGACGAGGTCGGTCGCGACCTCGACGTGCGCTACATCGTGGAGGGCAGCATCCGCCGCAGCCCGGAGCGCATCCGCATTGCAATTCGGCTCACCGCCGCCGAGCGCGGCACCCAGCTCTGGTCGGAAAATTACGACGTCGCGCCGAAGGACATATTCTCGGTGCAGGACGACATCACCCGCCGCATCGCCGGAACGCTGGCCAGCCGCCTGACCAATCTGGAACTCGCCAAGGCCGCGACCAAGCCGCCGAGCAGTCTGGAAACCTACGACCTCGTGTTGCGCGGTCGCGATATGTCCGCGCGCGTCAACCGCACCGCCAATTCGCAGGCGCGCGCGCTGTTCAAGCGCGCCATCGAGCTCGACCCGGCCTACGCGCCTTCTTACATCGGTCTCGGACGCGTCGAGCTCAACGGCGTCATGCAAGGCTGGACCGCCGATCCCGAGGCGGCGTTGCAGCGCGCCGAGAATCTCGGCCAGAAAGCCATCGGCATCGATGCGGCGAGCGCGGGCGCGCATGCGCTGCTCGGCGCCATCTATCTTCGTTACGCCGATTACGATCGCGCGCTCGATGAAATGCGGCGCGCGGTCGAGTTCAACAACAGCGATCCGGAGGCCTATGCCGGACTGGCGACGGCTCTGCTATGGTCGGGCGACGTCGATGCCTCGGTGAAGGATTTTGAGACCGCCGGCAAGCTCGGCCTCAACTTCACGGTGAACGACGCATTCATCCTCGGCATCGCCTATCTGCTCGCTGACCGCAACGCCGATGCCATTCGCACGCTTGAACGCTCGCTCGAGCGCAACAAGACCGATCCCTATACGAATGCGGTTTTGGCCGCCGCTTACGCGCTGGCCGGGCGGCAGGACGATGCAGCGCGGCAAGCCGCGACGGTGCGGAAGATCGATCCGCGCTTCGACACCGCCGACTTCGGCACGCTGCTGCGCAAGCCGGAGTTGCGCGAGAAACTTGTCGCCGCGCTGAACAAGGCGGGCTTATAGCTCCGTGCAATTCCCACCCGTCCCATGGTCTACTGCGTGCGCAGCTTTGGCCAATTCGCGCTGGCCTTTTCGGCAATGGCGACCGGCTGCTTGTGGAATATCGGCACCCCGCCTTTTCCCGAAAAGACGTAAAGCTTGCCATTGGTGATCGCCCAGGCCTCCGGATCGGCTTCGACCTTGCGGCCACGCGAGAGTTGCACCGCGCAGTAGCCGTCGAACTGCGGCGCGAAATGCTCGGGGTCGGCGGCGAACTTGTCGCGATGCTCGGCGCTTTTGAACCAATAGGTCGTGTCGTCGAACGCGAAGGTGAAGTCCTTCGAGCCATGTTCCGGTTTGCCGTCGGTGAAATAGGACACCGGATCGTAGCCCTTAAGCGCGACGCGCGCGCCGGGAATTGGCGTCGCGTTCTGTTGCGCCGCCGCGCTGCCATAGAAAAACGCACTGGCCACGGCGACCGAGATGAAAGACCGACGAGACAGTCCGCGCATGAGTCACTCCAGCAAAGTCGGGAAATCATTATACACTATCGACCGCTCGGCGATATTGGCTGCGGCAACGCCTCACGCCCGGCTCAGATCACGAAAAAGTCAGCACGCAAGCGGGCTCATCGGCCAAAATGGCGTCAGGTCTGGCCACGGCTGCCCTCCGCCGCTCAACGGAAAGCCACTACGTCCACGCCGTCGGGTGACTGCTCGAACAAGCGGCAACGCCCTGGCGGATGAAGCCGCCAACTCCCGGACTGGGCGTGACCCGAGCAGCTACCCGGTTTTGGAGCGAATTCACGCGCAACTGAGCGCCCGCCCCGGCGTTTAACCATAATGTAATCACGCGAGCGCACGCTCCCTGTCACGTTTCGGTCACAAGACTCCGCCAGCAGTCTTCACCATATCTCGGTGAAACGCTTGTCCGGTGGCTGGCCCGATCCGAAAATTGGGGGACGGGGAGAAAACGTTGGTGTTTGAAGGTTTATTCGCGCGCGTACGCAACGGCGACCGGTCGGCCGAAGCCACCACCACGCCGTTGCAGCCGGCTGCAACGCGTCCCAGCATCGGGCTCGCGCTCGGCGGCGGCGCCGCGCGCGGCTTCGCCCATATCGGCGTGATGCGCACCTTGGCCGCGCACGGCATCGTGCCGGACGTCATCGTCGGCACCTCGATCGGCGCCGTGGTTGGCGGCTGCTACGCCGCCAACGAGCTCGACGGGCTGGAAGCGTGGGCACGCGGCCTCAATGTCCGCAGCGTGCTCAGCTATCTCGATGTCAGCCTGTCCGGCGCCGGCCTTATCCGCGGCGGCCACCTCGCCAACAAGCTGGAAGCCGGGCTTGCCGACAGGCGCATCGACGACCTGCCGATCCGCTTTGCTGCCATCGCCACCGAATTCAATACCGGCCACGAGATCTGGCTCACGCGCGGACGCCTGGCCGAGGCCCTGCGCGCCTCCTACGCGCTGCCGGGAATTTTTCCGCCGGTGCGGATCGGCGGACGCTGGCTGGTCGACGGCGCGCTGGTCAATCCAGTGCCGGTATCGGCGGCGCGCGCGCTCGGCGCCCGGCTAGTGATCGCGGTCAATCTCAATGGTGATCTGTTCGGGCGCGGCACTATCATCGCCAGTCATGGCTCCGACGAGAGTGACGAAGCGGCCAAGGAGAAACCCAAGTCGAACGGGCTGCGCGGCCTGTTCGGCGGCGACCGTTCGTTGCGCCGGCAATTCCTCGGCCGGCGCGGCCGCCCCGGCATACCGACGGTGATGGTCGAAGCCTTCAACGTGATGCAAGACCGCATTACCCGCGCGCGCTTGGCCGGCGATCCGCCTGACGTGCTCATCAGCCCGCGGCTCGGCGCCGTCGGCTGGTTCGACTTCCATCGCGCCGCCGATGCGATCGACATCGGCACCGAGACGACGGAAAAGGCCATGGACGCGGTGACCGAGGCGGTCACCGCGCTGTCGCAGCCCTATAACGGCAATGGGGTCGCCAAGTAAGGCGCCAAATAGGCCGTCAAGTAGGTCGTCAAGTAATTTACGGCAAGCGATCCGATTCAGATGATCTGAATTACGCGGTCTGGATATAATCCCGCATCGCCTTGGACTCCTGCTCGATCTCCATGACGCGTTGTTTGACCACGTCGCCGATCGACACCACACCAATCAGCTCGCCCTTGGCCACCACCGGCATGTGACGGAATTTTCCCGCCGTCATGCGCTCCATGATGCTGGCGATATCGTCCTCTTCGCTGCAGGTGGTGACGTTGCGGGTCATCACCTGGCTGACCGGCAGCGCCAGCGCCGCGGCCCCCTGCTCCGAGATAGCGCGCACAATGTCGCGCTCCGACAATATGCCGGCCAGGCGCCCTCCCGCGCCGCGGATCACGACCGCGCCGATGCGGCGTGCGCCCAGCAGACGCGCCGCCGCCGCAAGATCCGCCGATGGCTCGATGTCAATAATGTCGCCGCCCAAGTTGCGTGACTTGGCGGCCAGGATTGCTTTAACATTCATGGCAGCCTCCTTGGACCGGGATGGGGATTAAACACCGCCGATTGAGTCCCGGATTGCCGTCAACGATCCTGCCGCTATCCCGGTTCCGTCAAGAACAAATATTGGCGCGGCCGGTGCGCAACGATCAATTTGCTTAACGCCGCGTTGCACCCGAATTATTGCGGCATTGCACCAATGTCGTCGCCGCGTGGCGCGTGCGGGGAACGATCGAACCAGGAAAACAAAAACAGCCCTGCGAGAAAGCCGCCGATGTGGGCCTGCCAGGCGACCACTTGGTCGGCGCCGGTGAGCGGCATGGCGCCCAGTCCGAATAGAAGATTGACCCCGAACCACACCGCCAGGAAGGCGAGCACGCGCGGATCGCTCAATACGCCGACGAGCGGCAGCGCCGGCACGTGATAGTTGGCGGGGCCGCCATCGCGCCAGAAGCTAAGCGGGCCGCCGCGCTGGAACGCAAATCGCATGGCCGCCGCCATGGTGCCGGAGATCGCAGCGGACGCCCCGATCATCGGGGACTGCTCGCCGGCATGGGTGACAAGATGCATGGCCGCGCCGGCGGCCGCCGTCACCGCAAAAAACACAAGGAACCGCAGCGCGCCGAACCGTCGCGCCACCGCACTGCCGAATGGCAGCAGCCACACCGCATTGACGCCGAGATGGGTCCAGTCGGCGTGGATCAGCGAATAGGTCACGAAGGTCCACAGCTCGGCGCCGAAGCCGCCCGGCAGCACGCCGCCAAGCACCGAGGAATCATAGCGCGATGGGATGAACGCAAATGCGTAGAGGAACTCCGCGTCCATCTGGTCGCCGAGCAGCATCGTGCGCACGATATGAATGATCGCCAGCACGGCCAACACCGCCACGACAACCGGCGGGATATTGAAGAGCGGTTCGCGTTTCACAAGCACCCAAGGCTTCGGGGGGAGCCCCTGTCACGCTGCCTAACCGGCTGACCGCCCAACCGCAAGCAAAGATCGCAACAAATAATGGCAAGAAAAAAGGAGGGCTTTCGCCCTCCTGTAAGCCGCGCTGTGCGGGGGTTTTCGCGCCTTGCCGGCGCTTGTCACGTCCCCCAGCCTCCCGTGGCTCGTAAAGTCTGTGCGCCGAATGCTGGAGCTGGCCGGCGCACCGGTGTGGATCGCTGGCGAGCCTAAGCGGCCGGCGATGCGTTGCCAACGCGATTGCGATTTTAACACTAACTCGCATCAGCCGGCCGGCCGCGGCGTCCGCGGCACGGCGGCTGCTCCATCTGCATCGTCGCGGCGAAAAGCCGGCGCGGATGTCCCAGTCGGGGACAACGAACGCCGGCGTCGTCTCGCGACGGAACAGGTGGCGTTTTCATGAAACATCCATCCACCCTGGCCGTATTCGAATATTGGGACAGGAAGCGGGGCAGCCGCCCGGCCCCCGAGCGTGCCGCCATCAATCCGACCGAAATCCGCCATGCGCTCAGCGACACCTTCATGCTGGCGGCGGATTTCGTCGATGAGCTGCGCTTCCGGCTCGCCGGCACGCGCGTCTGCGCCTTGTTCGGCCGCGAGGTCAAAGGCGAAGGCTTCGCCGCGCTGTGGAGCGAAACCAGCCGCAAGGCGATCGACGAACTGCTGGCCATCGTCACCGATGAAGCAACCGGTGCGGTCGCCGGTCTGACCGGACGCACCGAAGACGGCGCCGAAACCGATCTGGAACTCCTGCTGCTGCCGCTTGCCCATATCGGGCATGCCCGCATCCGTGCCCTCGGCGTGCTGGCGCCGACGGTGCCGCCCTATTGGCTCGGCGCCAAACCAGTGGTCGAGCTCACGCTCGGCACCGTGCGCCATGTCGGCGCCGACACCGACAACCGTATGGCACCGCGCTTTGCCGCGGCGGCGGCCGGCGCCCGGGTGCGGCACGGCTTTGTGGTCTATAACGGCGGCCGCGCGCCACCGTCCAGCGAGCGCACCGGCTAACGCCCCGTTAACGATAAACTCATAGGCTCATTGGCTACGGGCAAACGCGCCCAAAATACGTAGCCGTATCATGGCCGTTCCACTGCCCAAGCCGAGACTGCCGCCGCTGGCCGAGGAACGCCGGCGCCATCAGCGCGTCAAGGTCAACCTGCTCGGGCGCTATATGCTGTCCGACCGGCGCGAGTTTCCCTGCCAGGTGGTCAACATGTCGCCGGGCGGCATCGCCATTGTCGCGCCGGTATCCGGCGACCCTGGCGAGCGGGTGATCGCCTATGTCGATCATCTCGGCCGGCTCGAAGGCAAGATCGCGCGCTTGCTCGACAACGGCTTTGCCATGACGGTCGAGGCAACGCTGCGCAAGCGCGACAAGCTGGCCGCCCAGCTCACCTGGCTCGCCAACCGGCATATCCTCAATCTGCCGGAAGACCGCCGCCACGGCCGCTTCATCCCGCGCAAGGCGATGGCGCGGCTGATCCTGCCGAACGGCAATAACGTGGCCTGCCGCGTCATCGACGTGTCGGAGTCGGGCGCCGCGATTGCCATCTCGCCGGAATTGCGGCCGGCGATGGGTACCATGGTGACCGTCGGCAAGACGGCGGGCCGGGTGGTCCGTCATATCGACGAGGGCTTTGCCTTCGAATTCACCCGCCTGCAGCATTCCGATTTCATCGAAGACAACCTCACCGGCGAATAACGTCAGCCGCCGGTAAACGGCACGCCTAAAATTGCCCGTAATACCGGCGGCGAAATCGCGCCGGCTACGCGCTGCCGCCGGTATCGGCAGCACGAAATTCCAGAACCGCTTAAAGTAAATGCTGAGCGCGCGGGAACCCCGGGCGGCGCGCCGTTACAGCCTTTGACGGATTAATGTATAAAATTTTAGACAAACTGTATTATGTAAGTTTTTAATCGAGTTCTATTTCAAGTTTTACTGTATTCGCCTATTTCTTTAGTTTGGTTGTCTTCAAAATGACTTGCTTGACTTAGCGGCGATGCAAAAGCTTTGTGCGAATTGTGGTCCCGATACGACGGGAAGGGGCCACAACAATGGGCTGGCGTTTCAAACAAGGTGCGACCGGCGCGCTGCTGGTCATGACCTGCACGGCGATGCTTTCCGCCGCGGCGGGCGGCGCCGCAGCGGGCGAGCGCATCGCCTATGGCGGGCCGGCGACCTCGCATGAGCGGGTCACCTTTGTCGCAGTCGGCGACGTCGCGCGCACGCCGATCGGCTGGGTCGAGTTCTGCGTCGAGTACAAGCCGGAATGCAGGACGCAGCCGTCGCCACCGCGCGACGTAGTGCTCACCGCCAAGGCCTGGTCCGACATGGTCAAGGTCAACAACTGGGCCAACGACAATATTAAGCCGATCACCGACCTCGAACATTGGGGCGTGGTCGAGCGCTGGAACTATCCCGACGACGGCTACGGCGATTGCGAGGACTATGTGCTGCTCAAGCGGCGCATGCTGATGCAAGCCGGCTGGCCGCGCGAGGCGCTGCTGATCACCGTGGTGCGCGACAAAAAGGGCGACGGCCATGCCGTGCTCACGGTCAAGACCAATCGCGGCGAGTTCATTCTCGACAACCAGGAACCGCAAGTCCTGGCCTGGAACAAGACCGGCTACCGCTTCGTGAAGCGGCAGTCGCAATCCGATCCCAATGTCTGGGTCGCGCTTGGCGAGCCGCAAAGCGCGCCGGCCACGGTATCTGCACGCTGACATTTCGCCTGAGCTGAACTGAACTGAGCTGGACTGAGCAAACTAGAACGAGGAATTCGCGCTCCCGGTCACGTCCCCACCCCTCCCCGTCCCCAGACCGGGTTCGCGAGCGGCCGGCCTTCCCCCAAAGGCCGGCCGCACCCATTTTGGCGGGTGCAAGCATTTTTCCGTTCGTCCGCGCGCAAGCGGGGACCCAGAGAATAAATATCAACTGACGCAAATCGCGACTCTGGATTCCCGCTGCGGCCTGCTCCCGCGCAGGCGGGGCGAAAATAAGCGGACCAAGTCAGCCGATCCGCTTTAATCCTTTCGCGTATTGCTTCCAGCGCCGCACATAAATGTCGGCGCCGCCGCGGATCATCTGCGCGGCTTTTTCGTCGAGCGTGCGGATGGCGCGTGCCGGCGCGCCGACGATCAGCGAGTTATCGGGAAAGCTCTTGCCTTCGGTGACCACGGCACCGGCACCGACCAGCGAATTCTTGCCGATCTTGACGCCGTTGAGCATGATCGCGCCCATGCCGATCAGGCTGTCGTCGCCGACCGTACAGCCGTGCATGATGACGTTGTGGCCAATCACACAATTGCTGCCGATTACCATCGGAAAGCCGGGATCGGTATGCAGCGTGGCATTATCCTGGATCTGCGAACGCTCGCCCAGTTCGATCCATTCGTTGTCGCCGCGCAACACCGCGCCGAACCAGACGCTGGCCTCGCGCTTAAGCCGCACGCGGCCGATCAGCGTTGCGGTCTCCGCCACCCAGTATTCGCCTTCGCCGGGAAATTCCGGCGCAATTCCGTCGATTTCATAGATCGGCATTCCCGCCTCCTGACGGGCTTATGGCACGATCGTGGAATTTTGGAAAAGGCCGATCTGGCCAGTTACAGCCCGCAGGCCTGCAGCGTCGTCACCAGCACCAGGCCCGACATCAGGCTCCAGAAACCAGCAATGAGGGTGGCCAGAAACACAAACTCGAAGCGGCGGCCTTCCTGGCGCTGACCGATCAGCGTATTGCGCATGATCAGGAAGGGCGCCGCCAGCATCAACACGGGCACCGCCGCCAAGGTCGCGGGGCTGGGTCCCGCACTGAGCAGGCCAAATGTCGGCAGGCGGCTGGTGGCGAGCCGGTAAGCCGAGCTGCACAGGCCCGCGACGCCAAAGCCGAGCGCAAGGGCCAGCAAGTTCTGCAGGGATTCCGGCGTCATTTCGCCCTCAACGCAATACAGACGGCCCTGTTTCGCAGAGCTCGCGCGGGTGCGCCAGCCAATCCTTAACAAATGGTAAACGCCGGAATCCAGGCCTGTTTTGGCCGCCATGGCATAATCGAAGCTGATTCGACCACAGGACCGCGAATGGCCACTCTCACCCAAGCGCCCGCCCGCGTGGGCAAACCCCGGCGCCATGCCGGACGCAGCCCGCTCACCGGCCCACTGCTGCTGCTGACGATCTCGGCCGTGGTCGCAGCCGCTTACGTGGCCTATGTGTTGTGGCCGCGCTGGCCGCAAGCGCCGGTCACGCTCGATGCGCCGTCGCTGCCGATCGTGGTCGCCGGCGTTGCCTTCAACATCGAGCCGGCGGCGATCCGCATGGCCGTACAGCGCCGTCCGGGCACGCAAGAGCGCGTCGACCTCGCCTATCTCTGGCCGTCGCTGACGCCGCCCGATCCCGCGCTCAAGCCGACGGTGGGCGCGCCGGTCGATTTCAACGAGCGGCTGTTCGTGACGATCGCCACCGGCGACGGTACGCTGCCGTTGATTGAACGCGTGCAGACGATCTATCCGCGTTATCTGGTGCCGCAGCCGACGGCGGGCCCGGACGGGCTCACACTGCGCAGCTTCCGCGACGGCACTCCCTATCAGGGCGAGGAACTCGTGTTCGAGTCGGCGGCGCCGGAACATTTCCTGGCGCGCTGCTCGCGCCAGGGCGTGATCAATTCCGGAGCCTGCCTGTTGGAACGGCGCATCGGCAATGCCGACATCACGCTGCGCTTTCCGCGCGACTGGCTGAGCGATTGGAAAACCGTCGCCGCCGGCATCGACAGGCTGATGGCGCGGCTGCATCCGAAATAATTGTCATTCCGGTGTGCGAACGAAGTGAGCGAACCCGGAATCCGGGAGCGGCATTCGCGGGTGTCGTTCTGGATTCCGGGTTCGCGCTAGCGCGCGCCGGAATGACAGATCAATCGACTAAATCAACATCCAAAATCGGCAATTCAAAAATATATGACTTGCGGCCTTTTTCGTTTTCGAAAAACAACACGCCGAGAAATTCCTCACCGATATAGACCTCCAGCGAATCCGTCTTCTTCGGCCGCGTCACCACGCGGATTTTCTCGTTGTCGAACTTGTGCCGCAGATAGGCGTTGAGCGTCGGCACCGGCTGGACGCTGGGGTCGTTGCTGACCTGGATCACCATGCGGAAATTGAACGAGCGGTCGCCGTCCTCGTCGTCGAGGATCAGTTCGCCGAGATCGTCCTCGCCGACAAAAACTTCGGCGGTATCGCCGCCTTTCGGCACCACGCGAATATGCGCATTGCCGAACAGCTTCTTAAGATAGGCGTCGAGCTTTCTGACTTCCACTACGTCCACCGGGCCGCTCCTTGTTATAGATGAAGTCTAGTTGCCCGATCGCACTCGGCTAGGCAAACAAAAAAATCAGCCGTCGAGCATGATGCCGTAAAGCATCTGGTCCATGGCGCGCGAAGGCTCGGGGCAGCCGGCCTCGCCCACCACCTTGGCCGGCACGCCGGCGACGGTGACATTGTTCGGCACCGCCTTGATGACGACGGAACCGGCGGCAATGCGTGCGCAATGGCCGATCTCGATATTGCCGAGAATCTTGGCGCCGGCGCCGATCATCACGCCGTGGCGGATTTTCGGATGGCGGTCCTCGTGTTCCTTACCGGTGCCGCCGAGCGTCACGTCGTGCAGGATCGAGACGTCGTCCTCGATCACCGCGGTCTCGCCCACCACCAGGCCGGTGGCGTGGTCGAGGAAAATGCCGCGGCCGATGCGGGCGGCCGGATTGATGTCGCACTGGAACACCGCCGACGAGCGGCTTTGCAGATAAAGCGCGAAATCCTTGCGGCCCTTGCCGTTGAGCCAATGCGCCAGACGATGCGACTGGATGGCGTGGAAGCCTTTGTAATAGAGCACCGGCTCGAGGAAGCGCAGGGTCGCCGGGTCGCGGTCGACGATGGCGACGATGTCGGCGCGGAAGATTTCGCCGAGCACGGGCTGGTCGTCGAGCGCGTCGCCATAGGCCTGGCGGATCAGGTCACCGGAAATGTCGGTATTGCCGAGCCGCTCGCTGACGCGGTGGACGACGGCTGCTTCCAGCGTGTCGTGGTGCAGGATGTTTTCGTAGATGAAGGTGGCGAGTTCCGGCTCGCGGCGCGCCACGTCCTCCGCCTCGCTGCGGATGCGCGCCCAGACCGGATCGACCTTGTCGAGGCCCTTGGCGGACCGCGTCTGCAATTGAGCCATGGATCGTTTCTCCAGCGCCTCTCGAACCCCTAGATAGTTCTTTTAACACATTTTGGCAGGGGCCAAGAGGCCTGAGAAAACAGTCCGCGCATGGCTCATGCGCGTTGGTTAAGGAAGTCGAGCACTGCGGTTTTGAACACTTTGTCGCCAACCGCCAGCATATGATCGCGGCCCGGAATATCGAGCGCGCGCGCCCCCGGAATGAGCGCGGCTAATTTTTGCGCAGAACCGGCCACTTGGTCTTCGGTTCCGACCGCAACCAGGACAGGCACGCGGATACCGGACGCCTGATCGCTACTCAACGTCTGGCGCGAACCGCGCATGCAGGCGGCGAGCGCCTTCAAATCCGATTTGGTCTGCTCGGCAAAACTGCGGAACGCGCGGCCGGTCGGGTCGCTCACCGCCGCAAGCGAGGGCGCTTCCAGCGCGTCGGCAATGTTCTCGGACAGACCGACGCCGTCCACCAGGCGCGAGCCCAGCCCGCCCAAAACCAGCGAGCGCACGCGCGCCGGATGATTGACGGTCAAAAACGTTACGATGCGGGCGCCCATGGAATAGCCGATCGCGTCGGCGCGCTCGATGCGCAAATGATCGAGTAGCGCAACCACGTCCTCGGCCATCATGGCGCTGTGATAGGCGGCCGGATCGTACAGCTTGCTCGACGCGCCATGGCCACGATTGTCGAGCGCGATTGCCCGCCGTCCGGCGCCGGCGATCGTGCGCACCCAGCCCGGGTTGACCCAGTTCACTTCCTTGCTGGAGGCAAAGCCGTGCACCAGCATGACCGGCTCGCCCGCGCCTTCGTCGAGATAAGCGATCTCGACCGCGCCGTGATGAAAACTTGCCATTCAGTTGCGCGTATACCAGGGCGCCAGCCAGCGCCGGAAGCGGATCATCAGCGCGCGGATGCCAACCGCGAATATCGCCAGGCACAGCACATAAACGAACGACGCATTCTCATTGAGTTCGTTCGATTTGGTGAACACCGACATGCCCATGCCGTTGACGCTGGCCAGAACTTCGACCGCGATCGCATTGGTGATGCCGCGCGCGAAGCCGAGCTCTATGCCGGCCACGATAAAGGGTGTGGCGGACGGCAGCGCGATGCCGAACCAGATATTGTGCGTGCGCGCGCCGAACATTTTCCCGACGTCGAGATATTCCTTGGAGATCGCTCGCGTGCCATCCGCGGTGGTGACGGCGACCGGCAGGAACACCGAAATCACCACGATCACCAGGCGCGCCGCCGGTTGATAGCCGACCCACAGGATGACGATCGGCACCAGCGCGATTAGCGGCAGGGCATAAAGGGCGCGGATATAGGTGGACATGAACCAGTCGAACTCGCGCACCCGGCCCATAGCGACGCCGATGAGGACGCCCGCCGCACTGCCAATCGCCACGCCCTCCAGAATCGCGCCAAGGGTGGCGACGACGTCGACCCAGAATTCGCGGCTTGCGATGGTGGACGGGATCGCCACGATTATCCCGCTCGGTCTGGCGACAAAATCGGGAAGCGCGGCGCGCACCCACACCTCCCAGATCACCAGCAGGACAGCGCCTGCCACCACCGGCGCGATACGCTCGCGCGTGAGCAAGCCGCTGCCCCAGTTCCAGCGCGCGATCGGCGCCGCTTCTATCCGACTGCTGTATGTCGCCATCGCACCAGATACCGTTCGATCAGTTCGCCGATGCCGACCAGCGCCACCGCAATCGCGCAAATGAACAGCGTGACCGCGAGCACCCAGGCCGAGTCGACGATGGTGGTCCCCTGCAGAAGAACCGCCGCCACGCCATCGGGATTGAGGAAAAACTCGGCGACCAGCGTGCCGACCATCGACAGCGCGATCGATTGCTTGATGCCCGACATCGCGTAAGGCATCACATAGGGCACGATCACGTCGCGCCAGAGTTGGCCCTCGGTCGAGCCGAAAATCGCCGCCACGTCGAGATGCTGGCGCGGTATGCTGCGGGCGCCTTCCGCCACGCCGATCAGGATCGGGAAGATCGAGATCAGCACCGAAACAAGCACGCGCGGTCCGAATTCGAAGCCGAACAGCACCGACACGAACGGCACCAGCGAAATCGTCGGCGTCGCATACAGGATGTAAATATATGGCTCAAAGGCGGCGGCGATCAGTTTGCTGCGCGCCAGTAAAAGGCCGAGGGTGACCCCAACCACGATATTGATGACGAGCGTAACGCCGTAAAGTTTCGCCGATACCACCAGTCCGGGCAGCAAAGGCCCGCTTTGCAGCATTTCCCACAGCCGGCGCATGGTGGTCGTGAATGGAACGAATAGAACGCCGAAGCTGTTGCCGAAGGCCTGCCACGCGCCAAGCAAAAGCAAAATGCTCAGCGCGTAGCAGCTCAGTCGGATCCACCACGCATGGACGAGGCGAAAGCGCGCGAGCCGACCTTCGAAGGATTCCGCCCCTCCGGCCGTTGTCATTTTTGTTTCCCGCGCGCTGACCGCCGTCATGGCCGGCCTATTACTTCATGCCGCCCATTTTCTCGACCCGCTTCATCGCTTCGGCGTAAAGCGAGCGGTCGACGATCTTGTCGTAGCTTGGCTTGTTCTCGGCCTTCATAATGCCGACCTTCACCAGATCGTTGACCTGGGCCATCAACTGCTTCTCGGCCAGGCCGTCGTTGTTGTTCCAGTAGTGGAAGCTTTGATACGTCTTGATGGCGCTTTCGGCGACCTTTGGATCGATCTGGCTGGCTTTAGACGCAATCCCGGCGAACTCCTTGATGTCGGCCGGCTTGGAACTGCCCATCAGCTTCTGCGTCATGATCCAGCCTTCGAGGTAGCGGACGATGCCTTCGCGATTATCGGCAATCGCCTTCTTGCTCGCGACCAGCACCGCGTAGTGCAGCCCGGCTTTGATCGACGGCGGCTCCTTGATCAAGGCCCACTTCTTGCCGGTCTTGAATTCGACCTGGGCCAGTTCGTCGACGTGGAAGATGCCGTGATGGACCTGGCCGGCAATCCCCGCCTTCACCAGCGGCGCATTGGCAAGATCGATCAGCTTGAGGTCGCTGAGCTTCAAGCCGCAGGACTCCACCACCGACTGGAGAAAGAGATAGCGGGCATTGTTGATGCCGTCGGCGGCAACCGTCTGGCCTTTCAGATCCTTGCAGCTTTTCACCTTCGGATCGTCGGAAGCGGTCAGCCAATCCTGGTTCGGCATGCCGGCAACGATGACGATGGGCGCGCCGGACGCGATCAGGTTCACCGCCGGCGGCGTCGCGGTGTAGCCGATCTGCACGTCACCGGTCACCACGGCTTTCGCGGTGTCGGTGCCGCGCTGGAACCAGCGGAAGCTCATGTCGAGGCCGGCCTTCTTCCAATAGCCCATGGCTTCGCCGACATCGACGAAGGTGTTGGAGAAGATCGGCGGACGGCCGATTGCCGAGGCCGCAAGTTTGATGTCCTCGGCATTTGCACCGGTAGGAACGCAGAACGTCATCGCCGACAGCGCAAGCATTGCGCCAAGCAGCGACTTTTTCGGCACGAGGCCTGATCCAGTCACTTTAATCATAGTTGGTCTCCTCCCTGTGTGTTTAATACTAACGTCTCTTTCGAACGTTTCTTGTTGAACTGTTATTGCACGCGCGCGCCGTTCGCTCCTGGTTGATCGAACAGGTCGTGCCAGACCTGCTCGCGCAAATTGATGAAGGTCGAGCTCGATACGACGCTGCGGTCGCGCGGTCGCGGCAGATCGACCTTGCGCACAGCACGCACATGCGCCGGGCGCCCGGCGAGCACGACCACGCGGTCGCCCATCAGCACCGCCTCGTCGATGGCGTGGGTGACGAACATCATCGCGGTCGGCCGGCTATCCCAAATCCGCAACAGTTCGAATTGCAATTGCTCGCGCGTCTGCGCGTCGATCGCGCTGAATGGCTCGTCCATCAACAGCAGCTTCGGTTCCATTACCAGCGCGCGCGCAAGACCGGCGCGCTGCTGCATACCGCCGGAAAGCTGGTGCGGATAGGATTTCTCAAAACCCTTCAGGCCCACCAGTTCGATTGCCGCCGCGACGCGCTGCTCGATCTCTTCCTTGGGCGTGTGGCGAAGTTTCAGGCCATAGGCGATGTTGCTCCAGAGATTTTTCCACGGGAACAGCCCGAAATGCTGGAACACCATCGATACCATCGGCAGCGGCTTTTCCACCCGCTGGCCGTCGATGCGGATTTCGCCGCCGTTGAGTTGGTTCAATCCGCCGACGCAACGCAGCAGCGTGGTCTTGCCGCATCCGGACGGGCCGACGATGCTGACGACCTCCGAACTGCCGACGCTCAGGCTGAGTTCGTCGAGGACGGCGAGCTCGCCGTAACGCAGGCACGCGTTCTCGACCACCAGGCGCGCTTCTCCCGGGCCTTTCATGGGCGGCAAACCCATTGCGGGCTGTTCACGTGCTCCTCCCGATACCGCCGGCACGCGAGCGCATACGCCGGCATTTCATCCCACATCGTTATTTGCTTATTCTTATTTTCTTTTTCGGCGGCCAGCCTATCGGCTCGATCCGGCAAGGGCAATGCAGACCCGCCGGACAAAAAGTCCCGGTGGCTGCGGCGTTTGCGGTTTTCACCTGGTTGAAAACGTTGCGCGTGCGGCCGGCTGGCAAAGCGCCGCCGGCGCCAAATTAATTCGAATTGACATGGCTCTAGGCATGGGGCGGACGCCTCGCTATGGTGCGGCCGAAATCGCCCCTGTGAACAGAAGGGTTCCCCATGGCGGAACACGTCGTCCCCCATTTCCATAACGATCCGGGCGTGCCGGTGATCGAGATCGGCGCCAAGGAATTCATGTGCGTGGGCGCCACGCCGCCTTACGATCACCCGCATGTTTTTCTCGACATGGGCGATGACAACGAGATCATCTGCCCCTATTGCTCGACGCTGTACCGGCTCGACCCCAAGCTCGACCCGCATGCGGCGCGGCCGGCGGAATGCGCGCTGCCGTTCACCGTCGCCGCCTGATCCAAGATCGGAGGCTTGAGCCTTGGCGTCCGCGCGTCATGTCATTGTCGCCGGCGCCGGCGTAGCAGGGCTGACGGCGGCGCTGGCGCTGGCGCGCGCCGGGTTGCGGACGACGGTTTTCGAACAAGCCGCCAAACTCGAAGCGATCGGCGCCGGCATCCAGCTGTCGCCCAATGCCTCCCGCGTACTGATCGCGCTCGGTTTACGCGAACGGCTGCAACCTTTTGTGATGACGCCGCAGGCAATTCGCGTAATGGCGGGCGGTTCGGGGCGCGAGATCGTGCGCATTCCGCTCGGGTCCGACGTCGAGCGCCGCTACGGCGCGCCCTATTGGACAATCCATCGCGGCGACCTGCAGGCCGCGCTCGCCACCGCCGCGCACAGCACGCAGGACATCGAGATCCAGCTCGGCACCCATGTCGATGATTTCGCCACCTACGACAACGGCATCACCGTGCAGGCCCGCCGCGGCCAGCGCGTGGTGGACGAACGCGCCATCGCGCTGATCGGCGCCGACGGGTTGTGGTCGACGGTGCGCACGCGGCTGCAAGGGCAGCGCCCGCCGCGTTTCAATCACCGTACCGCCTGGCGCACGCTGCTGCCGGCCGAGGCCGTGGTGCCGGAATTCCGCACGCCGCTGGTGCATCTATGGCTCGGCGGCGACGCCCATCTCGTGCACTATCCGGTGAAAGCCGGCCGCCTCATCAATATCGTCGCTGTCGTGCATGACGAATGGAACCAGACCGGCTGGTCGACCGCCGGCGACCGCGCCGAGATCCTGCGTCATTTTGCGCGCTGGTCCTGGTGCGAGGAGGTGCGCGCGCTGATCGATACTCCGGAGCAATGGCTGAAGTGGGCGCTGTACGATCGCAAGATTCCGTTTCGTGGCGGCGCCGGCCCGGTGACGCTGATTGGGGATGCCGCCCACCCGACGCTGCCGTTTCTCGCGCAAGGCGCCGGAATGGCGATCGAGGACGCTGCGGTGCTCGCCGACATGCTGGGAAAATATATCGACGACCCGCCCGACGCATTGCGCGGCTACGAAGGCGCCCGCCGCCATCGCACCGCGCGCGCCCAACATATGTCGCGCCGGCAGGGCCGCATCTATGGGCTGAGCGGGCCGGAAGCGCTGTTCCGCAATCTCACCATGCGCGCGTTGGGCGGAGAAAGGCTGCGCGCGCGCAATGATTGGCTCTATGATTGGCAGCCGCCAGAGCGGTTTAGAATCATGAGCACAGCGACATGATGTTTCCTGCAACCGTCGCCGGCAGTCTGCCGAAGCCGTCCTGGCTGGCCGAGCCGAACAGACTGTGGCCGCAGTGGCGGCTTGCCGGCGCCGATCTTGCGCAAGGCAAACTCGACGCCACGCTGCTGGCGGTCAAGCTGCAAGAAGACGCCGGCATCGACATCGTCTGCGACGGCGAAATGTCGCGCCAGCATTTCGTGCACGGCTTCCTGGAATTCGTCGACGGCATCGACTTCGCGCACAAGGTCGAGATGGGCATCCGCGCCGACCGCTATAAAGCCATGGTGCCGGTGGTGCGCGGCGAACTCACGCTCAAGGGCCGCGTGCACGGGGACGAAGCGCGCCACGCCCGCGCCCATACCAAGCGCCAATTGAAGATCACCCTGCCCGGCCCGATGACCATCTCCGACACCATCGCCGATCGCCACTACGGCGACAAAATCAAAATGGCGATGGCCTTCGCCGGGCTGCTCAATCAGGAAGCGCGCGCGCTTGCTGCCGATGGCGTCGACGTCATCCAATTCGACGAGCCGGCCTTCAACGTGTTCATGGACGAGGTGCCCGGCTGGGGCATCGAGGCGCTGCATCGCGCCATCGACGGGCTGACCTGCACCACGGCCGTGCACATCTGCTACGGCTACGGCATCAAGGCTAATATCGACTGGAAGAACGCGCTCGGTTCGGAGTGGCGGCAATACGAGAAGATTTTTCCGGCGCTGGCCAAGAGCCGCATCAAGCAGGTCTCGCTCGAGGCGATCAATTCACGCGTGCCGTTGAAGCTGTTGTCGCTGCTCGACGGCAAGGACGTGCTGGTCGGCGTGATCGATGTCGCGACCGAGGCGGTCGAGACGCCCGACCAGGTCGCGAATGTGATCGGCGACGTTTTGAAATTCGTGCCGAAAGAACGCGTGGTCGCCTGCACCAATTGCGGCATGGCGCCAATGCGGCGCGAGATTGCGGAAGCCAAGCTGACGGCACTCGGCGCCGGGGTGAAGCTGGCGCGGGAGCGATTTGGTTGACAAGTTTAACTTGTCGTCACCAGGCTTGTCCCGGTGACCCCGCTTAGGTGAGCGCAGTGCGTCCCTAAGCGAGATGGCCGGGTCAAGCCCGGCCATGACAACAAACCTACCGCCCCGCCCTTCCCATCACATCCATCAGCTCGGCGACCTTGCGGCGCTGGTCGGCCTTGTCGCCGCTCATGATCGCGTGGTTGACGCAATGGGCGACGTGGCCGCGCAGGATTTCCTCCTCCACCCGGCGCAGCGCCGCGCGCACCGCGCCGATCTGCGTCACGATGTCGATGCAATAGCGGTCGTCCTCGACCATGCGTTCCAGGCCGCGCACCTGGCCCTCGATGCGCTTGAGCCGTCCGAGCGTTGCCATCTTGCTGTTCTTCGCCATGCGGTCTATATACCCCCCCAGGGTATCAAGCGCAAGAGAGCGCAAGAGAGCGCAAGAGTTAGTCAAGCGAGGCCGCCATGAGTACGCACGCCGATCACCACCATCATCACGGGGCCCCTGTCGCCGGCGGCGAAATCGATCCGGTCTGCGGCATGACCGTCGATCCGAACGCCGGCAAGCCGCAGGCCGAACATCAGGGCAAGACCTATCATTTCTGCTGCAACGGCTGCCGCGGCAAATTCCTCGCCGACCCGCGGAAATATCTCGCCAAACGCGAACCGGCGGCCGCCGGCCGCGAAATCGATCCGGTCTGCGGCATGACCGTCGACCCCAAGGCCGGCAAGCCGCAGGCCGACTACCAGGGCAAGACCTATCATTTCTGCTGCAACGGCTGCCGCACCAAGTTCCTCGCCGACCCGCAGAAATATTTCGCCAAACGCGAACCCGAACCGATCATCGAAGGAGCCACCTACACCTGCCCGATGCATCCCGAAATTCGCCAGATCGGCCCTGGCGCCTGCCCGATCTGCGGCATGGCGTTGGAACCGGAAATCGCCACCGCCGATGCCGGACCCAATCCCGAACTCGCCGACATGACGCGCCGGTTCTGGATCGGCCTCGTGTTCGCCGTTCCGGTGATGGTCATTGAAATGAGCGGGCACTTCGGCGCGCATTGGTTCGCGCCGCCGACCTCGAACATCATTCAGTTCGCCCTCGCCACGCCGGTGGTGTTGTGGGCGGGCTGGCCGTTCTTCGTGCGCGGCGCGCAATCGCTCGTCACGCGCAATCTCAACATGTTCACGCTGATCGGCATGGGCACCGGCGTCGCCTATGTCTACAGCGTCGTCGCCACCTTTGCGCCCGGCATATTCCCGGACGCCTTCCGCGGGCACGGCGGTGCGCCGGCGGTCTATTTCGAAGCAGCCTCCATGATCACCGTGCTGGTGCTGATCGGCCAGGTGCTCGAACTGCGCGCGCGCGAGGCGACCTCCGGCGCCATCAAGGCGCTGCTCGATCTCGCGCCGAAGACCGCGCGCCGCGTCAAGGACGACGGCAGCGACGAGGAAGTCCCGCTCGATGCCATCGCGGTCGGCGACAAATTGCGCGTGCGCCCCGGCGACAAGGTGCCGGTCGACGGCGTGGTGCTGGAGGGCCACTCCTCGCTTGATGAATCCATGGTGACCGGCGAATCCATGCCGGTGACCAAGGAGAAAGACGCGCGTGTGATCGGTGGCACCATCAATTCAAGCGGCAGCTTCATCATGCGCGCCGACAAAGTCGGCCGCGATACGCTACTGGCGCAGATCGTGCAGATGGTGGCGAGCGCGCAGCGCAGCCGCGCGCCGATCCAGCGGCTGGCGGACCGCGTCGCCGGCTGGTTCGTGCCGACGGTGATCGCGGTGGCGCTGATTGCCTTTGCCGCCTGGGCGACGTTCGGACCGGAGCCGCGCTTTGCCTTCGGCATGGTGGCCGCGGTGAGCGTGCTGATCATCGCCTGCCCCTGCGCACTGGGCCTCGCCACGCCGATGTCGATCATGGTCGGCGTCGGCCGCGGCGCTCAGGCCGGCGTGCTGATCAAGAACGCGGAAGCGCTCGAGCGCATGGAGAAAGTCGACACGCTGGTGGTTGACAAGACCGGCACCCTGACCGAAGGCAAGCCGAAAGTCGTCGCCGTGGTTGCACTGCCCGGCTTCGACGAGACGCAGGTGCTGCATTTCGCGGCAAGCGCCGAGCGCGGCAGCGAGCATCCGCTGGCGGCAGCCATCGTTGCCGCCGCCGCCGCGCGCAAGATCGAGCTCGGCACCGTGCGCGGCTTCGACGCGCCCGCCGGCAAAGGCGTGATCGGCATGGTCGATGGCAAGCGGCTGGCGCTCGGCAGCGCCAAATTCCTCGCCGAACTCAATATCGATACCGCCCCGCTCGCCGACGAAGCAGAGCGGCTGCGCCAGGACGGCGCCACCGCCATATTTCTCGCCGTCGACGGCAAGCCGGCGGGCTGCATCGCCATCGCCGATCCCATCAAGGCCACCACGCCGGAAGCCCTCAAAGCGCTCACCGCCGACGGCATCCGCGTGGTCATGCTCACCGGCGACAACCGCACCACCGCGCTCGCCGTCGCCAACAAGCTCGGCATTACGGAGGTCGAGGCCGACGTGCTGCCCGATCAGAAGAGCGCGGTAATTGAAAAGCTGACGCGCGAAGGCCGCGTGGTCGCCATGGCCGGCGACGGCGTCAACGACGCGCCGGCGCTGGCCGCCGCCGCCGTCGGCATTGCCATGGGCACCGGCACCGACGTCGCCATCGAAAGCGCCGGCATCACGCTGCTCAAGGGCGACCTCACCGGCATCGTGAAGGCACGCGCGCTGTCGAAAGCGGCGATGCAAAATATCCGGCAGAACCTATTCTTCGCCTTCATCTACAATTCCGCCGGTGTGCCGATTGCGGCCGGCGTGCTCTATCCGGTGTTCGGGCTGCTGTTGTCGCCGATCATTGCCGCCGCCGCCATGGCACTTTCTTCGGTCAGCGTCGTTGGTAATGCATTGCGGCTGCGCCGCGTGGCATTGTAGACCGGATCATGCATCGCGTTCTTCTCGCCTTGAGCTTTGTGGCATGGGCAGGCGCCGGCCAGGCTGCCGAATGGCGCGTGAACCACGTCAACGTGCCGGCGCGCGTCAGCGCGATCACGACCGTTGATGGCCAAACCCAGGTCAATGCCGGCGGGCTTTGGTACACAATCGTCGTCGCGGGCGAGCGGGTTTCGCTCAAATTCATCGACACGCCGGCAGAGCCGAAGCTCCCGGACGGCGCGCTACCCGACGGCCACCTCGCCATCGGCAGCCGCGATATCGCCCGCGCCTGGCTCGCCGAGCCGACCGGCCGCTACGACCACGGCATTCTCGGCGACAAGATCGAGGCAGGCTCCCTGGTGATCGAGACGCGCGACGGCAAGCGTCACACCTTGCGCCTGAGAGACGATGCCGTGTTCGAGGATCTCAAACCCCGGCTCGCCGATCTCGACCATGACGGGCACGACGTCATTATTGTCGTGAAATCCTACCTCAAGCGCGGCTCCGCCCTGGCGGTGATCGCGCAGCGTAGAGGCCGATACGAGATCGTCGCCGAGACACCGCCGCTCGGGGCCCCGCATCGCTGGCTCGATCCCGCCGGCATCGCCGATTTCAGCGGCGACGGCAAAACCGACATCGCGCTGGTGCGCCAGCCGCATGTCGTCGGCTCACTCGAATTGTGGAGCTGGCGCGGCGGCGATTTGCACAAAACCGCCGAGCTCCCCGACATCGCCAATCACATTGCCGGCACGCGCGCCATCGACATGGCGGCGGTTGCCGATTTCGACGGCGACGGCGTTGCCGACATCGCCGCGCCCTCGCTCGACCGCCGCCGCCTCCGCATTGTCAGCTTTGCCCCGAAAGCGCGCGAGATTGCCAGCGTGCCACTGCCGGCTAAGGCACAGACCAATCTCGGTCTGGTCGCGGAAAGCTCAGGCCCGCCTGCAATCGCCGCCGGCCTTGCCGATGGCTCGCTGGTCGTGATCCGCCGCGTTCGGTAAATCGGTTCAGCGGATGACGCCGTCGCTCACCCGCGCGGCAGGAGGCGCGGCACTCGGCGCAATGGTGCAATGCTTGGCGGCGGCGGCCGCGCGCAATTCGTTGAGCTCGCCGCGCACCGTGAGGTAGTCCGGCCGGTAAGCGATCGAACTGACCAGACGGCCGCCCGCATCGACGTCGGCCTTCGCCATCAGTTGTTGCAGTTTCTGCTGCTGCTCGGTCTTGGCTTGCGTCTCTCTGGCGATGTTGTCGCAGGTGTAGAACGCATATTTTTCGGGCGAGACCAAATAGTGCGCCATCTGATCGTCCGACACCGCACAGCCGGAAAGCGCCGCGGCAAGCGCGGCACTGAAAAATAGTCCAACAGACAAACGCCAATGCATGGTCGGCAGCTAAGCAGGAGGATCGCGGCAAAAAGCCGGGCGGACGGCACGATTAAAACCCGGACGGGATTACCCTAAAGCGATTTCAGGGCTTCCAGGGGTAACGCATCATTATGATTTTACATTGGTTTTTTGAAATCCGCCAAACCGGTCCTGGGTGCATGCGCCCAGCAATCAATGCACCAGCGCGCCGATTTTGCCGTCGAGCTGCCGAATGGCTTGATCGAGCGATGTCTGGATGCCGGCGTCTCCCGACCCGACCGCCACATAGTGCTCGCCATGCCCCGACAGCCGCGACACCGGGTTCATCTTGGCGTCGAAGAAATACGCGATCAAATCGAACTTCGTGGTGCGGTCGCCATAGGGCTGCATGACTTGCGGCTGCAGATCGATGAGGCAGACCGATTTCTTGCCCGCTGCGACGGCCTGCTCGAAATCCTTCACCACTTCGGCGCTGGGGAAATGGCGTTTCAGCATCGCCAGCGCGCGCCCGCTGAAATAATTCGGATCGCTGTCGGCGATCACGACATTGTTGGTCAATGCCGAAGGCACGACCTTGCCCCAATAGTCGTTGGAGTTTTTGACGTGCTGGAAATAGGCCTCGACATTGTCGCTGAAGATGATGCCGACCGGCGCATACGCCGCGACCGGCTTGTCCTGCGGCACCGAAGCCGAGCTCTGATTGTAGAGCCCCTTGAACGCGTCGCCGTAAGTCGGCGCCGGCGGACCCGAGCAGGAGGCCAGCGCCAGGGACGCAACCAGCAAGGCAATGGGTTTCAGCGTTTGCAAGATGGCCCGATCTATTGCGCGGTACACCAGCCGGGGCCGCCGACCGCGCAAGGCGCGACCGTTATCGGCTTGACCGGGGCAGGCGCGCTCGGCGCGGATGGGTTGCGCGCCGCCGCGGACCCTTGGCTGTTCGTTTTCGAGCGGGCGTAGCCGGCAGCCGGCGCTTGCATTGGCTGCGGCGCGATACCCTGACCCATCATGGCGCCGACTTGCAGGCCAATGCCGATGGCATTGCTGTACATGGCGGCAACCGCCGCCGTCGATGTGCCCTCCTGCAGCCGCCTGACCGTCTCGGCGCATTGCGCCGGTTGCTGGTCGCATGGCGTGACGGTCTGGTCCAGCATCGGCGTGTCTTTGCGCGACTGAAAACGCGGGTCGCGACCGGTAGACGCAGTCTGCCTCAGCACACCGCAACCGCCCGCTTGCATCAGCGCGTCTAGTCCGGACTTGGCGTCCGGACCGTTTTTGGCCATCGCAGCGGCGACGTAGTTACGCAGCAAGGTCTGGCATTCTTCAGTCGTTTGCGCATCCGGAGAGGGCCGGCCTTCGACCAAATCTTTTATTTCATCGGAGGGGGTCAATCCCAGATACGAGCGAGGCAGAGCGGGCGGCTCGGTCGCTGTCGCTTGTTCTCCGCCGCCGTTTTGACCGGGTGCATTGTTGCGCGGCAGCGAGCCATTCAAACGCGGCAGATAGGCCTCGTCGTATATTTTTATAAAATATTCTCCGTTCGCGCGCAGCTCCGCATTATTTTGGCTGTTCACGGCATTGGAATTCCAAGAACTCATGAGTTCGCGCAATGTCAATTCGACTTTTCCAACGGAGGTTTTCGGATTCATCGTCGCCGCATATTTTTGCTCGAAACTGCGTTTTCTGGATGCGGATACTTCAAAGCCCGACGGAAGACCTTTGTTAAGATATTCGACCTTGGTTCTGAAATTTTGCAGGGTCGGATTGGCGAGCCCGTCGCCCCATGAAGAAGAGCCGCCAAGCGCAAAGAAAAGGACAATGGCAGCGGCAATCTGACCTAGCGCGCGCATGTCCCCTCTGCCGCCCTTTATAAAGCCGACCCGGTTTTAGCGTTGCCGAAGGGTATTAGCTAGACGGTCCAGTCCATAGCCTTAACGGCAGACGCAAAGGCATCGGAAATTTGGTGCGGACGCCGGGACTCGAACCCGGACGGGATTACTCCCAAGGGATTTTAAGTCCCTTGCGTCTACCATTCCGCCACGTCCGCACGTGGTCACTCACCGCCGGCGCGCGGCGGCAGGCCCACGCGGCGGCGCATCACGCTATTTCGATAATAACTGGCCCCAGGCCTGGTCCCAGTCTTTGCCCGAAGCATCGACCACCCGGCCGTCCTGCTCGAAGAACTTGTTGGGGATCTGGAACATGGCGATGAACGTGCCGCCCTTCGGGCTCCAGGCGACGTGCCGGCTGCCGGCCGGCCGCCAGACGAATTCGCCGGGGCCGACTTCGACACCGGCATCGGGGCCTTCCTTGTCGACCAGCGAGCCTTCCAGCACATAGGTCTGTTCGATCAGCACGTGCTCGTGGTCGGGCAGTACCGCACCCGGCTCCATGCGCATCAGCATGGTGGCGAGCCCGCTTTTGGGGTCGAACAGCAGCGTCTTCATCTCGCAGCCGGGAAAGCGCAGCTTCTGCCACGGCATGTCCTGCGGGCGCAGATGATGCGAGCGCGTGTCGTCGGCGTGAGCCTGTTTGGCGGTGGCGGTCATGGCGGCTGCTCCAGTCCGATGCGGGCGATATTAGCCGATTTTTCGCTACTTGGCTCCCTTCAGTCGCCGCCCTCGCGGATCGGCGGCACGAAGGCGAGCCCGGTATCCCAGGGAAAATAGATCCAGGTGTCCTGCGACACCTCGGTGATGAAGGTATCGACCAGCGGGCGGCCCATGGGCTTGGCATAGACCGTGGCGAAATGCGCGGCCGGCAAAAGGTCGCGCACCACGCGCGCGGTCTTGCCGGTATCGACCAGGTCGTCGACGATCAGCACGCCCTTGCCCTGCGCGCGCATCGAGGTCACCTCGGCGGCGACGCCTTTCATCACCTTGAGCTCGCCCTGGTTCTTGTAGTCGTAGTAGCTGGCGATACAGATGGTCTCGATGATGCGCACGTTGAGCTCGCGCGCGACCACCGCCGCCGGCACCAGCCCGCCGCGTGTGATGCAGACGATGGCGTCGAACGGCCCCGCCTCGTGCAGCCGCCAGGCGAGTGCGCGCGAGTCGCGGTGGAACTGGTCCCACGACACGGGGAAGATTTTTTCCGGGCGCGGCGCGCTGTCGGCTTGCGGTGTGGCCATGGGTTTTCCTCTTGCCGCGCTAGCGCGCCGCCGCGAGTTGCGACTTTACTTTTTTGAGCATGTCCTCGACCGCGCCTTTCGCAACTTTCAGTTTGTCCGGATCGCGCGACCGCACCACGATATTGGTATTGGGTCCGAGCTTTTCGTCGAAGAACGGATAGCTGCCGATGATGGTGTCCGGATTGGCCTTGGCGATGGCGCCCAGTTCGGTACCGACGTCGCCTTCCTTGGCGTCGGCGCGGATGGTTTCCGACAACAGCTTGGTGCCGGTTTTCAGTTTCGGCGCCACCTCGTCGACCATCGCCTGCATGATCGCCGGCACGCCCGCCATCACGATCACATTGCCGATCCAGAAGCCGGGCGCGCCCGACACTTTGTTCTTCACCAGCGCGGCGCCTTGCGGAATGCGCGCCATGCGCAGCCGCGCCTCGTTGAGCTCGCCGCCGATCTTGGCCATGCGCTCCTTCAGGATCGCCAGCGCCTCGGGATGGACATCAATTGAAACGCCGAATGCTTTGGCGATGCAGTCGGCGGTGATGTCGTCGTGGGTCGGCCCGATGCCGCCGGTGGTGAACAGGTAGGTGTAGCGCGCACGCAATGTATTGACCGCTTCGACGATCGCCGCCTCGTCGTCGGAAATCACCCGCACTTCCTTGAGATCGATGCCGATGGCGGTGAGATAATCGGCGATGAAGCCGATGTTCTTGTCCTTGGTGCGGCCCGACAGGATTTCGTCGCCGATGACAAGGACCGCCGCGCTGACTATTTCGGGATTTGCGCTCATGGCGGTCACGGATCCCTTGTCTGCCCGGCCGAAGACCTAGCGTGGCCTCGCTAACCACTCAAGCTGCGGCGGATACGCGCAAGCAACAACCGCCCCCTCGCGGCAGTGCCATTAGCCTATTATTTAGGCAGCAGCGGGCGGCTCCTACCAGCGCAAATACGTGGTTTTCCTGGGTTTTTTTTGGCCTGAAGCTTGCAACTTAATGGCTGGAGACGACGGTTGCCTTCGTCTCTTCAAGAAAGGGGCACAAAGTCCTGCGGGCGGACGTTGCGCCAGCGGCCGCGAGCTGGGGGGTCGGAGATGGTTGCCGCCTTTGACGAAATGACCGGAGTGAACGGTGGCGTGCGCCCGGCCTATAGCGAGCTCTCGCGCTGGCTCGATGAGGTGCCGGCCGACGTGCTCGATTACCGGCGGCGCGAGGCCGAGCTCCTGTTCCGCCGCATCGGGATCACCTTCGCGGTCTACGGCGAAGCCGACGCGCAGGAACGCCTGATCCCGTTCGACGTCATTCCGCGCATCATGACCGGCAACGAGTGGCGCAACCTGGAAAAGGGCCTCACCCAGCGCGTCAAGGCGCTCAACATGTTCATCCGGGACATCTATGGCGCGCGCGACATTTTGCGCGCCGGCGTAGTGCCCGACGATCTGGTGTTTCGCAACCCGGCGTTCCGTCCCGAGATGAGCGGCCAGCGCGTGCCGCACGACATCTACATCCACGTCGCCGGCATCGACATCGTGCGCGTGGATGCCGACACCTTCTACGTGCTCGAGGATAATGCGCGCACGCCCTCCGGCGTCTCCTACATGCTGGAGAACCGCGAGATCATGATGCGGCTGTTTCCGGAATTGTTCGCGCGCCACCGCATCGCGCCGGTCGACAATTATCCGGATGAGTTGCTCGCCACGCTGCAGTCGGTCGCCCCGGCATCGACGGGGCACGAGCCGACTGTGGTGCTGCTCACGCCAGGCGTCTACAACTCGGCCTATTACGAGCACTCGTTCCTGGCCGACAAGCTCGGCGTCGAACTGGTCGAAGGCCGCGATCTATTCGTCAAGGACGAGATCGTCTACATGCGCACCACGCAAGGCCCACGCCAGGTCGACGTGATCTACCGGCGCATCGACGACGACTTCATCGATCCGCTCACTTTTCGCCCCAACTCGGCGCTCGGCGTCGCCGGGCTGATGTCGGCCTACCAAGCCGGCAACGTGACTTTGGCGAACGCGGTCGGCACCGGCATCGCCGACGACAAGGCGGTGTACAGCTTCATGCCGGCGATCGTGAAGTTCTATCTCGACGAGGAACCGCTGCTGAAAAACGTGCCGACCTGGCGCTGCCGCGAGGAGGAACATCTCGCTTATGTGCTCGACCATCTGCACGAACTGGTGGTCAAGGAAGTGCACGGCTCCGGCGGCTACGGCATGCTGATCGGGCCTGCGGCCAGCAAGATCGCAATCGAGCAGTTCCGCGCCAAGCTCAAGACGGCGCCGAAGAATTTCATCGCGCAGCCGACGCTGGCGCTGTCCACGGTGCCGACCTGCGTGGAGGCGGGCGTGGCGCCGCGCCACGTCGACCTGCGCCCGTTCGTGCTCTCGGGCAGTGACCGCATCCGCATCGTGCCGGGCGGGCTGACGCGCGTCGCGCTCAAGGAAGGCTCGCTGGTGGTCAATTCCAGCCAGGGCGGCGGCACCAAAGACACATGGGTGTTGGACGGATAATGTAAATGCTCTCGCGCACCGCCGATAACCTGTATTGGCTTTCGCGTTACGTCGAGCGCGCGGAATATCTCGCGCGCATTCTCGACGCCACGCAGCGCTTGACCGCCTTGCCGCTCGCCTATGTCGGCGCTAGCAACGAATGGGAATCGGCCGTGCTCACCGCCGGTTGCGCCACCGCTTTCTTCAAGAGCTACGACGAGGCCAACGAGGAAAACGTCACCGACTTTCTCGCCTTTTCCACCGCCAATACGTCGTCGATCCGCTCATGCTTCGAGATGGCGCGCAGCAATGCGCGCGCTGTGCGCACCGCGCTCACCATGGAAATGTGGGACGCCATCAACGGCTGCTGGCTCGAACTCAAACGCTACGGCAACGGGCCGACCTCGCGCGAGGAATTCTCCCGCTTCCTACGCTGGGTGCAGGAATCCTCGCTGCGCTATGACGGCTCCGCCTACCGCACCATGCTGCGCAACGACGCCTATTGGTTCTCGCGTCTCGGCGTTTATATGGAGCGCGCCGACAACACCGCGCGCATTCTCGACGTGAAATACCATCTGCTGCTGCCCGATAACGAACGCGTCGGCGGCCCGCTCGACTATTTCCAGTGGGCGGCGATCCTGCGCTCGGTGTCGGCACTCACCGCTTATCATTGGGTCTATCGCGAAAGCCTGCACCCCTGGCTCGTGGCCGATCTGTTGATCCTGAAGGAGGAGATGCCGCGCTCGCTCGCTTCCTGCTACGAAGCAATCGTGCGCAATCTCGACCAGGTTGCCGGCGCGTATGGCCGCCAGGGCCCGGCCCAGCGCCAGGCCCGCGGCATCCGTGCGCGCCTGCAGAACAGCCGCATGGACAGCATCTTCCAGCGCGGGTTGCACGAGTTCATCGGCGAATTCATCACCGAGAACAACCACCTGGGTGCTGCCATTACCGAGCAGTTCCTGCTATGAGCGCAACCCCAGCACGGCACGCCCGCTTGTGCTAGAACGTCACCGGCAATGGTAGTCCGTCGAAGCGCATGCGTATTCGTATTTCCCACGCCACCACTTATCGCTACGACGCGCCGCCCACCAGCGTGACGCAGATGCTCCGCCTCACCCCGCGTAATCACGACGGGCAATATGTGGCCGCGTGGCGGGTCGATCTGTCGCAGGATTGTCTGTTGCACCAGCATGAGGATGCCTTCGGCAATATCACCCATTCCTTCACCGCCGAGGGACCGTTCAACGAATTATCGATCACCGTCGACGGCGAAGTCGACACGCAGGATACCAACGGCGTGGTATCGAGCGCGGTCGAACGGTTCCCGCCGGGCCTGTTCCTGCGCGAGACCGCGCTCACGCAACCCGACGCCGCCATTATCGCGTTCGCGGACGACACGCGCGCCGAGGCGGGCAGCGACCCGCTGTCGCTGCTGCACGGACTGATGAGCGCGCTCCATCGCGAGATAACCTTCGACACCGATCCGACCCATTCCGCCACCACGGCGGCGGAAGCCTTCACGCTGCGCCGCGGCGTATGCCAGGACATCGCCCACATCTTTATCGCCGCGGCACGCCAGCTCGGCATGCCGGCGCGCTATATCGGCGGGCATGTCTTGCGCAGCGACGGCGTTCTGGCGCAGGAGGCCGGCCACGCCTGGGCGGAAGCCTATGTCGAGGGCCTCGGCTGGGTCGGCTTCGATCCGACCAACGACACCTGCCCGACCGACGTCTATGTGCGCGTTGCGATGGGCCTCGACTATCTCGGCGCGGCGCCGGTGCGCGGCACGCGCTTCGGCGGTAGCGGGGAAACCCTCAAGGTCGCGGTCCATGTCGACCAAGCGCGCCAGCAGACGCAAAACTGACATGGCCCATCGTCCTTCCCGAAATCCGCTGGCCATCCCCGAACGAACCGGCGATAGATTTATTCGAGACCGTGCACGGTGACATTGCCGGACATGGCCCCGCGTCGCTATAACTCTGCGGCCAGGTCGCGGAAGAAAAAGTCGGAACACATGACATATTGCTGCGGAATTCTGGTGCGTGACGGTTTGGTGATGATCGCGGACACCCGCACCAATGCCGGCCTCGACAATGTGTCCACTTTCCGCAAGTTGCACATCTATACCGAGCCGGGCGAACGCATCATGGCGCTTGCCTCCTCCGGCAACCTGTCGCTCAGCCAGACGGTGCGCTCGACCTTGACCGAGGGCATGGAAAATCCGGAGACCGGCGAGGTCGAAACCCTGATGAACGCACCCAGCATGTTCAAGGCCGCCCAGCGTGTCGGCAAGGCCATCCGCTCGGTGCAGAGCATGGAAGGCAAGGCGCTCGCCTCCGCCGATGTCGACAGCGACGTCTCTTTTCTGTTCGGCGGCCAGATCAAGGGCGGCCGCCTAAGGCTGTTCATGATCTATTCGGCCGGCAATTTCATCGAATGCACCACCGACACGCCCTATTTGCAGATCGGCGAGCATAAATACGGCAAGCCGGTGCTCGACCGCGCCATAAGCTTCGATACCGATCTGTACGACGCGCTCAAGATCGGCCTGATCTCCATGGATTCCACCATGCGCTCCAATCTCGGGGTCGGGCTGCCGATCGATATCCTGGTCGCGCGCCGGGATAGCTGCAACTCTGAGGTGAACTACCGCATCGAGCCGGGCGAGCCCTATTTCCAGGACCTGCGCGAGCGCTGGTCGGGCGCGCTGCGCGCCGCCCATATTGCAATTCCGCGCCCGCCCTACCGCAGCGCCAGCTGAAGATTCCTTGCCTCCGCCCATGCGGTCTTAACCACCGATTAACAGCACCGCGCGAATTGCGGTTGCGCGGCCGCCCGGCCGCGCCCAAACGGCAAAAGCGCAAGCGAATAGCAAGCTTTTTCCACTAGCTTCGGCCCCGAAAAATCCAATGGTTGGGACAGTTTAAGGGGCCAAACCTTGCCGGCTGTGGCGCGCCCGCATACCTCCGACGAACGGCAGCACACGAGTTGGGACCGCGCCCGTTTGAGCGTCGTGGTCCCAATCGGGGTGATCGTCGCGGTAGCGATCGTGTGCATCGTCGTCGCCGTGCTTTCCTCCGCCCAGCACGCCGACGAAGTCGCCGTGCAGCACGAGAAGCAGTTGTTCTCGCGCGCGCTCGGCAATTACGGCGAGCGCATATTGCGCGAAGTCAACAGTGTCGCCTCCGCGCCGGCGGCGATCGCCAATATCCGCGCCAAATTCGATGCGGACTGGGTCACCCGGCGTGTCGGACTTTGGCTGCGAACCTATTTCAATCACGACTACGTATTGATTTTCGACGGCAACGACAAACCGATCTTTTTGCAGCTCGATCACCAGATGGCCCGCTTGCCGTGGTTTACCGCCGCGCGGCCGGATCTTGCATCGGTCATCGACTACGTGCGCGGACGCGACGACGTGCTCCACGGCGCGCTGCGCGTCACTGCGTCGGACGCGGGGCAAGCCGGCCCGCACCCACAAGCCGCGGTGATCCGCAACCTCATGGGCCAGCCCGCCGTCATTGCCGCTGTCGCGGTCGGGCCGCCCGGCGATGCTTCGGCCGCGCTCGATAAAGCCCCACCGATCGTAATGTCGGTGAAGTTCATCGACCACGACGTACTCGCCGAAATCGCCGCGCAACTGCGCCTGACCAACCTGCGCAAGCTCAGCGACGTGCTGGTGCCGCCCGCCGATCTAACCTACGCGCTGGTTGGCCCGCGCGGCCACGCATTCGCGCGTTTCGCCTGGACGCCGAAGCAGCCCGGCGCCGAAATCGTGCATAGCGTCGTCCCGTTCATCGCCGTCGCCCTCGCCGGTTTCGCGCTGCTCGCCGCTTTCGTGCTGCGCTACATGCGCCGCACCGCGGTCGCCATCGCCGCCGGCGAAACGCGGCTGCGTCATCTCGCCATGCACGATCCGCTCTGCGGCCTGCCCAACCGCATCTTTTTCGGCGAGCGGCTTGAAGCCGTGATCGAGGAGGTGCGCGACGGCTCGTCGCCGGCCGCGGTATTCTATATCGACCTCGACCATTTCAAGGACGTCAACGACACGCTCGGCCATCCGGTCGGCGACGAGCTGATCCGCAGCGTCACGCTGCGGCTGTCGCACACGCTGCGCGGCGACGACCTGGTGGCGCGGCTCGGCGGCGACGAATTCGCGGTGATTTCCTCGATCGGCGACGACCCCACGAAGATGATGGCGGTCGCCCAGCGTTTGATCGCGGCGATCTGCGCGCCCTATGCGATCAACAGCCAGAACATCATCATCGGCGCTTCGATCGGTATCGCGGTGATCGATCACAAATGCGGCGGCGCCGCCGACACCATGCGTTATGCCGACATGGCGCTGTACCGGGCCAAGAACGAGGGCCGCAACCGCGCCTGCATCTACGACGAAGCAATGGACGCCGACCTGTCCAACCGCAAGCTCTTGGAGAGCGACCTACGCGAAGCGATCGAGAGCAATCACCTGAGACTGTTGTACCAGCCGATCGTCAACAAGAGCGGCGAGGCCGTAGTCGGCGTCGAAGCGCTTTGCCGCTGGACGCATCCTACCCGCGGCGAAATTCCACCGAGCGAATTCATCGCCGTCGCCGAGCACAGCGGCTTGATCATCGAGCTCGGCGCCTGGGTGCTGCGGCGCGCCTGTCTCGACGGAAAGATCTGGCCGGGCCTCACCGTCTCGGTCAACGTGTCGCCGCTGCAATTCCGCCGCACGGATTTCTTTGAAACTGTACAACGCACCTTGAGCGAAACCGAATTCGATCCGGCCCGCCTCGAGATCGAACTGACCGAAAGCGTGCTGCTCGGCAACGTCGATACCGCGGAAGCCGGCATGTTGCGGCTTAAGGCGCTGGGCGTGCACCTTGCGCTCGACGATTTCGGCACCGGCTATTCGAGCCTGCTCTACCTGCGCCGCCTGCCGTTCGACAAGCTCAAGATCGATCGCAGCTTCGTGCTCTCGATCGAGAAAGCGGCCGATGCCGCCGCGATCGTGCACGCGGTAGTCAGCCTCGGCCGCGGCCTCGGTATGAAAGTCACGGCGGAAGGCGTGGAGACCGCCGACCAGCAGCTGTTCCTGCGCGCGGCCGGCGTGCATTTCATGCAAGGCTATCGCTTCGGCCGCGCGGTGACCGCCGCCGAAATCAGCGCCCGGCTGAAATCGCCCGCCGCGTTCCAGCCGGTCGACGTCCCTACCATGCTCGCCGGCTAGGCCGCTTCGATTCTAGATTTCCAGGTTTCAGTTCGAACAGCGCCAAACCTGAATCTCGCATTTCTTGACGCCGTCTTCCTCGCATTTTTTCTTGGCGATCGAACGCGCCTGCGTATCGTTGCGGCCGACACCCCAGTAGTAGGCCGTGCCCTCGCCGGCGGCTACCGCGCCGCAGCGGCGGTCGAACCAAACCGCTACTTCGCAGTCGTCACCGTGCTGCTTGCAGTTCTGCAAGGCGACGCTTTCTGCTTTCGTCCGGTTACCCCAACGATAGGAGTCGCCCCAGGCCCCGCTCTTGGGCCCATAGGCGATGGCGCCATAACTCGGCGGCGGCGGCGCCGGGACTGCCGGGCTGCAAGTCGTCCACTGCGAGCATTTACCCTGGATATAATTGCTGCAACCGGAGGTGCACGCCTGCGCCGGTGCGCTTGCTGCAAACGCAATCACGGCGGCGACGATCGCGGTTGCAAGTCCCCTCACCGGCCGCATGGCTTACCTCGGTCCCTCAAACGCCACCGGAGCATTTTTACAGGTGTGCGGCGCGCTAGCAAGCCGTCGCGGTTACGCCGCCGCGCGCTTTTGTGATATGGCGTTGCGCCAATCAAACCCGCTGAGGAAGGAAGTCCGATGACTGCGTCCGCAAAAATCGCGCTGGTGACCGGCGCCGGAACCGGGGTGGGCCGGGCGGTGGCAATCGCTTTGGCAAAGGCTGGCTACAATCTGGTACTCGCTGGCCGGCGCAAGGAAATGCTCGACAAAGTATCGGGCGAGATCAACGCTGCCGGCGCGCAGGCACTTGCCGTACCGACAGACGTGTCCAAGCGCGACTCCATCATGGCGCTGTTCGCCACCACCAAATCGACCTTTGGCCGGCTCGACGTGCTGTTCAACAATGCGGGCATCGGCGCGCCGCCGGTGCCGCTCGAGGACCTGCCCTATGAGACCTGGAGCAATGTGGTGGCGACCAACTTGACCGGCATGTTCCTGTGCACGCAGGAAGCCATCAAGATCATGAAAGCGCAAAACCCGCGCGGCGGCCGCATCATCAACAACGGCTCGATCTCGGCGCACGCGCCGCGGCCCTTCTCGGTCGCCTATACCTCGACCAAGCACGCGGTGACGGGGCTCACCAAATCGACCTCGCTCGATTGCCGGCAATACGACATTTGCTGCGGCCAGGTCGACATCGGCAACGCGGCGACGCCGCTCACCGACCGCATGGTGCAGGGCGACGGTGTGCTGCAGCCGAGCGGCGCCAAGATGGTCGAGCCGCGCATGGAGGCCGAGTACGTCGGCAACGCCGTGGTCTACATGGCGAGCCTGCCGCTCGACACCAATGTGCTGTTCATGACGGTGATGGCGAACAAGATGCCGTTCGTCGGGCGCGGCTGACCGCGACGGCCGTCGTGCTCCGCGATTATCGTTTTTTCTTCCTTTTCTTTGCGTATATCGCGTTCCAGTTATCCTTGTAAGCTTGGGTCACCGGCTTCTGACCTTCGCCCCGGCTATAGCCCTTGGGCGCGGCGGCAACGGCGTCGCCGGCTTCAGCCTTGGCTGGCTCCGCGCCGGAAGATGTCTTGTCCTTCGGCGCGGTCTCTTCTTTTTTCGCAGAAGCGACCTCGGCTTTTGGCGCCGGGCTCGCTTTGGCTTTCTTGTCGTCCTTGGCCATCGTCTGTCCTGACACTGGCGTGTCGGTCGACCCGCCATCGCAGGTCCATACTATTAGACCGCGGTCACCTCAACCTTCGTCCCCGTCTTTACCTTGCCGAGCACCTTGACGCTGCCGAGCGCCTTGGCGAACACGTTGCAGGGGCTGGCGAGCCGCGTCTCGTTGCCCTTGGATATCGGCGTGCGGCCGAAACCGATGGCGATCGCCGACCCTTGCGGCCAATAGGCAATTTCGCCCGGCACGATCACCGCGCGCGCGTCGTTCTCGCGCATGGCCTCCACCGGCACGTCGAAATAGACCTCCTCGCCCCAGGTCAGCACCGAGGAGGAGATCGGCAGCGCCGCTGCGATGGCCTTGGCGGTCGGCGTATCGAGCAGTTCGGCGTCGAGCGTGAGCGCGCCGAAATCGAAGCGGATGCGGGCCATCGGCGATCTCCTTTGTTGCCTTGGCCCCGGCAATTCATGCATTTTCACGAGCGGGCCGGCGTTGGCAAGGCAAGGGCCGCGACTTAACCACCGCCGTGTTGGGGAATTAAGACATGCAGCATCTGCAATCCGCCTTCGGCGTCGTCGCCTTGCTCGCTTTCGCCTGGGCCATCAGCGAGAACCGCCGCGTGGTCGACTGGCGCGGTGTCGGCGCGGCGCTGGTTGTGACGCTTGTCCTCGCGCTGCTGCTGCTGGAAGTGCCGCAGATCAAGACCGGCTTCGCGCTGGTCAACCGCGCGGTCAATGCCGTCGCCGAGGCGACGCAAGCCGGCACCTCGTTCGTGTTCGGCTATGTCGGCGGCGGGCCGCTACCCTTCGCGCTCACCACGCCGGGCGCCGAATTCGTGCTCGCCTTCCAGGCGCTGCCGATCGTGCTGGTGATGAGCGTGCTCACCACGCTGCTGTTCTACTGGCGCATATTGCCCCCGGTGGTGCGTGGATTTTCCTGGGCGCTCGAACGCACGATGGGTGTCGGCGGCGCGGTCGGCCTGTCTACCGCCGCCAATATCTTCCTCGGCATGGTAGAATCGCCGCTGTTCATCCGGCCCTATCTGGTCGCGCTATCGCGCGGCGAATTATTCATGGTGATGACCGGCGGCATGGCCGGCATCGCCGGCACCGTGTTCGTGCTTTATGCGACGATATTGCGCAACGCCATTCCCGATGTCGCCGGCCATATCCTGGTCGCCTCGATCTTAAGCGCGCCGGCAGCATTGCTGATCAGCCAGCTCATGGTGCCGGGTCTGCCGGAGGAACGCAGCGACATCGGCAAGGTCGAGATCGGCCGCGTCGCCCACTCGACCATGGACGCGATCGTGCGCGGCACCGCGGCCGGGCTCGAACTATTGCTCAACATCGTCGCCATGCTGATCGTGCTGGTGGCGCTGGTGCATCTTGCCAACGCCATCCTGAGCCTGCTGCCGGACGTCGCCGGCAGCGCCATCACGCTGCAACGCCTGCTCGGCCTGATCATGGCGCCGGTATGTTGGTTGATGGGCGTGCCCTGGGACCAGGCCGTCACTGCCGGCTCGCTGATGGGTATCAAGACCGTGCTCAACGAACTGATCGCTTATCTGGAACTCGCCAAGCTGCCGGCCGGCGCGCTCGACGAGCGTTCGCGGCTGATCATGCTCTACGCCATGTGCGGCTTCGCCAATTTCGGCTCGCTCGGCATCATGATTGCGGGCCTCAGCGTGATGGCACCGGAACGGCGCGCCGACATCATCTCACTCGGCGGCAAATCGATCGTATCGGGCACGCTCACCACCTGCCTGATGGGCGCGATGGTGGGGGTGTTGAATTGAATTTTCTGTCGTCCCGGCCGAGCAAAGCGAGGGCCGGGACCTATAACCCCGGTAAGCGTTATGCGGCGAGACCGTGGTTATGGGTCCCCGCCTACGCGGGGATGACAATCGCATGCTTATTGCTTGCAGTCATCGCCGCATCGGCCGCTCCCATCCACATCGTCGCCTTCGGCGACAGCAACACCGCCGGCTATCTGCTGCCGCGCAAGGATGCTTACCCGGCGCAGTTGCAGGCACTTTTGCGCAAGAAGGGCTACGACGTCGTGGTCGACAATGCCGGCGTCAATGGCGACACCTTTGCCGGCGCACTTCGGCGCTTCGATGCCGCGATCGCGCCGGGCACCGATATCGCCATCGTCGAATTCGGCGCCAACGATCGCCGGCGCGGCGTCTCGATGGCGACGCTGCGCGTGCGCCTTGGCGAACTCATCGGCGCGCTGCGCAAGCGGGGCATTGAGGTCATGGTCATCGGCTCCGGCGGCTTGGATTACGCCGACATCGCCAAGGCCAACGGCGCCGCTTATACGCGCTGGCATTTGCCGCCCGGAAAATACCGCGCGCGCGATCATGCGCACTACAACGCGCAAGGCTACGCCATCGTGGTCGCGCAAATGCTGCCGCAGGTGGAGGCGCTGATTAAGCGGCGCGCCGCCCGTTGAGGTCGCTTCAGTGCAGCCTGAATTCGCCGTTGATCGCTTTGAGCTCGGCCGGCTTGATCAGTTTGCTGTGTGCGACCTGCACCGAGTGCAGCGGGCCTTCCAGCTTCTCCTGCCAGAACGCAAGGAACCGTTGCAGCTCGGGAAATTGCGGGAACAGGTCGTAGGCCTGCCAGACATAGGACTGCAGCAGCCAGCGATGATCGGGACGCCGGTAAAGGATATGCGCCGTTGTTAGGCCGAAGCCTTCGACCTGTTTGCGGAAGTCTTCAGACACAAAGCCTTGCGAAACCATCGCGCCCTCCATCGAGTTGGACGTTGAGTTTCCAGTCCCGGCGCTAGGCATTGCAAGCCGAAAAGGTAAACAATCTGTTTAAAATCAAGGCGTTAGCAGCAACCTTGCGGGCCTGCTAACAGCCCCCCGCGGCCCGCCTCATGCGGCCGCCGTGGATAACTCGGCGGCGACCCCGACAGGTCCGGACACATTTCCGTTAACCATTGAGCAGCAACGATTTTCCGGCTGTATTGGCACTCCTGCCAAATGAGTGCTAAAAAATTTTCCCGCGCCCCTTGCGGGTGAAAAATCGCTAACCCATCTGCCATCCAGGTGCTGGCAGGGGGACCGGCCAGCTACCAAAACCGCAAAATCGTCAATAATTTAGGAGGACTGCCATGAAGTTCCGCCCGCTTCACGACCGCGTCGTCGTCAAGCGCATCGATGCCGAGGAAAAGACGTCCGGCGGCATCATTATTCCCGACACCGCCCAAGAGAAGCCCTCGCAGGGCGAGATCGTCGCCGTTGGCCCCGGTGGCCGCGACGAGAGCGGCAAATTGATCGCGATCGATCTCAAGGTCGGCGACACCATCCTGTTCGGCAAATGGTCGGGCACCGAAGTCAAGATCGACGGCCAGGATCTGCTCATCATGAAAGAGAGCGATGTCATGGGCGTGATCGAAGGCGGCGCCGCCGCCAAGAAGCGCGCCGCCTAGGCGCGATCTGAAATCAAACACACCGAAGGAATTCGAACTATGGCTGCAAAAGACGTCAAATTCTCCGTCGATGCGCGCGACCGCATGCTGCGCGGCGTCGACATCCTGGCCAATGCGGTGAAAGTCACCCTTGGCCCGAAAGGCCGCAACGTTGTGCTCGACAAGTCGTTCGGCGCCCCGCGCATCACCAAGGACGGCGTGACGGTGGCGAAGGAAATCGAGCTCGAAGACAAGTTCGAGAACATGGGCGCGCAGATGGTGCGCGAGGTCGCCTCCCGCACCTCCGACACCGCCGGCGACGGCACTACGACCGCGACCGTATTGGCCGCGGCAATCGTGCGCGAAGGCTGCAAGGCGGTTGCCGCCGGCATGAATCCGATGGACCTCAAGCGCGGCGTCGATCTCGCGGTCGAAGCCATCGTCGAGCATCTCAGGTCGAACTCCAAGAAAGTCACCTCCAACGAGGAAATCGCCCAGGTCGGCACCATCTCCGCCAACGGCGACGCCGAGATCGGCAAGTTCCTCGCCGACGCCATGAAGAAAGTCGGCAACGAGGGCGTGATTACGGTCGAAGAGGCGAAATCGCTCGAGACCGAGCTCGATGTGGTCGAGGGCATGCAGTTCGACCGCGGCTATATCTCGCCTTATTTCATCACCAACGCCGACAAGATGCGCGTTGAGATGGAAGACCCCTACATCCTGATCTACGAAAAGAAGCTGTCGGGCCTGCAGGAACTCCTGCCGCTGCTCGAGTCGGTCGTGCAGACCGGCAAGCCGCTGCTGATCGTGGCTGAGGACGTCGAGGGCGAGGCTCTGGCGACGCTCGTCGTCAACAAGCTGCGCGGCGGTCTCAAGGTCGCGGCGGTGAAGGCTCCGGGCTTCGGCGATCGCCGCAAGGCCATGTTGCAGGACATCGCGGTCCTCACCGGCGGTCAGGCGATCAGCGAGGATCTCGGCATCAAGCTCGAGAACGTCACCATCAATATGCTCGGCCGCACCAAGAAGGTGATGATCGACAAGGAGAACACCACGATCGTCAACGGCGCCGGCAAGAAGGCCGACATCGAAGCGCGCGTGGCGCAGATCAAGGCACAGATCGAGGAGACGACCTCCGACTACGACAAGGAGAAGCTGCAGGAACGGCTGGCCAAGCTCGCCGGCGGCGTTGCGGTGATCCGCGTCGGCGGCGCCACCGAGATCGAAGTGAAGGAGCGCAAGGACCGCGTCGACGACGCGATGCATGCGACCCGCGCCGCGGTCGAGGAAGGCATCCTGCCGGGCGGCGGTGTCGCGCTGTTGCGCGCCACCGAGGCGCTCAAGCGCGTCAAGACCGAGAACGAAGACCAGAAACACGGCGTCGACATCGTGCGCAAGGCGATCCAGTCGCCGGCCCGCCAGATCGCGACCAATGCCGGAGCCGACGGCTCCGTCGTGGTCGGCAAGATCATGGAGAAGGACCAGTACAACTACGGCTTCGACGCGCAGGCCGGCGAATACGGCAACCTCGTCAGCAAGGGCGTGATCGACCCGACCAAGGTCGTGCGTTCGGCGATCCAGGGTGCGGCGTCGGTCGCCGGCCTCCTGATCACCACGGAAGCGATGGTGGCCGAGATTCCGCAGAAGAAGTCGGCGGGCGGCATGCCCGGCGGCGGCATGCCGGGCGGCGGCATGGGCGGAATGGACTTCTAATCCATCCGCTCAGGCGAGAAATGCGAAGGCCCGGGAGCAATCCCGGGCCTTTTGCAATGCGCAACGCTGAAAATGAAAACGACCACAAATGAGAGGCGCGGGTACATCCGCCGTCGCCTTGAATCTCATCGTGGCCGTCAGGGCGTTCCGTACTCAACTATTCCGGATCGCCAACTTGGCTCTATATAGCGGAGACTTGTGTCATGAATGTGACAGTCGCATGCAGACTCTGTTTACGATTGGCTACGAGAAAGCCAAGCCGGATGCGGTTATGGGCGAATTAAAACGCGCCAAAGTCGATCTGCTGGTCGATACCCGCGCGGTCGCCGCCTCGCGCCGGCCAGGTTTCTCCAAGCGTCAGCTTTCCGCTTCGCTTGACGAAGCCGGCATCGGCTATATCCATCTGCAGAAATTGGGAACGCCGGCGGCGGGCCGCGCCGCCGCGAAATCCGGCGACTACGCCACGCTCTGGCGCATTTACGACAAGCACATCAAATCGCGCGACGCGCAGGAGGCGCTCAGCGAACTGTCCGCGCTGATCAAATCCGGAAAACGGATCGCTTTGCTGTGCTATTGCCGCAACCCGAGCACCTGCCACCGCAGCCGCATCGTGGCCAACGTCAAAAAGCGCGTGCGCGTGACGGTCGACGACCTGATCCCGCCGCTCTTTTAGCTATTCGGCCGGTTGCACTTCCGTGCGCTGAACTTGCGCGTGCCGCGTCTCGATATTGACGATTAGGGCTACCAGCCCGAGCGTCGACAGGAACATGATCAGCGCGATGATCGAATTGACGCCGAGCACCAGGCTGAAGCCGCCGCTGTTATGCAGCAGCGAAATCATGGCGATGGCGGCGCCGGCGCTGATGAACAGCGTAAAATACCGTATGGCATAGACGCGGCCGCGCCAGGCGTCCGCGGTGTAGCGCGCGAGAATGATGTCGTTGACCGTCACCTGGCCGTAAATCGCCGCCACCGCGACGGCGAGCGCGATCAGCAGCGGAATGCCGGTGGCATACGTCGCCCATAGATTTCCGGCAAAGCCCAGCCCGGTCACCGCGGCGAAGATGACGTAAGGCGGAACCCATTCGACCAGCCGGCCGACCGTGAGCTGCGCCAGCGCGCCGCACACCAGAACGGCGGTGGCGATGCTGCCGACCAGCACCAGCGGCACCGTCGAGGCGATCCCTTCATCGACCATCTTGGGCAGCGCTATGGTCAAGACGTTGAAAACCAGCCCGGCGCTGATCGCGATGATCAGAAACAGCCCGAACAAAATGGTCATGACCTTGGGTGTCAGCGGCACCGCCGGTTTGGAGACGCGCTTGTTGACGTGATGGCGGTCGTCCGGCGTCAACCAAAGGTAGACGACACCGGTGATGACGCAGAGCACCGCGGGCGCCAGAAACGCCGCGCGCCAGCCGAGCCAGGTCGCCAGCGCCGCGCTGACGCCGGCGGCCAATGAGACGCCGAGATTGCCGCACACGCCGTTGAAGGCAAGCGTGCGGCCGCGCGCGCCGGATGCCTCGATCAGCATCGCCATGCCGACGGGGTGATAGATGGCGGCGAAAACGCCAAGCACGAACATGCCCGCAGCCAGCATGGTCAAATTCGGCGCGAAAGCGGTCAACGTCAGCGACACACCGCAACCGAAATAGAACGCCGCCATCATGTTGCGGCGGCTCCAGCGGTCGGCGAGCCAGCCGGCCGGCAACGAAAAAATGCCGAAGGCGACGAAGGCGGTACTCGAAAGCGCGATCAGCTCGCTATAGGGCCGCTGGTAGATCACCTCCAGCCCGATCACGACGGTCGGGTAGATCAGCAGCACGAAATGATCGAGCGCGTGCGCCCAATTGAGGAAGGCGATCGACCGGCGGCGCGCGATTTCGTCGGCCTGCGGGCTGTTACCGGCGGTTGCAGCTGTCATGAAGTCCCCGTTCGGCGTGCTGCGGTTCGTTTGAATGCATATACCGCTTGCTGAGCCTCCGTCCTACCCGAATTCTGCAGATCGGCCTCGACTCCCCAAGCCCGACCCGCTTTAGTTGAAAAGGTAATCCGGTGCGTATCCGTCCGGTTGTTCTGGGGCTCGGGGGCCTCGATGCGTCGCGGGAGGTGCGTGAGCGCGGCGATGCGCGTCGCCGCAGCCTTCGGTGTTTGTTGCATTTGCGTGTCCACCGGACCTGCCCGGGCCGGCGACGACGGCGCGCAATTCCTGTTGTTTTCCGGCGCCGACCTGTGGCGCGACGGCCGGTTCATGCATGGCGGGCTGTTGTGGTCGCCTGACGGCCTCGACCACGAAGGTTTCACCGCGAAGCTGACCGCATCCGGCGGGGTCTATCGCTACCGCTCCGGAACGCTTGGCAATGTGTGGGTGACCGGCACCGAGACAGAACTGCAGGTGCTGCCGGGCTGGCGGTTCAAACGCGACCGGCTTGAACTCAAGGTTTTCGCCGGTCTCGACTTCAAGGACGATGCCACCAGTCCCGACGATCCCTCCAACCGCCTGCACGGTTTCAGCGTCGGCGCGCGCGCCGCCGCCGAATTTTGGTACGAGCCAACGCCCTCGACCATGATCGCGGCCGATGCGGCGCTGTCGTCGATTGTCACCAGCTATTCGGCGCGCATAGCCTATGGCTGGCGGCTGCAAGATTGGTTTTATCTCGGCCCGGAGGCGCAGACCTTCGCCTGCATCGGCTTCACGCAAGTGCGTTTTGGCATTCACCTGACCGGATTGAAGACCGATCAGTGGGAATGGTCGGCAGCCGCCGGCTGGTCGACCAACAGCGACCATCGCGCGAGTCCCTATCTGCGCCTTGGCATCCTGACGCGGCGGTAGTCAAGACAATGGTGGCAAGGCGCAATCCAAATGCTGCCTTGCCTGCCCGCTCAGAACCGCGGCTGGAGGATATGCGAACATTGCGCTCGTTTCGCTATCGGCAATTCGCCGCGCATTGCCACCTTTTCAGGACAGATTCCTTCGATGGATCGCAAATCTCGCCGGCCCCGGTAACAGCAAGAAGGGCGAAGGATCCGAAATGACGCAGTCAACGCCGTGCTCGGTGTAATAGCGGCCAAAGTTCCGGCCGGTGATCGCCCATATCATGGTCGACGTGTTAAATTGTTGCGCGAGCTTCATGAGAGATGGCAGCGTCCGGTTCGGTAATGCCATGCCGGTGATGATCGCCAGATCGGCTTCTTTCATCAGCGAAGCACTGGCGACTCTGCCATCGCGAACCTTCACCCCGGCGAGCTTCCTCCCCACGATCGCGGCATCGAGGTCGATCGCCGAAACGTCGAAGCCCCGATTTGTCAACGCCGCAATGATACCCGCGGTCGCCCCGATGATTAGAACGCGCGCACCGTTTCCCTTCGCGCCCTTGCTCTGAATGATCCTCTCGGCCTCGTCGGCGAAGATTCCCGCTCTATCCGAATATTTTTCCCGTAGCGCGCTCGCGAGCGTTACATAGTTGTCTGCCGTCTGCGGAAGGTGGCCCATGACGAGATCGACAAAGGCCGTCCGATCGATGCGGTCCCGGCACTGCCGATTTTTCAGGATTTGCCGCACATCTTTTCCGACAAAATCGGCATTCAGCGCCGGCACCCTGGAAGAAAGTCCGGTACCAAGGCCGTAGTTCTCCGATTGGGCGAGCCGGACGGTGTAGCGCGTTTTCCGTTCCTGCGGCACCGCCTGGCGGATGAAATGGATGTGCCAATAGGCGGTCAGTCGAAATGGCTCCGGCGGCAACCCGCGGGCCTTCTCCAATGCCCATTTTTCCGCGGATTCTAACGTGAATGCGGATGGGTTCAACGCCTCGACAGGTCGTCGAATCGATTTTGAAGACGCCCGATTTATTTTTCGCCCCCAAAAACTCAGCGATATCAATTGTCCCGGCGCCAGACTGTCAACGGCGCCGGACCGGGCAGCATCAAGAAGTCGGATATTACGCAGTCCGCCCCGTGCTCAGTGTAATATTGTCCAAGGTTCTTTCCGGTTATCGCCCATATCATCGTCGATGTGTTGTATTTTTTTGCCAGTTCCATGAGCCCTGAAAGCGTTCGATTCGACAGCGTCATCCCGGTGATTATTGCGAGATCCGCCTCCTCCATAAGCCGGGCGTTGGCGAGATTGCCGTCACATACTGTTACGCCGGACAATTTTTTTCCCACAACCTCAGGCGAAAGGTCGGCAGCGGTGACCTCGAAGCCCCGATTAATCAATTCACTAATGATGCCCGAGGAGGCTCCCACCATGACGGCGCGTGGTTTGCTTCCCTTTCGAGCTTTAGCGCCTTTGCGCCGAAGCACCCGTTCCGCCTCCTCGCCAAATAGGCGGGATCGACCGCCGAAATTGGTGGGGACCGTATCGTCGAGCGTTATCTGTCGGTGCGGCCGTCCCGATACATTAGCGGCAAGCAAGTCCACCAAGGCGGTGCGATCGAGATAGTCTCGGCAGCGACCATCGCGCAAGATTTGCCGCGCGTCCATTCCTACAAAATCAGGTTCCGGACCATGCAGCGCAGAGGTGAGCCCGCAAGCAAGACCGTAATTCTCGGATTGGGCAAGCCGCACTGTGTATCGCGTGTTTCGATCTTGCGGTACCCACTGTACATACAAATCGATGTACCAAAAGGCCATAAGCCTAAACAAGTCCGCAGGCAATTTCCGGGACCTTTCCAATGCCCACTTTTCCGCGGCCTCGACGCAGAACGCCAATGGAATCACCGCGTCAATCGGCTGGCGAAAGGCTATCGATGACGACTTCCCGGACTTGCGGTTCCGAGCGATCCGGCTGACACCGTTGGTAGGCCTAATCTTATTCGAACGGTTCATGCGGACCATCGCCAAAAAGCGTGCCGAGCCACTTGTCAAATCGGACATCTGAAAACCGCGAACAAGCATTGCCAGGCGTGAAAGTGATCTCCCCGAACTTGATGGTGTGCTTGCCGTCCGAATACAAATCGATTCGCACAAAGTCAAAGCCATTGGCCAGCGTTTCCGCGACGTAAATCATCTGTTCGAGATTGTCGGGGCGATCGCGGCGTATCGGCGCGTGCCTATAGGCGACCGGGATATGTTTCCAGGACGGGTCGTAGAATGCCGTCCTGAGCCGGTCCGTGAAGCGGTACACGTCAACCTCGATGAGATGAGCTTTGCCGCCAAAACAGAAAAACTTGAAATCGTCGGGCACGTCCTCTCGATTAAAATCGAGGAATTCTTCCAGATACAGTTTTGGCTTATATGTGCAGTATTGCCACTCGCCCCAGGCATATCCGAAACGAGATGTGAGCCAATGCGTTGTTCTGCGCTCGATCTGTTCTCGCCTAGCTCTGAGTTCATCTGGCAAGTTTAGAAACCTAACAAAGTTACATCCATTATTTGCCTTTAAGACAAACCGCCCGTTTATCAATTCAAGCTCCGCCAGTTCGCTGACGCTGTCACCCACCCAAACGACCGCCGGGAGAACTTCTTTGCCCAGGCGCGTCTTTACATAGTCGCGGGCCACCAGTTTATCGGCAAGCGATGGCATAGGAATTGGAGCGACGTATTTGCGCAAAAATATCTGCTCGGAGAATGTTTCCGGCATTGCGAGTCTAGGCAAATAACCATGCCTATTTTTGAACTGCTGGCCGCCAACCGCAAGAGCACGGGCGAGATCATGCGCAGAGTAGAAATCCACTCCCCGCAAGGTATTTGCCGGCGGCCGCTCGGGCCATTTGCCCATGCCACGCAGGGAGGCGAAATCGCCGACCATACCTTGTGCGACCGTCGGCTCGACAGTGAACATTATTTATACGTCCCAGCCCGCACCGGACCGGCATCCCTGGGTGCCCACGGTGCGCCATCATCTCAAATTATGGCCGCATGTCCTAGTCCCAAGTCCTAGTACCAAGTCCTAGTCCAAAGTGCGGCGGAAGCGGGTGACCGCAATCGTCATGGCGATCAGCATCAGCACGAACAAGGCTGCCGCGTCGTAATGCAGATCGGAGACCGAGGAGCCTTTCAGCATGATCGAGCGGGTGATGCGCAGATAGTGCGTGAGCGGCAGCCCCTCGCCGATATATTGCGCCCAATCCGGCATGCCGGCAAACGGGAACAGGAAGCCCGAAAGCAAAATGTTCGGCAGAAACCACATGATGGTCATCTGCATCGCCTGCAACTGGTTTTGCGCCACGGTCGAAAAGGTGTAGCCGATCGATAGGTTGGTGGCGATGAACAGTGTGCTCAACGCGGCAAGCACGCCAAGACTGCCGACGACCGGCACGCCGAACAAACCTACGCCGACCGCGATAATCAGCGCGGCCTGCACGAAGCCGACCATGATGTAGGGAATGATCTTGCCGAGCATGATCTCGACCGGCGTGATCGGCATCGACAGCAGGGTTTCCATGGTGCCGCGTTCGATTTCGCGCGTCACCGACAGCGCGGTGAAGATCAGCATGGTCATGGTGAGGATGGTGCCGACCAGGCCCGGCACGATGTTGAGCTGGGTGGCACCGGCCGGATTGTAGCGCGCGTGGGTGCGGATTTCGAACGGCAGCGCGGCGGCTTCGGGAACGTCGCGATCGTGCGACAGCGCGGTCCGCACCACCTGGTTGAGAGCGCTGAATGCCGAGCCGGAAGCGATCGGGTCGGTGGCATCGGCCGCGACCAGGATCGCCGGCATGTCGCCACGGCGCACCGCGCGCTCGAAATTCGCCGGGATTTCCACTGCGAACAGCACGGTTCCCGACGCCAGCATGCGGTCGAGATCGGCCTTATCGCGCGCCAGATGCGTGACCTTGAAATAATTGGTGTTCTTCAACGCCGCCAGCACCGAACGGGTCAGATCGCTGTGCTCCTGCAACAGCACCGCGGTCGGCAAGTGGCGCGGATTGGTGTTGATGGCGTAACCGAACAGCGTCAGCTGGATGAGCGGGATCATGACGATCATGGCAAACGACACGCGGTCGCGCTTGAGCTGGATGAATTCCTTCACCAGCATGGCCCAGGTCTTGCGAAAGAAACCGTCGCCGGCGAGGCGCTGCGGCGCTTGGGTGGGAATCACATGTGTCATTGGAAGTTATCCCGTGCCTTGCTCATCAAATCGATGAACACGTCCTCAAGCGAGGGCTCGGAGCGTTCCCAGTCGAGGCCCTTGCGCTGGCGATAGGGCGCGATCGCACTTTCCAGCGCGCCGGCGTCGCGCCCGGACACGTGCAAGCTGGTGCCAAATGGCGCCACCATGTCGACGCCCGGCCTGTCGGAGAGTTCCGCCGACAACTGGCTGAGCCCCTCGCCTTGCTCGGCGCTGACGACATAAGTTGTCAGGTGCGAGGCCGCGATCACCTGCTCGACGGTGCCGTGTACCAGCAGATCGCCATAGGCAATGTAAGCGATCTCATGGCAGCGCTCGGCCTCGTCCATGTAATGGGTGGAAACCAGCACGGTGAGACCGTCGGCGGCGAGCGCATGGATTTCGCTCCAGAATTCGCGCCGCGCCTTAGGATCGACGCCAGCGGTCGGCTCGTCGAGCAACAGCAATCGCGGGCTCGGCAACGTGCAGGCGCCGAGCGCCAGCCGCTGCTTCCAGCCGCCCGACAATTCGCCCGCAATCTGCTCCTCGCGGCCGCTGAGGCCGAGCCGCTCGATCGCTGCGCGCGCGGCAGCGGCAGGCCTTGCGATGCCATAGATGCGGGCGATGAATTCCAGGTTCTCGCGTACCGAAAGATCCTGATAGAGGCTAAAGCGCTGCGTCATATAACCGACTTGGCGCTTGATCTTGTCGGTCTCGGTGCGGATGTTGTAGCCGAGGCAGGTGCCGTCGCCCTCATCGGGCGTGAGCAACCCGCACAGCATGCGGATGGTGGTGGTCTTGCCGGAGCCGTTCGGCCCCAGAAAGCCGTAGATGGTGCCGCGCTTGACCTGCAAGGAGAGGTTGCGCACCACCGCCCGGCCGTCGAACTTCTTGGTCAGGTGATGGACGTCGATGACGATGTCGCGGGCGCCATTATGCGCTCCGTTTTGCGCGCTCATGGCGGCGCCTCTTTCGGCAGAGTCACGGTTACCGGCTGGCCGACGCGGAATTTATCGGGGTGCTCGGGCCGCGCCTCGATCAGGAACACCAGCTTGGCGCGCTCATCCAGGCTGTAGATCACTGGCGGGGTGTACTCGGCGCTGCGGGCGATGAAACTCACTTTCGCGGTCAGCCCTTTTTCGCAGCCGTCGCAGGAAACGTCGACGGTCTCGCCGTATTTTATTTCGGGCAACAGCGGTTCCGGCGTGAAAAAACGGAGCTTGATATTTTGCGGCGGCAATAGCGCCACCACCGGGCGGCCGGCCGATACGGTTTCGCCCGGTCGGAAATAGACCTGCTGGATGGTGCCTTCGACGGGACTAACCGCGCGCCGGCGCGTCAACCGCGTTTCCGACCAGGCTAGATTGGCAGCCGCTTGCCGGAGCGCGGCTTCGGCATCGTCGTAATTCTTTTGTGTTCCGGTCTTGGTTATAAGCAATTGCTTGGCGCGGTCGAAGGTCTGCTGGGCATTAATCAGCGTGGTTTTCCTGACATCCACGTCGGATTTCTGCAGATCGTCGTCGACGGTGAACAGCATATCGCCCTGCTTGACGTGGTCGCCCTCGCGTACTTTCAAGGTTTCGACACGGCCCTGCTCGTCGGAAGAAACGAAAATCAGATCGGCTTCGACCCAGCCTTGCAACTGGCGATTATCGACCTTGTCGCAGCCGGCAAGTGCGGCGCTCACAAGCACCATCGCCGACAAGACGGCAAGATTCATTCTCATGGTGCTCTCCTCGGTGCGAACAGCAGTTCAAAATAGGTCTTCATCATTTTGCGGACGTCGAGCGGTTCGAACCGTTCAAACAGACCGCTCCAGATGATGGCGACCAGGCCCGGCGCGGCGATGATCTGGGGGAACTCGGCCAGCGCCTCGGGCACCTCCCCGCGCGCGGCGGCGCGGCGCAGCAGCGTGCGGACCGCTGCGATGATACGCGAGAGCACTTCGCGGTAATAGAACTCTGCGAGCTTGGGAAACCGCCGCCCTTCCGAGATCATCAAACGGATAACGTCCTTGCGGCGCGTGTCGTAGACTTCGCGCACGAACAATTCGCCGATTGTGTCGGCGAGCCCGCCCATCGGCACGTCGGCGGCGCCGAGCGCCTCGATGGTGCCGATCAGCGGCGTGAGCATGGCGCGGATCAGTTCCTGGAACAGGCTCTCCTTGTCGCGGAAGTAGAGATAGATCGTGCCCTTGGCGACGCCGGCGCGGCGCGCCACATCGTCGAGCCGCGCCGCCTCGAAGCCGCGGAGCGAGAATTCATCGAGCGCGGCGGAAAGGATCGCTTCGCGGCGGGCGGCACTGCGCGCCTTGCGCGCGCTGCTGCGCGGCTGCGGTCCGGCGCGATGCTTGAGGGCGGCGGCACGCCGGCGGCGCCGGGCTTTACGGGCTGATCGTGGATGCGCGGTCGCCATGGCGGTTACTAAATACTGACTGACTGGTCAGTCAATATATAGGGCGACAGCAGCGGCCGCGCAAGCGCAAATTAAGTCAGTTGAAACAGTCCATTAGCTGCAAATCCGGCGAAACGGCCTGGCTTTCGCGCAAGGAATGGCCGCGCTCAGCCCTTGCCGTCGCAGAAGAAGGTGCGGATCACGCATTCCTTGCCGCCGTCCTTGTAGCAGGAGCGCAAGGCCTCGTTCTGGCTGCGCCCGAGCTTTGGCGCCTTGCCCCAGCCATGGGCGCCGCACGGATTGGTGAAATCGACCGCGAACGCGGCGCAGCCGTGCCTGGTGACGGCCACCACACGGCAGGTGTCGTTTTGACATTTCGCCAGCGCGCTCTTGCGCGCCTCCTCGAGGGTGCGGAAGTCGTAAGCCTCGCCGAACGCCCCGCAGGCACCGACCGCCAGCGCGCCGGCCGCGCGCGCGGTATTGACCGCAACCAGCATCAGCGTCGCGGTCGCGACCAACAAAGTCGCAACCACGAGCGCACGCATGACCGGCGTGAAGCTGTCCGCCATCGCCCTTCCCTTAACTATGTGCGCTCCAGATAAGGGGTGAGTCGCGGACGCGATCAACGATTCGAGTCTCAGGCGCGTTCGATTTCGGCCTTGACGGCGGAAAACAACTCGGGCGTGTCGACGTCGGTGAGCGCCGCCTCGCCGGCGACCGGCACTTCGACCACCGCCTCGGCATAGCTGCCGATCAGGTGGCGGGCGCCGATGTCGCCGGCAATCGACATCAGATCGTGGAAGAAGCGGCGCGACCACACCACCGGATTGCCGCGCCTTCCGTCGAAGGTCGGCACCACCACCAGCGCGCCGCGTTCCGGGTCGAAGGCCGCGACCAATTTATCGATCAACCCGGCATCGACCTGCGGCATGTCGCCGAGGCAGACAACGACGCCGTCGGCATCCGCCGGCACGGCGGCGATGCCGCTCTTGAGCGAGGTGCCGAGACCTTCGGCATAATCGGGATTGTTCACGAAGCGCACCGCCAGCCCGGCGAGCGCCGCCTCCACGCGCTCGCGTTCATGACCGGTCACCACAACGACAGGCTTGGCGCGCGAAGCGAGCGCCTGCTCGGCGGCGATGCGCACCAGCGGCTTGCCGCCGATCTCGGCGATCAGCTTATTGATCGCGCCCATGCGGGTGGAGCGGCCGGCGGCCAGCACCAGCGCGGCGATGTTACGGCCTTTTTCCGGCGCCGGCTCGCTGCGCGGCTGCGGCCGCGTGACGATTTCCATCAGCAATCCGCCGACGCCCATGCCGGTGATGTCGGCGCGGCTCACCGGCAAGTCTGCCAACATTCGCATCAGCACCCAGTCGAAGCCGTTTTCCTTTGGGCTGCGCGCGCAGCCCGGCGCGCCGATCACCGCCTGTCCGCGCAAACGTCCGATCAGCATCAGATTGCCGGGATCGACTGGCATGCCGAAATGCTCGATCGTGCCGCCCACCGCCTCGACCGCCGCTGGGATGACGTCGCGGCGGTCGGCGATGGCAGAGGCGCCGAACACGATCACCAGTTCGGCGCCGGCTTTTTGCACCTCGTCGATGGCGCGCGCCAGCGCGCCCTGTTCGTGCGGCACGCGGCGCTCGGCGACGATGCTGGCGCCGGCCGGCGCAATGCGGGCGGCGGTTATTTTCAACGTCTTCTCGATGACTTTCGGCGCCAGACCCGGCAGCAATGTCGACACGATGCCGATTTTACGCACCTTGTAGGGCGCCACGCGGATAACCGGCTTGGCTTTTGCGGCTTCCACCACTGCCTGATCGCGCGCTGAGCCCACAACCGCAAACGGAATGATCTTCACGGTGGCGATCATTTCGCCTTCCACCACCGGCTTGAACGCCGGCAGCGTGGCAAACGTCACCGCCTCGTCGATGCGGTTGAGCCGGTCGACCGCGTCCTTGTCGAGCACCAGCACGCCCGAGGTTTCGGCAAACAGGTTGCAGCGGCCGGTGAAGGCGCGGTCGGCGCGCACGCCCGCGCCCTTGACCGCAGCGGCGATATCGGCGGCGGCCTGGTCCTCCGATACGTCGCCGGGTTCAAGCCGCGCCACCACGATGTCCTTGACGCCGGCAGCCTTGAGTGCGGCCACTTCCGCCGGCCCGATCAGCGTGCCCTTTTTAAGCACGAGGTCGCCTTGGCGGATCGAATGTACCGCGGTGGCGCCGAGCGCATCGGCCGGGGCGACGGGGCCGAATTTCATGCCGCCTCCGCCTTGTCCGCCTTCATGCGCAGCCGCTGCGTGATCTCGCCCATGATGGCGACCGCGATCTCGGCCGGCGACACCGCGCCGATATCAAGCCCGATGGGGGCGTGGATGCGCGCGATATCGGCATCGCCGAGCCCCGCCTCCTTCAGCCGCGCCACCCGCTTGGCATGCGTCTTCTTGGAGCCGAGCGCGCCGATATAGAAGCAGTCGCGCGAAAGTGCGTGCAGAAGCGCCGGATCATCGATCTTCGGATCGTGCGTGAGCGCCACGAAGGCGGTGTAGTGATCGACATTGAGCGGCGGCAGCGCCACGTCCGGCCACTCGGCGATCACTTTCACGTCAGGAAAACGCTCGATCGAGGCAAAGGCCGTGCGCGGATCGACGATGGTCACGTCATAGCCGAGCAGTTGCCCGATCGGACCTAAGGTTTGACTGATATGCACCGCGCCGGTGATGACGAGCTGCGGCGACGGCACGTGCACGGTGAGGAAGACGCGGCCCTGCGCGGTCTCCTCCATGCCGCTCTTGGCCATGCGCAGACGCTTTTCCAGCACGTCTTTGAGCGGATCGCGCGCCACATCGGCGGCTTTCACCAGCCGCTGTTCGCCGCTTGCCACATCGGTGACGACTGCGACCGCGTGGCGCGCGGCGCGTTCGGCATTAAGCGCGTGCAGGATGTCGAGTTTCACTTAACTCACCTTTTCGACATAGACACGGATGGTGCCGCCGCACGAAAGCCCGACGTTCCAGGCGGTCTCGTCGGCTACGCCGAATTCCAGCATTTTCGGCTTGCCGCTGTCGATCACATCGATGGCTTCCGTCACAACCGCACCCTCGACGCAGCCGCCCGACACGGAGCCAAGAAAATTGCCCTCGTTGTCGATCACCAGATTGGAGCCGACCGGCCGCGGCGCCGAGCCCCAGGTCTCGACCACGGTGGCGAGCGCCACGCCGCGTCCGGCTTTGCGCCAGTCCTCGGCGGCTTTGAGAATGTCTTCATCGCGTGAGAGCATCGTGCACCTCCATGCCGCGTCCTCCGAACCTCACCCGCCGGCTTGACCCGCGGGTCCATCTTTTACGATGGATTGCCGGGTCAAGCCCGGCAATGACAAGAAATTACTAGGCAACGTCCTGCAGCCATAGTTTCGGATCGTAGTCTTTCGTCGGCGCGCGCGACAGGGCGTGCACCAGTTCGCTCATCGATTCTAAATTGTGAATCGGGCGCAATTCGTCAACATAGGGCAGCATGGTGCGCACGCCCTTGGCACGCGCCTCGAAGCCTTCGAAGCGCAGAAGCGGATTGAGCCAGATCAGCCTGCGGCAAGAGCGGTGCAGCCGGTCCATCTCGAAAGCCAGGCTGTCGTCGGCGTCGCGCTCGAGCCCGTCGCTGATCAAGAGCACCACGGCGCCTTGCGTCAGCACGCGGCGCGACCATTGCTTGTTGAAGGCGCGCAGTGAGGACGCGATGCGGGTGCCGCCCGCCCAATCGACCACGTGGGCCGAACAGGCGGCGAGCGCTTCGTCGGGATCGCGCTGGCGGATGGATCGGGTGACGTTGGTCAGCCGCGTGCCGAACAGGAATGTCGTCACGCGCTTGCGCGCGTCGGTGATCGAATGCAGGAAATGCAAGAACAGCCTTGTGTACTGGCTCATCGAGCCGGAGATATCGAGCAGCGCGACAATCGGCGGCTCCTTTTCGCGCGGCCCGAGATATTTGAGATCGATCACCGCGCCGCCCGCCTTCATGCTGGCGCGCAAGGTGCGGCGGATGTCGATCAGCGCGCCGTTTCGGCTGGCGGCGAGCCGCCGCGTGCGCAAAAGGTCGAGCGGCAGCGCCAGGCGCGCGATCGCCTGCTTGGCGGCGGCGATCTCGGCCGCGCTCATCTGCGCGAAATCTTTTTTCTGCAACACTTCGCGGTCGGAGACGGTCAGCCGCGCGTCGATCTCGACTTCGGAAGTATCTTCGCGCTCGTTGAGACCGCCGAACAGCGCTTCCTGGACGCGCTGCGCGCCGGGCGGCGGTGTCTTCGGCGCGCTCGCCACGGTCTCCGGCAACATGGAGGCGATCAGCTTCTCGATATAGCCGCGCTTGCGGAAAAAGATGCGGAAGGCCTGGTCGAACAGGATAGTATGCTCATGCCGCTTCACGAATACCGCGTGCAGCGTCCAGTAGAAATCCGCGCGGTCGCCGATGCGGGCGACGTTTAACGCCTCCAGCGCGTCAAGCACCGCACCTGGGCCGACCGGAATGCCGGCCGCGCGCAGCGCGCGCGCGAAATAGAGAATGTTTTCGGCGAGGCGGCCTTCGGCCATGCAAGCTACTCCGCCGCCCGCAGTTCCGACTTCACCGCGTCGAGCAGCGCCTTCACCTTGCTGCCGTCGAGCCGGGCGATGTCGTCCTGATACTTGAGCAGCGCGCCGAGCGTGTCCGACACCGTCGCCGGATCGAGCGCCACCACGTCAAGCTCGGTGAGTGCGCCGGCCCAGTCCAGCGTCTCGGCAACGCCGGGCACCTTGAACAGATCCTCCTTGCGCAAGGCTTGCACAAAGGCGACCACCTGTTCGGACAATTTCTTGGCGATGCCGGGCACCTTGGCGCGCAGAATCTGCAATTCGCGCGCCGCGTCGGGATAGCCGACCCAGTGATAGAGGCAGCGGCGCTTGAGCGCGTCATGCACTTCGCGGGTGCGGTTGGAGGTCACCAGCACGATCGGCGGATGCGTCGCCTTGACGGTGCCGAGCTCCGGTATGGTGATCTGGAAATCAGCCAGTACTTCCAAGAGAAACGCCTCGAAGGCCTCGTCGGTGCGGTCGATCTCGTCGATCAGCAGCACCGGCGGTCCGGCCGAATCCGGTTCGAGCGCTTGCAGCAAGGGCCGCTTGATCAGGAAGCGCTCGGAGAACACGTCATGCTCGATGCGTTCGCGGTCGCCCAAGTTACTGTTTTTGCCTTGCGCTTCGGCGAGGCGGATGGCGATCATCTGCGCGCCGTAATTCCATTCGTAGACGGCAGACGAAATATCGAGGCCTTCGTAGCATTGCAGCCGGATCAGCCGGCGGCCCAGCGTCGCCGCCAGCACCTTGGCGATCTCGGTCTTGCCGGTGCCGGCCTCGCCCTCGACGAACAGCGGCCGGCCCATCTTAAGCGCGAGATAGAGCACGGTCGCCAACGAGCGGTCGGCGATGTAGTCGGCCTTGGCCAGCAGGCCGAGGGTAGCCTCGATGCTGTCGGGAAGCGGTGTAACGGACATTCCTAGGTGACCTCGATGATACTTTAACCGATCGCGCGGATATCTTACATGTAGGCATAGCGGCCGACCGCGGCCAGCCGAGGATCTCAGCCCATGTCAAACCCCGAGACGCTTGAAAAACAAGCCCTGCGGCTGCCCACCATCGATGCGGGGGTGCGCATCGGCCATGTCCATCTGAAGGTCGCCGACCTCAACCGGGCGCTCGATTTCTATTGCGGGGTGCTGGGTTTCACCCTCACCACCAGCCGGCCCGGCGCCGCCTTCATCTCGGCCGGCGGCTATCACCATCATCTGGGCTTGAACACCTGGGAGAGCCTGGGCGGCTCGGCGCCGCCGCCCGGCTCAACCGGCCTTTACCACACCGCCATACTGTACCCGACCCGGCGGCTCTTGGCCGACGCGCTGCGCCGGCTGATCGTCGCCAAGATCCCGCTCGAAGGCGCCAGCGACCACGGCGTCTCCGAGGCGCTTTATCTACGCGACCCGGACGACAATGGCGTCGAACTCTATTGGGACCGGCCGAAAGAGATGTGGCCGAAGCGGCCGGACGGCGGCTTGAAAATGTACACCAACCCGCTCGACCTGCACGATCTGCTGGCTGAACTCGATAAGGCGCCGGCGTAAATCGACTGTTCGTCCCCGCGAAAACGGGGACCCAGAGTTGCAGAGCACGGCGCTTGTCGCACTTCGATTCCCGCTTGCGCGGGAGTGAGCGGATGCTTGTTGCTACGCCGTGCTCCGCTAACCCTGGACTCGCATCGAGGCAGCGCTGCCAATTCTCGGCAGCGTATCGCGACTAGTTGTTCTGGCCGTTGCGACGCGAATTCCGACGATTCCCGTTCTGCTGGTTATTCGTCTGTTGAGCGTTCGCGTTGTTGCCTTTCTGATGGTTCTGGTTGTTGCCTTTCTGATGGTTCTGGTTGTTGCCTTGCTGATGATTCCGGTTGTTGCCTTGCTGATGGTTCTGGTTATTGCCGCTTCGATGGTTCCGGTTATTGCTGTGGGCGATGCCATTGAGGACGGCGCCGAACACGGCGGCTGCCGCGGCGTCGTCGTCATTATGGCGATCCCGATGATCGTCGCGTTCTCCGCGGTCATCCCACACGCACCGTCCCATACGACGGCTGAAATGTTGGTGCCGGCCGCAATCGTCGCGAAATTCGCGATGCCTTGGCCTGCTGTCGAAATCGTCCACGCAGCGTCCGCGTCTGTCGCCGAAGTGCCTGTCGCGGCCGCAACGGTCGCGAACCAGCGTCACATTGCTTCCAATGGTCAATTGTTTGGCCGGCGTGACCGGCAGTGCATTAGCGTCGATGGTGGCAAGCGCGAACAAGGCGCCGGCCGCGATGGAGAGAGTAAATATTTTCAGCATGAGTTGTCCCCTGGTTTTTTTGCCGACGATACATGGGCGAAGCTTCGCCCCCGCGCACCCACGCGCGTGCTGAGGTGAGCCACATCTGCAATGCTTGTCGACAGCCGCGGATGCCGTTGGACAGCCGCGAACAAGTTTCGTTCTTTTATCTTTGATTGTTTGCGCGCCCGCCGATGGCATCCAGCGCTGTCAATTAAATCCGGCTGGCGTGTTGCAGCCGGTCGGCGAGATTTCGGCACATGCTCGCCTCGTGACAACCTGCCGCCAGCGTAGCGGCAGCATCCGATATAAACAACGCGTAAACGCGATAGCGGTGATTTGCCGCACGCCGCGAGCGCGCGCGGAAAACGATGACGTCGAAAATAATTTTTACGCCGTTGCTTTCGCCACCGCGCGGCGCGCCAGCACGCCGACCAGATGCGCGCGATATTCCGCGCTGGCGTGGATGTCGCTGTTCATGCCCGTTGCGGGAACCGTCATGCCGTCAAGCGATTTCGCCGCGAAGCGTTTCTTCAACGCTTCCTCGAACGATTTCACGCGGAACACGCCGTTGGCGCCGGCGCCGGTCACCGCTACGCGGATGTCGGAGCCGCGCTTGCTCACGAACACGCCGACCAGCGCGAAGCCCGAGGCCGGGTGCTTGAATTTTTCGTAAGCCGCTTTCTTGGCGATCGGAAAACTGATCTTGGTGATGATCTCGCCGTCTTCCAGCGCAGTCGAGAACATGCCGGTGAAGAAATCGTCGGCGGCAATGCGCCGCTTGTTGGTGATGATGGTGGCACCCAGCCCGAGCGTGGCGGCGGGATAGTCGGCGTTTGGATCGTTGTTGGCGATCGAGCCGCCGATGGTGCCGCGGTTGCGCACCTGCGGATCGCCGATCGCGTCCGGCACGGCGGCGAGCCCGGGCAGCGCCTGCTGCAGCACCGTCGAATTGGCGACATCGGCGTGGCGCGTCATGGCGCCGATCACGACCGAACGGCCCTTCTGCTCGACGCCGGTGAGGCCTTCGACCAACGACAAGTCGATCAGCGCCGAGGGCTGCGCCAGCCGCTGCTTCATGACCGGGATCAGCGAGTGTCCGCCGGCGAGCAGCTTGGCCTCCGGATTGCGCGCCAAGAGGCCGGCCGCCTGGCGGACGGTGGTCGGACGATGGAAGGTGAAATTATACATCGCTCTCTCCTGTTACGCGGCAATGTTAGGCGGCTTGCCGGGGCTTGGCGCCTTGCAGTGCAGTCCACACCGCATTGGCAGTCGCCGGCATGGCCAGATTTTCCGTGCCGATCGCGTCGGTAATGGCGTTGATCACCGCGGCGGGCGCAGCGATGGCGCCGGCCTCGCCGCAGCCCTTGATGCCGAGCGGGTTCGACGGCGCCTTGGTCTCGGTCAGCCCGACATGGAACGACGGCAGATCGTGGGCGCGCGGCATGGTGTAGTCCATCAGCGAGCCGGTCACGAGCTGGCCGTCCTTATTGTAGACGGCGTGTTCGAGCAGCGCCTGGCCAATGCCATGGGCGATCCCGCCATGCACCTGGCCTTCCACGATCATCGGATTGATTACGGTGCCGAAGTCGTCGACCGCGGTCCAGTTGACGATCTCAGTCTTGCCGGTATCGGTATCGACCTCGACTTCGCAGATGTGGCAACCGGCCGGGAAGGTAAAATTGGTCGGGTCGTAGAACGAAGTTTCCTTTAGTCCCGGCTCCAGTTCGGCGCCGGTGAATTTGTGCGCAATATAGGCGTTGAGCGCCACGTCGCCGAAGGCTGCTGACTTGTCGGTGCCGGCAACGGTGAACTTGCCGTCCTTGAACTCAATATCGCCTTCCGCTGCTTCCAGCATGAAGGCGGCGACTTTCTTGGCCTTGGCCTCAATCTTGTCGAGCGCCTTGACGATCGCCGACATGCCGACCGCGCCCGAGCGCGAGCCATAGGTGCCCATGCCGAACTGCACCTTGTCGGTGTCGCCATGCACGATCGAAACATTCTCGAACGGAATGCCGAGGCGCTCCGACACCAGTTGCGCAAATGTGGTCTCGTGTCCCTGGCCGTGGGCGTGGCAGCCGGTGAGCACTTCCACGCTGCCGGTCGGATTGACCCGCACCTCGGCCGATTCCCATAAACCCACGCCGGCACCGAGCGAGCCGACGGCCTGCGAAGGCGCGATGCCGCAGGCCTCGATATAGGTCGAGAAACCCAAGCCGCGCAGCTTGCCGTAGCGCGCCGCCTCGCGCTTGCGCTTGCCGAAGCCCTTCACGTCGGCGATCTCCAGCGCCTTCTTGAGCGAAGCATTATAGTCGCCGGTGTCATAGGCCATGATCACCGGCGTCTGATGCGGAAACGACTTGATGAAATTGCGCTTGCGCAGTTCGACCGGATCGATGCCCATCTGCCGCGCCGCTACCTCGACCAACCGCTCGACCACGAAGGTCGCTTCCGGCCGCCCGGCGCCGCGTAGCGCGTCGACCGGCGCGGTGTTGGTATAGACCGCGTCCACTTCGCAATAGATCGCCGGGATATCGTATTGGCCCGACAGCAACGTGCCGTAGAGATAAGTCGGCACCGAAGACGAGAAGGTCGACATATAGCCGCCGAGATTGGCGATGGTATGAACGCGCAAGCCCAAGATTTTGCCGTTGCCGTCGAGCGCCATTTCCGCATGGGAGACGTGATCGCGGCCGTGCGCGTCGGTGAGGAAAGATTCCGAGCGCTCCGCCGTCCATTTCACCGGCCGATGCACCTTGCGCGCGGCCCACAGGCAAACGACTTCTTCCGGGTAGATGAAAATCTTCGAGCCGAAGCCGCCGCCGACATCGGGCGCGATCACCCGCAATTTGTGCTCCGGCGCCATGCCGACGAAGGCGGCGATGACGAGGCGCGCCACGTGCGGATTTTGCGACGTATTCCATAGCGTGAGGTTGTCGGTGCCGGCATCGTATTCGGCGAGCGCTGCGCGCGGTTCGATGGCGTTCGGCACCAGACGGTTGTTGACGATGTCGAGCTTGGTGACGTGCGAGGCCGCGGCAAATGCCGCCTCGGTCGCTTTCGCATCGCCGAGATGCCACTCGTAGATGGTGTTCTTCGGCGCCACCTCGTGGATTTGCGGGCCCGATTTCGCCTTGGCGGGGTCGGTCACCGCCGGCAGCACCTCGTAGTTGACTTTGACCTTTTCGGCAGCGTCACGCGCCTGCGCCAGAGTTTCGGCGATCACCACCGCCACCGCGTCGCCGACGTGGTTGACCGTGCCGGAGGCGAGCGCCGGATGCGGCGCCATCTTCATCGGCGAGCCGTCCTTGGAATGGATCATCCAGCCGCAAATCAGATTGCCGATCTTGTCGTTGGCGAGGTCGGCGCCGGTGAGCACCGCCACCACGCCCGGCATTTTTTTGGCCGCGCCGGCATCGAGGCTCTTAACCTTGGCGCGGGCGTGCGGCGAGCGCACGAACACGGCGCGGGTCTCGCCCGGCCGCACCACGTCATCAGTGTATTGTCCCTGGCCCGTGATAAATCGGAAGTCTTCCTTGCGGCGCACCGCCGCGCCGATCCCGGTCGCGCTCATGGCGGTCTCCTCCCGTTGTCTTTTTTTTAAGCTACGCGGCGAAATCTACTCGGCAGCTTGACGCGCGCCGCCCTTGGGCATCGCTTTTGCTCCCGCAGCGATCGCCTTGACGATGTTGTGATAACCGGTGCAACGGCAAATGTTGCCGTCGAGCTGCTCGCGGATGGTGTGTTCGTCGAGGTCGTTGCCCTTGCGGCGCACGATATCGAGCGCAGCCATGATCATGCCGGGCGTGCAGTAGCCGCATTGCAGGCCGTGATTTTCACGGAACGCTTCCTGCATCGGGTGCAGCGGACCGCCCGGTTCGGCCAGACCCTCGATCGTGGTGACCTTGGCACCCTCGCATTGCAGCGCGAGCAGGGTGCAGGACTTGGCGGCGATGCCGTCGACATGCACAACGCAGGCGCCACACTGCGAGGTGTCGCAGCCGACATGAGTACCGGTAAGCCGCAGATTTTCCCGCAGGAATTGCACCAGCAAGGTGCGCGCTTCGACGTCGCCGGTGACGGCTTTGCCGTTCACTGTCATGGACACCGCAGGCATGACCATCCTCCCAAATTCGGGGCCAAAAGCCCTCTTTTCGCTTCGCCCGGCCTGGGCGGCGGCGGATCGAGTTCGAAATGAAGCCGATTTCGGCTCGGATGCGCCTTGGAACAGGAATAACTCTGAACCCCGACCGCCTGCCGGGTCAAGGTATTCGAAAGCCGAAGATCGCTCAAACCGCGGTGATCGGGGCGCTAACCCGCCATCGTTGCGGCAAAATTCTTGAAAAAGTCGTCGGCGATCTTCTTCGCCGCGCCGTTGACCAGGCGCTGGCCAAGCTGGGCGAGCTTGCCGCCGATCTGCGCCTCGACGTTGTAGGTGAGCAGCGTGCCTCCGTCCTTTTCTATGAGCGTGACAGTCGCGCCGCCCTTGGCAAAACCGGCCACCCCGCCGTCGCCTTCACCGGAAATCTTATAACCATTGGGCGGGTCGAGATCGGTCAGGTGCACTTTGCCTTTGAAGCGCGCCTTCACCGGCCCGATCTTGGCGACCGCAACCGCCTGCAACTCGGTGTCGGAGATTTTGTTGAGCTCCTCGCAGCCGGGGATGCAGGCTTTCAGCACCTCGGCGTCATTGAGTTTTGCGTACACAACCTCGCGGCTGGCTGGGAGTTGAACCTCCCCAGTCATGACCATCGCCATAGGCATCTCCTCCTCACGCAGCACCTCAAACCTCGAGCCACGGCTTAAGCCCTCGCGAGGCCGCTGAAAAGAGCTTTGCAGCGGGCACAGAGCCCTTTAAGGGTGTCGCCTGACGCCACGCCAAGACAAATAAAATTCAGGCTTAGGGGAGGTCTTTCATGCCGACGATAAATGCCGATGGCTGCCCGATCCATGTCGAGGTCGCGGGCCGCGACGGCGCGCCCGTGCTGATGCTGTCGAACTCGCTCGGCACCGACCTGCATATGTGGGACGACGAGGCGGGCGAATGGGCCAAGCACGTCCGGCTGGTGCGCTACGACCGCCGCGGCCACGGCCAGTCGGGCGTGCCGCAGGGGCCCTATTCGATGGAGCGGCTCGGCAAGGACGTGCTGGCCATTCTCGATGCGCTCAAGATCGAGAAGACCAGCTGGTGCGGGTTGTCGATGGGCGGCATGGTCGGGCAATGGCTGGGCGCCAATGCGCCCAACCGCATCGACAAGCTCATTTTGTCGAACTGCACCGAATATTATGCCGACAAAGGCCCGTGGAACGACCGCATCAAGCTGGTGCGCGAGAAGGGTCTGGCGCACATCGTTGCCGGCAATATGGAACGCTGGTTCACCAAGGGCTTCCGCGACACGCATCCGGATGCGATTGCGCGCTTCACCAAGATGTTCGTCGCCACCAACCTCGACGGCTACATCGCCTGCGGGCAGGCCGTGCGCGACATGGACCACCGCGCCCTGCTGCCGAAAATCAAAGCGCCGACGCTGATTATCGCCGGCCGCCACGATCCCGCCACCACGCTGGCGATGGGCGAAAGCATGCGCGACCGCATTCCCGGCGCCAAGTTGGCGGTGATGGAAGCCGCGCACATTTCCAATGTCGAGCAGCCGCAGGCCTATACCGAAACCGTGCTCAATTTCCTGCGCGGCTAGAGGGCAAATTCAATGGACGAGAAAGAACGCTACGACAAAGGCATGGCCAGGCGCCGCAAGGTGCTCGGCCATGCATGGGTCGACCGCGCCAATGCCAAGAAGACCGCTTTCAACGAGGAATTTCAGGAGTTCATCACCCGTTATGCCTGGGGCGAGGTCTGGACGCGGCCGCATTTCGACGAACGCACCCGGCGCGTGCTGGTGATCGGCACCATGATTGCGCTCGGGCGGTGGGATGAATTCCGCTTGCATGTGCGGGCAGCGCTCGCCGAAGGCGGCTTTTCCGAAACCGATCTCAAGGAAATCATCCTGCAGCAAGCGATCTATTGCGGCGTGCCGGCGGCCAACCACGCCTTCAAAGAAGCCGCCGAGGTGATGGCGGAGCTGGCCAAGGCCAAATAGCGCCATCACAGGCAAGTCGCGCGCTCGTCATTTCGAGTTGAAGCGGCCTAATGTTAGCCATGGCCCAACTTTCTATTTGCGCATGATCTGATCCGAAAACCGGCAGCCACTTTTCGGGATCATGCGCTTGGAGAAAACCATGGCCAAGATCACCGTGCGCAAGGGCATGCCGAGCGTCCAGCTCGACAAGCGCGAATTCAAGCAGCGATTTCTGGCGCGCTTCTACGATCCCGACTTTGACCCGCTCAAACGCGAACTCGACAAGATCGTCGACGCCGCCTGGATCACCTATAACGACTATCACAAGACGCCGCGCACGCGGAAAGCCGGTCCCGGTTATGCCGATCCGAAATTCGAGCTGGCGATCGAATGGCTGGCGACGCGCGCCGCTATCGAGGCCGCCGAGCGCAAGCAGAAGAATGCCAAATCGCCCTCGCGCATTTTGATTGTCAACGGCTCTTCGCGCAACGATCAGACCTGCCCCGGTGAAATGTCGAAGACCTGGCGCATGGTGACGCTGGCCAAGCAGGCGATTGAAAAAATGCGCGGCTTCGAGGTCGAGATTCTCGATCTGTCGCGGCTCACCGCCGAATACGGCAAGGTGATCTACCCCTGCAAAGGATGCGTCTCCACCGCGCAGCCGCTCTGCCATTGGCCGTGCACCTGTTATCCCAACCATGCGCTCGGCCAGGCCGGCGACTGGATGGCGGAGATCTATCCGAAATGGGTGGCGGCGCACGGCGTGATGATCATCTGCCCGGTCAACTGGTACCAGGCGCCCTCCTCGCTCAAATTGATGATCGACCGCCTGGTCTGCGCCGACGGCGGCAATCCGGACCCGACTTCGACCGGCGGCAAGGACCCGGCCAAAGCCAAGGCGCTGGAACTAAAGGGCTGGCCCTATCCGCGCCACCTGGAAGGCCGCGTGTTCTCGGTGGTGGTGCATGGCGATGCCGCCGGCACCGAGAACCTGCGCCGCATCCTGTCGGACTGGCTGCAGGACATCGGTCTCATACCGTCAGGCCACCAGGGCCAGATCGACCGCTACATCGGTTATCTGACGCCCTACGCCACCGCGCATGACGACCTCGACCGCGACACGGATTTCCAGCAGGACGTGCGCAACGCGGCGCTCGCGCTGGTGCAGGCGGTCAAGGATCGGCGCAGCGGAAAATTGCAGCCGCCGGATCGCGGCTTGCACGAAGCGCGGCCTAAATAGCGCGCGTCTGCGGGTCGATCAGCGGAACGGCGAGTACCAGGGCGCTCCGCGCGCGGTGGCGGCCAGCTCCATCGGCACCGCGGCTTTGGCGGTCTCTGCCGGGCGATCGTAATTGCGCTCGACGATGCAAAGCGCGGTTGCGATGGCGGCCAGTGTCAGCTGGATGGTGTCTTCGCGCACCAATTCGGCGCTCTGCGACCAAACCGCCGGGCCGACCGAGGCAATGCTGATCAACACCACCAGGATCAGGCCGCTTTCGAGAACCTCGGAATCGGCCTTGCCGCCGACCAATGAGCGCAACCGGTCGAGGACGTGCACGGCACAAATGCCGGCGACCGCGAGCTTGATCGCGCCGAAGAAGGCAGCGAGCTGGAGCAGCCCGATCGGGCTAAGGCTGATCTGACGGCCGATGGCGAAAATGAACTGCGAACGCCAGACCTCTTCGAGCCCATAGGTCGGCGAAGTGAGGATGCGCAGCGCGTCGAACCCCCAGAACAGGGTGAAATAGAGCGCTACGCCCATGATCGTGGCCACGGCTGCGCCGGAGAGCTTACGCATGCGTTCCTCCTGAAACCGAAGGTCAACGCGTAAGCGCTTCAAATGCTAATTTCACTAGAAACCAAAACTTTACCTTACCGGTTAAGCGCCGTTCTCAACCTTAACCGCCGCGACCCTCGCGAAAGCCCTGCGGCGTCATGCCAGTCTGTTTGCGGAAAAACCGCGTGAAGTGCGAGGGATCGGAAAACGCCAGGTCATAGGAAATCTCATGGATCGGCTGATTGGTAAACACCAGTTGGCGCTTGGCTTCGGTCAACACGCGCTGGCGGATCAAATGGCCCGCCGTCACGCCGGTCGCGCGTTTGACATGATCGTTGAGCCGGTCGGCGGTCATGGCCAGTTTCTCGGCGTAGAAACTGATCAGCCGCTCTTTGCGGAAGTGTTCGTCCAGGAGCCGGCGCAACTGCTCCACCCGTTCGTCGGCGCGCGTGAGCGTGACCGTGCCGCTGCGCGCGCGGCTCACCGCCAGCCGTACGACTTCGATCGCGATCAGCGCCAAGAGGCCGCGCATGGCGAGGCGATAGCCTTCGCGCGCGAGGGAAGCTTCCTCATTGAGATCCGCGCACAGTGTCGACAACCGCCTGGCCTCCGTGGCGCTCGCCAGCGGCACCAGCGGATTTGCCGCCACCGCCTTGAGCCGCGCCAGCGCCTCGCCGGACTGGTCGCCGAGCGCGCTGGCGACGTCCTCGGTGAAGCTGACCACCCATCCGTCGGTGACATGCGGGGTAAAGCGGAAGCCGTGCGCGATGGTGGCCGGCACCAGGATCGCGGTCGGCGCCGAAAATTTTACGGTCGCGGTCTCGAAACTCATCTCACCGCCGCCTTTCTCGATCAGCAGGATCTGCGACAGGTTGCGGTGGCGGTGCGCGCGAATGGTCCAGTCGTGCACCGAGGAGCGCGAGGCGATGGTTTCGATATGGATGAAATCGAAAGCGGAATCGTCCGGCGGATCGCCGTAGAGGTGAAACAACGGGAGCGCGGACGCAGCCATAACCTTGAGCATATGCGAGGGTGCACGCGAGGCCAACGCAATCGTGGGCGCGCACAAACGAAACGCCCCGCAGCGCATGTTGCGCTATGGCCGACATGCGCCATTAAAATGCCGATCTCGGGTAAACCCGAGATCGGCTGGCGGGGCTTCCGTCGATCGTGGTGCAGTGCGTCAGCGCTTCTGCTGGTCCTGCTGGCTGCCACCCTGGCCGGGGCGGTTGGGCGGCTGCTGTTGCTGCTGGCCGGGGCGTTGCTGACCGCCTTGCTGCTGGCCGCCCTGCTGTTGCTGGCCCGGCTTCTGGCTGGGGTTCTGGTTGGGATTCTGGTTCATGATGCAGTCCTTTCCAACGGTTGGTTCGAAGTTTCCTTCGATCACTCCCCGGCCCAACGCTTCGACAACGCGCCGGAGCGCCATGGGTTCCCCCTCGACGCCGAAGGTATAACGGTAGGAACAGTCTGCCGAGCTTGCGAGTTTCCCTCAGGACTGCATCGCACAGACTGAGGGAGGCATCATGGGACGCTATTTGTTACTTTGGCTTCTGGGAATTCCGCTGCCGATCCTCGCGCTGATCTGGATGTTCGGCGGACTCCACTAGAACTTCGCGGCGAAACGGCTGCGTCAACAGGCGCACGATCTGCGAGTCCGCCACATCACGGAAGATCGGCAGCCCGATTGTCATGCGCTCTTCGCCGGCCGCCGGCTTGCCGCGATAGGTGCCGAACAGGCGATCCCACCACGGCAGATTGAAACCGAAATTGCTGTCGGTTTCCACGCGCTCGATCGAGTGATGCACCTGGTGCATCTGCGGCGTCACCACGATCCAACGCACGATCGGCTCGAGCCGCGGCGGCAGCGCTACGTTGCTGTGGTTGAACATCGAGGTGGCGTTGAGCAGCACCTCGAAAATCAGCACGGCGAGCGCCGGCACGCCGAGCGCTACCACCGCCGCCATCTTGATCGCCAGTGACAAGAGGATCTCCAGCGGATGGAAACGCACGCCGGTGGTCACGTCGATATCGAGATCGGCGTGGTGCATGCGGTGCAGCCGCCACAGTGCCGGCACGTGATGGAAGACCACATGCTGGGTGTAGATCACCAGGTCGAGCGCGATCACGCCGGCCGGGATTGCCGCCCAGGCCGGCAAGCCCAGGATCGCGAACAGCCCCCAGCCATGCGCGCCCGCGATCAACGCCACGCCGACCGCGCTGGCCGGCACCAGCAGCCGCACGGCTATAATGTCGATCGCCAGAATGCCGAGATTGCCGGGCCAGCGCGGCCGCCGGCCGGCCGTCAATTGTCGCCGCGGAGCCCTCCATTCCCACAGCGCCATCGCGGCGAATACCGCGGCGGCGCCACCGACGCGGACGGCAATTTCGAGGCTGGGAGACACGCGCTTTTCCTTTCGACCGATCGGGCGGCGATCCGACTTAATAACACACCGCACCGCCAGCGTTGCCGCTCCCGCCACGCCCTGTTAAGCCTTGTGGAATCGAAACATTGGCCGTCAGCCGGGCGGTCACCGAAAGGCTTGAGCGCGACGCATGGAAGTCTTCATCCAGCAGCTCATCAACGGCATCACCCTCGGTTCGATCTACGGCTTGATCGCCATCGGCTACACCATGGTGTTCGGCATCATCGGCATGGTGAACTTCGCCCATGGCGACGTGTTCATGGTCTCCGCCTTCATTGCGCTGATCGCCTTCTTGATCCTGACCACCTGGCTCGGCATCACCTCGATCGCGCTGGCGCTGTTCATCGTGCTGATCGTGGCTATGCTGTTCACCTCGCTGGTCAACTGGGTGATCGAGCGCGTCGCTTACCGGCCGCTGCGCGGCTCGTTCCGGCTGGCGCCGCTGATCTCGGCGATCGGCATGTCGATCTTCCTGTCCAACTTCGTGCAGGTGAGCCAGGGCCCGCGCAACAAGCCGATCCCGCCCATGGTGCAGGGCGAATTCGTGTTGTGGACCAAGAACGATTTCCCGGTCACGCTGTCCTACAAGCAGCTCATCATCTGGGGTGTCACCGCCGCGCTGCTGCTGGCGTTCTGGTATCTGGTGGCCAAGACCCGGCTCGGCCGCGCGCAACGCGCCTGCGAACAGGATCAGAAGATGGCGGCACTGGTCGGCGTCAATGTCGATCAGACAATTTCGATGACCTTCGTGATCGCCGCCGCGCTCGCTGCCGTCGCCGGCACGATGTACCTGATGTACTACGGCGTGGTGACTTTCTCCGACGGTTTCGTGCCGGGCGTGAAGGCGTTCACCGCCGCGGTCCTCGGCGGCATCGGCTCGCTGCCGGGCGCGGTGATCGGCGGCATCCTGATCGGCCTGATTGAAACCATGTGGTCGGCATATTTTTCCATCGACTACAAGGATGTCGCCGCCTTTTCGGTGCTCGCCATCACCTTGATCTTCCTGCCGCAGGGCCTGTTCGGCCGGCCGGATGTCGAGAAGGTCTGACATGGCCGACGGCGCGCCAGAGCAGCGCGTCGATCTGGCCCGCGCGCTGCGCGACGCCGGCTTCACAGCCCTGCTCGCCTTCGGACTGTTCCTGCCGCTGATCGGCTTTCAGACCGTCACCAACATCCGCAACGAACTCGTCCTGAATACGCGCTGGCCGCTGCTGTTCGGCATCGTCGCCGTGGTCGGCGGCGGCCGGCTGGCCTATTCGCTGGTGGTCGAGCCGTGGCTTTTGCAGCGCACGCAGCGGCCGGTCGTGGCGGCGCCGTCCGCCTGGCGCGCCAAGCTCGGCAAATGGTTCGTGCCCTTCGCCATCGGCTTCGTCATTGCCTATCCGGTGATCGTGGTCGCCTTGAAAGGCTTCGGCGGCGCGGTGAAATGGATCGACAATTTCGGCATCCAGATTCTGATTTATGTAATGCTGGGCTGGGGGCTCAACATCGTGGTCGGCTTGGCCGGCCTACTCGATCTCGGCTATGTCGCGTTTTATGCGGTCGGCGCCTATTCCTACGCGCTGCTCGCCAAGACCTTCGGCTTGGCGTTCTGGGTTCTGCTGCCGCTCGCCGGCATTCTCGCCTCGTTCTGGGGTGTTCTGCTTGGTTTTCCGGTGCTGCGGCTGCGCGGCGACTATCTCGCCATCGTCACGCTGGCGTTCGGCGAGATCATACGCTTGGTTATTATCAACTGGGTCGATCTCACCAACGGCTATGCCGGCATCACCGGCATTCCGCGCCCGACTTTGTTCGGGATTCCGTTCAACGCCGACGATAACGGCTTTGCCGCCGTGTTCGGGCTGGAATTCTCGCCGATCTATCGGGTGATCTTCCTTTACTACGTCATCCTTGCGCTCGCTCTGCTGACCGCCTTCGTCACTGTGCGGCTGCGCCGCTTGCCCGTCGGCCGCGCCTGGGAGGCGTTGCGCGAGGACGAAATCGCCTGCCGCTCGCTCGGCATCAACACCACCAACACCAAGCTCACCGCTTTCGCCATGGGTGCGATGTTCGCCGGCTTTGCCGGCTCGTTCTTCGCCACGCGGCAAGGCTTCATCTCGCCGGAATCCTTCACCTTTTTGGAATCGGCCACCATCCTGTCGATCGTGGTGCTCGGCGGCATGGGCAGCCAGATCGGCGTGGCGATTGCGGCGATCGCGATGATCGGCGGCACCGAGATCATGCGCGATCTCGATTTCCTCAAGAAGATTTTCGGTCCCACCTTCGATCCGACCCAGTACCGCATGCTGCTGTTCGGCTTCGCCATGGTGCTGATCATGATCTGGCGGCCGCGCGGGCTGATTGCGACGCGCGACCCCTCGGTGTTCCTCAACGAGCGCAAGAGCGTCGCCGCCGATCTGGTGAAAGAAGGTCATGGCTGATGGCGCGTAACGGCGACACCTTGCTCCGGGTCGAGCACCTGACCATGCGCTTCGGCGGGCTGGTGGCGGTCGACGACCTGTCGTTTACCGCGCAGCAAGGCAATATCACCGCGCTGATCGGGCCGAACGGGGCCGGCAAGACCACGGTGTTCAATTGCATCACCGGTTTCTACAAGCCGACCGAGGGCCGCATCGGGCTGCGCCACGGCGATGCCTCGGTGTGGAACGCATTGGAAGCGCTCACCGCGAGCGGCAAGCGCCGCCGCGCCCGCGCGGACGGCACGCTTTACCAGCTCGAACGCATGCCGGAATTTCTGGTCACCCAGCAGGCGCGCGTCGCCCGCACATTCCAGAACATCCGCCTGTTTCCGGGCATGACCGTGCTCGAAAATCTGCTGGTCGCCCAGCACAACCGGCTGATGCTGGCATCCGGCTACACACTGCTCGGCATTCTCGGCTTTCCCTCTTATACGGCGGCCGAACGCGCGGCGATCGACAAGGCGCGCGACTGGCTCGCGCGCATCGGGTTGATCGAGCGCGCCGACGATCCGGCCGGCGATCTGCCCTACGGCGCGCAACGGCGCCTCGAGATCGCGCGCGCCATGTGCACCGAGCCCTTGCTGCTTTGCCTCGACGAGCCGGCCGCCGGCCTCAATCCGCGCGAAAGCGCCGAGCTCAATGAGCTGCTGCTCGCCATCCGCGACGACCATGGCATTTCGATTCTGCTGATCGAGCACGACATGTCGGTGGTGATGGAGATTTCCGATCACATCGTGGTGCTCGACTACGGCGTCAAGATCGCCGACGGCACCCCCGAAGCGGTGCGTAACGATACCAAGGTGATCGCCGCCTATCTCGGCGTCGCCGACGTGGAGCAAGTCGCCGCGGAGGTCGGGCTATGACCACCCCGCTCCTCTCCGTGCGCGGCGTGAAGACCTTCTACGGCCGCGTCATGGCGCTCAAGGGCGTCGATCTCGACGTCAACGATGGCGAGATCGTTACCTTGATCGGGGCCAATGGCGCCGGCAAGTCGACGCTGATGATGACCATCTGCGGCAATCCGCGCGCGCGCGAGGGCACCATCACCTTTGCCGGACGCGACATCACGCAGATGCCGACGCACGAAATCGCGCGCCTCAATCTGGCGCAGGCGCCGGAAGGCCGCCGCATCTTCTCTCGTATGACGGTGCTGGAAAATCTGCAGATGGGCGCCACCACCGCCGACCCGTCGGCGTTCGCGCGCGACCTCGAGCGCGTGCTCACTTTATTCCCGCGCCTGAAGCAGCGCATTGGCCAGCGCGGCGGCACGCTGTCGGGCGGCGAGCAGCAGATGCTGGCGATTGCGCGCGCGCTGATGGCGCAGCCGCGGCTGTTGCTGCTCGACGAGCCCTCGCTCGGCCTCGCTCCGCTGATCGTGCGGCAAATTTTCGATGCCATTAAAACGCTCAATGCGCAGGACGGCCTCACCGTGTTCCTGGTCGAGCAGAACGCCTTCCATGCGCTCAAGCTCGCGCACCGCGGTTATGTCATGGTCAATGGGCTGATCACGCTGAGCGGCGGCGGGCACGAGCTGTTGGAGCGGCCCGAGATCAAATCGGCCTATCTGGAAGGCGGCCGGCAACAGGCGGGGTCGTAATGCAAGGCTTCTTGCACGAGGAAGGCTCGTTCGGCGTCTTCATCCTGGTCACCGTGGTCCTTGGCGGCGGAGCGTCGGCGCTCGCCGGCCGTGCCATCGCCGCCACCTGGCGGCCGTGGGCACAGGTGGTCGCCTATAGCCTCATCCTGGGCAGCGTCGTGCGTTTCATTCATTTCGCCCTGTTCGGCGGCACATTATTGTCGGGCCACTATTATCTGGTCGACAGCGCGGTTTGCCTGGTGTTCGCTTTGCTCGGGTTCCGCGCCACCCGCGCCGCGCAGATGGTCACGCAATATCGCTGGCTCAACGTACCGGACGGCCCTCTGCGCTGGCGCCGCAAGCCGCCTTGACGTAACATTGCGCCCAAGATCGAACTTGCCGGTTTCAATTAAGGGGAAAATCGATGAAGAGGATCACCACGTTCGGCCTGGCCCTGGGTTTCGCAATCGCATGGGCGGGAACCGCTTCCGCCCAAGTCAAATTTGGCGTCGGCGGCCCGATCACCGGACCGAGCGCCGCCACCGGCGCCCAAATGAAAAACGGCGTCGATCAGGCCGCGGCCGACATCAATGCCGCCGGCGGCATTCTTGGCCAGAAAATCACGGTCGAATATGGCGACGACGTCTCCGATCCCAAGCAGGGTGTCTCGGTCGCCAATAAGTTCGCCGCCGACGGCGTCAAGTTCGTGATCGGCCACTATAATTCCGGCGTCACCATCCCGTCCTCGGAGGTCTATCAGGAAAACGGTATCCTGCAGATCACGCCGGCCTCCACCAATCCGACCGTCACCGAGCGCAAGATGTGGAACATCTTTCGCGTCTGCGGGCGCGACGATCAGCAGGGCAAGGTCGCCGGCGAATACATCCTCAAGCACTTCAAGGGCAAGAAGATCGCCATCGTCCACGACAAGACCACATACGGCAAAGGGCTCGCCGACGAGACCAAGAAGGCGCTCACCAAAGGCGGCATGAAGGAAGTGCTCTATGAGGGCGTCAATACCGGCGAGAAGGACTATTCGGCGCTGGTTTCCAAGATCAAGCAGGCGCGCGCCGATCTGGTCTATTTCGGCGGCCTCTACACCGAAGGCGGCTTGATCGTGCGGCAGATGCGCGATCAGGGCGTCAAGGCGCCGATGATGGGCGGCGACGGCATCACTTCGGACGAGTTCGCCTCGGTCGGCGGTCCCGGCGTGGAAGGCACGCTGATGACCTACGGCCCCGATCCGCGCAACAAGCCGCAAGCCAAGAAGGTGGTGGAGGAGTTCCGCGCCAAGAAATTCGAGCCGGAAGCCTACACGCTCTACAGCTACGCCGGCGTGCAGATCATCAAGCAGGCGGCGGACGCCGCTAAGTCGCTCGACCCCAAGAAGGTTGCCGCCAAAATGCATTCCGGCATGAAGTTCAAGACCGTGCTCGGCGACATCTCCTACGACAAGAAAGGCGACATCACCAAGCTCGACTACGTGATGTACATCTGGAAGAAAGACGCCAGCGGCAAGGTCACATACGTCGAGTGCCCCGGCTCCGACTGCAGCAAGATGAAATAGCGCATTGCGCTTCGACCTGAGGAAAGCCCGCCTTGGTTGGCGGGCTTTTTTCGTTGCCGCTACCCAATCTTCCCCAGCACCGGAAAGGTCTCCAGCAGCCAGACGCTCATCCAGTTGATGCTGCCGGTGAGGAAGGCAATGCCGGTGAGCACCAAGAGCCCGCCCATGGCCTGCTCGACCCGGTGCAGATGCCGCTTGAAGCGCGCCAGAAATGCCGCAAACGGCTCGATGGCGAAGGCGGCAATCATGAAAGGAATTCCCAAGCCGAGTGAATAGACTGCCAGTAGCCCGGCGCCCTTGGTGACAGTCTGCTCGGAGGCCGCCACCGCCAGGATGGTGGCAAGGATCGGCCCGATGCACGGCGTCCAGCCGAAGGCGAAGGCGAGGCCCATCACATAGGCTCCCCACAGCCCGACCGGCTTGGCCACCTGCAGCCGTTTTTCCCGATGCAGCAGCGCAATCTGCGTGAGCCCGAGAAAATGCAGGCCCATGATGATGATCAGAACGCCCGCAATAGTCGCCAGCGTTCCCGAATAGGCGCGCATGAGCGAGCCGATTACGCTGGCGCTGGCGCCGAGCGAAACGAATACGGTGGAGAAGCCGAGCACGAACAGCGCGGCCGCAATCACGGTCTCGCGCTTGACGCGCGGCTCCGGCTCGGCATCCGCCAGGCGCTCCAGCGAGGTACCGGCCATGAATACGAGATAGGGCGGCACCAAGGGCAGCACACATGGGGACAGGAAGCTGACCAGGCCCGCGATCAGGGCGGTCACGATGGGGACATTGCCGTTCATGGCGCCCTAGATGCCCCGGCAACTGTGGCGCTGGCAAGTCGGCCGGCGCGGGTCTGACTTATGTGTGATCGGCCATGATAGGCTTAAGGTGAGGAGCCACTATGGCATTACGCAATCTCATCACCGATATACCCGGACTGCGGGTGGGCCACGCCGGGGACGCCAAGCTCGCCTCGGGGACCACTGTGGTGGTATTCGACAACGCCGTGGTCGCGAGCGTCGACGTGCGCGGCGGCGGGCCGGGCACGCGCGAGACCGCCTTGCTCGATCCGGCGCAAACCGTTGAAGGCATCGACGCCATCGTGCTGTCGGGCGGCTCGGCCTTTGGGCTCGACGCGGCGTCCGGCGTGCAGGCGTGGTTGCGCGAGCAGGGCCGCGGCTTCCAGGTGCGCGAGGCGCGCGTTCCGATCGTACCGGGCGCGATCCTGTTCGATTTGCTCTCGGGCGGCGACAAGAACTGGGGCCGCTATCCGCCCTATCGCGAGCTCGGCTACGAGGCGGCGAAAGCTGCCGGCGCCGAATTTGCGCTCGGCAGCGTCGGCGCCGGGCTCGGCGCCACCACCGTCAATCTCAAGGGTGGCATCGGCTCGGCCTCGGCGCAGACGCGCGACGGGATCAACGTCGGCGCTATCGTGGCAACCAATGCCGCCGGCAGCGTGACCATCGGCGACGGCCCGCATTTCTGGGCGGCGCCGTTCGAACAGAACAAGGAATTCGGCGGGCGCGGCTGGCCACCGGCCTTCAGTGGCGACGCGTTGTCCTTCCGCAGCAAGGGCGCGCCGCGCGAGAATACGACGCTGGCGGTGGTGGCGACTAACGCCAAGCTCAGCAAAGCGCAATGCAAGCGGTTGGCGGTGATGGCGCAGAGCGGCTTATCGCGCGCGATCTATCCGGTGCACACCCCGCTCGACGGCGACGTCGTGTTTGCCGCAGCGATGGGGGCAAAGCCGCTGCCCGATCCGGTCTATTCGCTGAGCGAACTCGGCATGCTGGCGGCCAATGTGCTGGCGCGCGCGATCACGCGCGGTGTCTACGAGGCGAGCGCCCTGCCCTTCCCGGGCGCGCTGCCGAGTTGGAAGGATAAATTCAAAAGCTAGAGAAATCTCTCGGCCTTGTACGGCGCCGGATCGCAGAACGGCGGCGCGCCGGTCATCATCTCCGCGATCAGCCGTCCGGTGGCGGGCCCGAGCGTCAGCCCCCAATGGGCGTGGCCAATGGCGAGCCACAGGCCGGGCTCACCCGGCGCGCGCCCGATCACCGGCCGCGAATCCGGAAACGCCGGCCGGCTGCCGAGCCAAGTTTTATCGTCGACGCGCGCGCCGAGCGGAAACAATTCGCGCGCCTTTGGCATGATCCGGTCGAACTGCACGGGCGAAGGCTGCGCATCGCGCGCGGCGAATTCGACGCCGGTGGTCATGCGCAGCCCCATCTCCATCGGCGTGATCACGTAGCCGACGCCGGCATCGAGCACCGGTCGCGCCAGGCTCGCATTGCTTTGCCCACGGAAGTGCCGGTGATAGCCGCGCTTGACCATCAGCGGCAGCTTCAGGCCCAGCGGCTTAAGCAGATCGGGAGCCCACGGCCCGAGCGCCACCACGACCTCGGGCGCATCGATCCCGCCTTCGTTGGTCTCCACCCGCCAGCCACTGCCGGCGCGGTGCAGCGAGCGCGCGTCGCCGGCAAGCCTCACGCCGCCGAGCGCGGCAAACCGCGCCGAATAAGCGCGCGTGAGGCCGAGCGGATTGCTCACGCTCGCCGCCTGCGGCCAGAACACCGCATGCGCAAACACCGGATTGAGCGAGGGCTCGAGCGCCCGCGCGCCCGCGGTGTCGAGCGCTTGCAGCGGCAGGCCGAACTGCGCCGCCAAGTCGAATTCCGGCTTGAGCGCTGCAAAGCCGCGCTCGCTGCGATAGATCTTCAGCCAGCCGGTCTTGCGCAGGTAATGCGCGGCGCCCGATTCCGCCATCAGCGCCTCGTGCTCGGCCACCGCCCGCGCAAACAGCGGCCGCATCAGCCGCGCTGTTTCCGCCAGCCGGTCGGGCCGCGACGCCGAACGGAACGCCATGAGCCAGGGCAGCGCCTGCGGCAGGAACGAGAGATGATAATTCGCTTCGCTCGCGCGCTTGAGCGCGATGCGCGCCAGCGCGCCGAAGTCGGACGGGAATGCCGGCGGGAAAATCGTGTTGCCTTCGATCACGCCGGCATTGCCATAGGAGGTCTGCTCGCCCACGCCGGCGCGCTCGATCAGCGCGACGCTCAAGCCGCGCTTGACGAGATGCAGCGCGACCGAGGTGCCGACGATGCCGGCGCCCAGCACGATGGCGTCCGTGCGTGCCATGAGTTTGCGACCTTCCGCGCCTACCTGTGGCGACGCCTTTTATATGGAATGGATCGGGTGCCGGCGCTATGACCATCCGGCAACACCCGTGCCGGAGCTTTGCCTTTCATGCCTATTTTGATGGCGCTGCATGCCGCGCTGGCCTGGCTCGGCCGGCAAGGCACGCGCGCGCTGGCGGCCTCGATCTTTCTCGGCCTCGCGGTTCCGCCGCTGGCGGCCTATGTCAAGCCGTACCTCGGCGAAACGGTGTTCGTGCTGCTGCTGTTTTCCTATCTGCGCACCGACCCCGCCGCCTTCCGCCGCTATCTCAGGGCGCCCGGCCTGACTATCGTTGCCGCACTCTGGGTCATGGTGGCGGTGCCGCTCTTATTCGGCACGGCCTACGCGCTGTCGGGTATCCGCGAGGCCATGCCGGGCCTCTATACGATCATGATCCTGCAATGCGCGATTACGCCGATTACGTCCTCGGCGGCGTTCGCGGCGCTGATGGGCCTCGATGTCGCGTTTTCGCTCACCGCGCTGATCGTGTCCAACGCGCTGTCGCCGATCACCACCGTCGCGTTCAGTTATCTATTTCTAGGTACTTCGCTGTTCTCGCCGATCGAACTCGGCGTCAAGCTGTTCTATTTTTTCGCCGGCGCAGGTGCCGTCGCTTTTGCCATCCGCCGCCTGGCCGGCCAAGACTGGATCGAGCGCCAGAAGGAGTCGATCGATGGGCTCAACGTGATCGCGGTCTTCGTCTTCGCGATTGCCGCCATGGAAAGCGTACCGCGCCACGTAATGGCGGACCCGCTGTTTGCGCTCGAACTGTTTGTGCTAATCGTCGTACTGACGCTCGCGCTGATCGGGCTCAGCGTACTGGTATTCTTGCGCGCCGGGCTCGACCGCGGGCTGGTGGTCGGGCTGCTCGCCGCCTTTCGCAATATCGGCGTGGTGATGGCGGCGCTCGGCTCGACGCTGCCCGACCTCGCCTGGTTTTATTTCGCCATGGTGCAGTTTCCGATCTTCCTGCTGCCGGCGATTTTGCAACCGCTGGCGCGCCGGCTTGCCGAAAAGCGTTGACAGGCGGCCCGGATTGCAGCCGCAACATTGCCGGCAGGCGCGCCGCGTGATACCCGAATGGCCTCACGGAGACCGCCATGCGCCCGCTCCTGATCGCGCCGTCGATTTTATCGGCCGACTTCGCCAAACTGGGCGATGAAATCCGCGCGGTCGAGGCCGCCGGCGCCGACTGGATCCATGTCGACGTGATGGACGGCCACTTCGTGCCCAATATCTCCATCGGCCCCGCGGTGGTGCAGGCGATCCGCCCGGTCACCAAGAAAACGCTCGACGTGCATCTGATGATCGCGCCGTGCGATCCTTACCTCGAAGCCTTCGCCAAGGCCGGCTCCGACATCATCACCGTGCATGTGGAGGCCGGCCCGCACGTGCACCGCTCGCTGCAGGCCATCCGCGCGCTCGGCAAGAAGGCCGGCGTCACCATGAACCCCGGCACGCCCGAAAGCACGATCGAGCATGTCATCGATCTGGTCGATCTCATTTTGATCATGTCGGTCAATCCCGGTTTCGGCGGCCAGGCCTTCATCCCTGCCGCGCTCGACAAGATTCGCAACGTACGCGCCATGGCGGGCGCGCGGCCGATCGACATCGAGGTGGACGGCGGCGTCACCGCTGACAATTCCGCCAAGGTCGTGCAGGCCGGCGCCAATGTGCTGGTCGCCGGCTCGGCTGTGTTCAAAGGCGGCAATTACAAAGGGAATATCGCGGCGATCCGCAACGCGGCGGCATTGGCGCGCGGAGAAGCCGCGTGACGATCCCCCGCTACTCCCGCCCCGACATGGTCGCGATCTGGTCGCCGGACACCAAATTCCGCATCTGGTTCGAGATCGAGGCACACGCGGCCGATAGCATGGCCGAGCTCGGTATCATCCCGAAGGATGCCGCCGAGAAAATCTGGGCCAAGGGCAAGGCCGCCAAATTCGACGTGGCGCGCATCGATGCCATCGAAGCGGAAGTCAAACACGACGTCATCGCCTTCCTGACGCATCTTTCCGAAATCGTCGGGCCGGAAGCGCGCTTCGTGCATTCCGGCATGACCTCCTCCGACGTGCTCGACACCTGCTTCAACGTGCAGTTGGTGCGCGCCGCCGACATTCTCATTGCCGACACCGATGCTTTGCTCGCCGCGCTTAAGCGGCGCGCCTTCGAGCATAAATTGACCCCGACGGTCGGCCGCTCGCACGGCATCCACGCCGAGCCAACCACCTTCGGGCTGAAACTGGCCTATGCCTATGCCGAGTTCGCGCGCGCGCGCGAGCGGCTGGTCGCCGCCCGCAAGGAGGTCGCCACCTGCGCGATTTCCGGCGCGGTCGGCACCTTCGCGCAAGTGGACCCGCGCGTGGAAGCCCATGTCGCCAAGGCCATGGGGCTTGCCGTCGAGCCGGTCTCGACCCAGATCATCCCGCGCGACCGCCACGCCATGTATTTCGCCACGCTCGCCGTGGTCGCCTCTTCGATTGAGCGCCTCGCCACCGAAATCCGCCACCTGCAGCGCACCGAAGTGCTGGAGGCGGAAGAGTTCTTCTCCGAAAAACAGAAGGGCTCCTCCGCCATGCCGCACAAGCGCAATCCGGTGCTGTCGGAAAACCTCACCGGCTTGGCGCGCATGGTGCGCGCCTATGCACTGCCGGCCATGGAAAATGTCGCGCTCTGGCACGAACGCGACATCTCGCATTCATCCGTCGAGCGCATGATCGGCCCCGACGCGACGGTGACGCTCGACTTCGCGCTCGCCCGGCTCGCCGGCATTATCGACAAGCTCGTGGTCTATCCTTCCGCCATGCAGAAAAATCTCGACAAGCTCGGCGGCCTGATCCATTCGCAGCGCGTGCTGATCGCGTTGACGCAAAAGGGCGTGCCGCGCGAGGACGCCTACCGCCTGGTGCAGCGCAACGCCATGAAAGTCTGGGGCGGCGAGCAGGATTTCCTGGCGCTGCTCAATGCCGACAAGGACGTGCGCGCGAAGCTGAGCGAGCGGGAGCTCGAGGCCAATTTCGACCTCGACCACCACTTCAAGCACGTCGATACCATCTTCAAGCGGGTGTTCGGAACCGCCTGACCGCCGCCGCCATCAGCGATACCAGCGATGGCGGTGCCAACTGTGACGCCCGCCGCCAATGCCGATGCCGATGGCCGGGGCCAGACTCCATTCGTAGTCGTAGGCGTAGCCGGGGCCATAGCCGTAGCCGGGCGCGTAGCGGTAGCCAGGCTCGACAACCACGGCTCCCGGCGCTGCGGCATAGGCGCCGCCGCTCATGTCGAGGAAATTGCCGCTGGCAAAGCCTTCCCCTTCAGCTGAGGAGACGCGGCACCAACTGCCGGTGCAGCCGAGCACGTCGACCGGACTGCCGGCCGGCAAGGTGTCGATCACGCCGTAACCCGTGCCGGGGCCACTGCGCAGATTGAGATCGCTGGTGACCATCGCCGGTGCGGCGGCTGCGGCTCCTGCCGATAACAGCATCAGCCCGCCGGCTAGCGAGAAAATTGAAAGTTTAATGCCGTATTCCCTTCCTTGATCCAAGTGCGCCCCGCCTGTCGGTTAACGCCACTTCGGGCGTAGTGTTCCGGACCGGCACGCCATTGTCACAATCGTGGCCGCGTGTCTTATCTTCGCCACCGAAATGGAGCGATTCCGCCCGCATGCCCGCAATCGTCGCGCCGACAATCCTCGTCTTCGACTCCGGCGTCGGCGGGTTGACCGTCTACCGCGAGGTGGCCGGCGCGCGGCCGGACGCGGCTTACGTCTATGTGGCGGACGACGCCGGCTTCCCTTACGGCAGCCAGCCGGAAGCCGCACTGATCGCGCGTATTATCGCGGTGATCGGCAACGCCATTGCCGAGCACAAACCGGATCTCGTGGTCATCGCCTGCAACACCGCCTCCACGCTGGCGCTTAAGGAATTGCGCGCACGGTTCTCGGTAACCTTTGTCGGCACCGTGCCGGCGATCAAGCCGGCCTGCGCGCAGTCGAAAAGCAAGCGCGTCGCGGTGCTGGGCACGCAGGCGACGGTCAACCGCGAATATACCCACGCGCTGATCCGCGAGTTCGCCGCCGGCTGCGATGTCGTGCTGGTCGGTTCGCCGCGGCTGGCAAGCTATGCCGAGGCCGAGCTTGCCGGCGTGCCGGTGCCCGATGCGGCGATCAAAGCCGAAATCGCCGGCTGCTTTGTGGAAGCCGGCGGATGGCGTATCGACACAGTGGTGCTCGCCTGCACCCATTACCCGCTGCTGATCGACCGCTTCAAGGCGATCGCGCCTTGGCCGGTGGACTGGCTCGATCCGGCGCCCGCCATCGCCCGTCGCGTCGCCGATTTGCTGCACGACCGCCCGACCGCATTGCCGCCGCCGCCGCAGATCGTATTCACCTCCGGCCGCGCGCCCGCGCCGGCGTTGGCCGCCGCGCTATCAGGTTACGGGTTCTAGCCGAACGCGTGCGGCCACACCTCGTGTGCGCCGCGCCAGATCATGTCCAACGCAACGTAGAGGATGATCGCCAGCCCGACATAGGCGATCCAGCGATGCCGATTGAGCAGCCGAGCGATGAGGCTCGCGGCCACGCCCATCAGCACGATCGAGAGGCCGAGCCCGAATATCAGCGCAACCGGGTGATCGCGCGCGGCACCCGCCACCGCCAACACGTTATCGAGCGACATGGAGACATCCGCGACCACGATCTGCCAGGCGGCTTGCGCGAAGGTCTTGCGCGGACGCTGCACCTCGCCCGCCGTCAGAGCCGACTCGGTTTCGTGCCGGTCCGGCCCGCGCAATTCGCGCCACATTTTCCAGGCGACCCACAGCAGCAGGATGCCGCCCGCCAGCAACAAGCCGACGATGCCGAGCAACTGCACGGCAAAGAGCGCGAACACGATGCGCAACCCGGTCGCCGCCAGGACGCCGACCAGGATTATGCGCGGGCGCCGCTCGGGCGCCAGGCCCGCGGCAGCAAGCCCGATGACCACCGCATTGTCGCCGGCCAGCACCAGGTCGATCATGATGACCTGCAAGAAAGCGGCAATCGAGGCATGCGAAAGAAGCTCGTTCATGGGGCCTCGATTAGCACTCAGGCGGGCCGTTTGACACCCGGCCCATTCGCTCCTAAAACCCGCGCGCCCATGGGGTTTTTGTGACCCAGCAGGGCGTTTCGCGACCCGTGGCAAGGCCTTGCGCTTTCGAGGTCCTGCCTGTCGGTTCCGGAGGGATCCGGGACGCAAGGAGGGCGCGTTTCCTCAAACCCATAATGCAACAATCGAGGACGCGATGACCAAGCGCAATGAATCGAAATACAAGATCGACCGCCGGATGGGCGAGAACATCTGGGGCCGCCCGAAAAGCCCGGTGAACCGGCGCGAATACGGCCCCGGCCAGCACGGCCAGCGCCGCAAGAGCAAGCTTTCCGACTACGGCGTTCAGCTCAAGGCCAAGCAGAAGCTGCGCTTTTATTACGGCAATATTTCCGAACGGCAGTTCCGCGGCATCTATGACGAGGCAATCCGCATGAAGGGCGACAGCGGCGCCCACATGATCGGCCTGTTGGAGCGCCGGCTCGACGCCATCATCTACCGCGCCAAATTCGTGCCGACCGTGTTCGCCGCCCGCCAATTCGTCAACCACGGCCACATCAAGGTGAACGGCAAGCGCGTGAACATCGCGAGCTACCGCGTGAAGGTCGGCGACGTGGTGGAGGTGAAGGAGAAATCGAAGCAGCTCGCTCTGGTGCTGGAGGCGCAGGCCTTGGCCGAACGCGACGTGCCCGATTACATCGACGTCGACACCTCCAAACTGACGGCCAAGCTCTCGCGCATTCCGGTCATCACCGATGTGCCCTATCCGGTGCAGATGGAGCCGCACCTGGTGGTGGAATATTACTCGCGCTGATCGGCGTCCGACGGCAACGAATTGAAAATGCCGACCCCCCGCCTGCAAACGGCGGGGGATCTGCTTTTAGTGCGCTCGTCAGTAAGGCGCCGGAATAGCGAGCGCCAGCAGTGCACCCGCTGCCGGCAACCAGGCGACCAACATGCCGGCGCCGGTTTTGCCGCGTCCATTGAAGACGAATCCGGCCACGGGCGCCGCCAGGCAGGCGATCACCCCGGCCGTGTAAGCCGCCATCAGCAGTCCGCTGCCATGCATGCTCTCAGGCCCCGACCCGAACAGGAATCCGGAGACGCCGATCATCAGCGCGGCCAGGCCGAGGTCGACGATCGCGGCGAGCACAAGAATGGCTATGGTCACGGCGGCGGTGCCTTTCGCAATGACGCCTGAGGCGGAGAGACGATCAGCCCGACCACGCAAAGCGTGATCAACATAGCGTCGGCAGCCACAATGTTACCAGAACGTGGCCGGGCTTGGCGTGGCGCCGGCGCAGGCCATAGGCAAGCACCGCCAAGCCAGCCGCAAACAGCAGCGCCACCAGCCACGCGGCCGTGACGATCACACCGGTATAGGGGACGCGGGTGTCATGCCAGCTGTCGATCACCCAGCCGAACGCCAGCAACAGCAGCAAAACGACAATCAGATCGACGGCAGCGCCGAGGATAAAGCCGGCGCGGACCATGCGACGCCGCGCTGCGGCGTCAGGCCGCGCTGCCGACCTTCACGGCGACGCCCTTGTCCTTGAGCGCCTGCTGCAATTCGCCGGCCTGGAACATTTCGCGGATGATGTCGCAGCCGCCGACGAACTCGCCCTTCACGTAGAGCTGCGGGATGGTCGGCCAGTTCGAATAGGCCTTGATGCCGTTCCGCAATTCCTCGGAATCCAGCACGTTGAGGCCTTTGTAGCTGACGCCCAAGTGGTCGAGAATCTGCACCACCTGGCCGGAAAATCCGCACATCGGAAACTGCGGCGTGCCCTTCATGAACAGCACCACCTCGTTGGCCTTCACTTCATTGTCGATGAATTGCTCGATGCCCATGATATTTCGATCCTTTTGAGCGGAGCCGCGCGGCGGCGAACCGTCTCGATTGCGATATATGTAGCGCAGAAGCACCCGCTAGCCCAAGGGGGATTGCGCGTAAATCACGTTGTTTTCGGGGCGTAAAAGGTGCCCTCCAGCTCGAAAATATCGTCCTGGTTGAGCTTGGCGACCTCGACAATGGTGCGTGGCGGATAGGGCCCGCCGGCCCATAAGTCCTGCTGAATCTGGTTCAGCAGGGGCCGCAAACGGGCCATGTCGGTGACGAAGACAGTCAAACGCACGCAATCGGCAAGGCTGGCGCCTTCCGATTCGGCGATCGTCTTCATGTTCTTGAAAGCCTGCCGAACGCGCGCTTCCTCGCCCGCGAGCATGGCATTGCTCGCCGGATCGATGCCGCGCATGCCGGCCACGAACACGAAATCCCCGGCGCGCGCGCCCAGGCTCCAGGTACCGGTCGGCGCGATGGCGCCGGCCGGGGATAAAATCTTGACCCCGCCGCCGGGCATCAATTTTCCGGCGTGGCGGTCTGCAAAGCGAGCGCGTGCAGCACGCCGCCCATCTGGCCTTTGAGCGCCTCGTAGACCAACTGGTGCTGCTGCACCCGCGACTTGCCCTTGAACGAGGCGGAAATCACCGTGGCGGCGTAATGATCGCCGTCGCCGGCAAGATCGCGGATCGTCACCAGGGCGTCCGGAATGCGCGCCTTGATCAACCGCTCGATTTCGCCGGCATCCATCGCCATGGTGGACTTACTCCCCCGCGCTCAAGCCTGTGGTAATTCGCCGGCCATATAGGCCGGCAGCCAGCCCTCGAAGCGCTCACGCAGAATCTTGACCAGGATGGGGCGCTCGCCGGGAAGCGTCAATGCATCGCCGCCGGTTGTCCCAATTGCCCACACCGGCACGCTCGCAGCCCGGGCACGCTCGATGACCGCTTCCGCCTGCGCCGCCGGCACCGTGACCAAATAACGCGCCTGGTCTTCGCCGAACCAGTAGGCATGCGCCGGGATATCGTCGGGCGCCGCGGATAGCGCCGCACCAATGCCGGAGGCCATTGCCATTTCGGCGAGCGCAACGGCCAAGCCGCCGTCGGACAGATCGTGCGCCGCCGACGCTACACCGTCGAGGATCAGTTCGCGCACGAAATCGCCGTTCTCGCGTTCCTCGATCAGATCGACCGGCGGCGGGGCGCCCTCCTCGCGGCCGGCGAGCTCGCGCAAATACATCGACTGGCCGAGCCAGCCCGTCGTTTCCCCGACCAGCAGGATCGCCTCGCCTGAACGCTTGAAAGCGAGCGTCGCCGATTTGGTGAAATCGTCGATCAGCCCGACGCCGCCGATCGAGGGCGTCGGCAGGATGGCGCGGCCGGATTCTTCCCCGGGAAATTTGGTCTCGTTGTAGAGCGACACGTTGCCGGAGACGACGGGAAAATCGAGCGCCTTGCAGGCGTCCGCGATGCCGCGGATGCAGCCGACGAACTGGCCCATGATCTCCGGCCGCTCCGGATTGCCGAAATTGAGGTTATCGGTGACCGCGAGCGGCCTGGCGCCGACCGCGGTGAGATTGCGCCAGCATTCGGCCACCGCCTGCTTGCCGCCCTCGAACGGATCGGCCTCGCAATAGCGCGGCGTCACGTCGGTGGTGAGCGCCAGACCCTTCGGCCCGTTCTCCACCCGCACCACTGCGGCATCGCCGCCCGGCCGCTGCACGGTGTTGCCCAGAATGATGTGGTCGTATTGCTCCCATACCCAGCGCTTGGAGCACAGATCCGGCGTCGCGATCAGTTTTTCCAAGCGCGTCCGCAATCCCCATCGGCGGCTTCACCGTGCCGGCGTCAATTGCCGCCGGTTTCGGCGCGGTGACAAAGGGCCGCTTGTATTCGGGCGCCTGGTCGCCGAGTTCCTTGATCGGCAAATCGGCCATCACGTCGCCGCCGTGGCGCACGATAAAGCGCTTTGCCGGCGTGGTTTCGCCGACAATGGCGAAATCGAGCCCCCATTTGCGGAAGATCGCTTCGGCTTCTTGTTCTTTCTCAGGCCTGAGCACCATGAGCATGCGCTCCTGGCTCTCCGACAGCATCATCTCGTAGGCGCTCATGCCCTGTTCGCGGCACGGCACCTTGTCGAGATCGAGCGTAACGCCGAGATCGCCCTTGGCGCCCATCTCCACCGCCGAGCAGGTCAAACCTGCCGCGCCCATGTCCTGGATGGCGATGACGCAGCCTTTGTGCATGATCTCAAGACAGGCTTCGAGCAGCAGCTTTTCCGAGAACGGGTCGCCGACCTGCACGGTCGGGCGCTTGGCGTCCGAATCCTCGCCGAATTCCGCCGAGGCCATGGAGGCGCCGTGGATGCCGTCGCGCCCGGTCTTCGAGCCGAGATACACAATCGGCATGCCGACGCCGGAGGCGGCGGCGTAGAAGATTTTGTCCTTCTCGGCGATGCCGACCGCCATGGCGTTGACCAGATTGTTGCCGTCATAGCGTCCATGGAAGCGCACCGAGCCGCCCACGGTCGGCACACCGAACGAATTGCCGTAGCCGCCGATGCCGGCGACCACGCCGGAGACGAGATGCCGCGTCTTGGGATGCTTGGGATCGCCGAACGACAGCGCGTTGAGGCAGGCGACCGGCCGCGCGCCCATGGTGAACACATCGCGCAGGATGCCGCCGACGCCGGTGGCGGCGCCCTGATAGGGCTCGATGTAGCTCGGGTGGTTGTGGCTCTCCATCTTGAACACGCAAACCAAGCCGTCGCCGATATCGATGACGCCGGCATTCTCGCCCGGGCCCTGGATCACATGCTCGCCCTTGGTCGGCAGCGTGCGCAGGTGGACCTTGGAGGACTTGTACGAGCAATGCTCGTTCCACATCGCCGAGAAGATGCCGAGCTCGGTCAACGATGGCTCGCGGCCGATCAGATCGAGGACGCGCTGGTACTCATCCGGCTTGAGGCCGTGCTCGGCGACCAGTTCGGGAGTGATGCGGGGTTCGTTGGAGATCACTGTTCCAATCTATACAAACATAATGTCTATGCCGCCCGGTCCAGCGCATCCGCCAGCCCGGCGAACAGGCCGCGCCCGTCGGTGACGCCGAGGGCGGCTTCCACGTGGTTTTCCGGATGCGGCATCATGCCGAGCACATTGCCGCGTTCGTTGACGATGCCGGCGATGGCGTTGATGGCGCCGTTGACGTTCCAGTCCGGGTCGAGCTCGCCATCCGGCGACGAATAGCGGAACAGCACCCGGCCCTCATCCTCGATCCGTTTGATGGTGTCGGCATCGGCGATGTAGTTACCCTCGCCATGCGCCACCGGCACGCGGATCACCTGGCCGGCGTTGTAGCCGGCGGTGAAGGGCGAATTGGAATGCTCGACGCGGAGATAAACATCGCGGCAGATAAATCTGAGCTGCGCATTGCGCATCAGCACGCCGGGCAAGAGGCCGGCTTCGCACAGGATCTGGAATCCATTGCAGACGCCGAGCGTGAGCCCGCCTTTGCCGGCGTGCCCGCGCACCGCGTCCATGATCGGGCTGCGCGCGGCGATCGCCCCGCAGCGCAGATAATCGCCGTAAGAGAAACCGCCGGGGATCACCACAAGGTCGGTGCCGGGCGGCAGCGTCGTATCGGCGTGCCACACAAGCGCGGGCGCGCGCCCGGAAATTAGCTCCAGCGTGCGCGCCATGTCGCGCTCGCGGTTGATGCCGGGGAAAATGACGACGGCGGCTTTCATCCCACCACCTCGACCCGGTAATTCTCGATCACGGTATTGGCCAGGAGCTTGTCGGCGGCCTGCTTGAGCAAGGCTTCGGCCTGGGCGCGGTCGTCGCCCTCGATTTCGATATCGAATACCTTGCCCTGGCGCACGCTGGCGACGCCGTTAAGCCCCAGCGAACGCAGCGCGCCTTCGATGGCCTTGCCTTGCGGGTCGAGGATGCCGGTTTTCAGGGTAACGGTGACGCGGGCTTTCATGTTTCGCCGCTTATGGCATGAGTCGCGGGCCGTGGCCGGGCAAAACTCGGCCATCCACCCCTAAACTAGAGACGCCGAAGCCCGGCACAAGGCCGGGCTTCGGGTAATTCACGACCAAAAAGCCCGAAATGGGGCGGCCGCCTAACCTTTCACCAGCACCGGGCCGGCGCCGCGCGGCGGCTCGCCCTCGTTCATGATGCCGAGACGCTTGGCCACCTCGGTGTAGGCTTCCAACAGCCCGCCGAGATCGCGGCGGAAGCGATCCTTGTCGAGCTTGTCGTTGGTCTTTATGTCCCACAACCGGCAGCTATCGGGCGAAATCTCGTCGGCCACCACGATGCGCATCACGTCGTTTTCCCATAAGCGCCCGGTTTCCATCTTGAAATCGACCAGGCGGATGCCGACGCCGAGGAACAGCCCGGACAGGAAGTCGTTGACGCGGATGGCGAGCGCCATGATGTCGTCGATTTCCTGCGGGGAAGCCCAGCCGAAGGCGGTGATGTGCTCTTCCGATACCATCGGGTCATTGAGCGCGTCGTTCTTGTAGTAGAACTCGATGATCGAGCGCGGCAGCTGCGTGCCCTCGTCGATTCCGAGGCGAGTCGCCAGCGAACCGGCGGCGACATTGCGCACCACCACTTCGAGCGGGATGATCTCGACCTCGCGGATCAACTGCTCGCGCATGTTGAGCCGGCGGATGAAGTGGGTGGGAACCCCGATATCGTTGAGGTGCTGGAAGACGTATTCGGAGATCCGGTTGTTGAGCACGCCTTTGCCTTCAATCACCTCGTGCTTCTTGGCGTTGAAGGCGGTCGCATCGTCCTTGAAGTGCTGGATCAAGGTACCCGGCTCGGGGCCTTCATAGAGGACCTTCGCCTTGCCCTCATAAATGCGGCGGCGGCAACTCATCGGAGTGTACCGTGGTTTTTGAAAGTCCATTGGATGCCGTGGCTCCTGTTCGTGTCGTCTCGAGATCCGCGGCGGCGGGACCGGCCGTTAGCCAATGCGCTAAAACGATCCGGGCACGAGGTCAACCTAGCCGATCGCTTGGGGCAGCACAATCGAGGGTCTCACACGTTTTCCACTTCGCAATTCCGCGTCATCAACACGCCGGCATGTTGCCTTGACGCTGCCACAGCGATATGCAAGGCGGCAATGGTTCATATGCGTGCACCGACGAGGGCGACATGACCACGACTTTCGACAAGCGCGAGGACGGCTTCGAAAAGAAGTTCGCGCACGACGAGGAACTCAAATTCAAGGCCGGCGCCCGGCGCAACAAGCTGTTCGGCATGTGGGCGGCCGAAAAGATGGGCATGAGCGGCAGCGAAGCCGAGGCCTATGCCAAAGAGGTCGTCATGGCCGATTTCGAGGAGCCGGGCGACCAAGACGTTTTTATGAAAGTTCGCAAGGACTTCGACGGCAAAAAAGTGACCATGTCCGACCAGGACATCCGCCGCGCCATGGACGAGACGATGGCGCAGGCGATCGAGCAGATCAAGGCGAGCGGCTGAGGTGACGGGATTTTCCCTCGCCCGCCGCTTGCGCGCGGGCGAAAGCGTCTACGCCGCCTGGTGCACGCTCGCTTCGCCGATCGTGGCGGAGACGGTCGCGCGCGAAGGTTTTGCCGCTGTCGTGCTCGATATACAGCACGGGCTGTGGGACACCGCATCGATCATTGCCGGCATCGGCGCGCTGCATCACGCGGGCGCAACGCCGGTGGTGCGCGTGCCGCTCAACGATTTCGCGTTCGTTTCGCGCGCGCTCGACTTCGGCGCCGAGGCGATCATCGCGCCCATGATCAACAGCGAGCGCGATGCGCGCCAATTCGCCGCGGTGGCGAAATTTCCGCCGCTCGGCGAGCGCAGCTGGGGTCCGCAGCGCGCCATGATGCTGCAGGGCAAGACGGCGGCGGTCGAATATCTGCGTGCGGCCAATGACGGCACGCTCACGCTGGCCATGATCGAGACGCCGGCCGCGCTCGCCAATGTCGACGCCATTGCGGCCACGCCCGGCATCGATGCGCTGTTCATCGGCCCTTACGACCTTTCGACCGCCTTGAGCGGCGGCAAGGCACAGGACGTGACCGCCCCCGAGGTTGAGCGCGCTATCGACCAGATCGGCGCGGCGGCGCGCAAGGCGGGCAAAATCCCCGGCATCTACTGCGGCAATGCCGAGCGCGCGCTCGCCATGGCCAAGCGCGGCTTCAAATTCATCACCATCGGCAGCGACTTGGGGCTCATCCGCGACGGCGCGGCGGCGCAAATGAAGGCGCTGGGCAATCCCTAACCGTCATTCCGGGGCACGCCGAAGGCGTGAACCCGGAATCCAGAAACAATTTCAGCATATGTATCTGGATTCCGGGTCCGCTCGCTGCGTTCGCGTCCCGGAATGACGCTTAATTGACCACCGCCTCGAGTTGATCCAGCACCACAGCCACATCCTTTTCCACTGCCGCCGCCCCGACCTCGATCACCCGGTAGCCATGCGCTGCAAGCCACGCCCGTTTGTCGGCGCGATACGCGGCGGCGGCCTCGTCCTCCGCCGCCGGCACCAAATCGATCACGCATTTAAGCGGAAACGATACGAAATCGGCGATGTGCGGGCCGATCGGCACCTGCCGCTTGAAGCCACGGCCGGCAAAGCGGCGGTCGTTGAGCAGCGCCTGCCAAAGCGCGCGCTCGCCGTCGGTGGGGTTGCGCCGCAACAGCCGCGGTAGGCCGCGCAAGGGCGTGCGTTCCGACGGCGCACGGGCCGCGCCATGCTCGGCCAGCAGATCGCGCAGCTTCTGCGCGCCGGCGCCGTCGAGCACGCCGCCGCGCGCCGGCCCCTTGCGCCCCTGCGCGATCGCTGTGATCACGCCGTGCAACGTGCGGACGTCCTGTTGGCTCGGCGCCATGCGCTGGAAAATATTGCGCAGGTTGACGCCCATGGTGCCGCGTTTTTCCTCGGGCCGAAAAAATTCGACCTTGTCGAGCTCGCGCTCCAGATCGGAAAAGAACGCATCAAGCTGCTGCTTGGCCGCCGGCGGCGACTTCACCGGCATGGCGAACGGCAGATCGCTGCCCGCCAGCTTGAACCATTCGTAGGCGACGACCACCACCGCCTGCGCCAGATTGAGCGAAGCGAAGGCCGGATTGACCGGCAGCGTGAGGATGCGGTCGGCGCGCGCAACCTCGTGGATTTCCAGCCCGTTGCGCTCGCGCCCAAACACGATGGCCACGTTTTCGCCGGCCGCCACGCGCGGCGCCGCCTCGGCCGCCGCCTGCGCCGCCCCGACCACGGGTTTGGCCTGATCGTGATTGCGCGCGGTCGCCGCCAATACGAAAGTACAATCGCCGATCGCCGCGGCCAGGCTGTCATGAAGTGCAGCACCCTCGAGCACGCGGTCGGCACCGGCCGCCATTACCCGCGCCCGCTCGTTCGGCCAGCCCTGCACCGGCTTGACCAGCCGCAAACGCGATAAGCCGAAATTGGCCATGGCGCGCGCCGCCGCACCGATATTCTCGCCCATCTGCGGCTCGACCAGGACGACAATCGGCGCCGGCCGCTCGATCCAGCGCTTGGTCTTGTCGGTGCCGGCGCCCGGCATGAATAAAACCTCGATATGGCGGTATGCCCGCCCTGCCTTACACGATAATCGATTTAATCTGAATCAATGCAGCGCCTAAGATTTTGCGGCCCATGACCTTTTACGAACCGGTTTCCGCCACTTCGGGCCGCTGCGCGCATGGCACGGAGTGGCGGAAATCGCGGCTTTCGCCGCCCGGTCGGGGGTGCTATAGGCACGCCCGCCGGCCACCCCTCCCGCTGTCCGCGCGACTTATCAAAAGGTTTTATCCGAAATGGCGAAGATCTAGGTAAAGAACCCCGTCGGTCGGATTCCCGGCCGGCGGTGTCCGCGTTGAGAACAATTCATTTGAAGGCCCGAGGGAGAAGCCATCCCGCCGCGCCTATCTAATGTTCAATTTCCGCTCTGCCCAAACAAACACGGCGACCAAAGGTGCAAACATGCCAGATCTCGAAATCGTATGGACAAAGGTCGACGAAGCGCCGGCGCTCGCGACCTATTCCCTGCTGCCGATCGTCAAAGCCTTCGTGGGCGCGGCGGGAGTGTCCGTGAAGCTGAAGGACATCTCGCTGGCCGGCCGCATCCTCGCCACTTTCCCCGAGAAGCTCACCCCGGCGCAACGCATCAACGACGAACTCGCCGAACTCGGCGCGCTGGCGATGAGGCCCGAAGCCAACATCATCAAGCTGCCCAACATCTCCGCCTCGATCCCGCAGCTCAAGGCCGCGATCAAGGAACTGCAAGACAAGGGCTACGCCGTTCCGGACTATCCGGACAACCCGACGACGGAAGCCGAAAAGGACATCAAGTCCCGCTACGCCAAGGTTTTCGGCAGCGTCGTCAACCCGGTCTTGCGCGAAGGCAATTCCGACCGCCGCGCCGCCGGCGCCGTCAAACAATACGCCCGCAACAATCCGCACAAGATGGCCCCCTGGAGTTCCAGCTCCAAATCGCATGTGGCCTATATGCCGACCGGCGATTACTACGGCTCGGAAATCGCGACCACCCTCGCCTCGCCGACCAATGCCCGCATCGAGCTGGTCGGCGCCGACGGCGCCGTCACGGTGCTGAAGGCAAAGACGGCGCTTGAGGCCGGCGAGATCATCGACGCGGCGGTGATGAGCCGCAAGGCGCTGCGCGCCTTCTTTGCCGAGCAGATCGAAGCCGCCAAGAAGGAAGGCGTGCTGTTCTCACTGCACGTCAAGGCGACCATGATGAAGATCGCCGATCCCATCGTGTTCGGCCATGTCGTTTCGGTCTTCTTCAAAGATGTGATCGACAAGCACGCCGCCACGCTGAAGCGCCTCGGCGTCAATCTCAACAACGGCTTCGGCGATCTGTTGACGAAGATCGAGACTCTGCCTGCGCCTGAGAAAAAAGCGATCAATGACGACATCGCGGCCGAGTACGCGAAACGGCCGGGCCTCGCCATGGTCAATTCAGACAAGGGCATCACCTGCCTGCACGTGCCCAGCGACATTATCGTCGACGCTTCGATGCCGGCGATGATCCGCGAAGGCGGCCACATGTGGGGCGCCGACGGCAAGCTGCACGACGTCAAGGCCGTGATCCCGGATCGCGCCTACGCGACGTTGTATCAGGCGACCATTGAGGACTGTAAGGCCCACGGCGCGTTCGACCCCAAGACCATGGGCTCGGTTTCGAACGTCGGGCTGATGGCGCAGAAAGCCGAAGAATACGGCTCGCACGACAAGACGTTTGAAATTCCCGCGGACGGAAAGGTCCGCGTCGTCGCCGATGACGGCAAGGTGCTGCTGGAGCGGCCGGTCGAGACCGGCGACATCTTCCGCATGTGCGAGGCCAAGGACGCGCCGATCCGGGATTGGGTCAAGCTCGGCGTGCGCCGTGCGCGCCTCACCGGCACCCCGGCGGTGTTCTGGCTCGACGCCAAGCGCGCGCATGACGCGCAGGTCATCGCCAAGGTCGAAAAGTACCTGAAGGATGAAGACACCAAGGGGCTCGACATCCGCATTCTGCCGCCGGTCGAAGCGATCAAGTTTTCACTTGAGCGCATCCGCAAGGGGCAGGACACGATCTCCGTCACCGGCAACGTGCTGCGCGATTACCTGACCGACCTGTTTCCGATCATGGAGCTCGGCACCTCGTCCAAGATGCTGTCGATCGTTCCGCTATTGGCGGGCGGCGGTCTGTTCGAGACCGGTGCCGGCGGCTCGGCGCCCAAGCACGTGCAGCAGTTCCAGGAAGAGGGCTATCTGCGCTGGGATTCGCTCGGCGAGTTCCTGGCGCTGGGCGCCTCGCTCGAACATCTGGCGCAGACCTACAAGAACGCCAAGGCGCAGGTTCTCGCCGAGACGCTCGACACGGCCATCGGCAAGTTCCTCGAGTTCAACCGCAATCCTGCACGCAAAGTCGGCGAAATCGACAATCGTGGCAGCCATTTCTACCTCGCCCTCTACTGGGCTCAGGCGCTGGCCGCGCAAACCAAGGACGCAGGCCTGCAAGCCCGCTTCAAACCGCTAGCCGAGACGCTCGCCAAGAACGAGGCCAAGATCAATGGCGAACTAATCGGCGCGCAAGGCAAGCCGGTCGACATCGGCGGTTACTACGTGCCCGATGCTGCCAAGGCATCGGCCGCGATGCGGCCGAGCGCCACGCTGAACGCCGCGATCGCCGCGCTCTGACGCGAGTCCGGCGGCGGCGGTCATCTCCGAGGCCATAACTCGCTCGATGACGAACTCGTCGAGCGAGACTTCTGTCCGGGCGGCAGCGGAGCCCTTCTCGCCGTGATCTGATCGGCGGGCTCCACGGCATGAGGCGTCCCTACTCAATCTCCTCTTGCACAATATCGCCCTTGGGCGAGACCACCTCGCGGCCAACGCGTTTTTCCACCACGTCCTTGATGCGGGCGGCAATGCGCGGATCGCGCTGCATCAGCGCGTGCAGATCCTGCGCCGAGAGCACCAGCAGGTTGCTGCGCGTGAGCGCGGTGGCGGTGGCCGAGCGGCGGGCGCGGCGCAGCACCGCCACTTCGCCGAAGAACTGGCCGACGCCGAGCCGCAGGCGTTCCTTCTTGAGCGCCACCTCGACCTCGCCGGCAGCGATAAAATACATCGAATGGGCGGCGTCGCCCGCGCGCACGATCACCTGGCCCGCCTCCACCACCTGGGCACGCAACAGCCCCATGATGTCGGAGATCGCGGCGGCGTCGAGCTCGGCGAACAACGGCACGCGCGCTATCATGCCCCAGGTAACGATGAAATCGCGGCGATGGATTTGCTCGGCGAAGGCGGTGGCGATGATGCCGATCGGCAGCGCCATCATGATCAGGCCGACGAAGATGGTGCCGGTAGCGATCAGCTTGCCAAGTGCGGTCATCGGCACCACATCGCCGTAACCGATGGTGCCGATGGTGACAATCGCCCACCACAGCGCATCCGGAATGGTGCCGAGCTTATCCGGCTGCACCTTGCTTTCGGCGAGATGCATCAAGGCGGCGGCGACCAGCGCACTGCCCAAGGTGATCACCAGGCAGCCAAATAGCGCGCGCCGCTCGCGATAGAGCACGTCGAGCAGCGAGCGCATCGCCGGCGAATAACGCGCGATCTTGAAAAACCGCACGATACGGAACACCAGCAGCAGCCGCAGGTCGTCGGGCAGCACGAAAGCGAACCAGAACGGCAGCACGGCGACCAGATCGACGATGCCGGCGGGGCTGAGCGCATATTTGAGCCGCGCGCGCGTGGCGCCGAGATGCCGATGCGGACCATGCTCGACCGCGCTCCATAGCCGCAAAGCATATTCGGCGGTGAACACGACAAGCGAGAACATTTCGATCAGGTCGAAAGCGAGCGCGTAGCGCGCGCCGATCGCGGGTACGGATTCGAGCGCGACCGCGGCCAGATTGGTCAGGATAAGCGCGACCAGCAGCCGGTCGACGACGACGCCCAAAGCGTTGCCGACCGGACCCTGCTCGAGGACCAGATAAATGCGTCGCTGCAGTTCGCTGACCCGGGCGCGGGCCATGGCCTACTCCGCTGGAATCGGAAGCGATATTAGACTATTCCGGGCCGGGCCCGCTTTGCGGTCGATCAAGCGCCTAGTAAAGCCTTACCGCATAGACCGGCGGCAGGTGAGCGTTCATCAATTGCCAGGCCTCGCCGGCATTCTCGCTCACCCACAGGCTGCCGGTGGTCGAGCCCATGGCGAGTTGGCCGCCGGTTTCGTCCACGTCGAGGCCGTGGCGATAGATCAAGTCATAGGCATCCTTCTGCGGAAGCCCGGCGCGGAAACTCTGCCAGGTCTTGCCGCCGTCGCCGGTGCGCGTCACGGCGAGCGCGCCGTCGCGCGGCACGCGCAGCTCATCCTTGATGGCGGGGACGAACCAGGCCGTGAGCGGATCGTTGGGATGCGCGGCGACGGCGAAACCGAAATCGTCCACCGGCAGTTTGAGCTGCGTCCACGATGCGCCGGCATCGGTCGAACGGAAGATGCCGCAGTGATGCTGCATCCACATGACGTCGGGCGCGGCGGCGCAGCGCGCCACGCGATGCGGGTCTTGCGTTTCCTTCTGCCCCGCCAGTTCCGGCGGCATATAGGCGGCGACCATGCCGTCGCCGCGCAGCGTCCAGCTTTCCCCGCTGTCGCCTGAGTCCCAAACGCCGCCGCAGGAGATCGCGACAAAGACGCGGCTGGCGTCGCGCGGATCGGGCGAGATGGTGTGGATGCCGGCATCGTCATAGCCGCCGCCGAACCATTTCTCGCGCTCCGGCACGGCCCACAGCGCACTCACTTGTTCCCAATGCTCGCCGCGGTCGGAGGACGCGAACAGACCGGCGGGCAGCGCGCCAGCCCATAGCCGGCCCGGCTCGCCGGCGCCGCCGGCTTCCAGCGTCCAAATCTGAAACAGCGTCGGGGAACCCGCCGCATCGGCGGGAAAGGCCGGCGCCGTCAGCTCCGTCCACGTCACACCGTCATTGTCCGAGCGATGCAGCTTGGCGCCGAAATGGCCGTGCTTGAGCATGGCGTAGAGCGTGCCGTCGCGCGCATCGTGCAGCGCGGCGGTGACCGCGATGCCGGGGAAGCTCACGCGCGCGATGCTCCAGCCGCCGTTCTTGCGCACGAGCTGGAGCAGGCCCTTGCGCGTCGCCACCAGCATACGGCCCGCCATGGTCATTTTCCTTTGCGCATGATCTTGTCCGGCCTTCCTTCGCCCGCCGAAGCGGGCTTCGCGAAGGCGGGAAACAGGTTCCCACTTTTCGGGATCATGCGTTACCCTCCCGACAGCGCCTGCATGACGTAAAGCTTGGAGTCCGGCCGAATGCTTTGGCCGAGCGCCGCCTCGCGCGGTAGCCTTCTGCCGTCGGCGAAGATGCAGACGTGTTTGCGCAAGCGACCCTGCTCGTCGAGCACGTAACCGCGCACATGCGGCAATTCGCTGAACACTTGCCCGAGCGCGGCGCCGACGGTGTCGCCGCCGGCGGTCAGCGGACCGTTCGGCACGATTTCGCGCAGCCAGCTGGTGAAGTGGAGTTGGGCCATGCACTCACTCTAGCGTGAATTAAAAACGCGACAACGGCGAAGCGCGCTCTTCCCCTCTCCCCTTGTGGGAGAGGGTGCCGAGCCGAGGCGAAGCCGAACGAGGGCGAGTGAGGGTTGGAATCCGGTGAAGCTCAGACCCCTCACCCGGATCGCGCTCGGATTTCCTCCGTGCGATCCACCCTCTCCCACAAGGGGAGAGGGAAGCGATAATGCCGCAGCGCTCAAAAAGTTTCTTAGCCGCCGCCGAGCGCGGCCTCGATGGCCTTGAGCGCGTCCTCGGCCTTGGAACCGTCGGGGCCGCCGGCCTGCGCCATGTCGGGCCGACCGCCGCCGCCCTTGCCGCCGAGCACGGCCGCACCCGCCTTCACCAGGTCGACCGCGTTGAAGCGCTTGGTGAGGTCCTCGGTGACGGCCACGACCAGCCCGGCCTTGCCATCGCCGGAAAGGCCGACAATGGCGACCACGCCGGAGCCGACCTGTTTCTTGCCCTCGTCGGCCAGGCTGCGCAGGTCCTTCAATTCGATGCCAGTGACCGAACGCGCAATCAATTTCACGCCGTTGACCTGGCGCACGCCGTCGTCGGCGCCCTTGGCCGCAGCCCCGCCGCCCATGGCGAGTTTCTTACGGGCGTCGGTCAGTTCGCGCTCGAGCTTCTTGCGGTCGTCGAGCAGCGCGGCAAGACGCGCCGGCATGTCTTCAAGTGAAACCTTAAGTTCAGAAGAGGCCGCTTTAGCGGCTTGAACCTGTTTGTTAGCGGCATGGCGCGCCGTTCTGCCGGTGAGCGCTTCGAGGCGCCGCACGCCGGCGGCCACCCCTGAATCGGTGAGGCCGCCGATCATGCCGATATCGCCGGTGCGCCGCACATGGGTGCCGCCGCACAGTTCAACCGACCAGCCGAGCGTGTTGCCCAAGGAGCCCGAAGAAGGCTCGCCCATCGCTACCACGCGCACCTCGTCGCCGTATTTCTCGCCGAACAGCGCGCGCGCACCGGAGGCGCGGGCGTCGTCGAGCGCCATCAGCCGCGTGGTGACGGGCGAATTCTGCAGCACGATGTCGTTGGCGATGTCCTCGACCCGTTCCAACTCTTCGGCGGTCACCGGCTTGGGATGCGAAAAATCGAAACGCAGCCGGTCGGGCGCCACCAGCGAGCCCTTCTGCGCCACGTGATCGCCCAGCACCTGGCGCAGCGCTTCGTGCAGCAGATGGGTGGCGGAATGGTTTTGCCGGATGGCGGCGCGGCGTGCGTGATCGACCTCGAGCAGCAGCGGATCGCCCGCCTTTACGGCGCCCTCCTCCACTTTGACCAGATGCGCGAACAGGTCGCCGGCCTTCTTCTGCGTATCGGTGACAACGAGACGGACTCCCTCGCGCCGCATCTCGCCGCTGTCGCCGACCTGGCCGCCGCTCTCGCCGTAGAACGGGGTCTGATTCATCACCACCACGCCACTGTCGCCTTTTTTAAGCTCCGCCACTTCCTTGCCGTCGCGCACCAGTGCGGCGACCACGCCCTCGGCGCTTTCGGTCTCGTAGCCGAGGAATTCGGTGGCGCCGAGTTTCTCGCGCAAGCCGAACCACACGGTTTCCTGCGCAGCGTCGCCGGAACCCGCCCAGGAGGCGCGCGCCTTTTCGCGCTGACGCTGCATGGCATCATTGAAACCGTCGAGATCGACGCCGATGCCGCGCGCACGCAGCGCGTCCTGCGTGAGGTCCAAAGGAAAGCCGTAAGTGTCGTAGAGCGTGAACGCTGTTTCGCCGTCGAGCATGCCGCCCTTGTTCAGGCCGGCGGTCTTTTCGTCGAGAATGGCAAGGCCGCGTTCGAGCGTGGCGCGGAAACGCGTTTCCTCCAGCTTGAGCGTCTCGCCGATCAGCGCTTCGGCGCGGATCAATTCGGGATAGGCCTGGCCCATCTCGCGCGTGAGCAGGGGCACCAGTTTCCACATCAGCGGGTCTTTCGCCCCGAGCAATTCGGCGTGGCGCATGGCGCGCCGCATGATGCGGCGCAGCACGTAGCCGCGGCCCTCGTTCGACGGCAGCACGCCGTCGGCGATCAGGAAAGCGGAGGCGCGCAGGTGATCGGCGATCACCCGGTGCGAGGCCTTGTGCGGGCCGTCGGAGGCCACATGGGTCATATCGGCGATGGCACGGATCAGGGTGGCGAACAGGTCGATGGCGTAATTATCATGCGTGCCTTGCAGCACGGCGGCGATGCGCTCGAGCCCCATGCCGGTGTCGATCGAGGGCCGTGGCAGGTCCAGCCGCTTGCCGCCCTCAAGCTGCTCGTACTGCATGAAGACGAGGTTCCAGATCTCGATGAAGCGGTCGCCGTCGGCGTCGGCCGAGCCGGGCGGGCCGCCCGGAATCTTATCGCCGTGGTCGTAGAAGATTTCCGCGCACGGCCCGCACGGGCCGGTCTCGCCCATCGACCAGAAATTGTCGGAACCGGCGATGCGCAAAATCTTGCTGTCGGGCAGCCCGGCAATCTTCTTCCACAACTTGAAGGCGTCGTCGTCGTCGATATAGACGGTGACCAGCAGCCTATCCTTCGGCAGCGCGTATTCCTTGGTGATCAGCTGCCAGGCGAGCTCGATGGCGCGCTCCTTGAAATAGTCGCCGAACGAGAAATTGCCCAGCATCTCGAAAAAAGTGTGGTGGCGCGCGGTGTAGCCGACATTGTCGAGGTCGTTGTGCTTGCCGCCGGCGCGCACGCATTTCTGCGCGGTCACCGCCCGCGAATAGGGGCGCTTCTCCAGGCCGGTGAAGACGTTCTTGAACTGCACCATGCCGGCATTGGTGAACATCAGCGTGGGGTCGTTGCGCGGCACCAGCGAAGACGACGCCACGACCTGATGGTCGTTGCGGGCGAAGAAATCGAGGAATCCCTTGCGGATATCGTTGACGCCGCTCATGCCTCAATCCAGCTCCACTCTCATGTTCCGGGCGCGGGGTGCAGCGCGTTAGCGGTGCGCCGTCGATCCGGGACCCAGCTTAACTGATCGGCTGCACCCCAGGGTCTACAGCGCACCGCGCCAACGGACCGCGCTGCGCCCGGGGAAAGCCAAAAGCCGGCGGCCTAAATCCCCGTCCGGCTTGATGTTTCGGGAGCTATTTAGCGATGGGGGGTGGTTAAGTCCAGGAAGGGCCTCTTAATCCCTCCTCTTTAGGGGAGGGTGGCTTCGAGCGAAGCGAGAAGCCGGGTGGGGTTTTGTTCGCGCCACCCCACCCGACCCGCTCGCTGACGCGAGCGGCCACCCTCCCCGCTACGCGGGGAGGGATTAAGCGTGCCCCCCAAAACGCACATCGCCCCCGTCTTCGGTGGCGGCCGCTTTACGCAGCCGGGTGCCGACGGGGGCGATAGGCGAGACGCGTCACCAGATTGGTGCGGCGGGATACCGGCGCCGCCGCCCGCGCCTTACAAACCAATGCTCAAGAATGCCAATGCTCAAGAACGCCAATGCTCAAGAACGTCAATTCCCGACTTCGAGGGGAGAAGGGCCATGACAGGCGACCCGCTCCCTCTCGGTCCAGCTGCCACCGAGCAAGCTACGCACATCCTGCTCCGTGCCGTCGGCGTCCGTCACCACATCGCGGCATTCGCCGGTGACCAGGTCCTCGAGAAAAAACCAATGACGAATTCGTACTCATTACGCCTCCGCCGCCTCGTCATCGTCGTCCTTGTCGGGCTCCTCGCCCGCCAGGATCGCCTCGGCGACGATGCCGGAATTCTGCCGCACCTGCGCCTCGATCTTGGCGGCGACATCGGGGTTCTGCTTGAGGAAGGTCTTGGCGTTTTCGCGGCCCTGCCCGATGCGCTGGCTGTCATAGGAGAACCAGGCGCCGGATTTCTCCACCACGCCGGCCTTGACGCCGAGATCGACCAATTCGCCGACCTTGGAGATGCCCTCGCCATACATGATGTCGAACTCGACCTGCTTGAACGGCGGCGCCATTTTGTTCTTGACCACTTTGACGCGGGTCTGGTTGCCGACCACCTCGTCGCGCTCCTTGATGGCGCCGATGCGGCGGATGTCGAGGCGCACCGAGGCATAGAATTTCAGCGCCTGGCCGCCCGACGTGGTCTCCGGCGAGCCGTACATCACGCCGATTTTCATGCGAATCTGATTGATGAAAACCACCATGGTGCGTGATTTCGAGATCGAGGCGGTGAGCTTGCGCAGCGCCTGGCTCATCAGCCGCGCCTGGCTGCCCGGCTGCACGTCGCCCATCTCGCCTTCCAGTTCGGAGCGCGGCACCAATGCCGCGACCGAATCGACCACCAGCACGTCGATGGCGCCGGAGCGCACCAGCGTGTCGGCGATTTCCAGCGCCTGCTCGCCGGCGTCCGGCTGCGAGATCAGCAGGTCGTCGACATTGACGCCGAGCTTGCGGGCATAGACCGGATCGAGCGCGTGCTCGGCGTCGACGAAGGCGCAGATGCCGCCGAGCTTCTGCGCTTCGGCAATGGTGTGCAGCGCGAGCGTGGTCTTGCCGGAGGATTCCGGCCCGTAGATTTCCACCACCCGGCCGCGCGGCAGGCCGCCGACGCCGAGCGCGATGTCGAGCCCGAGCGAGCCGGTGGAAATCGTCTCCACATCCATGGATTTGTCGTTCTTGCCGAGCCGCATGATCGAGCCCTTGCCGAACTGGCGCTCGATCTGGCTGAGCGCGGCAGACAGGGCTTTCGACTTGTCCATGGACGATCCTTCGACGAGACGCAGGGCAGGCTGACTCATGAGAGCGCTCCTTATGGCCTAAGAATCGACTCCCCGACAACGCGGTCACCGCCGCTAGCGCCGGAATCGACCGAAGGAGCCAATGTACACTATTTGTTCTCAGTTCGCAATATGTTCTTTCGGTATTATATTACCAATTTTTGATTTGCCCCCTGCATAAAATTGCGGCACCTTTAGACGGGTGCCGGGTTTCGGTTCTTTTGGCTTGCCCCTTTAGAGCCGCTGCCGCACCGGGAACCCCGGCTGTTGCTGACGGCAGCCGGGGTTTCTTCGTCTCAGCCGGCAAAAGCGACGCTCGCTTTCATTAGTCACGACCAGCGTCCGTGCCCTATCATCCGCCGGCGGACAGAGCTGTTGTCGCGGCGTCCTTGCCGTCATGGAGATGGAAAAATGCGCATGCGTATCGCGGTGCTGGCGGGGTTGGCGGCGATCATGGCCGTGGGCACGCAGGCAAAGGCGGCGCCGCTGACCATGGGTCAACTGATGGTTCGCTGCGAAAAACTCGACGTGTCGAAGCACAACGAAGTCATCTTGCGATCGTCGGCCACGGGCGACGTGCTCGATGCGGGAAAATGCTTTGGCCATTTGGAGGCCTATCTCGATCTCGCAACCATCGAAGTGCACGATCCAGCTTACAAGTACACGATCCATCCGCTCGGCGCCTGCCCGCCGGCGGCCGAACAACTCAATTTCACCAAGATCATCGCGATGTTTCTGACCTACGCGCGCAATCATCCCGAACTGCAGCAGGAACCTGCCGCCATTGTGGTCGCCGACATGATGGCGCGCCGATATCCCTGCCGCCGCTGATGCGCGAGCGGCCGGTCTTGGCCGCGGACGGTCGACATCATTGCACCAGATTGAGATCGAAACCGATCTCAAAGATGGTTTTGCCGTCGCTGTTGCAGACGATCATTTTCCAGTCGGACCAATCCACGATTTGGCGCGCGCACAGCGCGCCCTTGATTGCGCGGATTTGCAGCATGGTGTGGGCGCGCACCGCGGCGGCTCCGCCAAAGTCAACGCCGGCGGAGTCGGTGAACGTGGACTTCCCATCGCTGAAATGAAAAAAGTAGCGGGGCATGGCAACGCTCGAGCACGCTACGAAACGTCGCTCCGCCTCTAACGTCGTTCTGTGACAGAAGTAATTAGCCGCAACGGTTGTGCCCGCCCGGCGCGGCAGCCTGCCATCGATGGCGCCGGCGCCCTGCCCATATTTCCGCCGCGCTCCCGGTTCAGACGGAAAGAGCGCCCTGGTTCGCCGCTTCGCTTGCGGCTAGGTTGCGGGCGCGGTCCGGCTTTTGCGGAGGTTTGACCATGCGAACCCTGTTGGCGGCAGCGCTCATCGCGTTGTTGGCGGGGACTGCCTATGCGCAGGGCGTCGCCGGCAAACGGCACACGCAACCGCAAGCCGAGCAAAAGAAAGAGGACCTGGCCAAAAAGAAAGCCCACGAAAAGGCCTATCAGGATGCGCTCGGAAAAATTCCGGAATCGAACGTAAAACCCGACCCCTGGAAGTCGATGCGCTAGCCCAGCCTGGCTGGACGAACGGCGCACTCCGCAACCGCTGCGCGAGGGCTGCATCGGCTCGGACTATGGCAATCCGCCCTTTAAGTTTCCACGTAAATTGCGCATAAACGGAGGTTGGTGCCGGGGCGCCGCTGGCTGTGGGGGGCCGGCGGTTGCGCTGACACATCGCAAACGGCTGCCACGCCGTCGGGGGGAATGTGATGCAGATCGAAATCGCCGCCTACCTTCGCAATCTTGCTGTGCGCTGCAATAAGATTGCCCGCGCCTGCCCGGATTCGCACACCCACGATGCGCTCGCCGTCATAAGCGCGGAACTCGCCGACAAGGCGGAAGCCTTGGAATCGACCTTCACGGTGGCGAAGGAATAAAAGCGGCCGGCAATTCACCGGCCTCTATCAGGCGGAACCCTGGCTCGATCGGCGCGGATGGGACCGGTCCTGCGCTGCACCCTGCCATTCCCGCCAATGCGTCGGGCGCACGTCCAGCCGTTCCTTGGTCTCCACCTTGATCCATCCGCTTTGGATACGCCGGCACGGGAAAACCAGCGCGTGCGGACCGTCATCGTCGATGACGGCCAGCTCAAGGTCGCGGTCGAACGGCGCGGTGGATACGTGCTGCCACATTTTGTCATTCTGGAAGGACAACCGGCCGCTGCATTGACCTAAATCATTTCGCACACAGTGCGCGCCGGCGACCGGCGCAGCCCAACCCCGCTGCGCTTGGCGCCTTGCATTGATCTAGATCAATTCCCGACCGGCGATATTTGGTGAGCTAGATGGATCGCATCACCACTTCGCGGCTCGGAGATTGACAACGCAACCGCGTCCCAGCATCCGTCATTGCCCGGTTTGCGGGGTCGCCATGCAGGCGAGCAGGTCGCGGGACGATCTGCCGCAGGTCGACACCTACCGATGCCTGAGCTGCGAAACGGTGATCCGCGAATCGAAGCCGCCGCCGCCGGCCGGCTAGAAGGCCGTGTTCCGGGCGTAAAACCGGCGCTGCCGCGAAGCCTATGGTCAGAACGGCCGCGTGATGATCACGATGGTGACGCCCATGACCGCGCTGACCATGGCGGTCAGGGCGTAAATCTGGCCGACGATCCAGACTTTCAGGAACGCCGCGGATTGCCCGTCGGCCGGCCGCGCCAGAATCACCATGGCGACGGCGAGGGCGATAAAAACCAGCCCAATCGTGAAATTCATGACTGCCTCCGGCCTTATGCAAAGCCGGCCGCAGACTAGGCGGCAGCAGCCCGGCCGGCTCGTAAAATGTCTATTAAAAACAAGCGGTAACGCCGGTTCGCCGGCGCGGCTAAAGCACCGCCCCGGCAACCCTGAGTTTATGTTGCTACGCGGGAAGTCATTGCGGTGAATGTAGTTTTGATCTTGGTCAAGGCGCCGCGCGGAAACATCGCCATGGTGGCCTCAAAGTCTGCCGATGACCTTTTTCCATCGGCCGGCAAGAGAAATCGGAGAGACCATGAATTCCGTCAACATCAAACGCTCGATCGTGCGCAACGGGCAGAAGACGAGCGTGTCGCTTGAAAAGGAATTTTGGGAAGCGTTGCGCGAGATCGCCAGCTCGCAAAACATCAAGCTGACGACCCTGGTTCAGCAAATCGACCAAGGACGCGATGGCAGCAATTTATCGTCGGCCATCCGCGTATTCGTGTTCAATCACCTGCGTGCGCGAGTCGCCGGCAAGAAAGGCCCGGATTCGGATAATTCCGGTACGCCAACGACAGATCGTCGCGCCGCTGCGCAATTGCCGGCAGCACCCTCTCTCAGCTGCTGAGCGCACCGCACGGTTAGCGCGAACGCGGGCCTTGGCATTGCCGGCCACCGCCGCTAGCCTTGCATTCGTCGACATAACGGGAGCGTCGAAGTGGCCGATACGGTTGTCGGCGGCCTGCCGATGCGCGTCGGCGCGCCGTTGCGTCCCTGGTATATCGTCGCGGCGGTCGCCGCCCTGGCGGTAATGACCGCGGCGATCCTTGCGCCCAGCCTCTGGTTTCTCGATTTCGTCCACGTCATGACCGGCGCGCTGTGGACCGGCATCGACCTGTTCATGGGCTTTGTGATCGGCCCGGTGCTGCGCGGCGTCTCGTTCGACATCCGCCGCGCCATGATCGCCGGCATCATTCCGCGCACGCTCATTCTGATGCCGGCGCTGTCGGCCATCACCTCCACGTCCGGCTGGTTCCTGGCCGTGCGCATGGGTTTTCTCGATCTCGCCTATCCGCAATTCTGGTGGGTGATCGGCGCGCTCTTGATCGTCACGGTGCTCACGGTGCAGGGGCTCGGCATTCTGCTGCCGATGAATCTCAGGCTTTATTTCGAGATCCAAAAACCGGCGCCCGACCACGACAAGCTCAAGCGCTGGATGCGCACATACGTGCGCATAGTGGCGGTGCAGGGCACCATGCAAGTCTTAATCATCGTGGTGATGGCGCGCTTCGCCACCGGATTTTGACAAGCGCGCTTGGGGGCTGAGTGATGCATCGGGTAATCCACGCATTGCTGGCCGTGGCGATCCTCGCCGGCGGCATCGTGCAGGCTGCCGCCGAGGTGCGAATCGTCGCGCTCGGCGCCAGCAACACCTACGGCTCCGGACGCGGCAAGACCAATGGCGGGGTCGGTCGCGGCGAGGCCTACCCGGCGCAGCTTCAGGCGCTGTTGCGCGCGCGCGGCATCGATGCGCGCGTCAGCAACAAGGGCGTGCCCGGCGACACCACCGCCGGGATGCTCGGCCGCCTCGATAGCGCTGTGCCCGAGGGAACCGCGGTCGTCATCCTGCAGCCCGGCGGCAATGACGCGCGGCGCGGCAGCGGCAACTCCGCAGCCAACATCGCCGAAATCCAGCGGCGGCTGGCGGCGCGGCATATTGCGGTCATCATGCTGAGCGCACCGGGCCGCATCGCGCCGAAAGATTCCCGCGATCCTGACGGCCAGCATTTCAATACGCGCGGCCACGCCGCGATCGCGCGGTGGCTGGCGCCGCAGGTGGTCGCCGCGGCGCGCCGCAAATAGAAATCGTATAAATTGTAATAATTCAAAGCGAAGCAACGGCCGGCGCTATCGACCTAAAGCCTTAGGCCGGTACCTTGACCGCCCGCATGGGTGCCCGGCACAGTAGCGGCGGAGCGATGTGAATCACGACCGAGGTCGAAAATGCGGCGCCAGCCCAATGCGGTCGATTTCTGGCGCGGCTTTGCGCTGATCACCATCTTCATCGACCACATCCCCGGTCTTTTCTACGCCAAATACACACTGATCAATTACTCGATTTCGGATGCTGCCGACCTGTTCGTGTTCCTGGCCGGCTGGTCGCTGCGCCTAATGGCGGACGGCGGCGGCCGTCTGATGCCGACGCGCGACGTGGTGCTGCGCCTGTTCGGCCGCGCACTCGAACTCTATGCCGCGCAGGTGATGATCACCATGCTCGCCATCGCCATGCTGGCGATTACCGCCACGCAATTGCAAAATCCGCTGCTGCTGCAGTGGCACAATGCCGCCGCCGTGTTCAACGATCCGGTACCGACCCATATCGGGCTCGCATTGCTCACCCACCAATTGGGATTTTTCGACATCCTGCCGCTCTACGTGGTGCTAATGCTGATGGCGCCGGCTTTCGCGGTGATCGACCGGTTGGCGCCGAACCTGGTGCTGCCGGCTTCGCTTGCGCTCTACGCAGCTGTGCTTGGCTTCCAGCTCACTCTGCCGACCTGGCCGGTGTCGGGCGAGTGGTTCTTCAATCCGCTGGCTTGGCAGCTCACTTTCGTACTCGGCTTCGTATTCGCGCGCGAAGATGCCGGACCGGGCGCTTGGGTGCGGCGCAATATCTTCTGGGTACGCCTGCTGGCGCTGCCGGTCCTGATCTATTTCACCCTCGCCGTGCTGTTCAATTGGCTGTGGGACCCGACCGATGTGCCGCAGCCGCAGTTGTTCTTTCTGCTCGACAAGACCTGGGCGACGCCGCCCCGGCTGATCCAGTTCCTGTCGCTGGTGGCAGTATTCTCGCTCGCTTTCCGCTACATCCGCTGGTGCGGCGAGCTGCCATTTGTGCACCGCATCATCGGACCACTTATCGGCATGTTCGCAATGCTCGGGCGCAACTCGCTTTATGTGTTCTGCATGGGCTCGCTGTTGAGCCTCGGCGGACAAGTGCTCCGCTTCTACTACCGCGGCACTGTCGGTAGCGACACGGTCGTGGTAGTTTGCGGCATTACCATCATGGCGTTTACAGCATGGCTCGCCGAATCGCGACAACGCACCCGCCCCGCCTCACCTGCGGCGTAGCGCTCGTCGCGCTCTTCGCCAGCGCACCGGCGTTTGCGCAAAACATTGCGCCGGCAACCGAACCGTTGTCTAAAATATGTCAGCTGGGCGCGGCCGCGAATGCCGCCGAGTCGTCGTTGCCGAACGTGGCGGCAGTGCTGGCGCAGCGCAAGACCTTGCGCATCCTTGCTCTGGGCGCAGCGCCCGGCCGCGTCGGCGGGCATAGCGGCGCCTATACCGAACTGATTGAAACCATGCTGGAGCGCGCGCTCAATGGTATCGACGTGGTGATGATCAACCGCGGCGTCTCAGGCGAACTCGCTGCCAGCGCCGCCAGCCGCATGAAAAACGAAGTCGCGCTCGACCGGCCCGATCTGGTGCTCTGGCAGGTCGGCACCAACGACGCGCTCGCTTATGTGGGGGCCGACGAATTCACCGCGACCGTGAAAGACCAGATCCACTGGCTGAAGGCGCACAAGGTGGACGTCGTGCTGGTCGGCCTGCAGTTTGCGAAGGAGATGCAGCGCGACGCGCACTACATCGATATCCGCGAAGCTCTACGCCGGGTGGCGGCGCAGGAAAACGTGATCGTCGTCCGCTTCTTCGAGGCGATGCAGATCATCAACTCGCCCGCGGTGGTTGACCCGGTGGCGGAGGAATTCGAGCGCAACCAGTCCGGCTACAATTGCCTGGCCCAGTACGTGGCGCGCGCGATCACGCTTGGCGTGTTCGCCAAGGACATGCCGCGGCCCAAGCGGCCCTGACGCGGCGCTCACGCCGCCTTGGTGATCGCACCGCCCGCAAGATTGTCGACGATAATCGGCGTATCGAAATAAACGACTTGCGGCGCATTGCCGTAGAGCTTGGCGACGCGCTCGCGCCACTCGCCGCTGTAGACTTTTTCCGCCGCTGCACGCGTTTCCCATAAGTAGACGCCGCCGGCCGTGCGCCCGTCCTCGGAGCGCAGGTAGTACTTGCGGATCAGCCCCGGCAGATTCTGGTATTTCGGCGCCGTCTGCTCGAACATGCGCGTGGCTTCTTGCAGCGAGACCGGCGCGGGTAAAGAAAATTGCACGATGGCGGTGATCATGGGGTGCCTTCCTTTCGCTTTCTCATTCCTCGCCCATTCAGGGGGAGGGATTCAACCCAAATTCAATTCCTTGAAGAAGTCATTGCCCTTGTCGTCGATCACGATGAAGGCCGGGAAATCCTCGACCTCGATCTTCCAGATCGCTTCCATGCCGAGCTCGGGATATTCTTGGCACTCCACTTTCTTGATGCAGTGCTCCGCCAAGTTCGCCGCGGCGCCGCCGATGGAGGCGAGATAGAAGCCGCCGTGCTTGTGGCAGGCGTCGCGCACTTGCGCCGACCGGTTGCCCTTGGCGACGGAAATCATCGAGCCGCCGGCGGCCTGGAACTGGTCGATGTAGCTGTCCATGCGGCCGGCGGTGGTCGGCCCGAAGGCGCCGGAGACGTAGCCGGTCGGCGTCTTGGCCGGCCCGGCGTAATAAATCGGGTGGTTCTTGAAATAATCCGGCAGCCCCTGCCCTTTTTCCAAGCGTTCGCGCAATTTGGCATGCGCCAGATCGCGCGCCACGATCATCGGGCCGTTGAGTTTGACCAGCGTCTTGATCGGATGCTTCGTCAGCTCGGCGAGGATTTCCTTCATCGGCTTGTTGAGGTCGATGGAGACGACCTTGCCGCCGAGCTTCTTCATGTCGATGTCCGGCATGTATTGCGCCGGATGATGCTCGAGCTCCTCGAGAAACACGCCGTCTTTGGTGATCTTGCCGAGCGCCTGGCGGTCGGCCGAGCACGACACGCCGAGCCCGATCGGCAGCGAGGCGCCATGCCGCGGCAGCCGGATCACGCGCACGTCGTGGCAGAAATATTTGCCGCCGAACTGGGCACCGACGCCGGTCGACTGCGTCATCTTCAACACCTCCGCCTCCATCTCCAGATCGCGGAAGGCGTGGCCGTCCTCCGAACCCTTGGTCGGCAGCGTGTCGAGATATTTGGTGGAGGCGAGCTTGACCGTCTTCATGGTGAGCTCGACCGAGGTGCCGCCGATCACGATTGCCAAATGATAAGGCGGGCAGGCGGCGGTGCCGAGGGTGAGCACCTTTTCCTTGAGGAACGCCAGCATGCGGTCGTGCGTCAAAATCGAGGGCGTTGCCTGGAACAAGAAGGCCTTGTTGGCCGAGCCGCCGCCCTTGGCGATGAACAGCAGTTTGTAGGCGCCTTCGTTTTCTTGGCCCTCGGCGTAGATCTCGACCTGCGCCGGCATGTTGTTCTTGGTGTTCTTCTCCTCGAACATGGAAATCGGCGCGAGCTGCGAATAGCGCAGGTTCTTTTTCAGGTACGCATCGCGCGCGCCCTGCGCCAGCGCGCCCTCGTCGGAGCCGTCGGTGAACACCAGGCGGCCCTTCTTGCCCATGATGATGGCGGTGCCGGTGTCCTGGCACATCGGCAGCACGCCGCCGGCCGAGATGTTGGCGTTTTTCAGGAAATCATAGGCGACGAACTTGTCGTTCGCGCTCGCCTCCGGGTCGTCGAGGATGGCGCGCAGCTGTTTCAGATGCGCCGGGCGCAGCAGATGATTGATGTCGGAGAAGGCGGCCTCGGCCAGCGCGCGCAGAGCCTCGGGCGCGACCATGAGCATGTCCTTGCCCATCACCTTCTCGACCGTAACGCCGCCGACATCGAGCTTGCGATACGGCGTGGCGTCGGGCCCGAGCGGGAACAAGGGCGTGTGGTGGTAGGGGGGGACGGCGGGGGGTGGGGTGACGGGGGCGTTCATGGGGGGCCTTTGCGACGTGTCAGTGCCAACCTGACTATACAGTTACGAATTCTACTAGCTTAGCTGAAGGGATAAGGGACAAACTATACGAGTAACTAGCCAAAATCGCCAATCTACTCTGAGGATGTAAAGCTTCCCGTCACTTCCTGCTTTGTGGCCACAACTATGCCGCTGATCAACGCAGCGCTGATTCCAGGCGACGTATTCCCGCGTAAGGCGATTGATGACCTGAATGCACTTTACGACCGGCTTGAGGCCCGCAAGGTCGAAAAAATTGTGCTGCCCGAGTCGGCGTCAGGCTTTCTCACTAGCAATCTTATTCGCGTTTATTGCCAGGCCAATCTGCGACGCTGCCTCGTTTTGGCCAGGAGTTCGTACGGCCTATTCTTTATCGAGAACGGCCTCGTCTCACTGATGGCCGCTCGCGCCATTTACGAGACTGTCGCGGTCTACTTGGAATTTGAGCGCCAGTTTGCAGCCATCGTCAAAACTGGAACGCTCCAAGAAATTATGGAATTCGCGCAGAAAAAAGCGTTTGCTACGCGAAGCGAGAAAATGATTTCGAAACACGGCGAGCACCTGAAGGCCAGAAATATTCAGACCGACATCCAAAAGCTGACTTCGGTCAGAACGAAGGCTGAGGAGGAGTGGAGCTTTCTGTCCGAACACACGCATCCGGCAGGTTTCGGAACACTTCTTTACTTCGCTGAAAAGCTGAAAGACGAGGATGCATACATTTTCCAGGACGGAGGCCCCGATCCACACGCGGACCTCCAGTGGGTTTTGGTGAGCATCAAGCTACTTGAGGAATTTGAGAAGGCCCTTGACCGTATTGAGGTGGCGCTCCCAGCTCTGTCCGTCCGCGGTCACGCCGAAAAGCCTGAGCAAGCGTAGGTCGGATTCAACAGGCGTAAGGTGGACAAAGTGTGCACCGACGAAACAACCAGCCTCCCTTTTTCACCACTGATAAATTATGACCGCCTTCGCCCCCTACGAACTAAGCCCGTAGGACGAAATAGCGAAGCGTATTCCGCTATTCCTGATAGACCTGCGCGTTAGGGTGCGCTAACGCGCGCCTCACGAACTCACCACCACCATCTCCCCCACCCGCTTCCTCGTCGGCTTCACCGTAATCCTCACGTCCTGCCCGAGCGCGGTCAGAAACTCCATCAGCCGCCCGACCGAGAAATTGCCGGCGCGGTTGCGCATCAGCGCGGAGACATGCGGCTGCTTGATGCCGAGCACCACGCCGGCCTGCGCCTGCGTCAGCTTGCGCGCCTTGACGATCTTGTAGATTTGCAGCGTGAGCTGCGCCTTTAAAAGCTCCTGCTCAGGATTGGGCAGGCCGAGATCGGCGAAGACGTTGCCGCTGCCGCGGATGACTTTTTCTCTCTTGCCCATGTCAGTTCTGCCTTTCCCGATGATCGCGCTCCGCCACGGCGAGCCGCCTGCGGATCAGATCGATGTCGTGCTTCGGCGTGGCGATGCCGTGCTTGGATTTCTTTTGGAACACATGCAGCACATAAACCACATCGCCGAATTGCGCGGTGTAGATGGCCCGATACGTTCCGCTGCGGTCGCGCTCGACGATCTCCATCACCCGCGCGCCGCCAAACCCTTTCAGCGGCTTCGCCGCCGGATCGGTCGCGCCCTGCTGCACGGTATAAAGCGCCTGGCCGATATCACGGCGCACCTGATCCGGCATCGCCCGCAGGTCGTCGCGGCTGGAGCCGATCCAAAAGACGGGTTTGACCGCTTCAGCCATATCAATATACTAATAGACGTATAATCGTCAATAGCTCCAGGCCTCTGCCCCGGAAGCCTACTCCACCCTCACCCTGCCCGCCTCGCCCAACGCGCACTCCAGCGCGGCGCGATCCCACTTTCCCAAATCGGCCGCCGCCTGATACGTGCTCTGCAAAAATTCCATCAGCGCGGCGTCGGGATCGCGCGCGCTGCGCACGGCGTCGTAGGGCAATAAAAACTCGCCGAGGTCGCTCGAGAAAAACGCCGCGTGCGGCCTGACGTTGGCCGCGGCATATCCCGGCGGCGCCGGATAGGCGTAAGAATAAAACGCCGCGTATTTGACCGGCCCGCCGCCGCCCGGCCAGAAGCCGGCGCTCGACACCTCGTGCGAATAGGCCTCGCGCGCCACCGGATCGGGCAGATGCGGCACGCCGCCGGGATGGCGCGGCGCCGGCCGCCCCGAAAACCGCGTCACCGCCAGATCGAACGAGCCCCAGAAAAAATGCACCGGGCTCGCTTTGCCGAGAAAGCCGGTGCGGAAATGCGCCATCACCCGATGCGCGCTCGCCAGCACGCGCCAGAAACGGTTGGCGTAGCCGGCGTCGTAGGCGGCGTGCACGGTGTCGCGCTCGAAGGCGATGCAATTGGGGATTTCGCACGGCATGGTGCGGATGGCGACGGTGACGCCGAGCTCCTTGAGCGCGCTCATGACGGCGGCGTAGAACTGCGCCACCGCCATCGGCTTGAGCATGAGCTGGCGGAAATGGCCGTCGGTTAAGCGCAGCCACAGGATGTGATCGATGAAATCGAAATCGATCTGCAACGTGCGCGCGCCAGCGGGGATCGGCCCGGTGGTCAGTCCGCGCGCGTTGACATAGAGCGCGACGTGCCAGGAATGATTGAGCCAGGGCGTCAGCGCCAGGCGCACCTTGCCGACGACCTGCGTCCACAGATGCAGCGTGTCGCGCGTGTCCTGCCAGGCGGCATAAGGCAGTTCGGGCCAGCGCTCGTTTGCCGCCATTGCAGTCTCCGTCAGGTCATGCGCGGGCTTGACCCGCGCATCCATGATGAGGCGTCGCGCACGCGAGACTTACATGAGGTTGACGGCCCCGGAAATCGTCATGGATAGCCGGGTCAAGTCCGGCAATGACAGCGGTGAAACTGCGCATTGCCGAGCGCAATCCTCACTCGTGCGCCATCACCTTGAACGGCTGCTTGTAGGGCTCGACCCGCAACGATGACGCCGCCAGCACGCCGACTTTGGCGCGCGGCGCCACCATGCGCTCGCCGCCCTTCTGCGTCACGGCATATTGCCAGAGCGTGAGCGAGCCCTTGGCCGCGATCGCCTTGGCAATGCCGCCGGCGTCGCCGCCCATGTCTTTCAGCTCGGCGTCGTTGAGCCCGACCACAATCTCGTCCTTCACCGTCACGATCTTGAACAACGTCTCGGCCGCGGCCGGCGGCGCCGCCCACGCGACAAAAGCGGCCGACAGCGCGGCTGCGGCGAGGCCCTTGGAAGCGTAACGCATGCGATGTCCTCTTACTTGCAAGAGTGGGGTTCGGTTTCGTGGCGAGGCTAAGCGGCGCCAGGCCGCCTCACATGGCTTTGCATTCGCGCGAAGATTGCGCCATGCCGCCGAGCATCTTGACCTTCAGCACGTAGGATTCCTTGACCGTGCCGCGCGCGGATTTCGCCGGCAGCGTCAAGTAGGCGTGGCCCTGCACCGGGCCCTTGGCGCTGATGATATAGACATAGATCTGGCACTTCAGGCGCCGCTCGCATTTGTTGGTGAGCTCGATGGTATAGGTCGGGGTTTCGCCGATCATCTTGAAGCCGCCGCTGTCGGAAATGCATTGCGACTGCGACGTGGTCCCTTCTTCAGGCTCGGGCGGCGGTTGCTGGCCGCCACCGGGCGCGTTCTGCGCCAGCGCGGGCAATGCGAAAACGCCGCCCAGGATCAGCGCAGCGCCGAAAAGTATTCTGGTGAGATTGGCCATGGTGCCCCCCGTTTATTTCCCGTCCGCCTGTTGTAGCAGCTTGTTGGTGTTACAAGCGCATCCCGGCAGCGCATTTTTCTGCAAGCCAATCTGGCATCTTTTACCCGGCCGTGACAACGGCATGACGGACCCTGCGCGGCAAGTCTGTCCGGCTTGCCGTCAGGCTTGCCCGTGCACCGGCATTGATCGATGATCCGGGCCGTGGGGCCTTACTTCCAAGGGAGAACAACCATGCTGTTCATTTTATCGTTGAATTTCACCGACCAGGGAATCCGCGCGATCAAGGATGCCCCCAAGCGGGCGCAGGCCGCGCGCGACCTCGCCAAGAAAGTCGGCGTCGAAATCAAGCAAGTCTATCTGACGTCGGGCGAATCCGATCTCGTCGTCATGATCGAGGCGCCGAACGGCGACGCCATGGCCAAGTTCGCGCTCGCGCTCGGCGCGCAGGGCAATGTGCGCAGCCGCACCGCCCGCGCCTGGACCATGGAGGAATACGCCAAGCTGGTGGCCGAATTGCCGTAGCACCGCCGATCCGGTCTAGTTCACGGCCGGCGCCCGCCCGGACCGGCGCCGGTGAGCAATGCATTGACGCGCGCGCGCCCTTCTGGCATTCGCAACGCCCGCATTCATTTTTGGAATCCCGGCTTCGCAATGCCCAAGAGACCGTTCCGCGTCGGCCGTTCGCTTACCGGCCTCGGCCTGTTCGCCACCAGGCCGATCCGCAAGCGCAGCCGGATCGCCGAATATAAAGGCCCCCTGCTCGCCACCAAGGCCGCCAATAAGCTCGAAGCGAACGGCAACCGCTATCTCTACGAGATCAACAGCCGCTGGACCATCAATGGCTCGCCGCGCAGCAATGTGGCGCGCTACGCCAACCATTCCTGCAACCCGAACGCGGAAAGCTACAATGTCCGGCACCGGGTGTTCATCCGGGCGATGCGCAACATCAAGCCGGGCGAGGAGATCGTCTATGATTACGGCACCGATTATCTCAAGAACGTGATCGGGCGCTCGAACTGCAAATGCTCGCGTTGCCGGCGGCGGCGGGCGAAGCGCGCGCGCGAACGGCGGGCGCTGCAAAAGCGGCGGGCGGCACGGCTGGCGCGCAAGCGAGCAAAGCGAATGCGATAACTGAAATGCTGTGCGCCACAAATTCGGCGTCATGCCCGGGCTTGACCCAGGCATCCATGCCGAAGTTCCAAGCGTGATAGACGCACGCACGTTCGTGGTTGCTGGTCCGCCTCATGGATTGCCGGGTCAAACCCGGCAATGACGGGGAAAAAACCGGGGCCGCCATTCATTTTGCCCCCTGCCCGCGCGCGCGCGGCCATGCTAGGCGGGTCGTCCCGTCCTTCGCGAGAGGCCGCCCCGCCGGTGACATCCGACAGCCTCGACCAGCGCCCGCCCGCCACGCGCACCGACCGCGTGCCGCGCGGCATCCTCTACATGATCGCGGCGACCGTGATGTTTGCGATCTCCAGCGCGCTGTCGAAATGGCAGGTGGTCAGCTATTCGTTCGCCGAGGTCCTGTTCATCCGCGCCGTCGTTTCGCTTCTCGCCTGCGCCGCGCTGATCCTGCCGCGCACCGGCCTCTTCGTTTTCCGCACGAGCCGCGTGCGCGATCACCTCGGGCGCAGCGGCACGCAAGCCGTAGCGCAGAGCTGCATCATTATTGCCTTCGGGCTGATGCCGCTCGGCGGCGCCATCGCCATCAATTTCGCCGCGCCGCTGTTCGCCACGCTGTTCGCCGCGTTCTGGCTCAAGGAAAAGGTCGGCTTCGCGCGCGGGGCTGCGCTCCTCGTCGGGTTTTTCGGCGTGCTGCTGGTGGCCGCGCCCGGCGCCGACAGCTTCCGCATCGGCGCGCTGTTCGCGCTCGCCAATGCGGTGCTCTATGGCAGCGTCACCGCGGCAGTGCGCGGCATGACCGCGACTGAGTCGGCGGAAACGCTGACCATGTATCAGATGGTCTTCCTCGCCGTGCTCTTCGGCGCCGCCATGCCCTTTTTCGGCATGACCTGGCCGACCGGCCTCGACCTAACCGCCATGCTAGTGAACGGACTATTCAATGCGCTCGGGCAATATTGGTGGACGCGCAGCCTGTCGCTCGCGCCGCCGGCGGCGGTCGGGCCGTTCTATTATTTCTCGCTGGTGTGGGCGATGGCGCTCGGCTTCCTGTTCTGGAACGAGATTCCGACGCTGGCCTTGCTCGCCGGCTCGGCCATCGTGGTCGGCTCCGGACTGTTTTTGCTTTGGCGCGAGGCCGGCAAGAAGCCGCAGCCGGCGAACTGAATCGATTGCAATCGCGCAAGCTTTGCGGCCATCATCGCCGCAACAAAATTCCAGGGAGGACAAAACCGATGAGCCTGAACATCCGCCGCGTCGTCACCGGCCACGACGAACAGGGCCGCGCCAAGGTGCTGATCGACGAGCAGGTCAAGAACGTATCCTCGCCGCGGCCGGGCGCGCACTACAGCGTGATCTGGTCGAGCGAGGGCTTTCCGGTGAGCAACGACGGCGACGCCGATCCCTCGGGCAAAAAAATCGGCACCACGTTGGCCAACGGCAGCGTGTTCCGCATCGTCAGCTTCGGACCGGGCGTTGCCCCGCGCAACCACCGCACCAACTCGATCGACTATGCCGTGGTGATCTCCGGCGAGATCGACATGGAGCTTGATATCGGCAGCGTGCACCTGAAAACCGGCGACGTGCTGGTGCAGCGCGGCACCATCCACAATTGGGTGAACAAGGGCACGGCGCCGTGCGTGATCGCATTCACGCTGGTGGCGGCCAAGCCCGTGACGGCGGGCGGCAAGTCGCTGGAAGCGCACGGGTGATGAATTGAACTAGGCCGCATCCTCACAAGTCGAGTTTGCCGAACGGCTGTGGGTCAATATCCACTTTGGCCGCAAAAACAGACATTCGTCCGCTCAACGGCCCTGTCGGCTTTGGGCCATGTGCGGCACCGGACGCCGAGCCTATTGCAGCCCAGCCTTGCGCATGCCTTCGAGGAATTTGGCCATTTGGCCCGGCTGATACGGGACGTTCTGCTCAATCCACGCAATCGAGATTTCGGGCTGCAATTCCTTGAGCTGATCCAGCGCAACGCGCGCCTCATCAAGCCGCCCCGCTTGCGCTAGACTGGCGCAATAGATTCGATGACTTGGAGGCCATCCGGAACGCTGCTGTACGGCTTTGCGAGCGCAGCCAATGGCTTCGGCAAAGCTTCCGGCGAGGTAATGCGCGGCAGCAAGCCCCACATTGAAGATCGCATTCTGTGGATCGTGCGGGCTCAATCGGAGCGCCAGCTCTGAATGCTGAATGGCTTGTTCTGATTGTCCGTCGAATGCGAGCGCCGTGCCGAGATAGCCATGTGCGGCGGCGAAGTTCGGATTTATTTCGAGCGCCTGTTGGAATTCCTCAACCGCGTGGTGGGTCTGTCGCATAAGGAAGGCCGCATAGCCGAGCGCGAGATGCGCCCATGGGTCGCTCTCATCGAGTTCCGGCAGCTCGGGACGCGAGCGTTGCAGCGTCCTTTACGTCGCGACTTCCCCACGCCCCGCCCGGTATGGCGCGAAACAACAACGCGAAAGCTAACATGCTGTACCCCGGCGCATAACCAGGGTAGCGCTCGGTTGCCTTCTTGAGCATACCAATCGCGCCTTCGCTGTCGGCTTTGGTCTGCCGCCACAGCAGGGAATTCGCCTGCATGACCAATTCCCACGCGCCCAGATCCGCGGGCGGCCGATTTTGCGAGCGGATACCTTCGGCCTCCAGCAGTTTTGGTTCGATCGCGGCAACAACCTTTCTGGTAATCTCATCCTGTAGCGCAAAAACGTCAGTAAGATCGCCTTCGTAGCGGTCGGCCCAAATATGGTTGGTGGTCGAGGCGTCGATCAGTTGGGCCGTGATGCGCACGCGATTGCCGCCCTTGCGGACACTGCCTTCGAGCACATAACGCACACCTAACTCGCGCGCGGCGCGTTTCACGTCGACCGCTTTGCCTTTGTAAGTGAATGACGAATTGCGCGCGATCACGAAGAACCAGCGCAACTTCGACAACCCGGTAATGATGTCTTCGGAAATGCCGTCGGCGAAGTATTCCTGCTCCGGATCGCCGCTCATATTGGCGAACGGCAACACGGCGATTGAGGGCCGTTCGGAGCTTGCGGCCTCGGTCTTGGCAACTGCGGTACCTTTGGCCGCCGTCAGCGCAGCGGTCTCGTGAATAGAGACGCGGTGGACCCCAATTGGCCGTGCAATATTCTTGACCGCCTGCTCGCCCAGATCTTCAAAGCCGAAATTGAGCTTGTCGCACACCTGGTCATGGACATTGCGCGAGATCAAGATGCCGCCAGGCTCGGCGAGCGCCTCCAGCCGGGCCGCTACGTTGACGCCGTCGCCGTAAATATCGTTGTCGTCGCTGATGATGTCGCCGACATTAATTCCGATACGGAATTCGATGCGGTTGTCGGCGGGCACCCCGGCGTTACGCTCGGCCATCCCGCGCTGGATGTCGACCGCGTAGCGCACGGCATCGACGACACTGACGAACTCGACCAGCATGCCGTCGCCAGTGGTCTTAACGATGCGGCCGCGATGCTCGATAATCTTTGGATCGATCAGTTCCCTGCGGTGCGCCTTGAGCTGGCGCAACGTGCCTTCCTCGTCGGCACCCATCAGACGGCTGTAACCGGCGATGTCGCCGGCCATGATCGCAGCCAGCCGTCGTTCGACGCGCTCCTCGGCCATAAAGATCGCCCCCGATCTACAGCGATTGCGAACTGAGTGTATTGTTGGAAAGGGGTGTGAGTCTATCGAGCATTGCCGCTTTGGGTCAGGACCAGTCACATCGGCAAGTTCGCGCGAAGTTTGCTTTCCCAAATTCCGGACATTGGGCAGCACATCCACGTCGGCATTTGCCTGACCATTTATGAGTCCGCGCCCTAACTATCCAGCTCCGCATAATGCCGGAATATCCCCATCTCATTGAAGGCAATCCGGCGCGGCGAAGCGAGATATTTCTTGATGCGCGGGCGCGTCGCGACGCGGTCATGCACGGCGATAACGCCGGGAATTTTGCGCTCGATACGTTTCATCGCCTGCGGGAATGCATAACGCAGACCTTCGATAAGCTGGAACAGCGACAAATCGACATAACTGAACTTGCGCCCGAGCACGTAAGGCCCGCCGCTCTGGCCCAGCACGCTTTCGAAATAGCCGAGATATTTCGGCGCGCGGCTTTTTAGAAAATTGGCGCTGAAGCGTTTCGCCTCCGGCTTGGCGTCCTCGTAGTAGAACTCGCCGCCGAGCGGGTGATGGGTGTCGTGAGCCTCCTTCACGAAATCGGCGACCGTGAGCTGCAACTGATGCAGCCAGAGCCGGCCGGCTTCGTCGCGTGGCGACAATTTCAGGCGCGGCCCGAGATAGAACAGGATATTGGCGGTCTGCGCGATGACGAGCTTGCCCGCCTTGAGGAACGGCGGCGCGAACGGCGAACGCTTGTCGCGCCCGCCGTTCATCGCCGCCATCATTTTGTCCATGCCGCCCTTGCTGCGCGCGACGTCGTCGTAAGCCGCGCCGGCATCCTCCAGCGCCAGCCGCACGAATTCGCCGCGGCCTTGAATCTCCGGCCAGTAGAACAGTTGATAGCGCATGGAAAACTCCCGGCGGTGTTCCGCCGGGTTTTAGCGGCTGCCTTAGTTCACGGCAAAGCAATAAAACAGCCCGTCGCCGCCGCTGCCGCGCAGTGCCGTCTGGCTACAGCCTTGTCCGGGGGCCGAGCCATCGCGCGGCTCGCGCGAGGGATGCGACGCGTTCCACGACGGCGCCATCGGATTGTTGCCGAAGGGCGCGCGGTCGATGTGCCCGACCATGGCGATGCCTTGCGTGCTGCTGGTCCAGTTGCCGCAGGTCATGTCCTTGTCGGCTGGAAACGTAGTGCCGTCGGCTTGCGTACCGGTGAGCGCGTCATGCCGATTGGGCTTGTCGCCGCTGCCGTTGATGACGTCGCCTTTTTCCGACAGTGCCGTTTGCTTGGTGAGGTTGTTGGCGCCGTGCAGTTCGGCGACATCCTTGGCGACGACCACCCCTTTGGCGTTCATCCAGGGCCCTTTGCCGATGCGGTCGCGCGCGTTCACGCTGCCTGCGCCTTGCGTCGACAGATAGGCGTGCCAGGTCTTGCCCCCCGCGCCCACCGAAGCCGCCAGGTCCTGGCAATGCTTGTCGGCGCCGGCCAGTCCGCCCAGGTCGGCGCCCTTGCCCGACCCGACACTGGTCACGAAGAACGTCATATTCGCCTGTTGCGCTGCAACCGGCGCCGCACACAAGAACGCAAGGCATGCCGCCAGCGGCATGCCCATTCGAACAGCAGTCATTGAAAAACCTCCCGACATGAGGCGCGGCCCGTCGCCCCGCCACGGCAATGAACAACACCGGGAATGTGTCGCTATTCCGATGGTCACGCGCCGTTGATCGGGCCGATGCAGGGAACCGCCGGGTCAGCCCGCGGGCTTGGCTTTGTATTGCTCGTCGGTGACCGCCTCCAGCCAGCTTACGTGCTCGCCCTTCACGTGCTCCTGCATGGCGATGTGTTCCATGCCGTGCTCGGGGGTGGCGCCGTGCCAATGCTTCTCGCCCGGCGGGATCCACACCGTATCGCCGGCGCGCACCTGGCGGATCGGGCCGCCCCAGCTCTGCACATGGCCGATGCCGGAGGTGATGTGCAGCGTTTGTCCGAGCGGATGGGTATGCCAGGCGGTGCGTGCCCCCGGCTCGAAGCGCACCCAGGCCGAGCGCAAGAGCGCGGGATCGGGCGTCTGGATGATTGGGTCCTGCCACACCGTTCCGGTGAAGCTCGGCGCGCCCATCTTGCGCGAGGGCCGCGAACCGCATGCGATGATATCCATGGCTATTGCCTCCCGGAATGGCGTTTGTTGTCGCTCGCCTTTGTCTACACGAGCGGCGGGCATGCAAAAAGCCCGGCGTCGCCGCCGGGCTTTCGGTTCGAGTGAAGTCCCTTGCGGGGCTTCAGGCCGACTGCAGGTTGCCAGCGGCCTGCTTGCCGCGCTCGGTGACGATCTCGTAGCTGACCTTCTGGCCCTCCATCAGCGAACGCATACCGGCGCGTTCCACCGCGGAGATGTGCACGAACACATCTTTGGAGCCGTCATCCGGCTGAATAAAGCCGAAGCCTTTCTGGGTATTGAAGAACTTCACAGTTCCAACAGGCATCATAGTTCCTTTCACGCTTCTTGTTGAACGCCCGCGCGTGCATCGCGCTGGCGGCAACACTCCAAGTTTTGGGGGGTCACTTGAGTCGCAGCCCAAAGCTGGCAGCGTGTCAGCAAGATGAGGCCGAAAACCAGGTTGCGGGCGGCGGCATAGACGGAATCCGCTGCAAGGTCAACGGCCGGGCCGGGGGCTGGACGCAGCCATAACCGGCCCCAAGTCACGCTTTATCAATTGGTAATGGCCACCCGTTATAGTCGTGCTCGGTGTAAGCCAGGCGTTAACGGATTGTGAACATCGGATTGCGCCTGCCTAATCCGACGCCAGTGAGATGACATGATCAGGGAAAAGCGTAGAGCGAGGCGACAGCCCTTACGATACACCGCCTGGGTGGCACTGACCGCCGAGGAACGGCACGGTTGCGTGGTATCCGACGTGTCCGATACCGGCGCGCGCATCGACGTGCAGGACTCCAAGATCCTTCCCGACTGCTTTGTGCTGATGCTGACCAGCAACGGCGCGGCGCGGCGCTACTGCCGAATCATGTGGCGCAAGCCCACGCAGGTCGGTGTGCTATTTCACCACGGCATGGCCGAAGCGCAGGCCGCAGCAAGCGCGCCGACAACGGCCGCCGACAAAAAGGCTGCGCCGTCGCCCGACATCGTGCCCGCCGAGGCGGAGCCCGCCGAAGCGGTCAAGTCCACCTGATCGGGTAGCGCGCGCCGTCGCGCGCCCGCCACCCACGATTTTCGCAAAGATCACGTCTGCTGGATCGCCGAAAGCACCCAGTCGGCGCCTTGCTCGCGCTTGAAGGTCCATAATTCGGTGTCCTCGCCCGGCGTGCCGCCCTCCACGGTGCGGCCGCTCGCGCGCTCCACCATGCTGTCGGTATTGGCGAAGCGCATGGCGACGGTGACATAGTCGGCGGCGTCCTCGCGCCAGGCTTCCGCCATGTCGCCCTGCAACAGCTTTACATCGGTCACGCGATTGACCAGGCCGCGGCGCGCATAGTCCGCCAGCTGTTCGGAGAAATAGGACAGCAGTTCCGGCGTCACCTCGGCACGCAAGGCATCCATGTCCTCGGCCGAAAAATCCGCCTGAATATCGTATAGCAACTGCTCGAACGCATCGTAATCCGCCGCCGTGATGGTGAGCGGCTCGTCCGCCGGCCCGCCGCCCCCCGGCAGGGCGCCCGGCCCGCCGAAGTCGTTGCCGCCCGCCGGCTGCGCCGCCGCGTAGGCCGGCGCCGGCATGTTGCGCCGCTGCCACCAGCCGAAGATCAGTTTGGCGACGACCACGACCAGCACGACTTGCAACAACAGGCCGATGAACGATGCAAAGCCTGCCATGCCGCCAAGAAATCCGTGTCCGAACAGCAGCCCGAACAATCCGGCACCGATGAAGCCGGCGGCCATGCCCCCGAGCAATCCGCCGCCAAACAATCCGGGGCGCGGCGCGGCCGTGCCGGCGGCTGCGGCTGCGGTGCTGCCGGGTTGCGTGATCGTGCGCTGTATTGGCGCCGCGCTATTGGGCGCCGTGCGGGTGCTGGGCGGCACGGAGAATGTGCGCATGCCGCGGCTGCCGCCTGAAAAGCCGCCGCCGGCGCGGGCATGCGCATCGGCAGCAACCAGCACAACCGCAGTCGCCAAGGCGGCGAGTGCGATCAGAAAGCGATGGCGAAACATGGCGTGATTCTCCCGGCCTCAGCGGCGCTCATGACAATAGGTGAACGGGTGCGGTTTTGTAAGGGGCCGAAACGGTCCTTACCGCTGGCGTCACGCGAATGTCATGGCGGGCATGGAACCTTACGCCGGTTGAGAAATTTCCCCTTCAAGCGATAACCGAGTTAAGCCGATGAAAAAGTTCATGCCATTCGCGCTGCTTTTGGTGCTGGGCGTTGCGCTGCTGATGACGCTGGTGGCGGCGGCGCAGGCGAGTTTGGCGCCGGTCGGCGCGCAGCGGCCCGCGATCTCGCCCGACGATCTGGCGATCGCCACCGGCGCGGCCGGCGCCACCTTCGAGCAGGATTATTTCCGCGCACCGCCGCCGGACCGCGCGGCAAAGCGCGGCGTGCCCTGCCGGCTGCAATTGCGCATCTTCGACAAGACGCGCCTGGCGCAATGGTGCCGCTGATTGCGCGCGCTCAGCCCGCCATGGTCTCTTTGACTTTCGAGACCAGCTGCTTGAGCGTGAAGGGCTTGGCGAGGAATTCGTACTGCTCCTGCTCGGGCAGGTTCTTCTGGAACGCTTCCTCGGCATAGCCCGACACAAAAATGACCTTCACGTTCGGATTGCGCCGGCGCAGTTCCTTGAGCAGCGTCGGGCCGTCCATTTCCGGCATCACCACATCCGACACCACCAGATCGACGTCGCCCTGTTTCTCCAGCACCTCGATCGCCTCGACGCCGTTGCTGGCCTCGAGCACGGTATAGCCGCGCGAGGTGAGCCCGCGCGCGTTGAGCGCCCGCAAGCCCTCCTCGTCCTCGACCAGCAGGATGGTGCCATGCCCGGTGAGATCGGTTGCCGCCTTCGCCATGGTGTCGGCGGCCGACATGGCGCCGGCGATCGCCGGGGCGTCGGCGTCGGGGATTTGCGGCAGCGCCTCCTCGGCGCCGGCGACAAAGCGCGGCAGGAAAATGCGGAATGCGGTCGCGCCCGGCTTTGAATCCACATAGATGAAGCCGCCGGTCTGCTTGACGATGCCGTAGACCGTCGACAGGCCCAGACCGGTGCCCTTGCCGACCTCCTTGGTCGAAAAGAACGGCTCGAAGATCTTGTCGATAATATCCGGCGGAATGCCGGTGCCGGTGTCGCTCACTTCGACCAACGCATAGTCGGCGCTCGGCATGCCTTTGTAGGAATAGCTGCCGCTTTCGCTCGCCGGCACATTGGCGGTGCGCACCGTGAGCTTGCCGCCGTTCGGCATAGCGTCGCGGGCATTGACCGCCAGATTGACGATCACTTGTTCAAACTGGGAAAGGTCGACTTTCACCGGCCACAGATCGCGGCCGTGCGTCACGTCGAGCGTCACCTTTTCGCCGATCAACCGCTTGAGCAGCATGCCGAGATCGCTCAACGTCTCGCCGAGATCGAGCACCTGCGGGCGCAGCGTCTGCTTGCGCGAGAATGCCAGCAGCTGGCGCACCAGCGCGGCGGCGCGGTTGGCGTTCTGCTTGATCTGGATGATGTCTTTGAACGAGGGATCGGTCGGCTTGTGCGCATTGAGCAGGAAGTCGGTCGCCATCATGATGGCGGACAACACGTTGTTGAAGTCGTGCGCGATGCCGCCGGCAAGCTGGCCGACCGATTCCATCTTCTGCTGCTGATAGACCCGGTTCTCCAGCGTGCGCTGCGCCGTGGTCTCGAGCGCATAGACGATGGCGGCCTCGCCGTCGCGGTCTTCCTCCTCGACCGCGGAGACAAAAAAGCTCGCCCACCGCTCGGGGCTGCCGGCAAGCGCCGCTTCCACCGGCGCGATGTCGCCTTGGCCCTCGCCCGCCTTGCGGATGGCGGCTTCCAGCGCCGGACGGTCGCGCTCGGCCACGACCGAAATGATCGAACGCTCCTCGCTCTTGAGCATGCCCTCGAAGGCGGACGCGAACCGTGCATTGCTGCGCGCGATGCGGCCGGTCTTGTCGACGGTGGCGATCGCCATCGGGGTATTCTGGAAGAAGCGCATGAAGCGCACTTCCGCCGCGCGCTCGGGATCGCCGCCGGCATCCTTGGCGCGGTTGAGCACCAATGTGCGCGAGGCGCCGGGCTTGCCATCGGCGCCGTAGGCAACCTTATGAAACAGCCGCACCGGCACCGGCTTGCCGCCGCGCGTTCTGAGATCGAGGTCGAGCACCTCGGTTTTGACTTCGCCGGGCGCGGCGTTGAGCGTGGTGAGGAGCGCTGCGCCCTCGCCGGCGACAATGTCGTTGAGCTTGAGCGAGCCGGCGCCCACTTGCGCGAGGTCTTGATCGAGCCAGGCGGCGAGCGTGGCATTGAGATAAACGATGTCGCCGGCGCTATCGACCGAGAAGAAGCCGGCCGGCGCGTGGTCGAGATAATCGATGGCGTGCTGGAGCTCCTGGAACACGTTTTCCTGGCGCTCGCGGTCGCGCGTCACGTCGGCGATCGACCACACCGTCATGCGCGCGTCGTGCTTGCCCTCGCCGAGCGAGCGCACGCGCAGGCGCAGCCAGCGCGCGGCTTCGGCCGTGGCGCCCGGAATGCGCACCTCCTCCTGCAGGCGGCGGCCCTCGCGCGCGGCCTTGAGCAGCCGGTAGACCGCCTCCGACACGTCGGGATCGCCGACGAACACCCGCTCGATCGGCCGCACGTCGTTGTTGTCGGTCGCCCCGATCAGATCGAGATAGGTGGCGTTGGCGTAGAACACCCGTCCGCTCTGGTCGGTGACCACGATGCCGTCGAAGGCATTGTCGACCACCGCCTTGAGCAGCGGGTTGCCTTGCATCCGGCTGGCGGGCTGCACGATGCCGGCCGCCATGGCGAACAGCGCGAAGACGCCGATGGTGCCGAGCAGCGCCAGCACCGCCAAGATGTAGGTTCCGGCGTAGGGCCGCTCGATATAGATCAGACCGGCAGCGGCCGCGACCAGCGCCAAAGCGACCAGCAGCACCAGGCCGACCGAGCCTGAGCGCGGGGCGCTCTGGCTCCGATCGAAAGCCTGGCGTCCCTGCCCTTCGCTGCGGTTCTTTGCCGGCGCCTGCGCTGCGGGTTCCTGGCCTGCCATGACATCTCAAGTGCCTTAAGCCGCCCTATCGGCGCAAGTGCCAGCCTGCGGCAATCCCATGCTTTGGACAATTGCGTCCTTTTGGCGGCTAGCGCGGAACCGCCCGGCGTAGCCGCATGACGTAACCGATCACTTCGGCCACCGCCTTGTAGTGCTCGATGGGAATGGCGGAATCGACCTCGACGGTGGCATGCAGAGCGCGCGCGAGCGGCGGGTTTTCGACGACGGGGACTGAATGTTTGCCGGCGACCTCGCGGATCTTCAAGGCCAGCGCGTCGACGCCCTTGGCGACGCAGACCGGGGCTTCCATGCCGCGCTCGTATTGCAGGGCAACGGCAAAATGGGTCGGGTTGGTGATGACGACCGCCGCTTTCGGCACCGCCGCGATCATGCGCCGGCGCGCCTTGGTCTGGCGCACCTGCCGCATCTTGCCCTTGATGGCGGGATCGCCTTCGGTCTGCTTGAATTCCTCCTTCAATTCGCGCAGCGACATTTTCTGCTTTTCATACCACTGCCGGTATTGGAACAGGTAATCGGCGATCGCCACCACCGCCAGCATGGCGACGACGGCGCCCAAGAGCTTGAGCGCGAGCGTCTGCGCGAGCGGCAGCACCGCCGATATATCGGTGCGCTCGAGCGCCATGATGCGGGCGCGCTCGGGCCACATCAGCGCGGTGAGCACCGAGCCGATCAGCACCAGCTTGACCAGGCCCTTGGCGAAATTGGCGAGCGCCTGTACGGAGAACAAGCGCTTTAAGCCGGCCGCCGGCGAGATTTTCGACAGTTTGGGCGCCAGCACTTCGAGCGACCAGACCAACCTATGCTGGATCAGGTTGCCGCCGAGCGCCGCCAGCATCAAAAGCAGGAACGGAATGGCGACGGCCGCGATCATCTCGCCGCCGATCTTCTGAAATAGATGCGGCAGCGCCGGGCCATCCACTCTTAATTCATAAGAATTGGCGATGAGCCCGCGCATGGTGGCGGCAAGCTGCGAGCCCATGGCGCCGGAAAACGTCATCAGCACCAGCGTGGCGCCCGCGATGATGAACCAGGTATTGACCTCCTGGCTTTTGACCACATCGCCGCGCTTGAGCGCCTCGTCCAGGCGCTTTTGCGTTGGGTCTTCTGTTTTTTCCGTATTGTCGGTTTCTTCGGCCATGGGCGTTCCGCGTCAGGCGTGCGGCGCGAGCGCGCCGAGCACGCCTTCGAGATAGCCGACAAAGGTGCCCATCATGGCGCCGATCACCAAGAGCAGCAGCAAAAGGCCGAGCAGGATCGACAACGGCAGGCCGATGAAGAACACCTGCATCTGCGGCATCAGTCGCGACAGCACGCCCAGGCCCAGATTGAACAGCAAGCCGAACACCAGGAACGGCGCGGAAAGCTGAATGCCGATGCGGAAGGCGGTGGCGACGACGCGGGTGATGTGCTGCGCCGCATCTCCGACCAGCGGCATCTCGCCCGGCCGGAAAATCGTATAGCTGTCGTTCAGCGCCGCGATCACCAGATGATGCAGGTCGGTCGCAAAGATCAGCGTGATACCGAGCACGGTGAGGAAATTGCCGACCAGGACGCCCTGCTGATTCTGCGTCGGATCGACGGCGGTCACGAAGCCCAGTCCGAGCTGCTGGGCCACCACCGCACCGGCAACCTGCAGCGCCGAGATCGCCAGCCGCGCGGTCAGGCCGAGCACGGCGCCGATCAGGATTTCCTGCACCGCCATCACCAGCACCGGGTTGAGCGCGGCGAGATCGACCGTGTAGGCCTTCTGATGCGAGGGCAGCAGGATAGCGGTGAGCACCAGCGCGATGGTCAACCGCACGCGCGCCGGCAAGTTCAGTTCGCCGACGCCCGGCATCAGCATCACCATGGTGCCGACACGGGCAAAGGTGAGCAGGAAGGCGGCGGCCAGCGCCGGCAGGAATGAGACATCGACGCGCATAAATGTGTTCAGCCGCTGGCGATGCGAGCAGCGATCCGTAGCATCTCCGCGTGCAGCCGTTCGGCCATGAACGGCAGCGCGATCAGCAGCGAAATGAAGATCGCCAGAATCTTCGGCACGAAGGCGATGGTCATTTCCTGGATTTGGGTGACGGCCTGCAGCAGCGAAATGGCCACGCCAACCGCCAGGCCCACCAGCATGACCGGGCTGGCGACGACGATGAGCGTGTAAATCGCGTCGCGCGCGATATCGAGAACTTCGGGTCCGGTCATATTGTTTGGCGCACCTAAATCGGCATCTTCATGATTTCTTCGTAGGCCTGGATGACGCGGTCGCGCACCGCGACCACGGCGTCGACCGCGACCTCGGTTTCCGCCACCGCGGTGACCACGTCGACCATGTTGGACTTTCCGCTGGCCATGGCCTTGGTCTGCGCATCGGATTTGCGGCCGGCCTCGGCCACCGCGCCGATCGCGTCCTTGAGCATGTCGGTGAAACTCGCATCACCGGCGCCATGGCCGGCACCGGCGCCCGCCGCTTTGGCGAGCGCTTGCGAAGGATCAGTGGCCAGACGCGCGATATTGGCATAGGCGCTGGCGGCGGCGAGCGGTGAGGCCATTGTGAGTGAATCCTTCAGGCTTTGAGGATTTCGATGGTGCGCTGGAGCATGCGGCGCGTGGCGGTGATCACGTTGATATTGGCTTCGTAGGAGCGCTGGGCTTCGCGCATGTCGGTCATTTCCAGGAGCGAATTGACGTTGGGGTATTTGACGTTGCCGTTCTTGTCGGCGGCGGGATGGCCCGGCTCGTATTTCAAACGGAATTCGGAGTTGTCGGTCTGCGTTTTGCCGAGCTCGACCAGTTTCACGTCGAGCGCGCGGTCAAACTCGGTCCGAAAGGTCGGCACCTTGCGCCGGTACGGCAAGGCGCCGGGGCTCGACGGCGTCGAATCCGCATTGGCGATATTCTCCGAGATGACGCGCATACGGCCGGCCTGCGCGCGCAGGCCGGAAGCGGCGATGGCCATGGTCTTGAGGAAATCCAAATCGGTCTCCTTCGGTTAATCGCGGGCGCCGGTGCGCGCGGCGCTATATCAGAACTTGCCGAGTGCGGTTTTGAGCAGACCGAGACTGCGGGTGTAGAGGGCGGTGGCGGCCTGATAGTCCATCTGGTTTGCCGCCACTTTCATCATTTCCTGTTCGAGATTCACGGAATTGCCGGTAGGACGCACATCGTAGGGACCCCTGCTGGCGGTGCGGAACGACGAACCGTTCTCGCCTGTGCCGGCGATATGGCCGCTCGCGGTGCGCGTGAGCGTAACGCCGGCGCCCGGCGCCGCGGCCAACTCGGTCGACGCTTCGAATTTCAGCGGCGCCAGATCGCGCGCGCGGTATTTCGGCGTATCGGCATTGGCGACATTTTCCGCCAGTACCCGCTGGCGCTCTTGCGCCCATTGCAGCCGGGTCTTGAGCATGGACAGGATCGGAATGTCGGTGATCGCCATCGGCTCCCCCTCAATAGGCGCGGTTCGCGGCCCGCGCCGGACTGGGCAGACTTTGCCGGGTGTATGGTTAATGGCGGGTAAAAGGGTAAGGCGGGAACGTCTTGGCGCCGGCGCGGTTTACCATGCGAGAAAATGCGGAAGCCTCGATGGGATGGCAAAAGCCATATTATTTGTTAAGGGTCTGTTAGGATTCTGGGCGGCAAATTGTGCCTAGGGAATTAACCAATTGGGCGATTCCCGGCCGATGAGCCGCGGCCCCTTGTACGGAGCGCCTTGATGTTTGACTTGTTCGGCCCGGAAATACCGCTGGCTGCAAAATTCTTCATAGCCTTCGCGGTGGTATTGGCCCTGATCGGCCTCACTGCCTGGCTGGTGCGGCGCTTTGGCGCCAACCGGCTCGGCGGCACCGCGCGTGGCCGCCAGCCGCGGCTGGCGGTGATCGATGCGGCCGCCGTCGACGGCCGCCGCCGCTTGGTGCTGATCCGCCGCGACAACATCGAACACCTATTGATGATCGGCGGCCCGACTGACCTGGTGGTCGAGCCCAATATCGTGCGTGCGGTCGGCGCCCGCGACGTCGCGCGCGAGCCGACACGGATCACCGCCACCGCCGAACCCGCGATGCGGCAAACCGCGGCGGTCGATAGTTCCTGGCCGCTGCAGCCGTTGAGCGAGCCGCCGCCGATCCCGGCGCCGCGTCCGTTCCGCTCGTCGGCTACCGAAGAACCGTGGCTGGCGCCGGAACCGGCCGCACGGGCGCGCCCGGTCGACAGCCTCACCGGCATGACCGCCGATTTGTCGGCGCGCCTTGCGCCGCCCGAAGTCACCGCGCCCATGGTCCCCGCCGCGCGCAGCGAACCGGCGCCGCGTGCGAGCGTCGCCCCGGTGGTGCCGCCGCCCGAGCCGCCGGCCCCGCCGCAGACCGATCACAATCTGGCGGAGATGGCCCAGCAACTCGAAGCCGCGCTGCGCCGCACGCCGATGCCGGAAAGCCGCCCGCCGGTCACCGATCCGCTGGCCGCGCCGGCCAAGGCGCCGCCGGTACGCGATTTCAAATCGCGCGCGGAACCCAAAGTCGAACCCAAACCCGAACCCAAGCGCGAAACCAAGATCGAAACCAAGTTCGAGACCAAGGCCGAAACCCCGGCCGCGCCAAAACTCGAACCCAAGCTCGAGGCGGCGGCAGCGCCCAAGTCTGCGTTCGACAGTCTCGAAGAGGAGATGGCCAACTTGCTCGGCCGTCCGCCAGGGAAGACGTGATAGGCACTTCCGACCGCCGTGTCCGTCTTTTGACGGTGGTGGTCGGAGTAGCCGGACTGATCGCAGCGGCCACGTCGCCTGCTGGCGCGCAGGACATCAGCGTCAATTTCGCGCAAGGCAGCGGACTGACCGAACGCGTGATCCAGATGATCGCGCTGCTCACGGTGCTGTCGCTGGCGCCCTCCATCCTCGTCATGATGACGTCGTTCACCCGCATCGTGGTGGTGCTGTCGCTGCTGCGCACCGCGCTCGGCACCGCCACCGCGCCGCCCAATGCGGTGATCGTCTCGCTCGCGCTGTTCCTGACCGCCTTCGTGATGGGCCCGGCGCTGCAGAAGGCTTACGAGACCGGCGTACGGCCGCTGGTCGCCAACGAGATCACCGCCGAGCAGGCCTTCGAACGCTCTTCGGTGCCGTTGCGCGCCTTCATGCAGAAGAACGTCAACGAAAAGGATCTCAAGCTTTTCGTCGACATGGCGAAGGAAGCCGCGCCGGCGAAGCCGGAGGATATCTCGCTGCGCGTGCTGGTGCCGGCCTTCATGATCTCCGAACTCAAGCGCGCCTTCGAGATCGGCTTCCTGTTGTTCCTGCCGTTCCTGATCATCGACCTGGTGGTGGCCTCGGTGCTCATGTCCATGGGTATGATGATGCTGCCGCCGGTGGTGGTCTCGCTGCCATTCAAGCTGATCTTCTTCGTGCTGGTCGACGGCTGGAGCCTGGTGGCCGGCTCATTGATTCAGAGCTACGGGACGTAGCGGCCTTTTCAACCCGCTTATTGCCGCGCAAGCGGAAATCCAGCGCGACTTCAATTAGCGCCGTGAAATCGATCCGGTCGGCGCCGTATCAGGCTTGCGCGGCACCGCGGCCGATCCATCCGGCGGCAAAGGAGATGCGGCCGGATCGGGCTTGGCCGGCGCATTGGCCGAGGTCTTGCCGGGCGCTGCGGCCTGCGACGCCGGCCCCGGCGGTTTGGCCGGCGCAGCGGCGGGCGCCGCCGGCTTGCTGGCGGCGTCCGAGGAGATCGCCGCCGATTCCGGATAACGCTTGCGCATGTCGCGCAGGAAGGCGTCGAGCGAGTCGGCGCCGGCGATCTTCTTGGCGATATCCTGGAATTCCACACTGCCGGTGCCGACCGGCGCGCTCACCACGTCGAACGCACGGCTGTCGGACGTATTTGCCATCTTGGCGGAATATTTTTCGCGGAACCGCGCCAGACCGATCGCCTCCTCGCCGAGCGAATAGCCGATCGCCGCGCGCAGGATGTCGAACCGCTCGGTTTCGGTGAGCGGCGTGAACTGGCGCCAGCGCTCGCCATAAAGCACTTCGATCTGCTCGGCGGTGGCGCGCCAGCGCCGCGCCGCCCACAGAATATCCGAACGCAGCCGCATCGCCTCGCGGCTGTCGATATTGGCGATCAGTTCCAAGGCCAGATCGTGGCGGCCGGTCTCCGACAAAGCGCGCGCCTCCAACAGCAGGCGCTGGTCGCGCAGCTCGTTGGAAAGCTCCGACGTGCGGGTCGCGCGCAAGGTGGCGAGCGCGCGCTCGGCTTTGTGGTTCATGAGATAGATGACGGCGAGCCGGGTCGCGACTTGCGCGCGTGCCGCGCCTTGCAGGCGGTGATCGACCTGGTGCTGCAGCAATTCGGCGGCCTGGTCGAGCAGATCGACCGCCACCAGGCGGTCGGCCAGCCGGCGGATCATCTCGTCGCCGCGCCGCCCGATCGGGGTGAGATCGCGGAAATCGTAGAACAGGCCGAGCGCCTCGATCGGCGGCAGCGCTTCGCCCTCACCACCGAGGAACAGCCTGTCGAAGGTCACCGCCGCCTCGTCCTGGATCGCCCGGGTGAAATCGGAATTGGGATAGGCCAGCAACGCCACGCGCATGGCGTGGAAGGCGGCGCGATAGCGGTGGTCCCCGGTATAAAGATGCGCGAGCAGCTTGAGCCCTTCCGCCTCGACCTCGTCACCGCGCCAGATCGTGGTGAGCGTCTCCAGCGCGTTGATGACGTCCTTGTGCGCCATGTCGCCGCTCGCGAGCCGCAGCGCAATCTCGCGCAGGCGCCCTTGCGCGGCGGCACGGCGGTCGTGCGACTTGGCGGCGGCGCGGTAGCTGGTGAGCGCGTCGCCGCTGCGGCCCAAGGCTTCGTTGAGGCGGCCGACCAGCACGGCGATCGAGGGCTCCTGCGCGGGCGGCACGCCGATGGTGTAGAGCGCGTTGACGATGCGGTCGGCGCCGCTGAAATCATGCACTTCGATGGCGGTGCGCAATTCATCGTGCAGCGCCATGCGCTGCAATTCGATCGGCAACGCGGAAATCGCGCTACTGACGTTCTTGAAACCGGCATTCGCCTCCGCCCATTTGCCCTGGCGGGCATAGGCGATCGCGCGCCAGATCGGCGCATCGAGCTGATTGCCGACCTGCGGACTGGCCAATTCCTTGAGCGCGTCGCCGGGCCGCTCGAGCATGACTTCGGCAACCGCCTTGAGCACGCTGCCGGTGACGTCCTCGGTCCCCTTCTTGTCGGCGAGCGCGACGTCGAGCACGGCCTTGGCCTCCGACGACATGTTACGCGCGAGATAAAAGCGCGCCAGATTGAACCGCGCTTGCCGGCGCTGGGCCGCCGGCGCCATGGCGGCGAGCCCGACGAGCTCGGCCTGGCGCGCGTTGAATTTAGCCTGGCGGTTGAAGCCCCAGAGCTGGGTGTCGAAACTCAAGGCGCGGAAATTATTGGCGAACTGCTGCTGGCCGATCGCCGTCGGCGAGAGCGAGAGGCCGTCCGGACGTGTAATGAGAATCTTGTCGACCGAGAGTTCGGCGGTGAGGTCGTCGGCGAGCGGCTGCAACACCACGCCGTGGGTCGACGGTAGCGCGCGCAACTCGACGAAATTCTGTCCCTTCAGAAAACCGCGCGCCGGCCCGAGCGCGGTGATCACCATCAGCCGGTCGCCGATATCGCGGTCGAGGAGGCGGTGGAGGCGTTGCGGCTTGTCGAACGGAATGGCGATGCTGGCGCGGTTTTTGCCGACGATATTGCGGGCGATCACCAGCGGACGGCTCGCCACCGTGACCGTGTCGGCGATGGTAACGATCCAGCCCGGTCCGTCCGGCTCCAGGCTCACCAGGCGCGGCCGCACCAGCTTGATGCGCACGATCGCTGCGCCGTCGGGGCTGCGGTCCAGCACGGCATTGCGGATGGCACGGCCGGTATCGCCGGAAAAGGCGGCGAGATCGATCTTGGCGGCACTGTCGAACACCAGCCACAGCGTATCGGCGCGCTGGAAGACAGCGGCCGGCGTCGCCACCGCGAACGGAAATTCGGCGCGCAGCACGTCGCCGGAGCGGTGCAGCTCGACGACGACGGGACCGTTCGGATCGAGCGGCGGCCGCTTCGGTTCGGCGACGGCGGGTGGCATGGCCGCTTTCGGCGGCTCGGCAGCCACCGGTTTCGGTGCCGCAGTGGGCGCGGCCGATGGCGGCGGCACAGCGGGCGCAACGGAAGGCGCGGCCGCTGACTTGGGCGGCGACGCAGGTGCCGCGGCGTCTTGCGCGGGCACGGTCTCGGGCGCTGCAATGGTCGGCGCGGCGGCGGGCTGCTTGGCGGCGCCCTCCTGCACCGCCACTTTGGGCTTGTCGTCTTCGTGGCCGATATCGACCACGATGCTGCGGTCCTCGCGGAAGGTGTGCACCTTCGGCGTGCCGTTGAGCGAGAAGGTAACGGCGACCGAATCGACCTCGACGTCGGCGTCGATCGATTTCAGCGTCGGCGGCATGGCCGCTCTGGCATCCGACAGATCCCATTTGATCGGCTGATCGAAATCGAGCGTCAGCTTTCCGTCGGCGCGCTCGGGCACCACATTGGCGACGTCCGGCAGCGCGAAGACGTAGCGCGTGAAGGTCGGCTGGCTGGCGACCTTGACGCGGATGGCCGAGGCCCTTTGGGGCTTGGCTTCATGGCGCTGAAGACGCAGCTGGCGTTCGGCCGCGAGCGCGCGGTTGGCGAGTTCCTCGATCACATCCTGCGGCAGACCGGGCATGATTCCGGTCCAGGTTTCCGGCAGCAGATCGACATAGAGCCGTTCGGCGGCGGCGATCGAATTATATTTGAATTTGTGCGTCAGCGCGATGCGGATCGCAGTGCCGTCGGGATCGAGCCGCGCGGCGCTGATGTAATCGGGCGCGCCGGCACTAAGGCGATCGACCGCAATGGCGACCGGCTTCTTGAACGTCACCATCATGATCGGAAAGACGATCTGGATGTTGGCCGGCACTTCCTTCTCGAAGCGGAACGTCAGGCGCGCATAGCCGCCGCCGGTCGTGACCTTGACTTCGCCCTTGACCCGCTCGTCGGCAAGCGCGCGGCCGCTCATCGCCGGCGCAAACCACGTGAGTGCCTGCAGCAGGACGATCGCGGTCAGCCCGCGGCAGCCCCATAGCGGCCGCCACCGCGCGCCCGTGCGCGCGCGGGTCGTCATCGGGCTGAGGGACGATGCCGTCATGCAGCCGTTCCAGCCGGCGACAATGCCGGTCGCGACAGCCTAAAGTTTGCCGTTTAACGTCGCGTTAACCGTGCGATATGCGTGGCGCGTGACCGCCGCCGAACGCGCGCTCAACCCCCGGCCGGCTTGCCTTCGATCTTCGGCAACTGGTCCGGCGTCTGCACGGTGGGGGAGGCGCGCCGGGCCAGCTCGACGGTGAGCCGCTCGGCCGCCTCGGGCGCCATCTGCGCGAGGATTTCCGACATTTTGCGCGGGTTGATCTTGGTGACGACCTCGACCAGAATTTTCATGTCGAGGCGTTCGAGGATGCGCGCGGCGTCCTTCGACTTCATGTTCTCGTACATCGCGACGATGCTCTTGAAGCGCGCCGCCTCCGCTTCGTCGCGCTTGCCCATGGCGGTGTTGACGCGCGTTTCCGCTTCCTTGAGCTCGGCGACTTTGGCGTCCAGCCGTTTCTCGGTGACCTTGAGCAGGTTCTCGCGCATTTCCAATTCGCGGCCGCGGGTGTCGAGCTCCTTGCGGCGGTCTTGCAGGCGCTCGAGCACGGCGCGCTCGCCGGCCGAGGCGATCCTGCCTGCCTCGATTGGCACCGTAAGCTTGCCGACTTCCACTTTGGGCGGGTCCGGCGGCTTGTTGCTGACTTTGAGCGGCGGCCCGCTCGATTTCTCCTCGCCGCCGACTGAACCGGTGATGTCGCGGTTGTCGCCGAAGTTGAACATCTGCTGCGCCCAGGATTTCCCCGACGCCGGGGCGGGCGTCACCGGCGGCGCACTTTGTGGGCCGGCGACGACGATCGTCGGATAGGCCGGCACGCTCTCGGCGCTGGTGACCGTCATGTCGGTCTTGTTGCGGCCTTGCAGGCGCTCCGCCAGGGTATAGCCGCCGTCGAACACCAGACCCGACACTTTGAGCGCGAACAGGCAGACCGTCGCCAGCAGCACGAACGGGATCAGCCGGAAATCGCGCGCGAAGCGGATCATGCGGCAAGACCGCCCGATTGGCCGCGCAGGCGCGCGCGCGCGCGCTCGGTGAAGGCTAGCGCCGCCGCCGCCACCGCCTTGGCGTCGGGAATCGCGGCCGCCTTATCGGCCGGCTGTGCCGCGCCGATGATACGCGAGAGCCGCGCCAGCAGGTCCTCGCCGGCGCCGACCTGGCGTTCGATGGCGGCGGTGAGGCTCTCCGCCCTTTGCAGGCGCTCGCCCAGGCTCTGCTCGCCTTCGCGCATGGTCGCTTTCAGGCCGGCGATGGCACGCTCGGCGATTTCGGTCGCGGTGATCAACTCGGAAATGGTCGCGCGCAGCGTCTGCTCGTCGGCCTTGAGCAGGCGAAGCTGCTTGTTGAGCCGCACGCAATATAAAATCGTGAGCAGGAGCAGAATCGAGACCATGCTCTCGACCAGGAAGCCGTAATGGTAGCTCACGTTGTCTCCATCCGATTACCGGCCTCGTCCGCCTTCTCGAACATGGCAAACGTGGTCCGCGGTTTACGCAAGGGTTTGGCGACCCGCACGGAGACGCGGTCGCCGACTTTGCCCATACGGCCTTCGGTGACCGTGACGTCGCCGCAGCGCACGCTGACCAGCGCGTCCGGCCTGATCTCGAGGGCGAGCGTGTCGCCCACGCTCAGGCTCAACATTTTCCGCAGCGGCAGCCGCGCCTCATAAAGCACGGCATCGACCGAGATCTGCGCCTGGCCGATTTCGGTCGCCAGATGGTCTTCCCAGATCGGGTCGCGGCCGAACTTCTCGCCCATGAACATCTGCAGAAGCGTGGCGCGGATCGGCTCGATGGTCGCGTAAGGCAGCAGCAGCTCGATGTTGCCGCCGCGGTCTTCCATATCGATGCGCAGCCGCACCAGGATGGCGGCATTGGCGGGGCGCGAAATGGCGGCAAAGCGCGGATTGGTCTCCAGCCGGTCGATGTTGAACTTGACCGGCGATAGCGGATTGAAAGCGAGTTCGGCGTCTTCCAGCACCAACTCGATCATGCGCTTGACCAGGTTGGTCTCGATCGTGGTGTAGGGGCGCCCTTCCACCCGCACCGCGCTCTGTCCGCGCCGGCCGCCGAGCAGCACGTCGATGATCGAATAGATCAGGCTGGAATTGACCGTGGCGAGGCCGAAATTGTCCCATTCCTCGGCCTTGAATACCGCCAGGATCGCCGGCAGCGGGATGGAATTGAGATAGTCGCCGAAGCGCACTGACGTGATGCGGTCGAGCGAAACTTCGACGTTGTCGGACGTGAAATTGCGCAACGAAGTCGTCAGCAGCCGCACCAGGCGGTCGAAGACGATCTCCAGCATCGGCAGGCGTTCGTAGGACACCATCGCCGAGTCGATGATGGCGCGGATGCCGGAATTCTCGTTCAGCGTGACGTCCGTCAGGCTGAAACCGAGCATGCTGTCGATTTCATCCTGATTGAGGATGCGCTCGGCATTGCCTTTGCCGTTAGCGACGCCGTCCTTGCCGCCCTCCACCATCGCCGCCCACTGCGCGGTGGCTTCGTCGGTGCCGGGCGTCGCAATGGGTCCACCTGCCTCCGGCACGGTGGCTTCTTCTTCCATCGCCACGCCCCATTCGGCGGCCAGCGCGTCTTGATCGATCTGGTCTTTGGGCGCCATGGGTTAGATCATCGTCCTTTGTTCAATCGAAGCTCGCTTGTCTTTTTCGCATGGTCTTTTTGCGAAAACCGCTATCCATTATTCGCGACCATGCACGGTCACTGGACGACGATTTCCTTGAACAGAACGGCGGTGATGTGGTTGGGCGCGACCGCGTTATTGACCCGCCGGGTCAATTCCTCCTTGAGCCGATAGAGGCCGGCGGAGCCGTCGAGATCGGTCGGGCGCAATTCGCGCAAATAGGTCTGGAAGGCGTCCATCACCCGCGGCATCAGCGGCTGGATTTCGCTCACCACTTCCGGGTTGGGCAATTCGAGCACGACCTTCACTTTGAGATATTGCGTGCGTTCGCTGGCGGCATTCGACAGATTGACCAACACGTCGGGCAGATCGACGAAAATCGCGGGCTTGGCCACTGCATGCACCGGCTTTTCGTGGACGGGGGCGCTGAAGAAATAGAAATAGGCGCCACCCCCGCCGCCGCAGATGAGCAAGAGGCCGGCCACGGCGATAATCATCACCTTGAGCGATGGCAGTTTGAATGACGGCAGGAATTTTCGTTTCGACTTTTCCGTCGCCTGGTCGTCGCCCTCTTCCGGCTCGTCCTCGACTTCGGCTGCCGCCTGTTTTGCCTTAGCTGCCATGATGACCCCAATTGCAACGTAGCGGCCGTACCCCGGTGTTTCGCGCGAAACACCGCCGCTGCGCGCCCCCTGCGCTCCCCGTGCGATCAAAGGTAGGTTGGTATGGTTAACAGATGCTTTCCCGCGTTCCCGCAGCGGGAATCTTTTGCCGGGTAAGCCCGGCAAGACGGCGGTTTTTGCCCGCGCAGCCGCCCAGGGATTTACTGTTAACTATATGATTTTACAGTACTTTAGTACTTGGCACGGCGGCTGCAACACCCTGGCCAGTCGCCGGCTTGGGAGAGCCTGCGGCGCTTGCTTCGGCAAGGTCGGCCTCGGGAGGGCGCGACCCCTGCCGGACTCGAAGGGGAGAATGCCGATGGACAATACAGTTCTGGTCGCATTGTCGCGCCAAACCGCGCTCGCGCGCGAGCTTGACGTGGTCGCCAACAACGTCGCGAACATCAACACCACCGGCTACAAGGCCGACGGTTCGCTGTTCGAGGAATATCTCAACAGCGCCGCGAGCGCGGGTTCGAGCGGCGGCAGCGTGAGCTTCGTGCGCGACCGCGGCGTCTGGCACGATATGAGCCAAGGGCCGATCGAGCGCACCGGCAATTCGCTTGATGTCGCCATTGACGGCAAAGGCTTCCTGGTCGTGCAGACGCCGGGCGGCGAGCGCTACACCCGCAACGGCTCGCTGCAGATCAATCCAACCGGTCAGCTGGTCACCAGCGACGGCAATCCGGTGCTCGGCGACGGCGGCCCGATCGCGTTGCAGCCGAACGACCGGCAGGTCTCGATCAGCCACGACGGCACCATCAGCGTGCGCGAAGGCAATTCGAAAGTCGAACTCGGTGCGCGGCAAGCTTCGGCTGGTTACTTTCGCCAATCAGCAACAGCTGCAGAAAGACGGCAGCAGCACGTTCAACGCCGTCGACGTGACGCCGCAACCCGCAACCAAAGCCGGCCTCGTGCAAGGCGCCATCGAGAAATCGAATGTGCGCGGCGTCGCCGAGATGTCGCGCATGATCGAAATTACCCGCAGCTACACCCAGATCGCGAACCTGTTGCAGCAGCAGAACGATCTCGGAAACGCGGCGCTCGACAAGCTCGCCGCAGTTCCGGCCTGACGATGAAGGGGAGTTGAATCCATGCGCGCGCTCTCGACAGCAGCGACCGGCATGATGGCGATGGAGCTTAATGTCCAGGTCATCGCCAACAATCTCGCCAACATGAGCACCACCGGCTACAAGCGTCAGCGGGCCGAATTCCAGGACCTGCTGTACGATCACGTCAGCCGCATCGGCACGCAAACCTCGGCGCAGGGCAATATCCTGCCGGTCGGCATCGATCTCGGCTCCGGCGTCAAATCGGTCGGCACGCCGCGGCTGATGACGCAAGGCACGCTGTCGCAGACCGGCGGCACGCTCGACGTCGCGATCCGCGGCGACGGCTTCTTCAAGATCCAGTTGCCGGACGGCAGCTACGCCTATACGCGCGACGGCTCGTTCCAGATGGACGCCACCGGCCGCATCGTGACGCCGCAGGGCAGCGTCGTGCAGCCCGCCATCACCATCCCGGCGAACGTTTCCGGCTTGACCATCAACGCGCAGGGCCAGGTCTCCGTCATCCCACAGGGCGCCACGGCACCGCAGATTTTGGGTCAGATCACGCTGACCCGCTTCATCAATCAGGCCGGCCTGCTGCCGATCGGCGACAACATGTACACGGAATCGCCCGCCTCCGGCACGCCGCTCGACGGCATTCCCGGCACCGACGGCGCCGGCGACTTGATGCAAGGCAGCCTGGAACAGTCCAACGTCAACTCGGTCACCGAAATCACCAACCTGATCGCCGCGCAACGCGCCTACGAGATGAACGGCAAGGTGATCACCGCCGCCGACCAGATGCTGCAATCGACCGCCGGCCTGATGCGCTGAGGCAAAAACCATGATCCGCACATTCATCGTCACCGCCACCGCCCTGTTCGCGCTCGCCGCCGCCGCCGGCGCCGCGCCCGATCAGCAACGCCCGCGGCTCAAGGCGGAAGCCACCGTCACCGGCGACGTCGTGCGCATCGGCGACCTGGTCGAGCATGCCGGCATCGTCGCCAAGGTGCCGATCTTCCGCGCGCCCGACCTCGGCTCCACCGGAACGGTGCCGGCCGAGACCGTGGTCGAGGCGGTGCGCGCCCATGCGCTGATCGGCCTCGACACTGGCGACGTCAGCGAAGTGGTGGTGACGCGGGCAAGCCGCAGCATCCCGGCCACGACCATCGAGGATCGCATCGCGCGCGCGCTGTCGGCGCAATACGCGCTCGGCCCGGCCAAGGACATCACGGTGAATTTCGACCGCGAATTGCGCGCGATCCAGGTGGAGCCGACCGCCAAGGGCGAGCCGCGCGTCGGCTATCTCAACTACGACGCCCGCAGCGGCCGTTTCGACGTCACGCTCGACATGCCGACCGGCGCCACCACCCGCGGTTCGCTGCGGCTTTCCGGCCGCGCGGCAGCAACTGTGGAAGTCGTGACCCTGGCGCGCCAGCTTGACCGCGGCGAACTGCTCAAGAGTGCGGACATTGTCGTCGAGCGGCGCCCGCGCGCCGAGATCGGCCGCGACGTCGTCACCGACCGCGATCAAGTCATGGGGCTCGCCGCCCGCAACACGCTGCAGGCGGGACGGCCGCTGCGTCTCGCCGATCTGATGAAGCCGGAACTGGTTCAGCGCAACGAGACGGTGACGCTGGTCTACCAGGTGCCCGGCATCACGCTGACCGTGCGCGGCAAGGCGGCCGAAGGCGGCGCCGAAGGCGACGTGATCTCGGTGCTCAACGAACAATCCAAGCGCACCGTGCAAGGCGTGGTGTCCGGTCCAGGCCGCGTCATCATCAGCACCGGGTCGCCGCGGCTGGCCGCCAATCTGCCGCCGACACGTTCCGCAAGCCATGGCGGGGCGCATTAGCACGAGGGTCGAAACGAAAGCGCAAAGTCGAGTTGGTCTTAAGTCAATGGTAAATCGAAACGGCGCCGCTGCGCCCTTTGTGAAAGTGATGTCGATGAAAGTGATCACCGTGACGCGTCATGCGGTCCTGGCCGCGCTCGCAACCGCGCTGCTGTCGAGCTGCGCGGCGATCGACCGGCTGAAGAACGTCGGCCAGCCGCCGCCACTCTCCGCGGTCGACAATCCAACGGCGCGGCCGGGCTACAAGCCGGTGCAGATGCCGATGCCGGCGGCGCAGCCCGCCTCCTACAATCCGAATTCGCTGTGGCGCAACGGCTCGCGCGCCTTCTTCAAGGACCAGCGCGCGCACCAGGTCGGCGACATCCTCACCGTCAAGGTCAACATCACCGACAAGGCCAATTTCGCCAACGAGACCCAGCGCAGCCGCAGCAACAGCGAGGATTCCGGCGTCACCGATTTCATCGGCAGCAAGACGATCAAGACGCCGGCGGCCGCGATCCTGCCCGGCCGCATCTTGACCGCCGACTCGACGGCCTCGAGCGACGGCAAGGGCTCGATCAACCGGCAGGAGGCGCTGCAGACCAATGTCGCCGGCGTGGTGACGCAGGTGCTGCCGAACGGCAATCTGGTGATCGAGGGCCGCCAGGAGATCCGCGTCAATTTCGAAATCCGCGAACTGATCGTGGCCGGCATCGTGCGGCCGGAGGACATCGAAAGCGACAACACCATCGATTCCACCAAGATCGCGCAGGCGCGCATCGCCTATGGCGGGCGCGGCCAGATCAGCGACGTGCAGCAGCCGCGTTACGGCCAGCAGGTGCTCGACGTGGTGTTGCCGTTCTAGTTTGGTGAGTGTCCGGTGAGTTCGTTGCGTCTTTTCCCTGTCATTGCCGGGCTTGACCCGGCAATCCATGACAAGGCTCGGCAAAGGCAGCGTTGCGTAGGGATTTTGCCTCAACGAGTCCGCATGGATGCCCGGGTCGAGCCCGGGCATGACGGAGTGGGTTTATTGAGCTCCCGCGCCGTATTCGCATCGCGCGAGCGTAGACGGCGTCAACGACGCGGCCTCCGGCGGCTCCCCTGCCGGAGGCCGCGGGCGTTTGGGGGGCTCCCAGTTTCCAATTCGATGCACCGCCCAAAGTGGACGCTGCACGGGCGCGCGGTTGCGTCTGCTTTTGGCCCATGGCGGACAATCCGGCCGCAGCCATTTTTATGTGCGGGCCGCTGGGCTCAATGGTACGAGCGTATCTTTTCGTAGCGAAGCCGCTCGACCTCTTCCCTGACGTATAACGCTCGGGATTTAAGGTACGCGACCATGGGGTTGTCGCCTGACGGCTGATTTTGCGCCTCGACGAGTTCGGTTTCGAGGATTTTCTGTCGCCGTTCGAGAACGGCCAATTCAGCGTGCAGCATGGCGGTGTGCTCCGGCCCTTCGGCGCTGCGACGGCTAGCGGAATGCTGGCGTCGATGAAGCTTTGTCGAACCGCCCAATCAAAAGGTTCAAACGTCGGCGATTATCCCGTACCTGACAAATCCCATCAGACATGCAATATCCTTCTATCGAAGGGAGGCAGTTATGGCTAAGCGCCCAAAGCCTGTTCACCAGCTCACCAGCGCCCAATTCGAGGCCATGTTCCCGGTCGGGGACGAGGAATCCTGCCAGCGGTATTTGGTTGCGCGTAGATGGCCCAAGGGCGTTGCCTGCCCCCGCTGCGGCAATGTCGATCTGTACGACGCTTCGTCCTACAAGCCCTTCCATTGGCAATGCCGAGCCTGCGCTCCGCAGGGCTATCGGTTCTCCTGCATGGCCGGAACCATCTTTGAGAACACAAACAAGCCGCTCCGCGACTGGTTCAAGGTTACTCACCTCATGCTGACCAGCAAAAAGGGAATGAGCGCCCTCCAGATCATGCGCTACATGGGCTTTGGCAGTTACAAAACTGCTTGGGGCATGTGCCACAAAATCCGCACCGCGCTGATCGAGCCGGAACACAAGCTTGGCGGCATCGTAGAAATCGACGAAACGTGGGTTGGCGGCAAAGACAAGAACACGCATTCGAAAAACCGCAACCGGAAAGGCCGTGGCCCGATCGATAAAATCCCGGTCATCGGTGCGGTGCAGCGCAAAGGCACCGTGATTGCCCGCGTCCTCGATCATATGACCAAACAAAATGCGGAATGGTTTGTGAGGGAAATGATTTCTCACAAGGTCAGCCTGATCACGACCGATGAAAGTGCAGCCTATGAGAATTTGAAGGCCGCTCGCAAGCTCAATCACCAAGCCGTTAATCACTCCGCGCATAAGTATGCCATCGGCGCGGTTCATACAAACACGATTGAAGGCTTCTGGAGCATCGTTAAACGTGGCGTAGTCGGCACCTTCCACAAAGTTAGCCGCAAATACCTGCCGCTCTACGTTGCTGAGTTCCAATTCCGCAATAATAATCGCTTCAATGACGACATATTCGGAACGGCGATTGAAGGATGCTAGTCCCTCAAAGAAATAAAGCATCAATCGTATTTGGAGCGTGTATTCTGATTGGATTCGGATTGACTGTTTTGGATGCATCAAATCGCACTCTACCAAGGAGCGTAGGGCATCAAGATTCCAAGCACTATCAATACACCGCCGAAAAACGCTCCAATCCTTCCTCTGCTGTTCAAATTGATTGCGATCCCAATTGCACCGCAAGCCACGCCGTAAATAATCGAAATCAATCTGCCGTATCGCAATTCATCAATAGACTTTTTGAAGACCCCCTGACTATTGCAACAATCATTCTCGTTTTGGTCGTGGTTGTCCAAGTACGCGACGCGAGACAATCGTCCAACCGCCAACTGAGAGCTTATGTTTTGCTCGGGACTAGCGGAGATATTCTCTATAGTCCCAGCACCAAGTTCGCTGGAGCAACCTTTCAAATGCATAATTTTGGGCAAACTCCAGCCGCACATATGTATTATGCAGCGAGAATGAAGGTTCTCCCTTATCCGCTCACGCAAAGTGCTTTTTTGCAATTTCCCGTCGATATCCAAGTAGCTTCCGCCAAAAGTAAAATTTTTCTTGGCCCCAATGGTGATGCGGCTGGCAATGTCGCCAGCGAAGAAAAATTCACTCCCGCTGAAATGAACGAGATTTTTAGAGCGCAGGATTTCAAATTTTATATTTTTGGGCTGATTAAGTACAAGGATATCTTTGGCGCCGAAAGAACTACAAAATTTTGTCATTCCGTCCACGGCGATATTGATTTTTCAGGGCTTCATGTGGGCCAATTTATTCCACCCGGTCCGCAAAGTACTCGTATTGAGCACAGCGCTATCGACAATGAATTTGACTGATCTGATGGTCGCGGCAGTCGCCGTCCCCTGATTTGCAAAAAGCATAAAAAGACACGCCAACCCCGCGCCACCCTGTCGAAGCCATCTCGATAGGAATATTCTCCATTTGTCAAGAAGGGGATAGGCGCCCAAATGTCCGCCTGGCGATTTTTCTATAATATAGGAATATATTCCACATTTCCGCCGCAATCGCCTTCTACCCCTGCTGCCATCCCGTCCCCTCTTCGAGGGGCGTCTGATCAGCGTCTTACAGACGTGGGGCGGGAGGCGGTGGCCGGTTGCGGGGCGTTGGAGATGCGACGCCAATTCCGCGGCCGGCGGTCCAAGCCGCGCCGTCCCGGCGTGCCAACCGCACGTCGCTGGGCCCCCCTGACAGCGGCAGCCGGCACGGTCAGAAGTGCTGGGCACCGTTTGGGCCCGCTAGCGGTGGATAAGCGCTCTCGCTTGAAAGGGCGCCTGAAAGGGAAGTCCACCGGGGGCGGCGCGGAGCAAGCCTCTCACACCGCGCGCGGAGCGCCGGGCAACCGGCACCTCGCGGCGACTATTGCTCGTGTGACCAACCTCACCATCGTCACACGAGGCTGCGGGGCATGCTGTTTCGTTTGCGCAACATCGCGCGAGCGCGACAGCGCCAGGCCCCGGCGTTCCGCGCGCCCTCGTTTTTCGAGGGCCCGAAAAAGTGCCCGGCGCAAGCCGGCCAGACGACGGCGTACCCGGCGCCGCTAAAGAATACGGGCGATGGCGCGTGGCTGCTGGATAGTTTGGAAATTGAATTGGGGATTGCGCGAGGGCGAGACGAATTCAGCTTGTCATCACCGGGCTTGTCCCGGTGATCCCGCTAAGAATGGAAAGGCGATGCCCACTAAATCGGGATGGCCGGGTCAAGCCCGGCCATGACAGAGCGCTCAATCGTCGCGATAGACCCGCTCGCGCTGCTCGTGGCGCTCCTGCGCCTCCACCGACAGCGTCGCGATCGGGCGCGCTTCCAGCCGGCGCAGCGAGATCGGCTCGCCGGTCTCCTCGCAATAGCCGTAGGTGCCGTCCTCGATGCGGGTGAGCGCTTCGTCGATCTTGGCAATCAGCTTGCGCTGGCGATCGCGCGCGCGCAGCTCGATGGCGCGGTCGGTTTCCGAGGAGGCCCGATCGGCGAGATCGGGGTGGTTCTGATTTTCCTCCTGCAGATGCAGCAGCGTCTCCTTGGCCTCCTTCAGAATGTCTTCCCGCCAGGCGAGCAGCTTCAAGCGGAAATAATCCCGCTGCCGCTCGTTCATGAACGGCTCCTTGTCGGTCGGCCGATAGGTCTTGGTCTTCGCCAGCATCCCACTGAACTCCCTGTCTTCTTATATTCTTGGGTAGGAATTCCACCCTCCCGGTGCGGCAGGCTTATATACGCGCGCCGCGCTGCCGACAACATCCGAGTAGGGCTAGCTTACGAGATGGTTTATTATGACATTTCAGTGACTTGACGAGATTTTCCGGAAAAGACCCGGCCCGCCGGCAGGCCGCCGAGTGAGCAATTTTGAACAGCAAGCGGGATGCCGCGTTAGCGGATGCCGGCCTTGGCCAGTTCTACCGCCACGCGCAAATCGATTTCGCCCAAGACCGTGTCGAGGCCGGGGTCGCCGGTCTCCTCGGTCAGCCCTTCGGCTGCCACCTGCAGGCGCGCGAGGGTGGAGCGGTCGACGCTGCCGTCCAGCAAAGTGAGCTTGAGCTTGTCGAGCACGTCGAGCGCGTTGCGGCCTTTGGCGACCGCGCGCTTCTTGCGCTCGGTCGGGTTTTCCACGCCCTGCAAGGCGATCAGCGCGTCGACGGTCGAGATCGAGCGCAAGCCGGCAGCGGCCGCGGCATTGCGCGGCGGCTCCTGCTCGCTGACGGTGAAGGAGCCGCCGGCGCTGCGGCGGGCGCTCGCCGGCGCCGACGCGAGCGCGCTGCCGTTCGATCCGTAAATGCGCATCGCGAAATACCCCAACTGGACGTCGTCGGTCCCCGAATACCGTTGAGCCTGAACTTTTATGGTTAACCCCCGGTAAAAACGCCGGCAAAAATTGCCGCGTTGGGCCTTTCCTGCCCATCCGCCGGCGCCGCGCGGTCAGCGCGCCAATTCAAAAAGCGCTGCGTTGCCAGAGTCTTGAGTCGAACGTCCGGCTTGGCACGGCGTTCGCATAACAAGTGTCAGTCAAACGTCACATTGGGGAGCAGTGATGACGAGGACGTTGCGAGCCGTCATTCTGGCCGTGCTTTTGACCGCGTTCGCCATGCCGAACGCGGGCGCCACCTCGCGCATCAAGGACCTCGCCAATATCGAGGGCGTGCGGCAAAACCAGCTCATCGGTTATGGCCTGGTGGTCGGGCTCAACGGCACCGGCGACACCCTCAACAACATTCCCTTCACCAAGCAGTCGCTCACCGCGATGCTGGAACGGCTCGGCGTCAACATCCGCGGCCAGACGCTGCGCACCGGCAACGTCGCCGCCGTGATGGTGACCGCCAACCTGCCGCCTTTCGGCACGCAAGGCACCCGCATCGACATCACGGTTTCCGCGCTCGGCGACAGCAAGAGCCTGCAAGGCGGCGTGCTGCTGGTGACGCCGCTGCTCGGCGCCGACGGCAATGTCTACGCGGTCGGGCAAGGCTCGGTGGCGATCGGCGGCTTCCAAGCCGAAGGCGAGGCTTCCAAGATCGTGCGCGGCGTGCCGACCGTCGGCCGCATCGCCAACGGCGCGCTGATCGAGCGCGAGATCGAATTCTCCTTGAACCGGCTGAGCCAGTTGCGCATGGCGCTGCGCAATCCTGATTTCACCACCGCCAAGCGCATCGCCGCCGCCATCAACGATTTCATCGGTACGCCGACGGCGGAACCGCTCGATCCGGGCACTGTCGGCATCACCATCCCGCAGCAATATCGCGGCAACGTGATCTCGCTGCTCACCGAGGTCGAGCAGCTGCAAGTCGAGCCCGACCAGGCCGCCAAGATCGTGATCGACGAGCGCTCCGGCATCATCGTCATGGGCCGCGACGTGCGCGTGTCCATGGTGGCGGTGGCACAAGGCAATCTCACCGTCACCATCACCGAGACCCCGCAAGTCAGCCAGCCCTCGCCATTCTCGCGCGGCGGCTCGACGCGAACGGTCCCGCGCACCAGCATCGGCGTGCAGGAGGACGGCAAGAAGCTCGCGCTGGTCAAGGACGGCGTCTCGTTGCAACAGCTGGTCGATGGATTGAATTCGCTGGGTATCGGTCCGCGCGATCTGATCGCCATCCTGCAGGCCATCAAGGCGGCGGGCGCGATCCAGGCCGACATCGAGGTGATGTAATGGCCAGCGCCCTGCCCGTCAGCACGCCGGGATTAAGCGCGCTCGATATGCTCAACCTGAAGGCGCCGGCCGCCGGCAAGCTGTCGCCCACCGCCAAATCCAGGGCGCACACGGCGGCGCAGGATTTCGAAGCCGTGTTCCTCAATTCCATGTTCCAGCACATGTTCACCGGCGTCGACGGCGAAGGCCCGTTCGGCGGCAGCGGCGCGACCGGTGTCTGGCGCTCGGTGCTCACCGACCAATATGCCAAGGCGATCGCCAAGGGCGGCGGCGTCGGCATCGCCGACCACGTCTATCGCAGCCTGATGGCACAGCAGGAAGCCCGTCCATGACCGTGCCAATGACCGACACACCGATTACCAGCGTCGGCGAAGCCGAGCGGGTGATCGCAAACTTGAACGCGATCTTGGACCGGCTGGTGGAAACGATCGAGGCAGAAACCGCGCACGTGCGCGCCGGCCGGCTGCGCGACGCGGCCGAAATGGCCGAGGCCAAGAGCGAGTTCGGCCGCAGTTACGCCGCCGAAAGCGAGCGCATCATAGCCGCCCGTGAACTGATCGCGCGGTCGCTGCCCGAGAAATTCGACGCGCTGCGCAAACGGCATGCTGAGTTTCAGGCGCTATTGCAGACCAATCTGACGGTGCTGGCGACTGCGCATGCAGTATCCGAAGGCATCATCCGCGGCGTGTCGGGCGAGCTTGCGCGCAAGCGGACGCCCTCGACCTACGGCGCCACCGGCCGCGCCAACGCGCCGAGCGCCAAGGCCAGCCAGCCGCTGGCGATCAGCCGTACGCTCTAGCTGTTCGGCCGCTGTAGACGGCGCCTTAGACCGTCAATCCCGTCGTCGTGTCGATTTGGGTGCCGTCGGGCATGGTGAGGATATTGGTCTTGGTGTTGAGATAGGCGCCATTGCCCATTTGGATGATGGAATTGGGATCGACATATTTCGCGCCGGTCAAGGTGTCGTATTGCGCGCCATTCGCCATCGTCAGGATGTTGTTGTTGGTGTCGAGCGTCGACCCGTCGGCAAAATACATGACGGGGTCGAGCACATTTTTCGCCTGCACCATCTGCTGTTGCGCGGATAGTTGATTCAGCGCATCCTGCAGTTTCTTGGCGGTTGCCCGCTGCTGGTTGGTCGCCGCGATCTGGGCAAACAGGCTGCCTGAATTGATGTAGCTGTTTTGCGATATCGTCGTGAGATTGTTCGCGATGGTCGTGCTTTGACCCAGAAAAGAATTGATGCTGCCGTCGCCGCCGGCGTTGTCCAGCATACCAAGCAAGCCGCCTTCATATTGTTGGTTCTGGATTGCGGTCATGGTGTCGGCAATCCAGTTCGACGTCGCGCTCGTGCTGAAAAGCGACGAGTACGAAATGCCGACAGTCGCGGACCCGATAACCGACGTCATACCTGCACCCTTGTAAGGTAAAACATACGGCAGGACGGTTAAAAAAGTCTGCCAATTAGCCATTCGTTAACGCGAAATCTTATAGCCGCGCTGCCGAGTTTCGCGGCGTATCTGCGCGATATTGGCGCGCTCGGCGGCAAAACCTCATTGCCATTTCAGATCAAATTGAAGCGGTCACGCTAACTAAGCAACGACTTATTAACTGTGAAATTTTACGGCCCGTTTGGGCGCGTGTGCGATGAAACATTCGATCCACTGGATCGAGCATGCGTAGCTGCCAGTACGGCAAAATCACCAGAAAGGTACCTTAAGATGTCTGATATCGTTCTTTCGGCAGGTGTTCGTTCGAACCTGCTGCAGTTGCAGCAGACTTCGGATTTGATCACCCAAACGCAAAACCGGCTGGCCACCGGCAAGAAGGTCAATTCGGCGCTCGATAACGCCATCAACTTCTTCACCGCGCAGGGTCTCGACAACCGCGCCAGTTCGTTGAGCAGCCTGCTGGACTCCATGTCCAACGGCATCAACACCATTCAGGCCGCCAACAACGGCATCACGGCGATCACCAAGCTGGTGCAGTCGGCGCAGGCGCTCGTCAGCCAGGCGCAGCAGGCCAACAACGCCACGACCCAGGCCACCCTGTCCACGCAGTTCGACGCCCTGCTGACCCAGATCGGCCAGCTCGCCGGCAACTCGGGCTTCAACGGCACCAACCTGCTTGGCGGCAACACCCTGACGGTGACGCTGAACGAGTCGGGCGGTTCGACGGTCGCCATCACCGGCGTCGACTATACCAACGCCAACAATGCGCCGCTGAACATTGCCGGCGCGGCCAACAACTGGGCGAGCTCCACGGATATCGCCGCGGCTTCGACGGCTCTGACCGCGGCGCTCACCTCGTTGCAGTCGGAATCGCAGACCCTCAGCGCGAGCTTGTCGACCGTGCAGATTCGCCAGGATTTCACCAAGGCGACAATCAACACGCTGCAGACCGGCTCCGCCGACCTCACGCTGGCCGACAGCAACCAGGAAGGCGCCAACCTGCTCGCCTTGCAGACCCGCCAGCAGCTGTCGTCGACCGCGTTGTCGCTCGCTTCGCAAGCCGACCAGAACGTGCTGCGGCTGTTCCGCTAAGCTTCGTCAACATCCACCACGGAAAACGGCGGCCCTCGGGCCGCCGTTTTTTCTGTGCCCGCCTAAATTATGGTTAACGAAATCTTAATCGAAACAAATTTAACGGTCCGTCAACCCTAACAATTCATGATCCACGGCGAGCGATTTGGCCCTACCGAGGGGAGGAACTTGTCATGAGTGACATTGTACTATCGGCCGGCGTGCGGTCGAACCTTCTGCAATTGCAGCAGACGTCGGACTTGATCACGAAAACGCAAAACAAGCTGGCGACCGGCAAGAAGGTCAATTCGGCGCTCGACAACGCCATCAATTTCTTCACCGCGCAGGGCCTCGACACGCGGGCTAACAACTTGAGCGGCCTGCTCGACGCCATGTCCAACGGCGTCAACACCATTCAGGCCGCCAATAACGGCATCACGGCAATCACCAAGCTGGTGCAGTCGGCGCAAGCACTGGTCAGCCAGGCCCAGCAGGCCAACAACACCACGACCCAGGCGACGCTCGCCGCGCAGTTCGACACTTTGTTGGCCCAGATTGGCCAACTCGCCGGCAACTCGGGCTTCAACGGCGTTAACCTGCTTGGCGGCAACACTTTGACCGTCACCCTCAATGACACGGCCACGTCGAGCGTCAGCGTGACTGGCGTCGACTATACCAATGCTAACAACGCGCCGCTGAGCATCGCCAATGCGGCCAACAACTGGGCAAGCGCCACGGATATCGCCGCGGCGTCGGCAACTCTGACCGCAGCGCTCACGTCGTTGCAGTCGGAGTCTCAGACTCTAAGCTCCAGTCTGTCGACCGTGCAGATCCGCCAGGAATTCACGAAGTCGATGATCAATACGCTGCAAACCGGCTCCGACAACCTCACGCTTGCCGACAGCAACGAGGAGGGCGCCAACCTGCTCGCCTTGCAGACCCGCCAGCAATTATCATCCACCGCGCTATCGCTTGCCGCGCAGGCCGACCAGAACGTGCTGCGGCTGTTCCGGTAAACAACGGCAATTCAAAGCGGCGCCAGGGCTCGATCCCGCGCCGCATCTGCACCGGCAAGTGGCCGCAAGGAGCGGCGTCGAATGGGCCTCAAAGTCGAACTAAAACCGGGCGAACGGTTCATCCTCGGCGAAAGCCTGGTCACCAATGGCGATCAGCGCACGCGGTTATTGATCGAAGGGCAGGCGCCAATCCTGCGCGAAAAGGACATCATGATGCCGAAGCAGGCCGACACGCCGGCCAAGCGCATCTATCTCTGCGTCCAGATCATGTATACCTCGCGCGACGCCAGCCTGCATCACTCAACCTATTTCGCGCTGATGCGCGACCTGGTGCAGGCAGCGCCGAGCTCGTGGCCGCATATGCAGGCCATCAGCAACCACATCATGGCCGGCCAAATGTATAAGGCGCTCAAGAGCGCCAAGGCCCTAATTGCTTACGAGAAGGAGCTGCTCGACCATGCGACAAGCAACACGCGCCTACGGCGCGATCGCGAATCAAACCGCAAATCCGCGTGAACTGGAAGCCGATTTGCTTCTGAGCGCGGCAGCGCGCCTGCAGGCGATCTGCGACGGCTGGGAAGGCAAGAGCCCCGAGCTCGACGCGGCGCTGTTGTATAACCGCAAGCTGTGGTCGATCTTCGTCACCTCGGCGACCAGCCCGGAAAATCCGCTGCCGGTCAACTTGCGCCAAAACGTCGCCAATCTCGGTATCTTCGTATTCAAACAGACGCTCGCCGTCTTGGCCGATCCGAAGCCGGAAACGCTCGGCTCACTCATCAACATCAATCGCGAATTGGCCGCGGGTTTGCTCGCGCGCGCGTGATTGGCGGCGCTGACGATTTCAAAAGACCGCGCTCATGCCGCGGTCTTTTTTTTGGAACCCAAGTGCCGGACGGTGAAGCTAAGTTTGGCCAGCCAACGAGCAGGCGCGGCCATATTTTGAAAAAATTGCTTCTACTGCGCGCCGCACTGCGCAATGGCTCGCGCGGAGTGTTGCTCTAAATCAATGCTCGCGGAAATTCCGTTTTGTCCGATCAATCGCGCCGCTTCGACAGCGATAAAAACTATAATTCTTTCAATGCACTCGCCCTAATTTTTCCGGCGGCATATTTGCGCAGTACAGACCGGGGATAACCTCGACGAGGCCATAAATTCCTCACGCCGATGCGATTTTTTAGACATGGGTTCGCAAAGCGAGGGGCTGAACAATGCGTAATTTTCGACGCCTGCCAGCGCGCGTCCCGCCTGGCACAAAATATGTCCTCGAAGGCCGCGGACGGTTCGTTCGCCGTTATGTCGAGTTCCCCAACGGCCGCAGAGTGCAGCTTGCAACGCGAAAAGCATTGTCGTGCAAGTGTGCCGCATGGCAACTGATCGGCATTGTCCCGGACCAGAAAGCTGCCGATATCGAACCTCCGCTGAGGCCCGCGCGGCCGCGCGCAAGCGCCGGACATCGCGCATCCGCCATTGCGCGATGGATGTCGGTGAGCGGCCCATAGCCGCAATGGAAAACCGAGTGAAGGAGGATTGCGTCAGGCGCGGACCGCAGGGCCCCTGCTTCACCTTAGCCCGAAACTGGCGAGAGATAATTCAGCAGATTGAGCTGCGATAGCCTTGCCGTTGTCGACAGCGACGCCGACAGGCTGGTCTGCAATGACAGAATCTGGATCCCGATCTGGTTGATATCGACGCCCTCGATCGATTGCTGCATGGTCGTCAGAATGTCGGCCGTCTGCTGATGCTGACTTTGCGTCGAAGCCATAGCGGTTTGCGCACTGGCAAGGCTGCTCTCGATATCGGCGATGTTCTGCACGCCAGCCGGAATGCCGAGTGCCGCATAGACACGGCTGTTGAGCGCGCTATAGCTGGCGGAAGCATTGGGATCGCTCGTTGAATAGCTGGTCGCCGCCAGTGCCGCGATGTTCTGCACGATCCAGCGGATGCCTTGCTCGTTGGCCCGCGTGCCGTAGGCGACCGTGGTCGACGGGTCGATGCGCGCGGTCGCAGTCGATCGCGCCGATCCGGCGCCGTCCTCGCCGGTGTACCAAATGACGGTGTCGGCAGACGTTCCATCGACCAGCGCCGTGGCGGTGGACGGCGAGCCGCTGACCCGCTGCGGCGGATCGTCAAAGAAATTGTTGGAGGCGGCCATGGCGGAAGCGGCCGACAGCGAAGTTGCGCCGATCTGGCTGACCCCGGCGGTGAGCGCGGCCTGCAAGTTTGCCGCAGTCGCGGCCGTTGTGGCGCCGATGGTGAATTGATTGGGGCCCGGCGGCGCCGCGGTCGTCGCCTGCAATTGCAACGTCTGGCTCGTGCCATCGGGCAGCGCAAACGTGAACGTGATGCTATCGCCGTCGCTGGGATTGGTCGCGCCGAGATCGACTGAAATAGCCGCCGGCGAACCGGTGGGGCCGGTAACCGTTGCCCCGCTCAGCGTCGAATTGACCGCGGCGAGTTTGAGGCCAAACGGCGAGCTGGCGGCGTCCTCGCTAACCGAGACCACGCTGCCGGCGGCCGCCGGAATGTCCAGGCGGCCGAGCCCATCGGCGCCAAGATCGGCATCGTGACGCTCGGCGATGACCTGCTTGAGGCCCGCCTGCGCGCCGTTGCCGTTGAGAATATGATCGGCGCTGTCGACCGAGGGCGTGTCCAATCCGCTGCCCGAAAACAGATAGCCATTGCCGCCTTGCGTGTTCAGCAGGCTGAGGATCTGATCGAGTTGGCTTTGCGCCGTTTTCTGCGTGGTGGTCTGCCCGGTGCTATCGACGGAAAAGGCTGGTTGGGTCGTCGTCGTTTGAACCGTGTTGGCGACGCGGCCGATTTGCTGAAGCACCGCCTGTTGCAGGCTGACGGTCGTTCCGACCATCTTGATGGTGTCGTCAAAACTGCTGATCGCGGCCAGCTGGGCGCTCAATGCAACGGCAATTCCGCTTTGCGACCCAAGGCCGGCAAAGGTATCCGACTTTTGTCCCGACCCGAGCTGGCGCTGCAGGTCGTCGAGCTGCTTGTTGATATCGAGCGCCGCTTGCAGGAGCGGTGCAAGATTTGATGAAACGCCGGAAACCGTCATGAGATCCTCACATCACATCTGCAGCAACGCATCCAACATCGCCTTCACGGTCGACATCACACGCGCATTCGCCCCATAGGCATTTTGCAGCGTGAGCAAGTGCGCCATTTCGGTGTCGATATTGACGGCGGATGTCGAATCAAACCGCGATTGCAGCGCGTTGACGACGATGTCTTGGCCGGCTTTCAGGTTGTCTGCCGCGTTCGCCGCGACGCTCTGCACGCTGATCATCTGGCTGATGTAGGCCGACAATGTTCCCTGGTAGGGAGCGCCAAGCCCGCCGATGCCCGCCGCCGGAGAATATTCGAGCGAAGCATTGACCAGTTGATTGTAAATGAAGTTCGGCCGCGTCGCGTCGCCGGCCGGCGTGCCCGATTGATAGGCGACGAGTTTCGTGGGATCGGCGACCAGCGCGCTGTTAACCGTGATCCGCCCGGCATAACCGACGCTCTCAGGCCCGGCCGACGTGATGGCGCCGGTGAACGCATTCGAGCCGTCGACGAACAGCGCAAGCGCGCCGGAACCGCCGGTCAAGGACGTCGCCGTCGTCGTGGTCGAGATGGCATCGACGGTGATCGCGGGTGAGCCGCTATCGACGATTTCCAGTGTCGCGCCCGATGGATTGGAAAATTGCAGGCCGGTCGCGCCGAGCGCGCTATTGAGCTGGCTCGCCACCGATGCCGGGCCGCCGGAAAAATCGACGCCGATGACCGTGTCATTCGGATCGGCGGTTGCCGAATTCGACAGCGGCAGTGCGGATGGGTCATCCACCCGCACGATGGTGACGGTGTGTTGGACGCTGGAACCGTCGGTGTAGGAAACCTGGATGGTATTTCCATTCGATAGGCCGCCGATATCGGCATCGAAGCCGCCCGCCACTGCGGTTCCGGCGGTGGTCGTATCGGAGAGCGCTTTCGACATTTGCGCGGCGATCTGGTCGATCTGCGCCTGCGCCTGCACCAGAACGCTGTCGCGCATGGTGAGATAACCGGCGATCTCACCGGAGCGGATGGCGTTGCTGGCGACGAGATCCGTGCTGCCGCCGCCCGGCGACACCAGCGTGATCGTTCCCAAACCGCTTTTGCTCGGGTCGGCATTCCATTGTTGGGCCGCCCCGACCGTACCGGCGGGATTAAAATTGAGCTGCGCGGCTTGCGTGCCGACCAGTTGGGTGCCGGAACCGGTGAATACCGTAACTTGGTTGTTGGCCCCTTGGACGACACGAATGTCCATCAGTTTGGCCAACTGATCGATGTATTGATCGCGCTGGTTCTCGAGCAAAGCCGACGCGCTGTCGGTCGCGCTGCTGCCCGCCAGCTGGTTATTGAGATGCGCGATCTGTTGCAGGGCGTTGTTGGCCTGCTGAACATCGCCCGAGATTCCCTGGTCGGCCTGGCTGCGAAGCGCCTGGATGGCGTCAGTCGCATGGTTGAGCTGCTGCGCCAGGGCTTGGGCGGCGGCGATCGTCTGGCTTTGCGCCGCCGACGAATTCGGCGAAGTGGTCAATGCCTGCACGGCGGTCGTGAAGTCGTTGAAAACGGAATCGAGCGACGTGCCGGACCCGGGCTGGCCGTAGATCTGCTGCAGCTGCTGATACATTCCGGCTTTGACGTCGGCGTAAGCCCCGCCGGAATTTTCCGAGCGCAGTTGCCGCTGAATGAATTGGTCGAGCAGGCGGGTGATTGACGCAATGTTGACGCCGGCGCCGCTGTCGCCGGCCGAGGTCGCGACCTGATTTGCCTGCTGGGCGATATAGCCCGGCGTCTGCGCATTGGCGACGTTGCCGGCGACAATCGACAAATTCGTCTGTGTTGCAGTCAGTCCCGACAATGACGTCGCGAGCGCTTGAGTCAGGTTCATAGTCTAGCCCCGATCACTCGCGATGCCGATCCATACCGGAAGCTCACGGCCGGCTATCGCAGGATGTTCATCAGGTCTTGCGACATTTGATTGGCGGTCGTGATCACCTTCGTATTGGCCGAATAGGCCTGCTGGGTCACAATCAGTTTGGTGAACTCGGTGGCGATATCCGTGTTCGAGCCTTCTAGCGATTGACCGACGATCTTGCCGGTCGCGCCGGAGAGCGCCTGTCCGGATTCGACCGTCGCCTGGAAGGCGCCGCCATCCAAGGCCTTGAGATTGTCGGCGGCGTTGAAATGCACCAGCGGAATGTTGGCCAGAGCGACATTTTGCCCGTTGGTGAAAACGCCGGAGACCGTGCCGGTGTCGGTAACCGATATTGACTGCAGCTGGCCGGCCGCATAGCCGTTCTGCTGCATGTTGTTGACCGTCGGGACGCCATTCGAGCTGGCAAATTGCGTGATGCTGCCGGCCGGACAATTAACCGTAATGTCGGCAAGCGGCACGCCGTTGACGGTGATGCCCGTGAGCGACAGGCTGGTGATCGGCGGATTCAATTGGCCGGCTGCGTCGAAGGCGAAGTCGGTACCGATATTTTGCCACGCGACATTTGTGCCGGTTGCCGTGGCATCCGATTGATAGAACAGATTCCAGGTGTCGGTGCCGCCGTTACCGATGCTGTCGGTCTTTGCCCAGCGCAGTTGGAGATTGGCCGGTGTTCCGTTGGCATTATACACGGTGACCGCGCCACCATCGATCGATTCGTCGAGGAAGGTCGCGACATCGTCGCCGACAACCGTCCCGGTTCCGGCGACTGTCGGGTCGACGCTGAAATCCGCGGGGTCGAGCAGTTCGGAATTGGGTACCGTGACATCGTATGCCGTTGTCACCGGAGTTGCCGGAAGATTGATTCCGTACGAAATCTTGGTCGTCGGATTAGCCGGCAGAAAATTGTTCTGGAATTGCAGCGGAGCCGCGACATTGCCGCTCGGATTTCCGGTCGCAGGATCGATCGGTATCCCTTCGAGGTAATAGCCGCTGCCGTTTACCAGATAGCCTTGCGCATTCAATTGAAAGTCGCCACGGCGCGTATAGCTGTCGACGCCGGCGAAGATCGGCGTATTGCCGACGAAACTGGACGGCGATTGCACGACGAAATAGCCGTCGCCGTTGATGGCCATATAGGTTCCCGAATTCGCGTTCTGGATGGCGCCTTGCACGGTGTTGGTTGCCATCGAACTCGCGACAACGCCGCCGGCGACTTGCTGCGAGGCCGATGGCGCGCCGGGAATGAGATCTTGGAAACTCGTGTTGATGCCCTTGTAGGCAATCGTCTGCGAATTCGCGATGTTGCCGGATATATTCTGCATGGCGAAGGCTTGCGCCTGCAAACCACTCACGGCGGAAGTAAGAGCGTCGAACAGACCCATGACTTCATCTCCACTAGGTGCGCGCCCATCGCCCCAGAAGGCGCGCGCGCACGGTTCCGTAAGCGGGTCATCGCAATCCGCGTGCCACCATAAATATGTTGATATATCAGCTAGTTATAAGAGACGGGCAAGCCGATCGGGCCCCTCGCGCAGGGTCGTTTCTGCCGTCACGCGGCAGATTTTGCCGGCCGCCTTATGACGCCGGCGGCGCCCCGCCGCCCCCGTTCGCGATGCCGGGCGAGCGCACGGCGCACTCGAGGAAATCCTCCAGCGCGGTCATGCAGGCGCGGTCGCGATAGACCTTGTGCCGGTTGTCCTTGATTCGCGCGCTGAGCGCCTGACGCTCGGCCGGATCGTTCGCCAACCGCGCGGCGATCGCAACGTAATCGTCGACCGTCGCCGCGATCGTTTCGGTTACGCCCAGCATCTGCAGGATCGCCATACCGTGACGGCCGCGCATGAACGCGCCCGGCATCGTCACGATCGGCAGGTTATGCGGCAGACTTTCCAATGCCGAATTGCAGCCCGACCAGCCGATGCTGTCGAGGAAGACGTCCGAAAGTCCGGCCGCCGCGACAAATTTGCTCTGGCTCATGCGACCGAGGAAAACGCAATAGTCGTCGGCCCGCAGGCCGGCCGCCGCGAAAGCGCGCGTCAGCCTTTCGCGCACGATCCGGGTGATGTTGGCGCCGCCGAAATGGCTGAGGAACACGAACTGGCAGTCGCCGGCCGCGCGCGCGATGCGCACGAAGACCTCGTCGTACTGCGGCAGGTATTTGTAGAGCGATTGCGCGCTCCAGAAGATAGTTGCGCCGGGCCGCAGGCCCAGTTCTTCGCGCGAAACGTCGACCGGCTGGCCTTCGACAGGCTCGTAGAAGATCGACAGGTTCGGCAGGCGAACCAGTTGCTCGGTGTAGTACGCCTGCGCCTCGGGCGGCTCCATCAGATCGCTCGACAAGTAATAGTCGAGGGTCGGCATGCCGCTGGTTTCCGGATGGCCCCATGAATTGCACTGCACCGGCGCCAGCCGCTGCGCGGCGAGCTGCAGCGAGGACGTGTCCATGAGCAAGCCGGGATAGATCAGCACATGCGGCGCGTGACCGAGGATTTCCCGCCGCCAGCCTTCGGTGTCGAGCACGCGGTGCACGAAGCGGTCGCAGAGGCCGGCGGCCGCGTCGGTCTGCGCATCGTGGATGACGCCAAGGTGATAGCCGGTGACATGGAAGCGGCTGCGGTCGAGCTGGCCGATCCAGCCCTTCATCGGAATCTTCCAGTTGGAGTGGCTGTAGAAAAAACTGCTGACGATGCCGACCCGGATCGGTTCGCCGGGCGCGGGCGGCGGCGGCAGCGGCGCGGGGGGAAATTGTCGCGCAACGCTGCGGACGATCATCTCGCCATAGACCTGCTGCAGCGCGCGGTCGTTGCCGTTTTGATAGGCGAGCAGGAACGGCTGCTTGGCGCCTATGGCCTTAATGAGATTGCCCTGCAATAGGCCGGCATCGACGTCGCTACTCAATGCGCGCAGCTTCTGCTCATAGGCCGCGCGGCGCCGCGCAATCTCGCTTTCATGCGTGTAGACGACTGGCAGCTCGGCGATACAGGCGGCGATGCGCGCTTCGGCATGATGGGGCTTGAGCGCCAGCGCGCGCGCGAGGTCGGCCGCCGCCTCGTCGTTGCGACTGAGATCCAGCAAATGTTTGCCGCGCTGATACCAGGCTTCGGCGTCGTTCGGATTGTGCCGTAGCGCGATGGTGAAATTCTCGATCGCATCGTCGGGGCGATCGAGGCCGAACAGCACGCGGCCGCGATTGTTGCGCGCCTCGGTGAAGTCCGGCGCCAGCGCCAGCACGCGATCGTAACAGGCGAGCGCCTCGTCGATGCGGTTGAGCGCCTCCAGCACCGCGCCGCGGTTGTTGTGCGCCTTCACATAATTCGGTTGCAGCGCCAGCGTGCGCTCGAAGCTTTTGAGCGCCTCGTCATAGCGGCCGAGCGCGCGTAGCGCGATGCCGGCATTGTAATGAGCCTCGGCGTAATCCGGCTTGATGGCGACCGCTGTGCGGCAGCTTGCCAGCAATTCCTCGTTGCGCCCGAGCGAATTAAGCGCCGCGCCGCGGTTATTGTGCGCCTCGGCATATTTGGATTTCTGTTTGAGCGCTTGGTCGAAGCTCTCCACCGCCTCCTGGTGGCGCTTAAGGGCTTCCAGGATCAGGCCGCGGTTGAGCAGGATTTGCGGCGACGGCTTGCGCACGCCCATAGCCGCCGACACCAGGCGCAAGGCCTCGGCGGGCTGGCCGGCGGCAAGTTTGACCAACCCCATCATCTGCAAGGCGTCGATGTGATCGGGCCTGGCCGCGAGGACGGCGGCGTAAAACGGCTCGGCTTCGGCCAGACGGCCCTGATGATGCAGCGCAAGTCCCTGCGCGAAGGCTTGCGGGACGTTCAGCGGCGGTGGTTTTTGCTGTGGAAGCGGCATCTCGGCAGGGTTCCCCCTGCCGAGAGGTAAAAAAGCCGCGCTGAGTCGTCCAGAGCATTTTCCGACGAAGTAGCAACCGGTTCGCCGAAGAAAACGCGATCAACCAGAAGTGGCCTCAGGTCTGCCCGGCGGCCTGCGGCATGAACTTAAGCGCCACGCCGTTCATGCAGTAGCGCAGGCCGGTCGGCTTCGGCCCGTCGTCGAACACATGGCCGAGATGGCCGAGGCAGCGGCTGCAATGCACTTCGGTGCGGGCCATGAAGAAGCTGCGGTCGGACGTGGTGCCGATCGCGCCCGGCAGCGGCTGGTAGAAGCTCGGCCAGCCGGTGCCGCTTTCGAACTTGGTGTCGGACGAGAACAGCGCCAAGTCGCAGCCGGCACATTCGAAGGTGCCCTTGCGCTTCTCGTGATTGATCGCACTGGTGCCGGCGCGCTCGGTGCCGTGCTTGCGCAGCACGTCGTAGGCCTGCGGGCTAAGCCGCTTGCGCCAGTCGGCATCGCTTATCTTCTTCCAGTCGATATCTTGCGTGGTTGTTGTCATTGTTTCTGCCTCGCCAAATTTGCTCGTGGCCATGAGCGCACCGAGCGCTACACCGGCCGTCAACAGGGCTCGTCGGTCGATCATATCAGCTGTCTCCCTTCGCGTTGCCCCAGATCTGCTTCAGCCGCTGATCGCGGCCGCAATTCCAGCGGTAGAATTTATATTTGGTCGGGTTTTTCAGATAGAAATCCTGGTGATAGGTCTCGGCCGGATAGAACGCGCCGGCGGCGGCAATTTCGGTGTAGATCGGCTTGCCGAGCTCGGCCGCGACCTTTTTCTTGGAGGCTTCCGCCAGATTGCGCTCCTCGTCGTTGTGTACAAAAATCGCGGTGCGGTACTGGTGGCCGCCGTCGCAGAACTGGCGATCCTTCACGGTCGGATCGACGTGATGCCAGTAATAAGTGAGCAACTGCCGATAGGAGACCTTGCTCGGGTCATAGATCACCTGCACCGACTCGGCGTGCCCGGTGCCGCCGCCCGAGACCTGCTCGTAGGTCGGATTGGCGACGTGGCCGCCGGTGTAGCCCGAGGTGGTCGAGATCACGCCCGCTACATGGTCGAAGTCGGATTCGGTGCACCAGAAGCAGCCGCCGGCGAAAGTCGCCACCGCCTGGCCGGGGCCGGGCTTCGGCAGCGGCGCCATTTGCGCGCTAGCAACCCCGGCAGCCGCAAGCATCAGGATAAAGCCAAGCAGCAGACGGCGCATCCGAACCTCCCGAAATCGCTTCCTCTCGCGCCCTGACATATACGCTTTGCGCATAATAGCCATTCAACTTGCCATCACTCCAGCATCACGTTGATGCGAGGCGCATGGTCCCGAAAAGTGGGGACCGGTTTTCGGATAGGACCATGCGCACGGCAAAAGATGCTCACAAATCGCCTTGCCCAGGCCCCTCGCCCTGCCTAGTGTCGCGTTGAAAAAGTGAGGAAATTCATGCGTTTTGAAGGTACCAAGGCCTATGTGGCGACCGACGATCTCAAGGTCGCGGTCAACGCCGCCATCACCCTGGAGCGGCCGTTGCTGGTCAAGGGCGAGCCCGGCACCGGCAAGACCGTGCTGGCGCTGGAGATCGCCAAGTCGATCGGCGCGCCGCTGATCGAGTGGCACGTCAAGTCCACCACCAAGGCGCTGCAGGGCCTCTACGAATACGACGCGGTGTCGCGCCTGCGCGACAGCCAGCTCGGCGACGCGCGCGTGCAGGACATCCGCAACTACATCAAGCGCGGCAAATTGTGGGACTCCTTCGTCGCCGACGAGCGCCCGGTGCTGCTGATCGACGAGATCGACAAGGCCGACATCGAGTTTCCCAACGACCTGTTGCAGGAACTCGATCGCATGGAGTTCTTCGTCTACGAAACCGGCGAGACCGTGAAGGCGCGCCGCCGGCCGGTCGTGGTCATCACCTCCAACAACGAAAAGGAATTGCCCGACGCCTTTTTGCGCCGTTGCTTCTTCCACTACATCCGCTTCCCCGATCCCGACACCATGACGGCGATCATCGAGGTGCATTTCCCCGGTATCAAGCAGCGCCTGGTGAGCGAAGCGCTGAAGTTGTTCTACGAGATCCGCGACGTGCCGGGCATGAAGAAGAAGCCCTCGACCTCGGAATTGCTGGACTGGCTGAAATTGCTGATGGTCGAGGACATCGGGCCGGAAATCCTGCGCGAACGCGATCCCAAGAAGCTGATCCCGCCACTGCATGGCGCGCTCTTGAAGAACGAGCAGGACGTGCATCTGTTCGAACGGCTGGCGTTTATGGCGAGAAGAGACGGCCGCTAACGCGGCCTACGGCGCGGCGCGAGGGGCGTTGGCGCGGATCGCGCGCGCCGTCATTGCCGGGCTTGCCCCGGCAATCTCGCTTGGGGACGCACTGCGCATGCATAAGCGGGATCGCCGGGATAAGCCGGGCGATGACAAGAATATTTACGTCGCGGGCTTAGCCGGTTTCTTCGCGGGCCTATGCGACGGCTTGGGTTCCGGCAGTTTGACCCGCGCCCCCCCATCGCCCTCACCCGCCGCCAGCCAACCTTGCTCCCGGGCATAAGCCACAACCCGCTCGCCGGCAGCGCGGCCGATACGGCGGGCTTGTATTTCCACTTCGGACGAAAGCTTCTCGGGGGCGGTTTTTTCCGTCGTCAGCACCTCCGCAATCGCCGCGCTGTAGGCCTTCGCCTGCTTTCCGGTCAGCGGCTTGCCGGCGCCCTTGGCATCCGCGCTGAAGGTGAGCAACTGCTGCTTTCCGCGGCTGGAGAAATACGACACCGTCATGTCGGCCATCACCCCGTCATAGCCGACGCCGAAGCCGATCTTCTTGTTCTTGCCGGCGCTGCCCGCCTCGCCCGGCCGCAGCCGCCCGCCGACCACCAGCGCCTCGTCGTTGAGCGTGAGCGCGTCCTCGCTGCCGGGCTGCGCTTCAAGGCCGGATTCGCGCAAGGTGGCGATGAGGCTGGCGACAATCTCGTCGTTCACGCGCGCGATGGTGCTCGGCTTGCGTTCCGAGGTCGGCAGATTGGCGGTTTTGTGCTCAAGCCGCGCGGTAAAGCCGCGGTCGATCACCGTCACGTCGGAGGACAGCACAAAATCGGTTACCACGACCGACTTCGGCTTTGGCGGCGGACCGCTGAAGCCGCCGCTCGTGACGGCGCAGCCGGCAAGCGCCAGCGCGGCAATGCCGGCGCCGATGGCGATGAGACGCTGAATCGAAGGGATCATCAGGGGCAAGCCTACCATAAACCCGGTGCGGCGTAAGCATCGGCCGGTTTCGCAAGCATTACGTCGGCGTAAATTATTATTCCGGCGCAATCGGGGCGGCGGCTTCAGGCGCAGGCGGAAGCCTATTCCCGCTGCGGGCGGCGAGCCGCGCCGCTTTGCGCTTTTTTGCCCGCTCGCGGTAGCGCGCCAGCCCCTGCCCGATCCGGTCGACCGGCCGCCTCCCCCAATAGATGCCTTGCGCCAGCATGCGGCCAAGCATGCCGCCGGCCCAGACCAGCTCATAGGGCGCAAACAGCCGCCAGGTCTGGTCGCCCTCGACGATACCGCGCGCGATCAGCTCGCCGCCCATCGCCGTGGTGTTGAGCCCGTGCCCGCCAAAGGCGCTCGCCACCCACAGGCCGCTCTCGATTTCGCCGATCTGCGGCATGCGGTGGATGGCGCGCCCGAGCGTGCCGCTCCACAGATGCGCGACGTCGACCTTCCCGAGCGCGGGAAAATTGCGCTTGATGTCGGCGACCAACCCGCGGCGAAACCGGCGCGCATCGGCCTCCCATACCCGCACGCGGCCCGACCATTGCAGCCGTTCGCCACCGGAATTTGCGCCGCCGACGATGCGGTAATGATTGTCGGCATGGTTGGAATCGCTGACCGCGCCGCGATAGCGTACCACGTCCGTGAGCAGCGGGCCGAGCGGCTCGGTCACCAGCACGAAGGTGGTGATCGGCAACAGCGTCGCGCCCAGCCGCGGCATCAGATCGCCGAGCTGCACATTGCAGGCGAGCACCACGTGGCTCGCGCGCACGCGCGCGCCTTGCGTCTCGATGCGCTTGCGCACGCCGGCAGCATCGATCGTCGTCACCGGCGTGTCCTCGAAAATGCGCGCGCCGAATTTTTCCGCATCGGCGGCAAGCCCGAGCGCGTAATTGAGCGGATGAATGTGCATGGCGCCCGGAAAATGCAGCGCGTTAAAATAGCGCTTGTTCGGCAGCACCTCGCGCACGCGCGCGGTCGGCCAGGCTTCGACATTGGCGCCGATCCAGCGCAGCCGCTCGACCTCGCTGCCGATCGCATCGCCATTGTCGGTTTGCGAGATGTGCAGCCAGCCGGCAACCGGATCGACTCCCGGCATGCCGGTGTCGTCAATTGCGCGCCGCACATAATCGAGCCCGCGCTCCGACAGCGCCCATAGCTGCTTGGCGTGATCGAGCCCGATGCGCTCGACCATGCTGTCGATCGTTTCGTGGAAACCCGGCAGCACGAACCCGGTATTGCGCCCGGACGCCGCCCAGGCCACACGGTTGGCCTCCAATACCGCCACCGACCAGCCGCGCCGCGCCACCTCGCGCGCGACGGTCAAGCCGGCGAGCCCGCCGCCGATCACGCAGACATCGACGTCGAGATCTAAATTCAGACGCGGGCGTTCCGGGCTCGCCACCCGGGTCGCTTCGTACCAGCTCGCCGCCGTGTTCTCGCCTTCGTTCATCGGTTCCAAATGTCGCATCGCTGCGGCACTGCTTCGGCCGCGGCGCGCATGCTAGACTGCCGCAGATTCGAAATCGACGCTTTCACGCCCACTGCCCCGCCATCCGATACACCATGCGCCGTCTCTTGTTACTTCGCCACGCCAAGGCCGAACGGTCCGAACCGGGCACCAAGGACCATTCCCGTGTCCTGATCGATCGCGGGCGCAAGGACGCCGCCAAGATCGGCACCTATATGGCGGGCCACGCGCTGGTTCCCGACCGGGTGGTGCTCTCGCCCGCCGCGCGCACCCAGGAGACCTGGAAATACGCGGCCGCCGCATTCCATCCCGCGCCAGCGGCAATGTCGGCGGAACGGCTCTACGACGCGACGCCGCATATCATCCTGGCCGTCGTCAAGGACATTCCGGCCTCCGCCCATACGCTCTTGGTCATTGGCCACAATCCCGGCCTGCACGAGCTCGCGCTGATGCTGATCGCCTCCGGCGATGTCGACGCGCGCGAACGGCTGCGCGAGAAGCTGCCGACGTCGGGACTGGTCATCATCGATTTCGCCTTCGACAATTGGAGCAAGCTGCATCCGCAATGCGGCCGGCTGGAGCGCTTCGTCAGCCCGAAGTCGCTGGAAGCAGCGGCCAAATAGCGCACAACCCGAAAAGACGGCAGCGCTCCCTCAACGTCACTTCTAAAACATGTCATGATCGCAGCCCTGCAGCGGATTAAAGAGGGGCGCTGTCATGTACAACCATATCCTGGTGCCGATCGACCTGGCCGACACCGATTTGGCCAAGCCCGCCATCGAGGCCGCGGTGACGCTGGCACGCGCGTCGGGCGGATCGGTGCGCCTGATCAATGTGCTGCCGATGACGCCGGTGATGCTGGCGGAATACGTGCCGCCGGATTTCGACCTGCAGCAGCGCAAGTCGGCGGAAGAAGCCATGGCCATCATCGCGCGCGAAAGCGGGCTCGATCCCGCGCACATCTCGGGCACGGTACGGCAAGGCGGCATCTATCACGAGGTGCTGGAAGAGGCGAAGGCGATCGATGCCGACCTGATCGTGATGAGTTCGCACCGGCCCGCCATGCGTACTTATTTCCTTGGCTCCAATGCCGGCCATGTGGTGCGCTACGCGCCATGTTCGGTGCTGGTGGTGCGCAGCAATAAAGGCTGACCGCGGCCGGAGCGATTGCCGCGTTAGCCTTTCGGCATCAGTTCGGCCGGCAGCAACTCCGGGCGGTAGAGGCCCGGCCGATTACGGCGAAAAAAATTGCCGCCCTGCCACAGAAACAGCACGAGGAATACGCCGATAAAGGCCGCGCCGCCGCCGGCGCCGGCCTGCAAGGCGCGCACGATCAACCAGGCGAGCCCGAGCGACACGCCGGCAAATGAGAGCAGGCCGGGCCAATACACCAGCGGATGGCTGCCCTGCTCAAAGCTCGCCGGGGGTGCCGCGAGCGCGATGCGCCGGTGCAATTCTCCGACGAAGGCCACGTAGGGTTTGTCCAGCCGCTCCTGCTCGACCAGGCTTTTCCAAGAGCTCGACAGGATTTCCAGCTTGGGCGCGCCTTCCGCCCACAGCTCGGTCATAAAACGGTGCGACTGCATGCTGGCGGGTCGATACGACATGCGCAGGCGGCGCAGGTTGCGAAACGGAATATGGCCGGATTTACGCCCGGTGGACCAATCGATGCCCTCGCCGACAAGCTCGAACTCCCAGGGCGCGCCTAGGAGCGAGGGCCGGTAGCTATATGCGGTGCTCGGCGCCGCGGCGCCCGCGCGCTCGTCGTTCATGTGTGAATTCTACGCGACAAAATCGCGCGCACGCCGGTTTCATGCATGATTTCAGCCACTAAGCGTAATTCAGAGCGTCCCGCCGCACCCCCTAACCGAATGCGGCACGTGTTTCATTTTGCCAAGGTATATAATATCTTAGCCGAATTAACGTGGCGTTCAGTAGCGTTCGGGTCGGGGGGCCCTTGTCATGGCTAAAATATCGGATCTATTCGGCCGCAAGGGCGGTGAGACCGCCGCCGACCGGTTGGGGTCACATTTGGGCGCGGGGCGCGGCAACGGTAACGGCGATTCCCGTGCAATCGAAAGTTTCTCCGACGTCGGCTCGCGCATCGGCGAGGAAAACGAAGTCCTGCGCAACCTTTTGACCGATACCGGCCGCAAGATCGGCGAACTCGACGAACTCAAGGAAGCTTTCGAGAAAATCGTCGCGCCGTTCAACAGCGCGTTGCGTGCGCTCGAACAGGAAAAGTCGCAGACGCTCGGCTTGTCCGGCATGCTGAATGAGTCGCGCGCGGCCTACGAGTCGTTGCGCACCGAATTCTACCAGGTCGAGAAAAAGGCGACCACGCTCGAAGCCGAGGCCGAAAGACTGCGCATCGACCTCGAGCTGGCCCGCGAAGCAAACCGCGCGCTCGAGGGCACGCAGCTGGAGCTTTCCAACGATATCTCCGCCCGTCATTCTCGGATCAGCGAGCTTGAGCACCAGCTCGCGCAAGAAACCTCGCAGCGCCGTTCGCTAAGCGAGAGCGGCCGCGCGTTGCAAGAGCAACTCGACGGCGCCGAGAAGCACAATACGGCGATCGACGGCGAGCTCGCCGCCGCACGCGAAAATCTGGCGCTGCTGGAGGACGAGAAACGTTCGCTGCAGCTCGCAGTCGACAAGGCGCTCAACGAGACCGCCCGCCTCACCCGCCGCCTCACCGAGAGCGAAAACACGCTGACCTCGACCCGCACGCAGCTCGGCAAGGTCGAGGCGAGCTTCGCCGAAGCCTATGCCGAACGCGGCCGGCTGGCCGCCGTGCTCGACGAAACCCGCGAGCAGCGCCAAGCCGAGCAAAACAATCTGAACATGCGGGTCGACGCCCTGCAGTCGCGCGCCGCCACGGCCGAACGCTTGCTGTCGGAAGCGCGGCAAAATCTGATCGCGCGCACCGAGGAAGTGCGCGCCTTCGACCGCAAATCGGTGGAAGCGACCATCGGCCGCAACAACTCCGAGAAGCGGCTCAGCCAGGTCGAGGCGATGCACGAAGCGCGCGAGCGCCAAGTCAAGGACCTTGAGCAGGCGCGCGCGGCACTCTCCGAGCGCAACAGCGCGGTGACCAAGACGCTGAAGGCGCGCGAGGCCGCGCTGGCGCGCGCTGAAGAAAAGATCGCCGCGCTCACCGAGCGCAACGGCCATCTGGAAGCCGACGTCCAGGTCAGCCGCAGCAATATCGAAAAACGCGTCGAGGACCTCAACTCGGCGCTGCAACGCGAACGCATGGAACGCGCGGTGATCGAAGGCGCGCTGGAAGCCGCGCGCAAGGACAATTCGCGGCTGCAAAGCGAGGTGGCCGCGCTGCGTTCGACGCTGCGGCGCGGTGTCGCGCTCGATGAGGCGCCGATGGCGCCGAGCGAACCCGCCAATGACGAAGCCCCGGTCAAGGGCAAGAAGGGCACCGGCGCGGAAGCCACGCAGGCCGCCGGCAAGGAATAGCGGCGCGGCATCGCCATCGTTTTCCAAATTTTAACGCGGAGCGCGCGCGGCGTCCGCTATTTGGCGGCCGGCGGCCGTGACAGCGGCAGCGCCCTGGCCTATATCGGCCCGATGCGCGCACTGATCGTCGTCGCTTTGTTCGTCCTGTTGGCGGTATCGATCTGGTTTGCCGGCGCCGCCTGGATGCGGCTCGGCGGCGACGAAATTCCATTCTACGGCTATGTCGCCATTGCCGGCGGCGTCTTGTTCTCCTTGCTGATCGGCGGCGGGCTGATGGCGCTGGTATTCTATTCGAGCCGCCACGGCTACGACGACTTGAGCGGTGGCGACGGCGAGCCGCGCTGAACGCTCGGATTTCCTGCATCCCTGATGGGCGGCGAATGCCATTTCGCCCGCCCGCGGAACGGGCTATGAATGCCGCCCGCCGGCTCGAATTCGGATACCGCCATGAACAAGACCCTGGTCCAGGAACAATTCGGCAAGACTGCCGCCAGCTACCTCACCTCCACGCCGCATGCGCTCGGCAAGAGCCTGGAACGGCTGATCGCCCTCACCTCCCCGCAAAAAACCTGGCGCGCGCTCGACGTCGCCACCGGCGGCGGGCACGTCGCCTACGCCTTCGCGCCGCATGTCGAACGCATGTGGGCGACCGACATCACCCAGGAAATGCTCGACATGGTGAAAGGCGAAGCCGCCAAACGCGGCCTCGCCAATGTGCGCACCACCTACGCCAAGGCCGAGGCGCTGCCGTTCGAGGACGCCAGTTTCGACCTGGTCACCTGCCGCATCGCGCCGCATCACTTCGAACTCGATCGCGGACTTCCTCGCCGAGGTCCACCGCGTGCTCAAGCCGGGCGGGCTGCTGGCGGTGGTGGACAATGTGGTGCCGCAAGGCAGCGTCGGCGATTACGTCAACGCCTTCGAGCGGTTCCGCGACCCCAGCCATTTGCGCGCCTGGACCATGGAGGAATGGCGCGCGGCGCTGAAGCAGGCCGGGTTCGCAATCGGTCACGAAGAGCAGCTTTTTAAGCAGATGGAGTTCAAGAGCTGGGCCGCCCGCCACGACGCCAATATGCAGGCCTTCCTGCGTGCGATGCTGGCCGAACTGACGCCGGAAGTGAAAGCCGCATTGGAGCCGAAAGGCGCCGGGCCCGACCTCACCTTCCGCCTGTGCGAAGGCCTGTTTATCGCCAAGCGGGCGTAAGCCCCCGGCTACCCATCCGCTCGTCCGCGCGAAGCCGCGGACCCAGTTCAGACCGCGCCCCACGGCCAAGCCCGCAAACCGCTGACACGCAATACATTTTGTCGTGCGTCCTGGCGCATTAGTCACCCTATGGCCGTCGCGGTTCGCATTTCATTCCGGTAGTATCGGCTGAAATGTGATTCGGCGTCGCTTCGGCCGGGCGGATCGGCGTATTCAAGGAATCACTGTCATGAGCAAATTTGGCTTTCTCGCCCGCACGGTGGGCCGCGCCGAAAAGCCGAACGAGCCAGCAGCAGCAAGCGAAAATCCACTCGAAATCGACGAGGAATTGTTCTCCGCGCTCGGCGCCCAGCTCGGCGGCGAGAACGAGGCATTGCGCAACCTGCTGCTCGACGCCAACAGCAAGATCAACGAGCTCGACACCATCAAGTCCGCGGTCGGCAAACTGGTCGATCCGGTCAGCAAGGCGCTGCGCGATTTCGAGGCCGAGAAAACCGAAAAAGTCGGCCTGCAGACGGTGCTCAACAATACGCGCACCGCCTACGGCAAATTGCGCAACGAAGTCGGCGACCTGGAGAAGAAGCTGGCCGTCGCGGAACGCGAATGCCAGACGCTGCGTCAGGACTTGGCCGCCGCGCAGAGCCTGCTGCAGACGATCGAGGCGACCAAGACCGACTACTCCATCGATATCGCTGCCGCGCGCGCGCAGATCGCCGACCTTGAATCAAACCTGGCGCAGCGGACAGGCGAATGCCTCGCCTTGCGCGAGGAGAACCGCCGCTTCGACGAACGGCAGGTCGTCCTCGAAAAGCGCGCGATCGCGCTCGAATCCGACGTCACCGCCGCGCGCCAGAAGCTGCTGATCGCCGACGACGAAAAGCGGGCGCTGCAAGGCCAACTCGACAAGGCCGTCGTGGAATCCGCGCGGCTTTCGCGCAAGCTGACCGAAACCGAAGCGAGCTTCAACGCCGTGCAGGGCCGCCTGCGCCACGCCGAAGCGAACATTAACGAATCGAGCATCGAGCGCGCCCGCCTCATCACGAGCATCGACGAACTCAACGAGCGCCACGAGCGCGAGCGCTCCGGGCAGAACATGCGCTACGACTCGTTGCAGGCGCGCGCGACGACGCTCGAAAAGGTGGTCGGCGATGCGCGCGACCTGCTGCTCGCCCGCGCCGAACAGATTCGCGAATACGACCGTCGCAACGCGGAGATCGCGGCCGAACGCAACGAGTTGCATGAGCGGGCTTCCAATCTGCAGGCCGCGCTCATCGAAGCCGAATCCAAATTCAAGGAGGCCGACCAGACCCGCTCGGCTTTCATGGAGCGCAATACGACGCTGGCGCGCAGCCTCACCGCCAAGGAAGCCGCGCTCGCGCAGGCCGAGGACGCCAATGCCGCCCTCACCGACCGTGTCGGCGCACTGGAAGCCGCGCGCATCAGCGAGAAGCAGGCCACCGAGCAGACGATCACTGAACTCGACGCGGCGCTGCGCCGCGAGAAGCTCGAACGCGCGGTGTCGGAAGGCGCGCTGCAGACCGCGCGCAGGGACTTCGCCAAGCTGATGCGCGAAGTGATGGCGTTGCAGCGAAGCAAGGATGCCGCGGCCGGCGTGGAGCAGCCGCGCGCCGCCAACGCCGCGTAGCCGTCCAGGCACGCGACTTGCCGCTTCGCCGGGCCCTCCGCCCGGCGATGGCGCTTTAAACGCCATGCGCGGGCCGCACCGGGCGGCGAGCCATTGATCTGGCGCAAGGCGAGCCGGCACCCGCGCCTGCAAGCTGACCAGCGCATCATCCCGGCGGGGGCGCCGAGGCCTGTTGCGCATGCCTTACCGTCAGAACAGCGACTTGCCGCCGTCCGTGCGCTCGCATTTGCCCGAGCATGCGCAGGACATCTATCGCGCGGCCTTCAACCACGCCTACGCCGCCCATGCCGGCGAAAGCGACCGCGAACGGCGCGCCCATATGATCGCCTGGGCGGCGGTCAAGCGCAGCTACGTCAAGGCCGGCGCCAAATGGGTGGCGCGCGAAGCCGTCACATCCTGAAATCGAGGTTGTTAGGTCGTGAGGTAATGGCGCGCGCCCGGCGCGGCCAGACAAGCCATGCCGCCGCGGCCGGGCTCCCAGCGCTGGCAGGCGTCAACGGCTTGCGCCAATTGCGATACCCCGGTCGGCCAAGCTGCCGGAACGGTCGCCAGCGCATGCCGGCCCGCCGCCATGTCGGTGGTATCGGGACGCTGCGCCGTTGCGGCTGCTCCCGAAGAATCATGTTTGTTCAATCGATCCATGCTGGCAGTCTGACCGAATGTGCCGGCCTGGCCTTGATCCAGCGCAACAGTATTGCCTAGTGTGCTTACGGAGTAATACGTACGGATCGCGCTACCGCACCGACTCCCGCATTCTCCGATCCCACATGGCATCTTGTCGTCGGCGCGGTGACGGGCAACGATCGGGGTGGTAGAATTCGTTAACTGAAATCACGCGAGACCCCGTCATGCCGCGTTACTTCTTCCATCTCACCGATGGCAAAAACGTTCTGAACAATCACAAAGGCGTTGACCTTCCCGGCAATGCCGCCGCGCTCGAAAATGCCAGCGACCTCGCCCGCGACCTCAGGCACAAAAAGATGCCGGGCTGGAACTGGGACGGCTGGTTCGTCGTCATCGTCGACCAGCACGGGCACAAGGTGGACGAGATGCCGATCGCGGACACGTTGGAGAAAGAATAGGCGGCATATTCCGATTGCGATCAGGAATTACCGTACCAACTCCCGCATCGCTCGATCCAATCCCTCCAGCGTCAGCGGATACATCCGCCCGCCCATCAGCTGGCGCATCATCTGGATCGAATAGGTGAAGTCCCATTCCGCCTCCGGCACCGGATTGAGCCAGACGGCAGAAGGATAGGTGCGCGTCACCCGCTCCAACCACAAAGCGCCCGGCTCGTCGTTAAAATGCTCAACCGAGCCGCCCGCCGCGGTGATCTCGTAAGGCGACATCGAGGCATCGCCGACGAACACCACCTTGTAGTCGTGTGGATAGCTATGCAGCACGTCCCAGGTCGGCGTGGTCTCCTGGAAGCGGCGGCGGTTCTCCTTCCACACCTTCTCGTACAGGCAATTGTGGAAATAGAGATGCTCCATGTGCTTGAACTCGGAGCGCGCCGCCGAAAACAGCTCCTCGGTTGCCTTGATGTGCCAGTCCATCGAGCCGCCGATGTCGAAGAACAACAGCACCTTCACCGCATTGTGCCGTTCGGGGCGCATCAGAATATCGAGATAGCCCTTGTGCGCGGTGCCCTTGATGGTGCCGTCAAGATCGAGCTCCTCCGGCGCGCCGGTACGCGCGAATTTGCGCAGGCGGCGCAGCGCGATCTTGATGTTGCGCGTTCCGAGCTCGACCTCGTCGTCGAGGTCCTTGAACTCGCGTTTGTCCCACACCTTCACGGCGCGGCGATGCGTGCTCTCGCCGCCAATGCGGATGCCCTCCGGATTGTAACCGGCATTGCCGAACGGCGAGGTCCCCCCGGTGCCGATCCATTTCGAGCCGCCCTGGTGGCGGCCCTTCTGCTCGGCCAGGCGTTTGCGCAAAGTCTCCAACAGCTTATCGAGCCCGCCCATGGCCTCGATCTGCTTCTTTTCCTCTTCGGTGAGATATTTCTCCGCCAGCTTCTTCAGCCACTCGGCCGGAATGTTTGTCTCCGCCGCCTCGCTTAAGGATTCCAGCCCCTTGAACACGTGGCCGAACACGCGGTCGAACTTGTCGAGATTGCGCTCATCCTTCACCAGCGTGGCGCGCGACAGATAATAGAAATCCTCCACCCGGCGCGAGGCAAGGTCGGCCTGCATCGCCTGCATCAGCGTCAGATACTCGCGCAGCGTCACCGGCACGCCAGCGGATTTGAGTTCCTGGAAAAAGGTGACGAACATTTGCCTTTGTCATCGCCGGGCTTGCCCCGGCGATCCCGATGATGAGCGCAGTGCCTATCTAAGCGGGATGGCCGAGACAAGCCCGGCCATGACAGAGAATGGGCACGCGCCCGGTGCGCCAGGCTCCGCCCCTAGCCCCCGCCCCGTCAAGGCGGTATCAAGGCGGCGCCGGGGGATTTTGAATGGGTTATCGCCGCCGCGCCCTATGGGCGCTGGTCATTATTGCTTGCATGGCGCTGCTGCTGGCGCCGGCTTTCTGGAACGGCTTTCCGCTGCTGCAATACGACACCGGCGGCTATCTGTCGCCCTGGTACGACGGTCGGCTGCACACCAACCGCGCGATGCCCTACGGCCTGCTATTGGTCGCGGGCCAATGGCCGGATTTCTGGCCGGTCCTGATTGTGCAGTCGGCGCTCACCATCTGGGTGCTCGCGCTGGTGTTGCGCGCGCATGAGCTGGGCGGGCGGCCGTTGATCTTGCTCGGCATGGTCGTCACGTTATCCGTCCTCACTACATTGCCCTGGCTCACCGCCATCCTGCTTACCGATATTTTTGCCGGGCTCGGCGTGCTCGCGCTTTATCTCTTGCTGCTGCGCGCCGAAACGCTGAGCAACGGTGAACGCATCGGCCTTGCCGTGCTGGTGACGGCATCGGCGGCAACGCATAGCGCCACCATGGCGGTGCTGTTGGGACTTACCATCGTCGCCACGCTTGTCTGGCTGGTCGACCGCGCGCGCATTCCATACCGGCGGCTGCTGTGCGCCGGCGCGGCAGTGCTGCTCGGCATCCTGACGATGATAGTCGCCAATGCGCTTGTGGTTGGCCGGTTGACCTTGGCGCCGGGTGGCTATGCGCTGTCGTTCGGGCGCATGCTGCAGGACGGCATCGTCAAAAAATATCTCGACGACCATTGCCCCGACGCGAGCTTGCGCCTGTGCCCTTACAAGGACCAATTGCCGGACAACGCCGATATTTTCTTCTGGGGCGGCGGCCTGTTCGTCGACCTCGGCCGCTTCGACGGCCTGCGTGGCGAGATGCGCCGCATTGTGATCGCAAGCCTTGCCGACTATCCCATGCTGCAGGTGAAATCGGCGCTCGGCGAAACCGCAACGCAGATCACCATGGTCGACACCGGCGCCGGCGTGGTCAAATGGGTCTGGGACAGTTACTACAGCATCAAGGATCATGTGCCGGCCGCGCTGCCGGGCATGCAGGCGGCGCGCCAGTGGCACAATGGCATCGACTTTACCGCCATCAACCGGCTGCAAGTCCCGCTCGCTTATCTTGCGATGGCGCTCCTGCCGGTGATCGCGCTGGTCGCGTTGCGGCGGAATGACTTCGCCGATATCGGCGAACTCGCTGCCACCGCCGCGCTCGCCATTCTCGGCAACGCCGCGGTGTTCGGCATATTCGCCACCGCGCATAACCGCTACGGCGCCCGCATCATCTGGCTCACGATGCTGGTGGCGCTGCTGGCGCTCGCACGCCTGCGCGAACGCCGCCCAATTTATGAGGCCCCCGGCTTGCCGGCCTAAGCGCGGCGCGCCACACTGGGTCCGATAACGGGCGGCGGTCGCCGCCCTTTGCCATTCTCTTCGAGGGGAAGACCGATGGCCGACGCCGCCGTGTTGCAGCAACTCGCCCCCACCGGAAAATTGCGCGTCGCCATTGCCATCGCGCCAGCGCCTTCCGCGCAATTCGCCATCAAGGACGAGACGACCGGCACCTATCGCGGCGTCGCCGTTATTCTAGGCCAGGCGCTCGCCAAGAAGCTCGGCGTGGCAGCCGAATTGATTGCCCATAACGGTTCCGGCGAAATCCAGAATTCGGCGGCCGACAACAAATGGGACGTGGCATTCCTGCCGGTCGATGCGGAACGCAAGAAATTCGTCGATTTTGGCAATGCCTACCACCTGCTGCAGAGCACCTATCTGGTCGGGCCCGCGGCCAAGTTCACCTCGGTCGCCGCCGCCAACACGGCCGGTATACGCATCGGCGGCGTCGCCAATACCGCGACCTTCCGCACCTCCAACAAGACCGCGCCCAATGCCTCCCATGTGAGTTTCGAAAAATCCGACGCCGCGGTGGCGGCGTTGCGCGAGGCAAGCGTCGACGCGCTAGCATTCTCGCGCGAGTCGCTCACCGGCTTGCAGCCGAAAGTGCCCGGCTCGCGCATTCTCGACGGCGGCTTCTTGAATTCGACCACATCGGTGGCGGTGCCGAAGGGTAAGCCGGCCGCACTGTCTTACGTCACCGAATTCATCGAGGAGGCGAAAGCCTCCGGCCTGGTGCGCCGGGCGTTCGACGAAATGGGGCTTACTTCGTCGGTGGTCGCGCCGGCGGGGATGGCGTCTTAAGGCAATCCATTCAAACTGACCTGCAAGTGACTTTATCTAGGATAGGCGCGGCAACGAAAATTCGAAAAATGGGGGGATGCGCGATGATACGGGCCGTCAATGCGATCGGGTTATTTGCCGCGGCAACGATAGCGTTCGCCAGCGCGCCGGCCACGGCTAAGGTACTCGACGCGGTCTATTTTGGTACGCTTGTATGCGACAGGATGCCGTTCACCAAAACCAAGATACGCGCGGCGATCAGCGTCAAGATCGTGGGCAGCGCGGCGCAATATAGCCACGTCGTGCGATTGAAAACGGCGACGGTCGAAGCCACGCAAGAACAGGGCTTTGGCGTCGTCGACGGCCAGAACATCAGCCTGCAAGGATATTGGAAAAGCGGCAACCGGGAGTACAAGGCGATCTACCGCGGCACCTTCGTGCGGCGTTCGGCCAAGCTCAACGGTCGCCAAACCTGGACCGCCGGCGGCAAGACCATAACCCGCAACTGTTCCGGCGCGATCAAACGCCCGCTTAAGGTATTTCTGCCGCGCCAACGCAAGTCGCTGCGCTAAGCCTGCTTCTCCGGCGTGGTCACCACCAGCCCGTCGAGTTCGTCGTTCACTTTGATCTGGCACGACAGCCGCGAATTCGGCCGCACGTCGTAGCCGAAGTCGAGCATGTCCTCCTCCATCGGCGACGGCTCGCCCACCTTGGCGCGCCAGGCCTCGTCGATATAGACATGACAGGTGGCGCAGGCGCAGGCGCCGCCGCATTCCGCTTCAATGCCGGGGACATTATTGCGGATCGCCGTCTCCATCACCGTCGCGCCGTTCTCGGCCGTGACCGTGCGGGCGGTGCCGCTGGAATCGATATAGGTGATCTTCGGCATGGCGGACGGGTGCGGGAGGGTGCGCCGGAATTAGCGCTAAACGGCGCCCCGTATATAGTCATTCCGCCGCAGGCGCTACCCTGCGAGCGCGCCCAGCATCTCGGCGATCACCGCACGCGCCTCATCGATCGCGCTGGCGAGCCGGCCGATGGCGAGTTCACGTTCGGGCGCGCTTTCGGCCTGCTCGACTGCCGCAGCGGCGCCCACGACGCCGGTGGCGCCAATGCTGGAGGCCGAGCCTTTCAGCGTATGCGCGAGCGTGGCCACCGCCGCCGGTTCGCCGCTGTGCATGCGCGCGAGCAGCAAGCCGGCCTGCCGATCGAATAATTGCAGCACCTCGCGCTCCAGATTGCGGTCGCCAAAGGTCATGCGGGCGAGGTGGCCGCGGTCGATAGCTGCCAGCTCCGGCGTGGCCGGCGCCGGATCGACGATCTTGGTTGCGAGTTGCGCCATGCGGACCTCCCACGTGGACTCTGCGGTCCCTTATGTTGGCGGCAAGTTTGACCTGGGCGGGACCAAAACTCGGTAAATGCGGGGCCGCTTTGGGCGGTATTTTGGCCGCGGCCGCGCGGCGTAGTTAATGGGCGCTGTAATTCCTCTCTGTATGCGGCGCGGAAAAGTCTTGGTTACTAGGAAGTTAACGATGATGGAAAAGTCCTTAAACCCGCGGTTTCTTTCGCAATGCCAAGCCGATAGGATGCCTTGCCGGCGGCTTGAAGCATGGATTGCGGCCCTCGGCTGCGAAGGTTCCCGCGTGCTGAGCGCGGCCTGTTCATTGTGACGGTTGGGACCGCAACCGTCCGGCGTAAAGGCGAGGCGACGACGGCCATGGCGAACATCCCACAGAAATCATCGGATCCGACCGAAGAGGCGCTGTCCGCCATCCGGGAAGCGCTCGGCGCCAGCCACCCCGAGCCGGCCGCCATGGCGCCGGCCGCACCAGCTGCCGATAGCAATCTTGCGCAAGAGTTACCTCCGGTCGCCGCCGACCTGTTCCACGAGGAGCCGCCGTCGAGCAACTGGGAGTCCGACGACACGTTGCTGCGCCGCGCCGCCAATGACGACCGCGCCAGCGTCGGGCAGATGCTACAGGCCATGCGCGGCCGTCCGGCGCGCCTGCCCTACAACGTCGCCAGCGGCGCCGCCTTCATCTGGACCGTCGGCGGCCTCGCCATCGCCTATCTTTACCGCGGCGAGCTCGTGGCCGCTTTCGAAAACCCGCGCATCGGCTTTGCCGCCCTGATCGGGCTCGCCAGCGCCATCATCGTGCCGGTGATTTTCTTTTACGTCCTCGCCCATTTGTTCCGCCGCGCGCAGGACCTGCGCCTGGTCGCCGAGACCGTCGCCGAGGTTGCGATGCGGCTGGCGCAGCCGGAGACCTCCGCGCGCGAACAGATCGTGACGGTCGGCCAGGCCATCCGCCGCGAGGTCGCCGCCATGGGTGACGGCGTCGAGCGCGCGCTGGCTCGCGCGGCCGAGCTGGAAGCGCTGGTGCACAACGAAGTCTCCGCGCTCGAGCGCGCCTATAACGACAACGAAGTGCGCATCCGCGATCTGCTCAACGAGCTCAGCAACCAGCGCGAGACCCTGGTCAATCAGGCCGAGCACGTGCGCAATTCCATCGCCAGCGTCCACCTCGATCTGTCGCATGACATTACCTCGGTCGGCGATCTCGTCTCCGACAAAGTCAACGACGTGGCACAACGCATTACCCGCTCGCTTACCGAGAAGGGCGAGCACATTACGCTGGCGCTCGGCCATGCCGGCGATTCCATGATCGATACCCTGACCGAGCGCGGCTCAACATTGCTCGACCGGCTGGAGACCACCAGCGATCGCGCCACCACCGCCATCGCCTCCGCCAGCGAACGGCTGTCCGCCAGTCTCAGCTTCAAATCCGAGCACGTGCACGAAGAATTCTCTGATCTCGCTAACCGCCTGCAGCAGATGATGAGCACCCAGCTCACCCAGGTCGCGCAGGATTTCGAGCAAAAATCCACCGCCACCATCGAAACCATGGCGAACCGCTCGCAGCAGTTCAACAACGCCCTCGCCGAAACCGGCGGCCGCATGACCGAATCCATCGCCGCCCGTGCCGAGGAAGTGAATACCGCGATGCGCTCGACTGGAGAGTCGTTGGTGCAGGACTTGGGCCTGCGCGGCGGCGAGGTGGTCTCCCAGTTGGAGCAGACCGGCACGCGCATCAACGACACGCTGGTCAGCCGCAGCAACACGGCGGCCGATACCTTCCGCGACAACGCCGAGGCGCTGGCGCAAGTACTCAGCAACCGCAGCGCGGCGATCAAGGACATGCTGACCGAGCGTTTGCAAGCTTTCGAAGACATGTTCAATCAAGGCGGCACCGCGCTCAGCGAAAAAGTCTCGCGCGACGGCGCGACGCTCGGCAGCCTGATTACCCACAACATCGCCGAGTTCGACCGTACGGTGAAGACCTATGGCGGCGAGCTGGTGGAACGGCTCGGCCAGCGTACCCAGGACGTGTCCGAGGCGATGCGCAATTACGTCGAATCGTTCGATCAGCGCGTCACCAGCCGCACCGGCGAGCTTGCCGGCTCGCTCGATGCGCGGTTTGCGCAGTTCCACGAGCAGCTTGGCGCCCGCGTGGCCGACATCAACGCCGGCCTCACCAGCGGCGGCAAGGAAGTCGTCGACGCGCTCGATACCCGCATCACCGCGGTGAGCGGCACCATCACCACGCGCGGGACCGAGGTCGCCGATGCGATCAGCGCCAAGATCGGCGAAATCGACCAAACCCTGGGCGCGCGCGCGCTCGAAGTCGCCAACACGCTCGACAACCGCGTCGCCCGCTTCGAGGAACTGCTGGTCGGCCGCGCCGAAACCGTCACCAATCAGCTTGAGACTCGCACCAAGGCCGCCGCCGACGCGCTGCATGCCCGCCTGGAGGGGCTCGGCCAGTCGATCAAGACCAATTCGGAGGAAGCCGAACGCTTGCTCGGCCAGCTCACGCTCTCTACCGCCGAGACGCTGCGCACCAGCGCCAGCGACGTCGAGCGCACGCTATTGGGCGTGAGCACCGAGGTCACCCGCAGTTTCGTCGACAAGGCCGACGAGATCACCACATCGGTCAGCTTGCGCACCAACGAGATGGCGACACTGCTGTCCGACAAGAGTGGCGGCGTGCTCGCCGCGCTCACCGAGAAGAGCCAGCAATTCGCCAGCAACGTCACCAAGGCCACCGATGAGGCGATGAAGTCGATTGAGGACAAGGGCTTCGCCTTCACCCGTGCGATGTTCGACAACAGCGCCGAAATCACGCGCATGATTAACAGCGCGGGCGAGGCAGCCTCCAATAACGTCAGCCGCACCCTCAGCGATCTGCAGGACACCGCGCAAACGGCGATCGAACGGTCGAAGGCGACCGCCACCGTCGCCATCAGCGAGATGCTGGAAACGCACAACATGTTGCGCTCCGACACCACCGCATTGTTCGAGCGGCTGCGCGAGGCCAACATCATGTTGCAGGAAGTGCTCTCCGGTTCGCACGCGAACATGAGCGCACTCGAGAATACGCTGGTGCTGCGCGTTTCGGAATTCGTCACCGCCATGAACGAGGTCACCGGCACAACCGGCGAGGTTACCGCCCGGGTGGAAACCGGCATTGCCGATTTCCGCGAAGTCTCGACGCGCGCCATTACCGATCTCGGCCAGTTGGCCGCTCAGTTCGACGCCCACGGCCGCGACCTCGCCAGCGTCGCCGAGCAGATCGACCGCAGCAACCAGCGTACCGAAGACAGCATCGGCGAGCGCCGGGTCACGCTCGATTCCCTGATCTCAACGCTCGATATCCGCACTGAGGATCTCGACCAGCGGCTCAAGCGTTTCTCCGGCCTGCTCGACGAGGCTCTCAATGCGGCGTCCGCGCGCGCGCGCGACATCGCCCGCGTAGTCTCGGAGTCGAGCGCCGAAGGCAGCCGCGCGATCAGCGAACAGTATGACCGCGTGCGCGAAAGCGCCGAGGACATCGTCCGCATGGTGTCGGAGTCGAGCGCCGAAGGTGCGCGTGCGGCAAGCGAGCAATACGAACGCGTGCGTGAAAATGCCGAGGACATCGTCCGCCGCGTGGCCGAGAGCAGCGCCGAAGGTGCGCAGGCTTTAAACGAGCAATACGAGCGCATGCGCGAAAACGCCGACGCCGAGCGCCGCCGCGCCGCCGAAGCGATGCGCGCGATCTACGAACAAAGTGCCGGCGATACCCATGCGCTGTTCCGCGACGCCAGCGAACGCTTCGCCGAAACGGTGCAAGGCATGAAGAAAATGGCGTCCGAGATGCAGCACGAGCTGGAGGCGACTCGCGCCGAACTGCATCGCGGCATCTTCGAACTGCCGCAGGAAACCGCCGAAAGCGCCGCGCAAATGCGCCGCGTTATCGTCGACCAGATCGAGGCGCTGGCCGAACTCAATCGCATCGTCGCCCGCCACGGCCGCAGTCTCGATTCGGTCGAGCCGCGGCGTGCCCCGCGTGAAGAATCCCCGCTTGCCGCGGCCGCCAGCCGCAGCGAGCTTCCGCCGCGCCCGACCCCGGCCCCGGCCCCGCGCAGCGATGTCGGCAGTTTTGCGCCGCCCGCCCGCCGCGGCGAAGCTGCAGCGCTCAGCCCAGCTCCGACCGGCGCTACCGCCAGCCGCACCGGCTGGCTGACCGATCTGCTCAGCCGTGCCTCGCGCGACGAAGCCGCGCCGGATCGCGACAACGCTCGCGAACCCGCGCGCGAACCGTTGCGCGGGGGTGAAGAACGCTCACCCCGGCACAGCATCGAGTCGCTCAATTCACTCTCGGTCGACATCGCGCGCATGATCGATCACGACGCGGCGGCCGATCTGTGGGATCGCTACAAGCGCGGGGAACGCAACGTCTTCACCCGCCGGCTCTACACCTTGCAAGGCCAGCAGGCGTTCGACGAAATCCGCAAGAAGTACCGCGCCGACCGCGAGTTCAAGCAGACGGTCGACCGCTATATCGGGGAGTTCGAGCGCCTGCTCGACGAGGTCGCGCGCGATGATCGCGGCCAGGTGGTGGCGCGCACCTATCTCACCTCCGAGACCGGTAAGGTCTATACCATGCTGGCGCACGCGGCCGGGCGCCTCGATTAGTACCCGTCGCTCGCCGTTGACTAATATATAGGCGTGGTTCGCAAACGGGCCCGCCTGCGGCTATTTAGTCGTTTCTAATGTGAAATTTCAGTTTGCCTCAAGCCGCCAAGTGACGGATAGTAATGGTGCTGTTGTCGCGTGGGGGCGCCGGCAGCTGCTAAAAGCAATAAGAAGAATAAATGGTGTCTACCGCCCAATAGATTGGGCGGCTTGGAGGTGGAACCGGCGTTCATGCATGAGCGCCATTGGCAAAGACGGCTACTCTGGGAGGAAAAGCCATGCTCACGCGTGTTCATCCGGCCCGTGCACTCGTTGCACGAGGCCTCACTGCTGCGGTTTTTGCCGCATTTACGTTCGCCCTGATCGGGCTTTCCAATACGGCGGCTTGGTCTGAGCCGAAGGATATCAAGTGGGGCACCGGCCCTGCCGGTTCCTCGGGCGGCAAAGCGCTGGTCGTGCTGGCCAATATCATCAACAAGGCAATGCCGGAGTACCGCATCACGGTGCTGCCGACGCCGGGCGCCGTCGGCACCGTCAAGGGCTACGCCACCGGCGAGTTCGACGGCTTCTACGGCTCCGACATCGCGTTGCGCGAGTTTTCGACCGACAGCGAGCGCTTCAAGGGCTTCAAGGCCAAGGTCAAGCGTACGCCCGTGCAATCGCTGTGGTGCTACACCCTCGACGTCGGCCTGGCGATCAAGGCGAGTGACCGCGATAAGATCAAGTCGTGGGCCGACCTCAGCGGCCTGCCGGTGTTCACGGGTCCGGCGCCGTTCGACACCCGCAAGCAAGTTGAAAATTCGTTGCACGCCCTCGGGGTGAAACACAACTACACCGAGGTCGCGTTGGCGACTGCAGGCTCGCAGCTCAATAACGGCACCATCAGGGCCATGATCATCTACGCGGCCGGTGGCAAGACCCCGCCGCCGTGGCTGTCGCAGGCTTCGCTCGCCGTCGACTGGGCCGCGCTCAATCCGTCGGCGAAGGAAGTCGCCAAGTTGAAGGAAATGGGCTTCAGCACCGTCCAGGTGCCGCCGGCCAATTTCCACAAGAAGGACGCCTACGTGAAGGAGATCACGTTGGTACCCACCTTCTGGGGATTTGACCTCGGCCTCAACGTGCCCGAGGACGACATGTACAAGATGTTGAAGGTGGTCGAGGCGCATGCCGACGAACTGGCCAAGCTCGATCCGAGCTTCCGGCAGATCTCGGGCGGCCACATGGCCGATTTCGAGCATACGGCGCTCGAGTCGACCTGGAAGCTGGTTCCCATCCACCCCGGCCTTGCCAAGTTCCTCAAGGAAAAGGGCAAGTGGGACGCCAAGTGGGACGGCAACATCGCCAAGGCCAACATGTAAGGCCTGATCTATTGACCGAAATTATTTCGAGGCGGGCGCACGATTGCGTCCGCCTCGCTTGAATTCAAACAGCCGCAAATTCAAACAGCCGCATGGGCTCGCCATGACCGACACCACGCCGCGACATCGGCCGCCGCTCGCGCTTGACGTCTTCTATTATGCATCCGCGGTCGCGTTCAGCGTCCACATGTTCTACTACTACTGGACCAGCGCGGGCGGTCCCATGGTGCTGGCAGTCACCATGATTCCGATCACCTTCGTGCTGTTTACGATGCAAGCGCTGCGGCGGGACGAGTTCTATCCCAAGCTGCCGGTCATTACGAATTACGTGATCGCGGCGGCGTATTGTGCCTTCGCGCTTTACTGCGCCTATTACATGAAAGTGAATTACCGCGCGCTCGGCGAAGAGCGGGCCGGGTCATTTGATCCGCAAGACATTGTCGTCGGCGGCGTGATGGCGCTGCTGATTCTCGAATACGCACGCAAGCGCCACTTCCCGCTGTTCATCCTCAACATCATCCTCATTCTCTACGCGGTCTACGGTTACATGGTGCCCGGCATGTTCTATCACGCCGGCCTGAGCTGGCACCGCGTGATCGCCGCCTCAAGCGTTGAAATGGCGACCGGCATCTTCTCGCGCCTGCCGCAACTCGCGCTGACGCTGATCGGCTCGTTCCTGCTGATCCTGAGCCTGCTGCGCGGCTTCGGCTGCGTGGATTCGCTGTTGCGCGCGACCAAGCGCGTAGCGCTCCGCTCCCCGCATGCCATCCCGCAGTCGGCGGTGATCGGCTCGATGGCGATCGGCACCGTGAGCGGCTCGGGCGCCGCCAATTCCATCACCGTCGGCTCGGCCACCATTCCGGCCATGATCGCGGCCGGCCTGCCGCCGGCGACCGCGGCGGCGATCGAGAACGCCTCCTCGATGGGCGGACAGTTGATGCCGCCGGTCATGGGCATCGCCGCCTTCCTGATGGCCGAATTTCTCGGCGTCGATTATTTCGACGTGGTCGCGCGCGGCTGGGTTCCGGCACTCATCTATTTCACGTCCGTGTCGGCTTCCGTCTATCTGCTGGCGACGTTCTATCACACCCGCATGGTAGTCGATAAAAGCGCACCCAAGCTGCAATGGCGCGACACGTTCAATATCGCCATCTTTGTCGCGACCGTCGGCGGGCTGGTCGGACTGATGGCGTTCCTCTACCTGGCACCGCAATTCGCAGCGCTCGACATGTTCGTCGTCATTGGCGCCACGATGTTGACCGTGCATGTTGCGGCGCTGCTGCGGCCCGGCCAGTGGTCGCTCATCGAATTCATCAAGCCGCTGAAGTCCTTCCTCGATTCCTATATCGACATGCTCACCGATATCGCGCTGCTGCTGGCGACATTGTCGATTATGGCCGGCGCGCTGGTCATCACCGGCGTGCCCACCAAGCTCGGCTTCCTGCTGGTGGAGGCGGCCGGCGTCAATATCGCCGCCATGGTGGGTATGGGCTTCCTGTTCGGCGTCATCCTCGGTACCGGCCTGCCGCCGGCGCCGGTCTATATCCTGGTCGCCATCGTGATCGCGCCGCCGTTCATGCAGGCCGGCATCAATCCGTGGGTGGTGCACTTCTTCGCCTTCTTCGTTGCGGTGTTCGGCGAACTGACGCCGCCGACCTCGATCACCGCGGCGATCACCTCGAAGATCGCCAATGCGTCGTTCTACGTGACACTATGGCGTTCGGTGCAGATCTGCGTCTCGCTGTTCACGCTGATGGTCGGCGTCTTCATCCACCCGGAACTGGTGATCGAGCCGGGCGTCGACCAGTTGGGCGCCGCCTATTTGGTGATGGTATCGACCTTGGGCATTACCTTTACGCTCCAGGCCACCTATTCCGAAACCCGCGCGGTGGATCTGGGGGTGCGCTGTGTGCTTGCGGCGATGTCGCTTTACATTCTGTTGTCGTTCAACGACGTCGCATCCACCATCATCTCCTTCGGTGTGATGGCGGTGATCGCCTACTGGGTCGTCTATCGGCGCAAAATCGTGTCGGATACCGAACCCGAGGTGGTCGAAATCGATTCCTCCATGGCGCCCGCGCCGGCAGCGCCGCGCTCGGCCGCGTGAACAAGGCGGCGGCCTTAACGAAGGGGAACGGCCCAGCCGTTTCCATTTCGCACCCGTTTTAGATCGGCGCGCGCGTTGTTTCGCCGCGATCGCCGGCCCGCGACCGTTTGCCGTGGAAATAAGACCGCAGCCAAGGGTGCGTGGACGCCAGCATGGTGTCCATGGTGCCCGTGGCGATCACCTTGCCGTCGGCCAAAACCGCGATGCGGTCGCAGACCGTGTGCAGGCTGTCGAGATCGTGCGTCACCATGAACACGGTCAGCCCCAAGGTGCGTTGCAGGGTCGCGATCAGCGTGTCGAAATCGCCCGCCCCGATCGGATCGAGCCCGGAGGTCGGCTCGTCGAGAAAAACGATCTCCGGATCGAGCGCGAGCGCGCGCGCCAGCGCCACGCGCTTGGTCATGCCGCCGGATAATTCGGCGGGAAATTTATCGCCAACGCTTGGCTCGAGCCCCACCATGTCGAGCTTGGCGACCACCAGTTCGTCGAGCAGGCGCTGCGACAACTGCAGATTTTCGCGGATCGGGAACTGCAGGTTTTCCCGCACCGTGAGCGAGGAAAACAGCGCGCCCTGCTGGAACAGCACACCCCAGCGCCGCTCGATCCCTTGCCGCTCGGCGTCGGAGGCGGCATCGAGGTCGACGCCGAACACCTTGATCGAGCCCTCGCGCTTCGGCAGCAGGCCGATGATGGTGCGCAAGAGCACCGATTTGCCGGCACCTGAGCCGCCGACAAAGCCGAGGATTTCGCCGCGATTGACGTCGAGATCGACATGGTCGAGCACGATGTGGTCGCCGAAACCGACCACCACGTCGCGCACCTCGATAATCGTCTGTTTGCCGCCGTTGCCCGTCGCCATCGCTCACATCCCGATCGAGGCAAAGAAGATGGCGAATAGACCGTCGAGCACGATCACCAGGAAGATCAATTCCACCACCGAAGCCGTGGTCTGCAAGCCGAGCGATTCGGAAGAGCCCTTCACCGCCAGCCCTTCCACGCAGGCGACCACGCCGATCACCGCCGCCATGAACGGCGCCTTGATCAAGCCGACTTCGAATGTGTTGATTGCGATCGCCTCCTTCAGCCGCGCCAAGAATATGCTGGGCTCGATGCCGCCATAAAACCAGGCGACCAGGCCGCCGCCATAGAGCGCCGACATCGAGCCGAGAAAGGTCAGAATCGGCATGGCGATCAATAGCGCTACGATGCGCGGCAGGATCAGCACCTCGACCGGATCGAAGCCCATGGTGCGCAGCGCGTCGATCTCCTCGCGCATCTTCATGGAGCCGAGCTCGGCGGTATAGGCGCTGCCCGAGCGGCCGGCTACCATGATGGCCACGATCAGCACGCCGATCTCGCGCAGCACCAGGACGCCGACCATGTCGACCACATAGATGTCGGCGCCGAACTTGCTGAAATGGAAAATGCCTTGTTGCGCGACGATGCAGCCGATCAGAAACGTGATAAGCAAAATGATCGGCACCGCGCGCCAGCCGACATTGTCGAGCTGGTGCACCATCGAGGTGAAGCGGAACGTGCGCGGGCTCGCCAACACCCGCAGCAGCGCGGCGCCGAGCGCCCCCAGCATGTTGACGATCGCCACCAATGTGCCGCCGACCGCGACGATGGTCTCGCCGACCGAGACGACCGCATCGGCCAGCCGGTTGGTGCGGCGCGGCGCCGTCCGTTCGGTCTTGAGGCCGTGCACCTCGTCCATCAGCGCGCTATAGTCCGCCCGCAAGCCGGTCACCTTTGTGTCGCAGCCGCGCGCGGAGAAACTGCGCGTCAGGCGCTCCAGCAGCCAGGCGCCGAAAGTATCGAGCCGGTCGACGCGCCCCATATCGATATCGACGTGGCTGATGGTTCCGCCGCGCGCGGTCTCGGCGTCGATGCGCACTTCCAGGCTGCGGGCGTTCTCGGCAATCCATGCGCCGGCACCGGCGAGCTTGAGCCGATCGCCTTCGGCCGTGGCTTCCAGCAAAGTGTTGCTCATGCAAATAAGCCTCTGATTTCGCTGCCCTCCGCTGCGGTGGGAAGGCAAAACGAGAGGGCCATACTTGACCCAAGGCGGCGAACCTGTCGAGGGTTAGGCGTGAGCCGGTTGCGATGGATATCCCCAGTTCCTTGAATTTGCCCTTGACCGTCACATTGCGACCGGAACGCTGGCCGATTGCCGGCTCCTTCGCCATCAGCCGCGGCGCGAAAACCGAAGCCGCCGTCGTGGTCGCCGAACTGAGTGACGGCAAGGCGCGCGGGCGCGGCGAATGCGTGCCCTATGCGCGTTACGGCGAAAGCGTCGAGAGCGTCACGGCAGCCATCGAAGCCATGCGGGCGCAACTCGCCGCCGGTCTCGACCGCGCTGGCCTCCAACAGGCAATGCCGCCGGGAGCCGCCCGCAATGCGCTCGACTGTGCCTTCTGGGACCTTGAAGCCAAGCGCAGCCGACGCCCCGTGCATGAGCTGGCCGGGCTGGCCGCCCCGCGCCCGCTCACCACTGCCTATACGATCTCGCTCGGGCCCCCGGCCGCGATGGCCGAGGCCGCCGGCAAGGCCGCCGGCCGCGCGCTGCTCAAGATCAAGCTCGGCGGCAATAATGATTATGGCGGCGATGCCGCGCGCATCGCCGCGGTGCGCGTCGCAGCGCCCAAGACGACGCTGATCGTCGATGCCAATGAAGGCTGGCGCGAAGCCGAGCTCGCAGCCAATCTTGCGGCCTGCGCGCAGGCCGGCGTGGTGCTGGTGGAACAGCCGCTGCCCGACGGCGGCGACGAGGCGCTCGCGGGCATCGCGCGGCCGCTGCCGGTCTGCGCCGACGAAAGCGCGCATGACCGCGCCTCGTTAGCGGCACTGGTCGGCAAATACGACGCGGTCAATATCAAGCTCGACAAGGCCGGCGGGCTGACCGAGGCGCTCGCCATGGCGGTCGAAGCCGAGCGGCTCGGCTTCGCCATCATGGCCGGCTGCATGGTGGCGACGTCGCTGGCGATGGCGCCGGCCATGCTGCTGGCGCAGCGGACGCAATATGTCGATCTCGACGGGCCGCTGTTGCTGGCACGAGATCGCCCTGACGGCCTGACCTATCGCGACAGCATGGTCTTGCCGCCCACGCCGGCGCTGTGGGGCTGAGCGCGATCGCTCAGCGGCCATTTGAGCTGTGCCATATAGGGAACTTCTGCAAATGTTCCGGAATTGCGATGTTATTCGTGGTTAACCAAGTCTTTCCAACAGCCGTCCCCCTGGCCTACACTCATGGTTAAATCAGGTTAACGCGCACCGCCGCAAAGGCGGGGTAACGATAACGGGGACGGGGTAATGCGTATTCGGGGCCTGTTGCTCTGTGCCGTCATGTTGGCGTTAAGCGTCACGTCGGCGTCGGCCACCATGCGGATCGCCGAAGATCGCGGCGGCCAGATCGGCCATTACCTGCAAACCTTCGTCATGATGCGTTCGACCGGCCAGCGCGTGGTAGTCGACGGCAATTGCCTGTCGGCCTGCACGCTGGTGCTCGGCATAATCCCGCCCAACCGTATCTGCGCCACATCGCGCGCGCGCTTTGGCTTCCATGCCGCTTGGATGCCGGATGTCGAAGGACGCCCGGTCACCAGCGCGATGGGGACGCAGGCGCTGTGGAATATTTATCCGGTTTCGGTCCGCCATTGGATCAGCCGGCATGGCGGATTATCGCGCCGGATGATCTACCTGCAGGGCCGCGCGCTCAACGGTATCGTGGCGAGTTGCGACCGGCCGACCCGGCGCGTGCACATGCGTTCAGCGCACCGCTATTCGGCGCGTTCGTTGCGCTACATGCCCGCATATACCGCCAGCGACCGCCGCTACCGCCATCGCCGCATAAGCGTGGCTGCCGAAGGCGCCGTAAAGCCAGCCCGATAGTCCGGTCGCCGCCGCCATCGCCACCCCCTGCGCAATCGACAGATAGCCTTGCGCGGTCGCGCCCTGTCCGGCCGGCGCATAGCGTGCGACAAAGGCAAGCGCGCCGAGATGGGTGGCGCCGAACGAGGCCGCGTGCAGCAACTGTAACAACGGCAGCAGGACGTCCGGTGGATTGAGCGCCATGGCCGCCCAGCGCAGCGCGCCGCCGGCCGCGCCGATCATCAACAGCATGACCGGCTGAAAAAACGGCGGCAGCCGTCCGGAGTATGCGAACAGCACGATTTCCGCGATCACGCCAAGCGCCCATAGCGCGGCGATCGCCGTGCCGTCGAGGCCGGCACTACGCCATTCCAGCGCCGAGAAGCCGTAATAGACCGCGTGGCTGGCCTGGATCAGGCTCGATCCGGCCAACACAGCGACAAAGGCGGGATCGAGCAGCAAATGCTTGCGTTCGCCCGGCGGCTCGCCAGCCGGCGGCGCGGCGGTCGACAGCGGTGCCAGCGCCAGCGATGCCAGCGCACTGATGAGGCTCGCCGCGACGATCAGCCAGATCAGGTGACGCGCGGGAATCGTATCGGTGGCAAAGCCGGCCACAAAGGTGCCGAGGATAAAGGCCGCCGACCCCCACAGCCGCACCGGCCCATAAGCGCGGCCGCGCGCGGCAAGACCTTTAAGTGCATAGGTCTCGGCCAGCGGCATCACCGGCGTGAGCATCAACGCGGTCAGCCCGTAGGCGATCAGGATGGCGAAGGCGCCCTCGGCCAGTCCCACCAGCGCATAGCCGGCGACGCCCAGCCAACTCGCCACCATGATGGTCGCGCGCACGGCGTCGCGCCGGTCGGCCACGCGCGCGGTCACCGAGATGGCAAAAATGCGCACGACAATCGGCGCCGCCAGCACCACGCCGATCATGCCGGGGTCGAGCCCCTTGGCCTTCAGCCAGACCGGAAAGAACGGCATCTGGATGCCTGCCAAGACGAAAATGCCGGCATAAAGCGCCGCCAGGCGCGGCGCAAATCCGAATTGCAGTTGCCTTAGGCGCCACATTTCCCTGTCTTTACTAGCCGAATCAAGCGCCCTGATTCATAAACGGCTGGTCACGGATTGCCCATGCCGGATAACTCATTAGCGCTGGCGCTACAACCGTCGGACGCGCCGAGCGACGATTACCAGGCGCTTTGCGCGGCGCTTTCGGAAAGCGAGCGCGGGCGCGCGCTGCTCGCCGAATTTGCCCGCCGCAACCGCAGCGCCGACACCGCGATGCTGCTGGCCGCGATCGAGCGCATCGAAGCGCGCCTGCGCGCCGACGGTGCCGCCGTCGAGCGGCTGCGCGACGACCTGCGCATGTTGCTGATTACCATCAGGCTGATGCGTCCCGAAATCGATAGCGCCGGCCCGGCGGCACAGGCGGTAAAGCTCGCGCAACTGCTCGACCTGCTGGAGCGCCGCATCGACGCCCTGGCCGACGCAAGACCGGCTGACCCTGAGCAATCGCAGCTGGCCACGGCGGCGGCGCCCGATGCGCCGGAATTACCGGTCCCCGCGCCGGCCCGCTTTGCATCGCCTCTGCTCGAAACAACCGTCGTCGAGCCGGTGACGCAACCGCCTACTGACCCGCTCGCCGCCATCATGGCGCTGAGCGAGGACGAGCGGCTGGCGTTGTTCAGCTAACCTGCGTTCGTCCCCGCGCAAGCGGCGACCTAGCACTTAAGACCACCGATTTAGTACCGGATACCCGCTTGCGCGGATATGAACGGTAATCGGCAATGTGCCGCTAACCCGCAACCAACTTTGCAAACAACTCCGCATCCACATTGCCGCCAGAAAGAATGCCGACCACCACCTTGCCCTTAACGTCGAGCTTGCCGGCAAGCAGCGCGGCGAGCCCGATTGCGCCGCCCGGCTCCACCACCAATTTCAATTCGTCGAACGCATAGCGCACCGCGGCGACGACTTCCGCATCACTCGCCGTCATGCCGGCGCCGATCAATTCGCGATTGATTGGAAAGGTCAGTTCGCCCGGCGTATTGCTCATCAGCGCGTCGCAGATGGTGCCGCTCATGCGCGCATTGACCTCGCGCCGCCCACTCTTAAATGAGCGCAGCGTGTCGTCGAAGCCCTCCGGCTCGACGGTATAGAATTTCGCTGCCGGCACGCGCGCCTTGACGCCGAGTGAAATGCCCGCGGCCAGACCGCCGCCCGAGGCGCCGACCACCACAATCTCCGGCTTGAGACCCAGGCGTTCGAGGTCCTCGACGATCTCGCGACCGATGGTGCCTTGCCCGGCGATGATCAGCGGATCATCGTAAGGCGGCACCAGCGTGGCACCGCGCGCGGCGGCGATTTTATTGGCGATCGCCGCGCGGTCTTGCGTGTCGCGATCGTAGGGCACGATCTCGGCGCCGAGCGCGGCGGTGCGCTCGCGCTTCAAGCGCGGCGCATCGGACGGCATCACAATGGTGGCGGGCATGCCGAGCAGGCGTGCGGCGGCCGCCACCCCTTGCGCGTGATTGCCGGACGAATAGGCCACCACCCCGGCGGCGCGCCGTTCCGGCGGGACCGAGGAAATCTTGTTGTAGGCGCCGCGGAATTTGAACGAACCGGTGCGTTGCAGCGTCTCGATCTTCAAGAACACGCGCGTGCCGATGCGTTCATCAAGCACCGGCGCGTTGAGCAGCGGGGTGCGCACCGCCACACCGGCGAGCCGCTTGGCCGCAGCGTCGATATCGGCGGCAGTCGGGGTGATCTTTTCGAGGGCGCCCATGCGGCAAGGCTAACGCCGCGGCGCAGACGGGGGCAAGAGCGACATCCCAAGCGCTGTCATTGCCGGGCTTGACCCGGCAATCCACGATGACGCTCGGCAACAGCAGCCTTGCGTAAGACTACGATTTGGCGTCCCGCGTCGTGGATGCGCGGGTCAAGCCCGTGCATGATGGTGGCAATTAAGCGGCAATCCGGCGCGGCCTGCTGCGCCAGGCACTGGCCGCTTGCGTGACGTGTTCGAGGAACAGGCGCGCGCTTTTCTGCCACGTCATGCTCAACGCGAAATCGCGGCAGTCCTCGCGCGAACATTCCAGCGCTGCCATACAGGCGCGCCGCAAGTCATCGTCAAGGGCGCCGACCGGCGCCTCGCCGATCACGTCGCGCGGCGCTGCGGCCGGAAAGGCGGCCACCGGCACCCCGCTCGCCAGCGCCTCCAGCAGCACCAGGCCGAAAGTGTCGGTGCGGCTCGGGAACACGAATACGTCGGCAGCGGCGTAGATTTCGGCCAGCGTTTCGCCGTGGCGCGCGCCCAGGAACACCGCGTCAGGATAAGCCCTCGCCAGCGCGCCGCGCGCCGGCCCGTCGCCGACGATGAGCTTTGTACCGGGCAGATCGAGCTTGAGGAACGCCTCAAGATTTTTTTCCACCGCCAGCCGCCCGACGGTGAGAAAAATCGGCCGCGGCAAATTGAGCGCCGCACCCTCGCGCGGGCGGAACAGCTCGGCGTCGACGCCGCGCGGCCACGGCTTCACATTTTTAAAGCCGCGTGACGTGAGCTCGGCGGCGAGCGTCGGCGTCGCCGCCAGCACCGCAGCGCCGGCGCTATGAAACCGCCGCAGCCAGCCCCAGGTCACCTCGCACGTCCAGCGCTCCGGCACCGGCAGGCGTTCGGCGAGATAATCGGGAAAACGGGTGTGGAAGCTGGTGGTGAACGGCAGACCGCGCCTGATACAGACGCGGCGCACGGCATGGCCGAGCGGGCCTTCGGTCGCGATATGGATGGCATCCGGCCGCAAACGGTCGAGCCGTCGTTCGACATCGCCCGGCCCCGGCAGCGCCAGCCTGATCTCCGGATAGCTCGGCATCGGCAGCGTCCAGAATTCGCTCGGCGCCAGGAATTCCAAATCCGTGCCAAACGCGCGCGCCTCGCGCGCGACGTGGCCCAAAGTGTGCACCACGCCATTGACCTGCGGATGCCACGCGTCGGTGGCTACCAGGATTTTCATGCTTTTTCCTGGCGCATGATCTTTTCCGAAAACCGGTGTCCACTTTTCGGGATCATGCCGCTTGCGCCTGCGCGGCTTCGTTGTCGGCAACCTGCTCGCTATCGCGCCCGGTTTGCGTCCAGGTGATGATCTCGAACGTGCCGTCGTGGCGTTCGGCCACCGCCGTGCAGCTTTCCACCCAGTCGCCGCAATTGATATAACGCAGGCCAAAGTCGTCATGCATGGCGGCGGTATGAATGTGACCGCAGATGACGCCGTCGACGTGATGATGCTTGGCTTCGGTGGCGAGCGCCTTCTCGAATGCGCCGATGAAATTCACCGCGTTCTTCACCTTCAGCTTGGCCCATTTCGATAGCGACCAATAGGGCGCGCCCAACACGCGGCGCAGCGCGTTGAACAGCCGGTTGGCGGTGAGCGCGAATTCGTAAGCCTTGTCGCCGAGCAGCGCCAGCCAGCGCGCCTGCGTCACCACCAGATCGAAGATGTCGCCGTGCACGACCAAATAGCGGCGACCGTCGGCGGCCTCGTGGATGGTGTTTTCCACCACCTCGATGCCGCCGAAATGCGTGCCGTAATAACCGCGCAGGAATTCGTCGTGGTTGCCCGGAATGTAGATCACGCGCGAGCCTTTTCGGCCCTTGCGCAGGAGTTTCTGCACCACGTCGTTGTGCGCCTGCGGCCAATACCACGACGAGCGCAGGGCCCAGCCGTCGACGATGTCGCCGACCAGATAAATGATGTCGGCTTCGTGGTGGCGGAGGAAGTCGAGCAGTTTGCCGGCCTGGCAGCCGCGCGTGCCGAGATGCACGTCGGAAATGAAAAGCGCGCGAAACCGTCGCGTGGCGTCTTGCGTCACGATGCGACGAACTTTCTGCTGGTGGCCATGGCGACCCCAATAGCAAATTCGTATTTCGGTTTTATGACAACGATATTAACCATTTAGCGACCTCTAGGCGGCGGCGCTTTGCGCTTCGCAGCGACGGAAGCGCACCAGCGTATAGACGCCGAAGGGCGGCACCTTGCGGCGCTCGATCAGCTCGGCGCCGCCGTGATTGGTGGCCCAGGCCGCCAGCCGCTCGAACGGGAACTCGGGGCGCAAGCCGACCGCGCGCGCTTTCTGTGCCAGCAGCCGTTCGATGGCGGCGGCGAACCCCCGTTCCGAGTAGAGGTGATTGACCAGCACGATCTGCCCGCCCGGCTTGAGCACGCGCGCACATTCCGACAGCACGCGCTCGGGATCCTCCACCAACGTGATGACAAATTGCCCGACTACGCAGTCGAAGCTGGCGTCGGCATAGCGCAGATTATGCGCATCCATCACCGCCAGGCCCTTCACGAACGGGTAGCGTCCGCTCGCCGCGCGCAACCGCGCGCGCGATCATCGGCTCCGACATATCGATGCCGGTGATCTCGGTCGTGCCGTCGTAGTCGTCGAACGACAGGCCGGTGCCGACGCCGATCTCCAGAATGCGCCCGCCGACCTCGCGCGCGGCGCGCGCGGCAGCGCGCCGGCCGTTGACGAATACCGGTCCGCACAGCAGGTCATAGACCGGCGCCCAGCGGGCATAGGCTTTTTCCATCACGTCGGCGTCGGGATCGCGCGCCATGGTTCCCCCTTGCGAATCAAGCAGCCATCGTTCGCAGCGAGGTAGCAAGCGATTGCAACAGTCAGGCGACAGAAGGGTTGACGCCTGACCCGCCGTGAACCAACACTCGCCGCGAAACTGCATATCGTGCAAAAGAGGAAATCCCATGGATCTCGGAATTGCCGGCCGCAAGGCCATCGTTTGCGCGTCGAGCCGCGGGCTCGGCAAGGCCTGCGCTCGGGCGCTTGCCGAGGCCGGCTGCGAGGTGGTGATGAATGGCCGCAGCGCCGGCACGCTCGAAGCGGCAGCCGCCGAGATCGCCAAGGCGACCGGCGGCAAGGTCACCGCGGTCGCCGCCGACGTCGCCACACCGGAGGGACAGAAGACGCTGCTCGCCGCCTGCCCCGCCCCCGATATCCTGATCAACAACAATGGCGGGCCGCCGCCGCGCGACTTCCGCGAACTCACGCGCACGCAGATGATCGACGGCGTGATCGCCAACATGATCGTGGCGATCGAGCTGATCCAGAAGGTGATCGATCCGATGAGCCAGCGCAAGTTCGGCCGCATCGTCAACATCACGTCGGGCTCGGTGAAGATGCCGCTCGCCGGCCTCGATCTGTCGTCGGGCGCGCGCGCCGGCTTGACCGCCTTCCTCGCCGGTGTGGCGCGCACGGTCGTCGGCGACAACGTCACCATCAACAATATCTTGCCCGGCGCCTTCGACACTGACCGGTTGCGCGGCGTCTTGAGTAAAACCGCCGAGCAGAAGGGCGTCAGCGTCGAGGAAGCCGCCAAAGCCCGCAAGGGCACCATCCCGGCGCGGCGTTTCGGCGACCCGGCCGAGTTCGGCGCCGCCTGCGCGTTTCTGTGCTCGGCGCAAGCCGGCTATATCACCGGGCAGAACCTGCTGATCGACGGCGGCACCTTCAACGGGGCGTTTTAGTGCATGATCCCGAAAAGCATGTCCTCGACCCCGATCGGGGACGGGGACGGGAACCGGTTTCTCGCCTTCGCGAAGCCCGCTTCGACGGGCGAAGGAAGGTCGGAAAAGATCATGCACAAGAAAAATGGAGGGACGGGATCAATTCAATCTGATCAGACTCTAATGCCCGCAATGAAAAAGGCCGGCGTTTCCGCCGGCCTTGTCGTTTATGCAAGTTGGCGCGCTTACTTGGCCTTAAAGTAGCCCTGCTTGACCGGCGGCGGCGCCGGATCGTCCCAGCGATATTTCATCGCCACCGAGATGATGTCGACATGCGCGTCGACGGTGCCGGTATAGGTGATGCCGCTCGTTGCGAACCACGGATTGCCGGATGCCGCGGAAATATTGATCGGGGTGTCCTTCACGAACAGATGCGAATAAGCGAGGTCGAAGGACAATTTCGGCGACCATTGATAGGTCCCACCAGCCGACAGCCAGTAGCGGTCGTTGTCGGGCAACAGTGGGATACGCACATTGTCGGAGATCGGCGACTTCTCGAAGCCAACGCCGCCGCGCAACGTCAGTTGTTCATTCCACATATATTCGGCGCCGATCGAGAACAGCCACCCGTCTTTGTATTCGAACGGCAACTTGGTCGACAATATCGGACCGGCCGCTACGGCGGCGGTGCCGATCCGACTCCAGTTCGACCATTCGACCGTGGCGAGCCCGGTCCACTGCGGCGTCAAGCGCTGGCGTAGCCCGACGCTGACGATGTCGGGCAAATTGAGCGTGGTGCTCGCGGGGGACGATAAACCATTCGATAGTGCGAGCGTGCCCTCGATCTTTTGGTCGATGCGGGACCGGTAGCCAATGCCGAGGGTCGTCGTCGGCGTCGGTGTCAAGGTAACGCCGGCGGTAAAACCAAAACCCCAATCGTGGCCGGACAATTCCGCAAGAGGCGCCCCGCCGATGCAGGGCGCGATGACGCAATGGCTGAGGTCGGCCTTGGCATATTGAACCTGCACGCCGACGCCGACGCTGATCATGTCGTTGATACGGTAGGCAAAGCTCGGCGTCGCGGTATAGGTCTTCAGGTAAGTGCTTCCCGCCGCATAATTGCTGCCGGCCCATACGATTGGGAAGTTCACCGACAAACCGAACGGCGCGTTGATCGACAGGCCGAGCCACATGTCCGGACTGAATTGCCAGGAATAGTAGCTCGCCGGCACAAGCGCGGAGTCGGACGTATTGCCGGTGCCGGCGGATACACCGAACGGGGCCGACGTCGGGGAGTTGGTCGAGTAGGGCAATATGCCGCTCAACACCGATTCACTTCGGAGGCCCGGCATCTGCGTCATGGTCGCCGGATTCCAGAACATCGATGACAGCGATCCACCGGCGGCAACGCCGGCATAGGACGCCCCCTGCCCGAATGCGCTCTGCTCGCGCACCGCAAATCCGCCGGCATTTGCATCGGCCGTCACGGCAAGCAAGGCGCCCGCGCCGCCGCACGCCAACAAAAGCGCCTTCACAAGTCGATACGACATTCCCCAGCCCCCCTCGGTGCTGCGCTATTCCCAAGCCAAGCGCATTCGCTATCATGGTGCAGCCGGAGTCGGCCGCCGACAATGGCTGGCCGCCGAATACCCGCTTACAAAGGGCAATTTGCACAAAAATTAGCTGGATGTGGCTACGGCGCCACAGCCTGGCGCTGGCCCCGGCCGGCAGCCGAGCGGGCTCAAAATAGACGTGAATTCAGACGTTTGGCGATGCCGCTGGGCGCTTCGGCGGCCTCCGGCCGGCATTGGTGCTTCCGGCGGCGGGCGGCGCCCCTTTTTACGGCGGCGCGTCCGTCTTAATTCAGTTACCCGGTGGCGCGCGCGCCTCAGCCGTTGAACGCCACACCGAGGCGGGTGGCGGTGCGCCAGATCACGTGGCAGGGCGCCCTAACGTGATCGACATCGACCTTCAGCACAAAATCGTCAGGGATACCGATCTGGCTTGCCACTTCCAGGCAAGCGCCGGCGGGCGACAGATTGCGCACACGGCAGTCGACGCCGCCGTCAACGTTGAAGGTGATGCTGCCCGCTTTCAGCGTGCGATGGCGCGGGATTTTGCGTCTCTCGTCCATGACATCCTCCGTCTTGATCGGCATTCGCCGTGCCCCTGCACGACCTAGCCGACCTAAAGTCAGACGGTTTGACCATTGCGCGCATTTTACCCGCGACGTTTTAGCCAACCGTGAAGTTGAATATCGAAACACAGGGGTTTGCTTTAGCACTGAGTAACCATGCGGCCGGCAGATCACGTTTTTTCCGCGCAGGCCTGCACATTTTACCGCTAATTTACGTAACAAGATCTCCGGCTCGACTTACCATGGCGCATTAACCGCGACGCGGGACGCGCCCGACCCTCATGCTGAATTGGCTCACCGGCAATTGCGAGTTGTTCGGCCTCACCGGCCAGAACTGGATGCTGGTCGTCGCCGGCGGCCTGCTCTTGTACATCGGCGTGCTGGCGATCGGGCAGCGGCGCCAGGCGGACTTGCGCTAGCAATCGATTCTGGCGGCGCCGGCCGGCGCACGCATCTCGCATCTGAATGGCCGTTCCACCGCACGGCTGGCGCTGAGCACCCGTTGCGCCCATAATCGTACCATGGCCAACCGTCCCTGCCGCACCGATGCCGATTTGAAACGACTCTGGCAGTTGCTGCTGCCGGACGCGCCGTTGCCGGCGTGCGGGGCGCAGGAAAATGCCGGCGCGGGTGCGGGCGAAAGCGTTGCGCCGCCGGCCCTTGACGATGCCGAGGCGCGGCAAGAATTTCCGCTCCGGCGTCGCGATAACGCGTAAGCGTCCGCGGTGCTTGGCGAGTGGCACGCCGGGCTAATGGCGGATCGGCTTCGGGCCTTGCTCCGCGACGGCCTGATCGGGCTGCGGCTTGCCCGGCATCGCCAGCCAGTTGGATTTGGCCACCTCATCCTGCAGCATCTGCAATAGGCGCTGCAGCCCGGCTCGCGCCAGCACCCCCACCGCACCGCCGCCGCTGCCGCCGTGCAGCTCCACCCGGAAGTTTTCGCCCTGGTTGGTGATCGACAGCCGGTCAACGAGTTCCGCCGCGGTCGCGCTCGCATTGAGCGCATCGGCCGGGGTTTGGATCATCCGCTCCGCGGTCTTTGCCATGGCGGCGTCGCGTTCGAAAGCGACAACCTCGCTGCGAATCTCGGCCGGCGCGCGCTGCGCGATTGCCGACGTGTTGGCGAGAATCTGCGTCATGCTTTCGATCAAAGCCAGCACCACCCGCCGGGTCAGCCAGCACGACCAGGCGTCGGGACGGCCGGGATTAATGGCGGCGAGGATGCGGTCCTCACGCATCCCATAGACGAAAGTCACCGTTGTCAGCACCTGCACGGTCGATCGTTCCTTGCACGGCAGCGCGTTCGGGAGAATAACAATTTTTCAGGCCGCGGTCAGACGCCGTGATCGGGGATGATCTTCCACGTCACAAGCCGGTGCCAGATAAACAGAATAACCAGTGCGCCGACGGCGGCGCCGACAAATCCGGCAAATTGATGTGGACGATACCAGCCGGTGGTGTTGCCGACATACGTTGCCAGCAGCGCCCCGGCCACGCCGAGCACGGTAGTGAGAACAAAACCCTTTGGCGTGTTCGGGCCAGGCATGATCAAGCGCGCAACGGTGCCGGCCATAAAACCGATGAGCAAGATCCAGAGCAAGCCACCCATTGTGATCGTCCCTTGCTGCAATGAGTTGCGACAAAGCCGCGCTACGCTCCCTCAAAGCGGCGCGGGCGTCAACGTCCGGGCCGGCGCCATCCCGAAAAGTGGCCGTCGGCGGACTGCCGATTTGATTTTTGTCCTATGGCCGGCCGCACCTTAAGGCGTACTGCCGTCTGGTCCGTTGGTGATGCGCGACAATTGTTCAAAATAGGCAATACGCCGCCTGCACTGCTTGGGATCGTCAAGCTTGCACTCGTCCAATCTGCAATCGAGTTCGCACAAATCGAGCCCCTTCGGCGGATCGCGACGAGTGTCCGTTCGCAAGAAGCTTCTCAGCCAATCTGTCATGCCCATCGTCATTCTCGCTCCGGCGCTCGCTCTCACATAAGGGTGCCGGCCCGCGACGCATTGAGAAAGATCAATCCAGACCGAACCGCGAGCCGCCTAGGAGGAGCGGCCCGGTTCGGATATATGGCCTTATCTTGGCCCTGGCGGTCCCGCCAAAATCGCCTCATATTTAGGGGATGAAACATTTCGTCCGCACCACAGCGTGGAGACTGGTCCAAGCGGCGGCGGTTGGCGCCTTCTTGATCGGGCCCGCTTCGGCCCAAATGCCGGGCATTAACTTGGTGCCAAGCACGGGAAAGCAGCCGTTAACGTCGGAAGAGGCAGAAAAGCAGAAGGCGCGCGAGGATGCCTACAAAGAGAGCCTGAAGAAGATTCCCGATCAGAACACGAACAAACCTGCCGATCCCTGGGCGAACATGCGCGCAAGCCCGCCGCCATCGTCCGCAGCGAAACGCCAGCAGCGATAAGACAGGGTTGCCCCCTCCCCCTCCGCCATCGCATGATCGGCGGCAACCTGCCGCTTGAGCCAATCCAAAAACAAACGTTCCAGGGAGAACCCGTAATGAAGCTCGTCCGCTATGGCGCGCCCGGCCGCGAGAAGCCCGGCATCATCGACGCCGACGGCAAGATTCGCGACCTGTCGCGCGTGGTGCCGGATATCGACGGCGCCATGCTGGCTTCCGGCGGCCTCGCCAAGATCAGGAAGGCCAATCTCAAGCGGCTAAAAGTGGTCGCCGGCAAGCCGCGGCTTGGCGCATGCGTCGGCCAGGTGCGTAATTACATCGCCATCGGCCTCAACTATGCCGACCACGCGGCCGAATCCGGCGTGCCGGTGCCGAGCGAGCCGGTGGTGTTCAACAAGGCGCCGTCCTGCATCTGCGGGCCGAACGACAATACCATGATCCCGAAAGGCTCGAGCAAACTCGATTACGAGTGCGAACTGGCCATCGTGATCGGCAAACGCGCGCGCTACCTTTCGAAGGACAAGGCGATGGACGCGGTTGCCGGCTATTGCCTGGCCAACGACGTGTCGGAGCGCGCGTTCCAGATGGAGCACGGACAGACCATCTGCAAGGGCAAGGGCGCCGAGACCTTCGGGCCGCTCGGGCCCTGGTTCGTCAGCAAGGACGAGATCAGGAACCCGCAGAACCTCCCCATGTGGACCAACGTCAACGGCGCGAAACGCCAGCGCGGCAACACCAAGACCATGGTGTTCAACGTCGCGCATTTGGTCTGGTACTGCTCGCAATTGTTTGTGCTCGAGCCGGGCGACGTGATCGCCACCGGCACGCCGCCGGGCGTCGCCTTCGGCATGAAGCCGGCGCCGGTTTATCTGAAAGCCGGCGACGTGGTCGAACTCGGCATCGAGGGCCTTGGCGTGCAGACGCAGAGGGTGGTGCCGTTCAAGATGTAAGACTTGCCGCGCCGCGATCGCGCTTTCCCTCTGCCCTTGCGGGATGCCAGCAGGAACCGGAACGATGTCTCAACGCAAGCCAATGCCGGCCGTTCCGCACGGCATCATCGACGTTCCGGTCACGCCCTTCACGTCCGACAATAAAGTTGACCTCGGTACCTTCGGCCGCGTGATCGAATTTCTGCTTCGTCACAATGCGACCTCGCTCTGCATCAATCTGCATCTCGCCGAATCCCTCAACCTGACGCTCGATGAGCGCAAGCTCACCGCCAAAGCCGCAGTCGAGATCAATGCTGGCCGCGTGCCGGTCATCGTCCATGTCAGCACGCCGGGCACCGACCAGGCGGTGGAGCTTGCCCGCCACGCCGAGCAGATCGGCGCCGACTGCGTGCTTGCCATCGCGCCCTATTATTGGAAGCCGTCGCAGGAAGCGCTCTACGAGCATTTCGCGGCCATCATATCGGCGACCGATCTGCCCTTCATCGCCTATAATTCGCCCACCATCATGGACGGCGTCGGCATCGCGCCGGCCACGCTCGTCAAATTGATGCAGCGGTTTCCCAAATTCATCGGGCTCAAAGAGGCCAGTCACAATTGGGAAAAATATCTTGAGCTCGGACGCGCGGCGAAATCGATCCGTCCGGATTTCGGTCTGTTCGTCGGCACCGAATGGATGGTTCCCTGCGTGACGCTCGGCGGCACCGCCTGCATGTCGGTGTTCGGTGGAATCGCGCCGCGCTTCGTCAAAGCACTTTATGACGCGACGACCAGCGGCGACCTGAAGCACGCGCTCGACCTGCAATACAAATTTTCCGAGCTCTATCAGATCGCCAAGGTGGAATACCCGGCGCCGACCAAGGCCATGTGGGACATCATGGGTCGTCCGGTCGGCGCGCCGCGACTGCCGAACCGGCCGCTGAGCGCCGAAGGAAAAAGACAAATCAAGTCCACGCTCGAAACGCTCGGTTTGTTCGACAGCGAACCGCACGGCTGGTAGCGGTCGTCTCGCACCCCACATCGGCGCGCCGCGAATTGGCAAGATGACGTGGAAGACCAGTAAAAAAGCCCCGGGCTCAGCGCCCGGGGCCTTTTCGTCTATGTGCTTGCTCGGCGCGTTGCCGACCGCTTACTCCGCCGCCTGCTGCTGCGTGCGGCCCAGCACGTTGCGGGCGAGATCACGGAACTCAGCCTTGCTGAGCATCTTCTTGTTCTTCAGCGAATAGGCCTTGGTCGCCTGCAGCACCTTCATGGCGTCCTCTTCCGACACCTGCATGCCGACGTCGGCCAGCCACATGTTGACCGAGTCGATGCCGGAGCCCTTGCCCATCACCACTTCCGCCGGCGGCTGGCCGACCGCGCTCCAGCGGATCGGGAACAGCTCGGTGGCGTTCTTCTCGCCGCAGTTCTTGAACCACGACGCGATGATGCCGGACTCGATCTGGTAGAGCCCCGAGCCGACGATCGCCTTGTTGGTGGGCACCACCACGCCGGTCAGGCGCTGCACCAGGTTGGCAAGCGGGGTGAGCTTGGTGGTGTCGATGCCGCAGTCGACGCCGTACATGGTCTTCAGCGCCATGACGACGTCTTCCATCGGCGCGTTGCCGGAGCGTTCGCCAACGCCGAGCACGGTGGTGTGCATCACTTCGACGCCGAGCGACAGCGCCATGATGGTGTTGGCGACGCCCATGCCGAAGTCCTGGTGGAAGTGCGCTTCCAGCCGTTTCGGGATGCGCTTCTGCACCTCAGTGACGAAGTACTTCATGGCGTGCGGCGATAGCACGCCGAAGGTGTCGACCAGCGCCAGCGCATCCATGTGGCCTTCTTTGCCGACCTTTTCGATCAGGTCGATGGCCCATTTCAGCTCGGCGCGCGAGAAGTCGATCGGGAAGAACACCACTTCGAGGCCGTTGTCGTGCGCGAACTTGGTGGCCTCGACCGAGGTCTCGATGGCCTTTTCCAGCGGCCAGCGATAGGCGAGCTCGAGCATGTGCTTGGAGGACGGGATCTCCATCACGATGCCGTTGACGCCGGTATCGACCGCGCGCTTGACGTCTTCCTTCATACAGCGCGCGAAGGAGAAGATCTGGGGCCCTAATTTGCGCTTGACAATTTCCTTGATCGCCTCGTTGTCGGACGGCGACACGATCGGCATGCCGGCTTCGATGCGGTGTACGCCGGCTTCCGCCAGGCCTTCGGCGATGCGGATTTTTTCATCCTTGGAAAGGATGACGCCGGTCTGCTGCTCGCCGTCGCGCAAGGTGACGTCGTGGATCTTGATGTTCTTGGCGAACTTGAAGTCCTTGGTGACTTCAGGCGCGTAATTCCATTCGCTGACGAACCAGTCGTTGGTTTTCCATGGTGTGGGATTTGCCATCCGTTACTCCTCTCGCATAACCGTCGTGGGGTGATGATATTGGGCGCGTTTATTCCGGCCAGCCGGACCGGGCGATTAAGCCGACAAGACCGCTTTTGCTGCCGATAACATTGATATTTCGCAAGGTCCGGCCAAAAATCCTTGTTTGCCAGGACCTTTATAAAGGGTCGCGGCGCCTCAGACTACCGGGTTAGTGAGCTCGCCGATGCCCGAAATCGAAACGCGAACCACATCTCCGGGTTGAAGATAGCGCGGCGGATCAAAACCGATGCCGACGCCGGCCGGCGTACCGGTCGCCAGCAGGTCGCCGGGTTCCAGCGTGACATAGGCGGTAACCGTTTCGATGAAGGTCGGCACGTCGAAAATCATGTCGCGCAGCTTGGCGAACTGGCGGCGTTCGTCGTTCACGAAAGTGGCGAGCTCCTGCTCGGCCGGTACGCCAAATTCGTCGCGCGTCACCAGCCAGGGCCCGACCGGGCAGAACCCGTCCAGGCTCTTGCCGAGGAACCATTGCTTGTGGCGCTGCTGCACCGCGCGGGCGGTGACGTCATTGACGACGGTGTAGCCGAAGACGACATCGAGCGCGTCGGCGCGGCTGACATTCTTGCAGCGCTTGCCGATCACGACGCCGAATTCACCTTCGTAGTCGACCGTGCGGGTCGGGTCCAAGGACGCCGAGATCTTCTGCCCCGGATCGGCGAGCGCGGACGGCGACTTGGTGAAGATCACCGGATCGGCCGGCACGTCCTGCTTGTCGCCCGACTGGTCGACGCCACTCTGCGCGAATTCGCGGGCGTGGTCGTAATAGTTCTTGCCGACGCAGATGACGTTTTTTGAGAGCGGGCCGACCGGCGCGGCGAGCTTGGCGCGGGAAAGCGCAACCGGCTCGCCGTATTCCGGCGCCGAGCTGCCCTCGCCGATCAGCTTGATGACATGGCGTAGATCGCGCAGCGAGGCGCCGCCGACCAGAAATGGGCGGAAACTATCTTCCTCGACGGCGCCGAAAATCTTGCCCTTGGGGCCGTGCACGGCTGCGATACGCATGGTCTAGGCGCTACCTTTTCCACATTGGCCGGTGAATTTCGCAATTGCCGCCTAGCCGCTAGCAAAGACGGCGGCTCTCTTCAACCGGGGTCGCGGCAGATCGCTGGGATCGGGCGCACAGATCAAGAAAAACCCCGGGCGGTAAGCCCGGGGCTCTCTCGTTCGGTCGCTTTGGCGCAGGCGTCAGAAGCGGTAGTTCACGCCGAGCCGCCCAATACTGCCTTTGGCCGGGAACGTGGCGGAGGCGGTCGCCACCGGCCCGGTCACGACGGCGATGTCCACGGTATTGTCGCCGAGATCGTAATAGAGATATTCGGCTTTCACCGTCCAGCTTCCAAGGAAGGCCCATTCGACGCCGGCGCCCGCCGTCCAGCCGAATTTGGTCTTGGAGGAACTGCCGGAATAGTCTTGCACGAGCGACGGGAATGCGATCTCAGCCGTGTCCTTGACATGGCCGACAGCGAGACCGCCGGTGGCATAGATCAGCAGCGGTTCCCACGGAATGTAACCGAAGCGAACGCGCGCAGTGCCGAACCAATCCATCTTGTGCTCGACCGTCGTTGTCGAGGCCGCATAGGGCCCGACCGGCCCTGCGTCGATCGTGTCGCTGCCCTTGATGGCGGAATAATTGACGTCGGCTTCGATACCGGCAAGCCACGATCCGAGCTGGTAGTTGTAGCCGAGCTCCAAGCCGCCGATGAAGCCCTTCGTATTCAGCGAGGCCGAGCCTGGCACGTCGCCAGCGCCGAAGGGGCCATCAAACGAGACGCTGGTCGATGCGAGAGTGGCATCGCTATTGCCGAATCCATAGCCGGCAACCAAGCCGCCATAGAATCCGTTCCATGACATGGATAGCGGTGCGACATAGGCGGGCGCCTTGTAGCTCGGCGCCCGAAGATCCGCAGCATGGACCGCCAGCGGTGACGCAAGGATTGCGCCGGCCGCGATACCGGTGCGGATCAGTTTGGAATTCATGACACTGCCCCTTCAGGAGAATTGTGGGAACCACTACGGCCCGCTGCATTCACGTCAGCATGCGACACCGGCTACGGCCGATATCCGCATGCCCGTTAACCACGTTAGGCGATCATGGCTAATGTCCGGTTAACGCCGCGATTTCCGCTTCATTGCGGGGCGCAGGCATCAAACGACGCGAAAAAGCCCCGGGCGCGGGCCCGAGGCTTCACGAAGCGGCCGATCGAAACCGAACGTCAGAAGCGGTAGTTGACGCCGGCGCGCGCGACATTGGCTTTGAAGCTGACATTGTCGGTCGTCGCGCCGCAGGCGATGCCGCAGTCGAACGTGCCGAGGTCGACGTAGAGATATTCGGCCTTGACCGACCAGTTGCTCCAGAATCCGTATTCGAGACCAAGGCCCGCGGTCCAGCCGAATTTGGTCTTGTCGGCCGAGCTGAGCCCCGAATTGCTGGCCTTGATGTTGCCCATGGCGACGCCGCCGGTGATGTAGGGCAGCCAGTTGTCCCAGCCGGCATAGCCGAGACGCGCGCGCGCGGTGGTAAGCCAGGTGTTCTTAGTCTCGCAGGTGAAACCATCCCCGCAGTCGGCCGAGCCCTTGATGTTCGAAAGGTCGAAGTCGCCTTCGGCGCCCCACAGCCAAGTGCCGGTTTGCAGATTATAGCCGATGGTGCCGCCATAGAGCGGACCCTTCGGGCTCAGGCTGAGCGCCGGATCGTCCCAATTCGATTTGCCGAAGCCGTAGCCGGCATTGAGGCCGATATAAAACCCGGTCCAGCTCATGCCCGGCGCTGAATAGAGCGGCGCCTTGGTCGGAAAATAGCTGGGGCCGGTATCCACCGGCGCGGAATAGGTCGACGTGGAATAAGACGGCGCTTTCGACGGCAATGACAATTCCGCCGCCGGCGCAGCCATCGGCGCGGCCAACAAAGCGGCGCCAGCGATGCCGGTTCGGATTAGTTTGCTTTTCATATTTATCGGCCCTTTGACTGCTCACATGAGAATTACAGGAATGGCTCGCGTGGACGCGCGCACGCGCATCCGCACGAATGCGTCCGGGTGCTAACAAGCCCCGCGAATCATTAATGGGCGGTTAACCATAAAAGCCAGCAAATAGCAGGCTTTGTGGGGGTCGCTAGGCGCCGCGCGCGCGCAATACCGCCTCGATCGAGATGCGCGACCACGGCGCCGAGCGCGCGCGGAACGCGGCATAGGAGGCATGCACCTTGCCGGCGATCGCACTGCGGACGGCCAGTTCGCCGAGCACATCGGTCGCTTCCTTGCGCGCGGCGGCGACCAGCTCGACGGGGAACGCCGCGAGCGTGACGTTATGCTCGGCCGTGAGCACCTTGAGCGCCTCGGCGTTGAGCCGTTCCATCTCGGCCAGCGCGAAATTGGCTTCCGCGGCGCAGGCGTGCGCGACCATCGCCTTGAGCTCGGGGGCAAGCGCGGCCCACGACTTCAACGCGACGATGCATTCACCGGTGCCGTTCGGCTTGTTGAAGCCGGGGTAGTAATAGAACGGCGCCACCCGATAGAGCCCGAGCGCGATGTCGGTGCCGGGCCCGACGAATTCGGCGCCGTCGATCACGCCCGATTGCAGGCTGCTGAGGATTTCCGCCGGCGGCGTCGTTTGCGGCGTGGCGCCGAGCCGGCGGTAGACTTCGCCGCCGAGGCCGAGCGAGCGCAGCTTCAGGCCACGCAGATCGGCGAGGCTTTTGAATTCGCGGCGAAACCAGCCGCCCATGCAGACGCCGGTATTGCCGGCCATGAACGGCTTCACTCCGAACGGCGCATAAAGTTCGTCCCACAGCGCCTGGCCGCCGCCGGCCTCGATCCAGGCGACGTGTTCGGCCGGCGTCAAGCCGAACGGCACGGTGGTAAAGAATGCCGCCGCCGGCATTTTGCCCTGCCAATAGAACGACGCGGTATGGCCGATGTCGGCGACGCCGTTGCCGACCGCGCCCAGCACCTCGAAGGCCGGCACTACCTCGCCCGCTGCATAGACGGTGATGTCGATGCGCCCGCCCGACAGCGTGCGCACACGGCTCGCGACGCGTTCGGCCGACATGCCCGGTCCCGGCAGGCGCTTCGGCCACGAGGTGACCATGCGCCATTTGACGGTCTGCGCGCGGGCAACTTGCGGTGCGGCGATCGCTCCGGCAATGCTCACGCCCGCGCCGGTGACGAATTTGCGCCGTGTGGTCATGGCTTGCTCCCTTGTGCGTAAAAGTGCTGCAGCGGTCCATGGCCGTGACCGACGTGCAAGCGATCGGCGGCAGCGATGGCCGCGGTGACGTAAGTCTTGGCTTCCTGCGTCGCAGTGATGAGATCGCGGCCCTTGGCAAGGCCGGCGGCGATGGCCGACGACAGCGTGCAGCCGGTGCCGTGGGTATTTTGGGTGGCGATGCGCTTGGCCGCGAGGCGGACGACCTCGCCCTGCCCGATCAGCAGATCGACGCTCTCATCGCCCTCGCCATGACCGCCCTTGATCAGGACACAACGCGCGCCCAGCGCCAGCAATTCGCGCGCCTGCACTTCCATTTCCGCTTCGTTGCGCGCGACCGACGCGCCGGTGAGCGCGGCCACCTCTGGCAGGTTGGGCGTCACCACCAGCGCGCGCGGGATCAGCAGACGGCGCAAGGCACCTACCGCGTCGGGCGCCAGCAGTTGGTCGCCGGACGAGGCGACCATCACTGGGTCGAGCACGATGTTTTTCGCCTTGTGGCGGACGAGACCGCGCGCCACCGCTTCGATGCTGGCCGCGCGCGACAGCATGCCGATCTTCACCGCGCCGACGTCGAGATCGGCAAAGACCGCGTCGATCTGCGCGGCGATGAAATCGGCGGGCACATCGAGGATGGCGCTCACGGCTTGCGTATTCTGCGCGGTCAGCGCGGTGACGACGCAGGCGCCATAAACACCGAGCGCGGCGAAGGTTTTCAAATCGGCTTGCATGCCGGCGCCGCCGCCCGAATCCGAGCCGGCAATGCTGACGGCGATCGCGGTCATGGCTTGTTCCGTCAAGTTTGGCCTCGCCGTTTGAGCGCGGCGTCCACCACCGCGCGCAGATCTTGCGCGGCCAGCGCCGGATCGGGCGCCAGCGACAGCGCCGAGATTACCGCCACGCCATCGGCACCGGCCGCGACCACCTCGGCGGCGTTGCCGGCATTGATGCCGGAGATGCCGCAGATCGGAAACCGGGCTTTGCGCGCGCGCACGGCCTGCACGATCTCACGCAAGCCGGCGACGCCGATCGGCGCGCTGGCATCGTCCTTCGAGCCGGTAGCGAAGACCGCCCCGATGCCGACATAATCGAGCAAGTCGAGCGGAGCGGCTCGCGCCTGTTCGACAGTGCTCAGGCTCAGCCCGATAATGGCCGTGCGCCCGAGCAGCAGCCGCGCGTCGGCCGGCGCCATGTCGTCCTGGCCGATATGCACGCCGTCGGCTTCGGCGGCGAGCGCCACGTCGACGCGATCGTTGACCAGCAGCGGCACGCCGGCCGGCTCCAGCACGTCGCGCAGCGCGCGCGCTTGCTCCACCATGGCGCGGGTGGAAGAATGCTTGTCGCGCAATTGCACTAACGTTGCGCACCCGGCAACGCGCGCGACAAGATCGGCAAGCGTGCGGCCGCCGGCAACAGCGGGATCGACGAGCGCGTAAAGCCGGAGATCAACGTCCATCAGGTCACCTTTGCGCGGGCGATGAGGGTCGGCTCATCGAGATTATGCAGCGCGTCGATGATGGCGACGGCAAAGCTGCCGGGACCTGCTGCGTGCACCGCCGCCAATTCGCCGGCGACGCCGATCATCGTCAGCGCGCACGCGGCCGCGCGCCAGGCGTCCGGCTCGACGGCAAGACAGGCGGCGACCAGCGCCGATGCGGCGCAGCCCAAGGCGGTGACCTTGCCCATCAACGCATGGCCGTTGGCAATCGATGCAAGCCGTTCGCCGTCGCCGACCCAGTCGGTCACGCCGGACAAGGCAATGACCGTCTTCTTGTCGCGCGCATAAGCGACAAACGCTTCGCGCGTCGGCTCGCTCGCCGCCAGCGTCGAGAATTCAGCGTGGTTTAGGCGCACCGCTTTCGGCCCGCTCGCGACCAGCGCGCGAGCGAAGGCGGCGCGCGGGCTGCTGCGGTCGATGAACACCGGATCGAGCACCCAGGGCACATTTGCCTTGGTCGCAGTCTCCACCGCCATCGCGGTGGCCTCGCGGCGCTCGCGATCCAAGGTGCCGAGATTGACCAACAGTGCGTCAGCACTGGCGACAAACGGGCCGATCTCCTCTACCGATAGCGTCATCGAGGGCAGACAGCCGGCGGCAAGCAGCATATTGGCGGTGAAATTCTGCGCGACGTCGTTGGTGATGCAGTGCACGCGCGGACGGCGCGCGCGCAGGCGATCGAGCAGCGTCGCCGCGAACTGCGGCAAGTCTTTGCACGCCACGCCGTCGCGCGTTGCTGCCTGAGAATGCTGCATCTCATCTCCCTCCGCCGGCATGACCCGGATCAGGTTCGTTGGGTTGGCTTTGAATCGGCCTCTCAGTCCGGCAATCGCCAGACACCCCACGAGATTGCTGATAACTAACTAGTCCGCGCGGCTAGACAAGGCAAGCCTGCCGGACAAAGGCGCCTTGCAAGCGGGCTGTGTTTTTGCTGCATTGCTGGCAAATCGGAGGCGCGCAATGACCCCTTTCTTCGTCCAGATCAAATGCGAGCTCGGCAAATCCTATCAGGTGGCCAACGCGCTGGCCGAAGCCGAGATCGCCTCCGAAATCTATTCGACCGCCGGCGATTACGACCTGCTGGTGAAATTCTATGTCGATGCCGGGACCGATATCGGCCACTTCGTCAACGAGAAGGTGCAGTGCATTCCCGGCATCAAGGACACGCACACCATCATCACCTTCAAGGCGTTCATGGCCTAGGCTTCGGCTCGTGATTTAAAATCGGTGGCGGAAAATACTTCCCGTGTCCGCTCAAGCCGCGCCAGTGGGCGCGCATTGCCGCTGACGGAATCCCCGCGTAGCGCTAATTGCAATCGGGCAGCACAAGTCTTCTTCGTCGAAACCGCAGCCGCGCGGTCTCACGCCATTGGAATGCGCCGGCATAATTCAATCCAACCGCGTCCACGGACTAAAGCACCAGTGCGAACGGTGCGGTGTTACCACTCATGAAAATAATGGTGCGACCCTACCATCGATGAAATCTCGTTCTCGACAAACGCTCTTGCGGCGCTTGGCCGCATCATGCCTGCGCCACTCTTCGTCGATTGACATAGCTCGACCTGTACGTCCTAAATTCGTCAATAAAGAATCATTATGCGGGATGCAAACCCGCAATAGCCAGCGTCGAATTGCATGATGGGCTGTCCCCGACCGCTGCCTTTTTCGAGCCGATTGGCTTGTCCCACGGGGTACAGTTATTAGGAGTCTTCTGCCGCATGCTGCGAAATACATTTCGGCCGGTTACCGCGGAATTCATTGCCAAGCGTGGCGGCATCGTCAGGAAATACCAGCCGCAAGAACGTGTTTTCACGCAAGGTGATCGGGCGGACGAACTTTTTTATATTCTTAGCGGCAGGGCGCTCGTCATCATCGGTTCTGCCGCCGGCAAGGAAGCCCTCATTGCGGTTCTCCAGTCGGAACATTTTTTTGGCGAGGACTGCATCGACGCGCAGAGGGTCAGAAGCGCCACGGTGACCGCCGCGACCAACTGCACGGTCGCGGCATTCCGTACCAATGACGTGCTCGACACCTTCCAGCATGACATGGATTTCACAAGATGCTTCGCCGCATTCCTCATGGAAAGAAACAAGCAATTAAAGGCCGCATTGGTCGATCAAATGCTTCTTTCAAGTGAGAAGCGGCTGGCAAGACTCCTGTTGCGGCTCATGCCATCCGAAAAAGAAGCCGACCCCGACTTGGTCGGCGTCCTGGCCAATCAAGATATGATCGCAAGGATGGTCGGCACCACACGCTCGCGCATCAACGAATTCATGAACAAGTTTCGTAATTTGGGACATATCGAATACGGCACCAACCACCTCAAGGTCCACAACACGCTGAATTCGATCTTGATCGAAGACGAGATGTAAGCTGCCATCTCATTATCGCCCGCTAAGGCGGATTTTGCGGCTGACGAGACGCCACCGCCCGCGCGGGGTATGCGTCAAATTCGTACGCGAACTCGCTTGAGCCAGCGCTGACGGTCAGGGCGGCGCCGCACCGGGCTTCCCGCCAATACAGAAACCGCCTATTATTTGCCCAGGCTTGCGGGGCGGCATCGCGGCGAGCCCGGTGAAGAAGCGTGCACGCAAGCGCTGGCAATTTTACGGCGTCATAGGGGTGTCGGCCATGAGGAAATCCACGCGCGCGATGGCGATCGTCTCGTTGGCGGCGATTTTCGCCGCACCATCTCTATCCGCGCTGGCGCAGCAACCGGCAGCCGGCGCCCCACCGCCGGGCGGAGTACCGGTCAATCCAGCGGAAGCCGAGCGCAAGGCGACCATCCTCACGTACCAGGCCGATTTTCCAGTCGCGCGTCACGAATATTTCTGGTGGCGCGGCAACTGCTATTACCGCAATCCGTCCGGTAACTATGCGCCGGTCGCCTCCGATTACTGCACGAAATAGCGCTAAATCTCCGGCCGGCGCGGCCCTTCTGCCTCGCGCGCGCGCTTGAGGCCGAGTTGGCGCTCGCGCCAGATAACGAACAGCCCGGCGCCGGCAACGATGGTGGCGCCGGCATAGACCAGCGCACTGGGCAATTCGCCGAACAGCCAGTAACCGAGCACGAGCGCCCACAGCATCGCGGTATAGTCGAACGGCGCCACCACCGAGGCGGCGGCAAAGCGGTAGCTCTCGGTTAGAAAAATATGGGCGATGCCGCCGAGCACACCGAGCGAGATCAACGCGACCAGCTCCGATCCGGTAGGCGTGTGCCAGGCGAACGGCAGCGTCACCGCGCCGGCAAGGGCGGTCACAAGTGAAAAATAAAACACGATCGATGACGTGGTCTCGCTTTGCGTCAGCCGCCTTGTCTGGATCACCGTGCCGGCATTGCAGAAAGCGGCGAACAGCGCGAACAATGAGCCGATTGTCGCAGCACTCGCAGCACCGGCTGTCGCATAGTGACCGACGTCGAAATGTGGGATCAGCATCACGATCACGCCGGCAAAGCCGACCAGCACCGCCGACCAGCGGTAGACGCGCACGCGCTCTTTCAGAATGACGGCGGCGAGCGCCACGGTGATCAGCGGCGAGGCAAAGGAAATCGCGGTGGCATCCGCCAGTGGCAGCCGCAAAAGCGCAGAGAAATTGCCGAACATGGCGCCGACACTGAGCGCGCCGCGGCCGAGTTGGCCGAGCGGACGGCGGGTGTAAACCGCGCTCGCCAGTTCGCCGCGCAAGGCATAAATCAACAGCACCGGCGGAATCGCGCAGGCGGAGCGGAAAAACACCAATTGCCCGACCGGCGTCATGTGACTCAACTGGCGCACCAGCGCCGACAGTGCGGCGAACAGCAGCGCGGAGATCAGCTTGAAACCGATGGCTTTGAGTGGATTCATCGGGATCGCTTATAGCAGCCAACGCCAATATCGCCTCGTCAAGTGCAGCCCTGCACGCCGGCTCATTGCGGCATTTTCGGTGGCGGCGCGCGCCCTTCGACCGCCGGCAGCCACTTGATATAGACCGCGATCGCCATGCGGTCGGCGGCGGTAAGCTGCGAAATATTGCGCACCACTTCGATCATGTTGCCGCCAACCAAGTCGGCGTCGGGCGTCATGCCGTCGGACAGGGTGCCGGCGATATCGGCGGCCGTCCAGTTCTTGAGCTTGTATTGGGTAATGTTGGGAACGCCGCCCTGGCCGTCGGGGCTCGGCCCGCCGGTGAAGCGCAGGTTCGCGATCACGCCGCCGAGCGCGTTGCGCGGCGAGTGACATTCCGCGCAATGGCCGGCGCCGTTGACCAGATAGGCGCCGCGGTTCCACTGCGCCGATTGCGAAGCGTCCGGCGCGAACGGCTTGCCGTCGAGAAACATGAACTTCCAGAGGCCGAGCATGCGCCGGATGTTGAACGGGAACCCCAGATCGTGATCGCGCACGCGCCCAGGCACGCCCGGCAGCGTCTTGAGAAAAGCGAACAGATCGCGCAAATCGTCGAAGGTCATGTGGCTGTACGACGTATAGGGAAAGGCCGGATAGAGATGCTCGCCCTCGGGCGAAGTACCCTTGGTCATGGCGGTGACGAATTGCGCGTCGCTCCAGGCGCCGATGCCGTCTTTCCGGTCGGATGAAATATTGGGAATGTAGAAGGTGCCGAAGGCGGAACGCAGCGCCAACCCGCCGCCGAGCCTGCTCGTATCCGGTTGGTGCGGCACCGCGTGACAGGACGCGCAGCCGCCGGCGTAGAACATCTCCCTGCCGTTGGCGAGATCGACGGTATGCGCGGCGAGTGCGCTCGCCGGAACGGTGGCGGCGCGGGTCGACAACCAGAACGCAGCAGCCGCGAGGACGGCGGCAATCGCCGCCAGCAAGCTCAGCCTCCGAATCATCGCTCCCCCCGGGCACGCAGGCTGTCTGTCATAGCTGAATCAAAACGCCGACGCGATGCCATCGCGCCAGCGCCGCGCGCAACGCGGGCTACTGCTTGGAGAGGCGGTATTCCTTGTGGCAATAGTCGTCGGTCTTGCCGACGGTCGGAATAACGGCGCACGGGTCTCCCAGTAGCGATCTTGCGACCAAAAATTTGCCGCGAATAAAGCGCATAGTCGGATGTTATAGATATCGCTGAAGCACCGGTTACGCTTTCCCACCCAATTCCACTTAGAGATTGTTAAATGTTTCGCATTGTTGCAGCCGCCACACTCGCGGTCACCCTGCTCGTGTCCGCCGGTCAAATCTCCTTCGCGCAAACCACGCGTGCCCAGATTGTCAAGGAACGGCAGGATGCCATGGAGAAGATGTGGCCCGATTTTTACAAAGCCATGGCGCTCACGATACGTTCCGGCAATCCGGATTTGGCCCTTGTCGCAACCAAGGCGGCGCAGGCGAGCGAACACCTGAAAAAAGTGGTGCAGCTCTTTCCGGCCGGAACCGGCCGCAATGCCGTGCCAAAGTCGCGCGCAAAGCCGGAGATATGGACAGAGCGGGCAGAATTCGAAGTCACCCTGACGGCGTTGATTGACGCGACAAAAGCGATAGGCGAAGCCGCCAAGAGTGGCGACGTGGAGAAGGTCAAGGCCGATTGGATAAACTTGGCGAAAGCGTGCGGCGGCTGCCATGGTGGTCCCGAGAAAGCCGGCGGCAAGTTTCGTTTTGAGGAAGAATAGCGCAGAACGGAGCGGATGGAGGCGACGCAAGGCGCATCAGGCGCGGTGCCGGCGCCACGATCATAAATGCGTGATCGATTAAGTCACTAAACCGACTTTACTTTTTTGGCTTGCTCGATCGCCGCCCAGATCCGTTGCGGGGTTGCCGGCATGTCGATGGCGCGGATGCCATGGCTGCGCCAGAGCGCGTCGAGGATGGCATTGATCAGCGCCGGGCAGGAGCCGATGGCGCCCGCCTCGCCCACACCTTTGACGCCGAGCGGGTTGGTCTTGCACGGCACGTTGCGCGTTTCGAACACGAAATCCGGCGCGTCGAGCGCACGCGGCATCGCGTAATCCATGAAACTCGCGCTGAGCAATTGCCCAGACGCGGAATCGTAGACGGTGTCTTCCATCAGCGCCTGTCCGATGCCCTGCACGGCGCCGCCGTGCACCTGGCCGGCGAGCAGCCGCGGATTGAGGCTGGCGCCGAAATCGTCGACCACGACGTAGTTGAGGATCGCCGTCGCGCCGGTGTCGGGATCGATCTCGACTTCCGCGATATGCGTGCCGTTCGGAAATGTCGGCGGCTCGACGGCAAACTCGTTCGATGCGCGCAACGTTTCCGGTTTAGCCAGCGGATGCGCGGCGAGATCGACGAAAGAAATCGCACGGTCGGTGCCGGCGACGCGTACCGTGCCGCCGGCGATTTCCATGTCGGTGGCTGCGGCCTCGAGCGCGTCGGCGGCGAGCTGCTTGAGTTGCTCGGCCAGCATCTTGCCGGCGCGGTCGACCGCTACGCCGCCTACAGGGATAGAGCTCGAGCCGCCGGTGCCGGCGCCGGTCGCGATCTGATCGGTATCGCCCTGCACCATGCGCACGCGCTCCGGCGGCAGATCGAGCCGCTCGGCCACGAGTTGCGCATAAGAGGTGGCGTGGCCTTGGCCGGTCGACTGCGAGCCGATCAGCACGGTGACGCCGCCGTCGCGATCGAGCCGCACATTCGCCGTTTCCGGACCGTTGTTGCCGCAGGCCTCGACATAAGTCGCAATGCCGATGCCGCGCAGGCGGCCGGCGCGCTTGGAAGCCGCGGCGCGTTTGTTGAAGCCGTCCCAGTCGATGAGCTCCTGCGCGCGCGCCAACGTGCCGGCAAAATCGCCGGAGTCGTAAATTTTGCCGGTCGGCGTCGTATAAGGCAGCGCCTTCGGCTTTATCAAATTCCTGCGGCGCAGCGCGTCGGGCGCAATCGCGAGATCGCGCGCCGCCGTGTCGACCAGCCGCTCGATCAGATAGGAGGCTTCCGGACGCCCGGCGCCGCGATAGGCGTCGACCGGAACCGTGTTGGTATAGGCCGCGCGCAGGCGCACATGCGCGGCCGGAATATCGTAGGCGCCGGTCGCCATGCCGGCGCCGAGCCACGGAATGTAAGGCGCGTAGCAGGACAGATACGCCCCCATGTCGGCGACGATGTCGAGCGCGAGCGCGAGGAAGTGCCCCTTGTCGTCGAGTGCCAGCCGTGCGCTGGAAATATTGTCGCGGCCGTGGCTGTCGGCAAGGAAATGTTCGCTGCGTTCGCAAATCCATTTCACCGGCCGGCGCAGCCGCTCGGCCGCGACCGCGGCCAGCGCATATTCGCGATAGGGAAACAGTTTGGTGCCGAAGCCGCCGCCGACATCGGGCGTGATGACGCGCATCCGGTCGAGCGGCAGCTTGAGAACGACACCGCAGATGATGTCGCGGATGATGTGGCTGCCCTGGCTGCCGAGCGTGAGCGTAAAGCGTTTGCCATCGTATTCGGCGATCACGCCGCGGGTATCCATGTAATTGGTCACCAGCCGCTGATTGACGATGGTCAGCGCCACTGTTTTGGCCGCTTGCGCGAAAGCCTGTTGGGTTGCTTGCGCATCGCCGAGTTCGGTTTCGAAGGCGAGATTGCCCGGACGATCGGGCCACACGCGCGGGGCGCCCGGTGCGAGCGCGGCCACGGCGCCGATCACATGCGGCAGCGGCTGCCAATCGACTGCAATCGCTTCGGCCGCATCCTTGGCCGCCGCCAAGCTGTCGGCGACCACAAAGGCGACGGCGTCGCCGACATGGCGCACGATGTCCTTGGCCAGGATCGGATAGAGCGGAATCTTGATATCGGGCCCGGGGATCACGCCGGGGGTCGGCAGCGGCCCAAGCTCGGCGACGTCTTCGGCCACCAGCACCAGCCGCACGCCCGGCATGGCGCGCACGCGCTCGAGTTCGTGGATGGAAAAGCGCGCATGGGCGTGCGGCGAACGCAGCACCACCGCGTGCAGCGTTGCCTGCGGCGCGACATCGGCGACGTACCGGCCGGCGCCGCGCAGCAGCGGATCGTCCTCCTTGCGCGTGAGCGCCTGGCCGAATCCGAATTTCATCGTCATCGTTTGGCCGGCTGCGCTCGCTCGCCGCGCCGCGCAAAGCGAGTCGCGAACCAGCGCGAGACCACATAGAACACCGGCGTGAAGATCAGGCCGAAGGCGGTGACGCCGATCATGCCGGAAAACACCGTGGTGCCGAGCGTCTGGCGCAGCTCGGCGCCGGCACCCACCGCCCAGACCAGCGGCGTCACGCCCAGAATAAAGGCGAGCGAGGTCATCAGGATCGGCCGCAGCCGCAGGTGCGCCGCCTCGACCGCGGCGGCAAAACGATCGCGGCCGTCGTCTTCCAACTGCTTGGCGAACTCGACGATCAGGATGGCGTTCTTGGAGGCAAGACCGATCAGCACGATGAAGCCGACCTGCGTCAGAATATTGTTGTCCATTCCGCGGATCACGACGCCGATGATCGATGCGATCAGGCACATCGGCACGATCATGATCACCGCCACCGGCAAAGTCAGGCTCTCAAACTGCGCCGCCAGCACCAGGAACACGAACACTACCGCCAGCACAAAGGCGAAAACGGCGGTATTGCCGGCGCGCAATTGCTGGAAGGCGAGCGTGGTCCACTCGTAGGAGAAGCCTTCCGGCAGCGTCTCGGCCGCCAGTTTCTCCATGATCTTGATCGCCTCGCCCTGGCTGACGCCGGGCGAAGCCGTGCCGTCGAGCTCGGCCGCCGGATAAAGATTGTAATGCGGCACCCTATACGGCCCGGTGACGGTGCGCACCGTGGTGAAGGCGCCGAGCGGCACGGTTTCACCGGATTTGTTGCGTACGCGGATTCTCAGGACGTCTTCGGTTTGCTGGCGATATTCACTCTGCGCCTGCGCGACCACGCGGTAGGTGCGGCCGAACAAATTGAAGTCGTTGACATAGGCCGAGCCGAGATAGATCTGCAGCGCGGCGAACACGTCCGGGATATTGATGCCGAGCAATTGCGCTTTGACGCGATCGATATCGAGATAGAGCTGCGGCGTGGTGTTCTCGAACAGCGAATAGACCTGGGTCAGCCCCGGGGTTTGCGCCGCCCGCCCCATCATCGCGTAAACCGCGCCCTGCAAGGCCTGCGATCCGCGTCCGGCGCGATCCTCGACCATCATGCGGAAGCCGCCGGCATTGCCGATGCCGGAGACCGGCGGCGGCGCCGCAACGAAGATCAGGCCGTCCTTGATCGCCTGCAGGCGCATGAACAATTGGCCTTGGATCGCGGCGGCGGACAGGCGTGGGTCGGCGGCGCGCTTCTCGAACGGATCGAGCGTGACGAAAATAGCGCCCGCATTCGGGGCCACGGTGAAGGTGGCACCGGAAAAGCCCACGATGTTCACCGCATGCGCGATACCCGGCGTATTCAACGCGATTTCTACCGCGCGCCGGTTGACGTCGTCGGTGCGCGATAGCGATGCCGCGGGCGGCAGTTGCGTGATGATGATGAGATAGCCGCGGTCGAGCTGCGGGATGAAGCCAATCGGCGTCTTGCGGAATTCATTGAGCCCGAAGGCGATGACGCCGGCATAGACCACAAGCATCAGCACGGCGATGCGGACCGTGCGCGTCGTCAGCCAGCTATAGCCGCGCGTCAGGGCAGCGAAGGCCCGGTTGAAGCGGCGGAAAAATCCGTGGATCGGCTTGCTCCACCAGCGCTCTTCCTCGGGACGGCCTTCCGGCTTGAGCAGCAGCGTGCACAGCGCCGGCGACAGCGTCAGCGACACCGTGAGCGAGATAATGGTCGCGCTGGCAATGGTGAGCGCGAATTGCCGGTAGAATTGTCCCGATATGCCGGTGATGAAGGCCGACGGCAGGAACACCGCAATCAGCACCAGCGCGATGGCGACCAGCGCGGCGCCAACTTCGTCCATGCTCTTGATCGCCGCTTCGCGCGGTTTCAAGCCCGCTTCGATGTTGCGCTGGACGTTCTCGACCACGACGATGGCGTCGTCGACCACGATGCCGATGGCGAGAACGAGACCAAAGAGCGACAAATTGTTGAGGGTAAACCCGAAGATCGACATGAAGAAGAACGTGCCGATCAGCGACACCGGTATGGCAACGATCGGGATGATCGCGGCCCGCCAGGTTTGCAAGAACAGGATGACCACCAACACGACCAGGATGATCGCTTCGGCGATGGTCGTTTCGACGGCGTCGACCGATTGCTGGATGAACTGCGTCGGGTTGTAGACGATGGTATATTTCAGGCCTGGCGGAAAACGCTTGCCGAGATCTTCCATCGTCTTTTCGATCGCCCGCGCGGTCGAGAGCGCGTTCGAGCCGGGGCGCTGGAACACGCCGATGGCGACCGCCGGATCGCGATCGAGATAGGAATTGGTCCCATAATCCTGCGCCGCGAGCTCCACCCGGGCGACATCTTTCACCCGCACGATCGCGTTCGCCGTCTGCTTGACTACGATATTGCCGAACTCACCCGGATCGGCGAGCCGGCCTTGCGTTTGCACCGAAATCTGAAACGCGCCCGGTTTATCGACCGGCGGCTGATTGAGCACGCCGGAGGCGACCTGCACGTTCTGCCCTTGCAGCGCGGTCACCACATCGCTCGCGGTCAGCCCGACCGATTGCAGGCGGTCGGGATCGAGCCAGATGCGCATAGCGTAGTCGCGGCTACCGAATACGATGAGCGAGCCGACACCGTCGACGCGAGTCACCGCATCGGTGATTTCGAGCGTCGCGTAGTTCGAGATGAACAAGGTGTCGCGCGACTTGTCGGGCGAATACAGATGCACGACCATCATCAGGTCGGGGGAACTTTTCTGCACCGTCACACCGATATTGCGCACGTCGCTGGGCAGCCGCGGCTGCGCGATGGCGACGCGGTTTTGCACCTGCACTTGCGCGATATCGAGGTTGGTGCCGATATCGAAAGTGACCGAGATCGTGAACCGCCCATCCGAAGTCGAGTTCGACGTGAGATAGATCATGTTCTCGACGCCGTTGATCTGCTGCTCGATCGGCGTCACCACCGTCGAGGCCACAACATCGGCGCTGGCGCCGGGATATTGCCCGGACACGTTGATAGTCGGCGGTGCGATCTCTGGATATTGCGCGATCGGCAGCCGGATGAACCCGACGCCGCCCAGGATCACGAATATGATCGAGACCACGGAGGCAAAGATCGGCCGGTCGATGAAAAAATGGGAAATACGCATCGGGTTTGGCCAGTGTTATTTAGGCTTTTGCGGCGGGCCCGCACCTTGCGCCGGCGGCGCGCCTTTGCCCTCCGCCTGCGGCGTGACCTTCTGCCCCGGCCGCGCGCGCATCAAACCGTTCACGATTATGCGGTCGTCCGAGCTGACGCCGCCCTTGATCACCTGCAGGCCGTCGGCGGTGGTCTGGCCGAGCGTGACGTATTTGGGAACGACGGTATTGTCGCCATTGACCGTGAGCACAAATTTCTTCGCCTGCTCGGTGCCGATCGCCGCGGCCGGGACCAGCAAGGCCTCATAGGCCGGCGAACCGGGCACGCGCAGGCGGGCGAACATACCGGGGGTGAAAATATTGTTCGGATTGGCGAACACCGCGCGGCCGCGGATGGTGCCGGTGGAACGGTCGATCACGTTATCGACGAAGTCCATGTGACCTTGGTGGGCGAATTCATGCTCGTCGATGAGCTTGAGCGCCACCTGCACGCCGGCGCCGCGGCTGGCGATGTCGTTTCCGGTCTTCGACATCCGCTCATAGCGCAGGAACGACGCCTCGTCGAAGGTGAACTCAAAGTAGATCGGATCGGTCGACACGATGGTGCCGAGCAGCGTGGTGCTGCCGCCACTGCCGCCGGTCACCAGATTGCCGGGCGATACGCGGCGGTCGCCAATGCGGCCGACGACTGGCGAGCGCAATTCGGTGAATTCGATGTCGAGCTCGGCCTGACGCACCGCCGCTTCGTTGTTTTTGACGGAGGCTTGCGCGTTACGAAAGGCCTGCGCGCGCTGCTCGAAGGTCTGATCGGTGATGGTTTTGTCCTTCACGAGCTGCTGGCCGCGCGTGTAGTCGGATTCGGTGAAGGCGAGATTGGATTTGGCTTGCGCCAGGTTGGCGCGCGCCTGATCGAGCGTGTTCTGGAACGGCCGCTTGTCGATGGTAAACAGTAGATCGCCCTGCTTGACGATCTGCCCATCCTTGAAATGCACGCCGTCGAGATAGCCGGATACGCGCGCGCGCACCTCGACCGAATTGACGGCGGCGAAGCGGCCGACATATTCGTCGAAATCGGTGACCGTGCGCTTGACCGGCTGGGCGACGCTGACCGGCGGCGGCGGCGGCGCGCCGCCCTGTTGTTTCTGGCTATCGCCGCAGCTTGCGACCAAAGTTGCAAGCAGGCACGACAAAGCGGCGGCGCGGACGCCACGCATCAATGATAATGATGAAATTGCCCGTGTATTGTTCATGAATGCCGCTGCGTCCAATTACATATAATTGGGCCCGTCCCCATAGCGTCCGGCAGCAGGTATGTCCACCGGACCCGATCGGCAATAGCAACGTAAGGCTATAGGGAACCTCGCCTCAACCGCGCCGCCGGGCGCGAAATGCCGTGAGCCAGCCCGGGCCGAACAGAACCAATACGATGCCACCATAAACGCCGCCGCCGATAGCGGCCAGTAGCGCAAGGGTCACAACATCGTGCAACCCAAGCGAGCCCGCCGACAGTTGTGCGACGGGCGCCTGGCATAGCCACAACGCGGCGGCAAGCGCGAGGCCGGCCGCCGCCAGCTTGAGCGTCGATTGCCGCAGCCGCTCGTCGATATGGAGGTGACCGGCACGCACGGCAAACCAGACCACCAGTCCGAGATTGATCCAGGCGCCGATCGAGGTCGCCAGCGCCAGGCCCACCTGCGCCAGCGGCCCCATCAGCAGGAATTTAAAGGCGATATTGACGGCAGCGGCGATAAGCGCGGCCTTTACCGGCGTGGCGGTGTCGCCGCGCGCAAAAAATGTCGCGACCGTGCTGCGGATCAGCACGAACGGCAGCAACCCGACCGCGTAGGCGGAAAGCGTACGGCCGGCGGCCACGGCATCGGCCGCGTTAAAGGCGCCGCGCATAAACAGCGCGCGCATGATGAGCTCGGGAATGACAACAAAAGCCGCCAGACACGGAATCGACAGCAGCAGTGTGAACTCGATGGCGCGGTTCTGCGCATGCGCCGCCCCTGCATCGTCGCCGGCAGCCAGCCGCCGCGACATCTCGGGCAAAATCACGGTGCCGGCGGCAATGCCGATGACGCCGATCGGCAGCTGGTCGATGCGGTCGGCGTAATAGAGCGCCGACAGCGCGCCCGCCGGCAGGAAACTCGCGATGATGGTATCGGCAAACAGCGCAAGCTGCACGCCGGCGGAGCCGACCGTCGCCGGTCCGAGCGCGCGGAAGAATTGCCGAACGTCGGCATCGAACTGCGGCCAGCGCAGCGCCGCCAAGGCGCCGGCGCGGGTGGCATCGCCGGCGACCAGCAAAAATTCGAGCACGCCTGCAACCAGCACGCCCCAGGCCGCGGCGTGGCCGGCGGTCGGAAAAAATGCGGCGAGCGCGAGCGCGACCACCAGCGAGAGATTGAGCAGGATCGGCGCGGCGGCGGCGGCGGCGAAGCGCTGCAAGGCATTGAGGATGCCGCCGTAGAGCGTCACCAGCGTGATCAACAGCAGATAGGGAAACGTGATGCGGGTGAGACTGACCGCAAGCCCGAAGCGCTCCGGATCGCGCGCAAAGCCCGGCGCCAACACGTCGATCACCGCCGGCGTGAACAACAAGGCCACCGCCAGCAGTACGACCTGGCTCGCCAGCAGCAGCGTGAAAATGCGGTCGGCGAACAGCCCGGCGCGCTCAGGGCCGCCCTGCTCGCGGATGCGGGCATAGGCCGGCACGAACGCGGCATTGAAGGCGCCCTCGGCGAAAATGGCGCGGAAATGATTCGGCAGGCGCAGGGCGACGAAGAAGGCGTCGGCCGCAGGTCCCGCGCCGAGGATCGCGGCCAGCACGATGTCGCGGACAAAGCCGGTCACCCGCGACAGCAGCGTCAGCCCGCCTACCGTGAGCATGCGCTCGATCATCGGTGCATTAACCCAAAGCCAACGTAAAAGTGCTCAACTTGAACGGACTCGCACGCTGCGCGACTATAGCGATGGCCCGATTAGCCGAACTGCCTTAAGACAATTCCCGCTTCGAACATAGAGCCCGGACGCGCCAAGCCAAGCCCATGCCCTCGCCCATAATCCCCATTCTTCTCGCCGGCGGCGCCGGCACGCGGCTCTGGCCGGTGTCGCGCGACGCCCTGCCCAAGCAATTCCTGCCTTTGGTCGGCGATCGCTCGACCTACCAGGAAACCCTTAAGCGCGTGCAGGACCCGATGTTCGCCCCGCCGATCGTGATCACCGGGCCGAACTTCCATTTCTTCGCCCGCCGCCAGGCCGAGGAGGTCGGCGTCGAGGCGACGGTTGTGATCGAACCGCTGCGGCGGGATTCAGCGCCCGCCATCGCGGCCGCGACCGCGGTAGCGCTCAAACGCGACCCGCAGGCCGTGGTACTGGCGCTTGCCGCCGATCATATCATCCTTGACGTGCCGAAGTTCCGCGCCACCTGCCTCGCCGGCCGCGAGGCCGCCGACGCCGGACGCATCGTCACCTTCGGCATCAAGCCGACCGAGCCGAAGACCAGCTACGGCTACATCCTGCCGGGCGACGCCATCGGCAAAAGCGGCGTGCACTCCGTCAAGAGTTTCGTCGAAAAGCCGGACGCCGCCACCGCCGCCCGCTACGTGCGCGACGGCTACCTGTGGAATTCCGGAAACTTTCTGTTTCGCGCCGACGTGCTGCTGTCCGAACTCAGACGGCTCGAGCCGGCGATGGCCGAGGCGATCGAGGCTGCGGTCGCCGGCGCATCGACCGACCTCGGCTTTTTGCGCCTGGCGCCGGATGCTTTCGCGCGCGCGCCGCAGAAGTCGATCGATTACGCGGTGATGGAAAAGACCGACCGCGCCGCGGTAGTGGCTGGCGACTTCCGCTGGTCGGACATCGGCAGTTGGGACGCGCTGTTCGACATCACGCCCCATAACGCGGAAGGCAATGTGGTGCAGGGGCCGGCGGTGACTACCGACGCCAGCGGCTGCGTGCTGCATTCCGACGGTCATCTGATCGTCGCGGTCGGCGTCAAGGACCTGGTGGTGGTGAGCACCTCCGACGCGGTGATGGTAGTGCCGCGCGCCCGGTCGCAGGAGGTCAAGCAGCTCGTCGACAAACTCAAAGCCGCCAAACGCCCCGAGGCCACCGACCACAAACGCGTGCACCGGCCCTGGGGCTATTACAAGTCGATCGACATGGGCGAGCGCTTCCAGGTCAAGCGTATCGTCGTGATTCCCGGCGGCGTGCTGTCGCTACAGAAGCACCGCCACCGCGCCGAACATTGGGTGGTCGTGCGCGGCACCGCCGAAGTCACCATCGGCGACACAATCCAGGCCGTGCACGAGAACGAATCGGTCTATATCCCGATCGGCAGCGTTCACCGCATGGCCAATCGCGGAAAGATCGCGCTCGAATTGATCGAGGTGCAGACCGGCAGCTATCTCGGCGAAGACGACATCGAGCGCATCGAGGATATTTATAAGCGCAGCTAAGTCGCTTTCGCTTGGCCGCGTCCTCATAAATCGAGTCCGCGCCGCGACCCCGGCAGCAAGAAGCCCGCGGTCGCGGCCTATGCCGGCGACCGGGGCTCTGCCGAGTCAGCTGGGGCGGCGCGCGCCGCCCATGACTTCAGGAATGTCAGCGCTAGTGGCGCCGGCGACGTTCATGACGCCGGTCGTGCCGGCGATCGTGGTGCCCCCAATCGCGTCGGCGATCATGATGCCGCGAGTCGTCACGTCGGCCATGCCAACCACGGCCACGGCGATGGCGATAGCCGCATTCGTAGAAGCCGGGACCATTCCAGCCGTCGAAATAGAAGCAGACCGCGACCTTATCGATCATGTTGAACTGGTCGGTCATGCCGGTCGGCGGTGCTAGCGGCATCGCTTCGGCGCGGGGAGCAGTCAGCGAGCCGGCCACGGCAACGGTCAACCCGGCCACGGCGGCGATTACAAGTCTGCGCATGAAACCTCCTTAGTCGATTGATTGATGGTTTTGATTGTTTGATGTTTCCGCAATGTTGCTACTAACACAACACCACCGCATGCTGATGGCGCAGAAGCGGTCAAAATGTCGCACGCAACATTGTTTCAGGAAGAAATTCAGCGCAGCTACGCGAGCGCCGCTATAACAATATTTCTATCGCTTGCGTCGTTGTATCGCGCGATCTAGCGGGTCGCCGCCATTATAAAATTTTCCGCTGCACCAGCGCCTCGACGACTTCGCCCGCGAGCCGGTCGGGTTCCTTGCCGCCGGCCAACAGGTGAAGCTCGGGATTTTCCGGCACCTCATAGGGCTGATCGACGCCGGTGAAATTCTTGATCTCACCGGCAAGCGCGCGCCGGTACAATCCCTTGGGATCGCGCGCGATGCATTCATCGAGCGGCGTATCGACGAAAATCTCGATGAATTCATCGGCGTCGAGCAGTTCCCGCACCATGCGGCGCTCGGCCTGGAACGGCGAGATGAATGAGCAAAGCACGATCAGCCCGGCATCGGTCATCAGCTTTGCCACCTCGCCGATACGCCGTATGTTCTCCACCCGGTCGGATTCGGCAAAGCCCAGGTCCCGGTTCAATCCGTGCCGCACATTGTCGCCGTCCAGCATGAGGGTGTGGACGCCGCGCGCGTGCAGCGCGGATTCCACTAGATTGGCGATGGTCGATTTGCCGGCGCCCGGCAAGCCGGTAAACCACAGCACCGCCGGGCGGTGATGCATAAGCCGCGAGCGCTCGACCTTGCTGACCGTCAGATTCTGGTGGTGGATATTGGTGGCGCGGCGCAGCGCGAAATCGATCATGCCGGCGGCAACCGTCTCGTTGGTATAGCGGTCGATCAGGATAAAAGCGCCGGTGTCGCGGTTGTCGGCGTAGGCATCGAACGCGACCGGGCGGGCGACCGACAGATTGCAGACACCCACTTCGTTCAGGCCGAGCGTCTTGGCGGCAAGCTTCGACAGCGTATTGACGTCGAGCTGGTGCTTGAGCTCGGTTACTGTGGCCGCGATGGTGCAACTGTTGATCTTCATGAAGTAAGTGCGGCCGGGGAACAGTTGCTCGCCCGACATCCAGACCAGATGGGCGACGAATTGGTCGGCGACCTGCGGCCGGTCGCGCAGCGCGGCCAGTATATCGCCGCGCGCGATGTCGATTTCGTCGGTGAGCGTGACCGTGACCGAATCGCGCGCCTGCGCGCCGGCGAGATCGCCGCCGGCGCCGACGACCGTCTTGATCTTGCTGGTCTGCCCGGAGGGCAGAACCACGACATCGTCGCCGGCTTTGGCGCTGCCGCTCACGATCGTGCCGGCAAAGCCGCGAAATTCAGAATTGGGACGGTTGACCCATTGCACCGGCATGCGGAACGGCTTGCCGGCGCGGTCGTCCTCGACATCGACCGTTTCCAGGTAGTCGAGCAGATGCGGCCCCGCATACCAGGGTGTGCGCTTACTGCGCGATGAAACATTGTCGCCATAGCGCGCCGAAATCGGAATCGCCGTGATGGTCTTGAAGCCGAGCCCGCCGGCAAATTCGGCAAAGCGCAAGGCAATCTTCTCGAACACGGCGCGGTCGAACTCGACGAGATCGATCTTGTTCACCGCCAGCACGATGTAGCGAATGCCGAGCAGGCTCGCGATGATGACGTGGCGGCGGGTCTGGCTCAACAAGCCCTTGCGGGCATCGACCAACAGCACGGCAAGCTCGGCATTGGAGGCGCCGGTCGCCATGTTGCGGGTATATTGCTCGTGGCCCGGCGTATCGGCGACGACGAAGGAGCGCCGCTTCGAGGTGAAATAGCGATAGGCCACGTCGATCGTGATGCCCTGCTCGCGCTCGGCCTCCAGGCCGTCGAGCAGCAGCGCAAAGTCGATGTCTTCGCCGGTGGTGCCGTGCTTTTTCGAATCGCGGTCGAGCGCGGCCATGGTGTCGTCGAAGATGAGGTTTTGCTCGTAGAGCAGGCGGCCGATCAAAGTGGACTTGCCGTCGTCGACCGAGCCGCAGGTCAGGAAGCGCAGCGCCGGGCGCGCATCGGCGCTGTCGCGGCGCATGGCGGCGGCTGGCGCTGGCGCGTCCATCAGAAATATCCCTCGCGTTTTTTCTTTTCCATCGACCCGGCCTCGTCGTGATCGATGACGCGGCCCTGCCGTTCCGAACTGGTCGAGCCGCGCATTTCCGCGATGATGGCGTCGAGCGTATCGGCGTTCGAGCGGATTGCGCCGGTCAGCGGGTAGCAACCCAGCGTGCGGAAGCGAACCTGCAGCATGCGCGGCACTTCGCCGGGGATCAGCGGCAATCGCTCGTCATCGACCATGATCAGCATGCCGTCACGCTCGACGACCTGGCGCGGCTTGGCGAAATACAAAGGCACGACCGGAATAGCCTCGGCGCGGATGTATTCCCACACGTCGAGCTCAGTCCAATTGGACAACGGAAATACCCGCATGGATTCGCCGGTCTTGATGCGGGTGTTGAACAGCCGCCACAGCTCGGGCCGCTGATTGCGCGGGTCCCAGCCGTGGCCGGTCGAGCGGTGGGAGAAAATGCGTTCCTTGGCGCGGCTTTTTTCCTCGTCGCGGCGCGCCCCGCCAAAGGCCGCGTCGAAGCGCCATTTATCCAGCGCCTGGCGCAGGCCTTCCGTCTTCATCACCTGAGTATGGATCGCCGAGCCCGAGGATACCGGCGAGATGCCCCGAGCAAGGCCTTCCTCGTTGATGTGTACGAGCATGTCCATACCGATGCGGGCGGCGGTTTCGTCGCGAAACGCGATCATCTCGCGAAATTTCCAGGTCGTATCGACATGCAGCAGCGGAAACGGCGGCTTGGCCGGGTGGAATGCCTTTTGCGCGATGTGCAGAAGCGCGCTCGAATCTTTGCCCATCGAGTAGAGCATCACCGGATTGCGGTACTCGCTGACCACCTCGCGCATGATAAAGATCGCCTCGGCCTCAAGCCGACGCAGGCGAACGTTCTGCTGACGCCAATCCATCCGATAAATCCAAGCCCTTTGCCCGGTAGTGCTACTTCATTTCGATCGCTTTTGGGAGAAACCGATATTTCAATTTCGTATGCCGCAGGGAAAAATCAGCCTCCAAACGGTCACGGCACCAGTGCGCGGCGCACGGCATCGACGATGCGACCTTGCGTCGGCTCATCGAGATAGGCATGCATGGGCAGGCTGATGACTTCGGCGGCAAGCCGATCGCTCACTGCGACGCCGCCCTCGCCCACCGGGAAATGCTTGTAGGCCTGCTGGCGATGCAGCGGGATCGGGTAATAGACCGCCGTGGGAATGCCATCGGCCTTGAGCGCGGCCGCCAATTTGTCACGGCGGCCGGCGGCGACGCGGATGGTGTATTGCGCCCACACCGAGATTGAGCCGGCCGGCACGCGCGGGACCGTCACCGTGTCGCCGAGGGCTTCGCTATAGCGGCGGGCGATCCGGTTGCGAGCCTCGATCTCGTCGGGAAAAATCTTCAGCTTCTCGCTCAGGACCGCCGCTTGGATGGTGTCGAGGCGCGAGGCAAGACCGATACGTATGTTGTCGTATCGATCGCTGCCCTGCCCGTGCATGCGCAGGCTGCGCAGCGTTTCGGCGAAGGTGTCTTCGTCGGTCAAGATCGCACCGCCGTCGCCATAACAGCCGAGCGGCTTGGCCGGGAAGAAGCTGGTCGCGCTGGCGTCTCCGAAGGTGCCGAGCTTGCGACCTTTGTAGCTCGCACCATAAGCCTGCGCCGCGTCATCCAGCACAAACAGGTTGGCGCCTTTGGCCACGGCGGCGATGGCGTCGTGGTCGGCCGGCAGGCCGAACAGATCGACCGGGATGACCGCCTTCGGCGTCAGACCCAGGCGCTTGGCGGTTGCCAGCGCAGCGGCGAGCCCCTTGGCATCGATGTTGAAGCTTTCCGCCTCGACATCGACCAGGATGGGGGTCGCGCCGACCAGCGCCGCCACTTCCGCGGTGGCGCAGAACGTGAATGTCGGACAAAAAACAGCGTCGCCCGGGCCAATGCCTCTGGCCATCAAAGCCAATTGCAATGCGTCGGTGCCGCTGGCGCAGGTCACGGCATGGCGCGCGCCGCAAAAATCGGCGAGTTCGGCCTCAAAGGCCCGCACTTCCGGGCCGAGGATGAACTGGCAATGGCCGAGCACGCGGGCAATCGCGGCATCGATGGCGCCACCGAGCCGGCGGCGTTGCGCGGCGACGTCGATAAACGGAATCATGGGCGGGTTGGGTCGCTGATTCATACTCAATCCAGGCTGCCGGTCAGCCGGCGACCACACGCGGCGCTTGTCTCTGCGCAGGAGCCGCAGCCGCCGGGCGGCCGGCCAGACAGCGGATGGCGATTTCGAGGCTGGCCACGCCTTCCTCGCCGGTCACCGCCGCCGCCGCTCCCGACCGCACGGCGCGCATGAATGCCAGCAGCTCGGAGCGCAACGGCTCGGCATGCCCGACCGAGAGATGGCGCATGGAATAGCTGCCATCCGGCTGGAAGCCGAAGCACTCGGTCACCTGGCGGGTGATCAGGTCGGCCGTGATGTACTTGCCGCGCGTGGCCACGATGACGGTGCGCGCCTTGAACGGCGTCAGCCAATTGGTGTTGATATGCGCGAGCACGCCCGAGGCGGTGCGGAATTGCAAGAGCGCGATGTCCTCGCGCTCGGCGATGGCACTGGAAAGCTGCGGCTGCACTTCGACGATTTCGCTGTCGGTGAACCAGCGGATCAGGTCGATATCGTGCACGGCAAGATCGATGACCACGCCGACATTCGACATGCGCGGCGGAAACGGCCCGACTCGGGTGATCGCGATCGAGAGGATGTCCTCGTTGCGGATCGCGTCCTTGATCGCCTCGACCGCCGGGTTGAAGCGCTCGACGTGACCGACCATCAAGGCGACGTTGGCGCGGCGCGCCGCGGCGATGATGTCGCGGCCTTCTTCCACCGACGAAGCGATCGGCTTTTCTACCATGACATGCACGCCACGCGCGATGCAGGCGAGTGCAATAGAATGATGCAGATGAGTTGGCGCCGCGATGGTGACGGCATCGACTTTGAGATCGAGCAACTGTTCGGCGTCGGCGACGGCGGCGCAGCCGAGCGTGCGCGCGACGAAATCGGCTTGCTTGACGTCGGGATCGGCGACGCCGACGAGTTGCGCTCCCGGCAGCCCGGTGAGCACGCGCGCGTGGTTGCTGCCCATGACGCCGACGCCAATCACGCCGATACGCAATGAAGGCTCCGCATCCGGTTTTGCCGTTTGCATCATGTTCTGACGGATATCCCCTGGCCCTGACCCTTCAGCCAAGCTTTCCCCTAGCACGCTCTGCGGCGGCTGGCGACCATCCGGGGAAATCGCAATGAACACGTTTTGATTCAAAGCGTTACATGGGTTAGAAGCGGCCTGATTGGTAGTGGCGGGCGTCCCGCCGTTTACGAGTTGTGGCGACCCGGCAAACCAATTTCATGCGCATCATTATCACCGGTGGAACCGGTTACCTTGGCGACCGCGTCGTCCAGATCGCGTTGCGGCAAGGGCATCGCGTCACCTTGCTTGGCGCCGATCATTCGATGGGCGCCCAGCGTGCGGTACCCTGGCGCCTCGCCGATCCGGTGCCGGAGACGCTGTGGTCGGAGCCGGCCGACGCTATCATTCATCTGGCGCATCTCTGGCACGCGCCTGGGCCGGAAGCCGACGATGTTAACGTGAGCGGCACCGCCGCATTGCTGGCCGCCGCGCGGCGCGCCGGCGTACCATGCTTTATATTCGCTTCATCGCTTTCGGCGCGGGCCGACGCACTCAATCAGTATGGCCGCATCAAATATCGGATCGAAACCTTGCTGGAGCGCGACGGAGAAATCGCCGCGCGCATCGGCCTGGTTTATGGCGGCCCACGCCAATCGCTTTGGGACACGCTCGTCCGCTTTACCGCGTCACCGGTCCTGCCGGTGATCGGCATAAGTCAGCCGGTGCAGCCGATCCATCTTGACGACGTTGCCGAGGGGCTATTGCGGCTCGCAGCGTTGCGCGCGCCGCGTCCACATCAAGTCGTCCTGGCGGGCGCGCCAATCGCATTCGGCGATTTTCTACGCGCCGTCGCGCTGCGGCAGCACGGCCGCCGGCCGATCTTGCTGCCGCTCCCGTTGCCGCTTGTGCTGCATTGTCTGCGAGCGCCCGGCAAAATCGGTTTGCCGGTGCACGGCATCCAGGAGCGAATATTAGGGCTTGCCGGGATCACCCTGCAGCCCGGCGCGGCCGATGCCGCACGGCTCGGTCTGTCGTTGCGATCGCTCGATGCCGGCCTCGCCGAGGGCGCCAAGCACCGGCCGGCGGCACGCGCGGCCGAAGCGGCGGCCTATTTGCGTTATATTCTCAACCGCTCGCCGAGCGCTGCTGTCCTGCGCCGCTATCTGCGCGGCTGGCGCCGATACGAATTCGGCGATCTCGTCCTGCCGCCAATCCTGAAAAAGTGCCCGTCGTTGATGCGGTTGGCCGAGCCGCTGTCGGGCGACCGGCGCCCGCGCGCGCAAGCCGTGCGTGCCCGCCTGCACGCCGCCGCCGTTCTCGCGGAAGCCGAGCCCGGCTTTAGCGCCCGCTTTTATGCCAGCACGCCGCACTCGCCCCTGGCGGCGGCCCTCCGCATGTTCGCCGTCGGCACCGTGGAAGCAGCACTGCTCGTGCCGCGCGCGGCGATCGGTTTCTGGCTATGGCGATGAACACGCGTATCGCCGTCATTGGCTGCGGACCGGCGGGCGTGACGGCCGCGCGGCCACTAATCGACGCCAAGCTGCCGGTCGTGATGATCGACGCCGGGTTCGATTTCAAATCCGCCGCGCCGAAAGAGCGGCCGACGCTGCATCGGATTCGATCGGGACATCCCGACGCCTGGCGTTATCTGGCCGGCGACGATCTGCGCGGCATGCGGCTCATGCCTTCGGTCTCGCCAAAACTGCGGTTGGCGGCCAACCCGGAAAATTTCAGCGAGTTTGCGGCCGCCAATGCCATTCACACGGACAACTTCGTCGCCATCGGCGCGCTCGCGCATGGCGGCCTGTCGAATGACTGGGGCGCCGTCACCTTTGCCTACGATCGCGCCGACATGAGCGACTGGCCCATCGGCCCCGGCGACCTTGCGCCCTCCTATCGTAAGATTTCCGAACGCATCGGAATATCCGGGCCCGATATCGACGAACTCGATCGCGACGCGCCGCCGCTTGTGCTGCAAGATCCGTTAACGCTGTCCGCGCTGGAGGCACGCATCGCGGCGCGTTACGGCTACGGCCACCGCCATCGAAGCGACGAATTTCGCCTCGGCCGCACCCGCATGGCGGTGCTGACGGCGGATCACCCGGGACGGGGCGCCTGCACGCTGGACAATGCCTGCATGCTCGGCTGCGATCAGGGATCGATCTATTCGTCGGCCCAGGAAATCCCCGAGCTCGCGCGTGCGCCGAACGTCACGTTCGAGCACGGCTTCGTCGTCGACCGATTGCGTCGTGACAGTTCCGGCTGGACCATAGAGGGGCGTGACCGGCGCACCGGCGCGCGGCGCGTATTGAACGCGGCCAAAGTCATTCTTGCGACCGGAGCGCTGGCTTCGACGCGGCTTGGGTTGGACTGCGCGGGGGCGACCGGCGAAACGGTGCGCCTCGAAAACAGCCCGGCTTTCGCTTTCCCGGTCTTGTTTCCCAGCGCGCTCGGAACGGCGGTGCCGACGCGCTCGTTCGGTCTCGCCCAACTCGCATTCACCCTCTCGCTCGGCAGCGGCGACCCGGCCGATGAATTGCTCGGTCTGCTCTATCCGGCCGGCGCCAATTCGGCGACGGAATTTCTCGCCCGCATGCCGGTGACGCGCCCCGGCGGCATCGGGCTATTGCGCGAGATGATTCCGGCGATGATGATTGCCTTCTGCTTTTTTCCCGGACGCTACAGCGACAATCGCGCGCGGCTGGTTCAAAGCCGCGAGGGCATCCCCCAACTCATGATCGAAGGCGGCCACGTCGCGGGCTTCCCGCGGCTGGCCCACGCCACCTTGCGTCGGCTGCGCCGGCATTTTTTCCGGCTTGGCGGTTTTGTCCTGCCGGGATCGCAGCAAACCTTTAAGCCCGGCGCCGACGTTCACTATGCCGGTCCACTCGCCATGGGTCTGCACAGCAACCGCCTCGGCGAAATCAATGGCGCGCCCGGCTTACATGCCGTCGACGGCGCGGCGCTTCCCACCATGTCGGCGCGCAATCCGACGCTCACGATCATGGCCAATGCCGACCGCATCGGCACGGCGCTGGCAGCTCGTTGGCGAGATGAGTTCGCGGCGCTGTCGACTATTCCGCCGCACGCGAGGCCGGCACCGCCAGTCTGAGACCGGCGGCGATTGCGTCCTCGCGGAACGATTTCACCGCGCCCAATGACAGCTCCGCCGCGGTCTTGCTGCCGAGGCTCGGGAGCTTCTTCAGCACATCGGCCGGCGCGGTGATGATGTGGCAGCCGAGGCTGTCTGCTTCCACGACGTTGAACACTTCGCGGGTGGAGGCCCAGATGATCTCGATATTCCGCGTCTTGCGGGCGCGTGCAATCGCATCCTGCATGATGGGCCGATAGTCGATGCCGAAATCCGCCAGCCGGCCGGCGAACACCGACACACAGGCCGGCGCGCCGCCGTCGAGCGCTTCGACCGCGCGCGCCACCTGCTCTCCCGTGAAGATGGCCGTCATGTTGATCTTCACGCCGTCGCGCGATAGCGAGCGCACCACGTCGAACAGCGGCTCGTTGCGCGTGGTGGTCACCGGCAGCTTGACGTAGACGTTGTTGCCCCAGGCGGCGATGACGCGGGCCTGCGCGACCATTTCGGGCAGGTCGTCGGAGAATACTTCGAACGAGATATGCCGGTCGGGCACGGCGGCGACGAGATCGCGCGCAAAGTATTCGTAATCGCTCACCCCGGCTTTCTTGAGCAGCGAGGGATTGGTGGTGAACCCGGCAATCCAGGATTGCTTGGCCATCTCGACGATCTGTGCCTTGTCGGCGCCGTCGGTGAACAATTTGACTTTGAGATCGGACAGTTTCGGCATGCCAAACGCCTTTCCGGGCCCACGCCCGAGGGCCTCCTTATCCCATTCTCATCGCCGCACAATCAAGCTATGAGCATCGCCGGCTAACCGATTTTCCACCGCCCAGTCGATTCGACGCGTTGGCCTGCCAGGCATGCGCCCCCCCAAGTCTCATTGGTTTTTTTCGCAGGATTGCGGATCGATACGCACCTTGTTCACTTTCGCGGTGAAGGCGGCCATCTCCTGTATTCTGCTTTATTTCGCCTTAGCGCCCGTAAAATTCGACGTGGTGGCCAACAACTCAGCCACCTGAGAACGGTTTGGCTGGTGGCCGCCTTATTGATCATCATCGCGCAGATTTCGTTGAGCGCGCTGCGCTGGCAGCGGATCGTCGGCCAATGCCACACCCCGGATGTGCCGCGGTTCACGATATCCGAGGCGCTGCGCTACACCTTCATCGCGGCATTTTTCAATAATTCGCTGCCGTCGACGGTCGGCGGCGACGCGATCCGCATATGGCTGCTGGGACGCCGGCAGGGCGGCTGGTGGACCGCGACCTATTCGGTCATCATCGATCGGCTGGCCGGCTTGCTTTGTCGACCCTGGTGACCGTCTGTCTGCCCTGGTCCTTTATGCTCATTGCGAATGTTACCGGCCGTATCGCCCTGTTGCTCGCCGGGTTCGGCGTCTTGGGCGCCTGCCTGGCGTTTTTGGCGCTGGGATTTGTCCGCTGGCGTTGGCTCGATCGATGGTGGCTGACGCGTCACTTCGCTGCCGCAGCCGTCACGGCCCGCCGGGTGTTCGAATCGATAAGGGGCGGTCCGCCGGTCATGGCCTTTTCGCTGGCGATCCAGTTCATGTCGGCGACCGTCGCCTGGTGCCTGGCTCAATCGGTGGCCGCGCCCATCGAATGGAGCCAAGCCCTGCTGCTCGTTCTTCCGGTCCTGCTGATCGCGACGATCCCGCTGTCCATTGCCGGCTGGGGCACGCGCGAGACTGCGATGGTACTGGCCTTCGGCTACGCCGGACTGCCTGAGAGCAGCGGGCTCGTCGTTTCGGTACTGCTTGGCATCGTAGCGTTCTTGGCAGGCATCCCGGGCGGTATCGCCTGGATCCTCGATCGCGGCAAACGAATGCGCGACGCTCGTCAATCGGCGCGCTGATACTCTTTGAACCAGGCAATGAATCGCGCCACGCCCTCGGCGATCGGCGTCGACGGCTTGAAGCCGACATCGCGCATGAGGTCGTCGACATCGGCATAGGTCGCCGGAACGTCGCCGGGCTGCATCGGCTTCAGCTCGCGGATGGCTTTCTTGCCGAGCGCCGCTTCGAGCAGCGCGACCACGTCGAGCAGTTCGACCGGATTGTTGTTGCCGATATTGTAGATGCGCCACGGCGCCGAACTGCGTGCCGGATCGGGCGCATCGCCCGACCAGTTGCGATCGACCTCGGCCGGCCGATCGATCAGGCGCACCACCGCCTGTGTGACGTCGTCGATATAAGTGAAATCGCGCCGCATGTTGCCGTGGTTGAACAGCGCGATCGGTTTGCCGGCGCCGATCGCGGCGGCGAAAATCCACATCGCCATATCGGGGCGGCCCCACGGGCCGTAAACGGTGAAAAAGCGCAAACCCGTCGTCGGCAGGTTGAACAGGTGCGAATAGGAATGCGCCATCAGCTCGTTGGCTTTCTTGGAAGCGCCGTACAGGCTGAGCGGATGATCGACGTTATCGGACGTGCGGAACGGCATCTTTGTGTTCGAGCCATAGACCGACGACGACGACGCATAGACCAGATGCCGGCAGCCGTTGTGGCGGCAGCCTTCCAGGATGTTGAGAAAGCCGACGAGATTGGCATCGGCGTAAGCATGCGGGTCGACCAGCGAATGGCGAACCCCCGCCTGCGCGGCGAGATGGATCACATAAGGAAAGCGATGCGCGGCAAACAGCGCTGCGGTGGCGGCGCGATCCGCCAAATCCAGCCGCACGAACTTGAAATTGCTGGCGTCGGCAAGCTGAGCCAGCCGCGCTTCCTTCAGCGCCGGATCGTAATAAGGCGACAGATTGTCGACGCCGATGACCTCGCGGCCGGCCTCCGCCAGGCGCCTCGCGACGTGATACCCGATAAAGCCGGCAGCACCAGTGACGAGAACGGGATTTTCATTTGCCACGGATCGATGCCTTCTGGCCTATGCCTGCCGCCGAGCCCGGAATCCACGTCGCTTACAGCAAGATTGTTGCAGGACGCCTGAGCAGGTAATGAATATCCGGAATGGCGGGTCTTTATCAAATGGGTAGCTCGAATGTGCGGCATCGCCGGCGTCGTTGACGGGTCCGCGGGCCGTAGCAGCGATTTGGACGCCGTCGCCGGCAAGATGACCGGCAGCCTGCAGCATCGCGGCCCGGACGATGCCGGCATCTGGTCCGACGCAGAGGCCGGCGTCGCTTTAGGTCATCGCCGGCTGTCCATTGTCGATCTCTCCACCGCCGGCCGTCAGCCCATGGTGTCGCGCGACGGCCGCTATGTGATTACTTACAATGGCGAAATCTACGGCTTTGCGGCCTTGCGCGACGAGCTACAAGCACGCGGCGCCAGCTTCACCGGACATTGCGATACCGAGGTGCTGATCGAGGCGATTTCCGCCTACGGCCTCGAAGCGACCGTGCCGCGCCTGATCGGGATGTTCGCCTTCGCGCTGTGGGACCGCAAGGAGCGCACGCTCAAGCTGGTGCGCGACCGTCTCGGCATCAAGCCGCTGTATTGGGGAAAATTCGGCGCGCTGGTCCTGTTCGGCTCGGAACTCAAGGCACTGCGCGCGCATCCGGGCTGGACGCCGCGCATCGATCGCGGCGCGGTGGCGCAATATCTGCGCCACTCGCATATTCCGGCGCCGCGCACGATCTACGAGAACGTGCACAAGCTCGCGCCCGGCACGATCCTCACGCTGCCCTGGCAAGGCGAGCCGACGATCGCCGCCTATTGGAGCGCGCGCGAGGTTGCGCTCGACGGCATGGCCAATCGGATCGACGGCAGCGACGCCGAGCTTACCGATCGCCTGGAAACTTTACTTGCCGACGCCGTGCGGCTGCGCATGATCGCCGACGTGCCGCTCGGCGCGTTGCTGTCGGGCGGTGTCAATTCCTCGACCGTCGTCGCGCTGATGAAGGCGGCCAACGCCGGGCCGGTGAAGACCTTCACGGTCGGCTTCGATCTGCCGGGCTACGATGAATCTGGGCACGCCGAGAAAATCGCCCGGCATCTTGGCACCGAGCATCACTCGCTGACCGTTTCGCCCCAGCAGGCCCTGGATGTGATCCCTCGCCTGCCCGACTGGTACGACGAACCTTTCGCGGATTCATCGCAGATTCCGACTTATCTGATTTCGGCGATGACCCGGCAGCACGTCACGGTCGCGCTGTCGGGCGACGGCGGCGACGAGCTCTTTGCCGGCTATAGCCGCTACCAGGCCGCGGCACGCTACGCCAATGGCATGGCCGGCTGGCCGGCTCCGCTGCGGAAATCGTTGGCCGCCGCGATCACCGCGCTGTCGCCGCAGCACTGGGACCGGCTCGCCCCACATCTGCCGTCCAAGCTGCGCGTGCCTCAGCTTGGCGACAAACTCTACAAGCTTGCCAGTCTCATGCGGGCGCGCGGTGCCGACGAAAGCTATCGCAGCATCATTACCCATTGGGAGCCGGCGGAGATCATGCCGGATACGGCGGAACCGAGCGCGATCTGGTCCGAGAAATCCGTCAACGCCGACTTTCCGAATCTGGTCGAGCGGATGCAGTTCCTCGATCTCGTCGGCTACCTGCCCGACGATATTCTGACCAAAGTCGACCGCGCCAGCATGGCGGTCGCACTCGAAGCGCGCGTGCCGCTACTCGACCACCGCCTGGTCGAATTCGCCTGGGCTTTGCCGCGCCGCGCCAAACTGCGCGACGGCACGAGCAAGTGGCTGCTGCGCCAGGTTCTCTATCGCTACGTTCCACCCGCGCTGATCGAACGGCCGAAGACGGGATTTGCCATTCCGCTCGCCGAGTGGCTGCGCGGCCCTTTGCGCGACTGGGCGGAAACACTGCTCGACGAGCGGCGACTGCGCGCGACCGGCCTGGTCAATTCTGCACGCGTGCGCGGCCTATGGAAGCAACACCTCGACGGACGGCGCAATCACCAGCATTTGCTGTGGGATATCCTGATGCTGGAAGCCTGGCGCGCGCGCTGGGACACCTCGGCGGCCTCGGTATAGGTTGTCAGCCCGATGGCGCAGAAGATTCTCTATCTCGTTTCCGAAGACTGGTTTTTCGTCTCCCATCGCCTGCCGATGGCGCGAGCGGCAAAGGCCGCGGGCTACGAGGTTCACGTCGCGGCGCGCGTCGGCGAATACGCCGTAAAAATCCGCAACGAGGGATTCAGCCTGCACCCGATTCAATGGCGGCGCGGCAGCATGAACCCATTCCGGCAGCTGGCGGCCGTTTTGGAAATGAAGCGCTTGTATCGGCGCGTAGGTCCCGATCTCGTGCATCACGTTGCGATGCTGCCGGTCGTGGTCGGCTCGCTCGCCGCACTCGGGCTTCCCATGCGCGTGCTCAACGCCTTTACCGGCATGGGCTTCATCTTCGCCTCGGGGACAATGCGGGCTCGGCTGCTGCGCCGGCTCGCCGGCATCATTCTCGGCTGGCTCTTGCAACGGCCTCATTCCACGGTGCTTGTGCAAAATCCCGATGACCGCGCCGTGATCGCGGCGCTCGGCGTGCCGGCGGACCGGATCGAGACGATCGCAGGCTCTGGCGTCGACATTGCCGCATTCACGCCGCTGGCCGAGCCTGCGGAAGGCGTCGTTACGGCCGCGTTTGTCGGCCGCCTGCTCGAAAACAAAGGCGTAGGCACTTTGGTGCGCGCACACGAAATCCTGGCCGGCCGCGGCGTCACCGTCCGCCTGCTGCTGGCCGGCGCGCCCGACCCGCTCAACCCCACGTCGATCCCGGCCGGCCTGATCGACGAATGGCACAAGATTCCGAATTTGGTTCTGCTTGGCCAGGTCGACGACGTGCGCAGCGTTTGGAGACAAGCGCACATCGCCGTTCTACCCTCGCGCGGCGGAGAGGGAATTCCGATGAGCCTCCTGGAAGCCGGCGCTTGCGGCCGGCCACTGGTCGCGACCGACGTGCCCGGATGCCGGGAAGTCGCGCGGCAAGGCGTAACCGGGCTGCTGGTGCCGCCGGACGATCCGGCGGCCCTCGCCACCGCGATCGAGACGCTCGGCAAGGCCCCCGATATGCGCCTGCGTTTCGGCGGCGCCGCGCGCCAGCTTGTCAGCAAGGAATATTCGAGTGTGCGGGTCGCACAGGAAATCATTGCGCTCTATGCGCGATTATTGGCCGGCCGATCACAAAGCGCGGCTGAAGAGTGCCTGACACCATGAGCAGCGGCGCATTCCTGGATTGGCTGCGTGCCTATGGCTGGCTCGCTTTCAGTGCGGCGGCCGCGATCAGTTTCGGACTTTTGCAGTTGCTTTACCCCTTGCTCCAGCGCCACGCGCTCGCGCATCCCAATGCCCGCTCGTCGCACAAGACGCCGACGCCGCAGGGCGGTGGCATCGCGGTGGTCGCGGCAACAGCCGGCGTTGTCATTGCCGCCAATCTGTCTGGGGTGCCCGGCCTTGGCGGATATTCCGTGTGGCTCGTGCTTGGCGCCGCGGTTTTCGTCGGCATCGTGGGCGCATTCGACGATGTTCATCCAATCGCCGTGACGCCACGATTGTTTCTGCAAGTTGTCGGCGTCGCGATCGTCTTGGCCGCGCTGCCGGGCAGTCTGCGCCTTGTGCCATTGCTTCCCTTTTGGCTCGAACGGGCATTGCTCCTTCTCGCCATTCTCTGGTTCGTCAATCTGACGAATTTCATGGACGGCATCGACTGGATGACGGTTGCCGAGGTGGTGCCGCTGGCGGCCGGCCTCGTCCTGTTCGGCCTCATGGGAGCGCTGCCGGGCGACGCCACGGTGGTGGCGCTGGCGCTTTGCGGTTCGATGATCGGCTTTGCGCCGTTCAACCGGCCGGTAGCGCGGTTGTTCCTCGGCGATGTCGGCAGCCTGCCGATCGGCCTGCTGCTGGGCTGGTTGCTCGTCCTGCTCGCCGGTCGCGGGTATTTGGCGGCGGCGCTATTGCTGCCGCTTTATTATCTTGCCGATGCGACCATCACGCTGCTGCGCCGGCTGACGCGCGGCGAGCCGGTCTGGCAGGCGCATCGCAGTCATTTCTATCAGCGCGCGACGGACGGCGACTTCACCGTCTATCGGATTGTCGGCCGCGTATTCTTGCTGAACGTCGTGCTGGTCGGGCTAGCCGTCACCACCTTGCTGACGCCGTCATATCCAATTCACGCTGCCGCGCTGATCGCCGGCTGCGTGCTGGTTGGCTTGCTGCTTTACCGCTTCGCGGCCGCCAAGGCCTGATCGGCGCCGGCAATCGCGGACAGACCGCGTTGCGCGTGGATGTTGTCGCTGGCGATGATATCGGAAAGCTTGCGCTCGTTCTCCGCCAATCGCCTGCGGTCGGCCTCCGCGTGCCACAAATGCAATACGCCGGTTGCGAACACGCCGTCCTTGCGGCGCACGCCGGCGCGCAGCAAACGCACGATGATATCGGAATCCTCCTTGCCCCAGCCGCTATAGTCGGCGTCGAAACCGTCGACGCGATCGAGATCGGCGCGCCAAACCGCAAGATTGGCGGAGCGCGCGCCGCGCCAGGCGCGTTGCCGCAGGCGGCGCAACGGACCGAGCGGCAGCCGCAGCAGGGCCGACACACGGTTGACGCCGCCGCGCCAGCGCTCAACCAGCCAGCCGGCGAAGCTCCAGATTTCCGGCGCGAGCTTCTCGCTCAGCACCTTGGCGGTGAGCGTAGACGACAACAAAATGCGGTTGCCGGTCACGAACCAGCCCGGCGCGGCCAGCCGCCGATGGGCGGCGATGAAATCCGGGCGCGCGATGCAGTCGCCGTCCAGAAAAATGCAGTAGCGGCCGCGCGCGGCGAGAATCGCGCGATTGCGGATTTCGGCGGCTCGAAATCCCCGGTCTTCGTGCCAGACATGCGCAAGCCGGTCGCCGACCTTGCCCTGCCAGGCATCGACCAGTCGGCCGGTGGTCGCGCTCGAGCCGTCGTCGGCGACCACGACTTCGAAATCCCGGTCCGTCTGCCGCGCCAACGAGCGCAGTACCGCTTCGAGCGCATCTTCGCGGTTATAGGTGGTGACGATGACGGAAATCAGCTCGGCCACGGATATCCTCGCATAGTGCCGCGCATCGGCTTGAGGCTTTAGCCGAAGTCGACCGCTGCGACAAATCCCCTAGGGCCGGCGCGCCCGGCGATGCTAGCTTGGGCGCCGTTTAGCGCTTCAACCGGCGGCGATCCGACCATGCAAAAAATATCAGCCTATATCCTGACCTACAACGAGGCGGAAAAAATTGCCGCCGCCGTTACCAGCGTATTGTGGGCCGATGAGGTGGTGGTGATCGATTCGTTCAGCGTCGATCGCACCGGCGAAATTGCCACCTCGCTCGGCGCCCGCGTGGTCGAGGTGCCGTTCAACGGCTTCGGCGAATTGCGCAACCGCGCCATCGAGGCCTGCAAGCACGACTGGATTTTCAGCCTGGACGCCGACGAGCGCTGCACCGAAGCGGTGCGCGATGAAATCCTCAGCCTGCTCGCCGGCTCAGCCGCGCACGACGTCTACCGCGTGCCGCGCCGCAGCTACATGATGGGCCGCTGGATTCGCGGCTCCGGCTGGTATCCGAATTTCCGCCAGCCGCAGCTCTTCCGCAAAGGCAGCATGCGTTACCGGGCCGATCCGGTGCACGAGGGCTATGAAGTCTTGAACGGCAAGCCGGTCGGCACGCTGACCAATGCCATCTGGCAATTCCCCTTCCGCAACCTGGAAGAAGTCATCAAGAAGATGAACCGCTATTCCACGCTCGGCGGCGCCAAGCTCGCGCAAAAACGCGTCTCGATGGCGAGCGCGCTCGGCCACGGCGCCTGGTCGTTCCTCAAGCACTACATCTTCAAGCTTGGCTTCATCGACGGCTGGGCCGGCTTCGTCATCGCGTTTGGCAATTTCGAGGGCACGTTCTATCGCTACGCCAAGCGTTACGAAGAGACGCAAGGCTGGCAGCCGCCACCGAATAAGCCGATCCGGCGAGAGACGATGTCTTAGTGCTTGGGGGCACGCGTGCGCGCAACCATGGCGCTGGTCGAGTGGCCGGGCACGATTTCAATCAGGATCACTTGGCCGCCCATCTTCTCGACGATATCGTGGCCGACCACGTCCTCGCGCTTGTAGTCGCTGCCTTTGACCAGCACCGTCGGCTGCACGCGTGCGATCAGTTTTTCCGGCGTGTCCTCGTCGAACACGACCACGAGATCGACGGCTTCGAGCGCGGCCAGCACTTCGGCGCGCGCCATCACCGGCTGCACCGGGCGCCCCGCCCCTTTCAACCGCGTGACCGAGGCATCGCCGTTCAAGCCCACCACCAGCCGGTCGCAGGCCGCGCGCGCGCCGGCCAGCAGCTTGACGTGGCCGGGATGCAGCAGGTCGAAGCAGCCATTGGTGAAGCCGACCCGCAAGCCTTGCCGGCGCCATTCGGCGAGATGCTCGTCGAGCAGCGCCCAGTCGAACACGATTTTTTCCTCGGGCGCGCGCGAAGCCGCCGGCAAGATGCGCGCGCGCAGTTCGGCGGCCGACAAAGTCGCGGTGCCGCGCTTGCCCACCACGACCGCGGCGGCGGCATTGGCCGCACGCATGGCGGATTCGAAATCGGCCTGCATGGCGAGCATCGCCGAAAGCACCGCCACCACCGTGTCGCCGGCGCCCGAAACGTCGCGCACGCGCACCGGATAGGCCGGGACGTGAATGGCGGCGCCCTTGCCCGCCAGCGTCATGCCGGCCTCGCTGCGCGTCACCAGAACCGCTTGCGTGCCGAGCGCACGGCCGAGCTCGGCGGCAGCCGCCGCGACCTGGTCGTCGGTCTGCGCCGCGCTATGGGTCGCATCGGCAAGTTCCTGCCGGTTCGGCGTGATCAGCGTCGCGCCGCGATAAATGCTGTAATCGCGGCCCTTCGGATCGACCACCACCGGCTTGCCGGTTTTGTTGGCGGCTTCGATGACGGCGCGGATGACGCGCGAGGTCAGCGCGCCCTTGGCATAGTCGGATAGCACAACCGCGCCCGCGCGCGGCATCGCCTTGATGACATGGCCGATCAGCGCATCCTCGCTTGCCGCATCGATCGGATGCGCCATTTCCCAATCGGCGCGCAGCATGTGGGTCGAATGATGCTCCGACACGAAACGCACCTTGCGGGTGGTCTGGCGCGCCGCGTCAACCACGAGATGGAATTCAATCAGCGGATGGGTGGCGAGCGCCTCGGTCAAGGCTTCGCCCGCGTCATCGTCGCCGACGACACCGACGAAAATACAGCGCGCGCCAAGCGAGACGAGATTGCGCGCGACATTGCCGGCGCCGCCGATCATCAATTCGGTGCGCTTGACCGCGATGACCGGCGTCGGCGCCTCCGGCGAGATGCGCGACACCTCGCCATAGACGAATTCGTCCAGCATCAGATCGCCGACGCAGAGCACGGTCTGCTCGGCCAGCGCGGAAAGATGTTTGTCGAAGTCGAACATAAGGTCAGCGGTATCTATCTTGGCGATCGAGATAGCCGGAAACGTATTGGCCGACGGCCGTCTCAAGCGGGGTGAAGCCGGCGTTATAGCCGGCGCGACGCAGGTTCTCGACTGTGCCTTGCGTGTAATACTGGTACTGGCCGCGAATTGCGTCCGGCATATCGACATATTCGATATTGGCCGGCCGGCCGAGCGCCTTGAACATGGCGGCGATCATGTCGCGAAAACTTTCCGCCTTGCCGGTAGCGACATTGAAAATGCCGCTGACGTCATTGGCGTCGAGCAACCAGCGCAGCACCGCGACGGCGTCGTCCACATAGATGAAGTCGCGCCGCTGCTCGCCATCCGCGATGCCGTCGCGATGCGACTTGAACAGCCGCACCGGCTTGCCGGCCTTGGCCTCGTCGAAAACCTTGGCCAGCACGCTCGCCATGTGGCCTTTGTGATACTCGTTCGGGCCGTAGACATTGAAGAATTTCAAGCCGACCCAGTGCGGCGGCAGCTTTTCTCGTCTGACGTAGCGATCGACCACCGCGAGATCGAACAGGTGCTTGCTCCAGCCGTAAAGATTCATCGGGCGCAGCTTGCGCAAGGCTTCCAGCGACCAGTCGTCCTCGAAGCCTTGGCTGCCGTCGCCATAGGTCGCCGCCGAAGAGGCATAGATGAACGGCGTGCGGGTCGTCGTGCACCAGTCGAGCAGGCGCAGCGACAGACGGAAATTGTTCTCCATCACCAGGTCGCCGTCGGTGGCGGTGGTGTCGGAAATGGCGCCCATGTGGATGACGGCCTCGAGCTTGCGGCCGTCGAGCCAGTTCATCAATTCGGCCGGCGGCACCAGGTCGGCCACCTGGCGCTTGGCGAGGTTGCGCCATTTGGCGTCGTCCTTACCGAGCAGGTCGTTGACCACGATGTCGCTCGCGCCCGCCTCGTTGAGGCTGGCCACCACGTTCGATCCGATGAAGCCGGCCCCGCCGGTGACCAAAAACATGCCTTCCCTCGCCGCCAGGCCATCCTTTGCCCCAGTCCGCAGACCGGTGCAACGTGGCCGCGCAAGCTCACGTAAATGGCTCAGGAAAGGGTAAAAATCGCGGCTGGACAGGCTTGCCCCCCGCAGGCTAACGCCTGCCCAGGTGGCCCGGAATGGGGCCATATAGCGTTGCGCATGATTTTTTCCGAAAACCGGTATCCACTTTTCGGGATCATGCTCTGGGAATGAGCGGCGCCGACCCATGAGCCAGGACGCAAATCAAGCCGCCGCGCCGATCCTGATCGTGCCCTATGTTTGGATCGGGGATTTCGTGCGCTGCCATTCGGTGGTGAAGCTGTTGCGCAGCGACGCGCCCGGCCGGCCGGTCGACATCGTCAGCAGCTCCCTGTGCGCGCCGCTTGCCGATTACATGCCCGGCATCCGACAGGCGATCGTCGCCGACCTGCCGCGCCGCCGCCTCGGAATGGCGCTGCAGCGCCAGCTTGCCGACCGAATGCGCGCGCGCCACTACGCCCAAGCGCTGGTGATGTCACGCAAATGGAAGGCGGCGTTGGCGCCATGGCTTGCCGGCATTCCGCTGCGCACCGGCTTTGCCGGCGAACTCCGCTTTGGGCTCATCAACGACGTGCGCTTCGGAGAACGCAATCTGCCGCGCATGATCGACCAAATGGGCGCGCTCGCATTGCCGAAGGACGCCGGCCTGCCGCCGCAATGGCCGCTGCCCGAATTGAAAGTGCCGGCAAACGAGGTAGCGAATTGGCGCGAGCGGCTTGGACTCAAAGCCGAGGACCGCCCCATCGTTACGCTCTCGCCCGGCGCGGTCGGTGCCGGCAAGGCCTGGCCGGTCGGCCACTACGGCGAATTGGCGCGCGCGCTCGGCAAAGACGGTGCGTCGGTCTGGGTGTTGGGCGGTCCGAATGAAACGCCGTTGGCAAAACAAATTGTAGATGTTGCCGGAAGCCGCGTGCGCGATCTTACCGGCAACGATCTGCGCAACGCGATCCTGGCGCTCGCCGCCGCCGATGCATCGGTCACCAACAATTCCGGATTGATGCATGTCTCTGCGGCGATCGGCACGCCGACGATTGCGATTTTCGCGCCGACCAGCCCGTGGCATTGGCAGCCGCTCAATTCCGTAGCCGCCATCCTCGAGCCGCCCGGCGACGAGCCGGCGCGAAAGCGCGCGCAGAGCGAAGGCAATACGGCGGTCGCGCACCGCCGCACGGCCGATGTTTCGGTCGCGACTGTACTGGCGGCGGTGCGCGCAGCGCTTGGGAAAGGCCGATAATATCGGCATCGCTGCCGTTAACGTTTGAGCGGTCGCCAGCCTGACGCGCGGCTCGTTCCGTGCTATCAAACCGGTGAATGAAAAGGGAACATACCCTCCGCATGGCCAGACCCCAGCCAGCCGATATCAGCAGCACCCGCACGCAGGCAGCGATCAACTCCGCGCTGCGCACGCTCGACGCGGAAGGCGGCGGCATCGATGCGCTCGCCAGTGCGCTGCGCGATGGCCTCGGCGCGACCTTCGCCGCCGCGGTCGATCTGATCCGTGCCGCGCAAGGCCGCGTGATCGTGACCGGCATGGGCAAGTCCGGCCATGTCGGGCGCAAGATCGCCTCCACTTTTGCCTCGACCGGGACGCCCTCTCTGTTCGTGCATCCGGGCGAAGCCAGCCATGGTGACCTCGGCATGATCGCGTCGGGCGACGTCATCATCGCGCTGTCGTGGTCGGGCGAAACGGCGGAATTGAAGAACCTCACCGATTATTCGCGCCGCTTCCGCATCGGCCTGATCGCCATGACGGCCAATGCCGAACTCGACACTGGCAAAGACCGCGGACGTGGTGCTCGCGTTGCCGCAGGCGCGCGAAGCGTGTCCGCATAATCTCGCACCGACGACCTCCTCACTGATGCAGCTCGCACTCGGCGATGCACTCGCTATCGCGCTACTGGAAAGCCGCGGTTTTACGGCGGTCGATTTCGGCCTGCTGCACCCGGGCGGCAAGCTCGGCACGCTGCTTAAAACGGTGCACGAGTTCATGCATAGCGGCGAAGCCGTGCCGCTGGCGCCGCTCGGCACGCGCATGTCCGATGCCATCCTGGTGATGTCCGCCAAGGGCTTCGGCTGCGTCGGCATCACCGATCCGCGCGGCCTGCTGGTCGGCATCATCACCGACGGCGACCTGCGCCGAAATATGCGCAACGATCTGCTCGATGCGCGCGTCGACGACGTGATGACGTGCGCGCCGAAAACGGTGCGGCCCGATCAGCTCATCAGCGAGACGCTCGAATTGCTCAATGCGATGAAAGTGACCGCGCTATTCGCGGTCGAGGCCGGCCAGCCGGTCGGGGTTATCCACATCCACGATCTGCTGCGCGCCGGCGCGGCCTAAGCATTGCTAAAAGCGCTGTTATCGGTCGTACCAACCGCAGCCGAAGCTGGCTAAAGTAACCGCCATGAGCGAGCAAACGCTTGGCAGAGATCGGGACGATTCCCGACAGCCCGCGCCGCAACGACAAACGCCTCAACACCTGCAGGCCCTGGCTGTGGCGCGCGCCTTCATGCCAAGAAGGGTCGTCGGCCACGAAAAAATACGGCTCGGCCGCGATTCGGACGGCGGTTATGTCCTCATTGACGATTTTTCCGGCGTCGGCGCAGCGCTGTCATTCGGCATATTCGACGACGTGTCGTGGGACCTCGACATCGCTCAACGCAACATCCGCGTCCACCAATTCGATCACACAATCGAGAGGGCTCCCGTAGACAATCCGATGTTTTCTTTTCACAGGCAGCGCGTGGCGGCCACCGACGGCATTGGCGCGATCAGCCTAAACAGCACTGTTCGGCACTTCTTGGCCAGCTCCGATCGCGCAATTCTCAAGATCGATATCGAGGGTGACGAATGGGCCGTGTTCCATGCCGCGTCGGTGGCAACATTGGCAAGATTTTCGCAGATCGTGTGTGAATTTCACGAGCTCGGAGGTGCTGTTACTGCGAGCAGATCGGAACTGTTTTTGACGGTCTTGAATAAGTTGCGCTCGATCTTTGAGGTGGTGCATGTGCACGGCAACAACCATCAGCCCTTCGTCAACATCGCTGATATAGTTCTGCCGGCGGTGCTCGAGGTCACGTTTGCTAACCGGAATTATTTCCAATTTGCGGACACGGACGAGATATTCCCGACGCCGCTCGATCGGCCGAACGACCCAGACCTCCCGGACATGAAGCTTGGCAACTTTCGATTCTAGTCGGCGAACCGATTAAAAATTCCGTTAGCCCATCGCAACTCCGGCGCGTTCAGCGCCCGATCCGCGCAACTGCGGCGCTCACTTCTTCCACCGACGGCGCCGCGCCCTCAGCGCCAAGCACCGCGATCGGCCCGCTGCCGACGGGGCCGGTCAGGCCGGGCTTGCTGCCGGTAAAGATCGCAACCAGCGGCACGCCGAGCGCGGCGGCAAGATGCAACAGCCCGGTATCGACCCCGACCACGAATTGCGCGCCGGCAATAAGGCGGGCGACCGCGTCGAGCGGCGCCCGTTCGGGAACGCGCGCGCGCGGCAGTGCGGCGGCGATGCGGGCGCTGCGCGCGTGCTCGTCCGGCGTGCCCCACGGCAGCACGAGTTCGATGCCCTCGCCGCCGAGCGCACGGCCGAGCGCGATCCAATGCGCCTCCGGCCACTGCTTGCTCAACCGCGTCGTGGCATGCAGCAGCACCGCATAGCGCTCACCGGGCATCGCAAAGCGCGCGCGATCGAGCCCGAAATCGGGCGCGCCTTGCGGCGAATAGCCGAGCGCAAGCCCGCTGAGCGCGCGGTTGCGCTCGACCGCATGCAAGTCGCGGCTGACGCGGTGGCGGACATCGTAGAACGGCGCGCCCAGCGGCTCGCGGATGCTGGAGGCGTCATAGCCGTGGCGTTGCCCGTGCGCGATTCGCGCGATGACGGCGGAGCGCAGCAGGCCCTGACTGTCCACGATCGTATCGTAGCGATGCGCCCTTATGTCGCGCAGGCTGCCGGCGATTTCGGCCAGTGTCGCCGGCGCGTAGAGCGATTTCCGCCAGCGCCGCCAGGCCACCGGAATGACCCCGGCTACTGCCGGATGCAAGGCAACGAGCGGCGCAAAGGCCTCCTCCACCAGCCAAGCGAATGTCGCGTCGGGCTGCGCCTTGCGCGCCTCGGTCACTGCCGGCATGTGATGGATCACATCCCCGAGCGACGATGTCTTGATAAAAAGAATATCGGCCATGCTGCCTCTGCCGGCGTCATATACCGACCATTAAGCATGACCGCCATAACCATCGCCGCTTGCCGGGCGGCCTAAGCGCTCTTTCACGGTCGCCCGGTATGACGGCACGGATATTCGGGAAACGCGGATTATGACGATCCTGGTGACGGGCGGAGCCGGCTATATCGGCAGCCATATGGTGCACGAGTTAGTCGATGCCGGCGAGCCGGTGGTCGTGCTCGATAACCTGTCGACCGGTTTCCGTTTCCTCGTGCCCGGCAAGGTTCCGTTTGTCGCCGGCTCAACCGGCGACCGCGAACTGGTGGCACAGACGCTTCGCCAGCACGCCGTGACCGCCATCATCCATTTCGCCGCCTCCATCGTGGTGCCGGATTCGGTGCGCGATCCGCTCGGCTATTACAGCAACAACACCATGAATACGTGCAGCCTGCTCGATGTTGCCATCAAGTCGGGCGTGCGACAGTTCATCTTTTCGTCGACCGCTGCCGTCTACGGCAATGCCGAACAGGTGCCGGTGCGCGAGGATGCGCCGACGGTGCCGATCTCGCCCTACGGCACGTCGAAGCTGATGTCGGAGATCATACTGCACGATGCCGGCAAGGCGCACGGGCTGCGCTTCGTGGTGCTGCGCTACTTCAACGTTGCCGGCGCCGATCCGAAGCTGCGCACCGGCCAGTCGACGCCGGCCGCGACCCATCTGATCAAGGTCGCCTGCGAAGCCGCGCTCGGCAAGCGCGCCAAGATCGACGTTTACGGCACCGACTATCCGACAACGGACGGCACCTGCGTGCGCGACTATATTCATGTCAGTGATCTTGCGCGTGCGCATTCGGCCGCGCTCGCCTATCTGCGCCGCGGCGGCGCCAGCGCGACATTCAATTGCGGCTACGGCCGCGGGGCATCGGTGCTCGAAGTGATCGAGGCGGTGCGGCGCGTCAGCCGCAGCGATTTCCCGGTCGAGACCGTCGGGCGGCGCGCTGGCGATCCGGTCACGCTGGTGGCCGATGTGACGCGCATCCGTTCGACACTCGATTGGCGCCCGCAATTCGAGGACCTCGATACCATCGTCGCCCATGCATTCGCCTGGGAGCGGCGGCTGCCGGGCAAGCGCGAAAGCGCGCCGGCCTGACCGCTCGGCACATTCACGCGCACGAGCGCGCATTTTTACCGGTTTTAGCTTGAAAATTCCGTCGTCAGCAGGCAATGAAACGCCTGCTCCAGCCAGCATTCAACTGTGCCATAATCACAGCCCGACAGAGGGCGGATGAACGACCAGACTTTGCCATCGGCCGACGACGCGCGTTACGGCACTTTTACCCTGATCCGGCGATTGCTGGCCGATCAGGGCTTTGTGCATTGGCGCCGATACGCCTTCGCGTTCACCTTGATGGCGGTCTCGGCCAGTTGCACGGCGCTTAGCGCCTATTTGATCGGCGATGTCATCAACCAGGCCTATGTCAATCACAACCTTACCGGCATATTTGTCCTCGGCGGCGTCACCGCCGCGCTGTTCGCCATCAAGGGTCTGGCCACCTACGGGCACAGCGTGCTGCTCTCGCAGATCGGCAACCGCATCGTCGCCGACAATCAGCGCAGCGTGTTCGCCAAGCTGCTCAATGAGGGTTTGAGTTTCTTCTCCGACCGGCATTCGACCGAATTCATCGCACGGCTCTCGGCGGGCGCCGCGGCGGCGACCCAGGTCATCAACCTGTTGATCACCTCGCTCGGCCGCGATCTCTTGTCGCTGATTGGGCTGGTGACGGTGATGGTGGTGCAGGACCCGCTGATGTCGTTCATCAGCTTCGTGGTAGCGCCGCCGGCATTTCTGGTGCTGCGCAAGCTGATCCGCCGCATCTACGGCATCGCACGCGCCCAGTTCCACGGCGGCACCCGCATCATCGAGACGCTGCAGGAAACCTTGCAAGGCATCCGCATCGTCAAGGCCTTCACGCTCGAAGATATCATGCGCGAGCGATTCGACCGCAACGTCGCGGCGGTCGAGCACGAGGCCAACAAGATGGCGCGCGTCTCCAACCGCGCCAGCCCGTTGATGGAGACGCTGGGCGGCTTCGCGGTCGCCATCGCCATCACCTATGGCGGCTATCGCGTGATCGCGACCGGGGCGACGCCCGGGCAGTTCTTTTCCTTCATCGCCGCCTTCCTGCTCGCCTATGAGCCGGCCAAGCGCTTGGCCCGCCTCAACATCGAGCTCAACAGCGGCCTGGTCGGCGTGCGCATCCTGTTCGAGGTGCTCGAACTCGCCGCCGAGCGAGCCGGCCGACGACGACAAGCCGGCGCTGGCGATCAAGTCCGCGCGGTTGGAATTCGACGACGTTCATTTCGGCTATCGCCCGGATGAAGCGGTGCTGCGCGGCCTGTCGTTTGTGGCCGAGCCCGGCAAACTGACCGCGCTGGTTGGCCCCTCCGGCAGCGGCAAAACGACGATCATCAATCTGATCCTGCGACTTTATGAAATCGAGCGTGGCAAGATCTTTATCGACAAGCAGGACATCCGCCAGGTCGCACGCCACTCGCTGCGCCGGCACATCGCCTATGTCGGGCAGGACGTATTCCTGTTCCGCGGCACCATTCGCGACAATATCGAGTTCGGCAAACCGGGCGCCAGCGAGGACGAAATCGTGGCCGCGGCCAAGGGCGCCTATGCGCACGATTTCATTCTCGGCTTCCCGCGCGGCTACGATACGCCGGTCGGCGAACACGGCTTACAATTGTCGGGCGGCCAGCGTCAGCGGGTCGCCATCGCGCGCGCCTTGATCAAGAACGCACCGATCATCCTGCTCGACGAAGCCACCGCCGCGCTCGACTCCGAGTCCGAATTGGCGGTACGCGAGGCCATGGAACATCTTTGCCAGGGCCGCACGACGCTGGCGATTGCGCATCGGCTGCACACGGTCTCGCATGCCGACCGCATTTTCGTGATCGAGGACGGCCGCGTCGTCGAATCGGGCCGGCACGAGGAATTGCTGCGCAGAAGCGGCCGCTACGCGACGTTCTACCGGTTGCAACTGCAAGAACAGGAAACCCGCACGCCGCTCGCCGCGACGGCGCAATAGGCTAAGCGGAACGCCACTTTTTTCCGCCTTGTTCAAGCCGGGATAATGCGATACCGGGTTGGCCCGCCGGCCACCGCTCCCTTCGTCACATCGCATAAGGCAAATTCCCCATGAGCGCGGATTACGTCATTTCGCCGCCGCCGCAGCCGACCATCGCGGTCGCCGGCACAAACAAGGTCTTTCCGGTTCGCCGAATCTGGTGCGTCGGCCGCAACTACATCGAGCACATCCGCGAGATGGGACAGGACGAGCGGGCGCCGCCGTTCTTCTTCGCCAAGCCCGCCGACGCCATCGTGGCCGACGGCGACACGGTGCCCTACCCGTCGCTGACCAAGGACATGCATCACGAGGTCGAGCTGGTGGTCGCGCTCAAGAGCGGCGGCCGCAATATCCCGGTCGCCAAGGCCAATGACTGCATCTACGGCTATGCGGTCGGCATCGACCTCACCCGCCGCGACCTGCAATTTGCCTCGCGCGAGATCAAGCGGCCGTGGGAAGTCGGCAAGGCGTTCGACCATTCGGCGCCGTGCGGAGCGCTCAAGCCGGCGAGCGAGATCGGCCATCCGGTGAAGGGCAAGATCACGCTCAAGGTCAACGGCCAGCTGCGCCAGGACGGCGATCTCAACCAGATGATCTGGAACGTGCCGGAGACGATTTCGAAGCTCTCGGAAATGGTCGCGCTCGAGCCCGGCGACATCATCATGACCGGCACGCCGTCGGGCGTCGCCGCTACCGTTGCCGGCGACAAGATCGAGTGCGCGATCGAAGGCGTCGGCAAGCTCAGCGCGACCATCGGCCCGCCGCTGAAGTAGCAAACACAGCCATTCCGGCCGCGCCAGCGCGAGAGCCGAAATCCAGATGAAGGCATTTCGCGTGGTTGTGGATTCCGGGTTCGCGCCTTCGGCGCGCCCCGGAATGACAATTCAGAGTCCCAAATAAGCCTGCCGCACGCGGTCGTCGTTAAGCAGCTCGGCGCCGCTGCCGGAAAGCGTGATGCGGCCGTTCTCCAGCACATAGGCGCGGCTGGCGAGCTTGAGCGAGACCGCTACGTTCTGCTCCACCAGCACGCAGGTGAGGCCCGCGCGATTGAGGTCGCGCACCGTCTTGAGCACGCTTTGCACGACGGTCGGCGCCAAGCCGAGCGAGGGCTCGTCGAACATCACCAATTCCGGCGCGCCCATCAGGCAGCGCCCGATCGCCAGCATCTGCTGCTCGCCGCCGGACAGCGTGCCGGCGATCTGATGGCTGCGCTCGGCCAAGGCCGGAAACAGCGTGTAGACGTGATCGAGATTACGCGCGCGCGGCCCCTTAGCGCGCGGCAGCATGGCGCCCATTTCCAGGTTCTCGGCGACCGACAGCGATGGGAACACCTGGCGGCCCTCGGCGACCTGGCCGATGCCGAGATCGCAGACCTTGTGGCTCGGCCAACCGGCGATATCGCTGCCACGATAAAGAATGCGACCGCGCGCCGGCCGTTGCATGCCGGCGATGGTGTGGATGAGCGAGGTCTTGCCGGCACCGTTGGCGCCGACAATGGCGACAATGGCACCCTCGTCGATCTCGAGCGAGACGCCGTCGAGCGCCTGCGCGTCGCCATAGTAGACGTCGAGATTTTCGACGCGCAGCATCATAAATGATCCTTGCGCATGATCTTATCCGAAAACCGGTTCCCACTTTTCCGGATCATGCGCCGACCGCCTCCGCGCCGAGATAGGAGTCGATCACCGCGCGATCGCGCACGACCTGCTGCGGCGCCCCTTCCGCGATGGCCGCGCCGTGATGCAGCACCAGGATGCGCGCGGCAAGCGCCATCACCGCGCGCATCACGTGCTCGATCAGTAAAATGGTCAGGCCGGTCTCGCGATTGAGCTCTTGCAGGATGGATACGATGCGGTCGGTTTCGGTCGGTCGCAATCCCGCCATCACCTCGTCGAGTAGCAGCAATTTTGGATCGCTGGCGAGCGCGCGCGCCACTTCCAGCCGCTTGCGGTCGGGCAAGGTGAGTGAGGACGCGCGTTGGCCGCGCTTGTCGTAGAGATCGAGCCGGCGCAACACGTCTTGCGCATGCGCTTTCGCCGCATCCACACGATGCCGGTGCAGCAGTGCGCCGACAACGACATTGTCCTCGACGGAAAGCGCCGGGAAAGGCCGCACGATCTGGAAGGTGCGGCCGATGCCACGCCGGCAGATGCGGTCGGGCGACAGCCCGTCAATGCGCTCGCCGGCGAAAGTCATGGAGCCGGTGTCGGGTGGAAATACTCCGGCGATCATGTTGAACAGCGTGGTCTTGCCGGCGCCGTTCGGACCGATCACCGCGAAAATGCCGCCGTCCGGCACCTCGAAGCTGACGCGGTCGACCGCCACCAGGCCGCGGAACCGCTTGCTGACGCCATCGATCGACAGGAGCGCGCTCATTTTTTTCGCTCCGTCAGACCGATGCGCTGCGACAGCCATGGCCACACGCCATCCGGCAGCGCCGTAATCACCAGCAGCAGGCAGATGCCGTAGAACACCTGCTTGGCGCCGGGCAGATCGATCCCGAGTGCAGCCAGCGCGGCGTTGAGCGTCTCCGCCAGTCCGGTCAACAAAAAGGCGCCAAGGATCGGACCGAACAGCGTGCCGACGCCGCCGACGATCGGTCCGAGAATGATCTCGATCGAACGCAGGATATGAAACACCTGCTCCGGAAAAAGATTGTTGTAATAGAACGCGTAGATCACACCGGCGAACGACGTCATGGCGGCGGAGATCACCACCGCGATCATCTTGTAGTGGAACACGTCGATGCCGACCGAACGCGCGGCTTCTTCATCCTCGCGGATTGCCAGCCAGAAATATCCGACGCGGCTGCGCAGCAAGGCGCGGCAGAAAATGAAGGCCAGCACGGTCGCGGCCAGCAGGACGTAATAGAACATCACCGGATGCCCGCGCAGGTGCCAGAGATCGTTGTGGGTGTATTGCGCGACCGGCAGGAACAGACCCGACGATCCGCTGGTCCAGCTCAAATGATCGAAGCCGACGCGCGCGAATTCGGCGACCGCAATGGTCAGGATGGCGAAATAGACGCCGGCAACGCGAAAGCGGAACGCCAAAAAACCGATAAAGGCGCCGGCCAAAGCGGCCACCGGCACGGCCACCAGCAGGCCCAGCCACGGGCCAATTCCGTAATGAACATAAAGGGATGCCGCGGTGTAGGCGCCCAGCCCGACATACAGCGCGTGGCCGAGCGAAAGCTGCCCGGCAAAGCCCATCATGATGTTCCAGGCCTGGCCGATATAAGCGAAGTACAGGATCAGAATGAGCACGGTGAGCAGGTAGTCGCCGGCCACCAACGGGGCGAAGATCAATCCTGCGAACAGCGCGGCCAGCAACGCCAGGGACCGGCGTGGAACGCCCTCGATCAGTGTCGAGATCATGCCGCCCTCTTACCCATGATGCCCTGCGGGCGGAACAGCAGCACCAGAACGAGGATGCCGAAGGCGAACATGCTCTTGGCCGACGGCGTGAACAGCAATCCGGCCATCGCCTCGGTGAGCCCGATCAGCACGCCGCCGACCAGCGCGCCCGGCATCGAGCCGAGACCGCCGGTGATGACGATGACAAAGGCAAGCAAAGTGTAAGCCGGCCCCAGTGACGGCGTCACATCGACGATCAGCACCAGCATCACGCCGGCAGCACCGACGCAGGCTGCGCCCAGGCCGAAGGTCAGCGCATAGTATTGCTTAACGTCGAGTCCGACCACCAGCGCGCCGGTATAGTTGTCGGCGCAGGCGCGGATCGCCGTGCCGCTGCGCGTATACTGGAAGAACACGAACAGCGCGGACGCGACCACGATCGCCGCGACAGCGGCGTAAAGTTTGGTCGCGTCGACGATCAGCGGGCCAAGCTGGAAACTGTCATAGGCATAGGAGGCCTGCACGGTCTGCGCGTCAGGGCCGAACACGATCAACAGCACATTGACGATGATGATTGCCACCGCGACCAGCAGCAGGAACTGGCTGGTTTCGGGCCGCGTGATGAACGGGTTGATCAGCCGCAGTTGCAGCACATAACCGAAGGCGAACAGCACCGCGGCGATCGGCACCAACATCAACAAAGGGTCGAGGTGAAAGGCGGCAAACAACGTCACCGCGATATACATGGCGATGGTCATCATCTCGCCGTGGGCGAAATTGACAACGCGCACCACGCCGAAGATCACCGACAGGCCGAGTGCCATCAGGCCGTAGACAAGGCCGGTCAAGACCCCACCGACGGCCACGTTGAGATAGATATCTGCCGGCACCCAGCAATCCTATGCAGCAAAGCACCGGCCGCCGAAACCAGCGGCGGCCGGAGCCAGGACAAAAAATGCGCGCGTCAGCCGCGCTTGTCGTAGGGCTTGAGCGGCCATTCCGGCTTGCCATTGGCCGCTTCCTTCGGCGCGACGGTAATCAGCTTGCCGCCGCGGTTCTGGATGGCGCCGCCCTTGATCTTGTCGTTCTGCCCCTTGGCGTCGAACTGGATGCCGGGACCGATGCTGACATTGTCCTTGATGTTGGTCGTGCGGACGGCATCGGCCAGCGCCTTCGGATCGGTGGAGCCGGCGCGCTTGTAGGCGTCGGCGGCGATCAGCAGCGCCTCGAAGGTGTAGACGTGGTTGGTATTCAGGTTGACGCCCGGATGCGCCTTGGCGAGCGCGGCATCGAGCTGCTTCGACATCTTCTTGTTCGGATCGTACCAGGGCGCGAAGCTCAGCGGCCCGTCCGAGAGCTTGTTCAGGGTCTTGAGGTATTGGTCCTCGTACCAGCCCGGACCCATGCTCATGACCGCCATCGGCGTCCAGCGCTGCTTGACCATTTCGCGCGTGAGCAGGATGGCGTCGTTGAGCCGGCTGACCATCAGCAAGGCGTCGGCACCGGTCGCTTTGGCCTTGGAGATTTCCACCGACAGGTCGCGCGCCGCCGGATCGTAGGAGATCTCCGAGACGATCTTGTACGGCATGTTGAACTTCGGCATCACCGCACCGATGCCTTTCGACATGGCGGTGCCGAAGGTGTCGTTGACGTGCATGAACACGGCCGTCTTCGGCCCCGTGCCAACCGACGCAAACACCTCCAATTGGTCGATGAACGCGTCGCGCAGGATCATCGGCGCGGTGGGGAAATTGCGGAACACGAACTTGTAGCCCTGCTCGGTGATCGGCGGAGCGGCGGCGATGTTGATGACGTAGGGGATGCCCTTCTGCTCGGCGACCTGCGCGATGGCGGTGCTCTGCCCGGAATCGAAGGCGCCGACCAGGAGCTGTGCGCCCTCGCCGATCAGTTTCTCGGCGCGCGCGCGGGCGACTTCGACATTGGTCTCGGTGTCGGCGTTCATGATCTGTAGCGGCGGCAGGCCAAGATCCTTCAGGATGCCGGCCGCGATATCGACGCCGCGCTGGCAGTCCTGGCCGATGCCGGCCTGGTAGCCGGAGCGAGGCAGCAATACGCCAACTTTGAGCGCCGCCCCTTGTGCGCGCGCGATGTTGAACGGCGCGGTCCCGGCGATAAAGCTTGCGGCGCCAAGCCCGGTGTTGAATGTGCGGCGGGTGACGCGCGCGGAATTCGATTGCGGTTTGCGGTTCATTTTGAAGTCCTCCCTGGCCGTACGCGAGGCCGTTATTGCGGATGATGCCGGATTTTCTCCGGTCTTCACAAGCCCGAAAATTCTGCCGGCGACGTTAGCCGCGCCGCTGGCCTTTTGCGCCGTTGCCGGCGAAACGACCTTTGGAAATTGCATCATATTGTTGACCTGGACAACAAATTTCGTCAACAACGATGCGGCTGCGCGCGGCTGGACGGCGCCGGCGCGCAGCCTACGGGAGCCGGCAATGTCTCCAGCAAAGCGCGTTTTGCGGCGGCGGCAAAGCCCGGCGATGGCGTTCCTCAAGGCCTCGCCCGTGCGCCGCAGCAGCCGTCCGGCCGTCAACCTCGGCGTACTCAGCGACCGCCTCGGCTATTTCGTGCGCCGGTTGCAAGTCTGGATCTTCCAGGATTTCATCCGCCGCTTGTCGAAAATCGCCATCAGCCCGGCACAGTTCTCGGTCCTGGTGGTGATCGGCGCCAATCCGGGCCTGTCGCAGGCGGACCTGGCCACGACACTCGGCATTGAGCGCGCCCGGCTGGTGCGGCTGTTGCACCGGCTGGAGCGGCGTGGCCTCACTCAGCGCCTACCTTCCTCGGCCGACGGCCGACGGCACGCGCTGCGGCTTACGCGTGACGGGCAAAAAATGCTGACGCGCGCAAAGTCGCTGGCGGCGCGGCATGAGGTGGCGCTGAAGCAGAAGCTCGGCGGTGAGCGTTATCGCCAGCTGCTCGGCGCGTTGCGCGACTTCTGAGCGCGCTCAAGACGCCAACGCGCGCTCGACTGCTGCTGCGATGCGCAACAGCCGGCGGTCGTGGCCGTTGCGCGCAACCAGCATCAAGCCGGTGGGCAGGCCGCCCGCGCTCGGCAGCGGTAACGAGATGGCGCAACAATCGAAGAAATTCCAGATCGAGGTATTGCGCAGCAGCAAGGCGTTTTTGCGCGCGAATACATCCGGCGGCGTCATTTCCTCGATGGTCGGCGCCACGATCGGCGTGGTCGGCAGCGCCAGCACGTCGATATCGGCGAGCCGCGCGTCCATGGCGGCGACCAAGGCGGCGCGTTCGTTCACCATCTCGATGTAATCGGCCGCGCCGATGCCGCGCGCCCGCTCCAGCCGCGTGCGCACGTTCGGATCAATCGCCTCGCCCCGCCGGTCGAGCCGGTCGCGATGCACGGTGAAAGCTTCCGCCGGCTGGATGCCGCCGCGGCTATTGACGCGGGTCATGCCGTCGAGCAGCGCCAGCTTCTCATTGGACAGCCGGCAGCCGGCTTTCTCCAGGGCGTCGACGGCCTCCGGAAAGCGTTTGGCCACCGTCTCGTCGAGATTTTCCAGCGGCATGCCCTGCGCGATGCCGACGCGTAGGTTGGCGAGCGCAGCGAGCTCGAGTTGCCTGAAGTCCTCGCCCGCCATCACGGCGTCGGCCTTGGCGCAGTCCATGACGGTACGCGCAATCGGCCCGATCGAGTCGATGCTTTGCGACAGCGGAAAGGCGCCGGCGGTGGAAATGCGCTGGCGGCTCGGCTTGAAACCGGTAAGGCCGCAGAGCGCAGCCGGTATGCGCGTCGAGCCGCCAGTGTCGCTGCCGATGGCGATCTCGCACATGCCGTCGGCCACCGCCACCGCGCCGCCCGAGGTGGAGCCGCCGGGAATGCGCTTGCGGTCGGCCGGATTGCCCGGCGTGCCGTAATGCGGATTGATGCCGACGCCGGAGAATGCGAATTCCGTCATGTTGGTCTTGGCGACGATCACCGCGCCGTGAGCGCGAAGGCTGCGCACCACCGGCGCATCGCGCTCGGCCGGCTTGCCCTCCTCGGCCAGCAGTTTGGAGCCGGCGCGCGTGACTTCGCCGACGACGTCGAACAGGTCCTTGATGGTAACAATGGCGCCGTCCAACGGCCCGAGCGAAATGCCGGCGTGCGCGCGTGCATCGGCGGCCTCGGCGGCGGCGCGCGCGCTCTCGCGATAGACGGTGAGGCAGGCGCGTCCGCCCTCACCGTTCGAATCGTCGACGCGGGCAAGTGCTTGCTCAAGCCGGTCGCGGGCTGACACGCTCATCTTCCGAGGCCGCCTTTCTCAACGATAAACCGCGCGATCTCGTCGACGCCCTTACCCTCGCGCAAGTTTGTGAACACGAACGGCCGCGCCCCGCGCATCTTCGTGGCGTCGCGCTGCATGACTTCGAGCGAAGCGCCTACATATGGCGCCAGATCGATTTTGTTGATGACCAAAAGATCGGAGCGCGTGATGCCGGGGCCGCCTTTCGACGGGATCTTGTCGCCGGCAGCAACGTCTATGACATAGAGCGTCAGATCGGCGAGTTCCGGAGAAAATGTGGCAGCCAGATTGTCGCCGCCGGATTCGATCAGCACCAGATCGAGATCGGGAAACTTGGCGCGCATGTCGGCGACCGCGGCAAGATTGATCGAGGCGTCCTCGCGGATGGCGGTGTGCGGACAGCCGCCGGTTTCCACCCCGGCGATGCGATCGGCTGAAAGCGCGCCGGAGCGTACCAGATATTCGGCGTCCCACTTGGTGTAGATGTCGTTGGTGATGGCGGCGATCTCGTAGGCGCCGCGCAACTTCTTGCAGAGCGCATCCATCAGCGCGGTCTTGCCGGAGCCGACCGGGCCGCCGATACCGACGCGCAAGGGACCGTGGGGGTTTTTCATCATGCCACTTTCAAGCATCGCGCCTAAGCATGCAAGTTGCCGGGATCACGACCGAAACAGTCGCGTGTACTGCGTCTCGTGGCGCGCGCTGGCGAGGTCGGCGCGGAAGGCGGCCGAGCCGATGTCGTCGAGCTTGGCGTTGAGCGCGCGCTGCGCGGTGGTGGCGACGACGGGCTCCAACGCGGCAAGTACGCGCTGACCGTCGGTCTGGCCGAGCGGAATGAGCCGCACGCCGGCGGAAACCCAATTGGCGGCGACGGCTTGCAAATATGCGGCGAGCGCGGCTTCGACCGCAATGCCGTGGCCGGCGGCGGCAACCGCCACCGCCACCGGATAGGCGACCGGGCCGTCCCAAACCGCTTTCAGGCGGTCAAGCGCCGCGCAGGGCCAGGCCGCGCGTGTCGCCTCGACAAAGGCGTTGCCCTGCGCCGTGGTCTCCAGATGGCGCTCTTTCGACGGCGCGAAAGCGGCGGCGAGTTCGGCCACCGTGCGCAAAGCTTTGCCGTCGCCGGCCGCGCGATGCGCATGTGCAAAAAATACGGCGTCGCAGAAACCGCCGCCGTCGGCCAGCATCACGCCGAGCCAGGCTTTTAACGTGTCGGCATCCTTGATGTCGCCGGCTTCCACCGCCCATTCGATGCCGCTGGAATAGGAAAAGGCGCCGACCGGAAAGGCCGGCGACAGCCAGGCCATGAGGCGATAGAGGGCGGCACCTTGTTGCCCCTCATCCTTCGAGACGCCGCGCTTCGCACGGCCCCTCAGGATGAGGGCACTTTTCTTGCGCGGCTTGCCTTCCGCCTCATCGTGAGGAGCGCCGCGCAGCGGCGCGTCGCGAACCATGGGGCGGCCTTCGGTGCCTGCCGCGCTGGGTCCCCGCTTGCGCGGGGACGAACGGAGTAAGGGCGCATGCCGTCTCTTACGCGCCATGATCGTGCTCGTGGTGATGTTCATGAGCGGGCGCGGCGGCTTCCGGATCGAAGGCGGCTTCGAGCGGCGTCATGCGCGCGCCGAGACCGCGCAGCATGTCTTCCAGCACGTGGTCGCGGCGAATACGCAGCCTGTCGCCGACGACCTGCACGTCGGTGTGGCGGTTGCCGAGATGCCAGGCCAGCCGCGCCGTATCGAGCGCGCTGCCGGCGGATATTTCGATCAGCGCCTCTGGCTGTCCGCTGACCAGCACGACCGAACCATCGTCCAAGACCAGACCGTCGCCGTCGCGCAGTGCCATCGGCTTCTCGAAATTGAGCAAAAATTCGCCGCCCTTCTCGCCCTTGAGCACAATGCGCCGCCGCCGCCGGTCGCCGGCGTCGAGCACGACGCGGTCGGAGGCCGAGGCGACATCCCATTGACCGGCGGGTTTAACTGAGGTCACGCGGTGCATTCGTTCAGCTTAGCAGTGTTCGGAAGCGGTGAGGCATTCTCTCTTCCCTCTTCGTTTGTGGAAGAGGGTGGCGAGTGCGCAGCGATAACGAACACGAGCCGGATGAGGGGGAAAGTGCCCATCGAGATTCACTTGCCCCCTCACCCGCCCTCGCTTCGCTCGGGCACCCTCTCCCTCCAAGGGAGAGGGAAAGAGAGCAAGCCGCAGCTCAGAAGAGAAAATACCTTTGCGCCATCGGCAGCACCTCGGCCGGCGCGCAGGTGAGCAGTTCGCCGTCCGCCCTCACCTCGTAGGTCTCCGGATCGACTTCGATGTCGGGCGTGGCGTCGTTGTGGATCATGCTCTTCTTGTTGATGCTGCGGGTCTTCTCGACGGCGATGAACTGCTTGTCGACGCCGAGCTTGTTGCGCAGGTTCGAGCGCGCCGCCGCCTTCGACACGAACACCAGCGAAGACGCCGTCAACGCCTTGCCGAAGGCGCCGAACATCGGCCGGTAATGCACCGGCTGCGGCGTCGGGATCGAGGCATTGGGATCGCCCATCTGCGCGGCGACGATGGAACCGCCCTTGATCACGATCTCCGGCTTCACGCCAAAAAACGCCGGCGACCACAGCACCAGGTCGGCGAGCTTGCCCTTCTCGACCGAGCCGATGTGCTTGGCCACGCCATGCGCGATCGCCGGGTTGATGGTGTACTTGGCAACGTAGCGCTTCACCCGCATGTTGTCGTTGCCCGGCTTCTCGCCTTTTAGCGCGCCGCGCTGCTTCTTCATCTTGTCGGCGGTCTGCCAGGTGCGAATGATCACCTCGCCCAGGCGGCCCATCGCTTGTGAGTCCGACGACATCATCGAGAGCGCGCCGAGGTCGTGCAGAATGTCTTCCGCCGCGATGGTTTCCTTGCGGATGCGGCTTTCGGCGAAAGCGAGATCCTCGGCGATCGACGGGTCGAGATGGTGGCACACCATCAGCATGTCGAGATGCTCGTCGATGGTGTTGCGCGTGAACGGCCGCGTCGGATTGGTCGAGGACGGCAGCACGTTCTTCAGCCCCGCCACCTTGATGATGTCGGGCGCATGCCCGCCGCCAGCGCCTTCGGTGTGAAAGGCATGAATGGTGCGGCCCTTGAATGCCTTGATGGTGTCTTCGACGAAACCGCTCTCGTTTAATGTGTCGGTGTGGATCATCACCTGCACGTCGTATTTCTCGGCGACCGACAGGCAGCAATCGATTGCCGCCGGCGTGGTGCCCCAGTCCTCGTGCAGCTTGAGCGCACAGGCGCCGGCCTTGACCATCTCCTCGAGCGCGGCAGGCCGCGACGCATTGCCCTTGCCGGCAAAGCCGAGATTGACCGGGAATGCATCCGCTGCCTGGATCATACGGCCGAGATGCCAAGGCCCCGGCGTGCAGGTAGTCGCGTTGGTGCCGGCCGCCGGCCCGGTGCCGCCGCCGAGCATGGAGGTGACGCCCGACATCAGCGCCTCATCGACCTGCTGCGGGCAGATGAAATGGATGTGGCTGTCGAAGCCGCCGGCAGTGAGGATTTTTCCCTCGCCTGCAATGATCTCGGTGCCGGGGCCGATGACGATGGTAACGCCGGGCTGGATGTCGGGATTGCCGGCCTTGCCGATGGCGGCGATGCGGCCGTCCTTGATCCCGACGTCGGCTTTCACGATGCCCCAATGGTCGAGGATCAGCGCATTGGTGATGACGGTGTCGACCGCGCCTTGCTTGCTGGTCGCCTGCGACTGCCCCATGCCGTCGCGGATCACCTTGCCGCCGCCGAATTTCACCTCCTCGCCGTAGACGGTGAAGTCCTTTTCGACCTCGACGATGAGATCGGTGTCGGCCAGCCGCACGCGGTCGCCGGTGGTGGGCCCGAACATGTCGGCATAGGCCGCGCGTTTCATGAATGTCGCCATAATTTTATCCCCGCAGTTCACAACGCCGAAAAAACTGCCCTTGCCACCCGCGCGAAGGCGGATACGCTTGCCGGCAGGTCAGCCATCTTCGGCTCACGCCGGACACGGATGGCCGCCATGACCGGAGCGGGCATGGGACGTGGGTGCTGCTTGCAGTATTCGTGGTCCATGTTTGCCGGTCCTGGCTCTCAGTAACTGGGTACGGTTGTCGCCGGCTCACGCCGGCGCACCGGAAATGGATCCGAGAGCTTGTGACGGGCAGACGACGGTCTGCCCGTTATGGCTTTTAGGGCTACCCATTAAAGTTTCCCCATCACATCGCCGCGGAAGCCGTAGATCGCGCGCTTGCCGGCGAGCGCGACGAGGGCGACCTCGCGCGTCTGTCCCGGCTCGAAACGCACCGCGGTGCCAGCGGCAATCGCGAGCCGCATGCCGCGCGCTTTCTTGCGGTCGAATTTCAGCGCCGGGTTAGTCTCGAAAAAATGGTAGTGCGAGCCGACCTGGATCGGCCGGTCGCCGGAATTGGCGACGGTGAGCGTGACCGTTTTGCGGTTTTTGTTGAGCTCGATCTCGCCGTCCTGGATGAACAGTTCGCCGGGGATCATCAGACCGCTCCGATGTAAAGGCCGGCGCCGATCAGCACGCAGGCCGCGCCCGCGACGCGAATGAGTGGGCGCAAGTGTGCGCGCTGCATGGCGAGCGCAAAGCCGATACCCAATGCATGCAGCGTGGCGGTGGCCAGCGCAAAGCCCGCCATATATTCAATACCGCCGATATTCTCAGCGACTTCCGAACCGTGCGCATGACCGTGAAAAGCGGCGAAGACGCCGATCACCAACGCGCCGACCCAGACCGGCAGATCGACGGCGAGCGCAACGAGAAGTCCGAGCGCCACCACGGAAGCCAGAATGCCCGGCTCGACGAACGGCACGGCGATATGCGCCATGCCGAGCGCGCCGCCGATCAGCATCACGCCGACGAAGGTCGCCGGCCATAGCCATAAGGCACGATTGCCCTTGAGCGCCGCCCACAGGCCGACCGCGATCATCACCGCCATGTGGTCGAGCCCGGACAACGGATGTGCGACACCGGCCGCGAACGAGGCGGTCGAACCGTGGCCGACATGGGCGAGCGCGGGGCTCGCGCTCAATGCAAGCAGCGCGACGATCGGAATGATTTTCTTCATGGCTCGCATCCTTTCAGCGGATCGGGTTATGCACAGTGACCAGCTTGGTGCCGTCGGGGAACGTCGCCTCGACCTGAATGTCGTGGATCATTTCGGCGATGCCATCCATGACTTGTGCGCGCGTGAGCACATGCGCGCCGGCTTCCATCAATTGCGCCACGCTCTTGCCGTCGCGCGCGCCTTCCAGAATGAAATCTGAAATCAGCGCCACCGCTTCCGGATGGTTGAGCTTGACGCCGCGCTCGAGCCGGCGGCGCGCCACCATTGCGGCCATGGCGATCAGCAGCTTGTCTTTCTCGCGTGGCGTCAGATTCATCAGGGCCTCACTGCAACCAAAGCCGCGGCACAGCAGCGCCCAACGCCGCCAGCAGCATGATCAGATCGTGGCGCAGCGCGGCGCCGTCCTTGGCGCAGAGCCGCGCCACGCCGATGCCATTCCACGCCGAGATGCCGACTTCGCCGTCGAATTGATCTTGCAGCGCGCGCACGGTGGCAAGCGTCGCCGCATCGGCTGGCGCGATCAGCACGGTGGCGATGGCGATGCCGCCGGCGGCCACCGCCGCGCTTGCGAGCCGCGCCGCCACCGCGCCGTCGAGGCGCGCGCTGTCGGCGAACACCAGCCGGCCGGCGCGGCGCACGCGCCAATGGTCGGCGAGGAAGCCCTGCTGCATCGCCTCGCCCATGGCGGCGCGGCCGAACACCACCGCTTCCGCCAGCAGCAGCGACGCGTCGGCGGCGAGATCGACCTCGATGCGTCGCGACAGGCGGGCGCGGTCGAACAGGATGGTTTCCTGCGGCAGCCAGGCGAGCTCGGCGCCCTCGCCTACATCGAGCTTTACGGTCATCTCGGCGTCGGGACCGGTGGAGCGATAAATCTTTTCCGCCGCCGCGCTGCCGGCGATCAGGCGCGCGCCCTTAGCCAATGCGATCTCAATCGCGAAACGGTCGCCGCCGGCCATGCCGCCGCCGGTGTTGACGATCACCGCTTCCAGCGCGTCGGCCGTGACATTGGGAAAGCGCACGCGCAGCGAGCCGTCCTCGTGCACTTTGGTGCGCCGCGTGCGCCCGGCGTTCGCCGCCACGTGCAACGCGATATGCCCGGTCGCGCGATTGGCGGCGAAGATTTCGGCATTGCTGTGCAAGGCTGCGGCCATCCTCACGCGCGTTCCCCGCTTCACTGTCGCACATTGCGTGCGTTATTCTCAAATCGCCAGCGCGCGCTTGAGCGCGCCTTCGTCCATGCCCGCCTTATCGCAGGAATACACGATTGAGCCACGGTCCATGACTACCAGCTGGTCGCCCAGTTCCTGCGCGAAATCGAGATATTGCTCGACCAGCACGATCGCCATTTCCTTCAAGCCGCGCAGGTAGCTGATGGCGCGGCTGATGTCCTTGATGATCGAGGGCTGGATGCCTTCGGTCGGCTCGTCGAGCAGCAGCAGCTTTGGCCGCATCACCAGCGCGCGACCGATCGCCAATTGCTGCTGCTGGCCGCCGGAGAGATCGCCGCCGCGCCGGCCGAGCATGCTGCTCAACACCGGAAACAACGAGAACACGTCGTCGGGCACCGAACGCTGGTCGCGCGGCAGCGGCGCAAAGCCGGTCTCCAGGTTTTCCTCCACCGTCAGCAGCGGGAAGATTTCGCGGCCCTGCGGCACGTAAGCGATGCCGCGGCGCGCGCGCTCGACCGTCGAAAGCCGGGTGATGTCGGCACCGTCGAACATAATCGCGCCGGCACTCACCGGATGCTGGCCGACCAGCGCGCGCAACAGGCTGCTCTTGCCGACGCCGTTGCGGCCAAGCACGCAGGTCACCTTGCCGGGCTCGGCTTTGAGCGAGATTCCGCGCAGCGCCTGCGCCGCGCCGTAGAACAGATCGATATTGGTCGCTTCAAGCATCGTTATTTTCCCGTCATTCCGGGGCACGCGCGCAGCGCGTGGACCCGGAATCCAGACGCACCCGCAAAGTTCGTATCTGGATTCCGGGTTCGCGCCTTCGGCGCGCCCCGGAATGACAGATCAGTATGCTTTGCACGTATCCTCATCTTCCCAAATAAACTTCCACCACGCGGTCGTTCTGCGAGACCTGGTCGATCGAGCCTTCCGCCAGCACCGAGCCTTCGTGCAGGCAAGTCACCTTGACGCCGAGTTCACGCACGAAGGTCATATCGTGCTCGACCACGACAACGGTCTTGTCGCGGTTGATCTCCTTGAGCAGCTCGGCGGTCTGCCGCGTCTCCACGTCGGTCATGCCGGCAACCGGCTCGTCCACCAGCAGCAGTTTCGGCTCCTGCGCCAGCAGCATGCCGATTTCCAGCCACTGTTTTTGACCGTGCGACAGGCTGCCGGCGACGCGCGAGCGCAGACGCTTCAGCCGTATGGTATCGAGCACCTCGTCGATGCGCTTTTCTTGGCCCGCCGAGGATTGCCATAGCAAAGTGGCGCGCACGCGCCGGTCGTTCTTCAGCGCCAGTTGCAGATTGTCCTCTACCGTGTGCATCTCGAACACGGTCGGCTTCTGGAACTTGCGGCCGATACCGAGCTCGGCGATCTCGGTTTCGTCGAGCTTGGAAAGATCGTGCGTGCCTTGCTCGAAATAGACATCGCCGTCGTCGGGCCGGGTCTTGCCGGTCACCACGTCCATCATGGTGGTCTTGCCGGCGCCGTTCGGGCCGATGATGGCGCGCATTTCGCCGGGCTCGATCACGAACGACAATTCGTTGAGCGCCTTGAAACCATCGAACGAGACGGTGACGCCGTCGAGATAGAGCAGCGCGGAAGTGGTTTGCGGTTCCATGGCTTGCCCCTACTCTGCCGCACGCGGCGCGGCGTCGGACGGCTCAATCTCCGGCTCGATATCGGCACCCTCTTCGGCCGCCAGCGAGCGCGCCACCCGGCGCCGGTCGATGCCCCATTTCAGCGTGCCGATAATGCCGCGCGGCATCAGCAACGTGGTGCCGATGAACAGCCCGCCCAGCATGAACAGCCAATAGGGCGCCAGAATGCCGGAGGTGAAATAGGTCTTGGCGTAGTTGACCACGAAGGCGCCGAGCACGGCGCCGGTGAGCGTGCCGCGGCCGCCGACGGCCACCCAGATCACCGCTTCGATCGAGTTGCCGGGCGCGAATTCGCTCGGATTGATGATGCCGACCTGCGGCACGTAGAGCGCGCCGGCAATGCCCGCCATGCAGGCCGACAGCGTGAACACGAACAGCTTGTAGGCCTCGACGCGATAGCCGAGGAAGCGCGTGCGCGCCTCGGCGTCGCGAATGGCGATCAGCACCTTGCCGAATTTGGACGTAACGATGCCGCGGCAGACCAGGAAGCCGATCGCCAGCGCAATGCAGGAAGTCACCAGGAGCGCGTTGCGCGTGGTCTCCGCCTGCACGTTGAAGCCGAGGATGTCCTTGAAGTCGGTCAGGCCGTTATTGCCGCCGAAACCGAAATTGTTGCGGAAAAATCCGAGCAGCAGCGCGAAGGTCAAGGCCTGCGTGATGATCGAGAGATAGACGCCGGTGACGCGGCTGCGAAAGGCGAACCAGCCGAACACGAAAGCGAGCACGCCCGGTACCAGCACCACCATCAGCGCGGCATAGGCAAAATGGTTGAAGCCGTACCAATAGACCGGCAGTTCCGGCCAATTCAGGAACACCATGAAGTCGGGCAGAATCGGATTGGCATAGACGCCGCGCGTGCCGATCTGCCGCATCAGATACATGCCCATGGCGTAGCCGCCGAGCGCAAAGAAGGCGCCGTGGCCGAGCGACAGGATGCCGACATAACCCCAGATCAGGTCGATGGAGAGCGCCAGCAGTCCGTAGCAGATGTACTTGCCGAACAGCGCGACAAAATAGGTCGACACGTGCATCGCCGAGCCCGGCGGCACCAGCAGATTGAGCACCGGGATGGCGATGGCGAAAGCACCCAGCAGCACCAGGAACAAAACCGCGCCGCGATCGAGGATGCGAATGAGCGGGTGCGACGACATCATGCTTCGATCGCCCGGCCCTTGAGTGCGAACATGCCGCGCGGGCGTTTCTGGATAAACAGAATGATGAACACGAGGATGGCGATCTTGGCGAGCACGGCGCCAGCGAACGGTTCGAGGAACTTGTTGGCGATGCCGAGCGTCAAGGCACCGACCAGCGTGCCCCACAGGTTTCCTACCCCGCCGAACACCACCACCATGAAGCTGTCGATGATGTAGCCCTGCCCCAGATTGGGGCTGACGTTGTCGATCTGCGAGAGCGCCACGCCCGCGATGCCGGCAATGCCGGAGCCGAGCCCGAAGGTGAGCGCATCGATGCGAGCGGTACGGATGCCCATGGCCGCGGCCATGGCGCGGTTCTGCGTGACCGCGCGCATTTCCAGGCCAAGCCGCGTGAAGCGCAGCATGGCGAGCAGCGCCGCGAACACCATCAGCGTGAAGCAGATGATCCACATCCGGTTATAGGTGATGGTGATGCCGCCGAGGTCGAAGGCGCCAGACATCCACGACGGATTGCCGACGTCCTTGTTGGTCGGACCGAAGATGGTGCGCACGCCCTGCTGCAGCACCAGCGACAGGCCCCAGGTGGCGAGCAGCGTCTCCAACGGCCGCCCGTACAGAAAGCGGATGATGGTGCGCTCGACGATAACGCCGGCCGTGCCGGCGACCAGGAAAGCGAGCGGAATGGCGATGGCCAGCGAATAGTCGAACAGCGCTGGATTTTTCGTGCGGATCAATTCCTGCACGACGAATGTCGTATAGGCGCCGAGCATCACCATTTCGCCATGCGCCATGTTGATGACGCCCATCACGCCGAAGGTGATGGCGAGGCCGATCGCCGCCAGCAGCAGCACCGAGCCGAGCGATAGCCCGTACCAGGCATTTTGCACGGTGCGCCAAATCGCCAGCGTGTATTGAATCGCCGCGCTCGCCGCCTGCGCGGCCTTGTGCACCTCGGCCGGCTGACCCGCCGGCAAGCCGTCGATCAGGCCGAGCGCATCCTGGTCGCCGCGGTCGCGGATGACCGCGATGGCGGCGATCTTGTTGGCCGGGCTGCTGTCTGGCGAGGTCAAAACGATGGCGGCGCGCGCTTCGTTCATCGCTTTTTTCACGCGCGGATCGGTTTCCGCGGCCAGCGCCTTGTCGAGCGCCGGCAGCACGCCGGCGGCACGCGACTTGAACACCGCCTGTGCGGCGTCATAGCGCCGATCGGGATCGGCGGCCATCAAGGTCAGCCCGCCGACCGCGGCTTCGACAATGCCGCGCAGGCGGTTATTGAGGCGGACATTGTCGATATCGTCGGGCGCGGCACCGGCGGCTGCTTTGCCGGTGGCGGCGTCGAGCAGCTTGTCGTCCTTGGTCTTGATGTAGACCTTTTTTTCCTTGGCGCTGAACATCAGCCGCGAATCTTGCAGCGCCTCGATCAACGGTCCGGCCAACGGACTGCCGCTGGCGACGACCGCGTTGACGGCATCGGCCGTGTCGCTGAAATCGTCGGTGGTAAAGCCCGCAAGTGCGTCCTCGTAAGGGCCGGCATGGGCGAAGCCGGCGCCGGCGACCAGCAAGCCGAGGGCGAATACGAGCGCTATGATGCGATCGTAAGGGACACGCATGGCATTCATTCCCGGCGCGGTTGTTTTTATTTGGGGGCGGCGGCTTGCCCCGCCGCCCCCGTTACAATCGGTCGCGCTATCCGCGCAGCGGCGTTAGGACGCCCCGCCGCACTTCTTCGTGACTTTGTTGTAGTTGCCGCATTTCAGGGTCACCCAATCCGACTCCAGATCCTTGGAGCCGGGCAGGTAATCCGACCAGGCATCGCCGGGCACCAGACCTTTGGTCTTCCACACCACGTCGAACTGGCCGTCGGCGCGGATTTCGCCGATGAAGACTGGCTTGGTGATGTGATGGTTCGGCAGCATGGTCGACATGCCGCCGGTCAGGTTCGGCGCCTTGATGCCGGGCAGCGCGGCGATCACCTTGTCAGGATCGGTCGACTTCACCTTTTCCACCGCCTTCACCCACATGTTGAAGCCGATGTAGTGGGCTTCCATCGGATCGTTGGTGGTGCGCTTGGGCTTCTTGGTGAACTCGTGCCATTCCTTGATGAACGCGGTGTTGGCCGGGTTCTTGATCGACTCGAAGTAGTTCCAGGCGGCGAGATGGCCGAGCAGCGGCTTGGTGTCGAGACCGGCGAGTTCTTCTTCGCCGACCGAGAACGCCACCACCGGGATATCGGTCGCCTTGATACCCTGGTTGCCGAGCTCCTTATAGAAAGGAACGTTGGCGTCGCCGTTGATGGTCGACACCACCGCGGTCTTCTTGCCGGCGGAGCCGAACTTCTTGATGTCGGACACGATCGTCTGCCAATCGGAATGTCCGAACGGCGTGTAGTTGATCATGATGTCTTCTTGCTTGACGCCCTTCTGTTTCAGATAGGCCTCAAGGATTTTGTTGGTGGTGCGCGGATAGACGTAGTCGGTGCCCGCGAGCACCCAGCGCTTCACGTTGCCGCCGTCCTTGCTCATCAGATAATCGACGGCAGGGATGGCCTGCTGGTTCGGAGCGGCGCCCGTATAGAACACATTGCGCTCGCTCTCCTCGCCCTCGTACTGGACCGGATAGAACAGGATCGAGTTGAGCTCCTTGAACACCGGCAGCACCGATTTGCGCGACACCGAGGTCCAGCAGCCGAACACGACGGCGACCTTGTCCTTGGAGATCAATTCGCGCGCCTTCTCGGCGAACAGCGGCCAGTTCGAGGCCGGATCGACCACCACGGCTTCGAGTTTCTTTCCGAGCAGCCCGCCTTTCTTGTTCTGCTCGTCGATCAGCATCAGCATCACGTCTTTCAGCGTCGTTTCGCTGATCGCCATGGTGCCGGAGAGCGAATGAAGGATGCCGATCTTGATGGTGTCTTCGGCTTTGGCGGTCTGCACCGCCGCCGTGGCCGCGAAAGCCAAACCGGCGGCGGCCGAAAGCCACCGTCGGGCATTCGATCGCAGCGCGACCGTCTGAATTTCATTGAGCATGAGCGAAGTCCCCTGCGTTTGACGCGCGCGATTGTTCCCGGTGACAATTCCGCGCACAGCAGAGTTCGCAAGGCCTGTGCCAAGGCCACGATTGCCGCCTAACCGATTGTAAAGACGATATTTTTGGTGGGAACCCTGTGGATTGCCCAATTTGCGGGCTTAGGCCTCTGATTAAATTATAGGCAGATTGCTGTAGATTCTCTCAACCGTACACAATTGCCATCGCAGCGCCGGTCTACCAGAGCCCGTCGACAGCAAGGCTGCGCGGAATCAAGCGCTGTTGCACCGCATAAGAGACCAGCAGTTCGAGACAAGGCCGGTTAGCCGCTTTACCGAACGGAGCGGTATCGACCTCGCCCGCTGCCGGCAGGCCGGCGGCTGTCTTGCTTTGCTCCAGCAGCCGGTAGAGTTCGGCGACCGCTTGCGGGTTCGAGTGAGCCAGCGCCTCGGTCACCACCACCATATGATTGACCGGCACCAGGCCGTGTTGGCCGTACCAGGCACGGGCGGCGGCGTCCGGATCAGGCACCACGCTTTGCAGGCGCGGGTCGTTCGGCAGTTCGGCGCCGTAGATCGCGGCGTCGAGCTCGCCGTCGATCAGCATTTTGGTCATGTCCTGACCGGCGCCGGCGCGGATCACGCCGGGCGGCTCCTTGGCCTCGGCCACATGGCCGTCCTCGAAGGTCACCCAATGCGCGCGGGAAAGATCGACCTGGTAGTCGTTCTCGAGAATGCCGCGAATCCAGGTGCCGGTGGTCTGACTGTAGGCGCGCACGCCGATCCGACCGCCGGCCAGATCGGAAACGCTGAGTTTGCCGCGTTCGGCATTGTACAGCATGGCGCCATGCTGAAAGCGCGCGAGCATGGCCGCCGGCAGCAGCTTGAGGCCCTTGTCGTAGGCTTTCGCCTGCAAATAGGTGACCAGCGCCATTTCGCTGGCGTCGAAGGCGTGCTCGCGCACCATCGGCTTGAACGCCTTGTGCATCGGCTTGACCTCGACGAAATCGAGCTTGAGCCAGGGCGAGGCAACGGTGCCGCGCTTGAGCGGCAAAGTATGCGGATAGTCGCCGATGGCGATGCGAAGCGTGGTCGTTTCGCTCATGGTGAAATCCGTCCTTCGCACTGCGACATGGCGCTGCCGGTAAAGCCTTGACCGGCCGGTATTCTAGCTAGTTTAAAGAAGCCCCGCGGAAAAGGGAGTTCTCAATATCATGCCGGAAGCAAAGACCGGGCTTGTCATCACCGCCCACCCCGGCGATTTCGTCTGGCGCGCGGGCGGCGCCATCGCCCTGCACGCCAAGAAGGGCTATCGCGTCAAGATCGTCTGCATGTCGTTCGGCGAGCGCGGCGAAAGCCAGTTCGCCTGGAAGGAGCCGGGCGCCACGCTGGCGAAGGTGAAGGCCGGCCGCAAAGACGAGGCCGAGCGCGCCGCCGCCCTGCTCGGCGCCGAGATCGAATTCTTCGATTGCGGCGACTATCCGCTCAAACTCACCGAGGCGCATTTCGACCGCATGGTCGACATCTACCGCGGGACCAATCCGGCCTTCGTGCTCACCCACGCGCTCGAAGACCCGTACAATTTCGATCACCCGAACGCCGCGCATTTCGCGCAGGAGACCCGCGTGGTGGCGCAGGCCATGGGCCACAAGCCGGGCGCGCAATACAAGTATTCCGCGCCACCGGTATTCCTGTTCGAGCCGCACCAGCCGGAAATGTGCAACTTCAAGCCCGACCTCATTTTGAAGATCGATGAGGTGTGGGAAACGAAGTACAAGGCGTTCCAAATTCTCGCCGCCCAGAAGCATCTGTGGGGCTATTACGAACGCGTGGCGATCAACCGCGGCATCCAGGGCGCGCGCAACACCGGCGTGCCGATGACTTATGGCGAGGCCTATCAGACGCTGTTCCCGCGCGTCGCAGAAACGCTCGGCTGAGTTCGGAGGAAATCAAAATGAAACCCGTCGTCGTCCGTACCATCAAACGCGCCGACAGCAATGCTATCGGCACGCTCGCCGCCGCCGGTGTGTCGACCGCGCACGAGGCGCTCGGGCGCTCCGGCCTGATGAAGCCCTATATGCGGCCGATCTGGGCGGGCGCCGCGATCGGCGGACCGGCGGTCACGGTGCTCGCACAACCGGGCGACAACTGGATGATCCATGTCGCGGTCGAGCAATGTCAAAAGGGCGACGTACTGGTGGTCGGCTGCAGCGCCGACAATACCGACGGCATGTTCGGCGAATTGCTGGCGACCGCGCTGGTCGCGCGCGGCGTGATCGGCCTCGTGATCGACGCCGGCTGCCGCGACGTGAAGCCGCTCACCGAGATGGGCTTCCCGGTGTGGTCGCGGGCGATCTCGGCCAAGGGCACGGTCAAGGCCGCGCTCGGCGCCGTCAACATTCCGGTGGTGTGCGCGGGAGTCAATGTCGAACCGGGCGACGTGGTGGTGGCCGACGACGACGGCGTGGTGGTGATCCCGAACAAGCTCGCGGTCGACACCGCTGCCAAGGCGCAGAAACGCATGGACGACGAGACCGGCAAGCGGGCGCGCCTGGCCGCCGGCGAACTCAGCCTCGACATGTACAACATGCGCGAGGGGCTGGCGAAGGCGGGACTGATTTACGTCGATAAGCCGGAAGACGCCTGAGCGGTGCTTCGCAACGATCGCTTAACGTAAAAAAAGACTTAACCGGCGTCGCGCAGGGAAAAAAGGCGATCAAACATTTCGCTTGCCGCGAATTCAGACGCAATCCTTCGCGCCGATATTGTCAAATGTGCCGGAATGAAGCGACGGTGCGGCCCAATTTTCTGTAAATGTTTAGTCCTGCGCTTCAAGGTATCTTTAAGCCGCGGCATTAGTATTCGTACGTACACAAAAACGCGGAGCGTTCCCATGTCGAAATTAGTTGCATTCTTGAAGAACGATTCGGGGGCTACTGCTATTGAATACGGTCTGATTGCCGCCGGCATTTCGGTTGCGATCATCGCCGTGGTCAATGGCCTGGGCACCCAGCTCAACGCCACCTTCACCAGCATCTCGACCCAGCTTAAATAATCGTCGGGTCTGTACTAGTCTGAGCAAAGCCGCCGGCGACGGCGGCTTCGCTTATTGGGCCCACGCCGATTGTGGACGCCGGCGCCGCGATCCGCTGCGTGACCGGCGTTGTCGGGCCGCACACAGCCTTCATTCCGTTGCGATAATTTCGCCGATTTGATCGAGATCATAGACGTCGGCGCTGCTGCATATAGAATTTTTGATTGCCGGGCGGATCGGGGACGCGCCCTTATGACGGAATCGTCCACAAACAAGCGTCAATCGACCAAGCTAAGCCAGGTGATGCAACGCCTCGGCGTGGAGCCGGCTGGCGGCGTGGTGCCACGCTGGAGCCTGACCTATGTCACCGCGCTGCATCGCTGCCAGGGCTGCGCGTCCAAGCAGGCCTGCCAGGAATGGCTCGACAGCATGCCGATGTCGGTCGCCTTCGCCCCGCAATTCTGCCCGAACGCCGATATTCTGTTCGAGATGCAGGTCGACCAACCGCACGACGCCGCGCACGTGAATTGCGGTTTTCCCATTAAGCCGCCGGAGCCGGAGCGGGGCGAAACCTGACGACCGCGATCAGGCCGAGCACGGCCAGAATTGCCAGCGCCACGCCCTGCGTTATGGCGAATTGCGTATTCTGCGGCTCGGGGAACGGCGGACCGACCTGCGGCGCGTGCGGGTTTAGCATCGCGACCTTCTCGAACGCCTGCACGATCAGCACAAAGACGTTGAACCAGAGCGCGGCGACGGCAGTCGCCACGTAGATCCAGCGCCAATTGCCGGCGAGATGCTTGCCGTAACGCGCGAGCAGCGCGATCGCCAGAAGGACGAGCGAAATCGCCCCGACCGCCAAAGCCGGCGTGAATCCTTTTATGGGAAACATGAATCCGGTCACGCTGGTCAAAATCGTCATCAGCAGGAACAGCGCGGTCCAACCGCCCATCCGACGCGAGCCGAGCATGCCGATCAGCACGATCAAGCCGGCCGCAATCGCAACGAGGGTAATGATCACATGAATGGTCGTGAACAACTCGGTCGACATGCCGATGATCATGGCGCAGTTCCTTCTCCACACATTGTCCCGCTCGACGCGATATTACAATGACGGCGTTGCAACGAACAGCCGCCGCGCGCCGCGCATATCGAGCCACAGTCCGGCCGGGGTATGCGTGAGGCGGAGCACGACCGTATCGCAATGCGCGCAACGCAGGATCGCGCCCATCGAGCCGCCAAAGGCGCGCACCGCGCCGACGGCGGCGACCGTGCCGCAGCCGGCGCAGACGATTTCCGCCGCCGTCACATCGAGCGCGAACAATTCGCGCAAGCGCCCGCCGGCGGCATTGCCGTCGAGCGGATCGTTGCCTTGCCGGTCCCTATTCACGATGACCTCCTGCGCTATGTTCCTGTCGGCCCAAATCGTTCGGTCTTGATCCGCTGCGGCGCGTGGCCGATGTCGCGCAAGGCACGCGCTACGCCCTCCACCAGCGGCGTCGGCCCGCACACGAAAATGCGCGCCTGCGCGTCGGGCACAAAGCCGACTTCTTGCAACATGGTGCGGTCGATGCGGCGCGTGAAGCCGCGCCAGCCGGCGGGCGCCTCACGCGTAAGCGTGTGCACGAGTTTAAGCCCGTCGCCCTGCCCGGCCAGTTGTTCGAGCTCGGCGCGGTAGATGATGTCGGCGTATGTGCGCGAGGAAAAAAGCAGCACCGCCGGCACTTTACTTTTTGCCGCCGCGCGCTGTCGCAGCATGGCCATCAGCGGCACCACGCCGGAGCCGCCGGCGACCAGCAGCAACGGCCCGCCGAGTTCGGCCGTCCAGACGAAATAGCCGCCGATCGGGCCGCGCAATTCGAATTGGTCGCCTTGGCGCGACTCGCCGGCAAGATAAGGCGACACCTCGCCCTCGCCGATGCGCTCGACCGTGAGCGCGACCTGCGCAGCCTGCGGCGCGGAAGCGATCGAATAACTGCGCTGCGCCCGATAGCCGTCCTCGGCGGTGAGCCGCACGTCGACGTGTTGCCCAGCTTTGTGGCCCGGCCAATCCGGCACGTCGAGCACCAGGCTGCGCACGCGCGGCGTCTCCTCGATCACCGCGCGCACGGTCGCCGTCATCCATTGCAGGTGCGGCGCAACAGCGGGCGTAGCCTTAATCTCCGGCATAACGCTGCTCGCGCCAGGGATCGCCGTAGATGTGGTAGCCGAGCTCCTCCCAGAACCCGGGCTGCTCGGGGTCGACGAATTGCAGGCGGCGCACCCATTTCGCGCTCTTCCAGAAATAGAGATGCGGCACCAACAGGCGCGCCGGGCCACCGTGCTCGGGATCGAGCGGCGCGCCGTCGTAATGCGTCGCCACAATGGCTTTGCCGTCGAGCAGATCTTCCGCCGGCACGTTGGTGGTGTAGCCGCCGTCGCAATGCGCCAGGACGAAAGGCGCCGGCGGTTCACTCAAGGCCGCCGCCTCCAAAAGCGTATCGATCGAAACGCCGCGCCATTGGGTGTCGAGCTTCGACCAGGTGGTGACGCAATGGATGTCGACCGTCAGTTCAGTCTGCGGCAGCGCGTTGAATTCAGCCCAGTTCCATTCGCCGACCGGGCTGTCGCCATCGTCAAGCGCGAAGCTCCAGGTCTTGAGGTCGGTTTCCGGCGTTGGTCCGGCCGAAAGCACCGGAAAGTCGGAAACCAGATGCTGGCCCGGCGGCACGCGCGCGCTTTGTCCGCCGCGTCCGCGCCCGCGAAAGCCACGCGTAACCGGAGGCTCGCTCATGATGCGGAAACCCGTTTAGCCGGCGAGCCAGTGTCGCGCGCGGTTACGGCAAAGACAATATGCGCAAACGGCCGGCGCTTCAGCGGTTGGCGTGGCTCCAGGGCGCGATGCGATGCCCAAACCATTTCAACAGCGAGGTAAGCGATACGCCGAGGAACATCAGCACGATCACCGGCACGAAGGTCTTGTCCATCTCGAAATTATTGGCATAGCGCGTGATCATGAAGCCGAGGCCGGAAATCGTGGTGTAGAACTCGGCGATGATCATGCCGATCAACCCGCGGCCGATGGCGAGCCGGACGCCGGCGATAATATAGGGCACCGCGAACGGCAGCAACACGTCGCCCCAGACCCGCCATTCGTTGGAGCGGAACGAGCGCGCCACTTCGAGCATGTTCTTGTCGCATTCGCGCACGCCCTGATAGGTGTTAATCAGAACCGGGAACACCGCGAACAGGAACACCACGATGATCTTGGCTTTCAGATAAATGCCGAACCACAGCACCAAGAGCGGCACCACCGCGACCAGCGGGGTGGCGTAGAGCGCGTTGATCGGCAGGTCGAGCGCCCAGTCGAGCCAGCGGATGCGCGCCATCAAGATGGCGAGCGGAATGCCGACCAGAATGGCGATGCTGAGACCGTAGATCATCACCTCCAGGCTCTGCGCCAAATAGTAGGGCAGATCGCCCGAAACGGTCAGCGTGTAGAAGGCGACGGCGATCTTTGTCGGATAGGTGAAGAAGATCGGACTGATGTTGGGCCCGACGATTTGCCAGACGATCAAAATCAGCGCGACGAAGCCGTAGCGAAAAATAGCGCGCCGCTCCCACCAGGGAACCTTCGGGACAACGACCGGCGGGGCCGCCGCCAGCGCGCCGCGCTGAGCCTCACTTGCGACGCTCATCTTGTGTGCTCCGTCGTCGTGCGCGAGCCCATCGTCGGCCTCATGCCGAGGAGCGCCCGCAGGGCGCGTCGCGATGCGTGGCCCGCCCTCATCCTTCGAGACGGCGGCTGCGCCGCCTCATCAGGATGAGGGCAGAAGGACATTTTAGAACACCGCTGTCGGGCAAACCGGCCCTTTCCATTCGCCGAGTTCCTTGATCGCCTTGTCGGCGAATTCCTTGTCGACGATCTGGTCGTAGCTTGGGGTTTTACCTTTTTCGATATTGCCGACCTTTTCCATCAGGTTGGCGGTGAAGTTGACGCGCTCCGGCGACAGGCCGGTGTTGGCGTCCCAGATGCAGCTTTTCACCAGGAAATCGTAGCTCTGCTCCACGATCTTCGCCGGATAGCCGGTATGCTTGACCATGATCGGCAACACCTTGGCCTTGTCCGTGTACATGATCCGGGTCGCTTCGATGACGGACTTGACGAAAGCTTGCAGCTCAACCGGCTTGGCTTTGATGGTATCCTCTTTCACGCCGTAAAATGTGTACATCTGCTTCGGCTGCAGCTCCCACAGGCGCGCGATTGCGTGCAGCGTAGGCACCTTCTCCTTGGCCAGCATCTCCTGCTCGACATGCAGGATGGCGGTGTCGACCTGGTCGGCGACCAATGCCGGCACGTCTTCGGTCGCGATGGAAACGAAGTGGACATCCTTCGGGTCGATCTTGGCGGCGCGCAGCACGGTCTTGCTCAGAATGTCGGCAAAGCCGCCGGGCTGCTGGATGCCGATGCGCTTGCCCTTGAGGTCGGCCATGGTCTTGACGTTGTCACGAACCACCATCGAGGCTTCGAATTTGTACAGCGTGCCCAGGATGGCCTTGACCTTCGAGCCCTTGGAGATCGCGATCGAGGTCACCGTGCCGGGCGATTGAGCGATATCGAGATTGCCTGACAGCATGGCGCGGAACACCTTGACGCCGCCGTCGAGTGCAACGGTTTTGACCTCGATGCCGTTCTTCTTGAAGATGCCGAGGTCCTGCGCGACGATCACCGGCATATGCACGATATTCGGTGGCGTAGTCGGCATACCGACCGTGAGTTCGGCGGCTTGTGCACCGGTCGTAGCCGGCAGCGCGAACGCGGCAGCAGTAAGCACCGCGAGAGTGGCGTAGAGTTTGCGCATGTCATCCTCCCATTTTTTTCTAGACTCGTCCGATTGCGCCCCACAACGTCAGACGAGGATGCGGGCTTGCCCGCTACCGGTGGGATATTGCCCGATTGCAACCATAAAAACAACGAACGGGGCCTGCGTAATCCCGCCGCTGCGACGCTAACTCCAGCAGTCCGGCTTTGACCGCGTCTGCCGGCATGGCTAACTGGTACGCGAGGCCGCAATACCCGTTCGGTTGCAACTATTATGTCGAAATTCGTCGTCGAATACGGCCATGTCGGCAAGCCGCCGGAACCGGATGGCCGGCTGGACGGTCCGGCCTTCCACCGCAACCACGACGCCATCTGGTCGGCGATGGCCGGATTTTTGGCCACGCAGGCCGGCGACGTGCTGGAACTCGGCAGCGGCACCGGGCAGCACGCCGCAGCCTTCGCCGAACGCTCGCCGCGGCTAACCTGGTGGCCGAGCGACATCTACCCATCGCATCTCGCCAGCATCGCCGCCTGGCGCAGCCACGCAGGGCTCGCCAATTTGCAGGCGCCGCAACGCATCGACCTCACCGACCCCGGCTGGGTGACGCAGGTCACCGGACCGGCCGCCGGCACGCTGGCCGCGATCCTATGCATCAATGTGCTGCACATCTCGCCCTGGCCGGTTTCGGAGCATCTGCTGGCCGGCGCCGGACGCCTGCTGCAACCCGGCGGCCGACTGTTCGTCTATGGCCCGTTCAAGCGCGACGGGCAGCATACCGCGCCGAGCAACGCCGATTTCGACTTAAGCCTGCGCGCCAAGAACCCGGACTGGGGCGTGCGCGACGTGCGCGACCTTAACGCACTGGCGCAGGCGGCCGGTCTTTCGCCGGCTGAAATCTCGGCCATGCCGGCCAACAATCTGGTGCTGGCGTTCACGCGCGTTTTGCCGGAATTGATCAAATGACAGCCGCGCACTAGAACCCTCCCATGCAGCCGGAACCCATTCGCGACATCGCCCACCTCGGCCATGTCGAAGTCCTCACGCCGAAATTCGAAGAAAGCCGCAAATTCTTCATCGACGTGATGGGCATGACCCAGAGCGGCGAGAAGGGCGATAGTGTCTACTTGCGCGGCTGGGACGACTACGAACGCTATTCGCTCAAGCTCACCGCGTCGAAAACCTCCGGCATGGGCCATTGCGCCTTCCGCACACGTAGTCCGCAAGCGCTGGAGCGGCGCGCGGCCGCGCTGAAAGGCTCCGGCTTTGACGTCGGCTGGAGCGACGGCGATCTCGGCCACGGCAGGACTTTCGTCTGCAAGGACCCGGACGGCCACGTGATCGAGCTTTACTACGAGACCGAATGGTACGATCCGCCGCCCGAACTCAAACCGGCGCTGAAGAACCAGGCGCAGCGTTATCCGGCGCGCGGCTGCAACGTGCGGCGCATCGATCACTTCAATGGGCTGGCGGTCGACATCAAGGCGAACCGCGAATTCTTCGAAAACTATCTCGGCTTCATGCTGACCGAGCAGATCGTGCTCGACAGCGGCCTCGAAGCCGGCATGTGGATGACCGCGACCAACAAAACCTACGATTTCGCCTATACCCGCGACGCTACCGGCACCAAGGGCCGCTTCCATCACGTCACTTACGCACTCGACTCGCGCGAGGACGTGTTGCGCGCCGCCGATGTCTTTTTGGAGCACGGCGTGTTCATCGAGACCGGGCCGCACAAGCACGCCATCCAGCAGACATTCTTCCTGTACGTCTACGAGCCGGGCGGCAATCGCGTCGAAGTTGCCTGCCCCGGCGCGCGCCTGATCTTGGCGCCCGATTGGAAACCTATCCGCTGGTCGGAAGCCGAGCGCAAGAAGGGCCAGGCTTGGGGCCTGCAAACCATCAAGTCGTTCCACACCCACGGCACGCCGCCGGTGGCGGGCATACCGGAAGTCATGAGTTCATGGATGACGCTGTCATGGAGGCCGACCGCGCGCTGGTCGCAGCCCTCGCGCGCGGCGATGCAAAAGCCAGCGCCGGCCAGCTCGACGATGTGTTCAACTGGATCGACGGCTCCGGCCACGTGCTGAGCAAGGAAAAGATCGGCGAATTGAAGCCGCTGCTCGGCGACGAAAAGGGTCTCAAGCCCATCGTCCACCAATACGGCGATGTCGTCTCGGTGGTGATCGAGGGCGGCAAGCAGTACCTGCTGCGCATCTGGGTGAAGCGCGCCGCCGGCTGGCGCCTGAACACCTATCACGAGGTCTCGCAGGACGTGCCGGTGTTCGGACACGGACCGGGCAAGAAGGAATGGCACAATCCCTGTTTCGAGTTACCCTACGAGCCGAAAAACCAGGACGAGCACGATTGTCTTGCCTCCTGGCAGGCGCTGGAAGTCGCGGTCATGCGGCATCTGCCCGACGAATGGGTGAAATACGTCGCCGATGAGTTCTCGCTCTATGCCGCCACGCGCCAGCACACCAAGGCCGGCCGGGTGGCGGTGATCAAGGAACAGCTGAAGACCAACGCCAATTCGGCGCCCTCCCCGCTGGTGTGGAACGAGATGATCTGCTTCCCGAACGCGATCGTGATGCGCTGCGAGCACCAGCCGTTCCACGGCAAGGCGACGCGCGTCTCGCGCGTCTTCGTCAAGCGCAACGGACAATGGCTGATGGCGGTGAGCTTCCAGACCTCGCGGCAGGACGCGGCCGTGAAGACGATCGAATGACGTTCCGAAGAATGCAAAGTGAGATGCGGCTGGCCGGCAGACACCGACCATCTTGTCGCTGATTTTGTAACCAAGCTTTTGTGATTATTGTATAATTTTATGTTTTATACTCATTTAGCAAGGCGAGTATAAAGGCTTGTTTGCCGGCCATTTCATGATTTATACTCACTTTGCGAACTGAGTATAAGAGCGACCGAATCCATGGCCCCGCCGCCTCTCATTCTCCAAACTACCTATGCCGAATTGTTGGAGCGCTGCGCGACCGCGGCTTTCGGTGCTTCGTTCGCGGCCGACGGCGCATTTACACGCAAGACCATCAACGGCCGGCGCTATTGGTATTTTCAATCGACGACCAAGGGCGTGCGCACGCAGCGCTATGTCGACATCGAGTCGCCGGACCTGCTGAAACAGATCGAGCATCACCGGCAAACGCGCGACGACGAACGCGAACGGCGCGCATTGGTGTCGACGCTGGTGCGCTCGTTCGGAATGCCGCAACCGATTACTGAGATCGGCAGCATCGTCGAAGCCTTGGCAAAGGCCGGCGTATTCCGCTTGCGCGGCGTCCTGGTCGGGACTGTGGCGTACCAGACCTATTCGGCGATGCTCGGCAGCAAGCTGCCGATTTCAATCCTGCAAACAGGCGATGTCGATATCGCCCAATTCAAATACTTGTCTGTCGCGGTTGCAGATAAAATTCTCCCTGTGCTCGACGTTCTTCAAGATGCCGACAAGACGTTCCGTCCCGTGCCGACAACTCACGGCGCGCAGATTACGAGCTATGCCGCGAAAGACGGCTGGCGCGTGGATTTCCTGACGCCAAACCAAGGCGCCGACACCGACAAGCCGCAGCGGCTTCCCGCGTTACAGACCGACGCCCAGCCGCTGCGGTTTCTCGATTTTCTGATCCGCGATCCCGAACCTGCGGTCATCCTGCATGGTGTCGGCGTATATGTGAGTGTGCCCGCCCCACATCGCTTTGCCGTCCACAAACTTATGATAGCCCGGCGACGTCGCGAAGGAGCGGCAAAGCGCGACAAGGACGTGCAGCAGGCGGAAGCCCTGCTCGCTTTGCTCTTGAAGAAACGGAAACATGAATTGAAATCGGCATGGCAAGAGGCTTACGGGCGGGGCGAAAAATGGCGTAAGCTTCTGAACGAAGGTCTGGACGACCTCTCATCGCCTGTGCGCGACGAAATGATGAAAACCATAGCCGCAAAGTCTTCAGTCTAACACGCATAGGCCGCCCATGACCCGACGCAACACGCCGCGCGTTTCCTTCATCGGTTTCGGCGAAGCCGGACAGGCGATCGCCGCCGGATTCCGCGAGACCGGCATCGAGCGCATCGCCGCCTGGGACATTCTGTTTCCCGTGGCCGAAGGCGCGCGGCTCAAGGCTGCCGGCGGGAGCATTGGCGTGCGGCTCGCCGATTCGGCGGCCGAGGCGGTCGCCAACACCGACATGATCGTTTCCGCGGTGACCGCGGCGTCGAGCCTGGAGGCCGCGCGCTCGGTCGAGCCGCATCTTTCCGGCACGCCCTATTATCTCGACATCAATTCGGTCTCACCCGGCCGCAAGCAGGCGACCGCCAAGCTGCTCGGCGAAAAGGCGCGCTATGTCGACGTGGCGGTGATCGCGCCGATCAATCCGGCACGCCACAAGACGCCGCTGTTGATTGCCGGCCCGCACGCCGAAGCGATTTCGCCGCTGCTCAACGGACTGGAGATGAAGTTGAGCGTGGTCGGCGCCGATACCGGGCAGGCCGCCGCGATCAAGATGATCCGCAGCGTGATGATCAAGGGCATCGAGGCGCTCACGCTCGAATGCTTCCTGGCGGCTGCCCGCGCCGGCGTGCTGGAGGAAGTAACCGCATCGCTAAAGAACAATTATCCGTCGCTCGATTGGACCCAGATCGCCGACTACAATCTCGAGCGCATGGCCAGCCACGGCGAGCGGCGCGCCGCCGAGATGGAAGAATCGGCCGCGACCTTGCGCGAGCTCGGGCTCGATCCACTGATGGTCGACTCCACCGTCAAGCGCCAGCGCGAAATGGGCGCGATCGGCAAGGACGACAAGGTGCGCGCCTCGCTCAAATCCGGCCGCGCCGCCATGCTCGATGCCATCGGCGCCGCCGCCAAGCACCGGCCTTGAGAAATCAACGGCTAAAATCAGCGGCTAAACGGCTAAAATCAGCGACTAAATGAACGCGCGTTCAGATTGGGCCGCGCCACGCGGGGCGTATATTTCTTGTAATCGCGGCAAATTGGCTCCTACTATGGCGCGCCAATAATGTCGGGAGGATACAATGAAATTCAAACATCTCGGATACGCCGCGGTTATTGCCGTTACGGCTGCCGCATTCGTTGTCGGCGCGGCCGGGCCTAGCGAAGCAAAAGGCAAAAAGAAAATGGCGGCACCGCCGCCGCAGCCGGTGATCTGCTTCAACATGGGCACGCCGGTCTGCGCCACCAAGGGCGGCAACAAATACACCTACGCCAATGCCTGCTGGGCGGCGAGCGAGGGCGCCAAGGTGGTGGCGAAAAAAGCCTGCCCGCCGCCGAAAGCCATGAAGGCGCACAAGGGCGGCGGCAAGAAAATGGCCAAGCCGGCAAAGAAAAAGGCGATGAAGAAAAAAATGTAGCTATCGCGCGCCGGACGAAATTGCGCAAAAAAAACGGGCCGCTCCTATCGAGCGGCCCGTTGCTGTTTTAGCCGGTTGCACGCGCCGGAGCTATTTCTTGCGCGGCGGAATCTGGATGAACTCCGCGAGCTGCTCTTTGGTCAGCGGCTTCTCCAGGAACTTGAGCGCCACCGCGTCCTTGTTGGCTTCATCGAGTTCCGCCATGTGATCGGTCTGCATCGTCGGCTTGGGATGGAATTTCGCCACCGAGCCTTTGATCAATTCTTCCGATCGCTTGATCTTCTTGGCATACATCTCGATCGCTTTCGGATCGGAATACATCCAGTCCACCGATTCACGATAGGCATCAACGAAACGCATGATGGCGTCGTGCTTGGTCTTGAGCGCATCGGCGTTGACGATGATCGTGCGCACGGTCTGCCCGCGCAACGACGGCACGTCGCTGCCGCGCGCGATGATGCGGATCTTGCCGTCTTTTTCTTCCTGCAGGCCGAACGGCGGCGCCGACCAGCCGATATCGACCTGACCCGACATCACAGCCGTCAGCGTTGCCGCCGGACCGCCGGTCTTGGTCGGGGTCGCCTTGCAGCCGAGTTCGCGCACGAAGCCCACAACGATGTTGTTCGAGCTCGAGCCGCTGGTCGAATAGGCGATGGTGGTCTTAGCCGTTGCGTCCTTCAGGCTCTTGATCGGCGAATCCGCTTTCACGTACCAATAGATGTCGCCGGTGCCGGTAAAGGCCGGCAACAGGACGCGGATTGGCGCGCCCTTCGAATAGGCGCGCATGGCGCCGGCAAGCCCGACGCCGCCGCCGAGGTCGGCCGAGCCGGAGATTACGGCTTGCAGCGTTTCACCGGCCCCTTGCGTGCCGGTCGGCTCGACCACCAGCCCGTGCTTCTTGTAGATGCCGGCGTCCTGGCCGAGCGTCGGCGCTTGATTTTCCCAATTGTTGATCTGGCCGATCACCATCTTGAGCGTATCTTCGGCAGACGCCGGCTGGGCGGCGAACGCCAGCGGCACCATGAGCCCGAGCGCGGCGGCAATGCTCTTGAAGGTCTTCATACGTAATCCTCCCTCTGTGATTTTCTATCGTTGAAATCGAGGTCTCTACAGTGGGCAGCATTCAACACCGAGTGCGGCCCACGGGGAAAGCCCAAAATCTCATCGGCGCGCCGTTTTGCGGCCACGGCGCGGTTTAGCCGCAGCCTTTGCCGGCCTGGATTTTTTGGCCGCCTGCGGCAGCCCACCGGCCTTGGCCACCCGCATCGCCCAGTATTCCCACGAGCGGGTGAGGCCGGTGGTCTTGGTGACGAGCTGACTGGCCAACTGGGTCTCGCCCGGCGTTAGCGACGCGATGCCGCCACCGATCATCATGGCGCGCACCTGGAATTCGGCGTTGTTGGCCGAAAAAATCGAGCGGAACACGCATTCGCGCACGCTGGTGCCGGCGACGGTCACGCCGTGCCGCCTCATCAGCACCAGCCAGTGCTGGCCGAGCGCGCGGGCGAGCGAGGCCCCCTCCTCCGGCTTGACCACCAGCATATTGGTGTCGCCGAACTCGTCGTGCTGGTCCCAGTACGGCGGCTTGATGCCCGCCCCGGCACCCATGTGGAAGACGGGTACGTAATCGGCGCCGGTGATGAGCAGCGGCATGAAAGACGGGCAATGGTGGTGGCACACCGCCATCACGTCCGGCCGCGCCTTGTAGATTTCTCCGTGGATCACGCGCTCGGAATATTGCCCGACGCCGGGATCGCGCACGGCTTGCGAGTTGAGGTCGTACTCGAGCAGGTCGTCGGGCGTCACCAGCTCGGGCGCGCGCGAACGCGACAGCAAATACCGGTTCGGATTGTCGGGATGACGCATGCTGACATGGCCGAAGGCGTCGATGATGCCCTCGTTGGCAACGATGCGGTTGGCGAGCGCGAGCTCGGCGCGGGCTTCCTTGAGCGTATTGGGCACGGACGTTTCCTCTTGACTGTTCTTGTTCGTTTGCTGTCCCACATTATAGGACATGAACGGCGCTGGAATAGCGCCGACGGCGCTTGACAGATAGCGGCCTTTAGGGACGCTTCATGCCGGCATGACCGGGCCAGCGCAAATCGTTATCGATGGCGTCAGCCACCTTTATCGTCCGCCGCGCGGACGCGAGGTGCTGGCGCTCGATCAGGTATCGCTGCAGGTGCAAAACCGCGAATTCGTCGCCCTGCTGGGGCCGTCCGGCTGCGGCAAGTCGACGCTGCTTTATCTGATCGGCGGCTTCCTGCCGGTGGAGACCGGCACCATCGCGATCGACGACAAGGCGGTGGCCGGCCCCGGCCCCGACCGCGGCATCGTGTTTCAGCATTTCGCGCTGTTTCCGTGGAAGACCGTGCGCGGCAACATCCTGTACGGGCTGGAACGGCAAGGCATGCCGAAAGAGGAGCGCGAAAGGCGCGCGCGGGATTTTATCGAGCTGGTCGGCCTCTCCGGCTTCGAGGACAGCTACCCCTCGCAATTGTCCGGCGGCATGCGCCAGCGCACCGCGATCGCGCGCACGCTCGCCTTCGATCCGAAAATCCTGCTGATGGACGAGCCGTTCGGCGCGCTCGACGCGCAGACGCGCGGGCTGATGCAGAGCGAACTGCTGCGCATCTGGCAGGCGACGCCGAAGACGGTGATCTTCGTCACCCATGACGTGCAGGAGGCGGTCTATCTTGCCGACCGCGTCGCGGTGATGTCGGCGCGCCCGGGCCGCATCAAGACCATCGTCGATACCAAGTTCGACAAGACCGATCCGCACGTGCACAAGGCCAAGGCCTTTGTCGAGAAGGTCGACGAGATCTGGAACCTGGTGAAGGAAGAAGCCATCAAGGCGCAGGGCAAGCGCACGCCATGAAGCAGTTCAAGCGCTACCTCCCGCTCCTGCTGCTCGCCATCGCCTGGGAACTGACGGCGCGCTTCGAGCTGGTGTCGACCACCGCGCTGCCGCCTTTGTCCGACGTGATCCGCGCCTGGATCGAACTGCTGAAGGACGGCGACCTCCTCAGCAACGGCATCTCCTCGCTCTACCGCGCCAGCGCCGGCTTGGCCTTGGCCGTCGCGGTCGGCGGCGTCCTCGGCATCACCATGGCGTGGTGGAAGCCGGTCAACGTGCTGCTGGCGCCGCTGGTGGAGATGTTCTATCCGCTGCCGAAATCGGCGCTGATTCCGGTCACCGTAATCTGGCTTGGTTACGGCGACGGCTCCAAGATCCTGCTGATTTTCCTCGGCTGCATGCTGCCGGTCACCATCGGCGCCTTCAACGGCGCGCGTTCGAGCGAACAGGTGCTGGTCTGGTCGGCGCGCAGCATGGGCGCCAGCAAGCTGCGCATGCTGTGGGACGTGGTGGTGCCGAGCGCCATGCCGGAGCTGCTCAACGGCGTACGCACGGCGCTGGCGCTTTCCTTCATCCTGCTGGTGTCGTCCGAACTGATCGTGGCGCAGAAGGGGTTCGGCTTTCTGATCGGCTATCTCGGCGCCAACGGCTCCTACGACGCAATGTATGCGGTGGTGCTCACCGTGGCGTTCCTCGGCTTTGCCGCCGACCGGGCCTACCTCCTGATCACCGAACGGACGCTGGCATGGCGCGAATAACCCAGACCATGCCGGGCGCGCCCGCAGCGCCGAACGGCGTGCCGGAGAAGATCGGGCGTTTCATCTACCTGCTCTATTGGGGATTCACGCGGGTATTTTCGATTCTCCTGCTGCTGGCAGCGTGGGAAATCCTGGCGCGCAGCGGCACCTTCACACATTACCAGTTGCCGGCCTTCAGCGAGGTGGTCGCACGCATCTGGACCGACGGCGCATCCGGCGATCTGTGGATCAATACTGCGCTCACGCTCTACCGCGCGCTTGCCGCCTTTGCGATCTGCACGGTGTTCGGCGTCATCATCGGCATGGCGATGTCGCGCAACGTCGTCGCCAACTGGTTTTTCGATCCGATCATTTCGGTCGGCTTTCCGATGCCGAAGATCGCCTTCCTGCCGGTGGTCATCCTGTGGCTCGGCGTCTACGACGTGTCCAAGATCACCATCATCGTGATCGACGCGATCTTCCCGGTGATCGCCGCCACCGTCATCGCCATCCAGGGAGTCGAGCGCGAGCTGATCTGGTCGGCCCGCAACATGGGAGCGAACAACCGCGAACTTATGACCCAGATCGTGCTGCCGGCGGCGGCCCCGCAGATCATAACCGGCTTGCAGGTGGCGCTACCGCTGTCGCTCATCGTGGCGGTAGTGGCCGAGATGCTGATGGGCGGCTACGGCCTCGGCGGCGCCATGATGACGGCTTCGCGCTTTGCCAATTCCACCGGCGTCTTCGCCGGCATCGTCGAGATCGCCGTCGTTGGTTACGCCCTGGTCAAGGCGATGGCGCTGATCCGCCGGCGGCTGTTGATCTGGCACCAGGAAGCGAACGAGCCGACCACCGCCTAGCATTCATCTTTTGCGCATGGCCATTTCCGAAAATCGCTGGACACTTTTCGGGGCCATGCGCTGTACCGGATAGCGGGTAATAAGCCGCAGCGCCAAGGCTTGCCAAAATCGGTTGGACCCCCGACAATCTTTGCTTTCGCGGCGTGAAGCTTGCCTCGCTGAAGTGCAAGCCCGGCGAAACTGGGAGGATAAAATGCGATTCCTAAAACTCGCCCTGGCCGGCGCGTGTGCGCTCGGCCTTTTCGGCGCCGGCACCGCCAACAGCGCAGAGCCGGTCAAGATCCGCATGTCGTGGGTGGCACCGCTGGCCAATTGGGGCTCGGTCATTCTGGAGAAGAAGGACCTGCTCACCCACTTCGGCAAGTCTTACACGCTCGAGACGATCCACTTCCAAGGCACGCCGCAGACCATTGCGGCGATCGCCAACAACGAGGTGGAAGTTGCCAGCCTGGCCTATTCCTCGCTCGCCATCGCCATCGAGAATGCCGGGCTCAGCGACCTCCGCGTCATCGCCGACGAATTCCAGGAAGGCAAAGCCGGCTACTACACCGACGCCTATTGGGTCCGCAAAGACTCAGGCATCAACAAGGTCGAAGACCTCAAGGGCAAGGTGGTCGGCACCAATGGCGGCGGCAGCGCCGTCGACGTAGCCGCGCGCGCCATGCTGAAAAAGCACGGGCTGGAAGACAAGCGCGACTACACCATGCTGGAAGGCCCGCTGCCGGCCATGCCGGCGATGCTGCTGGAGAAAAAAGCCGACCTGATCCCGGCCGTGCTGCCCTTCGCCCTCAACCCGAAGCTCAATGCCGAAGGAAAAATACTGTTCACGATTTCCGACGCGATCGGCCCGATCGACATGATCGTTCTCTGCGCGCGCCAGTCCTTCATCGACAAGCACCGCGCCGCCATGGTCGATTACATGGAGGATCTGCTGCGCGTCGTGCACTGGTATATCGACCCGAAAAACCACGCCGAGGTCGCCAAGATCGCCTCCAAGATCACCAAGGCGCCGCCGGAGCGGTTCGGCTGGCTCTACACAAACAAGGACAATTACCGCGATCCGAATCTGCTGCCGAACCTCGACGCCTTGCAGAAAAACGTCGACACCACCCACGATCTTGGCTTCATCAAGAAGGCCATCGACATCAAAAAACACGCCGATTTGAGCCTCGTGCAGGAGGCGGCCAAGCGTCTCAAATAGAAACAACTAGTTCCACTACCATATGTCGTATTTTTGACCCCGGAGGCCCGCCTCCGGGGTCAATTAGTTGTGGGTGCAGGTGTCATAAAATTAACACTTTACAAACTTGGTTAAAGCGGAAAAACTATTTGTGGCGTCATAACTTAAATGGTTAACGGGGCGTTGAAAGATGAAACAGATGTACAAGGCGTTATCAGGTGCCCTGCTTGTCCTCGGGCTGGCGGGCGTTACTCCGATACCGGCTCTTGCGAACGGCGGTTCTCACTGGGATACCGTCTGTAACTGCATGCGCCCGGACTCGGAATATTCCACAAAGCGTACTGTGCGTGAGGCAACCCGCGTGCGCACACACCATCGCATCGTCAATCACACCAATGTGGTCAAGCGCACCAAGCTGATCCAGGAAAACCGCCTGATCGTGCACGTGCGTCCGGTGATTGACCGCACTGTGGTCGTGCATCGGCAGAACACGATCGTGCGCAACATCACGCTGCACAAGGTCAACACCACCAACAAGCTGCGCGTGGAAAACCGCCACGAGACGGTCAACCGTTATGTGCGCGGCTCGGTGCGCGTCGTGAACGAATATCACAACGTTCGCGGCGTGAACTGCAACTGCGGTTGGAGCGGTGGCCGCGGCATCATCAGCGACGAAGGCGGCAGCCAGCGCGTTTCCTATCGTGACTAGGCCTAACTTCGCTTTCGGGACTTGAAATAGCCGCCTCGCCGGGTAACCGGCGGGCGGTTTTTTATTTGGCCCGCGGGCGGCCCCGATGCTCAGAGCACGATGCGTTTAGAATGAATTGCGGTGCTCGTTCTAACATTTTGTTTGCGCATGATCTTTTCCGAAAACCGGTTGCCACTTTTCGGGATCATGCGCTAGCTCCGCCGGATCGGAATGGCGCCCAGGAAGTCGCGCTTTCCGACTTCCACGCCGCAATGGCGCACGATGGCGTAGGCGGCGGTGAGGTGGAAATAGAAATTAGGCAGCATGAAATGATTGAGGTAGTCGCTGCCTTTCATGTGGCCCTTGGCAGGCCCGAGCGGGAAGGTGATCTCGCGGTCGGCTGAGGCATCGATCGCCTTGGCATCGAGCGTCTTGAGAAAGGCCACGGTCTTGGCGATGCGCTCCTTGAGCTGGTCGAGGCTGGTCTCGTTGTCCTCGAATTTGGGCGGCTCGCTGCCGGCGAGGCGGGCGGTGCCGTTTTTGGCGTGATCGCAGGCGACCTGCACCTGGCGGGCGAGCGCGAACATGTCGGGCGCCAGCCGCCAGGCGAGCAACACCGCGGGATCGACTTTCTTGGCAGCAGTGAAAGCCGCGGCCTTGTCGAGCACGCCCGACAGGGCATTGAGGGCTATCTCGAACACCGGCAGAGAAGCCTGAGACATTGTGAAAGGCATGAGGGTTGGGGTCCTTGCAAGGATAAATGCGGGCCGGCGAACGCCGGGGCCGCGGACCTTGGCACGCCGGGCGGGGGTGGTTCAATCGGCCCGCCCGCCGCGCGGTCTTGTGTTCGCCGTGCTGCGTTCGCTATCTAGGGGCGGCGGCCCGGCCGCAAACCGAAAACAGCACGCAATGCAAGCCATTCGCGAAACAGTCATCTCGTCACGCTGGCCAGAGGCCGGGCGCTGGGCGATTTGCATTGTGCTCGCACTCGGCATTCACGCCGCCGGCGCGGCCGTGCTGCTGGGGCCTTGGAATGCCGAGCCCGATCAGGTGGCGAACGCGCCGCTGATCCTGATCGAGCTCGCCACGTTGCCGGTGGCCCCCGACGTCAAGCCGACCGAAGTGCCGCCCGGCCCGCCGCAGCCGGCCGCGGTTGAGCCGTCGCAGCCGTCTACAAAGACGGTCGAGCGACCGCCCGAGCCGCAGCAGGTCACAGCGCCGTCGCCGCCGGCAGCGCAAAAGCCGGTCGAGCAGGTCGCCGCCTTGCCGCCGACGCCGCAAGCCGAACCGCAGCCCGCCGTGCTGCCGCCGCCGAAACCGCCGGAAAAGACCGCCGCCAAGCCGGTCGAAAAAGCGCTCGAAAAGCCGGCGGAGAAAGCGGTCGAGAAACGGTACCGGCAAAAACATACGAGCCTCGCCAGCGCGCCCAGCACGGCCGAGCAGCGGGCCGCGCGCACGGCGGCGCCGATGCCGGGGGCTTCCTCGCGCAATTCCGACGCGGTGCCGAACTGGAAGTCGCAGCTGGTCGCGCACCTCGAACGCTACAAGCGTTACCCCTCGCAAGCGCAGTCGCGCGGCGAGCAAGGCGTGGCGCAGCTCGCTTTCAGCGTCGACCGCAGTGGCGGCGTGCATCGTGCCCGCATCGTGCGCAGCTCCGGCTCGGGCCTGCTCGACGAGGCGACGCTGGCACTGGTCGAGCGCGCCGCGCCATTGCCGCCGCCGCCGCCGGAAATCTCCGGCGCGCAGATCGCCATCGTCGTGCCGATCCGCTACAGCATCCGCTGAATTTCACCGCCGTCGCGGCATTTTTTACGGTTAACCCGCGTTAACGATATCCGGAAACGATCGCCAAGCGCGGCAGTTTCCGGCTTGCGGGCACCGCCGCACTTCGCAAATGTGACCGCGCGAAGGAGCGGGAGCCGACATGGCCCCGCGGGTGGGAAATATGCAGCGGTCGATTGCGGTTCTGATTGTTTGTCTGTTGGCGGCCGGCTTTACCTTGCCGGCGCGGGCGACCGTCGATAATCGCAGCGAACGTTTCTCCAACGCCGCGCCGCTCGAGCCGATGGCGCGCAGCCGCACCGATGCGGCACTTGCCGCCGCGCAAGTGCCCGGCGCCGCCGGCGTGCTGCTCGAAGCGCTGCGCTGGCGCGGCCGCACCGCGCGCCAGATCGGCCTGCCGGCCAAGCTCTGGTGCGCGGATTTCATGAACTTCGTGCTGCGCCGCGCCGGCGGCAAAGGCACGCAATCGCGCGCGGCGCGTTCGTTCCTGCAATACGGCAAGAAGCTCGACGGCCCGCGCGTCGGCGCCATCGCCATCCTCTACCGCAAAGGCACCAACAGCGGCCATGTCGGCGTCGTGCGCGGCACCGACGGGCTCGGCAATCCGATCCTGGTGTCGGGCAATCATGGCCATATGGTCGCGCAGTCGGTCTATCCGAAAAGCAAAGTGATGGCCTATGTGATGCCGCCCACTTACGTGCTCGAGGAAATGGCCAAAGCCGCGCGCGCCGCGGCGCTCAAATAGGCCGGTAATTTTCATTTCCAAAGCGAAGACGGCAACGAAACGCGTTCGTTAACGGCGCGCCGGCAATTAGTGTTAATGCGCGGCAGGCGCCCGCGCGCCTCCGCTTTGGGTCTAAATTCGCCACCAAATCAATCGTCTGGCCCGGCGCGCCGGTTGGCGAGCCCGGCCACGGTAAGGCGGCATGAACCGGGCAGTGCAGCACGTCATCGTCGGCATGGCAGCGGCAGCGCTTGTGCTGCTCGCCGCGCAGGATTCCTCCGCGCGCCCGCGCGAAAAGATGCCGCCGCATCACGCCGCGCTCCAACACACCAAACAGCTTCACAGCGCGCCGAAGCGCGGAAAAATGACGCGCCACGCATCCACACCGGCGCGCAAACTGCCGCACCGAAATGTTTCGGCATCGGCGCGCGACCAACTCACCCCGTGCGAGGCCAAGTCCGATGCAGCGGCCGACCTTCGCATTGCCGGCTGCAGCGCAGCGATCCAGGCGACGCAGGAGAACAAACGCAAGGCCCTGGCGCTCATCGAGCGCGGCAAGGCCTATCGCGCCAAAGGCAATGGCGAAGGCGCCATGCGCGATTTCGACGAAGCGATCAAGACCGACCCGGCGGCGGGCGAGGCCTATTACAATCGTGGCCTGGCTTTTCGCGATCGCGGGGAGGCCGATCGCGCGCTGCGCGATCTCGAACAGGCCGTCGCTCTCAACCGCCAGAACGCGGTCGCGCTCAACACGCTCAGCCACCTCTATTACGACAAGCGCAACTACGAACAGGCCATCGCCAATCTGAACCTGGCGATCAGGCTCAACCCGAATTACGCGCTCGCTTTCTTCAATCGCGGCATGGCCTATCGCGCCAAGGGCGAACCCGACCGCGCCATCCCCGACTACGACCGCGCCATCAAGTTCAACGGCAACGATGCCGTCGCCTATGAAAGCCGCGGGCTAGCCTATCGCGACATCCGCGACTACGAGCGCGCGATCCAGGACTTCGACCAGGCGATCAAGATCAATCCCGACTACATTTTGGCGCTCAACGACCGCGGCATCGCCTTTGCCGCCAAGGGCAATATCGAGCGCGCCATCCAGGACTTCGATCGGGCCATCCTGCTCGATCCGCGCGACGGCTTCGCCTACAACAATCGCGGCCTCGCCTATCGCAACCGCGGCGAGATCGACCGCGCCATCAAGGATTACGACCAGGCCATCCTGCTCAACTCCAATTACGTGCTGGCCTACTACAACCGCGGCAACGCCTATTACGACAAGCGCGACTACGACCGCGCCATCAAGGACTACGACCAGGCCATCCGGCTCGATGGCGAATACGCGCTGGCTTATTACAACCGCGGCGTCTGCTATCTCGAAAAGCGCGATTTCGACAAGGCGCTGCGCAATCTCAATCAGGCCGTCACGCTCGATCCGAAGGACGCGCTTTCCCGCTACAACCGCGGCGTCGCCTATGCGGCACGCGGCGATGCCGACCGCGCCATCGCCGATTTCGACCAGGCTATTCGTATCGATCCGAAGAATGCGCTTGCCTATTACCATCGCGGCTTGGCGCTGCATGCCAAGGGCAACGACGAGCGCGCCATCGCCGATTTCAGCCAGGCCGTGCGCTTCGATCCGAAGAACGCGCTCGCTTTCTTCAATCGCGGCCGCGCCTTTCGCCAGCGCAACGATAGCGATCGCGCGCTCGCCGACTTCAGCCAGGCGATCGGGCTCGACGCCAAGAACGCCGATGCCTATTACGAGCGCGGCAACGCGCTATATGCGCGGCACGACTACGATCGCGCCATCGCCGACCTCAACCAGGCGATCAACATCAAGCCCGACTACACCGCCGCCTTCAACGTGCGCGGGCTCGCCTATGGCGGCAAAGGCAATGGCGATCGCGCCATCGCCGATTTCGACCAGGCGGTACGCATCGACCCGAACAATGCCGTCGCCTTGAGCAATCGCGGCGACACCTACGCTAAGAAGCACGACGTCGAGCGCGCACTTGCCGACTACGACCGCGCCATCAAGGTCAATCCGAACTACGCCGCCGCCTATTACAACCGCGGGCGTGCGCACCAGGACAAGCATGACGACAAGAGCGCGCTGACCGACTTCACGCGCACGCTCGAGCTCGATGACAAGAGCGCTGCGGCCTACAACGCGCGCGGCGCGAGCTACCTTCGGCTGAACGACGACGGCCGCGCGTTCCAGGATTTCGATCAGGCGGTCAAGCTCAAGCCGGATTTTGCCGCCGCCTACTTCAATCGCGGCATGGCCAATTACGAGCGCCACCACAGCGAGCGCGCCATCGCCGACCTCTCGCAAGCGTTCCGGCTCGACCCGCACGACCTGCACGCCGTCTATGGGCGCGGGCTCGCGTATCGCGAACGGCACGATTTCGAGCGCGCCATCGCCGACTTCGAGCAGACGCTGCGGCTCGATGCGAAATTCACCGCCGCCTATGTCGACCTCGGCAATGCCTATCAGGGCAAAGGCGATACCGACCGCGCCATCCGGAATTACGACCAGGCGATCACGCTCGATCCCAAACACGCCGCCGCCTTCACCGAACGCGGCAACACTTATGCCGCGCTCGGCAAGATCGAACGCGCGCTGCAGGATTACGAGCAGGCCATCAAGTTCAATCCGACCTATGCCGAGGTGTTTAGCAGCCGCGCCTTGCTTTATCAGCACAAGGGCAACCTGACCCAAGCCCTGGCCGATCTCGACCAGGCGATCAAGCTCGATCCGCTATTCGTCGCTGCGCTCAACAACCGCGCCACCATGTACCAGCACAAGGGCGACCTCAACCGCGCCATCGCCGACTTTAGCCGCGCGATCAAAGCCAATCCGCATTTCGACGTCGCCTTGAACAACCGCGGTCTGGCTTATCGCAGCAAGGGCGAACTCGACCGCGCGATAAAGGATTTCGACCAGGCGATCGGCCTCAACTCCGGCTTTGCGCTGGCGCTGTTCAACCGCGGCGAGACGCTGGAAACGATGGGCTACCATGACCGCGCGATCGAGGATCTCGACCGGGTGATCAAGCTCAATGCCGGCAACGCGCAGGCCTTCAATACGCGCGGCCGGGCCTGGACCGGCAAACGTGAATTCGACCGCGCCATTGCCGATTTCAGCCAGGCGATCAAGCTCGACGGCAAGTTGGCCGCCGCTTATGACGGCCGCGGCCTGGCCTATCGCGGCAAGGGCGAAAACGACCGCGCCATCGCCGATTTCAACATGGCGGCCGGGATTGACCCGAGCTATGCGCTTGCCTTCTCGAACCGCGGCAACGCCTATTTCGACCGGCGCGAATACGACCGCGCCATCGGCGATCTCAACCAGGCGATCAAGCTCAATCCAAGTTATGTGCGGGCCTATGACGAGCGCGGTGTCGCCTACGGCACCAAGGGCGAGACCGACCTTGCCGTGCAGGATTTCGACCGCGCGCTCAAGCTCGACCCGAACAACGCCATCGCCTTGAACAACCGCGGCCTCGCGCTGCGCAACAAGGGAGACGCCGACCGCGCCATTGCGGATTTCGACGAGGCGATCAAGCTCAACCGGAACTACGCGACCGCCTATTACAATCGCGGCAACGCCTATTTCGACAAGCACGCCGCCGATCGCGCGGTTGCGGACTTGAGCGAGGCGATCAAGCTCAATGCCACGGATTCATTTGCCTACCACGACCGCGCCGTCGCCTATTACGCCATGCGCGACTACGACCGTGCCATCGCCGACTTTGAAAAAGCGATCAAGATCAATTCGAACCACAGTGTCGCAACGAACCTGCATGGCGGCGATCTGCGCGCCCAGCGCGGCTACGACCGCGGCAGCATGGCGCTGGTACCGCCGCTCCGCGTCAGCCCGATCTTCGCGCTCGCCTATAACGATCGCGGCATCGCTTTCGCCGCCAAGCAAGACCTCGACCGCGCTATCGCCGATTTTGACAGCGCCGCCACCATCAATCCGGGTTTTGCGGCCGCCTATCACAATCGCGGCAAGGCCTATGTCCAGAAGCGCGATGTCGAGCGCGCCGTCGCCAATTACGATACCGCGCTCCGGCTCGACCCAAAGGACGCCATGGCCTATTACGACCGCGGCGTCGTGCGCTACCAGCGCGAGGACTATGACCACGCCATCCAGGACTTCGAAGCGGCGATCGGGCTCGACCCCAAGAATGTCGCGGCGTTCTACAATCGCGGCATCGCCTATCACGAAAAGCATGATAACGAGCGCGCCATCGCCGACTTCAATCGGGCGATCACGCTCGACCGCAAGCTCGCCGCGGCCTATGCCGCGCGCGGCGAGGCGCAAGCCGGCAAGGGCGACACCGACAAGGCGATCGCCGACCTGACGCTGGCGATCGGCCTCGATCCCGATCGCGCCGCAGCCTACAACAATCGCGGCATCGCCTATGTCCGCAAGGGCGACGCCGAGCGTGCGCTCGCCGACTTCGACCAGGCCGCCTCGCTCAATGCGCGATACGCGCCCGCCTTCAACAACCGCGCCACCGTCTATGCCGGCAAGGGCCAGAGCGAGCGCGCCATCCAGGATTACGAGCGGGCGCTCAAGCTCAACGGCGCTTACGGCGTCGCGTTCTACAATCGCGGCAACGCCAAATACGACAGAGGCGACTTCACCGCGGCCATCGCCGATTACGAACGCGCCATTAAGCTCAATCCGGCCGACGCGCCGGCTTACAACAATCGCGCCGATGCCTATGCCAAAACCGGCGAATTCGACCGGGCCATCGCCGATTTGAACCAGGCACTCCGCCTTACGCCCGGCTATGCGCAGGCCTATAACGGCCGCGGCGTGGTGTTCGCCGCCAAAGGCGATATCGACCGCGCGCTCGCCGACTTCGAGCAGGCGATCAAGTTCGACAGCGGCAACAGTCTGGCTTTTTTCAATCGCGGCCTCGTGTTGCGCGACAAGCACGACAGCGAGCGGGCGATCCAGAGTTTCGACAGCGCCATCAAGCTCAACCCGGGCGACGCGGCGGCCTACTTTAATCGCGGCCGCGCGTTCGAATCCAAGCGTGACTACGACCGCGCCATTGCCGACTTCGACCGGGCGATCGCGCTCAGGCCGGACGATGCGGCGGCCTATACCGAGCGCGCGCTCAGCCACGGCGCCAAAGGCAATGCTGAACGCGCCATCGCCGACTTCGGCCAGGCTATCCGACTCGAGCCCGAGAACGCGCGCGCCTTCTACAATCGCGGCCTCGCCTACCACCGCAGCGGCGACTTCGGCCGCGCCATCGTCGATTACAGCCAGGCGTTGGAGATCGATCCGAATTACGCGCTCGCGCTCTACAATCGCAGCATCGCCTATACCGACCGCGGCTACCCCGATTATGCCGCGCGCGACCTGAACCAGGCGATCAAGCTCAATGCAAGCTTCGCCGCCGCAGCGAAGGGGCGCGCCGCCAGCAAGCGCGACTACGACCGCACCGTTGCGGCGGCCGACGGACGCGGCAGCGCGTTCGAAATCCGGCGCGCGGGCGACCGCTTCATCCAGGAAGCCAAGCCGGCAATCCGCAACGACCGCTACAACACCATCGCCTATGTGCCGGCCGCAGCTCCGCCGCAGCCGCTGGCAGCGTTGCAGCCAGTGCTTGGCCCGGCGCTAGCGCTGGCGGCAGAAGTTACGCCAGCCGCTCCATCGCAGTTGGCATACGTGCCGATCCCGCAGGCGAGGCCGCCGGTTCGCCGGTCCGCTCGCCGATAATTCGTCCCAGCATCACCAGCAGCGGCCCCGGCAACGCGGCTTGCGCCAGACGCTCCGGCAGGTCGCCGATCGGCGCCGACACCACTGCCTGATCGGGCTGCGTGGCACGCGCAATCGCCAGCGCCGGCGTTGCCGGGTCGAGGCCTTGCGCAACGGCGCGCGCAACCAGCGCAGCAAGCGTGCGCGTCGGCATATAGATCGCCGTGGTGGTCGCCGGATCGGCGAGGCTGGCAAAATCGAGATCGTCCGGCAGCGCGCCGTCAGCGCTGTGGCCGGTGACATATTGCAGGCGGCGGGCAGCTTTGCGGTCGGTGAGCGGCAGCGCCAGTTTTGCCGCCGCGCCTTGCGCCGCCGTGATACCGGGCACCACCTCGACCGCGATATTCGCTGCCCGGCAGGCCGCGATCTCCTCGGCGGCGCGGCCGAAGATCAGCGGATCGCCGCCCTTCAGACGCACGACGCGTTTGCCCTGGCGGGCGAGGTTCACCATCAGCGCATTGATGTCGTCCTGCTTGCACGAGGGTCCGAAGCCGGTTTTGCCGACCAGCAGCTTGCGCGCCTCGCGGCGGGCGAAGTCGAGTACGTCGCGCGACACCAGATCGTCAAACAGGATCACGTCGGCCGCTTGCAGCGCGCGCACGGCGCGCAGCGTCAGCAGTTCGGGATCGCCGGGACCGGCGCCGACCAGCGTGACTGAGCCACTCTCCACCGCGCTGCCAAAGCCCTTCACCTCGGCGATGAAGCGGTCGAAGTCATCTTGCGTCGGCGCGCTGGTGGGATTGCGGATGGCGTGTGCCGTGAACAATTGCCAGAACCTGCGCCGGCCGGAAAACGACAAACCTGACATCTTCACCGCCGCGCGCCAGCGCGCCGCCGCAGCGGCCCAATCGGCAAGGCCTTTCGGCAGCAGCGCTTCCAGCTTGGCGCGGATCGCTTGCGCGAAAACCGGCGCGGCGCCGTCGGTCGATATGCCGATCACCAAAGGCGAACGGTTGACGATGGCGCCGAAGGCGAAGTCGCAGAACGCCGGCCTGTCGATCACATTGACCGGGACGCCCGCAGCCCGCGCGACTTTGGCGAAGGCCGCGGCGGCATCATCGTCCTCGAAGGCGCCGATCGCAATCGCCGCGCCGCGCAAATCCGCCGCCGTCCACGCCCGCCGGGCGAGCACAATCTCGCCGCGCGGCGGGTCGCTCGCGATTTGCAACAGTTCCTCGGATGGCGCCTCGGCAAAGGCCGCGACGCGCGCGCCGGCCGCCGACAAAAGCTCCGCCTTCCAGGCCGCCGCCGCGCCGCCGCCGGCCAGCACCACGCGTTTTCCCTCGAGCGAAAGAAACACCGGCAGCCTTGCCAGTGTGCTCATGCGCTCGGGCCGCGCCTCGCTCGGTTTGCGTTCGTTCATGACCGCCTGCCCGTATTGGCATGAAAGTCGCGGCCGTTGCCGGTCGGCGCAACCACGCCGGTGCGAATGCAAAAATCGCCGAAGCGCTCGCCCTTCTGCCGCCCGGCGGCATAGGCCGCAAAGATGGGATCGAGCGCGGCGACCATGGCGCCGTGTTCCAAATCCTCGGCATAGAGCTTGTTGAGCCGCGAGCCGTCGAAGGCGGCGCCGAGATAAAGGTTGTAGCGGCCGGGCCCTTTACCGACCAAGCCGATCTCGGCGAGATAAGGTCGCGCGCAGCCGTTCGGGCAGCCGGTCATACGGATGACAATGTCGTCGGCGGAAAGCCGATGCGCGGCGAGCCGTGCATCGAGCGCCGTCATCAGATCGGGCAGATAGCGCTCGCTTTCGGCGAGCGCGAGGCCGCAGGTCGGCAGCGCCACGCAGGCCATGGAGTTGCGCCGCAGGCCGGACCAGGGCGCCAGCAGCCCGGCTTCTTGCGCCAGCCAGTGGATTTCTGTCCGCCGTTCGGCCGCGATATTGGCGACGATCAGGTTCTGATTGGGCGTGATGCGGAACTCGCCGTCGTGGCTTTGCGCGATCGTGCGCAAAGCCGACAAATGCTTGCCGTTGCCGATGTCGAGCAGACGGCCGTTCTGCACGAACAACGTCAGATAGCTGCACCCGTCGGCGCCGTCGCTCCAGCCGTAGCGGTCGCCGGTGGAGGTGAAGGCGAACGTCTGCGGCGGCGAAAGCGAAACGCCGGCGCGCTTCTCGACCTCGGCGCGGAAGGCGTCGAGCCCGCGGTCTTCGATGGTATATTTCAGCCTCGCATGCTTGCGGTTCGCCCGGTCGCCCCAGTCGCGTTGCACGGTGACCACGGCTTCGGCAATCGCCACCGCATCTTTGCCCGCGCAAAAGCCCATCACGTCGGCGGTGCGTGGATAAGTGTCGGGCTCGCCATGCGTCATGCCCATGCCGCCGCCGACCGTGACGTTCCACCCCGCCACGCCGCCCTTGCCGTCGAAAATGGCGATGTAGCCGAGATCGTGCGCGAACACGTCGACGTCGTTCGACGGCGGCACCGCCACCACGATTTTGAATTTACGAGGAAGGTACGTTTTGCCGTAGATCGGCTCGACCACGTTGTCCTCGCCGCCGGCGATCTTTTCGCCGTCGAGCCAGATCTCGCGGTAAGCCGGCGTGCGCGGCGTCAGGTGATCGGAGATGGCGCGCGATAGATTGAGTGCATCGGCATGCGCCGGGCCCTGCTCCGAATTGGCGCCGCACATCACATTGCGGTTGACGTCGCCGCAAGCGGCGATCGAACCGAGCAGCGCCGCGTCGATCTCTTTCAATGTTGCCTTCAAGTTCGACTTGATGACGCCGTGCAGTTGCACCGTCTGGCGCGTGGTCAGCCGCATGGTGCCGTTGCCGTAGTCGCGCGCCACCTGGTCGAGCGCCAGCCATTGATGCGGCGACAATACGCCGCCGGGAATGCGCACGCGGATCATGAAGGCAAAGGCCTTCTCCATCTTTTTGCGCGTGCGCTCGCTGCGCAGGTCGCGGTCGTCCTGCAGATACATGCCGTGGAATTTAACGAGCTGCTGATCGTCCTCGACGATCGCGCCGGTGATTTCCTCGCGCAGGCCCTCGCGAAGCGTCCCGCGCAGGTAATCGCTTGCCTCCTTGATGCGCTCGTTGCGCGAGACTTCGTCGGTCATATTGTTTCCTCGTCATTCCGGCCAAGGCCGCGAAGCGGCCGAGAGCCGGAATCCAGATGCGAATGAACCGTTGCTGTTCCGCTGGATTCCGGGTTCGCGCCTTCGGCGCGCCCCGGAATGACGGCGGCTTAATACGTATCCGTCAAATAGCGCTTGTCGCGCTCGAGGCTTGCGACCGCCTGCTCGGCGGCCGGCGGCGCAAGCTGTTTCACGTCGGCATAAGCGCGCACCAGTGTCGCGCGCACATCCTTGGCCATATGCTTGGCGTCGCCGCAGACGTAGAAATGCGCGCCGCCGTCGAGCCATTCGACCAGCTCGCGGCGCTTCTCCCACAGTCTGTCCTGTACATAGCGCTTCTTCGGCGTGTCGCGCGAAAAGGCGACGTCCATGCGTGTGAGCGCGCCGTCCTTGAGCGCCTCCTGCCAATCGAGCTGGTAGAGGAAATCGTGGGTGAACTGGCGGTCGCCGAAGAACAGCCAGCTGCGGCCCGTGGCGGCGGTAGTACGGCGCTCCTGCACGAAGGCGCGGAACGGCGCCACGCCAGTGCCGGGACCGACCATGACGATGTCCTTGTCCGCGGCCGGCAGGCCGAAATGCTTATTTGGCTTGAGCTTGACCCGCACGCGGTCGCCGCGCTTGAGCCGCTCGGCGACATAATTCGAGGCAACGCCTTTGCGCGCGCGGCCGTGGCTGTCGTAGCGCACGGCGGAAATCAACAGATGCGCCTCCTCGCCGACTTCGCGGCGCGACGAGGCGATCGAATAGGCGCGCGGCGCCAACGGCCGCGTCACCGCGCGCAGATGATCGGCGGTCAGCGCGATCGGAAACGTGGCGATCAGGTCGATCAACTGGCGGGCGGCGATCCAGTCCTTGCCCTGCCCGTCGGCGATGAGCGCCTTGACGTAATGATGGCCGGTCTGCGCCGCGTAGGTTTCGAGTGTCTTGAGCGAGAGCGTGGTCACGTCGCGCGACTTCACGAGTTCGGCGCGCAATTTGTCGTCGCCGGTAAGACCGGCGAGCTGCAAGAACTCATCGATATAGGCCGGATCGTTCTCAGCATAGAGATCGAGCGAGTCGCCCGGCTCATAGGCCGGCGCCGCGCCGTCGAAGGCGAGCGCTAGATGGATGGTCTCCTTGTTCGAGCGCGAGGAATTCAAGTTTACGTGCTCGCTGATTTCGGCCTCGACGATGTCGGTATTGGGCGCCGCCGACGCTTTTCCGAAATCGACCTCGATCACGCGGCCGCGCGGAGCATCGGGCGGGGTGAGAACCTTCAGCGCATCACCGATCCACTTCGACGCTGGCTCGGCGAAATCGAGATCGCAATCGACGCGCTCCACCGCGCGCTTGGCCCCGAGCGCCGCCAGCCGCTCGTCGATTTTTTTGCCGATGGCGCAGAATTCAGCGTAAGCCGTGTCGCCGAGCGCCAGCACGCCGAATTCGACGTTATCGAGGCGCGGGGCGCCCTCCCCCATCAATTCGTTATAGGCGCGCGTGGCGCGGGCCGGCGGTTCGCCCTCGCCCCAGGTGGCGGCGATCACCACCAAGCGCTTGGCGGCCTTGAGCGCCGGCAGGTCGAGATCGGCCATGTCGATCAGCGTCGGCTTCAGCCCGTTCTTGCGCGCGGCTTTCGCCAGGTCGTTGGCAAGCTTCTCGCAATTGCCGGACTCGCTGGCGTAAACAATGTTGATCGGCTCTGCCGGACGTGCGGGGGCTGCCGGTTGCGCCTGCCCCGCGACCGACTCGACGCCGGCGAGGAAGCCGGCAAGCCAAGCGCGCTGCAGCGCATTGGCCGGCCCGACCACGCGGTTGAGCAGGTCGATCTCCTCTTCGGCGAACGGCGCGGTCTTCGGGATGGTGGCAAGGCTCGATGACATGGCTGCCGCGCCTCACCAGAACATGCGCGGCAGAATGCCGAGAAGAACGAGCGCGAGCAGGGCTGTTGCGATGGCGACGAGCCAGTCTTGCGGCGAAACATGCGCCTGTAGCTGTCGCTGCTCTTGCGGGAAATCGGTCACCGGGCGGCTCCATCGCAGGAGCCTTTTAATAGAAGCTTATTCTGCGCAACCGCAATAAGCCACGGAAAATAAGAAGATATTTCCTGCTTTCCGCGCCGGCGGACACAACAATTTCCTTCTCCAGCGGGTTGGCGCAGAACACCGGTCCTGCCGGCTATCGCCGATTTTACCCGCAAGAAATCTCACGCCATCGCCAACAACATAGCTGTGGAACCGGCCGCACTGGCCCCCCAATACCTGCGCCGCCCGGATAAAGTTCGCGTGCATGACCAAAATTGCTTACCGAAACCGCCTCCGCGCGCTGCTAACGCCCGCCGAACACCGGGTTTTCGCGCGCCTCGACACGCCGCAAAAAATCCAGACCTTCCTCGACCGCCTGCCGGCCAATTTCGAACTTGACGGCGAGACCGCCATGTCGCCGCGCCGGTTGTTGAAAGCGCGCACCGCCCATTGCGCGGAGGCCGCGATCTTCGCCGCCGCCGCGCTCGCCTATCATGGCCAGCGGGCGTGGCTGCTCGACATCCAAGCGCTGCCGAGCGACCAGGATCACATCGTCACGCTGTTTCAGGAACGCGGGCTGTGGGGCGCGATCAGCAAGACCAACCACGCCATCCTGCGCTGGCGCGATCCGATCTACCGCTCGTCACGCGAGCTGGCGATGAGCTATGCGCATGAATACTGCCTGCCCGGCGGCAAGAAATCGATGCTGGCTTTTTCGCGTCCGTTCGCGTTCGCGCGCTACGCGCCCAAGCGCTGGGTGATTGCGCCCGAGGATCTCGATTGGCTCTTGGAAGCACTCGACAATTCGCCGCATGTGCCGGTGGCACCAAAACACGCCCTGCGTAAGCGACGGCGTTCCTCGCCGGTCGAATTGCGTTCGCAGGATGTGGTGGAATGGCCCGACCCGCGTAAAACAAAAGCCAAACGCGAGCGTCCAACGCGGTTGTAACGATTTACCGCGCCGCCGGCGCCGACTAGGATGATCCTCAACAAAAGGCGGAGACATTTCGCGTGGCGCCGTTCACATTCAGCAGGCAGTTGACCGTCGAATGGGGCCAGTGCGACCCGGCCGGCATTGTGTTCAACAGCCGCTTTTTCGAGATGTTCGACATCAGCACCTGGATGCTGTTCGAAGCCGCCCTCGACGTGACGGCGCATCAACTGGCGGACACCTTCGGCATCATCGGCATTCCGCTGGTCGACGCCCGCGCCAATTTCCTCAAACCGGCGAAGTTCGGCGACGTGGTGGAGATCGCCTCGCGCGTGACCGAATTCCGCCGTTCCAGTTTCGACGTCGAGCACCGGCTCACCGTCGGCGGCGAACTGGCGGTGGACGGGGTTGAAACCCGGGTCTGGGCGGTGCGCGACAAGGTCAATCCGGACAAGATTCATAGCGCCACGATTCCGGCCGATGTCGTTGCCCGCTTTGGTTAATTAGCTCCGGAGCGCGGGCAATCGTCCCAGCCATTCCCGGTAATTGGTCTGGAGAGGCACGACGCCCTGGTGTGTCGTAACCTCAACAATACGAAGCGCGATTCGACCAAACGCGCCGCTCAGGGAGAAACGCTTGGCCAGGCTGCTCGAGTTCACGCTCAATGGGCGTGACCGCGCCGACGCGGTCGCCGATAACATCCTGCTGCTCGATTTCCTGCGCGAAAAAGTCGGGCTCACTGGCACCAAGACCGGCTGCGACGGCGGCGAATGCGGCGCCTGCACCGTGCTGATCGACGACAGGCCGGCGCTGTCCTGCCTGACGATTGCCGCGACCGTCGCCGGCAAGCGCGTCGACACCATCGAGTTGCTCGGGCGCGACGGGCAACTGTCGGCCGTGCAGCGCGGCTTCCACGAAAGGCTCGGCTCGCAATGCGGCTATTGCACGCCCGGCTTCATCATGGCCTCGGCCGGATTGCTGCGAAAAAATCCGGCCCCGAGCGAGGCGGAAATAATCGAAGCGCTCGGCAGCAACATCTGCCGCTGCACCGGCTACGTGAAAATCATCGAGGCGGTCAAATACGCGGCGGCGTTGAACGCGCAAGGCGTGGCGCCATGAACAAGCCCGTCCCCGTGCACAATATCGGCGGCTACGTGCCGATGATCGACGGGCCGGAGAAAGTTTCCGGCCGCGCCAAATACACCGCCGATATTCTGCAACCGGGCATGCTGGCCGGGCGCATTTATCGCAGTCCCTATTCGCACGGCGAGATTATCGAGGTCGATGTCTCGGAGGCGCTCAAAGTGCCCGGCGTGTGCGCGATCGTCACCGGCGCCGATTGCGACAAAGGCTTCGGCGTCCTGCCGATCGCGCGCAGCGAATATCCGCTGGCGCGCGAGCGCGTGCGCTACCGCGGCGAGCCGGTGGCCGCCGTCGCGGCGGTCGACGACGCCAGCGCGCGCGAAGCGCTGCGCCGCATCAAGTTCAAAGTGCGCGAACTGCCGGCCTATTACACATCCAAAGCCGCTATGGCGCCCGCCGCCGTGCAACTGCACGAGAAAAAACCCGGCAATATCGAGCGCGATGTGCTGTTCGAACTGGGCTCGACCGAGCAGGGCTTCGCCGAAGCCGATCTGGTGCGCGAGAACAGCTATAACTGCGCGGAAGTCTGCCAGAACCAGATGGAGATGCACGCAGCCATTGCCGAATATGACACGCTGCGCGAGCGCATGACCGTGCACGCTTCCACGCAGGTGCCCTACTACGTGCATCTGATGCTGGCGCAGATTCTCGGCATGGACATGTCGCGCATCCGCGTGATCAAGCCGCATGTCGGCGGCGGCTTCGGCTGCCGCACCGAGACGCTGGCGATCGAGCTGATTGCCGCACTGCTGGCACGCAAATGCAACGGCACGGTGCGCCTGGTCACCACGCGCGAGGAGACCTTCATCACCCACCGCGGAAGGCCGGAAACCGACATCCGCCTCAAGATCGGCATGCGCAAGGACGGCCGCATCACCGCGGTCGAATGCGATTGCGACCAGCGCGGCGGGGCGCATTCCGGCTACGGCGTGGTGACCATCCTCTATGCCGGTTCGATGCTCTACGCGATCTACGACCTGCACAACGTAAAATATGTCGGCCGCCGCGTGCTCACCAACACGCCGCCGTGCGGCGCCTTCCGCGGCCACGGCACGGTCGATATCCGTTTCGCCTTCGAGAGCCTGCTCGATGAGATGGCGACTGAATTTGGGCTCGATCCGTTGCAAGTTCGGCGCGCGAATTTTCTTCAAGCGCCGAGCTTCACCGACAACGACATGATGGTGAACAGTTACGGCCTGCCGGAATGCGTGGACTGGGTCGAGAAAGAGAGCGGCTGGAAAAAACGCAAAGGCAAGCTCACCAAGGGCAAGGGCAATTTAAGTAAAGGTTTGGGCTTTGCCTGCTCGCATTACATCAGCGGCGCCTCCAAGCCGGTGAACTGGACCGGCGAGCCGCACGCTACCGTCAAGATCAAGCTCGATTTCGACGGCTCCATCGTGGTGCTGTCGGGCGCCGCCGATATCGGCCAGGGCTCGACCACCATTCTGGCGCAGACCGTGGCCGAAGTGCTCGGGCTCGATCTCGCGCGCGTGCGCGTGGTCACCGGCGACAGCGAAGTGGTGCCGAAGGACAACGGCTCCTATTCCTCGCGCGTCACCTTCATGGTCGGCAACGCCGCGCTCGATGCCGCACGCAACCTGAAAGCCGTGCTGGTCAATGCCGCCGCGCGCAAGCTGGAAGCGCGGCCGGAAGACATCGAATGCCTGGGCGAAGTCTATCGCGCCGGTGCGCAGGACAAGGGCGCGACCTTCGACGAAGTCGTGATGGAAGCGCTGAAGGATTCCGGCACCATCACCGTCACCGGCAATTACTCGACCATCCCGGAATCGCACGGCGGCAAGAAATATCGCGGCGCCGCCATCGGCGGCACTATGGGCTATTCCTATTCGGCGCAGGTGGTCGAAGTGAGCGTCGACGAGGAGACCGGCGTCGTTACGGTCGACAAGGTCTGGGTCGCGCATGATTGCGGCAAGGCGCTCAACCGCCTCACCGTCGAAGGCCAGGTGCAGGGCTCGGTCTGGATGGGCATGGGCCAGGCCATGAGCGAGGAGGCCGCCTATCACGAGGGCCTGATGGTCACCGCCAACATGCTCGATTACCGGGTGCCGACCATCCAGGATTCGCCGCCGATCGAAGTCGGCATTGTCGAGAGCAACGACCCGCACGGGCCGTTCGGCGCCAAGGAAGCGGGCGAAGGCTCGCTCGCCGCCTTCCTGCCGGCGCTCACCAACGCCATCGCCGACGCCATCGGCATCCGCTTCAACGATCTGCCGGTGACACCCGACCGCGTGTTCGAGGCGATCGAGAAGCGGCGGAGGGCACTGGAGAAGAAGGGCGGCGTATGATGAAAGCGGCCACACGCGCCATATATTCGATCGTCATGCGCGGGCTTGACCCGCGCATCCATGACGCGCGGCTGCACGGCAATACCTTGCATCCATCATTGTGGAGCCGCCTCATGGATTGCCGGGTCAAGCCCGGCAATGACGGCGAGGTGGCCGTGCTCGCGCGTACTTTCGCGTGTTCGGGGGGCACTTGATGGACGCCCTGCCCGATTTCCGCGTGCTCAATCCGGCGACGCTCGACGAAGCGCTCGCCGCGCGCGCCGCCAATCCGGGGAGCGCGCCGCTCGGCGGCGGCACCGATCTCGTCGTCAACATCCGGCGCGGCATCGTGGCGCCGCCGGTGCTGATCGATATGAACCGGGTGGCGGAACTCACCGTCATCAAGGCCGACGCGAATTCGCTCGAGATCGGCGCCTCGGTGAGGCTCACCGCGCTCGCCGAGCATCCGGCAATCGTCAAGCATTATCCGGTGCTGGCGCAGGCCGCCTCCCATATCGCCGGCCCCACGCAGCGCAACATGGGCACGGTCGGCGGCAATCTCTGCCTCGACACCCGCTGCATCTTCTACAATCAAAGCGAATGGTGGCGCGTCGCCAATAACCATTGCCTGAAAACTACCGGAACGATCTGTCACGTGGCGCCGAAAAGCCGCGGCGTCTGCTTTGCGACCTTCTCAGGCGACCTGGCGCCGGCGCTGCTGACGCTCGCCGCCGAAGTCGACATCGCCGGGCCCGCCGGCAAGCGCACGATCCCGCTGGAAAAGCTTTATATCGGCTTCGCGCGCCAAGACGTGCCGGTGACCGAGATGCAAGGCGACGGCAAGTTTTATCTGTCGCTGCGCCCGGGCGAGATCGTCACCGCGGTGCGCGCCAGGAACCAGCCTGGCCTGCGCTCGGGCTATGACAAGATCCGCATCCGCCGCTCGATCGAATATCCGGTGGCCGGCGTGGCGGTGGCGCTCAGGCGCGAGCGCGACACGCTCGCCGATCTGCGGGTGGCCTTCACCGGCACCAATCCGCGCCCGGTGCTGCTCGAGGGCACCGCCGCGCTTGCCGGCGGCAAACTCGACGAGCGCGTGTTCAAGGGCCTCGACGCGCTAGTGCGCGATCAGATCATGCCGATGAAGACCACCTTCACGCCCGGCCATTACCGCCGGCGCGTGGCCGGCGTGCTGGCGCGGCGGCTGCTGACGAAGTTGTTCGAAAGTTGACCGGGATGGACGTGTCCGACGATTTCACCGCACGCCGGCCTTACAACGCCGTCAGCGATTTCGTAGACGCCAATGTAGCGCGCGGTCTCGCCAAGAAGATCGCGTTCATCGATCCCGACCGCTCGCTCACCTATGGCGAGCTGCAGGCACGCTCAATCCGTTTCGCCAACGTCTTGCGAGCGCTCGACATCCGGCAGGGCGAGCGCGTCGCGCTGTTGCTGCACGACACGGTCGATTATCCGGTGGCGTTCTGGGGCACGATCCGTTCCGGCGCGATCCCGGTCCCGCTCAACACTTTCCTCAACATGGCGCAATACGCCTATATCCTCGCCGATTGCCGCGCCACCGCGCTCGTTGCCGCCGCGCCGCTGGCGCAGGCGATCTGGCCGATGCTTGAGCGGCTTCCTCAAATGAGGACGGTGATCCTGGTCGGCGGCAGCGCCGACGACAAGGCGGCGTCCCCCGGCCGCGACGTGCATCTGTTCGAGGACATCATTGCCACCGCCGACGCCACTCCGTACACCGCCGACACGGTGTCGGACGAAGTGGCGTTCTGGCTCTATACCTCCGGCTCGACCGGCGATCCCAAGGGCGTCAAGCACGTGCACTCCAGTCTGATGGCGACGGCGAAACTGTTCGGCCAAGGCGTGCTCGGCATCAGCGAGAGCGATGTTGTCCATTCCGCCGCCAAATTGTTTTTCGCCTACGGGCTCGGCAATGGCATGACCTTCCCGCTGTCGGTCGGCGCCACCGCAGCACTTTGGCCAGAGCGGCCGTCGCCGGAAGCTGTGTTCGAAATCATGCGCAAACATCGCCCCACGATCTTTTACGGCGTGCCGTCGCTCTACACCGCCCTGCTCGCGCATCCGGCCATCGCCAAAGGCGCCGGCTCCGATCGGTTGCGCCTGTGCGTGTCGGCCGGCGAAGCGCTGCCGGCGCATATCGGCGAACGCTGGCGCGACGTGGTCGGCGTCGACGTGCTCGACGGCATCGGATCGACCGAATTGCTGCAGACGTTTCTCAGCAACCGGCCCGGCGACATCCGCTACGGTTCGACCGGCAAGCCGGTGCAGGGTTACGAGGCGCGCATCGTCGACGACAAAGGCCGCGAGCTTGCCGCCGACGAGATCGGCGAATTGATCATCCGCGGGCCTTCGGCGGCCGCAGGCTATTGGAATCAGCGTGCCAAAAGCCGCCGCACCTTCGTCGGCGAGTGGACCTATACCGGCGACAAATACCGCCGCGACGCCGACGGCTACTATTATTACTGCGGGCGCACCGACGACATGTTCAAGGTTTCCGGCATGTGGGTGTCGCCGTTCGACGTCGAAGCGGCGCTGATCTCACATGAGGCGGTGTTGGAAGCCGCCGTCATCGGCAAGCAGGACGCCGACGGACTGATCAAGCCGAAGGCTTTCATCGTGCTCAAGAGTGGCTATGTCGCCGACGACAGCCTCATGGAAAAGCTGAGAAGCCACGTCAAACAGCACGCGGGCGCGTGGAAATATCCGCGCTGGATCGACGTGCGCGCTGACCTGCCGCATACCGCCACCGGCAAAATCCAGCGTTTCAAGCTGCGCGACGAGGATAAGCAGGCGCCGCGCGCCGATTAAGCATCCGCGATCTTCACGTATTCGAAGTCGCCTGGCTTGTTGTCGATACCGACCTTGGGCGGCGCAATCCAGCCGGCGAACTTGGCGGTCTCGAATTGCGGCTGCATCAGCCCCTCAATGAATGCGCGGTCCTTGTCGGAGGGCAGGAATTCGTCGCGGCGCTTGGTCCATTCGGCGTCGCTGAGGACATTGCCGCTTACATCCGCCTTGATGCTGGAGAACTCGCCGATGTGGCGGTGGAAGGCAACGTGCGGCAGCTTGACCTCGAACGCAATGCCGATGTCGGCGATCACCTTGTTCCAACGGCTAACGCCGATATTGGCGTCGACGACGTAATCGTCGCGCAGCCGCATGTTGAGCGCGGACAGCGCAGGCGAATCCACATTCTGGATCTTGCCGTCGACCAGGCGCAGCACCGGATAGGTGCCGTTCTCGAGCTGGTGGTCGTCCTTGAGCCGGTCCTCGCGGTAGCGGCCCTTCAGGCCGGCGTGGAAGGCGTTGGCGGCGTTGGTCGAAATCTCGTTGCCGAACAGATCGAGCGTCAGCGAGAAATGCATGTTCGCTTTCTTCTGGATGGTCGGCAGGTCGATGACGCCGAGCTTGCGCACCGCCGCGATATCGTTGGGATCGCTGATGCCGGCCTCTTTCATCGCCTCGCAGGTGCGCTGGATGACGCGGGTGACGCCGGTCTCGCCCACGAACATATGGTGGGCTTCCTCGGTCAGCATGAAACGGCAGGTGCGCGACAGCGGATCGAAGCCGGATTGCGCCAGCGCCTCGAGCTGCATCTTGCCGTCGCGGTCGGTGAAATAGGTGAACATGAAGAACGACAGCCAGTCGGGCGTCTTCTCGTTGAAGGCACCCAGCATGCGCGGCGTGTCGGCGTGGCCGGAGCGGCGCTGCAACAGCGCTTCCGCTTCTTCGCGGCCGTCGGTGCCGAAATATTTCTGCAGCAGATAGACCATGGCCCAGAGGTGGCGGCCCTCCTCGACATTGACCTGGAACAGATTGCGCATGTCGTAGAGCGAGGGCGCGGTTTTGCCGAGATGGCGCTGCTGCTCGACCGAGGCCGGTTCGGTGTCGCCCTGGATCACGATGAGACGGCGCAGCATGGCGCGGTATTCGCCCGGCACTTCCTGCCAGGCGTCCTCGCCCTTGTGCGTGCCGAACGGAATCTTGCGGCCCTCGTGCTGCGGCGCCAGCAGCACGCCCCAGCGGTATTCCGGCATGCGCACATAGTCGAACTTGGCCCAGCCCTTGGGGTCGACACTGACCGCCGTGCGCAGATAGACGAGCAATTCCTGGAAACCTTCCGGCCCCATGTCGTTCCACCAATCAATATAGCCGGGATGCCATTTCTCCAGCGCGCGCTTGACGCGCGGGTCCTGCCCGAGCGCGACGTTGTTGGGGATCAAGCCGTCGTAGTCGACCTGAGCGATGTTCATGGTCACACCCTTTCCTTATTGAACGTCGGCGACACGCCGCTGCCGTAAAGTTTCAGCGCGCCCTGTTCGCCGATCGCATTCGGCCGCTGGAAGATCCAGTTCTGCCACGCGGTCAGCCGTCCGAAAATCTTGGTTTCCATGGTCTCCGGACCGGCGAAGCGCAAGTTCGCCTCCATGCCGGTCATGGCGTCGGGTGAGAAGCTCGTGCGTTCTTCCAGCATGACGCGCAATTCGTCGTCCCAATCGAAATCCTCGTAGGCGGCCGTCACCAATCCGAGCTCGGCGGCCTCCTCGCCGTCCAGGGCGACGCCTACTTTCTCCTTGGCGCGCGTGAGGGTGTCCGGCTCGCCGAGGAAGCGGGTCTGCAGACGCGTCAATTCATTGCCCATAGGATAAAAGCCAAAATTAGCCTTTCCGAGCGTGATCGCCGCGGCTTTACGATTGTCGCCCTCATGGGTACCGATCAACATCAGCGAGCGGTCGGCGGCGAAGGCGAGTTCGGCAAGCGTACCGGCAAAGCACGAGCCCGGCTCGATCAGCGCGATCATGCTGCGCGGCGATACGTCCAGGCGCTTGAGCACGCGTTTGAGATAGTGGCGAACTTCGCGCATCAGCCAGTCGCCATTGGCTTTGGCGAGAAATTCATCATGCTCGAGCACGGCCTGCGCATTGCCGTCGGTGCGGAATAGCACGACGCCGATGGCAGCTTCATTGGCGCGCAGATGCAGGATGGCGTCTTCCAGCTCGCGCGCCATCGTCAGCGGCCAGAACATGGCGCCCAACGCGTGAGCGGCTTCCACCGACGCCGGAACGCTCTGCGAAGGCCCGCGCACGGTGACACTCGCCAGCCCGCGCGCACGGTCGATCTCCACGTCGACATGGGAATAAGACACGCGGTCGGCATCGATCTTGCGATTGAGCGGGGTGAGCGCAATCCCCTTGGCGGTTTTTGGACGGTCGGAGCGCGCGGCGATTTCCTTGGCGCGGGCGGCCACCGTTTCTTTCCATTTCGAATTGGGCACCACCTCGTCGACCAAGCGCCATTCGACCGCCTTGGTGCCGCGCACACCTTCCTCGATCGAGCAGAACACGTCGGCGCGGTCACGCCGCACCTTGCGCTTGTCGGTGACGCGGGTGAGTCCGCCGGTTCCTGGCAGCACCGCGAGCAGTGGCGTCTCCGGCAGTGCCACCGCCGAGCGGCGGTCGTCGACCAGCATGATGTGGTCGGCGGCGAGCGCGAGCTCATAGCCGCCCCCGGCGGCATTGCCGTTGATGGCACAAATGTAAGTCTGCTTGGAATTCTTCGAGGCGTCTTCGATCGCCAGCCGCGTCTCGTTGGTGAATTTGCAGAAATTCACTTTCTGCTGATGCGTCGACTTGCCGAGCATGCGGATATTGGCGCCGGCGCAGAACACCGTGTCCTTGCCGGACTTGATGACGACGCAGCGCACCTCCGGATGCTCGAAGCGCAATCTCTGCACCGCGTCGTTGAGTTCGATATCGACGCCGAGATCGTAGGAGTTGAGCTTGAGCTCATAGCCGTCGAACAGTCCGCCGGCCTGATCCACATCCATGATCAGATAGGCAATCTCGCCGTCGCGCTCGATGCGCCAATGGCGGTAGCGCGTCGGCTCGGTCTGGAAATCGATGGTCTGCATGCCCTCACTCCGGCTACGGGCGTCGGCCGCCCGCCTTCTCATGCTATGCATTATTTTGCATATCGATAGCATTTCCGCAGCGGCGGCACAACTGCGAACGCGGCGATCAGGCGTAAACTTCCCGTGTGGATACACATCATGATATTTTCTTATATAATCAGGGGGCTTTTGCCGAAACCTTGCAGACGGCGGCGGTTCCGCCAAAATCCGGCGGACAGCCTCTTGCCTAGCATTATAATGCATGTTAACCGGTAAGCGATGAAAGCAACCCGCACCAGGCCCGCCCCCAACCGCACCGCCGATGCCTATCTGCATCGGCTGGGGGAGCGCGTGCGTACACTACGGAATCAGCGCGGCATGACGCGCAAAGCATTGGCGCAGCATGCCAAGGTGTCGGAGCGCTATCTGGCCCAGCTTGAGGTCGGAAAAGGCAATTGTTCCATCGTGTTACTGCGGCGCATCGCGCGCGCGATCGGATTACCGGTCACTCAGCTGGTGCATGAGGGTGCCGAGCCGCCGCTCGATCTGGTGCTGCTGTCGCAATTCCTCGAGCGGCTGCCGCCCGACATGCTCGTAGAAGCGCGCAAGCTCGTCACCGAGCATTTCAGCTCGCGCTCCGAGGATCGGCGCCGGCGCGTTGCGCTCATCGGTTTGCGCGGCGGCGGTAAATCCACGCTCGGCCGTCTGCTGGCCGAACACCTCGATGTGCCCTTCGTCGAACTCGACCGTGAGATCGAGCGCCGCAGCGGCGCCAACTTGAGCGAAATCTTCGACATGTTCGGCCAGGAAACTTTCCGCCGCGCCGAACGCGAGGCGCTCGACGACGTGTTGCGGCGCTACCCGAATTTCGTGATCGCCACCTCAGGCAGCATTGTCACCGAGCCGAGCACGCTCGAATTGCTGCTCGCCTCGTGCTTTACGGTGTGGGTGCGCGCCGATCCGCAAGAGCATATGAAGCGCGTGTTGGCGCAAGGCGACATGCGGCCGATGGCCAACAATATCCGCGCCATGGAAGACCTGGTATCCATTCTCAAAAGCCGCGAGCCGCTTTATGCCAAGGCGGAAGCCGTAGTCCTGACCACCGGTAAGACGCCGGAACAAAATCTGGCAGAGCTGTTGCGCGTCATCGCGATTCCCGCGCCCAGCATTACGCGCCGACCGGCGTCACCACCGCGAAGCAAGGAGCCGGCCGACGCCGGGGCACAGCGAGAATGAGTGAAACGATCAAGACCGACGCTCTTATCATCGGCGCCGGACCGGTCGGCCTGTTCGCGGTATTCGAACTCGGCCTGCTCGACATCAAGGCGCATCTCATCGACATCCTCGACAAGGTCGGCGGACAATGCGCGGAGCTTTATCCGGAAAAGCCGATCTACGACATTCCCGGCATCCCATACATCACCGGCCAGGGCATCACCGATGCCCTGATGGAGCAGATCAAGCCGTTCAAACCCACTTTCCATCTCAACGAGATGGTGACGACGCTGGAGAAGATCGGCGAACCGGCTTTCCGCATCGCCACCGACGGCGGCAAGGTGTTCGAGGCCAAAGTGGTGGTGATCGGCGCCGGTGGCGGCTCATTCCAGCCCAAGCGCCCGCCGATCAATGGGATCGAACCCTATGAAGGCAAGTCGGTGCACTATGCCGTGCGCAAAATGGACGCCTTCCGCGACCGGCGGCTGATGATCGTCGGCGGCGGCAACTCGGCGCTCGATTGGACGCTCAATCTGCAGCCGATCGCCAAACGGCTGACGCTGGTGCACCGGCGCGACGAATTCCGCGGCGCGCCCGACAGCGTCAACAAGATGCGCGCGCTAGTCGCGTCCGGCGCCATGGATCTCAAGATCGGCCAGGTAGCGGCGCTGGAAGGCGCCGACGGCCAGCTTGCCGCCGCCAACATCAAAGGCGGCGACGGCGCCGTCGCGCGGGTCGAGGTCGACGCCATGTTGCCGTTCTTCGGCCTGACCATGAAGCTCGGTCCGGTCGCCAATTGGGGCCTGGCGCTGCAGGACGACCTGATCCCGGTCGACACCGCCGCGTTCGAAACCAACGTGCCGGGCCTTTTCGCCATCGGCGACATCAACACTTATCCGGGCAAGCTCAAGCTCATCCTGTCGGGCTTCCACGAGGCCGCGTTGATGGCGCAGAAGGCCTACCACTACGTCTATCCCGACAAGAAACTGGTGTTCCAATACACAACGTCCTCAACCAGCCTGCAGAAAAAACTTGGTGTCGCATGAGCGAAACGCAAGAAATTTCCCGATCCACTCCCGCAAAAAGCGAAACGATGCCCAAGATCACCTACATCGAACATGACGGCACGGTGCACTCGGTCGAAGCCGAACTCGGCTCGACCGTGATGGAGACCGCCCAGCGCAACAACGTGACCAGCATCGTTGCCGAATGCGGCGGCGCCTGCACCTGCGCCACCTGCCTGGTGCATGTCGACGAAGCCTGGAGCCCGATCGTCGGCAAGCCTTCGGCCGAGGAGGAAGACATGCTCGACTTCGCCTTCGAGGTGAAGCCGACCTCGCGGCTGTCCTGCCAGATCAAGGTGACGAAAGAGCTCGACGGGTTGATCGTACGCACGCCGGCGTATCAGGGGCGCTGACGCAAGCTCTTGCTGGCGCGAACCTGCGCCGCGTCATCCAGCGACATGGCAACCGTAAAGCCAAGGTCCTTGCTGAGGTTGATCATTCGCACGCGATCGGTCGGGAATACCAGGACGGCCTGCTTGATGCCCTGCGTCGCGATCACGCGCAGCAATGCTTCCAGCAATTGCCCGGCCAGGCCCTTTTCGCGCAGGTCGCGGCGAATGATGACCGCGCATTCCGCATTTTCAAAAGTGGGATCGGCGGTCGAACGCGCGAGCCCGGCCACGCTCCCGTCGTCCCAGGCAATCAGCGTCATCTCGCGGTCGTAGTCGATCTGGCTCAGGCGCGCCGCCGTCTCGTGGCTGCGGTCGCGCAGCGGCGCAAAGAATGCGTGCCAGAGATCGTTGCTGTCAACCGCGTCGGCGAAACGGCGCAGCGCCGGCTCGTCTTCCGGCTTGATCGGATGCACCCGATAGGACGTCCCCTCGGCTGTGCGAATTTCGGATTCGAGCTGCTGCGGATAGGGTCGGATCGCCAGCCGTGCTTGCGCCGACGCAGTCGCGGCGCGCACGCGGATGCGGCAATCGACCGCGATCACGCCGCGCGGGTCGCATAGCAGCGGGTTGATGTCGATCTCGGCGACTTCGGCATGGTCGGCGACGATCTGGCTCAATTGCACAAGCACGTTGACGACGCCGTCGATGTCGGCCGCTGGCCGGTCGCGGTAGCCCTTGAGCAAAGCGGCGATGCGGGTACGCTCGATCTGCGCGCGCGCCAGCGCGGTGTTGAGCGGCGGCAGTTCGAGCGATTTGTCGCCGATGATCTCGACCGCGGTGCCGCCTTGCCCGAACAGGATCACCGGGCCGAAAGTCGCGTCGGTGGAAACGCCGGCGATCAACTCGTAGGCGCCGGGGCGCTGGATCATCTCCTGCACGATGAAGCCCTCGTGGCGCGCCTTGGGCAAGGCGCGCGCTATTTTTTCGTTCATCGCCAGCGCGGCAGCTTCGACCTCCTCGGGCGTTGCGAGATTCAACGCGACACCGCCAACGTCTGACTTGTGGATGACATCGCGCGAGCGGATTTTCAGCGCCACCGGAGCCTTCATCCGGCCGGCCGCAAACGCCGCCGCTTTCGCATCGGTTACCGCCTCGGTGTGCGCGAACGGGATGCCGTAACAGGCAAGGAACGTAGCGACTTCGGCCGGATCGAGCCATTCGCGCTTGTCGTCGAGTGCCTGCCGAATCGTTTGTCGTGCGCGGGCGACATCGGCGCGCGGGCTGGGCGCGCCCGACGATGGCGTCTCCAGCAGCAGATCCTGGCTTTGTTGATAATGCACGAGATACATGAAGGCGCGCACAGCCCGCTCCGGGGTCTCGAAATCCGGCACGCGCGCGGCGACGAGCTGCTTGCGCCCTTCCGCGACGGTCGCCGCCCCCATCCAGCAGGCAAAGACGTTCTTTTTCGCCGCATTGTCCGGTTGCGCCAGCGCGCCGACGAGCCCCTTGGCGGCCTCGGCGGCCGATACGATTGCAGTCGGACAATAGGCCACTAGCAGCGCGTCGCTGCTGGCATCTTCCATCATGATCGCGACGGCTTTGGCGTAGCGCTCGGCGTCGGCATCGCCGATGATGTCGATCGGATTGGCGTGGCTCCAGGTCGCCGGCAGAACCGCATTGAGCTTGGCGAGCGTCTCCGGCGCAAGTGTCGCAAGTTGGCCGCCCTCCTCGATCAGCCGGTCGGTGGCGAGCACACCGGCACCGCCGCCATTGGTGACGATGGCCAGGCGGTTGCCGCGTTGTGGCGACATGCGCGAGAGCGTTGCCGCCGCGTCGAACAGCTCCTCGACCTCGTTGACGCGCAGCATGCCGGCGCGGCGGAAAGCCGCCTCATAAACGACATCGGCCCCCGCCAGCGCGCCGGTATGGGAGGTCGCGGCGCGCGCGCCTTCCGCGGCGCGTCCGCCTTTGACCACGATCACCGGCTTGATGCGTGCGGCGCGGCGCGCCGCCGACATGAATTTGCGCGCCTGCGTCACCGCTTCGGCGTAGATCAGGATCGCGTGGGTTGCTTCGTCGAGCACGAAGTAATCCAACAGGTCGCCGAAATCGACGTCGCTCATGTCGCCCATGGAGACGATGGCCGAGAAGCCGACCTCGCGCGGCAGCGCCCAATCGAGCACCGTCGTCGCCATCGCGCCCGACTGCGTGAGGAACGCGATATTGCCGGCCAGCATGGCCGCCGGCGCAAAGGTCGCGTTCAGCCCGATACCCGGCACGGCGATACCGAGACAGTTGGGCCCGACGATGCGCAGGAGATGCGGGCGCGCGGCCGCCAAGAGCTGTGCGCTGCGCTCACGGCCGTGGGCGAGTTCGCCTTCGGCAAAGCCCGCCGTCAGCACGACCGCGGCGCGCGTACCGCGATTTCCGAGTTCGGCGACCAACGAAGGAATAACGTCGGGCGGCGTCGCGATGACGGCGAGATCCGGCGTGATCGGCAGGCTCGCCACGTCCTTGTAGGCCATGATGCCGTGCACCGCGGCCGCCTTCGGATTGACCGGGATGATGGGACCGCGAAAGCCGGCGCGCGTCAAATTCGTCATCAGCGCGGAGCCGACCGAGTGCGGCTTATCGGTGGCGCCGATGACCGCGACCGATTGCGGCCGAAACATCTTGTCGAGATTGCGAATGGACACGGGGGGTTGCTCACTGTGACGAACGGACGGGGCGATGAATTGTTAACTCATATTCACAATTGGTTGGCCCGGCCGATTGATCCAGATCATGGCGCGTCACAATAACACCACTAGACTTGCCCAAGACTATGGCGCTACCGGAGTTCAGCGGACATTTTTTGAATGCCGTTGCAAAAAATGGAAGTGCCCCATGACGACCGCATCTGAAAATCCTGTCACACTACTGCCAAAGACGGAGCTACTCCCCAGCCCCGCACTCGCGCCGGCCGCAGACGAAATCAACGTGCATCCCGATCAGGACGCGAACGGGAATGAACCGGGCGAAACCGTCGACGGGCGCGATTCTTATGCCGTAACGGCTTTCGGCGACATCGTCGATCGCTCGCTGCACGCCGCGTTGGCGCGCTTCACGTTCGGCCTGTCGCCCGCCGCACTGGCCAAGGCCTATCTTGACTGGGCAACGCAGCTGACCTTCGCGCCCGGCAAGCGCATGCAGCTCGTTGACAAAGCCGCCCGCAAAGCGGTGCGCTTCGCCAATTATGCCTCGCGCTGCGCGCTCGAAGGCGGCAAGGACAAGTCGGCACCGTGCATCGAGCCGCTGCCGCAGGATCGGCGCTTTGACGGCGCAGAGTGGCAGAAATTTCCGTACAATTTCATGTACCAGGGCTTCCTGCTCAATCAGCAATGGTGGCACAACGCCACCACCGGCATTCGCGGCGTGACCAAGCACCATGAAAACGTGGTGGAGTTCGTGGCGCGCCAGATGCTCGACATGGTCTCGCCCTCGAATTTTCTGCTGACCAACCCGGACGTGCTGCGGCACACCTTCAGCAAAGGCGGCATGAACCTGGTGAGCGGCGCGCGCAACATGCTGGAAGACTGGGAGCGCGCCATCAGCGGCAAGAAGCCGGTTGGCAGCGAGAAATTCGTGGTCGGCCGCGACGTGGCCGTCACGCCGGGCAAAGTGATCTACCGCAACCGGTTGATCGAGCTCATCCAATACGCGCCGGCGACCGACAAGGTGCGGCCGGAGCCGATCCTCATCGTTCCGGCATGGATCATGAAATACTACATCCTCGATCTGTCGCCGCAGAATTCGCTGGTGAAGTATCTCACCGAGCAGGGTTTCACCGTCTTCATGATCTCGTGGAAGAATCCGGGCCCGCAGGAGCGCGATCTCGGCCTCGACGACTACCGCAGGCTCGGCGTCATGGCGGCGCTCGATGCGGTCGGCGCCGTCGTGCCGGACCGGAAAGTCCACGCCGTCGGCTATTGCCTGGGCGGCACCTTGTTGTCGATTGCCGCCGCCGCCATGGCGCGCGAGGCCGACGACCGCCTGCAATCGGTCACGCTGTTGGCCGCGCAGACCGACTTCCACGAAGCCGGCGAGCTGATGCTCTTCATCAACGAGAGCCAGGTCACATTCCTGGAAGACATGATGTGGGAGCAGGGATTCCTCGACGCCACGCAGATGGCGGGCGCTTTCCAGATGCTGCGCTCGAGCGACCTGGTGTGGTCGCGCATGGTGCACGACTACCTGATGGGCGAACGCAGCCCGATGATCGATCTGATGGCGTGGAACGCGGATGCGACCCGCATGCCCTATCGCATGCATTCGGAATATCTGCGGCACTTGTTCCTGAACAACGATCTGGCCGAAGGGCGCCATACGGTCGCCGGCAAGCCGATCGCGCTCTCCGATATTCACGCGCCGATCTTCACCGTCGGCACCCTGCGCGACCATGTCGCGCCGTGGCGCTCCACCTATAAGATCAATCTGCAGACCGACACCGACGTGACCTATTTGCTCACGGTCGGCGGCCACAATGCCGGAATCGTGTCGGAACCCGGCCACGATCACCGCAGCTTCCAGATCATGACCAAGGCCGCGAACGCGCACTACCTCGACCCGGAAACCTATTTGGCCACGGCCCCGCGCAAAGAAGGCTCCTGGTGGCCGGAATGGACCGCCTGGCTCGCGGCGCGCTCGGGCGCCGCGATCGATCCGCCCGGTATGGGCGCCGGCACGACAGATTATGCTCCGCGCGGCGACGCGCCCGGAAGCTACGTATTGCAGCAGTGAAAGCGCCGCGCGCGCGCAAATAAGTCTTATTTTCCTGGGAGTCTGCTACAGGCCCTGTCGACATGGCGGGCTTGACCTGGCGCAACGCGGCCGGGCGATTTTTGTCATATATTATTCACAATGTACGAACCGACCGGGCGGAAAAGTCCGAACCTTGCTTTCATGTGGCCGGCGCTTGCCGCCGCTTCGGCGAGCGAGTTTGCCGCTCTGGTCGCCAAGCATTTCGCCGGCCTCGCCGTTGGCGCAGACGAAGGCCCCGCGGCACGCGAGCCACAATGGGCCACGCCGAATGAGATTACGCTCGAATTGAAGACCGTACGCTTGCGCGATTTCAGCAGCGGCGCGGACGGCGTCCCCGCTTTGCTGTGCGCGCCATTTGCGCTGCACGGGGCGGGCGTGACCGATGTTGCGCCTGGACACAGCCTGGTTGCGGCCTTGCGCGACGCTGGTCTCCACCACCTGCTCGTTGCCGATTGGCGTTCGGCCACCGCGGACATGCGCTTCTTGTCAATCGACGATTATCTCGCCGACCTCAATGTGCTGGTCGATTTTCTCGGCGGCAGCGTTGATCTGATCGGGCTTTGCCAGGGCGGCTGGCTATCTCTGCTCTATGCCGCGCGGTTTCCCGGCAAGGTCCGCAAGCTGGTGCTGGCCGGTGCGCCGGTCGACATTGCCGCCGCACCATCCGGTTTGTCCGCGCTGGTCGACGCCAGTCCCACGGCGCTGTTTCATGAACTGGTGAAACTGGGCGAAGGCCGCGTACTCGGCCGCAACGCGCAGAAGTTCTGGGGGCCGGAAACGGTGAACGCCGAGACCATCCGCGAGATTCTGCAAACGAACGAGCCGATCAGTTCGCCCGCATTCGCCGAACTCGCAGCCAAATTCCGCGACTGGTACACATGGACCGTCGATCTGCCGGGCACCTATTATCTCGAGGTGATCGAGAAGCTGTACAAGAAAAACGAAATCGCGGCCGGCCGGTTTGTCGCCTTGGGAAAACCAATCGACCTGGCTGAAATGCGGGCTCCGGTCTTCCTACTGGCGGCACGCGACGATGAGCTGATCGCACCGGCACAATTATTTGCAACCGAACGCCTGGTCGGCACGCCGGCCCACCACATCGCCAAGGCGCTGGCGCCGTGCCGCCACGGCGGGTTGTTCATGGGGGCGGCCATCCTCGCCGACTATTGGCCGGCGATCGTACGCTGGATGATTGACCCGGACGCCGCCGGCTTCGCGAATCGCGACGCGGCCGCATAAGTCAGCGGCGATCGCTGACGGCCGGTGCCTCATCGCGTCTACAGGAACGGTTCGGCCCGCTTGACCAGCTCATCGAGCCCGGGCTCGCTCGGATTCCACGGCTTGCCGGGGTGGATGATCGAGAGCTGACAATTTTCCGCCGCTTCCACCAGCTGCCGATAGGTTCCGGCATTCAAATCAATGATGGAGGCCTGCATGTTGTCGTCGTAGCCGAACATCTTGTCGTTGATCTGCGTGCATTCGTTGCAGCTGCTGCAACGGAATGTTTCGATATAGGGGTCGTCCGCCGAGCGTTCCGGCGCCGCTTCGGCGACGGCTGGCGCCGCAGCAGGTGCGGCGGGTACGGCGGTAGCCGGTGCGGCCGACGCTGCGGTCGCTGCGGCAACTGCCACGTTCGCCGGCTGGCTCACGGCGGCGGCGGCCTGAGCTTTTGCCTCCCAGGCTTTGCGTTCCTGTTCGACGAGTCTCGCTGCATGCGAGTTGTGCACGCCGCCGAGCTCCTGCAGGCTGCGCCACGCTTCCAGGCACGCGCGCGCTTCGCGCATCAATTTTTCGTCGACGATCACTTTTTGCAAGCGATTGTCGCTGTCGACCATCGTCAGGCAGGGCACCTTTTCCGGCAGATCCGATGCTTTGCTTGCCAGCAGATCGGCAACCGGCACCATGTCTTCGTTCCATTTCGCCCGCGGAACCTGGGCGAAATGCTTGGCGCAACGCGGATCGCAGGCCATGAAGTCGACAAAGGTGAAGGCCAGTTTTTCCGATACGAGCTGTTGCGCGGCGTCTTCGTAGTCGAGGCGCTGCAGCGGCCAGTCGAGATCGCTTTGAGTATTGGCCTGCAGGGAGAAGCGCGAGGCCCAGTCGGCGCCCACCGACGGATCGTAGCTGAAGGCGGGAAACACCCGCGACTCGGCGGCGGCGGCGGCCGCCAGATAGGGCGCTAGACCGGTGCCGCTGGCACCGGAGTATACGCTGAACAATGCCGGCCCGGGATAGTTCAAGCCGCGCAGAATTTGTTCGCGCAGGCGGTACAGGCTGGAACTGCTCGATTGCACGATAAAGGACGTGGCCAACGAAAGCGCCGCGCCGACCAGTTGCCGGCCGCGCAGACCCGAAAACAGAATTTCGCCGGTGATCGGCGAAGACTCCAACAGATCGTCGCTCTGCAGCACGGCCTTTGCCCGCATGCCGGCAACGAATGCCTGCAAGAGCAATTCGCTGTCCGCCGCTTTCAGATCGGCAGCGCGCAGGCAGATTAGATAGTCCGGAAACGCGGCGATGGCGTCCGCATCGAGGCCATTGGCGCCGAATTCCGCGAAAAAGGCATCGTGCCGCGCTTCGCTGTATTCGCCGTCGGTTTCGAGCTTGGCCATGGTGAGCGCCTTGGCCAGCTCCACCATCTTCGGCAGCCGTTCGCGATAAGCCGCGACCGCATCCGAGCAGGTCTCGAACACGAAGGAATACGGTTCGCCGACGCCGATCCATTTGTCGCCCTCGCCGCCCGCCGGGAAAAAGCGTTGCGACCGCAGCGCCGTGAGCAAAGCGCGCACCCGCTGCCGGCGGCTTTCCGGCATCGGTACTTCGGGCGAGGCCTCGCCCAGCACGCGCGACATGGCGTCGAAATCGAAGGCGCTCTGATGCGCCGCCCCGACCGAGGCGCGCAAACGATCCGCGCTCAGGCCTTCCTTGGAGCGGACGAAATCCGCGCTCAGGATATCGGACAGCTTCATGATCAATTTGTTGACGTCGGTACGGAATGCCTGCGTCTTGCGGTCCTGCAAGCCTTGCCAGGCGTGCTGGAACAGGCGGAACGGCATCGCCTGGTCGCAGTCGGCGACCGCACCGTCGGTCTTCACGACGGCGCGCAGGCGGCTCAGGCTGTCCTGCAACTGCTTGTCTTTTTTGGCGCCGATGCGGGCGGCCGCGGAATCCCAAAGCTCGAACAGTGTCCCGCTCACGCCTTCCGCGATCAGTTTGCGGATTTCGCGCTCGAGCCGGACGGCATGTTTGGCGATCCGATCGCCGTCGTTATCGGTTGCGATCTGCTTGAGCGCGCCGTCGATCAGGTCGGACAGCGATTGCACCGGCTTGGCGGCGTCGCCGATCAGGACGAGCGGAAAATCGTAACGCAGCGCCGTGAGATCCCGGTACTCGGCCAGAATTGCGGGATGCAGGTTGCTCTGGGAAAATGCATCGTCCTCGCCCTGGGGCAGCTTCCCCGTCAGATGAAACGCGAGATGCGCCTGAAGTTCTGCTTGCATGCTGGAATCGCCTTCGTCGTCTCAATCCGAATCGGTCGGATCCTCACGCACTGGGTTGGTTATTGGCCTTGGCGTCTTGCGGCCAGACCGTGAATTTGTCGAGCTCGGCTTCGAAGCCCGCTTTGATGAAGCGCGCCGACCGTTGCTGGCCGGCATCGCGCAGATCTTCGTAACAGGGAACTTCCGGATTGTGATACAGGATGCCGACCGGGATCGGATCGAGCGTCGACGCGATCTCGCGCGCGCGATGGATGTTCGAGGGATCGTGCTCTTCCTGGGTCCGGTAGACCTTGGAGATGTTCTGGCTCAGCGTCACGCCGTTCTTGTGGTGCAGCAGGTTGATCTTGAGCGGATCGTGCACCCACGGATCGAGCATTTTCGGCAGCCATTCGGGGCAGCGCTGCAGGATGCGTACGAACGACAGCCCTTTGTGGTGGTAGGCCGCGCGGATGATGTCGTAGAGCACTTCCGGTATCCAATCGACCGCCTGCGCCACGAACGACACGTTCTGGACGCCGAGCGTCACCGTCAAAGGATTAAGCCCTTCGAGATAGGCGCCGCGCGGGGTGGTGTTGCTCTTGAGACCGCGCGGAGAGGTGGGCGAGGCCTGCATCTTGGTCAGACCGTAGATCTGGTTATCGTGCAGCATCACGGTCATGTTCATGTTGTAGCGGATGGCGTGAATCCAATGCGCCGCGCCGATGCTGCAGCAATCGCCGTCGCCGGTATTGACGAACACGTCCAGATCGGGCCGCGCCATCTTGACGCCCTCGGCGACCGGCAGCGCGCGGCCGTGGATGCCGTGGAAACCGTAGGTTTTCATGTAATGCGGAAAACGGCTGGAGCAGCCAATGCCCGATACGAACATGGTTTTTTCCGGCCGCAGATCTTCGTCGCGGCACAGCCGCTGCACCGCCGCCAGAATGGCGTTGTCGCCGCAGCCGGTGCACCAGCGCGGCACGCCGCTCTGATAGTCCTCCAGCTCGTGATGCTGGTCGTACATTCGCAACAGGCATTCGGTGGCATGAATGGTCATGGTCGTATCCGTTACCGCTTATTGAGTTTTTCGAGCAGGACGCGCTGGATCGTATTCGGCTTGATCGGCTGGCCGCGCACCTCGCTCCAGCAATCGACGTCGATCAGATAACGCGAGCGCAACAGTATGGCGAGCGCCGAATAGCGGCGGTTGCTCTCGTCGATGATGTCGTCGTTCGGGTCGTCGCTCCAATTGCCTTCGATCGTGATGACCTTCTTGAACTTTTGCATGATGTCCTTGATGCCGGGCGGCAGCGGCTGCAGGAAGGTCAGATGCAGCGAGGAAACCTTGCGGCCTTCGGCGCGCAGGTTCTCCACCGCTTCCTCGATCGCGCCTTTTGTGCTGCCCCAGCCGATCACCAGCAGATCGCCCTTCGGGTCGCCGAACACCGGCGGCGTCGTGAGGGTGCGTTGCAGGGCAGCGAGCTTGTGGCTGCGCGCGCGAATGCCCAATTCGTTGATTTCCGGGTCGTAGGCGACGTGGCTGAGCTGGTCATGCGCGAGGCCGGTCAAGGTATGCATGCCGCCGGGCTGACCCGGAATGAAACGGCGCGCCAAACCGGTCGTCGGATTCCAGTCGTAAGGCTTGGCCCCTGCCGGCACTTCGCTCTGATCGATCGGCGGCGCCAGCCAGGCTTCGCTGAATTGCGGCCGCGGGAACGGCTGCTGCGACGAGGCCAGGCTCGTATCGGAGAGGATGACCACCACCATGTTGAAGGTCTCGGCGATCTTGCGCGCGGTGATGACCGAATAGAAACAATCCTCGATCGTGGCCGGCGCCAGCACCACCTTGGGCGCGTCACCATGACTGCCGAAGATCGCCGTCATCATATCGCCCTGCTCGACCTTGGTCGGCTGCCCGGTGCTCGGGCCGCCGCGCTGCACGTTGATGACAACGAGCGGGATTTCACCCATCACCGCCAGCCCGATCGCTTCCTGCTTGAGCGAATAGCCCGGCCCGGAGGTGACGGTGACCGTGCATTTGCCGGCAAAAGAAGCGCCGATCGCGAAGGCGCAAGCGGCAATCTCGTCCTCGGCTTGATGGACGATGCCGCCGACCTTCTCGAACACGCTGCTCAGATAGTGCGAAACCGACGTGGCCGGCGTGATCGGATACATCGCGCAGATTTCCATGCCCGATGCGAGCACGCCGAGCGCCAGCGCGGTATTGCCGTTGACCACGATTTGCGGTTCGGTGCTGCGCGTCGCCGGAATGCGATATTTGAAGTCGAGATTGTTCTCGGCCCAGGCGTAGCCTGCTTCCAACAGCTTGACGTTCGATTCAATGACGCTGGCATTTTTCTTGCCGAACGTGAGCGCGATCTGTTCGCGGCCGAGCTGCAGATCGAAGTTGTAGGTATTGCACAGGATGCCGAGCGCGAACATGTTCTTGCCGCGCTTGGCATCGGCCACGACCGTCTTGACCTCACGCTCCATCGGAATTTCGATGACCTTGTAGCCCGCCTTCACAAGCTCATCGTGGGTCTCAATGTAGGACGCGACGATTTTCGGGTCCTTGCTTTCGCGCCACATGTTTTCCAAAAGGATCGTGCAGCCGGGCTTGAGTTCGCCGGTGCGCACGCGGCCGAGCAGCACCTGCTCGTTGAAGGCGATCACCAGGTCGGTTTCGTCGCCGCCATTGGTGACGCGCTTTGCGCCGATGCGGATACGGTTGCCGCTGCCGCCGGCCACGCTGCGCGCGGGCGGACGGATTTCGGCGGGGATGATTTCGACGGTCCACACGCCGTTGCCCATCTGCGAGGCGATCGCGCCGAAAGTCTGCCCGCATCGCTGCGCGCCTTCGCCGGAATCGCTGACGATTTCGACGATATGCCCGGTTAGCGTGACGGGAGCGGCCTTTTTGCCGGTGGCGGAAGCAGCCGCGCGGGGACGGGATTTGACGGCGGTATCGGCGATCATTTCGTTCATCTTGCTACCTTAGGCGGCGCGAATGCGCACATAGTTGCGTTCCCGGAGATCGATCCCGAAAAAAGTGCCGACGCCGGCTTGGTCGGCATCGTCAACGCCGGAATCGCGAATTCTCAGATAGTTTTTCATGCTGCGCGCGGCTTTGCGGCCGGCACCCATCGCTTCGATCACGGTGGCCGCGCCGGTGACGATATCGCCGCCGGCAAACACGCCCGCCATCGAAGTCGCCAGCGTGTCGTCGGCACCGATATAACCGCGCTTATTGAGGTTTAGATGCGAAGTCTGCCCGATGATCGGATTGGCGTTGGTGCCGATCGCGAACACGACCTGGTCGCATTCGAACTCGTACTCGCTGCCGGGCACCGCGACCGGACGCCGCCTGCCGGAATCGTCCGGCTCGCCGAGCTCCATCTTGATGCAGCGCATGGCGCGCACGTTGCCCTTGCCGTCGTCGAGAATTTCGATCGGGGCGGTGAGCCAATTGAATTCGACGCCCTCCTCCTCGGCGTGATGCACCTCTTCCGCGCGTGCCGGACATTCCGCGCGCGAACGGCGATAGATGCAGTACACCTTATCGGCGCCGAGCCGCAGCGAGACGCGCATGGCGTCCATCGCCGTGTTGCCGGCCCCGATCACGGCGACGCGCTTGCCGAGCGGCAGCGGCGTGTCGAAATTCGGGAAGTCCTTCGCCCGCATCAAATTGCAGCGGGTCAACAGTTCGTTGGCGGACAAGACGCCGTTGAGCGAATCGCCGGGAATGCCGAGCATCGAGGGATAGCCGGCGCCGGTGCCGATGAACACGGCATCGTATCCGAGTTCGTCACGCATCTGCTCGATGGTGAACAGGCGGCCGACCAGCGTATTGCACTCGAACTTGACGCCGAGCTTGCGCAGATTGTCGATCTCCGCATCGACGATCGAATTGGGCAGCCGGAAATCGGGGATGCCGTATTTGAGCACGCCACCGGCCTGATGGAAGGCCTCGAAAACCGTGACGTCGCAGCCGGCCTTGGCCATGTCGGCGGCGCAGGCCATGCCCGCCGGCCCGGAACCGACGATGCCGACCTTGAAGTCGCTCGGTTCGATATGCGGAACGTTGCTCCACTTCTCCTTGATGGCGGTGTCGCCGACAAAGCGCTCCAGGCGGCCGATCGCTACCGGCTCAAGCGTCTCGCCGACAATGCAGACGCCCTCGCATTGCGTCTCCTGCGGGCAGACGCGGCCGCACACCGACGCCAGGAGGTTACTCGCGGTGATGACGTTATAGGCACCGCGAATATCATTTTCAGTGATCGCCTCGATGAATTTCGGGATATTGATATTGACGGGGCAGCCCTTAACGCAGCCCGGGTCCGGGCACATGATGCAGCGCTCCGCCTCGTTGAGCGCTTCCTTCAGCGAATAGCCGCAATTCACCTCTTCGAAATTCTTCACCCGCACCTTCGGTTCCAGCTCGCGCACAGGTGTGCGCTCTTGAGGAATCGTGCGAATCGTTTTCTTCTTTTTGGCCATGCTCAAAATCCTGTGCAACTAACGGATCATCTCGAAGCTGCTGCCGGACAGCCGACGCTATCCCCCCAGCGTTTCCTCGAACGGGTCGGGCAGATTCACCGCAGCTTCGGCGCCCGCTTTCGACGCCGCCGGAGTCATCTTCATCATGCGGCAGCTTTCCGACCAGCGCGCGAATGCAGCCTTCTCTTCTTCGGCATAGCGTTTCAGCCGCATCATCAGATCGCCGAAATCGACCTTGTGTCCGTCGAAATCCGGACCGTCGACGCAAGCGAATTTGACTTCGTCGCCGATCTTGACGCGGCAGCCACCGCACATCCCGGTGCCATCGACCATAATCGGATTCAAGCTGACGATCGTCTTGATGCCGTGCGGGCGCGTGGTCTCGGCGCAGGCCTTCATCATGATGGGCGGGCCGATCGCGACCACCTCGTCGATATCCTTGTGTCCGGTAATGGCGACCTTGATGCCGTCGCTGACGAAGCCTTTCATGCCGGCCGAGCCGTCATCGGTGCAAAGAATCAGTTCGTCGCAGCACGCCGCAAATTTGTCCTTCCAGAACACCAGGTCCTTGTTGCGAAATCCGAGGATGCCGATCACATAGGCGCCGTTTTCCTTGAAGCCGCGGGCTTGCGGGTAGATCGGCGCAACACCGAGGCCGCCGCCAACACAGACGACCTTTTTCTTTCCCGTGAGCGGACTCGGAACACCCATGGGGCCGACGATTCCGTACAGCGAAGTCCCGACCTGGCAGTTCTGCTGCATCTCTTTGGTCGACTTGCCGACCGCCTGCACGACCAGAGTGACCGTGCCTTTCTTGCGGTCGAAGTCGGCAATGGTCAGCGGGATGCGCTCGCCGGACTCATGCGACATCACAATGACGAATTGACCCGGCTGTGCGGCTCTTGCCATCAACGGGTGATGGACCACCAGGGAATAAGTCACATCGGAAAAATCTTCACGCGCCAGGATTTTGAAACCCGGCCCAGGAGCGGCGTCGACCATCGATTCGCCTCGCGAACGGGGAAAAGTAACGTCGCGAAAATATTCAATGAATGGCGCCAACACGCTTTGATATAGCGCAAAGCCGAGTCTCGAATTGCCGTTAATCTTTAAGTCGAAAGTATGAGGATGCGCGCGGGATAGAGATTATCGCTGTCCGATCAATATCTTATTCGGACGTTTCGTGGTCGAGATCGATCGATGGCAAGTATTATCGACATTCTGCTCGAAGAACACCGAAACATCGAAAAACTGCTGCTTGTGCTGGAGCAGGAGTTGGACGTCTTCGACCGCAACGAACCGCCGGATTACGAAATCTTGCGCGCCGTGATCGAATACTTCCAGGACTACCCGGAAGGCTATCATCATCCGAAAGAAGACATCGTTTTTGAAAAGCTGAAATTACGCGATCCGGCCGCGGTCACGCGCGTCGGCGACGTGGAAGCCGAGCACCACGTGGAAACCGAACGCTTGCAGCGGTTTGCGCAAGCCGTCGACGATATCCTGGCGGGCCGCGAATATCCGCGGCAAGACTTCCACAATGTCGTACGCGAATTCATCGAGCATCAGCGCCAACACATGCACAAGGAAGAACAGCTGCTGTTTCCGGCCGCCGTTAAAGCGTTGCAACGCGGCGATTGGGCGGAAATCGAAACTCGAATGAGCGATCGGAAAGATCCCTTGTTCGACGACGCGGTCGAAAAGAAATTTCAGGCACTTCGGCAGAGCATCTTGCGCTGGGAGCTGGAGAGCGGAGAAACCCGCGTAAAAGCCCAACGCGTCTGAATTCCTCGCAGCGCCCTTCAGCGCGCCGCCGTTTGGTTGCCAGGCCCGGTATTGATGTGAGTGGCGGTCGCCCTGGGTCGCAGACCCGGGGGCGCCGATGAAACAGCTTATGGTTTCACAAAGCCATCGGCGGGCGGGACTGTCAGGAATCTTGTGTGTGAGGCCATCATGATGGGAACCGAAGGAGCATCATATGGCGATCGAGAAAGACCTACTGGACCAGCTTCTGGCCGGCCGCGATCCGAAGGACGTGTTCAATAAAGATGGATTGGTCGACGAGCTGAAGAAGGCGCTCTCCGAGCGGATTCTAAATACCGAGATCGACGAGCATCTGGATGGCGACAGCGTTGAGGGCAAATCCAATCACCGCAACGGCTACTCGAAGAAGTCGGTTCTAACCGGCACCTCGAAGATGACACTGTCGGTGCCGCGGGATCGGGCCGGGACGTTCGACCCGAAGCTGATCGCCAAGTACCAGCGCAGGTTCCCTGATTTCGACGATAAGATCATCTCGATGTATGCGCGCGGGATGACGGTCCGCGAGATCCGGGGCCATCTTGAGGAACTCTACGGCATCGAGGTTTCGCCCGACCTGATTTCGGCGATCACCGACGCGGTGCTGGACGAGGTGGCGGAATGGCAGAACCGGCCCCTGGATATCTGCTACCCGCTGGTGTTCTTCGATGCCATCAGGGTCAAGGTCCGCGACGAAGGCTTTGTGCGCAACAAGGCGATCTACATCGCGCTCGGCGTCCTGCCGGATGGTACCAAGGAGATTCTTGGCATCTGGATCGAACAGACCGAGGGCGCCAAATTCTGGCTGCGCGTCGTGAACGAGCTCAAGACCCGCGGGGCTCAGGATATTCTCATCGCGGTCGTCGACGGCCTGAAGGGCTTTCCCGAGGCCATCAACGCCGTGTTCCCACAGACCATCGTTCAAACCTGCATCGTCCACCTGATCCGCCATTCGATGGACTTTGCCTCCTGGAAGGATCGCAAGAGCGTGGCGCAGGCGTTGCGCACGGTCTATCGCGCGGCCGATGTTGCCGCCGGCCAGGCTGCCCTCGACGCCTTCGCGCAAGGTCCGTGGGGCGCAAAATATCCAGCCATCGCGCAGAGTTGGCGTCGCAACTGGGAACTTGTGATCCCCTTTTTCGCGTTCCCGGAGGGCGTGCGGCGGATCATCTACACCACGAATGCCATCGAGGCGCTGAACTCAAAACTGCGCCGCGCTGTCAGGACCAGGGGACATTTCCCCTCTGACGACGCCGCGGCGAAACTGCTATATTTGGTCTTGAACCACGCCGCTGCGGAATGGAAACGGCCGCCGCGCGAGTGGGCCGAGGCGAAGACACAATTCGCCGTCATGTTCAAAGAGCGTTTTGTGCGTGCATGACGGATAACCGCCTCACACAGAAATTCTGACAGTCCCTCGGCGGGCTGCGCGCGGCCGCCACCAGCGTCAACCGATGCGCAGTCACTCAGTGGCCGCCCACAGTTGCGGTAAAGGCAGCCGCCTCATGTCTACCACTGGAAGCGGACGCCGCCCTTGACCGATCCGCCGGTGTAGTTGTCCGAGAAGCGGAAGTCGCCCTTGACGAACCCAGACCAGCGGGAAGCGATCTCGAGGAAGTTCAACGCGCCGCCAATCTCACCGTAGGTCTTGTGCGAGTCGACATCTTCCAGATTGAAGGTGTACACGCCGCTGCCGAAGCTGGCCGCGTTATCCCCAGTGAAGGCATGCCAGACACTGGCGGTAACGCTCGGCTCGATACGGTAGCCGCCGTTCACGAACGAGGTGCCAACCCGGACACCCAAGCGACCGCGCGCGTCCATGTTGTCGAGGTTGAGATAGACCCCGGCCAGGTTGACGTTGCGGAAGTCGGTGTACATGCCCTCGACCGTAACGAGAGGCTCGGCGAACCAGCCCTCCTTGAAGTTGAAGCGGTAGCCCATGTCGAAGTGGCCGCCGAAGGTGAGCGCATTGCCCGTCGAATTGAGCAGTGCCGAGTGGTTGTAGTTCACGTTCAGGATGTTCGCCATCAGCAACGAGTCGGCGAAGAAGCCACGATTGATGTAGGTGGCATAGGCGCCGATGTTGCCGCCGTCGAACTTGGCTTGCGTGCCTGACGCGAAGTTAACCTTCGAGCTGACCGCACCGACCATCAGGCCGAACACGAAGTTCTCGTAGCCCATTCTTTGAGCCGAGAAGTCCATACCCGCCTGCACCCCGTAGGTGTCCTGATGATAGCTGACGTCGTAGCTGTGGGTCTTGCCGAACAGCGTCTCGTCGGCAGTCCCGTCACTGTGCGCCCAATCGCCGAACACCCGCGCCCAAGCTCCCGGTCCGATGCTCGCCGGCGCAAGGCACGGAGCCTTGGTCACCATCCGAGGATCGCAAGCCGGCGCACCCGAGTAATAGGCCCGCAGGTCAGCCGAACGGTCCGCCCAGGTACCCGCCGACAGGTGCCAGATGTCCGACACCGCCGTCATCAAGCGCGGCAACTCGTTCGCCGCGTCGTTCGGCGTGCTCGCCAATACCCAAACGTTCTTGTTGGTGTTCAGGTAGAGGTCGTAGTCGAACAGACCCTTGACGATCGGACCGCCCGGAAGCTGGAAGCCGTTGACCAGGCTGGTCGTGCCGCCAACAACGACGACCGGGATACCGACCGGGTTGTAAGCGCCCAGGCCGGGATTGATGTCGTTCACCACGATATTGGTGAGGCCGGTGACATTGCCGCCAACCGCCAGGATATCAGCCCGCGATCCCGGAGCTCCGAGGAAGGCGTCAACCGCCAGCGTGCTGGTGGTCGCACCGGCCGCCGTGCCGTTGAAGTTGCCGCTCAGCGCGATCTGCTGATTGGCATAGCCGTTGACCATCGTCACCAGGCCCTTGTCGTTATTGAAGTTCTCAAGGCCGCTGAGGACGATCGTATGGAACCGATTGCCGGGGAACCCGGAAAGCACGGGGCCATTTACATAATAGCCCGCCCCCGCCGCGGCGAAGTCACGGTTGCTGTTCAGCATCTTCACGGTGCCGCCAGTGCCGCCGAGCGAGTTGTTGAACACGTCGTTCTTGCCGGCGCCGAAGCTGCTGTTGCCCTGCATGATCCAGGTGCCGGCGTTGTTGAAGATGCTTTGAGCGGCCCCCGACAACTGCACGTTGCCTTGGATGGTACCGTTAAAGTAGTTGTTGATGCGGATGTAGCTGCCCGCTTGGCCCCCCTGCACGGTCGCCGCGATGACGGTGTACGGGCGGCCCGTCGACTTGATCACGCCGCCGTTATAGTTGCGGACGATGATCGAGCTGTCGCCGAACACCGTCGCACTGATGGCAGGAGCATTCGTGCCGGTCGTGACGATCGACCCGGCGTTGGCGACCAAGGCCGTCGCCGACGCAACACCTGTGGCCGAGAACGCTCCGGCATAGAGCAACACACCCGGAGCATGGCTACCGCTTGTGGTTATCGAACCGCCGTTGGTGACCGAGACCGCAGCCGTCGCATTCTTCAATGCCCGGGCGTAGTTCGACAGATAGACGCCGTAAGCGTAACTGCCCGTCGTGGCGATCGACCCGTTGTTGACCACGCTCGACGTCGCCGTCGCGTTACCCGTGGTCGCCAGCGCAGTCGCACCGCCGAAGATGCCCGTCGCGCCATAGCCGTAGGTCTTGATGGTACCGGCGACGGAGTTGCTGACCGAGGTCGTGGAAGCAGCATCGCCGATGGCCTCGTTCGTGAACGACGTCGCATTGACGCCGTACGAGTAGGTGCCCTTGGTGATGATACTGCCGCTGTTGGCCACCGTGGTGTTGGCCGTCCCGTCGCCGATCGCCGTCGAGAAGGCAACGATGCCGTCCGACGCATACCCAACGGTCAGGATCTTGTTGGTGTTCACCACATTCGTCGTGGCCGAGGCAGGACCGGTGAGGCCGGTAGCCAGTGCATAGGAACCGGCGATGATGCCCGGAGAGTACGTGCCACTCGTGGTGATACCGCCACTATTGCTGACCTGCGTGTTGGAAGTCGCGCTGTAGTAGCCTTGCGAATTCGAGAACGCAGCCACACCCGCCGAGACGTCCCCGCCGCCGGTGGCGATCAACCCGCTGTTGGTCACCGTGGTGGTCGCACTCGCGTTGCCGGACGGCGAACCCTTGCCGGCCGTACCCGCGGCAACCGTCGCCGAGAAGATACCAGCCGAGAGTGTCCCGGTCGTGACAATACCGCCGCTATTGGTGGTATTGGCGGTCGCGGTCGACGTCGTCTTGCCGCCGGAATAAGCGCCGGCAAGCGAAACGATACCCGCCGAGAAGAAACCGGACGTATCGATGGCGCCGGCATTGTTGACATTGGTCGTCGCCTTCGCGGTGCCGGTCAGGTAGGTCCCCGCAGCCGCCGTTGACGTCGCCACGATACCCGCCGCCGTGCTGCCCGTCGTATAAATCGACGCACCGGCATTATTGGCGACTGTCGTGCTCGCGGTCGCCGATCCGCCAATGCCGAGGGCCGTAGCCAACGAGTAGCTCAGCACACCGACCGAGCCGCTGCCTGTCGTCAGGACCTGGCTCGTGTTGGTGACCGAACTGGTCGCCGACGCCGTGCCGCCCTTGCCGCCGAGCAGACCGAGTGCAGGGGTCAGCAAGGTGTCCGCATGGGCCGTCGAACCGGCCTGAATGCCGATCGAGGTGCTGCCCGTCGTGTAGATGCTGCCATTGTTGCTGACAGTCGACTTCGACGTCGCAAGACCGCCAGTGGCACCGTCGGCATTGCTATAGGAGCTCGCCAGGATGCCGAGCGAGCCGCTACCTGTCGTGTAGATGCTGCGCGTGCCGCCATTGTTGGTGATCGTGGTGGTCGCGTTCGCGGTGCCGCCCGTCTTGCTGCCAAGCGCGAAGGCCGCCGACGTGCCGTTGATAGCGTCGTTACCGCCGCCGTAGGTCACGATCTTGCCAGCGCTGGTGATCGTGGTGGTGGCGTTCGCAGTGCCGCCCGTGCCATTGCCGAAGCCAAGCACGAGGCCGCTGGCCGACGCGAAGGTCGTGCCCTTAATGCCATAGCCCGACAGGCTGTAGATATTGCCCGGACCCGTCGTGATGCTGACGGTTGCATCCGCGCGACCGCCGACGGCGAGACCCTTGATGCCGTAGAAGCCAATGCCGTCAGCCAGCGCGAAGGCGCTGCCGTTGATCCCGTCATTCTGACTGAAGATCGTGCCGGAGTTGCTGATGGTCGTGTTCGCGGTCGCGGTGCCGCCCGTCGCCTGACGGGCAATGGCACCCGCAACGGCGATCGAGGAGCCGAGGATGCCGAAGCCGCCGCCGGGGCCAACCGGGAACGTCGAGTTGATGTTGCCGGTGTTGCCAATCGACACGGTCGCCGCCGCAGTGCCGCCCTTGCCGACGCCCGGATCGGCAATCGGCGAGCCGATGCCGAGCGCGAGTGCTACCGCAAAGCCGTAGATGCCGGCATCGCTGTAGATGTTCGCCGAGTTGGCAATATTGGTGGTGGCCGTCGCCTTGCCGCCATAGCCGTGGAACGCCGCACCGTTGGCGCTCGCAAGCGTCGCACCGAGGATGCCGTTGCCGTAATGCGCCGTGATCGTGGCCCCGGCATTGTTGGTGATCTGCACCGTCGACGTCGCGATGCCGCCGGTGGCAACGCTCGCCGTCTTGGCGCCCACCGGCGGTGTGCCGAAGAAGCCAAGCGCGCTCGAGTCGGAAACCGCAATACCGTCGATGCCGTCGCCACCAAAGAGCGGGATGAAGCCAAAGATCGGCGACAGGAAGTTGCCGTAGGCGTTGAGCTGCGCCGAGTTGTTGATCGTCGTGCTGGCGTTCGCCGTTCCACCCTGCGCCGTGTAGCCGCTGGCAGTGGCCAGCGCCAGGCTGGTACCGACAATGGCGATGCCGCCAAACAGGAATTTGCCGTCGGACCCGGCATAAATATTGCCGCCCGCGTAATTGTTGATCACGACAGACGCAGTAGCGGTACCGCCGGTGCCTTTGGTTCCAGGGGTCGTCGGCGCAATGCCAAGGGCGGTCGCCACGGAAACGCCGTGGATTCCGAAATCGTAATAGCTGGTGATCTTGCCCGAATTGCTGACCGTCGCACTAGCGCTCGCCGTTCCGCCCTTCGCGGTAAAGCCAAAACCGTTGGCAAAGGCGAACGTGAAGGCGTCGATGCCACTATCGTCATCGTTTGGTATGCGGACCGGCGTCGGGATATTCTTATCGATAATGTCGCCCGAATTGGTAATCGACACGGTTGCAATGGCGGTGCCGCCATAACCTTTGCCGCCGGTTCCAGTGGCAGACTTGGTGCTCACCCCGTAGCCGGTGGATTGCGCAAAGGCGACGCCTACAATCCCGTCGTTCGCGGCGTAGATCTTTCCGCCGTTGCTGATCGAGGTGGTGGCAATGCCCTTTCCGCCATACGCGGCATAGCCCGTACCGTTAGGCCCGGCGAACGAGACGCCGAGAATGCCGTCTGCGCCGGGGCCGTAGGCGGTGATGTTGGCGCCGTTGTTGATCGTTACGGTCGCGATGCCGGTGCCGCCGGTGGCTTTGCCCTTCGGGCCGCTGTCGGATCCGTACGCATCGGATTTTGCCGTCGCGTAGCCGCGGATACCATGACCATAGCTAACGATCGTTCCGGCCGTGGAATTGGTGATCGTCGTGTCGGCAGTCGCTGTCCCGCCGGTCGCCGTGTAGGTGCGCGTTCCTTTCGTGCCCGCATTGGCCAGGGCAATCGAATAGCCGTAGATGCCCCTTCCGCCGGTGCTGGTGAGAGTATTCGAATTGGTGATCGTCACGCCTGCGGAAGCCGTGCCTCCGGTGCCGGTGCTTTTGGCGGCGTCGACGCCATAGGCGCTGGCCTTGGACCTGGCACCACCGTAGATACTGTCGTAAGGGCTGTTGACAGGGCCGGAATTGGTAATCGTCGTAGTCGCGTTCGCGGTTCCGCCCTTCGCAAAGTAGCCATTACCTTGGGCACCGGCATAGGACCTACCGTAGATGCCATCGATTGCGGACGCCGTGAGGTTGATAGCGCCTTGGTTGGTGATCCTCACAGTCGCAATGGCATTGCCGCCTGTACCGCTGCCGGGCGCAACCAAGGCCCCATAGGCGTTGGCAGTCGCAGTCGCATGACCATTGAGGCCGTTCCAAGAAGTGCCATTAACCGGTACGGTGTTGTTGATATCTGAGGTGGCAATAGCGGTCGTGGCTCCGCCAAACGCATAAAAGCCGGCTCCATTGGCTCTGGCAAACGCGACGGCTGAGACGCCGTCGAGGCTGGTGGTGACGCTGCCGCCCGTGTTGTTGATCAGCACATGGGCTTCCGCGTGGCCACCTGTGCCGGTGCTTCCGGACACTGAGCTGTCCGCGTATCCGTTGGCATACGCCCGTGCGAGGCCGTCGACACCGGCAACGTTGGACTTGACCACTCCGGTATTGCTGATGGTCACGGTGGCATTCGCAGTTCCGCCTTGAGCTGTATAGGCAGGGTTACCGCTGGAGCCACCGTTGGCTCTGGCAACGGCTTGACCGAAGATGCCCGAACCCGTTGTGGTCGTGATGCTAGCGAGAGTGTTGGTGATCACTACGCCCGCAGTCGCGTTGCCGCCGGTGGCGGTGCCCGTGGGGCCGGTGGCCGTGGCCCTGGCATAGGCATAGGAGCGGCCATCGATACCATTTTGCGTACTGAAGATCGGCGCGCTATTGGTGATCGTGGTCGTGGTGGCCGCGCTTCCGGCAACAATGCCGGTCACGCCGGAGAGATCGACGTTGGTTGTCGTTTTCGAATAAATGCCCGCCCGGCTGACCGGGGTGCCAGTGACACCGATCGCGCCGGTGTTGCTGATGACGACCGTGTCGGTGAGACTTCGCACCGGCAACACCGTTGAAATCGCTGAGGTTGACTTCGATTCCGCTTCCGGTAACCGCGGCAAAACCGCCGTTATTTCCGATCGGGTCCTTGTTATTGACGGTAACGCTCACACCGGACACGGATCCATCGCCCGACGCATCGATTTGGATGCCGCTGCCGTCGCCGGCGTTACTCGTTGTATTGCCGCCAATGCTCCCGGCACCGTCGGTATTGACGACAATGGTCGGGTCGGCCGGGGTGAGGATGCAGTGAATGCCGTTCGGCTGGTCGCCGATGTAATTTGTCGTCGCCGTTACACTTGCCGCGGGATTGCCGCCGGTCGCCACGCAATTAATGGCCGCATTTGCCGTCTCGCTCCCAAGCAACTGCATCGCCATGAAGCCAGCGCCGAGCGCGGTACCAAACATCAATGTCGTGCGGACATTTTTCCGCAGCGCCACGCTGTCGAGCGACAACAGACCGCGCGCATAATCCGGAGTCGTTTTCAGGGAAGCCCGGCGCGCAACATTGGCCCTGTCGGCCGCACGCTTCCGCATATTCTTGCTCATTAATGCATTCCTTTGCCCGCGCTATTGGTAACCGTCACCGTTTCGTTCACAGAAAGCGTAACCGCCGACAACCGCCCCCCGATGTCGGGCAGCGGCTTGGCGGAAACTCAGACCAGCGATACGCTCGAAACACTCAACGTCGTTGCGTTGAGACAGGAATTCCCCGGTTGACCCCGATGGCTATGGGAAATTTAGCAAATGGCAGGCCACCCGTAAGCAACCGGCCGGCGTAAGTGGCCGTTTGCAAAGAGATTCTGTCGGCGCCGTAGTAAAAATGCATCAGTGTTCCATAGTAGGACAAGTTATTGAAAGGCAGCGGTTTTTCGCCTGATTGGCAGCAAAAACCTGCGGCCATTTGGCATTCGATGAATATGCCGAAGAAAACGGCGCGAAAGGTGGGGAAAAATCGGGAGATTGACCTCGGCAACGCGGCCGAATGCACGAATTCCACGCGATTTCCGTGGGCAATGATCGGCCATCAGGCATCAGCGTTACGGCGGCCGAGTCCACGTCTGCCAGATCGCCGAAAAGTCGCCGAAAAGATGCCCGGCCCGCTCCGACCGCAACCGGCCGTTTCGGCGAACAAGGCGCGCAGCAATATTAAAGTGCGGCCGACGATTGAAGCCGAATGCGCGTGCCGACAATTGTGTGCCGCCGCACCGTTCGCCACGACAGCGGTCGGCGGCCCATCACCACGCTGCGACAAACGCGCTTCGCTTGCCGCTACCGCACCCGGCAGTGCACTCTACTCATTCATGTTGCGCGACCGATCCCTCGTCAGCTTGCCGGCCAATCATTCAATGGGAACACACGACGACCCGAACGTGGCGGTCTGGCAACGCCTGTCCGAGCAATGGGATTATGTCGGTTCCCCGTTCAGGCCAACGCCGGAAGATATCGGATTCGCATCGGCTGTTTTGCGCTCAATGCCAAACGCCGAGCGCGCCGGCGCTCTGACCTCGGTTTTGCTGGGTGTTACGCCGGAGCTCGCCGCTGTTCTGGCCAATACGCAAAGTCTGGAGATCGACCACTCGATCCGCATGCTCCACTGGTCATGGCTGAAATTTCCGCGCGGCCGCTTGGCCAAACCCATTGTGGGGGAATGGACCGGCCTGCCGCTACGAAACGAATGCACCGACCTGATCTGCGGCGACGGCTGCAACATCCAGTTGGAATTTCCCGCCGCCTATCGAACTTGGTTTCGCGAGATGGCGCGCGTTCTCAAGCCGGGCGGGAAAGTTGTTCTGCGAGTTTACCTGTCGCCGCAAACACCGGAACATTCGTCCGCGGTGATCGACGATCTCACGCGCGGGCGCATCGGCAATTGCAATGTCCTCAGAATGCGCCTGTTCATGGCGCTGCAACGCTCGGCCGCCACAGGCATTCAGCTCTCCGACCTCGCAGATTTTTGGGCATCGGCGAATATCGACAGGAATTTTCTGACGGCGGAATTGGGATGGCCCGCCGCCGCAATCGGCATCTTCGACACGTTTAGAAATATGACACAGCGCTATAGTTTTCCCACATTGGTCGAGTTGAAAACGGTTTTTTCTGACTACTTTGTCGAGCTGGACCGATGCATTCCCGGCTATGAAATCGGCGCGCGTTGCCCCACTATCGTGCTGCAAAAAATTGAATCTGTGCTTTCAAATGAACCCGGCCGCAACCGTTGACCCTGCTTCCACCGCGCGCCCGCATGGCGGCGCGATTTTGACACGCACTATGGGCTGAACGTATGCCGCCGCCGAAACTCAATATCGTCATGGGATTGCCGGACGACCAAAAAGTCCTTGTCACGCAAATTTCTTCCGCCGGCGCCCAGCTTTCGCATATTGGAACCGCAAGCTTCCTGCCGTACCTGCGCAACGAATTACAGTTCAATCAGCTTTGGCTGGGCCCCGGAGCTGCGCATATTTCCAATCTCGAACCCGGTCCGCTGATCAACTACATCGCCGAGCCGGATGCTTGTCGTCTCGCCTTGCAGGCCGCGCTTGAAAATGCATCGCGGCTCGACCGCCTTTGGTTCAATCACCCACGACACGTCATCGATTCAACCCGCGATCGGGTCAGCGAAAAACTAAAAGGCATCGGCGGGCTGATCGTGCCGCCAACGATTCGCCTCAAGCCAAAGCGTGCGGCCGACATATTATCGGCGCTGCGAAATTCCGAAATTGACCGCCCGACCCTCGTGCGCATTGTCGGCAATCACTCCGGCGAAACGCTCACGCGCGTCGCAAACGATCGCGACGAAGACGCGGTATCGGCGCTGCCCTGGGGCGGCCGAGAACTCTATGTGACGCAATTCCACGATTTCCGCGACGCCGACGGTCGCTATCGAAAATGGCGAATTGCGGTGATCGGCGGCGTCCCTATTCTCAACCACGTCTTCATCGGCTCGTCTTGGATCGTGAGCGGCGACCGTCGGCTCTGGGACGCGCAGGTTCAGCTCGAAGTGGAAGAACACTACCGAATGTTTCCAGCAAGAGTGTCCCAATTCATCGGCGCGATTGTCGAGCAGATTTATTCGCGGCTCAAGCTCGACTACTTCGGTATCGACTGTGCGGTGACAGCCGACGACTCGATCGTGCTGTTCGAGGCCAATGCCTGCATGGATTTGTTTCTTGTTGCGAGCAAGATTACGCCATCCGGATTAGCAGCGAAGGCGCGGCTCAAAACGGAACTGGTTCAGCTGTTGCAGAGCCCTAGCCGCTGGGCCGAAGCCAAGTGAGCGGCACCAACGCGCACCGCAACTCGGGCGCGCCATAGGCCCGACGCTTCCAAGGGATGCAGGCATTGTTTCGACGAAACACCCTGTACTCAGATGAGTCTGCTCGTTTCGGAGCGACGAACGGAGCCACGAGCGAAGGCCTCAACGGAAGCGAGCCGCTAACGGCCAACATTATAAGATAGGCTCGTCAAAAGCCGCCGGTACGTAGCCCCGCATCATCCAGACCTACGAGGTCAACCGTTAGGTTAGCGGACGCTTTCGAAGCGTGCGCGCAAGCGCTTGGTCGAGTTCCTTACGCGAATGGTTTTCGATTTCATATGGCAGCAGCCGTTCCTTGGCCGGACGAATTTTGCATGATTTTTATGCATAATATTTGAACTGTCTGCGATCGCGGGCGCCATTTGCGCTCAGGTCAAACCGTGTCGTGTCATGCCAATGGAGGCGTCCGACCGTCGCCGATTGGCGTCACCCGTTTTTGCCAATGCGCCCGCCTCGCCATCCGTGTTGGCGCCAGCCAATCGTTCGCAGCCCGTTACCAGCCTATCGTTCTTGTTCTTTCGCTCACTTGAACAAGCCGACGCCAATCTGTCATGGTGAAGCGCCGGGTGCTCAAAAAAGGCCCTCACCTTGGACATCATCCTTACGGAATCGCTAAGCGCCATTCTTCGCTGGCTTCACGTCATCGCCGGCATCGCCTGGATCGGCAGCTCATTCTACTTCATCCACCTCGATCTCAGCCTGAAGGCGCGCGAGGGCTTGCCCGCCGGCGTCAAAGGCGACGCCTGGCAGGTGCACGGCGGCGGCTTCTATCAGATGATCAAATTCATGGTGGCGCCGGGCCGCATGCCCGACGAACTGACCTGGTTCAAATGGGAAGCCTATACGACCTGGCTGTCGGGTTTTGCGCTTCTGGTCGTGGTCTATTACCTGAACGCCGATCTGTTCCTGATCGACAAATCCGTGCTCGACATGAGCGCGCCGGCCGCGGCGGCAGTGGCGTTCGTCAGCCTGGCGGCTTGCTGGATCGCCTATGAGGTCTTATGCCGGTCGCCGCTCGGCAAGCATGAGGTGGCCCTGGCGCTCGTCGGCTACGTGTTTCTGGTGGCGCTCACTTACGCATTCACCCATGTATTCAGCGGCCGCGGCGCCTTCACCCAGATCGGCGCGCTGATCGGAACGATCATGGTGGCGAATGTCTTCGTCATCATCATCCCCTATCAGAAGAAGACCGTCGCCGCGCTGATTGCCGGTGCCGAGCCCGATCCGGCCTGGGGCGCGATCGGCAAGCAGCGGTCCGTGCACAACAACTACCTGACGCTGCCGGTCGTGTTCCTGATGCTGAGCAATCACTATCCGCTGTTCTTTGCGACCCGCTTCAACTGGCTGATCGTCGCCATCGTGCTGTTGATCGGACCGGTTATCAGGCACTTCTACAACTCTCGCCACGAGGGCAAAGGCAGCCCGTGGTGGACCTGGGGCGTGGCGGCGGCGGGCATGATTGCTATTGTCTGGCTCTCGGCCGCCGGGCCGTCGGGGGCAAAGACCGGTGCATTACAGGCAACGCCAAAATTCGCCGACGTGCAAAATATCGTGGCAGGCCGCTGCAGCATGTGCCACGCCAGCGAACCGTTCTGGCCGGGCATCGCCACTGCACCCAAGGGCGTGCGGCTGGACGATCCCGATCAAATCAGGATGTATGCCAAGCTCATCAATATCAACGCAGTACGATCGCACGCCATGCCGCCGGGCAACGTCACCGAGATCACCGCGGATGAGCGGCAGTTGCTCGCCGCCTGGATCGCAGCCGGCGCTTCCGCGAAATGACCGCCGCCGCTTGGCGGGTCCAGGAGCCGGGTTATGACGACGCACTCGCTCGTGAGCCTCAACGGCGCGACTGAAGACGACTTTGTCGCGGCGCTGGCCGACCTCTACGAACATTCCCCGTGGGTCGCGAAAGCGGCGAGCGCCGGCCGGCCGTTCGCCTCGCTGGCGGCGCTGCACGCCGCCATGACGAAGGCCGTCGGTGCGGCGTCCGCCGACACTAAATCTGCGCTGGTGCGGGCGCATCCCGATCTCGCCGGCAAGGCTGCCCGCGCCGGCACGCTCACCGCCGACTCGACGAGCGAACAAATGAGCGTCGGCCTCAACCGGCTTTCGGAGGAGGAATTCGACCGCTTCCACCGGCTCAATAATGCCTACCGGGAGAAATTCGGGTTCCCCTTCGTCGTTTGCGTGCGCCGGCACAGCAAGGATTCGATCCTGCGCGAATTCCAACGCCGCCTCGACCATAGTGCTGCCGACGAACTCGATACCGCGCTTGCGGAGATCTATCGGATCGCGGCGTTGCGCCTCGACCAGCGCGTCAGCGCGCCAGACCGCCTCAACGTCACCGGCCGGCTGTCGACCCATGTCCTCGACACGCATGGCGGCATGCCCGCCGCCGGTGTCGCAATCGAATTGCGGGAGCTGTCGGAGGCAGGCGGCGGTCGCCTGCTTGTCAGCACCGCCACCAACCAGGATGGCCGCACCGCTCAGCCGCTGATCGCGGACCGGCCGGTGCCGATCGGCACTTACGAGCTGCGTTTCGCGGTGGCGAGCTATTTCGCCGGGCGCGGCGTTGCGCTGGCGGACCCGCCGTTTCTCGGCGTGGTGCCGATCAGGTTTTCGATCGCCGAACCGGAAGGCCACTATCACGTGCCGCTGGTGATGACGCCCTGGAGTTACGCCACCTATCGCGGCAGCTGACAGCACCGCAAATTGCGCGCCGGCCGATTTTCCGTCCGACGCGCCGTCGTTCAGGACCGGGCCGCGGCGATCAGAAGCCCATGCTGGCGCCGAGCAGCCAGGTGCTTTCGACCGTCTGCGAGAAATGTCCGCCGAACTGGTTCGGGTCGATGCCGAACTTGTTTTTCCACCAGCGATAGCCGCCCCACACCGACAACATGCCGGGTTTGCTCCAGACCATCTGCCCGACGTCGAGCGACAGCGTCTGCTGGGTTAGGTATTCGGTCGTGCGCGCGAGTCCCGGGCCGGGGCCGCACGGCTCGCCACAACCTTTCGGTCCGTGCACCACCAGCAGCGACTTGAAACCGAGCGGCAGCCACGCCGGCAAGAAGCCGAGCGGCTGCGAATAGAGCGCTTCGATGCCCCACGTGGTGTCGAAATTCACATTGCCGGACAGATTATTGTTCGGCCCGAAGATCGGCAGGTTGGAAGCAAAACCGTCATGCTGCCATTCGTGATAGGCGACCACCGCGACATTCAGGAAGCCTTTGTAGGGCGTGGCGAAGTCGAACTGCAGGCCGGCTTGGATCGACCGCTTGGCCGAGCCGAGCGTGGTATTGTCGGTGTTCAGGTCGGCGCCGACGACGAACTCAATATTGGTCAGCGGCCCCATCGAGAACATCTTGCTGCCGGACAGTTGGTTCCAGCCAAACGTGCTGCGGAACAAGCCGTATATCTCGGTGTATCCCGCGCAATCCGATGTGCCGATAAAATCGCACGGCGCCGCCGGCGCGCCATTGGGCGGAGCCTTGCCGTTGGTCGCCTTCAGCCAATCGACGTTGAAGTAATTGGTGCCGTAGGCCCAGACGTCGAAGTGCGTGAAGCTGAGTACATGCTTCGGCGTCGACCCGGCACCCGGATTATTGGCGGTGAATTCGTAGTGATAGCTGATCGAGTTGGAATTCACGAAAAAGAATGGCGGCGGCGGCGGCGGCGGAGCTTTCGCTGCTTTCATCGGAACGTCGGCGGCACCGGCGACACCGGATACAACGATCGAAAGCAACGCGGCGAGCGCTATTTTTCGACTAAACATTTTAACCCCCAACCGAATGACAAACCGACAAAACAAATTGTGACGAAAACTATGCAGCGTATTCGCGCCGCGAAAAGCTCAAAGAATCCTCAGCTTTTGATGCTTTTTCAGCGTGGTTGCAAAAAACATCAGCGCATTGAAAAGATGCCGTCAGCACATCGCTGTCCGGATTCTTGCAGAGGCAGGCACCGCACATGACAATTCCTGTCATGTGAAACGAAATTCCGCGGGTGTGGGAAAACACCGGAAATCTGCTGCCGGCTGCCCAATGTCTGGGCTGCCTTTGCAAGCGCCAAAATGAATCTTTTGCACTGTTGCGCTAATGCCACGTTTTCTAGTTGGGCCATGGCGGCCGCCGCGCTCAGCACCGGCCACCGTGCGACGGCAGCCTATTAAATCCATGGTTTGACTAAATCTTTTGCCGCAGCGGGAGCACCACCGGCGGCCATGGCGTCAAGTTAGGCAAGCCCTGCCGTTTATTGGTGGCTTCTATGGCCGGCGTTTCTGGCACACTATTGGCTTGATGCTTTCCTGAAGCGTCCCGCTGGCACCCGCTCAAGGTAGTCGCCGAAATGTTAAATCCCGCGCCTGCGCAGCATCGATCCACGCCAGCCCCGCTGCTGCAGGCCATCGGAATCACCAAACGCTACGGCAACTTTCCCGCCAACGATTCGATCGATCTCGATCTCTATCCGCGCGAAATCCATGCACTGCTCGGCGAAAACGGCGCCGGCAAGTCGACGCTGGTCAAGATCATGTACGGCCTCATCCAGCCGACCGCGGGCGAAGTGCACTGGATGGGCAAAAAGATCGAGCTGAGCGGGCCGGCGGACGCGCGCGCACGCGGCATTGCCATGGTATTCCAGCATTTCTCGCTGTTCGACAATCTGACGGTCGCCGAAAACGTCGCGCTCGGGCTCGACGGCAGCGAGACGTTTGCCGCCATGTCGGCGCGTCTGGCGCAGGTGTCGCGCGACTACGGTTTGCCGCTCGATCCCAATCGCGAGGTCTGGCGGCTGTCGGTCGGCGAACGACAGCGCATCGAGATCGTGCGGGCGCTGATGCAGAACCCCAAGCTGCTGATCCTCGACGAGCCGACCGCCGTGCTCACCCCGCAGGAAGCCGATCAGCTTTTCGTCGTGCTCGAGCGACTCAAGAGCGAAGGCCGCGCGCTGCTCTACATCAGTCACAAGCTGGATGAAGTGAAACGGCTGTGCGACACCGCCACCATCCTGCGCGGCGGCAAGAAAATATCGACTTGCGATCCGCGCCGGGAAACGGCGGCCTCGCTCGCGCGCATGATGGTCGGCGCCGACATCGGCGAAGTGAAGGCGGCCACCGACCGCGCCGCTACCGTGCCGCGCCTGTTGATCAACGACCTTTCGCTCGAACCCGACGATCCACACGGTGTCTATCTGCGCGGCATATCGGTCGAGGTCAAAGGCGGCGAAATCCTCGGCATTGCCGGCGTTGCCGGTAACGGCCAGGACGAATTATTTTCCGCTTTGTCGGGCGAGCGTGTCGCGCCACATTCGGACAATGTCATCATCGATGGGCAGGCCGCCGGCAATCTGTCGGTGACCGAGCGCCGCCGGCTCGGCGCCGCCTTCGTTCCGGAGGAGCGGCTCGGGCACGGCACGGCGCCGCGCATGAAGCTTTCGGAAAACGCTCTGCTCACCGGTCACGCCGCGAGTCACATGGTCCGTCGCGGGTTTGTCAACAAACCGGCGACGCTGGCCACGGTCGATAAGACCACCAAGACGTTCGACGTCCGCAAGGCCAAGCGCGATCCGGAAGCGGTGAGCCTTTCCGGAGGCAATTTGCAGAAATTCGTCGTCGGCCGCGAAATCCTGCGCGAGCCGGGCGTGCTGATCGTCAGCCAGCCGACCTGGGGCGTCGATGCCGGTGCCGCCGCGGTGATCCGGCAAGCGCTGCTCGATCTATCCGGCCGCGGCACGGCGGTGCTGGTGATCAGCCAGGACCTCGACGAACTGGCCGAGATCGCCGATCGCATCGCCGTCATGTTCCACGGCCACCTCTCCGAGCCGATGGCAGCGGCGGCGGCCACCCGCGAAAAGCTTGGGCTGTTGATGGGCGGCGCTTCGACCGCGCAAGACGGCGATCAGAAAGAGGCTCCTCATGCAGTTGGTGCTTGAGCGCCGCGCCGAACGCTCGGCCACGATCGCGATCGCCTCCCCGCTCGTCGCTATCGCGCTGACGCTGGTCACCATGTCGATTCTGTTCGCGATACTCGGCAAAAATCCGATCGCGGCGCTCAATGTCTATTTCGTCGAGCCGCTGACGGACCCCTTCTCGCTGCAAGAAATCGCCGTGAAGGCGACCCCGCTGGTAATGATCGCGATCGGCCTATCGCTTTGCTATCTCGCCAATGTCTGGAATATCGGCGCCGAGGGCCAGTTCATCATGGGCGCCGTGTGCGGCAGTTGGCTCGCCGTCGTCACCAACGGCACTGGCGCCGGATATTGGGTGCTCCCGGCCATGCTGGTGCTGGGCGCGCTCGGCGGTGCGCTCTATGCAATGATCCCGGCGATCTGCAAGGTCCGCTTCGGCGCCAACGAGATTCTGACCAGCCTGATGCTGGTCTATATCGCCGATCTGATCATGGACTATTTGGTGCGTGGCCCGTGGCGCGATCCCAAGGGGCTGAATTTCCCGACAACCGCCGCCTTCGATCCGGTCGCGACCGTGCCGACGTTGATCGACGGCGGCCGGCTGCATGCTGGCTCGATCGTCGCGCTGATTGTCGTGATGCTGGCATCCGTGATGCTCGGCCGCACCATCAAGGGCTTCGAAATACGCGTGGTCGGCGCGGCGCCGCGCGCGGCGCGCTTTGCCGGCTTTAGTTCGGACCGGCTTGTGTTGTTCACCTTCGCGGTGTCCGGCGCGCTGGCGGGTCTGGCCGGCATCATCGAGGTCGCGGGACCGGTCGGCGTGCTGCAGCCCGGCATTTCGCCGGGCTACGGCTTCACCGCGATCATCGTCGCGTTCCTCGGCCGGCTCAATCCGGTCGGCATTCTAATCGCCGGTTTGTTTCTCGCGCTGACGTTCATCGGCGGCGAAGGCGCGCAAATCTCGATGAAAATCCCGCTCGATCTCACCAAGGTATTCCAAGGCATTTTGTTGTTCTTCGTGCTCGCCTGCGATTCCATCGATTCTGTACCGCGTCCGCCTGATCGGCACGCAGCGAAAGGTCTCCGATGGGACTGCTTGAAGCCATTATGCTGTCGGTGATCGCGGCCTCGACGCCGCTGCTGCTGGCGGCGGCGGGCGAGCTGGTGGTCGAACGCTCGGGCGTGCTCAACCTCGGCGTCGAGGGCATGATGATCATGGGCGCGGCCTGCGGCTTTGCCGGCGCCTATCTCACCGGCTCGACTTTCTTCGGCGCGCTGTTCGGCATTTTTGCCGGCGCCGCGCTTTCGGTCGTTTTCGCGCTGCTCACGCTGGGTTTGGCGGTCAACCAGGTAGCGACCGGCCTGGCGCTGACCATTCTCGGCGTCGGCCTGTCCGGCCTGATCGGCGCCGGCTTCGTCGGGCAAAGGATCGTGCCCGCGCCGCACCTCTTTATCCCGGTTCTCACCAATCTGCCGTTCGTCGGACATATCCTGTTCGGGCAGGATGCGTTCGTCTACTTCTCGATTTTCCTCGTGGCGGCGATCTGGTGGTTTCTCTATCGCACCCGAGGCGGCCTCATTTTGCGCGCGGTCGGCGACAGCCACACCTCGGCGCACGCGCTCGGTTATCCGGTGCTCAAGATTCGTTTGCTGGCGGTGCTGTTCGGCGGCGGCTGCGCGGGACTTGCCGGCGCCTATCTGCCGCTTGCCTACACGCCGTTCTTCATTCCGGGCATGACCGCCGGCCGCGGCTGGATTGCGCTGGCGCTGGTGGTGTTTTCGTCATGGCGGCCGATCCGTTTGGTCGGCGGCGCCTATCTGTTCGGCGCCGTGACGATCCTGCAGCTGCATGCGCAGGCCTTCGGCCTCGGCATTCCATCGCAACTGATGACGTCGCTGCCATATTTCGCGACGGTGATCGTGCTGGTTCTCATTTCACGCGCGCGCGGCGCCGCCGGGTCTGTCGCGCCCGCGTCGCTTGGAGTGGTTTTCGTGCCTGACCGCTAAGCCTTCCCCATGAGCGCGCGCGGACGGGCGACGCACTCGCAGGGACCAAAAACTACCCGTCTGTTAACTCGGAGTCGAAACCATGAGAAAGTTTTTGATGACCGCCGCGGCCGCCGTCCTGGCGACCGCAGCGATTAACGGCAGTGCGGCGGCAGCCGATAAATTGAAGGTCGGCTTCATCTATCTCGGACCGATCGGCGATCTTGGCTGGACCTACCGCCACGAAATCGGCCGACAGGAGATGGTCAAGGCCTTGGGCGACAAGGTCGAGACCACCTATCTCGAAAACGTCAGCGAGGGCCCCGATGCCGAGCGCTCGATCGAGCAGCTCGCGCGCACCGGCCACCAGCTGATTTTCACCACGTCGTTCGGCTACATGGATCCGACGCTGAAGGTCGCGAAGAAATATCCCAAGATAAAGTTCGAGCACGCCACCGGCTTCAAGAATGCGCCCAATATGGGCACCTATTCCGGCCGCTTCTACGAAGGCCGCTATATCCAGGGTGTCATCGCCGGCAAGATGTCGAAGAAAGGCCTGCTCGGCTACATCGCCTCGTTCCCGATCCCGGAAGTGATTTCCGGCATCAACGCGACCATCCTCGGCGCGCAGACCGTCAATCCCAATATCAAGCTCAAGGTGATCTGGGTGAACACCTGGTTCGATCCGGGCAAGGAAGCCGACGCAGCCAAGGCTTTGGCCGACCAGGGCGCCGATATCATCATGCAGCACACGGATTCACCGGCCGCCATGCAGGTGGCCTCCCAGCGCGGCATCCTCGCCTTCGGCCAGGATTCCGACATGATCAAGTTCGGGCCGAAGACCCAGCTCACCTCGATCATCGACAACTGGGGCCCTTACTACACGAAGCAAACCATGGCGGCTCTGGCCGGCACATGGAAGGCGGAGGACACTTGGGACGGCCTCAAGGAAAAGATGGTCGTCATGGCGCCCTACACCAACATGCCCGACGACGTGAAGAAGTTGGCCATGGACACCGAAGCCGCGATCGTCGCCGGCACGCTGCATCCGTTCAAATGCCCGGTGCTCGGGCAAGACGGCAAGCCCGTCGAGTGCAAGGGCGCGCATCTTGCGCCCGGCCAGATCCTCGGCATGAACTTCTACGTCAAGGGCGTGGACGACAAAATCCCCGGCAAGTGACCATCAGGTGATCAATCGTGGAGCTGCGTTGGCGCGCAGTTCCACGCCTTGCCGCGCAATCGACAGATAACGATGAAACGATCAACCCTGCAGCGCGCGCGCCGCCGCCTGGTGGCGGCGCATCAACGCGCCCAGATCGAGGCCGGGGATGGCACCGTCCTCGACCGTCCAGCGCCCGTTGACCATCACGCGATCGGCGCGGTGCGCTCCGCACAAGACAAGCGCGGCGAGCGCATCGCCATGGCCGGAGAAGCGCAATTCATCGAGCTTGAACAGCGCCAGATCGGCGCGCTTGCCGGCCGCGATTTCGCCGAGCTCCGGCCGTCCGACGCAGGCAGCCGATCCTTGCGTCGCCCACCGCAGCGCATCCTTGTGGCTGACTTTTTTGACGCCGTAGCGTGCGCGTTGCAGCAGGAAGGCGGCGCGCACCTCCTGCATCAGATTGGATTCGTCGTTCGACGCCGAACCGTCGACGCCGATGCCGATGCGCACACCGGCCGCCTCCAGTTCGCAGACCGGGCAACCGCCGGACGCGAGCGTCTGGTTGCTGCAGGCGCAATGGCTGATCGAGACGCCGGCCTTCGCCAGCCGCGGCATTTCCGCCGCGCTGAAATGAATGCCGTGCGCCAGCCAAACCTTGTCGCCGAGCCAGCCGCAATCCTCGAGATAATCGAGCGGCCGGCAGCCATAGAGCTCGTGGCAGAACCGGTTCTCGTCCTCGGTCTCGGCCAAATGGGTATGCATGCGCACGCCCAACTTGCCCGCAAGATCGGCGGTCGAACGCATCAGCGCCGTGGTCACCGAAAACGGCGAACAGGGCGCCAGCGCGACTTGCACCATCGCCGCCTCGCCACGCTCGTGATAGCGGTCGACCAGGCGTTTGCTGTCGGCCAGGATCGTATCCTCGTCCTGCACCACGCTATCCGGCGGCAGGCCGCCGTCGCGCTCCGACAGATTCATCGAGCCGCGCGTGACCAGCACGCGCAGGCCAAGCCGCTTGGCCGCGGCAATCTCGATATCGATGCCGTCCTCGAGCCCGGCCGGAAAAACGTAATGATGGTCGGTCGTGGTGGTGCAGCCCGACAGCATCAGCTCGGCCATGGCCACCGTCACCGCAGCGTCGAGCGCATCCGGCGTCAGGCGCGCCCAGATCGGATAAAGCGCCTTGAGCCAAGGAAACAATTCGCGGTCGAGCGCCGCCGGCACCGCGCGGGTGAGCGTCTGGTAAAAGTGGTGGTGGGTGTTGATGAGGCCCGGGATCACCACGTGGTCGCCGGCCTCGAACACGGCAGCGCCGGGAGTCTTAGGCCGCTGACCGGCGCCGACCAGTTCCACGATCTCGCCGCCGGCGACCACGACGCCGCGCTCGGCACCCTCGGCCAGGATCGCCATCGGGTCCTTGATCCAGACCGCCTGCTTTTCACTCATTCCCGATATCCCCTGCCACCGGCACAATCATACCGGGACTTGCAATTCCGGGACCAGAGTCCAAATCCGTTCGTCCCCGCGAAAGCGAGGACGCAGGGTTGGATAGCACCGGGTGCGCTTTACTGGATTCCCGCTTGCGCGGGAATGAACGGAGCAAGCCTGCAGGCCGGCGAACGATCCTTCTTTATTGGGCCGAATGCATGGACCTGAACACCATCGGCGAAGTGGCGCGGCCGCGGGCGTTGGGCGAACTGCCGGCCTGGCGGGCGGGCGATGCCTGGCTCGGCGGCGGCACCTGGCTGTTTTCCGAGCCGCAGCCGAAATTGACCCGTTTGATTGACCTCGCCGGGCTCGGCTGGCAGCCGTTGCAGACGCGCGCGACGGGTCTCGAAATTGCCGCCACCTGCACCATCGCCCAACTCGACGCCGCAGCGTTGCCGGTGGAATGGATCGCGGCGCCTCTGATCGGGCAATGCTGCCGCGCGTTTCTCGCCTCCTTCAAGATCTGGAACATGGCCACCGTCGGCGGAAACATCTGCATGTCGTTGCCGGCCGGGCCGATGATTTCGCTGACCGCCGCGCTCGATGGAATGTGCACTCTGCGGTCGGCGGACGACGGCGAGCGGCGCGTGGCTGTAACCGATTTCGTGCAAGAGCCGTCGCACAATGTGCTGGCGCCCGGTGAGCTGCTCCGCCGCGTCGATCTGCCGGCTGACGCGCTGATGAGACGCACCGCGTTCCGGCAGATTTCGCTATCGCCCGTCGGCCGCTCGGCGGCGCTCTTGATCGGCACGCTTGCGCCGCACGACGGCGCCTTCACGCTCACGATCACCGCGTCGACGCCGCGCCCGATCAAGCTCGCGTTCGACCGGATGCCCTCGGCTGACGCTTTATGCGCGCGCATCGAAAGCGAGATTCCGGCAGACGCCTATCACGACGACATGCATGGCGCTCCGGCCTGGCGCCGGCAGATGACGCTGCATTTCGCGCAAGAAATTCAGCGTGAATTATCGCTCGAGACGGCACGATGAGCTTCCTGGTCAATGGCAAGACATTTTCCGCCGAGCCGCGGCCGGGCCAATGCCTGCGCACGTTCCTGCGCTCGCTCGGCTGGTTCGGCGTAAAAAAGGGCTGCGATGCCGGGGATTGCGGCGCCTGCTCGGTGCTGATCGACGGCGAGCCGGTGCACAGTTGCCTGGTGCCGGCGTTCCGCGCCGAAGGCCGCGAAGTGACGACCATCGAGGGCCTCGCCCGCGGCGACGAGCTGCACCCGATGCAGCGCGCCTTCCTCGACGCGCAAGGCTTCCAGTGCGGCTTCTGCACCGCCGGGATGATCGTGACCGCCTCCGCGCTCAACCAGGCGCAGCGCCAGGACCTCAGCCGGGCCATGAAAGGCAACCTCTGTCGTTGCACCGGCTATCGCGCGATCGACGACGCGATCGCTGGCCGGCGCACGATCGAAGATGCGGGAGCCGGCGCTGCCTGTGGCCACAATGTGCCTGCGCCGGCGGGACTGGACGTGGTGACCGGCCGAGTGCGCTTCACCCTCGATGTGGCGATGGACGGCCTGCTCTATATGAAACTGCTGCGCTCGCCGCACGCGCACGCCCGCATTGTCTCGATCGACAAGGGCGCGGCGCTGGCCGTGCCCGGCGTGCACGCGGTGTTTACCTATGAGGACGCCCCGCCGGTCGCGTTTTCGAGCGCGCGCCACGAGATACGCACGACCGATCCAGATGACACCTTGGTGCTCGACCGCATCGTCCGCTTTATCGGCCAGCGCGTCGCGGCGGTGGTCGCCGATAGCGAGGCGGCTGCCGAGGAGGCCTGCCGCCGCCTCGCAGTCGACTACGAACCGTTGCCGGCGGTATTCGATCCCGAAGAGGCGATGCGCGAAGGCGCGCCGGTCATACACGACCTCGATGCCGGCCCATCGCTTGCAAATCCGCGCCGCAACATCGTGGCCGAGGTGCATGGCGGCATCGGCGATGTTGAGGCGGGCTTCGCCGCGGCCAACGCGATCCACGAGGGCAGCTATTTCGTCCCGCGGGTGCAGCATGCCCATCTGGAGACGCTCGCCGCCATCGGCTGGATCGACGATGCCGGCCGGCTGAACATGCGTTCCAGTACGCAGGTGCCGTTTCTCACCCGCCGCGAACTCGCCCGCGTGTTCGGTCTCGACCTCGGCAAGGTGCGGGTGTTCTGCGAACGCGTCGGCGGCGGCTTCGGCGCCAAGCAGGAAATGCTGGTCGAGGATATCGTGGCGCTCGCCGTGCTGCGCACCAGACGCCCGGTACAGCTCGAGTTCACCCGCGAAGAGCAGTTCACCGGCGCCACCACGCGGCATCCGATGCGCGTCAAGGTGAAGATCGGGGCCAAGCGCGACGGCACGCTCACCGCCATGCAGATGCATGTGCTGTCCAATACCGGCGCCTATGGCAATCACGGCGCCCCGGTGCTGGAACACGCCTGCGCCGAGGCGATGAGCGTCTATCGCTGCGACAACAAGAAAGTCGACGGCTACGCGGTCTATACCAACACCATGCCGGCCGGCGCCTTTCGCGGTTACGGCCTGCCGCAGACCGGATTTGCGGTCGAGTCGGCGATCGAAGAAGTCGCGCGCGCCATCGGCATGGACGCTATCGAATTCCGCCGCCGCAACGTGGTGCGCCGCGGCGACAAAATGATCGCGGCGCACGAATCACCCGCCGACGTGATCTACGGCAGCTATGGTCTCGACCAGTGCCTCGATCTCGTGGACGAGGCGATGCGGAGCGAGCCCGCCGACGCGGGCCTGTCATCCGACTGGCTGATCGGCCAAGGCACGGCGCTGACCATGATCGATACCGTGCCGCCCGGCGGGCACTTTTCCGACAGCAAAATTACGCTGCGCGCCGATGGCGGCTACGACCTGGTGGTCGGCACCGCCGAATTCGGCAACGGCACCTCCACTGTGCACGTGCAGGTCGCCGCCACCGCGCTGAAAACCACGCCGTTGCGGTTCATTCTCAAGCAATCCGACAGCGATCACGGCGGCCACGACACCGGCGCCTACGGCAGCACCGGCACCGTCATCGCGGGCCGCGCCACCCAACGCGCGGCCGAGGCGCTGCGCGACAAGATTCTCGATTTCGCCGCCCAATACGCCCATGTACCGCGCGCGCAGTGCCTGCTTGCGGCCAATGCGGTGGTCTGCGCGCGCGCGCCGATTGAGCTTGCTGAATTGCACAAGGCGGCGAGCGCGGCCAGCATCGAGCTCGCCGCCAGCGGCAGCGCGAATGGCATTCCGCGATCCGTCGCCTTCAACGTGCAGGGGTTCCGCGTCGCCGTGCATCGCGTCAGCGGCGAAATCCGCATCCTCAAAAGCGTGCAGGCCGCCGACGCCGGAACCGTGATCAATCCGATGCAATGCCGGGCGCAGATCGAAGGCGGCGTCGCGCAGGCGCTCGGCGCGGCGCTGTTCGAGGAAGTCGTCATCGACGAGAACGGGCGCGTCACCACGCCCAGCTTTCGCACCTATCATCTCCCCGCATTCGCCGACGTGCCGCGCACGGAAGTTCTGTTCGCCAAGACCTGCGACACGCTCGGGCCTTATGGCGCCAAGTCGATGAGCGAAAGCCCATACAACCCGGTTGCCGCCGCGCTCGGCAATGCGATCCGCGCTGCAACCGGCGTTCGATTCTACACGCTGCCGTTCAAGCCGGACCGCATCTTCGCGCAGATTGCAGCGGTGCAGCCGCGCTAGATCTGCGATAGGATGCCCGTAGCAGGATAGACGAAACGAGCAACGCAAATGTCAGAACTGAGAATAACGGCCGGGCCTTATACATTCGACGCCCAGTTTGAAAGCGCGGCGGCGCCAAAAACCTGCGCCATCGTCCGCAAGCTGCTGCCCTACGAGCAGAAGGTCATCCATGTGCGCTGGAGCGGCGAAGCGGTATGGATTCCGCTCGGCGACCTCGACCTCGGCCTGCCGCTCGAAAACCTCACGAGCTATCCGGCGCCCGGCCAGATGATCGTCTACCCCGGCGGCCTGAGCGAATGCGAAATCCTGCTCGCTTACGGCGCGGTGCGGTTTGCCAGCAAAGTGGGTCAGCTTGCCGGCAATCATTTCATCACGATCACGTCGGGGCTCGACAAGCTCGCCGAACTCGGCCGCAGCACCCTGCGGATCGGCGAACAAAACATCAGGATCGCGCTAGTCTAACGAAAGTTGCGAATAAAATCGAGCAGGACGTAAGCGCAGATATCGGCGTCGCGCGGCGTAATCGACTCCAGCGGATTGTGGCTGATGCCTTCGGCGCAACGCACGAACAGCACGCCGATCGGGCAAAGCGCCGCCATCACCATGGCGTCGTGACCGGCCCCTGAATTGAGCCGGCGCGCCGCCACGCCTTGGCGCTCGATGGCGCGCGCGATTTTTTCGATCATGACGGGCGAACAGGGCGCCGCGGGCGCTTCGTGCGTCAAGTCGAGCGCGATGGTTACGTTGCGGCGGCTGGCGATGTCGCGCAGCGTCGGCTCGATGGCGGCGGCCGCGGTGTCGCGCACACGATCGTCGGACGAGCGCAGATCGATCGTGAATTCGGCGTCGCCCGGAATGACGTTGACGGCGCCCGGCAAAGCCGCGATCCGGCCGACGGTGGCGACCAAGTTCGGTGCCGAGGAGCCAATTCGCTCAACCGCGAGGATCATCTCGGCCGCGGCCGCCAACGCGTCTTGGCGCATTCGCATCGGAACCGTGCCGGAATGACTGGCAAAGCCGTGCACCTTCACCGCAAAACGCTTCACCCCGTCGATCGCCGTCACCACCCCAACCGGCAGTTTCTCGATTTCGAGGATGGGACCTTGCTCGATATGCGGCTCGATATAGGCCAGTGTTTTCTCGCGCGATCTTGCGACGCTACCGATGGCCGCCGGATCGCAGCCGAAGGCAAGCAGCGCCTCGCGCAGGCTGATGCCTTCGCCATCGCGCATGTCGAGCAGCGCCGGATCGAAACTGCCGGTCAACGCGCGGGATGTGATGAGCGTCGTGGGAAAGCGTACGCCTTCTTCGTCGCCGAAGGCGACGACCTCGATCGCGAACGGAAATCTTTCGCCGCGCTTGAACAGCTCCTCGACGACGGCAAGGCCGGCGATCACGCCGAAAGTGCCATCGTATTTGCCGGCGTTGCGCACCGTGTCGATGTGCGACCCAATCAACAAGGCCGGCGCACCAGGTGGATCGCTTTCATGACGGCCGACGAGCGTCCCGAGCGCATCGATGGTGACCGCGAGGCCCGCTTCGCGCATCCAGCCCGCAAGCGCATCGGCCGCGGCTTTGTGGGCCGGCGAAAGATAGAACCGCGTCAACTGCCCCGGATCGTCGGAATAGCGCGCGAGCGCATCCAGACGTTCAATGATGCGGCGTCCCAGTTCCTCACCGCTCACGAAAGGCTCTCCCGCGCCGGATGTTCGGAACGCCAATGGTGAGCGATTTCCAGGCGGCGCGTCACCCACACTTTGTCATGCCCGAGTACATAATCGAGGAAACGCGCCAGCGACGCGAACCGGCCCGGCCGCCCGGCCAGCCGGGCATGCAAACCGACGTTCATCATGCGCGGCCGCTCGGCGCCCTCGGCGTAGAGAACGTCGAATGTATCCTTCAGATAGCTGAAGAACTGATCGCCGCAGTTGAACCCCTGCGGCGTGGCAAAGCGCATGTCATTCGCATCGAGCGTGTAAGGTATAATGAGATGCGGCCCCTTTGGACCCGTAATCCAATAAGGCAGGTCATCGGCATAGCTGTCGGATGAATAAAGAAAGCCGCCCTCCTCCATGACGAGTTGCAGCGTGTGCTCCGAACAGCGGCCCGTGTACCAGCCGAGCGGCCGATCGCCGGTCACCTCGGTATGAATGCGGATGGCTTCCACGAGGTGCGCGCGTTCGGCTTCGCGGGTAAAGTCCTTGTAGTCGATCCATTTCAAGCCGTGGCTGGCAATTTCCCAGCCGGCCTCCTTCATCGCCGCAACTTGTTCGGGACCGCGCATGAGCGCCGTCGCGTTGCCGTAGACGGTGAGAGGACATTGCCGCTCGGTAAATAGCCGCCATATCCGCCAGAACCCGGCGCGCGCGCCGTATTCATAGATCGATTCCATGTTCATGTGGCGCTGGCCGGGCCAAGGCTGGGCGCCGACGATCTCGGAAAGAAACGCCTCCGACGCCGGATCGCCGTGCAGGATGCTGCTCTCCGCGCCTTCCTCGTAATTGAGCACGAACTGGACCGCGACGCGCGCCCCGCCGGGCCAGCGTGCGTGCGGTGGCGTTCGTCCATAGCCCCTCATGTCGCGGGGGTAAGAGGCGTCAGTGGGCATCAAAAAGAACTCCCTTCTCGATGTCGGCAGTCCCGACCGGCTTCAGGAACCTGAAGACCAGGCGCCGGCGTGGAGACGTGCCGCTTCGTCCTGCAGGAGCGGTCCGACCACCTCGATCTTGCGCTGTCCGGCCGCGAAGACGGCGCGGCATGGCAGATCGAGGGTTGGATTTTCCGCATGGCCGCCGGTCATCGCCTTGAGTTCACGTTCGGCCAGACCGTATACGACCCGGCCGATCCCTGCCCAATAGATCGCGCCGGCGCACATGGCGCATGGCTCCGCCGACGAATAAATCGTGCACTGGGCCAGGAATTGCGAGTCATACGTCTGCGACGCGCGGGTGGCGAGCAGCCGTTCGGCGTGCGCCGTCATATCGCGATCCGGCAAATAGCCGTTTTCGGTTTCGATCAGAACGGCGCCGTCCGGTCCGACCAGCACGGCACCGAACGGGTGCATACCCTTTTCGTGCGCCCGCCGCGCAACATCGAAAGAACGGCGCAGGAATTTCTCATCGTTCGGTCCGGCCGTTGACGGCATGATTACCTTTCGGCATTGGAATTCGGCGATGTGACGCCAGTCACTCGCATTCGCGCGCATAAGCTGCGACCGGCGAACAGTAACCCTGCATCAAAGCGCTGATTTTGTTTCATAAATTTCGGGATTTCACAGGCGGTCACGAGCGGAGTCGAACCTCCGACTTTCGCTATAGGAAACCACCGGCTGTCAGCAACGTATATGCGGAGCGGCCGTAAAAGGCAAAATCTATTGACCGGAAAGACGGTTAGACGACCGTGCAAAAATGCGCCCCGGCGTAGCGCAGCTTTCCGCTTGCCGACAGGAGCACGGGCGTTCGCCGCCGCCGCGTCCCCTTTCATGCACCAAGTGCATCGCAGCATGCTTAGCTTGCAGCGCAAGAGTATCTAAATCCTCTCATGGACGATTCATTATCTCCAAGACGGTCGCAGGGCCGCTGTGATAGTGCTGTGGTCACGACTATTGGGGGCTTCCATGGCAAATTCCACTCATCCGGTTGACGAACGACTGCCGCTCGCCGAGCTCATACCGCTCGGACTGCAGCATGTGCTTGTGATGTATGCGGGCGCCATCGCGGTACCGCTGATCATCGGCCGCGCTTTGAAACTGCCGCCGCAACAGGTCGCGATTCTCGTCAACGCCGATTTGTTTGCCTGCGGCATCGTCACGATTATTCAGTCGATTGGCATCGGACCATTCGGAATCCGCCTACCGATCATGATGGGTGTGACTTTCGCCTCAGTCGCGCCAATGCTTGCTATGGCCAACAATCCCGAACTCGGCCTCGGCGGCATCTTTGGCTCCGTCATCGCCGCCGGCATCTTCGGCCTCATTGTCGCGCCGTTTATGAGTTCGCTGCTGCGCTATTTTCCGCCGGTCGTCACCGGAACGATCATTGCCGTCATTGGCATTTCATTGATGCGTATTGGCATTAACTGGGCCGCGGGAGCAGCGGTTCCCAGCCTTCCCGGTTACGGCGATCCGGTCAATCTCACCGTCGCGGCCTTTGTGTTGATCGTCATTCTGCTCATCGCAAAATTTGCCAAGGGTTTTATCGTCAACATAGCGGTGCTGATCGGCATCATTCTTGGGTTCATTCTGTCGTGGTTTATCGGAAAGGTCAGCTTCGCAACTTTGCACGATGCTGCATGGCTGGACATCGTTTATCCTTTCCAGCTTGCCACGCCGAAGTTCGGTTTTTTCGCCGTGGTTACGATGTGCCTTGTCATGCTCGTGGTCATGGTCGAATTCGACCGGCATGTTCCTCGCGGTCGGTGAAATGACCGACCGCAAGATCGAAAAGAGCGACCTGACGCGAGGTCTTTTGACTGACGGCCTGGGCACGCTCATCGGCGGCATCTTCAATACCTTCCCCTATACGTCGTTCTCACAGAATGTCGGGCTGGTCGGCGTGACCGGCATCAAGAGCCGCTGGGTGACCGCGGTGGGCGGGATCATGCTGCTGATTCTCGGTCTGATCCCAAAGCTCGGCGCGCTGGTCACCGCAGTACCGTTGTTCGTGCTTGGCGGCGCCGGCATCGTCATGTTCGGGATGGTGCTTGCGACCGGAATTCGAATTCTGGCCACGGTCGACTATAAGACGAACCGCAACAACCTGTTTATTGTCGCAATCTCGGTCGGGTTCGGCATGATCCCTCTGGTCGCGCCGACTTTCTTCTCGAAGTTTCCGAAAGAACTCGAGCCGCTGCTGAATTCCGGCATCGTGCTCGCCGCTATCACTGCGGTATTGTTGAACGCCTATTTCAACGGAGCAGGATCACGCGGCGCCGGCAGCGCTGACGCGGCCAGCGTGGCGAAGGCTTCGGATCACACCTGATTCCGAAGCTCGGCCGGACTCTTCGCGGCAGTCTATTTCATCGGCACGCAGGTGTCCGGGACCGGGCATACGTGGGCGCATTGCGGGGCGTCATACTTGCCCTTGCATTCCTGGCACTTCGATGGATCGATCGCGTAGACGATGCCCGCCATTGCGATAGCCGAATTTGGACATTCCAGTTCGCATGCCCCGCAAGAGGTGCATAAGTTGGGATCGATCATGTAAGCCATGGCAGGAGCCTCGCGTTCTTATTGATTTGTGGCACGCTCGGCGAGCGCCGCACTAACAAAATTGACGGCATCCGGAGCGGTGACGGCAGTTCGCATGAGTTGCATGATTTTGAGCGGCGTAAGATCGACCGGGCCATCGCTAACCCCCGCGGCGGTGCCGGCGGGATCGGAGAGGTCGAGACTGAGGTCGAACCCGTCACCGCGATAACGCAACTTGTCGCCAATTCCTTCGACCGACACCGTCCGCCCGTTCATGCGGCCGTGCAAGCGTTGCGCGTCGCCTGAACTCGAAGGCGAAGCCATCGCGCTCGGGCGTATCCGCCCAGGCGGCGACGCTGCCGAAGAACAGCGGCTTGCTGAGATAGGGCGCGCCGTCCTCGGGACAGAACACGTCGCAGTTTCCGCACTCGTTACAGGCGTCGGCGAACACGCCGATTTGCCACGGCTTGTCGTGCGCGATCTCACCCGCCGTCTCGATTTTCCAGCCCGCGCCGTTTTTCACCAGGCGCTCGATCGGCAGCCTTCCCTTGGGGATCGCCAGGACGAAGTTAGCGTCATTGGGACAAACGGGAATGCACTTGTCGCAGGTCATACAATCGAACAATGAGAGCCGGGTGCCCATTTTCTTCGGCGGCGTGGCGTTGCCGGCGGCGCCATAACGCGGATCCGACAGCATCCGCACGACATATGTCTCGGTATTGAGCAGACCCGCCGCCGAAACCCAGCCGCCGAACGCCTCGCCCGCGGCGGCGCGAAGATCTCCGCCTTGCGCGAGCGCGGCGCGGCAGGCCTGCGCGCGCGCCGCCGGCAGCGCGAGACCGTCAAGCGCGGCCTGCCCATGGCCGTAGGCTTTGATGACGAATTGGTCGATATCGGCAGCGCCTGCGGCGTTCATCCGCTTGACCAGATTGACCAGATAGCGTGCGCCGCGTGCGTAGCCTGAATAGGCGCCGCTCTTCAACAGATCAGAGCACACGCTGACCGGCTGCAGCCCGAGCGCCACGGCGTCGGCGAAATTGCCGGCATCAATGCCGCCGGAGAACGAGATCGGAAAGCGGTCGCCGAATATTTGGCGGAAGCGGCGCACCAACAGCATCGCCAGAACGTGCAGCGGCGGCCCGGAAAGATACATCGCCTTCTCGCTCGCGGGGAAAAAGCTCTTGTAATTGTCGACCAAAAGGGTGTTGGAAAATTTGACGCCGAAGCCGCGGCCGAGCGAATGCGCCAGGGTGCCGAGGCGGTCGACAAAGCCCGTCACCTGCTCCCAGGCAGCGTCCTTATCGAAAGCGGCAGCCGGCACCTTGAGTTCGCGGTAACCCAGCCGCTCGTGCAGAATTTCCATCACTTGCGCGCCGCCGAGCAGCGTCGGATTGAGCTTGACCACGACGTGCAGCCCGACCTCCTGCAGCAGGAAAGCGGCGATGGCCTCAATCTCCTGCGGCGGGCAGCCGTGGAACGTGGAGAGGGTGATGGTGTCGGAAATGCGGGTCACGAACGGCGTGTCGCGCAGATGGACGAGCGACGGCGGGATCTGCTCGTGCAGCCGGGCGACGACGGCCGTCGCATCCATCAAGCCGGCCATGAAGTCACGCACGCGCGCGGAGCGGATACCGGCGAGATCGTAGCCGACGCTCATGTCGAACACGGTGTCGGCGTATGCCGGCGCCCATCCGGACGCCTTGAGCATGTCTATCAACATCGAGGCTTTGACGTATTCCTCGAGCGACTGTTCGAGCGTGAGCTCTTGCGACCATTCGACGTTGAAGCCGATGGTCTGCATGTCGATGCAAGGGCGCGGGATGACGAGATCGTCCTTGATCTGCACCGTCTTGAGCTCGATCACCCGGCCGCCGGCGAGCCATGACAGCACGATATTTTGCGCGAGTTGAGTATGAGGCCCGGCGGCGGGGCCAAACGGGGTCGACGCGCGCCGGCCGTGCACATTGCGCGACAGGTCGACATTCGCACCTTGGAAAAAGCGCGCCACCGGCAAATCGAAGGCCGCTTTTTTCCGCTCGAGCTCGCGGAACAAGCGGGTCGCCAACAGACCAAAGGGAACCGGGGTTAGCTCAGTCATGTTCGCCAGCCGGGACATACCGCATCAGCACTGCACGCAACTCCGCAGGATCGATCGACCCGAGGATTTTCGTTTATCAGCACTCCAACTCCAAAAACTGATGCACATCAAATCGATGCATATTCCGGGCCAGTGAGGGCGTTCGCTCGTTCTAATGGAACACTACCGTTCGACCCCCGAAAAAATCACCCCGACCGATCCGGGCGAACCAGACATGCCGGCGAGGCCGGCAAGCCCGGCCGTGCCCGTCGCCGACACATGAATCCCGGTATGCGCCTGCGCGAGTTTGCACGCCCGCGTGACGGCATCCTCGTCCACCACGACGGGTTGCCCGCCACTAGCCCGCATGCCCTCGGCGACCGCCCACCAATCGTAGGTCTCGTCGTCGAGAATACCGGAGGCGAGGCTTTTCGGCGTCGTTTCCCAGGCCCACATGAAATGCGAGCGATGGCGCGCAGCTTCCGCAAGATCGAAGCCATCCAACTTGTTCCACGCGCGCGCCAGCGGCGCACAGCCCGCGGGCTGCACCGCGATGAGTTTCGGTCGTTTCTTCACAACACCCAATCGCGTGGCGATTTCGAAGCCCTGCGCCAGCGCACTTGCGAGCGCGCCACCCCCCACTTGTACAAACAGCGATTCCGGAGCGCCGCCGAGGCGGCCAAATTTTTCCGCCATCTCGAAGGCAAGGGTGCGCGCGCCTTCGACCGCAAGGCCGTTGTCGGTCCCCTGCACGCTGAACGGAATGGCGCCTTCCGCCACCGCCGCGCGAAAACGCAGCATGCACGGATCGCCGGTTTCGCCGGAACGGCGCTCGCACACGGTGATGTGCGCCCCGAGACCCAGCAGCGACCGCTTCACTTGTGCGTCGGCGTCCGGCGGAATGAATACATCGAGCGGCCAGTCGGCTGCGCGTGCGATCACCGCCGCGGCGAGCGCGGCATTGCCGCAGGAGGCGATGGCGAGGCGGCGCGCGCGCAAGCCGTCACCGGCAGGCAGGTTGGCGAGTTGCAGAACCCGTAGGTACAGCATCACCCCCATGAGGTGGCGCGCTTTGTGCGAGCCAGAAACATTCCTGGTCTCGTCCTTGACCCACAGCGGGCCCGCCAACTCCAGCGCCGCCGCCAGAGCTTTCTGCTCGACCATTGGCGTAATGCGGAAGCCCTGCCCGTCGACTGCGACCAATGCGGCGTCAAGTCCTTCCACGATCTCCGTCCACGCCGCCTCGGTCAGTCCCGTCGCGCGCGCCAGCCGGTAAGGCGACAGCAGCGTGCGATAGCGCAGGAACGGATTCGGCTCGCTGCCGCGCGGAAATGGCGCCTCGGACGGTGCGGCGGCCAGCACATGGTCGACGTCGTCGCCCGCGCCCGCGTTAGGGCAACGGAACGGCAACGCATGGGCGGCGTCGACCGTCGCGCCGCAACCGTGACAGTGAAACTGCATCGCCGCACTCACAGGCCGTGCTTCTTACCAGCGCCGCTTCTCGAATTGACCTTGGCGATCAGCGCGTCCCAGGCCGGGACCAGATCGAGCAGCCCGTCCCAGAACGACTGCTTGGCGCGCGCGGAAAACTCCTCAAGCGACACGCCCTGCTGTTCCACCCAGGTAAAATAGCCGAGATTGAACATGCGGCGGCGATCGATCTGCGTCGCTTCCAGGAGATGATCGGTGGTGGCGCCGGCCAGCGCGCGGCCCCAGGTCTCGCCGGCCGCTACCGCATCGAAACGGTTGCCGAAATAACGCACGATTGCCTTATCGATCTCGCTGCCATACATGGCGGCGCCATCGGTCGCGACGGTGAGGATCACGTCGTCCGCGCCAAGATCGAAGTATTTCGCGGTCTTAATCGCAGCCAGCATGTTGCACAGGGACGACAAGCCGAGATTGGCGAGCTGGGCGACGAGCCCGGCATCGATGCCGCGGCGCTCGATCAGGTATTTGCGTCCGACCTCGGTGTTGAACAGCACCATCAGCGTGTCGGTCGCCTGGTCGCTGACGCCAGTCACCACGTCGGTGTTCATCACGTTGTGGATATAGGGAACATGCTTGTCGCCGATACCCTGGATATTGTGCTCGCCGAAGCCGTTATAAAGCAGCGTCGGGCACTCGACCGCTTCGACCGCAACGATGCGCGCGCCGAACTTCTCCTTGAGGTGATCGCCGGCGGCGAGCGTACCGCTCGATCCCGAGGCCGAAACGAAAGCGGCGAGCTTAGTTCCCCGCCGTCCTTGCGCCAGCGCGCCGAACAGCTTTTCCATCGCGGCACCGGTGCACACGCGATGAATCAGATAATTTCCGAACTCGCAGAATTGGTTGAAAATGATGTTGGTGGGCTCGCGGTCGAGCGCGGCGCAGGTGTCATAGATTTCCTTGACGTTGCTTTCCGAACCCGGCGTGCGAACGATATCGGAAGGACTGCCGACCCAGCGGTCGAGCCAGTCGAAGCGCTCGCGGCTCATGTTCTCCGGCAGCACGGCGATGCCGCGGCAACCGAGGATGCGCGAAATGGCGACGCCGCCGCGGCAGTAGTTACCTGTGGACGGCCATACAGCGCGGTCGCGCGCCGGATCGAACTGCCCGGTCACCAATCGCGGCACCAGACAACCATAAGCGGGCAAAACTTTGTGCGCGCCGATCATCGGAAAGCGGTTGCCGAGCGCCAGCACGATGCGCGCCTTTACGCCGGTCAATTCGGGCGGCGCTTCCAGATAATCGGGCAGCGTAGCGAGTTCTTTGCGGTCGGCGCCGTTGAACCAGTGCACGCGGAAAAGATTGAGCGGGTTTGGGCTATCGGGATCGACATCGGCGAGCCCGGCGCGGATGGCGGCGGGAATCGACGAGGGATCTTTTAGCTGTGCGATCGTGGGCAGCACAACGCCGGCTTGACCCAGGCGCGCGGCTGTCCGTTCGAGTACCGCCGCATCGACGACGGTGCGTTCAAGTCCGAGACGCGCCATGGCTGTTCCTTTTGTCCTTCATCACAATGCCGCCATGCGCTTCCAAAGCGCGGCGGCATGTTTCTGCGCACCGGTTGCGATCACATTCATGTCGCCGCCGGTCAGGCGGCCGTTTTCGACCACGATGCGGCCGCCGACTATGACATGGCGCAAATGGCCGTTTTCCCGCACGACGAGGTCGCCCAGCGCACCGGCGCTAAGTGGCTGCGGCGGCACGGAAAATCGTTCTGCAATCAAGGCCTGGCCAGCCGCCAAACGGCCAGCCGCGCACGCGTCGCCTTTGACCTTGGCAAGGCGCCGCAACGCGGCCTCTTCCTCCGCCATATCGCCGTTCCAGCCGTCGGTGCCGAGCGCGACGCGTGACGCATAGCGCAGGTTCGCGGCATAGCCGACATTGTTGCCTTCGTTCGAGCGCGGGTTTTGCACCAACCAGCAGGATGCCGCGTCCGCCTGCTCCACCTGCGCGCGGCTCAGCTGTACTCCGTGCGCTAGGATCGAACCGGGAACCAGCGCGCCGAGCGCCGCAAGGCGTTCCAGCGGGCCGTCGTAGCCGCGCGAGCGCGCGTCCTCGACATCGGCCAAATCCTCAGCGACGTGCACGTGGACGATGGTGCCGAGTTCGCGCGCAAGCTCTCCGGCCGCGCGGATCGTGTCGTCGGAAACGGTGAAGCTCGCATGCAGCCCGACCATGCCGCGAACCAGCGACGACGCGGTTATGTTGCGGCATTCGGCCAGGCCGCGTTCGGCTTCGGCGCGGCCGAAATTACGTTCGGTCGCGCCGTAGCAGAGAAGCGCGCGCATGCCGAGCCCCTCGCAAACGTCGGCGAGAATGGCGAGCGAGCCTTCGATCAGATTGGGCGATTCGTGGTGATCGACGAGCGCGGTCGTACCTGCGAGTAGCGCGCGCGCCACATAGTCCTGTGCCGAGGCGCGCAGTGTCTCGCCATCGAGGGCGCGATCGAGCCGCCACCACACCCGATCGAGAATTTGCAAAAAGTTTTCCGGCGCTGGCGTGGCTGCCGGCATACCGTAGCGCGCCAGCCCGCTGTAGAGATGGGTATGGGCGCACACCGTGCCGGCGGAAATCTCGCCGTCGGCGCAAGAGAGTACGGCCGCACCTTTGGGTGGAGAGACGACGACGAGCCCGTCCGCCACAGCGACACGGCGCCCGTGGCGGTCGGGGCCGATCAGGAGTGGTTGCGTCAATGCCATTGGTCACGGTCGGCGTCGGGGATGCGGCCAACATTGATGGCGCGCGCGGCAGGCGAATCCTTCATCGGCAAGGTCATACGGCGTTTGCCGTCGAATGCCTCAAGTGCAGCGGCGACCGCGCCGGCAGTCGGCACCAAGCCAATCTCGCCGATGCCTTTGGCCCCGAACGGACCTTCCGGCTCGGGCTCCTCAACCAGAATGACCTCGACCTCCGGCATGTGCTGGGCGCGCAGCACGCCGATATTGCGCATATCGAATGTAACCGGCACACCGTCGCGGCAGGGAAGTTCCTCGGTGAGCGCGTAGCCGAGTCCCATGTGCACCGAACCTTGCAACTGCGCCTCGCATTGTTGCGGATTGATCGCGCGGCCAACATCATGCGCAGCGATCACGCGGGCGACCGCGCCGTTCGCGTCGAGCACCACCATTTGGGTCGCCCAGCCGAACGCGGTGTGGGTCTTGATCCTGCCGTCTTTCGTGGCGCCAAGCGCCGTGGTGTCGTCGATTTTTACCTCGCCCGCGTAACTGCGGCCAACCAGATCGGCGAGAGTGAGCCCCTTAGCGAGATCGGCCTTGAGCTTGGCCGCGGCTTCGGCGGCGGCGCGACCGGCGAGCAGCGTTGCGCGCGAGCCAGTGGTCTGTCCGGCGCCGAGTTCGAAGCGCGTGTTGACCTTCGGCCGAAAGACGCTCGCCGGCAGGCCACTCGCTTCCACGGCGCATTGGATCAGCACCGTGAGCAGGCCTTGCCCCATCTCTGTAAAACCGGTGTGCAGCGCGATAGTGCCATCCGGTTCGACGGCAAGACAGCATTTGCCGTACTCGATAACGCCATTACCGAGGCCAGAGTTCTTCACGCCGCAAGCAACGCCGACCGACCGCCCTGCCGCCCGCGCGGCGTAGTAGGCGTCCTTCACCGCCAACAATGTTTGTTCGACGCCGACGCCCTTCTCCAGGACCTGGCCGGTGGTGAACACGTCGCCGGTGCGCAGCACATTGCGCCGGCGTATCTCCCAGCCGTCGATGCCGACTTTGGCGGCGAGCAGATCCATGCAGCCCTCGATCGCGAAGCTCGTCTGGTTGACGCCGAAGCCACGCATGGCACCGCAGGGCGGATTGTTGGTGTAGGCCGCGGTCGATTCGATAGCGACCGCGGGCACGCGGTACGGCCCGCAAGCGTGGCCTGCGGCGCGCTCCAGCACCTTGCCGCCGACCGAGGCGTAGGCGCCGGAGTCGCCGAGCAGCGAGGCCTTGACTGCGGTCAGCCGGCCTTCGGTGTCGCAGCCGACCGTATAATCCATTGTGATCGGATGCCGTTTGGTGTGCATGCGGATCGATTCTTCGCGGCTCAGCGTGATGCGCACCGGCCGCCTGGTGAGATGCGCGAGCAGCGCGGTCTGCGCCTGGATGGTCATGTCCTCGCGCCCGCCGAAAGCGCCGCCGTTCGGCACCAGTTCGACAAAGAGCTGCATTTCCGGAATGCCGAGCACCGACGCCACCTGCGCGCGGTCGTCGAAAATGCCCTGGCCTTGGCTGTAGAGATGCAGCCGGCCGTCGGGCTGCGGCACGGCCAGCATGGATTCCGGCTCGAGATAGAGTTGCTCAATGCGCTGCGTGCGCCAGGTACCGGACACCACATGCGCGGAAGCCGCGAGCACGGCGTCAACGTCGCCGCGCGCGACGCGCGTTACCTGCAGCACATTATCGTGCTTGGGATTGACTTGCGGCGCCCCCGGCTTGATGGCCTCGGCCGGGTCGACCATGGCGGGCCGCACCTCATATTCGACTTCGACCAGCTTGGCGGCCGCGCGCGCGTTGCGCGGCGTATCGGCCGCGACCACCGCCAGAACGTCGGCGACGGTACGCACCTCCTCGCCTTCGGCGACGAAGCACGGCCAGTCCTTGTGGATGAGACCGACCCAGCGCTGGCCGGGCACGTCGGCTGCGGTCGCGACCTTGACCACGCCGGGCAAGGCCAGCGCCTTGGTTACATCGATTTTCTTCACCAGCGCGCGGGCATGACGCGAGAGGACGACCGCGCCATGCAGCAGGCCGGGCGCGTCGATATCGGCAACAAAAGGCCGCGTGCCGAGCGCCAGTTCGGCGCCCTGGTAGCGCTGCAGCCGCTGGCCGACGCGGCCATCCAGCACCGGCGTCGGCAAAGCGCTGCCATTACGTTTGGCGGCGTGGATCAGCTCGATCGCATCGATAATTTTGGTATAGCCGGTACAGCGGCATAGATGTCCATCGATGGCACGCGCGATCTCTGCGCGCGACAGCGTGCGGTTCTGGTCGGTCAGCCACTTGGTGCGCAGCACGATGCCCGGCGTGCAGAAGCCGCATTGCAGGCCGGCAGCGGCCTGGAACGCGTCGGCATAAAGCTTGCGCTCGTTGTCGGAGACGCCTTCGAGCGTGACGATCGCGCGACCCTGGACCTTGTCGGCTTTCACCATGCAGGCGTTCTTCGGCTGGCCGTCGATCAGCGTGAGGCAGCAGCCGCACAAGCCTTGCGGCGAGCAGGCGTCTTTCACCGATTTGATCTTGAACGTCCCGCGCAATACTTCGAGCAAAGTGTGGTCCGGCTCTACCTGGACCTCCTGTGCGGTTCCGTTGAGATTGAAGGAAATCGGTTTCATCGCGCCACTACCTCAAAAGGGCTCTAGATCTTTGAATTCGTCATGCAACAACTCGATGCGTCGCAAACGCTCTTGCGCCGGTTGACCGAGCGCCGCTGCAACGCCCGAACCGAGGTAGTTCACCAGGCTCATGGCGGCGACATAGGAATCGAAAAGGCGCGCCCCGCGGCTGAAACACCTGACCACGACATCGACCGTTTTGCCCATCTCCCCGAGCGAGGAATCGCCCAGCAAAACGGTCCGCGCTTTGGCGACGGCGGCAATGCTGAGAATCCGGCGCAGCGCGGGCGGCCGCCGGCGGAAGCCGAACGCCAGGATGGCGTCGTCCGGTTCGAGATCGGACAATTCTTCGGACACGGTTTGGCCGGAAATCGGCAGCAGCACGACCTGCTGGCGCACCTGCACCAGCAGTTCGCGCGCGTAGAAGGCGAGCGGATAGCTGTTGCGGAAACCGACCACGATCACGCGTTGCGCGCGCGCGAGGATGTCCACGGCGGTTTGCGCGTGCGCGGCAGGGATTGTCTCGATAGTGCGCGTGAGGCAGGCGATGTCGTGGCCGAGATGCTGGGCCAGCGTTCCCTCGAGACCCTGCCTGCTGGACAGCTCGGCAAGCGGCGAGCCGTTTTGAAAACTGTTGCGCGCCTGCTGGCGCATCTCGTGGAAACCGCCATAGCCGAGCCGGCGCACCAGCCGGGCGCCGGTCGCCTTGGATACGCCGGCGCGGGACGCCAATTCGGTCGCCGAATAGGCCGCAAGGTCGCCGCGCATCTCCAGGATCAGCTCCGCCAGCTTTCGCTCGCCGACCGGCAAGGCATCATAGGCGTCGCGGATTCGGTGGACGAGTGTGACCATGTTGCTTATGAAACATATGTTTCATCTACTTGCAATGAAGAAATTTATGTTTCATACTCGTTTGGAGCCCATGGAATGGACCCCCCGGGCCGGGAAACGGCGTCATGCAGGACAATCTACGTATCAGTGGCGACCGCCTTTGCCGGCGGCTCGAGGAATTGGCGCAAATCGGGCGTATTGCCGGCGACGGCGTCTGCCGGCTGGCGCTGAGCGACGAGGACCGTGCCGGCCGCGACCTTGTTATCGGCTGGATGCGCGAGCTCGGGCTGACGGTGAAAATCGACGCCATCGGCAATGTGGTCGGCGTGCGCGCGGGGCGCAAGGACGGGCCCCCTGTGATGACCGGCAGCCATATCGACACCGTCCGCACCGGTGGCCGTTATGACGGCACCCTCGGCGTTCTCGCCGGGCTCGAGGTGGTCGCTACCCTTAACGATGCCGATATCTCCACCCAGCGGCCGGTGGCGGTCGCCTTCTTCACCAACGAGGAGGGCTCGCGCTTCCAGCCCGACATGTTCGGCAGCCTGGTCTATACCGGCGAGCTGGCGCTGGCAGATGCGCTCAACACCAAGGGCATCGACGGGCCGACCGCGGGCGATGAGCTCACGCGTATCGGCTATGCCGGTCCCGAGCCGGTCGGCCGTCCTTATGCTCACGCCTATATCGAGCTGCATGTCGAGCAAGGCCCTGTGCTGGAAGCTGAGGGTTTCCGCATCGGCGCGGTCGAGGGCGTGCAGGGAATCTCGTGGAGCGAATTTACCCTCACCGGCCAATCGAACCATGCCGGCACCACGCCCATGCGCATGCGCAAGGATGCCGGCTACGTCGCCGCCGAGATCGCTGTGCGCGCGCGCAAAGTGGCGCAAGAACTCGGCGGTTATCAGGTCGCCACGGTCGGCGCACTGACGGTCGCACCCAACCTCGTCAATGTGGTTCCCAACCACGTCGTAATGACAGTCGACCTGCGCAATACCGATGACAATCGCCTCAAGGAGGCCGAGCGCCGAGTATTCGAATTCGCCGAGCAGACGGCGGCGGCGGAGGGCGTCGGCCTGATGCGACGATCACTGGCCCGCTTCGCGCCGGTCGCGTTTGCTCCGCAACTGGTCGGCCGCGTCGAGGCGATCGCAAAAGATTTCGGCCTAGCGGTGAAGCGGCTGCCGAGCGGCGCCGGCCACGACGCCCAGATCATGGCGGCGGTCTGCCCAGCCTGCATGATTTTCGTGCCGAGCGTCGGCGGCATCAGCCACAATGTCGAGGAATACACCGCCCCGGCCGATCTCGCCGCCGGAGCGGACGTGCTGCTGCGCCTCATGCTTGAATTGGCGGATTGATGCGCCAGCTCATCCGCAATGCGCGCATCGTCAATGGCGACGGCTATACGCCGCCTTATTCCGGCGACGTCCTGATCGAGGATGACGTCATCGTTCGCCTGGGCGACGTTCCGCCGAGCGATGCCGAGACCGCCGACCGGCGGGTGGATGCCGCCGGCCGCGCGCTGGCGCCGGGCTTCGTCGACACCCACAATCACGGCGCGCTGGGCGGCACCGCTCTCACCGATCACGGACTTCCGCGCAGTTGCGAACTCGCCATCCTCGGCGGCGTCACCAAGCGCATCTGCGGCGTCGACGGGCTGTCGCCCGCGCCCGTGGTCGAGCGCCAGCGTTCGCAATACGCCGCGCAGCTCAAGCCGCTCGACGGCGCCATCGACGGCGAATGGACATGGAGTTCGGTTGCCGAATTCCTCGCCTGGCATCGCGGCCGCTCGGTCACCGACATGGGCATCTATCTCGGCCACTCGGCGGTGCGCCGCGTCGTGATGGAGAATCTTGCCCGCGTCGCCAGCCAATTCCGAAATCGCCGCCATGCAGGAGGTGGTACGGCGCGAGGCTGGACTCACCCTCGGGCTCTCCACCGGGCTCGTTTACAATCCGGCGGTCTACTGCGACCAGCGCGAAATCACCGCGCTGGTGCGCGCCTTCAACGACGTAAAGCCGGGCGCGCTGTTTCCGCATTTGCGCTCGGAAAGCGACAACATCGTCGCCAGCCTCAAGGAGGTGGTGGAGGCCTCGGTCGACGGCGGCGGCGGCTACTGCAACGAACATTCCAAGATTGCCGGCGCGCGTAATTACACCGCCATGACGCGGATGGAGAGCATTCTCGCCGATGCGAGTTCGCTCATCCCCACCATGGAAAACATGTATCCCTACACTGCCGGCTCGACCACCGGCGACGCGATTTTTCCGCCGGAAATGCGCGCCGGCTCGCGCGCTGAATTTCTGGCGCGGCTGAGCGACCCGACCGTGCGGCGCGCCATGGCCGACAAGATGCGGCACGACACCAAGAGCTGGGACAATTTCATCGCCTTCTGCGGCGGCTTGCAGGGCATCCAGATCGCTGGCGTAAAGCCGGGCGTCGGCGATGCTCATCTCGGCGCACGGCTTTCCGACGTCGTGCGCGCGGCCGGCATTCCCGAACCGGAAGGAGACGCGGCCTTTGACGCCGTGTTCGATTTCTTCGCCGCAAACGACGGCGAGATCGCCATCATCACCCATTACGGCAACGACGCGACGGTCGAGCGTTTCTTCCGCCGGCCGACCATGGCGATTTGCACCGATGGTCTGATGCCCGGGCCGGGACAAAAGCCGCATCCGCGTGCGATCGGCGCCTTCCCCAAGGCGCTGCGCATGGGCCGCGAGATGGCTATCCCGCTCGCCCAGATGATCTGGCGCATAGCGACACTGCCGTGCCGTTTTCTCAACCTGCCGGATCCGACGCTGACGATTGGCGCCGACGCCTCGCTGGTGCTGTTCGACCCCGACACCGTGGCCGAGCGCAACGACTACCTGGAACCGCTGGCACGGCCGACCGGCATCGACATGGTGTGGGTGCACGGCAATCTCGTGCTCGACCACGGAACTTTGATCGCGCCGACTTCGTTTCCCGGGCGTATCCTGACCAGTCCGCTCAAAGCGGCGTGAGGCGAAGGCCTTACACCTGGCCTTCGTAGGCCGGCCCAAATGGCTTGCGCGGCAGATAGCGCCCCGCCCCCGGCTCGGCGCGCAAATCGCCGTTCGCCCAGACATGGCGTCCGCACGCCAAGGTATGCACGACCACGCCTTTGACCTGCATCCCCTCCCACACAGAGAAGTCCGTGTTCTGGTGCTGGGTCGCCGCCGACAGCGTCTTGCTCCGTTCCGGATCGAGCACGATGAGGTCGGCGTCGGCGCCGGCTTCCAGCGAGCCTTTGCGCGGCCACAGGTTGAACGCCATGGCGGCATTGGTCGAGGTGAGTGCGACAAACTGCTCCGGTGTCAGGTGCCCGTTGTTGACACCGAGATGCCAAAGCACATGCAGCCGCTCCTCAATCCCGCCGCAACCGTTGGGAATTTTGGTGAAGTTGTCGCGGCCGAGGCGTTTTTGCGCCTTTGTGAAACAGCAGTGATCGGTGCCTGTGGTGCTGAGTGTGCCGGCCTCCACCGCCCGCCAGATCGCTTCCTGGTGCGCTTTCGGCCGATAGGGCGGGCTCATCACGTGGCCGGCGGCGACGTCGAAATCCTCTGCGCGATAGACCGAAGTCGTCGATGGCGAGAAATCCCGGCAAAGTCTCGCCGATCACTTTCGCGCCGCGCTGCCTAGCGCGGCCGATAGCCTCGGCGGCCTCTGCCGCCGAGACATGCACGACATAGAGCGGCACATCGAGGATCTCCGCCATGGTGACGGCGCGCAATGTCGCCTCGCCCTCGCATTGCGAAGGGCGCGAGAGCACATGCCCGAGTGGCGAGGTGACACCGTCGGCCAACATTTTCTGTTGCAGATAAGCGATCATTTCGCCGTTCTCGGCGTGTACCTGAACCAGCGCGCCGAGTTCGCGGCAGCGGCTGAAGCCGGCGAGCAGGTCTTCGTCCGGCAGCATCAGGCGGCCTTTGTAGGCGAGGAAAAACTTGAAGCTGGCGATGCCGTGCTCGTTGACGATCGCCGCCATGGCGTCGGAAAACGCCTCGCCCCACCAGGACACCGTCATGTGGAAGCCGTAGTCGATCGCTGACTTGGCTGCGCGATCGCGCCAGACAGCCAGCGCTTCCAACGGCGGTTCCCCCGGCTCGGGTCCAACGAAATCGAGGATCGTAGTCGTGCCGCCGGCCACCCCCGCCGCGGTGCCGGTGAAGAAGTCGTCCGCCACCACCGTGCCCATCATCGGCAGTTGCATGTGGGTATGCGGATCGACCCCGCCCGGCATCACGTAGCAGCCGTCGGCATCGATAATTTCGGCACCGGCCGGCGTCTCGACCGCCACGCCAATCGTCGCGATGCGCCCGTCGCGCACGAGCACGTCGGCGCGCCGGCGTCCCTGCGCCGTTACGACCGTGCCTCCGCGGATCACGCTTGTTGTCATCGCCTGCTCGACCGCCAATGCGGCCTCTGGCCAAGAAAGCGTCCACCATAAGCTAATGAACGGCAGACTGTGAACTCATTATTCGAGATGACTCGGCGGCGGCCGCTCGATACCCAGATCGGCGCAAGCACTAACCCGGTAGAGCTCAGGCCGCGGCGCTCATCGACGACCGGAACGCCCAGCGCGTGAAATAGACCTCGACATAAGCAAAGGCCGAATACATCGCGATGCCTTCCACGGCGAGCAGCAGCAAGGCCGCGAATACCAGCGGCATCTGGAAGCTCGAACCGGCAAGCGCCACCCGATAACCGAGGCCGGCATTGGCGCCGACCGTCTCCGACACCACCGTGCCGACAAAGGCGAGCGTGATCGCCACCTTCAGCGAACCGAAGAGATAGGGCTGCGTGCGCGGGATGCCTACCTTAAGCATGATGTCGAGCTTGCGGGCTCCGAGCGCGCGCAGCACGTCCTCCAGCTCGGGCTCCATGGTGGCGAGACCGGTGGCGACGTTCACCACGATTGGGAAGAATGAAATGAGAAATGCGGTCAGGATCGCCGGCACTTCGCCGATGCCGAACCACATGATGAGGATCGGGACCACCGCCACTTTGGGCACCGAATTGAATCCGATCATCACGGGATAGAGCCCACGATAAATGGTGCGCGACCAGCCGACAATCAGGCCGAGCACGATGCCGAATGCGACCGCGATGCCGAAGCCCGCCATCGTCGTCCACAACGTCACAAAAGAATCGTGCAGCAGCGGCCGCCAGTAGCGCGCCAGCGCGGCAAAGGCTTGCGACGGCGGCGGCAGGATGAAGGGATCGATATTGAATAGCCGAACGCAGGCTTCCCAAAGCGCGAACAACGCGATCGTGAACAGCCAGGGCGACAGTTTTTCCAACAGCGTATCGTTCATGCTTGGCGCACCTCGGCGATCTTGGCGCGCAACTCGTGCACGATATCGACGAAATGCGGAGCGAAGCAGATATCGAGCTCGCGCGGACGCGGCAAGTCGATCGTCTTGCTCGCGACGATACGGCCCGGCCGCGCGCTCATGACGTGTATTTTGTCGGCGAGGAATGCCGCTTCACGCAGATCGTGGGTGACCAGGATTACCGTAAATCGCAGTGCCTGCCAGAGATCGCGCAGCACGCACCACAGTTCTTCGCGCGTGAACGCATCGAGCGCGGCGAACGGCTCGTCGAGCATCAGCAGCGCGGGCTTGTGAATCAATGCGCGGCACATGGAAACGCGTTGTTGCATGCCGCCGGACAATTCCCAGGGGTAGCGATCGTCAAATCCCTTAAGGCCGACCGTCGTCAGCAGCGCGGCCGCCTGAGCGCGATATTCGGCTTTATGGCTGCGCAATCGCTGCCGGTGCGGCTCGACGATTTCGAGCGGCAGCATCACATTGTCGATAACGCTGCGCCACGGCAGCAGATTTGGATTCTGAAATGCCATGCCGGCAATCTTGACCGGGCCGCGCACCGGCTTACCGAAGATGACGATGTCGCCGCAGTCAGGCGGGCGCAGGCCGGTGACGAGTTTCATCAAAGACGACTTGCCGCAGCCGGACGGCCCGACCACCGCGGCAAACTCGCCCTGCTCGACATTGAGTGTCGTGCCTTGCAGGGCCAGAATACCGCCGCTGGCCGCCTGATAGGTGAGATCGACATTAGTGATGTCGACGGATGCGGTATTCACGTTGCGATCCAACAGCCGGCGGGAGCCAGGCGCGGCGCGTGGGTCACCTCGCCGCTTTTGGAGACTATCACAGTTTGCGCTGGGCCGCCGGCGGCAGGTACATGTCGGTGAAGATATCGCTCGCCTTCGGCTTGTTCTTGAATGAGTAAGTTACACCGATCTGCTCGATCGACTTTTCCAGCCGCGCCATATCAACGCCGCCGAAGCCATTCGCCTTTACCCACGGCGTGACGACGTTGTCGCGCAGCGCCATCTTCAACCGCGCCAGCTCGACTTTCTCATCGGCGGTCTCGTTGCGCTTCATCACCGATTTGATCGCGCTGTCGGGGTCCTTGATGGTATCGAGCATGCCTTTGATCGTCGCGCGCACGAAACCGGCAACGACCTTCGGATTTTCCTTGGCGTAATCCGGATTGACCATGATTGCATTGCCGTAGAGCACGAGGCCGTAATCCGACATCAGCAAGATCTTGATATCGTCCGGCTTGAGACCCTTTTGCAGCAGATTGAAATACATAGAGAACGAGAAGCCGGTGATGGCGTCCACCTTGCCGTCGGCGAGCATCGGTTCGCGCACCGGAAAGCCGATGTTCTCGATTTTCACTTTCGACGCGTCGATGCCGTTCTCCTTCACGAATGCTTTCCACTGCGCATAGGCGCCGTCGGGCGCGGGCGCACCGAGAATTTTGCCTTCGAGATCTTTCGGCTTCTTGATGCCGGTCTTGGCCGTGGTGGCAATGGCGAAAGGCGGGCGGTCATAGACCATCAGCACCGCTTCCACCGCCTTGGTGGGATTCTGGTCGCGGAATTTCACCAGCGAATTGATGTCGAAGAAGCCGAGCGGATATGTGCCTGCGGCGACGCGCGCGATGCCGGCCACCGAACCCGGGCCGGAGTCAACCGTGACGTCCAACCCTTCCGCTTTGTAGTAGCCCTTATCGATTGCGACAAAATAGGGCGCCGCGGGTCCTTCGAATTTCCAATCGAGGGCAAATTTGACGTTGGTTTGGGCGGTGGCGGGACCGGTTGCAAAGACCAGCGTCGCCGCAGTGAACGCCACCAACACTGAACTGATTTTCATCGCTGTCGCTCCCGTGCATAAGTGCCGGATTGCCCGGCACACTCTGGTACCGGCTTGCCCGATACACTCTCGCAGTTCCCAGCAATCTGCGTGCCATCGGAATTCGGCTTCGCCGGCGACTAACGGCGTTCATCTGCATAAATGTTAGGCTGATTGCAGCAAACTGCCTATTGCAACGACAGGCGCATGTCCCGACATTTTATTCGCCAAAGTAATTCCACAAAACGGCTCGCCGGTAACCGAATAGAGCCCGACAATTTGTAATTTTTGTCGCGCACGCGCCGGCACACTGGCGCCCAGGCACATTGCAAGGCGCTATTTCAACAGAGTGTCGAACGGTACAAAGTGCACGGGTTTTGGCGGCGCCACTGCGTTTTTCAAAACCTTGAACACGCGCTGCTGCATCGGAGACGACGTCACGAAATCTTCGTAGGCACGCTCATGCACCGCCTGCTGCAGCGCTATCCGAAGCCGCAAGAGAATTGGGCTGACGACCTCGATCCGCCGGTTTCCAAGGAATGACGCCGCCGGCGATACGCGAAGAAAGAACCGTGGCGGTGGATAAAATACTTGGACTCGCGCTCGGCCGCCTTCAAGCAGAAGACCGGCCACGACGCCGTCTTGAGTTTCGGCTCGAGCGGGCAACTCCACACCCAGATCACGCAAGGCGCGCCGTTCCAAATCATGCACTCGGCCGACAAGGCGCGCGATTGTCGAGAAATACGGCTACGCATCCGACAGCACGAGTTGAGCGGCAGCAATGGGTCTGGCCCCCGACATTTGGATCGCCATCAGTCTGGAACTTGCGTGATGGAAAGCACGGGGAATCGTCTAAAGTGGCTGGTGCGGGCATTTGGGGCCTGGGTTGAGCGTTACTCCACGGGTCCTACCCACACTCCTGAAATTCCGAAGCCCCGGCCAACGTCGCGACCATTTTTTGCCAGCAGCGAACGTGCATGTCGCGTTGCGACACACACCAACTCGCAGACGACGGCGGCAGGGGTGAATTGAAGCCACGGCCGCTGGTGAAAGCAGGGCTCGCCTTGGCCAATGCCTGAGCCCGGACGGCCTGTCGGCTAAGCACAAAATGGCAATTCGCGGCACGCACCAGACACGCACCAAAATTCGCCCGAAATGATAGTATTTGCCGATTCAACCAAAGGCAAATTATCGTGTAAAATCAAGATGGTGGGCGCACCAGGGCTCGAACCTGGGACCCGCTGATTAAGAGTCAGCTGCTCTACCAACTGAGCTATGCGCCCGGATTGCCGTCGGCGGGGAACCCCGCCAAGCGCGCGTCACTTAGCAAAGCAATGCCGCCGAGTCCAGCCGCGCGGCCGTCACAAGCCTCGGTAAACAAACAAAAAACCGCCGGGCTTACCCGGCGGTTTAGGGAGACGGCAGCCGCACGCGTCGGGGGCCGCGTCGGCCGGCGTCCTAAACCTCGTTGCGCAGCCTTACAGCGGCCGCGGGCCGCCCTCGGGCCGCATCGGACCGCGCTCGGGTCCACCGGGACCGCGACGCATCCAGCCGCGCCGATCGTGCATGCCGCGCGCGCCGCCGAAATGGCGTTGACCGAGCCGCGCCAGCACGGCGAAGCGGTGCTGCTGCGCGTCGTCCAGGCTCTTGTAGAGCGGCCCGGCGGCGTCGGCGAGCTTCTTGAGCGCGGCGCCGCGCTTGCTCATCACGTCGGCGCGCAAAGTCAGCCGTTCGACCGGATCTTTCGGGCGATCGGCGCTGGCGCGCGCGGTGAACCATTCCGAACGCTGCTTGGCGATATCGCGCAGCGCGCTTTCCACCGCCGGCCAGTTCTTTTCCTGCTCCGCGCTGAGTTTGAGCCCGGCATGAATCGCCGCGATGCGCGCATCACCGAACGCGCTGATGTCCTGCGCACTCGGGTGCCAGCGCGGCGCGAAGTCGCGTCCGCCGGGACCCTGCTGCGCGTAGGCAAGCGTTGCACCGGCGATCGCAAGCGCGGTCGAGCCGGCAAGCACAGTCTTCCACATGGCATTCCTCCAAAGGCATTTCCGATGATGCCAATAGGGGGATGCCGCGCCGCCTTTACAAGTTAAAGTTTGGACAGAGATTACGCGCGTGCAATGTAGATGTACCGGCGTTCATCAAGAACGCAGGCAAAATTTACGCGCGTCACAGTTGAATTGTTATTGAATGGCTTTTCCGAACAGCAGATTTGGCAAGAAGGTTGATATCTCCGGAATGTAGGTGATGACGACCAGGAAGCCGAGCAGCACCATCAGCCAGGGTGAGGCTGCGCGCACCACTTCCATCAGCGGCATCTTGGTAATGCCCGACGCGACAAACAGGTTCAAGCCGACCGGCGGAGTCACCAGGCCGATCTCCATATTCACCACATAGACAATGCCGAGATGAATCGGGTCGATGCCGAGCTTGACCGCGGTCGGGAACAGGATCGGCGCGGTGATCAGCACGATCGCCGAGGGATCCATGAAATTGCCGGCGACTAGAAGGATGATGTTGACGATCAGGAGAAACTGCCAGGGCGCCAACTGCGCATCGATGATTAGGCGTGCGATGTCCTGCGGAATTTGCGCGGTGGTCAGCACGTGGCCGAACAGGAAGGCGTTGCAAATGATGAACATCAGCATCACTGACACGCGGCCCGAATCGAGCAGCACGCGCGGCACGTCGCTGATGTGCAGGTCGCGATAGATAAACACCGCCGCGACAAAGGCATAGACCGCCGCCACCGCCGCCGCCTCGGTCGGGGTGAACACTCCGCCATAGATACCGCCCATTACGATGAAGATGAGCAGCAGTCCCCAGAAAGCGTCGAGGAACAACACCATGCGCTCGCCGAACGGCACCTTGGGCTGGCGCGGCAGTTTCTTGATGCGCGCGGCAATATAGATCGCGAGCATCAGCGCGGTGCCCAACAGAATGCCCGGTATAATACCGGCGATGAACAGCCGGCCGACCGAGGATTCGGTCGCCGCCGCGAACACCACCATCACGATCGAGGGCGGGATCAGGATGCCGAGCGTGCCGGCATTGACGATCACGCCGGTAGCGAAGGATTGCGAATAGCCGACCCGCACCATGCCGGCGATCACGATCGAGCCGATCGCCACCACGGTCGCCGGCGAGGAGCCCGACACCGCGGCAAACAACATGCAGGCCAGCACCGAGGCGATCGCCAGCCCGCCGGGCAGATGCCCGACTGCCGCAATTGCAAAATTGATCATGCGCTTGGCGACGCCGCCGGTGGTCAGGAAGTTGCCGGCCAGGATGAAGAACGGGATCGCCAGCAGCGTGAACTGCTCCATGGTCTGGAAGAATTTGAGCGTGAGCGAGGCTATACTGTCGTGTTCGAAAATCAGGATGGTCAGGATCGACGACAAGCCGAGCGCCATCGCGATCGGCAGGCCGATGCCGAGCATGGTCAACAGTGTGACAAACAGGAATATCGTGTTCATCGCTGCACCGTCGTCGAGTCGGGCATATTGTCGTGGGTGACGTCCTTGACCGCTTCATGCGCCTCGTCGGCGAGCTCGTAGCCCTCCGACTGGCCGGTGACGATGCGCCAGCCCATCTCAAGCAGACGATAGAACAAAGTAAGGAAGCCAAGCGGCAGGCAAATGCTCAAGATCCATCGTTTGACCGGAATATCCTCGGCCTCGACGTCGATGATCATCATGCGGTCGATATATTGGATCGAGCCGTAGAGCATCAGACCGGCGTAGAACAGCGCCAGCAGCACCACGATCACGCCCACGACAAACCGGACGCGCGGCGAAAACAGGCGCACCAAGGCATCAACGCCGATATGCGCGCGCACCCGCACGCAATAGGAAATGCCGATCATGACAAGCCAGGAGAACAAATAGAAATTCGCCTCGAGGGCCCAAATGAAGCCCGAGTTAAAGCCGTAGCGCAGCACGACTTGGACGAATGTCAGCACCGTCATCACGCCGAGGATCAGGGCAATCAACCCCTCCTCGACGCGGTGCACCGCCTCCCGCAGCGACACCGTACAATCCCCCTCGGTTCCCTAAAGACGGCGGCCGCGGATGTTAGCCGCGGCCGCCGGAAATGCTCAGTTTGTCTTCGGCTTGTTGGCCGCCTCGGCGGCAGCGATCAGATCCTTGCCGATTTGACCTTCGAACTTGGCCCACACAGGCTTCATTGCCTTCACCCACGCTTGCCGCTGCGCGGCCGTGAGCTGATGAATGGTGGTCGAACCGGACGTCTCGATCTTCTTCTTGGCATCGCTGTTGAGCTTGTCGGCGGTGTCGTTGTTGACCTGGGTCGCCTCATCCATCGCCTTCTTCAGCCCGGCCTGGACGTCCTTCGGCAGACCATTCCACCACTTGGCATTGACCAGCACCATGTAATCGATCACGCCGTGGTTCGATTCAGTGATGTGCTTTTGCACCTCATAGAACTTTTGCGAGAAGATGTTCGACCAGGTGTTTTCCTGGCCGTCGACGGTGCCGACTTGCAGCGCCTGGTAGACTTCCGAGAAGGCCAGCTTCTGCGGGGTAGCGCCGACCGCCTGGAACTGGGCGGCGAGAATGTCGGACTGCTGAATGCGGAACTTCAGGCCCTTGGCGTCGGCTGGAGTCAGCAACGGCTTGTTGGCCGACAACTGCTTGAGGCCGTTGTGCCAGTAAGCAAGGCCTAGATAGTTTTTCGATTCCATCGAATGCAGCAAATCCTGCCCGACCTTGCTGTCCTGGAAGCGGTCGACCGCCGCCATGTCGTCAAACAGGAATGGCAGGTCGAACACCTGAATCTTCTTGGTGAACTTGTCGAACTTAGACAGCGAGGTGGCGATGAACTGCACGTCGCCGAGCGCGAGCGCTTCCATCTCCTTGGCGTCGCCGAACAATTGCGAGTTCGGATAGACCTCGACCTTCACTTTTCCGGGCAACAGCCGCTCGGCTGCTTCCTTGAACTTGAGCGCCGCCTGCCCTTTCGGGGTTTTCTCGGCGACGACATGGCTGAATTTGAGAACCATCGGCTCGGCCGAAACCACGACCGGGGCCGCAAAAACGGCGAATGCTGCCGCCGCTAGAAGCCATTTACGCATCGACATATTCCTCCAGATTTTGGCGCAAAAACCCATCTTCTTCGGGTTTTCCAAGCGCTTAGGGTTACATTAGTCCGCTTTTCGAGCAAGTAGAACTATCAGCTGCCTGTCAGTGGGTTTTCGGATTATTCGACCTGACCGCAGCGGCGATCAGATCTTTGCCGATCTCGCCTTCGAACTTGGTCCAGACTGGACGCATGGCCTTGACCCAAGCGGCGTGCTGTTCCGGCGTCAGCTGGTGAATCTTGCTGGTGCCCGCAGCGATAATCTTTTTCTTGGCTTCATCGTTCAGCTGATTAGCGATGACGTTGTTGGCCTCTGTCGCTTCCTCCATCGCCTTACTGAGTCCGGCGCGGATATCGGCCGGCAAGCCATTCCACCACTTGGCATTGACCAGCACCATATAATCGATGACGCGGCCGTTCGATTCCGTAAAATCTTTCTGCACCTCGTAGAACTTCTGCGAGAAGATGTTCGACCAGGTGTTTTCCTGCGCCGTCACGGTGCCGACCTGCAGCGCCTGGTAGACTTCCGAGAAAGCAAGCTTCTGCACATTAGCGCCGATGTCTTCATAGCTTGCCTGAATGATATCGGACTGCTGGATACGGAACTTCAGACCCTTTGCGTCGGACGGCAACAGCAACGGCCTGTTGGCTGACATTTGCGACATTCCGTTGTGCCAGTATGCAAGGCCAAGATAGTTGCGGTTCTCCATCGAATGCAGGAGTGCCTGACCTTCCTTGCTGTGCTGGAAGCGATCGACCGCGTCGATGTCTTTGAACATGAACGGCAGGTCGAACACTTGAATCTTCTTGGTGAACTTGCCGAACTTGGCGAGCGAGGTGGCGATGAACTGCACGTCGCCGAGCGCGAGCGCTTCCATCTCCTTGGCGTCGCCGAACAATTGCGAGTTCGGATAGACCTCGACCTTCACTTTGCCGGGAAGCAGACGCTCGACCGCTTCCTTGAACTTGAGCGCTGCCTGCCCTTTCGGAGTTTTCTCAGCGACAACGTGACTGAATTTGACAACCATCGGTTCGGCATTGACGATGGCCGGCGTAGCAATAATGGCGACCGCAGCGGCCGCGATTAGCCATTTACGCATGAGCATTTTCCTCCAGGCTATGATGCCAGAACCGGCTTTTGTATTGTTTTTCAGCCGGTTACAGTGGCATTAAACGGAAACTCCGGCAAGTAGTGCTATACGCAGCATTGGCCGAGCCAGCCGTCAAGCTGATTTAAGCGGCAAATTTCACCGCGGCCACAGTCATTTCAGCGCACCTTATTTGGATAGTGCCGCACCCTTGAAAGGGCGCGGCACATTGCATTGCAGCATGGAAGTAACGCGGTAGGCGGTCGCTCAGCCGGCGTCGGTGGAGTGGATGCGGCTTTCAAGCCCCGACATCTTGCTACGCTTGCTGGTCAACTTGTTGAGCGCACCGAGATAGGCTTTTGCCGAAGCGACCAACGTGTCGGGGTCGGCGCCCTTGGCGGTGAACGAGCGCCCCTGCTCCGACAGCCGCACCGAAACTTCCGCCTGCGCGTCGGTGCCGCCGGTCACCGCATGCACCTGGAACAGTTCGAGCGTCGCCTCGTGCGGCACCAGCGCGCGGATCGCCTTGAAGATGGCGTCCACCGGGCCGTTGCCGGTCGATTGCGTGGTGACAGGCTCGCCGTCGATGTCGAGAGTGAGCGTGGCGGTCTGCGGGCCCATGGTGCCGGCGATCACCGTGAGCGACACCAGTTTGATGCGATCATGCGCGGTGGCAATCTCCTCGTCGACCAATGCCTCGATGTCCTCGTCGTAGATCTGCTTTTTCTTGTCGGCCAGCGCCTTGAAGCGCACGAAGGCGTCTTCGAGCTGGTTGCCGGCCAATTGATAGCCGAGCTCCTCCAGTTTATGCACGAAGGCATGCCGCCCGGAATGTTTGCCCATGACCAGCGAGGTCTGCTTCACGCCGACCGACTCCGGCGTCATGATTTCGTAGGTCTGCGCGTTCTTGAGCATGCCGTCCTGGTGGATGCCGCTCTCATGCGCAAACGCATTGCGCCCGACGATCGCCTTGTTGTACTGCACCGGGAACGAGGTCGCCGCCGATACCAGCTTGGAGGCGCGCGTGAGCATGGTGGCGTCGATGCCGGTCCAGTACGGCAGCACGTCGTTACGCGTCTTCATCGCCATCACGACTTCTTCCAGCGCGGCGTTGCCGGCGCGCTCGCCGATGCCGTTGACGGTGCATTCGATCTGACGCGCGCCCGCCTTCACGCCGGCGAGCGAATTGGCCACTGCCATGCCAAGATCGTTGTGGCAATGGGTGGAGAAGCGCGCTCTGTCGGAATTTGGCACGCGACGGCGCAACATCTCGATGAGCGCGAAATATTCCTCCGGCACCGTATAGCCGACGGTGTCGGGAATATTGATGGTGGTGGCGCCGGCATTGATGGCGGCTTCCACGCAACGGCAGAGGAAATCGGCTTCGGTGCGGGTGGCGTCCTCGGCCGACCATTCCACGTCGTCGGTATGGCTGCGCGCGCGCGTCACCTGCCCAATCACCATTTCGTAGACTTCGTGCGGCTCCTTCTGCAGCTTGTATTTCATGTGCACCGGCGAGGTGGAGATGAAGGTGTGGATGCGCTTGCGCTTGGCCGGTTTGATGGCTTCGGCACAGCGGTCGATGTCCTTGATACCGGCGCGTGAGAGGCCGCAGATCACGGCGTTCTTGGCACGCTTGGCGATCTCATGCACGGCCGCAAAATCGCCGTCGGAGGCGATCGGGAAACCGGCCTCGATGATATCGACACCCATTTGATCGAGCAGCTCGGCGACTTCGAGCTTCTCTTCATGCGTCATGGTGGCGCCGGGGCACTGTTCGCCGTCGCGCAATGTGGTATCGAAGATGACGACGCGGTCCTTGTCGGACTGGGTCTTGGCTTTCATGGCGTTGATCCTTCTCGTCGAATGCGCCGCTCAAGGGCGCTCAATGGGGTGCTCATTCCGAAGGTCCCCCGGAGTGCCCAGGCGCAAACAGCCCAGCCGGCCCTCAGGGGCGGATAAGGAGAAGGAGCGTGCCCAGAATGAGGGTGGCCGCGGGTCCGGCTTGCGCCGCCCGCTCGATCGCGCAGATATTTTGGCGCGTCGACATTGCCTTAGGTACCCTCGTCTTCGACCGTTAAGCTCGCGGAACAAGGTAAAGTCCGCGTTAATCGCCCACTGGCTGGCAGGCTTGTAACGGACAGTGGGCGGCAAAATCAAGCGTCTAGACGTGATAGGTCAGCATAGCTGCCTGTTCGTTGGAGGATGGAGGATGCGATGGCCGCCAGTATAGGCGATCTCAAGCGCCGGGCTTGGCGGCGGACGGCGCTGTTTGCGCTGGCTATGGCCGCCATGTTGTTTGCGCCGGCAGGGTCGCTGGGCTTTTGGCATGGCTGGCTCTACGGCTTCGTCTTCATAGCGGCGACCGCCGCCATCGGCGCCTATTTCTTGAAGCACGATCCCGAGCTGGTCGAACGCCGCATGCGGGCCGGCCCCGCGGCCGAACAGGTGCCCACTCAAAAGGTCATCATCTCCCTCATTGTGTTTGGCTTCGTGCTGCTGGTGATCGTTCCCGGCCTGGATTACCAATGGCAATGGTCGAGCGTTCCACCGTGGCTCGTGCTGACGGCCGATGCCGCCGTGGTCGTGAGTTTCGTCGTCATGTTCGTGGTGCTCAAGCAAAACAGCTATGCGGCGGCGACAATCAATGTCGAGGTCGGGCAGCCGGTCGTCTCGATCGGGACATACGGTATCGTCCGCCATCCGATGTATGTCGGCATGCTGCTTTTGATGATTTTCACGCCGCTCGCGCTCGGCTCGTACTGGACGCTGCTGGTGCTCGTGCCGACCATCCCGGTGATGGTCTGGCGCATTCTCGACGAGGAACGTTTTCTGACACGCAACTTGCAGGGCTATGCGGAGTATTGCCGGCGCGTGCGTTACCGCCTCGTTCCATTGGTCTGGTAGCTCACCTTTAGGATTTTTCCGCTTTTAACGCTTTTTCCGCCTTGCGCAGCTCTTTGAGCGCCTTGCCCTCGACCTTCGGAAAATCGAGATCGAGCGCTTGCAGCTCCCGGACGATCGCTCCCGCCACCACCAACCGCGTGAACCATTTGTGGTCGGCCGGCACCACGAACCAGGGCGCCTGCGGCGTACTGGTGTGCCGGATCATGTCCTCGTAGACCGCCATGTATTGGTCCCACAGCTTGCGCTCGGCGACGTCGCTCATGGAAAACTTCCAGCGCTTGGCCGGCTGCTCGATGCGGTCGAGGAAGCGTTTGCGCTGTTCCGCGCGCGAGACGTTGAGGAAGAATTTCAAGATCAGCGTGCCGTTGCGGGCGAGATGACGCTCGAAGGCGCGGATGTCGTCGAAACGCTGCTGCCAGATGTCCTTGCCGACGAGCCGCTTGGGCAGCTTCTGGCGCTCCAGAAACTCCTTGTGCACACGCACGGTAAGCACTTCCTCATAATGCGAGCGGTTGAAAATACCGATGCGGCCGCTGGTCGGCAACCGCTGCGCCACGCGCCAGAGGAAATCGTGCTGCAATTCCTCCGCGCTCGGCTGCTTGAAGCCGTGCACCTCGCAGCCTTGCGGATTGATGCCGCTCATCACGTGCTTGATGATGCTGTCCTTGCCGGCGGCATCCATCGCCTGCAGCACGATCAGCACCGACCAGCGGTCGCTGGCGTAAAGACGCTCCTGCAAAGCGGCCAGCTGCTCGACACCCTCGGCGAGCATAGCCTTGGCTTCTTTCTTGTCGACGGAAAGGCCGCAGCACTCGGCGGAATCGTGCTTGGCCAGGCGGAATTTGTCCGGCTTGTCGATGCGAAAGCGTTTGGCGATATGGTAAAGCTGCATGCCGCAGTTTATCGCAGGGCGAACCAGCGCGCCAGGAAGGCGGCGACGAATCGCGGCATCGCGGGATCGACATCGGCGGGTCCGCGCACGATGCGGATGTCGGCAAGCTCCGGCTGCCGCTCGCGCGCCAGATGCTCGAGCACACGCGCGCGTAAAGTCTCGGCGCGCTCGCGGCCGCGCAGCACCTTGATGTGCGCGATCAGCGGCCGGTCGAATACCGTCGTCCAGCCCGGCTCGGCGATGAATTCGGCGATGTCGAGCCCGGTTTCCTCCTTGAGCTCGCGCCGCACGCTGAAATCGAGATCGACGCGCCGGTCAACGACGTCGGTCGGATCGGGCGTGCCGCACGGAAAATAGACGAGACCTGCATTGGCCGTGTGCGGCCCCATGACCCCGAGCAGCAACGCGCCGTCGGCGGCAACGATCGCCGCCGCGCCGAAGCAATCGCATACCGCCGCCGCCGCCGGCCTGCCCCAATGACGCCAGGCGGCGAAACTCGCATAGTCGGTTTCCAGATAGCTGCCACCGAACTCGCCGTCCGCCAAAGACTGTTCATGCAACAACAGGACGCGGCCGTTCCAGATTGCCGGGTGTTCGCGCTGCAGGGCGGCGAACCAGGCGTCGATCTCGGCGCGCCGCTCATCGGCAAAGGCCCATGGCTGCGGCACGAAGGCGAGCCGCAACCGGTCGAGATGGACGACGGACACCGCATCACTCATGGCGGCATCGTCATAGTTCTTCCGCCTCGAACAGCTTGCTCGGCTCGACGATTTCCTGCTGCGCCGTGACGATCTGGATTTCGCTGGCGCCCGCTTCCGCGGTTTTGCTCAGCACGCCGAAGATGGCGGAGCCGGCGCGCGACAGCGCCTCGTCGATCTTACTCTCACGCAGATAGTGGGCGAAAAACAGCGCGGCAATGGCGTCGCCCGCGCCGTTCACTATCAAGGGCAGCTTGGGCGTGCGCAGGCGGAAACGGCCGGTGTCGTCGGCAGCGAGCATATCGACGGCATCCTCCGGCGTGTCCTCGGTATGCAGCGAGGTGACCAGCACAACGCGCGGCCCGAGCGCATGCAGCGCCGTCACCGCGCCCAGCGCGTCGGCCAGCGTGCGGCTTTCCCGGCCGGTAAGAACATCGAGCTCGAACTGGTTGGGCGTGACGATGTCGGCGGCCGGCACCGCCTTGGCCTTCATGAATTCCGCAATGCCCTCGCGCACGAACACCCCGCGCCCGACATCGCCGATCACCGGGTCGCAACAATAGCGCGCCGACGGATTGGCGCGCTTGACCATCGCTACCGCATCGAGAATGGCGGCGCCGATATCGGCCGATCCCATATAGCCCGACAAGACGCCGTCGCATTCACTCAAACACCCGCGCTGCTCGATGCCGGCGACCAATTTGCCGATCAGGCCGGCGTCGAACACCTGGCCCTGCCACTCGCCGTAACCGGTGTGGTTGGAGAACTGCACGGTATGGATCGGCCACACCTCCACGCCCATGCGCTGCAGCGGAAATACCGCGGCCGAATTGCCGACATGGCCGTAGACGACGTGCGATTGGATCGAGAGGAGATTCATGGCTTCGATAATAACAGACACGGCGGGGAAATCCCCCGCCGTGTAGCCGTCTTATGATCTCTGCGTCCGATGAAGACTTACTTCATCCCCATCTTCTTGTTGGCCGCGTCGACGTATTTGTTGGTGTAGGTCTGCGACAGGTCGATGTTGGCTTTCGCCACCGCCGGCGACGACTTCGAGAACACCGCGAGCACCGCGGCGGCGCCCTTCGGGTCCATGCGGCCGGTGTCGGAATACATCGCCATCGTGTTCTTCAACGCGGCGATATAGAGCGCCTTGTCCTTGGTGAACTCCGGCGGCATCTTGGCGGTGATCTCCTCGGCCGAATGGCTGTGAATCCATTTCAGCGTGGCGACGATCGCGTTGGTCATGCCCTGCACTTCCTTCTCGTGGGAAGCGATCCAATCGGCCCTGGTGTAGAGCGCGCCGCCCGGATACTGACCGCCGAACACGGCGAGCGTGTCCTTCTCGGAGCGGGTATCGCTGAGGATCTTGAGGTCCTTGAATTTGCTGGCAAGCACGGTGACCGCCGGGTCGAGCATGATGGCGGCGTCGATCTGGCCCTGCTCCATGGCGGCGATGGCCGAAGCGCCGAGGCCGACGCCGATCACGCCGACCGAGTTCGGGTCGACGCCGTTCTGACTCAGGATGTATTTGAGGAAGAAGTCGGTGGAGGAGCCGGGCGCGCTGACGCCGATCTTCTTGTTGGCGAGGTCCTTGATCGACTTCACCTCGGCATTGTGCTTGGGCGACACCACCAGCGCGAAGCCGGGGAAACGGTCATAGACCACGAAGGCCTGCAAGTGCTGGCCCTTGGCGGCAAGATTGACGCAGTGGTCGAAATAGCCGGAGACCACGTCGGCTGAGCCGCCGATCACGGCTTTCAGCGACTCCGAGCCGCCCTTGAACTGCACCACCTCGACATTGACGCCGGCCTTCTCGAATTCGCCGAGCTGTTGGGCCAGCATGGTCGGCAGGTAGCACAGGCACGAGGCGCCGCCGATGGCGAGCGTGACTTTCGATTGCGCGAGCGCGAAACCGCTCGACAGCAGCAGCGCGGCGAGCGTGGTGATCAGCCGCCGGAATAGTGCGGGCATGGATTTCCTCCCTGTTTTCGGTGGCCATTGCGCAGGCCATTTCGGCGGTAACGATAGGCCAGCGTTGCGGACCTGACTAGGGCCTGCCCTCGCTCGCCTCCGGCCGCCACACCAGCAGGCGTTTTTCGACCAGCGTGACCAAGGTATCGATCACGATCACGAAAGTGGCGAGCACGAACATGCCGGCGAACACGCCGGCGACATCGAATACGCCTTCCGCCTGCTGGATCAGATAGCCGAGGCCGGCGGCGGAGCCGAGATACTCGCCGACCACCGCGCCGACCATGGCAAAGCCGACCGAGGTGTGCAGCGAGGAAAACATCCAGGACAGTGCCGAGGGCCAATAGACGTGGCGCATTAATTGCCGCTCGTTCATGCCGAGCATGCGCGCATTGGCCAGCACCGTGGGCGAGACTTCCTTGACGCCCTGATAGACGTTGAAGAACACGATGAAGAAGACGAGCGTGACGCCGAGCGCCACCTTCGACCAAATCCCCAAGCCGAGCCAGAGCGTGAAGATCGGCGCCAGCACCACGCGCGGCAGTGCATTGACCATTTTCACGTAAGGATCGAACACCGCGGCGGTGCGTGGCTGGCGCGCGAACCAGAAGCCGACCAGCACGCCGCCGAACGAGCCGAGCACGAAGGCGAGCGTCGACTCGACCAGCGTCACCCACAGATGTTTCCAGATCACGCCGGAGACGAACCAGTCGACGATCTGCTTGGCCACGTCGAGCGGATTGGAGAAGAAAAACGGCGGCAGCAGGATTTTGCCGAACACCGGATAGGTCGAGAATGTGTACCACGCCACGATCGCGATCACGGCGACCATGAACTGCAATGCGACAAGCGTCGAGCGCGCCATCACCCGCCCTCCGTCATGGCATAACCCTTGATCACCTCGGCCTTGAGCCTATGCCAGATGTCGCGGTGCAGCTCGTGGAAGGCGTGATCGAGCTTGATTTCGCCGATGTCGCGCGGGCGCGCGAGCTCCACCCGCCAGTCGCCGATGACGCGCGCCGCCGGCCCGGCCGACATGATGACGACGCGGTCGGAGAGTGCGATCGCCTCCTCGAGATCGTGGGTGACGAACAGCACCGCCTTGCGGTCGGCGCTCCACAGATCGAGCAGCAGGTTGCCCATGATCTGCCGGGTCTGTGCGTCGAGCGGGCCGAATGGCTCGTCCATCAGCAGGATTTTCGGATCGCGGATCAGCACCTGCGCGAGGCCGACGCGTTTGCGCTGGCCGCCCGAGAGCATGTGCGGGTAGCGGTCGCCGAAGGCGCTTAAGCCGACGCGCTTGAGCCAGTCTTGCGCGCGCGGACGCGCTTGGCCGGACGGCGTGCCGGCCGTCTCCAAACCGATGGCGACGTTTTCCAGCGCGGTCTTCCACGGAAACAGCGAGTCGGCCTGGAACAGATAGCCGGCCTGGCGGTTGAGCGCGGCGAGCGGACTGCCGAAAACATCAACGCGGCCGGCGGCCGGCGCCAACAACCCGGCGGCGACGTTTAGCAGCGTAGACTTGCCGCAGCCGGTCGGCCCGACGATGGCGACGAATTCGCCGTCGGCGACCGTCAGCGTGGCGCGCTCGACCGCGGTGTAGACGCCGCCGCCGGCCAGCCGAAAGGCAATCGAGACATCGTCAAGCGCGACGGCGGAGGCCGACGTCGATTTCGCTGCTGCGCTGTCGGCCATCGCCGCCCGATCCCCGGTTTCGCTTGAGCAAGCTAGCGGCTTGCCCGAGCCTTGCAAACCCGGCCATCATCGCGGCGATGATCCCTGACTCGCGCCTTGCCGATGCGTTTGCGCGGCTGCCCGATTACCTCGGCAGCCACGTGCTGGTGAGCATCACGGCGCTGGCCTTGGGGCTGGGCGTCAGCCTGCCGCTGGCGATTGCCTCGCGCCGGCGCCCGCTGCTGCGCGGCACGCTGCTGGCGGTGGCAAGCGTCGTGCAGACCATACCGGGGCTGGCGCTGCTGGCGCTGTTTTATCCGATGCTGCTGGCGCTCGCCGGGCTGTCGGAGCGGCTGTTCGGCAAAGGTTTTTCGGCGCTCGGGTTCCTGCCCTCGGTGCTGGCGCTGGCGCTTTATTCGATGCTGCCGGTGCTGCGCAACACGGTGATCGGGCTCAACGGCGTCGACCGCTCGCTGCTTGAAGCTGGACGCGTGATCGGCTCCAAGCCGGGCCGCGTGCTGCGCGACATCGAGCTGCCGCTCGCCATGCCGGTGATCATGGCCGGCATCCGCACCTCCGCGGTCTGGGTGATCGGCACCGCCACGCTGTCGACGCCGATCGGGCAGACCAGCCTCGGCAATTATATCTTCGCCGGCTTGCAGACGCAGAACTGGGTGTTCGTGCTGTTCGGCTGCGTCGCCGCGGCGGCGCTGGCGCTGATCGTCGACCAGTTGCTGGCGTTGATGGAACGCGGCGTCACCGAGCACAGCCGCGCGCGCATCGCGGCCGGCGGCGCCGGCCTGCTGCTGGTCGTGTTGGCGGCGCTGTTGCCCGGTTACGGCCGAACGCAAGGCACCTATGTGATCGGCGCCAAACCGTTCACCGAGCAATATGTGCTGGCCGCGCTGATCGAACAGCGGCTGGCCGCGCACGGGCTCACGGCGCAACGCCGCGCCGGGCTCGGCTCGGCCGTCATCTTCAATGCGCTCAGCGTTGGCGACATCGACGCCTATGTCGACTATTCCGGCACGCTCTGGGCCAATGAGATGAAGCGCGCGGATGTGAAACCGCGCGCGGAAGTGTTGGCCGAAGTCGCGCGCTGGCTGGAGACGACGCACGGCATCCGCCTGCTCGGCTCGCTCGGCTTCGAGAACGCCTATGCGTTGGCGATGCCGCGCACGCGCGCTGCTGCGCTCGGCATCCGCAGCATCGCCGACCTCGCCGCGCACGCGCCGCAACTCGCCATCGCGAGCGACTACGAATTCTTCGAGCGCCTCGAATGGAAGACGATCCGCGATGCTTATGGATTGAATTTCCGCCAGCGCCGCACGATGCAATCCGATTTCATGTACCAGGCGGCAAAAGCCGGCGACTTCGACGTGGTCTCCGCCTACACCAGCGACGGCCGCGTCGCGCAATTCGATCTCCTCGTGCTCGACGATCCCAAGCACGCCATCCCGCCCTATGACGCCATCCTGCTGCTCTCGCCCAAGCGCGCGCATGACGCGGCGTTGATCGCCGCGCTCAAGCCGCTGATCGGCGCCATTCCGGTCGAGCTGATGCGGGCGGCCAACTTGCGCGCGTCGAGCGGCACATCGGCCACTGACGCGGCGCGCTGGTTGGCGAGCGAAATGGCAAAACCGCAATAATCATTTGTCATGGCCGGGCTTGTCCCGGCCATCCCGCTTAGGAAAGCAAAACGCCAACCTAAGCGGGATCACCGGGTCACGGCGCTTTGCGCCGGCCCGGTGATGACAACATTCTGCCTAATGCGTCTCGGTCTTGTCTTCGAGCTCGAGCGCGCGCGTCTTGGTCAAGTCCTTCATGCAATAGCCGGCCTCGATGCCCGAGATGGTGCCCTGGCTGAGGCCGTAATACAGGCAATTGGCGTCGCGGTATTGCACCCACAGCCGCTGCGCCACGCGCAATTGCTCAAGCTGCTTGCCCTCGGCGTCCTTGAGCGCCTTCTGATAGGCCGCGTTCAAGCGCTTGTCCCATTGCGCCGTTTGCGCCTTCAGGCATTCAACGATTTCATAGGTGCTGCCGTCGCAATGCGGCTCGGTGTCGGCCAACTCTTCTGCGAACGCAAACGCGGCCGCCCCGATGAGGGCGGCCGCGGCGACGACTACAATGCGCGCGCGCAAGATCAGTTCTTGCTCTTGTCGACCAGCGCCCTTTGCTTGATCCACGGCATCATTTCACGCAGCTTGGCGCCGACCTGCTCGGCCGGATGCTGGGCAAGCTTGGCGCGCGTCGCCTTGAACGAGGTCTGGTTGACCTTGTTCTCCAGCATCCAGTCCTTGGTGAAGCGGCCGGACTGGATGTCGGCGAGAATGCGTTTCATCTCGGCGCGCGTTTCCTGCGTGATCACGCGCGGGCCGGAGACATATTCGCCGTATTCCGCGGTATTCGACACCGAGTAGTTCATGTTGGCGATGCCGCCCTCGTAGATCAGGTCGACGATCAGCTTCATCTCGTGGATGCATTCGAAATAGGCCATCTCCGGCGCGTAGCCGGCCTCGCACAGCGTGTCGAAGCCCGCCTTCATCAGTTCGACCACGCCGCCGCACAGCACGGTCTGCTCGCCGAACAGATCGGTCTCGCATTCCTCCTTGAACGTCGTCTCGATGATGCCGGCGCGCCCGCCGCCGATCGCCGCGCCATAGGACAGGCAGAGATCGTGCGCGTTGCCCGAGGCGTCCTGGTGGATCGCCAACAGGCAGGGCACGCCGGCGCCGCGCGCATATTCCGAGCGCACGGTATGGCCGGGGCCCTTGGGCGCGATCATCATGATGTCGAGATCGGCGCGCGGCTCGATCAGGTTGAAATGCACGTTGAGCCCGTGCGCGAACATCAGCGCGGCGCCCTGCTTCATGTTGGCGGCGAGATGGCCGTTGTAGATGTCGGCCTGCAATTCGTCCGGCGTCACCATCATCATGACGTCGGCCCATTTGGCGGCCTCCGCCGCCTCCATGACCTTGAACTTCTCGGCCTCGGCCTTTTTCACGCCGCCGGAGGTCTTGCGCAGCACGACCGCGACCTCCTTGACGCCCGAGTCGCGCAAATTGAGCGCGTGGGCATGGCCCTGGCTGCCGTAGCCGATGATGGCGACCTTCTTGCCCTTGATCAGGTTCAGGTCGGCGTCGCGATCGTAATAAACACGCATGGTACTTAACCCCTCTTTGGCCTGCTTGGTCGGGCCGTTTGCTCTTTCCGCGCTGCTTCTAGTTTTATTGGGCCGCCGGGACAAGCCCGGTCATCGATGGATTGTCTGCCGCCTCAAGCGGCCTTGGCGACATAGCGCTTGACCTTGATCGCCTTCGCGCGCTTTTGCACCTGTGCAACTTCGTAGGCCACCTGCATCCGCATAAGGTGGCCAACGTCCGGCCCGAACGCCTTGTGAATTCGCAACGCCATCTCGGCCGTCAGCGCCGCCTTCCCGTTGATCAGGTCGGACAGGGTCGCCCGTCGCACGCCGAGGATATTTGCGCCCTTGGTGACGGAAAGCCCGAGCGGTTCAAAAACCCCATGCCAGATGACGCGGCCAACATGGGGAGGGTTCTTCATGGGCATCGACTACCTCGCGTGATAATCTTCAAGGTCGATTTCACTTACATCCTCACCGCTAACACGGAATGTGATTCGATAGTTGCCAGTCACCCAAACGCTCCACTCCCCGCGTCGTTCGCCTTTCAGTGGATGCAATTTCCAGCCGGGGAATAGCTCTATCTGTTGAATTTTCCGGGCCTGCTCGATGGCGTGGATGATATCCTCGATCTTCGCGACGAGGTCGGCGCGCAGGCCACGCGGATTACCGGTCTCGTAGAGCCGTTTCAGACCCTTGTGTCGAAATCCTGTGATCCTCATCCGCGATTGTTGTACGGCATAACCGTACGCTTTGTCAACGCGCGTCCATTCCCTCCGGCCCGCGCGCGATGGCGGCGATGCCGGTGCGCGAGACCTCGACCAGCCCGAGCGGCAGCATCAGCTCGACGAACTGGTCGATCTTGTCGCTCTTGCCGGTGATCTCGAAGATGAAGCTTTCCGTGGTGGCGTCGATCACGCGCGCGCGGAAGGCGTCCGCCAGCCGCAGCGCCTCGACCCGGTGCTCGCCCTTGCCCTTGATCTTGACCATGGCGAGTTCGCGCTCGATCGAGCGGCCGGAGAGCGTCATGTCGACTACGCGGTGAACGGGAACGAGCCGGTCGAGCTGGTTCTTGATCTGCTCGATCACCATCGGCGTGCCGGTGGTGACGACGGTAATAAGCGACAAATGCTTGGCGTGCTCGGTCTCCGACACCGTCAGCAACTCGATATTGTAGCCGCGGCCCGAGAACAGCCCGATGACGCGTGCCAGCACGCCCGGCTCGTTGTCGACCAGCACCGAGAGCGTGTGCGTCTCCGCCTTTTGCGCCGTCGGCGCTGCCGGATAATGCGATGTGGTGGGAGCGTTCATGACATTTTTCCTTATCGCTTCACTCTTGTTCCTTATCGCTTCACTCTTGTTCCTTATCGCTTCACTCTTGCAAATGCCCAATCGCGGCCGAGACCGCGCGCGAGCGAAAGGTCGATCCACAACAGAGCGTGCGCTTCCAACAGGCGCGCGTTGCGCAAGGGACCTGCGTCCACCACGTCGAAGCCGAGCTCACCGACAAGCTCGATCGCCTTCGGCTTGTTGGCCGCGTCGTCGCCGGCGACGAACATCACCGACTTCACGCCGTTGAACACCGGGTTCGCCATATTGCCGAAGCCGGAGGTGTTGAGCGTCTTGTAGACCGAGGCGCCGGCCGCCCAGCCCTGCACTTTTTCGCCGCCGGAGATGGCGTGGCCGATTTCGAGCGCAATGCCGTCCGGCCCCCGCGTCAGCGGGTTGGTGGCATCGAGGATGACTTTGCCCTTGATGTTTCCCATCGCGCGGATGGCCGCCTCGGTCGCCGGCCACGGCGTCGACAATATAATGACATCGGCGAAAGCCGCCGCCTCCGCCGCCGTGCCGGCGCGCGCCTTGCCGCCGATCCTGGCGAGCAGGCTTTGCGTCTTCTCGGCCTTCGCATCGCGCACGCCGAAGCAGATCTCGTGGCCGGCCTTCTGCGCCCAGGCTTGCCCGAGCGTGCCGCCGACATTGCCGGCGCCGATGATGGCGAGCTTCATGACTACACCATCACCTTGCCTTCCGCGGTGATCGCGTCTTCCAGCTTTTCCGCCGCGTCGCCCAGGATCATCTCGTTGTGCGCGCGCCCCGACGGGATCATCGGGAAGCAGTTTTCCTTCGGGTCGACCACGCAGTCGAACAGCACCGGACTGTCCACGTCGATCATCTGCTTGATGGCATGATCGAGATCGCCCGGCTTCTCGCAACGGATGCCGACCGCGTGATAGGCCTCGGCCAGCTTGACGAAATCCGGCAGCGCTTCGGAATAGCTTTCCGAATAGCGCCCGCCGTGCAGCAGTTCCTGCCACTGCCGCACCATACCCATGTAGCGGTTGTTCAAGATGAAGATCTTGACCGGCAGCCGGTACTGCACCGCGGTGGAGAGTTCCTGCATGGTCATCAGCACGCTCGCCTCGCCGGCGATGTCGATGACCAGCGATTTCGGATGCGCGAGCTGCACGCCAACCGAAGCCGGCAAGCCGTAGCCCATGGTGCCGAGGCCGCCGGAGGTCATCCAGCGGTTGGGCTCCTGGAAGCGGTAGAACTGCGCCGCCCACATCTGATGCTGGCCGACTTCGGTGGTGATGTAGACGTCCTTGTCCTTGGTCGCTTCGTATAGCCGCTGGATGGCGTATTGCGGCTTGATCACCTCGTTCGACGGCCGGTAGGCGAGCGATTTGCGGCCGCGCCATTTGTCGATCTGCGTCCACCACATCGACAGCGCTTTCTTATCGGGATGGATGGCGCCGGTGCGCCACAGCCGCACCATGTCTTCCAGTACATGCGCGCAGTCGCCGACGATCGGCACGTCGACGTGGACGTTTTTGTTGATCGAGGACGGATCGATATCGACGTGGATTTTTTTCGAGCCGGGCGAAAAGGCGTCGAGCCGTCCGGTGATGCGGTCGTCGAAGCGCGCGCCGATGCAGATCATCACGTCGCAATCGTGCATCGCCATATTGGATTCGAGCGTGCCGTGCATGCCGAGCATGCCCATCCATTGCGGATCGGCGGCCGGGAACGCACCGAGCCCCATCAGCGTCGAGGTGATCGGATAGCCGGTGAGCTTGACCAGTTCGCGCAGCAGATCGCTCGCGGCGGGTCCCGAATTGATCACGCCGCCGCCGGTGTAGAACAGCGGGCGCTTGGCATGGGCCATCAGATCGATCGCCTGTTTGATCTTGTCCATGTCGCCCTTGAGCTTGGGCTTGTAGCCGGTGTGCGGGAAATCCTTCGGCTTGGAGTAGACGCCGGTGGCGAATTGGATGTCCTTCGGGATATCGATCACCACCGGACCCGGCCGGCCGGTCGAAGCGATAAGGAAGGCCTCGTGCAGCACGCGCGGCAAGTCCTCGATGCGCTTGACCAGGTAATTGTGCTTGGTGCACGGCCGCGTGATGCCGACGGTGTCGGCCTCCTGAAAGGCGTCGTTACCGATGAGATGCGTCGGGACCTGGCCGGTGATGCAGACGATCGGGATCGAGTCGCACAGCGCGTCGGTCAGCCCGGTCACCGCATTGGTCGCGCCCGGCCCGGAGGTCACCAGCACGCAGCCGACCTTGCCGGTCGAGCGCGCATAGCCTTCCGCCGCGTGCACCGCGCCCTGCTCGTGCCGCACCAGGATGTGCTGCACTTTGTCCTGCGCGAACAGCGCGTCGTAGATCGGCAGCACCGCGCCGCCCGGATAGCCGAACAGATGCTTCACGCCCTGGTCGGCGAGCGCCGCCATCACCATTTCGGCGCCGGTCATTTCGCGTGTCATGGTCGTCATCCTTCCGCTTCGTCCAACCCAGCTCTTGTTTCCCGCCGCGGCCAATAAAAAAGGCCCGCGAAGGGCCATGTCCGGACGCTTCCCTGGGAGCCCTGTCAGGGCTGCCCGGCGAGCGTCCGAACTTCGACTACGGTAATAATATTGCGCATCGCCATACCTGCCCGAACTTTCATTGCGCAGTTTTATAGGGGCACTGCAGCATCCGGTCAAGTGTAATCATGCACCAAAATCGCAGATCAGACCACCGAAAGCTGGCTTTCCAGCGCCGCTTCGGCGGCGTCCGCGCCGGCCCACGGCCAATCCTTCATCTGATTGCGGAACCAGGTGAGCTGGCGCTTGGCGTAGCGGCGGGTGTCCATGATGCTGCCAGCCGCCGCTTCGTCGAGCGAAATTTCACCGTTGAGATGGCGGATCAGCCAGGGCACGCCATGCGCCTTCATGGCCGGCAATAGCGGATCGAGCTTGCGCGCGGCAAGCGCCCTCACCTCGTCGAGCGCGCCGGCATTGAGCATGGCGGCAAAGCGCGCCTCGATGCGCACCACCAAGGCCTTGCGTTCGCAGGTGAGAAAGATCTTCGCCGCGCGCTCGGGCTCGACCAGCGCCGGCATTCCCTCGCGGTGCCAGTCGGTAAGCGAGCGCCCGGTCGCCAGCACCACTTCGAACGCGCGCGCAATACGCGAGCGGTCGTTGACCATCAGCCGCTGCGCGGTGACGGAATCGCGCTGCATGAGTTCGGCGTGCAGCGCCGCCGCGCCTTCGTTCTGCATGCGCGCGCGCACGAGGCTGCGGATTTCCGCCGGGATCGGCGGCACGGCGGCGAGCCCGCTCAACAGCGCCTTGAAATAGAGCCCGGTGCCGCCGACCAGGATCGGCACACGGCCCTGCGCCGCGATCTCTGTCAGCGCCACGCCGACGTCGCGGCACCAGCGCCCGGCCGAATAATTTTCCGCCGCATCGACATGGCCGTAGAGCCGGTGCGGCACGCGGGCCTCCTCTTCCGGCGTCGGCCGCGCGGTGATGATGCGCAGATCGCGATAGACCTGCATGGAATCGGCATTGACGATCACGCCGCCGAATTTCTCGGCGAGCGCAAGCGCCAGCGCCGACTTGCCGCTGGCGGTCGGCCCGGCGATCAGGATCACGGTTCCTATAGCCATGATGCATCAGCTAGTTAGCGATAGCGGGTGAAATCAAACAGCAAAATCATATATATTTTTCCTGCAATTTTCACGCTTAGGTGATTTTAACATTCACGTAAAAGCAACCGGTATGTCGACGACTGGGAACCACAGAAGATATGACGCAAGATTTGTGATCGGCGAGCCGAATGGGCCTCGTTCTTGCTTATGGCGTATATGGAGGACGAATAATGAAGTTTACGTCGCAGCATCAAATTTGGGGGGCATCGAAAAAATCAGCTTCCATAGTGGAGGAATTTGCCGAAAAGCCTTTACAAGCGAGCGTGGAACCCCATCAGGAATACCAGATCGCGCCACACACAAATGGCGGAGGCTAGAAACTCCATCAGCGGGGAGTCTTAAGGGCATCTGCGTATTAGAGATCGGCGTGCCTACTAACTATCTTTCGACATCGATTGAACCTTTGGATAGACCAGTAACGTGGATTCAGCCTGCGCCAAAGAATATGGCAGTTATTTTGGAGATGCTCTTTACCCTTGAGCCTGAATCAATCGTTCGTGAAAAAATGGAATTGGCCAATCGGCCTATTCATACTTATACGAAACTTCCAAACGGAGAAGCATTTGTTGTGACGTCACGCGTGGCAGAGTTCACCGGCGAGAACTTTCGAGTTCCGCCGAGCCACCATGAGAAACACAATATTGTATTTTCAAGTGAGGATCCGGAAAATACCGGCCGGCCAATTCGTATAACCATTTATACCAATCCGGCGGATGGAGATCGAATGATTGCATGGGAATATGGCGGCTATCGCGCTTCGAACGATTCGATTTTAGATTTTCAAAAGTTTGGAACCTTCAATAGGAGTGTAGTACTCGACAAAAGTAAATTTGAATGAGCTGGCAAGTTCTGTTTAAGCTCTTGATCTTTACACAAACTACAACGACTTGCCGCTGGCGGTCGGCCCGGCGATCAGGATCACGGTGGGTTTGCGCATGGGCTTTGCGGCCGTCCGCGCCGCGCTAATTCAGCCGCCGCGACGACGGCTGCGAGGCAACTTCTTCGACCAGCGCGGCGATCGGTGAGGCTTGATGGTGGATCATCCGCCACGCGCCGCTGACACGCCTGAACATATTGGTCGCGGCCAGCGCCGCCCCGGCGACGAATTCCACGCAGAACACGCGCGCCTCCTCGCCTGCGGCCATCACGGTCTCGTTGCGCGGCTCGATCCGTTCCTGGTCCGGATTGCGCATGATTTCGCGGTAGGATTCCAGGATCGCCGGGCGGCCGATCAGCACCGGCCAGCCGGGGTGGATGCAGGACACGTTGTCATCCGCCCAGATACGGCTCATCGCCGCGAAATCGCCACCGGCGAAAGCGCGGTAATAGGCGGCATTGGCGGCCAGAATTTCGGTTTCGTCGCTCATGCCCCGTGAGGTGCAGGAATTGGCGGGCGAAATCAATCGGGAAAACGGATGCAACTTGCCGCCCGCGGCCGAGCCTGCAATAAGCACCGCCATCACCCGCCCGGAGACGCTGCTTGCCGCTCATTAAACCGTTTCGTGCCCTGCGCCCGGCGCCCGGCCGCGCCGCAGAGGTTCTCGCGCCCCCTTATGATGTGCTCTCGAGCGCGGAGGCGCGTACGCGCGCCGCCGGTAAGCCGTGGAGCTTTTTGCATATCTCCAAGCCGGAGATCGATCTCGATCCGGCGACCGACCCCTATGACAAGACGGTCTACGCCAAGGCGGCGGAGAATTTGGCGAAGATGGTCGCCAGCGGCGTGCTGATGCGCGACGCCAAGCCTTGCTATTACGTCTACCGGCTGACCTGGCGCGGCCACACGCAGACCGGCCTCGCCGCCGCCGCCTCGCTCGCCGATTATGCCAGCAACCGCATCCGCAAGCATGAGCTGACCACGCCGGTGAAGGAAGACGACCGCGTGCGCCAGATCGAGGCGGTTAACGCACAGACCGGCCCGGTGATGATCGGCTATCCGGCGGCGCCGGCGATCGACGCGCTGCTGGCGCAGGCCGCCAGCGGCAAGCCTGAGGTCGACGTCACCGCCGACGACGGCGTGCGTCACCAGCTTTGGGTGATCGCCGACGACGCCAGCATCGATAAGTTGACCAACGCCTTCGACGCGCTGCCGGCGATCTACATCGCCGACGGCCATCACCGTTCGGCGGCGGCCGCGCGCGTCGCTGCGGCGCGCTTTCAGGCTGAGTGGGAACCGGTCAGCCGCCCGGAAAGCGCGCCCACTTTAAACATTGGAGCGCGTTCGGACGCAAAACCGGGATCCACTTTTGCTGAACGCGCTCCAGTGCGCAAAAGCGACAGCTCGCACCGTTACTTTTTGTCGGTGATTTTCCCCGAGCGCGAAATGACCATCCTCGACTACAATCGCGTGCTGAAGGATTTGAACGGCCGCAGCCCGGAGCAGTTGCTCGCCGAACTCGCCAAGAGCTTCACGGTGACGCCATCGGCCGCGCCGGTGCGCCCGGCATCCGCGCATGAATATGGCATGTATCTCGCCGGCCGCTGGTACAAGCTCGCCATCCGCCCCGAACTGGTGCCAAGCGATCCGATCGGCCGGCTACCGATCACCGTGCTCACCCGCAACGCGATCGAGCCGCTGTTCGGCGTCAAAGACCCGCGCACCGACAAGCGCATCGATTTCGTCGGCGGCGCGCGCGGCCTGGAAGGCCTGGAAAAGCGCGTGAACTCCGGTGAGATGGCGGTCGCCTTCGCGCTCTATCCGACGCAGATGGCCGACCTGATGGCGGTGGCCGATGCCGGCGCCATCATGCCGCCGAAGTCGACCTGGTTCGAGCCCAAGCTCGCCGACGGCATGGTCAATCACGTGTTGGATTAGCGCGGCGCTCCCGCAAATTTCGTCGTCATGGCCGGGCTTGAGCCGGCCATCCCGCTTAGGAAGATAACGGCATTGCGTCCGTAAACGAGATCACCGGGTCACGGCGCGGAGCCTGTCATCGGGCCGCGCTACGGCGCGGGCCCGTTGGCGCCAGCCCGGTTATGACAACAATCTAGGTTGCAGGGCTTCGATTACTGCAAACTGAGCGCCACGAAGCTCGGGTCGCCGTCCGGCGTCACCACCAGCAGCACCACCGCCTTCTTGCCGTCCTTCTTGAGCTTCTCGATGCGCTGCTGCAATTCGGCCGCGCTGGCGACTGCCTGCTGCTGCACCTCGGCGATCACCATGCCGGGCGCCAGCCGCTTTTCCGCGGCGGGCGAATTGGCGTCGACGCCGGTGATCAGCACGCCCTTCACCTTGTCCTTGATCTTGTGCTTCTTGCGCAGCTCCTCGGTGAGATTGGCGAGGTCGAGGCCAAGCGCCTTCTTCACCACCGTCTTTTCATCCGCTCCGTCCTTCTTCGGCGTCAGCGCGGCCAGCTTCTTGTCGTCCTCCAGGCGGCCGAGCTTGACGTTCTTCTTTTCTTCCTTGCCCTTGCGGATGATCGTCACCTCGACGTCCTTGCCGACCGGCGTCTCGGCGACGATCTTCGGCAGGTCGCGCATCTCCTTGATGTCCTTGCCGTCGAACTTGACGACGACGTCGCCCGGCTCGATGCCGGCCGGCTTGGCCGGGCCCTTGTCGTCGACGCCGGCGATCAGCGCGCCGCGCGGCGGCTTGATGCTGAGGCTTTCGGCGATCTCGGCGCTGACCTGCTGGATACGCACGCCGAGCCAGCCGCGCCGCACTTCCTTGAAGTCGCGCAACTGGTCGATCACCGGCACCACGGTCTTCGACGGCACTGCAAAGCCGATGCCGATCGAACCGCCCGACGGCGAGATGATCGCGGTATTGACGCCGATCACCTCACCATCGAGGTTGAACAGCGGTCCGCCCGAATTGCCGCGATTGATGGCGGCGTCGGTCTGGATGTAGTTGTCGTAGGGTCCGGAATTGATGTCGCGATTGCGCGCCGAGACGATGCCGGCGGTCACTGTGCCGCCCAGGCTGAACGGATTGCCGATCGCGATCACCCATTCGCCCAGCCGCAGCTTGTCGCTATCGCCGAACTTCACCGCCTTGAGCGGCTTGTCGGGCTTGACCTTGAGCAGCGCCAGATCGGTCTTGGTATCGCGGCCGAGGATTTCGGCCTTCAGCGTCGTGCCGTCGTTGAGGATGACGCTGACTTCGTCGGCATCGGCAATGACGTGATTATTCGTCACCACCAGACCGGAGGCGTCGATGATGAAGCCGGAGCCGAGCGAATTGACCCGGCGCGGCGTCTGACCGCTGTTGCCGGGCCCGTGCGGGTTGCGGCGGTTCTTGAAGAATTCCTCGAAGAATTCCTCGAACGGCGAGCCGGGCGGCAACTGCGGCATAGCGTTGGCGGTCATGTCCACCGTCTGCTTGGTCGAGATATTGACCACCGCATCGATCACGGCTTCCGCCACGTCGGCGATGCCGTCGGGTCCGCGCGCCGCGGCGGGAACCGTCATGGCCGGCCAAGCGATTGCAGCGGCAAACAAAATCGCCAGGCCTGTGCGGCCGGCAGGTGCCGTCATACGGGTAAAGAGTGCGCCCATGGGCGTCGATTCTCCTGGAATAAAGAGTCAGGAGCCAAATTGGCCCTGTCTTCACGGCGATTCAAGGGCGCCGGCCATCAACACCATGAGAGGCCGATTCGCCCGCAAAAGCGATGCTTCAACTGCGGACTAACCACACCAGGATCAGCCCAGCCACGGCCGAACCGATGCCGATCGCACGCAAGGAGGCCTCCGGCGTCTCCATGACGCTCGCCATTGCCCGTTTGGCCTGGCCGGGAAAGGCCGCAAACACCAGGCCCTCGATCACGAAGACCAGCCCGAGCGCGGCCAGGAAATCGGTCATGCCGGCGATTGCGTCGGCTAACGCGCCGGCGCGTCTGCCGGCGTGCGCAGTTTGCCCGACGGGTCGGTGAAGTAACGGAAGAAGTTGGTGTCGGGCTTGAGCAGCAAGCGCGTGTCGCCGGACTTCAGGCTGGCTTCATAGGCCTGCATCGAGCGGTAGAAGCCGAAGAAGTCCGGGTCCTGGTTGAACGCATCCGCGAATATCTTGTTGCGGGTAGCGTCGCCCTCGCCGCGGATCTGCTCGGACTTCGAGGTCGCTTCGGCGACCAGCACGGTCACCTCGCGGTCGGCTTTCGCGCGGATTTCCTGGGCTTGCTGGGCGCCCTGGGCGCGGTATTCGGCCGCCTCGCGTTGGCGCGCGGTCTGCATGCGCTGATAGACCGCCTGGCTGTTCTGCTCCGGCAGGTCGGCACGCCTGATGCGTGCGTCCACCACCTCAATGCCGTAATTGGCGGCCTCCTGGTCGATCAGCGTGCGGATGCGCGCCATCAGCTTGGCGCGCTCGTCGCGCACCACCTGGATAAAGGTCGCCTCGCCGAGCACGCGCCGCAGCGCCGAATTGAGCAGAATATTGAGCTGCGAGTCGGCCGCGGATTTCGAGCCGAGCGTCTGAAAGAAGCGCAGCGGATCCTTGATGCGGTAGCGGGCAAAGGCATCGACCACCAGCCGCTTCTGATCGGAGGCGATCACTTCCTGCGCCGGCGCCTCCAGATCGAGGATGCGCCTGTCGATGGCCAGCACATTGTCGATGAACGGCAACTTGACGTGCAGGCCCGGATCGCTGACCACGCGCACCACTTTGCCCAGCCGCACCACCAGCGCCTGCTGGGTCTGGTAGACCGTGAACAGCGACGAGTAACCGACGATAAGCACGGCCGCGATCAGGACTGCGGCAACGCCGCCGATGAAATTAAGCCTCATGGCTTGGCTCCCGTCTGCGGCTGCGTAGGCGTTTGCGCCGGACGCGCCAATTCACCCAGCGGCAAATAAGGCACCACGTCGCCGGAGCCACCGCGGCTGGAATCCATAATGATCTTGTCGGCGCCGCCGAGCACGCGTTCCATCGTCTCAAGATACATGCGCTCGCGCGTGACCGCGGGCGCCTTTTTATATTGTTCGTAGATCTTCAGGAAGCGTGAGGTTTCGCCGGTAGCCTGCGCCACCGTCTGCGACTTGTAGGCTTCCGCGGCTTGCGTGATCTTGGCGACGGTACCGCGTGCTTGCGGCACCACGCGATTGGCATAAGTCTGCCCCTCGTTGACCGAGCGGTCGAGGTCGATGCGTGCGGCCTGCACGTCGCGGAAGGCGTCGATCACCTGCTTGGGCGGGTCGACCTTCTGCAACTGCACTTGCTGCACCAGGATACCGGCGCCGTAATGATCGAGCGTCTTCTGCATCAGATCCTGCACCGCCGCTTCCGTGGTCTGGCGCGCGCCGGTCAGGATCGGCTCGATGTCGGCGCGGCCGATCACCTCGCGCATGGCGCTTTCCGCCACCGCCTTCACGGTGCCTTCGGGATTTTGAATGTTGAACAGATAGTCGCCGACGCCGGCCGGCTTGACCTTCCACAGCACCGCGAAATCGACATCGACGATGTTCTCGTCGCCGGTCAGCATCAGGCTTTCTTCCGGCACCTCGCGCGTGGCGGAACGGCGTCCATCTTCCACTGCACGCATGCCGATATCGATTTTATTGATGCGCAACGCCTTGGGCGTGAGCACAGTCTCGATCGGATATGGCAGGTGGTAATTCAGTCCGGGCTGCACTTCGCGCACGTCACGACCGAAGCGCAGCACGACGCCGAGTTCGTCCGGCTCGACCCGGAAGAAGCCGGAGAAACCCCACAGCGCGATAGCCGCCAGCGCGAGCAGCGCGAAGCCCTTGCCGCCGAGATTGCCGCCCGGCAGCACGCGGCGCAATTTGTCCTGGCCGCGGCGCAGGATTTCCTCCAGATCCGGCGGCGCCGATCCCGGCGGCGGCGATCCCGAGCCCCACGGGCCCTTGCCGCCCGAGCCCCAAGGTCCGCCGCCCCCGCCGCCTTGATTACTCCATGGCATTGAATTGTTCTCCCGGCGCCGGCGGCTTGTGCCGCCCAGCAACCCTAATGTGGGAGGGGTTATAGGGGACGCAAGGCGGGGTTACAACGCGCGATCATGCCGCGCCTAGAGCGCCCAAGCGGCCATCCACCGTAAACCCGACGATTTGAATCACGCCGCCGGTTTAGATTGCACCGGATGTGAGCCGGCCCGTTGCGGCAGAATGAGCAGGCACGCGATGATGAAAGCGGCAATCGCCGCCGTGGCAATCGGACGACTTAAGGCAAGCCCGCCGTGGCTTACCGGCTTATCAAGGAAGTCGCCGACGGTCGCGCCGAGCGGCCGGGTGAGAATGAACGCCGCCCAGAATAGCGTTACCCGCAATACATTGGTCCAGTAATATGCAGCCGCGACCACCGCTAGTGCCGCGCCGAAGACGAGCGCTCCGCCTTCGTATCCGAGACCGGTTGAATCGGCCATCCAGTCGCCGAGCGCGGTGCCCAAGGTCTGCGAGAAGGTGATTGCCGCCCAGTAAAAGACTTCCACTTTCGGTGTGATGACGGTGTCGACCGATATGGAGCCGAGCGACCAATACCAGAGGGCAAGCACGGCCAAGAGGCAGAATAATAAAATCGACGCGCCGCCAGTGTAGCCGATCCCCAACGATCGATCCGCAAAATCGGCCATCGTCGTGCCGAAGGTCGTGGAGGCCACGATCGTTGCCCAATAGAGGGAGGGGTGAAACTTCTTGGCGACGATCTGAAAGCCGACCAGCGCTACCAGTGCCACAAAAAAGAGAGCTGTCCCGTCCAAATAGCCCCAATGAAACGTCATCGTCACGGAGTCGCCGCCGGTCTCGCCCAACGTCGTTGCGGCAATCTTGATGATCCAGAAAACCAGCGTGACTTCGGGTACTTTGCTTAACGTATTTTCGACCGTCTTATTCATGCGTCGGATTTTCCATTGTCTCGATCAATCGGCGGCTTAAACGGAATGAACGCGATAAAGCGCCGTGAGATGAGTCCTCGTACTCAAATGCGGCGGAGTTTCGACACGGCTTGTCGATATGCAGGTCTAGTTTCGTCCAGACGGTCAATTCGCCTGAATAAAAAAAACGGCGGCCCGAGGGCCGCCGTTTCTATCGGTAGGATCGCCCGGCTTAGCGGAACAGCCGCAGCACGTTCTGGTCGGCTTGCGAAGCGAGCGACAACGCGGTCGACGACAGCTGCTGGCGGGTCTGCAAGGCGAGCAGGTTGGCGCCTTCCTGGTTGCTGTCGGCCAGCGTGAGGTTAGCCGAACCGCTCTCCAGGGTGTTGATCATCGACTTGGTGAAGTCCTGACGGGTTTGCACCAGCGCCAGGCTGGAGCTCAGCGTCTGCGATTCCGACTGCAACGAGGTGAGCGCCGCGCTCAGAGCGGTCGCTGCCGCGGTGATATCCGTGGAGCTCGCCCAGTTGTTGGCCGCGCCGGCAATGCTCAGCGGCGCATTGTTGGCGTTGGTATAGTCGACGCCGGCGATAGCGACCGTCGAACTGCCCGCCTCGTTCAGCGTCACCGTCAGGGTGTTGCCACCAAGCAGGTTGATGCCGTTGAAGCCCGAGTCGCCGGCGAGGTTGCCGATCTGCGTCAGGATGCTGTCGAACTGCGCGGCGAGCGTCGCCTGGGTCGTGGCGTTGTTGGCCTGCTGCGCCTGGCTGACGAGCGCCTGCGCCGACTGCACCAGCTTGGTGATCGCCGAGATGCCGTTGTTGGCGGCCTGAATGGTGTTGACGCTGTTGGACATGGCGTCCAGCAGGCCACTCAGGTCGTTGGCGCGGGTATCAAGGCCCTGTGCGGTAAAATAGCTGTTGGCGTTATCGAGCGCCGAATTGACCTTCTTGCCCGTCGCCAGCCTGTTTTCCGTTTGGGTGATCAAATCCGAAGTCTGCTGCAACTGCAGCAGGTTCGAACGAACGCCCGCCGAAAGCGTAATGTTAGACATCGTATGTACCCCTTCCCTTCTGGAACCGTTTGAAGCCCTGTCACTGCGATGCTCTTTTTTCCCCGAGCATTGGCTATCGCGATACCACGCACGCAAAAATGCCCCGTAAAAAAAGATAATTAATGATTTAAAAGCGCGGCCGCGTGATGTCGCGTGAAAGTTTTTTAAGAATGTTTTTTGGCGGACGATGTCCGCCGCGTCGCATTCGAATGCGCTTTGAATGCCCTGCGGCACGACACTTTTTGAATACGGCCTCAGGAAACGAATTCGCCGATCGACGCGCGAATTGATTTATTAATCATGCGACGAAAAGCTCTACGCGCGAATACGTAGGGACCGTGCCGATGCGTTGAACAATTTGTTTACTGTGTGCGCCTAACGCCGCAAATAGGTCGCGATCGAGCAGCCGGCGTCGTCGTCAGGCCCGGCTTCGCGATTATCGCGCTTGGCCTCGTACCAATGCTTCATATCGATGACGGGGAAATAAACGTCGCCCTCAGGGGCCGCATGGACATGCGTGATCTCGAGCCGATCCGCCAGCGGCATGGCGGCGGCGAAAATGTCGGCGCCGCCGATGACCATGATCTCGTCGCCGCCGCGCGTCTCGGCGTCCTTGCGCGCCAGCTCGAGCGCCGCCTGCAAGCTCGGCGCGGTTTCGACGCCTTCGGCGGCAAACTTCGCATCGCGCGTGATCACGATATTGGTGCGGCGGTCGAGCGGCTTGCCGATCAACTCGAAGGTCTTGCGTCCCATGATCACCGGCTTGTCGAGCGTGAGCGCGCGGAAGTGGCGAAGATCGGACCTGATCTTCCACGGCAATTGCCCGTCCTTGCCGATCACGTGGTTTTCGCCGATGGCGGCGACCAGCACGATTTTCATGGTCGCGCCTCCCGCGCCGCGAAGGCCTGCAGCGCCGCCCCGCTCAAGCGGCAGATGCGCCACTCGTCCATCACTTGCGCCCCGATCGACTTATAGAATTCAATCGACGGCGCATTCCAATCGAGCACCGCCCACTCGAAGCGCGCCCAGCCTTCATCGACACAACGTTTCGCCAGCCGCGCCATCAGCGCCTTGCCGAGGCCGCGACCGCGGAACGCCGACCGTACGAACAGGTCCTCGACATAGAGGCCGTGGCGGCCGCGGAAGGTCGAGAAGTTGAGGAACCAGACCGCAAAGCCGGCAGGCTCGCCGTTCCATTCCGCAATGTCGCAAAACAAACGCGGCTCGCGCGCAAACAACGGCGCGGCGATTTGCTCGGGCGTCGCATCGACCTCATCGGTCAGCTTCTCGTAGTCGGCCAGCTCGCGCACCAAAGAAAAAATCAGCGCGCTATCTGCCGGCGCCGCCGAACGGATAGCGATGCTCACACCGCCACCGCGGCTTTGATGTGCGGATGCGGATCGTAGTTCTCCACGGCGAAATCCTCGTAGCGAAAGCCGAAGATGTCTTTCACCGCCGGGTTGATGCGCATCGCCGGCAAGCGTCGCGGCGCGCGCGACAATTGCAGCCGCGCCTGCTCCAGGTGATTCAAATACAAATGCGCGTCGCCGAAGGTGTGAACGAACTCGCCCGGCTTAAAACCGGTCACCTGCGCCACCATCAGCGTCAACAAAGCATAAGACGCGATGTTGAACGGCACGCCGAGGAATACATCGGCCGAGCGCTGGTAGAGCTGGCACGACAGCTTCCCATCGGCGACATAGAACTGGAACAGGCAGTGGCAGGGCGGTAGCGCCATCTTGTCGACGTCGGCCGGGTTCCAGGCGGTGACGATCAGCCGGCGCGAATCCGGATTGCGCTTGATCATGTCAATGACGTGCGCGATCTGGTCGATGGTCTTGCCGTCCTTGGCCGGCCACGAGCGCCACTGGTGGCCATAGACCGGCCCGAGGTCGCCGCGCTCGTCGGCCCATTCGTCCCAGATGCGCACGCCGTGCTCGTTGAGATATTTGATGTTGGTGTCGCCGGCCAGGAACCAGAGCAATTCGTGCACGATCGATTTGAGGTGCAGCTTCTTGGTAGTGGTGAGCGGAAAGCCGTCGGCGAGGTCGAAACGCATCTGATGGCCGAACACCGACAGCGTGCCGGTGCCCGTGCGGTCGCGCTTTTCGGCGCCGCGGCTGAGAATCAGTTCCATCAGGTCGAGGTATTGGCGCATGGTTTCCGGCCCGGCTCCCGACTCGGAAGATGGGGAAGTTTAGCCGTCCCGGCAACCGCGCGGCAGGCGTTTATCAACGGTAGAAATGCCCGCTCCGGGGATCGCCAAGCGCAGCCGGCAAGCTAGACTTTGCTAAGATCAGCCGACCTTAAAGGGAAGGTACGCCCATGAGCTTCGACCGCATGCTTCTTGCCCGCGTTCTGTTCACCTTGATGACCGCAGGCTTCTCCGTCGGCACGGTGATCGCCGACTTCAACAAGACGCACGCGACCAACCCGCAATGGACGCCGCATGCGCGCTTCCACGTGGTCTGGCAGATTTGCAGCTATGTCGGCTTCGGCCTCCTGGCGCTGGCGCTGTTGTGGTGGCCCGGACCGTTTGCGCGCGAGCGCATCTATCTGGTCGCGCTCATGGGGGTCATTGTCTACACCGCCTTCTTCGTGGCCGTGTTCGCGATGCCGATCTATGGCGGCGGCGCCTACGACGACAACGGCTACATGCCATTCAAGGCGCCGGTGCCGCTGTTCGCCGCCAAATGGGACGTCAACATCACCGCATTCTCGATCCAACTGGTGATCCTGGCCGCCGGCCTATTGACCGTGACCGGCGCCGGCGCCGGCTGAATTTTTTATCCGCTATTTACGACGGTGCCGCCAAACTTTATGTCCGCGCCGCGCCTGCCAGCCTAGAAAAACTCGCAGCTCAGCAATTCGTCGAGCCGAGGGTTTTTGCATGATGGCCTACATATCCAATACGGTCTCCGCCAGCCCGGTCGGCCGCGCCTTCGTTAAACTGCGTAATGGACCGATCGGCTATTTCGCCACGTCGTCGTTTTTCGATTGGGTGATCCCGCCGACGCTTGCCGCGATCGTTGTCGCCGCCGGCGTGTGGATCGCCTTCTTTCCCAAATGAACGATCGCCGGCGCGTCGCGGCGCCGCTTTTATCCGCTATTTACGCTGGCGCCGCCAAGCTTTACGCCCGCGCCGCGACCGGATGACTAAAAAAACTCCCACTGCTTTCAATCTGGACCGGGAGTCTTGTCATGCTTTCCATCATTTCGGGACTGCTCGTGGCCGGCGGCGGCGGCGCCGGTCTGTGGATATTGAAGCCGCACAATGGTCAGCCGCATCGTCTCGCCCGCACGCCGATCCTCAATTCGCTGCTGCCGATCGCGATCGTGGCAGCGCTCGCCATCGGCGTCGCGTTGATTATCGCCGGCGCCGTAAGCTGATCCGGCTCAAAGGCAGCCCGACAGTCCGAGCACGCCGGCCGCGGCAAATATCCAGAGCGGATTGATGCGCGTCGCGAACGCCACCGCCGCGGTAAGCGCGGTGATGAGGCCGGCATAGATCGTGTGATCGGCGGTGCGCGCCAACACGAAGGCGCTCGCCGCGATCAGCCCGAGCGAGAGCGGCACCAGCCCGGCCTGGATCGCGATCCTCCAATGCGCATCCTTGAAGCGGTCCCACACGCGCGAGACGAAAAACGCCATCAGGCAGGTCGGCCCGCACATCGCCGCAGTCGCCACCGCACCGCCGGTCAATCCCGCCACGTGGTAGCCGATCAGCGCGACGATGATAACGTTGGGCCCCGGCGACACCTGCGAAATGGCGAACATGTCGGCGAACTGGCGGTCGCCCATCCAATGCATGACCTCGACGGCGACGCGGTGCATTTCCGGGATCGCGGCATTGGCGCCGCCGACCGCAAACAGCGACAGCAGCGCAAAATAGCCGGCGAGCGAGGTGAGCGGATGGTCGTTCATCGCTTGAACCACGCAAAACCGATGCTGAGCGGCGCCAGCCCGAGGAATACGTAAGGCAGCGGCCAATGCATGATGGCGACGCCGGTGAAGGCGAGGATCGCGAACACCGGCGCCGAATTCCAGCGCCTGAGGAACATGGGTGCTGCCATCTTGGCGACCACCGCGATCAACAACCCGGTGGCGGCGGCGGTGATGCCGAGCAAAATGCGGCTGAGCACATCGATATCGCCGTAGCGCTCGTACAGGATCGCCAGCCCAGTAACGATGACCAGCGGCGGGCCGAGCAGGCCGAGAAGCGCCACGGCGGCGCCAGCCGGACCGCCGAAGCGCGAGCCGAACACGACCGAGAAATTGATCAAGTTCGGACCCGGCAGGAATTGCGAGAGCGCGAAGGCCTCGTTGAATTCCTCCGTCGTCATCCAGTGTCTCTGCTCGACGATGGCGCGTCGCGCCCACGGCAGCGCGCCGCCGAAGCCGGATATCGATACCAGCACGAAGGCGCGGAACAGTTCGGAAAGCGACGGCTGAATGGCGGCGGGCGGCGCGGCGGGTTCGGACATTTGCCGGACGAGCCTACAGGGCAACGGCAAGCCCGACCAGCCGCTCCCGCGCACGCGCGCGATGCGGCAGCGGCATGCCTTGTCTCGGCCCGGCGCCGCCGGTAGACCGGGCGATCGTTTCTCTATGCGGCCGTGGCGGCCGGCTGGGTGGCCGGCGCTTTGAACTGCTCAAAGGCGTCGATGGCGTGGCTCGCATACATGACCGAGGGGCCCGCCCCCATATAGATCGCCATGCCGAGGGTTTCGGTCACTTCCTCGCGCGAGGCGCCCTGCTGCAGCGCCGCCTTGACGTGGAAACCGATGCAGTCGTCGCAGCGCAGCGCCACCGCGATGCCGAGCGCGATCAGTTCCTTGGTCTTGCAATCGAGCGCCTTGGGCGCGAGCGCGGCCTGCGCCAGGCTGGAAAACGCCTTCATGACCTCGGGCGTGTCGCTGCGCAGCGTCCGCATCAGTGCAGTCACGTCTTTGGTGTGCTCAGGCCAATTCGTCATCAGACAATCTCCGTTGTGAGGGGCGCGCTCGTATTCGACGATCCGCATATGATAGGCGGCATCGCCGTGCGCGATCTTGATCCTGGTCAAATCGAGGGGGGCGAAACCGCCCGTGTGATAATGCCGCCCGGCTGGGCTAATCGAGCCCGAGGAAATGCCGCCACTCGGTGCCCATATTGTCGTCGGTGACCGCCCGTTGGCCGGCAGTGCGCGCCAGGATATCGGGACAGGGCTCGATCGGCCGCCGCACGTTATGAGCCTCGCCGGCGTTGCGGTTTTCCAGCCAGGCCGACAATTTGTCGAGCTCTTCGCCGTCCTGCCGGCGCGCCGGGTCGAAGGCCGGCGTGCCGTCGATGCGATAGGCTTGCATCGTGCGCCGCCAGCGCTGGAAATCCCAATCGATCGGCGTCTCCGACACCACCATGTGATTGGTGAAGCGCGCGCCATGCGGAAACACCAGACAGCCGGTGCGCTGCGCGCGATCGGAGTCGGTGGTGTTGTAGAAGAAGATGCCGCCCGGGCTCAGGTGACGCCGCACCAGGTCGAGGAACTCGACCGAGAGCAGGTTCGTGGTGCTGGCGCGGAAGTGCCAGGTGGTGTTTGAGACGATCGCGTCGAAATGCCGGTTCGCGTTCGCCCGCAGCCAGCGGCGGCCGTCGTCGGTGACAATCGTGACCTTCGGATTACTCAGCAGCGAGGCGACCTCCGGCTGACGCGCGATCAACGCGACGTAACCCGGATTGATCTCGACCACGGTCAGCGAGGCGACCTGCGGATTGTTGGCAATCACCTGCGCCCACGAACCGGTCGACAGCCCGATCATCAATACGTTGCGCGGCGCGGGATGAAACAGGCTCAGCGCATAGGGGCGCACGATGCCGTTGGTGTCGTGCTTGAGATCGGTATTGAAGCGGCCGTCATACATGCCGTGGCCGAAGACCGTCCCGTCATCGGTGACGGTGATGATGCCGCTGCGGTTCTCCACCACGTCGACGATGTGGTGCTCGTGACCGGCACCCTTCCATTGCAGGTTGTTCAACACAGTGCCCGACCAGCGCGGGATGGCGACCGCGGCCACCAATCCAATGACCACGGCAATCCCCGCCCGCTGCAGTTTTTCGCGAACCGGCAGCTCGGCCGCGGCGATGAGCAGGATGGTGCAGCCGATGCCGGCGAGCACCAGCGTTACCCCCACCTCGACCAGGCCCAGATAGTCCATCAGCACAAAGCCGGTGATGACCGAGCCCGCCGCCGCCCCCAGGATGTTGGCGAGATAGAGCATCGCCGTGCGCATGCCGGCGCGGTCGTCGGCGGCGATCGAAAATTCCGCGAGATATGGCAGCAGCGCACCCCAGAAGCGGGCGACGAGATAGACCAGCAGCATGACCACGCCGACGATGGCGCCGGCGAGCCAGGCGAGATGATCGAGCAGCGGCAGGAAGACGATGCCGAGCACACTGGCCAGCAACAGCGCGTTGACCGGCCGCCGCATCATGGCCGCGCCCTTAGCGGTCTCGCAATCTTCGCCGGCTTGCCGCGCGCCCGATGCAATGCCGACCAGGAACGCGCTCAACGTCAGCGCGAAGGCGGTCGCGCTCGATCCGCTGGCAAACGACATAGTGCGGAAGAAGAAGATTTCATAGGACAGCGAAACGAATCCGCCGGCCGCCGCGAGCGCCAGCACCGTCGCCAGCCCGAGCGCGGGACGGCGCTGCGCCGGCAAGGCCGGCCTATCCGGGATGGCCGGCTCGCCGGCACGGCGGTCACGCCGATGGGCAACGAGCGCGCCCACCGCGACGGCGCCGTTCATCGCCACCGCGACATAGATCGAACCGCTCATGCCGAGGAACGGAAACAGCAGCATTGCGCAGGCGATGCAGGCAGCGCCGGCGCCGAGCGTATTGACGTAATAGAGCAAGCCGACCGCGCTGCCGATATTGCCGGAGCGGCGCACGAGATGGCTGACCAGAATCGGCAGCGTCGCGCCCATCAGCAGCGTCGGCACCACGACGAGGGCGAGCGAGGCGGCCGCCGTCGCCGGCAAACTCAAGCCGTTGGTGAACTCGCCGACCTTGTCGAAGATCGAGAGCGACACCAGGCCGAACGCGCCGGTCAGGAGTTCGATCGCCGCCAGCAGCGGCAACGGCGGGATGGCGGGCCGCTTCGACAGCCAGCCGCCGACGATGCTGCCGAGGCCAAGACCGAGCATGAAGGCGGTGACCACGATGGTCACCAACTCGATATTGACGCCGAAGATGAGGAACAGCGCGCGCTGCCAGGTGAGCTGATAGATCAGCGCCGGAAAGCCGGAAAAGAAGAACAACACGCACAGCACGCGCGTCCAGTGGGCATGCCGCGCGTCGCGGTCGGCCGCGCTACGGGTCGTGGTGAGGGTCAGACTGCTCATGGGCGCCGGATGCTCGGAAAAGCGAGCCGGCATGCTAGTGGGCGAACCTTACCCGACCCTCAACGCGGCCGGGGAGCGGCCATTTCTTAGGAATATTTTCAGGTAAAAGCGCCCGTCCGCTCTTCTTTCGTCAACCATTAGCGCCTATATTCATCGGTGCCGGAGCAATCCGGCTATGGCGATAAACGGCCGTCGTAATAAACCTTTCGGACCCGGGGGCAGTACCCGGCGCCTCCACCCAAGCCCCACCCTGACCCTCCCCCGCAAGCGGGGAGGGATTGAGGGAGGGGTTTCGGCGGGGGCGAAATAGGATCGACGAGGGCGTAAAGGGCGGACTTTTGCTCGGCATGGTACCGCCGTTATCGGGCCATCTCATAGTTGCAAACGACAACTATGCTCCGGTTGCTCAGGCCGCGTAAGCGGTTTGAATAACCAAGCCTACAAGCCCTAGCCGTCTTAGCAGCGGTTAGGCGGGGTTCGGAGGCACCTGGCAACAGAAGCCTCCACTTTCATTGATGTCCCAACGGCCACCGATTATGACAGCGGCCCGCTGTGCGCGGGCGGGGATGGCGCTCAGCGCATGCGCTGCGCTAGCATCCCGAATCCGGGCCCAGATCTGTAACAACCATGACCGACCACTTCCGCTACGATCTCCTGACCCAGCAGGCGCTGCGCGGCGTGGTGCGCAACGTGCTCACCGAGGTCGCCAAGAAGAAGGCGCTGCCCGGCGACCACCATTTCTACATTTCGTTCGACACCCATGCCGAGGGCGTGCGGCTGTCGGAAAGGCTGCGCGCGCAATATCCCGAGCAGATGACCGTCATCCTGCAGCACCAGTTCTGGGATCTGATCGTGACCGAGCGCGGCTTCGAGGTTGGCCTGTCGTTCGGCGGCATTCCGGAGAAGCTCGGTGTTCCGTTCGAGGCGATCAACGGCTTCTTCGATCCGTCGGTGCAGTTCGGCCTGCAATTCGAGGAAGTGACCGAGGGCGAGGAGCGCCAATCGCCGGCCAACGCCGAGGATAAGCCAGTCCGCAAAAAGCGCTCGACGCCGCCCCCGCCCGCGGTGGTCGCGCCGGCGGCAACGGCGGCCAGCGCACCGACAGCGGCGGCGCCGGCCGAACCGAAGCCCGACAAGCCCGGCAAAATTACAGGCGGCGCCGAAGTCGTGCGGCTCGATCGCTTCCGCAAGAAATAAATGGCCAGCAAGCGCAGGCAGCCGGCGAAACCGCGCTTAAAAACTCGCGAAAAAACGCGCGTCGAAAGCGACGCCTTCGGCCCGCTCGATATTCCCGCCGACAAATTGTGGGGTGCGCAGACCGAACGCTCGCTGCACAATTTCCGCATCGGTACCGAACACATGCCGATCGAGATCGTGCGCGCGCTCGGCCTGATCAAGCGCGCGGCGGCGGAGGTCAACCGCAACCTTGGCTCACTCGACCAAAGGCGCGCCAAGGCAATCGCCGCGGTGGCGCAGGATATCGCCGACGGTAAGCTCGACGGGCATTTTCCGCTATTGGTGTGGCAGACCGGCTCCGGCACCCAGACCAATATGAACGTCAACGAGGTGATCGCCAACGCCGCCAATGCCGCGCTCGGCGGCAAGCTCGGCGCCAAATGGCCGGTGCATCCGAACGATCACGTCAATATGAGCCAGTCGTCCAACAACTCGATCCCGAGCGCCATGCACATCGCCGCGGCGATTGAGATCGAGCGCCACCTGTTGCCGGCGCTCAACGGCCTGCACCAAGCGCTCGACAAGAAGGCCAGGGAATTTTCCAAGATCGTCAAGATCGGCCGCACGCATACGATGGACGCCACGCCCCTCACTTTGGGCCAGGAATTTTCCGGCTACGCGGCGCAAGTCAAATCCGCCATCGCGCGCCTGAAGCTTTCGCAGCGCGAGCTTTATCCCCTCGCCCAAGGCGGCACCGCGGTCGGCACCGGCCTCAACTCCAAACCGCAGTTCGCCAAGGCCTTCGCAAAACGCATCGCGCAACTCACCAAGCTGCCGTTCGTCAGCGCGCCCAATAAATTCGAACATATGGCCGGCCACGACGCCTATGTGTTCGTGCACGGCGCGCTCAATGCCGCCGCCACCGCGCTATTCAAGATCGCCAACGATATCCGTCTGCTCGGCTCCGGCCCGCGCTCGGGCTTGGGCGAATTGATCCTGCCCTCGAACGAGCTCGGCTCCTCGATCATGCCGGGCAAGACCAATCCGACCCAGAGCGAGGCGCTGACCATGGTCTGCGCCCGTGTATTCGGCAACAACACGACCGTCACGGTCGCCGGCAGCCAGGGCCATTTCGAGCTCAACGTCTACAAGCCGGTGTTGGCCTATTGCATGCTGCAATCGATCCGCCTCCTCGCCGACGCGGCCAGTTCGTTCACCGACAATTGCGTCGTCGGCATCAAAGCCGACGAATCGCGCATCCGCGAATTGATGCAACGCTCGCTGATGCTGGTGACCGCGCTCAGCCCCCACATCGGCTACGACAAGGCGGCGCAGGTGGCCAAGGCCGCGCATGCCAATGGCACAACCCTGCGCCAGGAAGCGATGCGGCTCGGATTCGTAACTGGTGCAGAATTCGACCGGTTAGTGCGCCCGGAACTGATGACCCGCCCGCGATAAATCGGTAACCGGTCGCGCTTCGCTACTGGCGTCCGTTATGCACAAGTAGCCGCGAGTGTCAGCCAACGCGCCGCGCGTGGTAAAATAGTGTAGAAGAATATTCGGTAATCCGCATCTGTTGCGCCGCTTGCAGGCCAAGTATCCTGGTAGGGTTCATTTGCAATTTTTCTAAAATTTCACATGGCGGGGGATGGTCATATACTTGTCAATTATCGCTATTTGGCACTTTCTTACAGTAATTCTTCGCGGGCGCTAAAATATACATTTGGATTTCGTCATAACACGTAATTATACCGTTATTATCTCAACGTATTCGCTCAACGTCCAATTGCTATCTATTGTTATCAACTAACCGTGTATTGAATATCCGCCCGCAACTCCCGCAAAGTAATAGCCTGATCCTATGAAGTCCCGCGCCAGGATACCGGCAAGTGACTTCCCGCCGGCATGCCTTTCGTTGTGGCGGGGCGAACGGGGCTCATGCCGGGCCCCCTGACCATTTGTATCTGATTACCGTCGGGGTAATTCATGGCTGAACTGGTTAATCTTCGGATGGCCCGCAAGCGGGCCAAGCAACAACAAGACAAATTGCGCGCCGACACCAACCGTCTTGCCCACGGCCAGCCCAAACGCGAACGCAAGCTCGCCGCCGCGCAGCAAGCCAAAGCCAGCCGCGACCTCGATCGGCTCCGGATCGACAAAGGAGACGGCCGATGACGTCACCGGTTGTCAAACGCTCGATCGTGATCGCGGGTCACAAGACCAGCGTCAGTCTTGAAGACGCGTTCTGGAAAGCGCTGAAGGAGATCGCCGGGACCCGCGATGTGACGCTGTCCGATCTGGTGGCCTCGATCGACACCGATCGCCGCCAGGGCAATCTGTCTTCGGCGATCCGCCTGTTCGTGCTCGATCACTATCGCAGCCAGATCGCCGACCGCCGCACCGGCGGCGCGCCGCGCGAGGTGCCCGGCACGCGCCCGCCGTCAATTCTGCGGGCCGACTGAGGCCTCCGGCTGCGGCGCGCGCGGCTCGGGCCGCGGCCTGATGTCGAGCGGCGCCGGCAAGGCGGGCGCCGTATTACTCCGCGACGGCGGGATCGGCGCAGTCTTTGCGGCAGGCGCGGGCGGCAGTTCACTCTTGATGAGCGGTGGGGCGCCATTGGTCGCCGGCGGCGGCGCGCTGTTGGGTGCCGGCGGTGTCGGCGGTGCCGCGTTGCGTCGCGCATTTTCGATCTGCCGCTGGCGCTCGAGCTCGCGCTGGCGTTCAAGCTCACGCTGCCGCGCGGCCTCGCGCTGGCGTTCGAGCTCGCGCTGCCGCAAGGCCTCGCGCTGGCGTTCGAACTCGCGCTGCCGTTCGGCCTCGCGCTTCGCTTCGATTTCGCGCCGCCGCTCGAGCTCGCGCAATTTCTTGGCCTGGTTCTCGACCGCGCGTAAAGTCAGCCAGCCGGTCAGCGCGGAGACGTCGATGCTGCGTGCCGGCGCCGCGACCGGCCCCTTCAACGCCATGAAGATGTCGGGCCGCACGCCGGCGGCCTCGCCCGATCCCGAGAGCACCAGCCGCGCGTCGAGCGAGCCATCGGTGAGATCGAGCGTGCCGGAAAGCGACAGCGCGGCGTCCTTGCTGTCGGCGGAAACATTACTCAGCCGCACCTGGCCGGCGCTCACCGCGAGCGTTCCTTCGGCGTGCTTGACCGAGAGCCGGCCGCTTTCCAGCGCCTGGCTCACCACGCCGGCGATGCGTGGCGCATCGATCGCCAGCCCCTGGTCGACCGCGCCGGTAACGGCGTCGAAAGCGCGCGGATCGAGGCCGGCGAATTGCGCGTCGTCGAGCGCAAGTTTTCCGCTTCCCTGCAGCGAACCGATCAGAGCCACCGGGCTCAAGCCGGTGCCTTCGAGTTCGGCGGACAAGCCGAGCGAGCCGGTCACCGGCGGCCGCGCGCCGGCCGGCAGCAGGCTCGCCGCGTCGGCGCCGGCAAGCGAAATCTTGCCGCGCACCTTCAATCCATCCTCGGCGGCACGGAACGAAAGTCGGCCGCTCAGCCGCCCGCCGGCGACATCGCCGGTCATGTCATCGACGGCAAGCGCGTCCTTATCGAAGCGCAAATTGCCGCGCAACTCGCGCGCCATCAGCCGCGGCAGCAGGTCGACGCGCCGCGCCTTCAGCGTAATCTCGCCGCCATAGTCGCCGAACACGCCGCCGGCGAACGGCTCGCTTGGCCAGGCCCAGGCCGCACCATCTTTGGCGGCGGCCGGCGCCGGCATGCCGATCGCCGCCGCGATGACGGCCGGCGCATCGATGCGGTCCGCTTCGATGTCGCCCTGCAGGCGGCGACCCGGCGTGAGCGTCAGCGCGAGCTTGCCGCGCAGCGTGGTGCCGGCGACGGTCGCGTCGATGTCGCCCAGCGTCAGGTCCTTGGCCGTAAGCGCGATATTGCCGGCAAATGTGACAGGCAGCGCGGCCTGCCCGCCGGCACCGCGCAGCGGCGCTAAATCGGCGCGCGCAATGCTGGCGCGCAAATTGGCCGTCGGACTATCGGCGAACGGGCTCGCGGCGCCGCTCGCGCTGGCATCGAGCCCGCCGGCGGTCAGCCTGCCATCAAACCGCCATTCGCCGCGCATCGGCCCGCTGCTCTTTACCGTCAGGGCGCCCGGACCGGCGTCCACCGCCACCATTTTGCCGAGGCCGAGCATGGCCACCAGCAGCTTGCCGTCGTCGGCCGCCAATTTGCCGTCGAGCTTGAGATCGCCGGCGCTGAGCGCGATCGGATCGGCATTAGCCTCGCCGGCAAGCGCGACGCGTACCTTGCCGAGGCTGCCGTCGACGGAGAGCTTGGCGACCGTTGCCGGCGCCGCGCCGTCGACGCTGAATTGCGCATGCAGCTTGGCCGGCGCCATGTCCGCCGCACCGGCAAGCAGCGTCTGCGCGGCGCGCGGCGCAAAGCGCGCCAGCAGTGCTATCACCGGCATCATGTCCGGTGCGTCGAGATCGACGCGCATGCTGCCGCGCGGCGACGGCGCCGCGGTGACGATGCGCCCGCTCGCCGAAAAAGCCGCACCGCCGAGATCGGCGACCGCGAGTTTGTCGATCTGCAAGCCGTTGCCGTCCACCTTCAAGCGCGCACTGGCATCGCGCGCGATAAAACCGCCGATGGTGGCGCGGCCGATATCGGCGGCGATCGTCATGTCGTGCGGGCGCTCGATCTTGGAGCCGGCGATGAGCGCGTTGCCGAAGCCGAGCGCGGCGTCGAGGTCGAGCTCGGGCGCGTTGAGCGCGGCATCGAGCTTGGCCGGCCGATTGCCGGACGCGAAGGTATAAGCGAGCCGGCCGGTGACGGTCTTGCGATCGAACGCGGCTTGCAGGTGCTCGACGGCGATGCGGTCGCTGCCGAGCGTGACGTCGCCGCGCAGCCGCAGCGGCCGCAAGTCGCCTTGCGCCACCTCGCCGCGCCCTTCCAGCCAGGCTGCCAGCACCTTGGGATCGCCGGCCGCGACCTCGGCCGGTCCCGAGAAGGCAACGCCGTCGCCGCCGACCGCGAGATGGCCGCTCAACTTCGCTTGCGTGAAGCCGGGCGCGCGAAACTCGAAACGCTCCAGATTCCAGCCCTCGGCGTCGCTGCTGATGTCGCCGCGCAGGTTCTGCACATTGCTGCCGCCGAGCGTAACCTGGTCGATGCCGACGCCGATCTGGATCGGGATGGCGGGACGGAAAGCGCCGCCGGCCAGTTGCGCTAGCGTGCGGATGGCGGCTGCCGGCGGCGGCCGGCTGCCGTCGTCGCCGGCAAGCGCACGGTCTAAGTCGATTTGCCGGCCCGACAACACGCCGTCGAAGCGCGGCTCTTTGCCAAATTTGAATTCGGCAACGCCGGTGAGCTTGAGCCCCTGCTCCTCCGACCCGTATTGGAATTCGAATTGCTGCATCAGCGCCGATGCCGCGCTCGCCTTGATCTTGCCGCTCACCCGCCAAGGCTGGCGCAAGGTCTGCGTTACTTGCGCGCTGTTACCCGTCGCGATACCGACCGGCCGCGTCAGGCTCAACGTGCCGTCGAACTTCGGCGCGGCGCCGGCGAGCCCCAGCATGCCGTCGACTTCGATGCTGAGCGGATGATTGACCGGATCGACATTGATATGCAGCCTGAGCCCATTGTCCTCGCCATAGCGGCCGGCGGCGATGCGGAACGGATAAAGCTCGGTGCCGACGGTGACGGCGCCCTCGCCCTTGAACGGCCCGAGCAGCGAACGTGCCTCGCCGTTGAACCACAATTTGTTGAGCGTCGTGCGTGCACCGTTGGCGGCATCGCTCAGCGTCACCTTGCCGTCCTCGATGCTCAAACGGTCGATCGTCAGCGCGTCGGGGCTGAACTTGATGGCGAGGTTCGGCGCCAGCACATGGCCGCTAGCGTCGAGCCCGAGGCTCACCTGCGGCCCGGAGAGATGCATTTCGGCCGCCCGCCATTCGCCGCGCATCAGCGACCCGAGCGCGAATTCAAAGCCGAGCGCGCGGGCGCGGATCTTGTCCTCGCCGCTGCTGCCGATTTCGATGTCGTGCAGCGTGAGCGAGGGCGTCGGCAACAGCCGCGCCTCGATCGCGCCGGTGACGCGCACCTCAACGCCGATCAGGCGGCCCGCCTCCGCCTCGAACAGCGAGCGATGGCCGCCCCAGTCAATCAGCAGCGGACCGACCAGCGCCGCCAGCAGCGCCAGAATGATCGCGATCGCCAATCCGAGCAGGGTGGTCTGCAACGCCAACTCCCGCGCCGATGCGCGCACCACGGCGCGCTCGCGCAAAACTATGGAAAATCTACGCTATTTTTGTCCGATTATGGCGGCAATTCTTTGTCGCGTGTCAATTGAGCGCGACGATCTTGCCCGGATTCATGATGTTTTGCGGGTCGAGCGCGCGCTTGATTGCCGCCATGGCGGCGAGTGCCGGCGCGCCATGCTCGGCCAGCAGGTATTTCATCTTGCCCTGCCCGACGCCGTGTTCGCCGGTGCAGGTGCCGTCCATGGCGAGCGCCAGTTCGACCAGCCGTTCCATCAGGATCTTGGCGCGCCTGAGCTCGTCGGCGTCGGCCATGTCGACCAGCAGCGTCAGGTGGAAATTGCCGTCGCCGACGTGGCCGAGGATGGGCGCCACCATGTTGAGCTCGGCGATTGCCGCTTGCGTGGCGGTGACGCATTCGGCCAGCCGCGAGATCGGCACGCAGACGTCGGTGGCGAAGGCCTGCGCGCCCGGCCGCAGATGGCGGCCGGCCCAGTAGCCGTCATGGCGCGCCTGCCAGAGCCTGGTGCGGTCTTCCGGCCTGGTCGCCCAGTCGAACGGCCCGCCGCCGAGGTCGGCGACGATCTCGCTGAAACGCTGCGACTGCTCGGCTACGCCGGCATCGCTGCCGTGGAATTCGACGAACAACGTCGGCACTTCCGGCAGCGTCAGCTTGGAATAGGCGTTGCTCGCCTTGATCTGCAACGCGTCGAGCAATTCGATGCGCGCCACCGGAATGCCGGACTGGATGGTGTGGATGGTCGCCTTGCAGGCGGCATCGACGGAAGGAAACGGGCACACGCCAGAGGCGATCGCTTCCGGAATGCCCGACAGCTTGAGCGTGAGCTCGGTGATGACGCCGAGGGTTCCTTCCGAACCGACGATCAGCCGGGTGAGATCGTAGCCGGCCGCCGTCTTCTTGGCGCGCCGCGAGGTGGTCATCAGTTCGCCGTCCGGCATCACCACCTTCATCGCCAACACATTGTCCTTCATGGTGCCGTAGCGCACCGCATTGGTGCCCGAGCAGCGCGTCGCCGCCATGCCGCCGAGCGTGGCGTCGGCACCGGGGTCGATGGGAAAGAACAGGCCCTGGTCGCGCAATTGCTCGTTGAGCGCCTTGCGGGTGATGCCGGGCTCGACCACGCAGTCGAGATCTTCCGCGTGCACGACCAGCATCTTGTTCATGTCGCGGAAATCGATCGAGACGCCGCCGAGCGGCGCGTTGACGTGGCCCTCAAGCGAAGTGCCGACGCCGAACGGGATCACCGGCACGCCGTGGCCCGCGCAAATACGCACGATCTTCTGCACGTCGCCGGTGTCCTGCGGATAGACCACCGCGTCGGGCGGCTGGTTGGGCACCCAGGTCAAGGTATTGCCGTGCTGCTCGCGCACGGCCTGCGAGGTGACGACGCGGTTGCCGAAGGCGGCGGTCAGATCGCGCACGGCTTTGGCGATGGCCGCCGGATCGCAGTGCGGCGCATGCTCGGCAAGTTTGGCGACGGCCATGAAAAAACCTCTGCTAAGTCCCTTGCGCGGACGTTAGCAGAGGAAGCGGGCGGGGTGAAACGTGGCTGGCGGCGCCGGGTATTCCCGGAATACCGCCTCAACTCAGGTCGATGGCCGAACCGCGGTCTCGGTCGGTTTGGCCGGCAGCGGGACGATCATGCTCACCCGCCGGCGGTAGTCGCGGTATTGCTCGCCGAACACCGCGACTAGGTCGCGCTCTTCCAGTGCGATGCCAACGAAGATGTAGGCCGTGGTCACCGCCGCGAACAGCAGGTGCCCGATCGTCATCACCGGCGTCGCCCAGAAGGCGATGATGAAGCCGAGATAGATCGGGTGGCGCACCACCTTGTACAGCACCGGCGTGCGAAACCGCATCGCCGGCATCGGCTTGCCGACCAGGTTGTTGGCGACCTGGTGCAATCCGAACAGCTCGAAGTGGTTGATCAGGAAGGTGCTGGTGAACACCATGACCCAGCCGACGAATGACAGCCCGGTGAGGCCGGCCGCGAGCTGCGGATCGGCAACCTGCCACAGCGCGGTCGGGATCGCGCGCCACTGGTCAAACAGCAGGATGAGCGCGAGGCTGGCCAGCAACACGAAGGTGCTGCGCTCGACCGGCTTCGGCACATACCGCGTCCACCACGCCTTGAACTGCGGTCGCGCCATCACGCTGTGCTGGACCGCAAACAGCGACATCAGCAGCACATTGACGATGAACGCCTCGGTGAGCGGCACCACGGTGCCGGAGTCGATGGTCTTGGGCACCACGAAGCCGGTGACGAAGCCGATGGCGTAGAGAATGGTGCCGAAAAAAGTGAGATAGGCTACGACGCCGTACAGAAATGCGAGGATTCGCGACATCTGAATCTCCTGTGAGGTTTGGCGGTTGAAAACGCGGCCGTTCAGCGGATGAGCAGCGTGTGCGACCAGGCGACCATCTGGTGGCCCATGGAGGTGGCGGACGGGATTACGACGGCGAAACCGAGCGCGCCGGCCATCACCGCGGCGCCGGCAGCCGCCATGCGCAGGGTTGCCGCCTCGCGCAATGCTTGGCCGCGCATGGCGGTGGCTCGGGTTCGGTAGAAATCGAAATCGATGGAACCGGCGCCGTGGCGACGGATGGTGGGTTCGTTATTCATGTTCCATTCCTTCCAGGCTTGGCGGTTCAACGACCGCGATCTGCCCGGAAGATGCCGAAGGCGCGGCAAAATGGCTTTGAGGCGCGCTTGATTTGTCCTTGAGAAACGCATGATTATGGCACCGCAGACGGACCTCGCTCAGGACGACTTCCGTGCAATTTTTCTTTGAAAATCAGGTACTAGACGCCGAGCGGCGCGAGCTCAGACGCGGCGCCGAGTTGGTCGCCATCGAGCCGCAGGTGTTCGATCTGCTGGTCTATCTGATCGAGAATCGCGACCGCGTGGTCAGCAAGGATGACCTGATCGAAGGCGTCTGGGGTGGCCGCATCGTGTCGGATTCGACGCTGAGCAGCCGCATCAATGCCGCGCGCAAGGCGATCGGCGACAATGGCGAGCAGCAGCACCTGATCCGCACCGTCGCGCGCAAGGGCATCCGTTTCATCGGCAACTTGCGCGACGACCCGCCGCCGGCCGCGGCGCCGGCCGAGGCTGTGCGCCCGACATTTGCACTGCCGGACAAACCCTCGATCGCCGTGCTGCCGTTCGACAATCTGTCCGCCGACCCGGAGCAGGCTTATCTCGCGGACGGCATCGTCGAAGCGATCACCGCGGCGCTGTCGTGCATACGCTCGTTTTTCGTGATCGCGCGCAACTCCGCCTTCGCCTTCAAGGGCCGCACGGTGAACATGCGCGACATCGGCAGCGAATTGGGCGTCGCCTATCTCTTGGCCGGCAGCGTGCAGAAGGCCGGCAACCGCATCCGCATCATCGTGCAGCTCATCGAAACCGAAGGCGGCGCGCAGATCTGGACCGCGCAGCACGACGGCACCATCGACGATATTTTCGATCTGCGGGACCGCATAACCGAACAGGTGGCGGGTGCGCTGCAACCGTCCATTCGCCTAGCCGAGATCGAACGCTCGCGCCGCAAGCGGCCGCAGGAACTGGGCGCCTACGACTATGCCATGCGCGCGATGCCGCATGTCTGGGCGCTCGAAAAGGAAGAAAGCACCAAGGCGCTCGAACTGCTCGACCGGGCGCTGGCGATCGATCCCGACTACCCGCTGGCCTTATCGCTCGCCGGTTGGTGCCATGCGCAGCGCTCGGTCTACAATTGGGCCGACGACATCGCCGCAAGCCAGGTCCTGGCGCGCACGCTCGCCGAACGCGCGGCCGAACTAAGCGGCGACGACGCGCTTATTCTCGCGGTGCTCGGCGCGGTGCATACCTTCGTGCGCAATCACGGCACGGCGCGCGTGCTGCTCGAGCGCGCGCTCGCGCTCGACCCTAATGCCGCCTGGGCCTGGAGCCGTCTCGGATGGATCGAGAACTATTCCGACCGCCCGCAAGCCGGCATCGAAAAATTCGAGCGTGCCTTGCGGCTGAGCCCGCTCGACCCGATGAATTTCAACAATTATGTCGGCATGGGTTCCGCGCATGAAGTCGCGCAGGACTACGACAAAGCCGCCGCATTTTACTGGCGCGGGCTGGAGGAACGCCCGCACGCCCTATGGATCTACCGCAACCTGGCATCGACGCTGTCCGGCGCCGGCCGCATGGACGAGGCGAAGCTAGCCTATGTCGCGATGATGCGCGCCTATCCGAACCTCACCGTCGCCAAGTTCAGACAGGCGATGGTGTTCTCGCCGCCCGCGCTCGAGCGGATGGTCGGCAATCTGCGCAAGCTCGGCTTGCCGGATTGATGCGGGGGGCGCCGGCGTGTCTGCCAACTCGCGCGCCGGTTCAGCAATACCAGCGTTCGGCCGGCGGGTCGTTTTGCGGCTCGGCCGGGCCGCTATTACTGGCCGATGTGGCCCAAGCCATGGCCCAGGCCACAACCATTGCGGCGACAATGACCACATATGCCATCCGCGCCAGCCTGCCGAGCATTGCCTGCCTCCCTTAAGCTTTTGTTAAGCATAGCCAAGGGCGGAGCTTGCTGGCGAGCATCGTTAATTTTTGGTTAACGCCGCCAAGCCTTTGATATTCATCAATTTGCGCAGGTTCCCCGGCGATAGACTGGCCCAACGCGCTGGCGTAGGTTCCGCCGCGCGCGCGATCCCAACGAACTTGGAGTCCCCTATGGCCGGTCCCGTCATTGCTGTCACCGACAGCGTTTTTCCCTCCCTCGATCTCGCGAAAGCGGCCCTGGCGAAGCTCAATCCGACCTACCGGATGTCAAAAAGCGTCAATGCCGACGACATCCTCGGCGTCGCCAAAGATGCCGACGCCATCCTGGTGACCTATGCCAAGCTCACCCGCGACATCCTCAGCCAGCTCACCAAATGCAAGGCGATCGGCCGTTTCGGCCTCGGCGTCGACAATATCGATCTGCCGACCGCCAAGGAGAAGGGCATCGCCGTCAATTACGTGCCGGACTACTGCATCCGCGAGGTGTCCGATCACACCATGGCGTTGTTGTTGTCACTGATCCGCAAGGTGCCGCTCTCCAACAAATTGGTGCAGAGCGGGCGCTGGGAAATGCCGGCGGTGGTGCCGATCCGGCGCATCGAGGGAACGGTGCTCGGCCTGGTCGGCTTCGGCCATATCCCGCGGCTGGTGGCGCCCAAGGCCAAGGCCTTCGGTATGAAGGTCCTCGCCTACGATCCCTTCGTCAAAGCGGACGCGTTCAAGGCCGCCGGCGTCGAGGGCGTCGATCTCGATACGCTGCTGAAAACCTCCGACTATGTCTCGATGCATGCGCCGCTGCTGCCGGCGACGCGCGGCATGCTCAATGCCGCCGCCTTCGCCAAGATGAAGAAGGGCGCCTACATCGTGAACACCGGGCGCGGACCGTTGATCGACGAGCCGGCGCTGGTCGCCGCGCTCGATGCCGGTCAGGTCGGCGGCGCCGGCCTCGACGTGGTGACGGCGGAGCCGCTCGCCAAGGATTCCCCCCTGCTCGGCCGCGACAACGTCATCATCTCGCCGCACACCGGTTTCTATTCGATCGAGGCGCTGGAGGAATTGCAGACCAAATGCGCGGCCGACGTCGCGCGCGTGCTCAGCGGCGAGAAGGCCGTGTATCCAATCAGCGCTTGATTAGTTCGATCGCTCCGGCAAACTCCGTTCATTCCCGCGCAAGCGGGAATCCAGATCTGGGTCCCCGCTTGCGCGGGGACGAACGGCTGAAATCTGCCAACTGAAAAAAGCTTGAACATGCTCGACCGCGCCGATCCTGAACCGGCCTTCGCCGCGCCGTTTGTGTCCTCGATCATGCGCATCGAGCCGCAGTGGATCGACTACAACGGCCATCTCAACGTCGCCTATTACAACGTGCTGTTCGACCGCGCGGTTGACGAAGTCTACGAACTCGTCGGGCTGGGCCCCAGCTATCTCGAACGCCACAAGCACTCGACCATGGTGGTCGAAGCGCATGTGCGCTACTTGCGTGAGCTGCATCAGGACGACCCGGTGCGCGTCTGCGTGCAGCTCCTCGACTACGACGCCAAGCGCATCCATCTGTTCGAGGAGTTGCGGCACGCGAGCGAGGGCTGGCTGTCGGCGACTTCGGAAAACATGACCCTGAGCGTCGACATGACAACCAAAAAGGTGGCGCCGTTCCACGCCAGCGTGCTGCGCCTGCTGGCGCGCATGAAAGCCGCGCATGCGGTGCTGCCGACGCCGGAAGCCGCCGGCCGCAGCGTCAAAATGCCCGATAAACCGGCACCCGGCCGCGGCTAGGCGAAAGTTCCGCCCCGGCGGGCCAACCGCCGCGGAGCTTTGTCAAATGTTAATCAAAACCGTCTAAAGCGCAGTCCAGTTCCTATACGCTTTTACCGCAACCCTGAGTTCCGCGCGTTTCGCAGGAACGGTCGGTGAACATGAACACACAAAGCGCAAAGCTAAGCCTCGCCAACAACGACACCAATCGCAGCCTGGTGCGAATATTCAGCATCTGTCTCGGCACCCTGCTGCTGACCTATTCGGCGCTGGCGTTGCGTCAGTTCGCGGAGCAGCAAAGCTTCGACATCGTCACCCTGGTTTTGACCGCGCTACGCCTGCTCACGGGGGTGGCGGCGGTGTTCATCATCATCTATCCGGCTCGGCTCGCCGGCCCGCTTGAGCGCCAGCTCGACGTCATGGGCAGCCTGTTCGAACAAGGCTTCGCCAGCACCGACACGCGGGAAAAAATCCGATTGATCGTGCTGGTGACCATGGTCAGCCTGCTGCTTGAACTGGTGATGATCCGCTGGCTCGCCTCGGTGTTCCCGGTGTTTTCGTTCTTCAAGAATTTCACTTTGCTCGCCTGTTTCCTGGGGCTCGGCGCCGGCTACGCGGTCGCCGAAAAACAGCCCTGCGCGCCCGCGCTGGTGCTGCCGATGCTGGCGCTGTTCGTCGGCGTCATCACTTTGCTGCGCTACGACGTCGGCGCCGACAACGGCCTGTTCGCGGCACTGCCGATGCAGGAACAGACCTCCGTCAATATCGTGATGGACAGCTTCGACTGGCTGACCGTGCTGCGCATGAGCGCGCCGCTTTATCTGCTGCTGGCGATGAGTTTCGTGCTGTGCGCCTGCATCTGCTATCCGGTCGGGCAATTGTGCGGCAAGCTGCTGCACAGCGCCGAGCCGTTGAAAGCCTACGGCCTCAATCTCGTGGGCAGCATTCTCGGCGTCGTCGCGCTGTTCGTCATGAGCCTGTTCTGGCTGCCGCCGGTCGTCTGGTTCACCGTGGTTGGCGGCGTGCTGTTGTTTTTCGTGCTGGCGCGCGACGCCCGCCTGCCGGTCGGGGTCGCCAGTTTCTGCCTGCTGCTTACCGTGCTGGCCTGGCCGGTGCAGCCGGAATCCCAGCGCATTTATTCGCCCTATCAATTGCTCGAGCGCACGGCCAAGTCCGACGGACTGATGCAGATCCTGTCGGGCGGCTTCTACTATCAGAAAGTCTACGATCTGGCGGATCGCAATCGCGGACACGAGTCCGAGGAGGACCGCTATGTGCGCGCCTATTACGAATTCGCCTATAAATTCAAGAAAGCGCCCGAGCGCGTCGCCATCGTCGGCTCCGGCAGCGGCAACGACGCGGCGGCGGCGCTGCGCATGGGCGCCGCGCATGTCGACGCCATCGAGATCGATCCCGCCATTGCATACCTGGGCAAGAAGTATCATCCCGAGCATCCGTACGACGATCCGCGCGTCACGCTGACCGTCAACGATGCGCGCAATTTCTTCCGCACCGCGCAGCAGAAATACGACTTGATCATCTACGGCGTGCTCGATTCGCACACCGCGCTCAGCCACGCGTCCAATCTGCGCGTGGATTCTTATGTCTATACGCGCGAAGGCATCACGGAAGCCTTCAAGCTGCTCAAGCCGGACGGCGTGATGGCCATCGCCTTCACGCTGCCCAACAACTCGCTCGGCTTCAAGCTGTCGCACATCCTGCGCGACATGCCGGGCGCCGGAAAGCCGCTCGCCTTCCGCGTCGGCTACGATTCCCACACCACCACGGCCTTCATCGCGCAGAAGGGCCGCGACGCGACGATGCCCGACACCGCGTCGTCCACCGATGTCGTCTTCAAGAACGTCTCGGACTATTTCGCGCAACCCTATCCGGAGGCCAGCATCCCGACCGACGACTGGCCGTTCTTCTACATGATCGGGCGCACCTATCCGGTGAGCTACATGATCGCGCTCGGCATGGTGCTCATGCTCAGCTACCTGTTTGTGCGCCGGATCATCGGGCTGAGCGGTCCGGTCGAGCGCACGTATCTGCCGTTCTTCTTTCTCGGCTCCGGCTTCATGCTGGTGGAGACCAAGGCGATCACCGAGCTCGGCCTGCATCTCGGCGGCACCTGGTACGTGATCGCGGCAACCATCGTCATGGTGCTGCTGATGGCGTTCTGCGCCAACCTGATCGTGCGGCGGAAAATATTTCTGCACACCGACTTCGCCTATCTCGGCCTCCTGGTCAGCCTGCTCGTCGGTTACGTCTATGCGCGCAACCACGGCCTGATCGAATTCGGCTCGCCCTTGGCGAGTCTGCATGGTAAGCGGCGTGCTGCTGACTATTCCGCTGTTTTTCTCCGGCATCGTTTTTTCGACGCTGATCGGCAAGGGCGAAATCAATATCTCCACCGCGCTTGCCTACAATCTGATCGGGGCGCTGTTCGGCGGCGTGATGGAATACAATTCGATGTATTTCGGCTTCGCCTTCCTCTATCTGCTGGCGATCGGATTTTATTTCCTGGCCTGGACGTTCTCGCAGGCGCCGGCGGCGCAATCAAAAACCGGCTTGTCCAGCGCGGTCAAAGCCGTGGCCTCGCAGATCAGAAGCGTCATGGCGGTGATCGGGCTGTAGCGGCGGCGGCGCTAGCGTTCGCCCGCTAATCGATCCGCCCGCCGGAAAACCGCCGCCCCGGCACGGTGAGGAAATATCCCACCGCCTGGCCGCCGTCAGCGCCGAGCACGCTGCCCGTGGTGTAGCGCGCGTCTTCGCTTGCCAGAAACACCGCCGGCCCGGCGATGTCCTCGCCCGCGCCGACGCGCCCCATCGGCACGCCCTTGCGGCGGCCCTCGTAGATTTCCGCATCGGCATACATCGCCTCGGTGCCGGGCGTGCGGATATAGCCGGGCGTGATGGCGTTGGCGCGGATGCCGTAGGGCGCCCACTCCATCGCCTGCAGCTTGGTCAGCATGATGAGGCCGGCCTTCACCACCGAATAGGCGCCGGCCCAGTTGTACGGGAACAGCCCGGCGACCGATGCGATGTTGACGATGGCGCCCGCCTTCTGCGCGATCATGTGTTGGGCGCAAGCCTGGCTGACGAGGAACGCGCCCTTCAGGCCGATGTTCATGGTCGTGTCCCAGGCCGCTTCCGGCAGCGCTTCCAGTTTGCCCGGCACGATCTTCATCGCGTTATTGACGACGATGTCGACGCGCCCGCGCTCCTTGATGATGGTCTCGACGAGCCGCGTGATGTCGGCGGACTTCGCCACGTCCGCGGCAACGGCGAGGCTCTTGGAGCCGAAAGAGGCTGCGTCCTTGGCGGTGGCTTCGGCGGTTTGCGGATCGATGTCGTTGATGACGACGTGGGCGCCCTCGCGGGCATAGGCCAAGGCGATGTCGCGGCCGATGCCGCGGCCGCCGCCGGTGATGAGCGCGATCTTGTCTTTCAAGCGCACGGAATTCCTCCCTAAATTATTCTGAATCTTGAAAAAACGACGCTAAAGCGGTGGGAATATGCCGACAAGGCCACGCCACGCCCCTCCCAATTGCCGTCCGCGAGTGCCATCTTGGGCCTGACAGAATCGATTAGCCCGGCGCCCGGATCACGATGGCCGAACCGAAAAAGCTGACTGTTGCCAATGACTTAACCGCTCCCGCCGCGGGCGGTATCGCGGCGCGCGCGCTCGGAGCGCGAGGCGCCGCCTATCTCGCCGATCTCAACGCCGAACAACGGCAAGCCGTTGAAACCCTTGACGGATCTGTGCTTGTTCTGGCCGGCGCCGGCACCGGCAAGACGCGTGTTCTGACCACAAGGATCGCGCACATTTTAAATCTCGGCCGGGCGCGGCCCGCCGACATTTTGGCGGTGACCTTCACCAACAAGGCGGCGCGCGAGATGAAGCTGCGCGTCGGACAAATGGTGGGCCAAATTGTCGAGGGAATGCCGTGGCTTGGAACGTTTCATTCGATCGGCGTGAAGGTTTTGCGCAGACATGCCGAGATGGTCGGCCTGAAGAGTAACTTCACTATTCTGGACGTCGACGACCAAATTCAAGTCATCAAACAGCTCTTAGAAGCCGAGAAGCTCGACGAAAAGAGATGGCCGGCACGCGTATTCGCGGCAATCCTCGACGGCTGGAAGAACCGAGGATTGACGCCCGATCAGGTCCCCGCCGGGGAAGCCGCCGGCTTCGCCAACGGCAAGGGCAAAAAGCTCTACCTCGCCTATCAGGAGCGGCTGAAGACGCTCAACGCCGCCGACTTCGGCGATCTGCTGCTGGAAAACATCCGCCTGTTCCGCTCTGCGCCGGAAATTCTCCGCCAGTATCAGCAGCGCTTCAAATTTATTTTGGTCGACGAATATCAAGACACCAACGTGGCGCAGTATTTGTGGCTGCGGTTGTTGGCGCAGGCATCGCCCAGCGCTCGGGTCACCTCTCCCCTGGGGGGAGAGGTCGACGCGCGCAGCGCGTCGGGTGAGGGGGAAACTGACTCTCGAGAGCCACTTGCCCCCTTACCCCAACCCGCTCCCCCCAAGGGAGAAGGAGTCCCGCCGAGTGTGCCGATCGCGCGCGCTCAATCGACAATGCAGAAAAACATCTGCTGCGTCGGCGATGACGATCAATCGATCTATGGCTGGCGCGGCGCCGAGGTCGATAATATTTTGAGATTCGATCATGATTTTCCCGGCGCGAAGATTATTCGGCTGGAACGGAACTACCGAAGTACAGGGCATATTCTGGCGGCGGCTTCCCACCTGATCGCGCATAACGAAGCCCGGCTCGGCAAGACCTTGCGCACGGAAGATGTGCTGGGCGAAAAAGTGCAGGTCACCGGCGCCTGGGATTCCGAGGAAGAGGCGCGCTCGATCGGCGAGGAGATCGAACAACTGCAGCGTAACGCGCGCGACCAGGGCGACGACCACCCGCTCGACGAGGTCGCCATTTTGGTGCGCGCCTCGTTCCAGATGCGCGAATTCGAGGACCGTTTCATCCAGCTCGGCCTGCCCTACCGCGTCATCGGCGGCCCGCGCTTCTACGAGCGCGCGGAAATCCGCGATGCGCTCGCTTACTTGCGCGTGATCGCGCAGCCGGCCGACGACCTCGCCTTCGAGCGCATCGTCAACGTGCCCAAACGCGGACTGGGCGACGCCACCGTGCAGATGCTGCACGATTATGCGCGCAAGGCCCGCATTCCGCTGAGCGAAGCGGCCAGCCGCATCAGCGCCACCGACGAGATGAAGCCGAAACCGCGGCTCGCCTTGCGCGACCTGATGGCGGGCTTCGCGCGCTGGCGCGGCATGAAAGACAACACACCCCACACCGAACTCGCCGAGATCGTGCTCGATGAGAGCGGCTACACCGCGATGTGGCAGAACGACAAGAGCGCCGACGCCGCTGGGCGGCTGGAGAACCTGAAAGAACTGGTGCGCTCGATGGAGGAATTCGAGAACCTGCAGGGCTTCCTCGAGCACATTTCGCTGGTGATGGACCGTGACAGCGCCGAAGGCGAACAGGCGGTCAACATTATGACTTTGCATTCCGCCAAGGGGCTGGAATTCGACACCGTGTTCCTGCCCGGCTGGGAGGAAGGCCTGTTTCCACACCAGCGCGCGCTCGACGAGAGCGGCCGCGCCGGTCTGGAGGAGGAGCGCCGCCTCGCCCATGTCGGCCTCACGCGCGCGCGCAAACGCGCCAAGATCTATTTCGCCACCAACCGGCGCATCCACGGCCTGTGGACCACGACCATGCCCTCGCGCTTCCTCGACGAACTGCCGGAGGCCGACGTCGAGGTGAAGGAGCCGGCCGGCGGCTCCGGCGGCTTCGGCATGTCGGGCTACGGCGCTTCTCGTTTCGACGAGATGGCCTCCTTCGGCTCCAACTACACGACGCCCGGCTGGCAGCGCGCGCAGGCGCGGCGCGGAAGCGGCGGGTTTAGCGAAAACGGTCAGCCGCGCTATGTGCCGGACGGGGTGTTTGATGACGACCTCGATGCGAACTCGGATCACCTCTCCCCTGGTGGGAGAGGTCGCGCCGCAGGCGCGGGTGAGGGGGACAAGCGCAAGCGCAGAGCCCCCTCACCCCACCCCTCTCCCACAGGGGGAGAGGGAGTGAGAGGCCGGCGCTCGCCTCTGACGATCGAAGGAGAACTCATCGCCAAATCCACCGGCGCCACCGCGCTGTTCGCCGTGGGCGAGCGGGTGTTTCACCAGAAATTCGGCAACGGCAACGTCACCGTCGTGGACGGCAACAAGCTGACGATCCGATTCGACAAGGCGGGGGAAAAGCGCGTGGTGGATAGTTTCGTGGAGAGGGTGTGAAAGCGCAAATACTTCCGCAGTTGAGATAGTCCAGTAATGCCAAATATCATCTACCCTCTCGCCCGCGCCACCACTTTTCTCACCACTCCCGCCCTCGACCTCAATTCCTTCCGCGCCCAGCTCGGCCACCGGCGCTGAGCTAGTGCGGCGCGCTGGCGGCACTTTTTTACCCTCTCCCCTTGTGGGAGAGGGTGCCGAGTGAACGAAGTGAGCGAGGCGGGTGAGGGGCCGGAGTCTATTTAAATTACTGCCCCTCACCCGGTTCGCGCTTTGCGATCGCTCCGCGCGATCCACCCTCTCCCAGCAGAAGTCGGATATATCCGACTTCTGCAATTTTAAGATTTCAGAACTCGGGTAATCCCGAGTTCTGTTGGGAGAGGGAAGCGAGAACGTCGCAACGCGTGCGTCGATACCGCGCATTCTCAGGGCGTTCACAGCGCCATCAATCTGCTAAACTGGCCAACGGGCGACGCGAAGCGTGGGAGGCAACCGTTGCGAACCATCACCGCCGTCATCATCCTGACCGGCGCGCTCTCGCTTGCGCTCGGCGGTCCGTCGCTCGCCCGCGACATCACGCTGCACCAAACCACCGCCGAGGCGATGAAAGCGGCCTGCGCCACGGCCGGCGGCCGGTTCTCGCAAGATCCCAGGGGTTACGGCTGCGGCACCGACTGTCACGGCGGCCCCGGTACCGATTGCACCGTGCACTGCGCGGCCGGCCAGAAATGCGACGCCCAGGTGATCGGTGCCCGCCGTCCGCATAACGTAGCGGAAGCCTTGACCAAGCCGGCGCGCCATTAGGTGCCGGGCGCACTTGGGGGCGAGAGTTGGGCAATTGAATTGATCCCGTCATGCGCGGGCTTGACCCGCGCATCCCGCCCAGGTTGGCGCCGTGCCCGCCTGAGCGAGATGGCCGGGTCAAGCGCGGCCATGACAATCGAGAGGTGGCGCCGCCGCGCGCGCTCCCCGGATTATTTTGCTTAAAGAGGGCTTCCGGGGATGACCGCGGGTCGCGGTCATTTCTTCTCCAACATCAATTGCCCCTGCTGCCCGATCACGCGCTGCGCGGCGTGCGCGAATTTCGCCAGCAGCCAGGGAAGCGTGACCTCGAGCCGCACCGCACCCTCATAGACGTCAAGAAGGCCGCTGGCGCGCTGGCCGAGCGCGGCGGCGCGGAAGCTCAGCCGGTCGCCGCTCCATTGTTCCTCTTCGAGCGCGATCAGCCAGGCGAACTCGACCTTGGCGCGGCCGATGCCGTCCTTGATGCGGCGCAATGCCTCGTCCTTGCCGAGGCGGTGCGGAATGACGACGATCAGCGGCTCCGACATAAGGCGTTCCTTTGGCGCGTTTCCTTGGAGCTTTCCTCGGCGGCGATTGCTTCCCGGTGCATGTGGGGACGGTTGCCGCGCGGCGAAAGGGCCGTGCTAGGATCGCCCCGCCATGTTGAAGCGCGAGAATTTCCCGGTCGACAATATCTACGTGCCGGTCAAGCGGCGCGCGACGCTCGATCCGCAGCGCGTGCACGACATCGCCGAAAGCATGCTCAAGGATGGCCAGCAGACGCCGATCAAAGTGCGCGAGGACGGCGAGCGCTTCGTGTTGATCGAAGGCCTGCACCGGCTGGAAGCGGCCAAGGCGCTGGGCGAACAAACCATCGTCGGCTTCCGCGTCGACGCCAGGAAGCATTGAGCGCTCCGTCGATCCGGGTTCGCTCGCCATAGCGCGTCAAAGACGCGCGTAAACGCGCTTTTGGCGCGCGCCCCGGAATGACAGAGTGAAGGCTTAGGTTATTTCCCGTCGCTCAGGATCTTGGCGCAGGCCTCGGCGACGCCGCTGTTCGGTTCGCTCGCGCCGGCAAACGTGGCCCAGCCGCCCTTCTCGACGAAGCCGTCGCGCTGCCAGGAGTCGGTCGCGAGCAACGCCACCTGCATCGTCTTGACGTCGGGCGCGTGCTTGAATTTCTCGACGCAGATCGGCGTCAGCGCCGCGACCAGCGCCGCGTTGACGCGCAGTTCGGCGTGACGCTCGACATTGGTCGCGAGCTGCCAGCCGCCAAAGCCGAAGCCGAGGATCATGGTGAGCACGGAGCCGGAAACAGCGCCTTGGATCAGGCGAACGCGCGAGTCGCCCATCAGGATGGGGGGTAATTGCATGAGTTCTCCTTTCGCCCGACGCAAATCGGAGCGAGGGTAACGGATACCCGGATGGGTTCCGGCCGCTGAGTTGGATTGGAGGCCCGGGCGCTTTGAGCTGGCGTTTCGGTCGCGCTCAGCGTGCGCTTATTCCGAGTCGATGTCGATACCGCGGCCCTTTGAAAATCCCTTGGTCCGCCATAATCCCGCCGCCTGCCATGCTATGCTGCCGTTCTGGGGCCGGGAGGATTTGTCATGCGTATCCGCCTTGCTGTCGTACTCGCCGCCATTGTCGCCGCGCTGGCCTTTAGCCCCGCGCGCGCCGACATTCTCATCCGCGTCGACAAGGCCCGCCAGATCATGACGGTCACGGTCGATGGCGAGCCGCGCTACACTTGGAATGTGTCGACCGGCATCGCCGACTACGACACGCCGGACGGCGAATTCCAGGCCTTCCGCATGGAGCGCGACCATTTCTCGAAGGAATGGGACGACGCGCCGATGCCCTATTCGATCTTCTTCACGCAGGAAGGCCACGCCATCCACGGCACCAATGAGGTGCGCCATCTCGGCCGCCCGGCCTCGCATGGCTGCGTGCGGCTGTCGAAGGAAAACGCCGCCGTTCTGTGGGACCTGGTGGAGGAGCAAGGCCTGAAAGCCACGCACGTGGTGCTGACCGGCGAAATTCCCGCTAGCAACAGCCGCGTGATCGCGCGCCGCCAGCCGTCCGTGACGTATGACGACAACGACGTGGCGCCGCCGCCGCGGCGCAAGCACGTGCGCGACACCCGCCGTAATTATCAAGCCCGGCCGCGCTATTACTATTACAGCGACCGGCCTTACGTTTATTACAGCGACCGGCCCTATGTGGCGCGCCGCTATTACGACTATGACCGGGAGTCCTACTCGTACGGGCGGTGAGCGCAAGCCTTTGCGCTAGATCAACGCCGGATTGCGGACCCTCTGCTCCGCTTGCGCTTTATATTCATCAGCGCATCGGGAGTTTGCCTTGTCGACGTCCCGCAAACGCCGCAGCAGCACACGCCGCGCCAAGACTTATCGCTTAAAGCCGGGCGCGCGCGGCAGCGGCGGCTTCTTTCACATCCAGGTGCGGCCGCGCACCGAGTTCGTCAGCTTCCGCAATCAGGACGTCGGCCGCCGCGGCGGCATCGAGCGCGTCGCCGGCCGGCGCGCCAACGATTCCTGGGACACGCAGAAATGGCTGATCGGCAAGTCGCTGGCGCACCGCGCCGGCAAAAGGCTCGAGCCCGACAGCGCGGCCGCACGCAAGGTGCTTGCGCAGCTCGGCTCGCTGCCGCGCCATCTCGGCGGCGACCGCTTCGCCGCCAAGCCGCGCCGCAACATTCCGGAGCGCGCGAAGCCGACGCCGGCCATGCGGCGCGCGCAACTTGCCAACATCAAGAAGGCGCAAGCCGCGGTACGCAAGCGGCGGCGCAAACGCGCTTGATCCGCAAGCTTAAAGCCGGCAAGTGGCGGCTCTATTCGCGCAAAGTCGATGGCAAGACCGGCAAGCGGCGCAATCTCGGCACTTTCACATCGCGCAAAGCCGCCGAGCAGCACGAGCGCGCCATCCAGTATTTCAAGCGGCGATAATCCCTATCTCCGGTCGCAGGCGCGGCGGCGCGTGCAGCGCGGCGTGACAATGGGCTCGCGGTTCGGGGCGGCGGTGTTTACGGACGATGCGACAACCGTCTATCATCGGCGCCAATTCTTGAATCCGGGGGAAATTCAACGCAAATGTATGTCACAGGTAGCAAGCGCCTGACGATGGTCGGCGCCAAGGAAATGATGGCAGCCGCCATCGCCAAGGCCGAGCAAGCCGGCGTCGCGGTTTCGGTCGCCATCGCCGACGCCGGCGGACATCTGATCCTGCTCGAACGCATGGAAGGCGGGCGCTTTCACACCGTGCATTCGTCCACTACCAAAGCGGTCTGCGCGGCGTCCAACAAGCGCATGACCTCCGCGCGTGGCGCGCAGGCGCAAGAGCTCGACGCCGCGCATGCGCTCGGTCTCGCGCTCGCCGCCGGGGCGGAGCGCTGGACCGCGATGGAAGGCGGCTGCCCAATCCTCGCCGACGGCGAATGCATTGGCGGCATCGGCGTCGCCGGCGGCGACTGGCAGACCGACGAGCGCATCGCGCAAGCGGCGGTCGGGTCGATCGGCGCGAGCTGGAAATAAGGCCATGACCGAGCCGCTCCGCGTTGCCTGCATTGGCATGGGTTGGTGGTCCGACGTGCTGGCCGACGCGGTCAAGCGTTCGGGCAAGCTCAAGATCGTCGCCTGTTTTTCGCGCTCGGAGGGCAAGCGTGCGGCCTTCGCCAAGAAATATGGCTGCCGCGCATCGCCGAGCTATGAAGCCATTCTCGCCGATCCCGCCATCGAGGCCGTCATCAACACGACGCCGAATGACGTGCATCTGGAAACCACGCGGGCTGCGGCGGAAGCCGGCAAGCATGTCTTTCTCGACAAGCCGATCGCCAATTCGGTCTCCGACAGCCGCAAGATTACCGAATGCTGCGCCAAGGCCGGCGTCGTGCTGGCGTTAGGCTATCAGCGCCGGCGCGAAAGCCATTTCCGCTGGGTCAAGCGGCAGATCGACGACGGCGTGTTCGGCCAAATGGTCAACGCGGAGGCAAATATCAGCCGCGACCGGCTCGGCCAGTTCGATCTGACCTCATGGCGCTACACCGCCGCCGGCATGCCGGGCGGCGTGATGTTGCAGATCGGCATTCATTACGCCGACGTGCTCTATTATTTGCTCGGACCGATCAAGACGGTGAGCGGCCAATTCGTGCGGCTGGTGCTGCCGGGCGACAACCCGGACGTCGCCAGTCTGGTGTTCGAGCACGAGAACGGCGCGCTCTCCACGCTCAATGCCTGCTACGCCTCGGCGTCGGAATATTACCTGATGAACATCTACGGCAAGACCGCCACCGCCTATTACGACCTGCATCACGGCCTCTCCTTTCTCAAGCGCGGCGAGCAGCAGCCGGTCGACGTGCCGTGCGAAAAGAACGACACCTTGGTCGAGGAGCTGGAGGAGTTCGCGGTGGCCGCGCGCGGCGGCAGGCCGCCGGAAGTCGGCGGCGACTATGCCACGACTTCGCTCGCGGTCATTCGTGCCGGCATCCTGTCGGCACGCGAGGGCCGCCGCGTCGAGGTTGCGGAAATCCTCGCCAAGGATTGAGCGGGAAGACGGCCTCAGGCCTTGCCGGCGCGGGCGGCGAGCGCACGGCTGCGCGCGCGCATCGTTCCGAGCGCATGCGCGCCGATGACCAGCACCGCAAGGCCGAAGAACAGCAGCGCCGGCAGCGACGAATAGAAGATCGACAAATGTCCCTCCGACATGATCAGCGCGGTGCGCGCTTCGCGTTCGAGCGTCGGCCCAAGCACCAGGCCAAGCAGGATCGGCGCCACGGGGATACGCACCCGCAGCAATAGATACCCGGCGAGCCCGATCACCATCATCACCACCACGTCATACAGCGTGTTGCGGATGGCGAAAGAGCCGACCGCGCACATCACCAGGATGCCGACCGCCAGGAGATGCGGCGGCGCGCGCAACGCATGCACGAACAGGCGCACGCCGTAGAGCTGCAACAGAACCACCACGACGTAAGCGAGCAGGAACAGCACGTAGATATTGGCGATCACCGCCGGTTTTTCGGCAAACAGCAGCGGGCCCGGCTGGATGCCGTGAATGAGCAGCCCGCCGAGGATGATGGCGGTCGCCGGATCGCCGGGAATGCCCAAGCCCAGCAGCGGGATCATGGCGCCGCCGGTGACCGCATGGTTGGCGGCTTCCGGCGCGATGACGCCGGCAAGGTCGCCCTGCCCCATGCGTTCGGGATGCTTGTGGAAACGCTTGGCCTGGTCGTAGGCGAGGAAGGCCGCGATCGGCCCGCCAGTGCCGGGAATAGCGCCGATCACCGTGCCGATCAGCCCCGAGCGCAGCAGGTTCCACCGATGGCTGAGGATCAACGCGACGGTCGGCAATTCGACCCGCACCGCCTTTGCCGCGACCTTGGCCTCTTTGCCGCGCCGCCATTTCGCCAGCGCCGCGATCGCGTGCGGCACCGCGAACAGCCCGATCATCGCCACCAGCAAATCGACGCCCTGCAACATGGTGACGGTGCCGAACGTGAAGCGCTGCATGCCGTCGATCGGGTCCTGCCCGATGGTCATCACCATCAGGCCGAGCACGCCGCCGATCATGCCGCGCACCAGCGATTTTTCCGCCAGCCCGCAGATCGTCGACAGCCCGAATATGACCAGCGCGGTGATCTCGGCCGGGCCGAAGGCGAGCGCGACGCGCGCCAGCACCTGCACCGAAATCAGCATGATGACGAGGCTTAAGATGCCGCCGATGCCGGCCGCGATCGTCGCGGTGCCGATGGCGAGACTGGCCTGGTTGTTTTTCGCCATCATATGGCCGTCGAAAACGGTGGCCGCGGCCGACGGCGTGCCGGGCACACCGATCAGCACCGCCGAGATGGCGCCGCCGGTCATGCCGCCGATATAGGTGGACAGCATGGCGGCAATCGCCGGCTCGTTGCCCATGCCGAAGGTGAGCGGCAGCACCATGGCAAGCGCCATGCTGTAAGTGAGCCCGGGGATCGCCCCGAAAATAAGCCCGACCGCCGAGCCGAACAGCGTGGCGGCCAGTACCTGCCAGGTCGCCGCAACGTGCAACGCCGTGATGATGGCGTTCATGAAATTAGCGTCCGATCTCGTTAGTCTAACTCAGCGGTCGCCTAACATTTTCCTTGGCGCATGATCTATTCCGAAAACCGGTTCCCACTTTTCGGGATCATGCGCTAGAACCAATCGACGAGCATGCCGTGCGGCAGATAGACGCCCATCGCCTTGCCGAGGATCAGCCAGATTCCGAACGCCAAGCCGAGCGACATGCCGAAAATCAGCCGCGGCGAGCGCTTGTTGAGGACGAAGACGAGGAATGCCGCGCTGGCGACGGCGGTAGCGATCAAAAAACCGAACCACGCCATGAGCGCGACATAGCCGCCGAGAAATCCGAAGGTCGCGGCCAGCGCCCAGGTTTCGGTGCGATCGTACCCGGCCCCGTCATCGCCGTCGGCGCCCAGTTCGGCGGCGGCGAAGCTGCCCGCAATCATCAGCGCGGACAGCACCGCCAGCAGCACGCCCATGGCCAACGGAAAGCCGCGCGGGCCGACGCGGCCGGCCTCGCCGGTGACGTCCGGAATGGTCCAGAGCACGCCGGCGATCCAGACCGCAGCGACCAGCAGCAGGATGGCGCCGGCCAACCGGTCGCTTTTTGACCACGTCACGCGGGCGATCTCACTTTTTTTTGTCGAGGCCGATCTTCATCATCAGCGCGCCGATTTCCTTGTCATCGGTGGCGATGACGTCGCCGAACGCCTTGCCGGGCAGAAAGGCCGGCACGAAGCCTAGTTTCTGCGCCGCCGCCTGGAATTCCGGCGATGCCACCGCTTCCTTGGCGACTTCCTGCAGCTTGGCGACCACGGCCGGCGGTGTGCCGGCCGGCGCCGCCAGTCCGCGCCACATCGACAGATCGAGGCCGGTGGCGCCGGCCTTGTCGCAGGTCGGCGCGTTGATGCCGGCAACCGAGACATCCTTGCTGGTCACGCAGAGCACTTCCAGCGTGCCGCCCTTGACGTGCGTCATGACCTCGCTCGGCCAGCGCAGCGCGCCGTCGACGCGACCGGCCAAAAGCTCGGCCACTTCGCGGCCCTGCCCGCCCGGAACGAACGTCACTTCCAGCCCGAGCCGGTTGAACAAAGCGGCCGACGCAATGTGGGTGAACGAGCCGAGGCCGCCGACCATGATGTTGAGCTTCTTGCCGGATTTCTTGGCGGCATCGACCATGTCCTTCAGCGTCTTCCAGCCCGATTCGGGGCGCACCACGAATACCGGCAATTCCATGCCGACGCGCGCGATCGGCGTGAAAGCCTTGTAGTCGAACGGGATGTGACCGCTGTAATGGGTGGTGGTGATCGAATTTGAATTCCAGACGATGTTGTAGCCGTCCGGCGCGGTCGAGTGCACGTAATTGTAACCGATGGCGCCGCCGCCGCCCTTGCGCGCGACCGCGACCACGGGCGAGCCGAGTTTCTTCGACATCTGGTCGGCCAGCACCTGGCCGACGGTCTGCGCGGAGCCGCCGAACAGAATGGTCATCTCGACCGGCTTTTCCGGAAATTCCGCACGCGCCGGCGCGGCCAGTGCGACCAGCAGCACCGACGCGAACAGCGGCGCGGCATAGCGATTTATGGTTTTCATGGCTTGTTTCCTCCCGCCTTGTTGTCGACCTTTAGACCTTCAACCAGCTCCCCCACCCTGTCCCTGCGGCCAGCGGACGCAGGCGAACGCATGGCGACGGACATTGCCGGGCCAACGCAGCATCCCCGAGGCTATAGCTTCAGGCAGCAAGGTCAATGCACTACGCGTCGCATTATCCGTGGTGGGCGACGCCGAGCGCGGCCTCGCCGCGGTCGAGGATCAGCGGCACGATCAGGTCTTCCTCGTCGTCGAGATGGCGGATCAGCCCCTTGAGCAGAGCGGCGCTGGCTTGCGCATAATCGTCGCCGCAACGGCGCAGCGCTTGCGCTTCGCCATTGAGCGCGCGCAACAGCGCATTGGCGGTGTCGGCGGTTGCCGCCATGTCGGCATGGATGGCGTGGTGATCGCCTTCCAGCACGTCGAAGCCGCGCGCCAGGCGCGCATCGGCGGCGCGGAAGATCGGAAAATAATGCAGGTCCTCGATCTGGTGATGCACGCCGAGTTGCGACAGCAGGAACTGCAGCCGCGGCACTAACTGGCGCGGGAATTCGGCGGCCGAGAGCGCTCCGTTGCGGAACTGGGCTTCAATCGTTTCGATCATGGTAGCCAATTCGCGAAACATGGTGTGGCGCGACAGCCAGAAACGCGCCATCTCGCCGAGATTGGCGTGGCCCTGCCACTGCTCGCGCGGATAACGCGCGATCAGCACGCGCAAGTCCTCCGGCCAGCCGCTGCGGCGGGCCAGCGCAAGCGCCTCGATGTCGTTTGCGCTGGGCGTTTCGATGCTCATGGGGGCTTACATAGCGGTCCCTGAACCGATCACCAACCGCTGTCATGGGCGGGCTTGACCTGCGCATCCATGATCGGTAGCCGCATTTGGGAGCCCTGCCGCTAGAATGCCGGTGCGGCGCGGCCATATGGATTGCCGAGGCAAGCCCGGCAATGACAAAACAATGACCACCACCGTCGCCCGCCTCGCCTGCGACGAGCCGACCGCCCGGCGGCTGGCCGCCTATCTCGGCGAGATTTTCGACGCCGACAACACCGTCTGCGCCGCCTTCGAGGGCGACGGCGGCCAGTGGCAGCTGGCGATCCATTTTCGGGACCCGCCGGACGAAGCGAATTTGCGCGCGCAGGTAGCGCTTACGGCCGGCGCAGCGGCGGCGGCCGCGCTCACCCTTGAGCCGGTCGCGCCCGCCGATTGGGTCAAGCAAAGCTTGCGCGGTTTGCGGCCGGTGCGGGCCGGCCGTTTCATCGTGTATGGCGCGCATGACCGCGGCCGCGTCAAACCCAACGACATCGGTATCGAGATCGAGGCTGCGCTCGCCTTCGGCACCGGCCACCACGGCACCACGCGCGGCTGTCTGCTGGCACTCGACGATCTCGCCAGGCGGCGGCGTAATTTTTTTATCCCTCCCCTTAAAGGGGAAGGTCGATCCGAGCGGAGCGAGCATCGGGGTGGGGTCATGCTTCGAAAAAAGCACCCCCACCCGGCTCGCTTGGCTCGCCACCTTCCCCCTTGCAGGGCGAGGGATAGAGAGAAAGTGCTCGATGTCGGCACCGGCTCCGGCGTGCTGGCGATTGCGGCGGCGAAAATCCTGCGCACGCGTGTTATCGCCGGCGACATCGACCGGGTCGCAGTCGAGGCCGCGCGCACCAATGCGCGGCTCAATTGCGCAGGCGCGGCAATCACCTTCGTGCGCGCCACCGGCGTCAACGCCCGCGCCATCGAGAACGGCGCGCCCTACGATCTGATTTTTGCCAATATCCTGCTTGGACCGTTGATGCGGCTAGCGGTGCCGCTCCGCCGGCTCGCCGCACGGCGCGCCCGCATCGTGCTCTCCGGCCTGTTGCCGGGCCATGCCAATGCGGTGATCGCGATCTACCGCGCGCAGGGTTTCGTGCTCGAACGCTGCATTCCGCTTGAAGGCTGGGTCACGCTGGTACTGAAAAATTCTTGAGTAAAACAAAACCGCCCCGGGCGGGGATGACCGGGGCGGCTTCGCAGGCATGAAACTTTACGTTACCAGCCACCGAACGGCATATCGCCGGAGTTGGTTTTCACCAGCCGATTGCCGCGCTCATCCAAGGTGTATGGCAGCAAGCCGGTGTGCATCCTGATTTCGCGGCGCGCCTGCTCCATGCGCGCCTCGACCATCGCGTCGATCAGGCGGGCAAACCATCTCTTGCGCGGCGCGACGGCTTTGGCGCGGCCGGTCTTCGCGGCAGGCTCGGCGGCGGGTACGCGGGCAACGCCATATGTGACAGCAACCATTTTTTCTCTCCTTCTTGCGAGCGAAGCGACAACTTATCTCCTGGCACTCGTCCCTGACTATTGCGGCGCAACATAAACTAAATCGCGCCCGCGAACATCACGTGACATTGCATGGAAGCCCTGTAAATCCGGTATGAACCGATTAATAATCGAGAAAGATCGGTGGCATCATTGCGGCGAATTTAATGCACTGCACAAATAAGATTCAGCGCGTTGATTCGCTGCTAAATTGATCGCCATTACGACAGGAAGGTTTGGCCAAGCTGCCTAACATCGCAGCGCGCATGCCTTGCCCGGCGCGCATTGCATGCCTGCATTGCTACGCCCGGAGAGCGCGCTAGAGTGCCGCCCATGTTCGAGGCCCGGTTCCAGTCATTCGACGATTCGCCCGAGCAAGCGGCAGCGCCCGCGCGTACCGCCGCGCTACGCGCCGAGCTCAAGCGGCGCGGGCTTGACGGTTTTGTGGTACCGCGCGCCGACCGCCAGCAGAACGAATACCTGCCGGCGAGCGAGGCGCGATTGGCCTGGCTCACCGGCTTCACCGGATCGGCCGGCGCGGCCATCGTGCTGGCCGAGCGCGCCGCATTGTTCGTCGACGGCCGCTACACCGTGCAGGCGGCGGCGCAGGTCGACGCGAAACTCTTTACCGTCGAGCATCTGGTGGACTCGCCGCCGCAGCAATGGCTCGAACAAAATCTTAAAAGCGGAGCCAAGCTCGGCTACGATCCGTGGCTGCACACAGCCGAGAATGCCGAGAAACTGAAGAAGGCCTGCGCCACCGCCGGCGCCGAATTGGTGGCGGTCGACGACAATCCAATCGATGCATTGTGGACCGACCGCCCGGCGCCGCCGATCGGTGCGGTGAGCCTGCGCGATATCAGATTTTCCGGCGAGAGCACCGCCGACAAGCTCAAGCAAATTCAAGCCGAGCTTAAAAAACTGCGCGCCGATGTGCTGGTGGTGTCGGACCCGCTGAATGTCGCCTGGGCGTTCAATATCCGCGGCGCCGACGTGCCGCATATCCCGGTGGCGCTCGCCTTCGCGGCCATCCCGAGCGAGGGCCGGCCTATGCTCTATGTGGACGGTGCCAAGCTCGACAACAAAGTGCGCCACGCGCTGGAGGAGTTTGCCGCAGTGCGCGCGCCCGGCGATCTTGTCCGCGACCTCGCGCAACTCAAGGGCAAGACCGTGCGGCTTGACCAGGCCAGTGCGGCCGACGCGCTCACGCGGCAGGTCGCCGACAACGGCGGCAAACCGGTCGCCGGCGCCGATCCGATCGTCATGATGAAGGCGGTGAAGAACCACGCCGAAATCGTGGGCAGCCGCGCCGCCCATAAGCGTGACGGCGTGGCCATGGCCAGATTCCTCGCCTGGCTCGACCGCGAAGCGCTGACCGGCATCGTCACCGAAATCGACGCGGTGGAGGCGCTGGAAAGCTTCCGCCGCGACACCGGCCTGCTCAAGGACATATCGTTCCCGACCATCGCCGGCTCGGGGCCGCACGGCGCGATCGTGCATTACCAGGTCACCCACGCTTCCAACCGCACCATCGGGCGGAACGAGCTGTTCCTGGTCGATTCCGGCGCGCAATACGAGGACGGCACCACCGATATCACCCGCACCGTCGCGATCGGCACGCCGTCCGAGGAAATGCGCGATCGCTTTACCCGCGTCCTCAGGGGCCACATCGCCATCGCCACCGTGGTGTTTCCGGAAAACACCAGCGGCGCCCAGCTCGATCCGCTGGCGCGCACGGCGCTGTGGCAGGCCGGGCTCGACTACGACCACGGCACCGGCCACGGCGTCGGCAGCTATCTGTCGGTGCACGAGGGCCCGGCACGCCTATCAAAGCTCGGTACGGCGGCGCTGCGCCGCGGCATGATTCTGTCGAATGAGCCGGGCTATTACAAAACCGCCGCCTACGGCATCCGCATCGAGAACCTGGTGCTGGTGATCGCCGCGGCCGAACCGGCCGGCGCCGAAAAGCCGGTCAACGCCTTCGAGACGCTCACGCTGGCGCCGATCGACCGGCGGCTGATCGACACCCGCCTGCTGACCGCCAAGGAGCGCAACTGGATCGACAGCTATCACGCGCGCGTGCAGGAGGTGCTCAGCCCCCTGCTCGATGCGCCGACCCAAGCCTGGCTCGAAGCGGCGGCGAGACCGCTTGGAAACACTTGATGGACGCCCGGACGTCCGCGTCGCCGATGCAAGACAAGCAAGCCAACCCCTGGCGGCTGCTGGCGCTGCTGATGGCGATGACCGCCATCGGGCCGGCTACGCTCAACATCGTGGTGCCGGCGCTGCCGGGGCTGATCCAGAAGCTCGGCTCCGACACTGGCACGGTGCAGCTTACGCTGTCGCTCTATCTATTGAGTCTCGCCACTGCGCAATTGCTGTTCGGACCGCTGTCCGACCGCTTCGGCCGCCGGCCGGTGGTGCTGGCGGGGCTGGCGCTCAACGTCGCCGCCTCGGTCGCCGCCATCGCCGCCTCCTCGATCGGCGCGCTGATCGGCGCGCGCGTCGTGCAGGCGGTGGGCGCCTCGACCGGCATCGTCATCGGGCGCGCCATCATCCGCGATCTTTACGAGCGCGACCGCGCCGCCGCCATGATCGGCCTGGTCACTACCGCGATGGTGATCGCACCGATGATCGCGCCGCTGATCGGCGGCATTCTCGACACCGCCTTCGGCTGGGAAGCGATCTTCCTGTTTATCGCCGCGCTCAGCGGCGCGGTACTGCTATGGGCGGTGCTGGTGCTGCCGGAAACGCGGCCGGCGACCGTTGCGCAAGCGCCCGGCATGCTGCTGCAGGAATGGCGCGCGCTGATCGGCAGCGCAAAATTTCACGGTTACGTGCTGTGCGGCGCGCTCGGCTCGGCGCCATTCTTCACTTTCCTCGGCGGCGGCCCGCATGTGGTGGTGACGCTGATGGGGCGCACTTCGGCCGAATACGGCGTCTGGTTCGTCGTCACCTCGCTCGGCTACATGATCGGAAACTTCACCGCCTCGCGGCTGTCGCAGCGTTTCGGCGTCAACGGCATGATCCTGGCCGGCATCGTATTCGAGCTGATCGGCGCGAGCCTGACCGCCGTGCTGGTCGCAACCCTGCCGGAGGCAGGTCCTGCGATCATTTTCCTGCCGCAGCTGGTGATTTCCTACGGCAACGGCTTGCTGCTGCCGAATGCGATCGCCGGCGCGATCAGCGTGCGCCCGCAAGCCGCCGGCGCCGCCTCCGGCATGACCGGTTTTGCGCAAATGGCGGTCGGCGCGGCCTCCGCGCAAGTGGTCTCGATTGTGCTCACCGGCGCGGCTAACGCCATGCCGATGGCCTGGATGCTGGTGATCATGGTGGTGGCGACCGGCATCGCCTATGCGGCGCTGGTGCGACGGTGACAATTGGGACTCCGGCTTGACGACACTTACGAATAAACCGCTTGCGTTCGATATTTCCGTCATCGGCAAGCCGGTGCGCCGTAGCGAAGACGTTCGGCTGCTGACCGGCAAGGGCCGCTTTACCGACGACTTTGCCCTGGACGGACAGACCTACGCGGCCGTCGTGCGTTCGCCACATCCGCACGCCCGCATCGGGCGGATCGAGATTTCCCAGGCGCGTTGCATGCCCGGCGTGCTCGGTATTTTCACCGGCGCGGATTGCGCGGCCGATGGCCTGCACCCGATCCGGCACAACCCGCTGCCGTCGACGCGCTACGACCTTAAGCTCACGCCGCCCGACGGTGGCGAACTGTTCGTCGGCCCGCACCAACTGCTGGCCGCCGAGCGGGTGCGCCATGTCGGCGAGGCTGTCGCATTGGTGATCGCTGAGAGCAAGGCGCAGGCGCTCGACGCCGCCGAAGCGGTCGCGGTCGATTATCGGCCACTACCCTCGGTCGCCGACGCCAGAGCCGCTTGCGCTGCGGGCGCGCCCGCGGTCTGGGACGAAGTGCCGGACAACGTGTTGATCGACACCGTGTTCGGCGACTCAGCCGCGACGCAACACGCCTTCGCCGGCGCCGACCATGTGGTGAAGATGGAGTTCCACGTACCGCGCGTCACCGCGGTCGCCATGGAGCCGCGCGCCGCGCTTGGGGCTTACGACGCCGCCGCCGACCGCTATACCCTTTATGCCGGAAGCGGCGGAGCGGTCCGGCAAAAGCACGAGATTGCGGCCGTGCTCGGCATCGCGCCCGAGCGGTTGCGGGTTCTCTCGCACGATGTCGGCGGCAGTTTCGGCTCCAAGAACCGGGTCTATGTCGAGGCCGCGCTGGTGCTGTGGGCGGCGCGCAAGCTGGGCCGGCCGGTCAAATTCACCGCCACGCGTTCCGAGGCGTTCCTCACCGACTATCAGGGCCGCGATCTGGCGACCACGGTCGAACTGGCGCTGCGATCCGACGGCCGCTTCCTGGCGCTGCGCGCCTCCAACATCAGCAATGTCGGCGCGTACTGCGTCTCGCTGTCGCCGCTCGGCAAGGGTTCGGCGCTGATTACCGGCTCCTATGATATTGCGGCCGCGAGCTTGCGCGCGCGCGCCGTGTTCACCCATACGATGTCGACCAACGCCTATCGCAGTTCCGGCCGCCCGGAGGTGACATTCGCGATCGAGCGGCTGATCGATATCGCAGCGCAAGAGATGGGCATCGACCGCATTGAACTGCGACGGAAAAATCTGATTGCGCCGCAGGCGATGCCCTACGCCAACGCCGTCGGCGCCGTCTATGACAGCGGGCAATACGAAGCCAACATGGATCTCGCCCTGCGCATCGCCGACCGTGACGGCTTTGGCGACCGGCGCCAGGCGGCGGAAAAACGCGGCCGCCTGCTCGGGCTGGGCGTGGCGAATTATGTGGAGTCCTCGATCGGCGCGCCGCACGAGCGGGTCGAGATCACCGTCACGCCGGAGTCGCGCGTTGCCGTCGTCATCGGCACCCAGCCGAGCGGCCAGGGCCATGAAACCAGCTTCGCCCAAGTGGTGGCCGACATGCTGGCCGTGCCGGTCGACTGCATCGACGTGATCATGGGCGACACCGATATCGTCAAGCGCGGCGGCGGCTCGCATTCCGGCCGATCGATGCGCCACGCCGCCACCGTGATCGCCAAGGCGGTGCCCGAGCTGATCGCCAAAGGAAAAAAGATCGCCGCGCTGCTGCTGCAAACGAGCCCGGAGACGATCGAATTTACCGACGGCCGTTTTGCCGCCGCGCCCAGCAACCGCACCTTCGACTTTCTCGATCTGGCGAAGGAATCAGCATTGATCGCGCTGCCGACCGACCTTGCGGGCGGGCTTGCCGTCGTGGCGGAAAACGAAATGCACGATCCGGTCTATCCCAACGGCTGCGCGGTGTGCGAGGTCGAAGTCGATCCGGAAACCGGCGGCGTTACACTGATCCGCTATGCGGCGGTCGACGATGTCGGGCGCTGCATCAATCCGATGATCGTGCACGGGCAAACGCACGGCGGCATCGCGCAAGGCGTCGGCGAGGCGATGTGGGAACTGTGCGCGATCGATCCGGCGTCCGGGCAGCCGCTCGCCGGGTCGTTCATGGACTATGGTCTGCCGCGATCGAACACATTGCCCAGCTTCCGCACCGAAATCGTCGAAGTGCTCTCCCCCACCAATCCGCTCGGCATCAAGGCGGGCGGCGAAGGCGGTACGACGCCGGCGCTGGCGGTCATCATCAATGCCATTGTCGATGCGCTGCGCGGCTACGGCATTCGCGACATCCCGATGCCGGCAACGCCGGCCACGGTCTGGCAGGCTATTGCGGACGCGAAAGCCCGCGCGCGCTAACCGCCGATCAGCTTCAGCCACTCGTCTTCAGTCAGCACTTTGACGCCGTGCTTCTTGGCCTCGGCCAGCTTGGAGCCGGCGCCTGGACCGGCGACCACGAAATCGGTCTTTTTCGACACCGAGCCGGCGGCCTTGGCGCCGAGCCGCTCGGCCTGGGCCTTCGCCTCCTCGCGCGTCATCTTCTCCAGCGCGCCGGTGAAGACGACGGTTTTGCCGGCAATCGCACTATTGGTTTTCGGCTTTTCGGCGTCGAGGATTTTCACCTCTTTGGTGAGCCGTTCGACGATGCCCTTGTTATGGCTCTCGCCGAAATAGGCTTTGATGCTTTCGATCACGGTCTCGCCGATCTGATCGAGCGCGTCCATCTCGGCGATGGTCTCCTCGTCGCCCTTGGCGACCTTCAGGCAGGCGTCGTGGAACGACTTCCAAGAACCATAGCCGCGCGCCAGCGCCAGCGCCGTGGTTTCGCCGACGTGGCGGATGCCGAGCGAAAAGATGAAGCGGTCGAGCGAAATCTCGCGCCGTTGTTCGATCGCCGCGAACAGATTGCGCACCGAGGTTTCGCCGTAACCTTCCTCTTCCAGCAATTCGTTTTTGTGTTTCTTCGCCAAGGTAAAGATATCGGCCGGTTCCTTCACCCACTCCTTCTCGAAAAACAGTTCGATCTGTTTTTCGCCCAGACCTTCGATGTCGAAGGCGCGGCGCGAGGCGAACAGCTTGAGGTGTTCGATCTTCTGATACGGACAGGCAAACTCGCCGGTGCAGCGGGCGCGCGCGCCCTCCTCGCCGGTGGCGGTCTCCTCGCGCACGATATCGGTGTGCAGGTGGCAGGGGCATTTGGTCGGGAAATGATAGGGTTTGGCGTGCTTGGGGCGCTTGGCGATCACCACGTCGACCACTTGCGGGATGACGTCGCCGGCGCGCTGAATGATCACGGTGTCGCCGATGCGGATATCGCGGCCGTCACGCAACGGCGCGCCGTCGCCGCCGATGCCCTTGATGTAGTCCTCGTTGTGCAGCGTGACGTTTTGCACGATGACGCCGCCGACGCCGACCGGATCGAGTTTGCCGACCGGCGTGAGCGCGCCGGTGCGGCCGACCTGGATCTCGATGTCGTTGAGCACGGTCGTGGCGCGCTCGGCCGGGAACTTGTGCGCGATCGCCCAGCGCGGCGAGCGCGAGACGAAACCGAGCCGCTCCTGCCAATCGAGCCGGTCGACTTTATAGACGACGCCGTCGATGTCGTAGGCGAGCTCGGCGCGGGTCTCTTCGATCTCTCGGTGGAAGGCGAGCAGTTCCTCGACCGAATGGCGGATCTTGGTGAGCGGATTGGTCTTGAAGCCGCAGCCGGCAAACCATTTGATCATGCCGGACTGGCTGTCGGCCGGCATCTCGCTCATCTCGCCCCAGGCGTAAGCGAAAAAGCCGAGCGGCCGCGTGGCGGTGACGGCGGGGTCCTTCTGTCGCAGCGAACCAGCGGCGGTGTTGCGCGGGTTGACGTAGAGCTCGCCGCCCGTCGCTTTCTGACGCTCGTTCAGTTCAAGGAACGCCTGCTTGGTCATATAGACCTCGCCGCGCACTTCGCAGATTTTCGGCACGTGCCTGCCTTTGAGATGCTGCGGCACGTCCTTCAAGGTGCGGATATTGGCGGTGACGTCTTCGCCTTCTTGGCCGTCGCCGCGGGTGGCGGCGGTGACGAGTTCGCCGTCCTGGTAGCGCAGCGACATCGACAGCCCGTCGATCTTCGGTTCGGCGCTAAAGGCTATTTTTTCGTCGTCGGAGAGTTTCAGGAAGCGCCGGATGCGGGCGACAAAATCGCGCACATCGTCCTCGGCGAAGGCATTGTCGAGCGAGAGCATCGGCACGGCGTGCCGCACTTTCTTGAACCGGCCGGTGGGCGCGGCGCCGACCCGGCGCGACGGGGAATCGGCGCGGATGAGGTTCGGAAATCGCTTCTCGATCGCCGCATTGCGCGTGCGCAGCGCGTCGTAGGCGGCGTCGCTGACGGTCGGCTTATCCTGTTGGTAATAGCGCTTGTCGTGCGCGGCGATTTCGGCCGCCAGCCGTTTCAGCTCGGCCTTGGCCTGCGCTTCGGTCAGGTCAGCGGGGACGATTTTTGACGCGTCGTGACTGGCCATGCCGGCACTGTATCATCCCGCCGCCTTGATCAGGCGCTCGGCGGCGGCGCGGGCCTCCGCGGTGATCTCGGCGCCGGCCAGCATGCGGGCGATCTCCTCGCGCCTTTTCTCGGCGGCCACCTCGGTGACGCGGGTAGCGACCCGCCGGCCCTTCTCGAGCGCGTCCTTGCTGATGAGATAATGCCGGTCGGCGCGCGCCGCCACCTGCGGCGCGTGCGTCACCGCCAGCACCTGCACGCCCTTGGCGAGGCGGGCAAGCCGCAACCCGATGGCGTCGGCCACCGCCCCGCCCACCCCGGTATCGACCTCGTCGAAAACCAGCGTCGGCGCCGACCCGCGGTCGGCCAGCACCACCTTGAGCGCCAGCAGGAAGCGCGCCAATTCGCCGCCGGAGGCGACCCTCATCAGCGGCCCGGGGCGCGTGCCCGGATTGGTCTGCACCCAGAACTCGACCCGGTCGATGCCATTCGGTCCGGCCGCGGTGACATCGCTGACGATCTCGGTGGAAAATTTCGCGCGCTCCAGCTTGAGCGGTTTGAGCTCACCGTTGACCGCCTTGTCGAGCGCGGCGGCGGCCTTGGCGCGCGCCTTGGACAAGGCGTTGGCGGCGGTGCGGTAGGCGAACTCGGCGGCGTGGCTGGCGGTCTCCAACTCTTTGAGCCGCTCCTCGCCGGCATCGATCATCGCGATATCGGCCTGGTAACGCGCCGCCAGCGCCGCCAGTCCGTCGACCGGCACGTTGTATTTGCGCGCCGCCGCGCGCAGCGCGAACAGCCGCTCCTCGATGCGTTCGAGTTCGGCCGGATCGAAATCGGCGGCGCGCAGCGCGGCTTCCAGATGACCGCGGGTCTCCTCCAGCGCGCTGAGCGCGACATCGAGCGCTTTCACCGCTGGCTCGATCAGGCTCGGCGCCTGCGGCGAGCGCCGCTCCAATCGGCGAATGACGCCGGCAAGTGCCGGCACGCTCGAATTGGCGCCGGCGATCACCTCATGCGTGTCGCGCAAATCCTCGGCCACTTTCTCGGCCTGCATCATGCCGGTGCGGCGCTCGGCGAGCGCGGTTTCCTCGGTGGGTTGCGGGCTGAGTTGGCCGAGATCGTCGACCGCGTGGCGCAGCCAGTCGCCTTCGCGTTGGGCGCGCTCGACCTCGGCGCGGTGTGCGTCGGCGGCATCTTGCGCCGCGCGGCGGGCCTGCCAAAGCGCGGCGACCTTGGCGGCATCCGCCTCCAGGCCGCCAAAGGCATCGAGCAGGCGGCGATGGGTGGCGGCATCGACCAAGGCGCGCTCGTCGTGCTGGCCGTGAATCTCGACCAGTGCGGCGCCGAGCTCCTTCATCGCCTGAACGCTGACCGGCTGATCGTTGATGAAGGCGCGCGTGCGCCCATCGGAAAACTGCACGCGGCGCAGGATGAGTTCGTCCTCGGCCGCGATATCGTTGGCCTTGAGCAGCGCACGCGCCGGATGCATGCGCGCGACCTCGAACACGGCGGTCACCTGGCCCTGCTCGGCGCCCTGGCGCACCAGCGCCTGGTCGCCGCGCCCGCCCAGGGCCAGCGCGAAGGCATCGAGCAGGATCGACTTGCCGGCGCCGGTCTCGCCGGTAAGCACGGCAAGGCCGGCGGCGAAATCGATGTCGAGCCGGTCGATCAGGACGATGTCGCGGATCGAAAGTCGGGAGAGCATGGCGCCTTTCCTGGGCGTCATCATCCGCGAAAGCGGACGATCTGGTAACCACCGCGTTCGACGATTTTAACAGGAATCAGGGCAGTCGCGGCGGATACTGGATGCCCCGCTTTTGCCGGGCCTGACAAGTGGGGTGGCCGCGGCGGGCCGGAAGCTAGCCCAGCCCGACCTTTTTGAACGCCTTGCTGATCCAGGAGCCGGCGTTCTCGGACGGCTCACGGCCGCCGCCTTTCAGCAGCGCGTAAGCGTGCTTGTACCAGACGCTGTCGGGGAAATTGTGCCCGAGCACGGCGGCCGCGGTCTGCGCTTCCTCCACAATACCGAGCGCCATATAGGCCTCGGTCAACCGCATCAGCGCCTCTTCGACGTGGCGCGTGGTCTGGTACTTGGTGACCACGACTTTGAAGCGGTTGATGGCGCCGGTGTAATCCTTCTTTTCCAGGTAGTAGCGCCCGATATCCATTTCCTTGCCGGCGAGTTGGTCGCGCGCCACTTCGATTTTTTGCTTCGCGCTGACGGCGTATTCGCTGTTCGGATATTTGCGGATCACTTCCTGCAGCGCGCCGAGCGCCTTTTCGGTGCGGGCCTGGTCGCGGGTGATGTCCGGGATTTCTTCGAAATTGGAGGCGCCGATCAGGAACTGGGCATAGGCGGCGTCGGCGCTGCCGGGATGCAGCGTGATGTAACGCTGCGCGGCGCCGATGCACTCATCGTAGGAGCTGCCTTGATAATAGGAGAAGGCAGTCATGATCAGCGACTTGCGCGCCCATTCCGAGTACGGGTGCTGGCGGTCGACTTCTTCGAATTTTTTCGCCGCCGCCTTCGCGTCGTGCTTGACGTTGAGCAGATAGAGGCCCTCGTTGTAGAGCCGGTCGGCGGCTTCGTCGGGTACTGTTTCTTCCTTGGCGAACAGATTCATACCGCTGCAGGCACCCAGGCTCACCGCCAGCAGCAGCATTGCCACAGCGCCAGCGAACCGGCGCCGCGCCGTGCGAGCGGGCGACGTCATAGCGGTCCGATCCATGGGCACGATTGGCTTCACCATGCAATTCTTGGTCGCAAAATCCTTGGGCACAAACCTAAACCCCACACGTTCGTGTCCGGTCCCCCCGGGGCTATTGCGCAAGCGCTGCGGCAACGCCCTCGACCGCGCTGGTGTAGACGAAAAAACGCGGTCTGACCAAGCGATTAAGCGGACAATCGGCCGGGATTAAGGCGGAAGGTTAAGCTCAAATCCAGGGCAAGGTCGCGAATTGGCGGAACCTGTTTTCGGACAAAATCATGCGTCCGAGACTGGGTTTTTCAGGACATTTCCGCTCGGTAAGCGGCCGCCGGCACCAGTCCGGCGCCGGTCTCAGCATGGCCGCGCGCGCGGCGGGCCGGCTCGGCCGCCTCGATCACCCGCCAGGCGGTCCGATCCGCCATCAGCGCGGACAGCACCGCGTGGTTGAGCTTGTGGCCGCCGCGAATAGTGCGGTAGGCGGCGAGCAACGGCTGGCCGGCGAGCGCCAGATCGCCGATCGCGTCGAGGATCTTATGGCGCACGAATTCGTCGGCAAACCGCAATCCTTCCGGATTGAGCACGCGATCCTCAGTGACCACGAGCGTATTGTCGAACGAAGCGCCGAGCGCGTAGCCGGCGCTCCACAATTTCGCAACGTCCTTCATGAAGCCGAAGGTGCGGGCGCGCGCGATCTCGCGGCGGAAAGTCTCCGCCTCGACGTCGAGCGCGAGCGCCTGATGGCGAATGAGCGGATGGTCGAATTCGATTTCGGCCTCGACCCGGAAACCGTGTTCATAGGGGCGCAATTCTCCGACCGCGCCATCCTTGGCGGCGACGCGCACCGGCTTGATCACTTCGATATAGCGGCGCGGCAGCGCGCGCGCGGTGAGGCCCGCCTGATCGATCGCATCGACGAACGGCGCAGCACTGCCGTCCATGATCGGCACTTCCGGCCCGTCGATCTCGACCACCACATTGTCCACGCCGAGCCCGCGCAGCGCCGCCAGCAGATGCTCCGCCGTCGAACAGAGCGGGCCCTTGGCGTCGCCCAGTACGGTGGCGAATTCGGTGGCGGTGACCGCACGCACGTCGGCGCGAATTTCGCGCTCGACCGCGCCACCCGCAGTAACGCGCTGGAAAACGATGCCGGAGTCGTCGTCGGCGGGATTGAGCGTCAGCGTGACGGGACTGCCGGAATGCACGCCTATGCCGGAGACGGCAACCTGGTCGCGCAACGTTGTCTGCTTAGCACCCTTCATCGAACCCGTTTCCGCCGGCTTGCGAGCAAACCGCGCGTCCCATCCCAAGCCCCAGTCGGCGCCACATTTTGGCCTTTAAGTCGGCCACCGCGAACAATCCGGAAGGTGCCCCCAAGGACTGAAAAGTCCCTTTCGCGCCTGAAACTTAGGCCATCGGCCCGGCTTTCTCCAACTCACGTCTTCTTACCGACTGTTACTCGATTTTGCCGCAATTGCCGCGCGACTGCCCGGCACAGCAGCGTATTGCAACCTAACGGCCTAGCTTTGCGGCCTTGCCGGCAGCGCCCGGCTGGCCCAATCCGAATCCGGCAATGGATGTAAAATCGTTCTAATTCAATAAGTTAGATAAAGAATCGGTAGCACGATCGCTAAATCGACGGCCCCATTCCAAGTCTGGAACGGGGCCGTCATGGCTGTTGACTGGTCGTCAGTTGGCCTGACGGCGCAGGAAGGCCGGGATGTCGAGTTGGTCCTCTTCGGCCGCATTTTGCACAGGCGCAGTACGGCCATGCGGGTCGAGCCCCTGCGGACCTGAGCGCCGGGCATATTCCGACACCGGGGCGTCGGGGCGGCCCTCCGGATTGCGGGCGGTCGGCCGTGGCGGCCGCTCGAATTGCGGCATGGCCTGCGCGGTACGCGGCGCCCGTGGCGGCTCCGCTTCCTCCGTGCGCCGGCCAAGGCCGACCGAGGCGAGCCGTTGCATCAGCGACATGCGGCGCTTCTCGGGATGATCCTCGCCGAGTTCGCCACGCTGCGCCTTGATCTCATTCTGTGCCGGCAGCGGCAATTCGTCGATGCGCGGCATGCGCGGTAGCCGGGCCGCCATCCGTTCGGGGGCCGGCGGAATGAAGGTCTTCGGCGTCGGCAGCTCGGCTTGCGCCACCTCGCCCGACGCCGGCTCGAACAGCGACGGCTTGATCGGCAGCGGTCGGATCGAGACGTCCGCGATCGCGGTCGTTCCCATCAGCGCGGCCTCGACCGCGGCATGGGCGGCGAATTCAAGCGTCGGGGCGCTTGCAGCAGCCGGAGCCGGCGCTGCCGCCGGCACTTGCGCCACAGCCGGTATCGGTGCCGGGCTGCGCTCAACGCGCTCGGGGGCACGGCGGATTTCGCCCTTCATCTTGGCGGCGAGTTCCTTGAGCGCAGCTTCGGGCTGCAGCGGCTGGCGCTGCACGCTCGCGTGGTCGATGCCGGTCGCCACCACCGAGACGCGGATGATGCCTTCCAGGCTTTCGTCGAAGGTGGCGCCGACGATGATGTTGGCGTCCTGGTCGACTTCCTCGCGGATGCGTGTGGCAGCCTCGTCGACTTCGTAAAGCGTGAGGTCCTTGCCGCCGGTAATTGAGATCAAGAGGCCGCGGGCGCCCTTCATGGAGGCGTCATCGATCAGCGGATTGGCGATCGCGGCTTCGGCGGCGGTAAGCGCGCGCTTCTCGCCGGAGGCTTCGCCGGTACCCATCATCGCCTTGCCCATTTCGCGCATGACGGCGCGCACGTCGGCGAAGTCGAGATTGATCAGGCCTTCCTTGACCATCAGATCGGTGATGCAGGCGACGCCCGAATAAAGCACCTGGTCGGCCATGGCGAAGGCGTCGGCGAAGGTGGTCTTTTCGTTGGCGACCCGGAACAGGTTCTGGTTCGGGATGATCAAAAGGGTATCGACGACCTTGTGCAGTTCGACGATGCCGGTTTCCGCAAAGCGCATGCGGCGCTGGCCCTCGAAGTGGAATGGCTTGGTGACCACCCCAACGGTGAGGATGCCGAGTTCGCGTGCGATCTTGGAGATCACTGGCGCGGCGCCGGTGCCGGTGCCGCCGCCCATGCCGGCGGTGACGAACACCATATGCGCGCCGGTGAGATGATCGCGAATCTCGTCGATCACTTCCTCCGCGGCGGCGCGGCCGACTTCCGGCTGCGAGCCGGCGCCGAGACCCTCGGTCACCTGCGTGCCCATCTGGATGATGCGCTCGGCCTTCGACATCGTGAGCGCCTGCGCGTCGGTATTGGCGACGACGAAGTCGACGCCTTGCAAGCCCGCCGCGATCATGTTGTTGACCGCATTGCCGCCGGCACCGCCGACGCCGAACACGGTAATTCGCGGCTTCATCTCGCGAATGTCGGGAATCTTCAGATTGATCGTCATGTTTGCCTCTTTGATGCACGGGCAGCAGGCTGAGCATTGCGCCCGCACGCCGTCGAATAAGACCGGTCCGCCGCCGGCCCCTTCGTGGTTCCGTTGTTGTGGGTCAGAAGCTTTCGCGCAGCCATCGTCCGACCCGTGCCATGTAACCGCCCGTTCCTGTCATCAATTGCCGCGTTCGCCGCGGTTCGAAGTGTTCAAGATGTGCCGCTTGCGGGTAGACCAGCAGGCCCGCCGCCACGGCGAATGCCGGCCCCTTGGCCGCGTCCGGCAAACCCGCTAACCCAAGGGGACGCCCGATACGCACCGGCCGGCGCAAGATGCGCGCGGCCAGATCGGAAATGCCGGTCAATTGGCTGGCGCCGCCGGCGAGCACCACGCGCGCGCGCGGCTCGGCCACGAACGGCGAATTCTTGAGCCGGTCGCGCGCCATTTCCAGGATCTCCTCGACCCGCGGCTTGATGATGCGCACGAGGGCCGCGCGTGAGACGAATTGCGGCGGCTCGCGCTCGTCATCGCTCACCGGAGGCACCGTGATCATGTCGCGTTCATCCGATCCACCCATCAAAACACTGCCATAAATCGCTTTGATTCGCTCAGCATCCGCGATTCGGGCGTTGAGCCCGCGGGCGATATCCATGGTGATGTGGTGGCCGCCGACCGCAAAGCCGTCGGCATGGACGAATTTTCCGCCGGAAAATACCGCCAGCGTGGTGGTTCCGGCGCCGAGATCGATGGTGGCAGCGCCGAGATCGGCCTCGTCGTCGGCCAAAACCGCCAGGCCGGCCACGTAGGGCGAGGCCACCATCGCCTCGACCGTAAGGTGGCAGCGCTCGACCGCCAGCATCAGGTTGCGAACCGTCGCGACGTCGGCGGTGAGCATATGCATATCGACGCCGAAGCGGTGGCCGAGCATGCCGCGCGGCTCGCGAATGCCGGTGAGGGCGTCGAGCGTGTAGCCGATTGGCAGGGAATGCAGCACGGCGCGCCCATCGCGCACCGAATGGCGGCTGGCCGCCGCCAATACGCGCGCGATGTCGCCATCGGTCACGGCGCCATTGGCGAGTTCGATATTGGCGACAAAACGCTCGCTGCCGAGCCGCCCGCCCGAAAGCGACACCACCACCAATTCGAGCTGCACCTTGGCCATGCTTTCGGCGATGTCGATGGCCTGGCGGACCATCTCTTCGACCTCCACCAGATCGACCACGCCGCCGGACTTCATGCCGCTCGCCGCGGTATGGGCAAAACCCAGCACCTGCACGCCGTGCGAGCGCCTTCGCAGCACGTCCTGCGGCGCTTGCGGCTCGAGCCGCGCGATCAGACAGGCTATCTTGCTGGTGCCGATATCGAGACCGGCGACCACGGCGGCGCGCCGCGGCGACACCGGCTTCATCTTGGGCGTGAGGCCGAAGCGCAGCACGGTCATGCGGCGGCCCCGCTCGTCATTCCGGGACGGCCTGCTGGGCCGGACCCGGAATCCAGATGCAACCTCAGCATTTGGTTCTGGATTCCGGGTTCGCGCCTGCGGCGCGCCCCGGAAAGACAGAAAATGGAATGCACGCAGGGACTCATGCGTCGGTCCCCTTGCGCTTCTTCTTGTCCTTCTCGGCCGCCTTGAGCGCCTCTTCGCGCGCGGCGGCGGCGGCGTCGGACAACCGCACCGTGACGCGATCGGGCAGCCGCAGATCGATCGCCTCGATGTCGCGCGACAGCAATTTCTTGGTCAAGGCGAGATCGACCAGTGTCGCCAGCGCGTGCTCGGGCTCGCGCTCCGGCAACAGCACTTCGACACCGTCCTTCAGATGCAAGTTCCAGCGCCGCTCGGCGACCAGCACCGAGGCCGCGACCGATTTCGCGATCACCGGATAGCGCTTGAGCAGATCGAGAAATTCCTGCGCAGTATGCTCGGCGCCATAGCCGACCACCAGCGGCAGCGACGCGAAGCGCTGCGGCACGTAGGTTTCCAGCACGGTGCCGTCGGCCGCGATCAAGTAGACGCGGCCGTCCTTCTGCCACAGCGCGAAGGCCTTGCGCTCCTTGATCTCGATGCGCAGCCGGCCGGGATAAAGCTTGAGCACCGCGGCTTGCGCGATCCACGGATTGGTCAGCAGGCGGATGCGCATCTGTCCGGCATCGAGAAACAGCAGCGAGGAACGGCCGGTAACGCCGGCAAGGCTCAGTACGTCCTCGCGGCTGACCTCATGCTCGCCGGCGAGCGCGACTTCGGAAATGCGAAAACCGATGCTGTTGGCAGCACTATCGCAGATGTCTTGGAACTGTGCGGCGATGACCGGCTCATGGCCGCCTTTGACCACGCCGTAATAGGTGCTGGCGAGAAGCAGCATGGCCGCGGCGCTGGCACCGGCGCCGCGCGGCACATTCAATGCAAGCAGCGCCGAGCCGCAACGGCGCGCCCACTGCAGCGGGCCGGAATCCGATGCCGACCAAACATGCGCGCGCAGCCGCCGGGCGGCCGCTGCACGTCGTTTCAGTTTCAGCTTCAGCGATTGAGCGAGGCGTCCTCGATCATCCATCGCTACCTGCTCTTCAACGTTATGCCCCTCGTGGGCGGCGAGCTCCGGCATGAACGAGGTTTCGGTCATGCCCCGATTTGTAGCCACGCGTGGTACCGACACAGCCGCACGCGCGAATCGACGGCCGAGCGCTTAGAAACGTCGGCAACGCCTAGTCTTCAGGCTTTTTGGTAAATGATTAGTAAAGGTTTACAAATTGTATGCGGGAGGCCGTAACTTAAGCCCGGCGTTGCAAATCCGCCGCATTCGGCCGGCGCTCAGCGGTCGAGCGAGGCGTCCTCGATCATCCAGCGCACCAGCTCTTCAAAGCTGATGCCGGCGTGTTGCGCGAGCTCGGGGACCAGCGACACTTCGGTCATGCCCGGCTGGGTGTTGACCTCCAGGCAGGCCAGTCCCTCGGTCCCATCGAGACTATCGTCGTAACGGAAGTCGGCCCGGCTGATGCCGCGGCAGCCGAGCGCGCGGTGGGCGGCAAGCGAGAGCCGGCGGACTTCCGCGTAGACCGGGGCGGCAATCGGCGCCGGCAGCAGGTGCTTCGACCCGCCGGGGGCATATTTCGCCTCGTAGTCGTAGAATTTCACCGCCGGGACGATCTCGATGACGCCCAGCGCCTGCTCCCCCATGACCGCGCAAGTGAGTTCCTTGCCGGGGATATAGGGCTCGACCAGCACCTGATCGCCGAAGCTCCAGTCGGCCCGCGTCAGCTCCTGCGGCGGGTGCTTGTGGTCTTCGCGCACAATGAACACACCGACGCTGGAGCCTTCCGCCACCGGCTTGATCACGTAAGGCGGCGGCAGCAGGTGCCGCTTGGCCGCCTCCGCACGCGAGGTGACCAGACCGTCCGGCACCGGCACGCCGGCGGCCTTGAGCACGGTCTTGGCGATGTCCTTCTGCATGGCCAGCGCGGAGGCCAGCACGCCGGAATGACTGTAGGGAATGCCTAAAATTTCCAGCAGGCCTTGCAGCGTGCCGTCCTCGCCGGGCCGGCCGTGCAGCACGTTAAGCGCAGCGTCCGGCTTGAGCGCGCGTAAACTCGCGGCCACTTCGCGATCCACATCGAGCCGGCTGACGCGGTAGCCGCAGCGTTCGGCCGCATCGGCACAGGCCTTGCCGGAGCGCAGCGAGATTTCGCGCTCGGCCGACCAGCCCCCCATCAGAACGGCGACGTGTTTGCTCATGATGTTCTTCGGCGGTTAGCCTATTCCGATCCTCTTAATTTCCCATTCCAGCTCGATGCCGGAATGCGCCTTCACCCGCGCGCGCACGGTTTCGCCGAGCGTTTCGATGTCGGTGGCGCTCGCACCATCGAGACTGATCAGGAAATTGCTGTGCAATTCGGAGACCTTGGCCTGACCGACTTGCAGGCCGCGGCAGCCGGCATCGTCCACCAGCTTCCAGGCGCTCTGCCCCGGCGGATTCTTGAAGGTGGAGCCGCCGGTGCGATTGCGCGGCTGGCTGGCCTCGCGTTTCGATTTGATCGCGGCCATCTCGGCAGCGATCGCCTCCGCTTCGCCGGCGCGGCCCTGGAACACGGCGGCGGTGAAGATGACATCCTCCGACACGCCGCAATGGCGGTAGGAAAATCCCATCTCGGCATTGCTGAAGCGGCGCATCTCGCCCTGCCGGTCGACGCCGCGCGCCTCGACCAGAACGTCTTTGGTCTCGCCGCCATAGGCGCCGCCGTTCATGCGCAGCGCGCCGCCGATGGTGCCGGGAATGCCGCTCAGGAACGCGAGTCCCGCGATGGCGGCCTTCTGCGCCGCGCGCGCCACCAACACGTCAAGCACCGCGGTGCCGGCGGTGACGCGATGATCGTCTTCGATGGAAATCTCGTTGAAACCGCGGCCGAGCCGCACCACCACGCCCGGCACGCCGCCGTCGCGCACGATCATGTTGGAGCCGGCGCCGATCACATTGACCGGAATATCGGCCGGCAGATTGCGCATGACGTAAGCGAGATCGTTCTCGTCTTCCGGCATGAAGAACGCCTGCGCCGGTCCGCCGACGCGAAACCAGGTGAATTCGCCGAGCGGCTGGTTGGCGAGCAAGCGCCCGCGCAGATTTGGAACGCGGGCTTTCAGATCGAGGACGATGTCGGGGAAACTCATAGCGCTTTCAATTCCGCCGGCAGCGCATAGGCCCATTGCGTGATCGAACCGGCGCCGAGACAGACGACGTAATCGCCCGGCTTGGCGAGCCCTTTGACGATGCCGGCGAGTTGCTCAGGGTCATCGAGCGGAATGACTTGCCGGTGGCCGCGCGCACGGATCGCCGCAACCAAGTGGTCGCGATCGGCGCCTTGGATCGGCGCCTCGCCGGCCGGATAGACATGCGCGACGATCACGGCGTCGGCGTCGTTGAAGCAGGTGGAGAACGGCTCGAACAGGGTCTTGAGCCGCGTGTAGCGGTGCGGCTGCACCACGGCAATCACCTGCCCCTTGGTCAACTCGCGCGCGGCCCTGAGCACCGCGGCGATCTCGACCGGATGATGGCCATAGTCGTCGATGATGATCGCGCCGTTCCATTCGCCGACGCGGGTGAAACGCCGCTTCACGCCGCCGAAATCGCTAAGCGCCTTGCGGATCTTGTCGTCGGGAATTTTCAGCTCATGCGCGACCGCGATGGCCGAGGTGGCGTTGAGCGCGTTGTGGCGGCCGGGCATCGGCAGTTCAAGTTTGCGAATGGCGTGCACGTCCTTGCCGTCGCGGTCGCGGAACAGCACCGAGAAGTACGACTTGCCGCCGGCGTGGTCCAGATCGATCAGCCGCACGTCGGCCTGCGGATTTTCGCCGTAGGTGATAATGCGCCGGTCGACCACCCGCCCGACCAGGCGTTGCACGATCGGATGATCGGTGCACATCACCACGAAGCCGTAGAACGGCACGTTTTCCATGAAGGCGACGAAGGCGTCCTGCACGTTCTGGAACGTCTTGAAATGATCGAGGTGTTCGGCGTCGACATTGGTGACGATGGCGATGTCGGCCGGCAGCTTGAGGAAAGTGCCGTCGGATTCGTCGGCCTCCACCACCATCCATTCGCCGTCGCCCAGCCGCGCATTGGTGCCGTAGGCATTGATGATGCCGCCATTGATCACGGTCGGGTCGAGCCCGCCGGCATCGAGCAAAGCGGCGACCATCGAGGTGGTCGTGGTCTTGCCATGGGTGCCGGCGATGGCGACGCAGCTTTTAAGCCGCATCAATTCGGCCAGCATTTCGGCGCGCCGCACCACCGGCAAGCGCTTGGCGCGCGCCGCCACCAGCTCGGGGTTATCCGGCTTGATGGCGGAGGACACCACCACCACGTCGGCGCCGTCGATGTTCTCAGCCTTGTGGCCGATGGCGACCTTGATGCCTTTGTCGCGCAAACGCTTGACGTTGGCGCCCTCGGCGACATCCGAGCCGGTGACCGTGTAGCCGAGATTGGCCAGCACCTCGGCGATGCCGCTCATGCCGATGCCGCCGATGCCGACGAAATGCACCGGACCGATGTCGCGCGGCAGTTTCATGGAATTCGCCTAGCCTTTTCTGTCGTCCCCGCGCAGGCGGGGACCCAGTAATCACGGGGCTTCCTGTATGGCATGGCGTCCGAAATTGAAAGGTCGGTGAATACTGGATGCCCGCCTTCGAGGGTCATGACAGCTTCAGTATCCCGCCACTTTGGTGACCGATTCGCGGCGCCTCATTCACGCAGCGGCCGTCTTTAGCCTCGGAATCTTACGGATCTCGTCGGCGAGTTCGCGCTCGGCGTGCCAGGTATCATAGGCACCTTGCATCCGAACCCAGACACCGGCCCCATCCCCGAACAGCTTGCCAAGCCGGACAGCGACGGCCGCGGACACTGGCTTGCGCTGCGCCAAGACATCGTAAAGATGCTGGCGGGAAATGCCCAGCAGCGCAGCAATTTCGGTCTTGCTTTTGCCGGTCGCCGGGATCACCTCGCTCAGCAAATCGCCGGGATGGGTCGGACACCGGTTCGGATCGCGTTTGGCGCTATATTCGGCCATGGATTGCCCTCAGTGGTATTGTTCAAAATCGACGCGGAAAGCGTCTCCGGCGTCAAATTCGAAGGTAATGCACCATGGTCCATTGATATGGACCGAGTAGCGAGTCGGAACGAAGCCTTTCAGGGCGTGGAAATCAAACCCGGGAAGGTTCATCTGCGCCGGCGCGCTTACCGCGTTCAGCCGATCGAGACGAATCAGGATGCGCTTACGCAGTTTGGCGTCGATCTTGGCCGTGCGGCCTTTTGCCCACAGCTCGGCCAGCGCCCTGCTCCTGAACGTCCGGATCACGGCGCAATGTAAGCGATCAGCTTACATATGTCAACGGATTGCTTACGGCTGGGCTCGGTCGCCCGCCACTTTCATGACCAAGGCCGCCAGCCGCTCGGCGGCGTCGATGCTGCCGGCCGATTTGGCCGCTTGCGCCATGCCGGCGAGCCGCCCCGGCTCGCCCGCCAAGGCCGCTATTTCGGTGGCCAGGCGCGCGGGCGTGAAATCGCGCTGCTCGATGCGGAGCGCACCGCCCGCCTCGGCCAGTACTCCGGCATTGGCGAACTGGTCCTGATCGAGCGCATGCGGCAGCGGCACCAGGATGGCGGGCCGGCCGATAGCGGAAAGCTCGGCCACGGTGGAGGCACCGGAACGCGACACGATGAGATGGGCGGCCGCCATGCGAGCCGGCAGATCGGCAAAGAATGGCGCGGTCTCGGCGACGACGCCAAGCCGCGCATATGCGCCGCGTACCGCATCGAGGTCCTCCGCGCGCGCCTGCTGCACGAGGACCAAGCGCGCGCGCAAGTTTGCGCTCATCCGCTCGATCGCCGCCGGCACGATCTCGGCCATCACCCGCGCGCCCTGGCTGCCGCCGAACACCAGCAGGTGCAATTTTCCATTCGCTTCCGGCGCGGCATAGAGCGTCGCCGCCGCCGCTATCACTTCGCGACGCACCGGATTGCCGGTGAAGGTGACTTTTTCCTGCAGGCGCGGGTCGAGGCGGGCGAGCGTGCGAAACCCGGTGGCAATCGTCGTCACGCGCGGCGCCAACAGACGATTGGCGCGGCCCATGACGCCGTTCTGCTCATGCAGCAAAGTCGGGATGCCGCGCAGGCTCGCGGCAAAAAGCGGCGGCACGGTCGGATAGCCGCCGAAGCCGACCACGACGGCGGGGCGAACGCGGCCGAGCAAGGCCCAAGCCTTGGCGATACCGAGCGTCAGCAATGCACCGGTGCGTGCCAGGCTGAACGGATTACGCCCGCGCAAGGTCGCGCTCGGAATGACGTGCACGGCGCGGGCGGGAAATTTGAAATGGGCGGCGCGCGTGTCGGTGGCGAGATCGATCGTTACGCCGCGCCTGAGCAGCGCATCGGCGAGCGCCTGCGCCGGAAACAAATGCCCGCCGGTTCCGCCGGCCGCGAGCAGAATGAGTTTGTTGCGCTCACTTGTCGGCATCGCAAACCCTCACCGTCATTCCGGGGCGCGTGCGCAGCACGCGAACCCGGAATCCAGAGCCACGCGCTGTGCTTATATCTGGATTCCGGGTTCGCGCCTTCGGCGCGCCCCGGAATGACGGAAAAAACTCAAGCCGCACCCTCGCTCGCAAGGTCGGGCGTTGTCAGCATGGCCGAGCGCGGCTGCTCGCGCGTCAAGGCCAGCAGCATGCCCATGGCATAAGCGAGCGAGAGCATCGAGGAGCCGCCATAGGAGATGAACGGCAGCGTCATGCCCTTGGCCGGAATGAGATGCAGATTTACCGCCACATTGATCGCCGACTGCATGCCGAACAAAATGGCCAAGCCGGCGGCGGCAAAGCGCGTGAAGGCGTCGTCGTTGCGCATCGCGCGCACCAGCGCGCGGATCACGATAAACGCATAGAGCGCCACCAGCGCGAGACAGAGCGCGACGCCAAATTCCTCCGCCGCCACCGCGAACACGAAGTCGGTGTGGCTCTCGGGCAGCAGCCGCTTGACCGTGCCCTCGCCAGGTCCTCTGCCGAACCAGCCGCCGCGCATGAAGCTCTCGGTGGCGATGTCGATATTGAACGTGTCACCGGAGGCCGGATTAAGGAATTTCTGGATGCGGCTTGCCACATGCGGCACCGTGAAATAGGCCGCCGTCAGGCCGACCCCGGCGATGCCGGCAATGCCGAACACCCAGATCAGCCGCATGCCGGCCATGAAGAACAGCGCGCTCCACACCAGCACGACCAGCATGGTCTGGCCGAAGTCGGGCTGCAGCACCAGGAGCGCAACCACCGTGACCAGCAGCAGCAGCGAAAACGCGTTGGCCGGCATGTCGGCGCGCTTGGCCAATTCACCGAACAGCCAGGCCACCAGGATGACGAAAGCGGGCTTGAGAAATTCCGAGGGCTGGATGTTGACGCCGAAGATAATCAGCCAGCGCCGCGCGCCCTTGATCTCGGCACCGAAATAGGGCGTCGCCGCCACCATGATCAGGCTGACCGCGAACACGATGAACGCCAGGCGGCGGATCTGGCGCGGGTTGAGGAACGACACCGCCAGCATGACGGCGACGGTCGGGATCAGATAGAGAATGTGGCGGTTGACGAAATAGAACGGGTCAAGCCCGAGCCGGCCGGCGACCGGCGGGCTGGCGGCGAGCGAAAGCACCACGCCGGCCAGCATCAGCGCGCCGATGGCGGCGAGCGTGAGCTTGTCGACCGTCCACCACCATTCGCCGAAAGGCGTGCGTTGCGTGCGCGAAACCATGTCCCGTTCCCGGCCTCAAGCTGACGCGTCACGGTTTACGAAGCATTAATGGTGGGATTACAGCGGCTGAATTCCCGGCATCGCCTGCACTAGGTCGATAAACGCCTTCCCGCGCGCTTCGAAGTTCGGGAATTGGTCGAACGAGGCGCAGGCGGGCGACAGCAGCACCACCGGCTCTTTCAGGCCGGAGGCCGCAGCGTCGCGCGCGGCGGCGTCGACCGCCGCCGACAGCACGCTGTTGGTCTCGTAGGTTACCTTGCCTGCAAGCGTCTTGGCGAATTCCGGCGCCGCTTCGCCGATCAGATAGGCTTTGCGGATGCGCGGGAAGAATTCGGCGAGGCTCTCGATGCCGCCGGACTTCGGCTTGCCGCCGGCAATCCAGAAAATATCGCTAAAGCTCGCCAGCGCCTTGGCGGCGGAATCCGCGTTGGTCGCTTTCGAGTCGTTGACGAACAGCACGCTATTTTGGCGACCGACCTGCTGCATGCGGTGCGCGAGCCCCGGGAAACTGGCAAGTCCTTTCTGAATGGCGGTCAGGTCGAGGCCGAGCGCCAGGCAGGCGGCGAGCGCGCAAGCCGCGTTCTGCGCATTGTGCACGCCGCGCAACGAACCGATGCCGGCGAGTTGCGCCACCGCATGCGCTTTGCCGCCAGCGGCATGCAAGATGCGGCTGCCCTCGGCATAAAACCCGTCGCGCAGCGGCGCCTTGACCGACACCCGCACGACTTGTTTGCCGGCCCGCTCGATGCGGTCGGCGGCCGCGCGGGTGTAGCGGTCGTCGACACCGATCACCGCGGTGCCGCCGGGCTCGACGCTCGCCGGCACCAGCGTCTTGAGCGCGGCATAATTTTCCATCGTGCCGTGGCGGTCGAGATGGTCTTCGGTGATGTTGAGCAGGATGCCGATCGTGGGCCTGAGCGAGGGCGCGAGATCGACCTGATAGGACGATACCTCCAGCACATAGACGCGGTCCGGCGCGAACAACTCGAGCGCCAATACTGGCACGCCGATATTGCCGCCCATTTGGATGTCGCGGCCGGCGCTGGCGAGAAGATGCGCGATCAGCGCGGTGGTGGTCGATTTGCCGTTGGTGCCGGTGATGGCGACGAGCGGACATTGCGCGCCGGCTTTTGCGCGCTCGCGGCAGAACAATTCGATGTCGCCGACGATCTCTACATTGGCGGCGCGCGCTAACGCCGCCGTCCAGTGCGGCGCCGGATGGGTGAGCGGCACGCCAGGCGCCAGCACCAGCGAGGCGATTGTCGACCAATCGAGATCACGCAGGTCCTGCGCTTTGAGGCCGGCGGCCTGCGCGGCGGCGAGCATCTTCGCGTCGTCGTCGAAGACGACCACCTCGGCACCACCGGCAATCAGCGATCCGGCGGCTAGTAACCCAGACTTGCCGAGGCCGAACACCGCGACCTTCTTGCCGGCGAACGTGGTGACGGGGATCATGATATTATTCCGTCATTCCGAAGCACGCCGAAGGCGCGAACCCGGAATCCAGAGCAGAGCGCAATACATGCATCTGGATTCCGGGGCCGCTCGCTGCGCTCGCGTCCCGGAATGACAAAACAAAAGATCATCGCAACTTCAGTGTCGCCAGCCCGGCGAGCGCCAGCACCACGGCGACGATCCAGAACCGGATGACGATCTGCGGCTCGGTCCAGCCAAGCTGCTCGTAGTGATGGTGGATCGGCGCCATCTTGAACACGCGCTTGCCGGTGAGCTTGAACGAGACCACCTGCACGATCACCGACACCGCTTCCAGCACGAACAGCCCGCCGACGATGGCCAGCACGATCTCGTGCTTGATCGCCACCGCCACCGCGCCGAGCATGCCGCCGAGCGCCAGCGAGCCGGTGTCGCCCATGAAGATCGAGGCCGGCGGCGCGTTGAACCAGAGGAAGCCGAGGCTGGCGCCGATCACGGCGCCGCACACCACCGCCAATTCGCCGGTGCCGGCGACATAGTGGATTTGCAGATAATCGGCGAACACCAAATTGCCGGCGAGATACGAAATCAGTCCGAAGCTCGCCGCCGCGATCATCACCGGCACGATGGCGAGGCCGTCCAGTCCGTCGGTGAGATTGACCGCATTGCCGGCGCCGACGATCACGAATGCGCCGAACAGCACGAAGGCCCAGCCGAGATTGATCATCAACTCCTTGAAAAATGGGAACACCAGCGAGGTCGCGATCGGCCCCTTGCCGAGATGCGCGAGCAGCAAGCAGGCGATCACCGCGATCAGCGCCTCGGCCATCAACCGCGTGCGGCCGGCAAAGCCGGTGTGGCTCTGCTTGGTGACCTTCAGGTAATCGTCATAAAAACCGATCAGCCCAAAACTCAGCGTCACCCCGAGCACAATCCACACATAGGGACTGGTCGGGTTCGCCCACAGCACGGTCGACACCAGCAGGCCCGAGAGGATCATCAGCCCGCCCATGGTGGGCGTGCCCTTCTTGCTGACCAGATGCGACGGCGGACCGTCGCTGCGGATCGGTTGCCCCTTGCCCTGCTTGAGGCGCAACAGGTCGATGATCGGGCCGCCGAACAGGAACACGAAGATGAGCGCGGTAACGATGGCGCCGCCGGTGCGGAAGGTGATGTAACGAAAGACGTTGAGAAACGAGAGCTTGTCGGAAAATTCGGTCAGCCAATAAAACATCGGATCAAGCCTTACCGCCCGCCTGCTCGAGCACCGCCGGTCTGGCAAACTGCCGTTCCAGCGCCTTGACGATAGGCCCCATTTTCGAACCCAGCGAACCCTTCACCATCACGGCGTCGCCGGCGTGAATAGCGTCGAGCACGGCCGGCTCCAGCCCCGCCGCAGTCTCGGCATAGCCGCCCCGGACGCTGGAGGGAAGGGCCTCCCACAGCGCGTGCATCAACGGCCCGCTGCAGTACACCAGATCGACGCGCGCCGCCTCGATCGATTCGACAAGGCCGCGGTGCAGCGCCACCCCTTGCGACCCCAGTTCCAGCATGTCGCCCAAGACGGCGATGCGGCGTCCGCGATTGCCCACCGGGGCCTGACCGAGCAGCGCGATGGCAGCCGACATGGAGGCCGGATTGGCGTTGTAGCTCTCGTCGATCAAGAGCGCGCTACCGCCGGGCACCCGCAAAGTGATGCGAGTACCGCGCCCGCTGGCGGGTTTGAGATTGTCGAGCGCGAGTGCCGCCAAGGCCAAATCGGCCCCGACCAGCGCCACGGCCGCCAGCACCGCCAATGAATTGAGCACCAGATGCTTGCCGGGCGCGCCAATCTTGTAGGTGACGTCCTGCCCGAGGATACGCGCCTCGACGGTCGAAACTTCGGCATGCAACGAAAGCCGCTTGAGCCGTGCCTCCGCCTTGGCACTGGCGCCGAACGACACAATGCGCGTGACGCCGGCAGCCGCAGCGGCCCTGGCGAGATGCCTATAATGGCGATTGTCGCGGTTGAGCACGACGGCGCCGCCGGGCTCGAGCCCCAAGAAGATCTCCGCCTTGGCGTCGGCAATCTTTCTCAGGGTACCGAAATATTCCAGATGTACCGGCGCGATGGCGGTGACGATCGCCACATGCGGCCGCACCAGTTTGGTAAGCGGGGTGATCTCGCCGGCATGGTTCATGCCGATCTCGAACACCGCGTATTTGGCGCTCGCCGGACAGCGGGCGAGCGACAGCGGCACACCCCAGTGATTGTTGTAGGAGGCGGCGGAAGCATGGGTCTCGCCGTCGGCGGAAAGCGCCAGCCGCAGCGCCTCCTTGGTCGAGGTCTTGCCGACCGACCCGGTAACGGCGATCACTTTGGCGCGGCTGCGCGCGCGCGCGGCGCGCGCAAGATCGCACAAAGCGTCCAGCACGTCGTCGACGATGAGCAGCGGCGCAGCGGCGGCAAATTGCGCGCGGCGATCGCGCGCGACCACGGCGAGGCCGGCGCCGAATTTGAGCGCGGCGTCGACAAATTCGTGGCCGTCGCGACTGTCGCCCTTGATGGCGAAGAAGGCATCGCCTTTGGCCATGCTGCGGCTGTCGATCGACAAGCCCGGCACGTCGGCCGGCAGCGCGCCGGATTTCTCCGCGCGCATCGCCTCGGCCATGGCGTCGAGGGTCCACAACACGCTCATGCGACGTTGCCTTGCAAAGCCGCGGCCACGGCGTCGTGGTCGGAAAATTTCAAGATGCGGTCGCCGACGATCTGGCCGGTCTCATGGCCCTTGCCGGCGATCAGCAGCACGTCGCCGACTTGCAACGCGGCGATGGCCTTGCGGATTGCGTCGCCACGGTCGCCGATTTCGGTGGCACCCGGCGCGGCAGCGAGGATCGCGGCACGAATCGCTGCCGCCTGCTCGCTGCGCGGATTGTCGTCGGTAACGATGACGCGGTCGGCATGCTCCGTAGCGATCCGCCCCATGATCGGCCGTTTGCCGGCGTCACGGTCGCCGCCGGCGCCGAACACCACCGTGAGCTTGCCGCGGGCATAGGGGCGCAGCGCTTCGAGCGCCTTCTTAAGCGCATCCGGCTTGTGCGCGTAGTCGATGAAGATTGGCGCGCCATTCTTGGCTCCGGCGAGTTCCAGCCGACCTTTGGCGCCGGAAAGTTGTTCCAGCGCGGCGAACACGCGCGCCGGTTCGGCGCCGGTCGCAATCGCCAGGCCGGCGGCGACCGCCGCATTCTGCACCTGGAAGGCGCCGACCAGCGGCAGCTTGACCTTAAACTCGCGCCCACCATGGGCGATGGTGATGACTTGCGCGAAGCCGTCGATCTTGCCGGCGACCAGCTTGATGCCGTCGCCGTGCTCGCCGACCGTCATGATTGTCAGGCCGCGCTTCTCGGCGGCAGCGACCACCTGTCCGGCATAGCAGTCGTCGACATCGACCACCGCCGTGCCCTTCGGCGTGACCAGTTCCTCGAACAGGCGCAGCTTGGCGGCGAGATAGGCCTCGATGGTCGGATGATAATCGAGATGATCGCGCGACAGATTGGTGAAGGCACCGGCCGCGATGCGCACACCGTCGAGCCGGTGCTGATCGAGGCCATGCGAACTGGCTTCAAGCGCGAGATGGGTAACGCCCTCGCCCGCCAATTGGTCGAGCATGCGGTGCAGCTCGACCGGATCGGGCGTGGTGAGCGAGCCGTATGTTTCGCCGCGCGGCGAGACCACGCCGATGGTGCCGATGCTGGCCGCCTGAAATCCGAGCGCCGTCCAGATTTGCCGCGTGAAGGCGGCGACCGAGGTTTTGCCGCTGGTGCCGGTGACCGCGGCGATGGTGCCGGGCTGGCGGGCGAAAAATTTCGCCGCCGCCAAAGCCAGCGCGCGGCGCGCGTTGCGCACGGGCACAAAGGCGACGGAGTCGGGTAGCCCGTCAGGCCGCTGCTCGGCCACGACCGCCACCGCACCGGCTGCCGCCGCCCGTTTGGCGAAATGCGCGCCATCGGCCTTGGCGCCGGCGATGGCGAAAAACAGAAATCCCGCTTTGACCTTGCGGCTGTCGGCGGCAATGCCGGCGATATCGATGCCGGCTTGGCGTGCATCGAGTTCTGCTTCCGGCAAAAGCTCGCCCAGCTTCACCGCGTCTCCTTCGCGCTCGCCAGCAGCAATTGATCCGCCTTCGGCAGGTCGAAACGCGGCGGGAGGTCCAACAACGGTGCCACGCGTTCGATCACCTTGGCGCCGACCGGAACCGCGTTCCAGCCCGAGGTGGTGAAGCCGTGGGTTTCCGGCAGGCCCTGCGGTTCGTCGATCATGATCAGCAATAGATATTGCGGTTTGTCGGCCGGCATGATGGCGGTGAAACTGGTCAAAACCTTGGTCTTGGAATAGCGCCCGCCCACCACCTTTTCCGACGTGCCGGTTTTGCCGCCGACATAATAGCCGGCGACATTGGCCCGGGTGGCGGTGCCCTTTTCCACATTCAGCCGCATCAGATAGCGCATTTTCTCCGATGTTTCAGGCTTGATCACGCGCTTGGCCAGAAGTTCGGCCGCGGCCTGATCGCGCTTAAGGAAGGTCGGCGGAATGAGCTTGCCGCCGTTGACCAGCGCGGAAATGCCCATCACCGCCTGCAACGGCGCCACCGACAGGCCCTGGCCGAAAGCGATGGTGACGGTGTTGAGTTCGCCCCACCGTTTGGGGATCAGCGGCTCGGCGCTTTCCGGCAATTCGGTGCGCAGTCGGTCGAGCTGGCCGAGCTTTTTCAGGAACGCCTTGTGGTACTCGACGCCGAGCGCGAGCGCCATTTTCGCGGTGCCGATGTTGGACGAATAGGTGAAGATTTCCGGCACGCTGAGGATGCGATGCTGCGCGTGGTAATCGTGGATGGTGAACTTGCCGTAGTGCAGGGAATCGCGCGCATCAAATTTGGAATCGAGCGTCACCTTGCCGCTGTCGAGCGCCATCGCCAGCGTCAGCGACTTGAAGGTCGAGCCCATCTCGTAGACGCCGGTGGTCAGGCGATTGATGCGGGTCGGGTCGTTCGCCTCGCGCGGATTGTTGGGATCGTAGTCCGGCTCCGACACCAGCGCGACGATTTCGCCGGTATTGACGTTGATGATCACGCCGGAGGAGGCCTTGGCCTTGAACTTCTCGCGCGCGGCGACCAGTTCGTCGCGCAGCGCGAACTGCACGCGCAGATCGAGCGCGAGCTGCACCGGCCGCTGCAGCCGGTCGGTCGCGAGCCCCGCCATGTGCAGCGCGGCGAGCCCCTGCCCATCCAACCATTTCTCGATGCCGGCAATGCCCTGGTTGTCGATATTGACGTGCCCGATTTCGTGCGAGACCACCGGCCCGTTCGGATAGACGCGTTTGTTCTCGGTGAGGAAGCCGACGCCGGGGATGCCGAGCCGGTGAATCTCCTGCCGCTGCTTGGCGCTGATCTCGCGCCTGAGCCAGACGAAACCGCGCTTCGACGACAGGCGCTCGCGTACCTCGGTAGCGTCGAGATCGGGCAGCACCGCGGTGAGCAACTCCTCCGCCTCGTCCACATCAATCAGCTTGCGCGGTTCGGCAAACAGCGACGGCGTCTTCACGTCGGTCGCGAGAATCTGGCCGTTGCGGTCGAGGATGTCGGGCCTAGCGGTGGCGACCGCGTCTTGGCCGACGCTGCGGCGGCTGCCATGGCCGTCGCTTTGCTCCGCGAACATGACCAGGCGCAGCGCGACCACACCGTAGATGACGGTGAAGGCGACGATGGCCAGGCCGATCCGTGCCTTGGCCTTCACATTGCGATCGACGTCGCGGCCATAAAGGAACGAGCGCAGGAAGCGCTGCCAGCGGGTCTCCAACGGTTTGCGCGCAGCGTTCATTGCGGTCACCGCTGCGCCGGCACGCTGCCGGTGGTGTCGGGCGCGGCCGGGGCGAGCTCGGCGGCGATCGGGTCCGCGGATGGCGGCTGCACCACTACCGGCGGGCGTTCGGGCAGGTTATCGAGGCTATCGAATTGGGTCGGCTTGATCGGCCGCAGCGCCAAATGGCGGGCGGCCAGGCCTTGGATGCGGCCGGGGGTGTCGAACTTCGCCCATTCGGCGCGCAGCGTCGCAATGGCGTCGCGCTCGCGGCGCAATTGGCCGGCGAGCTTGGCGACACGTTCGGCCTGCAGCGTGGAATCGAACTTGATCTTGTAGACAAAAGACGCCGCCAGGATGAGCGCGCCGATGACGAATAGGTTGATGAGGCGCATGCTCAGCGCCCCTGCAAGACATCGGCAAGCGCCGGCAGGCGCGGCAGCAGATCGGACGGTTCGCTGTCGCGCGCGGGGGCCTCGCTGCGCTCTGCTGCCCGCAGCTTGGCCGAGCGGGACCGCGGGTTGCGAGCGATCTCGTCGGCATCGGCGACAACCGGCCGCTTGGTGAGAACGCGGAAGGTCGGCGCAAGACGTATGAGCTCGGGCGCGTGGCGGGAGCCGGCGCGCGTTTCGCTGCGTCGGCTAAGAAACGACTTGACGATGCGGTCCTCGAGCGAATGGAACGCCACCGCCACCAGGCGGCCATTTGGCTTGAGGATGCGTTCGGCGGCTTGCAGACCGGCGACGAGCTCGCCGAGTTCGTCATTGACGAAAATGCGCAACGCCTGGAACGTGCGCGTCGCCGGGTGAATATCGCCCGGGCGCGAGCGCACGACCGAGGCAACGACATCGGCGAGCGCGCCGGTGCTGCTGATCGGCGTCAGTGCGCGCGCCTTGCCGATGGCGCGCGCTACGGCGCGCGAATGGCGCTCCTCGCCGAGAATGAAGATGATATTGGCGAGGTCGCGCTCGCTCGCGTTAGCGACCACATCGGCCGCGCTCGGCCCTTCGCCACCCATGCGCATATCGAGCGGCCCGTCGAGGCGGAAGGAGAACCCGCGGTTCGCGCTGTCGAGCTGCATGGACGAGACACCGAGATCGAGCACGACGCCGTCGACCGTGTCACATCCGGCCTCGCGCGCGGCGGTGTCGAGATTGGCAAAGCGCTCCTCGATCAGCGTCAGCCTTGCCTGCGCCGCCTCGACCAGATCGGCGCCGAGCGCGATGGCGTGCCGGTCGCGATCGATGCCGATCACGCGGCTGTCGGCAGCGGCAAGGATGGCGCGCGTATAGCCACCGGCGCCGAAGGTGGCGTCGATATAGACGCCGCCGTCATGAACATTGAGAAACTCGAGCGCGGGACGGCCGAGCACGGGAATGTGGAGGGCTGGTCCGCCAGCGACAGCCGTAAAGCCGTCGCCGCCCGCCGTCATTCCCGTGCTCCGAGCGCATCGCGCGCCGCCGACTGGGAACCAAGCTGGGCCTTGAGCGCGCGCACCTTGTCGGTGGCCTCCGCGAGCTCGTTCTGGAACCGGCCCGGCTCCCAGATCTGAAACTTGTGCCCGAGGCCGACGAAGGTCACTGCCTCGGTGATCCCCGCATGACGCTTCAAGCTGTCGCTCAACACCACGCGCCCCTCGCCGTCGATCTTCAGCGTCTCGCTGGTGCCGTAGAGTGCCAGCGCAAACTGCTCGCGCTCGTCGGAGAACGGGGTAAAGCGTCCGATCAACGCCTCGATCTCCGCCATCAGCGCATTCCCTCCGGCGTCGATCGCCATCGAAGCGATCGCCGGATAGCAATAAAGGCCCTCGAAGCCGTCGCGGCCAAGCACCGAGCGGAAGGAAGCTGGGATGGAGACGCGCCCCTTGGAGTCGAGCCGCAGCGTCGTGTTCGACACGAAGCGGTCCATATCCCGCACTCCACACCGACCGGACGCATACCGAGACAGGGGTCCCGGGGATTGCCGAACCGCCCCAGGGATTTGAGCTGTTCACAATCCTTGATGAGAAGTCATGGGATATCATGGGATAATATGGGCGTCAATGGAATGACCCTGCCCCGACGCCCCGCCTAAAAGCGCCGGCGCATCGCACCGTCCGAACCTCATTAACGGCCTTTAAACTTAAGGATTTGTTGCCGGCGGCCGGCTTTCGGGCCGTTCGGTCGTCCAGTGCCCGCCGCGGTTCCCAACTGCGCAAAATCGGCGGCCATCGCCGGCTCGCGCGCTTGAAGCGATAAATTTTGCGGACGGCGCGCGGGTTCAGCGCGTTTCTGCAAATATTGCTTTTTCGGGTCCGCGCGGTGAATGATGCGGCTTCCGCGCCCCCGCACACATCATTTGGCTCCGGCCCATGTCAGCATTTCAGCCGGATTCCTTCATCGTCGCCCATGTCGTGCCCTCGCCCAATCATGACGAGCGCAAGGATGGCCGATCGCCCGACATGATCGTGCTGCACTACACCGGTATGGCGACCGGGGAAGCCGCGCTGACCCGGTTGTGCTCGTCGGACAGCAAAGTATCGTCCCACTACGTGGTGTTTGAGGATGGCCGCATTGTGCAATGCGTGCCGGAACAGGCACGCGCCTGGCATGCCGGGGTATCGTCCTGGGCCGGGGAGACCGACATCAATTCGTGCTCGATCGGCATCGAGATCGTCAATCCAGGCCATGAATTCGGCTACAGCGATTTTCCCATGCGGCAGATCGCGGCGGTAATCGCACTCTGCCGTTCGATCCTGACCCGGCGCGGGCCGATTGCTTCCGACCGCATCCTGGCGCATTCCGACGTGGCACCGGCGCGCAAGCAGGATCCGGGCGAGAAATTTCCTTGGGATTTGCTGAGCGAATCCGGCATCGGCCACTGGGTGCGCCCAGCCCCGCTCAATCTCGACGGGCCCACGCTCATGCCCGGTGACAGCGGCGAACCGGTGAGACGGCTGCAGCGCGTATTGCGCGGTTACGGCTACGGGATCGAGGAAACCAGCAGCTACGGCGAGGCCATGCGCTTGGTCGTCACCGCATTCCAGCGCCATTTCCGCCCGGCCCGCGTCGACGGCATTGCCGATCCGTCTACGCTGCTGACGCTGCGCGCGCTGTTGGAGACACGGCCGGCACCGCTCAGCTAGCCGGGACCGCCAGCCGCCAGGGCGCGTGCGCAAACCGCTCGATCAGGAAGTCGATGAAAACCGCAACCCGCGGCAGCCGCTGGCGCCCCGCCGGATAGACCATTGAAAGCGGAAACGGTTCGACGTGATGGCTGTCGGTCAGCAGTGCGACCAGTTGTCCGTCGCGCAGCGGCGAGCCCACGATCACTTCGGACAGGCGGATGATGCCAGCGCCTTCGATCGCCAGCCTAAGGGCGGCTTCCGCGTCGTCGGTACTCACGCGCGGGCGCACTTCGACCACATCGATGCCGCTGCGCGTCTTGAATGGCCAGCGTTTGAGGCCGGGGCCGGCGACCACGATGCAATCGTGATTTTTCAGGTCGGCGGCGACGCGCGGTGTGCCGTGGCGCTTGAGGTATGCCGGCGCCGCGCAGATCACGCGCTCAAGGTCGGCAATTTTGCGTTGGATAAACGGCCCCTCCGGCAAATGCCCGGAGCGCACCGCGATATCGGCCTGCTCCTCGATCAGGTCGACCAGGCGGTCGGTGATCGACAGTTCGAGGTCGATTTCGGGATAGCGGGCGAGGAAATCGGCCAGCGCCGGGGCGAGCTGGTGCAGCCCGAAAGCGGTGCCCGAATTGATGTGCAGCCGGCCGCGCGGCGCCCCGCGCACGCGCGCCACCTCAGCCTCGGCCTCCTCGATATCGGCCACGATGCGGCGGGCGCGGGCCAAAAACGTCTCGCCTTCCGGGGTGAGCGCCAGGCGCCGGGTACTGCGTTCCAGCAGGCGGGCGCCCAGGCGGTCCTCGAGGCGCGAAATCAGCTTCGAGACGGCCGAGGGGGTCAGCCCCAAGTCATTGGCAGCAGAGGCAAAACTGCCGCGGTCCATGACCCTGACGAAAACACGGAGATCCGAACCGGCATCCATATTCGTTCCAAAAATTCATGAAAGAATACGCATATTAGATGATTATATTTATAATGGAAGATAATATTATGCAGTCAACGCATAGAGCAAAAAACGAAACTCGGAGTTAGGAGAGACTGCCATGAACACCAAGCACCGCATTCGCGTAGCCCCCATCGACGCCCACGCCGCGATCGCGCGCGCCCATGCGAACCGCGCCAAACACTTGGGCCACGCGCTGGCGCAAGTACCGGGCCTGTTCAAGCGCCTGACGGCGCATCTGCGCCCTGCTCGCCACCGCATGCCGCATGGCGGCGCCTGGGTGTAACGAAGCCCACACCGGATTTTATCGACCCTCCCCCCTGACGCCCGGACCTGTCTTTCCTCCCGACAAGTCCGGGCATTTTTTTCACAAACCATGAAACGGCCTTTGGCTTGACGGACAAGCCAAGCCACCCCATTCCTATCCGCGTCAGTCGGCCGGACGGCCGCTCCGCGCCAATGCCGAAAGGCGGCCGGGGAGGAAAGTCCGGGCTCCATGGACGAACGGTGCCGGATAACGTCCGGCGGAGCTGAGCTCCTCGGGGCAAGGCTTCAGGGACAGTGCCACAGAGATGAGACCGCCGCGGCTGCGTAGTGTTTTGGCCGCGGTAAGGGTGAAACGGTGCGGTAAGAGCGCACCGCGTTTCCAGCAATGGAGACGGCACGGCAAACCCCACCGGGAGCAAGACCGAATAGGAACGACGTTTGCGGGCGTAAGCCTGCGAGGTCCGTCCGGGCCAGTCGTTCGGGTAGGTTGCTTGACGCGCCGGGCAACCGGCGTGCGAGAGGAATGGCCGTCACGTCTGCCGTCGCAAGCGGCGGGCCATACAGAACCCGGCTTACAGGCCGGCTGATACGTCAAACGGGGGCTCGGCGGAAAAAACCGCCGGGCCCCCGCCAATTTCGGCATGGTTCATGGCCCGCAGCGATGCGCAAGCACCATGACGAGGTTGGCATGCTCGGCGTCGTACGCCGCAGCGCACCCGGCGTCAGACTCTTAGAAGCCGCGCTGCTCGGGCGTGAGGATGCGAATGCTCGGAGGCGAATGCCGGTGCGGCGCGCCTAAGCGGGCAGCGCCGGTGCGGGTTGCCGGACGGCATCGGTCGCGCTCTCCAAGCGGCCCTCGCGCAGCCGCAAGATGTAATCGAAGCGGTCGAGAATCATTTCGTCATGGGTGACGACGACGATCGCGACGCCTTGATCGACGGCAATCCGGCGCAGCAAATCCATCACGATGCGGGCGCGCGCCGAATCGAGCGGCGCGGTCGGCTCGTCGGCGAGAATAATGCGTGGGCGATTGGCGAGCGCGCGCGCGATCGCCACCCGTTGCGCCTCACCGCCGGAAAGCTGCTTCGGCAAGGCATGTTTGCGGTGTCCGACTTCGAGATAGTCGAGCAATTCGACGGCGCGCGCGCGTGCCGCAGCCGGCTTAAATCCGGCGAGATCGAGCACCACGGCGACATTATCGCTGCCGTCGAGGAACGGCAGCAGATTGGGGTATTGAAAGATAAAGCCGATTTTTTCGAGCCGCAGCCGGCGCAGATCGGACTTGAGCCAGCGCTCGTCGTAGACAAGCTCGCCGTCGAGCGTGATGCGCCCGCTGCTCGGCTCCAGAATGCAGGCGATACAGTGCAGCAGCGTCGTCTTGCCCGAGCCGCTGGGGCCCATCAGCCCGACGACCTGGCCCGGATAGACTGCCATTTCGATGTCGCGCAGGGCGTCGACCCGCGTACGACCTTCGCCGAAATGTTTGGAAAGGTGTTCGACCCGCACCATCGGCTGTCGGTTCGTCTCGGCCATTGGGTTACCCCGACGACGCCAGCGCTTCCGCCGGGTCCACCTTGAGCGCCAGCCTTATCCCCAGCGTGCTGGCGGCAAGGCAGATCACTACCGTGATGACGAACACGACCACGACGCTTTCGGGGTCGAGCACCAGCCGGCGCGGAAAGTAAGGCTGGAAAATGAGAACGAGGGCGAGCCCGGCAAAATAGCCGAATATTCCCATCGACAACGCCTGCTGGACGATGAGGCCGACGATGGTGCGATCCGGCGCGCCGACAAATTTGAGGGTGGCGATGGAACGTACCTTGTCGATGGTCAGCGTATAGACGATCAAGGCGATGATGACCGCCGATACGATGATCAGCAGCACCATGATCAGACGCTGCTGGTTACGCGCCTTTTCGATGACGAACTTGCTCAGCAGCGTTTCCTGCTGCTCTTGCGTGAGCGTGGTGAGATGCTTCCAGCGCGAGAGCGCGGCGGCGACCTCTTTGATCGGAACATAAGGCGACACCTTGGCGATGACGGCATTGATCTGATCGTTGGATTGCGACGCGCCGCCGCGCGCGGCCTCGCGCCGCGAGGCCGGCGGCGCCAGTTCGAACTGCAGGCCTTGCGCGTCGCGCAAAGTGATGTAGCCGACGGGATCGCCGGACGCGGTCACTTCTTTGTTCATATGGCCGACGACGGTGAACTTGTGCCCGTGCGTGCCGAGCGGCACTTCCTGGCCGATCTTTAGGCCGGCGGAGCGGTCGACGATCATCTCATAATGGTCGCGCAGGATTTCGCGCCCGGCCGTGAGCGCGCGCGGACCGCCGGGCCGCCCCGGCTCGTAGCCGATCAGAAACAGGCGCAGCGGCTTGCCGTTGAGCTGGGTCTGCACCGTCTGGTAGGTGACGGAGCCGGCGCGCTCGACGCCATAGACCCGGCTGACCAGTTCCCTGGTGTCGCCGGGAATGCGCGAGGCTTCCGCGAACGGCCCGTTGGTACCGGCCTCGACCACCCAAAGGTCGGCATTAGCGGCGCGCGCCTGCCGCAGCGCGTCGTCGATCAACCCGCCATAGACACCGGTGATCACGATCACGATGCCAAGCAGCAAACTCAAGCCGAAATTGGTCAGCACGAAGCGCAGCAAATTGTGCTTGATGTCGCGGTAAGCGAGATTCATTGCTTTAGCCTGCTGGCGAGCGTAGCGCTCCGCCCGATCCGCAGTCCGTTGCGCAATAACGCGACCACCATAGCCTTGTCGGGCACGCCGCCGGTTATCTCATAACGTCCGTCGAGCAGCCGATGCCCGAGCGTCACGTCGCGCTGCTGGAGATGGCCGTCCTCGACGGTCCACACCGTTCCCCGATTGCCGCCGAGCCCGACGATGGCCGCTTCGGGGACCAGGAGTGCCTGCGGCAGCAGCACGGTGGTGATATAGACCTCGGCCTGCTCGCCGAGATTGGCATTGGCCGGAATTGGGTCGAAGGCGATCTCGACCCGCCGCTCCTCGTTGACGCGATCGCTCTCGGGCTCGATGCGCGCGACGTGGCCGGCCATTCGCCGGCCGGATTGCGAGCGCAGAACGATTTCGGCCGGCTCGCCGACCCGGATTTCGCCGGCCTTGCTCTCGTCGATATAGGCGAGCACCCAGACCGATTTCGGATCGATGAGCGTGAACACCGGCTCGCCGGCGCCGACCACGGAACCGAGCTCCTTAATGCGCGCGGTCACCATGGCATCGTAGGGCGCGGCGAGCGTGTGAAAATCCAATGTGGCGCTTTCCTGCTGCAGCTGCGCCTTGGCGTCGCCGATACTGGCACGCGCCACCGCAATATCGCTGGCGGCGAGATTGACGTCCGCGGAGGCGGCATCTTGGGCGGTCTTTGCGGTCTCCGCCGTCTCGATTGAGGTGGTGTTGCTGAGAACAAGTTTTTGCCGGCGCTCATTGATGGCCTTGGCATTGGCAAAGTTGGCTTGCGCCTTTGCCAGACCGGCGCTGGCCTTTTGCAGATTGGCCTCGGTCTGCTCGATGGCGGCTTTGGCGCGCGCGACCCGCGCGCTTTGTTCGCGGTCGTCGAGGCGGGCGAGCACCGCGCCCTTGGCAACGCGGTCGCCGACATCGGCGCCAAGATCGACGAGCACGCCGGAAACCTTGAAGCCAATCTTGGAAGCGATGCGCGCCTCGACAGTGCCGAGGCCAAATACCTGAACCACGACGTCGCGTTTTGCTTGCGCGACTTGCACATCGATCGGACGGAATAACAGCGCCCACGCGCCCGTCGCGGCGGCAATGACCAGCGCGAGCCCAATAGCGATCAACAGGAGACGCTTACGGCTCATGGGGCTTCCCCGCTTCGTCCTTGCGGCCTCCGACACCCAAATAAAAATATTTACTCGGCTATCTTTTTGATGCGGCGGGAATGGGAAAATTGCACTGATTTGGATCAAAGCAGGTCGAATAAAATGCCGAACATGACACCGGAAAAATCGGCAAAGATCATGTGCAACGCAAAATACCGGACCGTATCCGGTTCAATCGATCCTGATTGGACGCGCGCGCGCGAGCGCTAACGGGGATTGCCGCCGGCAGGTCCGCCCGGCTGTGCCGCCGCCTCGCGCGCAGCCACCTCCCGCTGCGCGCAGACATATTCGAGCACGAACAGCCGGATATTCGACGACAGATTGCCAGTCGGGCGGTGGCCGTCGATATAACCGCAGAGGCTCGACAAGGTCATATGCCGGCTGTGCGCAATATCGCGCAAACCGCCCCAGAAGGCATCTTCGACGCTGACACTGGTCTTGCGGCCGCCGATCATGACCGACCTTTTGACGACCGCGGAACGTAAGCCTTGCGTCAATTTTTGACGTAAAATCGGTGCCCGGTGCGACTCCATATTGCCCTCCAATACGCGAGTAGGAAAAGCACATTCAACCAATACGAGCATACTTGGTGAAATCAACCGATTCGGCAATTGGTACTTGTGACGGTCTGATGTCAGCGACTACGGGGCCCGGCAGCAAAGGTGGTAGCAGGCTAGGTCGCCAGCGCCTCAGCGCGCATCCAGCATGGTCGAGGGCAGCCACAGCGCGATGGCGGGGAACATCGCCACCAGCGCCACGGCGATGCACATCAGAAAGAACAACGGCAGCGCATAAGTGCCGATGGTGAAGATATTGCGCCCGGTCATGCCCTGCAGGACGTAGAGATTGAAGCCGACCGGCGGCGTGATCTGCGCCATCTCCACCACCAACACGACATAGATGCCGAACCAGATCAGGTCGAAGCCGGACTTTTGCACCAGCGGGATGATGATCGAGGTGGTGAGCACCACCATCGAGATGCCGTCGAGGAAGCAGCCGAGCAGAATGTAGAACAGCGTGAGCGCGGAGAGCAGCGCCCAGGGCGCGAGCTTGAAGCCGCCGATCCATTCGGCGAGCGCGAGCGGAATGCCGGTAAAGCCCATGGCGGCAGTGAGGTAGGCCGCGCCGGTGAGAATGAAGGCAATCATGCAAGATGTGCGGGTCGCAGCCAGCAACGCGTCGCGGAAACCGTCCCAGGTCAGCGTTCCCGTCAACCACGACAGCGCCAGCGAAAGAAAAACGCCGACCACCGCCGCTTCGGTGGCGGAAGCGAGCCCGCCATAGATCGAGCCGATAACGCCGAGGATCAGCAGGATCACCGGGATCAACCGGCGCGCCGCCCTGACGCGCGCAAAAAACGGCACGTACGGCTCCGGCGGCGGCATGCGGTGCTTGTTGACAAGCGCCCAGACCACGATGAATCCCATGAACAAGCCCGCCAGCAGCAAGCCCGGCAACACGCCGGCGATGAACAGCCGCGCGATCGATTGCTCGGTGACGGTGGCGTAGATGATCAGGATGATCGAGGGCGGGATCAACAGGCCGAGCGTGCCGGAGCCGGCGAGCGTGCCGATCGCCATCTTCTCGTCGTAGCCGCGTTTCAAGAGTTCGGGCAGCGCGATGCGGCCTATTGTTGCGCAGGTGGCGGCCGAGGAGCCCGACACCGCGGCAAAGATCGCGCAGCCGACCACGTTCACGTGCAGGAGCCGGCCGGGCAATCTCTGCAACCAGGGCGCCAGGCCTGCGAACATGTCCTCGGACAATTTGGTGCGGTAGAGGATTTCGCCCATCCAGATGAACATCGGCAGCGCGGTCAGGTCCCAGGAGTCCGACGCCGCCCACATCGAGGTCGCCAGCACCTGGCCCGGCGGCGTCGACATCGTAGTGAGGATGGCGACGAAGCCGCAGGCCGACAGCGCCAGCGCGATCCACACGCCGGAGCCGAGGATCGCGAACAGCAGCAGCATCAGGAAGAGAGAGAGCTCGACGACGCTCATGCGCGCCAGCCTTGCAATATGTCATTCCGGGGCGCGAGCGCAGCTCGCGAACCCGCAATCCAGAAACGGGTAATGCGGTTGTTTCCGGATTCCAGATCGCCGTTCCGCGGCGTCCGGAATGACGGCGGGAAAATCATCACCCCTCCTTGCCGAGCGTGATGGCGTCCTCGGCGGTGCGGAAGCTCGGCCGCCCCCGCATCAGCACGATGACGAGTTCGTCGATCAGCGCGATCGTCAGAATGAGTGCGCCGAGCGCCATCACCGCCTGCGGATAGGCCAACGGCACGCGCACCACGCCGGTCGATACTTCGTTAAAGCGCAGCGACACGTAGGCGAATTTGGCCAACTGCCAGGTCATGTAGCCGGCAGCGGCGGCGGTGGCGCCGAACGCCCAGATTTCGGCGTAGCGGCGCGCGCGTTCGGCAATCATGCCGAGCAGCATGGTGACGCGGATATGGTTACCGGCTTTCAGCGTGCCGGCGAGCGCCAGGAAGCTCGCGCCGGCGAGCAGATAGCCGGAAATTTCGGCGAGCGAGAGGATGACAAAATCGCTGCGCGGCAGGTGCAGCAGCGCGAGCGTGCCGTCGATCAGGCGGCCGGCAAGTTGCGCGCCGACCAGGAGCGCGATGGTTGCGAGGCAAAGCGCCGAGGCCCACAGGGCCGTGCGGTAGAGATTGTCGAGCAGGCGGCGCATGCTTCTTCACCTCCCCCGCTTGCGGGGGAGGTTGGCGCGCATCGTGCGCCGGGAGGGGGCTCTATCGTAAGCGCCGAACAATCCTCTTCCCCCTCCCCAACCCTCCCCCGCAAGCGGGAGGGAGTCGACTGCGGCAAGCGGCGAACGTGAACGTCGCCGCGCATTCAGCTTTAATTCCGATACGCCGCCAGCATGGCGGCGCCGTCGGCACCGGCAGCCTTCTCCCATTCCGCGGTGATGGTGGCTCCGATCTTGGACAGGCCGGCCTTGAGTTCGGGCGTTGGCGCCGTCACCTTGATGCCGGCCGCTTTCAACGCGGCGGTCTTGACCGTCATTTCCTCGATCGACATTTTCCAGCCGCGCGTCTCCGCAGTTGCAGCCGCGTCCATGACCGCCTTCTGCTGCGCCGGCGTCAGCTTGTCGTACGCCGCCTTGTTCACGAACACGATATTGCGCGGCAACCAGGCTTGGGTGTCGATGTAGTTGGAGAGATAATCCTGCGACTTGGTGTCGACGCCGGTCGAGGCCGAAGTGATCATCACGTCGACGCGGCCGGTGGCGAAGGCGGTCGGCAGGTCGGGCACCTCGATCTGGGTCGGGATGGCGCCCGCCAAAGCGGCGATGCGGCCGATCATGGCGTTGTAGGTGCGGAACTTCATGCCCTTGAGTTCGGCGACCGACTTGATTTCTTTCTTGGCGTAGATGCCCTGCGGCGGCCACGGCACCGAATAGAGCAGCATCAGGCCTTCCGAGGCGAGTTGCTTTTGCAGGTAAGGCTTCTGCGCCATGTAGAGCTTGTGCGAGGCGTCGTAGCCGGTGGCAAGAAACGGCACCGAGTCGAGGCCGTAGACCGCCGCCTCGTTACTGGCGAGTGACTCGAGCATTTCGCCGATCGGCGCGGTGCCCTGGCGCACGGCGCGCTTGATTTCCGGATGCTTGAACAGCGAGCCCGCCGAATGCACCGCGATGGTGAGCGAGCCGTTGGTCGCCTTCGCCACGTCGGCGGCGAACATGGCGACGTTCTTGGTGTGGAAATTGCCGTCCGGATAGGGCGTCGGCATGTCCCATTTGGTCTGCGCCGAAGCCGCTGTCACCAGGCCGCCCGCCAGCAATAGCCCGGCGAGCGCACGCACGATAATCGTCATTTTATCCTCCATGAAGACGTACCCGCGAAGGGAACCCCCTCGCCTCGGTCCAAGCTTTAAGGTTTAAGCATGGAGCCTGCGGCGGGGCGGGGCAAGACCGCCGAAGGAAGGGGAGCGCGCGTGAAAGAGCCAGCCACGGCAACCTGGGATTTCTGGATCGACCGCGGCGGCACCTTCACCGACGTAGTGGGCCGGCGCCCGGACGGCACTCTGCAAGCGCATAAGCTGTTGTCGGAAAACCCGGAAGCCTATGCCGACGCCGCCGTGCAGGGCATCCGCGATTTGCTCGGCCTGAAGGCGGGCGAGCCGCTCCCGCCCGGCCGCGTCGGTGCGGTGAAGATGGGCACCACGGTTGCGACCAACGCATTGCTCGAACGCAAGGGCGAACGCACGCTGTTGCTTATTACGAAGGGCTTCCGCGACGCGCTCAAGATCGGCTACCAGGCGCGGCCGAAGATTTTCGCGCGTCACATCATCAAGCCCGACATGTTGTACGAGCGCGTGGCCGAAGTGGACGAGCGCGTGCGCGCCGACGGCACGGTCGAGCGCGCGCCCAATCTGAACAGCGTGCGGCGCGATCTCGAAGCGGCGAAAGCTGACGGTATCGCGGCGGTGGCGATCGTGTTCATGCATGCCTATCGCTATCCCGAACACGAGCGGCAGGTGGCGGCGCTAGCGCGCGACATGGGTTTTGCGCAGGTCTCGGTGAGCCACGAAGTGTCGCCGCTGATCAAGCTGGTCGGGCGCGGCGACACTACGGTGGTGGACGCCTATCTGTCGCCGATCCTGAGACGGTATGTTTCCGTGGTGTCGAATGATTTGCGCGCGGGTGCCGCCACACGCACCCCTTCAACTCTCCCGCTTGCGGGGGAGGTCGACGCGCGCAGCGCGTCGCGAGGGGGCACTTCTGCAAGCGCCGAGCAAGCCGCCGCCCCCTCCCTAACCCTCCCCCGCAAGCGGGGGAGGGGAAAAAAAGAGCATGCGGATAACATCCGCCTGATGTTCATGATGTCGTCGGGCGGGCTGACCGCGGCGGAGTTGTTTCAGGGCAAAGACGCCATTCTCTCTGGGCCCGCCGGCGGCGTGGTCGGCATGGCGGAGACCGGCAAGCAGGCCGGCTTTGGCCACCTCATCGGCTTCGACATGGGTGGCACCTCGACGGATGTTTCCCATTTCGACGGCGAATATGAGCGCGCGTTCGAAACGGAAGTCGCCGGCGTGCGCATGCGGGCGCCAATGATGCTCATTCATACGGTCGCCGCCGGCGGCGGCTCGGTCCTGCATTTCGACGGCGCGCGCTTTCGCGTTGGGCCGGACTCGGCGGGCGCCAATCCGGGGCCGGCCTGCTACCGCCGCAAGGGGCCGCTGGCGGTGACCGACGCCAATGTGATGGTCGGAAAATTGATCCCGGATTTCTTCCCGAAGATTTTCGGGCCCGCCCAGAACGAGCCGCTCGACGCCAAGACGGTGCGCCACGACTTCAACAATCTGGCGCAGAAGGTCAGCCTGGCGAACGCCGGCGACAAATCGCCCGAGGAGATCGCCGACGGCTTCATCAAGATCGCGGTCGAGAACATGGCGAACGCGATCAAGAAAATTTCCGTGCAGCGCGGTTATGACGTGACGCACTACGCGCTCAACTGCTTCGGCGGCGCCGGCGGCCAGCACGCTTGTCTCGTCGCCGACGCGCTCGGCATGACGCGCGTGCTGATCCATCCGTTCTCCTCGCTGCTCTCCGCCTACGGCATGGGGCTCGCCGATATCCGCTCGACGCGCCAGCAGGCGATCGAGCTTGCGTTCGGAGCCAAGGCGCTCGCCGCCATCAAGCGCGAAGGCGCGCGGCTCGGCAAAGAGGCGCGCGACGAGGTTGCCGGCCAGGGCGTGCCAGCCGGCAAAATCAAAATATTCGTGCGCGCGCATATCCGCTACGCCGGCACCGACACCGCGCTGGTGGTGGGCGCGGGCAACCTTGCGGCGATGAAGCGCGCCTTCGAGAAAGCGCACAAGGCGCGCTTCGGCTTCATCGACCGGACGAAGCAGATAGTGGTGGAAGCGGTGTCGGTCGAGGCGGTCGGCGGTGGCGCCAAGTTCAATGAGAAGGCGGTTCGCGCCAAGCGCGGTAAATTGCCGAAGCCGGCGCGGCGCACCCGATTTTTCTCGGGCGGCGAATGGCATCAGGCCAACGTCTACACCCGCGACCAGCTCAAAATCGGCGCTCGCGTGCAAGGTGCGGCGATCATTGTCGAGCCGCACCAGACCGTCGTGGTCGAGCCCGGCTGGCAAGCCGAACTCACGCGCAAAAATCATCTGGTGCTCACGCGCGCCAAAAAACTCAAACGCATCGCGGCCATCGGCACCCATGCCGACCCGGTGATGCTGGAAGTGTTCAATAATCTTTTCATGTCGATCGCCGAGCAGATGGGCGTGTCACTGCAAAACACCGCCTATTCGGTCAACATCAAGGAGCGGCTCGATTTCTCCTGCGCCTGCTTTGCGCATGACGGCACGCTGGTCGCCAATGCGCCGCACATGCCGGTGCATCTCGGCTCGATGGATCGTTCGGTCGAGACCATCATTCGCGACAACAAGGGACGCATTGCGCCAGGCGACGTCTACGCCATCAACGCGCCCTATAACGGCGGCACCCATCTGCCCGACATCACCGTGTGCACGCCGGTGTTCGACGACAAGAAGCGCCACATCCTGTTCTGGGTCGCCTCGCGCGGCCACCATGCCGATGTCGGCGGCATTTCGCCGGGCTCGATGTCGCCCAATGCGACCAGCATCGAGCAGGAAGGCGTCTATATGGACAATTTCAAGCTGGTCGACCACGGCCGCTTCCGCGAGAAGGAATTGATGGCGGCCTTGACCGGCGCAAAATTTCCGGCGCGTAATCCGGTGCAAAACATCAACGACATCAAGGCGCAGATCGCCGCCAATGAGAAGGGCGTCAGCGAGTTGCGCAAGATGGTCGCGCATTTCACCCTGCCGGTCGTGCGCGCCTATATGCAGCACGTGCAGGACAACGCGGCGGAAAGCGTGCGGCGCGTGATCGACCGGCTGCACGACAGCGAATTCGCCTACGAAATGGACCAGGGCACCGCGATCAAGGTCATGATCACGGTCGACAAGAAAAAGCGCGAGGCGACCGTCGATTTCACCGGCACCAGCCCGCAGCAGCCGACCAATTTCAACGCGCCCGAGCCGGTGACGCGCGCGGCCGTGCTTTATGTGTTCCGCGTGATGGTCGACGACGACATTCCGATGAATGCCGGGTGCTTAAGGCCGATCAACATCGTGCTGCCGGCGCATTCGATGTTGTCGCCGGAATATCCCGCCGCCGTGGTTGCGGGCAATGTCGAGACGTCGCAGGCTGTGACCAATTGCCTGTTCGGCGCGCTCGGCGCGCTCGCCGCCGCGCAAGGCACCATGAACAATCTCAATTTCGGCAATGCGCGCTATCAATATTACGAGACGATCTGCTCGGGCTCGCCCGCCGGTCCGGGCTTTAACGGCACCGACGCCGTGCACACGCATATGACCAATACGCGGCTGACCGATCCGGAAGTACTGGAATTCCGCTATCCGGTGGTGCTGGAGGATTTCCATATCCGCAAAGATTCCGGCGGGTGCGGACAATGGCACGCCGGCGACGGTATTCGCCGCACCATCCGCTTCCTGGAAAAGATGGATTGCACGATATTGTCCGGCCACCGCCGCGTGCGGCCGTTCGGCTTAGCCGGCGGCGAAGCCGGCCAGATCGGCGAAAACTGGGCGCGCCGCCAGGACGGGCAGATGGAAAGACTGCAAGGCTGCGACGAGACGGTGATCGATGCCGGCGAGGCGGTCATCATTCAGACGCCGACCGCCGGGGGATATGGGAAAGCGGAATGATTGCGCGCGATACTGTCATCAAAATCGAAGCGATCGAGCGCGACGCCTGGCTCGACATTTTCGAGGCGGCGCCGGCACCGTTGCGCGAGCAGCTCGGCCTCGTGCATCGGCGCGCCGACGACGGCGCGCTGCTGGCCTGCCGCGGCCTCGATCATATGCTGTTCAACCGGCTCGGCTATCTCGGGCTGACGCAAGTCGCGCGCATGGAGACGCTCGACGCCGCGCTAGCCGAATTCCGCGCGGCCGGCTCGAACAACGCCGTCGTGCACGTGGCGCCGGGCGCCGACACGCTGACACGGTTGTGCACCGCGCGCGGGCTCGCTTTGGGCGCGCGCCGCTGGGCGAAATTCACGCGCGATGCGGCACCGCCGCCAAAGGGCACCACATCGTTCGTGGTGCGCCAGGTGCGGCCGGACGGCGCGCACGCTTTCGGCGCAACGGCGGCTGCCGGTTTCGGCCTGCCGGCCATGTTCGGCGAATGGCTTGCGGCGCTTTGCGGCCGGCCGCGCTGGCTTTGCTTTGGCGCTTATTACGAGGCAAGGCCGGTCGCCACCGGCGCGCTCTTCATCGACGGCGCCTGTGCCTGGCTCGGCATCGGCGCGACCGTGCCGACCTTGCGCCGGCACGGCGCGCACTCGGCCTTGCTGGCGGCGCGTATCGAGGCGGCGATTGCGAGCGGCTGCGCCCTTCTCACCACCGAAACGGGCATTCCGCATGGCGGCGATGTCGGGCCGTCGTTCGGCAATATTCAGCGCGCTGGCTTTAGCGTCGCCTATCCGCGGCCGAACTATTTTCGCGTCTGAGCGCGCCCGGCCGCAACCCGCAAATAGCGCACCCGCGCCTTGACCTTGGTCAAATCCAAAACGGGCCGGCGGCTCTACAAATTAGGCGATGTTGGCCCCCTCCCGCCCCGCGCGAACCTCCTCGCCGCTCAGAACGCTGTTGGAGAATGCGCCCAGCGTGCTGCTGGCGCCGGTGCCGCTGGCTTTGCTGCAACCGATATTCACCCGCATCGCCGTGCATGTGGCTAAGGCGCGGCCCGAACTGTTCAACCGGCTCGGGGCACACGCCGGCAAGCGCTTCCTGATCGATCCGACGGATCTGCCCTTCGTGCTGGTGCTCACGCCTTTGCCCGAGTACCCGTTGCTGACCGCGCACCGCCGTTATGAGCGCCCGGCGCATGTCGCGGCCATTGCCGGCACATTCTTCAATCTGCTCGACATGATCGACGGCTCGCTCGACGGCGACGCGCTGTTCTTCTCGCGCGATCTGCAGGTGAACGGCGACACCGAAGCGGTGGTGGCGTTGCGCAACGCGCTCGACGATTTCGAGGGCTCGGCGCTCGACAGCGTGGTGGCGAGCTTCGGCGCGCTGTCGGGACCGGCGGGGCTCGCCCTGTCGGCGGCACGCTCGATCCGGGGGAGATAACATGAGCGACGTGCACGACTTGACGCGGCCCGAACTCGTCTGCCCGGCCGGCACGCCGGCTGCGCTGCGCACGGCGGTCGATGCCGGCGCCGACGCGGTCTATTGCGGCCTGCAGAACGAGACCAATGCGCGCAATTTCCCCGGCCTGAATTTCACCGTGGCCGAGGTCGAGCAGTCGCTTGCCTACGCTAATGCGCGCAAGGCCAAGCTCTTGCTCGCGGTCAACACGTTTCCGCCGGCAGGAAGATTCCAGATGTGGCGCGACGCCATCGACGGCGCCGCCAAGCTCGGCGTCGACGCGGTCATCGTCGCCGACATGGGCGTCGCCGATTACGCCGCGCGCAATTATCCGGACTTGCGGCTGCATCTGTCGGTGCAGGCCGGTGCTTCCTCGCCCGAGGCGATCCGCTTTTATTGCGAGCAATTCGGCGTCAAGCGCGTCGTGCTGCCGCGCATGCTCACCGTCGCCGAAATCGCCGAGCTGCATTCGCAGATTCCGTGCGAAATCGAGGCCTTCATCTTCGGTAATATCGGGATGATGGCCGAGGGCCGCTGCTATCTCAGCAATTACGTGACCGGGGCGTCGACCAATATGGACGGCGTCTGCTCGCCGGCCGCCGATGTGCATTACGAAGAGGATGCCGCGCGCAACCTCACCACGCGGCTCGGCGAATACGTCATCGATTGCTTTGCCGGCGGCGAAAGCGCCGGCTATCCGACCATCTGCAAGGGCCGCTATCTGTGCGGCGCGCAAGACGCGCCCTATTACGCCTTCGAGGAACCGGTCAGCCTCAATCTGTCTGCGCTGCTGCCCGACCTGATGCGCGCCGGGGTTACCGCGCTCAAGATCGAGGGCCGCCAGCGCAGCCGCGCTTACGTCAAATCGGTGGTCGGCGCCTTCCGCAAAGCGGTCGACGACATCATGGCCGGCCGCGAGGCCGCCTTCGCCAGCCTCCTGGCGCTTACCGAAGGCCGCCGCGAGACCGAAGGCGCCTTCGCCGGCAAGCGATGGAGATAGCCGTGCAGACCGCGAGTGAACTCACGCTGGGGCCGGTGCTGTTCAATTGGCAGCCGGAGGAATGGCGCGATTTTTATTTCCGCATCGCCGACGAAGCGCCGGTTGCAACCGTCTATCTCGGCGAGGTGATCTGCTTCAAGCGCGCACCGCTGTTCGAGCCCTATCTGGAATTGGTGGCGGCGCGGCTCAAGACCGCCGGCAAGACGTTGGTACGCTCGACGCTCGCCGAGGTGATGTCCAAGCAGGACCGCAAGCTGGTCGAGGAAGTCTGCGCCGATAAGACCGCCCTGGTGGAGGCAAACGACGGCTCCGCGCTCATGCATCTGCGCGGGCGGCCGCATTACGCCGGCCCTTTCATCAACGTCTACAATGAGCGCACGCTCGCGGTGCTCGCCCGGGGGGGCGCGCGCAACATCTGTTTGCCGCCGGAAATGCCGGCGACCGCGATCGGTGCGCTCGCCGCGGAAGCCGCCAAGCTCGACATTGGCACCGAAGTGCAGGTGTTCGGGCGGCTTCCGCTGGCCCTTTCGGCGCGCTGCTATCACGCGCGCGCGCACGGACGAACCAAGGACAGTTGCCAGTTCGTCTGTAATAAAGATGCCGACGGCATGACGCTGCGCACGCTGGAGGAAAAACCGTTCCTCACCGTCAACGGCATCCAGACCATGTCGCACGACTATTTCAATCTGGTCGGCGAGCTGCAGGATTTGCAAGGTATGGGCGTCGGCCGCTTTCGCCTGTCGCCGCACAGTTGCGACATGGTCGAGGTCGCCACGATTTTCCGCGACGCGCTCGACCGCCGCATTGACGGCGAAAACGCGGGCGCGCGCCTCGCCACACTCAAGATCGCGGCGCCGTTTTCCAACGGATTCTATTACGGCAAGCCCGGGCATGGCTGGAATCGGGCGAATCTAGCGCGTTGACCGCGCGGATCGTTAAGCATCCACAACCGTTAAGCTTGATTTTGCGCGCCGCAGTGCCACCTTTCAGGCTATGCGAAAAGCGATTCTGTCCGCGATGGCTTTGACGGCGCTGGCAATGCCTGCGCTCGCCGACGGCTATCCGGTCTCCGGCCCGTGGGGCGAGAGCACGAGCGCGCAAAAAGGCGCCATCGATTGTGCCGGCAAGCGCGTGATCGCCTTCAACGGCGATCAGCGCACCGACAGCCAGGGCGGCGTGCCGGCCTACCGCAACAAATCGGTGACCGCGACCGGGGCGTCGAGCTATCGCATTGTCGATCAGTTCAGCAACGGCCAGGTCAACAACGCCAGCGTCAACTACACGCTACGCCGGATCGATGCCGACCACATCGAGTTGAACGGCCAGACCGGCGCGCTCAAGCTGCAGCGCTGCGGGTAGTTTCTCCGAAACTGTTTGAATGAAATGAAAACGGCCCTCAGTTTGAGGGCCGCTTTCTCGATCGGGTGCAGGCTAAGCCGCAGCGCGCGCGACCATCGCCTCCTGCGGATCAATGTGTCCCAAGCTCTTCACGATCTTGAAGCGGCCGTTGTTGGCCTGGGCGATGTACATGTTCATCCGCACGTGATGCTGGCCGGGCACCATCTCGGCCGGGCCGCCCGGTCCCTCGGCGATCTTGGCGTGGTCGAGCGCCTTGATGACGTCGTCCTGGCGGAGCGAGCCCGCCTCCTTCACCGCGGCCGCCCATAGCCGCAGACCACGATAGAGGCCCGAACAGGCGCTGCCGCCGGTGAACTGCGCGTTGCCGGGATAGTGCTTGTTGTACTGGCCGAGCAGCTTCTGGCTGAAAGGATCGGCAACGGTCTGGTAGTAGTCGAGGCAGCTGTACAGGCCCTCGATGTGCGCGGCCGGCACCAGGCTCAGCAGGTTCTCGTCGAAATAGGTGCAGACGATCTGGCCGCCGCGTTTGGTGAAGCCGGAATCGTAAAGCTGCTCGAGGAAGGGCAAGAGGCCGGGCGGAACGATCGTATTGAACACGACCTCGGCGCCACTCGACGTGATCTGCTCGATCGTCTTGGCGTAGTCGGTGTGATCGAGCGGGAAATACTCTTCCCCGACGATCGAGCCGCCATTGGCGGTGACGACTTGACGGACCTTCTTGTTCATCACGTGCGGCCAGATGTAATCGGCCGACGGCAGGTAGAATTTCTTCGCCCCGGTCTTTTGCATCAGCCAGGGAATGAGCGGATCGACCTGCTGCGCCGGCACCGGGCCGGTACAGAAAATCAGCGGGTCGCATTCCTGGCCTTCGTATTGTTCGGGGTAGATGTAGAGCGTCTTGCCCTTCACGACGGCGGGGCCTTTGATCGCCTGCCGCGTCGAACTGAAAATGCCGCCGAAGATCACGTCGACCTTGTCGTGCTGGACGAGCTTGGTCGCCTTGGCTTCCGCGACGCTGTCGATGGTGGCGCCGTCTTCCAGGCAGAGCTCGATATTGCGCCCCAACAGGCCGCCTTTGGCGTTGATGTCGTCGATCACCATCTTCGCCACATTGGCGTTGGCGATCCCCATGAACGACAGCGGGCCGGTCTGCTCGGCGATGACGCCCACCTTGATGGATGCTTGAGTCATGGCATTCTCCTCTCAGGTGCCGCGGCCGAATGGCCCGGATCACGATCGGGAGGGTGCCGATAACCCCTCGCCCGCACATGAGGTGGATTCCCTATGCCGCGGACATTCCTTGCTGCACGAGGCCGCGTTCGAGGGCGTAAAGTGCGGCGCCGGCCCGGGTGGAGACGCCGATCTTGGAATAAAGGCTCTGAATATGATTGTCGGCGGTTTTGGGCGCGATATCGAGCAGCCGGGCCGCTTCCTTGGCGGTATGCCCGGCGGCGATCAGCCGCAGCACCTCGATCTCGCGCGGCGTCAGACCGGCGAGACCGCTCGGCCGATGTCCGGCGGGCGGGCTGACCGGCGACGGTGAGGACGGCCTCCACCGCGTCCGGGCAGAGCTTGCCCTCCTTGACCGCGCCACGAAGTTTGGCGGCCGCCGCCGCATCGGTCATCGCGGCACGGTAGGGCCGCGCCTCGCGCGCGGTCTGGAAGGCTTCGGCGGCGGCAAGGATGCGGGCGGCGGGCGAAAGGTCGGGCCCGCGCGCGTTGCGGTGATAGCCGCTACCGTCGAGACGCTCGTGATGACGCTGCACCAGCGCCGCAATCGCCTTGCCGTCGCCACCTAATGACGCTAGCGCGCGCTCGCCATGATAGGGATGCAGACGCGCCGCGTCGGTCTCGCGTTCGGTCAGCGCGCCGGCGCGCATCCAGGTCGAGACCGGAATCGCCAGTTCGCCGATATCGTGCGTGTAAGCCGCCCAGCGGACATCGCGAATGTCGGAAGCAGGCAGGCCCATGTGCTTGCCCGCCGCGTCGGCGAGCGACGCCACGGCGCGCGAATGGCCGAACGTGAAAGGCATCCGCATGTCGACCATGTCGGCGATCGCGAGATAGGCCTCGTCACAGGCCGCTTCTTCGAGCATCGAATGGGGAACCGGTTCCAGCGCCAATATCGTTTCGCGATCGACCGGCCCGTCGAGGCCGGCGAGCAGTTGTTCGGCATGGGCGAGGAAAAGATCGGCCAGTTCCGGTTCGTAGCCGCCGCCGGCGCGCTTGGCGATCATCGTCTTCATGGTCTCGAAGCCGTGCGCCTCGGTCAGCGCAATGGCATCCTGCGCCAGCGTCACCAGCCGGACCGGCAGCTTCACGGCATTGCCCGACAGGCCGCGCGGCAATCCCTTGCCGTCCCAGCGCTCGTAGAGCTGGCCGAGATTTTCGCGGATATCGTCGGACAGGCCGATTCGCTCCGCGATACGTTTGGCGACTTCGCAATGGCCGGAAAGAACGGGAACGCTCACCTGCATGGCCTCGGCCAGGCCCCGCTCGACCGCCTTGGCGAGTTCGGCCGGGGGCGCATCCGCGAAGGTGCGCGTGAGGGCGCGGACGATCGTTTCGGCGAGCTCCGATTTGTTGCCGATGTCGATGCGCTGCAGGTCGCGGCGCAGCGCGATCTCGTCGCCGAATGCCGCTGCCAGCAAATGCGTGTCGGCATTGCAGCCGATATAACGCAGCAAAGCCTGATGATAGACGGCGCGGCGCGTGTGCTCGTCGAGACCCGCGATCTGGGCGAGCCGCATCGCCAGCACGCAGGATCGCAGCGCGAAATCGCGCGAGTGACCGGTGGCAAGGTCGGTCGCGTAGGCGAGCGTCATCAGAAAGTCAGCGCGTCGAACTGCCGGTGCCGCCATGGACTCTGTTCCCTCGAAACGACGAAAGAGGAGTTTAGCCGCAACCGCGGGTTTGGCGACCAGCAATATTTCCGTCGATTTTTATCCGGACAAAGGCACCTGCGCGCCAAAGGAGAGGCACAAGTCCCGCAAAACCCATCGGTGTGCGGGTGAACCGCACCGGCACAGCGCGACCGGCACAAACGGACTACGACCTGCGCGGCTTTGCCTTCGCTCGGGCCACCGCAACCCGTTCGGATTTAGCCGCCTCGGCCGACGTCTTCCTGGAAATCTCCAGGACCGGATAGGCAACCGAACAAATGTGCGAGTTGATGCGTTTGAGGTCACGAAGCACGTCGAGGTGCAGCGAGGTCGTTTCCAGGGTTTCCGGCCGGCCCTCGCGCAAGCGTTCGAGGTGGCGTTCGGCCGCCGACAATTCCGCGCCGCGCAATTGCGCCTTTTCGGAAACGAGCTTCCGCGCTCCCGAAACGTCGCCCGACATGAAGACGCCGAAGGCGAGACGCAAATTCTCCAGGATGCGTTTCTGAAATTCATCGATCTCCGCCGCGCCGTCGTCGGAAAACTGAACGTCGCGCTTAATCTTCTTGGCGGCAAGCTCGCTCAGATTCTTGTCGATAATGTCGCCGACATGCTCGAGATTGATGGCAAAAGACACGATTTCCATGGCGCGCTTTGCTTCGGCCTCGCCGAGATTGCCGCGCGTCAAATCGGTTAGATAAAGCTTGATCGCCTCATTGAGTTTATCGACGGTATTATCCATGCGCGAAACCTCGTCGACCAACGAGCGATTATTCGTCATGAGGGCCGTCATAACCTGCTTCAACATCGTCTCGACGGTATCGCCCATGTGCAGCGTCTCGCGCGCCGCATTCGCCAGCGCGAGCGAAGGCGCCGCAAGTGCGGATTCATCGAGGTAACGCGGCGCCGAGGGATCGGTCGCCATCGCGCGTTTGGGCAAAATCTTCGTGAGCAGCAATCCCAACGGATCGAGCAGCGGAAGGAAGACCACGGCAAGCGCGACATTGAAGCCGATGTGAAATTCGGCGGTGAATCTCGCCATGTTCGGTTCGACGTGCTGCCACGCGTCGGCAATTTGGTGCAGGAACGGCAGCGCGACGCCCACGCCGATCAATCGGTTGAGAAGATTTCCGAGCGGCAACCGGTAGCTCGCAGGTTCGCCTCGACGACCTCCTTCGATCACCGGATTGATGGCGCTGCCCAGGTTCGCGCCGAGCACAAGCGCCAGCGCCGCCTCCGGCGTGATGAACTGGGAAAAGGCCAGCGACATGATCAGCAGCACCGTCGCGACGCTCGAATGGGCGGCCCACGTCAATGCGGCGGCAATCAGCACGCAAAGGATCGGATCGCCGGTAATCAGCTTGAGCAGCGCGCGCACGCTGGGTGCGCTTTCCGCGGGCGCCAGGGTATCGAGCAAGATATGCAGCGCAAGCAGCATCAGGCCGAGACCGATGGCGATACGGCCTAAATCCTTGAGCCGGCTGCGGCCGCCGCTGCGGAACGCAACGAGGCCGACGACGAACAACACAGGCGCGGCGGCGGAGACGTTGAACGACAGGATCTGAACGATCAGCGTTGTCCCGACATTCGCGCCCAGCATGATCGCAAGCGCCGGCACCAGAGTGACCACCCCTTCGGTCACGAAGGAAGCGGCCATGAGCCCGGTCGCCGTGCTGCTCTGGAGTATCGCGGTGAGTCCCAGCCCGGCGGCGAATGCCGCCAGCCGGTTTTCCAGGGCCTTAGATAAAAAACGCCGCAGGTCCGGCCCGAATGCGCGCAGGATGCCGCTCTGGACCATGTGCAGGCCCCACAGCAGCAACGCCACGCCACCCATGAGATCGAGAAGAACAATCGTGCCCATCGGCCGCTCACACGATTCGCGAAGTTCAACGGCCAGTGTAGGCCCTTGTTCCCGTCACTCCAAACATTTCAGCGATGAAATGCCGCTGCCGAGTGCGCGGCGCGGGTAGGTGCGGGCGTTAGTTCCGCGCGATAATCTCGCGTTCGCCGCGATGCACTGGCGTCGCCTCGCTGAGCTTGCCGGTGGCGCGGCGCAGCGGCAGCGCGGGCCGGCGGCCCTTGAGGGCGCTGCGGCGGCGCCGGCGCGGGCGCACCGCATCGATGCGCAGACCGCCCAAGCGCGCGAACGGCTCGCGCAACACGCCGTCGTCTTCGGCGACCAGGAGCGGCAGGCCGAGCACCTTGGCCCAGGCGCGCCATTCGGCGAAGGCCTCGTCGGCTTCGCCGGAGGTAAACAGCGGCAGCGCCAGCGCGGGATCTTTGTGTTCGAGCGTGACGGAGACGGCGGCTTGGTCGTCGCTCTCGCCCGCTATCACGCGGATGGCGACGCCGGTAAAGGCCGAGACCGGCATGTTGAGCGCCATGCGCATGCCGCGCAGAGAGCGCCGCACCACCACGCGCTCGCGATAGAGCTCCACCTGCCGCACCCGCTCGTCGGCCGCGGCATCGCTCGCCGCAAATCGCGCCGGCAGGCTGAACGGGTCGAGCCGCAGCGCGCGGCTCGACCCGGCGGGCATTCCGCCACTTCGCATTTGACGCCTCGAAACTCTCCCGCGCCGGGCTTATCGGCCCGGTCGCGCAGAGATCATGGCGGAAAGGCGTCGGAATCCGCTTAAGTTTCGCAGTTAATCGCGCGTCACTGCGCCCGCTTTGCGCTGCATGATTGACGAGGCGTTGCCAACCATGATTGACGAGACCTTGCCGAAATTTCGCAAAATGTCCGGATCGGCGGTTGCACCGCGCCAAATCCAGGCCCATCTCCTTGTCATTCCGGGTGCGCTCGCCAAAGCGCGTCGAAGACGCGCTTAGCCGCGCTTGTGACGCGCGCCGCGGAATGGCAAATAAGATGTGAAAGCCCCAGCATGCTCGCCCCCGCCCCATCTTTGTTCGACCAGACCGCCCTCACCGACCGCGCCGAGCGGCTGGTCAAGGCCGCGCTTGCCAGCGGCGCCGATGCCGCCGACGCGATCGCGATGCGCTCGATGTCGCTCGCCATCGAAGTGCGCGACGGTTCGGTAGAGGAGAGCGAGAGCGCCGAGGGCGACGATATCGGCCTGCGCGTGTTGGTCGGCCGCCGCCAGGCGGTGGTCTCGACCAACGACACCGCGAGCGACGGCAGCGGGCTACTTGCCGAGCGGGCGGTGGCGATGGCACGGGTGGCGCCGGAAGATAAATTCGCCGGCCTCGCTGACCAGAGCCTGCTGGCGCATGATTTTCCCGATCTCGATCTGGTCGATCGCGAATTGCCGACGGTCGCCCAGCTCGAGCGCAACGCGCGCGCCGCCGAAGCGGCCGGCCTCGCCGTCAAGGGCGTCACCAAATCGGGCGGCGCCTCGGCTTCCGGCGGTATTGTCGGCATGGTGCTGGTGACCAGTCACGGTTTCCGCGGTGCCTACCTCGGCTCGCGCCACGGCATATCGATGACCGCAATCGCCGGCAGCGGCACCGGCATGGAGCGCGACTACGATTATTCAAGCGTGCTGCACGCCGCCGACCTGGAAAGCCCAGACAAGATCGGCCGCACCGCCGGCATGCGCGCGGTGGAACGGCTCAACGCGCGCAAGGTGACGACCCGCAAAGTGCCGGTGGTGTTCGACCCGCGCGTCGCCGGCACGCTGGTGTCGCATCTCGCCAGCGCCGCCAATGGCGCCTCGGTCGCGCGCAAGACCAGTTTCCTGCGCGACAAGATGGGCGCCAAACTGTTCGCCGACGGCATCCGCATCATCGACGATCCCTTGCGCAAGCGCGGCCTGCGCTCGCATCCATTCGACGGCGAAGGCGTCGCCGGCAAGAAACTCGCGCTGATCGACGACGGGGTACTGCGCTCCTGGCTGCTCGACTGTTCGACCGCGCGCGAGCTGGGCCTCGTCTCCACCGGCCACGCCCAGCGCGGCGTCTCCTCGGTGCCTTCGCCCGGCGCCAGCAATCTGCATATGGAGGCGGGCAAGCTCAGCCCCGAGGCGCTGATCGCCGACATCAAGGACGGCTTCTACGTCACCGATCTGATCGGCATGGGCGTCAACATGGTGACCGGCGATTACAGCCGCGGCGCCTCCGGCTTCTGGATCGAGAACGGCAAGCGCAGCTATCCGGTGAGCGAGGTCACCATCGCCGGCCATCTCATCGACATCTTCCGCGACTTGACGCCAGCCAACGATCTCGAATTCCGCTACGGCACCAACGCGCCGACGCTGCGGCTCGAAGGCTTGACCGTTGCCGGGCAGTGAAGCGCATGATCCTGAAAAGTGGAAACCGGTTTTCGGATTAGATCATGCGCGGTGAAATTGCCAAACTGCGCGTACCGCTCGAAGCAGTGATGCGGGCGGCCGGCGACCTGGCGCGCGCGACCTTGCGCGGCCCGTTCAAACGCTGGACCAAGGGCGACGACGATTCGCCGGTCACCGAAGGCGACATCGCGGTCAACGATCTGTTGCAGGCGCAGCTCATGCGGCTCGCGCCCGGCGCCGGCTGGCTGTCGGAGGAAACCGCGGCGCTGCCGGACGGCGTTGCGCCGCTCACCTGGATCGTCGACCCGATCGACGGTACCCGCGCCTATATCGGCGGGCGCGCCGACTGGTCGATTTCGGTGGCGCTCGCCGAACATGGCCGTCCGGTCCTAGCCGCGCTTTATGCGCCGCTCACCGACGAGATGTTTCTGACGGCGCGCGGCGCCGGCGCCACGCTCAACGACGCGGTCATCGTCGCCAACCGCGGCGCGACGTTCGACAACGCCAAGCTCGCCGGCCCCAAGCGCTATCTCGACCGGCTCGCCGCCCTCAAGCCCGGCATCCTGGCGCAGCCGCGTGTGCATTCGTTGGCGCTGCGGCTCGCCCGTGTCGCGCATGGCGAACTCGATGCCGCTTTCGCCTCGCCCGGCAGCCACGACTGGGACCTGGCCGCAGCCGACCTTCTGGTGCACGAAGCCGGCGGCGTAATGACCGATCTGACCGGCCAAGTGCTGAATTATAAGGCCCGCCACGGCGCGCATGGCGCTTTGCTTGCCACCGGTTCCACCCGCCACGACGCGCTGATCGACTTGGTACGCGACCGCCGCAGCGAGTTTGCATAAACTCGGCCTGTGGCTTAATCCACATCCCGCATGCGCTCATTCATCATCCACCGGCACCGCTGGCGTAATCCCGACCGCGCGGACCGGGCGGCGCGCTGAGCAGGGGCCGATGCCGTCATTCAAGCGGATTGCTTCATCGCCCGCCTTTCAGGATGCCGTCGCGACAGTCGGCGCGTGGTATCTGCGCCTGGTCTGGCACAGCACGCGCACCACACTCGAGCCGGCAGATGTTTACGAGACCGCCGAGCAGCCGGTGATTATAGGGCTGTGGCACGGCCAGCATTTCATGGCGCCCTTCATCAAGCGCAAGGAATACGATTTCGAAGGCAAAGTGCTGATCTCGCGCCACCGCGACGGCGAGATCAATGCGCGCGCCGCCGAAAAGCTCGGCGTCGGCACCATCCGCGGGTCGGGCGCCCACAACGGCGAATTCAACCGCAAGGGCGGCGCCGCCGCGTTCACCGAAATGCTCGCTACTCTGGCGCAAGGCATCAATGTCGCGATGACCGCCGACATTCCCAAGGTCGCGCGCGTGGCCGGGCTTGGCATCGTCAAGCTCGCGCAATATTCCGGGCGACCGATCTACGCGGTGGCGGTGGCGACGCAGCACCGCATCGAACTCAACAATTGGGACCGCAGCGCGGTCAATCTGCCGTTTGGCCGCACGGCGATGGTGGCGAAGGGGCCGATCTACGTGGCAAAAGACGCTGACGAAGCGGCGCTGGAAACGGCGCGGCGCGAGGTCGAACATTCACTCAACGCAGCGACCGCGCGCGCCTATGAAATTGCCGATGGCAAGGGGAGCGCAATGCCGTGAGCGACAAACTGCCGGCACCGCTGCGCGCGTACCGGCTGTTTTCGACGGCAGCAACGCCGTTCACCCCGGTGCTGCTGGCGCAACGGATGCGGCGCGGCAAGGAACATCGCCTGCGTCTCGCCGAGCGGCGTGGCGTGAGCGTGATAGGGCGGCCGCCGGGTCCACTGGTCTGGCTGCACGGCGCCAGCGTTGGCGAATTAATCAGCGTATTGCCGCTGATCGAACGCATCCGCGCGCGCGACGTCGGCGTGCTGGTGACCTCGGGCACCGTCACCTCCGGGGGCCTCGCCGAGCAGCGGCTGCCGCGCGGCGTCATCCATCAATTCGTGCCGCTTGACGTTCCGGCATTCGTGCGCCGCTTCCTCGACCATTGGCAGCCGGATCTCGCGCTGTTCGTAGAGTCCGAGCTGTGGCCGAACCTCATGATCGAGTCGTCGGCGCGCGGCGTGCCGATGATCCTGGTCAATGGCAGGCTGTCGGAAAACTCGTTCCGTCGCTGGCGTTACCTGCCGGTCTCGATCGTCAACCTGCTGCGGCGGCTCGACCTTTGTCTGGCGCGCTCGCCGGCCGACGCCGCGCGACTGGGCGAATTGGGTGCCCCGCATGTGGTGACCACCGGCGATCTCAAGCTCGACGGGCCGGTGCCGCCCGCCGACCCGGTCAAGCTCGCGGCCTTGCGCGGCGCAATCGGCAGCCGGCCAGTCATTGCGGCGGCCTCCACCCATGCCGGCGAAGAGGCCGCCATGGCCGACGCGCACGCAAAGCTGCGCGCGAAATTCCCAAGGCTGCTGACGCTGATCGTGCCGCGCCATCCCGAGCGCGGCGTAGGCGTTGAGGCCTTCGCGCGCGCCGCCGGCTTGAAGACCCGGTTGCGCTCGCGCGGCGAACTGCCCGATGCGGCCACCGATGTCTATATCGCCGACACCATCGGCGAGCTCGGCCACATTTACCGGCTGGTGCCGATCGTTTTCGTCGGCGGATCGCTGGTCCGCCACGGCGGGCAAAATCCGATCGAACCGGCCAAGCTCGGCGCCGCCATCCTGCACGGCCCACATGTGTGGAATTTCGCCGAAATCTATTCGGCGCTTGACCAGGCGCATGGCGCCGAGCCGGTCGCCGACGCCAGCAAGCTCACCGCGGCTTTTGCCGCCTGGCTGGCCCATCCGGTCGCGCGCGATAGTGCCGCCGATGCCGCGCGCGCGACGGTTGCCGGCTTAAGCGGCGCGCTCGAACGTACCTTGCAGTCGCTCGACCCCTATTTGATGCAGCTGCGCCTGCGCCAGCGGACCGACCATGCGTGAGCCGGCCTTCTGGTGGCGCAAAGCCGGACTGGCCGCCGGCCTGCTGGCGCCGGTTGCCGCCTGCTATGGCGCGATCGCCGCACGGCGGATGCTGCGGCAAGGTACCCACGCGGGCGTGCCGGTGCTGTGCGTCGGAAATTTCACGCATGGCGGGAGCGGCAAGACGCCGGCGGTCATCTGGCTCGCGAATATGCTGCAAGCGGCCGGCGAACGGGTGTTTTGTCTGAGCCGCGGCTATGGCGGCAGTCTCGCCGGTCCGCAACGCGTCGATCCGGACAGCGATGGCGCCGCCGAGGTCGGCGACGAGGCGCTGCTGCTGGCGCGCGTGGCGCCGACCGTGATCGCGCGCGACCGCGTCGCCGGCGCGCAAGCCGCTGCCGAGGCTGGCGCCAGCGTCATCGTTATGGACGACGGCTTGCAGAATGCGTCGTTGGCCAAGGACTTCACCTTGGCGGTGGTCGACGGACGGCGCGGGTTCGGCAATGCACGGGTGTTTCCGTCGGGACCCTTGCGGGCGCCGCTTACCGCGCAGCTCAAACGCTCCGATGCGTTGTTGATTATTGGCGATAGCGAAGGCACGCGTGCCATGACCTCCGCCGCTTTGCCGGTGTTTCATGGACGCTTGCTGGCCGACCCCGCCGCGGTCGCCGACTTGAAAGCGCGCAAGGTGCTGGCGTTCGCCGGCATCGGCGACCCGGAAAAGTTTTTTGCCAGCGCAAGCGCGGCCGGCATCGCGATCATTCAGCGTAAGCCGTTTGCCGACCATCACCGCTATAGCGCCGCGGAAGCCGCCGCATTAATCGGTGCTGCCGAGGCCGGCGGCCTCACGCTCTTAACCACCGAAAAGGATCGCGCGCGCATGACGGACGAGCCGGCACTGGCAGCGCTCGCCGCACGCGTTCACGTGCTGCCGGTCACGCTGGCGGTGGACGAAGCGGACGCGTTGCGCGCGCTGGTGCTGGCGAAACTGCGACGCTAGTTATTTGGCGGCTTGCGGGTGCAGGCGCCGCAGCACCGCCTGCGGCGAAGCGTAAGCCTCCTGCAGATCGACGCTCCAGTATTTGAGCTCCTCAAGCGGAATCGGAACGCCGGTCACCGCGCAGCGCACGAAGGCGCCGGGACGTACCACGCGGAAATCGCCATCGAGATATTTAACCTCGGCCTCGCCGCTCATCGGCGAGGAGCGATCGGAGCGATTGAGCAAGGGGGGCCTCCATTCCGGCGCGGTTGAAGCTTTAAGATAGTCGCTCGGCCGGGCTGGCGAAACCCTCCAAAAGGATCGTTTTTGCGACCGTTGGCGCGTCCTTGTCCGGCCTGCGGCTTTGGTGTAACCCCGCGTCGGGGAGCCGAGTTGTGTTGCAGCCGCCGCTGTTCCGCGCCGACCACGTGGGTAGCCTGCTTCGCCCGGCCGGGCTCTTGGACCTGCGGCGGCGAGTGGCTCGCCGCGACGCCAGTCAGGAAACCTTGGCGGCAGCCGAAGATGCCGCAATCGCCGAAGCCGTGAAGTTGCAGGACCGCGTCGGCCTCGGGCTCGCGACCGACGGCGAGTTCCGCCGCCGCTCCTATCACAGCTATTTCTATCGCCAGCTCGGTGACGTGACGCCGGATGCCATTGACGGCAACGCCGGCTCAGCGGGCGGCGGGCGCGGCGCACAGCCGCGAGCGGTCATTAACAGCAAGCTGAAATGGACGCATCCCATCCACGTCGACGATTTCCGTTTACTGCGGGCGCTCAGCCGCGCGGTTCCCAAGATCACGATCCCTGGTCCCTGCGCGCTGCACTTTCGCGGCGGCGACGACGCCGTCACCGCAATGGCCTATGACAATGTCGACGAATTCTGGGACGACATCGTGGCGGCGTTCCGCAGCGAACTTAACGCCCTGGCCGCCGCCGGCTGTACCTACGTACAGATCGACGAGACCGCCTTCGCAAAATTCGGCGATGCCGACGTGCGGGCACAGCTTGCCGATCGCGGCGACCATTGGTCGGCCCTGATCGACCGCTATATCGCCATCACCAACCGCGTGCTGAACGGACTTCCGGATACGCTGCATATCGCCATGCACCTGTGCCGCGGCAACCGCGGCGGTCAGTGGCATTCGGAAGGAAGTTACGACGCGGTCGCCGAAAAGTTGTTCAACGATCTGGCGATCAAGACCTATTTCATGGAATACGATACGCCGCGCGCCGGCGACTTCACGCCGCTGCGATTCGTGCCGGCCGGCAAGGCGGTCGTGCTCGGCCTGATCTCGACCAAGACGCCGGTGCTGGAAGACCGCGATGTATTGCGCCGTCGCATTGGCGAAGCCGCCCGCTATATGCCGCTCGATCGACTGGCGCTGAGCCCGCAATGCGGGTTTGCCAGCGTGGAGACCGGCAATCCGATCCCGCCGGAGATGCAGGAAGCCAAGCTGCGCCTGGCCGTGGAAGTCGCTCGCGAACAATGGGGTACAGCATGAGGAGGAAATCATGATGATGCGGAAAACTGCGGTTGCCTTGGCGCTTGCTACCTTTGCACTGTCGCCGGCGTTTGCCGCCGACACGCTCAAGCTCGCCATCGGCCAGCGCGGGCTGTGGGACAGTTCCTTTGCCGAGGTCGGGCAGAAGCTAGGCATCTGGAAGAAGCACGATCTCGACGTCGAAGTGTTCTACACATCGAGCGGCGGCGAGACGCTGCAGGTGGTGATCAGCGGCAGCTCGAATATCGGCGTCTCGGCGGGTACGCTCGGCGTGCTCGGCGCCTTTGCCAAAGGCGCGCCGCTGCGCATCATCGCCGGCGAAGCGACCGGCACCGCCGAGTACTATTTCGTGCGCGCGGATTCGCCGATCAAGTCGTTCAAGGATTCGAAACCCGATACTACCCTCGCCTATTCGACCAACGGCTCCGGCACGCACATTACCGCGCTGCGTTTCATGAAGGAGCAGGGCGTCAAGGCGAAACTGGTTTCGACCGGCACGGTGCCGGCAACTTTCACGCAGGTGATGAGCGGCCAGATCGACATCGGCTTCTCGACCCCGCCGTTCGGCCTAAAAGAGGAAAGCGAAGGCAAGCTCCGCATCATCGCGCTCGCCAACGACCTCGAGAGCATCAAGACCCAGACCGTGCGCACCATCGTTGCCAATGCCGGGGACCTGAAAGCGCGGCCGGCCGTCTACAAGCGCTTCACCGCCGCCTACAAAGAGATCATCGACTGGATGTATTCCGATCCAAAGGCACCGCAGATGTATGCCGACTACGCCAAGATCACGCCGGCGGTGGCCAAGACGGTGCGCGACAAGTTCTATCCCAAGTCGATGCTGCAGATGGACGAGGTAAAGGGGCTCGACGGGCTGATGGCCGACGCGGTGGCGTTTAAATACATTCCCAAGCTGCTCACGTTGGAGCAGCAACAGGAGCTGCTGCAACTGCCGGGCAAATTCTAGGCGCGGCCGACCCGCCGTCGCGGGCAAGTCAGCCAGCTGGCGTCACGCGCCGAACAGGCTGCCCTGCCCACCGCTACCCTCACCGCTGCGCCGGCGGGGTTTTGCCCGCGGCGGCGCCGCTTCGCCGTCGGCGGTCGCGCTGACGTGGCCGTCGGCAAATTCGATATCCAGGCGCGTGCCGCCGACGACGGCACTGGCGCTACGTAGTGGACGGCCCTCGCCGTCGCGCACCAGCGCATAGCCGCGCGCCAGCACACCGCGATAGGAGAAAGCCGCCAGCAATTGGCCGGCGGCGAACAGGCGATCGGTGCGCCGCTGCAGATAATTTTTGCGCGCGAGCGTGGCGCGCTTGCCAAACGCAATGACGATTTCGCTCGAACGCGCAAGGCGCAATTTCAACAGCCGCGGCGTCAAGCGCGCGGCGGCGCGCGTCAAATGCGTGCGATGCAGTTGCGCATTGGCGTGCAGCGCGCGCGGCAATCGCCTCGCCAGCGTGTCGAGCCGCTGGCGCGGATTGGCCAGCAACTCGTCTGCCGCGGGCAGCGCGCGGGTCGCGGCCAGCAATTCGGTGCGGCGCTGTTCGATACCACGTTGCCAGGCTCTGATCTGCCTTGCGGCAAAGGCGGACATCTGCGCCAACAGCTCGGCGCGCACCGGCACGGCGATCTCGGCGGCGGCGGTCGGCGTCGGCGCGCGCCGGTCGGACGCAAAATCGATCAGGGTGATATCGGTCTCGTGGCCGACCGCCGAAATCAGCGGGATCATGCTCTCGGCCGCCGCGCGCACCACGATCTCCTCGCTGAACGACAGCAGGTCCTCGAGCGAGCCGCCGCCGCGTGCGACGATGATCAGGTCCGGCCGCGGCAGCGGCCCGCGCTCGGGCAGCGCGTTGAAGCCTTTGATGGCGTTCGCCACTTCGGCGGCGGAAGCCTCGCCCTGCACCCGCACCGGCCACACCAAGACGCGGCGGGGAAAACGGTCGGCTAGGCGATGCAGGATGTCGCGGATCACCGCGCCGGTCGGCGAGGTGACGACGCCGATCACTTCGGGCAGAAACGGCAGGAGCTGCTTGCGCGCCTCGTCGAACAGACCTTCGGCAGCGAGTTTCTTCTTGCGTTCCTCCAACAGCTTCATCAGCGCGCCGATGCCGGCAGGCTCCAGCGTGTCGATGACGATCTGGTATTTCGAGGAACCGGCGAAGGTGGTGAGCTTGCCGGAAACGATGACATCAAGCCCCTCTTCCGGCTTGACCCGCATGCGGCCGTAGACGCCCTTCCAGATCACGCCTTCGAGCACAGCCCGGTCGTCCTTGAGGCGGAAATAGACGTGGCCGGAAGGCGAGGCCCCTTTGAAGCCAGATACCTCGCCACGCACCCGCACATAGCCATAGGCGTCCTCGACCGTCTTCTTGAGCGCCGCCGACAGCTCGGAGACGGTCCATTCCACGGCGTTGTTGAGAGCTGCTTCGGGCATGGGGCTCAATCGATTTTGTCGTCGCCGCGCGGAGCTTCGTCGCCCTTGCGCCGCAGCAGCCGGTCGAAACCTTTGAAATCGGCGCGCGCGCGACGTTCAGCAAAAAAGCTGGCGGTATTCATGGCCGCGAGTTTTTCCGCCACCGCCGTGGCCACGAACTGATTGACGCTGGTACCGTCCTCCTGCGCGCGACGTTCGACCTCCTGCTTGAGCGAGCGCGGCAGGCGGAGGGGATAAGTGGCTTTCTTCCTTTTCATCGATACGCGAATCTCTTGCAGCCACATTTCACTATGTTACACCAAAATGCCCCAATGGACGGTGGGATTCCATGCGAGTAGACATTGAACTTGAAGAATGGACCGAGAGCCCGACCATTCGTCGGGTCGATTCACGCTATCATAGAAAGCCATCGCAAGATTTTCGCGACCGTCCAGCACGCCTTACTCCAAGACAGGCCATTTTTTACCGCAATCTAATTCGCTTAGCCGAACTGGCTGGCAATAATATTCCCGTCGATTTCTATTACCGAGAGACGCATGTGCACCTCGATTTTGGCTGCATAAAGATTGCGGAATTTGCACGATTTATCGAGCCCCTTGTAAATGGTCGCCGCGGCGTCGTGAATGAAATTCGTCTCAGGTGGCGAACTGACGGAACTACTGTGGTCCCATGAACATCCTCATCCTCGGTTCCGGCGGCCGCGAGCACGCGCTGGCCTGGAAAATCGCGGCGAGCCCGCTGACGATCAAGCTTTATTGCGCGCCCGGCAATGCCGGCATCGCGCAAGAGGCCGAATGCGTCGCGCTCGATCTCGCCGACCATGGCGCGGTGATCGCGTTCTGCCGGGCGAGCAAAATCGACTTCGTCGTGGTCGGGCCGGAAGTGCCGCTGGTCGCCGGCATTGTCGACGACCTGGAAGCCGCCGGCATCAAGGCGTTCGGGCCGGGCAAATGGGCGGCGCGGCTGGAAGGCTCCAAAGGCTTCGCCAAGGACCTGTGCAAGGCCAACCGGATTCCGACCGCCGCCTATGAACGCTTCAAGGGCGCGGGTGCGGCCAAGGACTACGTGCGCAAAAAAGGCGCGCCGATCGTGGTGAAAGCCGACGGCCTCGCCGCCGGCAAGGGCGTGGTGGTGGCGGCGACAGTCGCAGAAGCCGAAGCCGCCATCGACATGATGTTCGGCGGCGGGCTGGGGCAGCCGGCCTGGGAAATCGTGATCGAGGAATGTCTCGTCGGCGAAGAGGCCTCGTTCTTCGCGCTGTGTGACGGCGAGACCGCCATCGCATTGGCGTCGGCGCAGGACCACAAGCGGGCATTTGACGGCGACAAGGGACCCAACACCGGCGGCATGGGCGCCTATTCGCCGGCGCCGATCATGACGGCGGAAATTAATCGGCGCGTGATGGACGAAATCGTGCATCCGACCGTGCGCGCCATGCGGGCAATCGGCGCGCCCTACAAAGGCGTGCTGTTCGCCGGGCTGATGATCACGGCACAAGGCCCGCAGCTGATCGAATACAATGTCCGCTTCGGCGATCCGGAAACGCAGGTGCTGATGCTGCGGCTGATGTCGGATCTCGTTCCGGCGCTGATCGCCGCGCGCGACGGGCAGTTAAAGAATTTCGATCTGCGCTGGTTCGACGACGCCGCCTTGGCCGTGGTGATGGCGGCCAAGGGCTATCCGGGAAATTACGCCAAGGGCTCGCTGATCGAAGGGCTCGACTCGGCGGCACAGGTTGAAGGCGTGGAGATTTTCCACGCCGGCACAGTTTTAGACAAGACTCGGGCCGACGGCGCGCGCATCCTCGCCAATGGCGGCCGCGTGCTCAATGTCTGCGCGCGCGGCAAGACGGTGCGTGAAGCGCAGCGGCGCGCTTATTCCGCAATCGATAAAATAAATTGGCCGGACGGCTTCTGCCGCCGCGATATCGGCTGGAGGGCAATCGCGCGCGAAAAGAATTAACATCCTACAATTTCATTCACGGCGACGTCACGACTTTGTCAACGGCAAGCCGCTCGGCATTCGCCTTTGGTCGTATCGGATTCAACAATTGCCTGTCGCACCATCAAATTCGAAAACATAACCACGGCATAAAAGTTCCGCCGCATGGCTCACATGCGCGCGTCATGCTTCTCATGCGCAAGCCGATTTCTAAGTTTGCCGCCTGGGTGGCGATTGACGTGGAGAAAAAAATGAAACGCTTGATTACCGTCGTGGCCCTGGCAACGCTCGTTGCCGCACCGGCATTCGCGGCCTCGCCCAAGCATGCGTCCCAACATCGGACGACCGCGAGCGAGGCCTACGCTTCCGTGCAGGACCCGTACGCGGTTGTGGTCGATGGCCAAGTGGTCGGCCGCGACCCTGACCCGAGCATTCGTATGCAACTGTCGAAGGATGCCTACCTGTCATCCGCGGGCGAATAAGCCCACGGCTTCCAAACCTGAGCACGCAAAGCCCGGCCCGGCGCCGGGCTTTGCTTTTTGCGCTGTCGTATCGCGGCCAATGGCCGCGCGCTGCTATCGCCGCCGTAGCGCCGACGGGGGCGGAAAGGGACCCGGCCGAGACCTCGGCCATCATCGCCCGCGAAAGCGGGCGATCCAGCAATCACGGCGCCGTCGGCGAATACTGGATGCCCCGCCTACGCGGGGCGTGACATACTGACGAGGTCGAAGGCCGGAGACCCCCATGCACCCTGTATTGCGGCTCTACGAAGATGTGCTGTCCAGCGCAGAGAATGTCGCGTTTGAACTGCCGCCGCTGCCGCGTTTCATCTACGTGGTGCATGGCGCCGCAACGATCGCCGGCCAAGCGGTGAACGAAGGCGAAGCCTGGCAGGGCGAAGGCGCGGCGCTGGTTCACCCGGGCAAAGGCGGCGTGACCTGCTGGCGCTGGGAACTCGCGCGCGGCGATCACGGCTCAACGGTCGCCAGCGCGCCCGGTATGATGTCGCACGAGAAGCTCACGGCGTACCTGGAAACCATGCCGAAAGGCGAGTTGCTGATGCGCGGCGACAGCGTCGCCTTTCCGCCCGGCGGTTGCGCCTATCGGCATCGGCACCAGGGCCCGGGTATTCGCTGCCTGATCGAAGGCGGCATCCGTATCGACACGCATGACCGCTCGACCTCGTACGGCCCGGGCGGCGCCTGGTACGAGGCCGGCCCCGACCCGGTGTTCGCGCAAGCCGCGGCCGACAAACCCAGCCGCTTTATCCGGGTGATGATCCTGCCGCGCGCACTCGCCGGCAAGAGCTCGCTCGAATATCTCAACGAGGAAGACAAGGCCAAGCCGAAGACGCAGAGCTATAAAATTTACGCCGACGCGCCGGTTTCGTTCGACGCGGCGCGCAAGTAGTGCGCCGGCAATGGCAAGCCTCGACCGCCAGCAGGCATTTTCCGGCACCAAGGATGCGGCACCAGCGCTCGCCCTCGATGGCGCGCGCCTCGAATATTATCTAGCAGCGAATGTTAAAGATTTCGCTGGCCCGCTCAGCGTCAAACAATTCAAGGGCGGGCAATCGAACCCGACTTACCTATTAGAGACGCCGGCGCGGCGTTACGTGCTGCGCCGCAAGCCGCCCGGCAAGCTGCTGCCGTCGGCGCACGCGGTCGACCGCGAATTCCGCGTGATCTCTGCATTGCACAGGCAAAATTTTCCCGTCGCTGAGCCGCTGGCTTTTTGCGCCGACGACAGCGTCGTCGGCACGCCGTTTTATGTGATGGGCTGCGTCGACGGTCGCGTGTTCTGGGAGCCGCAGATGCCGGACTCCAACCCGGCCGAGCGCGCGGCGGTCTACGACGCCATGAACGCGGCAATCGCGCGGCTGCACACATTCGATCCGGGCCAAATCGGCTTGGGCGATTTCGGCAAGGGCGAAAATTACGTCGCGCGTCAGGTCGAACGCTGGTCGAAGCAATACCGCGCCTCGGAAACCGAAAAGATCGACGCCATGGAGCGTCTGATCGAATGGCTGCCACGCCACATCCCGCCCGGCGGGCCGGTGCGGCTGGTGCATGGCGACTACCGGCTCGACAATCTGATCGTTGCGCGCGACGCGCCGAAAGTTCTCGCCGTGCTGGATTGGGAATTATCCACGCTCGGCGATCCGCTCGCCGATTTCAGCTATCACCTGATGGCCTGGCACATGCCGCATTCGGAAAGCGCGGCCGGCACCGCCTCGCTGGTCGGGCACGATCTGACGGCGCTCGGCATTCCATCGATGGCGGATTACGTCGATCTTTACGTCGAGCGCACCGGACTCGATCCGCGCCCCGCCTTGCCGGTCTATCTCGCATATAATTTCTTCCGTATCGCCGCCATCCTGCAGGGCATCATCGGCCGCGTGCGCGACGGCACCGCCACCAGCGAATTCGCGCCGGCCAAGGCCGAACTGATCCGCCCGCTCGCCGACAAAGCGTGGGGGTTTGCGCAGGCGGCATAGCGCGCCGGCCGTTACGGTCAACAAATCCTTTCCGCGCTCGCCGGTATTTTGCGCCGCCGCGTCGCGCAAAATTGAGGGCTGTTTTGTAGGCTCGCGCCCGCTATGAAGAAAGAACCCACCTCGCGCGTCGCCAGCATCGGCGTCTACGCCGTGATGCCGAAGGTCGCCATACAGCCGCGGCAGGCGCTGCAGCGGCGCGTGGACGAGCGTGATGACGACAAATCGCACAAGCCGGAGCAGGCCCCGCCGCCGCCCGGCATGGGCAAGCTGGTTGATCAGTCGGCTTAGCTGACGAGGACGCTCCACCCTGTCGTGGCCGGGCTTGACCCGGCCATCCCGACAAGGCGCACAGTGCGTTTCCTAAGCGGGATCGCCGGGATAAACCCGGCGAGGACAAATCACGGGCGCCGCGCCCGGAAAAATTCCTGCAGCAATCCGGCGCTTTCGCTTTCATTGATGCCGCCATAGACTTCCGGCTTGTGATGGCAGGTGGCGCTTGCGAAAAACCGCACGCCGTTTTCCACTGCCCCGCCCTTCGCATCGGCCGCGCCGAAATAAAGCCGGCGGATGCGGGCAAATGACATGGCGGCGGCGCACATGGCGCACGGCTCCAGCGTGACATAGAGGTCGCAATCGACGAGCCGCTCGGAGCCTAGACCTGCCGCCGCCTGCCGGATCGCCAGCAATTCGGCATGCGCGGTCGGGTCCTTGTCGGCCAGCGTGCGGTTGCCGGCGCGCGCCACCACCTCGCCGCCGCGCACCACCACGCAGCCGACCGGCACCTCGCCACGTGCCGCCGCGGCGCGGGCTTCTTCCAATGCGAATTGCATGAACGACGGCGATGCCATAAATGCTGCTCATGCCCGAAAAAAGCACCGATGACAAACAGGGCGAGCGCATCGCCAAGGTGATGGCGCGGGCGGGCTTAGCCTCGCGCCGCCAGGCGGAAGCCTGGATCGCCGCCGGGCGCGTTTCCGTCAACGGCAAGGTGATCAATTCGCCCGCGCTCAACGTCACGCCCGCCGACCGCATCGCGGTCGACGGCGAACCCTTACGCGCGCGCGAACGCACGCGGTTGTTCCGCTATCACAAGCCGCGCGGGCTGGTGACCACGCATGCCGACCCGGACGGACGACCAACTATTTTCGCCGCGCTGCCGAAAGACCTGCCGCGGCTGATCAGCGTCGGCCGGCTCGACATCAACACCGAAGGGCTGCTGTTGCTCACCAATGACGGCGGATTGGCGCGCGTGCTCGAATTGCCGGCGACCGGCTGGCTGCGCCGCTACCGCGTGCGCGCGCTCGGCCGCGTGATGCAGCCCGCGCTTGACCGCCTGCGCGCCGGCATCACGGTTGCCGGGGTGCGCTACGGGCCGATCGAGGCGACGCTCGACCGCGAACAGGGCGCCAATGTCTGGCTCACTATCGGCATCCGCGAGGGCAAGAACCGCGAGGTGCGCAAAGTGCTGGAAACGCTTGCGCTCAAGGTCAACCGGCTGATCCGCGTAGCGTTCGGGCCGTTCGAGCTGGGCGCGCTCGGCGACGGTGCGATCGAGGAAGTCAAGACCGAGGAACTGCGCAAGCTGTTGGCGCCGGAGATCGTCGCACAAGCCGAGGCGGACTTCGAAGCGCCGCTGATCGAGCACGATGCGCGGCCGCTTCCTCCGCGTCATTCCGAGGCGCGACTGCAAGGTCGCAAACCCGGAAACCAGAAACAGGCTCCAGGATCGCATCTAGATTCCGGATCCCCGCCGCGCGGGTCCAGGAATGACAGACCGAAGAAACCGCCGCGCCGCGACCGCAGCGGCGGGCCGCGGCCGAAACATCCGAGGCCGCGCGCATGATCCCGAAAAGTGGGAACTGGTTTCCCGCCTTCGCGAAGCCCGCTTCGGCGGGCGAAGCAAGGTCGGATCAGATCATGCGCAACAGGAAAATGTAATGCGCGTCGTCGGCGGCAGACTGCGCTCGCGCCCGATAGCTGGGCCGAAGTCGGATGGATTGCGCCCGACCGCCGACCGCCTGCGCGAGGCGCTGTTCAATATCCTGATGCATGCCTATGGCGACCCGGTGACCGGGGCGCGCGTGCTCGACCTGTTCGCCGGCACCGGCGCGCTCGGCATCGAGGCGATTTCGCGCGGTGCCGCCTACGCGCTGTTCGTCGATGACGGTGTGCAAGCGCGCGCGCTATTACGGCAAAATGTCGAGCACCTGGGGCTCGGCGGCGTCACCCGCATTTTCCGGCGCGACGCCACCAAGCTCGGGCCGCTGCATCCGCTCGAGCCGTTCGCACTTGCATTTCTCGATCCGCCTTACGGCAAGGGCCTGGCCGAGAAGGCTTTAGCTTCTGCGCGCGAAGGCGGCTGGCTGGTGCCGGGGGCGCTGGTGGTGGTGGAAGATGCGGCGGACGCCGGGTTCGCGGCGCCGGAAGGATTCGAACAATTGGAGCGGCGCCAATACGACGATACGGAATTGATTTTTCTGCGCCATCCCTGAGCGTCGCACGACCTCTCGATTGTCATGCGCGGGCTTGACCCGCGCATCCCGCTTAGGGACGCACCGCCCTGCCCTCCTAAGCGAGATGGCCGGGACAAGCCCGGCCATGACAAAAATTATCGCCGCCCGAACAACCGTTCGATATCGGTGAGCTTCAACTCCACGTAAGTCGGCCGGCCGTGGTTGCACTGGCCGGAATTGGGCACCTCTTCCATCTCACGCAGCAAGGCGTTCATTTCTTCGGGCTTGAGCCTTCGCCCGGCACGCACCGAGCCATGGCAGGCCATGGTGGCGGAGACATGCAGCAGGCGGCGCTCCAGCGGCAGACTGTCGTCCCATTCCGCCATGTGTTCGGCGAGGTCGCGCAGCAGGCCGCGCACGTCGACGTCGCCGAGCAGCGACGGCGTCTCACGCACCGCCACCGCGCCGGGACCAAATTCCTCAATGACCAGGCCGAAGCGGGCGAGCTCTTCGGCGCGCGTACTAAGCCGCGCGGTGTCGGCCTCGTCGAGCTCGACGATTTCCGGGATCAGCAGAATCTGGCGCGCCACGCCGGCCGCTTCGATCGCAGCCTTCATGCGCTCGTAGACGATGCGCTCGTGCGCGGCGTGCTGGTCGACGATGACGAGCCCGTCGCGGGTCTGTGAAACGATATAGGTCTCGTGCACCTGTGCGCGCGCCGCCCCGAGCGGGCGCTCGATCAGCGCCGGCTCCGCCTCGAAGCTGTCAATGCGCACATCGGCGGACGGCTCGCCGACCGCGAAGGCGGCTTGCGCGGCTTCCGCGAAACCGAGCGCGGCAACGCCGCCGCGCATCTGCGCATAACTCGCCGCCGGATAGCCGCGCGCGGCCGGTGCTGACGGCGAGCGCCGCCAATCCCAGCCGCCGCGGCGCGGCGCCCCCAGCGGCCGGAATGCGGCGATGGTGGCGCTGCCGCCGGTCGAGGATGCGCGCTGGCCCTCGCGCGCCAGCGCATCCTTGAGCGCGCGCACGATCATGGAGCGCACCAGGGCGCCCTCGCGGAACCGCACTTCGGTCTTGGCCGGATGCACGTTGACGTCGACCTCGCGCGCTTCGAGCGTGACGAACAGTGCGAGCAGCGGATGCCGGTCGCGCGGCAGATAGTCGGCGTAAGCTGCGCGCACCGCGCCGACCAGGAGCTTGTCGCGCACCGGCCGGCCGTTGACGAACAGATATTGCCCGAGCGTGTTGGCGCGGGAAAGCGTCGGCAGCCCGGCAAAGCCGGCGACGGTTATGCCGCCGTGTTCGGCTTGAATGGCGATCGCATTGGCGCGGAAATCGGCGCCGAGCACGTCGCCGAGCCGCGTCAGCCGGTCGCCGGCCGCCGTCCAGGTCACCGGCGCGCGCTCCTCGCCGGCGAGCGTGAAGGCGACATCCGGCCGGCTCATGGCCAGCCGCCGCACCACCTCGCGCACCGCTTCCGCCTCGCTGCGGTCGGTCTTGAGGAATTTTAGCCGCGCCGGCGTCGCGTAAAACAAATCGCGCACCTCGACTCCGGTGCCCTGGCCGAGCGCGGCCGGCTTCACGTCCGATTTTTCCCCGGCATCGAGGTGAATCGTCCAGGCATGCGGTTCGTTGTTGTGGCGCGTGGTGATCGTCAGTCGCGCCACCGCGCCGATCGAGGGCAGCGCCTCGCCGCGAAAGCCGAGCGTGTCGATCGCCAGCAAATCGTCGCCTGCCAGCTTGCTGGTGGCGTGGCGCTCCACGCTAAGCGTGAGATCGGCGCGCGTCATGCCGGCGCCGTCGTCGCCGACGCGAATCAGCCGGCGGCCGCCGCCGTCGGTGAGCACGTCGATGCGGCGCGCGCCCGCATCGAGCGCATTTTCGATCAGCTCCTTGACCACGCTCGCCGGCCGCTCGACCACCTCGCCGGCGGCGATGCGGTTGACGATCGATTCGGACAATTGGCGGACGGGCATGGCGTGGACCTGATTCGGATTTGGTCCAACTCTATCGGCGCAATACGCCACCCGCGAGGCAAAGACACGAGCTACCCCCGCTATTCAGACACTGCGCCTTTATTTGTCATGCCCGGCCCGGCCCGGCCTTGTGCCGGGCATCCGGCTTAAGTGGCCACGACTTTGCGTCCCTAAACGAGATGGCCGGGACAAGCGCGGCCATGACACTTGGATCATTCAAAGCTCGGATTGCCGCGGCGCAGGCTTTTGATGGCGGCGCGGTGCTTTTTGCCCTCGATGCGCTTTCGTTTCTGGGCCTTGGGCACCTTGGTGGCGCGGCGCGGCACGGGGCGCACCGCCGCCTGGCGGATCAGCGCGAACAGCCGCTCGCGCGCGTCGGCGCGGTTGCGCTCCTGGGCGCGGTGGCTCTGCGCGATAATGACGATGACGCCCTCTTTGGTCAGCCGCTTGCCGGCAAGCCGCATCAGCCGCACGGCGACGTCGTTGGGCAATGACGGCGAATGGCGCACGTCGAAGCGCAGCTGCACCGCCGAGGAAACCTTGTTGACGTTCTGCCCGCCTGGACCCGATGCGCGCACGAAGCTCTCGATGAGCTCGGCGTCGTCGATCGCGATGGCGTCGGTGATGCGGTGCATGGCGCGGCGGACTTTAGCCTGTCATCGCCGGGCGCGTCCCGGCGATCTCGCTTAGGGACCCACAGCTTTGCCATCTTAAGCGGGATGGCCGGGTCAAGCCCGGCCATGACAATGGCGGGTCACGACATCAAATACTTCTTCGCCAGCACCTTGCCCTCTTCTACCGCCGGCTGGTCGAAGGCGTCGATGCCGAGGAGATGCGCCGCGATGATGGTCTCCAGCATGAAATGCATCAGCAGTTCGCCGAGCGTTTCCTCGTCGAGCCGCGGCAAATGAATGGCGCGCACCGGGCAACCGTTCTTCGCCAGCGTCTCGGCGGTGGCGCGACCTTCCGCCGCCACCAGATCGCCGATGGTCTTGCCGGCGAATTCGGGCTCGCCGGCAAGCTTGGCGAGTTCGCCGTCGATGCGCGGCCCGCGCCCGACGGCATCCACCGTGACGACGGTGAACAATTTGTCGCGCGGCCCGCCGATAAATAATTGCACCTGGGAATGCTGATCGACCGGCCCGAGCGCGGCCACCGGCGTGGTGCCCTTGCCGTTCTTGCCAAGGCTCTCGGCCCACAGCTGCACGTACCAATGCGTGAAGCGCTCGAGCCGGTCGGCATAGGCCATCAGCACGCTGATCGATTTGCCCTTGCTCTCGGCCAGCGCCACGCTGAGCGCGGCGCCGACCGCCGCCGGCACCTCGGCCGGCTTCTTGTTCGCCAGCACCGGGGCGAGCGCCAGGCCGGCGCCTTCGCGCACCGTGGCGATATCGAGATCGAGCACCGCCGCCGGCAGCAGGCCGGTATTGCTGAGCACGGAGAAACGGCCGCCGACGCCGGTATGATGATCGAGCATCGGCACATGATGCGCGCCGAGCAGCTCGCGCAAGCCGTTGCGCTTGCCGGGTTTGGCCGGCTCGGTCAGGCCGACGAAGATATCGGGGATGCGCGTTTCCAGCCCCTCCGCCTTCACCGCCGAAAGCGCTGCGATGGTCTGCATGAGGGTTTCGGCGGTGCCGCCGGATTTGGAAATGGCGACGAAGCGCGTCGAGGTATGCGGCAATCTGCCGAGCAGCAGGCCAAAGCTTTCCGCATCGAGATTGTCGATGAAATGCAGGCGCGGGGCCGCGCGCAAGGCGCCGACGCCCGGCACCGCATGGCCGGCTAGCTGCGCGAGCGTCTGCCCGCCGAGACTCGAGCCGCCGGTGCCGAGAAAAACCACGTCGCTGGCATTGGCGGCGAGCCGCCGGCCGGTCTCACGGATCGCCACCAGGTCGTCATGGGTGGCCGGCAGCTGCAGCAACGGCAGGCCGCCGTCGGCATGGCGCGCGCGCAGCCAATCAAGCGCGGCGCCGGCTCGGCCGAGCGCGTCGTTGAGCGCCCGCTCGGCAACGCCGTGCGGCCCAATATTTTTTTCCAGCGCGCTGTCGATGGATTGGTGAATTGGCATGGACGTTCGCTCTTCGCTGTCATGGCCGGGCTTGGCGCGGCCATCTCGATGAGGGACGCGATGCGCGTGCCTACCTAAGCGGGATGGCCGGCACAAGGCCGGCCATGACGAATGTGGGCAACGCGCCGGCAGCGCAACCGTTCACTCCGGGCTCGACGTCAGCCCCTTCGGCCGGCCGGCCACGGTGACCAGCATGCCGCCGCTGTAGAGGCGCTTGGCCACCCGTTTGGCGTCCGCGATGGTGACGGCATCGATCATGGCACCACGGCGCTGGATATAGTCGATGCCGAGGTTGTCGAGCTGGATTTGGGTGAGCTGGGCGGCAATCTTGCCTGAACTGTCGAGCGAGAGCGCGTAGGCGCCCTTGAGGTAGGACTTGGCCGCCGTCAGTTCGTCGGCGGTCGGACCGTTCTCGGCCATGCGCTTGGTCTCGGCTTCGACGATTGCCAGCGCCTCGCCGGTGCGGTCGGCGCGGGTGGCGGTGCCGCCGAGCACCACCGCGGCGCGCCGGAACCAGACCAGGCTGTCGGACACTCCGTAAGCGAGCCCGCGCTTTTCGCGCACTTCCTTGTAGAGGCGCGAGGACAGACTGCCACCGCCCAAGATGTGATTGACGATATAGCCGGCCATGAAATCGGGATCGTTGCGGGCCAGGCCGAGGCCGCCGAAGGTCACCACCGCCTGCGGCACGTCGAGATTGATGACGATGCGGCGGCCCATTCCGCGCGGGCTGGTATTGGCGATCGGCCTGAGATCGTTCTTGGCCGGCAGGCCGGCGAAGGCGCGATCGATCAGCGCGCCGGCGGTCTTGCCGTCGATGTCGCCGACGATCGAGATCGTTAGCTCGTTGCGCGCGAAGACGCGGTGCACATAGTCGCGCATGTCGCCTGCCGTGACGCGCGGCACGGTGTCGAGCGAGCCGCGGCTTTCGCGGCCGTAAGGATGATCGGGGAATGCCGTCGCCCACCAGCGGCGGCTGGCCAGATCGTTCGGGTTGGTGGTGTCGCGCTGCAAGGACGACATCACCTGGCCGCGCACTCGCTCGAGCGCGTCGGCGTCGAAGCGCGGCGCGGTGAGCGCGAGCCGCAACAGATCGAACGCCTCGTCGCGGTGTTCGTTGAGCGTTCGCAGCGAACCGCGGAAATAGTCGCGCGCGACTTGGAAACCGAGCTCGATGGCGTGGTTTTCCATCCGCTCATGGAAAGTCTTGCCGTCGAGGTCGCCGGCGCCCTCGTCGAGTAGGTCGGCGGCGAGGCTGGCGGTGCCCGCCTTGTCCGCATCGTCCTGGGTGGAGCCGCCATGGAAGGCGTAATTGAGCGCGACCAGCGGCACGCTATGTTCGCGCACCAGCCAGGCCTCGATGCCGGACGGGCTGACGATCTTTTCGATCGTCATCGCCGAGGCGGCGGGCGCAAGGCTCAACAGCGCGAGGGCGGCGAGCGCGCCGGCAGCGAAAATCCGCATCATGATTTTTTCTCCGCCCGTGGGCTCAGGTCCTTGATCAGATAGCCGGTGACCGAGCGCCGCTTGTCGAGCCAGTGGCGGGCGGCGTCCTGCACCGCTTCGGCCGTGACCGCGCGGATGCGGTCCGGCCAGCGCTGCACGTCGTTCACGCTCTGGCCGCTCACCAAGGCGGTGCCGTACCAGCGCGCCATGCTCATCTGGTTGTCCTGCGCATAGACCACGTCGGCGATCAAGCGGGCCTTGGCGCGTTCCAGTTCCGCCGCCGACACGCCCTGCGCGATCACCGCGCCGATCACCGTGTCGATGTCGGTTTCCAATTGCGGCAGCGTGACGCCCGGGCGCGGCAGACCGTAGACGGCGAATTTCGACATATCGAGCGCAAAACCTTCGTAATTGGCGCCGGCCATCACCGCCACGCGCTTGTCCACCACCAGCGCGCGGTAAAGCCGGCTGTTGGAGCCGCTGCCCAGGATATGGGCGAGCACTTCGAGCGCTTCCGACTCGCCGCGCTTGGCGGTGGTCAAGGACGGCACCTGATAAACGCGCTGCAGCAGCGGCTGCTCGACCCGCGCGTCGGCAAGCGTCAGCGAGCGCGCGGCCACCTGCGGCGGCTCCTGCGGACGCTGGCGCGGGCGGATATTGTTGTTGCGGGCGAGCTTGCCGTAGGTGTCTTCCGCAAGCTCGCGCGCGGCCTCCGGCTCGACATCGCCGGCGATCACCACCACCGCGTCGTTGGGCGCGTAGAACCGCCGGTAAAAGCCGATAGCGTCGTCGCGCGAAAGCTGCTCCATCTCATGGCGCCAGCCAATCACCGGCTTGCCGTAAGGGTGGTTGAGGAACAGCGCGGCATCGATCTGCTCACCCAGCCGCGCGCGCGGATTATTCTCCATGCGCTGATTGCGCTCTTCCAGAATGACGTCGCGCTCGGGCAGCACCACCTGGTCGGTGAGCTGCAGGCCGGTCATGCGGTCGGCCTCGAATTCCATCACCGTCTTGAGCTTTTCGGCCGGCACGCGCTGGAAATAGCCGGTGTAGTCGTTCGAGGTGAAGGCGTTTTCCTGACCGCCGATGCGGGCGACGACCTGCTGGAAGTAGCCCTTCGGATTCTTCGCCGTACCCTTGAACATCAAATGTTCGAGAAAATGCGCCAGGCCCGACTTGCCCGGCGTTTCGTCGGCGGCGCCGATTTTGTACCAGATCATGTGGGTGACCACCGGGGTGCGGTGGTCTGGAATGACCACAAGTTCCAGCCCGTTCGCCAGCGTGAAATCGGCAACCTTGGGGCCCGCCGCTTCGGCGGCCGACGCCGCGCCCGCGACAAGCATTGCGGCGACGATCACGGCGGCGCCGGCGAGGGGTCGGATGAGGTCGTTTTGCTGCGATGACATGGGTTTCAAATCCGTCAATGGCGGTTATCGACCGCCCGGCTTAGGCCGGCGAGACGCAAAAAAGCACGACGCAAGACGAATCGAATTACCGTTCCGCCTCGGGATGATTGACCATGTAGTCGCGCGAGGTCGGAGTTGGCGGCGGTGCCTTGCCGACGCCGTAAGGCTGCACCGGCGAGGGTGTCTGATAACCCGCCGGCGGGTCGGTGAGCGCGGTGCGCGGCGGCTCACTGGTGAAATGAGCGACGTTTTCTTGTTCACTATTACTCTTGCCGAAAAAGTCGCCGAACAAATTGCCTTTGTAGCCGAGCTGCGACGACGACAGTTTTTCGCCATAGCCCCAGTTGTCGCTCGTCGAGGAAGCGGCCGTTGCTGCCGACTTGCGCGCGGCGCGCGATTTGCGGCCGGGCGTCATATCGGCCGGACTCAGCCGGTTCGAGTCGTGCCGCACCTGTTCCGCGGTGGTCATGGCATTGGTTTCTTTTGACTCGCGCGCGGCATCCTCTCTTTGCCGCAGCACGTCCGGATCCTTCGGCCAGGCCGGATTATTGGCAAGCACCGAATCGGAGCGTTCCGGCGGCGGCAGAGCACGGCTCGGCGGGATCACCAGCGGCGCGCGTTCCTCATAGTTGATCGTTTCCTCGCCGTCCTTGCGCAGGCCGATTCCCTCGAGGATGCCGCGCATAATTCTGGTTTCGATCGAGGTGTCATCGTCGCCGGCCCGCGCCGGGGTTGCGCTCGCGACGAGCGCCGCACCGAGTAGGCAGCCAAGCGCTGCGCCGGAAACCGTCCGCAGGCTGAATTTGGCCGCCCCGTTTGTCCGCAGCGTATCGCTCATTCGAACCCTCACACCCTTACAATAACAAGGGAATTCCGCGTTTCGAATCCTGACTGTCGGCCCCGATCAGGGCGCTTTTTGGGCGCCCTCCCCAGCCAGGGAGTCATATAACAGGCCAATGACCCCGGCAACGATGGCTACATCGGCTAGGTTAAAAACATACCAGTTGAACCGCCAGTTTCCGCCGGAAATGTGGAAAAACACGAAATCGGCGACCCAGCCATAAGCCAGTCGGTCGATGGCATTACCCACCGCCCCGCCGATGATGAGGCCAAGCGACAGCGCGGTGAGCCTCATTCGCACGCGGGCGAGCCACAGCCATAGCAGCAGCACGGCCATCGACTTGAAGCCGAGCAGGACCCATTGGCCGAGCGCGCCTTGCGTCTGGAACAGGCCGTAGCTGATGCCGGTGTTGCGGGTAAGCACGAAATCGAAAAACGGACCGAGCCGCAGCGGGTGGTTGGCGAGATCGACCACGAACAGCAGATAAAGCTTGCTGGCCTGATCGACGAGGCACGCGATCGCGGCCACGGCGAGGCCGAAGCGGGTGAGCGGGCCGCATAGGTAATTGGAGAGCTGCATTGTCTCGAGACCATCCTCTCCCGTTCGGCTCTCCGCCGTCATTGCCGGGCTTGACCCGGCAATCCATGAAGCAGGCCGGCAACGGCAGACTTAACCTAAGGCTTTCGATTGCCGCGGCTCATCATGGATGCCCAGGTCAAGCCCGGTGATGACAGAAATAGTTTACTCCGCGGCTTTGCGCATGGTTTCCCATTCGCGCAGCGCCTTGGCGTCGCGCGGCGAGACGTCGGGAAATTCCGGATCGGCGCCGATCATGGTCAGAATTTTCCACGAGCGCGCGCATTTGGTGCCTTCGGCGAGATTGGGGATCACGGCAACGCCCGCGACATCCGGCAGTCGGAAGGCATCGGCGGGACCTTCACCCTTCACCAGCGTCGCCGCCGAGGTGATGCAGATTTCGGCGAGATCGATGTCGGCGACGGCTTCGAACAGATCCTCGTCGACGACATGCACGATCGGATGCGCTTCGAGCGACGAGCCGATGCGCTTCTGTGCGCGCTCGATCTCGAGCGCGCCGGTGACCACACGGCGCACGGTGCGAACCTTGCGCCACTTGTCGGCGAGTTCGTCGTTGCGCCAGGCCGCCGGCACCTCGGGGAACTGCTCGAGATGCACGGAGGCCGCATCGGCGCCGTAGCGCGAAGCCCAAGCCTCCTCCGCCGTAAAGCACAGCATCGGCGCCAGCCAGGTGACGGTGCAGCGGAACAGATGATCAAGCACGGTCAAACAGGCCTTGCGCGTCAGCGACGAATACGGATCGCAATAGAGCGCGTCCTTGCGGATGTCGAAATAGAATGCCGACAGGTCCGAGGTCATGAAAGACGAAAGCGCGGCAAAGATGCGCTTGTAATCGAAATCGGCGTAGGCCTTGCGCACCTGCTCGTCGAGCTCGCTGAGCCGGTGCAGCATCAGCCGCTCGAGTTCCGGCATCTGTCCGAAATTGACGCGCTCGTCTTCGTGGAAATGCGCTACCGAGCCCAGCATCCAGCGCATGGTGTTGCGCAGCTTGCGGTAGGTCTCGACCGTGGTCTTGAGAATCTCGGAGCCGATGACTTGATCGTCCCAATAGTCGGTCGCACACGCCCACATGCGCAAGATATCGGCGCCGGATTGCTTAATCACGTCCTGCGGCGCGATCACGTTGCCGAGCGACTTCGACATCTTGCGGCCGTCCTCGGCGAGGATGAAGCCGTGCGTCACCACGATATCGAACGGCGCGACGGCGCGGGTGCCGCAGGATTCGAGCAGCGAGGATTGAAACCAGCCGCGATGCTGGTCGGAGCCTTCCAGATAACAGACGCGATCCGTGCCGCCCTGATGTTTGCGGCGAATGCCGGCAAGGCCGGGAAAGTGCACGGCGTCCTCGAGCACAAAGGCGTGTGTGCAGCCGGAGTCGAACCAGACGTCGAGAATGTCGTCGACCTTCTGCCAGCCTTCCTGGGCACGCTTTGGTCCCAGAAAGCGCGCGGCGGCGCCTTCGGCGTACCAGGCGTCGGCGCCTTCGGCCTCGAAGGCCTCGACGATGCGCACATTGACTTCCGGGTCTTCGAGGATGTCGACGGAGCCGTCCTGCTTTTCCTTGATGAAGACGGTGATCGGCACGCCCCAGGCGCGCTGGCGCGAGATCACCCAATCGGGGCGGTCGGCGACCATGCCGTTGATGCGGTTTTCGCCCTGCGGCGGCACCCAACGCGTGGCATCGATCGCGGCAAGCGCGCGGGCGCGCAGCGTGTCACCCGGCTTGTCGATGGCCTTGTCCATGGCGATGAACCACTGCGGCGTGTTGCGGTAGATCACCGGCTTTTTCGAGCGCCAGGAATGCGGATATTGGTGCTTGAGGCGGCTGCGCGCGATCAGCATGTGCGCGTCGATCAGCGCTTTGATCACCGCCTCGTTGGCGTCGCCCTTGGCGCCCTTGTCGTTGATGACGCGTTTTCCCGTGAAGCCCGGCGCCTGCGCGGTGAAGGCGCCGTTTTCGTCGACGGTGTAGGGGATCGCCGGATTGATGCCGCGCGCTTCCAGCGCCGCGCGGTTGGCGGTCCAGATTTCGAAGTCCTCGCGGCCGTGGCCGGGTGCGGTGTGCACGAAGCCGGTGCCATCGGTGTCGGTGACGTGCTCGCCGGCGAGAAGCGGGACGTCGAAATCGTAGGCTTTTCCGCACAACGGATGTGCGCAAATTGCACTATCGCCAGGGACAAAACGATCGATGCGCTCAAACGACTCCACGCGAGCAGCTTTGAAAACTTCTGCTGCAAGCCTGTCAGAAAGTATGAATTTGTCGCCGACCTTCGCCCAATTCTCCGGCGCTGCCGCCGTTACCTGATAAATTCCATACTCTATCTTGTGCGAGTACGAAATTGCGCGGTTACCCGGCAAAGTCCAAGGAGTGGTGGTCCAGATCACGACCGATAGATTGTCATAGCCAAATTCTTTTAGTTGCTCGGGGGTTCGTAATTGTTCAGGGAGATTTGTCGTTTTGTTATGAACAGTTGCTGCGACGAGCGGAAACTTCACCCACACCGTATCGCTCGTGTAGTCCTCGTACTCGACCTCGGCTTCGGCGAGCGCAGTCTTTTCCACCACGCTCCACATCACCGGCTTGGAGCCGCGATACAAAGTCTTGTTGGCGGCGAACTTCATCAGTTCGCGCGCGATCTGCGCCTCGGCGGCAAAATTCATCGTGGTGTAGTAGTGGTCCCAGTCGCCGATGCCGCCCAGCCGCATGAATTCCGTGCGCTGCACGTCGAGCCAGTGCTGCGCAAAGGCACGGCATTCGCGGCGGAATTCGTTGATCGGCACCGCGTCCTTGTTCTTGCCCTTGGCGCGGTATTCCTCCTCGATCTTCCACTCGATCGGCAGGCCGTGGCAGTCCCAGCCCGGCACGTAGTTGGAATCGTAGCCCATCATCTGGTGGCTGCGCGTCACCACGTCCTTGAGCATGGAGCCGAGTGCGGTGCCCATGTGGATGTTGCCGTTGGCGTAAGGTGGGCCGTCGTGCAGGACGAATTTTTCGCGGCCCTTGGAGGCCGCGCGCAGTTGCTCGTAGAGCTTGCCCTCCTCCCAGCGCTTGAGGATTTTTGGCTCGGCCTGCGGCAGCCCCGCGCGCATCGGGAAATCCGTCTGCGGCAGGAACAGGGTCTCGGAATAATCGCGCTTTTGCGGGGGCTTGGGGTCCGACATGGCGGGGTGTTTAGCAGGCCGATTCCGCGGCGGAAAGGCGCAAAACACTGTCATCACCGGGCTTGTCCCGGTGATCCCGCTTAGGATGGCCATGCGCGCCCCTAAGCGAGATGGCCGGGTCAAACCCGGCCATGACAAGCCTCAAATCTCCCCCAGCTTGGGAAACGCCTTGCCGGCCCGCTTGAGTGCGTCGCGCGCCTGGGCGCCGTCGGCCAGGATCTGGCGGCGGAGCACCTCGACCGATGCGAATTTCTGCTCATGGCGAATCCAGCCGATAAAGGCGACATCGATCACCTGCCCGTAGAGATCGCCGTCAAAGTCGAACAGGAACACTTCCAAGAGCGGCGCGTCGTTTTCGAACATCGGGCGCACGCCGAAATTCGCCACCCCGTCATGGCGCTTGCTTTCGACGCCGACGCGCACCGCATAAATGCCGTGCTTGAGGCCGCACGAGGGATCGAGCTTGATGTTGGCGGTCGGGAAACCAAGATCGCGCCCGCGCTTGGCGCCGTGGATAACTTCGCCGGAAGTAAACCAGGGCGCGCCGAGAAGTTCGGTCGCCTCCACCACCTTGCCTTGGCTCAACGCCGCGCGCACCGCGCCGGAGGAGACTGGGCGGCCCTCGTCCTCGAGCGGCGCCACGATATCGACGGCGAAGCCGAGCCGCGCGCCCTCTTCGGCCAGATAGGCCGGTGAGCCGCCGCGGTTGTGGCCGAAATGAAAATCGAAGCCGATCGCGGCGCCGCCGACGCCGAAGCGTCCGGCGAGGATTCGCTCGATGAAATCGGCCGCCGAAGTTGCGGCAAGCTCGGCGTCGAAATTCAGCACGATGGCGCCGTCGAGCCCGCTCGCCGCCAGCAGGCGCAGCTTATCGCGCTCGCTGGAGAGCTGGAACAACGTGTCCTGCGGCCGCAGGAAAAGACGTGGATGAGGTGAGAAAGTCAGCGCAGCGGCCTTGCGCCGAAGCGCTTTGGCACGCGATAAGGCCGCCCCTATCACAGCCCGGTGCCCGCGATGCACGCCATCAAAATTGCCAATTGCGACCACGGCGCCGGCGAGCGGCCCGATATCGATCGTCTGCGCGCCGCCGCGCGTGCTGTGAAAGGCTGTGGATTTGCTCATTTTCGCGCCATGCCGCCTTTTCGGGCCCGCATACGGTTAGCGCGCCGTTAATAAATTTTCAAATTAACCGGATATTCAACGGCAACGGATACCTTCCGCTGATTCTAGGGGCCCCACTGCGGGTAAAGCGCCATGGCTGTCGACGCTAAAGTACCGATTCTGATCGTGGACGACTACAACACCATGATCCGCATCATCCGCAATTTGTTACGGCAGCTCGGCTTCGAGCAAATCGACGATGCCAATGACGGAACTTCGGCGCTCGCCAAGATGCGCACGCGCCAGTACGGCCTTGTAATCTCCGACTGGAACATGGAGCCGATGACCGGCTTCGACCTGTTGCAGGAGGTGCGCAACGATCCCGGCTTGGCCATGACACCATTCATCATGGTGACGGCGGAGTCGAAGACCGAAAACGTGATCGCGGCCAAGAAGGCGGGCGTGTCGAATTATATCGTCAAGCCGTTCAACGCGCAGACGCTCAAGAGCAAGATCGACGCGGTGTTCGGCGCCAAGCCGACGCCGGGCGGCTGATTTCACCACACCAATTCGCGCATCACCGCTTTCGGCATCTCGCCGGCGGCGGCGAAGGCTGCTGCCAGCGCTTTGCTGTCGGGCCGCTCGCGGCCGCCCAGTTCCTCGGCGTGGATGCCTGAGGTCACGAACAGGAAGTCGACGCCGATCGCGTGCGCGCCTTTGAGATCCGTGCGCACCGAATCGCCGATGGCCAGCACCCGGCGCGCCGCCACCTTGCGCCCGGCGGCGGCCTGCCCCTTCGCCAGCGCCATGTCGTAGATCGGCCGATAGGGCTTGCCGGCATAGAGTACCTCGCCGCCCATGGTGGCGTAGAGATCGGCGATTGCGCCGGCGCAATAGACCAGATTCGGCCCGCGTTCCACCACCATATCCGGATTGCCGCAGACCATGAGCAGCTTGCGGGCCAGCATGATTTCGAGCCGCGGCCGATAGTCGTCCGGCGTTTCCACGTCGTCATTGTCGAGGCCGGAGCAGACCACGTAGTCAGCGCTTTCGAGCGGCGCGAAATGCATATTGAGTCCGGAGAAGATCGAGCGGTCGCGCTCGGGGCCGAGGTGGAACAGGCTTTGCCCGGGGCGCGCCTCGACCACGGCGCGGGTGACGTCGCCGGAAGAGGCGATGGCGTCGTAGACCTCGCGCGGCACACGCAGTCTGTCGAGCTGGCGTGCCACCACCGCGCTTTGGCGCGGCGCATTGGTGACCAGAATGACGCTGGCGCCACGGGCGCGCGCGCGCATCAGCGCATCGCAGGCATGCGGGAACGTGGCAAGGCCGTTATGCAGTACGCCCCAGACGTCGCACAACAGCACATCGTAATCAGCGGCGAGCGTCGCGAAATGCGGCAGCAAGGGCGGCAAGACGGCGCGTCAGCCGGCGGCGGCGCGGGCCGCGACCAGTTCGCTCGGCGCCTCGCCCGCCGGTTTTGCCGCATCGGCCGCCGGGGACGCAGCGTCGGCCGCGCCGCCAGCGTTTTGCAGCGCCTCGGCGCGCACCGGCCGCGGCGCCGAGAACAGGAAGCCCTGACCGAAGCGCACGTCATAGTCGAGCAGATCGACCACCATGTTCTCGCTTTCGATGCGCTCGGCGATGAGATCGATGCCCGAGCGCGCCAACAGGTCGGCGAGGTCGGCGGGATGGATGTCGCTCTGCGAGGCGGTGGCGGCGTTGAGCAGCAGCTTGGCCGGCACTTTGAGGAAACGGAACGAGCGCTCGGCCAGCTCCTTCGGTTCCATGCGCAGGTCGGTGACATGGTCCATGGAGAAGCGGAAGCCGCGTTCGGCGAGCGCGGTCAGGCTTTCGTGCTCGAGCGGCCCGAAGGCACGGTAGGCGCTTTGCGTAAATTCGAACATCAGCGCGCCGCTCAGCGCGCGGTTGGCGTCCATGAAATCGAGATACTGCCGGAAGAACGAGGGATCGCTCAGCGTCGAGGCGCTGACATTGCAGAACAGGCCGACGTCGCGGCTTTTCATTTGCAGGCGGCGCGTCACCTGCACGCAGCGGAACAACAGCAGGTTGTCGACCTTCGGCATCAAGCCGACGCTTTCGGCATATTCGATGAAATCGTCGGCGGTGACGATATCGCCCTCTTCGGTGCGCAGCCGCGACAGTGCCTCGTAGTAACGCACCTTGCGTTGCGGCAGCGTGACGATCGGCTGCAGATAAAGATCGATGCGGTTGGCGTCGACCGCCTTGCCGATCACCTCGACGATGGCCTCGCGGCTGAGATTGCGGAAGCGGCGGCTGTTCACCGCGTCGCTTTCGCTCAATATCAGCGCGCCGTCGGCTTCGCGCGCGGCAACCGCGGCGGGCTCGCCCGTCAGCGGCACGGCGCCCTGCTGCTGCAGCACGGCGGCATGGCTGGCGACCGTTTCGGCGATCTGGCGCACCAGCGTGCCCAGTTCGCCGATCTCGGCGGCGAGCGGATCGACCGCGCTGTGCGCCCGATTGACGGTCTTGTCGACGCGCCCCTCCGTGGCGGCGAGCCGGCGGCCAATCTCGCCCACCTGGCGGGCGAGGTCGGCGGTGCCGCGCGACAGATCGGCGATCTGGTCGCCGAGATCGCCGCGGTCGCGAAAGCGGCCGCTGATGGTATTGACCAGCGCCATGCCGATGAGCGCGGCCAGCGCCACAATCGCGGACATGCGCGGCTCGACGTTGAGGCCGAGATAGAGCACGGCGCCGATCGAGCCAGCGATGAGCACCATGCAGATCGCAACAAAGATGGCGCTGATACGACGCATGTGAGCTGATCCCGCGGGGTCCCGCCAACCGTAACGCATTCCACCGGCGGAACCGATTCGCGCCCCCGGACACCAATGTCCATGACGCCACGGCTCCGCGCAACCTCGAACCCCTGCTATGGTAACGGCAAATCGCCCGTTATTCGCAAGAACTTGAACAGATTTGGAACTAGTGCCGATGCCGGCCCCCCGCTGCATGCCCATCCTGGCCTGGATCGCCGCCCGTCCGGGGCGGGCCTTGGCCGCCTTCCTGGGGCTGCATGCCGCGGTATGGACCGCGCTGCCGAGCCTGCTCTACCCCAATCTGCCGCTCGATCTGATCGAGGCGCTGGTCTACGGCCGCGAATGGCAGCTCGGCTACGACAAACTGCCGCCGCTGCCCTGGTGGCTGGTCGAGATCGTCTACCGGCTCATCGGCCACGACTTCGCCTATTACCTGCTGGCGGAAGTCGCCGTGGTGACGGCGCTGGCCGTGGTGTGGATGGCGGCGCGGCCGCTCGTAGGGCCGACCGGGGCGCTGGTGGCGGTGCTCATTATCGACGGGTTGCACTATCTCAATTACACCGCCGCCAAGTTCAATCATGACGTGATCCAGTTGCCGTTCTGGGCGCTGGCGGGTTTTGCCTTCCGGCGCGCGCTGCGCGGCCGGCAGACCACGGACTGGCTGCTGCTCGGGCTGGCGGTCGGCCTTTCATTGTGGGCGAAATATTTCGTCCTGGTGCTGGTGATCCCGCTGGCGCTGTTCGTGCTGGTCGACCGCGACGCGCGCAAGACCTTGGCGACGCCGGGGCCATATATCGCCATCGCCGTCGCGCTGATCACCATGGCGCCGCATCTGGTCTGGCTGGTGCAGAACGATTTCCTGCCCTTCAGCTATGCCGAGCACCGCGCGCTGCCATCGCGCGGGCTGATCGATCATATCTGGCATCCGCTGCAATTCGCCGTCAGCCAGTTGTTCTTCTTGGTTCCGTCGCTGCTGATCGCCTTGCCGCTGTTCGCTCCGCGCGAACGCGCCGGCGAGCCGCCCCTTGCAAGCGGCGCCGATGCCTTCGACTGGCGCATCGTAACGCTGCTCGCCTTCGGGCCGATGGCGACGGTACTGGCGCTCTCTGCGATCAGCGGCCGCGGCACGGTGGCGATGTGGGGTTATCCGCTCTGGCTATTCCTCGGGCTGTGGATCGTGCTCACCGCCCGCCGTGCATTCGACGCCAAGCGGCTTGCCCGCGTGCTCGCCACCTGGGCCACCGTGTTCACCGGCTTAAGTGCGGCCTTCATCGCCAATTACGCGGTGCTGCCGCATTTCGATCACCGCTACCGCGCGGTGTTTTTCCCTGGCGGCGAGCTCGGCCGCGAAATTGCGAAACGCTATCGCGCGGTGACCGGAAAGCCGGTCGCCTATGTCATCGGCAGCATGTGGGACGGCGGCAATGTCGCGCATTACGCGCCGGAGCATCCGCGCGTGCTGATCGACGGCAAGCCGGCGCGCGCGCCGTGGATCGATCTCAACGATCTCAACGCTCGCGGCGCAGCGGTGGTGTGGACCGCCGGTGATGGGCACGTCATTCCGCCCGCGCTACGCATGATCGCTGTCGACGCCGCGGTGCAGCCGCCGTTCACGCTGCACGACCTGCGCGGCGATAATGTCACCCATGTCGGCTGGGCGATCCTGCTGCCGAAGCCGTCCTACGCGCAAAGGCGCTAGCCGGTCGCGGCGACGGCCTGGTCGGCGACGATGGCGCCGTCCATCAGTTCGACCCGCCGCTGCATGCGCGAGGCGAGCCCGAGATCGTGGGTGACCGCCACCACGGTCTTGCCGTGTGTGTCGACCAGGTCGCGCAGCACCTCGAACACCTGTTCACTGGCATGGGAGTCGAGTGAGCCGGTCGGCTCGTCGGCGAGAATGATCGGCGGTTCGTTGGCGAGCGCGCGCGCTACCGCCACGCGCTGGCGCTGGCCGCCGGACAACTGATCGGGACGTTTGTGCACGTGTTCACCGAGGCCGAGTGAGCCGAGCAGGTCGCGCGCGCGCGCGCGCATCGCTTCGTCCGACAGGCGTCCGAGCGCGCGCATCGGCAGCATGACGTTGCCGAGAATGGTGAATTCGGGCAGCAGGAAGTGGAACTGGAACACGAAGCCGAGCATCGACAGCCGCGTGCGGGCGCGCTCCTCCTCGTCCATATGCGCGGTGGCGCGGCCGTGGATGAGCACCTCACCCAAGCTCGGCAGGTCGAGCAGACCGAGCAGATAGAGCAGCGAGGATTTGCCCGAGCCGGACGGCCCGGTGATCGCCACGAACTCGTTTTCCGTAATGCGCAGATTGATGCCGTGCACCAGCGTGGTCGGCACGATGCCGGGCAGGATGCGGGTGACGTTGCGCGCCTCGATCAGCGCCGCCGCGGCCGGCGCATTTTGCGCGGTTTGCGTGGCGGTCGCGTTCATGTGGCGCCCCGGATGATCTCGACCGGATTGCCGTGCGCGGCCTTGCGCGCCGGCTGATAGCCGGCCGCGACCGAGGATACCAGCGCCACCAGGCCGGCGATCAGATAGTGCACGTAAGTATAGGCGAGCGGCAGATAGTTGGAATCGATGAACGGATTGGAAATCCGCACCGAACCGAGCGCGACGCAGAGCAGATAGCCGAGCGCGAACCCGGCGAGCGCACCGATCAGCCCGATGATGAGCGCTTCCGTCACGAAGATCATGCGCACGGTGAATTCGCGGAAACCGAGCGACTTCATAATGGCGATATCGCGCGCTTTTTCGTGCGTGATGGTGGAAATAATGTTGTAGGTGCCGAAGCTCGCCACCAGCAGGATAGCGCCGACCACGGCGTACATGATGATATTGCGGATGATGAAGGTCGAGAGCAGATCCTCGTAGGCCTCCTGCCACGACACCGATTTGTAGCCGGTGTCGCTCTCGATGCGCGCGGCGACATTGCGCGCCTGCAACGGATCGGCAACCCGTATGCGCAATTCATTGATCAGGCCGGTTTGCTGGGCGAGAATCTGCCCGGTCTTGGTCAGCACATAGGCGGTGCCCTCGTCGATCTGGCGCACGCCGCCGTGGAAAAAGCCGACCACCTGCGCGCTGATGCGCGCGCCCAGGCTGGTCTGCATCGTGAGGTTGGCGCCGATGCGGGCGCCGATCTTTTCCGCCAGCCGGTCGCCCAGCACGATGGCGTTGGTGGCGCGGTAGAGTGCGTTGAGGCTGGCGCCGCGCATCTGGTTGGGCAGTTCCGACACCTTGCTCTCGCGCCGCGGATCAATGCCGATCACGCTGGTGGCGATGTCGTGGTTGGCGTAGCGGATGATCGCCTGCACCTTGGCCGAGGGCGCGACGGCGCCCGGCAGCCAGGCTTCCAGCCCGGCCATGATGGCCAGCGGATTCTTGATGCCGGGCCGGCGCGCTTGCGGCGTCAGGCCGTGGATTTCGACGGCGTCGAACAGCAGCTGCGCCGGCTGCTGCGGCGGCGTGCGCCGCTCGTCGGTGACGCTGATGTGCGGCAGCGTGTTGATCAACCGCTGGGTGAAGTCGTCCTGCGAGCCCTGCATCAGCGCGGCCATCATGATCGAGAAGCCGACCCCGGTGGCGACACCGGCGACCGCAAAACCGGTCTGCCGCACGCGCGCGCGTACATGGGTCAAGGCGATGTCGAAGATGAGATTCACGGCCGGGGTTCGGTGACGCGGACGCGGGCGCCGTCCGCAAGATCGGTCGCCGCCGGCGCGGCGACCCGTTCGCCTTCGACGAGGCCGGACAGCACTTCGATTTGGCGCGTACCGCGGATGCCGATCTTGACGTCGCGCCTGCGCACCTTGGCGCCGTCGAGCACGAACACCGCATTGCCCTGCACCGCATCGGCCGGGATCAGCAGCGCGTTCGGCTTTTCGCGCGTAATAATATTGGCTTCCACGCTCATGCCAGGCTTGAGCGGGGTGTCGTCGGGCAGCGCCATCTTGACGCGGAAGGTCTTGGCGGCAACGTCGCCCATGGGCGTGATCTCGGCCACTTTGCCTTCCAGCCGCCGGTCGGGAAACGCATCGGTGCGGAACAGCGCGGTCTGCCCGACGGTGACGCGCGGGATATCCTCCTCGTTCACCTCGGCCACCACCTGCAGCGGCTTGGGCACGCCGACGCGGTAGAGGATTTGCCCGACTTCGGCGATCTCGCCGATTTCGCCGTCGCGCCGCAGCACCACGCCGTCCATCGGCGCCACGATGGCGTAGTCGTCGATCTTCTGCATCTGCACCGAGATTTGCGCCTGCACCTGCGCGAGGTCCATCGACGCCCGTTCGTAGGCCTGCGTGGTGGCGGCGCCGCGCGTGATCAAATCGCTCACCCGCGACATTTCGCGCTTGAGAAATTCCTCGCGCGCCTTGAGATCCTGCAATTGCGCGGAGACTTCGCGGTCGTCGAGCCGCGCCAGCACGTCGCCCTTTTTTACCGCCTTGCCCTCGCAGTCGCAGAGTTCGACGATGCGGTCGCGGATCAGGCTCGCAACCTTGGCCCAGCGCACCGGTTCGACGCCACCGGTGGCGTAGACGATCTCGACCGCGGTGCCGCGCGTCGCCGCGGCGGCGGTAACCTGATGTCCGCGCCCGAACGTCCACCAGGCGGCGGCAGCGAGTACGAGCAGGATCGCTATGGCTATCAGCCAGTTTCTTTTTTTCATGGGGGCATTTCTAGCCGCGTTAAATGGCCGGATATTGACGTAACGCAAGGCCCGACCGTCGTTCTCAGGTGCGAGCGAAGTTTCTCTCCGCCGTCATGCCCGGGCTTGATCCGGGCATCCATGACGCATCGCTTCGATGCAAAGCCTTACGCAAGTTCGCCGCTGCCTAACATCATCATGGATTGCCGGGTCAAGCCCGGCAATGACAGGCCATTACGCCACCGCCTTGATGATCTTGCCGACCTTGTCGAAAATCTCGCCAATCTCGCTTTCGCTGACGATCAGCGGCGGCGACAGCGCCAGCGTATCGCCGACGCCGCGGATCATCAGGTCCTGCGCGTGGTACGCCATCTCCATGGCCTCGAAGCCGCGCTTGCCGACGGCGTCGGGCTTGCTGGCAAGATCGATGCCGACGGTCAGGCCGACGGCGCGGATGTCGAGCACGTTGGGCAGGCCCTTCAAGCTCATCGCCGCTTGCGCCCAGAGGGGCTCAAGTTTTTTGGCGCGCTCGAACAGGCCTTCGTCGCGATAAAGATCGAGCGCGGCCAGGCCCGCGGCGCAGGCGAGCGGATGCGCCGAATAGGTGTAGCCATGGAACAATTCGATGACGTGCTCGGGGCCTTTCATGAAGGCGTCGTAGATGCCTTTGCGCACCAGCACGCCGCCCATCGGTACCGAGCCGGAGGTAACGCCCTTGGCGAAGGTGATCATGTCGGGCACCACGCCATAGCGTTCGGCGGCAAAGGCATAACCAAGGCGACCGAAGCCGGTGATGACCTCGTCGAAGATCAGCAGAATGCCATGCTTGTCGCAGATGGCGCGCAGGCGTTGCAGATAGCCGTGCGGCGGCGGCAAGACGCCGGTCGAGGCCGCGACCGGCTCGACGATCACCGCCGCGATGGTGGAGGCGTCGTGCAGCGCGACCAGACGGTCAAGCTCGTCGGCAAGATGGATGCCCCACACCGGCTCGCCGACGGTGAAGGCTTGCTCAGTGCGGTTGTAGGTGGTCGGCAAATGATCGACGCCGGCGACCAGCACGCCGAACTGCTTGCGGTTCGACACAATGCCGCCGACCGCGACGCCGCCGAAGCCGACGCCGTGATAGCCGCGCTCGCGGCCGATCAGCCGCACGCGCGAGGCGGCCCCGCGCACATTGTGGAAGGCAAGCGCGATCTTGAGCGCGGTGTCGACAGCCTCCGAGCCGGAATTGCAGAAGAACACATGATCGAGATCGCCGGGCGCGAGAGCGGCGATCCGGCTCGCCAGCTCGAACGCTTTCGGGTGCGAGAACTGGAAGGCCGGCGCGTAGTCGAGCTCGGCCGCCTGCGCCTGGATCGCGGCCACGATGGGGTCGCGGTTGTGGCCGGCATTGGTGCACCACAGCCCGGCGGCGCCGTCGATCAACTTGCGGCCGTCCGGGGTGAAATAGTGCATGTCCTTGGCGCGCGCGATCAGGCGCGGGCGCGCTTTGAACGCCCGGTTGGCCGTGAACGGCATCCAATAGGGCTCGAGATCGTTGGGGATACCGGCTTTTGACCGTGTCTGTGCTTGTGCCATGACCTACTATACCGCGTTGCTGAATTGCGCGCCTCTGATATGTAGACCGCCAATGTCCGACAAGCCCAAAAAGCCGCAAAAGCTCAAAGCCCGCCTGCCGCGCGGGCTCGCCGACCGCGGGCCCGCGGAGATCGCCGCCACCCGTCATATGGTGGAGGCGATCCGCCTGGTGTTCGAGCGCTACGGCTTCGAGCCGGTGGAGACGCCGGCGATCGAATACACCGACGCGCTCGGCAAGTTCCTGCCCGACCAGGACCGGCCGAACGAGGGCGTGTTCTCGTTCCAGGACGACGACGAGCAGTGGCTATCGCTGCGCTACGATTTGACCGCGCCGCTCGCGCGCTATGTGGCGGAGAACTACGACACGCTGGCCAAGCCCTACCGCTCCTATCGCTACGGCTATGTCTACCGCAACGAGAAGCCGGGCCCCGGCCGCTTCCGACAATTCATGCAGTTCGACGCCGACTCGGTGGGCGCGCCGTCGATGGCGGCGGATGCCGAGATGTGCATGCTGGCGGCGGACACGATGGAGGCGCTCGGAATTCCGTGGGGCGCATATGTCGTGAAAGTGAACAATCGAAAGATACTGGACGGATTACTGGAAGCAATCGGCCTCGGCAGCGAAGCAAACGCGGGGCGCAGGCTGACGGCGCTACGCGCAATCGACAAATTTGATCGTCTCGGCATTGATGGCGTGAAGCAGTTGCTCGGCGACGGTCGCAAAGATGAGAGCGGCGATTTCACCAAGGGGGCCGGCCTCGGCGCAGAGCAAATTGAACGCGTGCTGACCTGTTTGAGACCCGTCTATGGGTATGAACAAAAGCGCGATGATGTAGATCGACCTTACGATGATATGGAATGGATTCCAGTTCCCGGTTTAAAGGACCTCCGTTTCATTGATAATTTTGGAACGCTAGCTTACCTTTCTCAAGTTGGACTTGGCGAAACGGGTATTCGTGGAATCGAAGAACTTCGAGAACTTGCAACGCTGTGCGATCGAGCTGGATATGGCAGCAGGCGGATTAAGATCGATCCATCTATTGTGCGCGGTCTCGAATATTACACAGGACCAGTTTACGAAATTGAGTTGCTACTACATACGCCGGATGAAAAGGGCCGCCCCGTTCGCTTCGGCTCGGTCGGCGGCGGCGGGCGCTATGACGGGCTGGTGTCGCGCTTCCGCGGCGAGCCGGTGCCGGCGACCGGATTTTCCATCGGCGTCTCGCGACTGCAAGCGGCGCTCGCCGCGCTCGGCAAGCTCGGCGGCAAGAGCGAAGCCGGTCCCGTGGTGGTCACGGTGTTCGACCGCGACCGCATCGCCGATTATCAGAAAATGGCCGCAGACTTGCGCGCGGCCAACATCCGCGCCGAACTCTATCTCGGCAACCCGAAGAACAATCTCGGCACGCAGTTGAAATACGCCGACAAGCGCGCTTCGCCGTGTGCCATCATCCAGGGCGGCGACGAGAAGGCGAAAGGCGAAGTCACCGTCAAGGACTTGGTTCTGGGCGCCGAACTGGCCAAGCTGGAAAAAGGCCGCGAGGACTATCTCAAGAAACAGGCCGAGGCGCAGTTCGCGGTGAAAGAAAGCGAACTGGTCGAAGCGGTGCGCAAGCTGCTCGCGCGTCACAGTCTCAAATAGCGCGATTTGACCGGTGGCGGCGGAACCATCGCGGCGCCGGCGCATTCAACACATCCACCCTTGCCGGAAAAAGAGCCCGCAGCCGCCTTGCCAAGCCGACCCCGGCATTGAAAACTGGGCGGGCAGCAGCCATCAAGCACCATGAAGCACCTCACGGTTCGCCACGCGACCACCTACCGCTATGCGCAACCGGTCGCCTTCGGACCGCATCGCCTGATGCTGCGGCCGCGCGACAGTCACGATATGCGTCTGGTGGACGCCGAACTGACGCTTTCCCCGCCCGGCGAGACGCGCTGGATGCACGATGTGTTTGGAAACTCGGTGGCGCAGGTCGAGTTTTCTCAGCGGGCGTCCGAACTGCTGATCGTGAGCACGCTACATATCGAACGTTACGGGCTGGCGCGGCCGACTTTCCCGATTGCGCCCGAGGCACAGAATTATCCGTTCGTCTATTCGACCGACGACCGCAGCGATCTTGGCCGCCTGCTCGATCGCCACTATCCCGATCCGCGCGGAATGGTGGACAAGTGGGCCAAGCGCTTTGTGACGCAACAGCCGATGTCGACCTACAATTTGCTGTCGAACATCAACGGCGCCATTAAGACCAAATTCGCTTACAACCAACGCTATGTGGAAGGCACGCAAACGGCGATCGAAACGCTGGAAAAGAACAGCGGCACCTGCCGCGACTTCGCTTTGCTGTTCATGGAAGCGGTGCGCAGCCTCGGCTTCGGCGCCCGCTTCGTCACCGGCTATCTGTACGATCCCGCGCTCGACGGCGGGGCGGCCGCGCAGGGCGCCGGCCAGACCCATGCGTGGGCGGACGTCTATCTGCCGGGCGCGGGCTGGGTGGAATACGACCCAACCAATGGGTCGATCGCGGGCGAAAATCTCATTCGGGTCGCAGTGACGCGCGACCCGTCGCAGGCAATTCCGATTTCGGGCTCGTTCAGCGGAACGAATTCGGATTTTCTCGGATTTTCCGTCGATGTAACGGTGAGCCGACAATCCTGAGCGCGGCTACGGCCGCTTCGGCGGAATGCCCTTCTGCAAATCGAGAATATTCATCGTCATGCCGTTGCTCATGATGACGTCGCCGGGCCGCTGACCCTTGGCGCAGGGGCCGAGCCATTTGGCCGCGATCTTCATGTGCGTGGCGGCACCCGCTGCCGCGCCCGGCATGGGCGGGCCGCCTTGCCGGGTCGAGGTGACCTCGACCGTATAGTCGCTGTCGAAGCGGCCGGAGACGACCGCGTGCGAGGTCGACGTCGCCGGGCCGAACTTGCACACCGAATCGATCACGATGGCGTTGCCGGACTTGCTGATGTCGTGCTTGGAGCAGGCTTCCTGCGCCGCGCCGCCGAAATTTGAATTCAGCAATTTGTCGGTCGCCGGATCGATGCATTGCTTCATCACCCGCGCCGGCAGGTTGCGGCTGTCGAACTGCATCGTGAGCTCCCACAGCCCCGGCTTGCGCGCCGGCACGTCGATGGCGAGGGCGGGCGCGGCGAACAGCAAAAGTCCGGCAATCGAGGCGAGCGGGCGGTGCATGGCGGGGTCTCCAGTTGGCAAGGCACGACAATAATACGAAAAATTGCAACGCTTTGAGGACCATCCCGGCCGCCGCAAAATTCGTTAACGATGCCATGCATTTGGCTGCCCGGCCCGTTAAGGCCATGGGGCGAACGGCGTCGAATCCTTAAAGCTCTCGTGTTAAATGGCCGCCGCAATCACGTGCTTGGAAGGGCGATGGACGCAAAGCTAACCAATGAGGCGAAAGCGCCCGACGCGCGGGCGGAGGCGCTGGTCGCTTCCTACGAGCGCGCCGGCTATCGCCGCGGCGCGCCCGCCATCCTGCAGCCGGCCGAGCCGTTTCTCGATCTCTCAGGCGAGGACATCCGCCGTCGCATGTATCTGACCACCGCGCCGGGCGGCGGCGAATTCTGCCTGCGGCCCGACCTCACCATTCCGGTGTCGCGCGACTATCTCGCCTCCCCGCTTGCGGGCAAGCCGGCGGGCTACTGTTATCTCGGTCCGGTGTTCCGTCACCGCAGCGACGCGCCGGCCGAATTCCTGCAGGCCGGCATCGAAAGCTTCGGGCGGGCGGACAAGGCGGCGGCCGACGCCGAGATGCTCTCACTCGGGCTGGAGGCGACCGCGCATTACGGTCTCAGCACGCCCGATATCCAGATCGGCGATGTTGCGCTGTTTGCCGGCCTGATCGCCGGGCTCGATCTGCCGCCGGCCTGGAAGCGGCGGCTGGTGAAAGATTTCAACCGCAAGAGTAATCTGGCGCAGGACCTCGACCGCCTCGTCTTGGGCGGCAACAATGCGCGCCCGGAATATCAGGGCGTGCTGGCGGCGCTCGCCGGCTCCGATCCGAAGGGCGCGCATGCGCTGGTCACCGACCTGTTGTCGATTGCCGGCATCAATGCGGTGGGCGGCCGCTCGGTCGCCGAGATCGCGGAACGCTTCCTCGAACAGTCCGCACTCGGCGGCAGCGCGAAACTGCCGCGCGACGTGCGCGCATTGATCGAGCGATTTCTGGCAATCCAGGGCGATCCCGATGCGGCGGCTGCGGAACTGTGCACATTCGCCGAACAGGCCAACATGTTCCAGGCGCTGGCGCCCGCCATCGACCTGTTCGAAAGCCGCACCGGCTTCCTCGCCGCGCGCGGCATCGATTTAAAGCGCGTGCGCTTTTCCACCGCCTTCGGGCGCGGCTTCGATTACTACACCGGCTTCGTGTTCGAGCTGACCGATCCGGCGCGCACCGGCGATCCGCTGGTCGCCGGCGGGCGCTATGACGGGCTGTTCAGCCGGCTCGGCTCGCCTGCGCCGATTTCGGCGGTCGGCTTCGCGGTCTGGATCGAGCGGCTCGGCGTCTACGGAGGCGCGGCATGAGCGCGCTCGTACTCGCCGTGCCGGCGAAAGGCCGCTTGCAGGAAAACGCCGAAGCCTTCTTCGCGCGCTCAGGCCTGGCGCTCATCAAGCCGCGCGGCGCGCGCGATTACCGTGGCGCCATTGCCGGGCTCGACGGCGTCGAGGTCGCCTATCTGTCGGCTTCCGAGATCACCGGGCAGCTCGCGGCCGGCGCCGTGCATTTCGGCGTCACCGGCGAAGATCTCGTGCGCGAGATGATCCCCGACGCCGACAGCAAAGTGGTGCTGATCGAAGGGCTCGGCTTCGGCTACGCCACCGTGGTGGTGGCGGTGCCGCAGGCCTGGATCGACGTGCGCACCATGGCCGATGTCGACGACGTCGGCACCTCGTTCCGTCATCATCACGCCCGCAAGATGCGGGTGGCGACCAAATACATCAATCTGACGCGCGACTTCTTCACCGCCCACGGCATCCTCGACTATCGCATCGTCGAGAGTTCGGGGGCGACCGAAGGCGCGCCCGCCGCCGGCAGCGCCGAGCTGATCGTCGACATCACCACCTCGGGCGCGACGCTTGCCGCCAATGGGCTGAAAGTCGTCGAGGACGGCATCATCCTGCGCTCGCAGGCCAATCTGGTGGCCGCGCGCGGCGCTGCTTGGGATGCCGGCACGCGCGAGACCGCGCGGGTGATATTGGATCGCGTGGCCGCGCAGCAGCGGGCGCGCGCCTTCCGCGAGGTGCGCGCGCGCTTTGCCGCCTGCGACGCGCGGCTGGTGGAAAGCGCCAAGGAAAAATTCGGCGTGGTCACGCCGTTCGGCGGACCGACCTCATCGGGCATGCTGACGCTGCATTGCCCGCCGGGTCAGGTCTACGCGCTCACCAGTTTTCTGCGCGACAACGGCGCCGAAGCGGTGGCGGTGGCTGATCTCGATTACGTGTTCTCGAAGGACAACCCGCTCTACGCCAAGCTGGAAGCAGGGTTGTAATCGAGGTTTGTGTCGCGGGCGCAGCGCAGCACGAAGTGGTGCGCTGTAGACCCGGGACCCAGCTCGAAGAAATCGTCGAAGCCCGCACATCGCGTAGATGACGATCAGTACACAAGAATTAGCCGAGAGCGAGGCGGCCTGAATAGCGTCGGCGGCGTCGACCGGTGGTTCTACCTTGAGATAGCAGCGGCGTGGCCTTCGGCATGTGCGCCGATCAACAGCGGCAGCAGCGCTTGATAGGCAACGCCGCGCCACAGATAGACACGGTGCGCCAGGTGCCCGTCATAAGGATTGCCGGCAGCGCGGCGTGCAGCACGAACTGGCCGGCGCACTGGCCCGACATGACCACCGCACTGGCGAAGCTGCTACGACGCTGGATGGCGCACGCCACCATCTCCAAGACTGGCGCCAGTGACGCCGACGTCGCGGATGAGCGACAAAGACGACGCCGTAACAGCGCCGAGCGCATGCCTGGGTGCCGCCATCCAGCTCATCATGGCCGATGCCGATGACGCAGACTAGCAGACTGCCGCCCAGCACCAGCCGCGGACCGGCGCTCTCGGCCAGCAAGCCGGCGAGAGCGTCGCGGCCGCCGACACGACCTGGTACAACGCGAGGGCTAGGCCGAGTTCGCTGCTCCCCAGCCCAGGTACTCGACGATCGGCCGCAGCGTACAGGCCGACGGCGAAACGCGCGCCGCCGTCGATTTCTTAAATGCAATATTAAGTTGGACCCCGGATCAGCGGCGCACCGGGGCACTGGGGCGGCTAAAGCGCCGCGTAATCGATCGGCTTATGCCGGTCGAGCTTGCGCTCGATCCTGGGCAGCGGATATTTCAGCCCGCTCGCGCAGTTGAACAGCACCACCTGATCGCTTTTCTTGACGCGGCCGGAGGCGAGACTCTGCTTATAGGCGGCGTAGGTGGCGGCGCCCTCCGGACATTGCAGAAACCCCTCCTCGCGCGCCATCTCATCGAGCGCCGCTTGAATCGCCTCGTCCTCGACCGCGATGGCGAAGCCGCCGCTCTCGCGCACCGCGCGCAGAATGAGAAAATCGCCGATCGCCTGCGGCACGCGGATGCCCGAGGCGATGGTGTGCGCATTCTCCCAGCGCGGCGCGTGCTCCTCGCCGGCCTCGAACGCCTTCACCATCGGCGCACAGCCGGAAGCCTGCACCGCCACCATGCGCGGGCGTTTTTTGCCGATGAAGCCGATCGCTTCCAGCTCGGCAAAAGCCTTCCACATGCCGATCAGGCCAGTGCCACCGCCGGTCGGATAAAAAATCACGTCCGGCACGTTCCAATCGAGCTGCTCGGCAAGTTCGAGGCCCATCGTTTTCTTGCCCTCGATCCGATACGGTTCTTTCAGGGTCGAGGTATCGAACCAGCCGACTTTGGCTTTGCCTTCGCCGACAATCTTGCCGCAGTCGTCGATCAGGCCATTGACGCGGTAGACACTGGCACCCTGCAGCGCGATTTCGCTGACGTTCACCTCCGGCGTGTCCTCCGGACAGAAGATCGTGGTCTTGATGCCGGCATGCGAGGCATAGGCCGCAAGCGCCGCGCCGGCATTGCCATTGGTCGGCATCGCCATATGCTTGATGCCGAGCGCTTTTGCCATCGACACCGCCATCACCAGTCCGCGCGCCTTGAACGAACCGGTCGGCAGCCGGCCTTCGTCCTTCACCAGGATTTCGCCGCCGCCGAGCTTGGCTTGCAGTTTCGCCATGCGGACCAGCGGCGTGATCGCTTCGCCCAGGCTGACGATGTTGGCAGAATCGCGCACCGGCAGCAGTTCGCGATAACGCCACAGATCGGGCGCGCGCGCGGCGAGCTTCTCCTTGCTCAGCGCCTTGGCGACCCCGGCAAGATCGTAGCGCACCAAGAGAGGCTTGCCGGCGCGAGAAAGATTGTGGATCTGATCGGCCTCATGACGCTCGCCAGTCATCGCGCATTCAAGATGGCTGACGAAGCTTGCCCGCTTGGCCGTCAGATTGTCGTCGTACTGCATCGTTCAACTCCAACTCGACTTGGTTTGCGCATGATCTTGTCCGACCTTGCTTTGCCCGCCGAAGCGGGCTTCGCGAAGGCGGAAAACCGGTTGCCGCTTTTCGCGATCATGCGCGCGGTTTGCGCGCCTTGAACACCACGAAATGCGAGAGCGAAAAATTGACCACGAAGCTCACCGCGATCGACAGCAGCTTGGCCACCAGAACCGGCAACACATAGGACAACGCCACCAGCGTCGCGGTGCTCGCCACCATGCCGGCGACGCCGGAAGCGGCGAAGGCCGCATAGTCGCGCCAGCGCAACACGCGGCCCGATTCCGGCCCGAAGGTGATGATGGAATTCAACATGTAGGAAAACGTCACCGCCACCAGCCAGGCCAGCACATTGGCGGGCACCAGCGGCCAGCCCAGATAGCGGGCCGTAGTCCAGAACACGCTGAAATCGATGGACGTATTGACGACCCCGACCAGGCCGAAGCTGATCGCCTTGAGCGCGATGGCGCGCTCGTGCCAGGCCACGGTAAGACGGTCGATAATATTCTGCAGGGGCGCCGGAATCATCGTCGGTTCATAGCATTTTAAGGCGGACGCGACAGCGCACGTCCCATGCGCTATAGATCGCGCCGTTACCAACGGGTCAACGCGAAATGGCGGCGAAATCGGCCAAATCCACCACCCGCGCGACGCGATCGCCGGCGCCCGGCCTGTCGATCGTGGTGCCGCTGTTCAACGAGGCCAAGGGCCTCGCCGCCCTACATGAGCGCATCGCCGAAGTCGCGCGCTGGCTCAAGGTCAAGCGCGACCTCGCTACCGAAGTCATTTATGTCGACGACGGCAGCAGCGATCAGACCAATCAGATCGCCCAATCGCTTATCGCCGATCCGCTCGACGTCCAAGTCGTCACGCTGTCGCGTAATTTCGGCAAGGAAGCAGCCCTGCTCGCCGGGCTCGACCATGCCCGGCTCGGCGCCGTGCTGTTCATGGATGGCGACGGCCAGCATCCGCCCGACCTGGTCGAGACGCTGGTGGCGCGCTGGTTCGACGACGGCTACGACGTGGTCTTTACCGCCAAGGCGCACCGCGAGAACGAACATTGGCTGCGCCGCTTCGGCGTGCATTGGTTCTACGCGCTGATCAACTTGGGGGCACGGCAGAAAATCCCCGAGGACGCCGGCGATTTCCGCCTGCTGTCGCCGCGCGCGGCGGCGGCGCTGCGCCAAATGCCCGAACGCAGCCGCTTTTTCAAAGGCCTGTCGAGTTGGATCGGATTCCGCCAAACACGCGTGGATTACACGCCGGCCGCGCGCGCTCACGGCAAGACCACGTGGAACGTCTGGACCCTGATCGGGCTTTCGATCGAGGGCCTCACCTCTTTTACGGTGGCGCCGCTGCGCGTTGCCAGCGTGCTCGGGCTGCTGCTCGCGGCGAGCGCATTGCTGTTCGGCAGCTGGATCATCTTGCAGACGCTGCTGTTCGGTCAGGACGTACCCGGCTATCCTTCCGTTGTGGTCGGCCTGATGGTGCTCGGCGGTGTGCAGCTGATCATGATCGGCGTGCTCGGCGAATATGTCGGCAAACTGTTGTCCGAGATCAAGGCGCGCCCGGTCTATTTCGTTGCCGAACACAGCGTGAAGAGCGCAGCCAATTCGGCCAAGGAGCCGGCGAAGCCGCGGCCGGCGTCCGCGCGCGCGGCCGAGTAAGGCAAACGTGCCAAGCGGTCGCCGCCGCATCTGGCTGTGCGCCGACGATTACGGCATTTCCCCTGGCGTCAACGCCGCCATCCGCGAATTGATCCTGCGCGGACGGATCAACGCCACTTCGGTGATGGTGGCGGCACCGCATTTCAATACAGAAGAGGCCGACGCGCTCGCCACGCTCAATTCGGGACAACAACGCGCCGCGCTCGGCTTGCACGTCACGCTGACCGCACCGTTCAAGCCGCTGAGCGCGGGCTTTGCACCGCTCAGCCGCGGCCATTTCCCGCCGCTGCAGAAATTGATGCGCGCGGCCCTCGCGCGCCGGCTGCGGAGCGAACGGCTGCTGATCGAGATCGCGACGCAGGTCGAAGCCTTTGTCATGGCGTTCGGCCGGCCGCCCGACTTCATCGATGGCCACCAGCACGTGCACCTGTTTCCGCAAATACGCGACGCCGTGCTCAAGGTGGCCGCGCAGGCTGCGCCCGCGGCCTGGGTCAGGCAGTGCGGTCGTGCGCGCTCGGCCAAGCGTGTACACGTCGCCAAGGAGTTGCTGCTCGACGTCTTGAGCGTGGCGTTTCGCCGCAAGGCGCGGCGGCTCGGTGTCGCCACCAATCCGGCCTTTGCCGGCGCCTATGATTTCAAGACGGATATTGCCGCGACCTTCCCGCGTTTCCTCAGCCGTCTGCCGGATGGCGGATTGGTCATGTGTCATCCCGGCTTGGTCGATGCCGAGCTCAAGCGGCTCGATCCGCTCACGCACCAGCGCGAAAGGGAATTCGCCTATTTCGGTTCCGAAGATTTTCCAAAGCTGCTGGCCGCGCACGGAATAGAACTGGCAGTACCGGCCAGCGCGTGAGCCGGAATTAGAGCACCACGACCTTGGTGCCGATCTTCACGCGCGCGTAAAGATCGATCACGTCGGCATTGCGCAACCGGATGCAGCCGGACGAGACATTGTGGCCGATGGTCCAGGGCTCGTTCGAACCGTGGATGCGGTAGAGCGTGGAGCCGAGATAAAGCGCGCGCGCGCCGAGCGGATTGTCCGGACCGCCGGGCATGAAATGCGGCAAATTGGGCTGGCGCTGCAGCATCTCGTCGGGCGGCACCCAATCCGGCCATTCCTTCTTGGCGGAAACCTTGTGCTCGCCCGACCAGGTAAAGCCGGGGCGCGCGACGCCGATGCCGTAGCGCATCGCCTTGCCTCCCTCCTCGACCAGATAGAGGAAGTGGTGCGGCGTATCGATCACGATGGTGCCGGGCGTTTCCGCGGTTTGATAATCGACCCGCTGGCGCAAATAGCGCGGATCGATCTCGAAACCGGGCGGCCGCTGCTCCAGCGCCGGGTTGACCGCCGGACCGGTGCTGGCGAGGACCGGCTGCGGGCCGCGCGCGGCGTAAGGGTAGAACACCGGCGGCGGCGCGGGCGGCGGGCTCGCATCCTCGCCGAACAGGTATTGGATGAAGCCGCCGCCCATATTGGCCTGCATCTGCGGCGGCTGCGCCACCACCACCAGGGGCGGCGTCGACGGCATCGCGTAGCCGGACGGAATTTGCTGCGCCATGGCGGCGCTGCCGGCGCAAAGCACGATGACGAAGCCTGCAAGGATCGAACGCTGCATCGACGGACTCATGAACGCGTTTCGTCGCACGATCCGCAGTACAGTGCGAAAGCAACACCGATTGGTAAATCTCGAGGCGTAGGCACGGCATTGCCGCGCCGCGATGCCCGCTTCGTCGCGTTAGAGTTAATTTTTTCGTAAAATGCGAAACGTCATGGTAAACGCCAGGTTTCGATTTTCGCCTGTCGCGGGTGCGCCACAACCGAAACGCGGCGTTAATCGCCGCTCTGATAGAAACAAGCCACTCTGATAGAAACAAAATGTCGAAATGCGAGGGGGCGTGGCGTGCAGCGCAAGGTTTTCCGTGTCGAGCGGATGTTCGGTGCCCGCTTGGCAGTGCGGGCGGCAGCGGCCACGCCATTCGATAAACCTGCAGATTCCAAACCGCCGAAAACGAATGCCGGGCGGCCGGATGCAGCCGACGGCAGCGTACAAGCCTTAAAGCGCGAACTCGCATTGCTCAACGACGCCGTCGCCTACAACATACGCGAACTTGCCGCGCTGATCGGCGACGGCCAAGAGCGCCGCATGGCGCACGCCGCCGGCAAGCTCGGCGCCGCGGTCGAGGGCATGGAAAAGGCCACGGTGAAGATTCTTAAATCGGCCGAGGTAATCGACGATGCCGCCAGGGCGCTCGCCGCCGCGCCGAAGACCGATTACGGGCGCGGCCTCGCCCAGGACATCCAGGATCACGTGGTGAAAATCTACGAGGCCTGTAATTTCCAGGATCTCAGCGGTCAGCGTATCGGCCACGTGATCGAGACCTTGAACATGATTGAGGACCGGGTCGAAGCCATGCTCGACCGTCATAACGGCGAGGCGGTCGTTGCCGCCGCCACCACGCCGTCACCGGACCGCGGGCTCATCAACGGCCCGCGCCTCGACGGCGCTTCCGGCCACACCAATCAGAACGATATCGACGCGATGTTCGGCTAGCGCATGAAGTCGAAAAAGCCCGTCCCGGACCTGATCCGGGATGGCAACCGGTTTCCCACCTTCGCGAAGCCCGCTTCGGCGGGCGAAGCAAGGTCGGACAAGATCATGCGCCAATCTTAAGTCGGCCGCCGGATCAGAACAAAGCAGACCAGCGCCGCGGCGACGAAGCAGGCGGCGAGCGCCAGCGCCGCCGGATCGGAGGCGCGATCCACCACAAACGCCATCACCAGCGGCGCTGCCGCCTGCACCAGCAGGAACGGACCGGCGAGCCGGCCCATCAGGCGCCCATAGCCGGAGGCGCCGAATAGCGCCAGCGGGACTGCACCGCGCGTGATGGTCACGAGGCCGTTGGCGCCGCCGAACAACAGCGCGAAGGCCGCCGCCACCGGCACCGACATGCCGAGCAGTGCCAACATGGCGAAGGCGCAGAGCAGCACCGACAGCGCAAAACGCGCCACCCACAAGGGATGCAAGTTGCGGCCGAAAGCGAATTCGATCAGCCGCGCGCCGACCTGCGCCGGCCCGAACAGCGCGCCGATCCACACCACGGTTCCGGCATCGATGCCAGACCGCGCGAAGATCGCCAGCAGATGCGCGGACAGGCCGGAGGGAACGAAGGCATAGGTCGCGAATGCCGACGCCACCAGAATGAACGGCAATCCATAAGGCGGCAGCACCGCCGGTGCCGCCGCGATGTCGCCCGCCGGCTTTACGTCTGCCTCGAAGCGGCTGCGCGGCAGCGCCAAGGCATGCAGCGGCGCGGAGACGAAGGCGAGCAGCGCGGCATAGGCGAGATAAGTGCTGTGCCAGCCGACCGCCTCTAGCAGGAAATGCGTGGCCGGCCAGCTCACGGTCGAGGCAAAGCCGCCGGCAAGCGTCAGCGCGGTGATCGGCGAGCGCGCGCCGGATCCGAAAATGCGGCCGAGCGTTGCAAATGCGGAATCGTACAGGTTCGCCGCCATGGCGACGCCGAGCACCAGCCACACCGCGAGATAGCTGACCGGGTCGGCGGCGTGACCGATCAGGACTAAGCCCAGCGCGCCGATCAGCGAGCCCACGGTCATCACCACATGGCCGCCGAAGCGGTCGATCGAGCGGCCGACAAAGGGCGCGCTCAGGCCTGCGGCCAACAGCCCCACCGAGAAGCCACCCATGGCGAACGACATCGACCAGCCCCGCTCGGCCGCAATCAGCGGCACAATCAGCACCGGCGTGTAGAAGATCGTTCCCCAGGACAAGATCTGGGTGACGCCGAGCACCGGCACCGCGCGCCAGGGGCCGTCGATGAATTCACGGGGCGTTGGCATGGGGCTCACACGGCCTGGGTCATGCGCGGGTCTGGCCCGCGCATCCATGATGAGTGGCCATGAACGATCACCTAACGAAAAAATTGCCGTCGACAAAAGTCATCATGGATGGCCGGGCCAAGCCCGGCAATGACAACGGTGTCGTCATTGGGCCGGCTTGGGTTTCGGTTTTGCTTTCGGCTTCGGCTTGGCCTTGCCCTTCGACCGGGCCGGCTTCTTGGCACCTTCCGGCGGGCAGCGGACATAGACCATGGAGCCGTAGCGGGCCTGCACCTCCGGGTCGACCCAGTGCAGGATCAGCACGCGGCCGTTGAACGAAACCACTTCGCGATCTTGCATGCCGCCGGGCGCGCCTTCCGGGCCGATAAAGGTCTTGCCGCCGGGCGCGCCTTTCAGGCGCAGCTCGCTCGGCGTCGCCTGGTCGGCGAGATGCATCATGACGCCGCCGCCGGCCCCGAGCGTGATGACATAAGGCTGCTTGCACTGATTGGCCGCGGCCACTTCGATGCGCTCGCGGTCTTCGTCTTTGTGGTAGGCGGCGAGCCCCCAGCTTCCGACGATATCCTGCGGCGGGAAGGCCGGCGGCAGCAACGGAACCGGCGCCGGTTGCGGCTCGCCGGCTGGTTGTGGACCGCCGCCGGTGGCGCAGCCGGCTAAAGCGAGCGCGAACAAAGCTACGACCACGACTTTCGACAGACTAGGTCGATTGGGATGGTTCATTTAGTGTCCTCCGGCACCGTCGAGGGCGACTTTGCGGGGCAATAGCGAACAGCGCAAGCAGGTTGCCGCCGATCTGCTATAACGGCCGCCCCAAACCGGCGTCTCCATGCCGACAGACCCCCTATTCTATCTCATTGGTATCCCGGCGATTTTCCTCATCAGCCTGGGCCGTGGCGCATTCGGCGGTGGGTTGGCAATTCTGGGCGTGCCGCTGCTGGCGCTCGTCGTCGATCCAGTCACCGCCACCTTCATGATGGCGCCGATCGTATCGGCCTCCGACCCCTTCACGGTCTGGGCCTACCCGCCGCGCACCTGGTCGCTGCCCGATCTGAAGTGGCTGGTGCCGGGCGTTTTCGCCGGGCTTTGTCTCGGCGCACTGTTCGTCGCCGAGGTCGATCCGAGGATCGTCGCGCTCGGCATTTCCATCGTCATCTTATGGTTCACAGCGCGCTATTTCCTGCGCGACCGCGCGGCGCCCGCCGGCCATACGCCGGTCAATCCCGCGCTGGCGCTGGTCTGCGGCGGCTTGTGTGGCTTCACCACTTTCATCTCGCACGGCGGCAACCCGCCGATCGCCTATTATCTGCTGCCGCGTGGGCTGCCGAAGTCGGTCTTTGCCGGCACCATGATCGCGCTGTTCCTGGCCAGCAATACGATCAAGCTCGCGCTCTACCTCTGGCTCAGCGTCAGGGACCTGCGCGTGCTGCTGATGGCGGTGGCGCTGATGCCGGCAGTGCCGCTCGGCGTCTGGGCCGGCAAACGCCTGCATGACCGCCTGGACGAACGGCGGCTGTATTTCTGGTGCTACCTGCTGGTGGGGTTGGCGGGATTGCGGCTGTTCATCGACAGCGTCATCAAACTCGTGGGCTAGCTTGACACTCCGGACTTAAGGCCATATGTCCCGGGCAGCATTTGGCAGTCTCGGTTAGGGAGTGCTAAGGGCTTAGAAAATCGACACTTTCCGGTAAACGCACGCGCAAGAAACGCCACGAGGAACCCATGGCCAAAACCAAATTTCGTCCCCTGCACGACCGCATCGTCGTGCGTCGCATCACCGCCGAAGAAAAGACCAAGGGCGGCATCATTATCCCCGACACCGCGCAAGAGAAGCCGAGCCAGGGCGAGATCATCGCCGTCGGCCCGGGCGGCCGCGATGAAGCCGGCAAGCTGATCCCCATCGACCTGAAGACCGGCGACAAGGTGCTGTTCGGCAAGTGGTCGGGCACCGAGGTCAAGCTCGACGGCGAGGAGCTCCTGATCATGAAGGAGTCCGACATCATGGGCGTGATCGCCTGATCCCGAAATAGAAACCATTGGAGTGAACTAAAATGGCTGCCAAGGAAGTCAAATTCGCCGTCGACGCGCGCGACCGCATGCTGCGCGGCGTCGAGATTCTCTCGAATGCGGTGAAAGTCACGCTCGGCCCGAAAGGCCGCAACGTCGTGCTCGACAAGTCGTTCGGCGCCCCGCGCATCACCAAGGACGGCGTCACCGTCGCCAAGGAAATAGAGCTCGAGGACAAGTTCGAGAACATGGGCGCGCAGATGGTGCGCGAAGTCGCGCAGAAGACCAACGATACCGCCGGCGACGGCACCACCACCGCCACCATTCTGGCCGCCGCGATCGTCAAGGAAGGCGCCAAGTCGGTTGCCGCCGGCATGAATCCGATGGATTTGAAGCGCGGCATCGACATCGCGGTGCAAGCGGTGGTCAAGGACATCGAGAAGCGCGCCAAGGTCGTCGGTTCCTCGGCGGAAATCGCCCAGGTCGGCACCATCTCGTCGAACGGCGATGCCACCATCGGCAGCATGATCGCCAAGGCCATGCAGAAGGTCGGCAACGAGGGCGTCATCACGGTCGAGGAAGCCAAGGCGATGGAGACCGAGGTCGAGATCGTCGAGGGCATGCAGTTCGACCGCGGCTATATTTCGCCCTACTTCATCACCAATGCCGAGAAGATGATCGCCGAATTGGAGGACGTCTATATCCTCCTGCACGAGAAGAAGCTGTCCGGCCTGCAGTCCATGCTGCCGCTCTTGGAAGCGGTGGTGCAGACCAGCAAGCCGCTGCTGATCCTGTCCGAAGACGTGGAAGGCGAGGCGATTGCCACGCTGGTGGTCAACAAGCTGCGCGGCGGCCTCAAAGTGGCGGCCGTCAAGGCGCCGGGCTTCGGCGACCGCCGCAAGGCCATGTTGGAAGACATCGCCATCCTGACCGGCGGCCAGCTCATCTCCGAGGACCTCGGCATCAAGCTCGAGAACGTGACCACGGCCATGCTCGGCCGCGCCAAGAAGGTCATCATCGAGAAGGAGAAGACCACCATCGTGCACGGCGCCGGCAAGAAGGCCGACATCGAGGCGCGCGTTGCCCAGATCAAGGCGCAGATCGAGGAGACCACCTCCGACTACGACAAGGAGAAGCTGCAGGAGCGGCTGGCCAAGCTTGCCGGCGGCGTTGCGGTGATCCGCGTAGGCGGGGCGACCGAGATCGAGGTCAAGGAGAAGAAGGACCGCGTCGAGGACGCGCTCAACGCCACTCGCGCCGCGGTCGAGGAAGGCATCGTGCCGGGCGGCGGCGTCGCGCTGCTGCGCGCCAAGAAGGCGGTCGGCCGTATCCACGACGAGAACTCGGACGTGCAGGCCGGCATCAACATCGTGCTCAAGGCGCTGGAAGCCCCGATCCGCCAGATCGCCGAGAATGCCGGCGTGGAGGGCTCGATCGTGGTCGGCAAGATCATGGACGAAAATTCCGAGACCTACGGCTTCGACGCCCAGACGGAAAAATATGTCGACATGGTCAAGGCCGGCATCATCGATCCGGCCAAGGTGGTACGCACCGCATTGCAGGATGCGGGCTCCGTCGCCGGCCTGCTGGTGACCACCGAGGCGATGGTCGCCGAACTGCCGAAGGAGCCGGCCCCGGCGATGCCGGGCGGCGGAATGGGCGGAATGGGCGGCATGATGTAAGCCCGCCGCACGGCGCAAATGCTATCCAAGGGCGCGGCTTCGGCTGCGCCCTTTTTCTTGGCACGCGCGCTCGCAGACCGGAATTTTCGCCGCGGCGCGGTGTGCTAACCTTGCACTACGCCCCGCCGGAACAGTCCCATGGACCATCGCATCATCGATCTCTACGACCGCTTCACCCATGGCGGCATCAACCGCCGCGAATTTCTCGACCGGCTCGGCGAAATTGCCGGGTCGAGCGCGGCCGCGCTGGCGCTGCTGCCGCTGTTGCAGAACGACTATGCGCGCGCGGCGGTGGTTGCCCCCGACGATACGCGGCTCGCCATCGAAACGGTGTCGTACGACGCGGCCGGCACGCCTGTCAGTAGCTATCTGGCGCGGCTCAAATCAAAACAACGGCGACCGGGCGTTATCGTCATCCATGAGAACCGCGGGCTCAATCCGCATATCCAGGAAATCGCGCGCCGCCTTGCGCTCGCGGGATTCCTCAGCCTAGCAGTGGACATGCTCTCCCCGCTCGGCGGCACGCCGGCCGACGAGGACAAGGCGCGAGAAATGATCGGCACGCTCAACGCCGACGAGACCGCTCGCCGCATTGCCGCCGCGGTGCCATTCCTGGAGCGGCATCCGGAGTCGACCGGTAATATCGGCGCCGTCGGCTTCTGCTGGGGTGGTGGCATCGTCAACCGTGTTGCCGTGCTGGCGCCGGATTTGAAAGCGGGCGTGGTCTATTACGGGGTGCAGGTGCCGGCCGATCAGGTCAGGGCCATCAACACGCCGCTGCTGCTGCATTACGCCGGGCTCGATCAGCGCGTGAATGCGGGGATCGCGGCCTACGAGGCGGCGCTCAAGGCCAACAACAAGCAGTACACGATTTACATGTACCCGAACGTCAATCACGGCTTCAACAACGATACCAGCAGCCGTTACGACAAGCAGGCGGCGGATCTGGCCTGGAACCGCAGCATCGCCTTCTTCAAGCAGCACCTCGGCGCACCGCCGCCGGCGTAAATAGCGGTGGCACGCCGCTGTGCGCCGGGCTAATATGCGCGCCTAGTCTTTGGAGGACGGCATGGCAGACGCAATCACGGCGGCAATCGGCGCGATCATCATGATCGGCTATTTGTTTTTGATCGCCGCCAAGCTGGCCGCGTTGCCGCTGTGGATTTGCGTGATCGCCGGCCTCGTGCTGATGCTGTGGGGTTTCTGGGGCGACGATTGGAAGCCGGTCTTCAAACCCGACAAGAAATAACGCAACCCGCTTCGATTGACCGGAGCGATTATCCCAACTTGTTAATCAACCAGTTCGCCGTGCGCAGCAGCCGCGCATCATCGCCGGCCGGGCCCACGAGCTGCACGCCGAGCGGCATGCCGTCCTCGCCGCTGAGCAGCGGCAAAGTTAGCGCCGGCAGGCCGGTCAGCGACCACAGCGAGCAGAACATCGGGCTGCCGGTGGCGGTGCCCTTGGGCGCCACGCCGACGGTCGCCGGGGTCAGGATAGCGTCGTACTGCTTGAAGATTTCGGTAATGCCGGCGGCATAGCGCCGCGCGCCATCGCGCGCCGCCAGATAACGTACCGCGCTCACCTGGCGGCCCTCGGCGATAAGATCGCGCAGCATCTTGCTCGCGACTTCGCCGCCGCGATCGACCGTTTCGCCGAGATTATGGGCCATGTCGGCGGCCATGATGACGCGCTGGTCGTCCCATGCCGCCGCAAAGGCGTCCGGCAGATCGACAGTCACGGCCGCGCTACCCAGTTGCGCGACGAAAGCCTCGAATGCCGCGCGCGTCTGCGCATCGGCCTTGTCCCAGACCGGCGTGCGCACGAAGGCGAATTGCGGCGGCAACGGCGGTTCGTCGGCCATCGTTTCGAGAAATGCCGGCGCCGCGACCGGCCGCGTATCGGCATCTTGCGGATCGTAGCCGGCCAACACGTCGAGAATCAGGGCGGTATCGGCGAGCGAGCGTGCGAAGACGCCGACATGGTCGAGCGCGCGTGACAGGATCAAGGCGCCGTGCCGCGAGATGGTGCCGTGCGTCGGCTTGACGCCGTAGATGCCGCAAAAGGATGCCGGGCGGATCATCGAGCCGTTGGTCTGCGAACCGATGGCCAGCGGCACCATGCCGGCGGCCACCGCCGCCGCCGAGCCCGAGGACGAGCCGCCGGGCGTGCGCTCGAGATCGTGCGGATTGCGCGCCGGGCCGGGCGTAAAATAGGCGAATTCGGTGGTGACCGACTTGCCGATAATCACCGCGCCAGCCTCGCGCAGCCGCGCCACTGCCGTGCAGTCGCGCATCGGCCGGCGCCCCTTGAGCAGGGCCGAGCCGCATTCGGTCGGATAATCCGCGGTATCGAAGATGTCCTTGATGGCGACCGGAATGCCGTGCAGCGGGCCGGTCGGCTCTCCGTTGCGGCGGCGCTCATCGAGAACGCGCGCCTGCGTCAACGCCTCGTTTGGATCGATGTGAGCGAAGGCGCGCACCTTGTCGTCGACCGCTTCGATGCGTTCCAGACACGCGCCGATATATTCTTCCGCGCTGATGTTGCCGCCGGCGATCCGCTCGGCGGCTTCCACCGCGCTCAGTCCTGCCAGTTCGGCAGCGTCTGTCATCAGTGATAAATCTTACTGGGCAGCCACAGCGCGATGCCGGGGAAGATGTAGACCAGCGCCATCGACAGGAACACCATGAACACGAACGGCAGCGCGCCGGCGAAGATTTCGGTCAGCTTCACGTGCGGCGGCGCCACACCCTTCAGGTAATAAGCCGCCATCGCCATCGGCGGGGTATTGAACGAGGTCTGGATGTTGAGCGCGACCAAAATGCCGAAGATCAGCGGATCGATGTGGAAGGTCTTGAGCAGCGGCAGGAAGATCGGCACGAAGATGATGATGATCTCGGTCCATTCCAGCGGCCAGCCGAGCAGAAAGATGATGAACTGCGCGACGATGAGGAATCCGGTGGAGCTCAAATGCGCGGCCAGCACCCAGTGTTCGATGACCTCATGGCCGCCAAGATAGGAAAACACCGAGGAGAAGGTCCACGAGCCGATGAACAGGTAGCAGACCATCGCCGAGGTGCGGGCGGTCAGGTAGACCGCTTCCTTCAGCCGCTGGAAGGTAAGCGACTTGTAAACGGCGGCCAAAATGATCGAGCCGGCCGCGCCGACCGCCGCTGCTTCCGACGGTGTCGCCAGACCCATCAGGATCGCGCCCAGCACCGACAGGATCAGGATAGCGAGCGGAAAGAACGAGGTCAGGAGCGCCCAGGACACTTCGGAAAACGGTATTGGCCGTTCCAATTCCTTCGGCCTTGGGCATAGGCTCGGATCGATGACCGCGCGCGCCACGACGTAGACGACATACAGGCTCGCCAGCATAAAGCCGGGGATAAAGGCCGCGGCGTAAAGCTGGACGACGGAAACCGAGGTGGTGGCGCCGTAAAGGATCAGCAGCACGCTGGGCGGTATCATGATGCCGAGGCAGCCGCCGGCGCAGACCACGCCAGCCGCCAGCTTGGTGTCGTAGCCGGCCTTCAGCATGGCGGGGAACGCCAAAAGGCCCATCAGCGTCACCACCGCGCCGACAATGCCGGTGGCGGTGGCAAACAGCGCGCAGGTGATTAGCGTCGCCACCGCCAGCGCGCCGGGCAGCCGGCGGGCCGCCATCTGGATCGAATAGAACAGCCGGTCGAGGATGTTCGAGCGCTCGACCACGTAGCCCATGAACAGGAACAGCGGCACCGCGGTCAGCACGTCGTTCGACATCACGTCATAGGTATTGGTGACCAGCAAATCGAAAATCCGCGGGCCCATCGCGTAGAAGCCGAAGAAGATTCCCATCGCCACCAGCGTGAAGGCGATCGGAAAGCCCAAAAGGATGATGATGATGAAGACCCCGAGCTGGATCATCCCGATTTCGGGATTGGTTAACATCATCGCTCGGTCCCCACGTGCATCTCGGCTTCGATACGCTTGCGATCCGCCGCTTCGGCGAGAATCGCGGACTCCATTTCCTCCACGTCATGCAGCCGTTGCGGCCACACGCCATCTCGAATGCAGATGATGCAACGAATGATCTCGGCCAGGCATTGGAACAGCATCAGCGCAGCGGCGATCGGGATCAGCGTCTTGTGCGGATAAACCGGCGCGCCGGTCGGCGCGTAAATGCTGACCTCGTGGATTTGCCAGGAAATCTGCGCGTAGGGGATGCCGTAATAAAACAAAGCGGCAAAGCCCGGCGCGAGGAAGATGATATAGAGAACCAGATCGATCGATGCCTGTATCCGGTACGGCCATAGCCGGTAAATAACGTCGCCGCGAACATGGCCATTGCGCGAAAGCGTGTAGGCGCCGGCCATCATGAACAGCGCGCCATACATGAAATAGCTGACATCGAACGCCCAATTGGTCGGGGCGGCCAGCAGGTAACGCATGAACACGTCGTAGCAGGTGCCGAGCGTCATCACGACGATGCACCAGCCGAACGCCTTGCCCACGCCCGCACTGAGACGGTCGATGAACAGGAGAAAATTTTCCACGGAGGATTCTCGCCAGTTGGTCCTAGGCGCAAAGCCGCCGGGGCAGTTTGGCCGCCCCGGCGAATTCGCTTTCGGCTGTTTAGACCTTCATTTTACCGAAGTAGTGCTCGTAGGCAGACTTGAAGTCGGCTTCGTTGTTGATGTTGTAGAAGGCGACGCGCTTGCCCCAAGCCTTCTGGCTTTCGAGGATTTTCTTGATCATCGGCCCCTGGGCCGCGTCGGCGCTGATCTCGGTGATGACCTTGTCCCAGGCCGTAAGCTGCGCCTTAAAGATCGATTCCGGAGTGCGCTTGACATGCACACCGTGCTTGGTGATCAGCGTATCCAGGTCCTTCGAGTAGATGTCCCACGCGCGCCAGATGCTGTCCGAGTTGGACGCCATGCCGGCGATCTTGAGAATCTGCTGCTGCTCCTTGGCCAAGCCATCCCACTTCGCCTTGTTGTAGACGACTTCGATGGCTTCCGAGGCCTGGTGGTACGAGCCGAGATAATAGTATTTGGCAACGTCCTGCGCGCCAAAACGGCTATCCGAGGTCGGGTTGTTGAACTCGAACGCGTCGATGACGCCCTTTTCCATGGCCGGCAGGATTTCCGGTCCGGGCAGTTGCGCGACGCTGGCGCCCATCGCTTGCATGACGTTGGAAGCGAGACCGACGGTGCGATACTTCAGACCCTTGAAGTCTTCCGGACCATGGATCTCCTTCTTGAACCAGCCGAGCGGCTGCGTCGGCATGGCGAACACGTAAAAGCCCACGACGTTGAGCTTGAGGATGTCCTGGGTCAGCTCGCGATAAAGGGCATCGCCACCGCCGTAGTAGAACCAGCCCATAAAGTTGCTGGCGGTCGTGCCGTAAACCGGGCCGGTGCCGAACAGCGACGCGGCGCGATGCTTACCGTACCAATAAGCCGGCACGCTGTAGTTGCCGTCGAGCACGCCCGAGGAGGTCGCGTCCATCACTGAGAACGGCTTGACCACGGCGCCGGAGTTCAGAAAGTCGATCTTCAAGCGGCCGCCGCCCATCGTGTTGACCTTGGCGACATAGTCCCGGCCGTAGTCGCTAAGAATATCGGTGGCGCCGAAACCGCTCTGCATCTTGAGCGTGACGGTCTGCGCGCGCGAGACCTGCGGCATGGCGATGGTCGCCACGCCGGCAACCGCGGCGCCGCCGAGGAATTTACGGCGAGTCGCAGTCGTAGAAAGTTTGCTTTTAGCCATTTGTCTTACCCTCCCTTGGATTGTTATCCCTTAAACACTTATTTGTCGGGTCTTATTCCGCGACCCGACTTCTCAGTCCGGATCAGGTAACCCTTGGGACATAATCGTACGGGGTGCGGCGACCGGACGCAACATTGGGCAGCAATGGGAAGCCCTGCATATGCCCTTTTTATATGCGAATCCGGAAAAATAGATCGGAATCCCCGCGCCATTAGCCATTAGTAGATAGCGGGGCCCGCACCCATTCGCCGGTCCGCCGCAACAGGAGACCCCCCGTGAGAGGCATTTTCTCGACGCTCGCCACGGTCTGGCGAATTGCCAGGCCGTATTTCGGTTCGGAGGATCGCTGGGCCGCCCGCCTGCTGCTGGCGGCGGTGATCGCGATCGAACTGTCGATCGTCACCATCACGGTGCTGCTCAACGAGTGGAACAATAAATTCTACAATGCGCTGCAGGAACGGAACTGGGACGCCTTCGTCTATCAGCTCGAATATTTCTGTGTGCTCGCCGCCTGCTACATCGCGCTTGCGGTCTATCAACTCTACCTCAATCAATGGCTCCAGATCCGCTGGCGCCGCTGGCTGACCAGGAGCTACCTCGACCATTGGCTGGAAGGCGCCAATCACTACCGCATGCAAATGTTGGGCGATGCCGCCGACAACCCGGACCAGCGCATTTCCGAGGACATCGCGCAATTCATCGCATTGACGCTGACCATCGGACTGCAATTGCTCAACTCCACGGCCACGCTCTTCCTGTTCTTTATGATCCTGTGGTCGCTGTCGGCGGCGGCGCCGCTGCATCTGTTCGGAATGCATTTCAATATTCCCGGATATCTGCTGTGGGCGGCATTGATCTACGCCTGCATCGGCACCTTGTTCACACATTTGATCGGGCGCCCGCTGATCGCGCTCAATTTCCAGCAGCAACGCTACGAGGCCGATTTCCGTTTCAATCTGGTGCGGGTGCGCGAGAACTCCGAGCAGATCGCGTTGCTTAACGGCGAGCCCGCCGAACGCGACCGCCTGCTGATGCGGTTCGGCAATGTGGTGGCCAATTGGCTGGCGATCATGTCGCGGCAGAAAAAGCTCACCTTTTTCACCGCGAGCTACGGACAGGCCTCCGTGGTGTTTCCTTTCGTCATGGTGAGCCCAGCCTATTTCGCCAACGCCATCCAGCTTGGCGGCCTGATGCAGACGGCCAATGCCTTCGGCCGCGTGCAGGAAGCGCTGTCGGTATTCGTGAATCTGTACCGCAATCTGGCGGAATGGCGGGCGGTGATCGAGCGGCTGTCCGGCTTCGATCGCTCGGTGGCGAATGCGCGCAGCGTTGCGGTGACGCCGCCGGTCATCGGCGTTGCGGCCGGCGATACGGCCGTCGTCTCGTTCAAGGATCTGGCGGTTCGGCTGCCGAACGGCGTGCCGCTGGTCAACGCCAGCGACATCTCGATTCGTGCGGGCGAACGCGTACTGGTCAGCGGCCCATCCGGTGCCGGCAAATCGACGCTGTTCCGCGCGCTGGCCGGCGTCTGGCCGTTCGGCAGTGGTACGATCACGGTGCCGAAAAATGCCCGGCTGATGATCCTGCCGCAACGGCCGTACTTTCCGATCGCGCCCTTGGCCGCAGCGGTCGCCTATCCGGCCGAGCCCGGCAGCTTCGATGCCGCCCGCGTTGCCGAACTGGTCGCCGCGGTCGGCTTGCCGGAACTCGCCAAGCGCATCGAGCAGGAGGCGCATTGGAATCGGATACTCTCGCTCGGCGAGCAGCAGCGGCTCGGCATCGCCCGCGCACTGTTGCATGCGCCTGATTACCTATTCCTGGATGAGGCCACCGCTTCGCTCGACGAGCCGGCCGAGGCCGCGCTCTATCATCTGCTTGAGCAGCAGCTTGGCCGCGCGACCATTGTGTCGATCGGCCACCGTTCGACGCTCGCCGCATTCCACCGCCGCCGGCTGACGTTCAGCCGCGAGGCCGATCGCTATTGGCTGCGCGAGGGCGGCGCAACGACGGCGGTTTAGGATCGCCGCGCGCGATGCGGAAAAGGCCTGCCGCGGACGAGACCCGTCGCAACGACCGGCGCGTCGAAACCGGAATGGCGGCTGCAAAACGCAAACAGGCGGCGGTTCCTTTGGGAAACCGCCGCCAGTTGCAGCCGAAGAGGCAGAAGTTGACTTAAGAAAATTCAGCTTACTTAAGCGCTCCCAACGTGGTGTCGAACTTGAGCGTCGCCACGAACACGGAATCGCAGGTCGTGCGGCCATTCGAGCTGAAGGCGCACAGGGCGGCGTTGTTCGGAGCCGACGCATTCAGGTCCGTATCGAAGTAACGAAGATCGAGCGTCATAGCCTTGTAGTTGAAGGCAACGCCCGCGTTCCAGGTGGTGTAATCGTCGATGCCGATGGCCGAATCAAAAGTCTGGCGGCCAATCTCAGCCGAGATCGTCGCTGTAACTCCGAGCGGCAACACGGGCGGCAGCGCCACTGCGACGTTGCCGGTGTAATAGGTCGCGGTATTGCCGGTGTTGCCCCAATTGTCGCCCCAGAAGATCGAACCGCTGAGGGTCAGCCAGTCGGTGACCTTGTACGACGGCTTGGCGTAGACTTCGCCGTAGCTGAAGTCCGGGTGGGAGTCGGAATATTCGTAGTAGACGTAGCCGACATCGAGGCCAAACTTGTCGTAGCTGAAGCGGGCGCCGCCGGAGATGTCGAATTCGGCGCTGGCGCCGAAACCGTTAAACAGGCTCGACCCCCAAACGCCGGCATATAGCGTGATGTTGCTGATGCCGGTGAAGTCGCCTTCGAAGTAGCCCTGCACCGCCGCACGACGATCCGACTGCGAAATACCGCGCAGAATATAGTCGCTGGTGAATGCGGTGCCGAACGCGATATCAAACACACTCGGTGTCTCGGCCGGGGCTGGAGCCTTGACGGCTTTCACCGGCATGTCCGCCGCAAACGCGGGTGCCGCGGAGAACGCCAGCGCCGCGACTACCGACAAAACAACTTTTTTCATTGACCCTGCCCCTTTTCGGTTCGATCGACATTCAGCCGATACAATTTGCCCATCACTCTTGCGTACCAAGTCAGGCTGCGACCGCTCCGTACGCAAAAATACGAGCGTTGTTAGAGGTAAATTTACATCGCTATCCTCGTCATACGGCAAGCGAAAAACTACGGCATTTGCTGCCTTTTTAGGCGATTCAGCCGTCTATCGACAGAAAGACCCGGACTGTTGCGGCAATGTCACAATTTTCGATTTGGGAAAGTCATCCCCATACCGGCGCCGGGCCGAAACGGGCCAATTGGCCCAGGAACGAGCGGCGCCGCCGCCGGTCCTGTGAATAAGTGCAGGCGGCCAATCTATCGTATTGGAAACAAAATAAAATTGGCGCCCGCCGGCTTCACGGCGGACGCCAAGGCTGGAATCGGGTGGGACCGTTCAGGCCGCCGCCTTCTTGCGGTTGGCATCGAGTCGCGAGTCGACCAGCGCAACGCCGGCGTCGATGACCGGATGGCTGAGGCCTTTCTGCCGGGCGATCAACTGCACCAGCTTGTCGGCGCGCTCGATATTTTGCGCACCGTTTTGCAGCGCACGCGCGGCGGAAGCCGGACGCGACAGACTCTGCGCAGCTGCGGCATATTTCTCGAACGGCACCAGATCGTTCGGCGAGGCGCCGAGCCGCACGCACAGATCGTTGACGAAATTATACACCGACCGCGCCTCTTCGAGATTGGAATGCACCGCCTCTTGCGCGGTGCGCATGCCGTCCACGGTGATGCAGCGATAGTTGCCAGCGAGCAACATCGCCCACTTGGCAAGCGGCACGAAGATCGAGTCGTGCACGCGCAGTTTCACCGGCAATTCGATCCTGCCTTCCGGCGCGTCAAAGCGCACCGCGTCGATTTCCTTTTCGAGCTGGCGCAGGATGGCGGTGCTCTTGGCGCTGTTGAAGCGCGCGACCTTGAAGTTGGTCGGCAGCGTGACCATGAGCACGTTGACCTTTTCTTCCGGCGGGCGGATCGCCTGCGGATCCGGGCTGCACAGCGTCAACGCGCCGGGATCGAAATTGTCCCACACGCTCGGGTCGGTATAGGCCGGCTTGAGCGCATCGTAATTAAGGCCGGGGATGCGCTTGACGTAAGGCAGCGGCGGCATGTTCATGATCGACATGCAGGGCACGCGCGATTTCGCCACTGCGTCCAACAGTTCGCGCACGCCGGGCGAGCGGTATTGCGGCTCCTGCATCGCCAGGCCCACCAGATCGTAATCGGCGGGATTGACGCCGGCCGCACCGCCCGCCGTCACCTTGCCGGGCAGCCTGCGCGAATTGATCTCGATCGGGCCCGGGCGCCCGCGCACGGGCATGCGCACGCGGAAACCTTCGGCGTTGATCAGGTCGGCTTCCGCCGGCAGGCAGACCAGATGAATTGAGTGGCCGCCGAACAGAATTTTGGAGGCCAGCAGCGAGCCGTAGGACGCGCCCATCATGAGGATTTTGTAGGTCTTCGGCTTGGCCGGCGCCGCTTTCTTGGCGACGGATTTCTTCGCCTTGGATTTTACCGCCTTGGTCTTGCGGAGGACCTTCTTGACTGGGCGCTTGCCCTTTTTGCTCTTTACCTTGCGCGCGGCGACGGCGCGTTTTGCCTTCTTCACTTTGGTTTTCCGTTTTTTCGCTTTTGCCATAACAATCCTCCCAATCGGTTCGCATCGCGACAAAGTGCCGCTTCAAGCTATACGCTGCGGAGCCGTTTCCGCTCCAATCTCCTCAAGCCCTTCCGGCACCGGGCCGCCGGTCGCCCAGTCGAGCAATTCGACCGTATGCACGACCGGGATGGCGGTGCCGGCGGCGATTTGCGTGATGCAGCCGATATTGCCGGCCGCGATCACATCCGGCTGAAGCCGTTCGATATTGGCAACCTTGCGGTCGCGCAACCTGTCCGCCAGCGCCGGCTGGAGAATGTTGTAGGTCCCGGCCGAACCGCAGCATAGGTGCCCATCCGGCACATCTTTGACCACGAAGCCGAACTTGCAAAGCAATTCTTTCGGCGCCTGCGTGACCTTCTGCCCGTGCTGCAGCGAGCAGGCCGCATGATAGGCCACCGTGAGCGGCCGCGGCGCCGCGCCAGCCGGCAGCTCGATGGTGGCCAAGTATTCGGTGATGTCCTTGGTGAGCCGCGAAATCCGGGCCGCCTTCGCCGCATATTCCCGGTCGCCGCGCAGCATGAAGCCGTAATCCTTCACCGCGGTGCCACAGCCGGACACCGTGATCAGGATAGCGTCGAGCCCGCCGCCCTCGATTTCGCGCATCCAGGCGTCGATATTGTTGCGCGCCTGCGCCAATGCCTGGTGCTCGCGGCCCATATGATGGGCGAGCGAGCCGCAGCAGGCTTCGCCGGCGGCGACCACCACCTCGATGCCGCTGCGGTTGAGCAGACGGATGGCGGCCTCGTTGGTCGATGGCGCCAGCACCGGATTGATGCAGCCCGACAATAACGCCACCCGGCCGGGGCGCTCGATCGGCACTGCATGGACCTTGCCGGTGCGCTCGCCCGGCGGGGCGAGTTTGCGGCTGGGCGTCAGACTCAGCATGGCCGCCATCCGCGTCATGCCGAGCGCGCGCAATATCGGCGCGAACGGCTTGGCGAGCAGGCCACCCACCACCGCCAGCCGGAACAGCGCCGGGTCGGACAACACGTGCGCCAGCAGACCGCGCATGGCGCGATCGACGAGCGGGCGCTTGTAGGTTTTCTGGATGTACTCGCGGGCGTGGTCGACCAGATGCATGTAGTGCACGCCGGACGGACAGGTAGTCATGCAGGAAAGGCACGACAGGCAGCGGTCGATATGCTTGACCACCTCGCGCGTCGCCGGCCCATTCTGCTCGAGCATGTCCTTGATCAGATAGATGCGCCCGCGCGGGCTATCGAGTTCGTCGCCAAGCAGCACATAGGTCGGGCAAGTCGCAGTGCAGAAGCCGCAATGCACGCAGGTGCGCAGGATTTTTTCCGATTCCGCGACCTGCGGATCGGCGAGCTGCGCGAGAGTGAAGTTGGTTTGCATGCGACCGGCGACCCTACGCGAGCCTGGCGTAGCGGGCGAGCGTCGGCTCGTCCATCAGGTACAACGCATCGCAGATTTCCGCCGGCAGATGGCCGGGACCCTGGCAGTTTTGCGCCGCTGCGGCGCCGGCAGCGCCGAACACGGCGAGCGCCGCGATCGCGGCCTCGCGCGCCGGACGCACGGCGGCAAAGGCAGCGGTGACGGCGCTGAGCGAGCAGCCAAGCGCGGTCGATAGCGGCATCAGCGCGTGCCCGGTATGAACGGCTACGCAGCTTTTGCCGTCGCATACAAAGTCGGTAGCGCCGGTGACGGCGACCACGCAGCTAGCCTGCCGCGCGAGCATATCAGCCGCGGCGGTGGCGTCCTCGGCGCGGGCGCTCGAATCGACGCCCTTGCCGGCCGCCCCCACCTGCCCGGCCAGACTCATGATCTCGCTGGCATTGCCGCGAATGACGGTGGGCGACAGCGCCGCCAATTCGGCCGCGGCCTGTGTGCGATAGGGTGTGGCGCCGCAGCCGACCGGATCGAGCACCCACGGCTTGCCGAGCGCGCCGGCGCGCGTGACGGCGGCGCGCATCGCCTTAACCCAGTCCGGCGACAGGGTGCCGATATTCACCGCCAGGCAATCGGAGACGGCGACAAAATCCTCGACCTCTTCAATGGCGTGCACCATGGCCGGCGAGGCGCCGAGCGCCAGCAGCACATTGGCGGAAACGCTCATGGCCACGTAGTTGGTGATGTTGTGCACGAGCGGGCGGCGCGCACGCAGGTCATCCAGCGCGGAAAATACGGCATCGATGGAAACCGGCTCGCTCATCGCGTCTAAACTCCCGCCCACATGCGGCCGGGATTGAGCACGCCTTTGGGGTCGAAGCTCTCCTTTACGCGCTTGCTCAGCGCCGCGAGCGGAGCCGCCTGCGGCTCGAACACGTCGAGCGCGGCACGCACCGCGGCCGGTGCGCGCACCAGCGTGGCGTGGCCGCCGACGGCCTTGACGGCGGCGCGGATCGAGCCGGCGTCGGGCTCGTCGGCATAGGGCATCGCCATCCAGAGGAGCCCGCCGGCCCAGTCGTAGAACATTTGCGCCGCCGGCGTGATCGCCGCCGCAATGGCGTGGCCTTGCGCAGGCGCAGTCGAGAGGCGCCAGAGCGGCCGCGCGCGCGCCGTCTCGCCGGTAAACGGCTTTACTTGCCGCACGCATTGCCAAAGCGCGCGCGATTCATTTTCGTCGAGCAGCGCCACCGGCCCGAACGGCTTGAGCAGCGCGGCGAGTGCCTCCTTGCGGTGCTTGACCGACGGCGCAAAGCCTTCCAGGCGCAGCACGGTGGCGGCTTCCGGCTTCGGCAGGCCGTCGAAGTAAGACGCCACATGATCGGGCAGATGCGCGGCGCCGGAGACATCGCAGGCCGAGCCCATGGCGGCGGCCATGGCGGCGCAGGCGCGCGCGTCGTCGAGCCCTTCGACCACGACGGTCGCCTCGGTCTCCGCCTTGGGCAGCACCTTGATCGTCACATCGGTCATCGCGGCGAGCGTGCCCCAGGAGCCGGCGATGAGCTTGCACATGTCGTAGCCGGTGACGTTCTTCACCACGCGGCCGCCCGACTTGATGGTCTCGGCGCGGCCGGTGACCGCGCTGACGCCGAGAAAGTGATCGCGCGCAGCGCCCGCCTTGATGCGGCGCGGGCCGGACAGATTAGCCGCGATGGCGCCGCCGAGCGTGCCTTGGCCGGCGCTGCCACCGAGCAGCGGTCCGTAATCCATCGGCTCGAAGGCAAGCTGCTGGTTGTTCTTATCGAGCAGCGCCTCGATTTCGGCCAGCGGCGTGCCGGCGCGCGCCGACAACACCAGTTCCTCGGGCTCATAGAGCGTGACGCCGGCAAGCCCCGACAGGTCGAGTGTCAGATCGGTCTGGCTCGGGCGGCCGATGGCGCGTTTAGTGCCCTGCCCGGCCACTTCCAAGGCCTTGTCGTTGCCGAGCGCCCAGCGTACGGCCTCCTCGACCTCCTTGGCGTCGCGCGGTTTGAGAATGTCGGCCATTTAGAACCGTGGAATATCGGGGAACGGCAGCTTGCCCCCGGAAATGTGCATGCGGCCGAGCTCGGCGCAGTTGTGCAGCACCGGGAACACCTTGCCGGGATTGAGCAGGCCCTTGGCGTCAAAGGCGCATTTGACTCGCTGCTGGGCTTTGAGATCGATTTCGGAAAACATGAACGGCATCAGGTCGCGCTTCTCCACGCCGACGCCGTGCTCGCCGGTCAAGACGCCGCCGACCTCGACGCAGAGTTTGAGGATATCGGCGCCGAATTGCTCGGCACGGTCGAGTTCGTCGGGAATGTTGGAATCGTACAGGATCATTGGATGCAGATTGCCGTCGCCGGCATGAAACACGTTGGCGCAGCGCAGCCCGTATTTTTCCGACAGCTCCTTGGTGCGCGCCAGCACCAAAGGCAACTTGGCGCGCGGGATGGTACCGTCCATGCAGTAATAGTCCGGCGAGATGCGGCCGATCGCCGGGAACGCCGCTTTGCGCCCCGCCCAGAACAGCAGCCGCTGCTGCTCGGAGGTCGAAGCCCGGCACGATACCGCACGGCATTTGCCGGCGATAATCTCGATGCGCCCGATCAGGTCGTCGACTTCGGCCGGCGGTCCGTCCACTTCGACGATCAGCAGAGCCTCGACCTCGAGCGGATAGCCGGCGTGGACGAATTCCTCCACCGCGTGGATTGCCGGTCTGTCCATCATCTCCATACCGCCCGGAATGATGCCGGCGCCGATGATCGCCGAGACGCAGGCGCCGGCGTCCTCCGAAGATGGAAAGCCGACCAGCACGGCGCGCGCGGTCTCCGGCTTTTTCAGGATGCGCACGGTCACTTCGGTGACCACGCCGAGCAGACCTTCCGAACCATTGATCAGGCCGAGCAGGTCGTAGCCGCCGGCGTCGAGATGCTTGCCGCCGAACCGCAGCACCTCGCCGGTGATCAGCACGATCTCGCAGCCGAGCACATTGTTGGTGGTCATGCCGTATTTCAGGCAATGCACGCCGCCGGAATTCTCCGCCACGTTGCCGCCGATGGTGCAGGCGATCTGCGAGGACGGATCGGGCGCGTAATAGAAGCCGGCATGGGCGACCGCGTTCGACACCGCCAGATTGGTGACGCCCGGCTCCGCCACCACGACGCGGTTGTCGAAATCGATGTCGCGGATGCGGTTGAACTTGGCCATGCCGAGCAGCACGCCGTCGGCGAGCGGCAGCGCGCCGCCGGAAAGCGACGTGCCCGCTCCGCGCGGCACCACCTTGACGCCCTCGTCGTGGCAATAGCGCAGCACAGCTGAGACCTGTTCGGTGGTCTCCGGCAGCACCACGACCATCGGAAGCTGGTGGTAGGCGGTCAGCCCGTCGGTCTCAAAGGGCTTCATTTCGCGTGTCGAGGCGATCACGCCCTCGCCCGGCACGATGGTGCGCAACGCCTTGACGATCTGCGCGCGCCGCGCCAGCACCGCACCGTCCACCTCGGGCATCCGCACCGACATTGTGACAACTCCCGGTAGGCTTATATTTGCGCATGACCTTATCCGAAAACCGGTTCCCACTTTTCGGGCTCATGCGCGCCCGACGATATCAGCGAATTGACGGTTGACACAAAGGGCTGGCAAAACTGCCTGGAACCGGGGCATGCCGCGTGGCATTGGTCCCCAGTGGGCGGCGACGTCCAGTCAGCAAGGGAGAAATTGATGAAAACAACACTGGCAATCGCGGCATTGGCCGTGGCTGCGATGGCGCAATCAGCGCTTGCGCAGGACGTGGCCGCCGGCGAGCAATCGTTCAGGAAATGCTTGCCCTGCCATGCCGTCGGCGAAGGGGCGAAGAACAAGGTCGGGCCCGAACTCAACGGCCTCGACGGCCGCCATTCCGGCAGCGCGCCCGGCTACCACTATTCGGACGCCAATGAGAAATCCGGCATCGTCTGGAGCGAGGCGACGTTCAAGGATTACATCAAGGACCCGCGCGCCAAGATCCCCGGCACCAAGATGATTTTCCCCGGCATCAAGAACGAAAAGGAGGTTGCCAATCTATGGGCCTATCTCAAGCAATTCGGCCCCGACGGGAAGAAGAAGTGACTGTAAACCCTGGCATTTGCGGGGCCGTCCGGCGACGGGACGCGCACAGCAATTGACGCCGGTCAATGCTGCGAGCCGCCTAAATCGCCATAATTCAACCAATGAGACATTGCTGCATGCGCACGATCTTTGCCGAAAACCGGTTGCCGTCCCGGATCAAGTCGGGGACCGGATATTTTGGGATCGCGCGCCGACCCGGTCGGGAGAAAAAATCATGATCAAGGATATCGTCGTCAATCTTGGGCTGGGCGCGCACGACCCGGCCGGTAATTTCGCCATCTCGGTCGCCGGTGCATTTGAGGCGCACGTGCTGGGGGTGGCCGTTGTCTACGACCCGGTCATCCCCGGCTCGGTCATGGGCGGCATCCCGCCGGAATTCATCGAGTTGCAGCGTCGCGAATCGGAAAAAACGGCGAACACCGCGATCGCTCGCTTCGAGCAGGCAGCTAAGCGTGCCGGCGTCTCCTATGAAACTCGTAGCGTCAATGCCAGCGTCTCCGGTGCCGCCGACCGGCTCGGCCGGCTGGCGCGTCGCTTCGATCTGGCCATCGTCGGCCAGCCCGAGCGCAAAAACTCGGCGCCTTCGGATGTGGTGGACGAAGGCGTGCTGTTCGAATCCGGCCGGCCGGTCATCTTCGTGCCCTACATCCAGAAAGCGGGCCTGCAACTTGACCGCGTCATGGTGTGCTGGGACGGCAGCCGCGCTGCCACCCGCGCCATCGCCGACAGCCTGCCGTTCCTCAAGAAGGCCAAGCAGGTGGAGGTCATCATGATCGCCAGCAAGGCCGGCAAGAACGACGAGATTCCCGGCGCCGATCTTGGCCAGCATCTCGCCCGCCACGGGCTGACGGTGGACGTCAAGCGCATCACGTCGCCGGATATCGATGTCACCTCCACGATCCTGTCCTATGCGGCGGATTCGTCCGCCGACATGATCGTGATGGGCGGCTACGGCCATTCGCGTCTGCGCGAATTCATCCTCGGCGGTGTCACCCGCGGCATTCTCGAAACGATGACAGCGCCAGTGCTGATGTCACATTGATTTTGCGGTCGTCCCCTGCGAGGAACTCGGGCCGGCGTTTCACGCCGTCCGCGCAAAGGCGCACGAGCCGCGACCTATAGCCACTAGCCTAACGATCGGCTGCGGAGTATGGGTCCCGGCCTTGCGGACTTCGCGCTCCGCGCTCCGGCGGACACGAACCCGCCGAAGTTCGCAAACCGAGCGCAGGCGGGTCGCGCGGGCGACTGGAGAAAGCTTTTGAATTTACGCCATGTCAAATTGCTCGACGGAACCCCGGTGGAGATTCGTCCGCTTAAGGCGGAAGATGCCGCGCTCTACCCGGATTGTCTGAGCGAGATCACGCCGGAGGATTTGCGGCTGCGCTATTTTGCCGCCATGCGCGAGGTGGCACCGGAGCTTATCGACAAGCTCGTCCACTACGATCCGCAGCATGCGATGGCGGCAATCGCCATCGAGGAAGCGACCGGCCGCATGCTCGGCGTGGTGCGCCTGCACAACGACCCCGGTGACGAGGCTGCGGAATTCGCGATCATCGTGCGCTCGCGGCTGAAAGGCCACGGCCTCGGCTGGCTGCTGATGAAGCACATGATCGCCTACGCCAAGGACAAGGGGCTCAAGACCGTACGCGGACAGGTGCTGGCGGAAAATCGCACCATGCTGCAAATGTGCGGCGAACTCGGCTTCCACGCCAGCGACGATCCCGACGACCACGGCGTCAAGATGGTGACGCTGCCGCTCGACGAGGTAGCGGTGGAAGCGACGCACTAAGCGCCGCGAATTCGCCTAAGGCAGCACGCATTGCGCGACCAGGCCGCGGGCGCGCGCATCGACCACGCCAAGCGCGCGCAGCGCGAACAGTGTTGCGGTCTGCACCGCTTCGCGGGCGGCGGCGTTATCGCCCGGCGTCGGCGCCAACGGTCCGAGCAACCCCTCCATCAGCGCCCCGACAATGGCCGGCGCGGCAACGCCGGCATCCTGATCGGGCAAATGACGGCCGGCGATCGCGGCTTTGATGCGCAGCTCAAATTCGGCGCCAAGCGACTGGCGGAAGTCGAGCCGCATGGCGTCGACCTCGGCATCGACCGGTTCGCCGATCACTGCCCAGGCAAGCCGCCGTTCGCCGAGCGCACGCGCGGCAAAGGTGGCGATGGCCGCCGCCAGCGCGGACAGCGGCCCGGGCGCGGCGTCGGCTGCCGCATGGGTGGCGGCCAACTCCGCGCCGGCGACCATGGCCATCAGTTCGGCGATGAGATCGGTTTTGGACGGGAAATAGCGATAGACGGTGCCCGCGGCGATGCCAGCGCGCGTGGCGACCGCCGCGATCTGCACCGCTTCCATGCCGCCCTCGGCGGCAAGCGCTATCGCCGCGGCCAGGATCGTCTCCTCGCGCTCGGCCAGGCGGCGGACCACGTTTTCGGTGCGGCGATAGGGCATAGCAACGAGTGAACGATGATTCACCCTAGGAAAGCAAGCAGCGCTGCATAACAGGTTGCGCAGGTAGTGCTGCGGACGCACTTCCCCTTCTCCCCTCGTGGGAGAGAATAAAGCGAGGCCGCTTCAGCCCCGATGCGTCCCGCTCTTGCCGCCGCCGCCGGCGAGTGATTTTTCGCGGATGCCGGTGAGCGTCGCCGCCGGCGCGATCGCTTCCGGGTCGATCTTCAAATGCACGATCGAGGGCTTGCCGGATTTCCGCGCGGCGGCGAAGGCGGCCGGAAAATCGGCAGTCTTTTCGACCAGCACGCCGTAGCCGCCGAATGCCTTGGCATAGGCGACGAAGTCCGGATTACGCAGCGTGGTGGCAATCACGCGGCCAGGATAGTCGCGCTCCTGGTGCATGCGGATGGTGCCGTACAGGCTGTTGTCGGCGAGCACCACGATCACCGGCAATTCATATTGCACGGCGGTGGCAAAATCTTGGCCCGTCATCAGGAAATCGCCGTCGCCGGCGATACACACCACCGTGCGCGCGGGCTGCAACAGCTTCATAGCCACCGCCGCCGGAAAACCGTAGCCCATGGAGCCGGAGGTCGGCCCGACATGGGTGGCAAATTTGCGGAAGCGGTAGAAGCGATGAATCCAGCCGGCAAAATTTCCGGCGCCGTTGGTGATGATGTCGTCAGGCGAAAGATTTTCGCGCAGCCAGACCAAGATCTCGCCGAGATTGACGCCGCCGGGCTGCGGCGTCGCCCTTTCAGTCCAGGCGAGATAGTCGGCGTGGGCGACCGCCGCTTCGCCTTGCCACGCGATCTCGTTCGGCGGCTGCAAGCCTTCCAGCGCCGCGCAGAACGCGGTCGGCGCCGCCTCGATGGCGAGCGTCGCGTGATAGACGCGGCCAAGTTCTTCCGCGCCCGGATGCACATGCACCAGCTGCATCTGCGGTTCGGGTATGTCGAACAGCGTATAGCCCTGCGACGACATCTCGCTCATGCGGCCGCCGATCAGCAGCACCAGGTCGGCGCCCTTCACGCGCGCCAGCAATTTCGGATTGGGCCCGATGCCCATATCGCCGGCGTAACAGGGGTGCAGCGCATCGAACAAATGCCCGCGCCGGAAGGTGGTGGCGACCGGCAGCGCAAACCGCTCGGCAAAGCGCATCAAAGCGGCGCAGGCGGGTTCCGACCAGCGGCTGCCGCCGACCAGCGCCACCGGGCGTTTTGCCGCCCATAGCAGCTTTTGCAGCCGGCTCATGTCGGTCAGGCCGGGCCAGGTTTCCACCGGCTCGTAGGCGGCGGCGTCGGGCACCACCACGCGCTCGCCCAGCATATCCTCCGGCAACGCGATCACCACCGGCCCGGGCCGGCCGTTGCAGGCGGTGTGGAAGGCGCGCGAAACCAGTTCCGGAATGCGCGCGGGGTCGTCGATCTCGGTCGCCCATTTGGCGATCGAGCCGAACACCGCGCGGTAGTCGAGTTCCTGGAACGCCTCGCGTTCGCGCATGTGGCGGCCGACCTGGCCGACGAACACGATCATCGGCGTCGAATCCTGGCGCGCGATGTGGATGCCGGCCGCGGCATTGCTGGCGCCCGGCCCGCGCGTGACAAAGCAGATGCCGGGGCGGCCGGTGGTTTTGCCGACCGCCTCGGCCATCATGGCAGCGGCGCTCTCGTGCCGGCACACGGTGAGCACGATCTTGCTGTCGAAAAAAGCGTCGAGCGCGGCCAGATAGCTTTCGCCCGGCACGCAGAACACGTGGCGCACCCCGTGAATCGCCAATTGGTCGACCAGGATTTCGCCGCCGGTCCGCGTGCCGTCATTGCCGCGCATCGACCTGCTCCGACTTGGCCCGGTTTATTTCACGATCTTCGGCATCGGAATTGGCGGCGAGAACGCCGTCGGGACCATCAGGCAGTTCTTCTGCTCGATGATGTACCCGGCCTTGGCGTTTTCGGCGAGGAAAGCTTTCCAGTCCGGGTCCTGCTGCATCCTGGCGCGCTTGGCTTCGCGATCGGCGGCGCTTTCATAGACCCAGATATGGGTGAAGGTGTTCAAATCGCCGCTTTCCGCCACCGCGTAACAAAGCGGTTCGCCCATATAGCGAAGCTGCACCGGGTAGCCGTATTTCTTGTAAAGTTCGAGCTGCGCCGGGACACGGCCAGGCAGCGTTTTATAGGTCCGAACATCTAAGAGCACGTCGCTCCTCCCTTGAATTGGCCGTTTTGGCACGGCGATGCGCGCACTCTTTCGGCCTGACGCGCGCCGGTCAATAGACTTGGCCTGCAAGGCTGGATTGCGCGGCGACCGCGCGTTCGCCGCTCAGATTGCCGGCCCGACCGAGATCACCTGGAAGGTGTGCATCTCGCCGTCCTCGCCGCGGATCGAGACATATTCGCCCGGGCGGAACGCGTGCGCGCCGAAGCGGTAGCCGGCTTCGTCGTCATCCTCGGCGGTCGCATCGTAGTCGAACACCCAGCGCGCATGCTCGGGCCCGCCCGGCTTGTGCACCAGGAAGCCGTGCTCATCGTCTTCGCCTTCCCAGAACCGGCGCACGCGGCAGTGCTCGCGGTTGGCTTGCCAGAGCTTCGCGTCGATATGGCCTTTGCCGTCGAGCGGGGCGACGAATTCGTAACCATGCTTCGACGAGCCTTGCGGGAATTCCTTGGAGCGGGCGAGATTGAGCCTGATGCGCTTGAATGCGTGCGGCAAGGTGGTCACGGCAACCTCCATCTTTAAGCGGGGCCGTCTATTTCTGCCATCATGACATCACCCGGCCAACGCACACATTGATTTGGATCAGTCCGGTGGCAGCGGTCGGATCGATAGTAGCGCCAACCCGAGGAGCAGGATGAGCCCGGCCGAAACCTCGCAACAGGCGGTGATCGATTTTCTCGCGCGCCCCGCCAGCCACGACGGCGCGCCGGTCAAGCGCATCGATACTCATGCCGCGACGGTATTTCTGGCGGGCGAACGCGCCCTCAAGATCAAGCGCGCCGTGCGCTTTCCGTTTCTCGATTATTCGACGCTCGATCGGCGCAAAGCCGCCTGCGCGGCTGAACTTGAGGTGAATCGCCCCTATGCGCGGGCAATCTACCGCCGCGCGGTAGCAATCACGCGCCAGCAAGACGGAACGCTTGCCATCGGCGGCGCGGGCGAGCCGGTGGAATGGGCGGTGGAGATGGCGCGCTTCGACGAGACGCAGACGCTCGATCGTCTGGCAGCGGCCGGGCGGATCGACGGCGCGCTCGCCGACGCGCTTGGGCGGGCGGTGGCGCGCGCGCACGTGGCAGCGCCGGTCAATCAGGCCGCCGGATTTGTCGACACGCTCGCCGAGGTTATCGCCCAGAACAATGCCGAGCTCGGCGCTGCGCCCGAATTGTTTCCGCCGCCGGCTGTCAACGCGTTGACGGCCGCAGCGCGTGGTGCGTTCGCGCGCCTGCGCGCGCTGCTCGTCGCCCGCGAGCGCGCCGGGCGCGTGGCGCGCTGCCATGGCGATCTGCATCTCGGCAATATCGTCCTCATCGACGGCGCGCCCGTGTTGTTCGACGCCATCGAATTCGATCCCAGGATCGCCACCGGCGACGTGTTGTACGATCTCGCCTTCCTGCTGATGGACCTGATCGAGCGCGGACTGCAACAAGCCGCCAATATCGTACTCAATCGCTATCTGAACGAGACGCGCCGGGACGAGGACCTCGACGCGCTCGCCGCGCTGCCGCTGTTCCTGTCGTTGCGCGCGGCGATCCGCGCCAAGGTGACCGCGGCGCGGCGCAGGCCGGGAGCCGAGCGCGCGATCATCGAGCAAAGCGCACGCAATTATTTCGCGCTCGCCGGAAAATTGTTGGCGCCGCCGTCGCCTCGACTACTGGCGGTGGGCGGGCTGTCGGGCACCGGCAAGTCGCTGCTCGCCCGCACGCTCGCCGCCGACTTTCTGCCCGCGCCGGGCGCCGTGCTGCTGCGCAGCGACATCGAGCGCAAAGCCCTGTTCGGCGTGGCCGAAACCGACCGCTTGCCGGCGCAAGCCTACACGCCGGACGTCACTGCAAGGGTCTACGCTACGCTCGCCGATAAGGCGCGGCGGGTGATCGCGGCCGGCCATTCGGCGATTGTGGATGCCGTGTACGCCGATCCCGGCGAGCGGGCAGCGATCGCGCAAGCGGCGTCTGGCGCGGCGTTCCACGGGCTGTTCCTAACTGCCGGTCTCAGCGTCCGGCTATCCCGTGTCGGCAGCCGCCAGGGCGATGCCTCCGATGCCGGTGCGGCGGTTGCGCGCCGCCAGGAGAAATACGATCTCGGCGTGATGGACTGGACGCCGGTCGACGCCTCCGGTCCGCCGGAGGAAACGCTGCGCCGCGCCAAGGCCGCGCTCGGCCCTGCATAACGCCAAGCTATGCATCCGCTGGCCCGCTGCCCCGCCGCCCTCCCCCTTGGCGTCCGGTGCAAAACCGATAGCTTCATCCGCACCATTCGCTCCTGCCCAGGCCGGGTTCTCGATGAACGCTGCGCATCGTTCGAAATTTTCCGCGCCCCAACTGGCGGTCGGGCTCGCCGGCTATTGCGCCTTTATCAATCTCTATTCGCCGCAATCGATTTTGCCCCTGCTGTCGCGCGAATTCGACGCCAGCGCGGCCGAGGTTTCCACCATCATCACGGTGTCGACGCTGGCGGTGGCGGTGACCGCGCCGTTCACCGGTGCGATTGCCGATGTGCTCGGCCGCAAGCGGGTGATCGTGGCGGCGATGTTCATGCTGGTGCTGCCGACCTTGATGGTGGGAATGGCGCAGAGCCTGTCGGCGCTGATCTTCTGGCGCGCGGTGCAGGGACTGGTGCTGCCGCCGATCTTCGCGGTCACCGTCGCCTATATCGGCGACGAGTGGCCGCCGCATGAAGCATCCACCGCGGCCGGCATTTACTCGTCGGGCTCGAGCCTGGGCGGCTTCAGCGGACGGCTGGTGACCGGCATCCTCGCCGACTTGATCGGCTGGCGCGCCGGATTCACGGCACTCGCAGGCATCGCATTTGCCGGCGCGATTGCCGTCGCATTCCTGCTGCCGCATGAGCGCGGCTTCGTGCGCTCGCACGGACTGCTCGCATCCGGGCGGCAGATGCTGGCGCATTTCCGCAACGGCCAACTGGTCGCGACCTACGCGGTCGGCTTCGGCGTGCTGTTTAATTTCATCTGCACATTCACTTTCGTCAGCTTTCATCTCGCCGCCGCGCCTTACAATCTCTCCGCCAGCTGGCTCGGCGCGATCTTTGTCGTCTATCTCACAGGTTCCGTGCTCACGCCATGGACCGGCTGGGCGGTCGGTCGGTTCGGCCGGCGGCGCTTGATGGTGCGGTTGCTCGCGCTGTGGCTGGCCGGCATTGCGTTGACGCTCGCGCCCTCGCTGCCGCTGATCGTTTTGGGCCTCGCCATCGGCGCCGGCTGCGGACTGATCTGCCAAGCGGTGTCGACCGCCTATGTGACGATCACCGCGCGGGCCGGACGCTCCTCGGCGGTCGGCCTCTATGTCACGAGCTTCTACATCGGCGGCAGCTGCGGCGCCGCCGTCGGCGGTCTGGCTTGGACGCTTGGCGGCTGGCCGGCCTGCGTCGCGCTGGTGGTGGCGATGCTGCTGGTCATGGCGGCGATCGTGTATTTCGCCTGGAGCCGCGGCGTGTCGGGCGAGCCGGCCATGCCGCCGATCGAGCCGGCGTGAGTGCGTTATCCTGCGCTGGCGTGCCAAAGCGGCCAGTAGCCGCGCGACAGCACAGCGAGGATCGATGGCGGCGTGAGCACATCGACGTCGGCGGCAAATGGGCGCGGCCGCGTGCGGCCATAACCCGACGGCGTCCAGGGCAACAAATGCTGTCCGCGCACCGCCAAGGCCTCGCCATCAAGCGCGATCATGGCGCCGTCAGGGAGTGCGTCGAGTGCGCGGCGATGCGTGCGCTTGGATTTTCCATCAAGGCGCTCGGCATGCAGCGTCTTGTCCATCTTGGGCGCCGCGGCGCGTTGCGCGGTTCCGCAAAACAGCGGGGCAAATTTTTCCGCGTCCCGGCGCCGGCATTCGAAGCAGGGCCGGTGCCCGGCGGCGAGCGCGGTCACCTCGTCAAGGAAGAACAATTCGCTGTAGCCCTCGCCCCACACCGTGCGATGGCGCTTGTTGAATTCGAGCCGGCAGCAAATCCATTGCCTCGACGTCCAGCGCCGCGCGCCGAGCCTTCGCTGCCCGTCATGCAGCCGCCCGCCGCGATTGCCCATCAACAGCCCGCGCGCCGAAGCCGCGAATAAGTCGCCATAGGGATCGACGCGGTTTTGCAGCGGCATCGCCGGAGTCAAAAAAAGGGTGGCCGGGACTCATACTACCCGGCCACCATATCCGTTCCTGGACGACTCGGTTATCCGGACGGATCGTGCTGTCGCTCGCCGCCAAAAAGGCGACGGTGGCGGATTTACACCGAATCCGGGCGCCGGCACTTTGATCGAAATCAAAGAATGGTCACGCCGCAATTGGCGCCGGCCGCCCATGAAAACGCCCGCCAAACGGGCGGGCGTTCTCTGCAAACGATGCGAAATCTCAGCCCTGCGGTTGCGGCGCTACTTCGCCGGTCGGCGCGTCGGGCCGCGGACGCGGCTTGCCGGCGGGCGGTACCGCCGACGAACGCGGCGTGGCCGGCTCGATCACCAATTCACGCACCGGGCGCTTGCCGACGAGCAAGTCCTTGATCTCGTCGCCGGTCAGCGTCTCGAACTCAAGCAGACCGCGCGCCAGCACTTCCAGATCGGCGCGCTTGTCGGTGAGGATCTGCGTGGCTTCGCTATAGCCGGCCTCGACCAGCTTGCGCACCTCGGCGTCGATCGTCTGCGCGGTCGCTTCCGAGATGTTCTGCTGGCGCGAGACCTGGTAACCGAGGAACACCTCGTCCTGGTTCTCGCCATAGGCGACGGTGCCGAGCTTGTCGGACAGACCCCAGCGCGTGACCATCAGGCGCGCGAGCTTGGTCGCCTGCTCGATGTCGGAGGCGGCACCCGAGGTCACCTTCTCCTGGCCGAACACCATTTCCTCGGCCACGCGCCCGCCCATCATGATCGCAAGGCGCGAGGTCATCTGCTCGCGGCTCATCGACAGCTTGTCGCGCTCGGGCAGTTGCATGACCATGCCGAGCGCGCGGCCGCGCGGGATAATGGTGGCCTTGTGCACCGGATCGGTCGCCTTGACGTTGAGCGCGACAATGGCGTGGCCGCCTTCGTGATAGGCGGTGAGCATCTTTTCTTCGTCGGTCATCACCAGCGACTTGCGCTCGGCGCCCATCATCACCTTGTCCTTGGCGTCCTCGAATTCGGACTGGGTGACCATGCGCTTATTGCGGCGCGCGGCCATCAAAGCCGCTTCGTTGACGAGGTTGGCCAGGTCGGCGCCGGAAAAGCCAGGGGTCCCGCGCGCAGTGACCTTCAGATTGACGTCCGGCGCCAATGGAACTTTGCGCACGTGCACCTTCAGGATGTTCTCGCGGCCGACCACGTCCGGGTTCGGCACCACCACCTGGCGGTCGAAACGGCCGGGGCGCAGCAGCGCGGGATCGAGTACGTCGGGCCTATTGGTGGCGGCGATCAAAATAATGCCTTCATTGGCCTCGAAACCATCCATCTCGACGAGCAGTTGGTTCAGCGTCTGCTCGCGTTCGTCGTTTCCGCCACCGAGGCCGGCGCCGCGGTGGCGGCCAACGGCGTCGATTTCGTCGATGAAGATGATGCAGGGCGCGTTCTTCTTTGCCTGCTCGAACATGTCGCGCACGCGGCTGGCGCCGACGCCGACGAACATTTCGACGAAGTCGGAACCGGAAATGGTGAAGAACGGCACATTGGCTTCGCCGGCGACCGCACGCGCGATCAGCGTCTTGCCGGTGCCGGGCGGGCCGACCAGCAGCACGCCGCGCGGAATGCGTCCGCCCAGGCGCTGGAATTTTCCGGGATCGCGCAGGAATTCGACGATCTCTTGCAAATCCTGTTTGGCTTCGTCGACGCCGGCCACATCTTCAAACGTGATTCGGCCGTGCGCTTCCGCCAACAATTTTGCGCGCGATTTGCCGAAGCCGAGCGCCTTGCCGCCCGCCCCTTGCATTTGCCGCGACAGGAAGATCCACACCCCGATCAGCGCGATGAACGGTAGCCACGACACCAGCAGCGACACGAACCATGGGACATTGTCCTGCTGCGGCCGCGCGGTGATCGAGACGCCCTTGGCATAGAGCTTCTGCACCAGGCCGGGATCGTTCGGCGCATAGGTCTGGAAGCTGGTGCCGTTGGCGAAGGTGCCGTGAATTTCCGGACCCTGGATCAGCACGTCGCGCACGTGGCCCTGTTCGACCTCGCTCAACAGCTGGGAGAACGAAATGTCCTGTGCGGTGGTGCGCTGTCCGGGATTCTGGAACAGCGTGAACAACGCCAGCAGCAACAGAACGATAATTACCCAGAGGGCGAAATTGCGCAGATTGGCATTCATCAGGCGTCCTTACCCGCCGCGGAGGGCGCTGCGGCCTTTGCGTATTATGCCGAAAATACGTGGCACCTTCACGTCTGTCCCACTCACAATGTAGGCACCGTGGGCCGGCATGGAAAGGGTTCGAATCTCACATATTCTAGCGCGATTTTGTTGGTTTGGCGTTACCACGTCGGCGTGTGGTTAAGGCTCTGCCGCGGCGCGGCGGCGCCCGCTCGACCGTGATTTGGCGGCCGCTGAGTGTCACAATCGCACCAGCCAGGCTACGCCGAAACCGCGCATTGCCGGTTTTTTGGGCGCTATCGAGCGCCGCTTTCAGCGCCTCCAGCTTGCCGAGCTCCACCGGCCCTTCGTCCCCGGCACTGGCGAGCGCGCGGTCGAGCAGGCGCAGCGCGACCTCGTCCGGCAATCGGTCATATCCCGCCGCATCGTATGCAACGGCGGCCGGCGCGGCAGGCGGCCGCGCCAGCTCGGCTCGGGCAGTGTCGACCGCGGCTTCAATCGACAGGTCCGCCCGCTTGAGCCTGAGCGCCAGCCGCGCCAGCCGGTGGGCGTCGAGACCCTCGCGCGCGAGATCGACCATCAAAATGCGCAGGCGCGCGCGCGTGAAGCGCGGATCGCGGTTGGACGGATCGTCGGCGAAGCCAATTTTAGCCGCGCGCAAGGTGGCGATGAGGCGCGCTTTCGCAATATCGAGCAGCGGGCGCACGAGTTTGATCTGCCCCTCGCCATCCCCCGGCAACGCCGACAGCCGTGCCATCGCCGCAAGCCCGCTGATGCCGCTACCGCGGCTCATGCGGATCAGCACAGTCTCGCTCTGGTCGTCGAGCGTATGGGCGGTGAGGATATGCGCGGCCTTTGCCTTGCGCGCCGCCGCCGCGAGCAGGCGGTAACGCGCCATGCGCGCCGCCTGCTGCAGGCCGGTTTTCGGCTTGGCGCCGCGCCAGCGCAAAATGCGGTGCGCGATGCCGAGCTTGCGCGCCAAGCGCGCGACCGCCGCGGCTTCGCGTTTGGCTTCTTTGCGCAGGCCGTGATCGACGGTGACGGCGATCAGCTTCGGTTTCACCTTCAGAGACTTGCGCCAACGCGCCGCCAGCACCATGAGCGCGGTCGAATCCGGCCCGCCGGAGACCGCCAACAGCAGCGCCGGCAAATGTTCGAGATCGGAGAAAAGCGCTTTGGCTTCGGCGGCCGAGAGGGAAGCTTCTTTTTCAGTGGGCATGATCTTGTCCGAAAACCGGTTCCCACTTTTCGGGATCATGTCCTAGGTCTCAGCAATGCGCACGTTTTTGTTCCTGCGCAACGCCGCGCTTCACGCTTGCCGAGGCGCGCGGAAATTTGCGCCCAACTTCGGCGAGCGTCGCGCAGGCGGCTTCCTTCTGATTGAGCGCGGCGAGCGACTGGCCAAGCCGCAGCAGCGCATCCGGCGCCTTGCCGGAGCGTTCATGTTTGGTCGAAACCGCCAGGAAGGATTCGGCCGCGTCGCGGTAACGCTGGCGCTGGAACAGGCTCTCGCCCAGCCAATACTCGGCGTCTGGCGCCAGCTTTTCATCCGGATATTTGCGCAGGAAATCGCGGAAGGCCTGCTCGGCCAACGCGTAGTCCTTGTGCAGCACATAACCGTAGGCCATGTCGTATTCGTCCTTCGGCGTCCCTGCGGGCGGCAGCGTGGCGAGTTGCGGTTCCGGGGCGCCGGTACTGCGCGCCGGTGGCGGCGGCAATTGCGACGGCGTCATCGGCCCCGCATTGGCGACAGGGACATTTTGCTGCGCCGGCGGTTCGCCGGAGACCGTCGTAAGATCGAGCGGAGCGCCGGCGGCGCGGCCACCCGGGATACCGACCGGCGGCATGTTGTCCGCGCGCTGGTCCGGCGCGGCGGCCACCGTTTCATTGCCGAGCACGCGCGGGGCGCCGGGCGCATTCGGATGCAAGGCGGGGTCGAACACATCGGAGCGGTGGCCGGGAATGGCGGCCGGCGGCGCGTTGACCGGCCCGGGTGGCGCCATCGCCCGCGGCGCTGCGCCGGCGGGCAGGCCGCCTTTGGAACCCAGCTGCTGAAAGCGATATTCGGTATCGTCCTGCATGCGCTTGAGCTGCATCTCGAGCTGCTGGTTGCGGTACTGCAATTGCTCGATCGTGCCGGTGAGCTGACGCAAGGCGTTTTCGATACGGTCGAGACGGACCGACGGACCGCCCGGATCGGCTTGCACGGCTTGCGGCTGATCCGTCGGACGCTGATCCGCCGGGCCCTGTTGTGAGGCCGGCTCGCCGCGGCTGAACAAATTATCGAGGAAGCTGCCGTTGGAACGCTGATCCTGCGCCGCCGCACCGCCCGCCAGCAGCAGCACGGAGAGCGCGGCAAGCGCGAGGGTGCGAATTCGGTGTCGTGAACGCGTCATGATGGTCTGCCCGGCAGCGGTCGATACGGCTAGCATAAAGCGGGCTGCGTCGAAATTGTGACTGCGGCCCTGGCGCGGCCATTCACGCCGTGTTTGCGGCTGTAGAAAATGTCGATGCCCGGCGCAAGACCGGGCACGACAGTTTTCTAGCGATGGTCGCCGCCGTCTTTACGAACTGGCGCCGAGCACCGTGACCGCGCGGCGGTTCTGCGACCAGCAGGAAATGTCGTCGCACAGCGCGACCGGCCGCTCCTTGCCGTAGGAGATGGTGCGCGTGCGGTTGGCCGCCACCCCGCGCGAGATCAGATAGTCGCGCACGGTCTGCGCGCGGCGGGCGCCGAGCGCGATATTGTATTCGCGCGTGCCGCGCTCGTCGGCGTGACCTTCGATGGTGAACTGGCCGTAATTGCTGTAGGTGTTGAGCCACTGCGCCTGCTTGTCGAGCGTGGCGCGCGACTGCGCCGACAGCTCGGAGGAATCCGTTTCGAAGAACACGCGGTCGCCGACATTGACCACGAAGTCCTGCTGGCTGCCGGGCGTCGCCATGCCCGCCGCGTTCGCTTGCACGTTTTCCTCCGGCTTGCTGGCGCAAGCCGAAATCGCCAACGCCGCAGCCAGGACGGCTGCGAGTCTCGCCGCACGGATGATGTGCTTCACATTGAACATTCCGGTGACTCCATTCTCACTCACGCAACTGACCGGAGAATTTCCTGGCGTATGATCCCGAAAACCGGTTCCCACTTTTCGGGGTCACGCGCGTTCCTCATCGTCTACCAGCACGGTGGTTAAGCGAACCTTCCATCAACCTTGATCGAACCTTGTAGGGGCCCACTAAAACTGTCGGAACTGCGTAAACCTATTGTGATGGTTAAGAGCTGGTGAAAATAAGGCGGCCGTCTTGCTTGCCTGCGATCTTATCCGAAAACGGGTACCCGCTCCTAGCGCGGATCCGGGCAGGTTTTTTGGGATCGAACGGCCTACGACAGTAGCGGCGACCAGGCCGGATCCGAGGCAAAACTCGGCGTCGGAACCTTGAGTTCGTTGCGGCCGGTGATGTCGATCGTGAACAGCGAGGGACCGCTGCCGGGATCGCGGAAGAACATCAGCACCCGCCCGTTCGGCGCGAAGGTCGGCCCCTCGTTGTGGAAACCTTCGGTGAGGATGCGCTCGCCCGAGCCGTCCGGTTTGAGAATGCCGATCGAAAATGCGCCGCGCGCCTGGCCGGTGAAGGCGATGTAATCGCCGCGCGGCGACCACACCGGCGTCGAATGATGGCCCTCGCCGAAGCTGATGCGCTGCGCCGGGCCGCCGCCAGCCGGCATCACATAAATCTGCTGCGTGCCGCCGCGGTCGCTCTCGAAACAGATTTGCGTGCTGTCCGGCGAATAGCACGGCGCAGTGTCGATGGCCGGCGTGTCGGTGAGCCGCGTGGTCTGCTTCGAGCGCAGATCCATGACGAACAGATTGGCGTTGCCGCCCTGTTGCAGGCTCATGATCACACGCTGGCCGTCCGGTGAAAATCTCGGCGCGAATGTCATGCCGGGGAAATTGCCGACGATCTCGCGCTGGCCGGTCTCGATGTTGAGCAGATAGACGCGCGGATCGCCCTTGCCGTAGGACATATAGGTGATCTCTTGCGTGGTCGGGTTGAAGCGCGGGGTGAGCACCAGGTCGTCGCCGCGGGTGAGATAGCGCACGCCGGCGCCGTCCTGATCCATGATGGCGAGGCGTTTAATCCGGTGGTCCTTCGGGCCGGTCTCGTCGATGAACACGATGCGGCTGTCGAAATAGCCCTTCTCGCCGGTGAGACGCTCGTAAATCGCGTCGGAGATGATGTGCGCGATGCGCCGCCAATTGTCGGGCGTGGTGAAATACTGCTTGCCGTCGAGCTGCTGGCCGGCGAACACGTCCCACAGCCGGAATTCGGCCTTCAACCGCCCGTCGCCCTGCTTGGTGATGCGGCCGGTGACCAGCGCCTGCGCATTGATGACGCGCCAGTCGGCGAAGCGCGGTACCGCATCAGAATTGGTGATCTTTTCGGTGAACGCGGCCGGGTTGATCGGCGCGAACAATCCGCTGCGCTGCAGATTGCTGGTGATGATGCCGGTGACATTGTGCGCGGTGTCGGTCTCGGTCGGCGTGCCGGCCAGAAAGTCGGGCAACGCGATCGGCATCGGCTGGATAGTGCCTTGCGTGATGTCAAGGCGGAGCACGGCGCCGGCCGGCGAGGCGGAAAGCGCAAGTGCGCCGAGACCCGCTCCCGACTGCAGGAGCCAGCGGCGAGTGAGATGGCGGCGGGCGGTGGCGCCTGAAAATTGATCCATTCGAATGATGTCCGGTGCCTCAGTTTTGGCGCAACATTTCGCTCGGGGTAAATGTGATTTCCATGTCTTTCCAATTCTCGTAGGTTTCCCGCCGCAGCATTGTATAGGGCTGGCACTGGAGGATCGCGCGCTTGCCGCTTTCCGCAAATGCCGGACCGTAGGTCGAAGCCGACGCTTTCACGATATCGGGTCCGCGTTCGACCGAGCCGTCCGGGCGAAAGATCACCCGGAAGACGACAAACAGGTTTTCCACACCGGCCGCGCCGGCCGGCACGTTCCAGCATTCGGTAATGCGATTTCTCAGCGCGTCAATCTCGCTCTGTGAGAGCCGCGAAGCGGTTCCGTGCGCATAGCCGAGCGAAGGCTTGTCGTTGAGCTCCTCGCCGGTCGCGGCTTTGCGCAGTGGATCGCGCTTGTCGAGCAGCGCCGCGATCTTGTCGGCATCGAATTTAGGCTGCTTGCGCTCCGGCCGCTTGGGCGGCAGCGGCTGCGGCGTGACCTTGGCCTCCTGCTTTTTCTCGTCCTGCTTCTTGAGCTTCTCGGCGATCGGGTCGGGCTTGGGGACCGGCGTCGGCTCGGGGACTTTTTCAGCGGTCGGCGCGATTTCTTTTTTCTCGCTGACCTTAGGCTTGATGTCCTCGACCGGCTTGGGGTCGTCCTTCTTCTCGACCAGCGGCTTGGGCTTCTCCGCCTTGGGCGCGGCCTTGGCGCCTTTGGCCATTTCGGAAAATTCCTTCTCGCTCACCAGATCGACCGGCAGCGATTCCGCCGGCGTGACCTCGAAGGTCTTGCCGGAAAACGACACCAGCGCCCACAGCAGCACCGCCGCGTGCAGGCCGGTCGAAATCGCTGACGCTGTCTTCATCACTGTACTTTCGAGCCCTGCTCGAATTCGGTGACCAAGGCTACCCGATGGAAGCCGGCTTCCGACAGCCGCCCCATCACCCGCATCATGGTCCCGTAATCGACTTTTTTGTCGCCGCGCACATAGACGCGGGCTTCAGTGCCGCCGCGCGCCTGCGCCACCGCCTGCAGCTTGGGGATCAGATCTTCCACGCTAATTTCGGCATTTTGCAGGAAGATCTGGCCCTTGTCGTTGACCGACAAGGTCAGCGGCTCCTTGTCCTGGTCAAGGCTTTTGGCCTGGCTCTGCGGCAGGTCGATCGGCACCCCGACCGTGAGCAGCGGCGCCGACACCATGAAGATGATCAGCAGCACCAGCATCACGTCCACCATCGGCGTGACGTTGATCTCGCTCATCACCTTGCGGCGGTGATGCTTCCTGCGTCCGATGACCGGCGTACCGGCATTGGCTGCCATGACTATTTTCCCTTGCGCATGATCTTGCCCAAAAACCGGTACCCATCCCCGATCGGCGTCGGGGACATGCTTTTCGGGATCTTGCGCTTACCCACGCTCATCAATCTGCCGCGACAGGATGGCGCCGAATTCATCGGCAAAGCCTTCCAGCCGCTGCGCCTGTTTGTTCACGTCGGCCGCGAACTTGTTATAGAAAATGGTCGCCGGTATGGCGGCGACAAGGCCTATTGCGGTGGCAAACAGTGCTTCCGCAATGCCCGGCGCCACAACCGCCAACGAAGTGTTTTTCGAGGCGGCGATCGACTGGAAGCTGGTCATGATGCCCCAGACCGTGCCGAACAGGCCGATGAAGGGGCCGGCCGAGCCGACGGTGGCCAGCACCAAGAGGCGCTTTTCCAGCCGCTCGACCTCGCGGGCGATGGTCACCTCCATTACCTTCTCGATCCGCATCTGTAAGCCGGCAAAGGATTTCGGCGTTCCCTCGAAGCTGCGCTTCCATTCCCGCATCGCCGCCACGAACAGTGCCGCCATCGAATGGGTCGGCTTGGACGACAGCGAGCGGTAGAGTTCGTCCAGCGACTGGCCGGACCAGAACGCCTGCTCGAAATGGTCCATGGCGCGCTTGGTGCGCGTATAGAGCACGGTCTTGTCGATCGCGATCGCCCACACCCAGATCGAGCAGACTAAGAGCCCGATCATGACCGCCTTGACGATCCAATGGGCGTGCCAGAACAGCGTGAACAGCGATAGGTCGGAAGAGGTGAGCGGGAGCACCGACTGTGCCACGTCGGCAGGGTTCATGGGCGCGTCCTTTCCGCTGTCCGGCTAAGTCGGTCAAACCGGCGCGGCGCACAATGCTCGGACGACAATGAGCGCGCCGTGGAGGTCCGCTCACGCGCTCAACCGCAAACCGAATGTTTCGCGAATACGTAGGGCCCGCCACCGGCTGGACTACGAAATCCCCGCGAAACTTGGCTAAACTAGGGCGCAGAACGGGTCTTTAACGCCCTAAACAGCGCTGATTGTGGTTAAGAACTGGTTACCGAGCGCGTCCGACGCAGGCCTGCGCGGGCAAATGAAACGCAACGGCCGCCCGCTTCGAGGAAAGCGGACGGCCGTATCGCGCGCGAAATACCAGATGGTCGGGGGTCTAGGTCTGCGGTGATGCCGCCTCGGGGCGGTTGCGGCGTTCGGACATGAACTGGTCGAACTCGGTCTTGTCCTTGGCGAAACGCAGCCGATCAAGAAATTCGCGGAATTCGCGCTGCTCTTCCTCCAGGCGGCGCAGCGTCTCGCTGCGGTATTCGTCGAAGGCGTGATTGCCGCTCGACGGCGGGCCGCCCCAAAAGCCGCCGCCCGCACCGCTGCTTGGGCTGGCGCCGGTCATCCTGGCGCGCATCCAATCCATCTTGCGCTGCATGCGTTCCATCTTGTGCTGCCAGCGGTCATGACCGCCGTGATATCCGCATCCCATTCTTCCGCTCCATATAGTGAAAGCGAGGACGGTCAGGCCCAGCGGCCACCAGACCATGAAGCCGAGGACGATCAGCGCGATCCAGGCAGGTTTGCCGAATTCATCGAGTTTCGCGGTGATAGGCATGGTAGAGCCTCGCGTGTGAATGTAAATAACATTTACATCAGTAAGGTCGCGGCGGTCGGATGTCAAGACCCTTCACATAGGAGGTGTGGACGAAGTTGCGAGGCCTCTGCTCGCTTGCCTTTGGGAAGGCCGTTCATCCGCCGGCGGAAGCCACGCCCGAAGGCAGCCCCAGCCCGCGCAGATAAATCAGGAAGGCGGCTTCCAACAGCTCCTCGGGCGGCATCGGCAAAGCCCGCCGCGCCGCGTCGCCGCGCGAGAACAGCGAGGCGATGCCGTGCGTGAGGCTCCAGATATGCAGCGCCACCATCAGTGCCGGCGGCCTCCCCGGTGCCGGCATCAGCGCCACCAGCTTCTCGGCGGCGCCGCGCAGTACCGCGAAAGCGCGCTCGCCCGCCTCGCGCAATTGTGGATCGGTGTCGAGCGGTACGCCGGCCTCGAACATGGCCGAGTAGTAGGCGGGCTCACGCTTGGCGAATTGCAGATAGGCCTTGCCCAACCGATCGAAGGCGGTGAACACGTCCGGCTTGCCGTCATCCCAGGCGTGTTGTTGGGCCGCCGTAAACTGCTCGAAGCCGCGCCGCGCCACATCCGACAGCAATTCGTCACGGTCGCGGAAATGGCGGTAGGGCGCCGCGGGCGAAACGCCGGCCCAGCGCGCGGCATCGGCGAAAGTGAAGCCGGCCGGACCTTTCTCGGCGATCAGTTCAAGCGCGGCGCGCACCAGGGCTTCCTTGAGGTTGCCGTGGTGGTAGCCGCGCGGCTCGCTGCGCCTGCCCCATTTCATGTGAATGGCGTTAACATGAGTCCGGCCGCCGCGTCGATGCAGGCTTTACGAGCGGCGCCGGCGCGCGGCCTCCAGCGGCAGGCGATCGAACAGCGTCGGGCCGTTCGGCTGCGCGCCTTCGATGGTCAGGAGGCGCAGCTTGGTGACGATGCCGCCGCTGGCGGAGAAGCCGCCGGCCTTGCCGCCGGCGGCCAGTACGCGATGGCAGGGCATGATGATCGGCGTCGGGTTCTCGCCCATGGCCTGACCGACCGCGCGCGCCAGCGCTTTGTCGCCAAGGCGCGCGGCGATCTCGCCATAAGTCATGGTGGCGCCGGGCAAAATCTTGCGCGCGATGGCATAGACCCGACGGTTGAATTCCGTTTGCCCTTCGTCGTCGATCGCGATGTCCGTCAGCTCACGCTTTTCGCCGGCGAGCAGCGCGATTATGCCGTCGACCGCGCGCTGCACCTCGGGCGTCGGCGCCGACTCGTTGGCCGCCGGATGCCGCCGATGCACGCGGGCGCGTGTTGCGGCGGCATCTTTTTCCGGAAGCTGCACACCGCACACGCCGCGGGCGCTCCAGATGATGCCGCAGGTGCCGATGGCGGTTTCAAACAAGGCGAAGCTTTGGTGCATGACACGGCGAATATATCACGCGCCCTCAGGCGCCGCCGCCCGCTTCCTGATCGGCTTTCATGGCGATGCGCAAGGGCTTGGGGATCGGCCGGGCGCGACCGCCGGAGACGAAGGCGACCTGCACATGCGCTTCGACCAGCAGATCGTCGCCGCGCATCACCTTCTGATGCAGCATGACGGAGGCGCCCTTCACCTCTTCCGGCGCGGTGACGACGTCGAGCACGTCGTCCATTAGCGCCGGCTTGCGGAAATCGATGTCCATATGGCGCACCACGAAGGAAAAGCCCGGCGCCTCCTTTTCGGCCGCCGCGAACAGTGCGCGGTGGTCGGCGCCGATCAGCCGCAGATAATTGGTGCGCCCGCGCTCCATGAAACGCAGGTAGCTCGCGTGATAGACGATGCCGGAAAAATCCGTGTCTTCGTAATAGACCCGCACCGGCTGCCGGTGCTGGCCGTTGCGGATTTCGCCGTCGAGGGCTGGCGCAGCTCCCCGCGCGCGCAGCTCGTTTTCAGATCGATCGTTCGGTGTCATAGTGCGGCTCTTGGCGTAGGACACGATGCTGGTACGTCTTATAACCGTTTTCGTGTTGACGTTTACTGGCGTCGCGCAGGCGGCGAGCGTACGGATTGTCGCGCTCGGCGCCAGCAATACCGCAGGCTATGGCGTGTCGCGCGGTCAATCCTTCCCGGCGCAACTGCAAGCCATGCTGCGTGAGCAAGGCTACGACATCCGGATCGACAATGCAGGCATCAGCGGCGACACCGCCGCCGGGATGCTGCGCCGGCTTTCCGGCGCCGTGCCGGAAGGGACGCGCATCGTCATCCTCGATCCCGGCAACAACGACATCAAGGCCTGCAGCGAGCCTTGGCGACCGCAAAAATGCGCAACCCCGGCCCAGCATGCCGCCACTGTCGCCGCCATCGCTGGCCGATTGCGGGCCCGCGGCATCACCGTCTTCATGGCCAATATCGAGTTCAGATCGATCCCGATCGCACACTGGCAGGCGGACCGCCGCCACATGACGCCGGAAGGGCATCGCATCATCGCCAGCCGGCTCGCACCGCAGATCGCCGTCGCCATCGGCAAGCGTTGAATTTCAACGCGCCGCGGCGGCCGCCTAATCTTCGCTTTCGCTGTTGCCGAACAACCCGAACTGGCTCGCATCGCGCGCGGGCTCGGCGAGGCCCAGATGCTTGAAGGCATGCGAGGTGAGCAGCCGGCCGCGCGGCGTGCGCTGGATGAAGCCCTTCTGGATCAGGAACGGCTCGATGATGTCCTCGATGGCGTCGCGCGGCTCGCTCAAGGCCGCGGCCATGGTGTCGACGCCGACCGGCCCGCCGCCGTAGCTGACCGCAATGGTGGTCAGATAGCGCCGGTCCATGGCATCGAGCCCGGCGGCGTCCACTTCCAGTTCGCCGAGCGCGCGGTCGGCGATTTTGCGGTCGATCGCTTTGTCGCCATCGACATGCGCGAAGTCGCGCACCCGGCGCAGCAGCCGCCCGGCGATGCGCGGGGTGCCGCGCGCGCGGCGCGCGATCTCGTTGGCGCCGTCCGCTGTGATGCCGAGCCCCAACACGCGCGCGCCGCGATTGACGATTTCCTCGAGCTCTTGCACGGAATAGAAATTCAGCCGCACCGGAATGCCGAAACGGTCGCGCAATGGGTTGGTGAGAAGCCCAGCGCGGGTAGTGGCGCCGACCAGCGTGAACGGCGAAAGATCGATCTTCACCGAGCGCGCCGCCGGCCCCTCGCCGATGATGAGATCGAGCTGGAAATCCTCCATCGCCGGATAAAGGATTTCCTCCACCGCCGGATTGAGCCGGTGAATTTCGTCGATGAACAGCACGTCGCGCGGCTCAAGATTCGTGAGCAGGGCGGCGAGATCGCCGGCTTTGGCGATCACCGGCCCGGACGTGGCGCGGAAGTTCACGCCCAGCTCGCGCGCCACGATCTGCGCCAGCGTGGTCTTGCCGAGGCCCGGGGGGCCGACGAACAGCACATGGTCGAGCGCTTCCTTGCGCGCGCGCGCCGCCTCGATAAAGACGCCCAGGTTCGCGCGCGCCTTCTCCTGGCCGATGAACTCGCTCAAGCGCTGCGGGCGCAGCGAGACGTCCGCATCATCGTCGCGGCGCTCGGCGCTTAACAGGCGGCGGGGACTATTCATGGCGAGCGGTGCAACGGTCGGCTGAAGAACCAGCCCAAGTATGCCGCAATGGCGGCGGGAATGGATAGGAACAAGGCGAGGAAAACTCCCTGCTGCATGCCTTTTACCCCTGGCAGCAGCAGCGGCGACGACTCCGAAGGCGACATAAAGAAGCCGAGGACAACGACGCCGACGACCAGGGCGCCCGCGACGACCAGCGCCGCCCAGACCGAGGTCAGGCCACAATAGACCGACGCAATGGCGAAAATGGTTCCGGCCAGGATCGACGGGATCAGGGCCGAGGCAAAGGCGAAAAAGATCAGCAGGAACACCGCGGCTGATAGCCAGTTCTGCAATATTTTCAGCCCGACAATTTGGAGCAGCGTGTCGAGCAGCGGGATGCCGACCACGAGGACGAGACACGCAAATAGGGCTGTAATAGCGAGCGGCCCGACAAATGAGAAAATCGCGACGATGCCAAGCCAGCGTGCGAAGCGCCTGATTTCGAAAACGGCGCTCACTTGGCAAGCTCCCGCAAACCTTGCCGGATCAGCGTCGCAGCGTCGGCGCTCTCGCCCGCATTGCGCGCCGCCGCCGCGATGGCCGCGGCCGCCTGCGGCTGGCCGTAGCCGAGATTGATCAGCGCCGACACCGCATCCATCACCGGCCGCGGCGCGCGCTTGTCGTCGACACTGCCGGCCAGATGCACGACCGCCGGATCGATACTGGCGAAGGCCGGCGCCTTGTCCTTGAGTTCGGTAACGATGCGCTCGGCCACTTTCGCACCGACGCCGGGTGCGCGCGAAATCGCAGCCTTGTCGCGCATCGCCACCGCGGAAGCGAGGTCGGCGACCTTGAGCGTACCGAGCACCGACAGCGCCACCTTGGCGCCGACGCCCTGCACCGTCTGCAGCAGGCGGAACCATTCGCGCTCCATGTCGCTGGCGAAGCCGAACAGCTTGATCTGGTCCTCGCGCACATAAGTCTCGATCGCCAGCGTAGCGGCCTCGCCTTGCGCCGGCAGCGCAGCCAGCGTGCGCGGCGAGCAATGCACCTGATAGCCGACGCCGCCGACGTCGAGGATGATGTAATCGGCGCCGTAAGAGTCGACGATGCCCTTGAGCTTGCCGATCATGGACGGACTCTCGATCGTCGTCCCCTCTCCCGCTTGCGGGGGAGGGACAGGGAGGGGGAAAGCGGTAAGCGCATTGATCCGCGCTCGCCCCCTCCCCAACCCTCCCCCGCAAGCGGGGGAGGGAGCGCGTGGTGCTTGCGGCAATTCATTGCCCGACAACCTTCATCATCAAACTCGCCCGGTGATGCGCATGGCACACAGCGATCGCCAGCGCGTCGGCGGCGTCTTCGCTTTGCGGATCGGCTTTCGGCAGCAGCACGCCGATCATCATGCGGATTTGCGCCTTCTCGCCATGGCCGGCGCCGACCACGGTTTTCTTCACCACATTGGGCGCGTATTCGGCGACCGTCAGCCCGGCCTTGGCCGGCACCAACATGGCGATGCCGCGCGCCTGGCCGAGCTTGAGGGTTGCCACCGCATTGGCGTTGACGAAGGTCGCTTCCACCGCCGCCTCGTGCGGGCGGTATTGCGCGATCACCTTGGCAAGCCCGTCATGGATGACCACCAACCGGGCGCCGAGCTCGGCCCGCTCGCTCGTTTCCAGCGAACCGCAGGCCACATAGATCAGCCGGTTGCCGTCGACCTCGATCAGGCCCCAGCCGGTGCGGCGAAGCCCGGGATCGATGCCGAGGATGCGAATCGGATACCCGACCATGGCCCGTTGATAGCTCCGGGGCCGGTCCGCGCCTAGGACGGAAATGGCCCGGTGGAGATCAGGCCGCGCTCATTTTATGCACCAGCGCGTCCGACACCTCGAAATTGGCGTAGACGTTCTGCACGTCATCGCTTTCGTCCAGCGATTCGATCAGCTTGAGCAGCTTCTCGCCGGTTTCGTCGTCGACCGCGACGGTGTTCTGCGGCTTCCACAACAGCGCGGCCTTGCGCGGCTCGCCGAATTTGGCTTCCAGCGCCTTGGCCACCTCGTTCAAGGTTCCCGGCGTAGTGAAGATCTGATGGCCGTCTTCGGTCGAGGCGACGTCCTCGGCGCCAGCCTCGATCGCCGCGTCCAGCATGGCGTCGGCGCTGGCCGCCTTGGCGTCGTATTCGACCACGCCGACATGATCGAACATGAACGACACCGCGCCGGTGGTGGCGAGATTGCCGCCGTTCTTGGTGAAGGTGGCACGCACCTCGCCGGCGGTGCGGTTGTGGTTGTCGGTCAAAGCCTCGACGATCACGGCGACGCCGCCCGGCCCATAACCCTCGTAACGGATTTCGTCGTAGCTTTCGGCGTCGGAGCCTTGCGATTTCTTGATCGCACGCTCGATATTATCCTTCGGCATGTTTTCGGCGCGGGCGGCCAGGATGGCGGCGCGCAGGCGCGGATTGAACGCCGGGTCGGGCAGGCCGAGCTTGGCCGACACCGTGATTTCGCGCGCGAGCTTGCCGAACAGCGCAGAGCGCGCCTTATCCTGGCGCCCCTTGCGGTGCATGATGTTCTTGAATTGGGAATGACCGGCCATGACGGGACAAATACGCTGAAATTGATGCCGGCGGCTATATAGGCTGGAAATTCGGAAAAATAAACTCCAACGCGTCAGCCCGCGGCCACCGCCACGTTGCGCAGGATGTTGTCGATGCGTTCGGCGACCTTGGCCACGTTGCCGTGGACGCGCGCTTTGTAGCGCCGGACCGCGTCGCGATCGACCATGAAGAACTGTTTTTCCGGATAGCTGCGGCCGAAAATATCGATCAGCATGCTGCGGAAGGTGCCGGAAGCGACGTCCGGCATCTGCTCCGAGGCCTGCTCGGCATAGGCCGCCAGTTCCGCCGCGGTGAGCGCGCAGAGCAGCGGAGCGAGGCGGGTCGAATAGACCTGCCGGTGGCATTGGATGACCTGGATGGTGCGGTCGAGCGCGTGATCGGGGCGGATCTCGTCGACGATCTGCAGTGGCCCGTCCAAGGTCGGCGTATTCATCGGGAAGCGGTCGATCAGCCAGTCGCCGAGATGCACCACATTGCCACGGCCGCGGCCATACATCAGTACGTCGTCCTGGTAGCGCGCGAACCAGGTATCGAGCCGCTCGAGCAGGCGGTCGAGCGGCGGGCGCGGGATCAGCTCGCGGCATTGCGTGCCGAAGATGCCGATCGCGGCCTTGCCGCGGGATACGATGTCGAGCACGTCGTCGCCGAGCAGCGGCTGGAACAGGCTGCCGCCGGTGCCGAGCACCACCAGGTCGTATTTGTCGCGCGCCTCGTTGAGCGTATCGAAGCTCAGATGATGCACATCCGCCTCGCCCGGCATCAGCGCATTGACCATCTGGCAGCCGAGCCGGCCGCCGAACGTGCCGCAGTCGCCGTCGGAGATCACCGCCACGCTGCAGGCGGCGACCGGCTTGAGCCGTTCGGTCGGCGTCAGCCGCATCAGCACCTGGCCGGCGTCGATCGGGGCGGTGCATTCGATGCGGTAGCCGTAGCGGTCGAACAACAGCGCGAGATCGTAGAAGCTGAAGGCATTGACGAAGCCGCGCGCGGCGCGCTCGCCAATTCCGGTGAGATCGGTCGCATGATAGCTCAGGATCACGTCCTGCTTGCAGAAGCGCAGATGCGTGAAGAACGTCTCGACGTCGGCGATGCGTTCGAGCGTGCCGAGCATGACGACGATGTCGGAATTGGCGGCGGCCTGGGTCGGAAAATCGCCGGCCGCGATGTTGCAGACCGCGCCGCCGTCGCAGGTGACGCGATCGCTGCCCAGATAACTGCAGCCGTTCGGCAGCAAACGTTGCAGGCCCGTGTCGCCGCTGAGATCGAGCACACGCGAACCGGCCGGGATGAATTGAGCGGCGAGTTCCGCCCGCGGGTCGGCCGAAAGCGCAACGCCCGGCGCGAGGTCCGGCTTCAGCGCGAGATTAAGATTGACGTGTGGGGCCATTTCCGCCGTGCCGAGTTCGCAATGCCGTACCCTGCACAAACCGGCGAATCACCGTTGCTTACGGAATCACCGCAGCGACTCGCGGTCAACCCGGCGAGCTCGAATATAAATTTATTCCCAGAATTTCGGCCGCGCTTCTTCCAGGATGCCGCCGAGGCGCACAGCGCCAATTTTCACCGCCAGCCCGCTGGCATCGTCGGTTTCGACCGCGATGGCGCAAAGCGTCGCTACCCCCGTCGCCGGCTCGAATTTCGAACCCGGCACTTTGCGCAGAAAGCGGTTGAGCGGCTCGTCTTTGTTCATGCCGATGACCGATTGGAAATCTCCGGTCATGCCGGCATCCGACACGAAACCGGTGCGCCCCGGCAGGATGCGATGGTCCGCCGTCGGCGTATGGGTGTGGGTGCCGACCACCAGGCTGACGCGGCCGTCGACGAAATAGCCCATCGCCTGCTTCTCGCTGGTGGCTTCGCAATGCATGTCGAGCACGATGGCGTCGGCACCGCTCTTGAGCGCGCAGGCGGCAAGTTCGCGCTCGACCGCAGCGAACGGATCGTCGAGCGGGTCCATGAAGATGCGGCCCATGGCGTTGATCACCAGCGCGCGCTTGCCATTCTTGGTATCGACCAGCGCGGCGCCGCGGCCGGGCGTGCCTTTGGGATAGTTGACCGGGCGGATCAGGCGCGGCGCGCGCTCGATGAACACCAGCGCCTCGCGCTGGTCCCAAGCGTGATTGCCGAGCGTGATGGCGTCGGCGCCGGCATCGATCAGTTCGTTGTAGATCGTTTCGGTGATGCCGAAGCCGCCGGCGGCGTTTTCGCCGTTGACGACGACCAGGTCGAGCTTCCAGTCGGCGATCAGGCCCGGCATGCGTTCGAGCACTGCGGTCCGCCCGCTCCGCCCCACGACATCGCCGACAAAGAGAATACGCATGCTGATTAATTTCCACGCAAATCGATGACCTCGCGCTCCGTTAGCACGAGATCGAGGCGCTCGTCGCGTGCTGTGGCGGGAACGCGCTCAATTTCCTGTGCGGCATAGGCGATGCCGACGGCGACGATCTTCTTCTGCGCGCGCAGCGCGTTGATGGTCATGTCGTAATAGCCGGCGCCATAGCCGATGCGGTGGCCTTGGCGATCGAAGCAGGCGAGCGGGACAATCAAAATGTCCGGCGCAACCTCGCCCGCTTCCGGCAGCGGCTCGCGGATGCCCCACTGCCCGCTTTTAAGCGGCGCGCCGAAATGCCAGGCGCGCATGATCAGCGGCTGGCCGCGCCGGGCGATAGCCGGCAGCGCCAGGCTCGCGCCGGCATGGCTAAGCTTGCGCATCAGCGGCACCGGATTGATCTCGCTCTTCATCGGCGAGAAGCCGGCGACGATCATGCCGGGAGCGACCTTGACCGGAAACGCGCGCGCCGCAATCGCCTCAGCGGCCGCCTGCCGCGCAGCCGCCGGCAAAGCGTCGCGCCGCGCCAGGGTTTCGGCGCGGAGCGCAGCTTTTTCGTTCTGAGCAGGTGAAGTGACCGGCATCGAGCAATTATACTCGTCATTCCGGGACGCCCGCAAAGCGGGCGGACCCGGAATCCGGGTAAAGCCGCGGGGCTGTTTCTGGATTCCGGGCTCGCGCCTTCGGCGCGCCGCGGAATGACGAAAGAGAAAGTGCGGAGCCGCGAAGGCCGTCGGAGTATGATCCCGGGAACCTACATAAGTAGGTGGGCGCCATATGACCGAGCCCACGAGCCCGGCCAGGGACAGCTCCCGTTAGGATCGTAAGGCCCCGGGGAATGTGACCCCGTCGCGCCCCACAGCCCCGCGACTCGAATGTAGGGCTTATGCCAGACCGGCGCCAGCGGCGCCCATGGTTAATCGCGCAAGCCCGTGCCGGTATCGATGACCATCATGGTCGCGGTAATAAGCGCAACCTGTTTGCGGGCCCCGCCCTCCTCCGCAAACACCTCGCCGAGCGTAATGACCAGCTTCTTGCCATTGCGCACGACGCGACCGATGGCGCGCAGCCGCTCGCCCTTGGCCGGCGCCAGCAGGTTGATCTTGAACTCGGTGGTGAGCACGGCGGCCTCGCGCGGCATCACGGTGAGCGCCGCATAGCCGCAGGCGGTGTCGGCGATGGTGGCGACGGCGCCGGCGTGGATGAATTGATGCTGCTGAAGGATTTTGTCGGAGCACGGCAGTACGATCTCGACCTCACCCGGCCGCACGGCGGCGACCTCGGCCCCGATCGTCTGCATGATCGTCTGTTTGGCGAAACTTGCGCGGACGCGCGCATCGATTTCTTTGGCGTCCGGCGTCAAATCTTCACCCGATCGCCACGCCGTTGCCGAGCGAGGCGTTAAGCTTCTTGGTGATGCCCTCGATGCGCTCGGCCGCCGAGTTGAAGGCATTGACCACCGCGCTTGAGGCCGCCTTGGCGCGGTCGGCGGCGACCACGCGGGCATCCTGCAGGGCGGTCGCCTCCTCCTCCAGACGACGGATCTTGCGCGCGGATTCCGCCAATTCGTCCGCCACCATCAGCGCCGCCATGACGGTGAGCCTGGTGTCGCCGATCTCGCCGAATTTCTTGCGCAGCTCTTCGATGCGCCCGTCGAGTTCTTTGGCGAGCACCTGCAAATGATCTTCCTGCCCGTCCTCGCAGGCGAGGCGGAACTGGCGGCCGGCGATGGTGGCATTCACATGCGCCATGGGTCACTCATTGGCATGCAGCACCGATTGGATGCTGGCGATAGCCGCGTCCAGCCGCTGCGCGATCTCGCGGTTGGTCGATTCCAGCCGGCGCGAGCGCGCGGTCTCACCGTCAAGCGCGGCGGCGAGCCGGGTGCGGTCGACGCCCAGCACATGGAGCTGGCTCGCCAGCCCCTCCTCGTTGCGGTCGGCCTCACGCCGGCGCTCGACCGCGGCATCGAGCCCGTCGAGTGCCAGCGCCAGGCGCTTGACCGCTGAATCGATTGCGCTTTGCTCGTTCATCGCCATCATCCGCGCTCAAAAACTCTTGCGGTGGCAAAGATTTAGGCCAAGAACCTTACGTGCTGCGCGATCCTTTCGTCAACGCTGGCGGAGAGATTTACCCCACTGTTTTCGGGCGCCTGTGCATGGCGGCCCGGCAGCCGCCCCGTCACATTGACTCAAAGTGCTTTCATGCTATCCAGCCCACGCAAACAGGCCATTTCCATGAGCGCAAACGCTTCGCCGACGGCCGCCGTGGCGCCCACTGCGCGCCGCGAGCAAGCGGCCACTAGTTCCGCCGTTGCCCATAGCGCCATGGCCAATGCCATCCGCGCGCTGGCGATGGACGCCGTCGAGCAGGCGAAATCCGGCCATCCCGGCCTGCCCATGGGCGCCGCCGACGTGGCGACCGTCCTGTTCACCCGCTTCTTGAAGTTCGATCCCGCCGATCCGGCCTGGCCCGACCGCGACCGCTTCGTGCTCTCGGCCGGGCACGGCTCGATGCTGGTTTACGCGCTGCTCTATCTCACCGGCTATCCGGCGATGACGATCGATCAGATCAAGCGCTTCCGCCAGCTCGGTTCGATTACCGCCGGCCACCCGGAATACGGCCACACCCCCGGCGTCGAGACCACCACCGGCCCGCTCGGGCAAGGCCTCGCCAACGCGGTCGGCATGGCGATTGCCGAGCGGCATTTGGCGGCGGAATTCGGCGCTGCTGTGGTCGATCACAAGACTTACGTGCTCGCCAGTGACGGCGACCTGATGGAAGGCATCAGCCAGGAGGCGATCGCGCTCGCCGGCCACCTGAAACTCAATCGGCTGATCGTGCTGTTCGACGATAACGGCATTTCCATCGACGGTGCGCTGTCGCTCAGCGACAGCGTCGATCAGGTGAAGCGCTTCGAGGCCGCCGGCTGGATCGCCTTGCGTGTTGACGGCCACGACCCGGCGGCCGTCGCCGCGGCGCTGGAGAAGGCGCAGACGTCCGACAGGCCGGTGATGATTGCGTGCAAGACCACCATCGGCTTCGGCGCGCCGAGCAAAGCCGGCAAATCGTCGGCGCACGGCTCGCCGCTCGGCGCCGACGAGATCAAGGGTGCGCGCGAAAAACTCGGCTGGACCCATGCGCCGTTTGAAGTGCCTGCCGATATTCTCTCGGCGTGGCGCAAAGCGGGCGAGCGCTCGAAACCGGCGCACGCCGACTGGGCGAAGCGGCTCGCTGCGCTCGATGCCGGTAAGCGCGCCGAGTTCGAGCGCCGCATGCGCGGCGACCTGCCGAAGCAGGCCTTCGCCGATGCTATCGCTGCGGTGAAGCAGTCGCTCGCCGCCACGCCGAAGGACATCGCCACCCGCATCGCCTGCGAATTCGCGCTCGATAGTTTGATTCCGGCGCTGCCGGAGATGGTCGGCGGCTCGGCCGATCTCACCGGCTCCAACAACACGCGTATCAAGTCGATGACGACGATGAGCGCATCCGACTATTCCGGCCGCTTCATCCATTACGGCGTGCGCGAGCACGGCATGGCCGCTGCCATGAACGGCATGGCGCTGCACGGCGGCATCATCCCGTACAGCGGCACGTTCCTGGTGTTCTCGGATTACTGCCGCCCGGCGATCCGGCTTGCCGCTTTAATGGGCAAGCGCGTCATCCACATCATGACGCACAACTCCATCGGCCTCGGCGAAGACGGCCCGACGCATCAGCCGGTCGAGCATCTCGCCGCCTTGCGCGCGATCCCCAACCTGCTCGTTTTCCGCCCCTGCGACGCGGTGGAGACGGCCGAGTGCTGGCAGCTTGCGCTCGAAGCCAAAAATCGCCCGAGCGTGCTGGCGCTGACAAGGCAGGGCCTGCCGCAGCTCAGCCGGAATTTCCTCGAGACCAACCGTTGCGCCGCCGGCGCCTATGAGATCGTCGCCGACGACGGCAAGGCGCAAGGAAAAGAAGAAGTTTCGCTGTTCGCCACCGGCTCGGAAGTTTCCATCGCGGTGGAGGCGAAAAAGCTCTTGGCCGCGCGCGGCATTTCGGCGCGGGTGGTATCGGTGCCCTGTTTCGAGCTGCTCGCGGAAGCGCCGGAAGCGGCGCGCCGCGCGGTGATCGGCGATGCCAAGGTCAAAGTCGGCGTGGAAGCCGCCGTGCGCCAAGGCTGGGACGCCATCATCGGTTCCGATGGCGTCTTCGTCGGCATGACCTCATTCGGCGCCAGCGCGCCCTATAAGGACCTATATAAGCATTTTGGCGTTACCCCCGAAGCGGTCGCCGACGCGGCTGTGCGCAAGCTCGGGAGGAGTTGATTTGCGTCAATACACGTTGTGGCCGATCGCGGCCATGACAGGACGAACGAGCCGGGAGCGACTGCAATGACGATCCGTGTTGCCATCAATGGATTCGGCCGCATCGGCCGCAACGTGTTGCGCGCCATCGCCGAGGCCGGGCGTAACGACATCGAGGTCGTCGCCCTCAACGACCTCGGGCCGGTGGAAACCAACGCGCATCTCTTGCGCTTCGACAGCGTGCACGGCCGCTTCCCCGGCGAAGTCACCGTCAAGGGCGACACCATCAGCGTCGGCAACGGCGCCATCAAGGTGATCGCCGAGCGCGACCCCGCCAAGCTGCCGTGGAAGGATCTCGGCGTCGACATCGCGATGGAATGCACCGGCATCTTCACCGCCAAGGACAAGGCTTCGCTGCATCTGACCGCCGGCGCCAAGCGCGTGCTGGTGTCGGCGCCGGCCGACGGCGCCGATCTGACCGTGGTCTATGGCGTCAACCACGATAAACTGACCAAGGACCACAAGGTGGTCTCCAACGCCTCCTGCACCACCAATTGCCTGGCGCCGGTCGCCAAGGTGCTCAACGACGCCATCGGCATCGACAAGGGCTTCATGACCACGATCCACGCCTATACCGGCGATCAGCCCACGCTCGACACCATGCACAAGGACCTCTACCGCGCCCGCGCCGCGGCGCTGTCGATGATTCCGACCTCGACCGGCGCTGCCAAGGCGGTCGGCCTGGTCCTGCCGGAGCTCGCCGGCAAGCTCGACGGCGTGGCGATCCGCGTGCCGACGCCGAACGTGTCGATGATCGATTTCAAATTCGTCGCCAAGCGCGCAACCAGCAAGGACGAAGTCAACGGCGCGATCAAGCGCGCGGCCGAGCAGCAGCTTAAAGGAATCCTCGGCTACACCACGCAGCCCAACGTCTCGATCGACTTCAACCACGACGCCCACTCCTCGATCTTCCACATGGACCAGACCAAGGTGATGGAGGGCACGCTGGTGCGCGTGATGTCGTGGTACGACAACGAATGGGGCTTCTCCAACCGCATGGCCGACACTGCGGTAGCGATGGGCAAGTTGATCTAGCCGCTCGTTGCCCGGGCTGACCATGAGCGCGTTCCGCACCCTCGACCACGCCGATGTGAAGGGAAAGCGCGTGCTGGTGCGCGCCGATCTCAATGTGCCGGTGGAAAACGGCGTCGTCACCGACGGAACCCGCATCGAGCGCATGGCGCCGGCGATCACCGAGATCGCCGACAAAGGCGGCAAGGTGATCCTGCTCTCGCATTTCGGCCGGCCGAAGGGGCGCGACCAGAAGAATTCGCTCAAGCCGGTCGCCGCCGAAGTGGCGCGCATCATCAAGCGGCCGGTCAAATTTGTCGACGACTGCATCGGCGAAGTCGCCGAACGCGCGGTCGCGGCGATGAAGAACGGCGAGATCGTTTGCCTAGAGAACACCCGCTTCCATCCCGGCGAGGAAAAGAACGATCCCACCTTCGTCGCCGCACTCGCCAAGCTCGGCGACATTTTCGTCAACGACGCATTCTCGGTGTCGCATCGCGCGCATGCCTCGACCGAAGGGCTCGCGCATCTGCTGCCGGCCTATGCCGGACGAACCTTGCAGGCTGAACTGGAGGCCTTCGAGAAGGTGCTCGACAAGCCGGCACGCCCGCTCGCGGCTATCGTCGGCGGCGCCAAGATTTCCACCAAGCTCGACCTGCTCGGCCACCTGCTGCAAAAAGTCGACGTGCTGATCATCGGCGGCGCCATGGCCAATACATTCTTGCTGGCACTCGGCAAGAAGGTGGGAAAATCGCTGGTCGAAAGCGATCTGGTCGTTACGGCAAAGAAGATCATGGCCGAAGCTAATGCCGCCAAGCGCGAAATCGTGCTGCCGGTCGACGTGGTGGTGGCGGAAAAATTCGAGGCCAATGCGCCCTCGCGCGTAGTGGATGTCGATCATGTCGGCGACAAGGACATGATCCTGGACGTGGGCCCGCGCAGCGTGGAATACGCGGTTTCGGTGCTGGCACGCTCGAAGACGCTGGTCTGGAACGGCCCGTTCGGCGCCTTCGAGATCGAGCCGTTCGACAACGGCACGGTGGAAGTGGCGGAAGCGGCGGCGGAACTCAACCAAGCCGGCAAGCTTGTCACGGTAGCGGGCGGCGGCGACACGGTCGCCGCGCTCAATGTCGCCGGCGTCGTCGACCGGCTGACCTATGTTTCCACAGCGGGCGGCGCCTTCCTGGAATGGCTGGAAGGCAAGGCCTTGCCGGGAGTAGAAGTGCTCAGGGTAAAATGACGGCGAACGACATTCGCTGTCACCGCGTCCGAGACGCGAAGGGATGCGATGGAGGGAATCATGAATCTCGATGAATTGAACAAAGTAGCGCTGGCGATGGTGGCGCCCGGCAAAGGCATTCTGGCGGCCGACGAATCCTCCGGCACCATCAAGAAGCGCTTCGACACCATCGGCGTCGAATTCGACGGAATCGAGCCGGCGCGACTACCGCGAAATGTTGTTCCGCTCTAGCGACGGCATGAAGCACATCTCCGGCGTCATCCTCTATGACGAGACCATCTGGCAAAAAGCCAAGGACGGCACGCCGCTGGTCGATCTCATCAAGAAGGCAGGCGCCCTGCCCGGCATCAAGGTCGACGAAGGCACCAAGCCGCTGCCGTTCTGCCCGGGCGAAGTGATCACCGCCGGTCTCGACAAGCTCGCCGACCGGCTGCCGAAATATTACGAGCAGGGCGCGCGCTTCGCCAAATGGCGGGCGGTGATCGATATCGGCGCCGGCATCCCGACCCACACCTGCATCTACGCCAATGCGCATGCGCTGGCGCGCTATGCCGCGCTCTGCCAGCAGGCGCAGATCGTTCCGATCGTCGAGCCGGAAGTGTTGATGGACGGCGATCACGATATCGACCGCTGTTTTAAGATCACCGAGTGGACGCTGAAGGAAACCTTCCAGCAGCTCTACTATAACCGCGTCGCGCTCGAGGGCATGGTGCTCAAGCCCAACATGGCGGTCGCCGGCAAGAAGAGTGCGAAGAAAGCTTCCGTCGCGGAAGTCGCCGAGAAGACGGTGAAGATGCTGAAGGCCTGCGTACCGAGCGCGGTGCCGGGCATCGCCTTCCTGTCCGGCGGCCAGAGCGACGAGGATGCCACCGCCCATCTCGACGCGATGAACAAGATCGGCAACCTGCCGTGGCAGCTCACTTTCTCCTACGGCCGCGCGCTGCAACACGCGCCGCAGACCACCTGGAAAGGCAAGCCCGAAAACGTCGCCGCCGCCCAGCGCGCGTTTTCACATCGTGCAAAAATGAACAGCCTGGCCTCGCTCGGCCAGTGGAAGGTGGATCTGGAAAAGAAAGCGGCGTGATCACATCGCTGTGTGCGGCGTGACGGGCGGCCGATAATTCGATAAAGAGCGCGTCATGGCCGGGCATGTCCCGGCCATCGATGTGTCGAGACCTCGCATGCGCCGAGCGCGGCATGACGACCAGCAAAAGGACATTCCCCGTGATCGATCTCTATACCTGGACCACGCCGAACGGCCGCAAAGTCTCCATCGCGCTGGAAGAGTTCGGCCTGCCCTACACCGTGCATGCCATCAATATTTCGAAGGAAGAACAGTTCGCGCCGGCCTTCCTCAAAATTTCGCCCAACAACCGCATCCCGGCCATTGTCGACCACGACAACAACATGACGTTGATGGAATCGGGCGCGATCCTGCTCTATCTCGCCGACAAGACTGGCAAGCTGCTGGCGAAGGAAGGCGAGCGTCGCTATCGCGCGATCGAATGGCTGATGTGGCAAATGGGCGGCCCGGGGCCGATGCTCGGCCAGGTGCATCACTTCGTGAAATATAATCCCGGCAAGGCGCCCTATGCCGAGGAGCGCTACCTGAAGGAAGCGCATCGGCTCTACAGGGTGCTCAACACGCGACTGGAAGGGCGCGACTTCGTCGCCGACGACTATTCCATTGCCGATATCGCAATTTGGCCATGGATCTCGCGCTTCGAGTGGCAGACCATCGACATGAAGCCCTATGCCAATGTCCGGCGCTGGTATGAGACCATCGCCGCGCGCCCGGCCGTGCAGAAAGGCTACAAGATCCCCAAGGATATGGGCCCGATCCCGATGCCGTGAGGCTGCGCGGCATTATCACTGCTTGTCATCGCCGGGCTTGTCCCGGCGATCTCGCTCAGGGATGCAATGCCGCGCCACGTGAATCGGGATGGCCGGGACAAGCCCGGCCATGACAAATCTTGGCTACTGAAGCCGGATCGCCTCGTCAATTTTCCGCCGGATTGCGCTAGCATGCGGGGGCCATGACTTCCCAACCTAAGACGTCCCAAGCTAAGACTTCGCGACCCAAACAGGCCGAACTGCGCCCGGCGCCGCGCCTCTATCTGGTGACGCCGCCACTCGCGGAGTCGCAAGGCTTTGCCGCACAACTTGCCGCGGCCTTGGACGGTGCCGACGTCGCCGCCGTGCTGCTGCGGTTAGCCGAGGCGGATGAGCGCACGCTGATCAATCGCGCCAAGGCGCTTGCCCCCATCGTCCAGGACAAGGGCGCGGCACTGCTGCTCGGCGGCCACGCCGACCTGGTGGCGCGCGCCGGTGCCGACGGCGCGCATCTGACCGGCGTGCCTGAATTCACCGATGCGCTGGGGCGGCTCAAGCCGGAGCGCATCGTCGGCGTCGGCGGATTGTCCACCCGCCACGACGCCATGGCCGCGGCCGAGGGCGGCGCCGACTACGTCATGTTCGGCGAGCCGGGCGCCGCCGGCGAGCGGCCGGCCTTCGAAGCGATCGCCGAGCGCGTCGCCTGGTGGGCGGAAGTATTCGAGGCGCCTTGCGTCGGCTATGCCGCAGCGATGGAGGAAGTCGCGCCGCTGGTTGCCGCCGGCGCCGATTTCGTCGCGCTCGGCGATTGGCTCTGGCGCGACCCGGCGGCGACTGCGGCAACGGTCGTGCGCGCCGCCGGCCACCTGCGCCTGCCGGAGAGCGCGGAATGAGCGGAGTACGGGCAAGCAGCATGGCCGCGCTGGGCGCGCTTGCGGTGCTCTCCGCGCCGGTGCTGGCACAGCCGAAAAAGCCGCCGCCATCGCCCACGCCGTTTGCGGCGCCCAATGCCGATAGCGGCAATCGCGACCTCGCCTACGGCGCCTTTCAGCGCGGCTTTTATCTGACCGCGCTCGCCGAGGCCACCAAGCGCGCGCAGCAAAACGATCCCGCGGCGATGACGCTGCTCGGTGAAATCTACGCGCAAGGGCTCGGCGTCGGCCGCGACGACGTCAAGGCGGCACAATGGTACAAGCTCGCCGCCGAGCATGGCGACCGCGACGCCATGTTCGCGCTGGCGATGTTCGATTTCGAGGGCCGCGGCGGACCGGCCAATCCGGACGAAGCCGCCCGCATGCTGGCGGCGGCCGCCAAACTCGGGCACGCGCCCGCCGCCTACGATCTCGGCCTGCTCTTTCTGAAAGGCCAGCAGTTTCCGCAGGATTTCATGCGCGCCGCCGAACTGTTCCGGCAGGCCGCCGATGCCGGCAACGCGGCGGCGCAATACGCGCTTGCCAACATGTACAAAGACGGGCGCGGTGTGCCGCAGGACGCCGTCCAGGCAGCCCACCTGATGGAGTTGGCATCCGTCGCCGGCAATATCGAAGCCATGGTCGAATTCGCCATCGCGCAGTTCAACGGCAACGGCACACCGAAGAACGAAGCCGCCGCCGCCAAGCTGTTGCTGATCGCGGCGCGGCGCGGCAGCCCGATCGCGCAGGACCGGCTGGCGCGCATCCTGATGGCCGGGCGCGGCATGCCGGCCGATGCGACCGAAGCGGTCAAATGGCACATCATTTCCAAGGCGGGCGGCGTCAGCGATGCCGATCTCGACCTGTTCGCGGAAAATCAGACGCCGGCGGTGCGCGACGCCGCCCAAAAAGCCGCCGACACGTGGCTGTCGACCTCCACGCCGCGCTCTTGATCCTTTCTTATCCCTCCTCTTTCAGGGGAGGGTCGCGAGCGTAGCGAGCGGGGTGGGGTCTCCTTCGCAATTGTGCTAAGCGCCCCCACTCGGCCGAGCTAACGCTCGGTCATCCTCCCCTAGCGTGGGAGGGAAGAAAAGAAGTAGCCATGCACCACTCTGCCCTGCTCAACGTCATGATCGCCGCCGCGCGCAAGACCGCGCGTGCCCTCAAGCGCGATTTCGGCGAGCTGGAGAAACTACAGGTCTCGCTCAAGGGTCCGGCAAATTTCGTCTCGTCAGCCGACCGCCGCGCCGAGGAAACGCTGTTTGCCGAATTGTCAAAGGCGCGGCCCGGTTACGGCTTTCTCGGCGAGGAAGGCGGGGCGCGCGAAGGCGCCGACAAGTCCCACACCTGGATCGTCGATCCGCTCGATGGCACCACCAATTTCCTGCACGGCATTCCGCAATTCGCCATTTCGATCGCGCTCGAGCGCGAAGGCATGGTGGTCGCCGGCCTGATCTACAATCCGGCCAACGACGAGATGTTCATCGCCGAACGCGGCAAGGGCGCCTTCATGAACGAGCAGCGCATCCGCGTCGCCGGCCGCAAGCGGCTGGCCGAGGCGGTGATCGCCTGCGGTTTGCCACATATCGGCCGCGGCGACCTCGCGCTGGCACGCCAGGAGACCGGCGCCATGCAGGAGCAAGTCGCCGGACTGCGCCGCTTCGGCGCCGCCGCGCTCGATCTGGCCTGGGTCGCCGCCGGCCGGCTCGACGGTTACTGGGAGCGCGATATCAAGCCCTGGGACATGGCGGCAGGGTTAATTCTGGTGCGCGAGGCCGGCGGTTTCGTCAACGATTGTGACGGCGGCGACGACCTGTTCGCCAAGGGTCATATCGTCGCTGGCAACGAGGCGATCCAGAAAGAGCTGCTGCGTGTGCTGAAAGGGGCCGGTAAGGGGTGAGGCCGACCGCAATTTAAACCCAATCCGCGGATTTATGCCGCCGTAGCGGCGCAATCGCTTTTTCCTTGTCACGGGTCTGTGCCATATTGCAGGGCAATTCCGGTAACCGCGTTAACCGTTCAAGCACATGGCAAAAGAACTCGATCCACTCAAACTGTCATCGCCCCGCGTCTTCCTGTTGCGGATGCTGGTGTTCGTCGTGCTCGGCGGGCTGGTCGCCTTCGTGCTGTACAAGCAGATCGAAGTGGCGTTCATGGCCAATCCCGGCCTCAACTCGCTGATCATCGGCGTGCTGGTCGTCGGCATCATTCTCGCGCTGCGCCAAGTGCTGCGGCTTTATCCCGAAATCGCCTGGGTCAATAATTTCCGCCTGGCCGACCCTGGCCTCGCGGTCGAGCGGCCGCCGGTGCTGCTGGCGCCGATGGCGGCGATCCTCGGCAGCCGCGTCGGCCGCATGGCGATGTCGGCGCAATTGATGCGCGGCATTCTCGACTCGATCGCCACCCGGCTCGACGAGGCGCGCGACATCTCGCGCTACATGACCGGCCTCTTGGTGTTCCTCGGTTTGCTCGGCACGTTCTGGGGCCTGATCGAAACCGTGAGTTCGGTCGGCGGCGTCATCCAGGGACTGAAAGCCGGCGGCGATGCCGGCTCAATGTTTGACTCGCTGCGCGAAGGCCTCGCCGCCCCACTTTCCGGCATGGGCATATCGTTTTCGTCGTCGCTGTTCGGTCTCGCCGGCTCGCTGGTGCTCGGCTTCCTCGACCTGCAATCGAGTCAGGCGCAGAACCGCTTCTACACCGAGCTTGAGGATTGGCTCTCCACCACGGTCTACGACCAGGCCGCCGAGCCGAGCGGTGCCGCCGCCGGCGTATCGTTCGAGGTGCGCGGCGCGGTCGACAAGCTGCGCGAAGCGATGAACGAGGCGAGCACCAGCAAGGGTGCTTCCACCGCCATGTCCAATCTGGCCGAGGCGATCCAGGGCCTGGTGCATCATATGCGCGGCGAGCAGCAGATGATCCGCGATTGGGTCGACAGCCAGGCCGAGCAGCAGCGCGAGATCAAGCGGCTGTTGGAAATCATGGTGCGCGAGAAAGTGGATCGGTGACGCGCGAATGGAACGCGCGGCGTTTGTATTCTTGTCATTGCCGGGCTTGACCCGGCAATCCATGATGCGTTTCGGCACAGGAAGCCTCACGTAAGTTTTTTCCTGTTGCCCCTCATTATGGATGCACGGGTCGAGCCCGCGCATGACGGCGGATAGGTTTGGAGTCGAGCAGCAATGGCTTTAGCACGAACGCGCCGCGGCGACAGCGGCATGAACTATTGGCCGGGCTTCGTCGACGCGCTGTCGACGCTGGTCCTCAGCATCATTTTCATTCTGACCGTATTCGTGGTGGTGCAATTCTATCTGCAGCAGGAAGTCGCCGGCAAAGATACCGCGCTCACCCGTCTCAACGCGCAGATCGCCCAGCTCACCGAGCTGTTGTCGATGGAGAAGACCAGCAAGGCCAATCTGCAGGATCAGCTCGCGCAGCTTCAGGCAACGCTCTCGAGCGCGGAAAGCGAGCGCGACAAATTCAAGGGCCTTGCCGAAGGCGCCGGCGCCGGCGCCGCCGCGGCGCAAGGCAAGGTTTCCGAACTGTCCGGCCAGCTCGAAGGCGAAAAGAAGATCTCCGCCAAGGCGCTGGCGCAGGTCGAGATTCTCAACCAGCAGATCGCGGCGCTGCGCCGCCAGCTCGCCGCGATCGAGACCGCGCTCGACGCCTCCGAGAAGAAGGACAAAGAATCGCAAAACAAGATCGCCGATCTCGGCCAGCGGCTGAATGTGGCGCTGGCGCAGAAGGTGCAGGAACTGACCAAGTACCGCTCCGACTTCTTCGGCAAGCTGCGCCAGATCCTCGGCAATCGACCCGATGTGCGCATCGTCGGCGACCGTTTCGTGCTGCAATCGGAGCTGTTCTTCGACACCGGCAAATCCGATCTCAAACCTGAGGCGACGGCCGAGCTCGACAAGGTCGCCAGCGCGCTGGTCGAACTCGAGAAGCAGATCCCGACCGATATCGGCTGGGTGTTGCGCGTCGACGGCCACACCGACGTGCGCCCGATCACCGGCGGCCAGTTCAAGTCGAATTGGGACCTATCGGCGGCGCGCTCGATCGCGGTGGTGCAGTATCTGGTCAGCAAGGGCGTCGCCCCGCAGCGGCTGGTCGCCGCCGGCTTCGGCGAATTCCAGCCGATCGACACTGCCACCACCGAGGACGCCTACCGGAAGAACCGCCGCATCGAGTTCAAGCTGACCGAGCGGTGAGCGCCATCGATGGCGGTCTATGTCGACGATGCGATTTGGAATTGGCAGGGACGCAAATGGTGCCACCTGCTGGCCGATGATATTGACGAGTTGCATCGTTTTGCCAGGACGCTCGGCCTGCACCACACGTCGTATCAGGGACCGCCGAAGACAGCCAATCCGCACTACGACCTGACCGCGTTCGAACGCCGCCGCGCCATCGGCTATGGCGCAAAACCTTGTGATCGCACAGCCGTCGTCATGGTCGTTCGCGCATTACGCCGCCAGGCCGCTAGAAGCATCTGATATGTCCCGAGACGCGACCCTTCGCCCCTACACCGCTGCCGACGAGGACGCGGCGATCGAGCTGTGGCGGCGCACCTGGGCGCAGCATTATCCGCACATCGACTTCAACGCGCGCGTCGAATGGTGGCGCCAGCGCTGGCGCCAGGAACTGGTGCCGGTGGCGCGCATCGTGCTGGCGCAAGCGGACGGCGCGCTTGTCGGCTTCGTCACCGTCGATCCCAAAACGATGTATCTCGACCAGATCGTGGTCGCGCCCGAGCACTGGGGATCGGGCATCGCGCTCGCACTGCTCGAGGAGGCCAAGCGCCTGTCGCCGCGCGGCCTCGACCTGCTGGTCAACAAGGACAACGCCCGCGCCATCCGCTTCTACGAGAAGCACGGATTCATTTATGCGGGCGAGGACAAGAACCCGGCGTCGGGCAAGCCGGTGAACCGGATGGCGTGGCGGGCGAAGAACTAAGGCGTGCCGGCGAGCGCCTCCGCCTTGGCGGCGTCGAAGGATTTGGAATCAACTTTCAGATAAGCGAGCTTTTCCTCGGCGATCACCACCGCTTCGGCGACGCCCGGCAGCTGACGCAAGCGCGCCGCGAGGCTTTCGGCGTCGCCGGTCTGGCCGTCGCCAATGGGAACCAGCCGCGTGGTCAGATAGCTCGGTTGCGCCATAGTGACAGCCGCCAGCAGCCAGAGCAGCGCGATCACCGTCGTCAATACAAATACTCCGGCACCGCCGCCGTACTGATGCGCCCAGCCGCCGACGACGCCGCCGACGAAAATGCCGAAGAACTGCGCGCTCGAATAAAGGCCCATCGCCGTGCCCTTGGCGTCGGGCGGGGCCGCCTTGGTAATGAGCGAGGGCAGGCTCGCTTCCATGATGTTGAAGCCCGAAAAGAAAATCGCGAGCGCGGCCAGCAGCACATAGAGATTGCCGGCGCCGAGATAGAGCATCGCCTGGCTGACAACGAGCGCGGCCACCGCACCCACGAAAACGCCTTTCATGCGGCGGTGCTTCTCGGCCACGATGATGGCCGGCACCATCACGGCGACCGACACCAGCAGCACCGGCAGATAGACCATCCAGTCGTTACGGTTGGCGACGTCAAGCGTGCCGCGCAACAGGCCGGGCACCACCAGGAAGCTCGCCGTCAACATGGCATGCAGGGCGAAAATGCCGAAATCGAGCCGCAGCAGCTCCTTGTTGCGCAGCACCGAGCCGATCAATTCCGGCACGGCCTCGGCATCGCGATGCACGCGCACGCGGCGCGGGGTCGGCACCACGAATTCAGTGATCGCAATGCCGACCATCGCCAGTCCCACCATCAGCCAGAAGATGCCGTCGACGCCGATGAAGTTGGCGATGATCGGGCCGGCCACCAGCGCAACCATGAAGGAGGCGCCGATAGTGATGCCGATCATGGCCATCGCCTTGGTGCGGTTTTCCTCAGCGGTCAGATCGGCGACCAGCGCCAGGATCACCGAGCCGACGGCGCCGGCGCCCTGCAACACGCGGCCGACGATGACGCCGCCGATCGAGGTGGACATCGCCGCCACCGCGCTGCCGATGGCAAACAAAATGAGCCCGGCGACGATCATGGGCTTGCGCCCGAACTTGTCGGACAGAAGACCGAAGGGAATTTGCAGCAGCCCCTGACTTAAGCCGTAAATGCCGAGCGCCTCGCCGACCAGGTAGGGCGTGGCGCCCGAAAGGTGCTGGGCATAGGCCGCAAACACCGGATAGATCATGAACAGGCCGAGAAGCCTGACCGAGAAGACCGCCGCGAGCGAGCCGGCAGCGCGAAATTCCTGTCTTCCCATCGGTTCTATTCCCAACACATGAACGGCGCCGCACGGCTTTCGCCCGTTTCATGACACTATTCAAGGCCCTGTGGCCTTGATCCGGGTCAATTACGACGGCTTGCCGCCTTCGCCCGGCTCCTGTATAGACCCGCCAAATTCAGCCACTTTGAGGCGCCCGGCGCCCCATACGGAACCCCAGCGATGAAGCAAGATATCCATCCCGGCTACCACACCATCAAGGTGGTAATGACCGATGGCAGCGAATTCACCACCCGTTCCACCTGGGGCAAGGAGGGCGATGTCATGCATCTCGACATCGACCCGAAGTCGCACCCGGCCTGGACCGGCGGCCAGCAGCACCTGATTGATCGCGGCGGCCGGCTGTCGCGCTTCCAGAAGAAGTTCTCCGGCTTCCTGAAGGCCGAGGACAAGAAGGGCGACGAGAACAAGGCCGACAAGAAATAGCGCGCGGCCTGGCTTGTGCAACGAAAAGCCCCCGCCTCATGCGGGGGTTTTGTTTTTTGTCATCGACGGGCCGGCGCCAAGCGCCGAGACCCGGTGATCTCGTTTAGGATGGCGCCCGCCCCAATAAGCGAGATGGCCGGCACAAGGCCGGCCATGCCAAAGCTTGAGAATGCGGTGCGCCGAACCGGCTAAACGCTTTCCGCGCCGAACGCCGCCTTCAGCAGGCCGAGCTGGCGCTCGACCGGATTGACCGCCGCGTTCTGCGTCGGCGCGGCATGATTGTGGATGGTGGAGTCGAGCCGGCGCACTTTGCTTTGCAGCTTGTGCGAGCGCTCGATCAGTTCGCGCAAATTCGCCGGCAGCAATTCCAGATTATGCGGATCGTGGAAGTCGGCGGCGGAAAGGCGGACCTTGCTCTTTTCCTTGTTGGCCTGGGCGAGCGACATCTCGCCTTCCTTCACCGCGCGATGCAGCAGTAGCCAGGAGGCGAGCTGCATCAGCCGCGTGGTCAGCCGCATGCTTTCGGTGGCGTAAGCGAGCGCAGCGGCACGCTCGAGCTTCTTGGATTCCTGCCGGCCGGGACCGTCGAGATAGGTCGCGGTTTCTTCCACCAGCGCCATGCCGTCGCGGAACAGATCGGCGAAGGCCTGCGAATTGGCGAGCCGCGCGCCGAACGACACCGGCTGCATTTCGCTCGTCGACTTCTCGGACATAACGCTACGCCTCACCCCGTTTGCTGGGGCTGTTACTCGCCCCGTGAGACGAATAGCATCGCGCGCCCTCACCCGCCCTGTCTAGATCGCGGATGGGCAAACTTTGCGACATAGTTGCTGGGCAAGCTTAAGAGCGCGGCGACCATATTCGCCGCAACTGTCCCGGAATGGGACAAAAAAAGGAGCCGCCGTTGCCGGCGGCTCAAGGTGATAACAGGGAGGCGTCAAACAGAGTGGACAGGAGCCACTCAATGTCCATGAAGATGGACGATCTAAGTAATGATCGAGAAAGCTTACCAACACGTTAAGAAGTTGTAGCCAATGCCGGATTTTCGCGCGTCACCCGATACCGGCGTGCAGCGGATGCAATCCTAGCGCTTGAAAAACTGATCGGCGGCCGAGCGCGAGGTGCGCTTTCGCGCCATGTCGGCTTCCAGCCGGTTGATCTCATCGTGCAGCAACTGCACGCGCAAACCGAGTTCCTCGACCGAGAGCAGGCTCAAATCCTGCCCGATCTCGTGCGCGATCTTCTTCTTCGGCTTGTCGTCTTCCTCGATGGCTGCCATGGCGGACCTCTACCACTTGTCATTCCGGGGCGCGAGCGAACCCGAAATCCAGAGCCGACAGCACTGAGCTTTTGTCCCTGGATTCCGGGTCCGGCGCTGCGCGCCGTCCCGGAATGACGGTGGTTGAAAATCTACCCGCGGCGGCGCGGGTTGTCACATCGCGGCGCTATGCCTAAACAGAGGCCGTCCGAGACCCGAGGAAAAAATGGCCGAACTTCCCAAGCAGATGACCGCCATCGGCATCAAGGCCGCCGGCGGGCCGGAGATGTTGGTGGCGGAGCAACGCCCGGTACCGACACCCGGCGCCGGCGAAATTCTGGTGAAGGTCGCGGCCGCCGGCGTCAACCGGCCCGACGTGATGCAGCGGCAGGGCCTTTATCCGCCGCCGCCGGGCGCGCCGGATATTCCCGGCCTCGAGATCGCCGGCGAAGTCGTGGCGCTCGGGCCAGACGTCAAACGCTGGAAACTCGGCGACCGCGTGATGGCCTTGGTTTCCGGCGGCGGCTACGCCGAATACTGCCTCGCGCATGAAAGTCACGCATTGCCAACAAGCGAATTGTCGATGGTCGAAGCGGCGGCTATCCCGGAGACCTTGTTCACCGTCTGGCACAATATGGTGGAGCGCGGCCGCCTCAAGCGCGGCGAAACTTTCCTGGTGCATGGCGGCACCTCGGGCATCGGCACCACGGCGATCCAGCTCGCCAAGGCGCTGGGCGCGCGCGTCATCACGACCGCGGGTTCTGATGAAAAATGCGCGGCCTGCCGCAAGCTCGGGGCCGACATCGCCATTAACTATAAGACCGAGGACTTCGTCGCCGCCACCAAAGCGGCCACCGGCGACAAGGGCGCCGACGTTATACTCGACATGGTCGGCGGCGATTACATCGCGCGCAACTACGAAGCGGCCGCGGTCGAGGGGCGCATCGTGCAGATCGCATTCCAGGGCGGTCCGAAGGCAACGGTCAATTACATGCGTCTCATGCTCAAGCGGCTGCATCACACCGGCTCGACCTTGCGCTCGCGCTCGGTCGCCGACAAAGGCGCCATTCGCGCCGCGGTCGAAGAAAACGCCCTGCCGCTGATCGCGCAGGGCAAGGTCAAACCGGTGATCTTCAAGACCTTCCCGCTTAAAGAGGCGCCCGCCGCCCATGCGCTGATGGAAACCAGCCGCCATATCGGCAAAATCGTGCTAACCCTTTGAATGCACGCCGCTTCTCTTGCTCTCCGGGAGCCAAGCCGGTACCCAAGACGGGCGTGCTATGCAGACAAGAGCCGCGAAATCGGCGCATTATCGAAGCTAGACTGAGCAGGGTGAATTTGAACGCAGATTTTCACCGCCGGCGGTATCGGATCGGCAGAATGATAAGAACCGCCGCGGCCAGAGAATTTGGATTGATCGCGCGACGTTGTGCGGCGGCCGCCGCGCTCGCGCTCACCGTCGCGTTATTTGCAACGCAGCCCGCGCGCGCGGTCGAAGCGGTGAATGTGCGGCTCGACACCCCGGCCATCGATCTCACCGCCGCCACCGAACTGAAACATACCGAAGGCGACCGCACCCAGGTGTCAACCGCGCCCGGCCCCGACGGCATCGTGCGCCGCATCGAGGTGCGCGCGCGCGAGGCCAATAATAACTGGGCGGTGTTCGCGCTCACCAACAATTCCGACGAACAGATCGACCGACTGATTGTCGTGCCGCATTACCGCATGGTGGGCTCCGGCCTATTCTGGCCCGACCTGGGGCTCTCGCGCATCGCCTCGATCACGCCCTCATCCGGCGACCGCCCGGTGCGGCAGGAGAGCACGACTTCCGATATTTTCCGCGTCACGCTCGATCCCGGCACGGTCATCACCTTCGTTGCCGAATTGCGCACCGACAAGCTGCCGCAGATTTATTTGTGGGAGCCGGACGCCTACAAGGACAAGGTCAATTCCTTCACGCTGTATTACGGCATCGTCATCGGCATCGCCGGCCTGTTGGCGCTGTTCCTCACCATCCTGTTCGTGGTGAAAGGCTCGGTGATGTTTCCAGCCGCCGCCGCGCTCGGCTGGGCCGTGCTCATTTACATCGGCATCGATTTCGGATTCTGGGGCAAAGTATTCGACATGTCGGCCGGCGCCGAGCGCGTCTGGCGCGCCTGCGGTGAGGCGATCCTGGCGGCGACGCTGCTGGTGTTCCTGTTCGCCTATCTCAATCTGTCACGCTGGCACGTGCGCTATGCGCATATCACCATCGCCTGGCTCGCCGCGCTCGCCGCGCTCGTTGCGGTCGCGGTGTTCGATCCCTCCGTCGCTTCCGGCATTGCGCGCATGTCGCTCGGCGGCATCGCGGTATTCGGCCTGGCGCTGGTGATTTATCTCTCTACCCACGGCTTCGACCGCGCGGTGCTGCTGATCCCGACCTGGCTGTTGCTGGTGGTGTGGACCGCGGCCGCCGGACTTGCCGTCACCGGCGCCGTCACCAACGACATCATCGGCCCGGCGCTGCTCGGTGGCCTGGTACTGATCGTGATGCTGATCGGCTTTACGGTGATGCAGCACGCCTTCGCCGGCGGCATTACCCACGGCATCGTTTCCGACGTCGAAAGACGTGCTCTCGCACTGACGGGCGCCGGCGATCTGATTTGGGACTGGGACGTCTCCGCCGACAAGGTCTACACCAGCCCGGAAACCGAACAGCTGCTCGGCCTCAAGCGCGGCACGCTGGAAGGACCGGCGGCAGCCTGGCTCGACGTGCTGCATCCGCTCGACCGCGATCGATTCCGCGCTTCGCTCGACAGCGCGGTGGAGCAGCGGCGCGGACGGCTCAACCAGGGATTCCGGTTGCGCGCGGCCGACGGCCATTACCTGTCGTTTTCGCTGAAAGCGCGGCCGGTGGTCGGCTCCGACGGCGAAGTGGTGCGCCTGGTCGGCACGCTCACCGACGTGAGCGACTTCAAGAAGGCCGAGGAACGGCTGCTGTTCGACGCGGTGCACGATAATCTCACCGGCCTGCCCAACCGCGAACTGTTCATCGACCGCATGGAAGCGGCCTTCGCCTTCGCCCGCTCCGATCCGCAGATTCGGCCGTCGGTACTGGTGATCGATCTCGACCGCTTCAAGCAGGTCAACGATTCGGTCGGCATCGCAGTCGGCGATTCCATCCTGCTCACCATCGCGCGCCGGCTTGCCCGCCTGCTCAAGGCGCAGGATACGCTGGCGCGGCTGTCGGGCGACCAGTTCGCCCTCATCCTGCTGTCGGAGAAGGAGCCAGCGCGCATCGTGGCCTTCACCGAGACGCTGCGGCGCACCTTGCGCGCGCCAATCGCCTTCAACGACCGCGAAATCTTCCTCACCGCCTCGATCGGCCTGGCGCTCGCGGAAAGCCAGCCGCACCGCACCGAAGAGGTGCTCAAGGACGCCGAACTCGCGATGTATCACGCCAAACGGATCGGCGGCGACCGCATCGAAATCTTCAAGCCGGCCATGCGCTCGCGCAAGACCGACCGGCTGACCATGGAGTTGGAACTGCGCCGCGCCATCGAGCGCGAAGAAATCAAGGTACTGTACCAGCCGATCGTGCGGCTGGAGGACCGCGCCATTGCCGGCTTCGAGGCGCTGGCGCGCTGGGACCATCCCAAACTCGGCCGCCTGTCGCCGGCGGAGTTCATCAATATTGCCGAAGAAATCGGCCTGATCGTCGATCTTGGCCTGTTCGTGATCGAGCGCACCGCGCGTCAGCTCGCGACCTGGCAAGCGGCCAGCCGCGCGCGCGAGCCGATCACGGCCAGCGTCAACGTATCGTCGCGGCAATTGCTGCGCCACGACCTGATCCAGGACCTGCGCAGCGTGCTGTCACGGACGGCGCTGGCGCGCGGCTCCTTCAAGCTGGAAATCACCGAATCGCTGGTCATGGAAAATCCCGAGCATGCCGCGCAGATGCTCACGCGCATCAAGGAGCTTGGCGCCGGATTGTCGCTCGACGATTTCGGCACCGGACATTCCTCGCTCGCCTATCTGCAGCGTTTTCCCTTCGACACCATCAAGATCGACCAGTCGTTCGTGCGCACCACCGCGCGCGGCACGCGGCCGGTGATCCTGCGCTCGATCATCGCGCTGGCGCACGATCTCGGCATGGAAGTGGTGGCGGAAGGCGCGGAAACCGATTCCGACGCGGTCGAGCTCTACCAGCTCGGCTGCGAATATGCGCAAGGCTTCGCGTTCGGCGAGCCGATGAGCGCGCAGGCGGCCAGCGGCTTGCTCGCCAGCGACAAGCTGGAAGTCGCGCGCTGATTCTTATTTGCGCGTGATCTTATCCGAAAACCGGTACCCACTTTTCGGGATCACGCGCTAAGCGTGCCCGGATTCGCTCGACAACTGGCCCAGATCGATGCCGATCTTGCGCAGCGCCTTTTCGTACTTGCCGTCGGTGTCGGTGCCGAAGATCAATTCCGGATCGGCCGGACAGTGCAGCCAACCGTTCTGCTGGATTTCGACTTCGAGCTGGCCGGGCGCCCAGCCGGCATAGCCGAGCGCAAGGATGGCGCTTTCCGGCCCGTTGCCGCGCGCGATCGCCTTGAGAATGTCGAGCGTGGCGGTAAGACAGATGCCTTCGTCGATCGGCAGCGTCGAGTTCTCGATGAAGAAATCGGCCGAGTGCAGCACGAAGCCGCGGCCGGTTTCCACCGGCCCGCCCTTGAGCACCTTGACGTCCTCGGCCTGCGTCGGCAGTTGGATGCGCTCGACGGCCGGGATCACTTCGAGCTGCACCAAGAGATCGGGAAATTTGATGTTGCCGGCCGGCTGGTTGACGATGATGCCCATGGCGCCTTCGCTCGAATGCGCGCAAACATAGATCACCGCGCGCGTGAATCGTTCGTCGTTCATTGTCGGCATCGCGATCAGCATCTGACCGTCGAGGTAGCCGCGCGCCGATGCCTTGCCGGCTGTTTTGCGTGTAAGCTTCATGCTGGAAGGTTACTCAATCGTTCCGTCTTTGCAAACGATGCCGGTTGCGGAAATTTCAATCGCCAACCGTCATATTCAACGCGGTAATTGTGGCGGAATCGTCATACTGCCGCTATCTTGTTCACCGCATGCTCACAATGAATTCAATGGCGAAGTAGGTCGTTACCGTCTAGATCGACCGCGATGAAAAACATTAACAAGCGATTGCGCGTGATTTTAGCCGCCGTCGGCATCCTCATGCTGTTCGGCGCCCCGGCGCACGCCGCCGACGCCTCGCCCTGGGTCGATGATCTCAATTCCGCGATTCGCCTGATCGCCGGTTCCAATAAGAGCGGCGCCGAAAGCCTGCGCGCCGGCGTCGAGCTCAAGATGCAGCCGGGCTGGCACACCTATTGGCGCTATCCCGGCGACTCCGGCGTGCCGCCGCGATTCAGTTTTGCCGGCTCGGACAACGTCGCCACCGTCAAAGTGCTCTATCCTGCCCCGCATGCCTTCGTCGACGAGACCGGCACCACTATCGGCTACAAGAACAACGTGATCTTTCCTCTGCGCGTCGTCCCGCGGCAAAAGGACAAACCGGTCACGTTGCATCTCATGATCGAATATGCCGTTTGCGAAAAGCTGTGCGTGCCGGTCGAAGCAAGCGCGCAGTTGACGCTTACCGGCGCGGGCGGCGCGGACAATGCCGCGCTTGTTGCGGCCGAGGCGCATGTGCCGCAACCGGTTTCCGCCAGCGAAGCTGGATTGACCGTGCGGCGTGCCAACGAAGACAAACGCAAGCCGCTGGTATTCGTCGATCTGGCAACGCCTGCCGGCCAGCCGGTCGAATTATTTGTCGAGGGTCCGACGGCGGAATGGGCGCTGCCCATCCCCAAACCCGCGCCCGGCGCGCCGGCCGGCCATCGCCATTTCGGCTTCGAGCTCGATGGGCTGCCGCCCGGCGTCGATCCCAAGGGGCCGTTCGAGCTCACATTCACGATTGTGCGGAGCGGCAGCGCGGCCGAGGTCAAGACTCATCTCGACTAATTCGCCGGCTGCGCTATTTTGCGCATTCAGAAACGCAGCTATTCAAACCAACAATGCGGGAGAACACTGATGCCTATCAAGGTCGGCGATAAATTGCCCAATTCGACGTTCCGCGTGACAACCGCGGAAGGGCCCAACAAGCCAAAGACCACGGACGACATCTTCAAAGGCAAGAAGGTCGCCTTGTTCGCCGTGCCCGGCGCGTTCACCCCGACCTGCAATAACCTGCACATCCCGAGCTTCCTCAACAATGTCGACGCCTTCAAGGCGAAGGGCGTCGCCACCATCGCGGTGACCGGCGTCAACGACTCCTTCGTGATGGAAGCCTGGAAGAAGGCGACCGGGGCGGGCGGCAAGATTGAATTTCTTGCCGACGGCAATGGCGAGTTCGCCAAGGCCATCGACATGGCTTTCGACGGCTCCGGCAACGGGCTCGGCACCCGCTCGAAGCGCTATTCGATGCTGGTCGACGACGGCGTGGTGAAGGCGCTCAATATCGAGGATGCGCCCGGCAAGTGCGACATTTCCGGCGGCGACGCGCTGTTGAAGCAGATTTGAGCTTTCGCCATTCCGGGACGGCGCGTTAGCGCCCGACCCGGAATCCAGAACCGTATTCCGAATTTGCATTTGGATTCCGGGTTCGCGTGCTTCGCACGCGCCCCGGAATGACTACTTGCTTTTCATCGCACCAATCGCGCCGGCGCGGGCGGCGACCAGACCGTCGCGCGCGAGCTGATCGGCGCGCTCGTTCATGGCGTGGCCGGCATGACCCTTGACCCAGTGCCAGCGCACGTCGTGGTGCTTGAGCGCCTCGTCGAGCCGCTTCCAAAGATCGACGTTTTTCACCGGTTTCTTGTCGGCGGTGCGCCAGCCGTTCTTTTTCCAGCCGTTGATCCATGCGGTGATGCCGCCGCGCATATATTCGCTGTCGGTGTAGAGGTCGACGGAACAGGGCCGCTTGAGCGCTTCCAGCGCGGAAATCGCCGCCGTCAATTCCATGCGGTTATTGGTGGTGTGCGGCTCGCCGCCATTCAACTCCTTCTCGCGGTCGCCGAAGGTCAGGATGGCGCCCCAGCCGCCCGGCCCAGGATTGCCAGAGCAGGCGCCATCGGTGTGGATGGTGACGCGCTGCTCGGACATTATTCTATTCCGTAATCGTCCACGCTCTTCACCGACTGGTGGAAGCGCAGCTTGCGGAAATATTCCAGCGGGTCCTTTGGCTTTACCAGCGCGCCTTCGGGCACTGCCAGCCAGTCGACCAATCTCGTCAGCAGAAAGCGCATGGCCGCGCCGCGCGCCAGCATGGGCAGCGCCGCACGCTCGGCCGCCGACAGCGTGCGTACTTTCGCATAGGCCTTGAGCAGCGCGCGGCCCTTGGTGACGTTGTAGGAATGATCGGCCTCGAAGCACCAGGCGTTGAGGCAAATCGCGACGTCAAAAGCGAGCGTATCGGTACAGGCAAAATAGAAATCGATCAGACCGGACAGTCTGTCGCCAAGGAAAAACACGTTGTCGGGGAACAGATCGGCGTGGATCACGCCGTCGGGCAGATCGCGCGGCCAGGACTTCTGCAACGCGTCGAGCTCTTTGGCAATTTCCGCGCACAGCCCCGGCCGTACACTGTCGCCGCGATCCTTGGCGTGTTCGTAGAGCCCGCGCCAGCTCGCGAGCGCCAGCGCGTTGGCGCGCCGCATCTTGAAGTCTGCGCCGGCCAGATGCAGCCCCGCCAGCGCCGCGCCGACCGCCGCGCAATGGCCGGCATTCGGGCGGCGGATCCATAAGCCGTCGAGAAACGTGACGATCGCCGCCGGCCGGCCGGCGATCTTGCCGAGCATACCGCCTTGCCTGTTCTTTACCGGCTGCGGGCAGGTGATGCCACGCGCCGCCAAATGCTCCATCAACGCCAGGAAGAACGGTAGGTCGCCCGCGGCCACACGCTTTTCGTATAGCGTGAGAATGAAATTGCCGGCGGTGGTGTGCACCAGGAAATTCGAATTCTCCACGCCTTCGGCGATGCCCTTGTAGGCGAGCAGCCCGCCGATCTCGTAATGCTTGAGAAATTCGTTGAGATCGTCGGCGGTGACGTCGGTATAGACGGCCATGAAAACGTCACTCCGCCGCCTGTCTCTCCCGCAGCGGGCGGGGCAGCGGAAAGAACACGCCCTCCTCGGCGGCGGAGACGGTCTCGACGCTGACCGCGTATTTCTGCGCGAAGGCCTCGATGATCTCCTCGACCAGCACTTCCGGCGCCGAGGCGCCGGCGGTGATACCGAGGCGCGCGATGTTGCCGAATTCGTTCCAGTCGATGTTGGCGGCGCGCTGCACCAGCGCGGCACGCGGACAGCCGGCGTGCTCGGCCACTTCCTTGAGCCGCTGCGAATTCGACGAATTGGGCGCGCCGACCACGATCACGGCGTCGACGATCGGCGCGACGCGCTTGACCGCTTCCTGCCGGTTGGTGGTGGCGTAACAGATGTCTTCCTTGTGCGGCCCGACGATGTCGGGGAAGCGCGCCTTGAGCCGCTCGACGATGGCGGCGGTGTCGTGCACCGACAGCGTGGTCTGCGTCACATAAGCGAGTTGGTAGGCATCGCGCGGAGTGAAACGTTCCACATCGGCCAAAGTTTCGATCAGCGTCACGCTGCCGGCGGACAATCGACCCATGGTGCCGATCACTTCCGGATGGCCGGCATGTCCGATCAAAACGATTTGCCGCCCGCGCCGGTGATGAATTTCGGCCTCGCGATGCACCTTGGTCACCAGCGGGCAGGTGGCATCGAGCGCGAACAGATTGCGTCGCGCCGCCTCATCGGGAACGCTGCGCGGCACGCCGTGCGCCGAAAAGATCACCGGAGCGCGCGTGTCGGGAACTTCGTCGAGTTCCTCGACAAAAATGGCGCCCTTGGCGCGCAGGCTCTCGACCACGTAACGGTTGTGCACGATTTCGTGGCGCACATAGACCGGCGGCCCGTAAACGCTAAGCGCCCGTTCCACCAATTCGATGGCGCGCACGACGCCGGCGCAAAACCCGCGCGGCGAGCAGAGCAGCACCTTGAGGGCGGGCTTTTCGGACCTGTTCATCACGATGTCCTCGAAATCGCGCCGATTTTTCGCGAATTTCAAGCCCCGACATGGGCCGCGCCGCCCTGCCCTGTCAAGCCGTGGCGGTTGCATGGGCCCGACTCAGCCCCTATATTCCGGCCACTTTCCGATCATCACCGATGATCTGGTGCTTCGCCCGGCGGGCGGGCGAAGCGTAGAGGAGATATTGCCATGGCCACCCCAGCACCGCTGATGCCAAAGGCGACCGCCGTCTGGCTGTTGGACAACACCGCGTTGTCGTTCGACCAGATCGCCGAATTCTGCAAGCTGCACCCGCTGGAGGTAAAGGCGATTGCCGATGGCGACGCCGCGCAGGGCATCAAGGGCCTCGACCCGATCCAGACCGGGCAACTTACGCGCGAGCAGATCACCGCCGCCGAAGCCAACCCCGAAATCCACCTGAGCCTCGCCAAACAGAAAGTCTCGGTGCCGGTGCCCGAGCGCGGCGGCAAAAAGGGCCCGCGCTATACGCCGGTATCGCGCCGGCAGGACCGGCCGAACGCCATCCTGTGGCTGGTGCGCAATCACCCCGAGCTCAAGGACTCGGCCATCATGCGGCTCGTCGGCACCACCAAGTCGACGATCTCGGCGATCCGCGACCGCACCCATTGGAACGCGGCCGCACTTGCGCCGATGGACCCGGTGACGCTCGGCCTCGCCTCGCAGCTCGATCTCGATTTCGAGGTCAACCGCGCCAACAAGGAAAAGCCGGCGCCGGCCGAAACCGGCGCGACCTTGCTGCCGGCTTCGGAAACCACCGCGCGCAAGGAGGCGGAAGTCGCCGCCGCCGCTGCGGAAGCGGAAAGCCGGCCGGGCGGCAGCGACCTCAACGTCTCCGCCGTGTTCGCCAAGCTCAAGCAGCTCGGCGGCAAGGGCGAGAAGGAAGAAGAGTAAGCCGGCATGAGCAAAACGCCGCGCGTCACCTTTCACCCCAAACGGATTGCCGAAGGCGAATGGCAAATCGAGGCGCACTACCCGGAAGCCGAGATCCGCTATATCACCGGCTTGATCAGCAAGGCCGACATCGACGATTGGATGCAAGGCGAGCGCAAGATCGCCTGGCTGCGCTCGCAAGGTTACGCGAAGTGACCGGCCGCCGATGATGCGCTGCGCGCGTGCTTGCTGCGCGCTCGATCTTCACCGTTAAGATTTTCGATCAGCCCACCTTCGCTGCGCTTCGGCGTGGCAAGCCAACGCTCCGCCGCCCCTATTCTTTAACGCCGCGGGAACGCCGGGCAGCATTTGCCGCGGTTTTCGCCGCAAAAGCCGCCGGCCAGCAGCGCCATAAATCCGTTCCATAGCTTTTTGTGATGCACCGCAATATTCCGATAACCATCGGGAATCCAAGCACAAATAAATGTGAAGCGGCTCACACTTGTGCGCCGCAATAGGGTGATTATGTCGCTCCCACATGAGCGATGGAATGAGGCCCACAATGAAAATACGCACCACAAAGTTTCTTTCGGCCGCCGTCATTTCGGCAGCCTTGATCGCCACGGTGGCCATTGCCCGCACGGTCCACACGCATGGGAGCGCGGCCGGCGCGCCGCCCGCGCAGCACAGCGTGCTGGGCGCTTGGCCCGGCGAAATGGCGCGCGCGCCGCTGCACGGCAGCATCGCTTGCGGCACGATGAGCTATGCGGATTGCCAGAGGCTCGAAGAGATGTTGCCGATGTGAGGCGGGCGGAGCGGTGTTGCCGCCGAACGTAAGCCGTCGTTGCCGGGCGTGACCCGGCAAGCCATTAATCGCCGCGCTACCACTTCCATTTTTTGGAATTCCGTGTTAGATTGCGACGATGATCGTGATCGGCACGGAACTCGTGCAGCGATACTTCGCAACCCATGCCGGACACAAGGCCATCAAGGCGGCGCGGTCGCAATACGACGTCTGGCTGGCGATCGCGAGCCAGGCGCAGTGGCGGACCCCCGAAGAGGTCAAGCGCTCGCATCCGAAGGCGAGCGTCCTGAAGGGCGGGCGCGTGGTTTTCAACATCAAGGGCAACGACTACCGGCTGGTCGCCGTCCTGAAATATCCGGCAAGCGTGCTGGTGATCCGCTTCTTTGGCACGCACGCCGAATACAACAAGATTGACGCGGAGACGGTGTAATGGACGCGACCTTGGTTGTGATCGACAACGACGCAGAACTCGCCCGCGCGCGGGCGCTGGTGGACCGGCTGATGACATCGGACGCTGCCGCCGACATCGCGCGCCTGGAAGCGCAGGCGCGCCTGATCGCCGCCTACGAGGAAGCGAAATGGCCGCGCCGGGCGCCGAGCACAGCCGACATTGTCCGCTACCTGATGGACCAGCACGGGCTCTCGCGTGCCGACATGGTGCCGATCCTCGGCACCGCCAGCCGCGTCAGCGAAGTGCTTCGCGGGAAAAAAGGCTTGAGCATGACCATGGTGCAGCGCCTGCGCGCGCGCTTCCGCGTGCCGGCCGATGTGTTGTTGCCGGCGCCGAAGAAAGCGAGCGTGCGGCGGCTAGGGAAGAAGAAGGCGGCGTGACCTTGTAGGGTGGGCCAAGCGAAGCGGGCCCACCTTACGCTTGCTATCGATCAAATTTTGCGAATCTCTTTTCAAGAATTTCAAGTCGCCCAACATGGCTTGCTAGATCATTAGTGCTGCGATTGAACCGGTCATATTGGCCTGTACCCGGTTCCGAAGACACCGAGTTTGGTGTTTTGATGGGGACCGGAGGTGCGTCATGGAGAGGCGGAAGTTTACACGAGAGTTCAAGCTTGAGGCGGTGCGGCTGATCAAGGAACGTGGCGTCTCATTTGCGCAGGCGTCGCAAGACCTGAGCGTTCACGAGTTGCAACTGCGCAGCTGGGTGAAGGCGTTTGCAGACGACCCGCAATATGCCTTTCCGGGTCAGGGGCAGATGAAGCCCGAACAGGCCGAGATCGCCCGTCTCAAGCGTGAGGTGACCAAGCTCAAGGCCGAACGTGACATCCTAAAAAAAGCCGCGGCCTACTTCGCGAAGGAATTGACGTGAAGTTCTCCTTCATTGCGAAGCACCGGGGGATCTGGCCGGCGGGTTGGTTGTGCGGGGCGCTCGGTGTCTCGCGGGGCGGCTTCTATGCCTGGCTGACACGACCGCGCAGCCAGCACAGCCGCAGCGACGAAGAGCTGGGCGCGAAGGTTCGCGCCAGCTTTCTCGCCAGCGACCGGACCTATGGCGCCAGGCGGGTGTGGCACGACCTGCTCGCCGAGGGTGTGTCCTGTGGGCTGCATAAGATCCGCGATTGATGCGAATACAGGCTCTCAGAGCGCGTCCGCGACGGCGTCGCCTGCCGCCTGACCTAGGTGAGCGGCAGGCCGCCGCCATCGCTCCCAACGTGCTCGATCGCAGCTTTGAAGCGCCCGCTCCCAACCGCAAATGGATTGCCGACTTCACCTATGTCTGGACGGCAGAGGGCTGGCTCTATGTGGCGGCCGTCGTCGATCTGTTCTCCCGGCGCGTGGTCGGCTGGTCGATGAACGCAGCGATGACAGCGCAACTCGTCACCGACGCTCTGGTGATGGCGATCTGGCGACGGGGCAAGCCAGACGCGCTGCTGCATCACTCCGACCGCGGCAGCCAATACAGCAGCGAGCAGTTCCAGCGGCTGATGGCAGATCACGGCGTCGTCTGCTCGATGAGCCGCTCGGGCAACGTCTGGGACAATGCGGCGATGGAGAGCTTCTTCTCGTCGTTGAAGACCGAACGCACGGCGCGCAAGATGTACCGATCGCGGGATGAGGCCAAGGCCGACGTGTTCGATTACATCGAGCGCTTCTACAATCCGAAACGCCGACACTCGACGATCGGCTATATGAGCCCTATGGAGTTCGAGCGGCAGGCGGGATTAGCTTAGGCGGGTGTCAACCAAACCGGGTACAGGCCAACCCTTGTATGACATATGACGAAGCGCCTTTTTATTCCACGCGAATGGGTTTAAAACCCAAATAATAGCCGAATTTTTGCTTCGAGTTGAAGCCATTCGCGAAGAGATCAATGCAAAATGCAACCCAATGAGCGAGTTTTCGGTCCAATCCAGAAGGCGCGTTGGAACGCCGTAATGTTGCATGAAAAAAAGCGCCTCCCAGTCTTCTCGCAAATCACGCGAGTGAAAAGGAAGGCTGCGCTGCCGGAACCGAGTCATCAGCGCGACTTCTAATTTCCTAAGATCGTTTACTGATTTCGTAATGGGATGCCGGTAAAGCGTCGGAACCAATTTGTAGTGATCTTGTCCGTTGCCTCTAAAAAATAAAGAATGACCTGCCTTTCGTTGGAGCGTTTGAACAAGCTCCATATAGTCGGGCAGACTCGTCGGCCGGTGTACGATTACTTTCAGCATAAGCGATTCACCTTACAAATTGCCGCCACGAAAATTCCGGACTACAAAATTTAGTTACCCATCCCTTTCTCCTTCATCACCCCTTTAATCTCCTCCAAAATCGCCCGGTCGTCGATGCTGTTTCCCTCGCCCCGCTTGCGGGGAGAGGGTGGCGAGTAGCGAGCGAAGCGAGATGCGAGACGGGTAAGGGGGCGCCTCAACAGGCTCAGACTCGCTGTAACGCCCTCGCACCCGCCCCACCTTCGCTAAAGCTTCTGCGAGTTCGACTTCTCCCCGCCTGCGGGGAGAGGTGAAGTCACTGCCCCACCCCATGCCCCTTCAGCGCGCCGGTGATCTCATCCAAAATCACCGGGTCGTCGATGGTCGCCGGCATGGTCCATTGGTCGCCGTCGGCGATCTTTTTGATGGTGCCGCGCAGAATTTTGCCTGAGCGTGTCTTGGGAAGGCGCGCCACGGTGATGGCGAGCTTGAACGCCGCCACCGGGCCGATCTTCTCGCGCACCAGCGCCACGATCTCCTTCTCGATCTCCGCCGGCGGACGGTTGACGCCGGCTTTGAGCACGATGAATCCGCACGGCACTTCGCCCTTGAGTTCGTCCTTGATGCCGAGCACGGCGCATTCGGCGACGTCCTGGTGCGAGGCCAGCACCTCCTCCATGCCGCCGGTGGAAAGCCTATGGCCGGCGACATTGATGATGTCGTCGGTGCGGCTCATCACGAAGACGTAGCCGTCCGCGTCCTTGTAGCCGGCGTCCGCCGTCTTGTAGTAGCCGGGGAATTCGTCGAGGTAGCTTTCCTTAAAGCGGTCGTCCTGCTGCCACAGCGTCGGGAAATTGGCCGGCGGCAGCGGCAGCTTGACCACGATCGAGCCGATCTTGTTCGCCGGCACCGGATGGCAGGCCTCGTCGACGATGTCGATCTGGTAGCCCGGCATCGGCACGCAGGCCGAGCCATATTTCACCGGCAGCGCGCCGAGGCCGAGCGGATTGCCGGCGATGCACCAGCCCGTCTCGGTCTGCCACCAGTGATCGAGCACCGGCACTTTCAGATGCTCCTCCGCCCACTGGATGGTCGGCGGGTCGGCGCGCTCGCCGGCCAGGAACAGCGCGCGGAATTTGGAAAGATCGTATTGCTTGAGCAGCTTGGCGTCCGGGTCCTCCTTGCGGATGGCGCGGAACGCCGTCGGCGCCGTGAACAGCGAGACCACGCCGTGCTCGGCGCAGACGCGCCAGAACGCGCCGGCGTCGGGCGTGCCGACCGGCTTGCCCTCATAGAGGATCGAGGTGCAGCCGTGGAACAGCGGCGCATAGACGATGTAGCTATGGCCGACCACCCAGCCGACGTCGGAGCCCGACCACCACACTTCGCCGGGATCAACGCCATAGAGATTCTGCATCGACCATTTGAGCGCGACCATGTGGCCGCCGTTGTCGCGCACCACGCCTTTCGGGATGCCGGTGGTGCCGGAAGTGTAGAGGATGTAGAGCGGATCGGTGGCGGCGACCGGCACGCATTCGCTGGTCTTGGCGAAGTTGACGGCTTGTTCCCAGGTTTTGCGCCAGTCGTGATCGCGGCCTTCCATGAGGTAGGCTTGGCATTGCGGGCGCTGCAGGATCATGCAGGTCGGCGGCTTGTGCTTCGCGAGCTTGATCGCCTCATCCAGCAAAGGCTTGTAGGGGATGACGCGGGCGCCCTCGATGCCGCAGCTGGCCGACAGGATGACTTTGGGCTTGGCGTCGTCGATGCGGGTGGCGAGCTCCTTGGCGGCGAAACCGCCGAACACCACCGAATGCACGGCGCCGATGCGCGCGCAGGCGAGCATGGCGAACACCGCCTCCGGCACCATCGGCATGTAGATGATGACGCGGTCGCCCTTGGTGACGCCGAAGTCGCGCAGCATGGCGCCGAGCAATTGCACTTCCGACAACAGGCGGCCGTAGGTGAAGCTCTGCTTCGTGTTGGTGACGGGCGAATCGTAGATCAGCGCGACCTGATCGTTGCGCCCGCCGAGCACGTGGCGGTCGAGCGCGTTGTAGCAGGTGTTGCAGACGCCATCGGCGAACCAGCGGCCGTAGATGCCAGCGCCAGGATCGAATATTTTTTTCGGCGGCTCGATCCAGTCGATCTCCTTGGCGGCCTCGCCCCAGAAGCCTTGCGGGTCGCGCTGCCAGCGCGCGTAAACGTCGTGATAGCGGCTCGTGCGGGCGTCCATGGTCCGGCCCTCCCCATTTTCTGGCTTTGGCCGCGATTGTGGAACGGCCGGCATGCGCAAACAAGGCTGGCGCGGGGCGACCGCCATGGCTTTGATTTTAGGCAAGTCCGGCCCGCCCCATTGGTCTTAGAACGGTCGCGCCGTTTCGCCTTTCCCTTCATGACGGGGCGCGCGAAAGAAGGAACCCCCGTGACGATTATCACCGACCCCTTGTTCTATGTGCTGGCCGTCCCGGCCGTGCTGGCGCTCGGCATGTCGAAGGGCGGCTTTGCCGGGGTCGGGCAGATGGCGACGCCGATGCTGGCGCTGGCGATGCCGCCGCTGGAAGCCGCCGCCATCATGCTGCCGATCATGCTGGTGCAGGACGCAACCGCCTTGTGGGTCTACCGCAAGGACTGGAACGGGCACATCCTCGTCATCATGATCCCGGGCGCGATCGTCGGCATCGGCGCCGCCTGGGCCTTGGCCGCGCATATTTCCGACGCCGCGGTGCGCGTATTCATCGGCACCACTACAATGATCTTCGTGCTCTACAGCTGGATCGGCGCGGCGCGCATGGCCGCCGAGGCCCGCCGCCCGGGCGTGGTCAGCGGCGTCGTGTGGGGCGCGCTCTCCGGCTTCACCTCGACCATCTGCCAGGCCGGCTCGCCGCCCTATCAGATGTATGTGCTGGCGCAGAAGCTGCCGAAGATGAGCTTTGTCGGCACCAGCGCGATCTTCTTCGCCACCATGAACTGGCTCAAGGTGATCCCCTATTTCGCGCTCGGCCAATTTTCCGGCAAGGGACTGGCCACCTCGCTGGTGCTGCTGCCGCTCGCCATCGCCACCAATTTTCTCGGCTTCTGGGCGGTGCGCGTGACGCCGCAGGAACTGTTCTACAAGATCACCATGGTGCTGATGTTTCTGATCTCGATCGAACTGGTGCGTTCGGGCGTGACGGATATTCTGCACGGCTGATACACGCGGCCAAGGTTTGGCTTTCGCGGCCACCGGCAGGTTTCGCACGCTTGTTTCCGCCTTGCGGGACGCTTGAAAACACGCAACTATTCGCGCCCATTTAGCACCGACGTCTGCAATACCGGTTGGGCATTTTCAAATTGGCTATTGGCAACGCATTGTCCCGCGACTCGGCGGTCGAGCGAAAGAAGCTTTAATGCCGGATCAAAGCGATTCCGTCGAGCGCCGCGTTGCGACCGTGCTCAAAGGCGAAACTGATATCGCGCGATGGTCCAACCCCGATAATCTGGAAAATAGCTGGGAACCGCGCTCGCGATTTGCCGCGAATCTGATTCCCCAGGGCAGCAGAATTTTGGACCTGGGTTGCGGCAAGATGTCGATCGAGAAGTATTTGCATCCTTCTTGCACCTATTTGCCCGCCGATATCGTCAAGCGAGACGAACGGACCCTGCATTGCGATATCAACAAGGGGGTTGTTCCCGCAGAGATCAATCACGTCGATATCGTCCTCATGCTGGGCGTCATCGAATATGTCTTCGATCTTCCCCAGTTCCTGCGCGAGCTGGCGCAAGCCAAGAAAAAGATCGTCGTCAGTTACTGCGATACCGACACCGGCAACCTGAGGGGTTTCGAGCAGCGCGCGGCGTTGGGTTGGGTCAATGCCTATTCCAAGGCGCAACTGCGCAGCCTCTTTGGCAACGCGGGTCTGACGGTTAGCGCAGAAGACAAGGTCGACGACCTGCAGTGGATTTACACTTTGGTTCCACAGGACGCGGTCATCCAAACAAAAAGCGTCGCCATTCTCAGTTATGGCAATATCGGCAATTTCGGCGACCGCCTCGGCATGCACCTGATGTCTTCGATCATGCCAAGCCATGCCGTCGTCGACCTGCATTATTTCGAACCTTGGACCGCAGCCGACACCGAATACGATCTGTTGATTCTGGGCATCGGCAATTCGCTCTACGGTCCGCTGCTGACCGACCGCCTCATGAACCTTGTCAAACGCGCAAAAATCTCGATTGGCGTCTTTGGCACCCAGTATCGTAATGAGTTCCCGGCGGAAAAGATGAAAGCGCTGGTGAGCGCGCTCGATTACTGGTTCGCCCGCTATCGCGACGATCTCGATCTCTATGCCACGCCCGACACCGTGTGCAGCTATCTTGGCGACTGGTTGATCAAGGAATTCACATTTGCGACCCCAACCATTGCGGACACCATTCTGAAAATCGACAACGAGATTCAGCAGAATCTGCCGCTGGACCGGGTCATCCAGCGAATTCACGCCTATAAAAAAGTCTATTCCGAAAGGCTGCATCCGCTGCTGTGTGCGCTCACCAGCGCGGAAGAAGTCGCCTACCGCGATCAAAGAGAATCCGGATCGGGCCAGGTGGCGGGGAAATTTCAGTCGATGCTGGTCGATATCTTCGGCCGGACTTACCCGGAAGGCCAGTTCTGGAAGGTCGACAGGCCCGCAGTCATTCGGTACCGGCAAAATGTCGTCGAAAACGCCAAGAACCTTGAGGCCCTGCTCTACAAGGTGTTGTGATTTTGCCGCGTTGCGCCGACGCATTGAGCTCAAAAACAGCCTTGCCTATTGATCGGATATCATCAGATGATTTCTGCGCGATAAAGCCGGGGACTGCCGATGAAAACGCCCTATGACACCGATCTCGACCGCAATCCGGCCAATTTCCAGCCGCTGACGCCGCTCGGCTTTCTCGAGCGCGCGGCCGCCGTGTTCCCGGACCGCACCGCCGTCATCCATGGGCCGTTGCGGCGCTCCTACGCGGAATTCTACGCGCGCGCGCGCCGGCTTGCCTCAGCGCTGGCGAAGTGCGGCATCAAGCGCGGCGACAGCGTGTCGGTGATGCTGGCCAACACGCCGGCGATGCTGGAATGCCACTACGGCGTGCCGATGACGCAAGGCGTGCTCAACACGCTCAACACCAGGCTGGACGCGCCGATCATCGCCTTCTCGCTCGATCACGCCGAAGCAAAAGTCGTCATCATCGACCGCGAATTCTCCAAGGTGATGAAAGAGGCACTGGCGCTGTGCAAGGCAAAGCCCTTGGTGATCGACTACGACGATCCGGAATATTCCGGGCCGGGCGAGCGACTGGGGCAAATCGAATACGAGGATTTCGTCGCCGGCGGCGATGCCGATTTCGTCTGGTCGATGCCGGACGACGAATGGGACGCCATTACGCTCAATTACACCTCGGGCACCACCGGCGATCCGAAAGGCGTGGTCTATCACCACCGCGGCGCCTATCTGCTTGCCGTCGGCAATATCGTCACCTGTTCCATGGGCAAGCACCCGGTTTATCTGTGGACGCTGCCGATGTTCCACTGCAACGGCTGGTGCTTCCCCTGGTCGTTGTCGGTTGTTGCCGGCACCCATGTCTGCCTGCGCGCGGTGCGCGCGGCGGCGATGTATGAGGCGATCTACCATCACAAGGTGACGCATCTGTGCGGCGCGCCGATCGTGATGGCGACGCTGCTCAATGCGCCGGAAGCCGAGAAGAAGCCGCTGCCGCATGTGGTGGAGTTTTTCACTGCCGCCGCGCCGCCGCCGGAGGCCGTGCTGGCGGCGATGAAGGAGGCCGGCTTCAACGTCACCCATCTCTACGGGCTGACCGAATGCTACGGGCCCTCTGTGGTCAACGACTGGCACAGCGAATGGGACGCGCTGCCGCTGGCCGAGCAGGCGGCGAAGAAATCGCGCCAGGGCGTGCGTTACGGCGCGCTGGAGGCGCTCGACGTGCGCGACCCGCAGACCATGGTGCCGGTCGCCCGCGACGGCGAGACGCTCGGCGAGGTGATGATGCGCGGCAATGTGGTGATGAAAGGCTATCTCAAGAACAAGTCGTCGACCGAGAAAGCCTTCCTCGGCGGCTGGTTCCACACCGGTGACCTCGGCGTGATTTATCCGGATGGCTATATCCAGCTTAAGGACCGCTCCAAGGACATCATTATTTCCGGCGGCGAGAATATTTCCTCGATCGAGGTGGAGGACGCTTTGTATAAGCACCCGGCGGTCGCCGCCGTCGCGGTGGTGGCCAAGCCCGACGACAAATGGGGCGAGACCCCTTGCGCCTTCGTCGAACTCAAGCCAGGGCAAAAGGCGACGGCCGACGAGCTGATGCAATGGTGCAAGACGCATCTCGCCGGCTACAAGGTCCCGCGCTATCTGGTGTTCGCGGAGATCCCGAAGACGAGCACGGGGAAGATTCAGAAGTTCAAGCTGAGGGAAATGGCGAAGGCGGTGTGAGCGGCGCCGCCTCAGCGCTCGCCGGTCGGCCGGCCGACCGGATCGAACATCTGTCTCGTGTCATAGCGCTGATCGAACGAGCCCTGCTGGCCGCCGAAGCGCAAGGTGGTGTTGCCCTGCCGGATGATGGTCTGGCCGGTGCCGGCGCCGGTGCCCGAGAAGCGCTCGTCGGGATCGGTGTAGCGCGCCGAGCCGTCGGAATTGGTACCGCCCTGGTTTTCGATGGTGAAGGCGTGCGCGGCGGGCGCCGCCAGCAAGGCCAAGCCGAACGCAGCGGCCAGCACAGCCAGGCGATAACGTGAGGGCGACGGCGGCAAATGTTGCATGACGGCCTCAATCCGGTTCGGGGCGGCAAATCAGCCTGAACAATATGGCCGCAGCGCGGCAAATAGCAATCCGGCTTTGGCCGGTTCGCGCCGGCAGGCGCCCCCGTGGCGCGCGATCAAGGCTTGAGCTGCAGGCTGCAGACGCGGATTTTGGTCTTGCCGCGGAAGGTCACAGATTGCGTACCATTCAGGATGGCGGCGCCGCCCGCGAGCTTGCCCCGGTAGGCCGCCGTCATGCTGCCCAGCCGCCCCGTGTAGCCGCCGTTGAGCGCGATGGCGCCGTCGGGCGCTACCGTTCCGCTGCCAGATTCCTGGCCGACCACCGTGTTGCGGTCGACGCCGTAAAGCACGCGCGAATAGCTTACCGTGCCGTCTTTGATCGCGATGCTGACCGGTTCGTTGGCCAGGGGCGCCCGGGTCCAGGACAGTTTCGCGCAATTGAGCGTGCCGCGATAAGCGCCGTCGAAGGTCGCCGCCGATGCCGGCGCCGGTGCGGCCAGGATGCCTGCGAACAGCGCGAGCGCGACCAGCGCACGGGCGGCGATTTTATGCTCCATGGACGGGTGCATGAACCTCCCCCGCGGCAGGGCACCGGCCGCTTTCCGCCGCAGCCATTATGGGCCGGCTCGCAACGCAAAAGCACCACCTCCCGGTCAAGCCGGCGGTGGCGCCTTCGTATTGTCGTTCAGATCGCCGCGGTCAGTGGACGCTAGCGTGTCCGTTCTGCCGTAACCGCTCGATCTCGTCCTTGACCAGTAATTTCTTACGCTTGAGTTCCACGATTTTTAGATCATCGACCGCGGGATGGGTCAGGCAATCGTTGATTTCTTGCTCGAGTGCCTGATGTTTTTTTTCAAGTTCCGCAAGGTGCGATTGCATCGACATCAATCATGTCTCCTCAATCAGTGGGCTCTTATAGCCACATAAGTGTAGCGCAGACTCAACTCAAGAGCGACGGTACACCCGGTCTGGCGTCCCGGCAATTGCAGCAAAAGTCCTTGATCGAGCGGTATTTTCTCGATGCTTGAACGAGCTTGTGGAAAACGCAATAATTGTTGGGCTTTGCCGGGCTAGGGTGGCCGGCCGCAAAGCGAACCTGCGGTGGCGATGACGCAAAATGATGAACGCGAGTTGCGGGAGCAGTTGGCGCGCCTGCAGCAGGAACATCGCGACCTCGACGCCGCGATTGCCGCCCTGGCGATGTCGCCGGGCTCCGACGTGATCCAGGTCCAGCGCTTGAAGAAACGCAAGCTGGTGCTGCGCGACAAGATCCGCCGGATCGAGGACCAGATCACGCCGGATATTATCGCCTAACAGGCCGGAAATTTATCGTTCGCGGTTCAGATGCCGGATTTGCCCGGCCAAAAACACGTTTCCTTGCCGCGGTAGACAAACAGCGTCGGCTGCTTGTCCGGGGCGGTTTCACCCCAATGCACGATGTCGTCGGGAATCCGGCGCCAATCCTGGCCGTCGAGCCAGTACCATTCATCGCCGGCACTGGCTCGATTGACGCGAAATTGCGTCCTGACCACGTCGGCATGCTCGCAGCAGCTCTTGAACGGAAAACGCATCTGCGCTCTCGGCGTCAATTGCGCATTGCGATACCAATCCTGCACGGCCTGCGGAGCGTTGGTGTATTCCGGCTTCCACCGCGCATCGGCCTGGCCGATCAATACGCCGGCCGACACGACGGCAACGCATAGAATGCGACTGCTGATCGATGGCATGCGGTCCCCCTGGCTGGCGCCGCGCATGAACCGAAATTGAGAACCGAAATGGTTAATGGCAGGTGAATTTTCGGATCGCGCTGCCGCCGGCTCGGCCGGGTTATTCCGCTCCGCACAAAATTCCGCGTTGCGGCGGAGCGTTACGCGCGCCGTTTGTCCCGCTTGCGCGCATACATGGCTTGGTCGGCGGCCTCAATCGTCTGCGCCGGAGTGGCCTGCCTTGCGAGCGCCGCAACGCCGGCGCTGGCGCCGACCGCAAGCCGCGCCTCGCCATGGGCAACGTCGACCGCCTCGATCACCGCTTCCAGTTCGCGCGCCTTGGCCGCCGCTTGCGCGGCCTGCAGATTCCACAACAGCACGCCGAATTCGTCGCCGCCCAGCCGCGCCACCACGTCGGAGGCGCGCACATGGCCGGTGAGCTCGCGCGCCACCGCCTTGAGCAAGGCATCGCCGGCGGCGTGGCCGTGGCGGTCGTTGACCGCCTTGAAGCCGTCGAGGTCGATGAACAGCAGCGCCGCCTCGCCCTTGTAGCGTTGCAGGTAGGCGAGCGCGCGCTTGAGTTCGCGCTCGAAGCCACGCCGGTTAAGGATGTCGAGCAGCGGATCGATATCGGCGCGCGCTTCGAGTTCGGTGATGGTGCCTTGCGCGCGGGCGAGCTCAGCCTTGAGCCGCTCGATTTCCGCCAGCAGCGGCGCCGGCCGGCCGGCATTGCGGTCATCGGGCTTGTCTGCGGCCACGTTCGATCCTAGAGCGCGATCGGTCAAGATTGGACCACTACGCGTCCCTGACATTTTGTTTGCGCATGATCTTGTCCGAAAACCGGTTCCCATTTTTCGGGATCATGCGCCAGCGCTTTCCCGCCCCGATCAGACCGCGATCGTGTTGAGCGTCCGGTTTTCGATCTCGCCGCGCACTTTGGCGTAAAGCAGGGGATTGCGGCCGGAAAGAATCTGCAGGGCGGCGAGCACCGCGTTGGCAGGATCGAGCACCGTCATGACCGGCACCGCGCTCGGCGCCCGCAACGACGACCACAGATCGTCGGGAAACTCCTTGATGCTGGCCGGCACGGTAATGACCGGCACCGTCGACATGGCCGACAGCGTCGGACCGGCGCCGTTCGAGCGCCCGATATAGGCGATCACCACGGTGTCGGGGATTTCCTGCACCAGGCGATGGAAAATGCCGGCGGCGTTGACCGGCTCCTTGTGCACCGAACAGGTCACCACCGTCATCAGGTCCTTCAAATCGCCGAGAGCGTCAAAGAAAGCGTCCGGCTTGTCCTTCTCCGAACCGCGCCAAAGAATGATGCGCTGGCGCGGCACGCGGAAATGGCCGGTGATCTCCGCGACCCGCCGGTACTTGGCAACCACGTCGTCGAGCGCGCCGCCATCGCGATAGACCTGCTTGTCGATGTAGCCGCCGCTCTCCACCACGCGCCAGGAATCGTTGTCGATGACGTCGGCGAGCAGCAGATTGCCTTTGGTATCGAAGCCGAACTCGACCTTGAGATCGACCAGCCGGCCGCCTTCGAGTTGCCAGGATTTTTCGAGCACCAGAAATGCCTGCCGCGCGATGCGCCGCATCTCGGGAAAGAATTTCGCCTCGTCGTCGCGCGAAAAAACCTCCGATGCCGAAAGCACGAGAAACGGCTCCTGCCCCTGCAAGGGCTTGGCCGGATTGAACAGGCTGATCTTTCCGCCGTCGCCGGCGAATTGCATGAACGGATCGTCGGCGACGAGCGGTTTGCCTTTCCAGTTCTTATCCTTGGTCTTGAGGTAAAATTCGAGGATCGTTTGCGGAAACAACTGGCCCTTGGCGAGATGCGGATTGCGCTTGAGGTAGGAGCCGTGCGCCTCGCGCCGCACCACCACCTCGTAGGGCAGCATGTCGCATTTGGGCGCGATGAACGAGATCGCGCTGTCCTGCTCGACGAAGGCGACCGGCAAGCCGCAGGCCTTGAGCAGGCGGAAGACATTGCAGGTGGTGGCAGTGGCGAGACGGCCCTTGTCCGGGATGATGTCGTGCTTGGCGCCGTCGCCGGCCGTGATGTCGTCCTTGGCGACCACGGCCGCGAGCTCCGCGCTGCCTACGACCTGGTGGATCTTCTTGGTCTTGCCCTCGGCAACCAGAGCGCCGGGGGAATGCTTGGCGGTAAAAGGTTTTGACATCGGGGCGTCCACAGCCTGCTCACAGGTTCAGTCTGACGGGAAGAAATTACATTTAGCCACCCTGCTCCAGAGAGCAAGTGGGACCCAAAGACCATCCACCGCTACGGCAGGGCCAAGGCGGCCCGGGCCTGGAATCCGGGGATGGAACGAAAGCGCGGTTCTGGGGATTGTCTGAGCGTCATTCCAGGCGGGTGGCGGGCCCGGGGCCCGATAGCGTGGACTCTTTACCCCTTTTCTGCTAGAGCCGCGCGACTTGGAAGGCCCAATTTAGCGGGCTTTCGACCCCGAACCCGGCCCTTAATCAACCAAGGAGCAGCAGTGCAAGTTCTCGTTCGCGACAACAATGTCGACCAAGCCCTCAAGGCGCTCAAGAAGAAGATGCAGCGCGAGGGCATTTTCCGCGAGATGAAGCTTCGCGGCCATTACGAAAAACCCTCCGAAAAGAAGGCGCGCGAGAAGGCGGAAGCGATCCGCCGCGCCCGCAAGCTGGCGCGCAAGAAGATGCAGCGCGAAGGCCTGCTGCCGATGAAACCGCGCGTCGTTCCCGGTGCCGCCGGCGGTCCCGGTGGTCCTGGCGGCGGTGGCCGCGGCCGTGGCGGCCCGCCACGTTTCGGTTGAGCCGGCTTATTAGCCAGCAATTGCGATTTGATGTGGCGCGGGCCGTCAAACGCCCGCGCTATTGCTTTTTCTAGTTTGCCCCGAACACGAGGCGAGTGCCGACCGCCGAGTGGATCACTTTGTCGCCGAGCGCGGCGCGCGCCAGATCGTAGAAGCGGTCGCCGGTGCAATGGCCGACGATCAGATAATCCGGGTCGATGGCGCGAAACTCCGCAATCGTCTTCTCGATGTAATCGTCGCCGAGCGGCGGCACCACGTGGAAGCCGCCGATCACGGCATGCACTTTGTTGATGCCGGAAGCGGCCATCGCCTGGCGCACGGTGTTGATCACGCCGCGGTGGCTGCATGAGGTGAGCACCACCAGGCCCCTGCCCTTGACCAGATAAACGGTGGCGAGCTCGTGCTCGAAATCGTCGGGGATGTATTTGCCGACATTCTTCTCGGCCGGCATCTTCTCCGGGAAGCACCCGAAGCCGTCGAAAATGCCGACGATTTCGTCGGTCGCCCGCAACGGCGTCTCGAACGAGATCTGCCCGATGCGGCCGGTGGTGAAGGCGTGGTCGGCGACCAGCGCGGGCTCTGATGCCATCATCAGCGTAAGATCGGCGTCGAGGATCGCTTGGCGGTCGAGCGCGCCGAAATTGCCGCCCGGATTGCGGCGCAGGCAGAAGCAATCCTCGCCGCCGACGTAAAACGGCAGCTTAGGCTTGAGCCTGCCTTTGTTGGCGTTGAGGAAGCCGACCATGCCGCCGAAATGGTCGTAATGGCCATGGCTGAGCACCATGGCGTCGAAGCTCGACGGATCAACGCCGAGAATGGTCATGTTGTTGGTGAGCACCTCCGGCGTATAGCCGAAATCGATCAGCACATGGCGCTCTTCGCCGCCGCGCTGTGACTGCGCGTGCATGGCGAGACCCCATTCGCCATTGAGGATGGTGCGCGGCGGGGCGTCCGGCCTGGTGTTGCCGCTCTTGCGCTCGATGGTGAGGCCGTCGCGCTTTTCCGTCGGTATGAACTGGATGACGATATTGTCGGTGACCATGCGGACCGCCAATTTATCGACTTCCGGAACCGCGCGCCCCAGCGTTTTGGCGGGAGCGGTCCGGGCGCTGGCCGCGAGCGTGCCGATCACCGCCGAAATGAAACCGGCGCCGCCGCCGCAGAACGGTCCGACGTTACTCAAAAACGAAGCGCCCGCATCCTGGACGCAAGGGCCAAACAGCATGCTTAATCTCCTTTGGCGGGACGCGACGGCTGCGAGTTATTTCCAGCAGAATTTGACGTCGGCTTCGTTTTTCTTGCGCGTGGCGTAGTAGGCCCCGACGGTTTTGGGGTCGTCGAAATAGGCGCTCTCCTTGCCGGCGCGCTCTCTGGCTTTGGCGAGCGCGCGTTTGTGGTTCTCGGCTCGGTCGCCGGGCATGGCCGGCGCGCGTGCCATGAACATCACCTCGTAAGGATGGCTCTCGACCCAGGCGACCGCCTCGGCATGCGCCGCTTTCTGCTTGGCGAGGTCGCAGAAGGCATAGCCGTTGATGATCGGACCGGCAAGGACCGCAAAACTGCCGACGGCGTCGGCGGCCTGCGCCAATAGTTGGGTCTTCACGTCGAGCACTTCCGACATCACGATATAGCGGTCCTTGGCGACGTAGAACCAGAACACGGCGGCGTCGCGCAAGCCGACGTCGTAGAGACGGATGGCGAGCACCATCAACGTCATCGGCGTGACCAGCTTGGGATCAGCCTCGATCAAGTCGCGCGCGGCGAGAATATCCTCGCGTCGGTTGGACGCCAGCAAGGCATTGAATTGCTTGCCGACCGCCACCTGCGGCGTGCCGCCCGGCGTTGCCGCCGAGCGATAAAACGGCGTGACAAAAATGCCGACATGACGGACCGGCTCGGCGGCGTTGGCGCCGCCCGATAATGCCAGCAACGCGGCGGCAATGGCGAATGGCTTGCAGAATAACGACATCGGCGAGGCCCCCGTGCCCGAGCTTAAAGCAATTCTGCCAGAAAATTCTTCACCACGTCGATGGCGCCGTGGTCGTCGAGGTCGACATGGCCGCCTTGCGGGAAACGCACAAAGCGCTTGGGCTCGCGCGCCAGCGCAAACAAGGCTTCGCCAAAGCGGATCGGCACGATGCGATCCTCGCCGCCATGCAGCACCAAAAGCGGCGCCGATACGCGCCCGATGCGCTCGTCAGAGCGGAATTTGTCCTTCATCAGCCAGCGCACCGGCGCGAACGGATAGGCGGCGGCGCCGACAGCGGCGGCCGAGGTGAACGGCGCATCGAGGATCAGCCCGCCGATCTCGTGCCCGGCGGCAAGCGCCACTGCCACCGCGGTGCCGAGCGACTCGCCGGACAGCACGATGCGCTTGGCTGGATAGCGCGCGCGGGCGAAATCATAAGCCGCAACCGCGTCGCGGATCAGGCCTTCCTCGCTCGGCTGGCCGCTCGAGCCGCCATAGCCGCGATAGCAAAGCGCCAGCAGGCCGCTGCCGCCGGCGATGAGCCAGCTAAAGCGCCCGGCGCGCGCGCCAAGCCCTTCGGCATTACCCTGGAAATAAATCACCAGAGGTTTGCCGCCGCGCGCCGCCACGAACCAGGCGAGCAGCTTTTCACCATCTGAACTTGTGAGCGTGACCTCCTCGGCCTGCGGCAGCCCGGCCTGCGCGGGCGGCGTGCGCCTGGTGTCGGGGAAATACAGTAATGCCCGCTGAAAGACGTACATCAGCGCGAGCAAGCCGCCATAACCCAGGACGGCGGCGATCAGGAACCATTTCAGCGCGTTCATGGCGGTCTCATAACACAAGCGTGACGACGCGCGGGGTTGCCCCGGCGGCGCGCTCCCCGTAGCCTTGCTGTCAACCGGGCCGGCGCCCAAGTCGGGCCATCACATCGGGAGAAATGCCATGCCGAGGCTGCGCTATATCGAGGAATCCGAAAAGACGCCGGCTATCCAGGCGATGATCAACTCCGCCAAGAAAACCGGCGCGCCCGATCCGCGCGTGGTCAGCATCATGACGCGCAGCGAAGTCGGCACCGCCTGGGTCGAGTGCTGGAACAAGGTGCTCTACAAGGGCTTGCTGCCGCATAAGCTCAAGGAAATGGTGCGCATCCGCATCTCGGTGGCGCACCAGTGCGGCTATTGCTCGACCGTGCGCTCCAACGTCGCCAAGGCGGAAGGGCTGACCGAAGACATGGTCAACGATGTGCTCAACGCCTACCAGGCCAGCCAGCATTTCACGCCGCGCGAGAAGGCGGCGCTACACTACGCCGATCTTTTCAAAGAAGGCGAGCACGCCATCGACAAGGACGAGGTTTATCGGGATCTCGCCAAGCACTTCAGCGAGGAAGAGATCATCGAGCTCGGCATGCTGTGCGCGCAGACCGACGGCGTCGGCAAGCTGGTGAAGTCGCTCAACGTGATCAGCTGGGAAGAGGCCTGCCAGCTCAATCCCAAGCTGGCGCAAGGCGCAGCGGCGGAAGCGGCCGAATAGCAATTTTTCCGGCGTATGATCTTTTCCGAAAACCGGTTCCCACTTTTCGGGATCATACGCTAAAACGCCACGCACACGGCGCGGGTGACGACGGCGACCGAATCCTGCTTGAAGCGCTGCTTATAGGCGGCGGCCGCCGCCGCGATGCGTTCGCGCAAGCGTGCGTCGTCGGGGGCGAACACGATCACGATCTTGCTCGGCTCATGCACGATGGCGCCGGACCGGCCACGCCATTGCCCCTGCCCGTCGAGCACCGTGAGGCCGTCGGGAAAGCGCGGGGTCAGCTCGCGCGCCATGAAGCGCGCCCATTGCCGCTCGCCGACGCCGAGGTGCCCGCCGATATTGCGGCCGAAATAGATCTCCGCCCGCAGCAACGGCTTGGCCGGCGCCGGACAGGCGGTCTCTTGCCCGTGCGCGGCCGAGGCGAGCGCGAGCATGGCGGCGGCGAGGAAAACCTTCAGCCCAGGCATGGGAAAATGATAGCACAGCGGCCATGACGCCTCTGCCCGCCATCCGGCCCGCCACGCCCGCCGACGACGACGCCATCTGGGCGATCCTGGAGCCGACTTTTCGTGCCGGCGAAACCTATCCGATTCCGCGCGACGTCTTGCGCGCCGACGCGCTCGCCTATTGGCGCAGCCCTGGACACGAAGTGTTCGTCGCCGAGGCCGGCGGCGCCGTCGTCGGCACCTACTATATGCGCGCCAACAACAAAGGCGGCGGCGCCCATGTGGCCAATTGCGGCTATATCGTCGCGCCGGTGGCGACCGGCCGCGGCGTGGCTCGCGCGATGTGCGAGCATTCGCTTGAGCGGGCGCGCGAGCGCGGCTTTACCGCCATGCAGTTCAATTTCGTGATTGCCAGCAATACCCGCGCGGTGATGCTGTGGCAGCGCTGCGGCTTCGAGATTTGCGGCATGCTGCCGGGCGCCTTCGCGCATCCCGAACATGGGACGGTCGACGCGCTGGTGATGTTTCGAAAGCTATAAAATTCGGTTGCCGCTGCTTGCCGCTTCGGCGAGCGAGCCGAGCGTGCGAACTGGATTGGCATAAAGCCTTCATAAAAATTCGCATAAATCCAATAACGCGTTCTGACGATGCGCGGCGGCCGCATGCAATGGATTTGCGCAGGCGAAGCAGCGCTTTTTCAAATATGGCTGGCCAATCCATGGCGTATAAACGCCAGCCGCCGCTTCGCACGCAGGGATTATCGTTAACCGTTTGCAAATCACCATAGAATACCAGCGAGAGCACGGGCGACGCGATTCCTTGCAGGACGAATTGATCCTGTCGGAGACGTGTCATGGCGATAGCTCCAATTTCTTCTTCCTCCGTCAATGTTCAGCCGCCGGTCGATCCGCTGCGGCAGGCGTTCGGTCAGTTGACGAGCGCTATTCAGTCCGGCGACCTCGCGGCCGCGCAAAGCGCCTATGCGACGCTCACGCAAGCCGGTAGTAACAATCCGAACAGCCCCATTGCCCATGCCCTCAGCCAGATCGGCGATGCCCTGCAATCGGGCGACCTCGGCAAGGCGCAGCAGGCGCTGGCTTCGCTGCAACAGCAGATGCAGGCCGCGCGTGGCGCGCACCACCATCATGGCCATTATCATCACGCCAGCGACGGCGATCAAACGCAATCCGCCAGCGCGCCGGCGGGCACGAGCACCGACCCGACGACGTCAACGTCGTCCACGAACCTGGTCGACCAGTCGGCTTGACGTGCAGTCGCGCGGCTTTGCCGCCATGCAGTTCAATTTCGTGATCGCCAGCAACACCCCCGCGGTGACGCTGTAGCAGCGTTGCGGCTTCGAGATTTGCGGCATGCTGCCGGGCGCCTTTGCGCATCCGGAACGCGGAACGGTCGTCGCGCTGGTGATGTTTCGCAGCCTCTGAGCCTTTTCCTAAGCACGTCATCGCCGCGCTAACCCGGCGATCCCGCTTAGCCGCCCCCTGCTTTGCTAAATGAAATGGCCGGGACAAGCCCGGCCATGACAGAAATAACGCGAGATGATCCGAACCGTCACATCGCCTTGACGATGCTTTCGGTCATCTTCTTGGCGTCGCCGAGCAACATCATGGTGTTGTCGCGATAGAACAGCGGGTTGTCGATGCCGGCATAGCCCGAGGCGAGCGAACGCTTGATGAACATCACGGTGCCCGCCTTCCACACCTGCAACACCGGCATGCCGTAGATCGGCGAGGTCTTGTCGTCTTCCGCCGCCGGGTTGGTCACGTCGTTGGCGCCGATGACAAAAGCGATATCGGCCTGCGCGAACTCCGAGTTGATGTCTTCCAGTTCGAATACTTCGTCGTAGGGCACGTTGGCTTCCGCGAGTAGCACGTTCATGTGGCCCGGCATGCGGCCGGCGACCGGATGGATGGCGTATTTGACCTCGACGCCTTCCTTCTTGAGCTTCTCGGCCATTTCGCGAAGGGCGTGCTGCGCCTGCGCCACCGCCATGCCGTAGCCCGGCACGATGATGACCTTTTGCGCGTTCTTCATGATGTAGGCGGCATCTTCGGCCGAGCCGAGCTTGACGGGGCGCTGTTCGGCGCCGGCGCCGGGGCCCGCCACCTCGCCGCCAAAGCCGCCAAGAATGACGGAGATGAACGAGCGGTTCATGGCGTGGCACATGATGTAGGACAGGATCGCGCCGGAGGAGCCGACCAGCGCGCCGGTGATGATCAGCGCCGAGTTGCCGAGCGTGAAGCCGATGCCGGCGGCCGCCCAGCCCGAGTAGGAGTTGAGCATCGAGATGACGACCGGCATATCGGCGCCGCCGATCGGGATGATGATGAGGACGCCGAGCAGCAGCGAGAGCCCGACGATGACCCAGAACTGCACCGCGGTCTGATCGAGATAGAACAGGACGATAAAGACGACCAATGCCACGGCAAGCGCGATATTGATGACGTGCCGGCCGGGCAGCGTGATCGGCTTGCCACTCATGCGAGCGGAGAGCTTGAGGAAGGCGATGACCGAGCCGGTGAAGGTCAAGGCGCCGATGGCGACGCCGAGCGCCATTTCGATCAGGCTTTGTTGGTGGATATGGCCTTCCGTGCCGATGTCGAAGGCCGCCGGTGCGTAGTAGGCGCCCGCCGCCACCAGCACCGCCGCCATGCCGACTAGCGAGTGGAAGGCGGCGACCAGTTCCGGCATTGCAGTCATCGGCACGCGCCGCGCGATCACCGCGCCGATGCCGCCGCCGATGGCGATGCCGCCGAGCACCAGGGCCCAGGCGATCGGGCTTGCCGGCGGATGCGCGCCGAGCGTGGTCAGCACGGCGATGGTCATGCCGATCATGCCGAACTGATTGCCGCGCCGGCTCGATTCGGGGCTCGACAGTCCGCGCAGCGCCAGAATGAACAGGACGCCGGCGATCAGATAAAGCAGTGCGACGATATTTGGGCTCATGCGGCGCTCATTTCTTTTTCTTTTGGTACATCGCCAGCATGCGCGCGGTGACCAGGAAGCCGCCGAAGATGTTGACCGAGGCGAAGATCAGCGCGACGAAACCAAGCGCACGCGCCAGGATGGTGCCGTTGTCGTCGGCAATGAGCGCGACGCTCACCGCCAGCAAAGCGCCGACCACGATCACCGAGGAGATCGCATTGGTCTCCGACATCAGCGGCGTATGCAGCGCCGGCGTCACCGACCACACTACGTAGTAGCCGACGAACACCGCCAGCACGAAGATCGACAGCCGGAACACGAAGGGATCGACCACATTTGCGATGTGTTCCATCATGATTCTCCTTTAGGCCGTCTTCGGTTGGAAATTCGGATGGACGACCTTGCCGTCGCGGGTCAGCAGCGTGCCCTTGACGATTTCGTCGTCCCAGTTGACCGCCAGTTTCTTTTCTTTTTTGTCGATCATGGTGTCTAGGAACGTCAGCAGGTTCTTCGCGTAGAGCGCGGAGGCCGAAGCCGCCAGACGCCCAGGCACGTTGAGATGGCCGACGATCTTGACGTTGCCCACTTGCGCCACCTCGCCCGGCTTGGCGCCTTCCACGTTGCCGCCGCGCTCGACCGCGAGATCGACGATGACCGAGCCGGGGCGCATGGAAGCGACCATTTCCTTGCTGATCAGCCGCGGCGCCGGACGACCCGGGATCAGCGCGGTGGTAATGACGATGTCCTGCTTCTTGATGTGCTCGGCGGTCAGCGCGGCTTGCTTGGCCTGATACTCTTTCGACATTTCCTTGGCGTAACCGCCGGCCGTCTGCGCGTTCTTGAATTCCTCGTCCTCGACCGCCAGGAACTTGGCGCCCAGGCTTTCCACCTGCTCTTTGGTGGCGGGCCGCACGTCGGTGGCGGTAACTATGCCGCCGAGACGGCGCGCGGTCGCAATCGCCTGCAAGCCGGCGACACCGACGCCCATGATGAAGATCTTGGCCGCCGGCACGGTGCCGGCCGCGGTCATCATCATCGGCAGCGCACGGCCGTATTCTTCCGCCGCGTCGATCACCGCGCGGTAACCGGCGAGATTGGCCTGGCTCGACAGCACGTCCATCGACTGCGCGCGCGTGATGCGCGGCATCAGTTCCATGGCGAAAGCGGCGACGCCGGCGTCCGCCATCTGCTTGAGCGCGGCGTCGTTGCCGTAGGGGTCCATGATGGCGAAAACCATCGCGCCCTTTTTGTAATTCGCGAGTTCAGCCGGCGTCGGCCGGCGCACTTTCAGCACCACGTCGGCGACCTTGGTGACGTCATCGCCGATAGTGGCGCCCGCCGCCTCGAACTCGGCGTCGGGAATGCCGGATGCGATGCCGGCACCGCGGGCGACCGCAACTTCGGCGCCCAGCATTTTGAATTTTTTGACGGTTTCCGGAGTGGCGGCGACGCGGGGCTCGCCAGCTTCGGTTTCGCGCGCTACGGCAATCTGCATTCACCTCTCCACATATTTTTCTTTGTGAATGCCTTAGTGCGACAGCCCGGCATAGGCGAAGATCAAAAAGCAGATCACGAAGGCCGCCGTGCTCGGTGTCTTCGTGCCGCCCAACAGGCTCGGCACCACGCCCAATAAGCCGATGACAAAGATCGCAGCCGCCAACAGCCAGTCGCCGACCACCCCGCCGGTGGCCAGGCCGAACAGAATCGTGACGACGTAAAGAATTCCGACGAAAGTGAACAGGACGAAGCGCTCGTAAGTGCCCACGTGCGCGGGATAGTCGTTCCCGGTCGCGGTGGCGTATTCGACGGTGCCGTGATCGGCCATGGGGGAAGGTCTCCAGGTAAGGAAAGCCGGGCGGCAGTCAGGTAGCGCAAATGGGCGCCAAGGGCAACGGCAGCAGGCCTTAGATATGTCGCTCGTTCGTCGTGTTCGTCTCGTTCCTGCAAAATCTGGGCGCCGCTTAACATTTCGCGCCAGTACGATTTTGATACGGATCAAATCCTATGCATTTTCAGCACGACAGCTAATGTTCGGCGGAAGGTTTGAGCCCGACCTTGGTGAGCGCCGCGGTTTGCCGCGCGGCCACGGTGCTGACCGAGAAATTCTCGATCGCCTCGTTGAACAATCGATAGAAATTGAGTTCGGCGGCCAAGTGCAGGAACACGGCGCCGAGCCCGATGGCGGCGCGGTCCATAAACACGAATTCACGCGGCACCATGACCGGCCCGCGCTTTTTCAGCGCCTGGTGCACCTGGAACGCTTCCTTGCGCCCGTAAGCGGCGGGCTTCACGCCATCGGCGACACTGCGCACGCGGTCGTCGAGCAACGGGCCGTAGATAAAGCGTGCCCAGATATTGAGCGTTTCGATCAACTCGCGGTTGAGCCGCCTGAAGCCCCAGGTCTCGTAGGCATGCACCACCAGATCGTCGTCGCCGTTGAGCAAGCCGCGGTAAAGGTCGACCACCCCGCCGACAAAGCTGGACGGAAAGATGCGGATGCAGCCGTAGTCGAGCAGGTTTATGCCGGCCGGCTTGCCGCTTGGCGTCTTACCTGGACCTGCTCCGTCACCCTCATCAAAAACAGTGTAGTTGCCGAGATGCGGATCGCCGTGGATGACGCCGAAGCGGCTGAACGGAAACCACCAGGCGGTGAACATGGCGGTGGCAAGTTTGTTGCGCAGCACGAGCGGATCGTCCTTGTGCTCGAGCAGCTTGCGGCCGGTGAGCCAATCCATGGTGAGCAGCCGGCCGGTGGACAATTCCGGCCAGACCTGCGGCACGCGGATGGCGCCTTCGTCCTTTAGCATGGCGCTGTAGAGCGCGATGTGCTTGGCCTCGCGGAAATAGTCAAGCTCCTCGCGCAGGCGCGCGGCGATTTCCTTGGCGATCTCGGTGGTGTCGAGCGCCGGATCGAAACGCTTGCGGATGGAAAACAATAAACGCAGCTGCCGCAGATCGGCTTCGACCGCCGACTGCATGTCGGGATACTGCAGTTTGCAGGCGAGCTCGGCGCCGTCGAGCGCGCGCGCGCGGTGCACCTGACCGAGCGAAGCGGCCGCCGCCGGGTGATGCTCGAAGCTTTTGAATTTCTCTTCCCAGCCGGCGCCCAGTTCCGCGCTCATGCGGCGCTTGACGAAGGCCCAGCCCATGGGCGGCGCCTGGCTTTGCAGCTTGATCAGCTCGTTGGCGTATTCCGCCGGCAGCGCGTCGGGAATGGTGGCGAGCAACTGCGCCACCTTCATGATCGGACCTTTCAGGCCGCCGAGCGCGGCGGCAAGCGCGAAGGCATTGCCGGCGCGATCGGGTTTTTTGCCGAGGAAACGCTGGCCGGCCATGCGCGCGGCAACGCCGCCGACCTTGCTGCCGACATTGGCATAGCGCTTGGCGCGGGCGGAGAAGCGGTTTTTTTCGCGGTCGGTGGGCACAGAAATCTCGAACTGCTTATTTAGCGAGTGCTTTTAGAGTGCCGGCGTATTCGTTCATCAAGTCGTCCGCGATTTGCATCGTTTCATTGTTCGACTCATTCACTGGCGCCCAAACCGCACCCAAAGTGAAAACGCCTCCCGCCTGAGCCGAACCGCGCGGATTCGCGATCTCGTACCCATGCTCGCGCATAATGTCGCCGACGATCGCGCCGCAGTATTGTTTGGCTTCACGTCGATCACCTTCCGATAATCCGATGAGCAACGGCGCCACGTCCCACGACAACGCTATGACCGCAGGCATTTCGAGGCGGCTGAGAAGCGCGTATTCAGTCATGCGTTCTGGCTTCTGAGCTAAGGCCTCAATCTCACGTCCCAAAACAGTGTGTCGGTAGGCTTCAAAACGAGCGTGCATGGTTATCTCCATACGTTGACGGGCGAGATATACCAACTAAATTGTTGATGTCATTATTATTGATATCAATATTTTAGTTATTAATTAAGTGGCTCTAGTTCATCAATTAATCCCGCAATCACGCTCAACCCGCCCTCCCAGAACTTCGGGTCGCGCGCATCGAGCCCGAACGGCGCCAACAACTCGGTGTGGTGCTTGGTGCCGCCGGCGGCGAGCATGGCGAGATAACGCTCGGCAAAGCCGGAGGCCGACTGCTCATAGACCGCATAAAGCGAGTTCACCAGGCAATCGCCGAACGCATAGGCGTAGACGTAGAACGGTGCGTGGATGAAGTGCGGGATGTAGCACCAGAACGTCTCATAGCCGGCCTTCAATTCGATTGCCGGGCCTAGACTCTCGCTCTGCACCGACATCCAGAGTTCGCAAATCTTGTCGGCGGTCAGTTCGCCGTTGCGGCGCTCCAGATGCACCTTGCGCTCGAAGCTGTAGAACGCGATCTGGCGCACCACCGTATTGATCATGTCCTCGACCTTGGCGGCGAGCATGGCCTTGCGCTGCTTTTTGTCGGCGGTCGTGGCCAGCAGTTTTTTGAAGGTGAGCATCTCGCCGAACACCGATGCGGTCTCCGCCAGCGTCAGCGGCGTCGGCGCCATCAGCGGCCCATTGGGTGCCGCCAGCACCTGATGCACGCCGTGACCGAGTTCGTGCGCCAGCGTCATCACGTCGCGCGGTTTGCCCTGGTAATTGAGCAGCACATAAGGATGTGCCGACGGCACGGTCGGATGCGCGAAGGCGCCGGGCTGCTTGCCCGGGCGCACCGGTGCGTCGATCCAGTGCTTCTCGAAAAAGCGGTCGGCGACTTCCGCCATCTTGGGCGAGAAGGCGCCGTAAGCGGTGAGCACGGTCGCGCGCGCGTCGTTCCAGGCAATCGTGCGCTGGGATACCTTGGGCAGCGGCGCGTTACGGTCCCAATAAGGCAGCGTCTTCCTGCCGAACCATTTCGCCTTCAGCACATAATAGCGGTGTGAGAGTTTCGGATAGGCGGCGCGCACGGCGGAAACCAGCGCCTCCACCACTTCCGGTTCGACCTGGTTGGACAAATGGCGCGCAGCGGCGACGTCCTTGAAGCCGCGCCAGCGGTCGGAAATCTCCTTGTCCTTGGCGAGCGTATTGGTGATCAGCGCGAACGGGCGCAAATTGGCCTTGAAGGTCTTGGCGAGCGCCAGCGCCGCGCTTTTGCGCTTCTTGCCGTCGGCATCCTGCAACAGATTGAGCGCCGGCTCGATCGATAGCGACTGGCCGCCGATCCTGAATCGCAAGGATGCGATGGTCTCATCATATTGCCGGTTCCAGGCCGAATAGCCGGTCACCGACTTCTCGTGAAACAATTGCTCGACCCGATCCTCGAGCTGATAGGGCTTCTCCTTGCGCACGTCCTCGATCCACGGCCGGTAATGGCCGAGCGCGGGATCCGCCATGGCGGCGCCGAGCGCGGCATCGTCGACGCGATTGAGCTCAAGCGTGAAAAACAAGAGGTGCAGCGAGGCGGTGGTGATCCGCTCCTGCATATCGCCGTAGAATTTGGCGCGCACGGCATCGGTGGTATCGCCGGCATAAGTGAGCGAGGCATAGGACATGACCCGGCCGAGCGTGTCGTCGAGCGCCTCGTAGCGCTTGACCGCCGCGGCAAGCGCCTGGCCGGCGTCCGGCCCGGCGGCCATCGCCACAAGCTTGCTCTTGAAGGCGACCTCGAACGCCACGCATTGATTCTCGGCGTTTTCCAGGTCCCATTTCAGCTCCGGACTGTCGAGGCCGGGATAGAGGTCCTGCAGATTCCATTCCGGCAGGTCGCCGAGCTTGGACGTTGGAAGCCGCTTTTTACGCGCTGAGCTTTTGGCCATGGTGCGAACAGTCATTGTTTCCGGGAGAATTGCGGCGGTCGGGGGCATTTAGGCCGCCACACATGGCGACGCGATGGCGGAGCCTGAGTTTTCAACATATCGCCCGCCACCGCCCCATTTAACACGCCATTAAGCCAGACCGGCGACATTGCACCAATTCGGCACAGTGCCGAAAGTTGCGAGGTCGAAATGTCCGAAACCGTGCTCATCGTCGACGACGATCCGGTGCAGCGCCGCCTGCTCGAAGCCATGGTCCAGCGCTTCGGCTACCAGGCGGTCACCGCCGAGGGCGGCGATGCGGCCTTGCGCCGGCTCGGCGGGGCGCAGCCGATCGACTGCGTGGTGCTCGACCTGGTAATGCCCGACCTCGACGGTCTCGGCGTGCTGGCGCGCATGCGCGAGGCCGGTCTCGATATTCCGGTGATCGTGCAGACCGCCCATGGCGGCATCGACAATGTGGTGTCGGTGATGCGGGCCGGCGCCGCCGACTTCGTGGTCAAGCCGGCAAGTCCGGAACGGCTGCAGGTCTCGCTGCGCAACGCGCTCGCCACCCGGCGGCTCGCCGGCGAATTGCAGCGGCTCAAGCGCAGCCGCGACGGCACCTTGAGCATCGCCGACGTAGTCACGCGCTCGGAGGCCATGCGCCCGGTGCTGCGCGCCGCCGAGAAGGCGGCGGCCTCGACCATTCCGGTGCTGATCGAGGGCGAATCCGGCGTCGGCAAGGAGCTGATTGCGCGTGCCATCCATGGCTCGGGTGCGCGCCGCGCCAAGCCATTCGTCGCGGTCAATTGCGGCGCCATGCCGGAGAACCTGGTCGAGTCGATTCTGTTCGGCCACGAGAAGGGCGCCTTTACCGGCGCCACCGACAAGCACACCGGCAAGTTCATCGAAGCCGACGGCGGCACGTTGTTCCTCGACGAAGTCGGCGAATTGCCGGTAGCCGCGCAAGTCAAGCTGCTGCGCGCGCTGCAGGAGGGCGAGGTCGAGCCGGTCGGCGGACGCAAGAACATCAAAGTCGACGTTCGCATCATCTCCGCCACCAACCGCGACCTGATCGCCGACGTAAAGGCCGGCCGCTTCCGCGAGGACCTGTTCTATCGCCTGCACGTATTTCCGATTTCGGTGCCGCCGCTGCGCCGGCGCATCGAGGATATTCCCGAACTCGCCCGCTATTTCCTCGCCCGCGTCTCGGCCGAGGAGGGCAAGCGCGTGCGCGGCATCGAACCCGCGGCGCTTTCTCTGCTCGCGGCTTTCCGCTGGCCGGGCAATGTGCGCCAGCTCGAAAACGCGATCTTCCGCGCGGTGGTGCTGACCGACGGCGAGCAGATCGGCGTGCACGAATTCCCACAAATAGCCGCCCAAATCGGCGCGCAAGCGGGGGCCGACGCGCATGGCGCACCGCTGATGATCGATCCCTCGCCGGCGATTGCCGCCGCCTGGCCGGACGCGCGCGAGGCCGCCGACAAATCGGGCCACTATGTGGCGGCGTTAACTACGCCGTCTTTGCGCCTGCTCGATGTGAGCGGCGAGGTACGGCCGCTCGAGGATATCGAGCGCGAAGTGATCCGTTTCGCCATCGCGCATTACCGCGAACAGATGTCGGAAGTCGCGCGCCGGCTGAAAATCGGCCGATCGACGCTTTATCGCAAACTCGCAGGCCTCGGTCTCGACGATGGCGCGCCTGCGACGGCGGAAAAGGAAAATGTTACGGCGTGAATTTGGTAAACGGCGCGCGCCTTAACCATGCGCGCGCGCCGCGTTAGCCGTGATCGAAAGTAATCGCGCCCGGCGGTCGATTTCCATCCACCCCCTCGCCTATACAGACGCATAATAGCAACGCAATTGCGTACGCGGTGCGCAAGCGCGACCGCCGGTCAATGCGCCGCGCACGTTTCAATTCGTTGCGATGATGTTGCGTGAGATGGAGCGAGTGCATGCGTAACAATCGATTCGACCGGCTGCTGGCCGGCACGGCATTGGCGCTGATCGTCGCCACGCCGACATTCGCCATCGCTGCGCCCGAGCGGATCGAAGCGGCGGTGCCGCTGCCGCCGACGCTCAACGGCCAGGCGCCGCACCAGCGCGAGGCCGTACCGATGCCGCCGGCAGCGCCAGCCGAGCCGAAGGCCGCCAATACGGCGCGCGCGAGCGAAGCCACCGGCAATTTCAGCATCATGGGTACGCTCGACAAATTATTCTCCGTCGCCGATGCGCAAGTCGCCGAAAAACTGCGCGAGATCGCCACCGGTAAGCATATGGCGCGGCGCGTCGAGCGCGCGCCGGAGCGTCAGGCGATCGAGGCCTTTTATGCCGCGCGCAGCTTCGCGCCGCTGTGGATAAGTGGCGGCCGGCTCAACGCACGCGCCCAATCGGTGATCGCGCAACTAAAGAACGCGGCTACCGACGGGCTCGACCCGGCCGATTACCCGATACCGGATTTCGGCGGCGGCGCCAGCGCCGAGGGGCTGGCCGACGGCGACATCAAGCTCACCAATGCGATGCTCACTTACGCGCGCCATCTGGCGATCGGCCGCATCGCGCCGACCCGGGTGCTGGCGGAAGTCGATTACGGCAACCACACGCCGGAGCCGGCCGATATCCTGCGCAAGGTCGCCAATGCCGGCGATGCCGACGCGGCGCTCGAAAGCTTCAATCCGCCGCATGACGGTTTCCACGCGCTGAAAGCCAAGCTGGCCGAGTTGCGCGCTCCGCACGCGCAGGCCGACAGTTCCATTTCCAACGGTCCGGTCATCCGGCCGGGCGCCAGGGACCGGCGCGTGCCGGAATTGCGCGAGCGCCTGCGCGTGCGCGGCGAGCGCGGCGACCTCGTCTACGACAGGCCGTTGTACAATGCCGTGCGGCATTTCCAGCAGCGCGCCGACCTCAAGCCGACCGGGCTGATCGACGCCCGCACGATCGCCGCCATCAATGGCCCGAAGCCGGGCAATCAGATCGAGCGCGTGGTCGCGAACATGGAACGCTGGCGCTGGCTGCCGCGCGATCTCGGCAAGACCTATGTAATGGTCAACATCCCGGACTACACGCTCAAGGTGGTGCGCGGACACGACACGGTCTGGCACACCAAGATCGTCGCCGGCAAACCGCAAACGCCGACGCCGCTGCTCAGCGCATCGATGGATACCGTACTGGTCAATCCGTCCTGGTACGTGCCGCAGTCGATCATCCAGAACGAGCTGCTGCCGCGCTACGCCAGCGATCCGAACATCTTCGACCGCATGGGCCTGGAAGTGAAGAAAGGTCCCGACGGCAACATCAACGTGGTGCAGCCGCCCGGCGCCGCCAATGCGCTCGGCCGCATCAAGTTCAACTTCCCCAACAAGTTCCAGGTCTACCTGCACGACACGCCGGAAAAGCGGCTGTTCGCCGCCAGCCGGCGCGCCTTCAGCCACGGCTGCATGCGAGTGGAGGACCCCACCAAGTTCGGCGAGATCATGCTGCATCTGGCGATGAACGGCCCGACGCCGAATTCGCAGCAGCTCTACGCCATGTTCGGGCGCGACGAGCGCGCCTTCAAGCTCGCCAACCGGCCGATGGTGCATCTCACCTACCAGACCGCCTTCGTCGACGATGCCGGCAGGCTGCTGCTGCGCGACGATATCTACGGCTTCGACAAGCGCATCAGCGCCATCATGCATTCCAACGAGCGCCGGATCGCCGACGTGCCGCCGCCGCAGGATCCAAAGCGCGATCTGGCGACCGCCAAGTCGAACCAGGAAATCCTGCGCCGGGTCGAGCGGCGCGAGGCGCAAAATCCGCTCTTTTTCTTCGAGCGACTGTTCCGCTAGGGCACAGCCCACGCGCCTCAATTGGCACTGGCCGGGGTTTTACTCCGGCCGTTGCCGGTGGCGCGCCGGGTTCCCTCGCCAGGCCCCAGAGAGGCCCCCGGTGAGGCCATTTTTGGCCATTTTCCGCCGGTAGGTAACGGCAGTCGGGGGCGGCTGCTAAGCACACTTTAACCCTTCCCGATAAGACTGGATAATGGTCGCTGCCGAAGCCAATCGCTTCGGGGGGAGCGCTTGTGGGACGGCTAAATTCACCGAAGCTTGCAGTGACGGTTAGCGCGTGGCGCGGGTTTCCGCTCGCGCTTTCTGTGGCACGCGCCGGCGCACGATTTGGCGTGGCCGGACTGGTCCTGTTGGGCGCCAATAGTTCCCTGAAAAACGCCGTCGCCGAAGGCGACACCCGCACGCTTTCCTTTCATCACGTCCATACCGACGAAGACATCACCGTCACCTTCAAGCGCAATGGCCGCTATGACACGGCCGCGCTGAAGAAGCTCGACTGGTTCATGCGCGACTGGCGCAAAGAAAAAGAAACCCACATGGATCCCCACCTGTTCGATCTCTTGTGGGAGGCCTATCGCGACGTCGGCGGCACTCAACCTATCCAGGTGATCTGCGGTTACCGCTCGCCGGGAACCAACGCCATGCTGCGCGCGCGCTCGAGCGGGGTCGCGCAATTCAGCCAGCATATCAACGGCAACGCGATCGATTTCTACATTCCTGGCGTGTCGCTCGCCACGGTCCGCGCCGAGGGCTTAAAGCTGCAGCGTGGCGGCGTCGGATTTTATCCGACCTCCGGCTCGCCGTTCGTGCACATGGATACCGGCACCATCCGGCACTGGCCACGCATCGCGCGCGAGGAATTGAAAAAGATCTTTCCCAATGGCCGCACCGTGCACATTCCCTCCGACGGGCAGCCGCTGCCCGGCTATGCGCTGGCGCTGGCCGATGTCGAGCGTCGCGGCAAGATGCCGAACGAACGGTCGCTGGAAGCCGCCGAACAGGCCGGCGTGATCACCGCCAGCCAGGAGCAAGCGGCGGAACGGCCCAAGCGTAGCCTGCTCGCCAGAATTTTCGGGATTAACAAGGATGAGGACGAGCTGAGCGAACAGGCGGCGCCCAAAGAGGCCAGCAAACATGTGCGCGCGCCCATGGCGCTCGCCAGCCTGAGCCCGTCCAAGCCGGTCGCCGTCGCACGCATCGTGCCTTTGCCGGCGGTGCGGCCGAAGCCGGTCGCAGTCGCTGCCTTTCTGCCGCGGCCGAGACCGGCCGGGCAGACTATCGTGACGGCGGCGCTGCCGAACAACGTGTTCGACAACCGCGGCTATTGGCGCAGCGCCATCGAGATGGGCCCGGCGCTGGCGCCGCCGCTCGCAGCCGGAACGCCGTTTGAGGTGGCCTCGCTCGATCCGGTCAACACCGGCAGCACGGCGGGCAATGCCCTCGCTTATGCCACGGAATCGGAAACTTCAATCGCCGCGCATACCCATCCGATGGGTTCGCGCCTGCCCCGCATGCCGGCGGCAGCCAGGGTGATCCCGGTGTCGCCCAACACCAGCGTGGTGGTGAAGCCGCCGCTGGCGGCCTCGCTCGCCATGGGTGGCGGCGAACGCTCCGACCGCCCGTGGCTGCGCGCCGCCATGCTGACGCCGAGCGTGCGCGACGTCATGACGGCGAGCCCGGTCGGCGCGGCCACCGATCCGCGCTGGCAGCACGAGCTGCTGCACAAGCCGGCGCAGGCGGTGGTAATGAGCTTCTCGGCCGATCCGCATCTCGGCATGGCGGCCGACCACTTCAGCGGCAGCGCCGTGGTGTTCTTGGCCACCGCCACGTTCAAGCCACAGAAGACGGCGTCGCTAAGATAGGCAGGCCTGTCATTGCCGGGCTTGACCCGGCAATCCATGATGAGTTGCCGAATATAAGAAAGTTCGCAAGGCTCTCGCTCTCGGCGAAGCCTCAGGGATGCGCGGGTCAAGCCCGCGCATGACGCCGAGTTTGTCGTACCGCTTTCGCGTCAGCCCCTATTGCAACATCCCCAGCGCGTGCATGTAGGTCTCCAGCACGGCCTGCTGCTCGCGGCGTTCGTCGGTGTCCTGTTTGCGTAAGGATACGATGGTGCGCAGCGCCTTGACGTCGAAGCCGGTGCCCTTGGCCTCGGCATAGACATCGCGGATGTCGTCGGAGGTCGCCTTCTTTTCTTCTTCGAGCCGCTCGATGCGCTCGACGAAGGCTTTGAGCTGGTCCTTGGCGAAGCGGGTGGCGGGCTGTTCGTTTTGGGCGGCAGCGCTGGCAGGCATTGAAGTCTCCTGGATGGCAAAAGGCGGATTTTCCACCCTGTCATACGGAGAATTGCGCGCGGGAAGTCATCGCGTCGAGGCGAAGCCCCCGACATTCACACCTGTGCACAAGTATCTTTGTTGGCGCATGATCTATTCCGACCTTCCTTCGCCCGCCGAAGCGGGCTTCGCGAAGGCGGGAAACCGGTGCCCGCTTTTCGGGATCATGCGCTAGTGCTTGGGACTGGACTTTTCGAAGGCCGCCTTTTGGTCGGGCGAAGCCTCTTTCTGGTGCTTCTTGCGCCAATCGTCATAGGGCATGCCGTAGACGATCTCGCGGCTATCGTCCTTGCTCATGGCGACGCCCTTGGCGTCGGCAGCGTCCTTCATCCAGTTCGACAGGCAATTGCGGCAGAAGCCGGCGAGATTCATCATATCGATGTTCTGCACGTCGCTGCGCGCGCGCAAATGCTCAACCAGGCGCCGGTAGACGGCGGCTTCCAGCTCGGTGCGGGTCTTGTCGTCCATGGCGATGAAACCTCGTTGCATGTCTTTCAAACATAGTGCTGCGACGCCAGCCTTGCCATAGCGGCAAGATCAGCAGACTTTCGAGTGCCGAAAACGCTATGGTGCGCCCATGGCGGAGCCCGCACCACGCGAATTTCTTCAATCGTTATTTCGCACTGCGGTAGCTGCTGCGCACCCGGCGACCTGCCTGCCGCCGCTATTGCCGCCGCCGCCCGCCGGACGGCTCATTCTGCTCGCCGCCGGCAAGGCCGCCGGTTCCATGGCCGAAGTGGCGGAAAGCTATTACCTCGATCGCTTAAAACTTCCGGCGAAACGCCTTTGCGGCGTTGCGGTGGCGCGCCACGGCTACGGCCGCCCGACCCGGGCGGTGACTATGATCGAAGCCGGCCACCCGGTGCCGGATGGGGCCGGCTTGGAGGCCGCCTTGCGCGCGATCGAATACGCCGACAGTGCGGATGCCGACGACCTGGTCCTGGTGCTGATGTCGGGCGGCGCCTCCGCCAACTGGGTCGCGCCGGCGCCAGGCGTCACCTTCGCCGACAAACAGGCGGTGACGCGCGCGCTCTTGCGTTCCGGCGCGACCATCGGCGAGATCAACACGGTGCGCAAACATCTCTCGCGCATCAAAGGCGGACGGCTGGCGCGTACCGCTTTTCCGGCCAAGCTCGTCACCATCGCGATCTCCGACGTGCCAGGCGACGATCCGTCGGCGATCGGCTCTGGCCCGACCGTGCCCGATCCGACCACGCTTAGCGACGCACGCGCCATCGTCGCCAAATACAAGCTCGATCTTCCAGTGAGCGTGACCGCGGCGCTCGCCGACGCAAAAAATAAATCGCCGAAGCCGGCCGATCCGGTGTTTGCCGGCAGCACGTTCATGCTGGCCGCGCGGCCGGCCAATTCGCTACGCGCGGCGGAGATTGCCGTGCGTGCCGCCGGCTACGAATGCATGTCCCTGGGAGACAGCGTCGAGGGCGAGGCGCGCGAGGTGGCGGCGGCGCACGCGACACTGGCGCGTAAACTGCGCGCCAAAGGCACACGCGCTGCGCTCCTGTCGGGCGGCGAACTCACGGTCACGATCCGCGGCCAGGGCCGCGGCGGGCCCAATCAGGAATACGCCCTGGCGCTGGCGGTCGCGCTCGAAAGCATGCCGGCGGTGGCCGCGCTCGCCGCCGACACCGACGGCACCGATGGCGGCGCCGGTGCCGCCAGCGACCCCGCCGGAGCCGTTATCGACGGCGAAACGGTGGCACGCGCCAAAGCGCTGGGCCTCGATCCCGCCGCCTTTCTCGCCGACAATGACTCGACCGGATTTTTTGCCGCCATTGGGGATTTGCTCATGACCGGGCCTACTTACACCAACGTGAACGACTTCCGCGCCATCCTCGTTGACAGGCCGTGACCTATCACGCGACAACCGCGACAAATCAATTAGCGACCGCAGCTTGACCGTTTTGCTCCGCCATTCCGCCAAGCGCTTGACGACTGGCATGGTTGCGCTCGCAGCCAGCCTGCTGGCGGCATCGGCGCATCCCGCGCGGGCCGATTTCCGGCTCTGCAACAATACCGGCAGCCGGGTCGGCGTCTCGCTCGGCTATAAGGAGGCCGAAGGTTGGACCACCGAGGGCTGGTGGAACGTGTCGGCGCGAACTTGTGAAACTTTGCTGCGCGGCGCGCTGGTTGCGCGCTACTATTACATTTACGCGGTCGATTACGACCGCGGCGGCGAATGGTCCGGTCACGCTTTCATGTGCTCACGCGAAAAGGAATTCACCATCCGCGGCACCGAGAACTGCCTGGCGCGCGGCTATGACCAGACCGGCTTTTTCGAGGTGGATACCGGCGAGCAGCGCTCCTGGACGGTGCAGTTGACCGACAGCGCCGAACAGAAACCGGCGCGTCCGCTGCCGTCGCGTTCGCCGCCGACAACGCAACGGCCGCCCTCCGCCGCACCGTCGGCGCCAGCCGAAGGCGGCAAGCGATGAGAACTCTTGAAATGAGACGATTGCGCCGCGCCAAGATCGTCGCCACGCTGGGACCGGCCTCCTCCGACGCCGCCATGATCGCAAAACTGTTCAAGGCCGGCGCCGACGTGTTCCGCATCAACATGAGCCACACCAGCCAGGACCGCCTGCGCGAGCTGGTCGGCTTGATCCGCAGTATTGAAAAAGACACCGGGCGGCCGATCGGCATCCTGGTCGACTTGCAGGGACCGAAGCTGCGGCTCGGCACATTTGCCGGCGCTTCGGCGATGGTGGAAAACGGCGCGAGCTTCGTGCTCGACAGCGATCCGGCGCCCGGCGACAGCAAGCGCGCTTTTCTACCGCATCCGGAAATTTTCGCCGCGGTCGCGCCCGGCCGCACGCTGCTGATCGACGACGGCAAGGTGCGGCTCACAGTCACGCATGCCGAACCCAAGCGCATGGTGACGCGCGTCGAGGTCGGCGGCAAATTGTCCGACCGCAAGGGCGTGAGCCTGCCGGATTCGACGATCCCCTTTTCCGCTCTGGCCGAGAAGGACCGCTCCGATCTCGAGGCCGCGCTCAACGCCGGCATCGACTGGGTAGCGCTGTCGTTCATCCAACGGCCGGAGGACATTGCGGAGGCGAAGAAAATCACGCGCGGGCGCGCCGCGGTGATGGCCAAGATCGAGAAGCCGCAGGCGGTGACGCGGCTTGCCGAAATCATGGATCTGGCCGACGCGCTGATGGTGGCGCGCGGCGATCTCGGCGTCGAAATGCCGCTGGAAAAAGTGCCCGGCGTGCAGAAGCAGATGACGCGCATGGGCCGCACCACCGGCAAGCCGGTCGTGGTGGCGACGCAAATGCTGGAATCGATGATCAATTCACCGGTGCCCACGCGCGCGGAGGTCTCCGACGTCGCCACCGCCATTTTCGAAGGCGCCGACGCGGTCATGCTGTCGGCGGAATCGGCGGCTGGAAAATATCCGGTGGAAGCGGTCGCTACCATGAACCGCATCGCCGAGGAGATCGAAAGCGATCCGATCTACCGCACCATCATCGACGCGCAACGCGCGGTGCCGGAGGCGACCGGCGCCGACGCCATCGCCGACGCCGCCCGCCACATCGCCGACACACTCGATCTCGCCGCCGTGGTGTGCTGGACCTCGTCCGGCTCGACCGGCCTGCGCATGGCGCGCGAGCGGCCGCGGCCGCCGATCGTGGCGCTATCGCCGAATATCGCCACCGGCCGCCGGCTGGCGGTGGTGTGGGGCGTGCATTGCGTGATCACCGAGGACGCGCACGACCAGGACGACATGGTCGAGCGCGCCAGCCGCATCGCCTTCACGGAGGGCTTTGCCAAGGCCGGCCAGCGCGTCATCATCGTCGCCGGCGTGCCGCTCGGCACCCCGGGCGCGACTAACATGCTGCGCATTGCCTATGTGGGGAGCGAGGCGGCGGGGGATTAGATATCCCGGCCCTCGATCTTTTCCTGCAGCGTCTTCACGATGTCCGGAATGCGCTGCAGGCGCGGATAGATCGCCAGTGCACGGCGATAGACTTCGAGCGCCTGCTTGTCGTCGCCAATGTCCTGCATGATCAAGCCGAGGCCCGACAGCGCGCCGAAATGGCGCGGCTCGCGGCGCAGCACCTCGCGGATGTCGGCGAGCGAACGGCCATAATCCTTTTTCATGTAGTAGATGGTGGCGCGCCGGTTCCAGGCTTCCACGTATTTCGGTTTGATCTTGATAATCCCGTCGAGCAGCTTGATCGCAAGATCGGTATCCTTGGCCTCGATCGCGGTCTGCACGCGCGACATCAACAGCACGGTGGTGTCGCTGCGCGAGGCCGTCCACAGCGCCCAGATGCGTTCCTCGATCGCCTTGGCGGTAATGTCGTCGGGCGCGACCTTGAGCGCGCCGAACAGAAAATCGAGATTGCGCGTGGGGTCGCCCTGCTTGACGTGCGGCAGTTTCTTCGGCGGCTGCACCCAATCGCCGGGAGCGGCGGCGGCGGGCAGGCAGAAGGCCGCCGCCACGGCAGCGGCAAAAAACAAGCTGGCTAGGAATCGCGCGCGCATGGGCGGAGCTTAATATCTCCGCGTCTTAAGGCAAATATGCGGCGTTGGACGAAGCGCCCGATCGCGGGCGGGTTCAGGCTTAGATTTTAGCCTTGGCGGGCCTTAAAGCGGCGATTGGTCTTATTGATGATATAGACCCGGCCCTTGCGCCGCACGATGCGGTTGTTGCGGTGGCGACCGCGCAGGGATTTCAGGGAGTTACGGACTTTCATGACGCTCTCTGGGTTTTCTGGTTGCCGGGTTCATAGCAGCCTTGCCGCTGCTGTCAACGCAATGCGCCCCGCCAGAGCATCCTGGCCGCCGGTCTCGGCCGCTACCATCAGGCGCCCAGCCTGCAGACGAAAATCATTATAAGTCAGTGGCTTATCGGACGTCTGCTGGCGCCCGGCCGGCACGCAAAGTCGCTTGACCCGGTCAGCGGCCGCGGTGCGCTGCTGGCTCGTCCTTGCCAAAAAAATGAGCCGCGAACGGCCGCCTAAATCTTCGGATACGGATGGTCGGCGACCATCACCTCGACCAAAGCGGGTCGCTGTGTAGTCGCCGCGAGCCCTTGCCGCAGCGCCGCTTCGACATCCTTAGGATCGCTGACGCGGATGCCCTGCGCGTTGCACGCGTTGGCAATGGCGGCAAAGTTGGGGCTGTCGAAAGCGGTGCCGTAGGTGTGACCGTACAGGCTTGCCTGCTGCATAAAGGTCTGCCCGAAAGTGCCGTTGTTCATGACCACCATGAGAATGTTGGCGCCGTATTCCGCCGCTGTGGGAAGATCGCCGATGGTCATGAGGAAGGCGCCATCGCCGGCGAGCGCCACGACGTCGCGGCGGGGAAATTCGAGCTTGGCGGCGATCGCCGTCGGCAAGGCATAACTCATGGCGTTCCAGACGCCCGCCTGCATGAACGATTCGGGTCCGCCAATGCGGCGGTGCCGCCGCGCCCACATCTGGCAGCTGCCGACATCGCTCGCCACCACGGCGCTGTCGTCGAGCACGGCATTCATCGCTTCCATGAGGAGGCCCGGATGGATCGGCGTATCGCTTTTGTGCGGCTCGCTCTGCGCTGCGAGCTTGCGCCGGATGGCGGCTTTTCCATCGGCTAACTGGTTGATCAGCGTTTCATTGCGCGGCCGCTGATGATTTCCAAGGCGTTCGAGCAGCGCGGTAAGGAATAGTTTTGGATCTGCCACGCGTTGATCGTCGCCCTGGTAGCGGCGATTCGCTACGTCGTCGAAACCGATAACGATCTTGCTCACGTCAGGCGCGATCTTGCTGAGCGCCGTCATCTCGGCCGCACCCATACGCATGCCCAGGCAGAGCACGAGGTCGGCACCTTTCAGCACGTTTGCACACAGTGGATGCGGTTGAACCTCGGAGATAGAGCCGGCGGAGAAGGGATGATCGTCCGCGATCACGCCGATAGCATCCTGCGCAAATATCACCGCGGCCTGCAGCTTCTCCGACAGCGTTGCCAGTTCCTGCATCGCCTGCCGTCGCATGATTCCTTTGCCCGCCGCCAGGACCGGCGCCTTCGCAGCCATGATTGCCTGCGCGAAACGGTCGACATCCTGCGGCTCGGGACTGGCGACCACGACAGGGATGGACTTATAGGCGGGAAGCACGGCGCGCGCTTCCTGCAGCACGAATTCGCTGTAGTCCGACAGCCGGGGCAATTCGACGTGCACGGGGCCCGGCCGCCCGCTGCGGGCGATGTGAAACGCCTTGGCCATGATCTCCGGAACGTCCGCGAGGCGCTCGACGCGAGTCGTCCATTTGGTGATGGGTTTGAACATCTCGTTGACGAAGGCGGGATCGTCAACGCCGTGAAAGGGTTCGAGGTCGGCGTTGAGCGGCACGGCGCCGCTGATATGGACGAGTGGCGAGGCCGCACCGTAAGCCTGTGCCACCCCCGCCATGGAGTTCAAACAGCCCGGCCCGGCAGTAACGACGCACACACCCGGCTTGCCGGTGAGCCGGCCGTGAGCCTCTGCCATCAGCGAGACGTTCGGCTCCATCTTGCAAGTAACTAGCTGGATCGAATTGACTCGGCTCAGCGCATCGTAGATCGGATGGATATGTGATCCGGGAACGCTGTAGACTCGCTCAACGCCCTCCTCCCGTAGCACTTCCACTACGGCTTCACCGGCATGCATCGGCGAACGTTCGGAACTCATGAAATATTTTCCTCAAGGATAGCGGTCGGCAAACCACCGGATTCTATCTATCATAATCGGTCCGCTCAGATGGGAATCGATCGAAGACTTTGCGCGCGATCCGCCCCGCCCAGGGTCGCTTTCGGGGCAAAACGGAAATACGCCGACAGGCAAAACCGTCCGAACTCCGTCGAGAATGACCCAAAGCGGACGCAGCAAGCTGCTCGATCGGCCCTCATCGCCGCCCATGTGCGTGACGCAGGGACTGGAAAACCCAAGTTCGAAAGGGAATGCGTGGTGGCGGACGCAGTCGCAGTCGAACCCGTCTCCGCTGCCAAATTCCCTGCTAACAGGGAAAAGAACAGGGAATTTCTCCGAATCTTCCCGCTTAGAACGAATTCGAGGGCAGACACGCGAGCAAATTTAGAGGCTTGCAGGGAAGCTCCCTACGCTACAGAGCAGGGAATTACTATGACTGAACAGGGAATTCTGGACGCAGGAACAGGAAATTTTACCAACAAAATCCGAATTCATCATCGGATGAGGTTTTCGGTTCACACAGGTCATCATCCACCATGGGTTACCGGTGCGGAATTATCATTCCCCTGGCATGCTGGAGTACGTTGGTTGGCTCGTAGGGCTTGGCATGAAATTTTGAGCGCGACGGGAGGGTCTCAGGTCGTGGCCGTCCCGACGTCACGATGACACCCACCTCAGGCCATCGCCGCGCAACCTGACCGGCCAGGTCCGACCCGCTCATCGAGCCAGGCATGGTTACGTCCGTAAAAAGTAGCCTAACGTCCGCATTTTTTTCGAGAAGTTGCAGGGCCTCGTCCGCATTTTCAGCCTCGATCACCCGATATCCGGCGTCCGAGAACATATAGGACGCCCCCATTCGTTCTAATACATCGTCATCGACGATCATAACGAGGGCGCGGGACTCGGACATGTTGAGGCAACCCTCACCTGTGAAAACCGTTCCAGGCCTGATACGTAATACGCCAATCGTTAAAAATTGAACCGCTCCGGCATGCGACCGAAGAAGTGGTCAATTTTATACAGACTCATCTTCGGTACGATGCGCATAATGTCGGGTTCAACTCGCCTAGTCGATAATTGCAGTAGTCCCTGCACCCGATGCGCGTTGAAACGCATCGCAAAGGCTTTATGAAACCCACCGGCTTCAGAGAACAGTTCACCAACATTGCAGATGCTTGTGCACTCGCGCAGGCCATTGTCGACACTGTCAGCGAACCCGTTCTAGTGCTCGACAAAGAGTTGCGCGTAATCGCCGCCAGCCGATCTTTCTATTCCACATTCAAGGTTAGCCCCGAGGATACTCAAGGCAGCCTTCTTTATGTATTGAGCGATGGACAATGGGACATTCCAATACTTCGCGTGCTGTTAGAAAAAATCATACCTGAGCAAGGTGAGATCGAGGATCATGAGGTCGAGCACGATTTTCCCGGTCTCGGACAACGCACGATGCGTTTGAATGCCCGTCAGGTGTTCTACGAGGGAGGCTCCCACGCCACCATTCTGCTCGGCATCGAAGATGTCACTGACCGGCGCATGTTGGAGCGTGATAAGGACGACTTATTGCGCGAAAAAGATGAACTATTGCGAGAAAAAGATGTGCTGTTTGAGGAGCTGCAGCACCGCATCTCCAATAGTCTGCAAGTCATCGCAAGCATTATTCTGCTGAAAGCCAGAACCGTGCTGTCGGAAGAGACGCGTGTTCATCTACAAGATACGCACAAGCGGGTTATTTCGGTTGCCGCCGTGCAGAAGCAGCTGCATGCCCTCGGGACCATCGGGTCTGTCGAAATTACGCCCTATCTTTCAAGGTTGTGCGAAGCTCTTGCTACTTCAATGATCGACGGCAGTCGGCCAGTCACGCTGACAGTGGTGGGCGAAGGGGGTGCAGCTTCCTCCCGGCAGGCCGAGAGCATCGGCTTGATTGTCACCGAACTCGTTATGAACGCTCTCAAGCATGCGTTTCCCGACGAGAAAGTCGACGGCAAAGTCGCCGTTAGGTATGATCGGGCCGGAACAAACTGGAAGCTTACGGTTTCCGACAACTGGGTTGGCAGACATGACGGTGTCTTCGCTCAACAAAAAATCGGACTCGGCACCGGTATCATCAAGGCGCTTTCACATCAGCTCAATGCCCAAGTTGAAACATTGGCCGGCCCCGGGGGTACGATCGTATCGATCACCCACGCCACTTTCCCGACGAACGCAGCTGCCTAGACCTCAAGACAGCCAAGGCGCCGGTATCACGAGGCTCCAAGCCGCTTGCCCGCGCCGATGAGGTGATCGAATAAGGATGCCGTTTGCAGCGGTGCATCACTAAACGGGCATTCCAACCGCACCTGTGAATGTCCGTTACGGGGTCGCGCAGACATCGGTCGGCGCAGTCTCTAAATGGCTTGGTCGCAAATGACCCCAAGCGTTCTTTGCCAAGTGAACGACAAGCGAATTTTTTACGCGGCTCGGCTGCCTTTAACCGCGAAAGTGGCGTGAGTGATCGATACGGTTGTTTCCGTTGGGATGGCTAAACGTGCAGTCCAAAAAAGCCTGCAACGAAGATTATTACGACCACGACGCCGATGATGTAGAAAATATTCATTGTGTACTCCGATTGAGGTGTCTGTGACTTCAATATGAAGTACCAGCGTTCACATTGGATACGCTTCGCACGCCATTAAGTTCCGACTCTCATTTAGGTCGTAATCACCGTAGAGCGCTACGGCTGGCGGCCTCTTTCAATTCAAGCCGACGAGCGATGTCGCCTATTGATGTGGTGGACGACGCCTGCTCCCGGCACCGAGGTGCCATAGGGTGATCGTTGTAAGACGAATCACATGAGAGGAGCCGTCCACATGCAAGTTACCACGATCGGTTTGGATATCGCCAAGAACGTATTCCAGGTTCACGGCATTGATGCGACCGAGAAGGTTGTCGTCAGAAAGCAGCTTCGCCGTGGCCAGCTGATAAAGTTCTTCGAAGCTCTGGCACCGTGCCTCATCGGCATGGAAGCCTGTGCCACGGCGCATCATTGGGCACGTGAACTGACGCAGCTCGGGCATCAGGTTCGGCTGATGCCGGCGAAGGATGTGAAGGCCTACGTCAAGCGCAACAAAAACGATGCCGCCGACGCCGAGGCGATCTGCGAGGCAGTCAGGCGCCCAACCATGCGGTTCGTTATTGTCAAGTCGGCCGAGCAACAGGGCCGGTTGATGCAGCATCGGGTACGCGATCTGCTGATGCGCCAACGCACCCAGTTGATCAATGCCTTGCGGGCGCATTTGGCCGAACTCGGCATTGCGGCTGCACAGGGGCGCGAAGGGATTAAGGAGTTGCTGGCGATCGTTACCCAGGATGGGGGTTCGCGCTTGCCGGTCGATGCCCACGCCAGCCTGATCGTGCTGGCGGCGCAGCTTCAGGCTGTGCAGACGATGATCGGATCGATCGAGAAACGGGTCGTTGGGCAGCATCGCTCGAACGAAGAAAGCAAACGGCTTGAGACCATCCCCGGGATCGGCGTTATCGGCGCCACCGCGATTGCAGCGACTGTCCCTGATCCGAAGATTTTTCGATCGGGGCGTGATTTTGCGGCCTGGATCGGGATCGTGCCGCGAGAAGACTCAACTGGTGGCAAGCAGAAGCTCGGGCCAATCTCGAAACAGGGCGATCGTTACTTGCGGCGCATCCTGGTCGTTGGAGCCTGTTCCGTCTTGCGGCGTGCGCGCCAGCAGCCGGAGAAGTATCCCTGGCTCACACAGCTTCTCGCCCGGCGACCGTTCAAGGTTGTTGCGGTCGCGCTTGCCAACAAGATGGCGCGGGTCGCCTGGGCGTTGCTGGCCAAGGGAGGGACCTATCGGGCGCCTCGCCTAACGGCAGCCTGACAAAGAGCTCGGCAATGAGACCATGAGGTTGCGTTCGTGCGTTCAAGAACTGCAGGGGTGATGACGACATTGATGCGAAACGGTCGAGACCGTCGATCGGGAAAACCCGTTAAGTGCCACGCGATACTTGAGCGCGAGCTATTGTTTGGGACCCGATCAGCGGATTACATCAGGGCCAGCAGCCACAGCGGCTGCATCGCGACAGAGGTAATCCTCCAAGCGAAACAGGCCGAATACATGGCTGCACCCGAACGCTTCGCTGAAATGCCCGATTTTTCCCTTGCACCGCAGGCGCCGTCCATACATGGCACTTAACGGGCAAACTAATTCAAGCGTCGAATGGTCGCTTTTGGATTGAACTGGACATCGGTCGGCTATGGCTCGCGATGGCTTGTCCGGTTATGACTCAAAGCGGACATACCGTGTCGGGCCAGGCCCGCCTCCCTGCGTGATCGAAAAATTCAGCGCCGTATGGGCAACCAAATGCGATGTCAACCGTTACCGCTATGGCGTGAGACGATGCCAAGGGGGTTGCGTGGCTGATCTGACAGTACAATTTCCTACAAGAAATGGGTCGCCACGGGTCGATATTCGCCAGGTCGCGACACAGCGAGCCGATCTACTCGCGATTGATGACCCCGAACCGATCGCGCAAGTCTCGGCCGTCTGGCACACCGCCGCACAGGCTGCCACGATCGGCATATTCATCATTCTGTTCATCACTGCGCTCGATCTGGCACGGGCGATGTTTTTGCCGGCGACGTCCGCTTTCGTGATCGGATTGATGCTGGGACCGTTGTCGGCGCGCGCAAAAACATACGGAATCCCATCGTTGATCACCGCGATCGTCCTATGGCTGCTTGTTGTTGTTGTCTTCTATGGCGTCATCATTCTGTTGTCTGCGCCGGCATTGAGCTGGATCGCCAAAGCGCCGGAGATCAGCCGTATTATCAAGGAAAAACTTCAAATCCTCGATCAACCGTTGTCGAATTTACGAGCCGTGCGCGACGCCGTCCTGCCGCAAGGTGACAATTCCCATTATGGATTTGATATCGCCAACTTCGTGCAGCCGGCGCTCGTTTTCGTTACACCGGCCGTTGGACAGGTTTTTATCTTTTTCGGGACGCTGTTTTTCTTTCTGCTCGGGCGCGCGCGATTGCGTCATGTCCTCGTTATCTTTTTCGAAGATCACGACGCGCGTCTGCGTATGCTTAAGATCATCAATGACATCGAGCACAACCTGACCAGGTATCTCAGCGTGGTTGCGATGATCAATTTCGTCGTCGGCCTGGCCGCAGGACTGATTGCCTATTTAATCGGATTTCCGAATCCCATCGCCTGGGGCGTGCTCGCGTTCATTCTCAATTTCATTCCCTATGTAGGCGCCCTGATTATGGAAGTAGTCCTGCTCGCGGTCGGGCTGGTGACGTTTCCAGTGCTGACAAAAGCGCTTATCGCGCCGCTTCTCTATTTCGGCTTTACCACGCTTGAAGGGCATTTCATTACGCCGAGCATCATGGGGCATCAACTCGCTCTCAACCCGCTCACCGTATTCTTGTCGTTGATATTCTGGACCTGGCTGTGGGGGCCGATCGGTGCATTTCTGGCGGTTCCGCTTTTGATCGTAGTACTGGTCGCAATTAAACACCTATTTCCCGAAGACGAACCGGTTCTGCCCGGCTAGGCCCGCTACCGAATATCTTATTTCGTCTTTAATGTTTGAAATTACTGGAACTCTTGGCGACCGGTCGCGTTGTTAGGATAGAAGCGTTCTCACTCACATTTATTGAGGTGACCATGTCGGCCCGTAGTAGTGTTGCATCCACGACCGAAGAGATTGCCGCTATCCAAGAATTGATGAGCGATTTGGAAAAGCGCCTGCACCGCCTTAGCGGCGCAACCAAGCGCGAGTTTTCCGGCGGCTCCGCTGAAATAGGCGACTTTGTCCATGAGGCGCTGGCTGGGATCATGGACCGCGTTCGCGACGGTGCGAGCTCGGTGTCGCAATCGGCGACTGACAAAGCTACGCGCTTGGGCGGTAACGCGGTAAAAAAAATTACGAAAATTACCGATGAGATGGAGCAGCATCCACTCACTATGCTTGCCATCGCCACCGGTATTGGTTTTATCTTTGGCATGTCCCGGCGCTAGAGAGTCCGGACCATGGGGCTCACTCAGATCACTGAATTCGCCTTCCATCATCTTTTCAGCAGGCTAAAGCGCCGCGCGATTGGAACTGCGCTGCTGGTCCTGTTTGCGCTCATCGCCGCCTACCAATTGACCATCGCGGGAACGCTGGGGCTGGAAACCGAATATGGCATCCTGTACGCGCGTCTGTTCGTGGCTGCAATTTATCTCGCCGCTGCATTGAGTGCACTCATTTTCCTCTGGGCCACGCGATCGATGCCACCGATTAAGGCTCAGACCGCCGACGCCAAAATGGCCCTACGCGATTCGCAAATAGCCGCGCTCATCGAAGCAGTGATGCTTGGCTATGCCATGGCGTGTAAATCCGACGACAGCAGCCATTAGGCAGCGACCGATTATTTGACTGAATGCCGAACATGCTTATTCTGATCTCAAACGGATGGAGTGCATTGTAAACACGCACGGCTTATTGCCGCAGGGTAGTTCATTGATAAGAAATAGTTTCTCCCAAATGCAGCACGGACATGTCGGCTCCTGGCACAAAGCGGACAAACGAACTCAGCCGTCGAAAGGTCGCTATTGGGCTATCAGCGGACAAAGGTTGGCACTGGCGGTGAATGGCTAGACTGCAAATGGCACATCGCTGCATTCGCGGCACCGCAACATCTTGGCAGCTATTGGGAGTAAAGCGGACTCCCGCTCGCCCGCGTGACCGGCTCCCGCTTGTACGTCTCGTTCCAATTCGCCCGCGCGTCGGCGCAAAGGTGGCCGTAGTCGGCCACGCGAAACGAAATGCCGTCGTCGCCTGCTCGCGCGTAGCCGCGGTCGGTGGGCCACCGTGACCAAGCCATCCCGAGCCAAAATCCACTACTGTCCGCTTTAGTCAATTAGCGACCAATCGACGGCTGAACTCGTTTGTCCGCTAAGTGCAATAAGCAGACATCCCGAAAGCTTATTATCGCGAGACAATACATCAGAAAGCGGCAATCGGCAGGGAATCATTCCGCTGAACCAACGTTAAACCAGATCATTGCCGTGCATCCATTGCGGTTGATATCTTTTACCCGTCATATGGTTGTCCATTCGTGTAATCTTGTGCGTTTGGATTTTCCTGCACCACGAGGATTTCGATTATGCCATCGCAAAAGCCACCCATTCCGCCAGCCAATCGGAGCAAATACAATCATCGGAACAACTCGGGCAAAAAAACCGCGAAAGTCGCGAATGACGAGTTGGTGAAGCACGAACATCATGCTAACGCCGCGGAAAAGGGCGAGACTGCCAACATCAAGCAAAACACTACGAACAAGGGTTACTTCCACGGCCGACGATTCGATTGATTTTTCAGCTTTTCCGCGGCTTCAAAGTCGCTAACTCTTCGAGATCGAAAGGCTGTTATGCAGGTCCCATTGCAAGTGACGTTCGAAGGAACCGAGCCGTCGGAGGCTGCGCGCGCGGTAATCGATTATGAGGTAGACCGGCTGGAGAAACACAACCATTGCATCATCGGATGCCGCGTATCTGTGATCGCGCCTGGTCACAAGCACCGTCACGGTACCGGGTTCGAGGTCCATATCTGGCTAACAATTCCGCCTCACGAAAACATTCTCGTCAGCCACATGCCGTCGCAGGATGTACGGCACGAACATGTTGAGGTAGCGATCAAGGATGCGTTTGCCGCCGCTCGACGGCAGGTCGATGATCTCGCGCAAGCGAGTTAAGTTGATCGAACTTCGTCGCTGCCTTTTTGTTGACTTGGGCATGGCTCGTCGCTCGCCAGGCCCGATGCCCGCTTGGGGTCAATAGCCGACAAACCCGCAAGTGCGCGCGATGTCCGCCAAGTACCAGCAGCAAACATTTCACCAGTAAAAGCACTTAGCCGACAGCGGCGAACGGAGGAATATTACGAGCATGATGGACAAGCGCCCAATGGGCACTCATAACCCAAGTCCACGTTCTACTCAGCGTTGGGACAATGAAGGCGGGGCCATCAATAACGTGCGCGACAAGCGCCTGCCCAACACCGCCCAGCTCACAGCCCGAGGCAAGGCAGCTGATCTGGCTAGCAAGGCCATCGACCGCCAAGCTGATCGCTCGGCAACGTCGGAAGAACGAGAAAGCCGGAAACGCAGACTGTTGGAGGGGCCAAAAGAGCTTCGTAATTTGCGACGCGATCAATCGAAGACAAAACCTTAAGGCTTTGCCAACGGCCAAGGACGTAATGAACTCGCGCAGTCGCAAGCTCATCCCCTGACTTCAGAATGGCATCGCAGCATTTCAGATACGGATTTCTCGAAGAGTTCGGTGATGCCCGCTTCGGCTCATTAGCGGCCTGGCCGATCGAGGCTGACTCGGGTGTTTGTCCACTTTGGGTCAAAAGCCGACAAAGCATTCCCGGCCAAAATCGCCCGATGTCCGCTCTAGTCCGAAAGCGGACACGCCATTGCGCCGGCAGGGAAACGCTAGCGCGTGATATTCTTCGCTCTCGGAAACGCATAGTTCCAGTTCAACGCCGTCTGGCGCTGTGGCAGTCGGGTTCCACGTGAAATTGGAGAATGCCTTTTCCATTTAAAATGCTGTCTTTAAATTACGCGTCTTCGCAATTGATCTAGCTTGAAGCCGAGAGGTTGAACGACACTTCATTTCGGCCTTCCGCTAGAAGCCCGGGCGTTAACCCGGGCTTCGATGTGCGCTGAAGTTTGGAGCGGGTCAGTTCAAGTGGATTGGACAAATGCCTTGGTAACGCCCGCCTTGAGAGGCTCTACGGTCGCGACCGTGACCTTTTGAGCCAGCGCAGCAAGTTCCTTTGCCTGCTCGCTCAGTGTCTCGAACTGCTTGCGTGAATGGCCAGTCGACAATTCGATGAATTCCGAAGGCATTTTCACGCCCGACAGTTTTTGGACGAAGTCGAGGGTCGCTTTGGTATTGGTTTGAGCAAATTCGTTGACCTTGGCGTTGTATTCCTGCGCACCTTCAGCGGCTATCGCGTAGCTGTTCTTGATCAGATCAGTGGCTTCAGCCGTGGCGACGCTCATCTTTTCGAAAGCTTCCTTGGCTTGCGCGGAGCCCTTTTCGGCTGCCGCGCGGTACGCCTGTATCGCATCCGTCCTGGGGGAGCTGGCGGGCTTCGCTGCCGTGGTTTTGACTGTTAAGTCCAACATGACGCATTTCTCCTTGGGGCGTTTTCTGATGGGCACTTCCGGACGCAACGCCCTGAGCGCTGGTTGGATGCCGGTGGAAAGCTGGTTTACTTCGGCGATGAACCTGACTGATCGTAAGTCGGCTGCATGACGCTGCCGAGACATTCGCCCTTGTTGGAAAACGGCCCCGTGGAGACGTTGCCGCTCTCGTCCATCGCGTACCATCCGGGCTTAATGCCACGCACGTTTGCTATTACTTCGTTGACGTAGCGGGGAATAATCATTGTGGCTCCAGTGTGCGGGAGTGCCATCTGAAAGAAGAATGTCACTCGCGGGTTTGAACAAAACTCCATGACCCTCTCCTTTTTAGAAGGAAGGTGCCCGCGCGATCGTCAACGCACGGAACCACATGGACGCGGGTTCTTTTGGCACCCACGCCGAACGCCGCCAATTTGGAGTTTGTTGTGCCTGCCGATGGCACCGGTGCCGCTATTATTAGAGAATGGAGACTTCGGTACGTCCCCAATTTTTATTGGCACTCTACAAAGATATATGGAGAGGCCAGGCGTTAACTACAATAGGAACCGTAAGATAAGTTGCCGATTGCTCGAGCCGATTGGCAAAGCTCATCTCGCGGATCAGCCGGCGGACCTCCAGCGGCACTGTAGGCCTGCCGCCACGGCGGCACAACTTCCAGCGCTAATACGACCTAAAACGCGCACGATGCCAGCGGACAACGGTTTCCGGCTAAACGATCGCCAACGCATCGCAAACTCTCGGAAACAACCGATGAGAGACGACCGAAAATCATTCGGTCGATGGTACTGAAGGAGAGTTTCTTTGGAGCAGCCCGCCGCAAGAGGTCTATTTGCTGCCGCAAGGCCAAAATCTTTGCCTCGAGCGTTGCCCGCGACCGGAGCAGATTGACGACCATCCAACCAATAAGTCTGCAAAGATCCCTTATCCCACTCGAGAATTGCCTGATTTTCGATCAACTGCCAGTCGGATAAGTTTACGACAGGGAGAGGCCAAACGAGGCTCGGCCTTCCCTTTCTCAATTCTTCAAACAGTCAATTTCGACGCTAATGATTTTGAAGGCCGGAATCAGAGGGAGCCATTCACCGTCAAATGCCTACATCGCCACACTTCGCCGTGCGCCGTTCGAGCGCTGTGCCGAACACATGATCCCATACCCCGGTCGTCACGCCGAAATTGCTGCTTTGGGACATATGATGGTGGCGCGCATGACGCAGCCGCGCTCGGTAAAAATAGGAACCCCGTCGCGGTCGCCAGTGGTGCGTCGCGTAATGGACGAGAACGTACCACAGGTAACCGGTAATGAGGCCCGACGTTAGCGCGGTTCCCAGGTCAAATCCGAGCACTGCCCAGGACGGAACTGCAACCGCGATCAAGCCAATCAACGCGCTCGCCCAAGCGGGCGTGCCGATTAGGTCCTGCGGCGAATGATGATGATACTCGTGTATCTGCGAGAGAATTGGCGCGTGGTGAAAGAGCACGCGATGCAGCACATATTCGATCAACGTCCAACCAACCAGTCCACAGCCGTAGACAACCACCCAGATCACGGGCTGCGGTGGGATCGAACTGCGAAACGCCAGCAGCGCGGCGACCAAAACGAGCGGGGGGAAAAGTAGAAATTCAGAAAAATAGCCGAGCTTGCTCATTTTCATGACAGAACCTTAAATGTCGTATGTCCACCGATCATAACATATCTTTGCGCCAATCAATCGAATTGAAATGGCACATCGGTAGGGTTCTCGCGAGTGAACCAGGTTATACTTTTCTGCGAGCAACTCGCTTATAATGAGTGGTGCGATCCGTTTTTTTGCGCCTCCGTATATTGTAAAACTCACAACGGCTCAGACTGGGTGGATTGCCGGTGTTGCTCGCATGCCTACTTTTGAGCGGTACGCGCTAATCGCTCTCTCAAGTGGCGCGACCCACATTTCCCATAAAGCGATAAGAATCTGGGCACCGAGTGCCAGACCCATGCAAGCTCCACCGACGACAACGACATAGGCGAAGAATGCCGGATCGAGATATTTGGTGAACCACCATGAGCCGATATCCATCAGGATGGTCAAGTAGGGGACGACAACGAGAGATACGCGTAGCCAGACGGCTGTTTCGCTCAGAGCGAAAATCGCGCCGGTCAGCAGGAAGATGATGCTGATGCCGAACAGATGAATGTGAGACACTTTGGCCAAATCGGTGATGCTCGTTCCCGTATCCGCTTTCGAGACTTTCTGCACGGCCTCGAAGCTCGCGAGCGGCGGAATCGACTGGGCGCCCTCCATATGGCAACTGATGCAACTCGCTGTGAAGATCGGCTTGACTTGCGGATAGGCGGCAGCTTTTGCGCCGTCATGCACCCACTTTAGAAGGCGCGTGCGGTCGGTGACCGACAGTTTGTCGGCCATCGGCCCCATCAGCGCCAACTCGAGCAAGGTCTTTCCCTTCGGCAACCCGTGATATTGGTCGCTAATGCCCGCCACCAAACCCTGTCCCATCTGTTGATGGGGTTCGATCACGACCAGATACATGAACGACAAAGCCATCAGGTATCCGACACCAATCAGAATAAGAAAGCTGCTGAAGAGTGCACGAAAGGCGATGGGCAGGCTGCGTAACGTGAACATTGCAAGCTCCAAGTTTTTGCCCAATTCATAATTGCTAAAATTCAGTGAGCTAGCTCGGCCGTTTTCGCGCCTGCATGCACATCGACACGTGAGGGATTGGCCGCACCAAGGATGGTCTTGGCGCGCGCCATTTCCTCCGCCGTGCCGTGCGCCATCACCAGAAAGCTATCGGCCTTCAAGGCGCTCTCGTATTGGATCACGCTGTCCTTCGGGATTCCGATGCTATAGAGCGCCGCGCCAAGCGCGCTCATCCCACCAACGATCACAGCATTTTCGATGCAGGCAATCGCGATGGTGGCAAGATATCCAAGGACGACGACATGCCCCACGACGGGTATCGTCATGAACAGCCCGCCAAAGAACAAGCCCCAGAGACCGCCCCAAAACGCGCCGCGTTTGCCCCAAAACTTGACGCGGTCGCCTGCGTTATAGAAGCCGACGACTTTTTCATCAGTGTGGTAGCCCTTGCCGACGACGCTCAGATTTTTCATCTCGAAGCCGTTTGCAGTTAGCTTTTTCACGGCTGCTTCCGCTGCATTGTGGTCCGCGAATACGGCGATGACTGAGTCAGCTTTAGCTTTTTCCATTTGATCCTCTTTCAGAATTGGTCTGCCCTTGGTGGGCCGAACGATATCGTCGCAATCGTGCCTAAGCCTCGATAATCACCTTGAGCGCTTTGGTCTTGGCGGCGTTGCCGAAGGTCTCGTAGGCATCGAGAATTTTATCGAGCTTGAAGCGATGCGTGATGAGCAGCTTGGGGTCGATCTTTTTCGACGCCACGGTCTTGAACAGCAGCGGGATGGTGGCGGTGTCGACCAGCCGCGTGGTGATGGAGATGTTGTGGTCCCATAGCTCCTCGAGATGGAGATCGACCTTCTTGCCATGCACGCCGATATTGGCGATGTGACCGCCGGCCGCGACGAGTTTTTGGCACAATTCGAAAGTGACCGGGATGCCCACTGCCTCGATGGCGGTATCGACGCCGTGCTTGCCGGTCATCTTCATGACCGTCTCCAAGGCCTTGCCGTCGGCACTGTTGATGGTCGCGGTGGCGCCGAAGCGCTTGGCCACGGCAAGGCGATTGTCGTCGAGATCGATCATGATGATCTCGGCCGGCGAGTAGAACTGGGCGGTGAGGAGCGCCGCGAGACCAATCGGGCCCGCGCCGACGATCGCCACCGTGCTGCCCGGCGCGACCTTTCCGTTAAGCACGCCGCACTCGAAGCCGGTCGGCAGAATGTCGCTGAGCATGACCAGCGCTTCTTCGTCGGCGCCTTCGGGAATCCGGTAGAGACTCATATCCGCATATGGCGTGCGGACGAATTCGGCTTGCGTGCCGTCGATGGTGTTGCCGAGGATCCAGCCGCCGGTGGTGCAATGGGAATACATCTGCTTGCGGCAATACTCGCATTTGCCGCAAGCGCTGACGCAGGAGATCAGGACATGATCGCCCGCCTTGAACGCCGTCACAGCCGACCCAACCTTCTCGACGATGCCGACGCCCTCATGACCGAGAATACGGCCAGGCTGGCAAGTCGAAACGTCACCCTTGAGAATGTGCAGGTCGGTGCCGCAGATTGTCGTCTTGGTGACCTTGACGATCGCGTCGGTGGGCGCCGTGATATCCGGCTTGGGACGGTCTTCCAAGGCTTTCTTGCCCGGCCCCTGATAGACGAGCGCTTTCATCATCGCAGCCGTCGTGACTTTTGCGCTGGTTGCTGGTTTTGGCGTTGTCATGACGTTCATGGCCGGTCACCTTTCAGGTGAGCTGGCTGATGGTCAGGACCATAGCTTGCGGCTAAGCGGGAGCCGTAAGCAGCAGCCCCCCGTCAGTCACAGCGAAAATGTGAATAATGGAAGCCGACATCCCATGACGGTTAGCGCATGGAGTCCTTCGGCTTTGGCGGGCAGCAATCAAACGCCCCTATCACTCCTAACGCGCATGCCTTCTAATAGTTCCGTCGGTTACGTGCACCGGGAACTTGATGGCGCAAAAGGACGTCTGAATTGGCAAAAGCCGACATCGTGCCTCCTGCTTGAGATGACGAAAAAGGCCGCCAGCTGAGGCGGCCCTTGTCACTTGCGTTCGCGCGGCCACAGCAGCCATAGGGTAGGTCGAATTGGCACTATCCAATCCAGGCGGCCATCGGACCAGTCCACGCCATTGCGCCGGCAGCGACCGCAAACGGCACACAACAGCTGCACGAGATTTCTAAATCACATCAAAGTAACAATCGTTTAGTGCCGCCTTTGGCAGAGGCTGTCTCCGCCGCAATGGAAGTGCCAGCATCCGTCGTGCCGCCTTTAAGAGTAAATCCCATAAATCCCTCGATCTCGCGGCCCATTCCCAGAAATGTGCACCTGTGTGTACCGAAAACCTTATCCGCATTGATTAACCGAAGAAATCGCCTAACGTCAGAGGATAATGTGCGCCCTGCTCTGTTTCGTCCTGGACGTTTTGGCCTTGCCATTCAAGTCGAAGAGCCGGCTTGAAGCCGAGAATTCGGCGCTCCGACATCAGTTGATCGTTTTGCGGTGCAAAGTGCAAAGTCGCGTTCGGCTCACGAACAACGACCGCTGGTTCTTATACAGCTATATCGCTGGTTCCCGTCGATCCTGACGGTACTCACAATTATCCGGCCCGAGACCCTCGTGCGCTGGTATCGGGCTGGCTTTCGCCACTATTGGCGGTGGAAATCGCGTCCACTGGGCGGGCGACCGCAAATCGAAAATGACCTACGCGCGCTGATCAGGGCATAAGCACCCACAACCCGCTTTGGGGAGCGCCCCGTATCCATGGCGAGTTGCTCAAGCTCGGGTTTGAGGTCGCGCAGTCGAGCGTCGCCAAATACATGGTCAAGCGATGGGGACCGCCAAGCCAAGGATGGCGCACCTTCTTGCGTAACCACGCGCCAGACATCGCCGCGATGGACCTGTTCGTTGTCCCGACCATTAGTTTCGATCTGCTCTATGTCTTCGTCGTCCTCAGACTGGACCGAAGAGACCTCGTCTGGATCAATATAACAAAACATCCGACGGCGGAATGGATTGCGCGCCAGCTAACCGAGGCATTCCCCTGGAATGAGGCTCCGCGCTACCTCATCCGTGATCGGGATCGCATCCATGGCGCCGTCGTTACGCACCGACTGCGCGCCATGGGCATCCGGGACAAGCCTACAGCGCCGGCCTCGCCATGGCAGAATGGGTTTGCCGAACGGCTAATCGGATCAATCCGGCGCGAGTGTGTGGACTACATCGTCGCCTTGAGCGAGACACACCTGCGCCGGATTCTGCGAACTTACGCCCGCTATTACAATGACATCAGAACGCATTGGTCATTGAACAAAGATGCGCCTGTCCCTCGTTCGGTTCAGCAAACCGGAGATATCAAATCATACGTCCTGCCCGGCGGACTTCACCACCATTACGTCCGCGTTTAGGTTTTCGGTACACACACGGAGACCGGCCCCCCAAATGGGGCGCACTGCCCCGGCAGAGACCGAAAAGCCAAAACCGATGGCAAATATGCCCGTACGACGCGGGCACATTTCGCGGGTCTCCACAAATCCGCAAATGGCTTGAGTGCGTGGTGGGCGCGACAGGGATCGAACCTGTGACCCCTACCATGTCAAGGTAGTGCTCTTCCGCTGAGCTACGCGCCCTTTAGTGGATTTGGTCTTATCGGCTCCCCTAAAGGGAGGCAAGCGGGTCAGGCCGCCAGCAGCTTCTGCACTTCGTTGACCAGGTCGCGCAGATGGATCGGCTTGGAGAGCACCTTCGCGTGCTTGGGCGCCGTGGAATCGGCGTTGAGCGCCACCGCGGCAAAGCCGGTGATGAACATGATCTTGATGTCGGGGTCGAGTTCGGCGGCGCGGCGGGCGAGTTCGATACCGTCCATTTCGGGCATGACAATATCGGTCAGCAGCAGTTCGAACGGCTCCTCGCGCAGCCGCTGATAGGCCGACAGCCCGTTGTCGTAGGAAGTCACGTCGAATCCGGCATTTTGCAGCGCCTTGACCAAAAAGCGCCGCATATCGGTGTCGTCTTCCGCCAGCAGGATTTTCGACATGATGCCTTAACGCCCCGTCCCGGCCAGCCCGGCGGGGTGGCCCCAACCGCCCCATAAGACTTATGCCAGGTAAATAACGGGTGAACCAAAAGCATGGCTTGGCAAGGTGCCCCCGCGCATAGACAATAGACCGTTATTATCGGCTATCTGGGCCTTCCCCCCGCGTCCTGCTACCTATGCTTGAAATGGCCATCATCCCCCATGAGTGAAATCCGCGACGAACTCGACCCACCGTTCGAGATCCTGGAGCCGGCCGATAGCAGGGGGCCGGTGCTGTTTAATTCCCCGCACAGCGGCTCGACCTATCCGCGCGACTTCCTCAGCGTCGCGCGGCTCGATATCGCCACGCTGCGCCGCTCGGAGGACAGCTTCGTCGACGAATTGATCGCCGGCGTGGTGAAGCACGGCTTCCCGCTGATGCGCGCGCACTTCCCGCGCTGTTTCGTCGACGTCAACCGCGAGCCTTATGAGTTGGATCCGCGCATGTTCGACGGCCGCCTGCCCTCTTTCGCCAATACCCGCTCGATGCGGGTGGCGGGCGGGCTTGGCACCGTAGCGCGGGTGGTCGGCGACGCCCAGGAAATCTACGACCAGCGCATCCCGGTCGACGACGCGCTGCGTAGAATCGAGAGCCTGTACAAGCCCTATCACCGCGCGCTGCGCCGGCTGTTCACCCGGCTGCAACGGGACTTTGGCGCCGCCGTGCTGATCGATTGCCATTCCATGCCGTCCGCCGCCGGGCAAAAAGACGAGCGGCCGCGGCCGGAATTCGTGCTCGGCGACCGTTACGGCACCAGTTGCGTCGGCGTGGTGGCAGAGACCGTGGAAAAAACCCTGCGCACGCTCGGCTACACCGTCAGCCGCAATAAGCCCTATGCCGGCGGCTTCATCACCGAACATTACGGCAATCCGGCTGCCGGCCTGCACGCGATCCAGCTCGAGATCAACCGCGCGCTTTACATGGACGAGCGCCGCTACGCGCGCGCCAGCACGTTCGGGCGGCTGGCGGCCGACCTGGAGACGCTGGCCCGGCGCCTGGGCGAAATACCGCTGGATGAGCTGCGCCCGTATCGAGCGGCTGCCGAATAAAAAAGGGCCGCTCGCGGTTGCAAGCGGCCCAAGTCTAGGGAGGAAACGCCCAAGGAGGGCAGCGATAGCTCTCGCTACCGCATTGCAATAAAATACACCGCGCCGCACAAAAATCAAGGCTCGTCGTCGAAAACACCATGTTTTAATGCATGGCTGAATATCGTATTTAGGCACTAATTTTGCGATTTCTGGAGCCTTGTTGTAAAAACATCACTATTACAAGGAGATAAGGAAAGCAAAGCCAGCAATAATTGCATTGCTCAATGGTGTGAGACGCCGTGCCGCACGCGGCGACACGATGCGACGGTTGATCGTTCAGGAATACCGGCTGCCACTCTTGGCGACCGTGCGATAAGCCATTGCCGATGACCGCCATCGATTTCAGCAGCTTCGTCGAACAGCTCGCCGCCGCGTCGGGCGAAACCATCCTGCCGTTTTTCCGCACCGCGCTCGCTGTCGACAACAAGAAGGCCGGCGGTTTCGATCCGGTCACCGCGGCCGACCGCGCCGCCGAGCAGGCGATGCGCACGCTCATCCGCCGGAATTTTCCCGGACACGGCATTCTCGGCGAGGAATACGGCGCCGAACGTACCGAGGCCGAATATATCTGGGTACTCGATCCAATCGACGGCACCAAATCCTTCATCACCGGCATGGTCGCCTGGGGCACGCTGATCGGGCTGATGCGCTTCGGCGAGCCGGTGTTCGGCTTGATGAACCAGCCATTCACACGCGAGCAATTTTCCGGCGACGGCGGCGCGGCGCACTATCGCGGGCCGGCGGGCAACCGCGATCTGCATGTGCGCGCCTGCGCAACGCTCGAAGACGCGATCCTGTCCACCACCAGTCCGCTGTTGATGAACAAAACCGATCGCGCCGCCTTCGCCCGGCTGGAGGACAAGGTCAAGCTCTCGCGTTACGGCGGCGACTGCTACGCCTATTGCATGCTGGCGGCGGGGCTGATCGATCTGGTGATCGAGACCGAGATCAAACCTTACGACATCGTCGCGGTGATCCCCATCGTCACCGGCGCCGGCGGCATCGTCACCACCTGGGACAACGGCCCGCCGCAGGCCGGCGGCCGCATCGTGGTCGCAGGCGACGCCCGCGTGCACCAGGCGGCGTTGGAGATGCTCAACTCCTAGCTATGCGGTTGTCGCCCGTTGAAGCCCCGCGCGAAGCATGACTGCCTGCGGAATAAGCACGGCGTGCCGCGCAATGAATCAATTGCATCTCGCCAGGAATGGTAATCGGAAACCATTTCTCACAAGAAAATTCGCGAACATTGCGAGTATCAACTGCGCGCGACATCGCGCCAAGTTTTCTTCGCGACGCAAAGCCCCATGGCGGTTTTTTATGCAATCTTGCAACGATCCGGGGCGCAACTTTTTACCTATTTTTGGGAACCAAACAAATCGCCTAAGCTTTGTATACGCCGTGGTTCGTGCAGGAATCCCGATTGCCACCGTCACATTTGACGCTGTTAACCGACAACCGCCTCCCGATCATGGTGGTGAGCCATGAACGTTCGGGCACTCATTTTTTTATGAATACGATGGCGGCTTGTTTCGATTATGTCTCGGACCCGTGGGTGGATATCGACCGCCACCAATTCAATATCAATTATTATCATCCGCCCACGTTGCAGGCGTTGATATTGGAGGTGGCCGGGTGGAAAGCGGCAAACATTTTAAAGAGCCACCACGAGTTTGCATTTTTCTCCGAGATCATTGCCGCCTTTGAAGGAGCGATCAGGATCGTCTACGTCTTTCGCAACCCGGCTGATGTTATGGCGTCGTACTGGCGCTTTCTGCACACTTGGCCTTGGGTTGAGGGGCCGAAGACAAATACCGCGTTTGATTTCGCGATGACGGCGCCGATGGGCCGCCTATTGCGATTACAATTTCAACAATTCGACACCATGCTCGACCGTTGGGCCAGTCACGTCCGGCACTGGGTTACGGCGTCGGAGCAATCGACCAACATTCACATCGTAAAATACGAAAGTCTCGATCTTCATTTCGACGATACCGTTACTGCCTTAGGCGCCGCTATCGGGCTTGAGCCGCGCCGATTGGCGCGGCCTTCGCGTTATCATAGCGTGGTGACGGCAGGCGAAGTGAACTTCGATCCGGCACCCGGCGCCGATAATCGCGACGCGATCGCCGATTTGGCCATGACGAGATTCCCCGATCTGATGACGCGTCTGGGTTATGATCGGAGCCTGGACCACATTGAGAGCCGCAAGCGGCAACCGATTCTGCGGCAAATTTGACGACGCCGGATAAAATTAGCCGTTCCCGCTCTGCGGTGACGCGCCCTAGTAGCGCGGCGTGCCGGGCACGAAGGCGTCGAACGCCGCCCAGAACTGGCCGCGATAATGATCCTGCTCCTGCAGAATCTCGTGCTTGCTGCCGGCGATGATGAGATGCCGGCCGGCGAGCAGATTCATTCCGAAGGTCTCGATTGCCGGCGTTGACACCACCTCGTCGCGGCCGGCCGCCACCAGCAGGATCGGCTGGCGGATGTGGCCGGCATAACCGGGCGTGACAAACCGTTTCATCAGGCGCAGCGCGGCGTCGGCCCAGGCCACCGTCGGCGCGCCGATGCCGAGCTCCGGCGCTTCCTCCAGCACCGCCATGTTGCGCGCATAGCGCACCGGATCGGAGGTGAGCACGTTGCCGATAAAATCCTCCGCACCGATCGGTTTGCCATCACCGGTCGGCACATAGCCGGAGCCGCGCCCCAGCACGCGCATGAAGCGCGCCAGCGGCCCCGCCCATGCGGTGAGGCGCCCGGGCCGTAGCGCGATCATCGGCGCCGACAGCACCATGCGTTCGAACCAACGGCTGCCGTCATGGCAGGCGCGGATGCCGATGGCGGCGCCCATGGAATGGCCGAGCGCAAAGATCGGCGGCGGGCAATCGGGCAGCACCACCTGTTCCATGATGGCTTCGAGGTCGGTTGAGTATTCGGAAAAATTCCGCACATGGCCCTTGAGGCGGTCGGATAGCGCGTGGTCCGACAGGCCCTGCCCGCGCCAATCGAATGTCGCCACGGCGAAGCCGCGCGCCCGCAAGTCGCGCACGGTCTCGAAATATTTCTCGATATATTCGGCGCGGCCCTGCAGTACGACGACCGTGCCCTTGCGCCCGGCCGGCGGCGCCCAGCGCGCAAAACGCAAATTCACCCCGTCCGGGGTCTTGATGCTGCCGGTCACCACGTCGTCGGGCACCGGATTGGCGGGAATGGAGACGAGTTTCATGAAGGCCAAATAAGCCGGCGCGGGCGGGTTCGCGCGCCTTATAGCAGGGCACATCGCGGGCTCAATCGCTCCGCGCAAACAGAATAAACTAGTATATATTTCAATGGTTTATAACGTTGCCTGCCGCCTCTTGCGAGGCCCGGACCAGGCACCCATATGAATTTCGCGCAGGCCATTCAGGCTGCGCTCGGGTTCCGGTTCGGCCGTTACGGCGGACCGCCCGCATGTCGCTCAACTCAAGGAGGACTTGCTATGCGTACATTTGATCTTGCTCCCCTTTATCGTTCCACCGTCGGCTTCGACCGGCTGTTCTCGATGCTGGACGGATTTGAATCCGTCCCGGGCTACCCGCCCTACAATATCGAGCGCACGGCTGAGAACGATTACCGTGTCACCGTCGCGGTCGCCGGCTTCGGCGAGAACGAACTCTCGATCGAAGCGAAAGAAAACACCCTGACCATCAAGGGCGCCAAACAGGCCAAGGAAGAGCAGAATGGCGAGGTGCTCTATCAGGGCATCGCCGCGCGCGCTTTCGAGCGCGTGTTCCAGCTTGCCGACCACGTCCAGGTCAGAAGCGCGAACGTCGAGAACGGATTGCTGCACGTCGATCTCGTGCGGGAAATTCCCGAGGCCAAGAAGCCGCGCCAGATCCCGATCGGCGGCGGTAACGGCAAGCCGCAGGTGGTCGAGACCAAAGCCGCGGCCTAACACCGCGGCATCAATCGAAAACGGCAGCGCCCCGGATCTCCGGGGCGCTTTCGTTTGGAACTCGCCGTTGCGTTAGTTGCCGCGCGGCAATTCGATGGGCGCAGGATCGCCGTCGCGCGGCGACACGATCGCATCGTCCGGCGCGCCCGCCTTGGCCTTTTCATTCGCCCTGGCATTAAAGCGCGGGGTCGGACGGATCGGCGTTGGCCCGTCGGCGAGCGGCGACGCGGTGCGATGGCGCGCGACCGGCTTGACCGGTTCGTCGTCATCGCTATCGGCGGCGGGCAGATCGCGACCGCCGGTATTGGCGAGTTCGTCGCGTTGCGGGATGTGGATGATGCGCGGCCCGCGTTGGTAACGCGGCGCATAGACGCTGTTCAGCGCGCCCGCCGCTCTGACCGAGACAATGTCGCCAAGCTGGGCGTCGGCGACCACGCGTACCTCGATGCCGCGCGGATCGTAGGCATGCAGTACGTAATAATGCCCGCGGCGCAGCGGATCGCCGATCGGATCGAGCCCCATCGACCGCACGGTCGTGAGAATCTCGGCGGCCGGCAGGGCATCGGCGGCCGTCGTCTGGCCGCGCTTCAACGAATCGGCGGGCACCAGCGACAAGGTGGCGGCGAGCGCCACCCCTGCCAAGCCGATTGTCAGCACTTTTTTCACGACGCGACCCTTGTCATTTTTTTCCGATGCACCAGCGCATCACGCTAGCGCCGCGCCACCAAGCAGATGAGGCGATCGAACGAGATTTGTCCCGCGCCATGCGCGAGCAGCACCAGCAGGATCGCCGCCCAATAGACGTGCAGGCTCCACCACGCATCCGGCATCACATAGACGTGGATCAGCGCGGTCGCGATCAGCAGGAGGAACGCGACGAAGCGCGTGCCGAGGCCGAGCAGCAGGAGGATCGGCAGGATAAATTCGGCGTAGCTCACCACATGAGCGGCCGCGACCGGCGGTAGCGGCAGGGCGGCATATTTGGTGAAGAAGGCCGTGATGGTTTCGATTTTCACATGCAGCGGCAGGACCACCGAGAGATCGAAGCCGTGCACATTGAACGGCAGGCGCGGCCCGTCGACCCTAGCCTGGCCGTCGAGGAACAGGAGCCGCGCCATCACCAGCCGCAAAGCCAGCGCCACCACCGCATAGGGAATGAACGAGCAGGCCGAAACGAAGCTGTCGACCGCCGCGCCGACGATCGAGCGCGAACGCCGCGCACGGCCGACGCTGCCGGCCGACAACGCCGCGCTGCGGCTCAACGCCGCCGTTACGGCCGGGGAAAATTGGGGTGTCGGTGGCGAAGCGACGTTCGCCGCCGCCGCGGACGGCGCGACCGCCGTCAAACGCTCGGCAAGCCTGGACATGGCCGTCACGCCCGCGGTCTTGCCTGCCGCTGCGGGTGCGGTTGCGATACTGTCAATCATGGCGCCTCTCTGTCCTATTTTTCGGCAGCATAGCCAAAGCCCGACCGGCCGCAGCGTTTTCCCCTCGCCACGGTTAAACGGTTAACCCGCCTCGCAATTTGGCGAAGCTTGGCCGACGCAACAGCATTGCGCTAACCGTGCGCGCGTGGTCCTCTTCTTGCTTGGTAAGAAGCCGCCGCCGCAATAAAGCGAAAGGTTCGAGCAAATCTGGCGTGGACCAGCCTTGTGTGGCGGAGCAAAATTTGGCATGGTCTATTAGGACAGTAATGCTGTCCTATTTGATGCTTCCGCGGGCGATGGCCGGACGATGAGCAAGGACAAGCGCAGCGCAGGATTTATTGGACGCAGGAACGCCAGACGTTCCCGCGTCGCCGACCTGTTGCGCTACGCCAGTGCCGATCCCGGCACGCCGGCCCCGCACGGCCTCTACGATCCCGCGCTCGACAAGGACGCCTGCGGCGTCGGCTTCATCGCCGACATCAAGGGCCGCAAGTCGCATCAGACCGTCGAAGACGGATTGCGCATCTTGTGCAATCTGGAGCATCGCGGCGCGGTCGGCGCCGACCCGCGCATGGGCGATGGCGCCGGCATCCTGGTGCAGATGCCGCACAAGTTTTTCGCCAAGAAGACCGCCGAGCTCGGCATCAAGCTGCCGAAGCCGGGCGAATACGCGGTCGGCTATCTGTTCATGCCGAAAGACCCCAACTGGCGGCAGATCTTCCGCGACATCTATGCGGAAGTAATCGCGCGCGAAGGGCTCTCGCTGCTCGGCTGGCGCAGCGTTCCGACCGACAATTCGACGCTCGGTGAATCGGTCAAGCCGACCGAGCCGGTGCACCTGCAAGTGTTCATTGGCCACGGCAAGAAGAAACTCTCCGAGAGCGAGTTCGAGCGCCGGCTCTACATCCTGCGCAAGTCGATTTCCGATGCGATCTATCGCCGCCGCGCACGGCGCACCGCCGGCTATTATCCGGTGTCGATCTCGTGCCGCACTATCATCTACAAGGGCATGTTCCTGGCCGACCAGCTCGGCGCCTACTATCCTGACTTGAGCGATCCGGATTTCGAGAGCGCGCTCGCATTGGTGCACCAGCGCTTCTCGACCAATACGTTCCCGACCTGGTCGCTGGCGCACCCGTATCGCTACATCGCGCATAACGGCGAGATCAACACGCTGCGCGGCAACAACAACTGGATGGCGGCGCGCCAGGCGTCGGTGTCCTCGCCGCTGTTCGGCAAGGACATCAACAAGCTGTGGCCCATTTCCTACGAGGGCCAATCCGACACCGCCTGCTTCGACAATGCGCTCGAATTCCTGACGCAAGGCGGCTACTCACTCGCCCACGCCATGATGATGATGATCCCCGAGGCGTGGGCGGGCAATCCGCTCATGAACGAGGAACGGCGCGCGTTTTACGAATACAACGCCGCGCTGATGGAGCCGTGGGACGGCCCCGCCGCTATCGCCTTCACCAATGGCCGCCAGATCGGCGCCACACTCGACCGCAACGGCTTGCGCCCGGCGCGCTATCTGCTGACCCGCGACGACCGCATCGTGATGGCGTCGGAAATGGGCGTGCTGCCGATCCCGGAAAAGGACATCGTCAAGAAATGGCGGCTGCAACCGGGCAAGATGCTGCTGGTCGATCTCGACGAAGGCCGGCTCATTCCGGACGAGGAATTGAAGGCGACGCTGGCCAAGAGCCACCCGTATAAAGAGTGGCTCGCGCGCACCCAGATCGTGCTGGAGGATCTGCCCGGCACCGCCAATGAGGCGCCGATTTCGAACCTGACGCTGCTCGATCGCCAGCAGGCCTTCGGCTACACCCAGGAAGACGTGAAATTCCTGATGACGCCGATGGCCACCACCGGCGAGGAAGCGATCGGTTCCATGGGCAACGACACGCCGATTTCGGCGCTGTCGGACAAGCCGAAATCGCTGTTCACCTATTTCAAGCAGAACTTCGCGCAGGTAACCAACCCGCCGATCGATCCAATCCGCGAAGAGCTGGTGATGAGTCTCGTCTCCATCATCGGGCCGCGGCCCAATTTGTTCGATCTCGAAGGCCTGTCGAACAGCAAGCGGCTGGAGGTGCGCCAGCCGATCCTCACCAACGAGGATCTTGAAAAGATCCGCTCCATCTCGGAAATGAGCGGCGATCATTTCAAGTCGCATACTTTCGACATATCCTTCCCGGCCGAGCACGGCACCGACGGCATGGGCTGGGCGCTCGACGAATTGTGCGATCGCGCCGAGGAAGAGGTGCGCGGCGACTGCAACATCATCATCCTGTCCGACCGCAAGGCCGGCGCCGAACGGATTCAAATCCCGGTGCTGCTCGCCTGCGCGGCGGTGCATCATCATCTCATCCGCAAGGGCTTGCGCACCTCGGTCGGGCTGGTGGTGGAAACCGGCGAGCCGCGCGAAGTGCACCATTTCGCCTGCCTGGCCGGCTACGGCGCGGAGGCGATCAATCCCTATCTCGCCTTCGAGACGCTGATCGCCATGAAGGACGATCTGCCGCAAAAGCTCGACGAGAAGGAAGTGGTCAAGCGCTACATCAAGTCGGTCGACAAAGGCCTGCTCAAGGTCATGTCCAAGATGGGCATCTCGACCTATCAGTCCTATTGCGGCGCGCAGATTTTCGACGCGGTCGGCCTGCGCCAGGACTTCGTCGACAAATATTTCACCGGCACCCATACGCGCATCGAAGGCGTCGGGCTCGCCGAGATCGCGGAAGAGTCGGTGCGCCGCCATCGCGACGCTTTCGGCGATTCACCGATCTATAGCGCGATGCTCGATGTCGGCGGCGACTATGCGGTGCGCATGCGCGGCGAAGACCACGTCTGGACGGCGGAGACGGTCGCCCGCCTGCAGCACGCGGTGCGCGGCAATTCGCAAGAGCACTATCGCGCCTTCGCCAAGATCGTGAACGAGCAGAACGAACGGCTGCTGACCATCCGCGGCCTGTTCCGCGTCAAGTCGGCGGAGGAAGACGGCCGCAAGCCGATTCCGATCGAGGAGGTCGAGCCGGCCAAGAACATCGTGCGGCGTTTTTCCACCGGCGCCATGTCGTTCGGCTCGATTTCGCGCGAGGCGCATACCACGCTTGCCATCGCCATGAACCGCATCGGCGGCAAGTCGAATACCGGCGAAGGCGGCGAGGAATCGGACCGCTTCAAGCCGCTGCCCAATGGCGACAGCATGCGCTCGGCCATCAAGCAGGTGGCCTCGGGACGCTTCGGCGTTACCGCCGAGTATCTCGTCAACTCGGACATGATGCAGATCAAGATGGCGCAAGGCGCCAAGCCCGGCGAAGGCGGCCAGCTGCCCGGTCACAAGGTCGACAAGGTGATCGCCAAGGTGCGCCACTCGACGCCCGGCGTCGGCCTGATCTCGCCGCCGCCGCACCATGACATTTATTCGATCGAGGACCTGGCGCAGCTCATCTTCGATCTGAAGAACGCCAATCCGACCGGCGACGTGTCGGTGAAGTTGGTCTCCGAGGTCGGCGTCGGCACCGTCGCCGCCGGCGTCTCCAAGGCGCGCGCCGACCACGTCACCATCGCCGGCTTCGAGGGCGGCACCGGCGCCTCTCCGCTCACCTCGATCAAGCATGCCGGGTCCCCATGGGAAATCGGCCTGGCCGAGACGCACCAGACCCTGGTCATCAACCGGCTGCGCGGGCGCATCGCGGTGCAGGTCGACGGCGGCATCCGCACCGGCCGCGACGTGGTGGTAGGCGCCATGCTCGGCGCCGACGAATTCGGCTTTGCCACCGCGCCGCTGATCGCGGCCGGCTGCATCATGATGCGCAAGTGCCATCTCAACACCTGCCCGGTCGGCGTCGCCACGCAGGACCCGGTGCTGCGCAAGCGCTTCAAGGGCCAGCCCGAGCACGTCATCAATTATTTCTTCTTCGTCGCCGAGGAAGTGCGCGAACTGATGGCTGTGCTTGGCTACCGCACGTTCAACGAGATGATCGGCCAGATGCAGATGCTCGACCAGCGCGCGCTGGTGGAACATTGGAAGGCCAAGGGTCTCGATTTCTCCAAGCTGTTCAACAAGCCGCCGGCCGCAAAAAGCACCAAAATCTACAAGTGCGAGGCGCAGGATCACAAGATCCACGACATCCTCGACCGCAAACTGATCGCCGAGTCGCAATCGGCGCTCGACCGCGGCGCGCCGGTGCGGCTGCAAACCGTCATCCGCAACATCGACCGCACCGTCGGCGGCATGTTGTCCGGCGAAGTGGCCAAGCGTTACGGCCATACTGGCCTGCCCGACGGCACCATTCACGTACGCTTCACCGGCACCGCCGGGCAGAGCTTCGGCGCCTGGCTCGCGCGCGGCATCACCTTCGAGCTCGACGGCGAAGGCAACGACTATGTCGGCAAGGGCCTCTCGGGCGGGCGCATCGTCATCCGGCCGCCGGCGGATTCCGGCATTGTGCCGGAAGAGTCGATCATCGTCGGCAACACCGTGCTGTACGGCGCCACCGAAGGCGAATGCTATTTCCGCGGCGTGGCCGGCGAGCGCTTCGCCGTGCGCAATTCCGGCGCCATCGCGGTGATCGAAGGCGCCGGCGACCATTGTTGCGAATATATGACCGGCGGCGTCGTGGTGGTGCTTGGCGTGACCGGTCGCAATTTCGCCGCCGGCATGTCGGGCGGCATCGCCTATGTGATCGACGAGGACGGTACTTTCAAAACCCGCTGCAATATGGCGATGGTCGAACTCGAGCCGGTGCCGGAAGAGGAAGAGATCGCCGAAAAGGAATTCAATCAGCAAGACGATCTCACCAGCCACGGCCGCGTCGACGTGTTGGCCGACCTGACGGCCAAGGATTCCGAGCGGCTGCATATGCTGATCGCCAACCACGCGCGCTTCACAGGTTCCAAACGCGCGGCCGAGATTCTCGCCGATTGGCAGCGCTATCGCCCGCTGTTCCGCAAAGTGATGCCGGTCGAATACCGCCGCGCGCTGGCCGAGATGGCAAAGGAGAAGGCCGCCACCATGCAGGCCGCGGAGTAGCATGGGTAAGGTCACCGGCTTTCTCGAAATCGAGCGGCACGATCGCAAATACGAACCGGCGACGGAGCGTATCAAGCACTGGCACGAATTCGTGCTACCGCTGCCGGAAAAGGAAATCCGCGACCAGGCCGCGCGCTGCATGGACTGCGGCGTGCCCTATTGCCATGGCACCAGCCGGCTCACCGGCGCTCCCACCGGCTGCCCGGTCAACAACCAGATTCCCGACTGGAACGATCTCGTCTACCGCAACCGCTGGGACGAGGCGGCGCGCAACCTGCACTCGACCAATAATTTCCCCGAATTCACCGGCCGCGTCTGTCCGGCGCCCTGCGAGGCGTCGTGCACACTCAACATCGACGACAATCCGGTCACCATCAAAACCATCGAATGCGAGATCGCCGACCGCGCCATCGCGCAGGGGCTCAAACCCGAATTGCCGGCGCGCAAGACCGGCAAGAAGGTGGCCGTCGTCGGCTCCGGCCCGGCGGGCATGGCTTGCGCGCAACAACTCGTGCGCGCAGGCCATGAGGTGCATGTCTACGAACGCTGGGCCAAAGCTGGCGGCCTGCTGCGCTACGGCATTCCCGACTTCAAGATGGAAAAAATCCACGTCGACCGCCGCATCGAGCAGATGACGGCGGAAGGCGTGCAGTTCCATTACGGCGCCGATGTCGGCGTCAACCTACCGGTCGAGAAACTACTGAAGGATCACGACGCCGTGGTGCTCGCCGGGGGCGCCGAGAAGGGCCGTGACCTGCCAATCCCCGGCCGCGAGCTTAAGGGAATCCATTTCGCCATGGAGTTCCTGCCGCAGCAGAACCGGCGCGTATGCGGCGAACCGCCCGCCCAAGGCGAACCGATTCTCGCCAAAGGCAAGAAGGTCATCGTCATCGGCGGCGGCGATACCGGCTCCGACTGCATCGGCACCTCAATTCGCCAGGGCGCGGCCTCGGTGACCAATTTCGAGATCATGCCGCAGCCGCCCGAGCACGAAAACAAGATGCTGACTTGGCCGGACTGGCCGCTCAAGCTGCGCATTTCGTCGAGCCACCAGGAAGGCGTGATGCGCGAATTCGCCGTGCTGACGCAGAAATTTTCCGGTGAGAACGGCCAGGTCACGAAACTGCATTGCGTGCATGTCGACGATAAGTTCAAGCCGGTGCCGGGCAGCGAATTCGAGATCGAGGGCGATCTGGTGCTGCTCGCCATGGGCTTCGTGCATCCGCTGCACGAGGGCATGGTCAAGGCGCTGGGCGTCGAGCTCGATGCGCGCGGCAATGTCAAAGCCGACACCGATGCCTATGCGACTTCGATCAAGAAGGTATTCGCCGCCGGCGACATGCGCCGCGGTCAGTCACTGGTGGTGTGGGCGATCCGCGAAGGCCGCCAGGCCGCGCATGCGGTCGACAAGTTCCTGATGGGATCGACGACGCTGCCGCGCTGAGTTTTTCGCCATTCGCGCAAAAAGCGCCGTCCTGGAACGGCAAGCCCTAGCGCAGCTGGCTCGGCGATCCACCGGCCTGCGGAATCGGCGCCGGCGGGCGCGGTACGCCGCCTTGCGGCGACCGCGGTTTGGTTTCCACCCGACGGTCGAGGTGCGGCTTGGCACCCGTGGCCGGCGCGGGCTTTGCCGCTGCCCCGCGCTTGGGCTCTTCCGGTGGCTTGACGGCGGCGGCCGGCGGCTCGCTGCGCGCGACAGCATCTGGCGCCGGCACCGCACTCGACCCTGGGATTGTAGCTGCCGCAGGCGCGTCCGCCGCCGGCGCGACACGATTGGCGTCGCTGCCGAGCGGCCAGACGAAATCATCGGCGCGTCCAGGCGGGGCCGGCACCGGCTCGCCTTTGACCAGCACGCGGTTGGCGGTGGCGTCGCTATGCACCGGCTGGCTGCTGGTGCCGCCCAGCAGTTCTTCGGAATTTCCCGGCGTCACGGTGAGCGGCACGACCGGTCCGGCCACCGGCCGCACCGTCGATATTGCGTCGCCCGGCGCCGGCCCGATCGGTCCGGCGGGCAGCGCAATCGGCCCGCGATTGCTCATGTAGCGGCGCAATTCACGTTCGACATAGTGCGCGAGCTTGCGGGCGCCGGCCTTGGTGAAAAAGACGCCGTCGCCCGAACGCAAACGCCGCATCTGGCCTTCGTAGTCCGGACCGTAGCTCGTGTATTTGCCGGCTTCGTCGACGAAGCCGTCCCAAACGTCGATATAGATGGCGCCGGCACGCTCGGCGCGCGCGCGATAGAGATCGTTGAGATAGACCGCGTCGGCGGTGGACTTGGTGCCGCGGATCGACGGCAGGCCGACCCAGAACACCGGCACACCCTTGCTCTTGAGGGCCGCGATCGTTTCATCGATGCGTTTCGAGTAGACGGCCGCCCAGCGGTCGCTGCGAAATTCGATCGTTCCGTTAGGGGTTTTCTTGCTTGGCGGCGGCTCGGGCGCGATGATCGACGACTGATTGGCGTCGCCGGATTGTTTCGGGTTTTGCGCGTTCGGATCGGCCTTGTTCTTGTCTTGCTCTTCTTCGGCCTTCTGCTTGTCGGCTTCCTTGGCAAGATCCCGCTCGCGGATGTTCTGGCGGTCGCTGACGCCGAGCATCATGATCACGTAATTGGGCTTCTCCTGCGCGAGGATTTCGCGCGCGACATGCCACCAGTCGAGATCGCTCTTGGACTCGTAGCGCAGAAGGCCGGAATAGACTTTGTTCTTGCGGATGATCGCGACCTCGGGCGAATCGGAAAACGCATCTTCCAGCCCATAGGCGAGCCAATCGGCCATGCTGTCGCCCATCACCACGACCGAGGCGGTGGGAGTGACCGGCTCTGCTTTCGAATCCGCTTTGTGCGGGCTCGGCGCGTGCGAATAGTCGGTCGGCGGCGGCGCCGGCCGTTCGCGTTCGTAGACCCGCGGCTCGGAGGGTCCGAATATACGGCCGAAAAAACCGCCCGGCCGTGGACTACGCTGGCGGCTGAGGAACGGGAAACCGTCGTCACGAAACTGCGCCTGCGCCGGCGCCGTGAAGGCAACCGCCAGCATGGCAACGCAAGCAACCTCGGCCATGGCCAGAACGGCCACCCCGATGAGCCAGCGCGAAAGCCGCAATTTGCCGAACATGCCGGTCGCCCAAAGCCTTAATTGATCAGTGTAAAAGCCAATTTGCCGGGTCGCCTTCGCCACCCCAGCATGGGTCAATAACGCGCAAAAAATGTCAACTCGAAGGTCGAGGGGTGGTTACCCTCTTCAGCGGCGACGCAGCCGGTCGAGGACAATCGCCGAGGCAAAGCCGTCGGGAACCTGCCCGATCCTGGCCTGAAATTCGCGGATCGCGGCCCGCGTCCTGGCGCCGAGATGCCCGTCCGCCTCGCCGACATTGTAACCGTGGCGGGCCAGCAATTGCTGCAGCTCCAGCCGCTCGTCGCGCGACAGTACCCGCTCGTAGCGCGGCCAGCTTTGCGCAAACGGCTCGGCCCCGCGCAGCCGGTCGGCGAGGTGACCGATCGCCAAAGCATATGCCTCGGCCGGATTGTAGCGCATGATGACGCGGAAATTCGGCAGCATCAGGAAACCGGGTCCCTGCACGCCGGCCGGGATCAGCAGGAATGCACGGTCGTCCGGCGCGCGGGAACGGTTTGCCGCCGGGGCGCGCAAGCCCGTGGCGCACCCAATCGCGGATCGTCATCAGACGCGAACGGTCGGCGAGCAGAAAATTGAAATTCGCCGGCACCACCACTTCGTAGCCCCAGGTTTGCCCGCGCACCCAGCCGTCGTGCTTCAAGTTGTTGGCGGTCGAGGCGATGATGTCGGGCACCGAGTCGACCACGTCGCGATGCCCATCGCGGTCGAAATCCACGGCATATCTTTTGAACGCGGTCGGCATGAATTGCGTCGGCCCGAACGCGCCCGCCCAGGAACCGACCAGGCGGTCGGGCTTGACATCGCCGCGCTGGAGAATCTCCAGCGCCGAGAGAAATTCGTCGCGAAAATAATTCTGCCGGCGGCCGACGCAGGCGAGCGTGGCCGTGGAACGGATCACCGGGCGCTCGCCGCCGAGGGTTCCGTAATTGGTCTCCACGCCCCAGATCGCGGCGATGACGTAGCGGTCGACACCGTAGCTGCGCTCCACCGCATCGAAGGTCGCGCGATATTTCTGCAAGAGCACGCGGCCCTGCCCAATGCGCGCATCGTTCACCAAGAGATCGAGATAGTCCCAAAACGATTTGGTGAATTCCGGCTGGCCGTCGAGCAGATCCATGATCCGCAAGTCCGGCGTCAGCCCCGCGGTGTAGCGGGCGAATGTTCCGCGTGCGACGCCGCGCCGGGCCGCCGCCGGCCACAGACGTTGCAGGCAGGCATGAAAATTCGCCGCCGCCGCGCGGATCGCCTCGGCGGTCATGTGGGGGTCGCCGGATGAGCCCGATTGGCCGCTCCATTCCGGCGCACTGGCCGATGGCGCGACGGCAACCGGCGGGATCGTCCCGGTCACGCTTGCATTGCGGTCATCGCGCGGCTGCGCCGTGGCGGCGCCGCCGGCGGCCGCCAGCAGGGCCGTGGCCAGGAGATAGCGGTGGATCAATCGCATGGTCGATGCCGGTCCGCGCTTCATGCCTCGGGGGCCCTATGGGTGCCCCGATATCGTTTCGACGACGTTAATGGTCCATAACCGAAGCCGCCATCTGGACCCAACGCCGTCACCATGCTTTCTGCTGACTTGGGCGAATCATGGCCACCGTAATGATCGTAATCCTCGCATGACCCGCATCCGCAAAGCCATCTTCCCGGTCGCCGGCCTCGGCACGCGCTTCCTGCCGGCGACCAAGGCGATGCCGAAGGAAATGCTGCCGGTGGTGGACCGGCCGCTGATCCAGCACGTGGTGGACGAGGCGCGCCAGGCCGGTATCGAGCATTTCATCTTCGTCACCGGCCGCCACAAAGCGGTGATCGAGGACCATTTCGACCGCCAGTTCGAGCTCGAACTGACCCTGGTGGAACGCGGCAAAAAGGCTGACCTGGCGCTTTTGTCGCAGGACTTGCCCGAGCCGGGCACCTTCAGCTTCACCCGCCAGCAATCGCCGCTCGGCCTCGGCCATGCGATCTGGTGCGCGCGCGAACTGGTCGGCCACGAGCCGTTCGCACTGCTGCTGCCCGACGTGCTGGTGCAGCACCCGCGCGGCTGCCTCGCGCAAATGATCGATGCCGCCAAGGACCTCGACGACAACGCCAATATCATCGCGGTGGAGGAAGTGCCGGCCGACCGCATCCAGCTCTATGGCGTGGTCGGCGTCGGCAAGCCCAAGGGCAAAGCTTTCGCCATCACCAAGATGGTCGAAAAGCCGAAACCGTCCGAAGCGCCGTCCAATCTCAGCATCACCGGACGCTACATCCTGCAGCCGCAAATCTTCGATCTGATCGAAAAGCAGGCGGCCGGTACCGGCGGCGAAATTCAGCTCACCGACGCCATGGTGCAACTCGCGCGCACGCAGCCGTTCTATGGCCTCAAATTCGAGGGCCGCAGCTTCGACTGCGGCTCCAAGATCGGATTTCTCTCCGCCAATGTCGCCTATGCCTTGCAGCGCGCCGACATCGAACCGGAATTCCGCAGCGAGCTGGCGCGCCTGCTCGGCGAGAAATAGCGCCGCGACGGATCAGCGCTGCAGCCGGACGCCGAGCAGGAAGACGCTCGCCGCATAGTCGCCACCGATCACGTTGGAACGCAGCCAGTCCTGGCGGAACTCGCCCTTGATCTGGAACGAGGGGCTGAGCTTGTAGGTCAGCCCCAGCCCCGCCGAATAGCGTTTGTCCTCGCGGTCCATGCCGACATAGTCGTCAAGCCCGAAGCCGAGCTTCACGCTGCCGATCAGCCAGCGGCGGAAGGAGTGGTCGACCTGCAAGCCGACATCGCGGTAAAGCACACCGGAGACGCCGGGGATCGTCGATTCCCCGACCGACGATTTACCGGTGAGCTTGACGGTGGTGAGCGCATTGGCGGTCCAGATCAGCGAGGCGTCGCCGACCAGGCCGGCCACCCGATCGAGCCGCGGATCCTGGTAGCTGCGCTCGGTGTAGCCGCCGGCGATCTCGCCGGTGAGCTGGCGCGTTAATTCGAAGCTGGTGCCGACCAGACCGGTGACGCCCTTGGAATTGCGCTGGTAACCCGAAATGTCAGTCGCGAGATCGTGCACGCGGGTATCGGCGCCGACCTCCACGAACGGCTTCACCCCCGGCGTCATTTCGTAACTGCCGCGCAGCGTGCCGCCGAATTGATTGTATTGGCGATCTTCATTGCTGGCGGTGGTGCCGTCGGTGAGCGAAGAGTTCTGATAGACGGTGCGCTCGGCATCGCCCTTGAGCGCCAATTCGAAGCGATTGAAGCGCTGGCCGATGCCGGCGCTGCCACCGAAAGTGGTGAAGATCGGCAGCGTGGCGAGATTGGCTTCCAGGTTCGGGCTGCCGGGATTGTCGGTGGAGACCAGCACGCGGGTGCCGAGATCGATGCGCGTATTCCTGGTGACGTCGATGCGGCCGTCCACTTTGCCGTTGAAATTGGGCCGGCTCAGCGTCGGCGTGGCGTCGGGGCTGTAGCCGGTGTAGCTGCCGCGCAAGTCGGCCTTGAGTTCGTGCTGCGACCAGTTCGACCGCACCTGCAATTCCGGCGCGACGGTGTAAAGCGTGGCGCCCTGACCGCCGGCCACGCGCGCGGGATTGCTGTCGCGGCCGCCGATCAGCTCGATGGCCGGGAACAGCGTGAAGGCGCCGGCGCGCACGCCGAGCGGCGCGTAAGGATCGTCCGGCTCGCTGTGCGCCTTGTGCTTCTTCGGCGGTCTCCGGATTGGTCCCAGTTCGACCGGCGGCGTCCCGGGCGCTTGCGCATAAGCGCCGCCGGCCGCCGCGGTTATCGGCTTCTGGTAGCGCGATGCTGGCGCCATGGCCGGAGGTCCGGGCGCGATGGCGCGCATATTGGCCGGCGCGATCGCCGGCGATTTTGCTTTGACTTTGCCCTTGGCTTTCTTGCGGCTGTTGGTGGAATCGAAGCCGGTGTCGCCGGCGCCGGCCGCCGCGGCCGGGGCCACAAAAGTGGTAGGCCGTCCCAGTTGCGCGAGCGCCGGCCGGCTGAATCGCTGGAAGCGCGGCGGATGGCGCGGATCGGTTTGCAGCCACGGCGTCAGCGGATCGGGAGAGGCGGCGGTTTGCGCCAGCGCGTCCGCGCCCCACAACGCCACGCCGGCCGCCATGAGCAGGCCAACGCCGCATGGCGCGGCCGAGCGTGGAAAACGAAAGCGCGGCACGGCTGTCTTTGCCCTCCCGCCCACGGCTGAACGCCGGGCGGGCGCACCTTTTCAAAAGACGCGCTCGCCCGCGGACCGCGGGCTTTGGTTAACGGAAGTTAAAACCGTATGGTTAACGAGGGGTTGATAGCTGTCTTGACGCGGCTTTCAGCCTCAAATCCAGCCCTTTAGCTCGCGCAGCACCACGTCGCGGATCACCGCCATGCCGCCGGGAGAGTCGTTGAGACAGGGGATGGCGGCGAAATTCTGCCCCCAGGCGGCCTTGAAGATCTCGGCGTTTTCCATGGCGATCTCTTCCAGCGTCTCCAGGCAGTCGGCGGCAAAGCCGGGCATGACGACCGCCACGTTTTTCACGCCGCGCTCGCCCAGCGATTTCATGGTGGCATCGGTATAGGGCTTGAGCCATTCGGCGGGGCCGAAGCGCGACTGGAAGGTCATGATCAGCCGCTCGTCGTCGAGCTTGAGTTTCTTGCGCAAGAGCGCGGTGGTCTCGCTGCAATGGCGATAATAGGGATCGCCCTTGGCGACATAGTCTTCCGGCATGCCGTGGTAGGAGGCGACGATCACATCGGGCTTGAAGGGGAGTTTCGCCAGTTCCGCGCTGAGCGTATTGGCCAGCGCATCGATATAGGCCGGCTCGGCGTAATAGGGCGCGGCCACGCGCAAGGTCGGCTGCGCGCGCATGCGCTCGAGCGCGCGAAAGGCTTCGTCGCACACCGTCGCAGTGGTCGCCGCCGCATATTGCGGATAAAGCGGCACCAGCAGGATGCGCTCGCAGTTCTGCGCGGCGAGCGCTTCGAGCCGCGAGCGGATCGAGGGATTGCCGTAGCGCATCGCCCAGTCGACGCGGATGCGGCTGTCGACCTTCTCCAACATCGCTTCGAGCTTGTCCGACTGCGAGCGCGTGACGGTCTTGAGCGGCGATTCATTGCGCGCCCGGTTCCAGATCTTGTCGTAGTCGCGGCCCTTGCGGCCGGGGCGGAACGTCAGCACGATGAGGTTGAGCACCAGCCACCACTTGATGCGGTTTTCCTCGATCACGCGGCGGTCGGAAAGGAACTCCTTCAAATAGCGCCGCATCGACCAGTAGTCGGTGGCGTCGGGCGTGCCGAGATTGACCAGCAGCACGCCGATGCGCCCGCCCGTTGTGGCAACGGTGGCCGGACTCATGGCTTGCGCTCGTCGGCGATCACCTTGCCGTCGTTAGGCAGCGCGCCAGGGGCAACCAGCTTGACCGCGCCCTTGAGTTTGGTGACCGATTGCAAAGTGGCGGCGACGGCGGCTTCGAGCGCTGCGTCGGGTGACGCGCATTCCGCCATGAGCGTCATGGTGTCCTGCTCGGTCTCGCGGCCGACCACCAGGCGCAGGCGCTTGAGCTCAGGATGGCGCGCGGCGAGTTCGGCGATCTGCTTGGGATGCACAAACATGCCTTTTACTTTCGCAGTCTGGTCGGCGCGTCCCATCCAGCCCTTGATCCGGTTGTTGGTGCGCCCGCAGGGCGAGCGGCCCGCCAGCAGCGCCGACAAGTCGCCGGTGCCGAGACGGATCATCGGATAATCCGGATTGAACGAAGTGACCACCACCTCGCCGACCTCGCCCTCGGCCACCGGGTCGCCGGTGCCCGGCCGCACGATTTCGACCATGACGGTTTCGTTGACGATCATGCCTTCACGAGCGTCGCTTTCGTAGGCGATCACGCCGAGCTCGGCGGTGGCATAGCATTGCAGCACGGCGACGCCGCGCTTGCCGAGTTCCTCGCGCAAGCTAGCCGGCAGCGCCGCCCCCGAAACAAGCGCGCGCTTGATAGATGCTGCGTCCTTGCCGGTCTTCTCGGCGGTGTCGAGCAGGATTTTCAGGAAATCCGGCGTGCCGACGTAACCGGACGGCCGGTAGTGCGCGATCGCCTCGAGCTGTTGCTCGGTATTGCCGACGCCGCCGGGAATGACCGCGCAGCCGAGCGCGTGCAGGCCCGACTCCAGAATGAAGCCGCCCGGTGTGAGATGATAGGCGAAGGAATTGTGCACGATGTCGCCGGGGCGGAAGCCGGCGGCAAAGCAGGCGCGCGCCGAGCCATACCAGTCTCCGCCCTCGCCCTGCGGCTCGTAGATCGGCCCCGGCGACAGCAACAGCCGGCGCACTTTGCCGGGCGCGGTGACGTTGAGGCCGCCGAACGGCGGGCTTTCCTTTTGCAAAGCGGCAATATCGGACTTGCGCAGCACCGGCAACTTCGCCAGCGCGCCGCGCGAATTGACCGCGTGCGCATCGATGCCGGCGAGATGTTTGGCCCAGCCCGGCGCCTGCATCGCATGCGCGATGATCTTGGGCAGCACCGCGCATTCTTCGCTGTCGCGCAAAACCGGAGGGCGGGTTTCCAGGGAGTCGTAGTGGTCGGGCATCGCTTACGCCAACCACCTCTTGCGCCGGCGGTAATGCTTGCCATCGCGGAACGACTTGCGCCGGCCACCGGAAATGCCGAGGTAGAATTCCTTGACGTCCTCGTTTTCGGCCAGCGATTTGGCGTCGCCGTCCATCACCACGCGGCCGTTCTCCAGGATGTAGCCGTAGCGCGCGAAGCGCAGCGCCATGTGGGTATTCTGCTCGGCGAGCAGGAACGAGACGCCTTCCTTCTCATTGAGGTTTTTGACGATCAAGAAAATCTCCTCGACGATCTGCGGGGCGAGCCCCATCGACGGTTCGTCGAGCAGGATCATTTTCGGGCGCGACATCAGCGCGCGGCCGATGGCGCACATCTGCTGCTCGCCGCCCGAGGTGTAGCCGGCGATCGAGTCGCGCCGCTCGGCGAGCTTGGGGAAATAGGAATAGACCAGGTCGATGTCGCGCCGGATCGCCGCTTTGCCGTCGCGCCGCGTGAAGGCGCCGGTGAGCAGGTTTTCCTCGATGGTGAGATGCGCGAAGCACTGGCGGCCTTCCATCACCTGGATGCAGCCGCGGCGCACCAGTTCGTTCGGCGACAGGTCCTGTACCTCGTCGCCTTCGAACACGATCGAGCCCTTGGTGACGTCGCCGCGTTCGGCGTGCAGCAGGTTGGAGATCGCCTTCAGCGTGGTGGTCTTGCCGGCGCCGTTGGCGCCGAGCAGCGCCACGATGCCGCCCTTCGGCACGTCGAGCGACACGCCCTTGAGCACCAGGATGACGTGATCGTAGATGACTTCGATATTGTTGACCGAAAGAATTTTCTCGGTCTTTGCCGCAGGATCGGCGCTGGTGTGCTCGACGGCGGACATCGGATGCTCCGGTGAGATCGCCCTCATCCCGAGTAGGCGCGAAGCGCCGCCTCGAAGGATGAGGGCGTTTACTCAGACCATCCCTCGCCCTTCGAGACGCGCCTTACGGCGCTGCTCAGGACGAGGGACTTCTTTCATCGACTTACGACGACTTGTCGCAAGCTTCCGTGCGCTTCGGCCAGCCCGCGTTCTTCTTGACGTAGTCCGCCGCCGCCGCGTCGAGCAACGGAACGACCTTGTCCTTCATGGGCGCGATCCAGTCGGAGACCTTAACCCAATTGGCGCCGTCCCACTGCTGCACATAGGCGGAGTGGTGACCATTATGGTCGTCGCAGGTCACCGAAATCGGCGCAGCGAAGCCGCCGAGGCCCATTTCCTTCCAACGTGCCGCCGAGATTTGCAGCGTTTCCAGACCGCGGCGCATTTCGTCGCCGGTGATGTCCTTCTTGCCGGTGATCTTCTGCGCGTTGCGGATGCCTTCGGCGATCACCGCGGCATTCATCACGCCGCGATTATAGAAGTTCTCGCCGACCTTATCCTTCGCCGTCTGGCTGTTGCCCTTGGCGATCACGAGTTTCTCGATGTCCTGGATCGCCGGGTAGTTGGCGCCCACCGCGTTGAAGTTGAGCGAGAGATAGCCTTTGCCGGCCGCCCCGGCCGGGCGCGCATCGTCTTCGCTGCCGGACCACCAGATGCCGATGAAATGATCCATCGGATATCCGGTCTTGGAGGCTTCCTGCACTGCGGTCGGGTTCATCGCACCCCAGCCCCACATGATCATGTAGTTCGGGCGATCGCGGCGAACGCTGAGCCACAGGCTCGACTGGTTCTGCATCTGGGCCGCCGGCACCGGATACTCTTTCACGTTGAAGCCATAGTCCTTGGCAAACGCGTGCAAGAGCGGTAGCGGCTCGCGGCCGTAACCGCCGTCGAAGAAGATGAAGCCGATGGTCTTGCCCTTGAGCTTGTCGAGGCCGCCTTCCTTGCCGCCGATGTAGCGCATGATGATGGACAGGCCGTCCCAATAGGTCGCCGGCGGATTAAAAATCCACGGGAAGTCCTTGCCGACCGCCGAAGCGGACAGGCCATAGGCCATCGACAGCACCGGAATATGATCGACTGCCGCCTTCGGAATCAGCGCCAGTGTGATGCCGGTGGAATAGGGCGTGATCACCGCCGGATGCTTGCTCTTGAGCGATTCATAGCATTCGACGCCCTTCTCGTTCTTGTAGCCGGTCTCGCATTCCTCGATCACCAGCTTGGAACCGCCGATGCCGCCGTCACGGGCGTTGAGCATGTTGAAGTAGTCATGCAAGCCGTTGGCGATCGGAATTCCCGAATTCGCGAACGGGCCGGTGCGGTAGGTAAAGAGCGGGATGAAGGTCTCTGCGGATGCCTGCGAAACCAGAGCGGAGCCGCCGACCAGGCTCGCGACGGCCGCGCCGAGAATTATGTGTTTTAAGCGCATCGTGTTTCTCCCTTGTGCTTCTGCCGGCGCTTGGTTGCCCCGGCCTTTACGTCCGACCCTCGCTGAAGAGGGCACCCCCCTACCCGGTCATTACGCCCCGGATGGAGGAATTACGGCAATTGTGCCCTTTCAATACGGGAAAGGCCACACCCTGAGTTTCTGCTTTCCGATCTGCCAAAGCCGGGCCAGGCCGTTCGGCTCTGCGATCAGGAAGAAAATGATGAGTCCTCCCAGGATCATGAAGTTGATGTGCTCGACATTGGCGGAGGTAATCGGAATGCCGAATCCCTCCTTAATCGCGCGCAGCACGATAGGCAGGCCGAAGATCAAGGCCGCGCCGAAATAACGAGCCGAGCAGGCTGCCGAGCCCGCCGATGATCACCATGAACAGGATCAGGAACGACTGATTGATGTTGAAGCTTTCGGACTCGGCGTTGCCGAGATACAGGAACACCAGCATGGCGCCGGCAACGCCGCAGTAGAATGACGACACCGCGAACGCGAGCAGCTTGGTCTGATAGAGCTTGATGCCGATCAGCTCGGCGGCGATGTCCATGTCGCGCACCGCCATCCAGGTGCGGCCGATGCGGCCGCGGATCAGGTTGGAGGCGAGCCAGGTCATCACCACCACGATCGTGAGCACGATGAGATAGCGCGTGCCTGCCGTCGCCGTCGGGCCGGTGACGGGAACGCCGAACATCCTGCGGGTCGGCACTTCGATCGAGGCCGAGACGTTGTAATTGTAGAGCCAGGGAATGCGGATGAAACACCACGACAGGAAGAACTGCGCGGCGAGCGTTGCGACCGCCAGATAGAAGCCTTTGATGCGCAGACTGGGCAGGCCGAATACGATGCCCGCCGCCGCGGCCAGGAAGCCGGAACAAACGACCAGCACGACGATATTGATGCCGGGGAAAATGGTTGCGAGTTTATAGCAGCCGAACGCGCCCACCCCCATGAAAGCGCCGCTGCCGAGCGACAAAAGACCGGTATAGCCGGTCAGCAGATTGAGGCCGATCGCGGCCAGCGAAAGGATGAGAAACGGCGTCATGATCGAATCGATCACGAAGTCGGTCGCCAGCAGTGGAATGGCGACGAACGCCACCGCCAAGATCAGCGCGATGCCGATCTGGTCCTGGCGGATCGGGAACAGCGCCTGATCGGCCTGGTAGGTCGTCTTGTACTGGCCCGCTTCGCGGTAAAACATGCCGCCCTCAAATCCGTTCGATGATGCGTTCGCCGAACAGGCCCTGCGGCCTGAACAGCAGGAAGACCAGCGCGATGACGTAGGCGAACCACTCCTCGATGCCGCTGCCGAACAGCGGGCCCCAATAAAATTCGCCGATCTTTTCGCCGACGCCGATGATGATGCCGCCGATGATGGCGCCCGGGATTGAGGTAAAGCCGCCGAGGATGAGCACCGGCAGCGCCTTCAGCGAGATGATTTCCAGCGCAAACGACACGTTCGAGCGCGCACCCCACATGATGCCGGTCGCCAGCGCCACGATGCCGGCGGCGAACCACACGGTCACCCAGATATATTCGAGCGAGATGCCGACCGAGAGCGCGGCGCGGTGGCTGTCGGCGACCGCCCGCAGCGCGCGCCCGATGCGCGTCTTCTGGAAAAACACCGCCAGCGACGCCACCATCAGCGAGGCGATGATCGCAGCGGCGATGTCAATCTTCTGCATCTGCACGAAGCCGCCCGCCATCTTGAAGCTGTAGGAGCCGCTCGGCAGCAATAGCTGGTCGGCGATCATCACCTTGGGATCGCCGCCGAAAATCAGCTCGCCGAAACCGATGAGGATGTAGGTCAGCCCGAAGGTCGCCATGAACAGGATGATCTCGGCCTGATTGACCAATGGCCGCAGCACGAAACGTTCGACCGTGAGCGCCAGCAAGAACATCACGCCGATGGTCAGAGCGAGCGCGAGAAATGCCGGCACCCCATGCGCATACAAGCCGACCAGCGTGAGCGCCGCAAAAACCACCATGATACCTTGCGCGAAATTGAACACGCCGGAGGCCTTGAAGATCAGCACGAAGCCGAGCGCGATCAGCGCATAGAGCACGCCGGCGACCAGGCCCTCCCACAGTGTCTGCACGAACAGATCGGGCGCTGCGCCCATCTGCGCGAAAGGATCGATGAATATTTGGTAGAGGAGGTGCATGCATTCCCCTCAATGCGCCACGCCGAGATAGGCGTCGATCACGCCCTGATCGCTCTTTACCTGGTCGGGCGTACCGTCGGCGATCTTGATGCCGTGATCGAGCACCACCACGCGATCGGATAAATCCATCACCACGCCCATGTCGTGCTCGATCAGTGCGATGGTGGTGCCGTAATGGTCGTTCACGTCGAGCACATAGCGCGACATGTCTTCCTTCTCTTCGATGTTCATGCCGGCCATCGGTTCGTCGAGCAGCAGCAGGTCGGGCTCCATGGCGAGCGCGCGGCCAAGCTCCACGCGTTTCTGCAAGCCGTAAGGCAAACGGCCGACCGGAATGCGGCGGATTTCCTGGATTTTGAGGAAATCGATGATCTCCTCGACCCGATGGCGGTGCTCGACCTCCTCACTCAAGGCAGGTCCATGGCGCAGTAATTGCCAGAACAGGTTCTTGTGCATCTTGAGCGTGCGGCCGGCCATGATGTTGTCGAGCGCGGTCATGCCGCGGAACAGCGCGACGTTTTGGAACGTGCGCGCGATGCCGCCGTGAGCGGCATCGTAGGGGCGCATCTTGGAACGCGTTTGCCCCTTGAAAGTGATGCGGCCTTCCTGCGGGTGGTAGAAACCGTTGATGATGTTGAGCATCGAAGTCTTGCCGGCGCCGTTCGGCCCGATGATGGCGCGGATTTCCCCCTTCCGGATATCGAAGGAGACGTCGCTTACCGCCTTCACGCCGCCGAACGACAGCGAGACGTTCTCCACCGACAAGAGCACGTCGCCGACCGCGACATCGGGGCCGCTGGGGGCTCTCATGGGGCCCCCGCCGCCGCCACCGAACGCGGGCATGCCCGCGTTCAGCAATCGCAATTGCGCACGCCGCAAACATGCGACTTGCGTGGCGGCTAGCCTCCCGCGCAGGCGGGGAAGGGATAAGGAAGAGCACTGTCATGCCGCTTTCCCCATCGGCGCAATGACCGGCTCGGTCTTCATGTCGCGGATTTTCACCCGCGCGCTGAGGTTACCCTTGCGACCGTCCTCGAAGGTGACCTCGGTCGAAATATCGGCCTCATGGGAGCCGTCGTAGAGCGCCTTGATCAGCGGGCCGTACCGGTCGGCGATGAAGCCGCGGCGAACCTTCAGCGTGCGGGTAATCTCGCCGTCGTCGGCATCGAGTTCCTTATGCAGGATCAGGAAGCGCTTGATCTGCGCACCGGCCATCACTTTGTCCTCGGCCAACGAGCGGTTCACCTCGGCAACATGTTTCTCGATCATGTCGTAGACCAGCGGGTGGCCGGCGAGTTCCTGGTAGGAGCCGTAAACCACATTGTTGCGCTCGGCCCAGCTTCCGACCGCCGTCAGATCGATATTGATCATCACGGCGACGAAATCGCGCTTGTCGCCATAGGCGACCACTTCGCGGATGTTCGGATAGAATTTGAGCTTGTTCTCGATGTATTTCGGCGGGAACAGCGTGCCGTCATTGAGTTTGCCGACGTCCTTGGCGCGGTCGATGATCTTCAAATGCCCGGTCTTCTCGTCGAAGTAGCCGGCATCGCCGGTCTTCACAAAACCGTCCGGCGTCATGACTTCGGCAGTCTTGGCGTCGTCCTTGAAATAGCCGGAGAACATGCCGGGCGACTTGAACAACACCTCGCCGTTCTCGGAGATGCGGATATCCACGTTCGGACAAGCGGGGCCGACGGTGTCGGAATAGATTTCGCCGTCCGGCTGTGCCGTGACATAGAGGAAGGCTTCGGTCTGCCCGTAAAGCTGCTTCAGGTTGAGACCGATCGAACGATAGAAGTTGAACAGGTCCGGCCCGATCGCCTCGCCCGCCGTATAGGCGACGCGCACCTTCGAAAAGCCGAGCACATTTTTGAGCGGGCCATAGATCAGAACATTGCCGATCGCGTAGAGCATTCGGCCGGTCAGGGCTACCTGCTGGCCGTTGAGAATGCGCTCGCCATAGCGGCGCGCCACGCCGATGAAATAGTCGAACAATTTGCGCTTGAGGAAGCCGGCGTCCTCCATGCGGATCATCACGCGCGTGAGCAGCGTCTCGAGCGTGCGCGGCGGCGCGAAATAGAAGCTCGGCCCGATCTCGCGCAGATCGGCCATCGCCGTGTCGGTGTTTTCCGGACAGGCGGTGCAGAAGCCGGCGACCAGGCCTTGCGCATAATTCAAATAATGATCACCGACCCAGGCCAGCGGCAGATAGGCGAGCGCCACGTCATTTTCGTTCAATTTGTCGAACGTGACAGTGTCGGTCGCCGCCTGGATCGAGCGCTCGCCGGTCAGAACAACGCCTTTGGACGTGCCTGTCGTGCCGGACGTGTAAAGAATAATGGACGGATCGCTGCCTTTGCCGGCGGCGATCTCGGCGTCGAGCCAGGCGACGACTTTCGGGTCGGCGAGTGCCTTGCGGCCCTCTGCGATGATGTCGTCGATCGGATGCAGGTGGCTGTGATCGTAGTCGCGCAAGCCGCGCCGCTCGTCATAGACCATCTGCTCGAGCTTGGGCAGGCGCTCCATCACCGACATGATTTTGTCGACCTGCTCCTGGTCCTCGACCGCGGCAAAACGCACCTCGGCATGCGCCAGCACGAAAGCAAGCTCGTCGGCCACCGCATCGGCATAGACCGGCACCGGCACCGCGCCGAGCATCTGCGCCGCCATTACCGACCAATAGAGCTTCGGCCTGTTCGCCCCGACGATGGCGATGGTCTCGCCGCGCTTGAGACCGAGCCGGTTGAGGCCGACGGCATAGGCGCGCACAATTTCAAGCACTTGGCCCCACGTCCAAGTCTGCCAAATGCCGAGATCCTTTTGCCGCATAGCCGGCCGCGCGCCATACAATTTAGCGTTGCGAATCAGTAGCTTGGCAAATGTATCCGCCGGAGCGGCGGCGATCGGCCCCACAGCCTGGTCCTCCCTGACTTGCCGCCTTGGTAGGCGGTCTTGTTGGCACGATATGAAAACACCGATGCAGGCCGGTCAAGCCTTGGACAAGTCGGTATTTGGTCGCACAGGGGGCTAAATTATTCCGCCGCCTTGAGAAACGGCGTGGAAGCGGCGCCGAATTGCTCGCGCAGCGCGGCTTCCTCGGCCTTGGCGGCGGCCAGGTGGCGCTGTTTGACCGGGCCGAAGCCACGGATTTTTTCCGGCAGAGCAGCCAGAGCAACCGCGAGGTGATGGTTGTCCAAGCTCAGACGTTCGCAGAACTCGTCCAGTAGAGCGCAGTACTCCGAGATCAAACGCCGCTCTGTTCTGCGCTCGGCCGAATAGCCGAACGGATCGAACGGGGTGCCGCGCAGGAACTTGAATTTCGTCAGCACGCCGAACACGCGCAGCATCCAGGGGCCAAACGTCATTTTTTTCGGCTCGCCGGTCGCCTTATCGCGCCGCGCCAGGAGCGGCGGCGCCAGATGAAATTCGAAGCGCAGACGGTCGCCGTCGAAGGTTGATTTCACGCGCTCGACGAACGAGGTGTCGGTGTAAAGCCGCGCCACCTCATATTCGTCCTTGTAAGCCATCAGTTTGAACAGATAGCGCGCCACGGTTTCCGACAGCGCACATTGGCCCGGCGCCTTGTTGGCTTCGGCGGCCTTGACCTGTTCGACCAAGTCGCGATAGCGCCGCGCGTAGCGCGCGTTCTGATAGGCGGTGAGGAAGGCAACGCGGCGCTCCACCGTCTCGGCGAACGACTGCGACAATTGAAGCGAGTCATTGACCGCCTGCGGCGCCGGTTTCACCAGCGCTTCGAGTGCTGAAGGATCGATTGCCGCCCGGCGGCCATAGCGGAAGGCGGCGACGTTCATTGCTACCGCCTCGCCGTTCATCTCGATCGCGCGCTCGATCGCTTCCGCCGACAGCGGCAGCGCGCCGGCCTGATAGGCGTAACCGAGCATGAACATGTTGGAGCCGATGGAATTGCCGAGCAGCCCGGTGGCGAGCCGGCTGGCGTCGACAAAATGGCTCTGCCCCGGACCGGCAGCGGCGGTGATGGCGCGCTTGAGCCGCTCGGTCGGCAGCGAATAGTCGGCGTTGCGGGTGAAATCGCCAGGCAGGAATTCCGCCGTATTGACCACGACCCTGGTGTGCCCCGCCTTGATGGCGCCGAGCATTTTCTTGCTGCCGACCACCACGCTGTCGCCGCCGAGCACCAAATCGGCGCCGCCGGCGGCGACGCGGATGGCGTGGATCTCTTCCGGCGTATTGGCGATGCGGATATGGCTGAAAACCGCGCCGCCCTTCTGCGCGAGGCCGGCCATGTCGATCATGCCGGCGCCCTTGCCTTCCAGATGTGCGGCCATGCCGATGATGGCGCCGATCGTGACGATACCGGTGCCGCCGATGCCGCTGACGATGATGCTGTAGGGATGGTTGGTGAGCGGCAGACTTGGCGCCGGCAGCGCCGGCCAATTGGCCGGCTCGGCGACGCCTTCGCCCTTTTTTAGCTTGCCGCCATGCACGGTGACGAAGGACGGGCAGAAGCCATTGACGCAGGAATAGTCCTTGTTGCAGCTCGACTGATCGATGGTGCGCTTGCGGCCCCATTCGGTCTCCAGAGGCTGCACCGAGACGCAATTCGATTTCAGGCCGCAATCGCCGCAGCCTTCGCAAACGAGATCGTTGATCACCACGCGCTTGTCGGGATCGGGGTAAGTGCCGCGTTTGCGACGGCGGCGCTTCTCGGCGGCGCAGGTCTGATCGTAGATCAGAACGCTGACGCCCGGCACGCTGGTGAGATCGCGCTGGACGGTATCGAGTTCATCGCGGTGATGCACGGTGAGCCCACGCGGCCAGTCGGTGTTTTTGGGGTATTTCCACGGCTCGTCGGTAACCACGACCACGCGGGCAGCACCTTCCGCCGCGACCTGGCGGGCGATTTGATCGACCGTGAGGCCGCCGTCGTTGGCCTGGCCGCCGGTCATCGCGACTGCGTCGTTGAACAGGATCTTGTAGGTCATGGTGGTGCCGGCGGCGATGGCGGCGCGGATCGCCATATTGCCGGAATGGTTGTAGGTGCCGTCGCCGAGATTCTGGAAAACGTGCGGCCGTTTGGAGAACGGCGCCTCGCCGATCCAGTTGGCACCCTCGCCGCCCATTTGGGTGTAACCGAGCGTCTGGCGTTCCATCCATTGCGCCATGTAATGGCAGCCGATGCCGGCATAGGCGCGGCTGCCTTCCGGCACGCGGGTCGAGGTGTTGTGCGGGCAGCCTGAGCAGAAATAGGGAATGCGCTGGGCGACATCGGCGGTCTCGGCGAGCGCGCGCTGCGCCGATTTCAGCCGCGCTACGTTGGCGGCGAGCTCCTCGTTGGCGCCGGTGCGCAACAGCCGCTCGCCGATGCAAATCGCGACATCATTGGGATCGAGCGCGCCCTTGACCGGGAACAGCCAGTTGCCCTGCTCGTCCTTCTTGCCGATGCAGAGCGGCTGATTGGCGGTGCCGTACAATTCCTCGCGCACCTGCACTTCGATCAGCGAGCGCTTTTCCTCGACCACGATGATGAGTTCGAGCCCCCGCGCGAATTCGGCTAGCTCGGCGCGGCCGATCGGCCACACGCAGCCGACCTTGAACAGCCGCAGGCCGAGATCGTTGCACTTGACTTCGTCGAGCCCAAGCTCGTCGAGCGCTTGGCGTACGTCGAGATAGGCCTTGCCGGTAGTGATGACGCCGATCTTTGGATTGCGCCCGCCGGAAGTGACGATCTTGTTGAGCTTGTTGGCGCGCACGAAGGCGAGCATGGCGTCGCGCTTGAAATCGTGCAGGCGCGCTTCCTGGCCGAGGATGCTATCGACCAGTCGGATATTCGAGTCCGTCGTCCGGCATACGGAAATCGGTCGGCGTGACCAGCTTGATGCGATCAAGGCTGCCGTCGACGACGCCGGTCAACTCGACCGTTTCGTGCATGCATTTGAGTGCGGTCCAGGTGCCGGTATAGCGCGACATCGCCCAGCCGTAGAGCGCGTAGTCGATGATCTCCTGCACGCCGCCCGGATTGAGGATCGGCATCATTACGTCGACGAAATGGAATTCGGACTGGTGCGCGGTGGTGGAGGATTCGGCGGTGTGGTCGTCGCCCATCAGCGCGATCACGCCGCCGTTCTTCGCCGTGCCGGCGAGGTTGGCGTGGCGGAACACGTCGCCCGAACGGTCGACGCCCGGACCCTTGCCGTACCACATGCCGAACACGCCATCGAACTTGCCTTCGCCGCGCAATTCGGCCTGCTGCGTGCCCCAGAGCGCGGTGGCGGCGAGTTCCTCGTTGATGCCGGGCTGGAATTTGACGTCGGCTGCCTCGATCTGACGGCCGGCGCGCATGAATTGCTGGTCAAGGCCGCCGAGCGGCGAGCCGCGATAGCCGGTGACGAAGCCCGCGGTGTTCAGCCCGGCGCGGCGGTCGCGCTCTTTCTGCATCAGGCAGGCGCGGATCAGCGCCTGATAGCCGGTCACCAGGAGGTGGCTCTGCCCCAGATCGTATTTGTCGTCGAGGCTGACGGGTCGGAGCGTCATTGAGTGGCCTTGGCAGTGCCCCCGGCCGGCAATCTAGCGGGCCCGGCACGGCACTCATATAGGGATGCGGCGCTCGACGCAAAACCGAAAAACGCGAGGAAAAGCCTACACCTCAAAGGCCTGCGGTCAATTTCGTTCTCGGCCCCGGGGCTAGAAGGATATTTCCGCCGGAGCCCAATTCGCGCATTTTGCCGCAAAGCAAATTAAACGCCACATTTCAGATCACGCGCTTGCCCAAATAAAAAGGAGCCCGAGTTGGGCTCCTTTTAAGCGTCCCCGAAGGGACGCAGCGGACACCTCAATTCGTGAAAATCAAGGGCCGCAAGTAGATCGCCTATATGGCACGTTTTACGCAGATTTTCAAGGCGGCAGTATCGGCAACCATCTGAATAGGCGATGCAAAATTTCCTTCATTTCGGCCTCAGTGATGCGAGGGATAATCCTGAAACGCTCAAGTCGACTTACAACGACCGTTAAAGGCTTATCGCAAATGGCCCATGAAGTGCGGCCCAAGTTCGTCGTCAATTTGAATGCCCATTCGTTGGCTTCCTGTTCAACCGTCGTAGTTGGAATCACAGTCACGTGCCCAGTCAGCGTATTTCTATAGGAAATAACAATTACGGGTCTGACCTTCCACAATTCAGGTATTTCTGCATCTGTCGGTAGTCGACACCAGTTCATCTGCCAAATCTTGGGCGCGCCGATGATCTTCGGCTTAATGCGTGGTGGCGGCGCTTCATGATGTCGATCGGAAACCATCGAAATACCAAAGCGCCTCGGTCGTCAATTCGCAAAGTATTTCGTGCTTATTCGGAGATCTGAATAATAACGCGAAATGCGTTCATGCCATGAGCTCATTCGCTCGATCATTTTATTGCAATGCAGCAGGGGGAGCAGACCCTCGCCAACGTGGGTGGTCAAATCAGGCGCGGCCTGTAAAAAGGAAACGTCCGCCGGGTCCCTTGAATGCTGCACTCCCCCTCTTCTTCGATCGAGAGCCGCGCGTCCTGGGTCGTCGCTTCGGTGGCGCTGGTGACGATGATGATGTCGTTCGGCGCCGCCTGGATCACGGCGGTGGCGCTCAAAGACATCGCCGCCGAAGTGGGCGGCGCGCGTTCGATCCCGGCGCTCGCCTCGGCGCTCGCCTGGCTTGGCTCCGGCGCCGGCGGCATCATGATGGGCCGCATCGCCGAGCGCGTCGGCACGCGCTGGACCGTGATGTTCGGCGCGCTGATGATCGGCGTCGGCTTGACGCTATCGACGTTCGGGCCGCCCTGGCCATTGTGGATCGGACACGGGCTGTTCATCGGCCTGATCGGGCTCGGCGGCATCAATGCGCCGATGTACATCTATGTCAGCCGCTGGTTCGACCGCAGGCGCGGCTCGGCGCTGGCGCTGATCTCGAGTGGCAGCTATCTCGCCGGCGCCCTATGGCCGCCGCTGTTCGAGCGCATGATTGCCTATGCCGGCTGGCGACAAACCATGCTGTGGTACGCCGTCGCCGAGATCGTCGTCATCGTGCCGCTGGCGGCGATTTATTTCCGCCATCCGCCCGAGGTGATCTATCCGGCGGTAGCGTCCGGCCGTAGCGGCGAAAAAGCCCGCGTGCTCGGCTGGCCGCCTAATGCAGTGTTCGCGATGATGTGCTGCGCGGCGGTGCTGTGCTGCATACCGATGGCGATGCCGCAGGGCCATCTGGTGGCGTTCTGCAGCGATCTCGGCATCGCGCGCTCGGTCGGCGCGCTGATGCTGTCGGTGCTGCTCGGCACCGCGTTCCTTTCCCGGCAAATCTGGGGCGCGATCTCCGACCGCATCGGCGGGCTCGCCACGGTGCTGATCGGATCGGCCTGGCAGTGCTCGGCCATGACCGCGTTCCTGCTCACGCAGGACGAGGTCGGGCTGTTCACCGTAGCGGCCGCTTTCGGGCTCGGCTTTTCCGGCATCATCCCGGCCTATGTGCTGGCGCTGCGCGAATTATTTCCGGCGTCGGAAGCTTCTTGGCGGATACCGACGCTGCTGTTGTTCAGCGGCCTCGGCATGGCGGCCGGCGGCTGGCTTGCCGGCCTGTTGTACGACCACTTCGGCTATTACGCGCCGGCCTTCGCCTTCGGCATCGGCTCGAACATTCTCAATTTGATGGTGGTCGGCCTGCTGGTGGCGCGCCAGCGTTTTCGCGCGGCCTTTGCTTAATAGGTGCGCGGCGGGCTGATCATCCGCACGCCGAACAGGATGCCGACCGCAATCAGCGCCGGGAAAACCGCAAACCAGGTTGCCGCCGCCGCCAGCGCCGAAGTCGCGGCCCAGGCGATCGATGAAAAGGCTTCCGCAAAAGTAGCGATGCGCGAGGAAACCTGCCGGCGGCGGAACTGGCTGCGCTTGGCCTGGGTGCGGAAGCAAATCTGAATGAGCGTGGCGGCTGCGGCCGAGGCCAGGACGCCGAGGGCAGCGACCACCCCCGCAATCAGCGCATCCAAGGCGAGCGCCGCCACGATTGGCGCAAACACCAGCGCGATCATGCCGAGCACCGCCTCGATCTTGGCCCATAGGATACGGCCGGCCGGGATCGGCGCGCTGGCGACCAGATCGGGCGCGTCCTCGCCCGAAATCGACAGCCAGGCGAGACCGCCGGCCAACTGACCGGCCGCCATCACCACCACCGGAATCAGCACGACATAGGAATCGCCGTGGCGGAACGTCACCCACAGTAATAAAGCCGGCGGCAGCAAATAGAGGATCTGCATCAGCGTCTGCGAAATCAGCCAGGGGTCGCGCACCAGCAGCGTCCATTCCTTGTGCCGCAGCACGCTCGGCGGCGAGCGGCGGCGAAATGCCAGCGACCAGCGGCGCTGGCGCACCACCGTGTTGGAGACGCCGGCCGCCGCCAAGGCGTGATCGCCGAAGCGTCTGGAGAACGAAGCAATCGCGATCACGAGCAAAGCGAAGCCGAAGGCGACCACGGCGGTGAGCGCGCGCACGTCGCCGAGCACGGCATGCGCCGGCCACCAAAATGCGCTGGAGGTGTCGGGCGCGTGCGCCAGCATCCAATGCGATTGCAGCGCCGCGAAGCGCGAAATGCTCCCCGAAGAGAAGATTGCCGCGATCTGCAGACCGATCACGAAGGCGGCGCCGATCACCGCCGCCACCACCTGCGCGATCAGCCGCGTGCGCTTGGCGCCGACCAGGCGAAACAGCGCGATGGTGAGCGCGAGCGCGACTGCGGTCGCCACCGCGCCCATGGCGGCGACCACGCCATAGGCGGCGAGCCAGCGGCTGCCGCCAAGGATCGCCAGCACATTGATGAACGGCGCCGCCAGCAGCATGGCGATGGCGACGGCGCCGACGGCGATGCGGCCCATGCGCACCGAAAATATTTTGCGCGCCGACACCGGCGAAGTGAGGATCAGATCGAGATCGGAGCGCGCATAGAACGCGCGGGTGACAAACTCCATGGCCTGCGACAGCAACAGCGACCATGACAACACCAGCGTGCCGGTGACGCCGACCAGCGTTGCGGTGTCGGACGCGACCGTGGCGTCGGCATAGCCTGCCACGATCCAATAGGCGAAGACATGCATGAAGGCGCCGAACAGGATCAGCGCGATGGCGACGGTACGGGCGCGATTGCGGTGGCCCGCCGTCATCAGCGAGAGCCAGTCGCGCCAGCCGAGCCGCAGCTCGTGCCCGGCGAGCCAGACCATGGTGTCGGGACGACTCACTCGGCAGCGACCGACTGCGCAACCGGCTCGGCCACCAGCGTGAGGAAAGTGTCTTCCAGGCTGGCGGCGGTTTTACCGGTCTGCCGGTGCAATTCGTCGAGCGTACCTTCGGCGATCAGGCGCCCGCCGGCGATGACGCCGATGCGGTCGGCCATGCGCTCGGCGACTTCGAGAATATGCGTGGTCATGATGACGGTGCCGCCGGCTTTCACGCGCTCGCGCAGCACGTTCTTGACCAGACGGGCGGAACCGGCGTCGAGCCCGGTGAGCGGCTCGTCGAGGATGATGAGTTTGGGATCGTGCACCAGCGCGCCGGCAAGCGCCACCTTCTGCCGCATGCCTCGGGAAAATCCCTCGCAGCGCTCATGCGCGTGCGGCTCGAGGCCGAGCCAGCCGAACAATTCGCGCGCGCGCGCCTCCGCGGCCGCGGCGTCGATGCGCCAGAGCCCGGCGACGAATTCGAGATATTCGAACGGGGTGAGCTTGTCGTAGATCATCGGCTCGTCCGACACCCAGGCGGTGATCTGCTTGGCCTCAACCGGATGGCTCAGCGCATCGATGCCTTCGATCGTGATCGCGCCGGCATCGGGACGCAGCAGCCCGGCCACCATGCGCAAGGTTGTGGTCTTGCCGGCGCCGTTGGGTCCGACCAGCGCGTAAAACTCGCCCGCATAAACGGTGAGATCGAGGCAATCGACCGCGGGCCGGTCGAAATGTTTGCTGAGCCCGCGCAGCGCGAGCGCGATGGGACGCTGACTCATACTGGCCGCCGGTGTCGGGGAATGCATGGCCGCTCTCTTAGCAAGAGAGTGGTTTCGGCGACGTAAATCTTAGAATTGCGACAAGCGCATTATGCCTTCCGGATCGTTAAACGAATCGGAATACTCTTAACTGTCATCACCGGGCCGCGCCGAAGGCGCGCGTCCCGGTGATCTCGCTGAGGAAGGCAGCGCGTCCCTAAGCGGGATGGCCGGGACAAGCCCGGCCATGACAAAGGTATGATGGGCCACGTCTTCGGCATCGCATGCGCAAGATCGGCTGGCCTGTTCGTTTCAATCGCGCGCGGTAAATCCGGAGGCTTGGATCGCCGGCGCCCAGATGGCGGAATCGGCCTTCTGGATGCGCGCTAACTCGGCCGCGCTCGTTCCGGTGGGAGCCATGCCGAAAACGAGCAGTTTGGCTTTAATCTCCGGCACGCGCACCGCCGCCGCCATCGCCTTGCTGTAACGCTCGATCAGCGCGGGCGGGGTTTTCGCCGGCGCGAACACGCCGTACCAGCCGGCGCCGACTAGGTCATAGCCGGCCTCGCGGAAAGTCGGAACGTCGGGCAGAAACGGCGAGCGCTGCTGGTCGGAGGTCGCCAACACGCGGATGCGGCCCGCCTTGTGCATCTGCACCAGATCGGCCGTGGTGGTGACGATCATCGCGATGTGGCCGGCGATCACGTCGGCCAAGGCCGCCGCCGACCCGCGATAGGGCACATGCGTGAGATTGAGCCCGGCGGCACGGCTGAACATCACGCCGAGGAAGTGCGGCAGCGTTCCTACCGCCGGGATACCGAAATTGCCTTTGTCGGGATGCGCCTTCACCCAGGCGACCAGCTCTTTCAGGGTCTTGGCCTCGACCTGCGGCCCGACTGCAATGCCGAAATCGAAAGTGCAAAGCTGCGACACCGGCACGAAGTCCTTGATCGGATCGTATTCGAGCGACTTGTAGACATGCTGATAGACCGACATCGGCGCAATCGGCGTGAGCAGCAGCGTGGCGCCGTCGGGCGCCGCCCGCATCACCTCGCGCACCCCGATGCGGCCGGCCCCGCCGGTGCGATTTTCGACGATCACGGTGTTGCCGAGCGTCTTGCTCATCTGGTCGGCGACCAGACGTGCGAGCGCATCGCCGGAACCGCCGGGCGCGAAAGGAAACACGATGCGAACCGTGCTCGGTACCGGCTGCGCGCGCAGCGGCGCAGCGGATAGGGCAAGCAGCGCGCAAACAACGCCCGCGAGAACAAGATGGCGGCGATTCATGCATTTTGCTCCTTCGTTAGGAGGCATTTCAGCCGGTCGTGTCAGCAGGAGTCAATGCGGGCGACCGTTACACCTTACGGTTTCGGCAGCAGGCTAAAAATCTCCTCGCCATACATGTTGCCCGCGTCGGAGGTGAGCGGCGCCACCGCGGCGACGAAGGCGGCGTGCTCGCTGGCGCTAAGCTCGACGATCTCGCAGCCGGCCTCCGCGATGGTCTTGCGCGCTTGCTCCTGCTCTTCGAGCGCGAGCTTGCGCTGGAAGATGACCGCTTCCGTCACCGCCTTCTGCAGCGCTTGCTTGAGATCGGTCGGCCAGGCGTCGAACGAGGCACCGTGCAGGAAGATGGGGCGCGAAATATAGAAGTGATTGGTGAGGGTATGGAACTTGTGGAAATTGTGCACGCCGTAGGTCACGGTATTGGCCAGCGGATTTTCCTGGGCGTCCAAAGTGCCGGCCTTGATCATGGCGATGGCTTCGGAGAGATCCATCGGCATCGCCACCGCGCCGAGCAATTCGAAGGTGCGCTTCTGCACTTCGCTCGGCAGCACGCGGATTTTCATGCCCTTGAGGTCGGTGGGCACATGCACCGGCCGCAGCCGGTTGGAGATGTGGCGGAAACCGTTCTCGAACCAGCCGAGCACGCGAAAGCCGACACGGTCTTCGATCTTGCGCACAAGATAGTCGCCGAGAATGCCGTCCATGGCGGCGCGGGCCTGGTTGTTATTGGCGAACAGGAACGGCAGGTCGACAAAGCCCAATTCCGGCACGCGGTCGGTCAAATAGCTGGACGACTGGTAGCCGAGCGTGAGCAGCCCGTGCTCGACCAGCCACACAATATCTTCGGCCTTGAAGCCGAGATCCATAATGTTCCAGACGTATTTGATGTCGACATTATCGCCGAATTCGGCCTGTAATTTGTAGCCGATGAATTTCAGCGCTTTGCTGAAGCCGGTGGTGGGCGGTCCGTAGCCGCCCATGCGGATTTGAATTGGCTTGGCCATTTAGGCTTTCTCTATACTGGTGCGGCGCGATCTGGCCAAGCGCGGACGGTATGATAGTCTACGCGCGAATTGGAGGACGCCCCCAATGAACGAACACGCCAAGATTGCAGCAGCGATCCCGGCCGGAATTTCACAGGGTGAATGGCAGGTGCGGGTCGATCTCGCCGCCGTCTATCGGCTGCTCGCCCACTATGGGTGGGACGACGTGATCTACAACCACTCCTCCATGCGGGTGCCGGGCGAGCCGCGGAACTTCCTGATGAAACGCCACGAATTGCTCTACACCGAGGTGACGGCGTCGAACCTGGTCAAGGTCAACATGGACCAGGACCTGGACGAGAAATCCGGCGTCAACCGGCCCGGCTTCACGCTGCATGGCGGCGTGTTGAGCGCGCGCGACGATGTGAATTGCGCGGTGCATGTGCACACCGAGAACGGCACGGCACTGGCGGGCCTCAAGCACGGCTTGCGCATGGTCTCACAACAGGCGCTGCGATTTTATAAGCGCGTCGGCTATCACGCTTACGAAGGCATCACCGAGGATTTCGACGAGCGCGCGCGCATCAACAAGGACCTGGGCGGCAACCGCGCTTTGATCATGCAGCATCACGGCATGCTCACGGTCGGCCAGACCGCACGCGAGGCCTTCGTGCTGATGAAGTACCTGCTCACGGCCGCCGACATCCAGCTCAAGATGGAAGCAACCGGCACCGAGCTGCTCGAAATTCCGGCCGACGTCTGCGCCAAGACCGCCGAGCAATTCGCGCACCACGACTCCGGCCGCGGCAGTTCCGACTGGCCGGCCTATCTACGGATGCTCGATGCGGTCGATACCGGGTATCGGAGTTAGCAGTCGTCTATGATGCCGCCACGCCATTCTCGGCGTCATGCCCGGGCTTGATACCTGGGCATCCATGATGCCGCGCTACAATTGAGATTCTCAGCTAAGGCTGTCTTCGCCGACATGCTTCATGGATTGCCGGGTCAAGCCCGGCAATGACGGCGGATGGGAGACAACCGGCCTACCCCCACTTCCAGAAATCCCGCCCCTCCTCGCGCATGAAGCGGGCGAGCACCATCTTGTGCACTTCGGAGGCGCCGTCGACCAGGCGCGCGGCGCGGGCGTAGCGGTAGACCCATTCCAGGATGGTGTCCTTGGAATAGCCGCGCGCGCCGTTGAGCTGGATGGCGACGTCGGCGGCGTTATGCAGCGCGTCGGCGACCTGCACCTTGGCCATGGAGACTTCCTTGCGCGCGCGGTCGCCCTGGTCGAGCTTCCAGGCCGCGTGCATGGTGAGCAGACGGCCGATCTCGATCTGGTGCGCCACCTCGCCGAGCTTGATCTGGATGCCCTCGCGGTCGGCGAGCTTCATGCCAAAGGCGCTCGCGCTTGCCGACATAATCCTGCGCGATCTCCATGCAGCGCTTGGCAAAGCCGAGCCAGCGCATGCAATGCGTCAACCGCGCCGGGCCGAGGCGGATTTGCGTCACGCGCAGGCCGTCGCCTTCCCTGAGCAGCACATTTTCGGCCGGGATTTCCAAGCCGTCATATTCGATCTCGCAATGGCCGCCGTGCTCGTGCGGCCCCATGATCGGGATGCGGCGCAGGATGCGCCAGCCGGGCTGGTCCTTGTGATAGAGGAACGCGGTGAGGCCACGGCGCGGTTCGTCGGAGGTGCGCGCGATCAGGATGAAATGGTGCGGCGCCCTCAGCGCCGGTGATGAACCACTTGTGGCCCTTGACGATGTAGCGGTCGCCTTTCTTTTCGGCGCGCGTCAGCATCATGCCGGGATCGGAGCCGGAGCCGGGATGCGGCTCGGTCATGGCGAAGGCCGAGCGAAACTTGCCTTCCGCCAGAGGCCGCAGCCATTTTTCCTTTTGTGCCGGCGTGCCGGCCTTGGCGAGCAAATTCATGTTGCCGTCGTCGGGCGCCATGCAATGGATGGCGAGCGGACCGAAGATCGAGCGCGCCGCCTCCTCGTAGATCGCCGCCCAGCCGACGATCGGCAGCCCCATGCCGCCGAATTCCTTCGGCACCTGCGGCGCCCACAGGCCGGCCTTCTTGGCCTTCTCGCGCACGGGAGCGAGGCGGGCCGCCGGGATGTTCTCGTGCTCGGTAAAGTTTTCCGGATCGGCTTCCAGCGGCAGCACATGCTCGGCGACGAAGTCGCGCACGCGCAGGCGGATGGATTCGATTTCGGAGGGAAGCGTGAAGTCCATTTTTCGTTTCCTTACCCTGAAATCATCACCACCTGGCCGCCGTCGACCACGATAGTCGCGCCGGTGATGTAGCTGCCGGCCTCGGAGCAAAGCAACAGCAGCGCGCCGTCGAGGTCGCCTTGTTTGCCGAATCGGCCCATCGGGATCGCGCGCTTTAATGTCTCGCCCGTCTCGCCGGTGAGATATTTGTCGTTGATCTCGGTGACGAACCAGCCGGGCGCGATGGCGTTGACGCGCACGCCCTTGAACGCCAGTTCCACGGCCAGCGCCTTGGTGACCTGCACCACGGCGGCCTTGGCAACGGCATAGGCCGCGACGCCCTTGGAGACGCCGAAGCCGAGCACCGAAGCGATGTTGACGATCGCGCCCGGCGTCTTCGCCGCCAGCATGCGGCGCGCGGCTTCCTGCGCGTTGTAGAACACCGCGTCGAGATCGACGCTCAGCACCTTGCGCCATTCCTCTTCCGTCACCTCGACCGCGCGGCGCGAGGACTGCGCAATGCCCGCATTGTTGATGAGAATGGTGACGGTGCCGAAGGCCTTTTCGGCGGCATCGAAAGCGCGCGCCATGGCGGCGCGGTCGGTCACGTCGGCTTCGATAGTGACGGCCTTGCCGCCTTTGCCTTCGATCTCGACCTTGAGGGCCTTGAGCCGGTCGGCGCGCCGCGCCACCAGCGCGACGGCGGCGCCGTTATCGGCCAGCGCCTTGGCGAATTGTGCGCCCAGCCCGCTGGAGGCGCCGGTCACCAGCGCCACGCGGCCTTTAAGGCTGAACATCTCGGCGGCTTTCATACCGCGCCTCCTTCACGCCGCCAGAATACGCCGTACTTCCGGCCAGCTTTGCGCCCCGAAAGTCGCAAGATCGGCGGCCAATTGCGCCGGGAACCATTGCATGAATGCGGGCTGGAAACTGCTGCGCGCTTTCACCCGGACAAACCAGTCGGTCAGCCGCGGCCGGCTCATTTCCCACATCGCGGACATGCCCAGCATGTCGAGCCGGTTGACATAGGGCGCCATGCCGATATCGGCGAGCGAAAAGATGTCGCCGGCGAGCCAGGGCCCGTCGGCCAGCGCCTCTTCCATCTTCTGCAAATAGCGATCGTAGAGCCGGAACGGCTTGTCGATTCCGGGTGCGGTGAAACCAAGCGTCACGATCTCCTTTTTGCGCGCATGCCAGGTCGGCGTTACCGACTGCGGCGGCGTGCTGGCCAGAAAGCGCGCGAGATCGGCCGGCGGCAGCCGGGCGAGCGTATGCCGGTGGGTCGACGCAAAGGTGACCTCGGCGCAAGCGGGATGGACTTCCTCGTCGACCGCCTTGGTCCACAGCCGCATGCGGTGCCGGTCGTAGGCGTCGGCGGGCTTGAGCGGCGGGTCGGGAAAAACCTCGTCGAGATATTCGCAGATGACGGTCGATTCGGTGAGCACCTTGCCGTCATGCACCAGGGTCGGCACCACCGCCTTCGGATTGAGCTTCATATAGGCGGGCTCGAACTGGTCACCCTTGAGAATGTCGAGGTAATGGCCCTTCCAGCCCAACCCCTTCTCCGCCAGCACCAGCCGCACCTTGGCGGCGCAGACGGAAGAACCGTGATGGTAGAGCTCGAGCATCGGCGTTTCCTTTACCGGGCACCATAAAGCGCATGCGGCAGCGCCGTCGCAAGCCCCGGCGCGGACCAGAGTACTACCAGCGCGACAAGCTGGATCAGCACGAAGGGAATAATGCCGATATAGATATGCCTTGTACTGATCGCGGGCGGCGCCACCCCGCGCAGATAAAACAGCGTCGGCCCGAGCGGCGGGTGCATGTAGGAGGTCTGCAAATTCAGCGCCATCATGATGCCGAGCCAAACCGGATCGACGCCGGGCATCTGCAACAGCGCGGGCGCCACGATCGGCACCACCACGAAGATGATCTCGAAGGCGTCCATCACGAAGCCGAGCAGGAAGATCGCCAGCATCACCGCCAGCACCGCGCCATTGACGCCGCCGGGCAGGTCGGTGAGCGCGCGATGCACCATCACATCGCCGCCGAGCGCGCGGAACACCAGGCTGAACAGCGTGGCGCCGATCAGGATGAGGAAGATCATGGCGGTGATCTGAGTGGTCTTCTCAACGACCGGCATCATGAGCCCGCGCAGGCGCGCTTTGCGCGCGGCGAGCAGTATGGCGCCGACGGCGCCGACGCTTGCCGCTTCGGTCGGCGTCGCGACGCCATAGAGGATCGAGCCGAGCACCGCAGCGATCAGCACGATGGGCGCCAGCAAGGCGTCGAGCAATCCGGACGACTCGGGCGCGGCTGTTGCGCTGACGGCCGGACAGCTTTGCGGCTTCAGCGCGGCCATCGCGATCAGATACGCAAGATAAAGTCCGATCAGCAGCAGCCCGGGCAGGATGGCGCCGGCGAACAGGTCGCTCACCGAGATCGCACTGGGCGCGAATGCGCCTTTCGCGAGCTGCGCCGACTGATAGGCGTTGTTGAGCTGGTCGCCGAGCACGACCAGCACGGTCGAGGGCGGCACGATTTGCGCCAGCGTGGCGGAAGCCGCCACCGTGCCGGCGGCCAGCCGCGGATCGTAGCCGTGCCGCAGCATCGCCGGCAGCATGATCAGCCCCATGGTCACCGCGGTGGCGCCGACGATACCGGTCGAGGCCGCCAGCAGCGCGCCGACGATCACCACGGAATAGCCCAGGCCCCCGCGCATCGAGCCGAACATCCGGCCCATGCGCTCGAGCAGATCCTCGGCGATGCGCGACTGTTCGAGCATCACGCCCATGAAGATAAACAGCGGGATCGCCAGCAGCACGTCGTTGGTCATCACGCCGAAGATGCGTTGCGGCAGCGCGCCGAGGATGGCGAAGCTCATGGCGCCGAGGGCGTGGCCGAGGATGGCGAAGGCGAGCGATACGCCGGCGAGCGTCAACGCCACCGGATATCCGGCCATCAGCGCGGCGATCACCGCGGCGACCATGAGGATGGCGAGTATGTCCGAAAGCGGCATCAGTGCGGCCTCAGCACGGCCGCCGCCCGGATTGCCTGCGCGATGCCTTGCAGCGCCATCAGGATCGCGAACAGCGGGATCAGCGTCTTGAGTACGAACAGCAGCGGCAAGCCGCTGGTTTCCTGCGAGCGCTCCAGGATCGCCCACGAGCGCGCCGCGTAAGGCACGCACAGCCAGACCAGCACGAAGGCGAACGGCAGCAGTAGCAGCAATGCGCCGCAGAGATCGACGACGGCTTTCGTGCGCGCCGAACCCTCGGCGTAGAACACGTCGACCCGCACATGACCACCGGCCTTTAGCGTCCAGGCAGCCGCCAGCATGAACAGCGTGGCGTGGGCGTAGATCACCGTTTCGCTCGCCCAGATCGAGCCGAGACCGAACAGATAGCGCGCGATGACCAAGGAGAATTGCAACAGTACGATCGCCAGCGCCAGCCATGCCACCGCGCGCCCGATAGCCGTGGTCAGGCGGTCGATGCGGTCGGCCAAAGCGTTCATCGCGCGGTCCGTTGTCATGCCCGCGAAGGCGGGCCATCCAGTAACCCCGGCCTGTCGATTTATTGCAATACCGGGGTTACTGGATCGTCCGCTTTCGCGGATGATGACACAAAGTGCACGTATCCGCTAAAATACCCGCATGACCCACGACCACCACCACGATCACGACCATTCCGAGCTCTCGGAAACCCAGTTGCGCGTGCGCGCGCTGGAAACCGTGCTGACCGAAAAAGGCTATGTCGATCCGGCCGCGCTCGATCTCTTGATCGAGACCTACGAGAAGAAGGTCGGCCCGCGCAACGGCGCGCGCGTGGTGGCGAAAGCCTGGGCCGATCCGGCCTATCGCGCGCGGCTGTTCAAGGATGCCACACCGGCCATCGCCGAGCTCGGCTACGCCGGACGGCAGGGCGAACACATCGTCGCGCTGGAGAACACGCCCAAGCGGCACAACATGGTCGTGTGCACGCTGTGCTCCTGCTATCCGTGGCCGGTGCTCGGCCTGCCGCCGGTCTGGTACAAGTCGGCGCCCTACCGCTCGCGCGCGGTCGCCGATCCGCGCGGCGTGCTGGCCGATTTCGGCGTCAGCCTGCCCAAGGACACCGAAATCCGCGTGTGGGATTCCACCGCCGAGATCCGCTATCTGGTGATCCCGATGCGGCCCGCCGGCACCGAGGGCTGGAGCGAAGAAAAACTTGTCGAACTGGTGACGCGCGATTCCATGATCGGCACCGGCTTGCCGAAGGCAAGCATGAAATGAACGGCGCGCAGGACATGGGCGGCATGCACGGCTTCGGCAAGGTCGAGCCGGAGCCGAACGAGCCGGTGTTCCATGCCGAGTGGGAAAAGCGCGCCTTCGCGCTCACGCTGGCGATGGCGACGCCGGGGAAATGGAACATCGACATGTCGCGCTTTACGCGCGAGAACCGCGATCCGGCCGAATATCTCTCGATGAGCTATTACCAGCTCTGGTTCGCAGGGCTTGAGACCATGCTGAAGGAGCGCGCGCTGGTCGGCGACGACGAGATCGCCGCCGGCCATTCGCTGCATCCGGCGAAACCGGTCGCGCGCATCGCTGTCGCCCGGCGACGTGGCGCAGGTGCTTTATCGTGGCGGGCCGACCGAGCGCGAGACCAACACGAAGCCTGCGTTCAAGGCAGGCGACCAAGTGCGCGCGAAGAATATCAATCCGCTCACCCACACGCGGCTGCCGCGTTACGTGCGCGGGCATGTGGGCACGATCGAGCGCGTGATCGGCTGCCACGTTTTCCCCGACAGCAACGCGCAAGGCTTGGGCGAAAACCCGCAATGGCTCTACACCGTGCGCTTCGACGGCCGCGAATTGTGGGGCGCCGACGGCGACCCGACGCGTGGCGGTGTCGGTCGACGCCTGGGAGCCGTATCTGGAGACGGCATGATCGACCCCGCCGCCGCGCGCCACGCCACGCAGGAAGTGCCCAGCATCCCGCGCGATGCCGACGGGCCGGTGTTCCGCGAGCCGTGGGAGGCGCAGGCCTTCGCCATGACGCTCGCTTTGCACGAGCGCGGCCTGTTCACCTGGAGCGAATGGGCGGCGGCGCTCGCCGCCGAGATCAAACGCGCGCAAGCCGCCGGCGATCCCGACACCGGCGAGACCTATTATTCGCACTGGCTGGCGCGCTGGAGAAACTCGTCGCTGAAAAAGGCGTGACCACGCGCGAGACGCTGCATCGGTATCGCGATGCTTGGGACCACGCCTGCGACCGCACCCCGCACGGCCAGCCGATCGAGTTGCGGCCGGACGATCTCCGTTAAACCCCCACCATCCGCTCGCTCACCATGTAGCCGGTAAGCAGCGCGACGCCGAAGACGATGATCAGCAGCGCGGCCGCGGTCTCCACGCCGCGCAGGAAGATCATGCCGGCGCCCGGCTTGCCCTTGGCCAGCCGCCCGGCAAAGCCGCGCGCGGCGACCGCGAGCGTGGCGACGGCGGCGACCGTGATGGCGGTGCCGAGCCCCATCACGAAGGTCGAAGCGACGCCGATCCAGAACAGCCCCTGCGCCAGCGCGAACACCAGCACGATGATGGCGCCCGAACAGGGCCGCAAACCGACCGCGACGATGGCGGTGAGCCCGCGCCGCAGCCAGTGCGGGCCTTTCAGCTCGCTCGGCTCCGGCGCGTGCGCGTGACCCCAGGCGTGCGCCTCGTCGCCGTGATCGTGATCCTGCGCGTGATCGTGGCCGTGCGAATGCCCGTGCGCGTGGCCGTGCGAATGGCCGTGGTCATGATCGTGATCGTGCGCATGATCGTGCTGCGCCTGCGGCCGCAGCAGGTGCAGCAAGGCGCGGCCCTTCACCCACAGCAAGCCGCAGGCCGATCAGCACGATCAGCGCATAGCTCACCATTTCGACAATGCGCACCGTGTTGCCCATCGCGTGCGCGGTGGCGTTGAGCAGCACCGCGGCGATGCCGACGATGACGATCGCGGTCAGCGCCTGCAAAATCGCCGAGGCGAACGACAGCGCGATGCCGCGCCGCCAGGTCTCGTCATTGGCGACCAATAGGACGAGATCACCGCCTTGCCGTGGCCGGGGCCGGCGGCGTGGAAGATGCCGTACACAAACGAGATGCCCATCAGCGTATAGGCGGCGCTGCCGTCGGTCTTGGCGGCGCGGATGGTGCCCGACAGCATGCGGTAGAATTCGGCCTGCTTGGCGAGCACCCAGCCGGTAATGCCGCCGAGCTCGGGCGGTGCCGAGCCGCGCGACATGCCGAACGGCTGCGCCAGCGCGGCGTCGAGCGCGCCGGCGACCAGCAGCATGACAACAAGGAACAGCGCGCATTGCGCCAAGGTGGAGCGCCGGCCGGACATCATTTACGTTTCTCCGTGCACGCACGCCGCCCCGCTTACGCGTCAGCTTCACCTACGGACAATGCACCAGGATCTTGTTGGCGAATTGCGCGCCAATAGCCATCGTCGTGTTCTGCTGATCGGCTGGAATCGTGCTCAACGCCTTGCCTTCGGCAAAAGTCATTTCACGCGGCTTGACCACGTCGGCCTTGCAGTGCGGCGCGCCGACGAGATGCACCGGATTGTCCTTGGCCCATTCGAAATCGACGAAAATGGTCGGATCGTAGACCTCGACCTTGAGCTCCTTGGCCTTCACCGGTGTCTTGAACGGCAGCGTGAAATTCAGCGTGAGGACGGAATCGTTGTAGTCGAGCCAGTAGCCGGGCGCCGGGTCAGTAAGCGGCGTCTTCTTGCCGTCGGCGGTGGCGAAGGTGAAGTAGTCATATTCCTTCAGCGACTCGACATTGACCTTGGCGAGCGGCGCCAGCTCTTCGCGGGTGAACTTGCCCTTCTCCTTGCTCTCTAGGCCTTGCGTGGCGAAGACTGAGAACATGTCGTCGAACGCCCAATGGTGGCGCACGCCGGTGATGCTGCCGTCCGGCGCATAAACCAGTTCGGTGTGCATGGTCACCCAGACATGCGGATGCGCACGCGCTGGGGCGGCGAAGGCGAGGCTGGCCAATATGAGAAGCGAAATGCGGAGGGAAGCGGTCATGCAGGCGCACATTATCATGGAGTGCGGCGAAATGGGGGCGTGTAACAGTGTTGCGTTGCCTTTACCTCTCCCCGCAAGCGCGGGGAGAGGGAGATCACACCCCCGCCGCGCCGCCGTCGGCACGCGGATCGTGGCCGCCTTCGAGCGTGCCGTCGGCATGCAGGACGACGGCGCCGGCGTGGCCCATGGTGTCGGAGTAGGCCTCGCCCAGCACCTCGACATCGTGGCCGGCCGACATCAAGCCGATCGACCAGATTGCCGTCGAAGCGCTGCTCCAGCCGCAGATTGGTGTGCGTCGAGCCCCAGGTGCGGCCGAGCAGCCAGCGCGGCGCGTCGAGCGCCGTTCGAGCGGCTGGCCGAAATTGACATAGCGCGTGAACACCGCGGCCTGCGTTTGCGGCTGGCCGTCGCCGCCCATGGTGCCGTAGGCGATGATGCGGCCGTCTTTGAGCGCGGCCAGCGCCGGGTTGAGCGTGTGGAACGGGCGGCGGCCGGGCGCGAGCGCGTTGAGCGCGCTCGGGTCGAGCGAAAAGCTCGAGCCGCGGTTCTGCATCAGCACGCCGGTCGCCGGCAGCACGCAGCCGGAGCCGAACTCCCAATAGAGCGACTGGATGTAGGAGACGACGAGGCCCGAGGCGTCGGCCGCGCCCATCCAGACGGTGTCGCCTTTGCGCGTCGGGCGCCGGCCAGGGCGCGGCTTTCTTGCCGTCGATCTTGCCGGCTTCGGCATCGAGCAAGGCCGGCGCGAGGAACTGATTGAGATCGACGTGCGATCTTGTCGGGATCGGTGACGACGCGGTCGCGCACCCGGAAGGCGCGCTTGGTCGCTTCGACCAGGCCGTGGATGTGCTCGAAGCTTTCGGCCTGCGCGACGCGCAGGCGCTCGAACAGCGCCAGGATCATCAGCGACGCCAGCCCTTGCGTCGGCGGCGGCGCATTGTAGAGCGTGCCGGCTTGAACGTGCGACGCTGAGCGGCTCGGCGACGATTGCCTCGAATTTTTCCAGATCGGCGCGCGTCACCGGGCTGCCGATGCGCTCCAAGATCGGCGGCGATCTCGCGGCCGACATCGCCGCGATAGAAATCGTCGAGGCCGGCGTGGCTGAGATGCTCGAGCGTGGCGGCGAAGGCGCTCTGCTTGAGCCGAGCGCCGGCCTCCGGCGGCTTGCCGTCGACGAGGAAGGCCTGCAGGAAGCCCGGCGCGGTTTCCAGCTCGGCATATTTCTCGACCGTCAGCCGCGCCTGGCTGCGCGTCACCGCGTAGCCCTCGCGCGCGTGCTTGATCGCGGGCGCCAGCAGCACGTCGAGCGGCAGCCTGCCGCCGTGCGCTTTGGCCGCCTCTTGCGCGAGCATCCAGGCCGCCACCGCGCCCGGCACGGTGAGCGCGGCGAGCGGCCCGCGCGCCGGGATTTCGTCGTGACCGGCGTCGCGATAAAGCCGCGGCGTCGCGTGTGCGCCGGCGCGCCCTGCCCCCATCAGCGCGCGCACGCGGCCCGCGGGCTCGCGGATCAGCCAGAAGCCGTCGCCGCCGATATGGTTCATGTGCGGATAGACCGCGGCGATCGAGGCCGCCATGGCCAGCATCGCCTCGATGGCGTTGCCGCCTTCGGCCAGGATCGCGCGGCCGTCCTCGACGGCGGCCGCATGCGGCGCGCGACGACGCCGCGGCGATGGCCGGCGGTATGCAGGTTCATGCCGGCACGGCGTCGGCGAGACCGCGCTTCTTAAGCAGCGCATCGACCGCCGGCAGCCGGCCGCGGAAGGCAATGTAGGCCTCGCGCCGGATCGCGCAGATTGCCGGCGCCATAGATGTAGTCGCGCAGGCGCTGCGCGGTGGCGGGATCGAAGACGTCGCCGGTTTCCTCGAACGCCTCGAAGGCGTCGGCGTCGAGCACCTCCGACCACATGTAGGAGTAATAGCCGGCCGCATAGCCGCTGCCGGAGAACAGATGCTGGAAATGCGGCAGCCGGTGGCGCATGACGATTTCCGCCGGCATGTGCGATGCGCGGCGAGGTCGTCGCGCTCGAATTGCGCTGACATCGAGCTTGGCCGTATCGCGCAAGCGCATGAAGATCGAGATCGACCAGCGCGCAGGCGGTGTATTCCACCGTCGCGAAGCCCTGGTTGAAGGTGCGCGTGGCGAGCAGCCGATCGAGCAGCGCTTTCGGCATCGGCTCGCCGGTCGCGGCATGGCGCGCATATTCCTGCAAAATCTCCGGCTACTTCCAGCCAATGCTCGTAAAGCTGCGAGGGCAGCTCGACGAAATCGCTCGGCACCGCGGTGCCGGCGAGCAGCGGATAGGTCACGTCCGACAATAGGCCGTGCAGGGCGTGGCCGAATTCGTGGAACAGCGTGCGGGCGTCGTCGAACGACAGCAGCGCCGGCTCGCCAGCCGCCGGCTTGGAGAAATTGCAGACGTTGAGGATGATCGGGACGAACGTCGCCGAGCGAGTTTTTCCTGATCGCGCAGCGAGGTCATCCAGGCGCCGCGAGTGCTTGGACGCGCGCGCGAAATAATCGCCGATGAACAGGCCGACATGGCGGCCGGCCGCGTCCGTCACCTCGCAGGCGCGCGCGTCCGGGTGATAGAGCGGCACGTCGACGGCCGTGAAGGTGAGGCCGAACAGCCGGCGCGCGGTCTCGAACGCGGCCTCGATCATCTTGTCGAGCTGGAAGTAAGGCTTGATCTCGGCCTCATCCAATTCGTATTGCGCCTTGCGCAGTTTCTCGGCGTAGTAGCGCCAGTCCCAGGCTTCGAGCGCGAAATTGCCGCCCTCTGCCGAAATCATGTCCTGCAGCGCGTCGCGCTCGCGCGCGGCCTTGGCGCGCGCGCGGCCCCAGACCTCGTCGAGCAGCTTGCGCGCGGCTAGCGGGGTCTTGGCCATCTGATCGTCGAGCCGATAGTCGGCGTAGGTGGCAAAACCCAGGAGCTTGGCCCGTTCGCCGCGCAAAGCCACGATCTCGGCGATGAGCGCGCGGTTGTCGGTCGCGCCGCCGTTTTCGCCGCGCTTGATCCAGGCCTGGAAGATTTTCTCGCGCAGGTCGCGCCGCGTGGAGAACTGCAGGAAGCTTTCGCACGAGGAGCGCGCGAGCGTGATGGCATATTTGCCGGGCGCGCCGCGCTCTTGCGCCACTGCGCGCGCCGCAGCGCGGGCAAAATCGGGCAAGCCGGCAAGGTCGCCCTCCGTCCAGCAGCAGCGCATAGGCTTTCTCGTCCGCCAGCACGTTCTGGCCGAACTGGGTGCCGAGGCTTGCCAGCCGCTCGTTGATCGCCGCCAAGCGGTCCTGCGCCGGTTTGTCGAGCGCGGCGCCGGCGCGCACGAAGCGGGTGTGATAGCGGTCGAGCACGCGCGCCTGCTCGGCGGAAAGGCCGAGGCTGTCGCGCCGGGCGAAGAGGTCGGCGATGCGGGCATAAAGCGCGCGGTCGAGATACATCGCATTGCTATGGCGGGCGAGCAGCGGCGATATTTCGCGCTCGATGGCCTCGATGGCCTCGCCGGTATGGGCGCCGGCCAGCACGAAGAATACGTTGCAGACGCGGTCGAGGTCGCGGCCGCTCTTCTCCAGCGCTTCGATGGTGTTGGTCGAAGCTTGGCTTGGCCGGGTCGGCGGCGATGGCGTCGATCTCGGCGCGGTGGACGGCCAAGGCCCGGTCAAAAGCGGGGCGGAAATGTTCCGGCTTAATCTCGGTAAGCGGCGGCAGGCCGAACGGGCCGGTCCAGTCGGTGAGCAGGGGATTTTCGGAAGCGGATGTCGGGCGGGTCATGCCGTTCATCTAAACATGAACGCGCCGCTTGTCACCCGCGCAACGCCCGCAGCGCATTGAAAATGACTGCCACGTCGATCGCTTCCTGCAACAGCGCGCCCTCGACCGGCGCGATATAGCCGAGCGCCGCCGCGATCATGGCGAGGATGGACAGCCCCATGCCGGCGATCACGCTCTGCAAGGCGATGTAGCGCGAGCGGCGCGCGATGCGGATGGCCGGCAGCACGCGGTCGAGCTGATCGACCAGCAGCACCACGTCGGCCGCTTCCGCCGAGGCGGCCGCGCCCTTGGCGCCCATCGCCAGCCCGATATCGGCCGCGGCCAGCGCCGGTGCGTCGTTGACGCCGTCGCCGATCATCATCACCGGACCGTTCTTGCGCTCCGACAGCACCACCAGAATCTTCTGGTCCGGCGTCAGTTCCGAGCGCACCAGGTCGATCGACAGGCCGTTGGCCACCGCTTGCGCGACCTCGTGGCGGTCACCGGTCGCCAGCACGATGCGCTCGATGCCGAGCGCGCGCAGCTCGCCGAGCAGCGCCTGCGTGCCAGCGCGCAGCTCGTCGGCGAGGATCATCAGGCCGGCGAGCTTGCCGTCGACCGCGACGCCAACCGCGAGCGCGCCGGGCGCCCGGTCGCGCCCCAAGGTGGCAAGGCCGGAGTCGGCGACCTTGCCGGCAATAAAGCGCGGACCGCCGACCAGCACCGGGCGGCCCTCGACGCGGCCGGCGATGCCCTCGCCGGGCGTCTCCACCACCTCGGTCGGGACGGCGAGCGCCAGACCCTTGCGGTGCGCCTCGGCGACGATGGTTTGCGCGATGATGTGCTTGCTGGCCTGGTCGAGCGAGGCGGCAATACGCAGCAGCTCGTCGGGCGCGACACTGTCGGTCACCCTTATGGCGACGATCTGGGCCTGGCCGTGGGTCAGCGTGCCGGTCTTGTCGATGACCAGCGCGCGCACCCGGGCGAGCGTCTCGATCGCCTTGCCGCCCTTGATCAGGATGCCGAGCTTGGCCGCGCGCGACAGGCCGGCGACGATCGCCACCGGCACCGCCAGGATGAGCGGACAGGGCGTCGCCACCACCAGCACGGCCACCGCCCGCACGGCATCGCCGCTGAGCGCCCAGGCGCCGCCTGCCAGCACCACCGTCACCGCCAGGAATACGATCGCGTAGCGGTCGGCCATCCGCGACATCGGGGCGCGCGATCGCTGCGCCGCCTCCACCAGGCGGATAACGCCGGCATAGGTGCTTTCCGCCGCCCGCCGCGCGGCCTTGAGATCGAACGCGTCGCCGACATTGGTCGAGCCGCTCAGGACCTGTTCGCCGCTGCGGTGCTGGGCCGGCAGCGATTCGCCGGTCAGCGCCGACTGGTCGAGCACCGCCACCCCCTCGGCGACCGTGCCGTCCACCGGCACCACGTCGCCCTGGCGGACCAGCAAGCGGTCGCCGGGCACGATGAGATCGAGCGCAACCTCCTCCAACTGCCCGTCCCGGTGCCGCATGGCGGTGCGTGGCACCCGCGACAGCAGCGCGGTCATCTCGCGCCGGGCCGCCCGCTCGGCAAAGCCCTCCAGGTACTGGCCGCCGGCATACATCAGCGCGACGATGGCCGCGGCGAGGTTCTCCCCGACGGCAAGCGCCGCGGTCATCGACAGCGCGGCGACGATGTCGAGCCCGAGATCGCCGCGGCGCAAGCTGGTTACGATCTCGGTTAACAAAGCGAGCAGCACCGGCAGGGTGACGGCGGCCCAGATCGACGGCGGCCAGCCGCTCAAGCTGGCGAGCTTGGCGGCAAAGCCGGCGGCGAGTCCGAGCGCCACCAGGCCGGCGAGGAACGGACGGATCGTCTTGAGCGCGCTGGCGACCGACATAGTTGAAATCTCGCCGCTTTGGCCGGCTGCGGCCATGACCAAGATCAATCCCGGCAGCGCCGCTATGGACTTGATTCAGCGACCGGATTCGTGAACATTGCGGCCAGTTCAAAGGAGCGCCGCATGGCTCAAGACCGCCGCATCGTCTGGCTCAATGTCATCACCGTGATCAGCGCCGCCATTCTGATCGGCGCTGAGGTGTTCGGCGCCGCCTTCGCCGGCTCGTGGGCGATCGCCACGCTGTTCGATCTCGGCAGCATCGGGCAGCACATCCTCGACGGCGTGTTCGTGCTCTGCGGCATCGCCGTCATGGCGCAGTTCATCCGCAACGCGCACCGTATCGAGCCGTTCACCGCGCGTCAGTGACGCGCGCGACCGTCACCGAAATAAACTGTTAAGAAAGTTTTGGCGTGCAGGGAACTATTTCTCTTGCATCGCGCGAAAAATTTGTTATTTCAATGTTGCCCAAATTCGCACGTGCCTGTGGCCGTGTGTCGGTCGGTAGGTAGCGGGACAAGAGGCCCGCCAGCCGCCTGGAGAGAGAAGCCAAAGCTCTCCAAGAAATCTGACCGGCAGCCGGAGGCGAAACCGGCAAACCCTGCTCTCAGCAGGGGACGCGGCTTAAAGCAACGACGATCGGGCTTCCTTGGTCTCTGCCGGTCTCCACCACCGGCCCGGGTCACCGAAGAGGCTTGTTCATCTTTGCCGGCCGTGCGGACGGGGGTCTCCCCTTTCCAATCCAAGGCAGCATGAGCGGTTGAAGAGCGGAATCGCCTGCGCGTCCCCATCGCGCGCGGCGGCAAGCTTGGAAAGCCGCGACAGCAGGGGCCTTAAACCGCCCCTTTAGCCGTGGGGAGAGCGCCATGACTGAGCGCATCCGCGAGTTCCTTCGTAAGCGAATCGAGGACGGGCCTTGCCTCGTCGTCGATCTCGACGTCGTGAAAGACAACTACAATGCCTTCGCCAAGGCGTTGCCCGACACGCGCGTGTTCTACGCGGTGAAGGCCAACCCGGCGCCGGAGGTCTTGGCGTTGTTGGCCAAGCTTGGCTCCTGCTTCGACACTGCTTCGGTCGCCGAGACCGAGCTGGCGCTGGCAGCCGGCGCCACGCCCGACCGCATCTCCTATGGCAACACGATCAAGAAGGAGCGCGACATCGCGCGCGCCTTCGCGCTCGGGGTGCGCCTCTACGCGGTCGACTGCAAGGCCGAGGTTGAGAAGGTCGCCCGCGCGGCGCCCGGCTCACGCGTGTTCTGCCGCATCCTGTCGGACTGCGTCGGCGCCGAATGGCCGCTGTCGCGCAAATTCGGCTGCGAGCCCGGCATGGCCGTGGACGTGCTCGAACATGCCCTGAAACTGGGTCTGGAGCCGCATGGTGTGTCGTTCCATGTCGGTTCCCAGCAGCGCAACCAGCATGCCTGGGACCGCGCGCTCGCCTCGGCGGCGGCGGTGTTCAAGGAATGCGGCGAACGCGGCATGAACCTGTCGATGGTCAACCTGGGCGGCGGCTTTCCGACCAAGTACCTGAAGAACGTGCCGACGGTGAAGACCTACGGCAACGCCATCTTCAAGTCGCTGCGCAAGCACTTCGGCAACCGCATCCCGGAGACCATCATCGAGCCGGGCCGCGGCATGGTCGGCAATGCCGGGGTGATCGAAAGCGAGGTCGTGCTCGTCTCCAAGAAGAGCGAGGAGGACGACGTGCGCTGGGTCTACCTCGACATCGGCAAGTTCGGCGGCCTGGCTGAGACCATGGACGAGTCGATCCGCTACCCGATCCGCACGGCTCGGGACGGCGACGCCATGGCGCCTTGCGTGTTGGCCGGACCGACTTGCGACTCGGCCGACGTGCTGTACGAGAAGCAGCCGTACCCGCTGCCGGTGAGCCTAGAGATCGGCGACAAGGTGCTGATCGAGGGGACCGGGGCCTATACGGCGACCTACTCGTCGGTGGCTTTCAACGGCTTCGCGCCGCTGAAGACCTACCACATCTGACAACGACGGCAGGCGGGTAGCGCCTGCCTCCCCTTCCCCTCAACTCGAACGGAAGCGTTCCGTCGGCGCGCGGCTTGCGCGCGCGGCGGGACAGGGAAGGACTGCAAGATGATCACGTTGCGTCAAGAACGGCCGGCCGACGTCAAAGCGCGCGAAGCGCTGCTCGACGACGCCTTCGGCGACACCCGTGCCCGCAAGACCTCGCAGCGCCTGCGCGACGGCCGCCTGCCGGCCGACGGCCTTAGCCTTATCGCCGCCGACGGCCGGCGCGTGATCGGCACCGCCCGGCTCTGGAACGTGACCTGTGCCAGCGGCCAGCAGGCTGTGCTGCTCGGCCCGGTGGCGGTCGCGACCGATTGCCGCAAGCGCGGCATCGGCGCCGCCCTGGTGCGCCGCGCCTTGCGCGAAGCACGCCGGCTCGGCCACGGCGCGGTCATCCTGGTTGGAGACGCGCCCTATTACGGCCGCTTCGGCTTCGCGGCCGAGAAGGCCGCTGGCCTCAGGCTACCCGGTCCGTTCGAGCGCCATCGCCTGCTCGCGCACGAACTCGTTGCCGGCGCGCTCGAGGGTGCCAGCGGGCTGGTGCGCGCTACCGGGCGCCTGACGCCATTGCCGCAGGCGCGCGCGGCCTAGCAAAACTGGCAAATTTTCGTGGACGCCGACGGGGAATGCCGGCGTTACCCTTCCGTTTGCGCGCTGCGGCGGATATCACCCAAAGGTGGCTGGAGATTCTGCGAAATGACGAATTGGCCCGTGCATGCCCGGATTACCGGTCCCATTGTGATGATCGGCTTTGGCTCGATCGGCAAAGGCACCTTGCCGCTGATCGAGCGACATCTCAGTTTCGACAAGAGCCGCTTTGTGGTCATCGACCCGGAGGACAAGGACCGCCGCATACTCGACGAGCGCGGCATCCGCTTCATCCATCAGGCGGTCACCCGGGACAACTACCGCCACCTGCTGGCGCCACTGCTCACTGCCGGCGGCGGCCAGGGTTTTTGCGTGAACGTGTCGGTCGACACCTCCTCGCTCGAACTCATGGAGTTCTGCCGGGAGATCGGCGCGCTCTATATCGATACCGTAGTCGAGCCTTGGCCCGGCTTCTATTTCGATTCCAAGCTCGGGCCGGAGGCGCGCTCGAACTATGCGCTGCGCGAATCGGTACTGGCCGCACGCCGCAAGAAGCCGGGCGGCCCCACCGCGGTCAGCTGCTGCGGCGCCAATCCGGGCATGGTGTCCTGGTTCGTCAAGCAGGCGCTGCTCAACATCGCCAACGACATCGGTATCAAATTCAAGGAGCCAAAAACGCGCGAGGGATGGGGCCGGCTCGCCAAGAAGGCCGGCGTCAAAGGCATCCATATCGCCGAGCGCGACACCCAGCGCGCCAAGCAGCCCAAGTCCATGAATACCTTCGTCAACACCTGGTCGGTGGAGGGCTTCCTGTCCGAGGGCATGCAGCCGTCCGAACTCGGCTGGGGCACACACGAGAAATGGATGCCGATGAACGCCCGCAAGCACCAAGCCGGCTGTCAGGCGGCGATCTACATGCTACAGCCCGGCGCCAATACCCGCGTGCGCTCGTGGACGCCGACCGCGCAGGCGCAATACGGCTTCCTGGTCACCCACAACGAGTCGATCTCGATCGCCGATTACTTCACGCTGCGGCAAGGTCGCAAGACACTCTACCGGCCGACCTGCCACTACGCCTATCACCCCTGCAACGACGCGGTGCTCTCGCTGCACGAATTCTTCGGCCAGGCCGGCAAGCGACAGAAAGACATCCACATTCTGGACGAGCACGAGATCGCCGACGGCATCGACGAGCTCGGCGTGCTGCTCTACGGCCACAAGAAGAACGCCTACTGGTACGGCTCGCAGCTCTCGATCGACGAGACCCGCGACGTGGCGCCCTATCAGAACGCCACCGGCCTGCAGGTGACCTCCGCGGTGCTCGCCGGCATGGTGTGGGCGCTGGAGAACCCGGAGGCCGGCATCGTGGAAGCCGACGAGATGGACTACAAGCGCTGCCTCGAAGTGCAGATGCCCTATCTCGGTCCGGTGATCGGCGCCTACACCGACTGGACGCCAATCTCGGGCCGGCCTGGCCTGTTTCCGGAGGAACTCGACAAGCGCGACCCCTGGCAGTTCAAGAACGTGCTGGTGTGAGCCTCGGTGTGGCGCCTAAAATGTTAGCACGCCGGCTTCGCCAGTCTCGGTGCCGAAGGCGAGCCTCTGACCAGTGGCATCCCAACCGAGCGCGCTGACCGGCGCGGCACCCGCCGCTTTCACTTCGATGAGCGCGCCGTCGTCGATGCGCACCAGCTTCACCGCGCCGTCGGCATAGCCGATGGCGACCACCGGCTGGCGCGGATGGCAGGCGACGGCGGCAACGCGCGACGGCGAGCGGGCGAGGATTTTCGGCTGCCGGCCCATCGGCCCGTCCTTGCCGTCGAACGGCCAGAGGATGAGTTGCTCGGAGCCCGAAGTGGCAAGGTAGGCCCCGTCCGCCGTCCAGCCGAGCGAGCGCACGCGCGCCGTATAGCCTGACATGCGCATGTGCTGGCTGTCGGCGAGCCGCCAGCCGTGCAGCGTGGGCTCCTGCATGGCGGTGACCAGGAATTTGCCGTCCGGGCTGAAGGCGACGCTCAAATGCGAGCCCTTCCAGGTGAGCGTTTCCGGCTTGGCGCCGGCGGCATTGGGGAACCAAAGCGTAGCCCCGTTGTAATGCGCGATGGCCGTGCGCAGGCCCTTGGGCGCGAAGGCGAGCCCCGCAACGGTTGACGGCGCCTCATAGTGGCGGTCCTCGCCCTTTTTGGTGAGCACATGTGCAACCTTGCCGGCCGACCAGGCGACGGCACCGTCCGGCCCGAGCGCGATCTGGTCGACCCATCGTTGTCTATCGTCGCTGGCGAGGATGCGATGTTCGCCGCTTTGCTCGGTGGCGACCACATGGCCATCGTCGCCGCCGGTGACAATGCGTTTGCCGTCCGCGGCGCTCGCCAGAATGCCGCCAGCATGGATGGCGACCCGTTTCTCGCCGCCCTCGCCCGCGAACAACAAGGCTTCTTCGCCCAGCACGAACACCGGCGTGGCGCCCAAGAAATGCACGCCGACCACCGGCGCATCGGCCGCGATCGGGCGGACGCGGCCGGCGAACGAAGGAAGTGGGACGGAAGTGTCGGACATGAAAGTCTCAAAATACTTTCGGCAATCTCTCTTCCCCTCTCCCCTCGTGGGAGAGGGAAAGCGGGCGCGCCGCGTGGCCAAATTTTGATCTCACGCCACGCAAGCCTCAAAGCCTTGGCGGATTTTTTCTTCCGGCAACTTGCGGCCGATGAAGATGATGCGGCTGTCGCGCTTTTCATCGGCGCCCCAGGCGCGCTGATGGTCGCCGTCGAGGATCATATGTACGCCCTGGAACACGAAACGCTCGGGATCGTCCTTGAACGACAGGATGCCTTTGCAGCGCAGGATTTTCTGCCCTTCGGTGGCGACCAGATCCTGCACCCAGGGGAAAAACTTGTCCGGGTTCAGCGGCTTGTCGTTTCTGAGCGCGACCGATTGCATGTCCTCGTCGTGATAGTGCTTGAGCCCGCCCTGGTCGTGATGATGATGGCCGTCGCCGTGATCGTGGTCATGGTCATGGTCGTGATCGTGCGCTTCTCCTGCATCGAGGAAGGCCGGCTCGATGTCGAGGATGCGGTCGAGGTCGAAGGCGTTGCGGCCGAGCACCTCGGCGATGTCGATCTTGGCGCGCTCCGTCCTATGCAAGCGCGCGTAAGGATTGATGCCGCGGATGCGCGCCTCGATTTCGGTGAGTTCGGCCGGTGTGACCAGGTCAGTCTTGTTGATCAGGATGACGTCGGCGAAGGCGATCTGGTTCTTGGCCTCGGGCGCGTCCTTGAGCCGCTCCTTCAGCCACTTGGCGTCGGCGACCGTGACCACCGCATCCAATTTGGTCTTGGCGCCGACCTGCTCGTCCATGAAGAAGGTCTGCGCCACCGGCGCGGGGTCGGCGAGGCCGGTGGTCTCCACGATGATGGCGTCGAACTTGCCCTTGCGCCGCATCAGCCCGTCGATGATGCGCACCAGGTCGCCGCGCACGGTGCAGCAGATGCAGCCGTTGTTCATCTCGAACACTTCTTCGTCGGCGTTGACGATGAGCTCGTTATCGATGCCGATCTCGCCGAATTCGTTGACGATGACGGCGAATTTCTTGCCGTGCGGTTCGGACAAGATACGGTTCAAGAGCGTGGTCTTGCCGGCGCCGAGATAGCCGGTGAGCACGGTGACGGGGATTTTAGCGGGGGCGTCGGGGGTGGGCATAAATTGAGTACTCCGTTCACCGCAGATATAGGCGATCTGCGGCGAACCACAAAAGCCCCCAAGGTCTATTCCCAACTCCGTTCGTCCCCGCGTAAGCGGGGACCCCGGGCCAAACTGTTGGCATCGCGATTTTAGCCTCCGGATTCCCGCCTACGCGGGAATGAACGGACGGTCGGCCGTTCTTCCCCCTCAATCGACCGCCCGGTACAGCCGCTCGTCATAGAGGCTGCCGGTCAGCGGATTGAGCAGCACGGTCGGATCGCTCGGCACGCCCGAGCCCGGCGGGATGGCCGACAATTCGTCGCGGAAATCCTTTACCGCCTTGGTCACGGTGTGCTGGTGCTGATCGGCCGCCGATTCCCACACCTCAACCACTTCCATGTGGTTGGGCCGGTTGGCTTGCGTAAGCGCATCGAAGCGCAGATTGCCTTTGCCTTGGCGGCCAGCCGCGACCAGTTGCTTCACCAAAGCGTCGCCACACGGGCCGGACTCGCTCACCTGCCGCTTGCAGGGCGGGAACTGCTCGGGCGGAATGATGTCGACATGGGTCAGCACGTAGACCGCGTCCTTGCCGGGCTTGGGCTCCTTCGACGGATCGCCGGCGACCAGACCGACATGGGCGCGCTCGTCGAACGGGCTGTAGAGCAGCGGCTGCAACGCCTTGCGGAAAGTCAACGTGTGCGCGGCCTTGGCATGGGCGTCGCGGGCCGCCTGATCGGACCAGGCCTCCAGAATGAGGAAATGGTTCTCGCGACCGATCCGCTCGAGCGCCTCGTAGCGAAGGTTGCCGGCGTCCTTCTTGCTGTCGGCGCTGTGCTGGCTGATCAGTTTTTTGGCATTGGCGGTATGGCCCGGATCAACCTCGACATAGGTGACGATGTAGAACGGTTTGTCGGACAACATCGTACCGTTGGCCAGCTTCACGTCGGCGGCCATCGCCGAAGCCGTGCCGAACACCACAAAAATGAACGCAACGATGAGATGCACGAGCCTTGGCATTTCTTCCTCCCTGTCGTGCGCACGATTTTTCGGCGCTTTATTCTTGTCAGGACAAAAAGACCTTCCTGCGGAAATCAGGGATTTGTCAAACAGGGAATGTCTCGGCCGGCCGGCCATGCCGGATTGAGCGGCACTGCGTTCATGCCGGTCAAAGCGTCTTCTGCTTAGCCCCGCATTCCTTGCAGGCAAATTCGACGCGGGCTTGTCCTCTCGGCGCCTTGATGCGGTTCGGCGCGCCGCACTTTCCGCACTTCGTCTCGATCCGCGTGTCGCCCTGCGTCACCGTGATCGATTTTCGCTCCAGCGCCTCTCTGACCAGACGCTCGGTTTCCTCGCGCATTGCCTGCTTGGACATCTCACCCCTGTCTACTTTCGACGTTGACGCGGTCGCTCTATATCAGAGTCCCGCCGTCACCGCACAGCCCCCAAGGGCCGTTTTACCCCTGCACCACCGTCACGCGCGTGCCGACCTTCACGCGGTCGTAGAGATCGATGATGTCCTGGTTGAACAGGCGGATGCAGCCGGAGGAGACCGCCGTGCCGATGGTTTCCGGCTCGGTGGTGCCGTGCAGGCGGAAAAAAGTGTCGCGGCCGTCGCGGTAGAGATAAAGCGCGCGCGGGCCGAGCGGATTGTCGGGCCCGCCGGCGAAGTCCGCCCGCATAAGGCTTATAGCGCGGCATGGCCGCGATCATGTTGGCGGTCGGGGTCCAATGCGGCCACTTTTCCTTGCGGCCGATGATCGCCGACCCGCGGAAATTGGTGCCTTCGCTGCGGCCGACGCCGATGCCGTAACGCAGCGCCTTGCCGCCGGCCTCGACCAGATAGAGCCGGCGTTGCGGCACGTTGACGACGATTGAGCCCGGCTTGTCTTTGCCCTTCCAGGCAACCTCCTGCCGCAGCAGGCCGGTGTCGACAGCGGTGAGATCGACCGGCGGGATGTTGAAGCCGCCGTCCTGCCGGCTGCCATAATCGACGCCCAATCCGGCGCAGCCGGCGAGCAACAGCGGCAGGCCGGCGAGCAGCGCGCGGCGGCTCAGCGCAGGGGCCGAAAGCGCGGCATTGGCGGGGCGATTTGGCATTCGGCGCTGATGCATGCGGGACACCGGTTTGGTCATGCCATATTGTGCGGAGCATCGGCGAACCATGCAACAGTAGCTTGCCGCAATGCGCGCACCGGTCGCAGCACGCGGCTTCCGCGCAACCCGCGCGGTCTGCTATCGTCGGCCGAGTTCCCCGGTTTCAGCGCAGGAACGAGAGCAGATCATGCAGCCGCAGCAACAAGCCGACTACGACCACACCTTCCGCGCCATTCACGACGACGAAATCCCCTGGCAGGAAGGATCAAAATCGGTGCTCAAGCTGCCGGAGGGCGTCGAGGTCAAGATCTTCGCCCATGACCGGGCGATGGCGCGGACCGACATGAAGGTCAAATTTCCCCCCGGCTATGTCGAGCCCGCGCACGCGCACAAGAGCTGGCATTCGATCGTCGTGCTCAAGGGCCGCATGTGCGTGGCCGGCAAAGACCTGCGGCCGGGCGACTATGTGTTCGGCTGGGACGAGTTGCACGGCCCCTACGAATATCCCGACGGCTGCGAGGTATTCGTCGTGTTCATGGGCGAAAGCGTCGCGCATGAATGGGACGAAGGCCAGCATAAGGCGCACCGCAACGTCTGGCAGGCGGAGACCGAGGAAGGCCGGCAAGGCGTCGACCGCCACACCTTGCGGCGCAAGCTCGGTTAAAAAAGATTACCGGCCGCAACCGCGACGGCGCGCGCAATTGTCGCGTGACGGAAACGTATCGCGCTGTGGATATGTTGCGATGCTGAATTTTAATTCAAAGACGATTTTGCAAAAGAAGCGCGCGTCGGGAGCGGCCGAAATGGGGTCTTGCCTGACTGATGCGACCCGCGAGGCCGCTCCCGGCGTGCCGTCCGCAAATCTGCCGCTATGCCATCGCCCGAACGTTTGCGATCGCAATCATCGCGGCACTCTGACCCGGTGGTGCCATGCAAACCTCCGTGTCTCACTTACGATGATTATTCTCGGACCGGAACGCGCCAGCTGTCAAGGTCGAATAGGTCGCACCGAGCGCTGCGATTAAGCAACCTGACCGATACCGCTCGTTGCATCCTCGCCGCGCGCCGGGAAATGCCGGCGGATCTCCGCGGCTGGCCGCGGGTGGTCGATCAGAAAGCCCTGCATTTCCGAGCAACCGAGCATTTGCGCCTGGTCGCGCTGCTCCGCTGTTTCGACGCCCTCGGCGATTACCCGCATGTCGAGGTTGCGCGCCAAATCGGCAATGGCGCGGACGATGGCGCGCGATTCAACCTTGTCGGCCAAGCCGGCAATGAAGCTGCGGTCGATCTTGATCTTGCTGAACGGAAAACTCATGAGATAGCCAAGCGAGGAGTAACCAGTGCCGAAATCATCCATCGCGAACTGCACGCCGAGCTGGTGCAGGCGTTTGAGCGTGGCGAGATTGCCGAAGGTATTCTGCAAGAACACCGATTCGGTAATCTCCAGCACCAATTTGCCGGCCGGAATGCGGGCCGATGCAACGGCGCCGACCACCGCATTGATGAGATTTTTATTGCTCAACTGAATCGACGAGATATTGACCGCGACCGCTATATCGTCAGGCCAGGTCGCCGCCTCGGCACAAGCCTTGCGCAACACCCATTCGCCGAGCGGGACAATCAGGCCGGTCTCTTCCGCCACCGGAATAAATTCGATCGGCGAGACTAGGCCGCGCGTCGGGTGATGCCAGCGCAGCAGCGCCTCGAAAGAGCTGACTTTATTGTCCGAGAAACTAACGACCGGCTGGTAGAACAACTCGAATTCGCCATTGGTCAGCGCGTTGCGCAGGTCCCGTTCGAGCTGGCCGCGCGCCTGCATGCGGGCATTCATGTCCGGCTCATAGAAGCAATAAGTGCCGCGCCCGGTGTTCTTTGCCTCATAGAGCGCAATATCCGCGGTTTTCAGCAATTCGTTGAGTTCGGTCGCATCGTTGGGCGCGATCGAGATGCCGACGCTGACATCGACATTGACCTGATGACCGTCGAGATCGAAGGGCCGGTGGATCGCTTCGCGCGCCCGCACGGCGAGGCTGGCGGCATCGGAAGGGTGACCGATCGCCGCCTGGATGATGGCAAATTCGTCGCCGCTCAAGCGGGCGACCAGATCGATATCCCTGACGCAACCGCGCAGCCGGTCGGCCACGCCCCTGAGCAGCTGGTCGCCGGCCGGATGGCCGAGGGTGTCGTTGATACGCTTGAGATGATCGAGGTCGAGATAGAGCACCGCCAAGCGCTCGCCGCGCCGCACGCGCTTGAGTGCCTGCGTGAGCTGTTCGTAAAATAGCTTGCGGTTGGCGAGGCCGGTCAGCGAGTCATTGTGGGCCGCATGCCAGATGCGCTCTTCGGCCCGCTTCTCATCGGTGACGTCTTCATGGGTGGCGACCCACCCGCCGTCCGCGGTCGGTTGGTTGACGACGCAAATGACGCGGCCGTCGCGCAATTCCGTGAACTTGTTAGTGCCGGTTCGCTGACTGACCAGGGCTTTAATGTCGGCGATATATTTCTCGACGTGGTCGTCCGAGAAATTGCCGGTCGCCGCCCGGTGATCGAGGAGTTCCCGCAAGGTGCAGCCGGGTCTGACGATCTCCGCCGACAGCCCGTACATATCGAGATAGCGTTGATTGCAGACGATCATCCGCGATGACGAATCGAACATCACCAGGCCCTGCGACATATTGTTCAGGGCGGCATCGACCGTCGCTTCGGAAGTTGCCAGACGATTGTACTGATTGCTCTGGGCCTTGAGGAGTAACGCCACACAGAAGCTGACCAGCAATGTTCCAAGTCCGAGGGTTATCGCTTGCATGCGCCAACTGGCGAGCGCCGAGGCTTCGTTTACGCCGATGTTGACCACAAGCGGATAGTCGCGCAGCGGATGCACGGCAACCAGACGCGGTTTACCGTCGAAATAGCCCGGCGAGCGATATTGACCGCCGCCTTGCGCGACCAACCGGTACCAAGGCGATGCCGTCGGCATCTTTTCGTATATCCGGTCTTTCGAGTCGGGATAACGCACAATGACGGTGCCGTCGCGATGCAAAAATAGAAACGACTGATCGTGCAGAGAGGCGATGGATTCATAAATTTTCTGAAAATAAGTGAGCCTAACACCGGCCAAAACCATACCACCGAATGTGTTGCCGGCGCCGTTTATTCGTTTACTCAGGATGATGACGTGCATTCCCTTGACGCGATCGAACAGCGAAGTGCTGATGTGGACACCTCGGTCGTCGTGGGATTTGAAATGCTGAAAATAGGCGCGATCGGAAAGGTCTACTTTTGGCGTCGGCCACTGTCGCGTCGTGCTGGCAAGCATTCCATCCTTGCCAACCAGCCCGATAAACTCGACCTGGCGCACGCGTGCCAGACGTTCCAAAATAAACCTGTACGCGTCTTCGCCGCGCTGATTCCGATCAAGGGCGGCTGCCGCCTTGTCGCCGAGATTTTCCTCGCGATCTCTGATCTCGGATAGGACGAGATCGATCGACTGCACCGAATTGTCGATTTGGTGTGCGAGCACGGTGGCAAGATTGCCGGTGTCCCTGGACGCATCGCCAATCGCATCGGAGTGCAGCCACCAAATGGTCATGCCGATCGTGATCGCCGACGCCAAGGTGAGAACCGCGGCGCCCGCAAGCAGGGCATGAAACTTTAATTGGCCGGCACGATAGGCCATGCGTGGGTTGTTCTGCTGGTGTTTTCAACCGCAGCCTATGCGTTGCACGTTTGGGTAGTGTTTATGGCGGCGTTGAATTTCGCAATTGCATTAATGGAAGCCTAACCGGCGACGACCGCGGCGGTCGCTACCGCGATACCAGCAACCCTGCCAGAGCCGGCCGGCACGCAGCGGAGGGCGATATAGCCCGTTCGCAATTAGCGCTTTGCGCGTTGCCGCCGTGTTAGGTTCGCCGTCATGCTTCCGTCCGAAGAAAAACCCCTGCCCGCCGTAGGCGTCTATTGGATCGAAGAGGCCGACTATCCGGCGGCGAAACAACTCTTCGACGACGGCAACGCGCTGCCGCGCAGTTGGGCCGAATGGCGCAAAACCGCCGAAGAGATGGAGAAAGGCCTCAAGGCCTACGGGCACGTGGTCGAGCGCGTGCGCATCGATCCGGCCACGTTCCCGGCTTGGTGCGCCGCGCATGGCACGACGGCGGGACGGCAAGGGCGAAAAATCTTCGTCGCGGCGGCAATCGACGCAAAATACGGCAAGCAAGACTGATCGATGCGTTTTAGGCGAGGCGATGCCGGAAGCTACTTGCGCGGCTACTTGCGCGGCTTCTTGCGCCGTTCGGGCAATTCCTGAAAGGCAATCGCGCCTTTCGAATAGAAACCGCGGTCGCCGCACTTCGAACATTGCACCGAAAATTCTTCGGGCAGCGCCTTGAGCTTGAAGACGTAAATCGGCGCGGCGCATTTCCGGCAGGCGATCATGCCGCGCTGGAAGGTAGCCTTTTTCGAACGTTGAGCGAGCAGCGTTGCCATAACCGAATCCTGTCCTCAATTCGCGAAAGTGTCTGCCACAAAATGGCTGCGCGACCGTTAAACACAGAACGACAGATTCGTGAATTTCAATTAGCACTGCGCCGCGCGGAAACCAGCTATTCGGTACCTGCTTACCTCGGGGACCCCCTGCGGCCCCCTAGTGCGACGCCCCTAGCCGCGCCTGGCAGGCTTGCCAGTAGCCAAGCAGGCGTTCGGCCGCCGCGCGCGACAGCCGGCCGTATTCCTCATGCATCTCCTCGAATTTTTCCTCGCGGTCGTCGGTCATGCCGGGAAGATTGCTCAACACCGCATGCGCAATATGCCACTCCAGGCCGATAGCCTTGCACATCGCCATCGCGCCGAACGGCTCGCTGTCGCAGATCAGCCGCGAGACCAGCGCGATCGGAACGCCGCTCAGGATCGACAGCGCGGCGACCAGTTCGGCGATGCGGTTGCCGTCGGCGAATTGCAGCACCTTGGAGCGGGTGTGCTCGGTATCCTGGCTGAAGGAATGCACCAGGCGCTGCGCGGCGGCGAATTCCTTCGGCGAAACGGTCATGCTGCCGGCCTGCGCGGCGATCTGCGTGAGCACGCGATTGATGGCGTCGCGATCGGCCGGCCCGGCCGCCGCCAGCATGCGTTGCCGCGCCTCTTCGGTGGCATGGCTGAGCAGCCGCTTGAACAGCGTGGGCGAGATGTCGGCGCGCCGCGTCATCGCCTGGGTGAGTTCGTTGTCGCCGCTGGCGCGCATGGCCAGCATCGACATGCCGGTTCGCGACAGGCGCGCACCGGAATTGCCTGCCACCTTGGTGACGACTTCGCGGTCGCCGCGGTCGACCAGGACATCGGTGACCGTCGGGCTAAGCTGCTTGCGTTCGGCGATCTTGCCCAGATGCGACTGGCCTTTGCGCTCCGCGATCTCGACCAGATGCTGATCGGTCAGCCGTGGCGATTGCGCCAGCACCGGGCCGGCGACGGTGATGTCGTCGTCGGCTGCCAGGCGGCGAATGATGTTGGACGGCGCATTGGCGACCGGCGCCAGATTCCAGCTCAGTTCGACCCGCGCCCGGCATTCGACATGGTCGACCAGGCGGACGATGATGTCGTCGAACACCGACGACACTTCCTCGGTGATGCGGTCTTGCCCGGCCAGAAACAGGTCGGTGACGTTCTTCAATATCGACTGGTGCCGTTCGGCCGAGTTCGTTCTAAGCGCGACTTCAAGCTCGTCGATGATTTGCAACGCTTGAGACATTCCTGGTCTTTTCTTGTTTGGCGGAATTCCTTCCCGCCGTCGCTTCGTAATCGATAGGTCATGGGCTAAATTACGACGCTCAGAATTACCTCCGAAGAATTAAAGTTGCTTTAATATTTTACACGTTGGGCGTGTATTGAAGTTGGCCTGCCGGCGCCGCGCCTTTTGGCTGAAGAAACGCTGCGGTGCGCGGCGCGGGCCTTCGTGCTTTTCGAAAAACGCCTTCGCGGCGGCCTTGCCATCCGATATGTTATAATGTTACATATGTTGTCTGGGGGCGCCCCCGATTTCGTATGGAAACGCCGAGATTTCAGCCATGAAAACCGCCACCCGGCTCGCCGCCGTCCTTACCTTCGCCGCGCTGGTCCTTGGCCCGCTGCCGGCCGCACGTGCCGCCGACGGCAAGATCGCCGTGGTGGCGGCGGAGAATTTTTACGGCGATATCGCCCGCCAGATCGGCGGCGACCGTGTCGCAATCGTCAGCATCATGAACAATCCCGATCAGGACCCGCATCTGTTTGAGACGACGCCTGGCATCGTGCGCCAGATCGCGGGCGCGCAAATCGCCATTGTCAACGGGGCCGACTACGACCCCTGGATGGAAAAGCTGCTGGCCGTGGCGCCGCAGCCGAACCGCAAGGTCATTGTTGCCGCCGACCTGCTGCACAAAAAGGCCGGCGACAATCCGCACCTCTGGTACGACCCCGCCACCATGCCGGCCGTCGCCAAGGCGATCGCCGCAACGCTGAGCGCGGCCGATGCCGCGCACAGCAAGGACTACGCGGCGCGGCTTGCAACCTTCCTCGCCTCGCTCAAGCCGCTCGACGAAAAGATCGCCGCCATCCGCGGCAAATATGCCGGTGCCGCCGTCACCGCCAGCGAGCCGGTGTTCGGTTATATGGCGCAAGCGCTCGGCTTAAAGATGCGCAACGAGTCCTTCCAGCTCTCGGTCATGAACGATACCGAGCCGAGCGCGCGCGACGTCGCCGGCTTCGAGCGCGACCTGAAAGATCACAAGGTCCGCACCTTGTTTTACAACAAGCAGGCGTCGAACAAGATCGTGCAACACCTGGTCGAGCTGGCGCGCGCCGCCAATGTCCCCGTGGTCGGCGTGACCGAAACCGCGCCGCCGGGTCTCAGCTATCAGGACTGGATGCTGGGCGAGCTCAGCGACACGGAAAAGGCGCTGGCGGGTCCGTCTTCATGAATGTCGTTGAGCTGGACCGCGCAACCATCGGCATTGGCGGTCATCATATCTTATCCGACGTAAGCTTTTCCATCGGACCGGGCGAATTCATCGGCGTGCTGGGGCCGAACGGCGCCGGCAAAACCACGTTAATGCGCGCTATTCTCGGGCTGCTGCCGCCGAGCGCCGGAACGATCCGCGTGTTCGGACGCAGCCCCCAGCGCGGCGACAGATCAATCGGCTATCTGCCGCAAGTGCGCACGGTGCTGCCGGACCTGCGCGTGCGCGGACTCGATTTCATCGCCAGTTCCCTGCACGGCGAGCGCTGGGGCCTGCCGTCGCTCAGCCGCCACGACCGCCGCATGATCGAAGAGACGCTCGAATCGGTCGGCGCGCGCGACTTGGCCAAGCGTCCGCTCTCCGACATGTCCGGCGGCGAGCGGCAAAGATTGCTGCTGGCGCAAGCGCTGATCGGACAACCGAAATTACTGTTGCTCGACGAGCCGCTGATCAGCCTCGACGCGCGCCATCAGGAAGTGGCGATCGACGTGGTGCGCAAGGTCTGCCGCGAGCGCGGCATTACGGTTTTATTCAGCGCGCACGAGCTCAACCAGCTACTCGGCACGCTCGACCGCGTGCTCTATCTCGGCAGCGGCCAGGCGGTGCTCGGCACCGTGGACGAGGTCATCACCGCGCCGGTGCTCTCGCGCCTGTTCGGCACCGAAATCCAGGTGGTGCACGCCGAGGGCCACATTTTCGTCATGTCGCGCGGCCGCGACGTGGAGGGTTCCGCGCATCAACACGATCACGATCATAACCACGGCCATGAACATCATCATTAACGTTGTCATTCCGGGACGGCGCGCGAGCGCCGGACTCGGAATCCAGATGCACACTCCGAGAGTGTTTCTGGATTCCGGGTTCGCGCCACCCAAGTCGGCTATAGCCGACTTGGGTGGCGCGCCCCGGAATGACGAAAGGCTGACATGCTGCAATATGAATTCATGAACAATGCTTTCGCCGCCGCCGGCATCGTGGCGGTGGTGTCGGGCATTGTCGGATATTTCCTGGTGATGCGCGGGCAAACTTTCGCCGGCCACGCGCTCTCGCATATCGGCTTTGCCGGCGCGACCGGCGCCGGCTTGATCGGCCTGGCGCCGCTCTGGGGCCTCATCGGCTTCACGCTCGCCGCCGGCCTCGTAATGGGCGTGCTGAGCGAGCGCGTCAGCAACCGCGACGTGGCGATCGGCATTGTATTGTCGCTCGCTCTCGGCTTCGGCTTGCTGTTCCTGCACTACTATACGTCGTTCGCGACGCAGGCGACCGCGATCCTGTTCGGCAATGTATTGGCGGTCGACCGCCCCATGATCGCGACGCTGGCGGTGCTTGGCGCCATCACGCTGATCGCGCTCGGCGCGATCATGCGGCCGCTGATCTTTTCGACCTTGCAACCGGAACTGGCGGAGGCCAAAGGTGTGCCGCTGCGCTTCGTGTCGACTGCGTTCCTGGCGATCGTCGCCTTGGCGGTATCGGAATGCGCTCAGATCGTCGGCGTGCTGCTGGTGTTCACGCTGATGGTCGGCCCGCCGGCCGCCGCGCAGCGGCTGACCACAGGCTTGTGGAGCGGGCTTACGCTCGCCGCCCTGCTCGCCTTGGCCGAGGCCTGGCTCGGCATCACGCTCGCCTATTACACCGATTGGCCGGTGAGCTTCTGCATCGCGTGTTTGAGCGCGCTCGGCTATTTTGCCGCATTCGGCGTGCCCGCCTTGCGCGCGCGGGCCGCTGCCGGCTTGGAATCCGCATAAGACGGCCATTTCCCGCGCTTCGCGCCTGTGCTATGCGCGCCGACGACGATACGGCGCATGGCCGCAATGCCTTGCAAGCAGGGCTACGCTATCCGCCGGACCGCTAAAGTCCCGGCACCCCCGGCCCAAGCAGGACCGGCTCGATCACGTCATAACGCGGAGGAAATTACTCTCATGAACACGAAATTTGCCCGCTACGGCCTGTTGGCGGCGGCGGTGGCCTTGGCCCCGATCAGCGTCCAGGCCGAGGAGTTCATCAACATTCTCACCGGCGGCACCGGCGGCGTCTATTATCCGCTCGGCGTCGCGCTGTCGAAAATATACGCCGAGAAGATTCCCGGTGCCAAACCCTCGGTGCAATCGACCAAGGCCTCGGTCGAGAACCTCAATCTGCTGCAGGCGGGCAAAGGCGAAGTCGCCTTCACGCTCGGCGACTCGCTCGCTGACGCCTGGAAGGGCAACAGCGAGGTTGGCTTCAAAGCCAAGCTCGACAAGCTGCGCACGCTCGCCGCGATCTATCCGAACTACATCCAGATCGCCGCGCTCAAGGACGCCCAAATCAACACGCTCGCCGATCTCAAGGGCAAGCGGCTGTCGGTCGGCGCGCCGAAGTCGGGCACCGAGCTCAACGCGCGCGCGCTGCTGGCCGGCGCCGGCATGTCGTACAAGGATCTCGGCAAGATCGAGTATCTGCCGTTCTCCGAGTCGGTCGAACTGATGAAGAACCGCCAGCTCGACGCCACGCTGATCTCGGCCGGTCTCGGCGTGTCGGCGATCCGCGATCTGTGCGCCTCGGTCGACTGCGTCATCGTCGAGACGCCGAAGTCGGTGGTGGACAAGATGGGCTCGCCCTACCAGTCGGCGCCGATCCCGGGCGGCACCTACAAGGGCAACGACAAAGACGTCAATGCCGTCATCGTGCCGAACTACCTGGTCACCCGCTCGACGCTGCCCGACAAGGAAGTCTACGAGATGACCAAGACCATCTTCGATAACCTGTCTTCGCTGCAGGCCGCGCATGCCGCCGCCAAGGCGATAAGTCTCGACAAGGCGGGCAAGAACCCGCCGGTGCCGCTGCACCCGGGCGCCGCCAAGTTCTATAAAGAGAAAGGCGTGATGTAGGATAACCGGCGCCGGCGTGGGACCGGCGCCCTGCGACATGGATGACGTGAGGGTGCCGCCGCGGCACCCTCACCTGCATCCGAAGCAAGAATAAACTCTGGGGAACCACGTTCATGACCGACGTTGACGTCGCCGCGCTGACGCCGATCCCGGGCCAGACCAAGACCGAGGCCCGGCTGGAAAAGGGCTGGGGCAACGACTTCGAGGGCAACGCGCTGTTCTGGATCGCGGTGGCGTTTTCCGCATTCCAGATCGTCACCGCTACCTTCAGCCCGCTGCCGAGCCAGATTGTGCGCTCGGTGCATGTCGGCTTCCTGATGATCGTGGTGTTCGGCGTCACCTCGACGCTCACCAACCGCGTTCCGGCCAAGCTCGTCTACTGGGCGCTCGGCATCACCGGCTTCGTGCTCGGATTCTATCACTGGCTGTTCTACGAGGCGCTCATCCTGCGCGCCGGCGATCCCAACACCGCCGATATCGTGGTCGGCGTCATTGTCGTGCTGCTGGTGTTCGAAGCCGGCCGCCGCATGATGGGCCCGATCCTGCCGATCATTTGCGCGATCTTCTTGAGCTACGGGCTGTTCGGGCAATATCTGCCGAGCCCGCTCAACACGCGCGGCTACGAATTCAACCAGATCGTCGACCAGATGTTCCTCGGCACCGAGGGCATCTACGGCATCCCGGTCTACGTGTCCTCCACCTATATCTTCCTGTTCATCCTGTTCGGCGCCTTCCTCGAGCGCGCCGGCATGATCGGCCTGTTCACCGACGTCGCCATGGGCACCGTCGGCCACGCGCGCGGCGGGCCGGCCAAGGTGGCGGTGATCGCCTCCGGCATGATGGGCACCATCAACGGTTCCGGCATCGCCAACGTGGTGACGGTCGGCCAGTTCACCATTCCGCTGATGAAGCGCTTCGGCTACCCGGCCTATTTCGCCGGCGCGGTGGAAGCGACCTCCTCGATGGGCGGACAGATCATGCCGCCGGTGATGGGCGCGGTCGCCTTCATCATGGCTGAGACTATCAACGTGCCCTATTCCACTATCTGCATCGCGGCCATCGTGCCGGCGATGCTCTATTATTATTCGGCGTTCTGGGCGGTACACCTCGAAGCGGGAAAACGCGGGCTGGTCGGCCTGCCCAAGGACCAGTGCCCGAACGCGATTGCCGCCCTGAAGAAGAACTGGTTCCTGCTGATGCCGCTGGCGGCGCTGGTGGTGCTGCTGTTTGCCGGCTACACGCCGCTGTTTGCCGGCACGGTCGGCCTGGGGCTGACGGTGATGGTGATCTTCAGCCATCCGATTGTGGCGGCCATTCCGAAACCGGCGCTGCGCGCCCTGTTCTGGATTTTGCTCGGCCTGTCGGCGGCGCTGTTCTTCGAATACGGCGTGTGGCTGCTGATTTCGATGGTGGCGATACTCATGGCGGTCACCGTCTGGGTCAAAGGCGGGCGCGAGACGCTGAAGGTCGCGCTCAATAGTCTTGCCGACGGCGCGCGCCATGCGCTGCCGGTCGGCGTTGCCTGCGCGCTGGTCGGCACCATCATCGGCACGCTGACGCTGACCGGTGCTGCCACCAATTTCGTGCGGGTGATCGTGTCGGTCGGCGAAACCTCGATCTTCGCCTCGCTCTGCCTCACCGCGCTGACCTCGCTCGTCCTCGGCATGGGCATCCCGACCATCCCGAACTACATCATCACCTCCTCGATCGCGGCGCCTGCACTGCTGCATCTCGGCGTGCCGCTGATCGTCTCGCATATGTTCGTGTTCTATTTCGGCATTATGGCCGACTTGACGCCGCCGGTGGCGCTCGCCGCCTTCGCCGCCGCCTCGATTGCCAAGGAGTCGGGCTTCAAGATCGGCTGGACCGCGGTGAAAATCGCGCTGCCGGGATGGATCGCGCCGTTCATGGCGGTTTATGCGCCGGTCCTGATGCTGCAACCGGTCGGGCCGCGCGTCGCCGCTTACGGCTTTGTCGTCGCCGCCATTTGGGTGATCGGCAAGGCGGTGCTGGCGGTGACGCTGTGGGGCGTGACCGCGACGGGCTATTTCCTCACCTCGGTGGGCTGGCCGGAGCGCATCATCGCATTTCTGTCCGCCGCTCTGCTGGTGGTGGAATATCCCTGGACCGACCCGGCCGGCTTCACCGCCTGCGGCTTGTTCCTGGCCTACCAGTTCTGGAAGGCTCGCCGCGCGCGCCGCACCGCCCTGGCAGTCAAGCCGGCGGAATAGATTTATTTATATGCGCGTGATCTTATCCGAAAGCCGGTGCCCACTCTTCGGGATCATGCGCTAATGCAACTCTGCCTGCTGGCCGCCGGCGCCACCATCCGCCTCGGCACCGTCGCGCTCACGCTGGCATGGACCCACTCGATCGAAAAGACCCGATGGGAAGAGGACTGGCGCGCCACGCCCGCCGGCCTGGTGCTGGAGGAAGACCGCATCCAGTCGACCGGCGCCGGCATGGAGCCGCCGCCGGACGCTCATTTCGACGGACAATGGTGGCATTATTCGCCGAGACTGGCGCCGATGCCGAATGTCGTGCTGCGTCGCTCCGGCGCCACCGACGACTGGAAGGTCTGCATCGCCGGACGCTGTCGGCCGATGGGCGACTATCTGCCGGCCAACGCCGATCCGGTGACGCTCACCACCTGCCCGTGATAGCGCTGCATGAGACGGAGCTGGCAATGACGACCAAAATTCTCGTGCTGCTCGCTGCCATGGTTGCAGCGCAACTATTCGGCGCCCAGCCGACCCTCGCCGACTCGATGAAATGCAGCGGCGAGCAGAAAACCTGCATCGCGGCCTGCCAGAAAATGCCGCGCGGCTTGGTCGGCGATTGCATCGCCAACTGCCGCGCGCGGACAAATTATTGCAAGCTGACGGGCTGCTGGGATAACGGGACCAAGCGCTATTGCGGCCTGTTGCGGCAATAAATGGCAATGTGCCGCCTCCGGTGCCGGAGGCGGCCTTATTCGCTTCAGGCGCTGGCGAGCGCGCCGGAGATCGGAACCACCTCGGCACTGGCGACCGGCTTGTCGGGCGCGGCTTGCACGTTCGACGGCGCCTCGACCGCGCGCTCGAGCCGGCGCGAAACGCCTTCGAACATCGCGTTCTGCTCGATGGCCAGGGTCTTGTTGAAGATCTCGCCCTCGACCACGGCGGTGCTTTGCAGCCTGACATTGTTGCTCTGGATGGTACCGTGGAACTCGCCGCGGATGATGGTTTCCGGCGCGACGATCTTGCCTTCGACCTTGGCCTCATCGCAAATCACCAGGTGCGAGGCGTGGATGTCGCCGACGACGCGCCCGGCAACCTGCAGCGAACCGGCGCAGATGATGTTGCCGGTAATCAGCATGCCGGGGCCGAGCGTGGAGACGCTGTCCGCCGCCGGCCGGTTGGACGCCGCTTCCATGAGCCTAGGCTCGGCTGCGGTTGTCTTGACGATTTTCATGTCGCGCTCACCTTTCGATGGGGAAAAATAACTCACCTGCGTTCTCCTGTTTGCGGCCCTCGCGGTTGCAGCCATCATTAATTTCTTCCGCAGAGGCCGGCCAGCGGAAACGCGTGTTATCGATAACGCCTGCCGCGGCGGCGGCGTTAACTAAACTCGCAACCCGGCTTGGCACTCGCGCACGGTGCTGGATTAAGATGGGTGCCATGAACGACACGGCAGTCAAAGCGGCAGTCGACCGGTTCCTCAAGCACGTCACCTTCACGGCGCGCCGCGAAATCGAAAAGGTCGTGCGCGGTGCGGTCGCTAGCGGCAAGCTGCAAAGCGGCAAACCGTTCAACGCCGCCATCACGTTGTCGAGCGACAAGCTCGACCTCGACGTCACGATTTTCAGCACGATTGAGCTCTGAGCGGCGCCGCTCGGGCTAGGGCTTGGCCAGCAGCATCGCCAGCGCCGCCGCGATGAACGGCAGCGGCAGCGACACCGCCGCGCGCAACCAGACCAGGCGCGGCGGCATCAACGGCACTTCCCACATCACCAGCCGGTGCACCGCGTAGAGCGCCCAAGCGGTCGAATAGGCGATCACCTGCGGCGCCCCCGCCCCGCCCTTGAGCGCGGCGGCGCCGATGGAAAAGCCGACCACCGGCCCGCCCGGCGTGAGCGCGCCGCCCAGCGTCGCGATGACGATGCCGGTCAAACCCGATTGCGGGCCGAGCCAGGGCACGATCATGGCCTTCGGCAGCACCTCGGCGATGAAGCCAGACCCGACCACGCCGATGGCGATACGCGGCAGCAGGTGGATGAACTCCACTGTGCCGTCGCGAACGCCGTTATTGAGCAGCACGCGCCCGCGATAGGCCGCGATCAAGGCGAGTGCGCCGACTATCAGCCACAGCATGACATTGATGGCGATCGTCATGGTTCGGCTTTCTAGAGACGCGCCAGCCCGGCGCGCAGCACGATGCGCGCCAGCAGGCCGGTAAGGATCGGCAGCGGCAGCGCCTCGACGATGCGCCAGATCACGAAGTCCGCGCCGAAGAACGGCAGTTCCCACACCAGTGCGCGCGTATAGCCAATCAGCGTCCACGACGTGATGAAGGCGACTACCGCGCCGGCGTCCGCGCCCATGGCGAGAAAGGCGCCGGCCACCGGATAAATCGTGATCGGTCCGCCCGGCAGGATGAAGCCGAACACCGCCGCGACCGCCAAACCGGTGAAGCCGGATTCGTGGCCGACCCAGCGCGCCACCAGTTCGCGCGGCAGCAGCAAAGTGACGAAGGCGCCGATCAGGCAGCCGGCCAGCACCTTCGGCAGCATGTCGCCGAAAAGCCAGAGGTCGCTTTTGAAGATCGCGAAAAAATGCTCAGGCCCGTCGCGCCAATAGACCGTCGCCGCGGCGGCGGACGCGAGTGTGGCGATGGCCGCGGTCGACCAGTCGAAGGCGCGCCGACGGCGGCGCTGCGGGGCGGGATCGGTCAAATGATTGCGAGCGGTATGGCTAGCGCGTTGCGGCGGGAACGGTGTTCGAAGCGATCAATTCGCCCTGCCGCGGCGCGCTGCCGAGCGCCACCACCGCGACGACTGCCAGCACGATCGAGGCATAGACCGGGATCATGATGCCCGACAGTTTCTTGACGTCTTTCTTGTCCTCGGCCGAGAGCGTGACATGGACGTGAACATGATGGCACATCGCTCGCCTCCCTGGAATCGCGCGGCCAGTATAGCGCGATCCCAGGGTGCCGGTCGATAAGCCTGCGATGGCTTTGCCTACTCCGCCGGCACCGCCTTGGCCGGCATTGAGACCATGACCGACTGCTTGGACAGGGCGAACAGGAAGCCCGAAACGATCAGATAGGCCAAGGCGACCGAAGGCGTCACGCCGAAACCGTGCCCGACACCGATCGCATCGCCATGCATGAATCCGAAATAGGTCAGCACCGCGCCGGCGAGTGCAAAGGCCGACGCGTTGATGAACTTGCGGTCGATCACGAAAACCGCGATCGCGCCGAGCACCAGGCCGGTCAGGATCGAGCCACCGCCCATCACTTCGAGGCCGTGGAACAGCACGCCGTTCTGCGCCATCTTGCCAACGAACTCGGGCGCGTGCATGGCGCCGAAATTCATGCCTGCCGCCCCAAGCGCGCCGCTCAGAGCCACCGTGGCCCAAGCCGCGAGGTGCGGCGTCAGCGCCAAGGCGATTGCCGGTGCGTGCTCGCGCGGCGTGGTCTGGAACGCCTGCGCGCAGATCAGCATGCCGATATAGAGCAGGATCGGAGAGATCGCGACCACGGGGATGACGGCAAGCATCAAGGAGATGACGCCGAACCACGACAGCACGATCACCATGATGCCGGTCGCCGCCGAGTAGCCGATGCGGCCGCCCATCGCCTTCCAGCCGGGATGGCCGATATAGACCGCGTTGATGAACGGATTGCCCATCAGACAGCCGATCAGGCTGACCACGCCGTCGGCGGTCAGTACGCGCGTGGTCGGATAGTGATCGCCGGCGGCCTCGGCGGATTCCACGTTGTCCATCGCCTCGACCAGATCGTAGATGCCGTACGGAATGGCGGTGATGAGGATGACGCCGAGATACTGGAAGCCGGAGAATACGTGGCCGATGGCCGGTATCGGGATCGAGAAGCCGAAGCTCGAGAACGCCGACTTGACGCCGGCGACCGACAGGCCGCCGAGGCCGAGGCCGAACAAGTTCGATCCCCAGGCGATGATCATGCCGACGGCGATGGCGACCAGGCCCGCCGGAATGCCCTTCGGATAGCGCACGCCGCCGAACCAGCTCACCATGATGATGGCAAAGCAGGTGAGACCGATGACCGGCGTCATGAACATTTCCAGCGCCGGACGCATCGCGATGAAAGTGACCGAAACGCCGGCCAAGGTACCGAGCAGCGCGGCGCGCGGCGTGATCTTGCGCACGATGGGCGCGATGAAGCCGCCGATCATCAGGATGAAGCTCTGAAAGAACACCCAGACGAGGCCCGCTTCCCAGCCCTTGATCGGGTCGCCGGTCGCAATCGCGATCGGCAGCATGATCACGAAGGTGACGATGAACATATGCGGCACGCTGATGCCCGACGGCATCGCGCAGACGTCGCTGCGGCCGGTCTTTTGCGCCAGCCGGTAGGCGAGCCACGCGTAGTAGAACGTGGACAGACACATCATCAGGCCCATCGCCGGGAGAATCCGCCCGAACACGATGGCGTCCGGCATCTTGATAACGAAGCGCAACAGGCCGGTGAGCACCAGCATGTTGACCAGGATGTTGGTGCCGAAGCCGAAGAAAGCGTTCCAGTCGCCCGGCGTCCACAATGTCGGTTTGAACCCTGTCGCAGTGCTCATCACACGCTCCCCTATGCGAATTTTGGCGCTTTGTTGGCGGCGGCAAAGGCGGCAAGCATCTGATTCGAGCCGGAGACCCAGCCGAAAATGCCGCCCTGGGCCTTGATCATCTTCAGACCCATCTCGTGAAATTCCGGAAAATAGGACGCGCAGCAGTCGGCCAGCACGACGCAGCGATAGCCGCGGTCGTTGGCCTCGCGCACGGTGGTGTTGACGCAGACCTCGGTGGTGACGCCCGCGACGATTAAATTCTCGATGCCGCAATTGCGCAGCGTCAGCCCGAGATCGGTTTCGCAGAATGCACCCTTGCCGGGCTTGTCGATCACCGGCTCGCCGGCAATCGGGTACAGCTCGGGAATGATGTCGTGGCCGGGTTCGCCGCGCACCAGGATGCGGCCCATCGGGCCGGGATCGCCAATGCGCTTGGATGGCGAGCCGCGATCGATTTTGAAGGGCGGTGCGTCCGACAGATCCGGTCGATGACCCTCGCGGGTGTGGATGACGAGCATGCCGGCCGCGCGCGCGGCATCGAGCACCGACTTGCACGGACCGACCGCCGCTTGCAGCAGCGACACGTCATTGCCGAGTGTTTCGCCGAAGCCGCCCGGCTCGAGGAAGTCGCGTTGCATGTCGATGATGATCAGCGCCGTGCGATCGAGTTCGATCGCGAGCGGCTGCGGCTCGGCGGCTATCACGGTTTTCATGGCCTACCCCTTCCGGCCCGCACACCGGCGCCCGAACGTGATCGCGCGCCGCCCCGACCCTCAAGAAGGGAGCAAACGCCGTGCCAGCCGCGGAAATCGCCGCAGCGGTGCGGGATTTGACTGCACTTGCAAGCGCTTGAACCGGCGGCGTGGAAATCCGCGGAAGGTCGCAATGGGATCGCGGTGTGCGAAAGGTTGCTTAATCGGTGGTCGAATTGCCCAACCACGCGGCGAAATTTGGCCTTGGGTATACAATGAACCCGGCCGGTTGACCGTTCGGTCGTTGGCCGTTTAGTTTCGGCAGTGATGGGGATGGAGTCCCCCTAAACCGCCCGCTAACGGCTGATGACTCCTACCGGAAACGATGAACCGTAGGTTTCGATCGGTCGAGCGATGGCGGATTTTTATTGTCAAGTCACGCCGCCCGCTTCCGATCACGTGTCGGCAAAATGCCGCACGCGCGCACAGGAGCGTGAGCGATGGTGGACACTATCTGGTTGACGTCAGCCATGTGGATTGGGCTGGCGCTCGCGGCGTCGCTGATTTCGATGCGGCTCGCTTTGTCGGTTGCACTGGTCGAGTTCATGGTCGGTGCGCTCGGCAGCAATATCATCCGCACGCCGCTCACGCCCTGGATCGATTACCTCGCGAGCTTCAAAGCGAAAGCGGTCGCCAAGCGGAAAGGCATCAAGCTCGATGCCAATGTCGTCGCCGGCCACGCTGCCGAAGCAGTGGTCGCTGACGTTACGGCGAAGCGCGCCGATCTTCTCATCGTCGGCTTCATGGGACATTCGGCACTGTACGAACGTACCATCGGCGGCGCCGCCGACCGCCTGGTACGTCTGGCGCCGTGTCCCGTTCTGGTGGTCAAGTGACAGCGGACCCGTTACAATTTTTCGGACCAGATTCGCCGTGAACGCAACAACACCCACCGCGCCGGGCGGCAACGCACAGGTTCCACGATTGCAATGACAGCCTATATCTGGATCGCCATCGGCAGCGCATTGGGCGGCATGGCGCGGTATTTCTGTTCGGGGGTCGCCGCGCGCATGATCGGCGAGACCTTTCCCTGGGGCACGCTGTTCGTCAACGTCCTCGGCTCGTTCATCATCGGCTTTTTCGCCACCATCAGCGGCCCCGACGGCCGCCTGTTCGTGGGCACCGCCACGCGCCAATTCGTGATGCTCGGATTCTGCGGCGGCTACACAACGTTTTCCTCGTTCAGCCTGCAGACGCTCAACCTCATGAACGATGGCGAATGGCTGCAGGCCGGCGCCAATGTCGGCGGTTCGGTAATTCTTTGCCTGCTCGCGGTGTGGGCCGGATATGCGCTGGCCGCGAGCCTCAACGGATTGAGATGGGTCTGAACCATGGAACTTCCACGCGACGCCGTTCTGCTGCGGGTCTTTTTCGGCGAGGACGATAAGTTCGGACGCCTGCCGCTGCACGAAGCGATCGTGCTGAAGGCGCGGGAAATGCACATGGCCGGCGTGACCGTACTACGCGGCCATATCGGCTTCGGCCACATGAGCCGCATCCACACCACGAAAATCTTGCGGCTGTCGCAGGACCTGCCGATCGTGGTGGAAATCGTCGACACCCAGGACAAGATCGACGGCTTCCTGCCGGTGCTCGACGGCATGATGTCGAGCGGACTAGTCACCATCGAAAAGGTTCAGGTGCTGCAATACGGCAAGCCGGCGGTGGCGCCGATCAAATAGCCGAAGGCGCGCAAATTGCATCGCATTGAGAGCATGAACGCGGCATGGTAGCCTGCGTCACAGGAAACGACGCTGGCGGCCGGCGGCCATGAACCGGATGACGATCGGACGGATTATCGCGGTGCTTCTCGGCGCCGCGGTGCTGTTCGGATTGGAGCATGGAATTGGCATGAAGCTATACTTCGCCATTCCGCTCGCCGTGGTCGTTTACTTTGCGGTCAAATTTGCAATCGGCCGCATGGGGGGCGCCGACGACCAGGCGACGTGACGGCTCTTGCCCGGCCGCGCGCTAGGATGCCCGCAAAACGGCCGCTGCCGGCGCGGCGGCAATCGCGCCCTTCCAAAGCTGATTGAGATTGGGGCGCACGAGCTGCATCAGCAGGTCGGGATGTTTGGAAAATTCCGGAATATAGCCGATGACGATTTTGTCGATCAGATCACGCGCCGTGACATCGTACCAAGACAGCCGCCGGCCTGACTTGTCTATCCCGCCGCGTATGCAAGGCGGCTGCGGTATCACCCCGTATTTGCCCAATAAATCCCGCATCTCCTGGCGCGGGTCCACGTCGCCGCTGGCGACATAGTTCGGACCGCCGATCGGCCGCGTGTGGCGAACCGACACAGCGTCGACGATAGCGATGCGCGTCCAATCGGCAATCTTCGACGGCCAAATAAAGTCCAGGCCCCAACCCGTTTTGTTCTCGTTGAACGTCGGCAACATCTGCTTGAGGAAATCGCGGCTGAAGCACGGCGCCATGATCTCGACGAAGTTGGTGAAGCGCAGGTCGAACGACCGGTTTTGCAGCGTGACGATATGACCGAGATGGCTGTCAAGCGTGAGCGCCGGTTGCGCCAGCGCGAGCCCGTGTTTTTCAAAGATGTCGAAGAGCGAGTTGATGCCGTCTTTGGTGGCGCTCAAATCGTCGTCGGGCAGCCATATGCGTTCATAGCAAAATGCCTCCTCGCCGAGTTTTTTGATGAGATCGTGCAGCGCCGGCCATTTTGGGCCTTTTGAATTGATGCGCCGCACATCCGCGGTCCGAAAACGCTCCGGATCGTCGCCGAAGTAATTGACGATCAGATCCCAGTTGCGCTCGCCGTCGCCGGCAAGCCATTGCTCGTGCAGCGAGGCGTCTCCCGCGCGCACGATCACCAAATTTCGTCGCTTTGCCATTTAGCGCTCCGTGAGCTCGTTGACGTCGGTGTTTTTTAGCGGCGCCAGCGGTGGACTGCTCTGCCAGCCCGCATCGTCGCTATCCGGTGCTTCCTGTTCGAGGCTTTTGCCGGTCAGCCGCGGCGCCACTTTTTTCTCGTACAGGTTGAGCGCCGCACCGATGGCCTGATGCATATCGAGATAGCGGTAGGTCCCCAGGCGGCCTGCGAAAATCACGTTGGATTCAGCTTCGGCGAGTTTTTTGTATTGGCTGTAGCGGCGCTTATCGTCATGCCGGCCGATCGGGTAATAGGGCTCGTCATTGCGCTGCGCGAAGCGCGAATATTCCCGCATGATGAGCGTCTTGTCGCCGTAGCGGCGCTCCGGATGCAGGTGCCTAAATTCATGGATGCGCGTGAACGGCACGTCGAGGTCGGGATAATTGACGACCGAAGCGCCTTGGAAATCGTCGACATCCAACCGCTCGATTTCGAAATCGAGCGTCCGCCAGCCGAGCTCGCCGAACCGGTAGTCGAAATAGCGGTCGATCGGTCCGGTGTAGATACACAACACACGCGGGTCGAGTTTCCCGCGCACGTCGAAATAGTCGCAGCCGGTGACCACCTCGATCTTGGGATGCGCCAGCATCTTATCGAAGATAGCGGCGTAACCGTCGGTCGGCAGCCCCTCGTACAGGTCGGAGAAATAGAAATCGTTGAAGCTGAAACGAACCGGTAGCCGCGTGATGATTTCAGCAGGCAACGAGGCGGGGTCGGTCTCCCATTGCTTGGCGGTGTAACCCTTGATGAAGGCCTCGTAGAGCGCGCGGCCAATCAGCGAAACCGCTTTCTCTTCGAGGTTTCGCGGTGCTTCGGTGTGCTCGGCGGCGATTTGCTTTTCGATAAAAGCGCGGGCCTGCGCGGGATTAAGATCGGTTCCAAAAAACCGATTGATCGTCATCAGATTGATCGGGATCGAATAGGTTTTGCCGCCATGCTTGGAAAACACGCGATGCCGGTAACTATTAAACGATGAGAACTGCGTGATGAACTTCCAGACGGTTTCGTTCGAAGTGTGGAAGAGGTGCGAGCCATATTGGTGGTATTCGATTCCGGTTGCGCCATCGAATTTCGAATAGGCATTGCCGCCAATATGATCGCGGCGTTCCAGAACCAACACCGGCAGGCCCAATTCGCTGGCGACCTTATAGGCGATCGTCGCCCCGCAAAATCCGGAGCCGACGACGAGGAGCCGATGCGCATTGCCGTAAAGGGTCATCTCGACACCCGCCAGCCGGTATCGCACCGCGAACCCGCGCTTTCCCAAGCGATTTCTAGGCGTTTTATGGTTATCAATTGGTTAATGCGGCCGCCGGGGCTACCCTCGGGGTGATATGGACGACGACGATTTGCATAATGAAATCGCGCAGTTAGAGGATCGCATCGAGGCACTGGCGGTGTCGATCGAGCGCTGCGGCAAGATTTCGCTGGCCGCCAAGCTCGCCGCCGGCGCGGGTGCGGTCTGGATCGTGCTGCTGCTGTTCGGGCTCGTTCCCTTCGCTCCCTACGGGTTGGTCGCCGCTCTGGCGGCGGCGATCGGCGGCACCGTGCTGCTGGGTTCGAACGCGACCACCTGGACGCAAGCGGAGGCCGAACTACACGCCGCCGAGGCGATGCGGGCCGGCCTGATCGGGCGGATCGACATGCGGGTGGTGGGCGAACAAAGCCCGACGCTGCATTGAACGGCCGCCGGGGTATAAACGCGCCGTAAAATTTTCAGGAAGCTTCGAGCCGCCGCAATCGCGCCATAGATCGTGCCGCACTATCCGGCCGCGGAATGAAACGCGCCCCGCGTAAGCCCTTCGCGGCCGAACAGAACGGCCGCCGGAGGCCCAAGCCGCCGGCGAACAGCCGGCCGCGAAATGCACCGCATAGGAACGGTCAACCCCCTTCGTATCCTGAAAGGATATCGACCATGTCTACGCGCGCGCTCCTCCTGGCTGGCGGCTTGCTTGCGGCGAGCTTCAGCCCGGCCCTTGCCGACAGTGTCACCGCGACCGTGCTCAATTGGGACGCGGCCAGCCGGACCATCACGTTGGAGGATTTTTCGCAGTTCGCGGAAATTCCGGCCGCGATCAAGGTTCCGGCCGAGCTGGCGCCCGGCGACCAGGTGACGGTCGACTATGAGGCTTACGACAACGGCGTCGCCTCGTACAATTCGGTCACCGTTATCAAGGACATTGCCAAGCGGCTGACCCCGAACGACAAGCGCGGCTAAAGACGGCTGGCAGATGTCTGCTGGGATCGTCCGCGAAAGCGGACGATCCAGTATGCACGACAGTTTCTGCGATGACTGGGTCCCCGCTTGCGCGGGGACCTCCGGTGTAGCTATTCCGCCGCTTCGCGCTGCGGCCCCACCGCCTCCACGCGCGCGGCGCAGAATTTGAATTCCGGAATCTTGCCGAACGGATCGAGCGCCGGGTTGGTCAGGATATTGGCCGCCGCCTCCACGTATGCGAACGGAATGAACACCACGCCGTCGGGAATGGCGTCGTCCTGGCGCGCGGCCAGCTCGACTTCGCCGCGCCGCGTAGTGACGCGCACGTGTCGCCCGGCTCGATGCCGAGCTTTTCGATGGTGCCGCGCGACAGCGAGCAGACCGCGCCCGGTTCGAGCGCGTCGAGCACCGTTGCGCGTCTTGTCATGGCGCCAGTGTGCCAATGCTCGAGCTGGCGGCCGGTGGTGAGGATAAACGGGAACTCGTGGTCGGGCGTCTCATTCGGCGGCGTGAGCTTTGCAGCAACGAGCTTGCCGAAGCCGCCGGGGCGCGGGAAGCCCTGGTCGAACACCACGTCACGGCCGGGCTTGTCGGGGCTATCAACCGGATAGGTGACGTGATCCTCGCGTTCGACGCGGTCCCAGGTGATGTTGTCGAGCGCCGGCATCAGGCGCGCCATCTCTTCGAACACCTCGCTGACCTGCTGGTAGTTCCACTTTTCGCCCATGCGCTGGGCGAGATCCTGGATGATCCAGAGGTCCTGGCGCGTCTCGCCCGGCAGCGGCAACGCGGCGCGGCCCATCTGCACCTGGCGGTTGGTGTTGGTGACGGTACCGTCCTTCTCCGGCCAGGCCGAAGCCGGCAGGATGACGTCGGCGTAAGAGCAGGTCTCGGTCAGGAAGATGTCCTGCACCACCAGATGCTCGAGATGGGCGAGCGCGCCGCGCGCGTGGTTCAGATCGGGATCGGACATCGCGGGGTTTTCGCCCATGATGTACATGCCTTTGATTTCGTCGGCATGCACCGCGTCCATGATCTCGACCACGGTCTTGCCCTTCTTCGGGTCGAGCTTCTTGCCCCAGGCTTTTTCGTATTTCGCGATCTGCTCCGGGTTCTCCACCGACTTGTAATCGGGGAAAAACATCGGGATGAGGCCGGCGTCGGAAGCGCCCTGCACGTTGTTCTGGCCGCGCAGCGGATGCAGGCCGGTGCCGGGACGGCCGACCTGGCCGCAGATCAGCGACAGCGCGATCAGGCAGCGCGCATTGTCGGTGCCGTGGGTGTGCTGCGAGACGCCCATGCCCCAGAAGATGATGGCACTTTCGGCACGCGCGTAGGAGCGCGCCACTTCGCGCAGCGTGTCGGCCGCAATGCCGCAGACCGGCGCCATCTCCTCCGGCGTGAAGTCCTTGATGCTCTCGGCGAAGGGGCCAAAACCTTCAACATAGGTCTGTACGTATTGCTGGTCGTACAGCTTCTCGGTCACAATGACGTTGAGCATGGCGTTGAGCACGGCCACGTCGGTGCCGTTCTTGAACTGCATCATCTGCCAGGCGTGACGTTTCAAAGCCTGCCCGCGCGGGTCCATGACCACGAGCTTGGCGCCGCGTTTCGCCGCCTGCTTGAAGAAGGTGGCGGCCACCGGGTGGTTCTCGGTCGGGTTGGCGCCGATCACGATGATGAAATCGGAATTCTTGCACTCGTTGAAGGTCGCGGTCACCGCCGCCGAACCGACGCCTTCCAAGAGCGCCGCCACCGAGGAGGCGTGGCAGAGCCGCGTGCAGTGATCGACATTATTGGAGCCGAAGCCGGTGCGCACCAGTTTCTGGAACAGATAGGCCTCTTCGTTCGAGCCCTTGGCCGAGCCGAAGCCGGCCAGAGCGCGCGGGCCGTCGCGGTCACGGATTTTTTTCAAGCCGGCGGCGGCGCGTTCCATCGCCTCTTCCCAGCTGGCTTCGCGGAAATGCGTAAACGGATTGGACGGATCGACCAGATCGTCGGCGGATTTCTTGACGCCGTCCTTGCGCACCATCGGCTTCATCAGGCGCTGCGGGTTCGAGACATAGTCGAAGCCGAAGCGGCCCTTGACGCAGAGCCGGTTCTGGTTGGCCGGACCGTTCTTGCCGGTCACGTAGAGCAGCTTGTCGTTCTTGATGTGGTAGGTGAGCTGGCAGCCGACGCCGCAATAGGGGCACACCGAGTGCACCTCGCGGTCGGGAAATTCGGTGCGCACGTTCTTGGCGTCGACCAAAGTCGCCGGCATCAAGGCGCCGGTCGGACAGGCCTGCACGCATTCGCCGCAGGCAACGCACGTTGAGGCGCCCATCGGGTCGTCGAAGTCGAATACGATTTTCTCACCGTGGCCGCGGCCGGCCATGCCGATGACGTCGTTGACCTGCACTTCGCGGCAGGCGCGCACGCATAAATTGCACTGGATGCAGGCGTCGAGATTGACCGCCATGGCCGGATGGCTGCGGTCCGGCGCCGGCACGACTTCGCGTTCGCGCTTGGGGAAGCGGCCGGCTTTGACGTTCTGGCGCTTTGCAGTCTTCCAGAATTCGGATTGCGGATCGTGCGCGATTTCGATGGCCGGCTGGTCGGTCACCAAGAGCTCGGCCACCATCTTGCGCGCGGTCTTGGCGCGTTCGGTCTGAGTCTTGACCTTCATGCCGGGCGACGGATTGCGGATGCAGCTTGCCGCCAGCACGCGCTCGCCCTCGATCTCGACCATGCAGACGCGGCAATTGCCGTCGGCGCGATAGCCGGGCTTGGGCGAATAGCACAGATGCGGCAGCTTGATGTCGAGCCGGCGCGCGGCGCGGAAGATCGATTCGCCTTCGCGAATGTCGATCTCGCGATCGTCGATGAAGAAGGTCTTGGGCTTCTGTCCGTCAGTCATGGTTCACCAGGTGCCCAGCGGCTTTTTCAGTTCTTCGGGAAAATACTTCAGCACGCACAATAGCGGATTAGGCGCCGCCTGGCCGAGGCCGCAAATCGAGGCATCGCGCATGGCGGTCGAGAGCTCCGTCAGCAGGCCTGCGTCCCACGGCCCCTGCGCCATCAGCTTGGCCGCCTTCTCGGTGCCGGCGCGGCAGGGCGTGCACTGGCCGCAAGACTCATCCTCGAAGAATTTCATCAGGTTGAGTGCGACCGCTTTCATGTCGTCCTTGTCCGACAGGATGACGACCGCGTGCGAGCCGACGAAGCAGCCGTATTTTTCCAGCGTTCCAAAATCCATCGGCTCGTCGGCCATCGAAGCCGGCAGAATGCCGCCACTGGCGCCGCCCGGCAGATAGCCCTTGAAGGCGTGGCCGTCGGCCATGCCGCCGCAGAACTCCTCGATCAGTTCGCGCGCGGTGACGCCGGCCGGCGCCAGCACCACGCCCGGCTTCTTGACGCGACCGGAGACCGAGAAGCTGCGGAAACCCTTGCGCTCGCGGCGGCCCTGCGATGTCATCCATTCCGCGCCCTTCTCGACGATGTCGCGCACCCAGTAGAGCGTCTCGACGTTCTGCTCCAGTGTCGGGCGGCCGAACAGGCCGACCTGCGCCACATAAGGCGGGCGGTGGCGCGGCAGGCCGCGCTTGCCTTCGATCGAACTCGATCATCGCCAATTCTTCGCCGCAAATGTAAGCGCCAGCGCCGCGCCGCAGATGCAGCTTGGTATGCGAGGACAAGCCTGCCGCCTCGACCTTGGCGATCTCCGCGGCCAGCATCAGCCGCAGTTCCGGATATTCGTCGCGGATGTAGAGATAGGTGTCGGCGGCTTCCACGACCCAGGCCGCGACCAGCATGCCCTCGATGAGGCGGTGCGGATCGCGCTCGAGATAGAAGCGGTCCTTGAAGGTGCCTGGCTCGCCTTCGTCGGCATTGACCGCGAACAGGCGCGGTGCAGGTTCCGCGCGCACCAGTTGCCATTTGCGTCCGGTGGGAAATCCGGCGCCGCCGAGACCACGCAAGCCGGCATCACTGACGATCTTAATGAGTTCGTCGATACCGCGCCTGCCGGCAAGGCAGTCTTTCAGCAGCGCGTAGCCGCCGTCTTTTTGATAGGCGGTGAAATCGGCACCGGGTTTGTAAGGCTGCGGATGCTTGTTCGCCTTGACGTCGGCCGCGACCTTATCGGGCGTCGCCTTGAAGGTTTGCAAATGCCCGACGGCAGCGACCGGCGCGCGGTCGCAGGCGCCCATGCAGGGCGCGCGCACCACGCGCACATCCTTGCCGAGGATCGCCGGCAATTTCTTCAGCAGCGCCTCCGCGCCAACCATGGCGCAGGACAGCGAATCGCAGACGCGCACCGTGATGGCCGGCGGCACGGGGCCGTCCTTCACCACGTCGAAATGCGAGTAGAAGGTGGCGACCTCGTAGACTTCGGTTTGTGCCAGCTTCATCTCCTGCGCCAGTGCTGCCAGATGCGCGGCGGACAGATGCCCGTAATGGTCCTGGATGAGATGCAGATGCTCGATCAACAGATCGCGACGGCGCGGCCGGTCGGTGAGCAGCGCGCGCACCTCGTCGAGCGCCGTGGGGTCGACCTGGCGGCCCTTGGGGGTGCGCGGCGGCCGGCGCCGGCTGGCGCCGTTGCCGCCGGAACGCGGCGGAATTTGCATGTTCATTGCGGTCTCCAGAACAAGATTTGAAGCTGTTCCAGAGTTGAGACAACCCCGTGCTCGGTATGGGTTGATAGAAAATATCTATCAATGTTATGCTCATTGCTGCTTATTATTTACGCAACCGAAATGGCGTGCTTCAGGCTAACCGGCTGAAATCAAAGGACAGTTTGTTGATCGACAAACTCGATTACATCCTGGCGCTGGCGCGCGAGAAGCATTTCGGCCGCGCCGCCGAGGCCTGCGGCGTGACACAGCCGACGCTTTCGGCCGGGGTGAAGCAGCTCGAAGAGCAAATGGGCGTGCTGCTGGTCAATCGCGGCTCGCGCTTTCAGGGCTTCACGCCGGAAGGCCAGCGGGTGCTGGAATGGGCGCGCCGCATCGTCGGCGACACCCGCGCCATGCGCGAGGAGATCAATTCGCTGCGCCACGGACTGACCGGGCGCCTGCGCATTGCCGCCATCCCGACCGCACTGGCGATGGTGGCAGCCCTCACCACACCCTACCGCGAGCGGCACCCCAACGTTCAGTTCACCATCTATTCGCGCAACTCGATCGAGGTGCTCGATCTCTTGGATAATCTCGAGATCGACGCCGGCATCACGTATGTCGAAAACGAACCGCTCGGACGCGTGAGCACGGTGCCGCTCTATCGCGAGCGTTACCGGCTGCTCACCGCGGCCGATGCGCCGCTCGGCAACCGCGACAGCGTGACCTGGGCGGAGGTGGCACAGGTGCCGCTCTGCCTGCTCACGCCCGACATGCAAAACCGCCGCATCATCGACCGCCTGCTCAAGAGCGCGGGCGGCGAGTCGCGCCCGACGCTGGAATCGGATTCGATGATCCTGTTGTTCAGCCATGTGCGCACCGGCCGCTGGGCGAGCGTGATGCCGGCGCGGCTGGCGGAGACGCTGGGTCTCACCGACACCATCCGCGCCATTCCGATTACCCATCCGGAGGCGGTGCAGACCATCGGCCTGGTGGTGCCGGCGCGCGAACCGATGATGCCGATCACCGCCGCGCTGGTGGAGGAGGCCAGACGCGTGGCGCCGGGTCTGGACAATTGACGCGCAGTATCGAAAAAACGCCGGAATAAGCCGGCAAACAAATAAGTTAGAATAACTCATCGTCATTCCGGCACGGCGCGCAGCGCCGGACCCGGAATCCAGATGCACATTCTGTACGCGTTGCTGGATTCCGGTTTCGCTCGCGTCCCGGAATGACGAATTTAATGATTACGCCACCTTCACGCTCATATGCCCGAACATGGCCTTGCGCGCCTCGTCGTCCATCTCGGTCTTGAACTTGTGCTTGGTGCGCAGCTCGTTGGCGCGCGCCGCCGCCGGGCGCGCGGAAATCTCGTCGATCAGGCGTTTCACGTTGGGGAACTTGGCCCAGAATTCCTCGCCCAATATGTTCGGAATGAGCCGCGCCCAGCCCCAGACCGCCATGTCGACGATGCCGTAGCTGTCGCCGACCATGTAGCGTTGCTTGGCCAGGCGCGCTTCGAGAATGCCGTAATGGCGCTGGGCCTCGTACATATATCGGTTGACGGCGTAGTCGTTGCCCTTCGGCGCATAGGCGCGGAAATGCACCGACTGGCCGGAGAATGGACCGACGCCGGAAGCGACGAACATCAGCCACGACAACAATTCGGCGCGCGCTTTTGGCGTGATGGCGGGCAGAAATTTGCCGGTCTGCTCGGCGAGATAGAGCAGGATCGCATTCGAGTCGAACACCGTGATATCGCCGTCGACAATCACCGGCACCTTGGCGTTCGGATTGATCGCGAGGAATTCCGGCTTGTGCTGATCGCCTTTGCGGGTGTCGACCGGGATCGGCTCATAAGGCAGGCCGGTTTCCTCGAGCATGAGCGCGACCTTCATCGGATTGGGCGCGCCGCTATAGTAGAATTTTATCATCCGTTTTTCCCTGCTTCCACTTGTCGTCCCCGCGAAGGCGGGAACCCATACGCCGCGCCCTCACGATAGCACACGGAGTATGGGTCCCGGGCCTCGCTTGCGCTCGCCCGGGACGACGATTTAGCTAGAACAACCCGACGATGCGGCCGTCCTCTCCGACATCGATCGCATTGGCCGCCGGCACGCGCGGTAGGCCGGGCATGGTCATGATCTCACCGCAGATCGCCACCACGAATTCGGCCCCGGCCGACAACCGCACGTCGCGGATCGCGATGATATGATCGTTCGGCGCGCCTTTGGAGTCGGCATTGGTGGTGAAGCTGTACTGGGTCTTGGCCATGCAAACCGGCAGCTTGCCGTAACCCATGCTCTCGAAGCCGGCGAGCTGGTCGCGCACCGCCTTGGACGCCTCGATATCCTTGGCGCGATAGATTTCCTTGGCGATGGTGCGGATTTTTTCCAACAGCGGCATCTCGTCCGGATAGAGGAATTTGAGCTTGCTCTTGCCGCTCTCGACCACCTTGACCACAGCGCGCGCCACGTCGGCGGCGCCTTCGCCGCCCAGCGCCCAATGATCGGCCATCAGCGCCTCGACGCCGAGCTTGGCGCAGCCTTCCTTCACCAGCGCGATTTCGGCCTCGGTGTCGGCGGAGAAGCGGTTGATCGAGACCACCGGCACCATGCCGAACTTCTTCATGTTCTCGATGTGGCGCTGCAAATTGGCCATGCCGGCGGCGAGCGCCTTCAGGTCTTCCTTCTTCAAATCGTCCTTCTTGACGCCGCCATGCATCTTGAGCGCGCGGATGGTGGCGACCAGCACCACGCAGTCGGGCGAAAGGCCGGTCTTGCGGCACTTGATATCGAGGAACTTCTCGGCGCCGAGGTCGGCGCCGAAGCCGGCTTCGGTCACCACATAGTCGGTAAGCTTGAGCGCGGTGGTGGTGGCAAGCACCGAATTGCAGCCGTGCGCGATATTGGCGAACGGTCCGCCATGGATGAAGGCGGGCGTGCCTTCCAGCGTCTGCACCAGATTGGGCGACAGTGCGTCCTTCAAGAGCGCGGTCATCGGGCCGTGCCCCTTGACGTCGCCGGCGCGCACCGGTTTGCGGTCGCGCGTGTAGCCGACGATGATATTGGACAGCCGCTTCTTGAGGTCGTCGAGGTCCTTGGCTAGGCAGAACACCGCCATCACCTCGGAGGCGACCGTAATGTCGAAGCCGTCCTCGCGCGGAAAACCGTTGGCGACGCCGCCGAGCGAGGAAACGATCGAGCGCAGCGCACGCTCGTTCATGTCGACCGCCCGCCGCCAGGTGATGCGGCGCGGATCGATGCCGAGCGAGTTGCCCCAATAGATGTGATTGTCGATCAGCGCGCAGAGCAGGTTGTTGGCGGCGCCGATGGCGTGGAAGTCGCCGGTAAAGTGCAGATTGATGTCCTCCATCGGCACCACCTGGGCATAGCCGCCGCCGGCGGCGCCCCCTTTGACGCCGAAGCAGGGGCCGAGCGAGGGCTCACGCAGGCACAGCATCGCCTTCTTGCCGATCTTGTTGAGCGCGTCGGTGACCCCCACCGTGGTGGTGGTCTTGCCTTCGCCGGCCGGCGTCGGCGTGATGGCGGTGACCAGGACCAGTTTGCCGTTCGGCTTGTCCTTGAGCGACTTGATGTAGTTCATCGACACCTTGGCCTTGAAGTGGCCATAAGGGTCGAGATTTTCCGGCTCGATGCCGAGCTTTTCCTTGGCGAGCTGCATGATCGGCCGCGGCTTGGCGGCCTGGGCGATTTCGATGTCGGATTTCGGATTTTGGTGCTGCGAGGCGGGCATGGGCGGGGGTCCGTTGCTTGAAATGAAAATCAGCCGAACCTCGCCCCGGCGGCGAGCTTGGCGGTGGTGACGAACTCGGAGGCGTCGATCTTCTTGCCTCCTTCGGGTTGAACGCGGGTAATTTTGAAGCGGCCGTCGGCGCAGACCACGGTGAAGCCGTCGGCTTCCACCGCGACGATCTCGCCCATCTTGCCGGCGATACCCTTGGGGTCTTTCGCCGGCAGCGGCTTGGCGTCGAATATTTTCAGTTGTTTGCCGTCGAGCGTCGACCAGGCGCCGGGCGCCGGATTGCAGCCGCGGATCAGCGGATCGATCTGGCGCCATGACTTGGCCCAATCAATGCGCGCGTTCTCGGGCCCGCAACGGCCTTCGTAAGTGGCCTTCGACCCGTCCTGCTTGATGCGCGGCGCCTTGCCGGCTTTCACCAGGTCGACGGATTCCAGCATGGCCTCAACGCCCATGGGAAACAGGCGGTCGAAATAGACCGTGCCGAGGGTATCGGTCGGGCTGATCGGCGTCTTCTTCTGAATGAGGACATCGCCGGTATCGAGCCCGTTGTCGGGCCAGAAGATCGACAGTCCGGCTTCCTTTTCGCCGAGAATGATCTGCCAGTTGATCGCGCTAGCCCCGCGATAGGCCGGCAGCAGCGAGGGGTGATACTGGATTGAGCCGTGCGTCGGGATGTTGAGGAACTCTTCCGGCACGAACAGCGTGACGAAAGCCATGACCTGCAGATCGGGCTTGAGCGCCTTGAATTCCTCCCATACTTCCGGCTTGCGGTAGGAGGCCGGCTGATAGATCGGCAGCTTGGCGGCGAGTGCGGCCTCCTTCAGCGGATCGGCCTTGGCGCCTTCCTTCTCGGGCGCGACGTAGACCGCGACCACGTTCTCGCCGCGCTTAATCAGCGCCTCCAGCACGGCCTTGCCGAACGCCTGTTGGCCGTGGACCACGATACGCATCTTCAACTCCTCCCCAACTTCGTCCAAGCTGTCATCGCCGGGCTTGTCTGGCGATCCCGATAACCAGGGCACCGCGTCCCCAAGCGGGATGGCCGGGACGAGCCCGGCCAGGACGGTTTTTTACGCCGCCTTCTCTTCCTTCTTCGGCGCCGTGATCGCGCCCGACACCTTGATCTCGGCGACTTCCGAAGCCTTGTAGCCGAGCACCTTGGTCAGAATTTCATCGGTGTGCTCGCCCAAGAGCGGCGAGCGCCGCACATCGGCCGGCGAATCCGACAGCTTGATCGGATTGCCGACGGTCAGATATTTGCCGCGGGTCGGATGATCAACCTCCACCACGGTACCGGTCGCGCGCAGCGATTGTTCCTCGGCGATCTCCTTCATCGACAGGATCGGCCCGCACGGGATGTCGTGCTTGTTGAGCTCAGCCATGGCCTCGAATTTGGTCCGGGTCATGGTCCACTGTTCGATGCGCGCAAAAATCTGCTTGAGTTTGGGCAGCCGCGCCTTCGGTGTGGCGTATTCCGGATCGGTTTTCCACGTGGGCTCGCCAATCACGTCGCAGATCGCCTGCCACACCGGCGCCTGGGTGATGAAATAGAGATAGGCGTCGGGGTCGTTTTCCCAGCCTTTGCACTTGATGATCCAGCCCGGCTGACCGCCGCCGGAATCGTTGCCGGCGCGCGGCACGGCTTTGCCGAATGCCACACCCTCGCCGAACTGGCTATATTCGGTGAGCGGCCCGTGCGCGAGCCGCTGCTGGTCGCGCAGCTTGACGCGAGCGAGATTGAGCACGCCGTCCTGCATGGCGCAGAGTACCTTCTGCCCGCGCCCCGTGCGGTTGCGTTGATAAAGCGCCGCCATAATGCCGAGCGCGAGATGCAGGCCGGTGCCGCTGTCGCCGATCTGCGCGCCGGTGACCAGCGGCGGACCTTCGCGGAAGCCGGTGGTCGAAGCCGAACCGCCGGCGCATTGTGCGACGTTTTCGTAGACCTTGCAGTCCTCGTAGGGGCCGGGGCCGAAGCCTTTCACCGAAGCGACGATCATGCGCGGGTTGGTCTTGTGGATGTATTCCCAGGTCAGTCCCATGCGGTCGAGCGCGCCGGGGGCGAAGTTCTCCACCAGCACGTCGCAGGTCTTGATCATCCGGTTGAGGATTTCCATGCCTTTGGGATGCTTGCTATCGATGGTGATCGAGCGCTTGCTGCCGTTGAGCATCGTGAAATACAGGCTGTCGGCGTTCGGTACGTCGCGCAACTGGCCGCGCGTGATATCGCCGGCGCCCGGACGCTCGACCTTGAGTACGTCGGCGCCCATGTAAGCGAGCAACTGGGTGCAGGTCGGCCCCGATTGCACGTGGGTAAAATCGAGAATGCGCAAGCCGTCGAGCGCGCGACCGGCCTGGCCGTAGGGCTTGCCGCTTGGCTTAGGCAAGCTATTTGATTTGCCGTTGCCGTTGGGCTTCGCCTTGGCCGGCTTTTTCGCGGCAAGCTTTACCACTTTGCGGGCCGATTTCTTCGAAGCTTTGGCCTGCTTCGATTTCATTTGTCGCTTCTTTGCCATATCAAACTCCTTCAAACTCACTCGAGCTGGATTCTTGATCGGTGGCGCGCCGCCGCATGGCTCGCGCCGCTCTGCAAATCTATTTCTTGCTAAGTTTGCTTTGCGGATTGAGGTTTCCGATTCTGCCGCTTTCGCTGCCGGCTGCCGGGTCGATCACCGCGTTGATGAGAGTTGGCTTCCCGGAGTCCATCGCATCGTTGACGGCCCGCTTGAGCTCGTCGGGCGAGGTTGCATTGACGCCGACGCCGCCGAACCCTTCCATCATCTTGTCGTAGCGGGCGCCTTTGACGAAAACGGTGGGCGCCGGATCCGAACCGCCGCTGCGGTTGACGTCGGTTCCGCGATAGATGCCGTCGTTGTTGAAGATGACGACGCAGACCGGCAGCTTGTAGCGGCAGATCGTCTCCACCTCCATGCCGGAGAACCCGAAGGCCGAGTCGCCTTCGACCGCGAGCACCGGCTTGCCGGTCTCGATCGCGGCGGCGATGGCGTAGCCCATGCCAACGCCCATCACGCCCCAGGTGCCGACGTCGAGCCGCTTGCGCGGCTGATACATGTCGATGACGCCGCGCGCGAGGTCGAGCGTGTTGGCGCCTTCGTTGACCAGGATGGCGTCGGGCCGCTCCTTGATGATGGTGCGCAGCACGCCGAGCGCGCCGTGATAATCCATCGGCGAGTTGTTGTTCATCAGCCGCGGCGCCATCTTGGCGACGTTCTCTTCGCGTTTCTTGCTGACCGCGCCCACCCAATCCGCCGGCGCGGCGGGCCACTTGGTGCCCATGCCTTCAAGCAGCGCGGAGACGCAGGAGCCGATATCGCCGACCACGGGTGCGGCGATCTCGACGTTGGAATCCATCTCCTTGGGTTCGATGTCGATCTGAATGAACTTTTTCGGCGCCTCGCCCCAGGTCTTGCCCTTGCCGTGCGACAACAGCCAATTGAGGCGCGCGCCGATCAACATCACGACGTCGGCGTCTTTAAGCACTGTCGAACGCGCCGCGCCCGCGCACTGCGGATGGGTGTCGGGCAAGAGACCCTTGCCCATGCTCATCGGTAGGAACGGAACGCCGCTCCGCTCGACGAAGGTACGAATGGCATCGTCGGCCTGCGCATAGGCCGCGCCCTTGCCGAGAATGATCAAAGGACGCTTCGCGCTCTTGAGCACATCGAGTGCACGCTTGACGGCGGCGGGCGCGGGAATCTGGGCCGGTGCCGCATCGATGACCTTGACCAGCGATTTCTGCCCCGCCTCCGCATCCATCACCTGGCCGAAAAGCTTGCCCGGCAGATCGAGATAGACACCGCCCGGACGCCCGGACACGGCGGCGCGAATGGCGCGCGCTAAGGCGATTCCGATGTCAGCGGCGTGCAGCACGCGGAACGCCGCCTTGCAGAGCGGCTTGGCGATGGCGAGCTGGTCCATTTCCTCATAGTCGCCCTGCTGCAGATCGACGATTTCGCGCTCGGACGAGCCGGAAATCAGGATCATCGGGAAACAATTGATCGTGGCATGGGCGAGCGCGGTCAAGCCGTTGAGGAAACCGGGCGCCGATACCGTCAGGCAGATGCCAGGCTTTTTCGTCAAGAAGCCGGCGATGGCCGCCGCATTGCCGGCGTTCTGCTCATGCCGGAACGAGATGACGCGGATGCCTGCGGCCTGTGCCATACGGCCGAAGTCCGTGATCGGGATGCCGGGCACGCCGTAGATCGTGTCGAGGCCGTTGAGTTTGAGCGCATCGATGACAAGGTGGAAGCCGTCGGTTAGCTCCCGCTCCGCTTCGGCGGCAGTCGGCGCGCCTTTTTCCTTCACTGCTGCATCAGCCATGGGAATCCTCCCTCGTATTGTCAGGCCGGACTTTCAGTCCAGATACTCGGCAAATTTCGACACGTGATCGGCGAGACCCAGCGCGTGGTCGCGCACCAGTTCTTCCGCGCGGTCGGTGGCGCGCGCTTCCAGAGCTTCGATGATGTTCATGTGGTCGCGGATCGAGCGGTCGGCGCGATCCTTCTCGCCGATGGTCTTACGGCGGATCATGCGCATATGCGTGAACAGGTTCTCGGCGAGATCGATCAATACCTGATTGCGCGACAGGCGGATAATGGTCTGGTGAAACTCGATGTTCACCTCGGAATACTCGTCGAGCTTGGCGGCGACCGTGCCGCGCTCGAAGGTGGCGAACATGCGGCGCAACCCGGCGATCTCCTCGTCGTTGGCGCTCTCGGTGATCAGGCGCGCCGCCATGCTTTCGAGCGCCGCCCAGGCGGTGATCATCTCGATCACTTCGCGCTTGGTCTTGCGCACCACGTAGATGCCGCGGCGCGGCACCGAGCGCACGAAGCCTTCGCTCTCGAGCTGCGCCATCGCCTCGCGCACCGGCGTGCGGCTGATGCCGAAGTCCTGCGCCAGCTTGCGTTCGTCAAGGCGGATGTCGTCGCGGCTGCGATAGATGTCCATCGCCACGATGGCGTTCTTCAAGGCGGTGTAGGCCTTGTGCTTGAAGCTCGGCGTGACGTCGATGGGCGCGAGCATGGGCTGCGCCGCTGCCGGCGCGCGAACCTCGGGCGCCGCGCGCGAACGCAGACTAACGCGACGGGGCAATCGGCTGGGGCTACTCATGACTGGTATACAATATACCAGATACGCCGAGGCGCGCAACCGCCCTTATTTGTCGATATTTCACCGCCCGATTATTGCCGCCGATAACCGGCGTCACTGTGCCGGCTTCAACCCCGCACCGCGCTTTCGCCGGATCGAGCCAAACACCTTGGAGATCAGCGGCCAGAACAGCATGATCATGCTAAGCGCGGTGATGCTGCCGACCAGGCCGTTCGACCAGAAGGTCGACAGGTCGCCTTGCGAGCCGATCATCGCCTGCCGGAACGAACTCTCGGCGCGACCGCCCAAGACGATTGCCAGCACCATCGGCGCCAAAGGATAGTCGAGTTTCTTGAACAGGTAGCCGATGATACCGAACATCACCATGAAAATGAGATCGGCGGGCGCATTCGACAGCGTGTAGGAGCCGATGGCGCAGACCGCGATGATAATCGGCGCGATGATCGAAAACGGAATGCGCATGATCGAAGCCCAGAACGGCACCGTAAAGAGCACGATCGCGAGACCGACGACATTACCGAGATAAATCGAGGCTATCAGGCCCCAAACGAAATCCTTCTGCTCGACGAACAGCAGCGGGCCGGGTTGCAGCCCCCAGATCAGCAAGCCGCCGAGCAGCACGGCGGCGGTTGGCGAGCCTGGAATACCGAGCGTAAGCATCGGCAGCAATGCGCTGGTGCCGGCGGCGTGCGCCGCGGTTTCCGGCGCCACCACGCCTTCCAGCTGACCGGTGCCGAATTTGTCGCCATTCTTGGAGAAGCGCTTGGCGAGACCGTAGCTCATGAACGAGGCCGGCGTAGCGCCGCCCGGCGTGACGCCGAGCCAGATGCCGACCAAAGTGCCGCGCATAATGGTCGCCCAAAATTGCGGCAACTGTTTCCAAGTCTGCCAAACGACGAAGGGATTGATCTTGGCGCTGCGGCCCTCGAACTGCAAACCCTTCTCCACGGTCACCAGGATTTCGCCGATACCGAACAGACCGATGACCGCGATCAGGAAGTGGAAGCCGGTCAGCAGCGTCTCGGTGCCGAAGGTGAGCCGCAGGCCGCCGGTGACTTCGTCGGTGCCGACGCTGGCGAAGGCGAAGCCGAACATCATCGCCGTGATAACCTTGAACGGCGACTGTCGGCCCATGCCGACGAAGCTGCAGAAAGTCAGCAGGTAGACTGCGAAATATTCCGGCGGGCCGAAATCGAGCGCGAAATTGGCGACGATCGGCGCCAGAAAAGTCAGCACGATGGTCGCGATGAGCGCACCGATGAATGAGGAAGATAACGCGGCGGTCAGCGCCTCACCGGCGCGGCCTTGCTTCGCCAGCGGATGGCCGTCGAATGTGGTCGCCACCGACCAAGGTTCGCCGGGAATGTTGAATAGGATGGCGCTGATGGCGCCGCCGAAAAGAGCGCCCCAGTAGATCGCCGCCAGCATAATGATGGCGGTGGTGTTCGGCATCGAGAAGGTAAGCGGCAGCAGAATGGCAATGCCGTTGGCGCCGCCGACCCCAGGCAGGAACCCGAGCAGCACGCCGAACAAAATGCCGACCACCATGTAGCCCACATTTATGGGTGTCAGCAGTACCTCGAAACCGTGCATCAACGAAAAAAATGCGTCCAACTAAAACCTCCCCTCACCCGGTGTTCGGAACATTATGTTTATTCTTGTGCTCATCCGTTTGCCAATGCCGTCGGGCTCAATAGCCAAGCCACGCTTCAAATGGCCCTTTCGGAAGCGGCACCAGGAACCAGATTTCGAAAATAATAAATAGGACGATCGGTACGATGAGCGCCACTGGAAAGGTCTTGTATATCGGATAGTGGCCGAGCCAAATCATGAAGAAGCAGATGAACAGGAACGTCGAGATATAAATTCCGATATAGATCGACAGCACGACGAATATGGTCATCGGAATCAAGACGCTTAGCATCATGCGCAATTCGCCGCGCGCGATGAAGCCGCCTCCGCCGTCGGGAAGCCGCGACCGCAAGTGCTGCACGAAGGTGACGCCGCTGGCGACAAACATGAACAGGGCCACATAGAACGGGAAGTATCCGGAATCCGGCCCAAGGTCCTTGGCCCAGCCGGCACCCAACCGGTAGCTGGAAATCATCACCACCGCGGCGATGGCCATGAGCGCCAGCGCAACCACCATGTTCATGGTGCGATTGGAAACGACAGCGTTTGCGATATCTTCGTCGTTGGAGCCTTCGGCCATTGCGTGAAACTCGTAAGTGATTAGGAGGCGCAATTCCCTTGGGGAACGCGCTGATAGCGGCAGGCTACTTGCCAAATATACAAACTGCGGGAGCGCCGATTTAACGGCGCTCCCGCTAGCGAAGGGTTCAGGTGCCCTTATGCAGGAAGCCAGCCTTTTCCATCAAATTTTGATGTTCGGCGGCGGCATCCGTCAGCCACTTGTTGAATTCGGCGCCGGTCATGAAGCTCTGATTGAAGGCGCCTTTTTCCATATACGCCTTCCATTCCGGCGTCGCACGGACCTTGTTAAGCACGTCGATATAATAGTCGACCGCTTCCTTTGGTACGTCAGGCGCCGTCATGATGCCGCGCAACATGAGGTACTCAATGTCGAGCCCCTTGGACTTGCAGCTTGGGATGTCCTGCCACGACATGTCCGAAGTGATCTTGGCGGGATAAGGCATTGGCTTGGCATCGAACACGCAGAGCGGACGCACGCTGCCAGCGCGCCAATGCGCAACGCATTCGACCGGATTATTGACGGAAGAATTGATGTGTCCGCCGACGAGCTGGGTGCAAACCGTGCCGCCACCGCTGTAAGGCACGTAGGTGAACTTGTCGCCGGTTTTCTGCTCGAGCGCCGCAGTGATGATCTGGTCTTCCTGCTTGGAGCCGGTGCCGCCCATCTTCATCTTGCCGCCGGCTTTCTTGACCGCGTCCATATATTCGCCTGGAGTTTTGTATGGCGTCTTGGCGTTCACCCAGAGCACGAACTCGTCGAGCGCCATCATGGCGATCGGCGTATAATCCTTCCAAGAGAAGGGCGAACCGGTTGCCAGCGGCGTGGTGAACAGGTTGGACAGAGTGATGATGATTTTGTGGGGGTCGCCTTTGGCGTTCTTCACGTAAAGGAAACCCTCGGCGCCGGAGCCACCTTTCTTGCTGATAACGACCATCGATGTCGGAATCAGATTATGTTTCTGGATGATGCCCTGGATCAGTTGCGCCATTTGACCGGCGCCACCGCCGATTCCGGCCGGAACGATGAATTCGATGTTCCGGGTCGGCTTCCATGCGGCATCCGCCGGCATTGACGATAGCGCGAGTACGCCGCCCACACAGGCGGCAGCGCTTAAACTCAGGACCTTGCTTTTGGCTAGCATAATAAACTCCTCCCTTGGCTGTTCCTCCGCCTTACCGATCTAAGCGCCGGCTCGGCGTTTTTTCGTTACGCCCCCGTAAAACTAATCCGTGCGAAGCGAAGCATAATTAGTACCTATTATATACAGGCACAACGAGTATTTAGGCGTGGCTTGGTGAATGCAGAGACGTTCTGCCGCAGGCTGCTGCAATGCAGCAAAGATATCTCGGCGAGCTGCTCAAGACTAAGGCAGAGACTGGAGCAGCATGGTCTTCCGGCATTTCGAGCCGCGGTAGGCCGCACGATGCCGGCACTGGCGCTAATTTGTGCCGCGCTGGATCAGAAATTAATCGACAATTTAAAAAGTGTTCGCTCCGGCTTTGTGCAGTTCCGTCGCGCGCGCGAGACGGGCAAAGACCGTCGCCGCGCTTGGCAGTGCGCCGATGATGATGCAAGTCACCCGCGCAAAGATCGATTTCCCGCCAGCACATCCACAACGGACTGAATCAATGAATCTGCAATTTTTCACGTTGGAGCGCGGCACAATTTCGTCGCCCCCCATGTACCGGTCATGTATACCCATGCTCGGCTTTCCTGATTGCCTGCGTTTACGCCAAGCTAATTGACTTAACCGCGACCATCTCAAATCCCAGAAACACCGATACTCCATAGGTCATGGACAAGATCGTCCCTCCGTTGCACTGGTTTTTGGCGGATGCGGAACGACGAAGCCGCGCCAGGAAATACTGGGTCGTCGATCCTCTTGTCGGCCTTTACAACACCACTCTGCACTATGCGATGCGGCTTTTGTCGATCGACGCCTGCTCGAAACTCGGCGCTTTTTTGTCGTTCTATTCTCCGTTTTTCTTCCGCGAGAGCGATGAGCGCGCGCGTAAAGCCTGGATCAGGCTGCGTCCCGCAGAGTCCGATCCGGTATCTGTCAATGCGGCGATGCGCCGGTTATGGCGCTGCATCAGCCGAACGATGGCGGAGTACTCCGTTATCGATCGCTTTTGGGACGCCGGACGAATTTCCGTGGTCGGGCTCGAGCATATGCAGGACGCACGTGCGGCCGACAAGCCGTTGCTGGTCGCGGCACTTCATCTCGGCAACTGGGAGACCGTATTGGTTGCCGGGATCGAAAGTGGTTTTGCCGGATCGGGGATTTACCTGCCGCTTGAAAACAGATTTGATATGCGGCTCGCGATCAAGACGCGCAATCGCTATAAAGGCCGGCAAGTTGCGGCCGGCCCGGGCGCCCTGCGCGCCGCGCTGCGCGAGTTGCACGAGAAGCGCGGCCCTTTTGTGATTTATGTGGACGAATTCATCCGTGGCCTGGTTCAGGCGCCGGCATTCGGACGACCGTTGCGCGATCAAGGGAACATTGCCTACGCGGCGCGTCTGGCGGCCACGACCGGCGCCGTCCTAATTCCGGCCTACTGCGTCCGCCTAAACGACAGCGCTCGTTTCGAGGTGCATTTCCTGCCACCCGTCGCATTGGAGCAAACGGGCGACCGCGAGGCCGACGTCCTCACCAATGTCGGGCGCATCAATGCGGCGATCGAGCCGATCATTCGGAAACATCTCGATCAATGGTACTTCCTGCTCGATATTGAATTCGACGATTGAGCGACCGCCTTGTTTAACGCGCCGCCGAATTGACTTTAAAGCGCGATGCCCGGGTGACGCGTTCGCGCAGCCAATCCGGCAGTTGGCCGCCGATACGGGTGGCAAGCGCCAGCCAAAACGGAAATGCGACAACCGCCTTGTCGCGCTGCAGCCCGCGCAAAATCATATCGATCGCGCGCTCGGGCGGCATCTCGAACGGTTTGTCTCCGATTTCCTGCTGCGCCATCGGGGTCGTCACATAACCCGGGCAGACCACGCTCACGCCAATCCCGTGCGCCCGTAAAAGATCGCGCAACGAAAGGCCGTACGCCAGCACCGCCGATTTGCTTGCGCAGTAACTCGGCGCGTCGCGCAAGGGGATAAGCCCTGCAAGCGAGCTAATCATTGCAATCTGGCCGCGCCGGCGCGCCATCATCCGCGGCAGCAATGGCTGCACGGTATTGAGCACGCCGAGGACGTTTATTTGCATGAGCTCGTGGCTCGGTTGCGGCAATTCAATGTCGCCGCCGGGCGGCGTGCCTTCCATGACCCCGGCATTGGCAATCAAAAGATCGACCGGAGATGCGTTATCGAACGTCTCGAGCCAGGCAGCCATCTCGCCGCGTGCGCGCACATCGATCAGCGCCGTGTCGACCTTGGCGCCGGCGGCGCGGCAATCCGCGGCGACCCGATCGAGCCGTTCGTTGTCGCGTCCCAAAAGCCCAAGGCCCGCACCAGTCTTTGCATAGCGAAGCGCCAGCGCTTTGCCGATTCCGCTCGATGCTCCGGTGATGACAATCGTTTGAGACATGATGCTAGGTGCTACCCCTAGCGACTATAGCCCGGAATATTGAGCGCTTGCATGCTTTGATCGAGCCTTTCGATTTCCTCGGCCGTCGCCTCGACGCCGAGTTCAATATCCTTTTCGGTGTGCATTGCCGTCAAAAAGAATCGCAGCCTTGCCGCGTTGGGCGCCACCGCCGGATAAAGCACCGGCAGAACATTTACCCCACGTTCCAGCAGTTTTTGGGAAAGCAAAGCCGCAGGAATGGAATCGCCGATGATGATGGGACAAATTGCGGTGCCAACTCCCGCGCCGGTGTCGAGGCCGTGCCGCTTGGCAAGCTCACGAAACATAATGCCGTTATGCCGCAATCGCGTCACGCGCTCCGGCTCGCGGTACATGACCTCCAGCGCGGCCAAACTTGCCGCCGCGACGACCGGCGGCATGGCGACACTATAGACAAAGGCGCCGGTGGTCAGCTTGAGGTATTCGATGAGCTGGGCCGACCCCGCGATGTAGCCGCCGCAGCCGGCAAACGTTTTCGACAGCGTGCCCATCCAAATGTCGACTTCTTTGGGATCGACCGAAAAGTGCTCGAAAATTCCGTAACCGCGCGCGCCCAGGACTCCGATGGAATGCGCCTCATCGATCATCAGCCAAGCGGCGTGGCGTTTCTTGATTTCAATGAGGCGCGGCAGATCGGGGTAGTCCCCATCCATGCTGTAGAGGCCTTCGACGACGATCAATGCGCGCTCATAGGTTCCCCGCGTCGAACCCAGCACCTCCTCCAAATTGTCGAGATCGTTATGTGCAAAGCTGCGCCGCATCGCCCCGGAAAGAACACCGCCCATGACGACGCTGTTGTGAATCGCCGCATCGTAGATCACGAGATCCTTGGGACCGACCAGGTGGCCGACAACGCCGAGGTTGGTGGCATAACCGCTGACAAAGGTCACACTGTCGTCGACCCCGTAGTGGTCTGCCAACGCACGCTCGAGCGAGCGATGCACTGGCCGCTCGCCCGATACATGCCGGCTGCCCGACGCTGAAATGCCATAGCGGTCGATCGCGGCCTTCGCGGCGGTGATGACATCCGGATGGCCGTTCAGACCAAGATAATCATAGGACGAGAAATTCAGCAGTTCGCGCCCGGCAATCTGCGTGTGCGCGCTATTGCGGCCTTCGTGCAGGCGAAAGTAAGGACTTTCAATGTGAAAACGTTCGGCGATGCGCTGTTGCACGCGGATGTCTTCGTAGGCCGGCAGCATGGTAAAATCGGTGGCCCGATTATGCGGGCGCGCTTGTTGCTCGGCCGCACGCAACTTATCGGATTCGCGTTTGAAATCGATGCGTGCCATGAGCCGCTCATGCGCCTCATCGGGCAAAGGCGGCTTCCTCTGCGTCAAGACGCAAGTCCATCAATCAACGGAATGTCTTCACGCAGGGCATCCTTGACCGCGTCGATGTGGGCGGGGTCGACTTTGCCGACATGGCGCTCGACGATCGCGGCTGCCGCGCCCGCTTCGCTCATATTTTCAGAACTGGATTGCGCAATCACCTCATTGGCGAGTTCAGAAATGGTCCGGTTTCCGACCGACCCAACCAAAGAGACATGGGCTCCGAACATCGACTCGATATTCATGCCGAGCTCGAGTGCCATCAATGAATCGAGGCCGATTTCGCCAAGCGGGCGCACGCGGCTGATATTCTCCTCGCGCGCGTGCATGACGCGGGCGAGTTGAATAACGATGCCGTCCGCAACGATTTTGCGCACGGCGTCCAACGGCTCGGTCTTGAGCAGCGACCGCACGTCGATTCTGGAAACGCTGTCTTCCAACTGACCCGAACCGGCTCGCGCCATCGCGGAATAAGTCGGCGAACGGAGCACCGGAAGGTGCCCACCGCCAAACCCGCCTGTGTTTGGCGCGATTGTGACGACTGCGAGATTGACATCGTCACCGGTCTGCGAGAGCGCTTGCGCCATCAGCTCCAGGGCTTCGCGTGCTGTCATGCCGCGCACGCCGGCAAGCTTCTGGATGCTCGATTCCAGGAGTTGCTTGCGCACCAGAACGCCGACATCAACGATCGGGCCCCAGCCAATGGCGAGTGCCGGCAACCCTTCCTGACGGCGGCGGCGCGCCAGCCCCTCCATGAAGGCATTGGCCGCGACGTAATTGCCTTGGCCAGGATTGCCGATCAGCGTGACCAGGGTCGAGAACAGCACGAAATAGTCGAGCTTGAGCTCACGCGTCAGCTGGTCGAGATTCTCCGCGCCCTTCACCTTTGGCGCAAAAACGCGGTTAAGCCGTTCCACGTTAAGATTGGCGAGTATCGTGTCTTCCAAAACCATCGCCGCGTGGATCACGCCGACAACCGGCGGCATCGACTGCTTCACCTTCTTTAACAGTTGATCGAGCGCGCGGAAATCGCTGACGTCGCAGGGCTCGGCCACGACAACAACACCCTGCTTGGCGAATTCATTGAGAAGTCGTTTGGCCGTCGCGCTGATCGGACCTTGCCGGCCGATCATCACGAGATGCCGGACGCCTTTCTCCACCAGCCATTTCGCGGTCTCCATGCCGAAACCGCCGAACGCCCCGGTAATCAGATGGGCACCATCGGTGTTGATCTCGAACGGTGGCGGGATTGCCTGAATCGAATTGGGGACCGGCGGCCGCACAATGATTTTTCCGATGTGGCTCGACTGCTGCATGAAATGGAAGGCATCGGCTACATTCGCGGCCGAAAAGACGCTGTGTGGCAGCGGCTTGAAGGCGCCCGTCTCAAACTGGTGTGCCACCTCGTAGTAGATTTTTTCGCAGACATCCGGACGGTTGACGGTCAGCTGATCGAGGTCCACGCCAAAATAGCTCAGATTCTTGCTGAACGGCCGCAAGCCCATATGGGTGTTGTTGACATAGTCGCGTTTGCCGAGTTCGACGAACCGTCCAAAGGTGCGCAAGCAGGCGACCGAACGCTCCATCGCTTCACCGGCGAGACTGTTGAGGACGACGTCGACTCCCTCGCCGGTGATTCTGCGGACTTCGTCTACAAAGGTGGTCGAGCGCGAATCAAAGACATGCGCAATGCCCAGCGCTTTGAGCAGGTCACGCTTCGCCTTCGATCCGGCGGTTGCAATAATCCGTGCGCCGCGCGTTTGCGCAATCTGGATTGCTGCCATACCTACGCCGCCGGCGCCGCCATGGATGAGCACCCATTCGTCACGTTTGAGTCGCGCGAGCCGTATCAAGGAATAATAGGCGGTAAAAAACGCGACCGGTATCGTGGCAGCGCCTTCCGTCGAAATATTGGTCGGAAGCTTGACCGCATGCGACGCCGAAACCGTGACATGGGTGGAAAACGCCGATGCCGCAAGCGCCATGACTTGATCGCCAACCGATACATTCCTGACGTTGGCTCCGACGCGCACGACATGACCCGCGCATTCAAGGCCCATGGTCGCGCCACTGAACCCGTCATCAAGAATATCGTCCGGCAGAAGCGAAAGCATCCACATGAGGTCGCGGAAATTAAGGCCAGTACATTCGACTTCGATTTCGACTTCACCGAAGCCAGGCGCGATGCGTATGATCGGCTGCCACTGCAACCGCTGGCCCGATCCCGCCTGCCGTTGCAGACGGGCTGCCGGCGCGGGCTTACCGGTTCTTTCTTCAATAGCGCTGCGCATCGAGCCGACGCGAACAGCGAGAATGCTCGCGGTATCGACCTGCAATTCGGTTTCATTCGTGCCAGAGAGTATAATGTCGCGAATGCGCTCGGCGGCAAAGCGCGGCGAGACATGCGGCAACACGTCGATGCGGCGTATGTCGAGATGCTGGAATTCGTTTGCCACGGTTCGTGCGAATGCCCAGGCACCCGTCTCAATCGGCCGTACTTTCGCGCCGGCGTTATTCAACGCTCCAAAAAAGACAAGCCAAAGCGCGGTTCCCTTTTTCGCTAAACGTTCGGCACAGGCTTTGATGTCGAGGCAGCGAGCGCTTAAAAGCTCCATCGACCCCACTGGATTTTCAACCAGCGACGGAAAATGAACGACGATTTCGGAATTTACGTCTAGCGCACCGTCCTCGAGCCGGCACGCCTGGTGGCCACCGGTGAGAAGGTCGCGCAGCAAGGCTGCCGCCAGCTCGGTCTCACGCGCACCCTTCTGATCGATGATCGCGATCGACCGGCTGCCGGCTACCGTTGTTCCATGCGCATGGTCACCCTTTTCCGACTTTTTGGCATCGGCTTCGGCGACAATGAGTGTGGCGATGTCAGACCCGCATGCAATATTGGCAACATGGGCGTAGCAAAAACCGGCGGTTTCCAGCTCCAACTTCCACGTTGCTGGCTGGCAAAGGCGCCCGACCGGAAAACCTGTAACGCTTGCGGCAAACCAATCCGGAGCGAGGCCGAATACCAGGTCGCGGAATAGCGAAGGTTGCGGTTCGGTCGCCAGCAACAACCCGCGCGGTGCCAGGCTGGCGCGCAAAGACGCAAGCGTTACGTTCATGGGAAGACGGTGCAGCCCTTCGACTGCAATAACGAGATCATAGTTTTCTGCCGGAATCGCTTGGCCCGGTTCCAGAACCGTCGCACTTCCGAATCTGGCGAGCATCGAGCGGACACTTTCGACCCGCCGATAGTCCGGTTCGAACACCGTAAGTTGGAGGTGTTTAAAGCGCTGCGAGCACGTCGACAAAGCCGCCAATGCACCTGTGCCAATTTGCAAGACGCGCAGCGCGCGATCCGGCACACAAATTCCGTCCACCCCTTCCAAAAGGCGTGCCAGGACTTCGTTTTCCCTTTTGGCACTGACGCTGGTCACCTCATAAAACTCAAGCACCGCCGCGGATAGAAGGTCATCACCAAACTTAGGGATGGATTTTTCCGCGCAAATCTGTGCTACGAAACCGGAGATCGCCCCGGCTAACAGCAATTCGCCAGCGCGAGAAGGATGTTCAATCGCGAGTGTCCTGGCTACGGATTCAGAGCTCGGCAGCAGCGCGTCCTGAGCCAGCGCCCAACCATTATCGTCCTGCCTGGCAAGACCTGCCGCCTCGAGATGGATGAGCAGGTTGACGAACCAGCGGTTCAATTCGACCGGAAGGCGGCCATTCTCGATCAACAGATCCGGAACGACCCGGAAGTCGTCCGTAAGCGCAGTTGCGATTTCGTAAGCGACCGTCGTCGCCCAACCTTCGAGTAGTCGCACGGCCCCGGCCGGATTTGCTTCGGTCGCCAGCAAACCCTGCGAGCGCGCATGTACCATGACGTCGGTCGCGCGCGCGGTCACTCCGGTAGCGCCGACAATAAAACCATCGCTCAGCCGCGGAAGTTCGACGAGGCCAACGGACTCCAACGTGGCGTTGCGCCAAATAGGAACAGCTTGGCAGCGCACGCCGCGTAGAACGGCGATAAGTTCGCCATTGGCATCGCTGACGTAGAAATTTGCGATAATCGCGCGGTCCGTTTTCGACAACACTTCGATTACGCAAGAGCTCGGTATCCCACTTTCAAGAACAATCACTTCTTCGAGGCGGATGGGAATGTAAGTGACGCCGCGCTTCTCCGCGTCGACATCGCTAAACACAAGAATTAGACCATGACAACAGCAATCAAGCCGCACTGGGTCGAGAACATAACGGCTTAAATCGGCATGGTGCGTAAGCTCTACGCTGATCAGATTGTTGGCATGCACTTTTACTTCGCGCGCAAGCTGAAACGCCGCGCCGTAAGGCAACCCATTCACCGCCGCGAGACGATAGATCGAATCTCGGCCATAGGATTTAAGCACTTGGTCGCACGCCGGGATCGAAATCGATTTATCCGGATAGCCGTGCAGCATCTTGCAGCGGGCATTGAGCACCCAGCTCGCGCTGGACAAGCGAGGGCGGCTGAAAATCTCAAGCGTTTGCGAGCCGGGCGAGACCCGGGTCATGATCTCGATCGGCCTGGCCTCGCGTCAGATCGAGCGCTTTCAAAGTTTCAAAGTTTGAGAGAACCACGCTGCTCGTTTTAAGCCACTGCCGGGTCACAAATATTGCAATTTCGACGAATGCCGTGCCCGGCAAGACAACCTGGTTGCCGAGCTTATGGTCGGCAAGCTCGGGGAAAAGCATCGTGTCGATGTGGCAGTGCCACGCCAGCGCATTCGGCGTATAACGCCCACCTGCCATTGGATGCTGTTCGCTCGTGCTAATGCCGACAGCTTCGACCGTGGGAGTGAAATGATACTTGGCTTGCTGCCACGGATAAGTGGGCAGTGGAACTGCGGCTCCGGGATCCGGGCCGAAAACCGTTACCGTTTCGATGCGCGCACCGCTAACGATAGCTTTGCAGACGGCAGCAGGAATCGGATCCCGGTCCTGGTCGTTGAAATCGAGCACCGATTGCGTGGCGACATTGCTCGTCACGCCCTCGAGACCGTCGGCAATGTGCTTTAGCAGCATCGGACGCGGACCGACTTCAATGAAACAGCGAGCGCCTAATGTCGCCGCCTCGCGAATCGCGGCGAGGAACTGGATCGGCTCGCGAATATTGCGCCACCAGTAGTTGGCGCCAAATCGCGACCCCGACAGCACCTTTCCGGTCACGCTCGAAACCATAGGAATCTGCCCGGGCTGAGGCACGATATCTTGTAAGGTAGCTATCAAGCGCTCTTTGATCGGCGTCATGAAAGTCGAATGGAACGGGTAATCGAGATTGAGATCGAGCACGGCGATGCCGCGAGCAGCCGCGGCTTTAATTATTGCTTCAATTGAATCGGCCGGGCCGACGACCGTAACTGCGCGCGGACTATTGATTGCCGCGATCTCGATTTTCCCGACGCTCTCGATGAGCTTCTCGACGGCCTCACGCGGCGCCAGTACCGCGGCCATGCGGCCGTGACCGCGCACCAATTCCTGATGCGCGCTGCGAAAATGAATTACTTTAACGGCGGTCCGCAGATCGAGAATGCCTGCGGCCTCGCTCGCCGCGACCTCGCCGACACTGTGTCCGACAACAACAGCGGGATACAGGCCGCACTTGCGCAACGCGGCGGTGGCGGCGCTCTGAATCGCAAAGATCAAAGGTTGCGAGACACTCGTCCGCTTCAGTCGATCCTTCAACTGCTCGCTGGTCAGCGCTTCCTTGAGGGACCAACCGGCGAGCGAGCCAAAGTAATGGTCAACTTCGTCAAATCGCGCGCGAAAATCGGCATTGTATTTATAGGCCGTCGCGCCCATGCCGGCCCATTGGCTGCCGTTGCCCGAATAGATAAACGCGATTGGAAGATCGCGACCGGCCGCCTCTCCCGAGGTGAGCGAAGGATGACTGGAACCGTCGACGAAGGCAGCAAGCGCATCGACGACGTCTTGCTTGCGTGAGGATGCCACCACAGCACGAATAGAAAGTTGATCGCGGTGGTGCGCGGCAGCGCTCGCCACAACGGCGCTCTCTGCATCCGACAATTCGGAAAGCTGAGTGATGTATTTCCGAGCAAGCGCCGTAAGCGCCGGTTGCGTTTCGGCGGAGATGGCGAAAAAGTTCGGAAACTGCAAATTGCGGCCTTGTGCCTTTGCCGCAATTTTCTTTCCGGGGCCAACCACGACGTGGGCGTTGGTGCCGCCAAATCCGAAAGAATTGACGCCGGCGCAGAGTTGTTCGGTGTTCGGAAGAAGCAGAGACTGGCTGCACACCGCGAGATTGAGATCGTCAAATTCAATGTTCGGGTTTGGCTTGTTGAAGTTCACGTTCGCCGGAAGAATGCCGTGGTTGAGGGCGAGCAGCGCCTTGAGCACACCGGCAAGACCCGAGGCCGGCTCAAGGTGACCGATATTGGTTTTCACCGACCCGATCGGCAGCGGTTGCACCCGGTTTCGGCCGAGGCTGCGGCCGATCGCCCTGGCTTCCACCGGGTCGCCGACCGGCGTACCGGTCCCGTGCGCTTCGACAAATGCCAGCCGGTTGGGCTCAATCCCCGCGCGCGAATAGACACGGTCGAGGAGGCGTTCCTGCGAGGCTTCGGACGGCAGCGAAATGCCGTTTGTATTGCCATCCGAATTCACATCGCACGCCAAAATCATCCCGCGGATCGGATTGCTTTCCTGTTGGGCCAACGCTGCCTTGCGCAGTACCAAGGCGACGCCGCCTTCCGCGCGCACGAAGCCATCGGCGTCGTCCGAAAACGCCCGGCACAGCCCGGTCGGCGAGAGCATCATTGCCTGCGAGAACAGGACGAACGGGGCCGCGCTCGCGAGGACGTTTACGCCGCCGACGATCGCGGTGTCGACGCGCCCGCTGCGCAATGCTTCAACCGCCTGGTTAAGGGCTACGAGCGATGACGAACAGGCCGTATCGACCGTTATGCTCGGCCCGTGCAAATCAAACGCGTATGAAACACGGTTGGCGATCACCGCCAGCGAAATTCCGGTCGCGAAATGGGAGTCTGCGGCAGCGAGATCGCCATAAAGCGAATGGGCATATTCGGTCATCGACGCGCCGACATAAACGCCGACTTCCTTGCCGGCGACCGACGATGGACGTATGCCGGCGTCTTCTAGAGATTCCCAGGCGAGCTGGAGCATGATCCGCTGCTGCGGATCCATTTGCTCGGCTTCGCGCGGCGAGATGCCGAAGACGCTCGGATCGAAACCCCAAATATCGTCGATGATGCCGGCAGCCCAGGTATAGCTTTTGCCGCGTTCCTGGCGGCGCGGGTGGCCAAATCGTTCGAGAGAAAACCGGTCGGGAGGCACGCGTGAAATTGTGCAGCGCTGCTCTGAAAGCAGGGACCAAAGCTCGGCGGGCGAATTGGCTCCGGGCAATCGGCATGCCCAGCCGACGACCGCAATATCATCGTGTAGATAATGGACGGAATTCACACCGCTGCCCCTATTTCACGCTGCCACGCCATAAGCGTGCTCCGTCGCCAAACGTGGAACGCACAACTGACCAAAAGCGCAAAGGAAATATTCGCGGATACGTTGCCAATTTTTCTACTCTAGCGGTAAATTGCCGCAGTGCGGGAAAAAATTGGTCTGATATCGGCAATTCTCTTTTCAAAGCAACTTATTGAAGTTTAGGGAATAATTTGCGGAAGCCCACGACGTCTTGGGGACCGTTCGTTCAAAAATTTGTAATCAGGCGGTCTTGAGCGGTCCTGATTGATTCGCACGAGCTTTCGCGAACGCGGCCGATAGGGAGCCGGATACTACCAAACGCCGCCGCAAAATCTTGGCCAGTTTCACACTCGCTTAGAGAAGCTCCCGCAGTCCCGGAAAGCTGGCAGCGGCGGTTGCAAGCCGCTCGACGACGAGCCGGGTCGCGGCCGCGGCGCGCGCGCGCAGCGCCGCATCGTCGGTCAGGCGAACGATACCCTCGACCCACGCGTCCCTGTCGTTCGGCAGAAAGATTTCCCCGGGCTCCGCACCGTCATCGAAAACAGAGGAGCGCGAAAACACTCCGGCCGCCCCCATGCGGGCGACGTCGATTCGCTTGGTCGGCGCCCGCGCCACGTTGATCCGGTCCGGCAACAAGGGGACGAGGGCAATGTCCGCCGGATTGGCAGCCGTAAAGGCTCGAAACTCCGGCCATGGCCTGAATGGCGAAACCGTAACACCAGGCAGTTTACGCCACTGCGAAGCGTAACGTTGAGATTCAGTCACCGCTATTCTCACCTCGGGTCGGCGCTCGAGAACTTTTGCCACAACCGGCAACAAAAACCGATGCTCGGCGCCATGGTATTCGGCCTTGAAAACAATACGGACCGGTCCGGCCGATCGTTCCCGACTTTCCGATGCAAAATCGCTCGGGCGCGGAGCCGGCGGAAGTACGACGGCACGTTCTTCGCCGATGGACCGCGCTAACGCCGCCGTCGATGTCCAAATACGATCGAGATATCGATTGAGCCGGAACAACGGCAATACGCCGTGATGCACGAGATAAAGTCGATACCCGATCGGTACGTCGGGACCCGTAAGCCACGCCGCCAGGTCGTCATCGATAAAAAGTCCAACGCCTGCGAGAAGACTTGCGTTGCGCTTGACCCAATTGAGGCTGGCGTGATTGGCATAGCGACAAAAAATGACGAAGGCCCCGTCGGAATCGATATTCGGAAGCGCGCCGCCGGAAATGTCGACGACTATCGCTGGCGGCATTCCTGTAGCGCCAATCCGGCTCGCGAGAAAATAGTCAAACGTCGGGCTCGGTAAGCGAGCGAACACAATAATGCGTTTGATCGGCCGCTTCGATCGAAAGTCATCCGGCGCGCACGCGCGGGCGCGGAATTAGACCTTCGAAATAGGTCGGAATTTCATTTGCTCTTTCAAACCATAGCCGCGCCTTGCATTATAGTGAAGTCGGTAAAGCTGTCAGCCCGCTCGAAGCAACATACATCATTCCAAATCCGCGTTTGGCGCGAAGTCAGGACGCAATCACAATTCCCAACTCTCGCGCGCGCTTCAGCCGTGGCGGCGGGTTTTCGAAGGCATCGGGTTCATTGACGCGATCGGCTTCTATCCTGGTCACGATCTCGTCGATTGCGGCCTTGCGGCCCGCGCGATTATAGAACGATCCCTTCACCTGGATCGAGGCGGCCAGCGCGCGCACGAATGCCGAAGCCAGATTCCGATCGACAGGTTCGGGCGCGTTCCAGAATGTCGCGAGCGGCCCCTGATGTGTCAGCCCCGCCATGACATAAATTGCGGCTCCCAGTGCTTTCACCGGACACGACATCCGAATGGCCCGAAGCCCGACCGTCGAATTGATCGTGACCACGCCGCGCGCTGACTTCAGCAAGGCGTCCAAGTCGCCGCCGTCAATGCTCAGGACGCGGTGCGCCGACACCTCGCTCTGCCGCGATCCGCGCGATATGGCGCGGCCATGCCACGATCCCGTTGTCGTGCGGGTGCACCTTGAACACCAAACGACAATTGTCCGGCGCGTGTTCGGCAAACGACGAAACGACCTCGTCGATCATTTCGCTTATTTCGCGATAAGGGGAATTGTTTCGAATTTGATAGTCGCTTTGGGTTTGCAAGGCTACCAAGTGGAATGGCGCCGCGCTACTCAGCAAGTCGCCGACTATCGCGCTCCGCTTCGCGGTCCAGCTTCTTAAGCTGTAGCTGGCGCCGCAGATCCGCTGAGATAATCGATCACAGGATTGTAATATCTATCGGAGCGATAGAACGGAAACTAATGGACGATAAAAGTATGCGAATAGATGAAAGAGCACTTCATTGAAAGTTTCTTGCAAACTTCCGTGAGCAAAGTGCGTGACGAGATCGGGTTCTTTCACCTTGCCGGCAATTTTGTGAATCAATTCTGGATCGGCCGGAAAATGCGAATAGGCGCTCATGCCTTCGCGCTCCAGCGTGATCCAGTCGGGTCTTAGATAACCGTTTTCAATGACAAACGTTGCAATGCCCAATTCGCGCGCGACTTCTTCGGCGACGAGGTGATAGGGGAAGCGATCGGCGTAATAGACGATGTCGGTGACGCTTGTTCGCCTTGACGAAAGCGGTGAGGTAGCGCTTCCAATTCTTGAATCGGCCGCGGTAATTCCAGCCGCGCGGCCGCCGCCAATACAACTGATCGGCAAAACATAAATTTATTTTGAGCGCCGAATGTCCACTCGCCTCGAATGCGGCGGCAAGCTCACGCCAGAAAACTGAGGTCGGTCCCTGCAGGAATAAAATAGTTCGCTTCCGCCCCAAGCAATGGCCTCCTGGGTCACACCCGGCTCGGTCGATACCTGCTTAAGCTTACCCAGCCCGCATCGCAAACACCATGCAGCATCGGAGCATTCAAAGATGTTATCGCCCTAGTTATAATTTGCGTTCTCGCGCCGGCTGGCCCTGTCGAAAATTAATTTCGATCGTATCGGTGCGCATCATGCGAGGTCGACAGCAAGCCGCTTAGGGTCTGCAAGCGAACAGTATGCCAACGCGCCCTCATGCGTCGCCGGCAACACCACACGGGGCGCTTGGCCAGTCTGGAAGGCTTCGTGCCTCCGAGGCGCGCACAAGCACCACCGGTCACCAGGTATTAGCCCCGGAAAGGCCAACTCGGGCATTGGTGTCGAAAGATCGCGGAGACGCGGGTTCGACACGGCTATCGGCAAATCCATATCCTGCTGCAACGCGAGGGTTGGTCTATGGGTCGAACCAGGGTGTACCGGCTCTGCCGGCTCGAAGGGCTGCAAATGCGTCACAAACCGCCCCCCGGCGTAGGGTCATGGCCAAGCTTCGAGACGACCGAGCGACGGCTATTGCACTCAATCACTGTTGGTCCATGGATTGGATGTACGATCAGCTCTTCGACGGAAGACGGCTTTGGGTTCTGACCCTGGTCGACAACTTCTCCAGGGTGTGCCCCGCGCTTTGGGTTGGGCATCAGGCTAAAACATCCGACGCAGTCTCAGTGCTCAATCAGGCCGTCGCCGCGTTCGGCAAACCGCGAAGCATCAGGGTGGACAACGGTAGCCAGTTCACCTCGCGCGAGTTCGACCTGTGGGCCTATGCGAACGGCGTCATCCTGGACTTCAGCCGACCCGGCAAACCCACGGACAATGCCTTCATCGAAAGCTTCAACGCTCGCGTTCGCCTTGAATGCCTGAACCAGCATTGGTTCCTGGATCTTGACGACGCCCGGACAAAGATCGAACTTTGGCGTCAAGACTACAACGATGTGAGACCGCACAGTGCAATCGGTGAGAGGAAGCCGATGACCATGTTTACCGCCCATCGCAATACCCCGATGGGCTCAACCGTGCCGGAAGGCCTCAATTAAATCGGTCCAAATATCCAAAGCGGACCATGCCAATGCAGTAATCTCTATCCCGCTGGTTCAAAAGTCGGCCGTGAACAACCGCTAACCGATTGAATGTGAATTGGTTTTCGGGGCTTTGCGCGATTTGAGATTGCAGGATTTTGCGACTTGATACCCCGGAAGCTTGCAATTTCGTTTTTCGATTTTCTTTCTGCGCGAACCATGATTCCCTGGCCGCATCGGAGGGAACGATGCGGCCGAAGCAACACGCGACGACGGGATCAGGCGATCTGTTCCGGGCCAAACTCGAGCAGATCATCAACATGAAGCACGAACTGGTACAGCTTGCGGGTAAGCTCGACTGGGAGTGGCTGGATGGCGAGATCGCGCCGCTTTACAGCGACCAGGGCCGGCCCGGGGTCGAGACCCGCTTCGTAATCGGGCTTTTGCTGCTCAAGCACATTTATGGGCTGTCCGACGAGGGCGTTTGTGAGCGCTGGGTGCATGATCCGTATTTTCAGTTTATAGCAATACGTTATGTTTATGTTGACACCTTTGACTAATTTCTGGTGTTTTGCTGGACAGCGCCGTCCGGCAGTGGGGGGCCCGACACCATCATCGGTGACACAGAGCGTGAGCTGCCCCCCTTGGGTCTCGACGACGACGCGGACCGCTTCGGCGTCCGCATGCCGGGCGACGTTGGACAGCATCTCGCGAAACGACACCAACAGCTCCTCGGCCAAGGCCGCACCGATCAGGCTGTCGACCGGGCCGATGAACTCGAGGTGCGGCTCGAACCCCGGGCGTCACGGATGTCGGCGATCACGGCGACCATCTGCGACCGGACACCGGTGCCTGGTGAACGCGACGTGGAACTGAGCGCAAAGATGGACGAGCGGATCTGCCGGATGGTCGCGTCGAGATCATCCACGGCCTGCTGCAGCCGGTCCGCGACGTCGGGTCGCTCGACCAGCCGGGAGGTCGCCTGTAGCGACATGCCCGGTCGCGAACAGCTGCTGGATGACCGTGTCGTGAAGGTCCATGGCGATCCGCTCGCGATCCTCGAGCAGCGCGAGCTCGCGGACCCGGGCGTGGAGCCGGGCGTTCTCGATGGCGACGCCAGCCGCCGCCGCCAGCCCGACGACAGCTCCTCGTCGATGTCGCTGAACACCTCGGCTGACTGCTTGTCGGTGAGGTAGAGGTTGCCGAACACCTCGCCGCGCACCTTGATCGGTACACCGAGGAACGAGTGTCATCGGCGGGTGGTTGGGCGGGAACCCGAAGCTGTCCGGGTGCTCGTGGAGATCGGGGAGCCGCAGCGGCCGGGGTCAGCGATCAGCAGGCCGAGGATGCCGTGGCCCTTCGGGAGGTCGCCGATCGCCCGCCGGCCGGCGTCGTCGATGCCGACCGTGATGAACTCCGCCAGTCCCGTGCGCTCGGCGTTCGAGCACCCCGAGCGCGCCGTACCGGGCGTCGACCAGCGCTCGGCGCGGCCTCGATGATGCGCTCGCAGCGTCGCCGGCAGATCCAGGCCGGAACCGATCGCCATGACCGCCTCGAAGGAGCTGCCGGAGACTGGTCGGTCCCGCGAAGTGACTCGACGACACGCTCGCATGCTAAGCGGCGTGATCCCCGGTGAGGACTGGGACGACGCTCAGCTCGTGGTCGCGACCGCATCCGGTGGCCGGCCGCATCGACGTGACGTGATCAGCCGCCGCCAACAGAGCGACGGCTGCCCCCTGCAACTGGCGCACAGGCGAACACGGCAGTGCGGGCGTGGCCTCGGTGCCGTTCGGCACGAAGGGCCGGTCCGCACATGACCGTGGATTTCAGAGTCCGAGCTGGCGGGCCACCCCTCCATCGACCCGAAGGCACGTGCCGGTGATCCACGCGGACGCCTCGCTGGCGAAGAACAGGCGCGCCGGGGAAGTCCTCGGCATAGCCGGCCCGCCCCATCGGCGTCTGGTGGGCATTGGCGATCGTCTCCTCGCTCCACGCCTTCGAGATGTCGGTGAGAATGGCACCGGGGAGGATGCAGTTGACTCGCACCTTCGGCCCGAACGCGTCGGCGAGGGCGACCGTCATCGCGTTGAGCCCCGACTTGGCCATGCCGTAGACGACCTCGTTGCGACTCGTGCGAATGGACCCGATGGTCGAGATGTTGAGGATGACGCCGCCGTCGTGGTCGAACATGTATCCGCCGAGCCGCAGGCTCAGAGCGAACGGGCCCTTGAGGTTGACCGCCTGCACCTTGTCGTAGTACTCCTCCGTGATGTCGGTGACCTTGGCGTAGAGCGGCGACATGCCGGCGTTGTTGACGAGAATGTCGCAGCGCCCGAACGTCTCGAGGACCCTGTCGGCGAGCGCATTGCATTCGTCCCAGTCGCCCGACGTGGGTGCCCACGGCGAGCGTCCTGCGCCCGGTCTTCTCGGTGATCTCGTCGGCGACCGCCTGGCAGTTGTCGAGCTTGCGGCTCGCGATCACGACGTCGGCGCCGTGCTCGGCGTACGCCACCGCGATGGCCTTGCCGATGCCGCGGCTGCCACCGGTGATGACCGCGACCTTGTCGGTGAGGTCCAAGAGGGAATCCATCGGACCTTTGTATCGCGGCCCCCCCGGCCGCCGCACATGGGCCGCGATCGAGGTGGACCAGCGGCGACCAGCCGGAGCAAGCGGTCGGACGGTGGCGGCGAGGCGCGCCCGGCATCCTCGGCGCCCGAGCCGGACCGCGATGGCGATGCCCCGGAGGGCCGGGAGCGCCCCGACTACGAGGAAAGCCGGCGACCGGCACCAACCCCCCGGGCCGGTCAGTCGCCGCGGAACCTCAACTCCTCGGCATCGGGAAGCGACCTCGCAGGCTGGTCACAGGCGGGATTAGGCTCCATTCGGATGGATTTCACGGCTGGTCAGCTCGCCCAGTTCCACCGGGACGGCTACCTGTTCCTGCCCGAGATGTTCACCACCGCGGAGGCGGCCGTGCTGCGCGCCGAGGCGGACACGGTCTACGCCATGGATCGCGAGGAGGTGTGGCGGGAGAGCACCGGTGCGCCCCGCACCGCCTTCGCCGCGCACACCTATTCGGAGCCGTTCCGTCGACTCGGCCGTCATCCCCGCCTGATCCGACCGGTGCGAGCAGGTGCTCGGCGGCCCGGTCTACATGCACCAGTACAAGGTGAACGCCAAGGCCGCCTTCGACGGCGAGGTCTGGCAGTGGCACCAGGACTACGGCACCTGGCAGCGCGACGACGACATGCCCGAGCCGCTGGCCATGAACATCGCGGTGTTCCTCGACGAGGTGACGCGCGGCCAACGGGCCGCTGCTGTTCCTCCCCGGCAGCCACCGCGACGGCGTGTACGAGGCGGGCCACGACCTGGCCACCACGTCCTATCCGCTGTGGACGCTGGACCGGGCCACCGTCACGCGCACTGGCCGAGCGGGGCGGCATCGTGGCCCCGATCGGGCCGCCCGGCTCGATGCTGCATGTTCCACGGCTGCCTGGTGCACGCCAGCCCGCCCAACATCAGCCCGTTCGGTCGGGTGATCGTGTACCTGTCGCTGTGCCGGGTCGACAACCACATCCGCCAGTTCAAGCGGGCGGAGTGGATCGCCCATCGAGACTTCACGCCGATCGAGGCGTTGGCCGACGACTGCCTGACCGAGCTCGGCGGCGGACGCGATGAACCTGCATCGACTGGCCGACGAGCGCGCGTCGCCGCCGGACGCCCCGTCCGGGTCGGTCTGATCGGTGCGGGCAAGTTCGGCTCGATGTTCCTGGCCCAGGCGCCGCACTCGCCGCTGCTGGTGACGGCCATCGCCGACCTCGACGTGGACCGGGCCCGCCGGGCCTGCTCCGAGGTCGGGCTGGTCCGCCTCGCTGGTCGAGGACACGGTGTTCACCGACTCGGCCGACGAGCTGCTGGCCCGGGCGGACGTCGACGTGGTGGTGGAGGCGACCGGCAACCCGGTCGGTCGGGGTGGAGCACGCCCTGGCCTGCTTCGCCGCCGGCAAGCACCTGGTGGCGGTCAACGTCGAGGCCGACGCGCTGGTCGGGCCGCTGACTGCGCATCGCCGCCGCACGAAGCCGGCGTGGTGTACTCGTTGGCCTACGGCGACCAGCCCGCCCTGGTCTGCGAACAGGTCGACTGGGCTCGCAGCCTGCGGCTTCGAGGTGGTGGCCGCGGGCAAGGGCACCAAGCACCACCCGACCTACCACGCGTCCACGCCGGACAGCGATCTGGGACCACTACGGCCTGACCGCCGAGCAGGCCGCTGCGGCGGGCATGAACAGCCAGATGTTCAACAGCTTCCTCGACGGGACCAAGTCGGCCATCGAGATGTGCGCCATCGCCAACGCCACCGGCCTGCAGCGCCGCGCCCGGCGGCCTCGCCTTCCCGCCCTGCGGCGTCGACGACCTGCCCGCACGTGCTGCGCCCGGCGGCCGACGGCGGCCAGCTGCACCACAAGGGCCAGGTCGAGGTGGTGTCGTGCCTGGAGCGCGACTTCCGCCCGGTGTTCCGCGGATCTGCGCTGGGGCGTGTACGTGGTGCTCGAGGCACCCACGCGACTACGCCGCCGCCTGCTTCGCCCAGTACGGTCTGCGCACCGACGACACCGGTCGATACGCCGCCATGTACAAGCCCTATCACCTCATCGGACTGGAGCTGAACGTCTCGGTGCTGTCCGCCGCGCTGCGCGGCGAGCCCACCGGGCAGCCCCGCCAGTGGATGGCCGACGTGGTGGCCACCGCCAAGCGCGACCTGCGGGCCGGCGAGATGCTCGACGGCGAGGGCGGCTACACGGTCTGGGGGCGGCTGATGCCCGCCGCCGACTCGCTCGCGCTGGGCGGCCTGCCCATCGGCCTGGCCCACGGCGTCGAGCTGGTGCGCGACGTCGCCGCCGGCCAGCCGTTGCGCTGGGCCGACGTGCGGCTGAAGGAGGAACGCGTCGCCCATCGCGTGCGTCGCGAGCTGGAGGCCGCGGGCGCCGCGCCTGGCGGCGCTGACCGCGGCCCGGTCAATCGCTAGTGCCCGGGCCATGAACGTCGGCTCGTCGACGCCGCCAGCGGCGTTCACGGCCGGCGGAACGAGGCGAACGTTTGTGGTCAGGGCACGAACTCGCCGTTGGGGCATGATCGCGCGCATGGTTGTGCTCTCGCGCCGTTTGAGCCGATCCTCGGGGCGGGCCGGGCTCGGGTTGACCACTGAAGCTGATCGTTCGCGTCCCCGACTCCGGGAAGGACTCGGCTCGTGGGACACTCGATGAACTCGTGGGTCACCTGCCGACAACGACGGGTCTGGTCGGGCATACGAGCCCACGCCGCTGTTACTTCAGGTAGCAGCGCATCCCGACGAGTGTGACGTGGTCATCGGCAACGGGCAGCTTGCGCTTCGCGGCGTTGGCCTTGACGGTGTCCGGGTCGGAGCAGGCCAGGTCGATGCCGGCGAGGCCCTCGGGGCGACCGTCGGTGATCGGCACGAAGCGCAGCGTGGCGTTGTCGAGCGGGATCGTCGGCACGCCGTCGACGTCGGCCCGGTCGATCTCGACGATCTCCGACCAGCGCGTGGCCACCTTGTCCGGGTCGTCGCACTGCATCTCGGCGGCGGTGATCGCCGACACGAGGTCGGTGCGGATGGCCTGCTGCCAGTCCTGGCCGGCCGGGCTCCACGGGCCCATCGGGTCCTCGCCGCCGGCCTGCTCGTCGATCTCCAGGAACGAGCCGCCGGTGTCGGCCGGGTGCAGCTGCATGTTGGTGAAGCCGTCGTCGTCGAACTGGCCGACGATGCGGATGCCGAGCTCGTCGACCCGTGACGCGTCGCGGCGGGTGGTCGTCGGTCTGGGTGATGACCATGTAGCCGCCGGCGCCCTTGCGGCGCAGCAGGTAGCGCTCGGCCGTGGTGCCCTCGGTGATCGGGGCGACGATCTCGAGGAGCTGCGTGCCGATCGGCATCAGCGTGTTGTGCAGCCCGATGCTCCTGATGGCCGGGTCGTGGAAGGCGATCGCGAGCCCGAGGACGTCGATGAACTCCTGCGGCGGCGACGAGGTCGTGGCGGGCGACGAGGGCGATCTGGCGGAGTGCGCAGCATGGTGGTCACCTCCCCTGGAACTGCGGTGTGCGCTTCTCGACGAAGGCGCGGAACGCTTCCTTGCAGTCGTCGGATGGCGGTGATCGTGCCGTGGTCCTTCGTCTCCATGACGATGAACTCGCCGAAGCCCATCGACTCGGCGCCGACGTAGTGGGCCTTCATCCCGCGACGGGCGAGCGGCGCCTTCGCGGCCAGCTGCTCGACGATCGCCTGCACGTCGGCCGCGGAACGTGTCGTCGTCGAACGCGGCGTTGACGAGCCCGATGGCGGCGGCTTCGTCGGCGGTCACCTTGCGCGGCAGCAGCGACAGCTCGCGGGCCTTGCCCGGCGCCGACGAGGCGCGGCAGCGTCCAGGGCAGGCCCATGTCGCCGGCCACGGCCACGTCGAGGAACGCGGTGTTCAGCTTCGCCGAGCGGGCGGCGTAGCGCAGGTCGCAGGCGCAGGCCCACCCAGCCCGGCGCCGGCGCAGGCCCCGTTGATCGCGGCGACGGTCACCTGCGGCATCTCGTGCAGCAGCACGGGGACGTCGAAGTACTCGTCCTTGCCGGCCTCGCCGCGTCTCACCCGACGTGTAGTGCTTGAGGTCGGCGCCGGGACAGAACGCCTTGCCGGCGCCTGTCAGCACGATCACGGTCAGCGTACTCGTCGTCGGCGACGTCGTGCAGCAGCTCGTGCGTCTCGCGCAGCATCTGGTTGGTCATCCCGTTGAAGTGCTCGGGCCGGTTGATCGTGAGCGTGCCGACCCCGCCGTCTCGGTCCCAGAGGATCGTGTCGTACGTCCTCGTCATCATGTACCTCCGGTGCTGCCTCGACGCGCCAGTCACGGTCGACTCGGCTGCGGAACGTTGAGCGCGGATCGTTCGCCCTCGAAGCTTACGCGACGGGCGCGAACGCCACGTATCCGACCGGTGCGGCTTGGTGGGGCGCCACGTGCGTTCGATCACTGCCGTCGCCGGAACGATTGAACGCCGACCCGGAGCGCCGGCGGCGGCCACTGCTAGGTTCCCGGTGCCCTAGGGTGTGTCGATGAAATTCGGGGTGACAGTCGGGAATTTCGGTACCTTCGGGGAGGAGCCAGGCGTCGACGGCTGCATCACTCTGGCCGAGGAGGCCGAGCGGCTCGGGTTCGATTCTGTCTGGGTGCACGATCACGTCGTGATGCCGTCGGAACATCACCTCGCGCTACCTGTACAACACCAGCGGCGACTCACCGTTCCTCGTCGACCAGTACATCTATGACCCGCTGGTCGTGATGGCCGCGATCGGGGCGCGCACGTCACGCGTCCTTATCGGCACGAGCGTGCTGGTCGTGCCGTACCGCAACCCCCTCGTGCTGGCCAAGCAGCTCTCGACCATCGACCGCGTGTCCCACGGGCGCGTCGTGCTGGGCATCGGTGTCGGCTGGATGCACGAAGAATTCGCCGCGCTCGGCCTTGACGACCTGTGGGCCGAGCGCGGCCCGGTGACGGACGAGTTCATGGCGGTCTGCATCGATCTGTGGACGCAGCAAGGGCCAAGCAGTTTCGACGGCCGGTGGGTGCAGTATGCAAATGTCGGGGCGCTGCCGTTGCCGGTGCAACGACCGCACATCCCGATCTGGGTGGGAGGCAAGACCGGGCCCGCCCTGCGGCACGTGGCACGGTACGGAAGCGGGTATCACGGCGTGGGGTCGACGCCGGCCGAGTTGCGCGCCGAGCTCGCCGCCGTCGGCGCGGCGATGGAACGGGCCGGACGCGACCCTGACGAGATCGTCGTGTCGATGCTGTGGGCCTTCCTCGACGTGTCCAGCCGTCAGCACCTGATCGACCTGCTGGGTGAGTTCGCCGACGCCGGTCTCCATCACCTCGTCGGTACGCCCTGGGTCGATGGGCCCCCAGCGACCGGCATCTCGGCCGCCGACCTGCTGGCCGCCACCGTGGAGAACCTCGAACGGTTCGCCGCCGACGTGGCTCCGGCCGTCCCCTAGTGCCGCGTCAGTCAACGTTGACCCGTCGACACCGAGTCGTGGGCGTCGCTGGCAAGGCGTCTGTGACGACGGAATAGCCAGCGCCTATTTCGAGGATCAGCAACGCAGCCAGCGGCGTTCACGGCCGGCGGAAGGGGCAAACGTTTGCCGAGGCGGCACTCGGTCGACCCCAACCGTGTCAGTCCCACTTTCCTGCGTGAGCGCACCCACATCGCATCGGCCGACTCCAACGAGTCGCCGAGACGGATCGATCAGCCAGCCCACCGACGCCCCTCAGCAGGCCGGCGTCTCCGGGGCCGTTGGTGTGGTCCGGACCGTTGACAGGGTTCGACGGCCGATGTCGAGGAGCCGCACGCTGTCAGGGGATAGGTCATCAACGCATGGTCGAAGTGCGTCGAGACCGGTCACCAGTGCGGACGCGAGGGACGCCCCGGCTGGCCAGGACGCCGTCGAGCCAGTCGAGGTACTCGGTGAAGATCGGAGTCGTCGGCTACCAGCAGGGCGGCGGCGAGGAACTGCACGCTGAAGGCGAGGTCCTCTCGCGTGCGGGCCAGTTGTTCGTCGTCGTAGTTCGGCCATGGGAGGAAATCGGGCGACCAGGCCTGAAGAGGGCGGCGCCGGCGATTGGCGAGGCCTGTGCCATCAGTCGCATCGCCGTCGGGTCGAGTGCGACCGGCTGGCGATCGACCGGCGGCGGCGCGAGCCGCCAGTGCTGCACGATCGGCGCCGCTTCTGCCGCGCTCGGGGCCCAGGCGTCCGCGCCGAGCCGCTTGGCGCGTCCGTCGTCGTCACCGAAGGCCTCGTCCGCCGACGATGACCGGAATGCCCTGCAGGTGGGCGGTGTCGATCAGCCGGGCCACGCCGGGGAAGAAAATCGGCAGGCTGCAGGAGATCGCCAACGAGTCGGCGCTCGTGACGGGCGAGCAACTCGGCGACGTATGGGGCGGGGGTGGAGGCGCCCAGGACTGTGACACCGACCCCGTAAGCTCGTAGCGACTCGCCGAACATCTGCGCCGCAAGGGAATGCCAATCGCCCTCGGCGCACACGACCACGGTGTGGCCGTCACCGCGAGTGGCCTTGCCTCGCTCGACGAGCGCATCGAGGGCAGCTGCCGACACGCCGGTGGCGATGTGTTCATCTGCCACGGTGAGCTGGTTGCGCTGCCATCGTTCGCCAACCTCCCGCTGGGCTGCGCCGAGCAGGCCTCGACGATCACGCGTCTCGGGACGCCGCGTTGTTGAGCAGGTCGAGCGTCGTGCGGATCGCCGGCGCCGCGTTCCCGATGACGGCATCGTCGATGTACGCGATCAACGTAGTCGACTGCGGCTCGCTCGATCATCTCGGTCGGAGCCGGTTGCGTCGGGGGCCCAGACCCACTGGTCGCGGCCGGCATCCTTGGCACGGTACAGGGCCTCGTCGGCCAGACGCAGCGCTGGTCGGACGTCGCCGACGAACGGGCTATCCCCGCCGAGAAGCGTGACCGGGAAGCGGCCGTCGTGCTCAACCATTCTCGCGCAGCCGCTCGAGAAACAGGTCTCGCGCCGAGCGGTGACGACGAGGATGACAACGAACTCCTCACCGCCGAACCGCCCCACGAAGTCGCGTCCCTCGAACGTCTGCACGCAGGACCTGGCCGAACGCGCGCAGCACCTGATCGCCGGCTGGCGTGGCCGAACTCGTCGTTGACCACTCTTGAAGTGGTCGAGGTCGACATGATCACGGTGTCGTCCGCCGTCAGCCGACCGAGGGCGCGTTCGAGCATGCGCCGGTTCGGAAGGCCTGTCAGCCGGTCGGTCGAGGCGTCCTCGTCGAGCCGTTCGACCCGCCCGTTCAACTGAAGGGCCCGTCGGGCGTCGAGCAGGAATGGAACCAGGTGCCTGTCGAGCAGCGCCCGGCATCGCTTCCGGCTGGTGCGGATGCCAGCAAGGGCTCACCATCGCCAAAGGAGATGTCGGTGGGCAACGACGCGGCATCGTCGCGCGCAGCGCCCGTACGACGGCGCCGCCGAGCTGTCGGACCAACTCCTCGGTGGCCAGCCGTGCGTCTGCACGCGGTCTGCACCCACAGCAGCGCACGGGTCGCCTCGAGCACGACGATGGGCACCTGCTCGGTAGGCCGACGATGTGCGGGGTCAGCCGCGGGCACCTCCCGCTCTGAACATCCGCATCGTCATCGGTCACGAGCGAGAAACGATCGACTCGAACGGCCTGCGGTCGGGCCGGATGCGATGGGATCCGGTCGTGGGAACGGCGGTGGGAATCAGACCGCATGTACCGGCGAAAGGCGGCTGCTGTCTCCCACCACGTGACCATCACATATCGACCACGACGCTTAGCGTCTCTCCACACCTGCAAACCGAGGTGACCCGGGAACGAATCGACCTCATCCAGGCGAGCGTAAAACGCAGCCTCGAGACCCTCGATTCCTTCCTCCGCGACCACCAGCTCGCTGACGACGACGAAGGTCCCGGCAACACCGGGCGGAGGCATCACGACGGCCTGACCATAGACCCGCGTCACTTCCATCGAACCGCGTCCGGGCGTCATCCGGTGGTGGCGTCGCATCCGGGCGCTCGAGGCGGACGGACGACATGTCGGTGTCCGGCGCGACGCCGACAGGCTCTCCGACGAGTTCGACCTCGAAGAGAGCGTCCCGGCCGGTCGACACCATCGAGACGTCCGCGCCCCGAGACGGTGAGCGCACAATCAGACGCCCGGGAGCCTTCAGCCGTCGCGCCGCGGCGAAGAGGGCATCGAATCCTCCCGCCGATGAAGGAGACGTCGGCCAGGTCCACACCGACGATGTCTGCGTCAGCGAGCAGGGTGGACAAGGCATCGGTGAGAAGCGTTGCCGTGACGTCGTCAAGGTCGCCAAACACTCTCAGCCACGGGATGCCACGCTCGGTGTCAGAATCCACACGGAACACATCCGATCCGACACCGTTACGAGCTGAGTCTCCTTGTTCGCGGACACTCGTGTCATCCATAGGTCCTCAGTCCCGACACGCTCACGTTGACCGCCTTGAATGACTACTACGGACGGTTGAGCGACTGCCTTGGGTGAGGGTACCCCTGTGCGCTGAACGCCCGCAACGGGCTCGGACAGACCCGTCCCGACCGCGGCCCTCGGCAACGTCGACCAGGACAATGAGCGGGGTCATCGACCCGAAAGCCGTCAACTGCTCCTGATCCGCCGGCGAATGCGACAGGGGCCGCAACGGTTTCTACGCCGACGAACCATGCCCGTCGACGCCGGAGCGCTCGACCGCGAGATCGTCCTCGACAACAACGTCATCTGCGGATCGGTCAACGCCAGCAACGCCACTACACAGCGACCGCACCGAGCCGGGCGAAGTCCGATCTCACCTGCCTCCGACGACTGATGACCCGAACGCTTCCCTCGACGACGGGCCAGCGGCATCCGTGCGCCACGACCTTACGTTCAGGGAAGCTCAGATTTGCCGGGCTCCTGCGAGACGGCGGCGGCTTCCCCACCCATTCGAGCCGACGCGGGCGGAAACCGAGAACCGCTCATCCACAGGCTGTGGATGAGCGGTCTGAGCTGGTCCGTCGGGGTGGAGGTGCGGGGAATCGAACCCCGGGCCTCAACAGTGCGATGGAACTCAGGGTGGATTTCGGCGGACGACCGCGGACGATTGCACCAGGTCAGCGGGGTTATCCACATGCCGGCGCACTAGCCCGAACGCGGAACGTGTCAAGGGGGATGAGACAACTTTCTACGCGGATTGGATGAGTGCTTCTCGGTTGGGTTCGTTGATCCACGCGACTTCGGGAAGCTCGGGCGGGGTCGGTGGCTGGTGGCGGAATCGGGCGGGGTTCGCGTTGTAGGCGGCAGTGAGGGTTTCGGCGCGGGCGGCTCGGATCTCGGTGGCGGTGCCGTAGTGGACCGATGCCGGGGTGTGCAGGCCGATGCCGGCGTGGCGGTGAACGTGGTTGTAGTGATCGAAGAACCGCTCGCAGAACGAGCGGGCATCGGCGATCGACCCGAACCGGCCCGGGAACGCCGGGCAGTACTTGAGCGTCTTGAACTGGGCTTCGCTGTAGGGGTTGTCGTTCGACACCGACGGGCGGGAGTGGGAGCGGGTGACGCCGAGGTCGACGAGGAGCTGGGCGACCGGTTTCGAGGTCATCGACGATCCACGGTCGGCGTGCAACGTCAGCTGGTCGCGGCCGACACCTTGACGGTCGAAGGCGTCAGCGATCAACGCCTCGGCCAACTCGCCCGTCTCCGCAGCGGCGACACACCACGCGACGACGTAGCGGGAGTAGATGTCGATGATCACGAATAGCTCGTAGTAGATGCCGCGGGCTCGGGTCCGGCCAGCTTCGTGATGTCCCATGACCACACCTGGTTCGGGGCTCGGGCGATCAGCTCGGGACGCTTGCGGGCCGGGTGGGTGCGTTGGCGGCGCCGTTCCCGGTTCTCACCAGCGATGGCCAACAACCGGTACATGGTGGGGATCGAGCACAGGTAGATGCCGTCATCGAGGAGGCGGGCCCATACCTGGGCCGGGGCCAGGTCGCAGTACTCCGCGGATCGCAGCACCGACAAGACGTGTTGACGTTCTGGCTCGGTCAGCTTGTTCGGCGGCTCCGGTCGCGGCACCGGCGGCCCGCACAGGGGTGGCCGCCGGCGACGCAGGATCGTGGACCGGTTGACGCCGAGCAGCTCGCACGCCTGCTTCGTCGAGGTCGCCTCCTCCAAGGCGCGCAGGTGCTCGCCGGTCACGGCTTCCACTTCGGTTCGGTGTCCGCGCTCTCGGAGAGCTGCTCCAAGAGCGTGTGCACTTTTCCCGTGATCTCCAACGCGGTTTTCGTCCTTCGCAGCTCAGCAGCCAGACGTTCGTTCTGGCGGCGAAGCCGCTCGAGCTCGATCTCGTCGGCCGATCGGCGCTGGCGGGACTTGCGGGCCAGACCCTGTCGGGCACCAGCGTCGGCCTGCTTGCGCCACTCGGAGATGTGCGATGTGTAGAGGCCCTCGCGGCGCAGGATCGCACCGCGCTCCTCAGAGCCCTTCGGCAACGAGTCGTACTCGGCCACGATCGCAGCCTTGTACTCGGCGCTGAATGTTCGCCGCGTCGGCCTCGCCGCCGGGTCGATGTCGTCGTCGGTCACCACCCCAGTGTGGGCACGGCCGTTCAACGACGCAGTCGTCATAGTCATGGGATCATGTTCCTGTCTCGCCCCGTCGGGTCAAAGGATCGGGCACCGCAGATGTCTCACCCCACCCTGACAGACAGGGACGTGCACGCACGCGGGCCAAACCGCGGGCTATTCCGGAGGGCCTCAGCATCTAGATGAGTAGTTCCAAGGGATTCGCGCGCTCCGCGCGATCATCCACCAGATAGGTGGCGAGGGTGTCCACGATCAGGGGGCTTCTACAGACCCTGATCCCGAAGGACACAGCGCATGAACCCTGACCTGGACACCCTCGCGACCCGACTGTACGTCACCATCGACGATCTCCTCATCGATCACCCACAGTGGGCACCCGAACGGCCAGCGGTGGGGATCGCCCCGAAACTCACCGACGCCGAACTGCTCACCCTCGCCGTGCTGCAGGCACTGCTCGGGTTCACGTCCGAAGCCCGCTTCATCCGCCACGCGCACGCCCACCTACGTGCCTGGTTCCCGTACCTGCCCGACCGGCCCGGCTACAACAAGCGTCTCCGCCGCAGCGGCGAACTGTTCCAACACGTCATCTCGCACCTCGCCCGAGCCTGCCCGTCGTGGAACGACGACCTGTGGCTCGTGGACTCCACCCCCGTCGAGTGCGGCCGCAGCCGCGAAACCGTGAAGCGATCCGACCTCGCCGGATGGGCCACCTACGGCTACTGCGCATCGCACTCCCGGTTCTTCTGGGGACTGCGCCTGCACCTCATCACCACACCATCAGGGCTCCCCGTCGCGTACGCGCTCGCCGGCGCCAAGACCGACGAACGCGACACCGCCCTCGACATGATCGCCCTCGACCCCGACCTGTCGCGACCCGGCCAGATCCTCATGGCCGACAAGGGCTACCGGCGCGCCAGCTTCGAAACCGAACTCAACAACACCGGCATCACCCTGATCCGCCCCACCTTCGGCTCCGAACAACCCCGACCCCACCAGCGGTTCCTGCGCCCGTTCCGTCAGATCATCGAGTCGGTCAACCAAACCCTGAAAGCCCAACTCGACCTCGAACGCCACGGCGGCCGCACCAAACCAGGCGTCTGCGCCCGCGTCCTCCAACGCCTCCTCGCGCTCACCGCCGCCATCTGGCACAACGAGACCACCCACCAACCCGGCCCCGCCCGATCACTCATCGCCTACGACCACTGAACCCCTTGGAACCAATCATCTAGTGGAACGTGCTGCATCGTCGCGCACCGCGGCATCGGTGACACCAACGCCATGTGGGCCCAGTTGGGCGCCGACCCGGCGGCGGGCTGACGATGCCCCTTCCGAGGTAGCCCATCCGACCGTCGTCGCCTATTGCTTCAGCTCAACCATGCGCCTCCGGCAGGATTCGAAGCTGCGATCCACGGATTAGAAGTTTGATTAGAATTGTTCGGTTCGCGACCGGCACACCCTCCGCAACTCAGCGTCGGGCTCCAGCCGGCCGATGGCATCGCGTGCGAAGGTGGAGACGGGAAGAGCCCGAACGTCTCTCGTCAGCCGGTTGCGGCCACCGCCCGAGCGTGCGCAGTGCGACGATGGTTGTCGGGTTGCCGACCAACTCGCCGGGGTGGCATCGACCGCCGCTCGATCCCTCCGTTGCTGCCGGGCAGGGTGTTACGGTCCGGGCTGTGTTGCAGGACCCCGTCGATCACATCGGCCGCGGCACTCGTCGACCGACGAGAGGCCCGCGCGCCGGCGTGCGACGCCCGACGTGACGGCCGTGGCCGTGCGCGCAGCCCGACCGGCGGCGCCGAGCGACGACAAGCGGTGGCGCATCGTCGAAACGCGAATGCGCCGCCTGGGCAATCGCCCCGACGCCCTCATCGAGGCGCTCCATTCGGCCCAAGAAGCGTTCGGCTACCTCGACGACGACACGCTGCGGTACATCAGCGAGAGCCTCTCGGTCCCGCCCTCGAAGGTCTTCGGCGTCGCGACCTTCTACCACCACTTCACGCTGAAGCCGCACGGCGAGCACACCTGTGTCGTCTGCACCGGCACCGCCTGCTACATCAACGGCGCGGCCGAGATCCTGCGATCGATCCAGGCCGGGCTGGGCGTGAAAGCCCGTGAGACCACGGCTGACGGGCAAGCTGTCGGTCCTCACCGCCCGCTGCCTGGGTACGTGCAGCCTGGCACCGGCGGCGATCATCGACGGCGAGGTCGAGGGTCGGGTGAACCCGCGTCGAGGTCGTGGCGCGGCTGGAGCGACTATGAGCGACTCCTCGCCGACGGCCTCGCCGGAGCGAGCCCGGCACCGCCGCGGCGACCGCTTCCGACGCCCGAGGGCCCGGTACGGGCGTCGGCGTACGTCTGCGAGGCCGTCAGCTGCCTGTCGGCGCAGTCGCACGAGGTCGCTGCTCGGCCTCGGCGAGCAGCGTCGCGAACGCCGGCCTCACCGATGTCGCGGTCAAGCGCGTCGGCTGCCTCGGCCTGTGCGCGGCGGGCCCGCTGGTGCAGATCCCGGAGACCGGCGAGCTGTTCTCGCATGTCCGACCCGACGACCTCGGCGGGATCGTCGAGGCGCTGGCCGCCGTCGACCCGGGCGGAGCGCGGGCCCGAGGCGCCGTTCTTCAGCCGGCAGGTCCGCATCGTCACCGAGAACTCCGGTCGCATCGACCCCGAGAGCCTCGAGGACTACGTGGCCGCGGCGGGTATCGAGGCCCTTCGCGCGGTCGCTCACCTCGATGACGCCGGCGCGAGGTGCGCGACGAGATCACCCGCAGCGGCCTGCGCGGCCGTGGCGGCGCCGGCTACCCGACCGGCCTGAAGTGGAACACCGTCGCCAAGGCCGCCGGCGTCGCCGAAGTACGTCATCTGCAACGCCGACGAGGGCGACCCCGGCGCGTTCATGGACCGCAGCGTGCTCGAGAGCGACCCGCACCGGGTGCTCGAGGGGATGGCGATCGCGGCCTACGCGATCGGCGCCAGCAGGGCTACATCTACTGCCGCGCCGAGTACCCGCTGGCCGTCGAGCGGCTGCGGACGGCGATCCGCGCCGCGCGGACGAGCCGGCTATCTCGGCGCGACCATCCTCGACACCGAGCTTCAGCTTCGACGTCGAGGTGCGCCTCGGCGCCGGCGCGTTCGTGTGCGGCGAGGAGACCGCGCTGATCGCGTCGATCGAGGGCGGCCGGGGCACGCCCCGCCCGCGACCTCCGTATCCCGCCGTGGCCGGTCTCTGGGGCCAGCCGACGCTCATCAACAACGTCGAGACGTTCGCCAACGTCGCCGCCGATCATCCGCAACGGGCGGCGACTGGTTCGCCGGCATCGGCACCGCCACGAGCAAGGGCACCAAGGTCTTCGCGCTCGCCGGCCGAGTGGTGAACACCGGCCTGATCGAGGTGCCGATGGGCACGACGCTGCGCGAGATCGTCTTCGACATCGGCGGCGGCATCGTCGACGGCCGCGCGTTCAAGGCCGTGCAGACCGGCGGCCCGTCCGGCGGCTGCATCCCGGCCGAGTACCTCGACATGCCGGTCGACTACGAGTCGCTCGTCGGCGTCGGGTCGATCATGGGATCCGGCGGCATGATCGTCATGGACGACACGTCGTGCATGGTCGACGTGGCGCAGGTACTTCATGGAGTTCTGCCGCGAGGAGTCGTGCGGCAAGTGCGTCCCGTGCCGGGTCGGCACGACGCAGCTGTACATGCTGCTCGAGCACGATCACCGCAGGGACAGGCGACGATCGACGACCTGGCGCAGCTGGAGCGGCTCGGCCGACATGGTCCAGCGCACGAGCCTGTGCGGGCTCGGCCAGGGCGCCCCGAACCCGGTCTTCAGCACCTTGCGCTACTTCCGCGACGAGTACGTGGCCCACATCGTCGATCGCGTCTGTCCGGCCGGCGTGTGCACGATCGAGCCGGCGCCGGTGCACGCATGACGACGGTCCACACCCTGCGGATCGACGGCGACGACGTCGCCGCCAGCGACGGCCAGACGATCCTCACTGTGGCCACCGAGAACGGCATCGACATCCCGACGATGTGCCACCTCGACGGGCTGTCCGACATCGGTGCCTGCCGGCTGTGCCTCGTCGAGATCGCCGGCTCGCAGCAAGCTCGCGCCCGGCGTGCACCACGCTCGTCTCCGAGGGCATGGAGGTCACGACCACGCTCCGAGCAACTCGCCGAGTACCGCCGGACGATCATCGAGATGCTGTTCCTCGAGCGCAACCACATCTGCGCGGTCTGCGTCGCCAACAGCCACTGCGAGCTGCAGGACCTGGCCGCGGACCTGCGGATCGACCACTTCGAGCTGCCGGTCATCAATCCCGTCGGTCGGCATCGACGCCAGCCACCCGCTCTTCGCCATCGACCACAACCGATGCATCATGTGCGTGCGCTGCGTGCGGGTGTGCGACGAGATCGAGGGCGCGCACACCTGGGACGTCATGGGGTCGGGCATCGACGCGCGGGTCGTGACCGACATGGGCACGCCGTGGGGCGAGTCGACGACGTGCACGAGCTGCGGCAAGTGCGTCCAGGTCTGCCCCACCGGCGCGCTGTTCGAGAAGGGCCGCGCCATCGCCGAAGGCAGCAAGCGAACGGCGGCCCTTCCTGCCGTACCTGAAGACGGCTCGGACAGGAGCCGAGCGACATGACGCAAGCCGACCCTCGCCACGGTCTGGCTCGACGGCTGCTCGGGCTGCCACATGTCGTTCCTCGACATGGACGAGCGCCTGTTCGAGATCGCCGAGCGAGCCGACATCGTCTACAGCCCGCTCGTCGATGCCAAGGAGTACCCGACCGACGTCGACTTCTGCCTCGTCGAGGGTGCGGTGTCGAGCGAGGAGGACCTCCACAAGATCATGCTCGTCCGCGAGCGGACGCGGACGCTGATCTCGTTCGGCGACTGCGCGGTCACCGCCAACGTGCCGGCGATGCGCAACCCGATCGGGGTCCAGCCGCTCTTGGATCGCGCCTACGTGGAGAACGTGACGCTGCATCCGGGCATCCCGACGCCAGGTCGTGCCGAGCGTTGCTGCCGATGGCTCGGCCGGTGCACCGCGTCGTCGAAGGTCGACGTCTTCCTGCCGGGTTGTCCGCCGTCGGCCGATCTCATCTACCAGTTGCTCGTGGACCTGCTCGAGGGACGCACCCCCGACACCCACGGCGCCCGCTTCGGCCGCTGAGGAGCACGCCATGACCAGCGACGATCGTCATCGACCCGGTCACCCGGATCGAGGGCCACTCGAAGATCACGATCCACCTCGACGACCACGGCGAGGTCGTCGACGCCCACTTCCACGTCACCCAGTTCCGAGGCTTCGAGCGGATCGTGCCAGGGCCGCCCGGTCCACGAGATGCCGTCGATCATGGCGCGCATCTGCGGCATCTGCCCGGTCAGCCACCTGATCGCGTCGTCGAAGGCGTGCGACCAGATCCTCGCGGTCGAGCCGCCGCCGACGGGCGCCGACCTGCGCCGGGTGATGAACCTCGCCCAGATCGTCCAGTCGAACGCCCTCAGCTTCTTCCACCTCTCGTCGCCCGACCTCCTGTTCGGCTTCGACGCCGATCCGGCCCGGCGCAACATCCTCGGTGTCGCGCAGGCCGACCCCCAGCTCGCCCGCGACGGGGTCGGCGTGCGCCGGTTCGGCCAGCAGATCATCGAATGGCTCGGCGGCAAGCGGATCCACCCGTCGTGGGTCGTGCCCGGGGGCGTCGACGCGCCGCTCTCGGCCGAGACACGCGACCGGATCCTGGCGACGATCCCCGAAGCGATCGCGGCGATCGAGCGGGCGCTCGCCTGGTACAAGTCGTCGCTGGTGCGAATGGGCGGACGAGGCCGCGTCGTTCGGCGACTTCCGGTCCGCCTTCATGGGCGCTCGTCGACCAGGACGGCAACGTCGAGCACTACGACGGCTCGCTGCGCGTCATGGACGCCGACGGGCAACCTGCTCGCCGACGGCATCGACCCGCGGACGTACACCGACTACCTGGGCGAGGCGGTCGAGCCGTGGTCGTACCTGAAGTCGACCTACTGGAAGTCGCTCGGCTATCCGGACGGGCGTCTACCGGGTCGGGCCGCTGGCGCGAGTGATCGTGGCCGAGACAGATGGGCACGCCACGCGCCGACAGCGAGCTCGACGAGTTCCGGCGGCGGCTCGGGCGCGTCCCCAGCAGCTCGTTCCACTACCACTACGCCCGGCTCATCGACATCCTCGTACGCGACCGAGCGGATCGAAGAGCTGCTGCGCGGGCCGGACATCCTCCTGCCACGTGTCCGCTCGTTCGCCGGAGTCAACAGCAACGAGGGGATAGGGGTGTCCGAGGCCCCGCGGGGCACGCTGCTCCACCACTACCGGGTCGACGACGACGGGATCGTGCAGTGGGCGAACCTCGTCATCGCGACCGGTCACAACAACCTGGCGATGAACCGGAGCGTGCTCCAGGTCGCCAAGCGCTACGTCGAAGAGCGCACAGCTGACGCGAGCCGATGCTGAACCGGGTCGAGGCGGTCATCCGCTGCTTCGACCCGTGCCTGTCGTGTTCGACCCACGCACTCGGCGAGATGGCGCTCCACCTCCAGCTGATCGGCCCGACGGGAGCCGTTCTGGACGAGCTGTCCGGTGACCGACGGCGGCGCTCGTCGATCGGCTACGGCAACTCGCTACGCCGCGACGACGGGCTCGGCTGGCACGTCGCCGCACGGCTCGGCGACGATCCGCGGCTCGCACGGGGTGACGGTCCTGCGCTGCCATCAGCTGACGCCCGAGCTGGCGCTCGACATCAGCGGCGCCGACGCTGGTGGTGCTCGTCGACGCCAGCCGCGGCCCTCCGGCCGGGACGTTCACCGTGTCCCACGTCGAGCGAAGCGACGGATCGGCAACCGACCTGGTCGCATCGCCTCAGCCCGGCCAGCCTCGTCTCGATGGCCGAGGACCTGTATGGCCGGGCACCGCACGTCTTCGTCGTCAGCTGTGGGGTGCAGTCGCTCGACGTGGGGGATCAGTTGTCACCAGCGGTCGCCGCGTCGGTGCCGCTGGTGGTTGATGCCGTGGTCGGGCTCGTTGCCGGACACGCGGCCGAACCGACGGCGGACGAGTTGCGGGTGGCGGCGATGCATGAGGTCTCACTGGTCGCCGAGCTCGTCGCCGAGTGCGAGCGCCGTGCCGCCGGCCGGCCCGTCCAGTTCGTGCGGGTGCGACACGCATCGACGGTTCCGGCGCCGGCGCTCCGGCAAGCGTTCCTGATGCTGACCGAGGGTGGCAACCTGGCGGAGGCGAGCTTGGAGGTCGAGACGTTCGAGGTCGAGCTGCAGTGTTCGTGCGGCTTCGCGGGCGCCCTTGGCCACGACGACCTGATCGGCGGGTCCGTCGCCGTGTGTCCCGCATGTGGTGACGTGTCGACGATCCGGCGAACAGCCGAGCTCGAACTGCTCGAGGTCCGTGTCGCTCCCGGAGCACGCGGAGGTGTGGAGTGAGCGCCGCGCCAACCCCGCTGCTTCCTCACCGACCGCGCCATGGGCTACCGATTCCGACCGGGCGACGACCCGCCGTCGATCACGGCGTCGACTTCGGGTCGCGGTCTGCGTGCGATACCGCGTCGAGTCCGACCATGGGTTGGGCGGTCCTGGGGACTTTGGCCGTCAAGCTGCTCGCTGACGCTCACACTTACCGGATGGCCGAGGGGATCATGGAGAACGTGGTGCTGCCGTTGGCCCGCTCCTTTGATGAAGACGATCTCAGCCACGGGCTGAAGTCATGGGCCGCCAATGACCAGTGCGTGTTCGCCGCTGAGATGCCTCAGTACGCCGCCGATCTCTTCGAGTTGACACGACACCTCCTGCCCGACTCCGTACCTATCTGGGTCGAGTTCCTGACGGCCGTACGAGCGCAGCTGTCCGAAGGTGCAGGGGCCGAGTACGTTCGGCATTATTCCTATCCAGACCTGTTTGCGCTGGTCGATAGAGCTCGCAACGCGATGAGCTAGGCGTGCGCTTTGGTCCCGGTCGAGGGTGCCTGGTGCCCCCGGACGGGTCCGGTGGCCTCGGCCTCGCTCCGTGGGCAGATTGGGCATCCCGCGCACAATCCGCGCGATTCAGATTGTTGTTGGTGATTCACCCCTACGTTCAGACGAGTCGGGTCAGGTCGTCGGTCATGGACCGATAGCGAACTCAGCTGAGGCGGTCGGGCCCGTAGGCCGGCGGCAGCAACCGAAAGCCGCGGCGGGTGCCCCCGTGAAGGGCGTCGACACGGAGGAGACCTGCTTCCTCGAGCAGCGCCCGATACTGCAACCAGGACGCCCGTCCGATCTCGAACACGGCAGAGATCTGCTCCGAGGAGGCTTCGACGAAGCCATGGCGGTCAGCGAAGTCGAACGCTCCGACGTAGGCGGCCAAGGCCCGGTCCCGCGTGATCCTCGGATAGTGGTGCAACGCGTTGATCCGGTGCCGCGCCAACTGAAAGTCGACCTGCAGCTCGGACGCCACCGAGCTGTTCGGCATCTCTGTTCGACCCGTCACGCCGCCGCACGGTACCTGTCCTGTGAATGCCGGTGGTTACGCTACGAGTTCGACTTCGTGTCGCGGGAGGCGACGTGGCGGCCACGATCGGCCACTACCGGGGCCATCACGACGGCGAGCTCATGGGCGTCGCCGCCACCGGCGAGCAGTCGACTTCACCGTCGTGCACATCGACCGAGTGCACGACGGCCGCATCGTCGAGCACCGCGGCATCGGTGACATCAACGCCATGTGGGCCCAGTTGGGCGTCGACCCGGGGGCGGGCTGACGATGCCCCTTCCGGGCTAGCCGCCCGACCGTCGTCGCCTATTGCTTCAGCTCAACCATGCGCCTCCGGCAGGGTTCGAAGCTGCGATTCCTCCGATTAGAAGTTTGATTAGAATTTCCCGGCTAGACGTGCCGATCAAATCACCCCTGCTCGGGACCTGTGCGCTGTCCGGGCAGTTGCGTTCCGTCCTGCTCGCCCGCTCAAGTCCGGCAGACGACCGGGCAGACGACGAGCACTCGGCGTCGCCACAGCATGAGCGGACCCCAGACCGTCACCTTGACAAGGCGACTAGGAGCAAGCGGCCCACCTGCAGGAATCGTTCTTTTCCCAGCTCAGAGGCGCCAAATCCGGTACCGCTCATGGCCGTTCAGAACCACTCATCGCCGTCCGGAGTGGCACAAGAGTGGCACGGACGGGTGTTTCGCGGTCGGTCACCGCCCGTGATCCCGTCGAAGTGCCTACGAGCTCGAACAACGACCATCACCTCGACGGGGTGATCTTCGACCCGAGCCTCCATCATCGCGTTTGCGCTCGTCCTGCGTGCGACGAGGTCGCCGCCGTTGTGACGGCAACGGGCTTGCCGCCGCTACCATCGCCGCGAGCGATGGGACGTGCGTCCATCGCCTGTCGTCCAGCCGGCGTTCCCGGACGCCGTTGCTCGCTCCGGGTCGTCGCGGTTATCGGATACCCATACCGGCACCTCGGGACACGGTCCCGTCAACAGCGGTTGGAACCTTGGCGACGGCTCGGGCGGCGGGCGCCGCGGGCGCTTCAGGCCGAGGAGCAACAGTGCTGACCCGTGCTCACGGCACCCGTCCGACGACAAGGATGTGTGAGGTCGCCGCCATGAGGGCCCGATCGGACTCGACAGCTCGGGCTGCGAACAACTGGTGATCAAGCTGGTCGATGTCCTCACACATCCATGCCGGACCTTCGATGGCGTAGAGCTGCACCTCGGAAAGGCCAGCATCGACGGCCTCGCGTTCGAGCTCGTCGGGGTGGTGGAAATACGCCGTGGTGAAGAACTCTGGCCGCCCAACAACGTCGGGGTTGCGATGCTGTCCATCGACAATGTCCCCCTCGACGATCACACGGAACACCGGGTCGCCAAGCAGGTTCCGTTTGAGCCCCTCGAGCAGCGATGCATACCGGGAGATCCCGACGCCGACCACAACCCCGCCGGGCCGAGTCGCACGAACGGCCCCCCGGAATGCCGCCGCTCGCTCCCCGGCGTCAGTCAGGTGGTAGAGCGGACCGAGCATCAGCACGGCATCGTGGTCTTTGCCAAACGATCCGAGCTCACGAGCGTCACCGACGTGGGCATCAACACGGTCTGCGAGCCCTGCGTGAACTGCCAGTTCGTGAGCCCGTTCCACCTGCCGGGGAACGGGATCCACCAGGATCACCTCATAACCGCGCTCCGCCAGCGGCAAGGCGTAGGCGCCCGTGGCTCCGCCAACGTCGAGCACCCGCGGGTGGGGCCGGCAGGACCCGCCCAAGAAGTTCTAGCGTTCGGACGTACTCAAGGCGTGGACGACCGTCGATGAGCAAGCGTGTCTCCTCCAAGCCGAGGTCGTAGTGAGCCCGGATGTTCTCATCAACCATGAGAGATCATCCTCCGTGACGTCATCCATCGACGAATGGATTAAGCCCGCCCCTGCGCCTGCATCGGTGTGCCCGCGATGTCGCGTCTCCGGTGAACGACTCCCCACGACCTCTCGGGCACCGTGAGAGCTGACCGTCCCTGAGCGCCGGATCGCTGTCGACGCTCAGGGAGCGCAGCTTGCTCTTTGGCGGCCGGATGCCAATGGTCCTGGGCGAGGGCGACGCGGTGCAGGAGAGCGTTCAACTTTTGGTTTCGGAATGTCACGCCGATAATGCGCTGCGCGACGACGCCGACGGCATCCTCGAAGGCCGTTCCGTCGGAACCGGTCATCTCTCCGAACAATCAGGTGCGGCGGGTCCGCACGTCAGCGGGGAGTCGATTCGCTGTCAGCGACGGCACACCGAGTTGATCCTTCATGAGAGCGTCACCCTCATCGGCGCTGCACCTGTCGCGCCCGTGATGGAGTGCCGTCGCTGACCGTATGGTTCGTGTTGGGGCGACGACGAACGCTCTCAACGCCCACCGGCCCTCCGCCCTTCGCCGTCCCCGCAACTGGCGGTTGCCGGTGCCCTCGGGCGCATTGTCGCCGGTGCCGCGCCGCCGTCAGACGACCTGCCGCGCGAGCACTGACGGCTCGAGGGGCGACAGGGGGTGGCCCCGGGACCCGGGGCCCGTGCTTCAGCCGCTGGTGACGAAGGCCACGACGGCGTAGGCGGCGTGGCGGTCGTAGTTCTGGCGGCGCCGGTCGTACACGGTGGTGGTACGGGGATCGGCGTGGCGGGCGGCGATCTGCACGTCGCGTCGCGCGACGCCCGCGTCCAAGGCGGCCATGATGAACGCGGCGCGCAGCATGTGCGGATGGATCCGATCGAGTCCCGCTCCGGTGCCGATCGCTCGCACCCAGCGGTAGGCGGTGCGGGTGTCGAGACGGTTGCCGTCGCGCCGACGGCGGATCGGACCGTCGCAGCGTTCGCCGATCGCTAGGTCGACGGTGCGTGCCGTTCGGGGTACGAGCGGGATGCCAGCGGGCTTGTTGCCCTTACCGACGATCCGCAGGATGCGATGGCCCCGTTCGAAGCCGAGGTCCTCAATGTGGCTCTCCTGACTGATCCGTGGGTTAAGCGGCGGCGGGTCGGCCGGGTAGGGGTGGGCAGTGGCCGCCGCGGTCGAGGAGGCACAGGGCGATGAGGTTGTCGGTGGAGCGGAACCCGTAGGCGATGCGGGTGATGAGCCGGAGCTTGGCGTTGACGCTCTCGGTGAGTCCGTTCGAGAGGCCGTGGGTGACGGCGGCGATGATCCCGGCCCGGTGTTTCTTGATGCGGTGGTAGAGCTCGACGAACGCGGGGATCTTCGATCGGCGAGCCCAGGCGAGCCAGGCGTCGAGCAGGGCGACGGCTTCGTCGCCTCGGTGGGCGAACACGAGGCGAAGCTGTTCCTTGAGGAGGTAGGCCCGGTAGAGGCGGTGGTTGTGGCGGGCGATCCAGGCCAGCTTGGCGGCCTGGCGGGCGGTGAGGTCCTCGGGGTTCTTCCACAGCGCGTAGCGACAGTTCTTCAGTTGCTGGGCGTGGCCCGGAAGGTCCATGCGGCGCAGCACGTTCCACACCCACCGGCGGACCACGTCGAGGGCTTGGGATCCCCACCGCACGATGTGGAACGGATCCAGACACAGCGTCGCGTTCTGGCAGGCCGTGCAGGCCACGTCGCCGATCCACTCGGCGGCGTCGGCGCTGATCAGGCGGATCCGACTGGCTCGTTGCGGGCCGAGGAGGTCGAAGAACTTCTGCAGGGTGGCCCGGTCGTGGCCGGCCGCGGCCCACACCAGCCGGCCCGAGTCGTGATCGACGACGACCATCAGGTACTGGTGGCCACGCCGGTAGGAGATCTCGTCGATCCCGATCCGCACCAGCCCATCAAAGGGGTCACGAGCGGCTCGGGCGTCGACCACGACCCGAGCGGCGATCGCCCCCACGGTGCGCCACGCGACCCGCATCAACTCCACCACCGCCGACTTCGACGTGTGGGTGACCAGCCAGGCGACCTGATCATCGAAGGCTCGAGTGTGCCCGGCGCCGTGACGAGCCCACGGCACCGCAGCGACCGTCACCCCATGCTCGCCGCAGCTGACGCGTGGCGCGTCGGCCTCGATGAACACCCGCACCGTGCCGGCATCCAACGCCCGCCACCGACGCCGTCCCTCACCACGGTCATAGCCAGCGCAACGCCGACCGCACTCGCCGCAACGCCGGGCGACACCTCGGCGGAGCCGGCACGACACCACGATCTCGCCGGCCTCCTCCTCGAACTCGACGGCCTCGATCACCACGTCACGTTCGACGCCGATCACCCGCGCCCATACCCTCTTCGATTGCACCCCGTTGCTCCTCGCTCGACTTCCAGCCCTCGACAGCCGGAAAGCCAAGCCGGACAACGGGATGCACCCGCGGATACTCAGCTACCCACCCACGGAACGGGACGAAGAGCCCTCAATGTTCGCATCACAGGCTTCGCTGACCCGTAGACCGTTCAAGCCGAGCAGCACCGCCAGGGCGGCGTGCATCGGTGAGATCCGCTCGGCGGCGTACAGGAATGCGGCGAGCTCACCGCGATCCATCCCGCGCTGGGCGCTCGGGTGGACGCGCGGTCGGCGAACGTACTGCGCCGAGTTCGAGGCGATGCGGCCGTCGATGTGGGCGAAGCGGTAGTAGCCACACACGGTCGACAAGCGGCGATCGACGGTCGACGCCGCCAGCCCGCGCTCCTCCATCCACGCCCGGTACAGCTCGATATGCGTCCTCGTCGCCGTCAGCGGGGCCACCTCGACATCGGCGCACCACTGAAGAACTGGCGCAGATCGGCCCGATAGGACTCCAGCGTCCGCCCACCGTAACGGGCCAAGAAGGCCAGCGCCGCCAACTCCGCTTCGTCCAGCAGAGCGCGATCTGCTGAAACGACCAGCTGGGCTGTGGGTGTGGAACTGAATACGGACATGGCAATCTCCCTCCCCGTAGCGGAGCCCGCAGGTTCACCCCGAGCAGGGACATCCCGCGCTGGAAGACGCGCCGAACCGGCGTTCTACGACGGTCGACGGCGCAGTTACGGGGCGCGCATATCGGACGCCTACCGTGGTCCGTCTCGGTCGCTGGCCGGCGGCGGCGGATCGTTGAACTCGTCATGAGGTTGAACTCGTCATGAGGGAGTATCAGAACGACCCGCCGCGCCTTTTGGCCAGCCCGCGGGCGGCTCCTCGTCGTTGGACAGTCCGCCGTAGGATCACTGGCGCTGTTAGCCGGAGCCGCCTTCTACAAGGGCCAGGTCAAGACGGCCGAACGGTCCTCCGATGCCGAGTGCGTGCTGGATCTCTATCTTACGGACTTGACCTGGCTCGCGAAGCCGGCGAACTCAACAACGAGGGCAAGAACCTGGTCGGATTGGCGATCGCGGCAGTCCGTTTCCAGATCCCAGAGGCGAGCGCAGTCTGCCAGGAGGCCATCACCCGCTTGTACGAAACCAGGCATTGGTCACTCGTGTGGATAGCGGTGGATCTCGTGGCCTGCTGGCTCGCGGCTGCAAGTAAGGTCGAGGTGGCGGCGGTCGTCTACGGTCACTTTGAAGTCCTCCATCCGGTCTTTGGACAAACCTGCGAGGCGCCGGGGTCGCTCGCGTGGGCTCGAGATCGTACGCCGACGTCGACGAGCAGACCGGTTGATGGCCCGCGGGGCGGCGATCGGGCGGGACGAGTTCATCGCATTCGTGCTCGACCAACTCGTCCTCGTGGCACCATGACCTCCGCTACCCCGGTTCGAGCGAGCGGCGCCGCTGCCGTCGACCGACTCTCCCGAAGAGCGAACTCAAAGGCAGAGCCTCGAGCAAGTGGCGTCAACCAAACACTGGCGGACGGGGCTGAACTCGCCCATAAAGCAGCCGGTTGGGTGTGTTGGCTGGTGCGTTCTGGAGTGCTCCCAGCGTGGCTGCTCCAATGAGCAAACTGTTGAGAGTGGCCTGCGGCATCGGCCCGTCACGGTCCAAGTAGAGAGCCGCTACCCCGGCCACGTGCGGCGCGGCGTACGAGCTTCCGATTGCAAATGTACCGGCGACGTTGTAACCAGGAGCGAACAGATCGATGCAGGGCCCGTAGTTGGTGCGTCCAATGGCCCGGTCATTGGGCTGAGCTGCAGCGACGGTCATGACCTCCGGAACCATCGCGGGCGTCACTTTGCAGGCATCGGTGTTGTCCTGCCCGGCCGCGGCGACTACGTACACGCCTGACGCGACGAGCCCTTTTACTGCTTGGATCACGGCTGGATCGGTACCGATCATGCCAAGCGACAGATTCGCTACGGCGGGGCGCTGGGCGTGCTCCCTGACCCACTGGAGCCCTGCAACCAGATCTGTCGACGTGAGTTGCTGGTCGCAGACGCCAACTTTGACACTGTGAATCCGAGCGTCTTTTGCCACACCACTGCTGCTACTGCCGATGATCTTTGCAATGAGTGTCGCATGGGTGCACGATCGATGATCGACGACGCCGTTCTTCTTGAATCCATAGTCCCATGTGGCTCGTCCTTCAAACTCCGACAGGGTCGTGTCGACGCCCCAATCGACCACGTAGACATGGACCCCTCTGCCTGTGTAGTTGTAGGTGTAGCGGCCATCGAGAGGGAGAGCCCGTTGATCGAGCCGGTCGAGCCCCCAGTTCGACGGGTTGGTTTGTGTGCAGGTTTGAGCTTGGAATGTCGGAACACAGCTGTTTGCGAACACGCTCGGGCTCGCGCCAGCTGGTCCGGACGTGAACGCGAGAAGGCTCGCGCCCAGCACTGCAGCTATGGCTGCTCGCCGGCCGGTCCGGCGGCGCCCACCGGCGGGTAGGAGAGGTTGGCGGCGCTTGGTGACTTTCATTGGGGCCCCTTTCGGATCGCGTCTCGAGCGTCGTGCTTGTCGCTCATCGACAACATCACCTGGTGGTCTCACGGTGGTCTCGGCACGGTCTGGATCTGCGCACCGAGCGCCACAGGCGGCCTTGACACGGTCGCTGACCCAGCTCGAGATGCGGCCTCGAAGGAGCCACTGTGAGAAGCAAGACTTTCCACCATCGCCCACGACACCTGCGCCGGCTCGTCCACGTCGCCGCACTAGCCCTGATCGGTCATGAGATATCGGGCGACGGGCAGCGAAGGTTTGTTTCGGCCTGATCGGTGGGCTGCGGTGTCTGACCGGACCGGTCGGCGCTCCTGGGTCGTATCGGTGACACTGAAGTCATTGCTGCTGGCGGGGTTGGGGCGCGCGTGGTGAACGTTGTGTCGCCTGCGTGGCGTCGAGCTCGCCGGTCAGCAGAGCGTGGCGATGTGGTGGTGGTTCTCTACGGCCCCTCGAGGCGCACCATCCGCCATGAGACCGGCCGATCACCGACACCGTCACCGACCCTTTGCCAGGCGCAGCGCCCGTACCAGACCGTCCAGAGACCACGGTGAGACCACCGGGATCGATGCTCTGGCGGAGAGACAAGGCACACGGGCACAAGCCCGAATACACATGGAGGTTGTATCAATGAAACCCGTAACCAGACTTCTCTTCCCGTTCGCGGTCGCAGCAGCCGCATTGGTCCCGAGCATCGCGACGGCCGGCTCAGCACACGCCGCCGTGAACGGCGGGTACGGACCACTATTCGGAGGTCGGGCGTTCTGCGAGGCGGCGGGCGGAACGTACTCAGAGACCACCGACGGGTCCGCGTGGGGCACGGTTTCACGGTGCAAGTTGCCAAACGGCACGACCGTCCTCTGCGACGCATGGAAGTGCTGGACGCAGAAGAAGGTAAGTCAACCCCCGATCGCGAGCCCAGTCACCCCGCCAGTCAAGCCGGCGCAGATCCGCTGACTCGACCTCGTCCGAGCGGGACGGACTTCCGCCGGACGGGGCGGCTGACTCCCTTACAGACGTGCAGCGTGATGGAAGGGCCCGAGCAACTGGCCCTTCCATCAGCGGCCAGGAGGAAACTCCCTGAGTTTGCTCGTATTTGCAGGAACCTGAGTGGCGCGAGTTACCAATGAAGAAGGCGCGGTGGCAGGCCACCCGAGCAGCAAAGGTGATGCTCATGAATGGCGATTCGATGTGGAAGCTGGCCATCAGCGGATTCCTCGTTGTAGCGACCCTGGGAGCAGTTACCGCCGGCTCATCAGCTGCTCCCGTCGGCACGGCAGCGGCCGGGCCCGCGGCCGCACGGCAGGACCTCGCGGCACCGGCTCCGGCTGAGCGAGGTGCGGCGGCCGCGGCTCCCGCGCCCTACGTGGATTCGACTGCGATCATTGCGAACCCGGAGCGGGGCCTGTTCGACCACGATGGCACCTGCGACGCGAATCCTTTCGACGAGGAGCGGCTCAAGTCGCTGCGCCGAGAGCAAGCGATCACGCTCGTCAGATGCATCTTCTACCTGGAGGGCTACCAGGCGAGACCTCTTGACACGCCGGTGTTCGACAAGCTCAATGACCGGGTGGGCACCGTCAAGAGGCTCGGGCTCAAGCTCGTCCTGCGCTTCGCCTACAGCGAACACAGCGACCTCGACGCCAACATCACGATGGTCGAGACGCACATCAGTCAGCTCGCGCCGTTCCTCCAGGCGAACGACTCGGTGATCCACGTGCTCGAGTCTGGATTCATCGGGAAGTTCGGTGAGGGCTACTACACCCACCAGAAGTCCGCAAACGGTTCTCTGACCGATAGCTACGGCGACCAGGGCACGATCTCCGATGCGCAGTGGAAGTTGCGTAAGGGTCCACGCCAGGTTAGTACGCGCGTAGTATCGTGACGGTGTGGAGGTCACGGCGGAGGGACTCGCGCGGTTCTTCGATGTGGTTTTGCCGCATATGAATGAGGTGCAGCGGCGGGTCGTGGCGGGCGCGGCGGCGGAGATGCTGGGTCGGGGCGGCAAGACGGCGGTGGCGGCGGCGTCGGGGATGAGCCGCAACACGGTGATCAAGGCCGAGGCCGAGGTGATCGCCGGGATCGAGCCGTCGGTTCGACTGCGAGCCCGGGGTGGTGGTGACAAGCCACTGGTGGACAAGCAGCCCGGGTCTGTTGGCGGCCCTCGATGAGTTGGTGCATCCCGAGACGCGGGGGAACCCGATGTCGTTGCTGCGGTGGACGACGAAGTCGTCGACGAACCTGGCGGGCGAGCTCGGGCGGCAAGGGTTCGAGGTGTCGTCGCGCACGGTGCTGCGTTTGCTGCACCGACTCGGGTATTCGTTGCAGGCCAACGCCAAGGTCACCGAGGGCCGCCAGCACCCCGACCGTGACGCCCAGTTCCGCTACCTCAACGACATGGCGGAAGGCTTCATCGGCGACGGCCAACCGGTGCTCAGTGTCGATACGAAGAAGTCAACATGGTCTGGTGGGTCACGCGGGAGTGATGAAATGCTGGACGGGCCCGCCGGGCGCGGTCGTCGTCTCCTTATTGGTGCTGTTGAGCCCGCAAGAAGTCTGGCGCAGGGACCGCCGGGACCCGGGATTGTTGCTTTGAGCACGAACCGCAGACTCGTCTGAAGACCGGGCCCTCCCCGGTGGGTGTTTGTTAACCCAAACGAGGAGGAACCGATGGAGCAGATCTTTGAACGGGTCGCGGGGCTGGATGTCCACCGTGACAGCGTGTCGGCGTGCGCCCGGGTGCCGGGCGTGCGTCGCGAGGTGGTGTTGCACAAGGCCCGCTACTCGACCACGACCGCTGGACTGGGAGCTCTGGCCGATTGGCTCGCCGGTGAATCGGTCACGGTGGTCGGCATGGAAGCCACCGGTGTGTATTGGAAGCCGTGCTTCTACGCGTTGGAGGACCGCTTCCAGGTGTGGTTGTGCAACGCCCACCACGTCAAGAACGTGCCCGGACGCAAGACGGACATGTCCGACGCAGCCTGGTTGGCCGACGTTGTCGCGCACGGGATGGTACGCCCGAGTTTCGTGCCGCCCCCGGCGATTCGCGAGTTGCGTGATTTGACCCGCTACCGGAAGCGGCAGACCGATATCCGTGCCGCTGAGGTCCAGCGGCTGGAGAAGGTGCTCCAAGACGCCGGGGTCAAGCTGTCGTCGGTGGCCTCTGAGGTGTTGTCGATGTCAGGGCGGAACATGATCGAAGCGCTCATCGGCGGCCAGCATGACTCGGCGGTGCTTGCGCAGATGGCGATCGGGCGGATGCGCAACAAGCTTCCCGAGCTCACTGAGGCGATGACCGGGCATTTCGGTGCTCACCACGCCGTGACCGCCCGCCAGATCCTCGACCACATCGATTTCCTCGACGCGCGCAATACTGCGATGTCCGATCAGATCGCCGCACGGATGGTCCCGTTCGCCCCGGCGGTCGAGTTGCTGATCGACATCCCTGGGATCAGCCGCATCTCGTCGGAGATCATCATCGCCGAGACCGGTGGCGACATGAGCCGCTTTCCCAGTCCTGCTCACTTGGCGTCGTGGGCCGGGGTCGCTCCAGGCAATCACGAGTCGGCGGGCAAACGTCGCCGGGTCGGCACGACCAACGGGAACCGGTGGCTGCGTCGGACCCTGATCGAATCGGCCCGCGCCGCGGCCCGAACGAAGGCCAGCTACTTCGCCGCGCAATATCGTCAACTCGCGCAACGGCGGGGGCCGAACAAAGCGGCCGTCGCGGTCGCGCACAGCCTCACCGACGTGATCTGGCACCTGCTCAGCACCGGAGAGCGCTTCGCCGACCTCGGCGCCGACTACTACGACCGGCGCCGCGATGCCGAACGCGAAGCTCGTCGTCTCGTCCACAAGCTCGAAGCCCTCGGACACACCGTCACCCTCGCCCCAACCGTGTAGCACCCGTTCACCACCCACCGTCGAAGGGTTCGGCGCCGCGCCCCGGACCCCTCCACTCGCACGCGCCAACATCGCGATCAACTCACGTGCATTTCACCGCAGAAGGAGTTGATCGGCGACTACGCCAACGGCGGCGTCGAATGGTCGCCCGACGGCGAACCCGAACGGGTCGGGTGCACGACTTCGCCGACCGGGCGCTGGGCGAGTTCGCCAAGGCGATCCCCTACGGGATCTACGACGTGGCCAACGACGAAGGCTGGGTCTCGGTCGGTGACGTCGCCGACACCGCCGAGTTCGCCGTCGAGTCGATCCGGCGGTGGTGGAACCAGATGGGCCGCGCCCGGTTCCCTGACGCCGACCGGCTGTTGATCACCGCCGACGCCGGCGGCTCCAACGGCTACCGGCTCCGAGCCTGGAAAGTCGAACTCGCCCGCCTCGCCGCCGAGACCGGTCTGCGCATCACCGTGTGCCACTACCCGCCCGGCACCTCCAAGTGGAACCGGATCGAGCACCGCATGTTCAGCTTCATCACCATGAACTGGCGCGGCCGGCCCCTCACCACGCTGCGCACCATCATCGAGCTCATCTCCGCCACCACCACCAGACCGGGCTCACCGTGCAAGCCGCCTACGACCCCAACTGGTACCCCACCGGCATCAAGATCACCGACACCGAACTCGCCGCCGTACCCCTCCACCCACACGACTTCCACGGCGAATGGAACTACACCATCAACGCTCAAACAGTCCCGGCGTGAGCCCTAAGCGCATCGTGGACCAACTCCTTGCCGTATTGCCACCCGGTCGCTCGACGCAAGTCCGCAACGTCCGGATGAAGAGCCGGATGTACGGTCCGACCGTTTCCGTCGTCGGTCCCCCAGCCAACCCGGCAGCGGCCCGGGTCGGAATCCACAACGACTGTCTGTTCGGCGACTACGGCGACCAGGGGACCTATCCCCAAGGCGACACGGACCGCAAGTTCCTCGCCTCGGACAGCAAATACATCCCGGTCGGAGGTGAGATCTGCGGCGATCGGGAACCACAGGATGGCCAGCAGACACCGTCGCCGGACAAGGTCGTCCACTGTGCTCAGGCGACGACAGAACTCGCCAAATTCCACTGGACGCATCTCAGCAACAGTCAAGGAGAGTGGACGCGGACTCACTGGGCGGCTGAAGGTTGCATGGACCAGATAGAACAGGGTCTTGGCTACCGGTTGTCCCTTGCTGGCACGTCGTTCCCAGCGTCACTGCCACGCGGCCACACGTTCCTAGCCCAGGTGTTCATCCGCAACACCGGCTGGGCTGCGCCCCTAGCAAACCGGCCGGTGCAGCTGGTCCTGCGTAAGGTAGGCACCACGGGCGGGTCGTCCGTGGCCTTCACCGGCGCGACGCCGAAGACCTGGTATGCGGGCACCACCACCCTGATCTCCGCCCAGTTCGGGATCGGAGCCTCAACGGCCCCGGCACCTACGAGCTCCTCCTCCGCCTCCCGGACTCAGACCCGGCGCTGAGGACGGCCCGAGCGGTCGATCCGCTCGATCCGAGAGGCACCCCGTACCCCTACAACATCCAGCTCGCCACGCAAGGCGCCTGGGAGAGGAACAGCGGTCTGAACAAGCTTGCACGCTTCATTCAGGTCACCTGAGCGACGTTCGCTGACTGGAGACCTCTGCCTGAAAGGGCCGGATCACTATCCTCGCCCGGAGGTCGAGGCCGACTTCCGGAACCACGGACCGGAGTCTCCCACGCTGCCACGCGCACTCTCTGGTCGTCGCGCCTGATCAACCGACCTGACCTTGGATCGCCTCCAGCGCCATGCCGGCCTCCCGGAGCCGATTGAAGCGGGGGCCGAGTCCACACCTGTTCCGCAATCCAGATCCCACGGAGCTCGGGACATCCGAGCGTTAGCGCCGGGGTGGAGGGGTTCGCGGCGCACGATCAGGCGGGTGCCGTCGGGCCAGTCGGTCAGGTCGACCAGGTCGGTGAGCTCGGCGACCGCGGCGCCGGGACGTTCGTCGCCGTCTTGGCGCAGCGCCGGCTGCCAGCGGCTGTCGTCGAAGCGGACCCGGCTGATCGCCGCATGAATGCTGGCGTTGGAGCGGGCCACGACCGCGAAGCCGACGTTGCGGTCCCGGCAGTGCGACACGAAGTCGGTGCAGCCGGCCGAGTCGGTGCGCACCTGCACCGCTCGGCGCACCAGGCGCGGGATCGTCGCCGGGGCGGTGACCGACGGCGATCTCGTCGGGCAGCTGGGCGATCGCCTGGTCGAACACGGCGACGTGATCGGCGATGTTGTTGGCCGCCGGCGTTGCCGGGCCGCAACCGCACCGCCAGCGTCTCGCCGGTGGCGTCGGCGAAGCAGTAGATCGGATGGAACCCGAAGCCGCCCTTGTAGTTCGCGGCGGTGTCCTGCTTGTTCTCCGAGTGGATCTGATGCAACGACGCGTCGATGTCCAACACGACCGTGGCGGTGCCGGTCGTCGCCGCCGACCGCCGCCACACCTCGGCGCGCACCTCGGCCATCGCGTCCCACAGCCCGGCCAGCGTCGTCGGCGTCGATGTGGCGGAACGTGCGATACAGCGTCGAGTCCGACGGCACCGACCCGAACAGATCGGCCTGGGAGCGGAGGTGCTCGATGTCGGCGCACGCCTCGCCGCCACCGGCGAGCATCAACATCGCCTGGGTCAGCACCTTGCCCCGGTCATGCAACGGGAGCCGCTCACCGGCTGATCGGGATCCGCGCCGACAAGCGAATCACCCAGACCCAACCGGTCCGCGAACCGGCCCAAGAGCGTGCAGCCCGACATGGGCCACGACCCCCTCGCCGCCCGCTTCCACCACCACCGAAACCGTGCTGTTACCGTTCACCTCGCGAGTGCCCTCCTGGTCGGGTTTCCTGACGCGTCGACAACGTCAGAATCCCTTGCCAGCGAGGGCACTTCCGCGGATGGGCAGCCCTCAGCTCACCAAACTCGTGAACGATCGGGGCTAGTTGCGGGCTAGTTGTCGGTTGGTGCCAGCTTCCTTAACGACACCCCCTGTTCCGGCGTATTGACCGCCACGGCAAGATCGGCGGCCGCCTCAGCCCCGAAGCGGTGACCGATCTCCTCCGCCGTCGCATCGCCGACCTCGGCGAGATCGACCCCGGCCTGTACAGCTCGCATTCGCTGCGGGCCGGGTTCGTCACCAGATGCGCGCCCACGGCGTTCCCGACCATTTGATCGCCCGCCACACCCGCCACAAGGACCTCCGCATGCTCGAGGTCTACGATCGCCCCACCGACCTCTTCCGAGACCCCGCCCTCGCGGGGAGTGGTGGTAGCGAAGGGTCCCCGGGTGGGCGGTTTCAGTCAGCGGGCGGCCCGCACGCCCAGCATGCGGCATCGAGCGCTCGGCTGCGTGGTACCGATGGTCTCACGATGAAGGACGCGGGAGGGCGCCGGGGCACTGCTCGGGGCACGGGGTCACCTCGGTCCGGGCCGGGGCACGAGCCGCGCCGGGTTCATCGTCATCGAGGTCGAGCTTTGCGATGCCGTCATCGGGAAGCGCTCCGAGTCGTGACCCCACCCTCTTGGGACGCCTTGTCCCGTTCACCGGGCAGGGACTCGCAAGGTGCATCTCGTCGTGATGAGCCTGGCACAAGGTGCTGTTCGTCCATGCTCGTGTGCCGCCGTCCTCCCGGTCGGAGCCGCGGATCATGGCGGTCCGTCGGTGGTCCCCCAACCGCTGTCGGGTATCCGCCATGCGCACGCTGTAGGACGCGGTGGGCGGAGTGACGGTGTAGCTGAGAGCGGCCGGGTCGAGGCGCCCTTTGGCCATGTTGAGACCCTCATCGTGACTTTCGGGACGGGCCGTTGCCGAGGGTGAAGATCTCGGTGCGGGCCGGGCCGTCGATATTGAAGTCGAAACAGTGTGTGCCCTCGTGCAAGTCGGGGGTTGCCTGGAGGGCCACGAACCTGTTGCGCAAGCCCATGTCGAAGAAGGCTTCGCCGTTGACCTCGTTACCGGCGCACGCGGACCAGATGCCGAAGGCTCCGGGTGCGTTTGGTCCTGATGACGAACGTCTTGGTCATGTCGCTTTCGAACGGGTCCGCCCCCCGACTAAAGTCACGATATCGGGAAGTACTCACGCAAATTAGTGGTAGAGGTGCCTCGAAGAGACAGCTCGTGACTACGATGCTCTTCCTCGTATTGTCGATGCGGCGTCTCCGCCTGGGAGGATGTTGTGATGGTCAGACGGGTACGAGCGAGTGATGATGGAGTGGTGGTCGGGGTGCGGGCAGCCGCCTTCGATCGCTTGGAGGCCTGTGCCGCGGTGCTCGATGGTGACGGGATCATCGTCGACACGAACGATGCGTGGCGCCTGTTCACCCGCCTGAACGACGGTGACGTCAACACGACCGGTCCGGGAATGGACTACCTGCGGGTGTGCGACCGCGCCGCCTCGATGGGGTGGCCGGAGCGGCGTCGTCGCCGCGGGTTGCGCGAGATCCTCAACGGTGAGCGCCAGCGGATGGACTTCGAGTACCCGTGCCCGTCGGCGACGGAGGATCGTTGGTGCCTCCTTCAGGCGTCGGCCGCACCGGTGGCCAACGGCGCGGGTGCGGTGTTGTTGCACGTGGACATCACGGACCGCAAGCTGGCCGCCGACGGCTGGCTGCGCTCGTCGGTGACGATGCGTTGACCGGTCTGCCCAATCGGCGTTCCGCGATGAGGTTCCTGGAGCGGCAGCTCGTTGGTCGCGCCGGAGCGGACGACCGATCTGGGTCTTCCTCGTCGATCTCGATGCCTTCAGGGCGGTGAACGATGGCTACGGGCGTCACGCAGGCGACGAAGTGCTGTCGAAGGTCGCACGGCGCATCCGGCATCGGCTTCACCCTGATCATTTCGTGGCGCGCGGCGGCGGTGACGAGTTCGTGGTGATCTGTTGGGGCCTCGACCGCGTCGCTGCGGTCTCGATGTCCGAGTGGCTGCGCTTCATCGTCGACGAACCGTTCCAGATCGGTGGGATTGAGCTGCACCTCCGTGCATCGGTGGGCTTCGTGAGCAGCGACGCCCATTCGACGGTCAGCTCGTTGCTCGTCGCGGCCGACCGTGAGATGCATCTCGACAGACCGGCCCGGACACCGCCGGGTTGTCGCCGGCAGCGCAGGAGCCGATGGTTGGCGCCTCGGCCGATCGAGCACCGGCAGCGGTCGCCGGCACCGTGAGCGGACGTAAGCCAGCGGTGCCGACGTGCGCAGGTTGGTGGTGTTGGCCGAAGCTCAGCGAGCGATCGCCTCGCGGGGTTCGACGCCCCATCGTCGGCCTAGCGGGCCGAGTGGGCGCTGGCCCTGACGGCTGCAGATGGAGCGACGGTGGAGATGCGTGAGGGGAACGACCTGGTCTGCCGGGCGGTGAGTGGACAGCGCCCGTCGAGGTGGGGTCCCGACGGCTCTACGGGTCCACAGCCGAAGCGTCCATGCGAGCGGAAACGCCCGTGGTGTTGGGCGGCGCCAGGCGGTAGCGCAGTGACGAAGTGGGGACCCGCTCGATCGTGGTCGTGCCGCTGGTGGCCAACGAGGGCGTGCCGGCCGAGGGTGTGCTGACCGTGACCAGTCGTCGAGCCAGCGGCGTTCGATGGCCAGGACGTGCTCGGTTTGGAGGTGATCGCCGGGATCGCCGGTGGGATCATCGCGAAGACGGCGCTGCTGGTGGTGCTGCAGACGCACTGCGGCGCGCTATCAGACGCTCGTCGAGCACCTGCCGGGGACCGCGGTGATGGTCTTCGACCAGCAGCTGTGCCTGCTCGTGGTCGCCGGGCCCGGTGCCCGGTTGTGGCGCTACGCCGAACGCAACGTCGTCGCCCGGGCAGTTCCTGCGCGACATCGTCGTCGGCCGCCGAGCTGGCCATCCTGGAGCCGTTCTACCGGTCGTCGCTCGTCGCGCCCGGCACACTCGAGTACTCACTCCGCCGACACCGGCCTCGACTTCCACTTCGCTGCCGTGCCGATCCCGAACCCCGACGGCGAGGTCGATCAACTGCTCGTGACGGTCACCGACGTCACCCAGGTCAAGGCGGACGAGGAAGCGCTGCGCGAGGCCGAGCGGCGGTTCCGCACAGCGTTCGTGGAGGGACCGGTCGGCATGGCCCGGACGGCACGTGAACGGCCGGTTCGAAGCCGTCAACTCGGCGTTGTGCGAGCTGACCGGCTACACGTCCGAGGAGCTGTGTGCCACCACGTTCATGGCGATCACCCACCCCGACGATGTCGAGTTCGGGGTCCGGGCGCGGCGTCGCCATGGTCGACGGCATCGAGCGACACGCTATCGCACCGAGAAGCGACTGGTCCACGCCGACGGGCACTACGTGTGGGTCGCTCGTCGACCGACGGTCGTGCGCGACGCCGACGGTCGGCCGCTCTACCTCCTCAGCCACTTCCTCGACATCACCGACCGCAAGCGCTTCGAGTCGCAGCTGCAGCACCTCGCCGATCACGATCCGCTCACCGGGTTGGCGAACCGGCGCAGCTTCGAGACGGCGCTCAACCGACAGGTCGCCAGCATCGCCCGCTACGGTCACGCGGGCGCGTTGCTCGTGCTTGGACCTCGACCACTTCAAGCAGATCAACGACACGCTCGGCCACCACGCCGGTGACGAGCTCATCGTCGTCGTTGGCCGCATGTCGTGCGCCGACAGCCTGCGACACCGACGTCATCGGCCGCCTGGGTGGCGACGAGTTCGCCGTGATGCTGCCGTACGCCACCCGCGAGCGAGGCCGAACACGTCGCCGCCGACCTCCTCGAGGCGGTCCGCGACGGAGGTCGACGGTCCTCGCCGGCACCCACCGGCGCAAGGTCACGACGAGCATCGGCATCGCCATCTTCGACGATCCCGGCGTGACGGGCGCCGAGATGCTCATCAACGCCGACCTGGCGATGTACGACGCCAAGGAGGCGGGCCGTGATCGTTACGCCGTCCACCAGACGATCGACATCCAACCGACGACGCGAGCCCGGCTGGCCTGGGTCGACCGCATCACCCACGCCCTCGATCACGACCGGTTCACCCTCTTCGCCCAGCCGATCATGCACCTCGCCACGCGGCCGGATCACCCGCCACGAGCTGCTGCTACGGATGATCAACGACGACGGTGAGGTCATCAGCCCGGCGGCGTTCCTGGGCGTGGCCGAGAAGTTCGGACTGATCAACCGGATCGACCGCTGGGTCGTCGACCACGCCATCACCGCCCTCGCCGCCTACCCGACCGCCGGCCCTCGTTCGAGATGAACCTGTCCGGGTGTGTCGATGGGCGACGCCGACCTGCTCGCGTTCATCGAACAACGCCTCGCACGAATCACCGCACGTGGAGCCCGTCGCAGCTCACCTTCGAGGTCACCGAGACCGCCGCCGTCGCCAACCTCGGCGCCGCCCGCGACTTCGCCGACCGCCTGACGACGCTCGGCTGCTCGTTCTCCCTCGACGACTTCGGCGCCGGGTTCGGAAGCTTCTACTACCTCAAGTACCTCCCGTTCAACGACCTCAAGATCGACGGCGAGTTCATCACCCACTGCCTCTCCAACCCCACCGACCAGCTCGTCATCGACGCCGTCGTGTCACTCGCCCAAGGGCTCGGCAAGAGCACCATCGCCGAATACGTCGGCGACGAGGACACCCTCGAGTTCCTCGCCGCGCAGCGGCGTCGACTACGCCCAGGGATTCCACGTCGGCCGCCCCGTGCCAGTCGAACAAGCCATGAACCAAACCACGACAGCCACCTCGCCCGCCACCTAGAACTACCCATGACTTTCGGCGACGCGAAGGTCGCTCCAGGCCGCCCGCTACGCGCAGCTCGGGGCGTCAACCAACCTCACAACCGCCCTGGTCATCACCCACCCGCGAAAGCCGCTGTCAACGCCCGACCTTCTCAGAAGAGGTCGATGCCGAGGTCACGATCGGGGCCGGACCGCTCGATGATGGGCTGCTGGGGTTCGTACTGGAGCTGGGTGCGCTGGCTGGGGACCGGGGCCCTGGTCCTGGTCGGCTACGTGGGAAGTCCCGCCCGGCCGAGCTCGCCGCCCTCGAACGCCGACGACCTCGAGAGCCGCCCCGAAGGCGTCATCGTGCGCATCCGCCGGTCCAAGCCCGATCCGGACGGGGCGGGGCCGGCTCAAGACCCTCCCGTACGCCGGCGAACGCCGGCTCCTGTGCGTCGTACGGCCCGGACGGGGGTGGCTGCACACCGCCGATCGCCACGCCTTCGCCGTGTGGCGGCCCGTCACCCTCGCCGGGACCGTGGTCGTCGACGGTTGATGCCGACGCACGCGAACGCCTCGGGCCACCTGCGCTGGCCTGCGACGCGGCCCGGATTTCCCGCATTCGTGCGCAGGTTGAGGGCGAAGTAGCCGGCCTCGTTGTAGGCCTTGGACAGTGTGGCGGGACTGATCTTCGCTTAGAGTGTTGATAGGCGTGGGTGTTGGGGTTTGTGACCATCCACCGGTCGTGGGGTTGGCCCGATTTTCATGTCGGGTGCGACCCAATCACCAACGACCGAGTGGAGGTCAGCCGCCATGCTTGCACTTCATCCCCGTGCTGTCGACGCCGTGTGGGCAGCGATCGAACCACGGCTGCCGGTCGTCATCGATGAGCACCCACTCGGCTGTCACCGCCCACGGATCTCGGACCGGGCTTGTCCGGAAGCGATCCTGTTCCGGCTCGTTACCGGCTGCTCGTGGGACGTCGCCGGTCGGCTCGGCAAGGGATCAGAGACGACGCTGCGCCGCCGACGCGATCACTGGCTGATCGCTGGCGTGTTCGACGGACTCGTCGATGAGTCCTTGCACGGCTACGACCGGATCATCGGACTTGACCTGACCGAGGTCGCCGTGGACGGTTCCCAGCACAAAGCCCCGTTCGGCGGTGAAGGCACGGGACCAAACCCGGTTGACCGTGGCAAATGCGGCTGGAAGTGGTCGATCGCCACCGACCGCAACGGGATCCCGATCGGCTGGGAGATCGCTGGCGGCAACCGCAATGACTGTGTGCTGCTGGAACCCACCCTCGACGCCGTCGACGAACGGGGACTGATCAGCGAGATCGAAACGCTGCACCTCGACCGCGGCTACGACAACGGTGTCGTGCGCCGATTCTGCTCCGATATCGGCCTTGGGGATCTGATCGTTGCCAAGCGACGCTCCCACGGAACCGGGCGGGTCAAGCTCGACGTGCCACTCGGCATGCGCTGGCCGGTCGAGCGCACCAACAGTTGGCTGTCGAACTTCGGGCAACTCCGACGCAACACCGACCGGTTCATCCACCAACGCCTCGAACAACTCGCCCTCGCCATCACCCTCATCATCGTCGTCAAGCTAATCAAGTGGGCCGACCGCTGGAACCCCTCCACCTGACCTACCGGCGTGGGTGGAGGCCCGATCGTTTCAGTAGGCCTTGGGTGAGCGGGTGGTTAAGGCCGGTGGGGTCTGGGGGGCGGGCTGGGGGTGTGTAGGGGCGGACACCGCCGCGTCGGTGTGGCGGTCGTGGGTGTTCGGGTTGTGTCGCTGGTGTGGGGCCGGGCTCGGGGGGTTGTCAGGTGCTGTGTCGGAGCTGTGGCAGCGATCGAACGCGTTGACGAGTTGGTTGGCCCAGGGCCAGCCGGCTGCGAGGCGGAGCCGGGTCTGTCGGCCGGTGCGGGCGATGAGGCCGGCGGTGTGGAGCAGGGTGTAGCGGAGTCGTTTCGGTTCGGCTTTGGCGAGGTCGCCGTCGAGGCAGAGGTGTTGGCACCAGACGAGCAGGTCGTGGGCGATGAGGGTGGTGGTGAGCCAGGCGTGGTTGATCGCGAAGTCGGCGGATGGGAGGTTGGTGCAGCCGGTGTCTTTCAGGTTGCAGATCAGTTTCTCGGCTCGTCCGCGTCCGCGTTGGAGCGCTTCGAGGTAGGCGATGTCGGGGTCGGTCTGGTCGGTGATGAACGCTTGGAAGCGGTGCCCGTCGATATCGGTGAACGTCAACTGGGCGCCGGGGTGTGGGATCTCGCGACGCACGATCATCCGGGTCCCGGCCGGCCACCGGTCCAGGTTGACCAGGTCGGTGATCTCGGCGATGTCGGCGCCGTCGCGGTAGTCGCTGCCATCGGCGGTGATCGCGGGCCGCCACCGCGTTTCGGGACGCTCAAACACGCTGCCCGAACGGGTTCGGTGAGGTCATGACCGACACTGAACCGGACGTTGCGCGCTCGACGCAGGCGTCGATGAACCCGTGGGTCAGCCCCGCGGAATCGGCGCGGGCGATCACCTCGACGTCGCTGGGGTCGATCGGGAGTTGCGCGAGGGCCATGTCGAGCACGGTGACGTGATCGGCGGCGGTGTTCGACCCGGCGTTGCCGGGCCGCAGCATCCCGGCGAGCGCTTCGCCGGTGGCGTCCAGGAACGCCAGCAACGGATGGAACCCGAACCCGCGCTTGTAGGTCGGCGCCGCCCCGGCCTTGTCGGAATGCGAAGTGATCAAGGTGGCGTCGAAATCGATCACATAGAACCCGGGATCGGCGCCCGCAGCCCACACCCGGCGCCGTGCCGCGGCCCGGGCCGCAGCGATCCGGCCGAGCGCGGCATCATCGATGGCTTCGAGGGTGCGCCACGCCGTCGGGGTCGACGCCACCTCACCGAACAGGCTCGGTTGATCGCGCAGCACCGCGAGATCCGAGATCGCTGTGCCGCCATCAGCGATCATCACCGCCAGATCAGCCAGCACCCGGCCCCGGTCATGGCCACGCGACGCTGCTTCGTCGGCGCCATCGCCGCCGACAGCCCCGCGGTCAGGCCGAGCTGGTCGGCGAGATCCGACAACAACCGGGCCCCGGCATGGCCGACCACACCCCGCCCATCAGCAGAGACCTTGAGGCGCGGACGACACCGATTACGCTTCACCATTGAAGTGCCCTTCTGGGTCGTGAGCAACTGGACCTTCGCAAGCTCAGTTTCCCGCACCAGAAGGGCCTCTTCGCGGACGCGACCCCCTCAACCCCCACGCCCTACTGAAACAGCCGGGCTAGAGGGCTGAGCCGCGGAGCCGGAGGATCGAGTCAAGTTTCACGCGGCGAGTCTCGCCTGGTCGACGAGGTCGGCATGTCGGGGCCGAGTCGGTCGAAGTGGCGTCGGATTGGGGCCGGGGCCGGGGCTGGTGCTTGGGCGTCGCAGAGAACGGCCAGTCCGGGCCGCAGGAGCCGGTTGTAGGTGCGGCTGAAGAAGAACGCGACTCGTAGCCCGAAGTCGGTGGTCTGGTAGCGGTGGGTGTCGGGGATGCGTTCGATGAGACCGTGGAGGCGGAGGCGGCGTAGGTCGTAGGTCATCTGGCCGGCGGTCATGGACTCGGGCGGCGAGGCCGAGGAGAGGCGCCAATGGGCGCGTAGGTCTCGGTTGGAGAACCCGTCGGGCAGGAGACGGAACACGACGATGCGCCAGCAGGGCTTGGACGCGGGGATCACTGAAGCGCAGGGCGGGCGACCCGTTGGGTGCCGACCAGGCGGGGTTGGGTGACTCGCTCGAAGGCGGCTTGACCGATGGCGGGGTCGTGGCTGATTCGTTGGACGTCGAGGAGACGTCGGTTGGCGCGAAGCCGACCTCCCGGAGTGCGGGCAGGTTGTGCAGCCGTTTGCCGATGCCGAAGTCGCGGGTGTCGTTGATGGTGGTCTCGGTGCGAAGGGCGATTCCTTCCTTGTGGTATTGCTTCACGTGGGTGTGCTTGTATTCGACGTGCAGGGACGGGATGACGCCGTCGGTGAAGACCCGGGTCCGGAACCGGCCCGGGGTGACGGGACCGCGGTGCAGATGCGTCGGTCGAAGATCAGCGACACCCGGTCGGGGCGGCCGAAATCGAGGTTGTCGCGGATCACCTCTTCGAAGAACACCCGCCCCGACAGGGGCGGTCCAGGACTGGGTGAGGGAGAACTCGGCTTGCAGGATCGAGAGGTCATAGCGGTAGCCGGCCCGGCGGTCCGTGGCGGTGAACGGGTGCGGGAGCCGGGCCAGCCATTTGCGCACGAACCGGTCGATCTTGGCCGCGTCGAGCCGGTCGCAGATCCGCTGGAGCCGTTGGGGTCTTCGCAGGAGGCGAACCCGTTGTCGAGCGGCGTCGAAGCCGATCCCGGCCTTGGCGGCTTGGCGTTTGGCCCACTCGTTGCCGTTCAAGCACACCTTGGCGTTGTAGGGAAAGTAGGTGCAGAACTTGATGAAGAACGGCCCGAAGTCCTCGTCGACGGCGTACACGTAGAAGTGGTTCACGACCGCTGAGCGGCGCACCAGCCACGGATAGGTCGCCCCCGGTCACCGGGTTGCGGCGCTTCTCGGTGCGGAACACCCCGGTCTTCTCCTGGGCCCGGCCCACGAACAGCACACCCTCGGTCCCCTCGAAGTCAGCCAGGTACCGGTGAGCGATGTCGTCTTTGCGTTCCCCGGGTCGGAAGTCGACCAGGTCGACGCCGTGATCGGCGATGAACCGGTGGATGTCGGCCACGAAGGTTTTCGAGATCGGGTCCATCAACGCCGAGGACACGAACGGGAACCCGCGATGGCACTTGAAGAAGCCGACCACCCCCAGCTCGTGCTGCAGACGGGGCTGATAGAGGTTCAGGTACATCCGGTCGATGCACTCGACCTCCAAGGTCACATGATCAGAAAGAACGTCGGCAACGGTGCGGGGTAGCGTCACGGCGGGCTCCGGTCGTCGTTGGCCTCAAAGGCCACCAACCGCTTCCAGCGGTCCAACCCGCGAGGGCTTACACCCCCGCATCGCAGTGCGCTCGGCCGGGGCCCGCCCTTCCCGGGGACTTCGCCCCAGCCCCACGTCCATCCGCTACCGACAGCAGCGCGCCGCCAACACCGCCTCGTCGGGCTGGGGCGAAGCCCCGTTAGTGCTGCGTGCTGGCCGGGCTTCGATGTCCGAGCCAGGCTTGCAGCTCGAACAGCGTCATCGGCTCCTTCGCGTTGTAGAGCTGGCTGGCGATGGTGGAGCGGGCCCGGTGGCTCGTGATCTTGCCGCGCACGTCCGCCGGTGGGACGCCGGCCTTGGCACACAATGTTGGGATGATCGTCCGGTTGAGGTAGCTGCGAGCGACTGGCTGGGCGCGCACGGCGAAGAGGATGTCGGCCTGCTCGGCCGTCTTGGGCTCGAGGGTCTTCGGTTGGGCCGGTCGGACGCGCTGCCAGGCCTCGATGGCCTGGCCGAGGAGCGGGTCGACGGGCTTGGTGAACGCGGTCCCGGTCTTGTTGACGGGCACGTCGAGCAGGCAGACGGCCTCCTCGGCGAGCACATCGAAGCAGTCCCAGGTGGGGCCATTTCAGGATCGCATTCCCAGATCATGCTGAACGGGACCTCGAGTGCTGGGAAGTCGACGCTCGCGGCTGCGCTGCAGGACGAACTCACCGAGGCTGGTGAATGTTGGCTGGTGATGAGCCAGAACGACTTCTTCTCCAAGATCCCCCGGGCCTTCTTGCGCTACGGAACGATGCATGTCGGCTCCTTCGCTGACCAAGGCGTGTCGCTGACACTCGTCGACGGCGTGTTGACGCGCGGACCTGGTCGGGTCGGCGAGCGGCTCCTCGACGCCTACCGGGCTGCCATCGCCGCGACGGCTGCCGCGGGGGTCAACGTGATCGTCGACGAAGTCCTCGTCGGTGAACCCGACTGGCAGTCATGGTTGCGGCACCTCGACGGGCTCGACGTTCGGTGTGCGGGCTGCGCTCGAGATCGTCGAGCAACGCGAGCGCGCTCGCGTCGGCCGTGTCAACGGACTCGCCCGAGCCGAGTACAACCAGGTGCACCGCTACGCCAGCTACCACACCGAGGTCGACACCGCGGTGTTGGACCCCCAGCTGCCGCACGAACCTTCCTCGCAGCACGACCGCAGTGACAGCGGCCAACGACCCGACGGCCTCCTACGAGCGCCGCACAGGACACCGTCATCGGGCTCAGCCAGACGATGGAGATGACCTCCGAGGTGGGCGACATGTTCGCCCGGCTGGCGCTGCCGTTACGAGCCGCGCTCAACCGCCAACTCGAACAGCGACACAGCGAACATCGAGCGCGACGTGTTCCGCGACAGTGCCACCCACGACTCCCTCACCAACCTCTACAACCGTCACGCCCTCGACGCACTGGCCAAGGAGGATCAGGAATACGGGATATTGATGATCGACATCGATCACTTCAAGAAGGTCAACGATGGATTCGGTCACCCGGCGGGAGACGAGGTCCTGCGCCGGATCGCCGCCGCCATCGTGTCCGCCGTGCGTTCCACCGATTCCGTCATCCGCTACGGCGGCGAGGAGATCCTCGTGCTCGTCAGCGCCGCCGATCAAACCCTGACCGCGGCCGTTGCCGAGCGAATCCGCAGCTCCGTCGAGGCGCTCGAATTCCCGTCGATTCCTGGCCTCGGTTCCGTCACCGTGTCGGTCGGCGCATCCATTCACCATCACGGCCAACCCGTCGAGGCGGCCATAGCCGACGCCGACGAAGGCCTCTACCGAGCCAAGAACGGCGGCCGGAACCAGGTGCGCAGCGCATGGCCGATGCCTGGCATCGTCTGACGCGGCCTGAACTGCTGTGTGGAACGAGAGGTCAACAACTCCTGAAACACCTGCGACCACAGCATGTGACCTTCGCAGCGGAGCCCGGCCCCACGACGGTGGCACCGACTGGCGCTAATCCGGCTCTGGTTGTGCTCGATCTCGACCATGTACCGGGTGTTGGCCATCGCCGGGGAGAACCGTGAGCGGCGCCGCCGGCTCGTCTTCCGCTTCTCGCTCTAGTCAACGACGGGGTCTGGGCTGCATTGGTACAGGAAACGGCGGTACATCACCGACGTGCTGCGATCGCGGTCAGTCGTCATTGGCATTGGGGTCACGTAGCGGTCGGAGTTCCTTGCTCGGAGCAGCGGTGAAGGTGTATCGGCCGTGCGCGTTGACGTGCTGGACCTGGTCGCCCTCGTGCGCGCCGGGGGCGCTGTTCCACAACGGCCGACACCGAGGTGGCGGCGTGATCGGCGTGCGCGACGACACCGCGACGAACGCCTGCCCGGTGGGCGCCAACCCGTTCGAGCCCGATGGCCGCCAGCGGTTCTGCTCCACCGGGTGCCGCCAGACAGCGTGGCGGCGTGACAGCGGCCATGAGATTCTCCCGTAGGCGGTCGGGGGTTCTCCCCGGGGACGGCCGGTGGAAGTCACCGGGGACGGTCATGGGATTCCCCGCTTGACCAATTCACTTGTGGGTGGTCCTCCTCGGTGATCGTGCCGGTTGCTCAATGACCCATTTCGTGGCCCGCGGCGAGGACCGAGCCCGCATCCTGGCCGGTGTCGACCCCGCCGCCATCCCGCCCGGGGTGCTGACCTTCGTGTGGCTGAACGACCATGCATCCATCGCTGTGACCGGCCACGAACCGCTCGTACCGTTCCTCCAACCGATGCTCGACACCGTCTCGGCCATCGACGACGACTTCTACCGGCTCGCCTGGTCGGGACAGCTGTTGCTGCTGGCCGTCCTGGGCAGCGTGGGACCAACGAGTCGCTCACGTCGTCGCACTGGTGACCCAGGTTGCGCATCAGGTCGTCGGGCGCTCGTGCGGCCGCCGAGGGGACCACGGAGGGACGTTCGGCCCTAGCGGCGATGGGCGCCGTCACGCATGTTGAAGGGTGATCCGCGAGACGGAGGTTGCCCGATGAACGAGCCACAGGGGACGATCCTCATCGACATCACACCAGGCAGCGGGGCCGAGTTCGACCGCTCGTTCCTGCAGCGCACGGGCCACGACGTCGTCCTGTGCCACGGACCCGACGACGGCCAGCTCTGTCCCTTGCTCGCGGGGACTGGCTGTGAGCTCGTCGAGCGTGCTCACGGCATCGTGTTCGCCCTCGACCTCGACCAGGATCAACACCGGGCCATCCTGCAGCGGTACCACGAGGTCACCAGGCCGGAGGTGCCGATCCGGGCGGTGGTGCACCCAGGCCAGCGCGAGCGATACGCCGACCTACTCGGATCGTTCGAGGTGTGGGAACACGAACCGACGGTGGCCGACCTCGACGGTTTCGCCGCCGGCGTCGAGGCCACGGACCGAGGCACCTGATCGTCGTTAGCAGCACGGTCGGCTCGCGGCCGTGCTCGGACGACTCGTGGTCGAGGGCGTCACCGCATCGTGGCTTGCAGCGCGCCGACGGCCCGGTCGTCGTCTCGCAGCTCACCCGCTCGGCGTTTCTGGCCCCGGTTGGTCGCCGCCCGTTGGAGATCGCCGAAGACGACATCGAAAATGTCGATGACATCGTCACGGGCGCTGGAGCCGAGCACGTGGACGAAGGCGACGAGGGTGGCCACTCGTCGCCTTCGGGGCCAGGTCGGCGAGCTGGGTGGCCCAGGCGTCGCCGGCGTAGCGGGCCAGCCCGGTCACCCGTCGGGGTGGCAGGTGGGACAGGTCGAGGGCGCCGAGGGCGCGTACCTCGCCGAGACGGTCGAGCGCTTGGACCAGTCCCCCGATGGTGGGACTGAACGGCGCTCGGCGCAAGCGGTCCAGTTCCGAGCGGCGCTTGCCGGCCGGCACCACCAGGAGCGCCTCCAGCGCGTCGACCAGCTCGGGGGAGGCCGCACGAGCGAGCCGGGCCCACAGCCGCCGGGTGGCCCGTTCACGCACCCTTCCGACCAGCCGGACCCCGACGTTCTCGCCGGGGAGGACGACTCGCGCCGCCAACATCTTGCGGTGCGCCGCCCGGAACAGCACTGACGGGCCGACGTTGTCGGCCCACGCCTGTCGGTAGAGCCAACCCACCAGCGAGATGTGGGCGGGCTGACTGGCAAAGTCGAACCAGCCGTAGCGACGACGGATCTCCGCGGTGTGCTTCCAACGGACGGGGAGCTTGCCGTAGCCGGTGCCGACGCCGGGGTCGGTGATGTCGAGAGCTGGCGGGCCAGGGTGGCGGCGACCGGTGCGGGCACGGCACCGGGATCGGCCAGGAACGTCCCGATGGCCCGCACGGTGACCAGCTGGGCGGCGAAGCCCACGGGGCGACGTTGCCGGTTCGGCGTCGAGCCAAGCGGATATCAGCCTCGCTCAGGTGGCACCAACGGCCGAGCCAGTCCCGCTCGATGCGCTCGGGGAACCGGCCGTAGCCCGACCGCTCGACCGCTTCGAGTCGCGCCGACCGCCACGAGGTCGCCGCTTCGACGGCGGCGTCCGCCGGACCGGGCTGACGGTGGGATCCACACCGGGGTCGGGGGCGGCGAGATGGCGGTAGATCGACGCCCGGCTGACCCCCAGCACCCGGGCGATGGCCTCGACGGTGAACTCCTTGGAGTCGTACATCTGGCGGGCGGTGGCCACCTTGTCGGGGGGCATCACCGTGGGCCGCCCGCCGTGGCGTCCCCGGGCCCTCGCCGCGGCCAGACCGGCATGGGTGCGCTCTCGGATCAGCTCCCGCTCGAACTCAGCCAGGGCTCCGAAGATGTGGAACACCAGCTTGCCGCCCGACGTGGTCGTGTCGATGTTCTCGGTCAGGCTCCGGAACCCGACCTTGCGGTCGGCCAGCGCGTTCACAGTGTCGATGAGATGGCGCAGCGAACGACCAAGACGATCCAAGCGCCACACGACCACGGTGTCGCCTGGACGGGCCTGGTCGAAAAGCCGGGCCAGTTCCCGGCGCTCGTCGATGACCCCCGACGCCCGATCGGTAAAAACCCGGTAGCACCCCGCCGACTTGAGCGCGTCGGTCTGCAGACGGGAGTTCTGCTCCAACGTGGACACCCTCGCGTACCCAAGCAGATCCCCCAACGGCCCGACGTATCAGAAACGGAGGACCGCCGCCCATATGAGACGATGATTGTGGCCACGGGTG
>CAVUBU010000003.1:0-149442 GCA_963739825.1 uncultured Alphaproteobacteria bacterium
CACTGTTCTTCCAGCACATTAGCATATTGTAAGAGTCAAAAGAAATCTTTCGGCGCCAAAGTGCTCGATGGTGCTTATCGCACGATGTCCGAGCGATTGGTGTCCAACAATAATCCAAATCTCTTACTTCTGAATTACGATTTAGCTCATCTCAGTGTCACGAATGTATTCATTGTCCCCAAATATTTCTTTGTGCAGGAGATCATCGAAAAGCGAAAGCCACTTGCGGCGACGGCGCGGCGCGCCGGATGGACCGGCTGCAACATTCTTCTGAACCAAGTTCCACTGTCTGGCCTGTACCCGGTTCCGAAGACACCGAGTTAGGTGTTTTAATGGAACCGGAGGTGCGTCATGGAGAGGCGGAAGTTTACACGAGAGTTCAAGCTTGAGGCGGTGCGGCTGATCAAGGATCGCGGCGTCTCGTTTGCGCAGGCGTCGCAAGACCTGAGCGTTCACGAGTCGCAACTGCGCAGCTGGGTGAAGGCGTTTGCGGACGATCCGCAGTATGCCTTCCCCGGCCAAGGGCAGATGAAGCCCGAGCAGGCCGAGATCGCGCGTCTCAAGCGCGAGGTGACCAAGCTGAAGGCCGAACGAGACATCCTAAAAAAAGCCGCGGCCTACTTCGCGAAGGAATCGACGTGAAGTTCTCCTTCATTGCGAAGCACCGGGGGATCTGGCCGGCGGAATGGTTGTGCGGGGCGCTCGGTGTCTCGCGGGGCGGCTTCTATGCCTGGCTGACACGACCGCGCAGTCAGCGCAGCCGGAGCGATGAAGAGCTCGGCTGCGAAGGTTCGCGCGAGCTTCCTGGCGAGCGACCGGACCTATGGCGCCAGGCGGGTGTGGCACGACCTGCTCGCCGAGGGTGTGTCCTGTGGGCTGCATCGGATCGAGCGATTGATGCGAATACAGGCTCTCAGAGCGCGTCCGCGACGGCGTCGCCTGCCGCCCGACCTGGGTGAGCGGCAGGCCTCCGCCGTCGCTCCCAACGTGCTCGATCGCAGCTTCGAAGCGCCCGCTCCCAACCGCAAATGGATTGCCGACTTCACCTATGTCTGGACGGCGGAGGGCTGGCTCTATGTGGCGGCCGTCGTCGATCTGTTCTCTCGGCGCGTGGTCGGCTGGTCGATGAGCGCGGCGATGACGGCGCAGCTCGTCACTGACGCGCTGGTAATGGCGATCTGGCGACGGGGCAAGCCCGATGCGCTGCTGCATCACTCCGATCGCGGCAGCCAATACAGCAGCGAGCAGTTCCAGCGGCTGATGGCGGATCATGGCGTCGTCTGCTCGATGAGCCGCTCGGGCAACGTCTGGGACAATGCGGCGATGGAGAGCTTCTTCTCCTCGCTCAAGACCGAACGCACAGCACGCAAAATGTACCGATCGCGGGATGAGGCCAAGGCCGACGTGTTCGATTACATCGAGCGCTTCTACAATCCGAAACGCCGGCACTCGACGATCGGCTATATGAGCCCTATGGAGTTCGAGCGGCAGGCGGGATTAGCTTAGGCGGGTGTCAACCAAACCGGGTACAGGCCAAATATCGGGGCCTAGTGGTGGGAGAAAGATTGCGTTTAACCGGCCCAGTTGTGAAGGATCATGTTGATGCTTGTTTGCGGTGTGGGACAAATCTCTTGAAGGACACAGACCAATGGGTTCTAAGAAACTAGATGCCACTAAGCGCCTAATGGGAACTCTCGTGCGCATGAGGCCAAAGCCGCACGAGGATATGAAGCTTGGTAAAAAGCGGGAGACCAGCAAGCCGATCTCCCGCTCCACATCACGCAAGAAGCGCAATAATCGCGGCTAATCCATAAAGGATAGCTGCAATATCGACTTTCAACGTAATGTTGACTCGGATTGTTGACCGCATTGGTCAAACCCTCCGGGTCGCAGCGCGCCGCAGACCCAACGAGGTTGCGGTACAGCTCCCATCGAACGAATAGCAGCCGTCGTTCATGGGTGCATCGGCCCACTCTTGGCGCTCTAGAATCGCCGCAAGCGGCCCCATGCCGCCCCCGTGTGCCACAGGGATGACCCGGGAGAATTGCTCTGCCGGGCGTCCTAATGGGTCGGGGTCATGGGCTACAGGTTATCCGTTCCAGTGGACGATTTGCGAGATCGTTCCTTCCCGGGCCCGTAGTGAGACCAAGAGTGGGCCTATTATTTTTTAGAGTTGAGTCGCTTTTGCCAAGCCAAAAACCGCTTAGCGGTGTGCCTGATAAACTTTGGTTTTTGCTTAATTAGTCGGCCGGTACGTCAGGCGCTTGCCTTCGATACCCTTCATAGCAAGCGCCGTCCGTTCTCCATCGCTAACACCAAGGCCGGAGCGGTTATTATGCCTAAATTCAAATTCGCTGAGATAGCGCTGTAGATGTTGCTCGCTGACAAAGCGGTAAGTGCCCTTCACGCTGCGCTTAAAGTTGCCAAAGAAATTCTCGACAGCGTTAGTGGTCTGACCATCTTTGCCCACATAGAAACCCTGCTGGTTCCAGCCGTGTTCCACAGTCTTATGCGCTGAAAACTCCTTGCCGACTTTGCGGTATAGGAAGCTTTCGTCTGTATGCAGTTCCGATTTGCGGCTAGCGTTGCGCACAAGCACGTCGCGCACGGCGTCAGACGTGGCGCGCTTAACATGGAAGGCACGCGCTTTGCCGGAGGGCTTTTCGACTAGCGCAATAACGGAAGCTTTGTGCGAATGTCCTTTGCGGTAGTGCTTCGCCCGCTTAGACGTGTTTCCGTAATAGGTCTCGTCCGCTTGGATGGTCTTGCCTTTGCCGCCCATAGGCTCGGGGGCCAGATCGGCCATCGCTTCGCGTAGCCTGTGCATCATGAACCAAGCCGTCTTATAGGTGACGCCAAGGTTCCTGTGGATTTCGTGGGCGCTAACGCCGTTCTTGCCCTGATTAAACAGGTGAGCTGCGTACCACCACTTAGTCAGAGGCACCTTTGACCGTTCAAAAACGGTGCCGACCGTGACCGTGAACTGCCCTTTGCACTCATTGCAGTAGTAGAGGCCGGGGCGGTGCGATTGCTTCTTGCCCTCGACCTTGGCGATCTTGTCCTGATGGCTGTTGCCGCAATGGGGGCAATAGGGACCGTCAGGCCAGCGCACGGCCTCTAGGGCTTCGCGGGCGCGATCCTCGTCCTGAAAGATGGGGTCTTGAAAGGTGGCTAATTTCTTGGCCATGGCTTTAATCCTTGGAGGCATCTTGTGGCGGAACAAAATCGGCCAACTCCCGTAGAATCTTGGCACGAGTATCTGGATTCATTGGGAGACGCAGTTCTTTGCCGCCCTCTAACCGAAGGCAAAGCTGTGATAATCGTGACGGTGGAAAGATGCCCATCGCCAGAAACCCTTGAACAGTTGGCGTCACGAACGGACCGTCTCCGTCTAATTGAACAGGCTTTGGTGGCTTAATGGCCATGGGTAGCTCCTATGACCATAAACCTACCCAGGGGTCTACTTTTGTCAAGTATATAAATGCGATTATATACCTGTCTCATCCCACCCAACCGAGGGCGTTGTCATGAGACGTCGTTTCAGCGGGGTGGGATGCGGCGCCCGCGGGCGGGGGATGAAACGTACCCCCCGCACCCGGGCGGCGCCGGGGCTCCGCCCGCGGGCACAATGACCCGCCGCGAGGAGCTTGCTGACGGCCGGGCCGCTTGGCCCGCCCGCGGCGCCAAGGCGCGGCTGCCCAAAAGGGGCTGCGTCGGAGCGTCAAAGGCGGGGCGACGCGGCCGCCGAAAGCGCGGCCCGGCGCCGGATAAACGCCGCCGTGGAGCGCCGAGAGGCGCCCGCGTGGCCCGCAAAGGCCGCGCGGCACGAAACAAACGGCAGCGCCTCGCGGCGCTCCATCCCCTCGGCTTTTTTGCCGGGGGTCGACTCCCCCGGGCCCCCTGTCGAGGGGCACGGGAAACACGACGGCGCACCCGGCGCCGCTCAAGAATACGGGCGCTGGCGCTTGGCTGTCCGACAAATTGTATCGGCGCGGCAATCCCTCTCCCCTTGTGGGAGAAAGCCTGCCCCGCGAAGGCGGGGGGTGGCGAGTGCGGAGCGATAGCGAGCACGAGCCGTGTGAGGGGGGGCGGATTCTCATGAAGCTTGCCCCCTCACCCGCCCTCGCTTCGCTCGGGCACCCTCTCCCACAAGGGGAGAGGGGAGAAGAGTACACCCCCGCCTGTCGGTCCGGCCCGCCTTCAGCAATAATTCCCAAACCGTCATCACAACGCCATAACCGGAGAGACACATGCCCATTATCCAATGCGACATCCGCGAAGGCTGGAGCGACGAGCAGAAACGCGCGCTCGCCCAGGGCCTCAGCAAGGTGGTTGCCGAAGTGGGAAAAGTGCCGGTAAAGAGTATCCACATCGTGATTCGAGAAGGCCGCGGCCTGCATTTTATGTTCGGCGGCGAACACGTGCCCGAGTTCAAGCCCGCCGGGGGCGGCTGAGCCAGCTTTGGAAGACCTGCCATGACACCCGCGATCCCGCACAGCCGCAAAGCGGCCGCCGTCCTGGCGCTGCTCGTCGCCGCTTTGGCGCTCGCCGGCTGCGAAACCATCCCCTACCCCGTCGCGCCGCAGGCCGCCGCCGCGCCGCCGGAGCAGCCGATGACCCATTCGCGCGCCGCCACCGAATGCTGGATGGCGACCGAAAAGGGCCATGCCGACATGAATCTCGACAAGCGCGCCGATATCGTCACCAAATGCATCGATGACAAGATGAAGGGGGCCAAGGCTGCGCTGTGAGCCGGCCCTTGCGGGCCGCCCGCCGCCGTATCACCATCCGCCATTCAAAACGCCTAGGAGGTCGTCATGGCAAAAGGTCAGATGCGAGTTCCCAAGGAAAAGAAGAAACCGAAGGCCGACAAGGATAAGCCGAAGCAAATGTCGGCCTATAAGCTGGCGCAGACGCAGGGGCCGTCCGGCAGCCCCTTCGGCACGGCGCCCGGCAAGAAGCCTTGAACGCCAGGGCTTGAGCAGCGCGCCCTGGCCCGCAAAGCCGCCGGGTTTCGATCGCGTCGCGCAATGGGCGTTTTGCGCCGGCGTGAATTGTCGCCGTCCCGACGCGCAGCCTGGCTGCCGGCTGCCGCGCGGCCGACGCGATAACTCCACATCGTTGCCCAAGTTCCACGCGACAAATTCAACAAGCCTTAACCGGTTGGCGCCGACCATCGCTCGGCGGAAAAACCGGTACGTCCGTTCGGGGGAGACTTTCGAAAATGCGGCCAAGCGCGTTGTTCGGCGCCGGGTGGACGGTCGCCGCCTTGGTTTGCGCGCTTGCCGCGCCGCTGGCGGCGCAGGAGGCGGACGAAGCCGCCGACAGTGGCGATACCGTCGCGCCGGTGGCGGCTGCTCCCGACGACGCGCAGCCGCCGGCCGAGACCCCGCTCACGCCGGAAGAGACCGCCATGCTCGGCAATGCACTGCTGTTCGATTCCGCGACGATGGCCGACGGCCGGCCGCAGCGGTCGCTGCGCCTGCCCGGTCCGCACGAACCCGGCAAATTCGCCATCAGCCGAACCGACAAGCCGGACGGTTCCAGCACGTTGGTGGTCAGGCCGCCGCTGGCGGACGAATGGGTCGCCAGGATCGGCGCCGATCTCAAGCTCGCCACGCCGCCAGATGGCGGCCGGCCGGGCAGGCCGTTTGCGCGCAATGCCCCCGGTGAGGATTCCGGCGCCGCCTGGGCCTCGCTCGGCCTATCCGATCTCGCCTCGCTCGACGCGCGGCTCGATCCGGCCAACGAGCAGGGCAAGCTCGCCACCACGTTCAAGCATTCGATTCCGCTCGGCGGCAAATTCTCGGTCACGCTGCAAGACAGCTATTCGGTGACCGAGATTTTCGGCCCGCCCGCGCCGGCACCGTCCGATCTACCGTTGATGGCGGCGCCGGTCGCCTCTACAACCCCGACGCCGCAAATCTGGGGCAGCCAGAAAGTCGTCAAATTCGACATTCTATCGACCGGCACGAGCTTCGGCGCCGGCCTGGTCACTGCCAGCAACGACCCGGTCACCCACAACACGTTGAGTGCCGACCAGAAACTATACGGCCCGCTGCACCTCACCACGGCACTGATCGATGTCGGTCAGCCGTCCAGCAGCACGAGCATCAACGCCCGGCTCAAGCTGAATTGGTGAGACCGGCCGCAAGGCGCCGCTTGGCGACGCCCCGATACCGCCCTTCGCGCGCCCAACAGCCGCCCAAGTTCCATGTCGCAATCGCATCCGCGGGGGGCGTCAGCGCAATGGATTGCGCAAGTGCAGGAGTAAACCATGACGGCCAACAAACCCGAACGGCTTGGTGCGGACGGCAGCGCTAGCGAAAAATCCAATCCGGACAAACACACCACGGACCGCAATGTCCCGGAGAAACTCGGCAATGTCGACCAGGCGGTGGCGACCACGGTCGAGGGCGAAATCCGCGAATTTGTCCGCCGCGACGTTGCCTTCCTGCGCCGGCAACGCAACGAACCGGAGGCGGCCGCCGACCCGGCCACCGAAAACCTGAATGCGCTGATCCGGCGCGTCGCCGGCGCCTCGATGGAGGAGATCGACCGCGTCATACTCGAGCTGCAAGGCGTGCGCGACATGCTGCGCGGCGAAGGCGAACGCGTGACCCGGGAGCTTGCCGGCTATGCCAGCCTGAACCATGCGTCGATGACAGCGATGAAGGTCATCGGCGATAGCCTCAAGCAATGGATGGACGCCCCGGTCAACCACAACCGGCGTTCGGCCGGTTGACCGGCCGGATCGGCAAGCCGAATTGAGAAATCGGTGGGTAAACCGGCATTCGCACTGTCGTTAGCTGTGGATTACCGGGACAGCGGAGCCGGCCACCTCCGCGCTCCGGTCTGGCCACCTACAGTGCCCGCGTTCGGAAGCGGCCTAAGTCGCATGCGGCCGCTGCGAGGCGAGACTGCTGCGACAGGCGACAGAAGCGGCCTCGTCTTCGAGCAATCCTCCCACAAACTAGACCCCGCCACAGCGGGGTTCTTTTACAAGACGGGCGGATGGATTTGGGCTGTGCGCTCGCAAACCCGGTCGCATGCGCCGCACCGATCGGATCACGATCGCAGTCTGTAATATGCCCTTGTCGTGCCTGTGACATGATATTGTCACGTCTGGCGAATTGACTCCGAGGATCACCGAAATTAGCCTTTTGGCGGGCTTAAATGACTCGGCAACAGAAGGGGGCAACAATGCCACAGATCGACAGGATTGAGGGCATTCGCGAGTTGACGAATGCGGAGATCGCCGTGGTCGGCGGCGGGCAAATTACAGGCGGCGGCTCATTGTACTGCTTATTCAATGAAATCAAGTCCATTGTCTGCAAGATCCAGAGTTTCCTGAGCTGCTTCCATACCAGCACTCCGGTCTAGGCCTGCCGCTCGCGCCGTACGGCTTAAGCCAAACGGCCGATGAGCAAACTGTTTCGAGCTGAGGCGGCGCCCCAAGCGAGCGGCCGCCTCAGCGGCGAAGCTTTTCGCCTGCGCCGCTATCCATTCGTCTTTTTGGGTTGTTGCTCGCTGGCTCGTGCCAGAACTCACCGGGCCTGCGCGTTTATTGAGTCCACGCCCTGGGTCAGTTGGCGGGGGCTTTGCGCGGCAGTGGATAGTCTTCGCTCTCGTACAGGCGGCGGATGCCGTTGCCGTCGAAGCGCTTTTCTTCCACTTCGAGATAGGCGCCCAGCAATAGTTCAGGCGGCAATTCTTCAATGGCAAAACGGATGGCTTCCGCCGCGGTCGGAAAACGCTTGTAACCGATGGGGCGGCGCGACTTGCGGCTGCGGCTGGGAAATAGCTCGGACGGGGCCCGGTAGTTGATCATAGACATTAGTAATAGCTCCTCACCGCATAATATGGCCCCAGAAACGCAAAAAATCCAGCGCCCGCGGGCCCCGCATGGCTGGCAGGCCGCACCAAGGTAAATTCGGCGCATTGAATATTAACGGCCCGGCACGCCAGCGCCGGGCCGCGATCCACAATCGGCTGATAAGCCTAGTCGCTATAATCGGCTACCACTTCGCTGGTGAGCGGATCGACCAGCACGACGCGATCGTTCACCACCATATATTGATACGTCCTGATGGCCGGGACGTCGACCGCGACCTCTTGCGGCATCGGGTACAGCCGCGCGGCGGCCGGCACGCGTTCACCGACGCGGTATTCGACGATCGGCGCCGCCGGCAGCGGGCGCTCGCGCACAATGGTGCGGTAGATGATCCGCCGCTGCACCGGCGTGAGCGCCAGCGGTTCGGTGGTCAGGATGGTGCGTGTTTCCACCGGCGCACGGGTGATCACCGTCTGCGCGCTCGCCGGACCGACGCCCGCAAGCAACGCCGCCGCGATCGCGGCGTGACGAAAATATGTCATGAGTTCCTCCTGCCTGTTATGGCAACGACAACGGGAAACGCTCGCGACCGCCATGCGTTCCGCGCCGAAGTTCCCAAAAACATCCATGGTTTGAATCCGTTAGCGCGTCTTGGACTCATTTTGTCCCAGCCGCGCGCGAGCGTGCGCGAGTGCGATTTTGATTCGTCATCGGCATTTTTTCATGCCTTCGAATCAAGTTTCAGGTGCGGCGCGACTCGCGCTGCGATATCAGCGTTGCAGACTCTGATTCGCGAGGCTCACGGGATGATTCTCGAATCGCTGTTCGGGTTGTCGCTTGTGTTGAATGTCTCGCTCGATACCGCCACCCCGCCCGCCGACCCGGCGGCCTGGATGCAGTTATCGGTACGCCAGAAGGACGCCGCGCTGCTACCGCTGGTGCGCCGCGCCACCGACTGCATCGTGCGCAAGGCGACCGCCGATCCGCGCTACAAAACCGATATGCGGCCGGACGTGTTCAACGATCTGCTCGTCGAACTCGATTACCGCCTGCGCGCGCCCGGTGCGGGCGATGATCGACGCGCATGACCACATGTACGGCTACGGCTCGGGCGAGGCGTTCCTGCTCGGTCCCTATCTCGACGTGCTGCCCGCCGCGGTAGTCAAGCAGGTCAGGGTCAAGACACCGGGACGTTAGACAATGCCGGCCGCAACGCTAGCGTGATCGGCAGCGTCAGCAGCACCAGCGCGGCCACCACCATCAGCGCCGACGGCACCCCGACCGCATCGCCGAGCAAGCCGTAGATCGCCGGCGATACCGCGCCTGCGCCGATCGTGCCGGTGTAGAAAATGCCGAAGGCGCGCTGGCGCCGCGCCGGCGCGACCAGATCGGGCACCGAGCCGTACAGCACCGATGAGGTGCCGTTGAGCGCGACGCCGACGAGCGGCAACAAGATGAGTGCGGCGGCGAGCGACAGCGGCAGCAGCGCGACAATGCCGAGCGCGGTCGCGGCTTCGGTCAGCCAGACCGTTGCCACCGTGCCGATGCGCGCGCCGATGAAGGCGCAGACCAGCTTGCCGGCGGCGCCGCCGGCAAATACCAGCGTGAGCGCCAGGCCGATAGTCGGCAGGCTCGCCCCTTTGGCGGTGAGCACGAAGGGCAGGAAGGTTAGAAAGGCCATGCGGGTGGCGCTGTCGACCACGCCGATCGACAGTAGCAGCGGAAAGCCGAACTGGCTCAAACGAGCGCCGCCGCCCGCATTTGCTTCCGCGTTGTGCGGCGCCGCCGCCTCGGCCGCGAGGCGCGGAATCAGCACGTAAATGACGATCGCCGCCAGCACACCGAACCCGCCCAGCAGCATGAGCGCCTCGCGCCAGGGCAGCACGACGAATAGCAGCGAGGCCGCCGCCGGCAGCGTCATCTTGCCGATGTCGCCGGCGAAATTGTAGGTGCCGAGCGCCTTCAGCGAGCGCGCGCCGGCGAAGGCCTGCGCGATCAGCGCGGAGGCCAGCGGATGCTGCGTGCTGGCGCCGAGCCCGCCCACGAACAACGCGGCCACCAGCGTAACCACGCCGGTGCTCAAGCCGGCAAGGCAATAGCCAAGCCCAGCGAGCGCGGTGCCGAGCGCCAGCACAATCGGCGCTCCGAAGCGCTCGGCCAACAGGCCCGACGGAATCTGCAAGCCAGCGAGCGTGCCGGAAAACACCGTCTTCATCAGCCCGAGCGCAGCAAAGCCGAGGCCGAATTCGTGCTGCCAGATCGGCAGCATGACGTAAATGAGATCGGTATAGCCGTCGTGCAACGCATGCGCGCCGCAGGCCACGCCCAAAGCGCGCCGTTCTTCGGCTTTGCCTTGCGCTTTTTCGGCCGCGGCGATCATGGCGTTCCCCGCCGCTCGACAAAGGTGATGCTGACCAGCGAGATCACCGGCTCGCCGTTCTGGTTGACGCCGGTCGAACGGAAGGTCATCAGCCCTTTGTCCGGCTTGCTGTTGGACAGGCGCAATTCGGTCACCACGCTTTTATACTCAACGGTGTCGCCGACATAGACCGGCTTGAGCCATTTCAGCTCGCGAAAGCCGAGCGCCGGGCCGATGCCGGCAATCGGCTCGCCGCGCGCGCGCATGGCGTCGTCCATGCGGCGGCGATAATCGATCATCAGCCGCATCCAGGCGAGCGCGGTATGCCAGCCGGAGGCGCACAGCGCGCCGAAATGCGAGCGCGCCGCCGCTTCTTCGTCGACGTGGAAAAGCTGCGGGTCGAAGCGCCGGGCGAAGGATTTGATATTGTCGGCGGTGAAGGTGTAGCGGCCGACCTCGTAGGTATCGCCGACCTGGATGTCTTCGAAATATTTCACGCGCCGCCTCGCGGCGCGCGGCGGCCGAACATCAGCGTGGTGGCGAGCGTGGTCAGCGTCACGTCCGCCTCATCGATGACCTCAAACAGGAATTTCACCAAACCCATATCCGGCCGGCTGGCGGAGGCGCGCGTGTCAAGCACGCTCGCGCGCACGCGGATGCTGGTGCCCGGGCGCAGCGGCTTGAGCCAGCGCACCTCGTCGATGCCCGGTCCGCCCATCGAACTGGAATTGAGGATGAAGCCGTCGGCGATGATGCGCATCAGCAGGCAACAGGTATGCCAGCCCGAGGCGCCGAGGCCGCCGAGCAGCGTGGCGCTCGCCGCGGCTTCGTCGAGATGCATCGGCTGCGGATCGAACTCGGCGGCAAAACCGACGATCTCCTCGCGCGTGACCAGACGCGGGCCGTAGACGGCAACCGCGCCGGGCTGGAAATCTTCCCAATGGAGTTTCTTGCTCATGCGACCTTATTCTTACTCCGACATGCCCGGCCTTGTGCCGGGCATCCCGCTTAGGTGGGCACAGTGCATTCCTAAGCGAGATGGCCGGGATATAGGCGAGCGAAGCGACGCCGTCCTTCGGACGGCTCTGCCCGGCCATGACAATTTATATCAGGTCGCAAATCGGAAATGCATCACGTCGCCGTCGGCGACCACATAGTCCTTGCCTTCCAGCCGCATCTTGCCGGCCTCCTTGGCGCCGGTTTCGCCGCTATGGGCGATGAAGTCGTCATAGCCGATGGTTTCGGCGCGAATGAAGCCGCGCTCGAAATCGGAATGGATCACGCCGGCCGCCTGCGGCGCCTTGGTGCCTTGCGTGATGGTCCAGGCCCGCGTTTCCTTCGGCCCGACGGTGAAATAGGTCACCAGATGCAGCAGCGCGTAGCCAGCGTGCACCAGACGGTCGAGCCCGGTTTCGGCGAGTCCGACGGCGTCGAGGAATTCGGCGCGTTCGGCCGGCGGCAAAGTGGCAATCTCCGACTCGATCTTGGCGGAAATCACCACCGCGACCGCGCCTTCTTCCTTGGCGCGCGCTTCGACCTGCTGCGAAAATTCGTTGCCGGTCGCCGCCGAAGCTTCATCCACGTTGCAGGCATAGAGCACCGGCGCCGAGGTGAGCAGGCCGAGCGAGTGGAACAGCTTTTCCTCCTCCGGCTTGCGTTCGACCAGGCGCGCCGGCTTGCCCTCGCGCAGCAACACCAGCGAGCGCTCGATCAAAGAGAGCGTCTCCTTGGCGAGCTTGGCGTCCTCGCCGCTGCCTTTGGCCTTCTTCTCCAGTGCGTCGACGCGCTTTTCCAGCGATTCGAGATCGGCCAGCATTAATTCGGTTTCGATGGTGTCGATATCGGCGACCGGATCGATCTTGCCTTCGACATGGGTGACGTCCGAGTCCTCGAAGCAGCGCACCACGTGCACGATGGCGTCCACCTCGCGGATGGTGGCGAGAAACTGGTTGCCGAGCCCCTCGCCCTTGGAGGCGCCGCGCACCAGTCCGGCGATGTCGACGAAGGTGATGCGGGTCGGGATGATCTCGGCTGACTTGCCGAGCACTGCGAGCTTGTCGAGGCGCGGATCGGGCACCGCGATCTCGCCGACGTTGGGCTCGATAGTGCAGAATGGATAATTGGCCGCCTGCGCCGCCGCGGTCTGCGTGAGCGCATTGAAGAGCGTCGACTTGCCGACATTCGGCAGGCCGACAATGCCGCATTTGAAGCCCATGGAAGTGTCCGCGCTATTGTGTCATTCGGTGTCCGGCTCGTCCGTGCCGCCGAAGCCCTTGGCGCTCATGGCGAGATGCACCTTGTTCTGGAACGTCGAATCCTTGCCTTCGATCAGTAGGCCAACATTGTCGGCCACGATTTCGCACAGCGCCGCCACCCACGGCCGCTCGCTTTTGGCGAAATCCTGCAACACATAGGCCTCCATCAAATCCTTGTCGCCGGGATGGCCGACGCCCATGCGCACGCGGGTGTAGTCGTTGCCGATATGCGCGGAGATCGAGCGCAAGCCGTTATGGCCGGCATTGCCGCCGCCCTTTTTCAACCGCACCTTGCCGGGCGGCAATTCGGCCTCGTCGTGAAACACCACGACACTGCCGGCATCGAGCTTGTGGAAATGCACCGCTTCCGCCACCGCGCGCCCCAACTCGTTCATGAACGTACCGGGCAAAAGCAGCAGAACCTTCTCGCCCGCGAGCGTGCCTTCCACCGCCACGCCCTGGAACTTCCGCCGCCAGGGCGCGATATCATGGCGTTTGGCGATCGCCTGCACCGCCATGAAACCGATATTGTGGCGGTTGCCGACATAGCGCGCGCCGGGATTGCCGAGGCCGACGAATAGCAGCATGGCGTCGCCGCCCTATGCGGAAAGCGCAAGAAAGGTGGCGCGTGGGTCGCGCCGCCTCACTTCTTGTCGGACTTCGCCGGCGCAGCGGCGGCGGCAGGCGCCCCGCCCGCGGCCGGAGCGGCACCGGGGGCCGCACCGGGCGCTGCTCCAGGGGCAGCACCGGGCGCCGCTTCGGCGCCGGGCACCACGCCGGCTGCCGCAGCGGCAGCCGCAGCGGCGGCGGCGGTGGCGGCCGCTTCGGCGGCGGCCTTCATTTCTTCGGCGTAACCGGACGGCGGCACCACCGTGACCAGCGTGATGTCGCCCTGCGCGATCACCCGCACATTCGGCGGCAGCCCCACCTCGCTCAAGTGCTTGGAATGGTTGATGTCGAGTTCGGAAATATCGACGTCGATCGATTCCGGAATGGTCTCGACCGGGCACATCACCTGAATGGTATGGGTGACGATGTTGACCGCGCCGCCGCGCTTGACGCCGGGCGACTGGTCGGCATTGAGCACCTTGACCGCGACGTTGACACGGATGACGGCGCCTTCCGCCACGCGCAGGAAATCCACATGCATCGGCAGGTCTTTGATGACGTCGAGCTGGAAGTCGCGCGGGATCACGCGGTGCTTGGTGCCGTCGACATCGAGATGGAACAGCGTGGTGAGGAAGCGGCCGGCATAGATGCGCTTGCGCAACTCATCGTGCTCGATCAGCACCATCTGCGGGGGCTTGTTCTCGCCGTAAATCACACCCGGTACTTTGCCGGAATAACGTGCTGCCCGTGCGGCCCCCTTGCCGGCTTTCGGGCGCACCGTCGCCTTCATTTCTTGCACGGTGGCCATTTTGCAATCCTCATCTAACCCAATGGAAAAGGCGGCTTTTTTGGCCGCCCGCGCACGCGGCAAGCCTCCAGGGGTGCCGGGGGCCGCGTGTCGCGCGGGGTTATAGCGGCGCGCCTCGTAAAGGGCAAGAAAACCCGCAAACTGCGGAAAATCAGTCGGAAGCGGGCGGCGCTGCGGCCTTCTTGCCGCCCTTGCCGCCACCCTTGCCCTCCAGCGCCTCGATGCGCGCCTTCAGCGCCTCATTTTCCTCGCGCGCCAGGCGGGCCATTTCCTTGACCGCCTCGAACTCCTCACGCTGCACGACGTCGAGGTCGCGCAGTATGCGCTCGGCCTGAGCCCGGAACAAAGTGTCGAATTCCTTGCGCACCCCTTGCGCGACCCCGGCGGCATCGTTCATCAGGCGGGCCATCTCGTCGAAAATGCGGTTGCTGGTCTGGGTCATGACGTGCCTCCGAAATCATCGTTGCGCATGATCTTATCCGAAAACCGGTTCCCACTTTTCGGGATCATGCGTGTAACAATGGCGGTCCGGTCATCTCCCTGCAAGACCCGGCCTGCTAGGTCCTGCTAGCATCGCATTTATTATTACCGGAACTTGCAATGCCCCTGTTCGTCATTCCTTTTCCCGCCTTCGATCCGGTGCTGATCCACCTGGGGCCGTTCGCCATCCGCTGGTATGCGCTCGCCTATATTGTCGGCATCCTGCTCGGCTGGGTCTATGCCCGCGCCCTGATCCGCGATGAGCGGCTGTGGGGCGGCAATTCTTCCAAGAACTCGGCGCCGATGACGCTGGTCGATTTCGACGATTTCGTGCTCTGGGTGACGCTCGGTATTATCCTCGGCGGCCGCACTTTCTACGTGCTGTTCTACAATCTGCCGCACTTCGCCGCGCATCCGCTCGAGATCGTACAATTGTGGAACGGCGGCATGTCGTTCCACGGCGGCTTCACCGGTTGCGTGGTCGCCGTGCTCGCGTTCGGGCGCAAGCGCGGCATTCCGGTGCTCTCGCTCGGCGACATCACCTGCGCGGTCGGGCCGATCGGGCTATTCCTCGGCCGTATCGCCAATTTCATCAATGGCGAATTGTGGGGCCGCCCGGCCGACGTGCCCTGGGCCATGGTGTTCCCTGGCGGCGGCCCGCTGCTGCGCCATCCCAGCCAACTCTATGAGGCGGCGCTGGAAGGCCTGGTGTTGCTCGCCGTGCTGGCGCTGTTGATGCGCGCCGGCGCGCTGAAGCGGCCGGGCCTGATCATCGGTTGTTTCGCGGTCGGCTATTCGATCGCGCGGGTGACTTGCGAATTCTTCCGCGAGCCCGATGCCCAGCTCGGCTTTCTCTGGGGCGGCATGACCATGGGCATGCTGCTCTCGGTGCCGCTGTTTCTTGCCGGTCTTTGTTTTATCGCCTACGCGCTGAAGAAAGCGCCGCTGCGGAGCCAATCATGAGCGAGTTCACGCCGCTGGAAGCCGAAATTCACCGGCGCATCGCGGCGGCCGGACCGATGCCGGTGAGCGAATTCATGCGGCTCTGCCTCACCGACCCGACACAAGGCTATTACACCACGCGCGATCCGTTCGGCGCGCGCGGCGATTTCATCACCGCGCCGGAAGTCAGCCAGATGTTCGGCGAGATGATCGGGCTGTGGATGGCGGCGGTGTGGAAACAGATGGGCGCGCCGGAAAACCTGCGCATCATCGAGCTCGGCCCCGGCCGCGGCACCATGATGGACGACGCGCTGCGCGCGGCTAAGGTGGTGCCGGGATTGCGCGAAGCCGCCGTGCTCCATCTGGTCGAGATCAGCCCGGCGCTGCAGGCGCAGCAGGCCGACACGCTCGCGCAACAGTCGATGCCGATCTACTGGCATGCCGCGCTCAGCGAGGTTCCGAGCGGCCCCGCCATCATTCTCGCCAACGAGTTCTTTGACGCGCTGGCGGTCGACCAGGTGGTGAAGACCGAGCGCGGCTGGCACCAGCGCCTGATCGAAATTGATGTCGCCGGCAATCTCGCTTTCACCATCGCGGACGACCCGCTGCCGCATTTCGACCGCCTGCTGCCGCCGGCATTGAGTCAGGAGCGCGCCGGCTCGATCTTCGAATGGCGCAGCGACATGGTGGCGATGGAAATCGGCCGGCGCCTCGTGCGCGACGGCGGCGCCGCGCTGGTGATCGATTACGGCCATGCCAAAAGCGCCGCCGGCGACACCTTGCAGGCGGTCGGCCAGCACGCCTATGCCGACCCGCTGACCGCGCCGGGCAATCTCGATCTCACCGCGCATGTCGATTTTGAAGCGCTGGCCAAGGCGGTGGAGGCCATGGGCGCCAGCGGTTTCGGGCCGCAGCCGCAGTCACATTTCCTGCGGCGGCTCGGCATCGAGATGCGCGCGGCCGCGCTCAAGGCCAAGGCGTCGGAGGCGGCGGCGACCGACATCGACGCCGCGCTTTCGCGCCTGATCGGCGAGGACCGCGTCAGCATGGGCGCCTTGTTCAAGGCCGCCGCCTTTGCGCATCCCTCGCTCGGCGCACCGCCCGGTTTCGAGCGCTAAACGGCTACGGGCACGGATGCTCGTAACCGTCGCGGCCGATATAGGTCATGCTGTCACGGTCGTAACTGCGGAAGCGCCGCGCGCAGTTATCGATTGCCTGCTGGCGCGCCGCCTCGTTGAGGATAACCGTGCCAAGTAACAGGCCGCCGGCAATGCCGGCAGCAACACCGGCGTTGCCCCCGCCGCGACGGCCGCCGCCGCGGCGGCCACCGGCGCGACGGCCGCCGCCGCGCCGACGCTGCACTTGCACCACCAATGATGTGTCGCCGGCCTGCACCGCCAGATCTTTCGACAGAGCGCCGGCCAACGGTGCGGCACCGGTCGACACCGGGCTCACCAGCATGCAGGCGCCAATCACAGCTCCGGTCACGAATAATTTTGATCGCATGAGACACCCCCTCGTGTTGCGCGTTCGCGCTTTTCCCGAAATTTTCGATTTGAATCTGGATTTCTCAGCCTAAATCACATAGCCCAAATGGTATCCATGCTCCAGGCCCAATCGCTCAGCAAGCTTGCGCGAATTCGTCACGCCTTCTTCACCCGCAGCGGCGGAGTGTCGCAGGGCGTCTACGCCAGCCTCAACGGCGGCGTCGGCTCGAACGATGTGCCCGACAAGGTTGCCGAGAACCGCGCCCGCATGGCGGCGGTGCTCGGCGTTGCGCCGGATCGCCTGATCACCGCCTATCAAATCCATTCGCCCGACGTGGTGGTCGCCGACAAGGCGTGGACTTCCGCCGACCGTCCGCGCGCCGACGCCATTGTCACGCGTACGCCGCAGCTCGCCATCGGTGTGTCGACCGCCGACTGCGGACCGCTGCTGCTGGCGGACAGTGAGGCGCGTGTGATCGGCGCCGCCCATGCCGGCTGGCGCGGCGCGCTCACCGGAGTGATCGAGGCGGCAATCGCCGCCATGGAGCAGCTCGGCGCCGAGCGCGCCCGCATCGCGGCGGCGCTCGGCCCCACCATCCGGCAGCCGAACTACGAGGTCGGGCCGGAATTCGTCGCGCGGTTCCTGGCGGCCGACGCCGACAATGCGCGCTTCTTTGCGCCCTCGGCACGCGCCGACCATGCCATGTTCGATCTCGCAGGCTTCATCGCCGGCCGCCTGCAGCGCGCCGGCGTCGCACAATTCGAGGACCTCGGCCTGTGCACCTATGCCGAGCCCGATCGCTTTTTCAGCTATCGCCGTACCAGCAGGCTGGGCGAACCCGATTACGGCCGACATATCAACGCGATCGCGCTCGCCGATTGACTATTCCGGCGACGGTCCGCCGCCCGGCTGGACTCGCAGCCGCCCCAGCCGCTAGATTTCATCCCGGCCGAGGGACTTGATCGACAACGACAAGGCCACCGACAGGGGTGTCAATGCAGTGGAATTCGGGGGGGCGGGCCTTGCGCGCCACACGTTGGCGCACGCGTTGGCCGGGTGCACTGTTGGCCGCCCTCTGTGCGACAGCGCTGGCCGCGTGCACAGTCGAGGAGCGGCCGACCAATCTGGCCGGTCAGCCGCGCGGCGCCACCGTCGCATTCGAGTCCATCGACGGTCCGCCGCCCGGCCAATTCCAACAGCTGGTGCAGGATCTCAATGACGAGGCGCAGACCCGCCGGCTGGCGGTGATGTCGCGCGAAAGCCCGTCGGCCTATCGCGTGCGCGGCTATCTCGCCGCCAAAGTGGTGAAAAAGGAGACCACGATCTCCTGGGTCTGGGATGTCTTCGACCGGGACGACCATCGCTCGCTACGCATTACCGGCGAGGAGACCGTCAAAGGCCGGCATCGTGATGCCTGGGCGGTCGCCGACGACGGCATGTTGCGCCGGATCGCCGTCAGCAGCATGGACCAGCTCGCCGCTTTCCTGACCTCGCCCGAGGTGGCGCCGAGCACGCCCAATGTGGCCAGCGTGCCGGAGCTGGTTTTGGCCGGCATGCGCGATTTCACGCCTGAAGCCGCCGGTATTTTCCGCATTTTCCGGCCGCATGCCGATCCGGAGCCGAGCGAGACCGGCGCGTTTCCCGATTTGGAAGACGCCGGTCCGGTCCCGCTGCCGCGCAGCCGCCCGCCGGTGACCACCGTGATATCGGCCCTTGTAAAGCCGACGCGGACGGCCGCCGCGGACTAAGCCAAGGGTCCGTTCACCCTTACCCAAATGCTTCGGGGCAACGATCCGGACTCGTATTGCGAGCCCCTGCCCGCCTTGTTATGACCACGCCGCCGCAAACGTCGGGCCAAGAGGATACGTAGATGTCGGGCAAGAACGGAGCGATCAAGCTCGTCGCCGGCAACTCGAATCCCGCGCTGGCGCAGGCGATCGGCGACTATCTCAAAAGCCCGCTGACCAAGGCGGTGGTCAAGCGCTTCGCCGACATGGAAGTGTTCGTCGAAATCCAGGAAAACGTGCGCGGCACCGACGTCTTCGTCATCCAGTCCACCTCGTATCCGGCAAACGACCACTTGATGGAATTGCTGATCATCATCGATGCGCTGCGGCGCTCGTCGGCCCGCCGCATCACCGCGGTGATCCCCTATTTCGGCTACGCCCGGCAGGACCGCAAACCGGGGCCGCGTACGCCGATCTCGGCCAAGCTGGTCGCCAATTTGATCACCCGCGCCGGCGCCGACCGGGTGATGACGCTCGACCTGCATGCTGGCCAGATCCAGGGCTTCTTCGACATCCCGACCGACAATCTCTATGCCTCGCCGGTGATGGTGCGCGACATCAAGGAGCGCTTCCAGCTCGACAATGTGATGGTGGTGTCGCCCGACGTCGGCGGCGTGGTGCGCGCGCGTGGCCTTGCCAAGCGCATCAACGCCCCGCTCGCCATTATCGACAAGCGGCGCGAGCGCGCCGGCGAATCCGAGGTGATGAACGTGATCGGCGACGTCGCCGGCTACACCTGCGTGCTGGTGGACGATATCGTCGATAGCGGCGGCACGCTGGTCAACGCCGCCGACGCGCTGCTCGAGAACAAGGCGAAGGCGGTCTACGCCTATATCAGCCACGGCGTCCTGTCGGGCGGCGCGGTCGCGCGTGTCGCCAAGTCGCGGCTGAAGGAGCTGGTGATCACCGACTCGATTCAGCCGACCAAGGAAGTGCTGGCCGCCGGCAATATCCGCGTGCTGCCGATCGCGCCGCTGATCGGCGAGGCGATTGGGCGCACTGCCACCGAAGAGTCGGTGTCGAGCCTGTTCGACTGAACCTGCCCGCGAGAACAAAACGGAATCGATTGGCAAATTGGATTCCGGGCGGCAAAGTTATCCACATCAGATTCAAAATGCCGCAGCATTCGTTGTGGAGAGTCTTTCCGGCGCGATTGCCTATGACGGGCAAATCACGGCTCATTGACCGTCGATGAGGCCACTGGCGGGCTGAATCGCGTCGGTTATAGTCGGTCGGCTAAGTGATTCGTTTCCGCCGTCAAGGCGTCCCCGTATCCCCTGCGTCAAAACCCGGTCGGCTACCGCCGTGCGCGTGGCGTGCGTTCCCTGATCAATTCGGCAAAGTGGAGACGTCATGCCCCAATTCGCCTACGCGGACGAACCCCGGCCCAACCCGCTCGACGTGGTGGAACGTTTGGCGGCGGTGAACGACTGGTCGTTCGAGCGCTCAAGCGAGGACGAGATCACCATTCTGGTCACCGGCAAGTGGACCGATTACCAGGTCTCCTACACCTGGATGGGCGACATCGAGGCGCTGCATCTGGCCTGCGCCTTCGACCTCAAAGTGCCCGAGCGCCGCCGCGCCGAAGTGCAGGTGCTGATCTCGCTGATCAACGAGCGGCTGTGGGTCGGCCATTTCGATCTCTGGATCACCGAAGGCATCCTGATGTTCCGCCACGCGCTGGTGCTGGCGGGCGGCACCGAGGCTTCCGGCAAGCAATGCGAGGCGCTGCTCGGCAGCGCGCTCGATTCCTGCGAGCGCTATTTCACCGCCTTCCAATTCGTGGTCTGGGCCGGCAAAGGCGCGCGCGAGGCGCTCGACGCCGCCATGTTCGAGACCTCGGGCGAGGCGTGAGCCGCAAGCCGCAGCCGCTGAAATCGATAGGCTCCCTCCTCCTGGTCGGCGCCGGCAAGATGGGCTCGGCCATGCTCGACGGCTGGATCGCGCGCGGGCTCAGCCCGAAAAAGCTGATGGTGATCGAGCCGCAGCCGGGCAAAGCGATCAAGGCGCTGGCGCGGCGCGGGCTCCGGCTCAATCCAAAGGGTAAGGCCGCCGAAGCCGCAGCCGTCGTGATCGCGGTCAAGCCGCAGACCGCGCCTACGGCGGTGCCGCCGCTTGGCGCCTACGTCGGCAAGACCACGCTGGTGCTGTCGATCATGGCCGGCCGCACCATCGGCTTTCTGGAACAATCGCTGCCGGGCGCGGCCATCGTGCGCGCCATGCCGAATACGCCGGCCGCGATTGGCCGCGGCATCAGCGTCGCCTGCCCGAACGGCAAGGTTTCGGCGCGCCAGCGCAAACTCGCCGCCGACCTGCTCGCCGCCATCGGCAAGGTGGAATGGATTTCCGACGAGGCGCTGATGGACGCGGTCACCGCGACCTCCGGTTCTGGCCCGGCCTATGTGTTCCTGTTGGCCGAAGCCATGACCAAGGCCGGCATTGCCGCCGGCCTTCCGGCCGATCTGGCCGGCAAACTCGCGCGCGAAACCGTCGCCGGCTCCGGCGAATTGCTGCATCGCTCGAACCTCGACGCCGCCACGCTGCGGCAGAACGTCACCTCGCCGGGCGGCACCACCGCCGCCGCGCTGGAAGTTCTCATGGGCCCGGGCGGTTTCGACGCGCTGCTGACCAAGGCCATTGCAGCGGCAACTCGGCGTGGCCGGGAACTGGCAGGCTAGTTCCTGCCCTAGAACCGGCGCCTTTGCCGGCCTAGATTAAGGGCAACGGAACAATCCGATGGGAGGCCGCTATGGCCCGCAAATCGAAACGTCAGCGCAAAGCTCCGAGCGCAGCCGCGCCGCGCGGAACCACTGACCGCGACAAAGCTGTCGACGCGCTGATGGCGCTGCTCGCCGAGCATTCCTTCGAGCAGATCGGCCTCGCCGAAGTCGCCGGCCGCGCCGGCTTGAAGCTCTCGGCGCTGCGCGCTGAATTCGGTTCGACGCTCGCCATCCTCGGCGCCCACTTCAAGGACATCGACCGCGCGGTGCTCGCCGGCGGGGCTGGCGACATGGCCGAGGAGCCGGCGCGCGAACGGTTGTTCGACGTGCTGATGCGTCGGCTGGAGGCACTCGCGCCGTACAAGGACGCGGTGCGTTCGACGATGCGCTCGGCGCGCCGCAATCCGGGCCTCGCCTTCGCGCTCAACGCCATGGCCGTGCGCTCGCAGCGATGGATGCTGGAGGCCGCCGGCATCGGCGCCAACGGTCCGCGCGGCGCCTTGCGCGCGCAGGGCGCCGCGCTGATGTTCGCGCGCGTGCTCGGCGTTTGGTTCGACGACGAGGACGAAAGCCTCGACCGCACCATGGCCGCGCTCGGCCGCGGGCTTAACAGCGCCGAGCGCTGGGATGGTTTCGTCGGCGATCTTTGCTCGCTGCCGAAATGCGTGTTGCGCGGATCGCGCCGCCGCCGCCGTCACCGCGACGACGAAGAAATGGAAGCGGCGTAAATTCCTCTTCGGCGGCCTACGCCACAAACTTCGCTCATTCCCGCGCAAGCGGGAATCCAGTTTGAGTTTTACGAAGTCTGGTTCCCCGCTTGCGCGCGGACGAACAGTTAGACAGGTAACCTCACCGTTGCCCGCAATCCGCCGATTGGCGAGTCGCCGAGCGTGATGTCGCCGCCGTGCGAGCGTGCGATGTCGCGCGCAATGGCGAGCCCGAGGCCGGTACCGCCTTTGTCCTGATTGCGCGCGTCGTCGAGCCTGAGAAACGGCTTGAATACTTCCTCGCGCATGTCGGGCGGGATGCCCGGCCCGTCGTCGTCCACGGTAATGGTGAGCCAGCGGTGGTCGCGATGGCCGGTGATCGCGATCGAAGGCGCAAAGCGCGCCGCGTTCGACGTCAGATTGCCGAGGCAGCGCTTGAACGCCGCCGGCCGCACCGTGACGATCGGCGGCCCGTGGAACAGCACGCTCGCCTTGTGGCCGTTGCGTTCGGCGTCGTCCTTGAGCTCGTCGAGGAAGACCGCCATGTCGGTCGGCGCCGCCGCCTCGCTGAGATCGCCGCGCGCGAAGGCGAGATAGGCCTCCAGCATGCGCGCCATCTCGTCGACGTCCTTCTTCATCGCCTCGACTTCCGGCGTCTGCTTCTTGATGAGGGCGAGTTCCAGTTTGAATCGCGTGAGCACCGTGCGCAGGTCGTGCGAGACGCCGGCGAGCATGGCGGTGCGCTGCTCCATGGCGCGTTCGACGCGTGTCTTCATTTCGATAAAGGCCTGGGCTGCGCGCCGCACCTCGCGCGCGCCGCGCGGGCGGAAATTGGGCACCTCGCGGCCCTTGCCGAAGCTTTCGGCGGCGTCGGCCAGCCTTAAGATCGGCTTGATCTGGTTGCGCAGGAAGATGACGGCGACACCGATCAGCACCAGCGAGGTGCCGACCATCCAGAGCAGGAAGATGTCGGAATTCGACGCATAGGCAGCACTGCGCCGCGCAAACACCCGCATCACCGTGTTGTCGAGCTGGACGCGGATTTCCACCAGCGCCGATTTGCCGACGGTGTCGATCCAATAGGGCCGGCCGATCTGCTTGCGCAGTTCTTCGGACAAGGTGGAATCGAGCAGCGAGAAGAACGGCTTCGGCCCGGGCGGCGGCATGTCGCTAAGGGGCAGGAAATCGACCACCAGGCCGAGCCGTTCCTGCGCGATGCGGCGGATCTGCTGCCGTTCGGCATCCTGCGGATAGCCTTTGTATACGTCGACCAGCGCGGCGATGTCGGACACCACGCCTGCCGACAGCCGCTGGGTGACGACGTTCCAGTGCCGCTCCATGAACACGAAGGCGACCACCGATTGCAGGATTACCATCGGCAAAATGATGATAAGCAGCGCGCGCGCGTAGAGGCCTTTCGGCATCACGCTGTTGAGCCAGCGGGTGACCCGCCGCCAGCCGTCACGGATGCGGCCGAGCGCGCTGTGAATCTTGCGCACCGGCGGGATCGCGTCATACCACTCCCAGGCTTCGCGCAGCCGCGTGAGCGCGCTGCGTACCCCGTTGCTGATGTCGAGCGTGGTCATGTGGTGATCACCAGCCGGTAGCCGACGCCGCGCACCGTCTGCACGAAAAGCGGATTGGCCGGATCGCGTTCGATCTTGCGGCGCAGCCGGTTGACCTGCACGTCGACGGCGCGCTCGGAAACCGCGCCGCCATTGCCGGCGAGCGCCAGGCGCGGCACCGTCTCGCCCGCCGTCTGGCTAAGGATGCGCAGCATCTCGCGCTCGCGGTCGGTCAGCCGGATGATGTCCTCGCCTTTGCGCAATTCGCCGCGCGCCAGATGATAGACGAACGGCCCGAAGCGCACCGACTCCGCCGGCGGTGCGGCGGCGGGCTTGGCGCGTTTGAGAATGCTGGCAATGCGCAGCGACAATTCGCGCGGCTCAAACGGCTTCGACAGATAGTCGTCGGCGCCCATCTCCAAGCCCTTGATGCGGCTCTCGGCGGCGTCGCGCGCGGTCAGCATCAGGATTGGCACACTCGAGGTGCCGCGCAGCGCCTTGGCGAAATCGAAGCCGGACTCGCCCGGCATCATCACGTCGAGAATGAGCAGATCGAAACTGAGGCTGGTGAGCTTGTTGCGCGCGTCCGCCGCGGTCTCCGCCGTGGTGACGCGGTAGCCCTCGCCGGCGAGGAAGCGCGACAGCAGGTCGCGGATGCGGCGGTCGTCATCGACCACCAGCAAATGCGGCGCATCGTCGGACATCGCGGCGGGCAGCACCATCAGCTCCTCACTTGCCACTTCAACCCCGTGCCTTGGCGCGTTCGGCGCGCGCGATCAGGCGCAGCACGCCGTCGCGATTGTCGGCGTCGATCATGGCGGTGAGAAAACGCCGCGCCGCCTCGTGCGCGCCCGGACCGAGCTCGGCGAAAGCGCGGGTGATGCGTTGCGTCTGCAGGCCGGCGAGCTTGAGCGCCAGCGCCTCGCCCTTCGGTGTCACATAGAGCAGCCGTTGCCGGCGGTCCTGCGCGCCTTCCTTCTGCACCACATAGCCCTGGTCGACCAGTTGCTTGAGCACGCGGCCGAGCGACTGCTTGGTGATGTTGAGGATCTCCAACAGGTCGGCGACCTTCATGCCGGGATTGCGGTTGACGAAATGCAGCACGCGGTGATGGGCGCGGCCGAAACCGAGCTTCGAGAGCACCTCGTCGGGGTCGCCGACGAAATCCCGGTAGGCGAAAAACAACAGCTCGATGATGTCCCAGATCGGCTCGGCCGGCGTCGCCGGCGCGGCGCTTGTGCCGGGGCGTTCGGCCAGGCCACCGGCCGCCGCGGCAAACTTTGCATTCGCATTTATGTCAGCCATGTTGACATATTTTGTTTTTATGTTACAAAAACACCGCCGCAGACGAAAGGATCGTACCGAAACGGCCATTTTTTCCGGCCACGCACCGTTCGGATGCCGATAGGACCGCTCCGGACCCATTCATACCGGGTGTTGCCGCCTGACGCAAAGCATTGGAATAAGCGCGAAAATGCGCCATGAGAACGGCAAAAGAGTTTAGGAGGAAGCGATGGCGGCGCAGTCCTATGACCGGCTCGATGGGGTCATCTGGTACGACGGCAAGCTGGTGCCCTGGCAGGACGCCAACCTGCATGTGCTGAGCCACGGCCTGCACTATGCGAGCGCTGTGTTCGAGGGCGAGCGCGCCTATGGCGGGGCAATCTTCAAATCGACCGAACATTCCGAGCGGCTGAAGCGGTCGGCCAAGATACTCGATTTCGACATTCCCTATTCGGTCGCCGAGATCGACGCCGCCAAGAAGCTGGTGGTCGAGAAGAACGGCAAGAAGGAAGCCTATGTGCGCCCGATCGCCTGGCGCGGCTCGGAGATGATGGGCGTCTCGGCGCAGAACAACACCATCCATCTGGCGATCGCGAGCTGGGAATGGCCGAGCTATTTCGACCCCGAGCAGCGGCTAAAGGGTATTCGGCTCGACCTCGCCGATTATCGCCGGCCCGATCCGAAGACCGCGCCCTGCCGCGCCAAGGCCGCCGGCCTTTACATGATCTGCACCATCTCCAAGCACGCCGCCGAGCGCAAAGGCTATGCCGACGCCATGATGCTGGACTGGGAAGGCCGCGTCGCCGAATGCACCGGCGCCAATATTTTCTTCGTCAAGGACGGCAAGCTTCATACCCCACTCGCCGACTGCTTCCTCGACGGCCTTACCCGACAGACCGTAATCGCGCTCGCGAAGAAGCGTGGCTTCGAGGTGATCGAGCGCCGCATCCTGCCCGACGAACTCACACAATTTTCCGAATGCTTCATCACCGGTTCGGCGGCGGAAGTCACCGCGGTGGCCGAGATCGCCAATTGGAATTTCAATCCGGGCGGCATCACCAAGCAATTGATGGACGACTATACCGCCGAGGTGAAGCCAAAGGGCAAAGCCGCCGCGGCGTGAACTGCTAACCGCCGCGCGCGCACCTTTCCGTTGTCATTGCCGGGCCTGACCCGGCAATCCATGATGAAGCGCAGCCACAACGAAACGTAAGGTCTTGGCACCCGCAACGCATCATGGATGCGCGGGTCAAGCCCGCGCATGACGACCGCTAATTGACGCAGCGAAATTACGCCACCTTCGCCGGCTCCTCCGGCCGCAGCAGCGTGACGTAGTGCACGCGATTGGCGCCAAGAAACCGCTGCATGCTTTCGTCGAGCACGCGGCCGCGGCTGAGCGAGGCGTGCCGCAGCACCAAGTCGCCATCGTCGTCAAAGGCTACAAAACCGACGTGGAAATAATCAAGATTCAGCCGCCGCGTGATAAAGCCGACGATATCGCCAGCCGCGAGCATAGCCTGGTTGGCAAGGAACGTGTCGCGCGGGATCACGCTCATGGTGAAGCGCCGGCGGCCGAGTGCGCGATGCCAATAGACCGTCTTGTGCAGTTCGATCGCGCCGTCCATGGCGATCCAGCGACAGATTTTGTTCTCGACGTTGTGCTGGCCCCACTCGAAGAAATAATGATTACGCTCGAACCAGTTGACGATGCCGTGGCGATAGCGGATTTCGCGCAATACATCCTCGAATTCGGCAAGATCGCGGGAAAGCGCTGCGGCCAGTACGGTTTCGCAGTAGGTGACGCAATCGAAGGCGTCGTCGCGCAGCACGAATTTTTCCGGCCGGTGCGGGCCGCCGATCAGGGTAAAGCCCCGATAGCGCGTGCCGCGCAGCGCGGCCGAAATGAAAGCGACACGCTGGGCGACGCTCGGCAGGTCTTTGGCTTGTTCGATCAGGCGGCCGATGCGCACCTCGCCGGCTTCGCTCGGTGTCGCCGCCAATACGGCGCCGCCGGCGAGAAACAGCAGGAAATCCCGGCGGCTGCTGGGCCCATCGCGCATGAGATCAACTCATTCCTTCACCACTACCAGCCGGTCGGTGCCCGATTCCGCACCCCATACTTCGCCCGGCCGGCCGAGTAGCTGGCGCACCGAAGCGCCGCGCTTGTTGCTCGGGAAGCTCTCGAATGTCTCGGTCACCGGGTCGAAGCGCACAATGGCATTGGCGAGGAAATCGCTCAGCCAGATCTTGTCCTTGTCGTCGACATAGACCGCGTAGCAGCCGGCCCCGCTCTTGGGCAGCGCCCACACCTTCCAGGTCTTGGCGGTCGGATCGAAGCGGGCAACCTCGCCGGTGTGCCAGAAGCTCACCCACAGCAGGCCCTTGGAGTCCGACCAGATGCGGCGCGGGCCGACGCCGGGCTTGGGCGGCAGCACCATCAGCGCGTCGCCGCTCACGGTGTCGATCTTGGCGATGTGATCGCCGGCGAGCGAGGCGTACCAGATTTCGCCACTCGGCGTCGTGGTGATGCCGTAGGGGCCGGCGCCCTTCGGCGCCTTCCAGGCCTCGACCTTGCCGTTGGCCGGATCGACGCGGCCATAGACACCGCTCTGGCCGGTGAACCAAAGGATGCCCTTGCGGTCGAAGGTGGCGGTGTTGAGATTGGCGCCGGGGAAATTCTCCGGCAGCGGGAACAGCTTCACCGTCTTGTTGGCCGGGTCGACGCGCGCGATCGCGTTCTGGCCGCCCTCGGTGACCCAGGCGGCGCGGTCGGGCCCGACGATCACGCCATGCGGCGCGGCGCCCCGCCCGAGCGGAATTTGCTTCGCCTTGCCGGTCTTCGGATCGAGGATGCCGAGCGCGCCTTGGCTTTGCGCGGTGTACCAGACCGTACCGTCCGGTGCCGGTGCCACGTCATGCGGATGCGCGCCGCGCGGCACGTCGTAATACTTAACGTCGGCCGCCGCCGCCGGTTTGCCGGCAAGCGCCAGCACCGCCACCGCCGCGAGAACGATCGGAACCATATTTGCTCCCTTGACCACAATCATTCTCATTCTGCCGCCTGCCGGCCGTCGCTCCAGCGTCCGGCCGCGGCATCGTCGGATTGCTTGGCCTCGACCCAGGTTTTCGAACCGGCCTTTTCGACCTGCTTCCAGAACGGCGCGCGGGTCTTCAGATAATCCATCAGAAAATCGGCGGCCGCGAAGGCTGCTTCGCGATGCGAGGACGCCGTCACTACCAGCACGATGTCCTCGCCCGCCTCGATGCGTCCGTAGCGGTGGATGACGGTCACGCCGAGGAGCGGCCAGCGCTTAAGCGCCTCCGCCACATGGCGTTCGATCTCGGCCTCCGCCATGCCGGGATAATGCTCGAGCGTAAGCGCTGCGATCGGCTCGCCCGCCTCGGCGCCGCGGCAGATGCCGGTGAAGCTGACCAGCGCGCCAATATCGCTGCGCCCGCGCGTCAGCAAGGCTGCTTCCGCGGCGGCGTCGAACGGTTCACGCTGCAGGCGTACGGTCGATGGTGCGGTCATGGGGGTAATCTAGCGCGCCGGCGCCCGCGAGGCTATCCGCCGGTCATCGGCGGAAAAAAGGCGATTTCACCGGCCCCTTTGATCGGCGCATCCGCTTTCACATGGGCGCGGTCGATGGCGGTGCGGATCACTTTCGGGTTGCCGAAAGCATGGGCATATTCCTCGCCACGCGAGGATAGCCACGCCATCAGCTCGGCCACCGTCACGACGTCGGCGGGAACCTCGATGTCTTCCTCAGGGATTCCGACCCGCTCGCGCACCCAGGCGAAATAACGCAGTTTCACGATTGCACTCCGTTCATTCCCGCGTAAGCGGGAATCCAGTTCCTAATCTTGGATTCAACAAATCCCGCTCTGGATCCCCGCTTTTGCGGGGACAAACGGACCGTTGGGTTCAATCGATCATATAGCGCAGGCCGGCGCGCATATAGTCCCAACCGGTATAGAGCGTGATCAGCGCCGACAGCCAGAGCAGTGCGATGCCGATCTCGACGGTCTGCGGCAGCACCTTCTCGCCGGCCTCGCCGGCGATCAGGAATCCAACTGCTACCATCTGGCCGAGCGTCTTCCACTTCGCCAGTTTGGTCACCGGCACGCCGACGCGCAGTTCGGCGAGATATTCGCGCAAGCCGGAGACCAGGATTTCGCGGCACAGGATGATGACCGCGGCAAACAGCGTCCAGCCGCGGATGGTTTCCTCCGCCGCCAGCATCAGCAGGCAGGAGGCGACCAAGAGCTTGTCGGCGATCGGATCGAGCATGCGGCCGAGCGAGGACTGCTGGCTCCACATGCGCGCGAGATAGCCGTCGAGAATGTCGGTCAGGCCGGCGGCGATGAAGATCGCCAGCGCCAGCCAGCGCAGCCACAACCCGCCGCCCTCAATGCTCTGCCAATACATCAGCCCCACCACCACCGGCACGGCGGCGATGCGGCCATAGGTCAATAGGTTCGGCAGCGCGAGCGGATGCGCCGGTAACGGTCGGGAACTGAGGGCGTTCATCGGGGCACAAGGAACACCCGGACCGTTGCGAGGTCAACTGAGACGTTCCGTCATTCCGGGGCGCGACGAAGGCGCGAACCCGGAATCCGGATGCGGGCTCAACACTTCCTTCTGGATTCGGGATCGCCGCTTCGCGGCGTCCGGAATAACAAAAGCTGTGGACTACCGGATGGGCGGCTTCGGCAGCCGGCTTTTGCCCGGCTCCATGACGAAAGTCTGATCGAGCGAATACCATTCGCCGGTCACGTCGGCTGCCGGTGCGCCGCCCTCGTGGCGGACGTAATCGCCCACCAGCGCGCGGGTGACGCCGAACTGCACGTCGGTCTCCAGTTTGTCGTCGTCATTGACGTAAATCTGCGAGATCAGCGTCTTGAAACCGGGCTTGAAGATGAGGAAATGCAGATGGGCGGGGCGATAATGATGCCGCCCGGTGGCACGCACCAGGTCGCCGACCGGGCCGTCGATCGGAATCGGATAGCCAGCCGGCTTCACGCTGCGGAAGCCGAAATGGCCTTTCGCGTCGGTCATAAACTTGCCGCGCAGGTTCATGTCGGCCTGTTTGGGGTCCTGCTGCTCGTAGAAGCCTTCCGGCGAGGAATGCCAAACGTCCACTTCGGCACCTTCGATCGGTTTGCCGTCGCGGTCGGTGAGCGTGCAATTGACGAACAACACCGGCCCCGGCGTGGCTGAGCGCACGATCGAGCCGCCGTTTTCCGTGCGCGGCGAGTTCAGGCGCCAAAACGGCCCCAGCAGATTGGCGGTGGTTTCGGTCTGCCCGTTATTGCCGTTGTTGAGAAGGCAGATCAGCGTGGAGAATCCGAGCGAGCCGGACATCAGCACGGCTTCATTATGGGTGTCGGTGGTCTTCTGCCCGAGCGCGACGACATAGCGCACCGCCTGCTCGAATTCCTCCTCGGTCAAATGCACATCGCGCGCAAAGGCATGCAGATGCCTGACCATGGCGGTGAGGATTTCGCGCACGCGTGGGTCGGCCGTGTTCTTGAACGCGTCCACCACCACGTCGGTGACGTCTTCTTGCCGTTTGATGAGCATGGTTATTGTCCGCCGCTTTCTTTTTCGCGCGTGATCTTATCCGAAAACCGGCACCCATTTTTCGGGATCACACGCTTTCGTGGAAGAATTCATATATTTTTCGAGCGGTCTCCGCATTAATTCCCGGCACCTGGGCCAGGTCGGGCAGGCTCGCCCGCTCGATTGCCTTCAGGGTGCCGAAATGGCGTAAGAGCGCGCGTTTGCGGGTGGGCCCGATCCCCGGAATTTCCTGCAAGCCGGACTCACGGATGTCTTTCTTGCGCCGCGTGCGGTGCGAGCCGATGGCGAAACGATGCGCCTCGTCGCGCAACCGCTCGATGAAATAGAGCAGCGGATCGCGCGGCGGCAGCTTGAACGGCGTTCGGCCGGGCATAAAGAAGGTCTCGCGCCCGGCGTCGCGGTCGGGTCCCTTGGCGATGGCGACGAGCGGCACATCGGTCACGCCCAAGGCGGCGAGCGTTTCGGCCGCGGCGCTGAGCTGCCCCTGCCCACCGTCGATCAGCACCAGATCGGGCCAGGGCTGCTCGTTGCCCTCGTCCGGCTCGCCGGTCAAGACGGCAGCGAGCGCGGCATCGGCCGTCAGCCGCGGGCTCTCTTCCAGCAGGCGCTTGAACCTGCGCTGCAGCACCTCGCGCAGCATGCCGAAGTCATCGCCGGGCGTAAGCTCGGCCGAACGGATGTTGAACTTGCGGTACTGGTTCTTGCGGAAGCCCTCCGGCCCCGCCACCACCATAGCGCCGACCGCATTGCTGCCGGCGATATGGCTGTTGTCGTAGACCTCGATGCGGCGCGGCTGGCGCGGCAGCGCAAAGGTTTCGCTCAGCGCCTTGAGCAATTTCTGCTGCGAGGAGGTGTCGGCGAGCTTGCGCGCCAGCGCCTCGCGCGCATTTGCCAGTGCATGTAAGACAAGTTCCTTGCGCTCGCCGCGCTGCGGCACGGAGACCTCGACCTTGCGCCCGCTCTTAGCGGTGAGCGCGGCGGCGAGCAGCGCGCGTTCCTCGAAATCGTGCGAAGCCAGCACCAATCGCGGCGGCGGCTTGTCGTCGTAGAATTGCGCCAGGAACGCGCTCAACACTTCGCCGGCGCCAAGCGCGCGATCGGCCTTCGGAAAATAAGCGCGGTTGCCCCAGTTCTGCCCGGTGCGGAAGAAGAATACCTCGACGCAGGAATAGCCGCCGGCCTGGTGCAAGGCGAACACGTCGGCCTCTTCCAGAGTGCGCGGATTAATGCCCTGATGCGACGTGATCGCCGAGAGCGCCGACAGCCGGTCGCGGTAGACCGCCGCGCGCTCGAAATCGAGTGCGCTCGACGCCGTATCCATTTCCGCCGCCATCTCCTTTTGCACCAGCCGGCTGCGGCCGGACAAAAATTCATTGGCCTCGCGCACCAGGTCGCTGTAGCCGGCGAAGTCGATCTCCTGCGTGCAGGGCGCCGAGCAGCGCTTGATCTGATAGAGCAGGCACGGCCGTGTGCGCCCTTCGAAAAACGAATCCGAGCAGGACCGCAGCAGGAACGCGCGCTGCAGCGCGTTGATGGTGCGGTTGACCGCGCCGGCCGAGGCGAACGGCCCGTAATAATGCCCGGGGCGCGTACGCGCGCCGCGATGCTTGAGAATTTGCGGCGCCCAGTGGTCTGACGTGATGAGGATGAAGGGAAACGACTTGTCGTCGCGCAACAGCACGTTGAAGCGCGGCCGCAGCCGCTTGATCAGATTGGCTTCCAGCAGCAGCGCTTCGGTTTCAGTCTTGGTGGTGACGAATTCCATCGTCACCGTGCCGGATATCATGCGCACGATGCGGCTGTCGTGCCCGGTCGGCCGCGTATAGGCGGTGACGCGTTTCTTGATGTTCTTGGCCTTGCCGACGTAGAGCACCTCGCCCTTGCCATCGATCATGCGATAGACGCCGGGTGCCGACGGCGCATGCTTGACCGCGCGCGTAATCGCCGCGCGGCCGGCGGCCAGCGTGCCGGCCGGCGCTTCGGCCGGCTCCAGTTCGGGCAGCGAGGATTCCTCTTCGTCCTCACGAAGTTCGCTGGCCGGATCGATGTCTTTGGACGTGCCGTTCATGAGGATGCGCAATAGATATTGCCGAGTGGCGATGAACCAAGGCCCGCTTTACCCCCAAACGCCGACCTTGGGCAACGCGGGGCTGCGCGGCGGTCAGCGTTCCGGCAACGCCTCCAGGGAGGGCTCATGCAGCGTGACGCCGTCGAGCGCGTCGAATTCATTCTCCCACGGCGCCTGTTCAATCGCCCGCCTGGTGTTGCGATAACCGGCGTCCCAGCGGGACTGGATGTTGGCGGGATTGAAGTCGACGTCCTTGGTGTGGTCTTCGTTGTCGAGCCGCGGCGCCAGCAGGCGCACGACATGCATGTGGGTGGCGCAGCCATAGGCGGTGAGTTCGCGCACCTCCGGATCGTTGCGTATGTCCTCGTGCAGGAGGTTGCCAAGTTCGCGGATGATATGGCGCATGCGATGCATTTGGCGTTGCCGCAGAATGTGGCTGGCGACGCGGCTGGAATACTGAATTTCCTTGTGCCGGTTGAACACCTGCCAGATCGTGCCCGGCTCCGGCCCGGTCGGATTCCACAGATGCACCGCGAATATCAGCGAGCTGCGGCGCGGCCGGTCGTCGAAAATGACCTCGGCCGGCGTGTTCGACAGGATACCGCCGTCCCAATAGAGTTCGCCGTCGATGCGAATGGCCGGGAAAGCCGGCGGTAAGGCGCCCGACGCCATGATGTGCCCGACGCCGATTTCGCCGTCGCGGCTGTCGAAGTAGCGCATGGTGCTGGTGCGCACATGCGCGGCACCGACCGTCAGCCGCGGCGTTCCCTGCTTGATCAGGGAAAAATCGATCAGCTCGCGCAACGTCTCTTCCAACGGCGCCGTCGTGTAATAGCCGGCCTGGTCCACGCCGAGCGCCACATGCGCGCCGAGAAACGCGCCGAGATTGGGCGAAAAGAATCCGGGAATGCCGCCCAGCAAAGTCTTCCAATAGGCGAGCGCGGCCGGGAAGCCGGTCCAGTCCGGCAGATCGAAAGTCCCGCGCTGCTCCATGCGGCGCCAGAATTCCTTGAGCTTTACCACGCGATCGGCCGGCCGGTTGCCGGCGACGAGACCGGCGTTGATCGCCCCGATCGAGGTGCCGATAATCCAGTCCGGCTCGATGCCGGCGTCATGCAGCGCGTGATAAACCCCGGCCTGGTAAGCGCCGAGCGCGCCGCCGCCCTGGAACACCATCACGGTCTGATAGTCGTCGCGATTCCAGCGCGTGGTGTGCTGCACCAGGCCACCCGTTGACGGTCTGCTATTGCTGTCATTCATCGCTGCGTCCCCAAGGTTACCAATGGAATACGCCGGTTAATGTCCTGCCATGCTCGCAGGCTAGCCCGATGACTTTTGGCCGCTGACGGCCTGCGCTTGAACTTCTTGACGTAAGACCTTGCCTGCCCGATCGCGCGCCAGCGCCGTGACATAGTGGATACGGGCCAAGGAAAAGCCGTGCAGCTCTTGGTTGATGGCGGCCGTCAGCCGCTCCACATCGATCGGTGTTGCGGATTCGATGACGACATGGATCTCTTCCTCACCGCTGTCGTTCTGCATGGAGAACAGACAGACGCCGCCGACACCAAAGAGCTCGGCCAGCTTATCCTCGATGGGGGCCGGAGAAATCTTGTCTCCCATCACATTGATGACATCGGTGACGCGTCCTTGCAGCGCCATGCGCCCGTCGGATCGGATGACGGCCAGATCGCCGGGATAGAAGAAGCCGTCCTTGAAAAAGGCCAGCGTCGCCGTTTCGTCGTTGAAATAACCGGTGGGCCCGCCCGCCGTGCTGACTTCGCATGCGCCCGATCGCGCCGGCCGGCACCGGGCGATCGGTGTCGTTGACGATCTCGACCGCGCGGCCGGGCACGAGGCGATGCCAGCGCTGTTGCTCCGGCGTGTCGAGCGGCGTGAAGCTGATGATGCCGGCCTCGGTGGACGCGACATAATTGAAGATGCGCGGCGTGATGCGGGCCTTGGCTTGCTCGACATGCATGCGGGTTAAAGCTCCGGCGCCGACCGCGACCTGCATCGAATCGTTGCGCGGGAATGCATCGGCCGGCGCCGCCAGAATGCCGGCGAGCACGAGCGGGTTGAGCACCGCATGGGTTACTCCGGGATACAACAGCGCCCGGTAGGCTTCGCGCCCTTGCTCGATGACGATAGCGCCGCCCACGCTCCAGGTGCTGATCGCCCACTTGTAGGCGTGCCCGGTCCACGCCCCGAAATCGAACAGACAAAGCAGGCTGTGCTGGTTCATGCCGAAGACGTCGGATTGCAGCCGTTGCACAAAAGTGTCGTCGGCGGGACTCATCAGCACCATTTTACGGATACCGGTCGTTCCCGAAGTGCGCAGGATGTGACCGCCCAACGGGTGCGCTGCGGCGACGTCTTCGAGCCCCAGGTGAGCTTCGCCGGCCAGCGATACCGATAGCAGTGGCAGCCCCAGCTCGCTGCATACGGTATCGAGACCGGCCCAGGTTTCGCCCGGGGCAGCGACAACGCAGCGCACGCTCGGCAGACGATGGTTACGCACCGCCAACTCCGCCTCCACCGCCATGGTGGTCAGGCCCAAACTGCGCAGCGCCAGGCTGACAACCCAAAAATCCAACAGGTTGTGAACGGCCAGCATCGCGTAACCGGGCCCGCTATAACCCCGCCGGGCGAAATAGCCGCGGGCGGTGCCGATGAGCTGGGCGAACGATTGGTACGAATAAGGCCTGCCGTTATGGACGATCGCCGTTCGGTCGGGCGTCCGTTTCGCCCAATCGAAGATCATTTGGGTGATCATGGGTCGCCCGCTGGCCTGCATGGCTTGGTTGCAATCCTATTTGATGACCGGCTTTTGCGGCGCGACGGCGTCCAAGCCGGAAAACTTCGAATAGATTTCGAACAGCGAAGCCGTGTCGTTGTCGCCATAGCCTTGCGCGATGGCCGCAAGATGCATCTGCAGGGCCGCCTCAAAGAGCGGCGTCGGCGCTTCGATCGACTTGGCAAACGCGCCGATCACCCGGGCATCCTTGCGCGCGATCCCGTAGGTGCCGCGCGAGGTGACGTAATCGCGCGCAACCATCATCTTGCCGCGCAGGCCCCAGATTTTGGAGCTGCCGAAGCTCTCCTCGATCAGCGGCTGCACCAGCGTCAGGTCCAGTCCGGACTTGCGCGCGAACGCCATCGCTTCCGCCGTCGCCGCATTGTGAATCAGGACCAGGTAACTCATCACGTATTTGAGCTTGCTGGCGTTGCCGAATTCGCCAAGGAACGTGCGCGATTTGGTGAACGCCGCGAGCGGCTCCTCCGCCTTGCCGTAGGCCGCGGCATCGCCGCTCGCCCAGAGCGTCAGATTGCCGGCGAGCACGGCCGGCCGCGTGCCGCTCAAGGTGCAATCGAGCAAGGTGACGCCGACGGTGCTGAGCTTGTCGCGGGCGGCCGCCTTGTCGGCGACGGCGAGCGTGCAGGTGTCGACGACAATGCTGCCGCCGCGTTTGGCGGCGAGAATACTGTCGGCGCCCGTCGTCACGGCATGAAACGCGTCTTCGCTGGCGAGCGAAATGATGATGATGTCAGCTACCTCGGCAACGGCGCGCGCTGACGGTGCCGATTTTCCGCCGTTCGCCGTCAGTTCGTCCATGCAAGGCTGGCGCACATCCGTGCCGACGACGTCATAGCCGGCATTGACCAATCGCAAAGCCATGGCCGAACCCATGGCGCCAAGACCGATAACACCGATTTTTTTCGACATGCCCGCACTCCAGCCGCAGCAAACGGCATCCTATCGGCCCTAACGCGTGCTTTGAAAGGGCCGAAAGCCGGCAGCGCAAGCGCTGTCATGCGGACAAGATGAGCCGTTTGCGTCGGAGAGTATTTCCGGCTCATCATGGCCCGATCAAGGAGACAAGCGACATGGCAGCCTATGCTTCGTCGGCCAGGAAGGCGGCTCTGTTCGCGGCCATCGTGGCGCTGGGCGCGGCAAGCCTCGGCGCCGCGGCCAAGGCCGAATACCCCGAGCGCAGTATTACGATCGTCGTTCCGTTCGCGCCGGGCGGCGCCAGCGACTATATGGCGCGGCTCCTGAGCACGCATTTGCGCGACAAACTCGGGCAGACGGTGATCGTCGAGAACAAGCCGGGCGCCAGCGGCAATATCGGCATCGGCTATGTGGCGCGCGCCGAGCCGGACGGCTACACATTTTTGGTCGCGTCGAGCGTGTTCGTGGTCAATCCGAGTCTGTATCGCGCCGCGCCTTACGATCCGATCAAGAGTTTCGCGCCGGTCACCGAACTGATCGCCTCGCCGAATGTGATCGCGGTGCGCGCCGACGCCGGCATCACGGACCTCGCCGACCTGATCGCGCAAGCCAACGCCAATCCCGGCAAGTACAATTATTCGACGCCCGGCACCGGCACCTCGACCAATCTGATGATGGAACTGCTGAAGACCAAGAAGAAGTTCAACATCCTGCATATTCCCTATCCGGGCGCGGCGCCGGCGGTGCAGGCGCTGCTCGCCGGGCAGGTGCAGGCGACGGCGATGACGCTGTCGGTGGTGCTGCCCTTCGTCAAGGCCGGCAAGCTGAAGTGCCTGGTGGTGACCGGCGACAAACGTTGGGCCGATCTGCCCGACGTGCCGACCATCGCGCAAGCGGGCTTTGCGGATTCGGTGAACCAAACCTTCCAGGCTTTGTTCGCACCGGCCGGAACGCCGCAACCGATCGTCGACCGCATCGCCAAGGAGGCGATCGCCATCTATCAGGCGCCCGCGCTCAAGAAGTCGCTGCGCGAAGCCGGCTACGGCGTCAGCGCCGCCGGGCCGAAACCGCTCGGCGATCTGGTGGCGCACGAAGTGCCGATGTGGGGCGACATGATCCGCAAGGCGGGCATTGCGCTGCACTGATTGTTGCGAGGATGCTACGCGCACGTCTGCGCGCGCGCCGCGTCCGCATTATATCTGCACAACCGGCGACGATGGACATTGGGCAACGCCGCGACGGTGTCCGCTTAGAGCCATAAGCGCCTTCAGCTTGAAATGAAAAGGCCGCCAACTGAGGCGGCCTCTCGCATGAACGTCAAAAGCGCAGCAAGATCTTGCGGTCAGCAAAACCCGCAAGCCGACACGCGATGCCGACGTCGACTGTTTGGCGTGGCGACGCGGATTGCTAGATCGCAACCAGCGCTCGGGATGGGATCGTAGAGTTAGGGACAACCCTAACAGCGCGAGCGCCAGCCACGCCAGACGGACCAATGACTACGGCAGCCATCGTGACCGTACCAGCCATGGTGGCCGCGCCAGCCATGGTGGCCGTGCCAACCATGGTGACCGTGCCAGTGACGACCGCCATAGGCGGAGGCAGTGGTCGGAAAGGTCGCGATGCCAATAGCGCTTGCCGCGACAAGCGCGATCGTCAATTTGCGCAACATGGATTCCCTCCTTGGATCGGACGCACTTCAGCAGAGCCACAAGCATGAGCGTATAAAAATGAATGTGAGGTGAATGAGATCGGCGCCGCGATCCGCAGGCCCGGCAATCGTGTTTTCCTGGGCTTCTCTACTGGCGCTGTTTAGCAATTGTCGCGAAGGGTCTTGGTCGTGTAAAAACGCCTTGTCGGAAGCGCTGATGCGCGGTGGCGATTGCGAGGTATCTGCTCGTGGTCATTTTCCCGTATTTGGTGGCTTTTTCGACTGTCAGCGCGCTGATTCGACTTCCAGCCGTCCTGGGCGGTTCTGCAATGGCTGTCGGCCGGATGTCGGCGACGACTATGCCCTCATCGCCGCCAGGAGCGGCTGGACGCCGATGATGTTCATGACGCGCGTGAGATTGTAGGCCAGCACGTGCAACGCCATCTCGGTTGCGACCCGTGGCAGCGTCTTCATCAGGAAGTGCGTTGCGCCCATCCTGGCCTTGATCGTGCCGAAGGGATGCTCGACCGTCTCGCGCCGCTGGCGCATCTTCTCTGGATGCTCGTCGAGCCGACGCTGCACCGCCTCGAGGACGTGCTCATGCTCCCACCGGGAGATCCGTCGTTCCTTGCCGGTGGTGCAACTGTGCTTGATGACGCAGCTCTGGCAGGCGTTGGTCCAGTAGCGGCGCAGGACCAATCCATTTTCCTCGGTCGTGTAGTGGTAGGCGAGCCTTTCGCCGGCAGGACAGATGTAAACATCCTCCGCAGCAACGTAGCGAAAGTCCTGTTTGCCGAAGCGCCCCTCCGCCTTTGAGTTCGAGGTCATCGGCTTAGGCAGCGTCACCGTGATGCCCGCTTCCTCGCACGCCAGGATCTCCTCACTGCTGAAGTAGCCGCGGTCGGCGACGGCATCGAGCTTCTCCACTTCCAGCGTTGCCTTCGCTTCCTTGGCCACGGGCGAGAGCTGCGACCGGTCGCTCCCGACGTTGGTTACCTCATGCGTAATAATCAGATGATGCTCGGTGTCGACGGCAACCTGGACGTTGTAGCCAACGACGCCGGAGCCGCGGCCACTGGTCGCCATCGAGCGGGCATCGGGATCGGTCAATGATATCTGCTGGTCTGGTGTGGCGAGCATCTGTACCCGGAGCCTCGCCAGATGCTGCATCTGCTCCTTCAGCTTCTCGATCTTCTCTTTCAGGCGGCTGGTCTTGGCTTTTAGGGCCTCGGATGGCTCCTGCCGGTCGGCACTGTCGAGCTGCTGAAGATAGCGCGCGACGCTTTCCTCGATCTGCGCCATACGCCGTTCCATCTTGGCGCGCGTGAAGTTCCTGTCGCGGTTGTTCACCGCCTTGAACTTGCTGCCGTCGATCGCCACGCTGGCTTGCGTGAGCAGGCCCATCATGCGGCAGAGCGCAACAAACCGGGCACAGACCTGGCGGATGGCGCGCCCGTTGTCCTTGCGGAAGTTGGCAATCGTCTTGTGGTCGGGGGCAAGCCGGCCCGTCAGCCACATCACCTCAACGTTGCGCCCGGCCTCGCGCTCCAGCCGGCGGCTCGACTGGACCCGATTGAGATACCCGTAAATGTAGAGCTTCAGTAATGCCGACGGATGATACGAAGGCCGGCCGGTTACCTCGGGTTCGACCCCGTCAAACCCAAGCTCCGGTAGATCGAGTTCATCGACAAAAACATCGATGACGCGAACCGGATTGTCCTCGCCGATCCAGTCTTCCAGACATTCAGGAAACAGCGTGCTTTGCCCGCGGTCCGCCCCTTCAACGAAGCGCCTCATTCGATCCTCCCGCAAATCGCGCGAGAATCTTATCGCGAGAATCAAATCCACCCCCGCGTTTTTACACAGCCAGGGTCATTAGCGGACATGGCGGCTTGAATTTGTAAATGTCCGTTTACCCCCGAAAGCGGCCATTGGGCGGCCTGTCCGCGCCGGCATTTCGCCGGCCATTGATGCGTCCAGGTCCGGATAATGCATGGAAGGCCGCGCGCTACTCCACGCCGTCGCTGTCAATCGTGCGCCAGGACAGATGCTGGCCGCCGTCGACCGCGATCACCGTGCCGGTGACGCTTCGCGCCTGCGCGAGATAGACCACCGCCGCCGCGATCTCTTCGGGCGTGGGCCCGCGCTTGAGCGGTACCGCCGCCGCTTGCGCCGCGAATTGTTCGGCCGTCTGGCGCGGGCTCGCCAGCGTCGGGCCGGGCGCCACCGCATTGACGCGCAAATTTGGCGCCAACGCCTGCGCCAGCGTGATGGTCGCGCTGACGAGCGCACTCTTGCTTAAGGTGTAAGAGAAAAACCGCGGCGTCGGCCTGAGCACGCGCTGGTCGGCGATATTGACGATCGAGGCGTCGGCGCCGGCGGGCGCCTGCGCGGCGAAAGCCTGCGCCAGCAGGACCGGCACGGTCAGGTTGATGGCGAGCGTGCGCTCGAAGCGCGCGCGCTCGAGCGTGGCGATGTCGTCCTCGTCGAACTGGCTGGCATTGTTGACCAGGAGCGTGAGCGGTCCGAACGCCGCCGCCGCCGGCACGAGCCCGCGCACCGCTTCCGGCTCGGCCAGATCGGCGAGCACCACCCTCGCCTGCCCGCCGGCCGCCGCGATCTCGCCCGCGAGCTTTTCGGCCTCGGCGCGCGAACGGTGGGCGTGCAATATCACGGCGTAGCCGGCGCGCGCGAGCGCGAGCGCGGTTGCCCGACCGATGCGGCGCCCCGCCCCGGTGATCAGCGCCGCGCGCGCCGTCTGTCGACCGTTCATCCCGCCTCACCTCGCGCGCTTCGCCATTGGCCTGAGCAATTTCCCTCGCCAGCGATGTTATGCCGGCAGAGCATCCGGTGTACTGCGCCGTACCGACGATGTTAGCCGAGCGAAGGCGGCAAATCTGCGCGAACGTCGGCGCAGCTCTAACAGTTCTTTAGGGTTAACGGCTGCTGACTGGCAAACAATTCATGACCGCTTAACTTAAAAGGCCGGATAAATCCTCCACCATAATTTCGCATTCCGCCGCCGCCGCCAAACGCGGCGGAGCCTTCGAGTGCGTGGAGGATGTATTGAAAAAAACGCTTTTCGCGACGGCACTTGCGGTCACTTCGCTGGGTGTCGGCGTAGCCGCTGCCGCCGACATTGCGCGCAGGCCCACTCCCTATTATTCCGCGGCGGCGCCGGTCAGCGTGTTCAATTGGCGCGGCTTCTATGGCGGCCTGAACCTCGGCTATGACCGGGGCAAGCTCACCAATAGCGCCATTAATCCAAGCGGCGTCATGGGCGGCCTACAACTCGGTTACAATTGGCAAAGCGGCCAGTTTGTGTTCGGCGGCGAAACCGATCTTCAATTTTCCAACGCCAACGACACTTTCGCGCCCTACAAGTTCTCCAATCCGTGGTTCGGCACGCTGCGCGGCCGCGCCGGCGTCGCCTTGGACAACATTTTGCTCTATGCCACGGCCGGCGTCGCCTATGGCGACCTCAAGGGCGAGCTGCCCGGACTGACCGAGACCAAGACGCTGACCGGCTGGGCCGCCGGCGCCGGCATGGAGGTCGGCTTCACGCCGAACTGGTCGGCCAAGGCCGAATATCTCTATCTCGATCTGGGCCAACGCGCCTATTCGATCACCGGCACGGACAATGGCTTGCATGCCAATTTGGTGCGCTTCGGCATCAATTATCATTTCTGAGCGCGACGGTCGCACACCTGGCGGAAAACCCCGGGCCGTATGGTCCGGGGTTTTCATATGTGGAAACCGGCGGGTCGGAGTTCCATCCTCGACTTAAGTCGAAAGTAATCAAGTACCATACTGGGTATTTTTCCAAGTCTAAATCCTGGCGATAACGTGGCTATAGTGCGACTAAATTAAGACGATACATTAGACAACTTAATTCTATTGTGTGTCTCTTGCGCACTAGACGTCGTTTGAATTATGAATACTTATCCGGTTTCAATCGATGATGCTCCCCCAGTGACGGAGGTTTGATGATGAAGCGTTTAGTATTGGCGAGTTTCGGTGCGCTCGCCGTCGTGACAATGACGAGTGCGGCCAATGCGGCGGATCTGCCGCGCCGGCATCCGATGCCGGCCAAGGCGGCGCCGATGTATGAGGCGCCCTACAACTGGAGCGGCTTGTATGTCGGTATCAACGGCGGCGGCAGCTGGGGCCGCTCGACCTGGGACAATGCGTTCGGGTCCGGCGATGCCGATCTCTCCGGCGGCCTGGTCGGCGGCACGCTCGGCTACAATTACCAGATGGGCCAGGTCGTGTTCGGCCTCGAAGGCGACGTCGACTGGAGCAATATCCGCGGCAGCACCAACGCGGGCGCTTGCCCGAGCGGCTCCTGCGAAACCCGCAATTCATGGCTGGCGACCGCGCGCGGCCGCATCGGCTACGCCTTCGACCGCGTAATGCCCTACGTCACCGGCGGCGTGGCGTTCGGCGACATCAAGGCGGAACCGGCGGGCCTCGGCAGCACGACCACCACCAAGACCGGCTGGACGCTCGGCGGCGGCGCCGAATTCGCCATTGCCGGGCCGTGGACCGCGAAGGTCGAATATCTCTATGTCGATCTCGGCAAGGGAGACTGCGGTGTCGGCAACTGCGGTGTGCCGACCGACGTCGGTTTCAAAACCAATATTGTGCGCGCCGGCGTCAACTTCCGCTTCTGATCAAGACACCGAGCACGCGAAGAAGGCGAAGCCCCGGAGCTCTTCCGGGGCTTTTGCTTTGCGGCCTTCTTGACGTGCGCTAGGCCGCGACTTTGGTGGCGGCGAATGCCGGCACCTGCCGCTCGAATTGATCGAGCCAGGCGACGAGATTCGGATGGTTCGCGCGCCACGAGCCCGGGAAGCGCAGGTCGCGGTGGCCGAGCAAGCAAGCGAGCGCGATCTGCCCGACGTTCGGAAGCGGATCGATCGGCGGCGGATGGGCTTCGAGTTCCGCCAGACCGCGCTCGATCTTGCCGTTCTGCAGGTCGATCCATTTCTGCACATGATGCTCGGGCGGGCGAAAGCGGCTTTCGTAGACCAGCAGGATCGAGGCGTCGGTCACGCCATCGGCAAGCGCCTGCAGCCGGAGCACGGCGAACCGCATCTTCGGTTCGCGCGGGATGATTTTGCCGCCGCCTGCACAGTGGTCGAGGTATTCCAGGATCACACGGGAATCGAACAGCGTGGTGCCGTCCGCGAGGATCAGCGTCGGCACCTTGCCCATCGGATTCTGCTGGCGGATGGTGTCGGCGGCGTCCAGCAGGTCGGTGTTCTGGTTAGTAATTTTGCCGGAGAGGCCGAGCACGCTGATCGCGATTCGGGCTTTGCGGGCGTAGGGGGAAGCCGGGGTAAAGCGAAGGATCATCATAAAGTAACAAGCCGCCTCGACAGGCGCGGGATTCCCGCAGCTGATGAAGATCGATAACAATTCGGCGGGCGGCCGTTGCCTGCGGCGCCTGCTGCGCGATCAGCCGGTGACCACCAGGTTCACCGCCTTCGGGCCTTTGCCCTTCTTGTCCGGTTCGACATCGAAGCTGATGCGCTGTCCTTCGTTCAGACTTTTCAGTCCGGCCGCCTCCACGGCGGTAATGTGCACGAACACGTCACGCCCGCCGTCGTCCGGTTTCACAAAGCCGTAGCCCCGCTCGCCGTTGAAGAATTTCACAACTCCGGTCTGCGCCATCGGGAAAACTCCTCTCCCCGCACTGCTCCGCCGCCGGCCCCACGCGCGGCAGCTCGGCCGGACATTCACATTCGGGGAAAGCGTCGGCCGCGACCGGCCTCAGTCACTCCCGCCAGCCCCCAAATCCGGAGGCGGAACGTCACTGCCAATGAAGGAACTACACACCAACTGGGCTGCTGTGGAAAGGGGTCAGCAGGTCATCGTGCGGCCGACGAGCCCTCACGGGGTGAGCCAATCGAGCTTGCTGCCGCCCTTGCCCGCGTGCCCCAATATGCCGGCGAGTGCCGGCAGCAGAACGGAAAGCTCGCTTTGCAAGGTCCAGGGCGGATTGACCAGGACGAGCCCGCAGCCGTTGAGGCGGGTCGTATCGCTGAGCGGCGCCACGTTGAGTTCCGCCCGCAGGATTTTCGCCGGCCCCAACCGGCGCAGTCTTTTGGCCAGCGCGTCCGGTTCGCTGCGGTCCTTGATCGGGTACCAGAGCGCATAAATTCCGGTGGCCCATTTGCGATGGGCGCCGGCGAGCCCGTTCGCCAGGCGGAAAAAGTCGCTGTTTTCTTCGAACGGCGGATCGATCAGCACCAGGCCGCGGCGTTCCTTCGGCGGAACATAGGCGCCGAGCGCGGTCCAGCCGTCGATTTCAAGCGTCTTGATGCGGATATCGCCGCGCAGATTTTGCCTGAGCGCGGCAGCCGCTTGCGGCTCGACCTCGCAGGCGATCAGGCGGTCCTGCGCGCGCAGCCAGGCGCGCGCCAGTGCCGGCGAGCCGGGATAAACCGTCAGCCGGCCGCGCTCGTTGAACGCGCCGACCACCTCGAGATAGGGCGCAAGCAGAGCCGCCACCGGGGCAGCGAGCGGCGCGGCCAGCAGCCGCTCGATGCCGTCGTGCCATTCGCCGCCGCGGCTCGCCTCTGTGCCGGTCAGATCGTAAACGCCGGCGCCGGCATGGGTGTCGATCACCCGGAACGCCGCCGGCTTGCCGCGCAGATAGTGCAAGATGCGGCAAAGCACCGCATGCTTGAACACATCGGCGAAATTGCCGGCATGAAATGCGTGGCGATAGTTCACGTCTGGCTCGCAAGTTCTCCGCATGGCCGGCTGTTTTCGCCGGCGCTGGCGAGCTTATGCCACAGCGCGGTTTTGCTCGCGCTTGATCTTTTGCGAAAGCCGCTGTCGCGGAACCGGTCAGGAACTGCCTAATTCGGAACCGCGCCCCTTCAATCCAGCCGGCCGCGCAGGCCGAAATGATTGCGCGGCTTGACCGAGCGCAGCGGCAAAGACGACTTTCGCCGCGGCGGCCGCAGCACCGTCGCGGGTTTGCGCGCGGTAACCACGGACATGGCGCCGGCGCGCCGCCGGCTGATAGCGCGCGTGACCAGGCGCACGGGAACAAACAGCGCCGATGCCACGCCGAGCGCGTGCAGGGCTGGCGGCAGCAACAAAAGATCGGGCGAGTGGAGCAGCCACATCACGATGTAGCCGAGCCCCGCGAACCAGATCGCAAATCCAAAATAGTCCCACACACGATTCATAGCGGCGCGCTCCCCCGCGCTTGGTCGCGGGCGGAGGATTGCGGAATTGCCTTACGAGAATCTTGCGTCAATTCACGACGCGCGGGGGTTATCCCCGAAACGCCTGCCGCCATCGTTAGTGGTGGCTTAACGCGATCGTCAACTCGTCGTGCGAACTTTTGCCTGAATTTAGCCGCAATTCATCCGCCGCGCAGCGCCGGCATCGCGATGCTGTCGCGTTTACAGGCGCGGCGCGTCACCTCGGCACAATCACGGAAGGAAAAGTCCTTGTTCAGGCACACGCGCACTTCGCTCAAGCGCTTGCGGTCGCAGGCGACTGCAAATTCCTCGCGCGACAATCCCGGATTGGCCTTAAGGAACGCCTCAACGATATCGTCGGGCTTGACCATGATCGGCTTATCGAGCGCGGCAAATTGCGGTGGGATTTTCACCATGGCGCGCGCCTTGCGTACGGCGTCGAAAAACGCTTGCTGCGAAAGCCCGGAACAGGTTCCGTGGCGATCCCATTCATGGAAGATCAGGCGCGGGCTCGGCATCAGGTCGAGCATGCTGCCGACGATGCGGCGGTCGAGCCGCGGCGCCGGCACTTGGCAGAACGCGGGGAACCCGCGCTCGTATTGCGGCCAAAGCCCATGCACCACGAAGGAAAATGGCCGCCCGGCGCATTGCTGGTCGGGCGCCCGCCCGGGCGCGCGCTCCTGCGCGGCCTCGCAATAGGACGGCGACCAGGACAGCGCCAGCACATAAAAATCGAACTGGCCGGGCGCATTCGGGTGGCGACCTTGCCCCGGGGCGTCCTGCGCCAGCGCGACAATCGCGAAAATGAATAGGAAACTCAGGGTCACGGCAGCGGCCTGCGCTGCCCGGCGAACCTGTAGACGCAGCAAATCACCAGACATGGAACGCCCCCACCGCACGGGCATAGGAACAAACCGACAATTGACCTTGGTCAACGGTTTCAAAAATTATACCGCAGGATTTAGAACATTACAAGAACATAATAAAACAAAGCAAGATCAAATCGGCAGGCAACCTCATGGCCGCGCCATCTTGCATGCCGGGTTATAGGCCCAGTTGCGATCGAGCCCGACTACGCACCATTCGACTCCCCAGGTCATGCCGATCATTCCGGTGTCCTCGCCGATCCAGTAATTCACCCGGTGCTTGCGCCCGTCGCTGACGGAGGCGACGGCGCTGCAGAACCGGCGCGGAATGGTCCCGGCCCCCCAGGGCCGGTAGGCGATTTCACGCACCCGCTCGAATTCGAGGATATGCAGGTCGGAGTTCCAGAAGCGGCCTTCCTTTTGCGCAAAGCGCGAAGCGATCTTGTCGAGCGCGGCCTCGCAGGGCGGCAGCAGGCCGGTGTAGTCCGCCCCGGTCATGTAGATATCTTTTTCCAGCAAGCCTGCGGCCTGGGCCGGCACTGTGGAGCCGAAACCACCAATACCGATCAAAACCGCGGCTGTGACCGCCCGAATACCCCAGGATACGCGTGCCATGATTGAACTCCCACCGGCCAGACCGCGACTTTATCACAGATTTTTCCCGCCGCAGCCGATTCGTGCACAGAATTACCGGCCAGGGAACTCGTGACTCCGCTTGCGGCGCTGCATCATTTCTAGAGCGAATCGGGCTGACACGTGGCGTTGCGCGAGGTTAGGTCCAGCGCGTCGTTTGTGCGCGTGCCGTGCGCGTCGAATGGACGCCTGCGTTTGGCCGCGTCGCTTTGTGGCGTGCGACCGATCCATAGTCGGGTCGGATGGTAGCGGGCGCTTTTCCCATCCTGTCAATGGGAATGCTCTGTCATGGTCAGTTGGTTGCTCGCGTGCACGGCGTTGGTTGCCGGCCAGTCGCCGGCAACCGCGCCGGAACGGGCCCCGGGTTGATCGGAACGCAGCGGGGGACAATAAATCCCCGGCCGCCGGTCAACCGGGGTGTCCGTTCCGTTTAGTGTTCGCGCCAATCGCCCAGCACTGCCTGCAGCAACGCCAGCGCCGCCACCGCCGCGGTGTCGGCGCGCAGAATGCGCGGACCGAGCGCGATGCGCACCACATTCGTCCGCTTGAGCAGCGCATCGCGTTCCTCCGCGGCGAAGCCGCCCTCCGGGCCGATCAGCACGGCAAGCGGCGCGTGCGGGGCGGCGGCGGCCAGCGCCGCCACCGGGTCTTTCACCTCGGCATCCTCATCGCAAAACACCAGCAGGCGGTCGGCATCGGCGGCGGCTATCGTGGCCGTAAACGGCACCGGTTCGGCGACCTCGGGCAGCGCCAGGACGCCGCACTGCTGCGCCGCCTCGATCGTATTGGCGCGCATGCGATCGAGATTAACCCGTGCCACCTGGGTATGCCGGGTGAGCACCGGCTGCAGGCGCGAGACGCCCATTTCCACCGCCTTCTGCACCAGGTAGTCGAGCCGGGCATGCTTGAGCGGGGCGAACAGGAAATGCAGGTCGCCCGCCCGCGGCTGCGCCCGCCGGCGCTCGCCGACAATGGCGGTCGGCGCCCGCTTGCCGGTGCCGGCGATCTGCGCCTGCCATTCGCCGTCGCGGCCGTTGAACAGCAGCAGGCCATCCCCGTGGCCGAGCCGCAGCACGTTCAGCAGGTAATTCGCCTGCGCGCGGTCAAAGGAAACCGCCTGCCCGGCGCCAAGCGGAGCCTCGATATAGACGCGCGGGGTGCGGAAATCGTAGTGCGGCATAAGGTCATCGTTGAGGTTGCGGCGGGTTTACGCCAGACGATGGGGGCTTGGCGAGGGCCGACGATTATGCGTGGATTGCCGTGTTCCCGACGCATTCGCCCGCTTGGTATAGGCGGCCGGTTGCACGGCAGCATGCTATAATGAATCTGGGATCAGGAGACGATCAATCCATGAACTTGCGCCGCGCATTGTTCATCGCCGCGTGTCTGTTGCCGAGCGCTGCCGGGACGGCTGCGGCGCAGTTCCCGCCACCGGCGCGACAACAAGAACCGCCCTGCATCAAGGAATTCGGCAAGCTGCGCGATGATGCCGCGAAAAAGGCGTCGGCCATCCAGGCCGCAAGCGCGCGCCATGCGGAGCCGCGCGAAGCCTGTCAGTTGTTCAATTCATTTTCGGCCGCCGAGTCCAAGATGATAAAATATGCCGCCGATAATTCGGTCTGGTGCGGCATTCCCCCGCAAGTCATCCAAAATCTCAAGCAGGCGCACGTCAGGACGACCGAGATCCGCACCAAGGTCTGCCAAGTCGCCGCCGCGCCGCCGCGGCCGTCGGCGCCGAGTTTGAGCGACGCGCTCAACGCGCCCATTATCAACTCCAATGATATCAAGACCGGCCGTGGCACCTACGACACCCTGACCGGCACCCCGCTCGGCAGCAAATGAGCGAGAATGCCGGACGCGTTGCCGATGCGACCGGGAACTGGGTCGACGGTCTCGCGCCCGCATTCACCCGTCCGTATCTGCGGCTGGCCCGCCTCGACCGGCCGATCGGATCCTGGCTCTTGCTGATGCCGTGCTGGTGGTCGGTCGGCCTTGCCGGCATGTACGCCGGACATTTCCCCAGCCTCTGGCACATCGTGTTGTTCTTCATCGGCGCCTTCGCCATGCGCGGTGCCGGATGCACCTGGAACGATCTGGCCGATCGCAATCTCGACGGGCTGGTCGAGCGCACCCGCTCACGCCCGATCCCCTCCGGCCAGGTAACGGTCGCCGAGGCCACCGCCTTTATGCTGGCGCAGGCTCTGGTCGGCTTCCTGGTGCTGATTCAGTTCAACCGCTACACGGTGGTCGTCGGCCTCATATCGCCTTTAGTGGTCGCGATCTATCCTTTCATGAAGCGGATCACTTATTGGCCGCAGGTCGTGCTGGGGCTTGCCTTCTCTTACGGCGCCCTGATGGGCTGGCCGGCCGCGTTCGGCCAACTCGATTGGCCGGCGCTCGTGCTTTATGCCGGATCGATCTCCTGGGTGATCGGATACGACACCATCTACGCGCACCAGGACCGCGAGGACGACCTGCTGATCGGCATCAAATCGACCGCGCTGCTGTTCGGCGCCAATACACGGTCGATGCTGGTGGGTTTCTACGCCGGCGCGGTGGTGCTAATCGGTGCGGCCGGGCTGATGGCCGGCGGCAAACTCATCTTCGTGCTCGGGCTCGCCGCCTTCGCCGCGCATCTGGCCTGGCAAGTGATGCGCCTCAACATCGACAATTCCGCGCATTGCCTGAAGCTGTTTAAATCGAACCGCGATGCCGGGCTGATCCTGTTCGGCGCCATGCTGATCGAGGCGGTTTCCTAGCCGCGACATCGAGCCATGGAACGGTTAGGCCGCCCTCGGCATATAATTCCAAAGGGCGGCGCGACAGCGGACGGCCGATCATGAACCGCAAACGAATTCTCATTTCCGGCGGCGGCATCGCCGGCCTCACCTGCGCCATCGAGCTCAAGCGCCGCGGCTTCCAGCCGCTGATCATCGAGCGCGAGGCGGGCCTTCGCACCGAAGGCTATATGATGGATTTCTTCGGCACCGGCTGGGACGTGGCCCAACGCATGGGCTTGATCGAGCGCCTGCGCACGGTCCGCTATCCGATCGACGCCTTGGAATTCGTCGATGCCGACAGCAGCGCTTACGTGCACATGCCGATCGAGCGGATGCGGCGCGCGCTTGGCAATAAATATGTCTATCTGCGACGGCAAGACCTCGAGGCCATTCTGGCCGACCGCGCACACGAAATCGGCGTTGAAATCCGCTATGCCACCTCGCTCGCCGCGCTCGAGGACCGCGGCGATTACGTCCATGCGCAATACGACAGCGGCGGTGAGGACGACTTCGCGCTGGCGATCGGCGCCGACGGCGTACATTCGCGCGTGCGCGAACTTGGCTTCGGTCCCGAGCGGCAATTCGAGAAGTTCCTCGGTCTCTATGTGGCGGCCTTCCACATCGCGCGCGGTAATTTGCCGTTCGACCGCATGGTCAAGCTCTATCAAGAAACCGACCGCATGATGTTCCTTTATCCGCTCGACGAAAAGCGGCTCGATACGACTTATGTTTTCCGCCATACCGAGCTGCACGTGGAAAAAGACCGGCGGTTCGTTTTCCTGCGCGAGCAGATGCGCGGGGCCGGCTGGCTGATGGAGGAGGCTTTGCGCGCCAAAGCCTCCGAAGCGCCGATATTTTTCGACAGCGCGACGCAAATCGTCATGCCGCAATGGCACAAAGGCCGCCTCGCGCTGATCGGCGATGCCTGCGGCTGTCTCACTTTACTCGCCGGGCAAGGCTCGCATATGGCGATGGCGGGCGGCTATGTGCTGGCGCAGGAACTGGCCCACCAGGCCGATCACGCGGCGGCCTTTGCCGCCTATCAGGCGTTCCTCAAGCCGCCGGTCGACAAGAAGCAGACGGACGCCGCGCGTTTTGCCGGCCTGTTCGTGCCCGCGCGGCGTTCGCATCCCTGGCTGCGACGCCTGATCATCCGCGCGCTGTTCAGCCGCGCGCTCATAGGGCCGGGACTTAAGTTCTTCGGCGCCAACAGCAGTCTCGCCGGCCGCAATTCAGATTGATTGAACCGAAAGCTCGGCAGCAACGCGTTCAAGCCGCATCGATTGTTCGGCCCGTAGCTTGGGTAAAGAACCTCATGATGTCCTTGGCCGGTCGGGCGTGACTGAACAGAAAGCCCTGCATCTCGGTGCAACCGATTGCCTGCAATGTTTCCAGTTGCTGTTGTGTTTCGACGCCTTCCGCGGTCGAAATCATATTCAGGCAGTTGGCCAGGCCGGCGACAGCGTGCACGATGGCGAGCGGCTCCGCACCGTTCGCGAGGTCTTGAATGAACGACCTGTCGATCTTGATCTTATCGAACGGGAAGCTACGCAGGTAACTGAGCGACGAGTACCCGGTGCCGAAATCATCCATGGCAATCTGAACGCCCAATTTTCGCAATTCGTGCAGCGTTGCCAAAGTCGAAAATGTATTCTGCATTAAAACCAACTCGGTAATCTCGAGCTGCAGCTTGCGCGCCGGCATGCTGGCTTCGTCCAGGGCCTCCAACACCACCTTCACCAAATTCCGGTTGTTCAACTGGGACGGCGAAAGATTGACGGCGACCTTGACGTGATCCGGCCAATTAGCCGTTTCCCGGCAGGCGGTTTTTAGGACCCATTCGCCGAGCGGGATAATAAGGCCGGTCTCTTCCGCAATCGGGATGAACTCGACGGGTGAAATCAGCCCGCGCGTAGGATGGTGCCAGCGCAAGAGCGCTTCGAATGCGCTGATTTCATTGGTTTGCAGCGTCACAAGCGGCTGGTAGTACAATTCAAACTCTTTGTTATGGAGCGCCTTGCGCAGGTCCATTTCCAGCTCACGCCGCGCCTTCATGCGCGTATTCATGTCCGCCTCGAAAAATCTGTAGGTCCCGCGCCCGTCTGCCTTGGCGCCGTAGAGCGCCATATCGGCGTTCTTCATAAGAACGTCCGGTTCCAATCCATCGACCGGCGCTATTGAGATGCCGATGCTGATGTCGGTAATGATTTGATGACCGTCGACCTGATACGGCCTGACAATCGATTCGCGAACGCGGCGCGAAAGATTGGCGGCATCCGTCGGCTCTTTCATCTGCGTCATGATGATCGCGAACTCATCGCCGCCGAGGCGCGCAATGGTGTCGGGTTCGCGGGTACAACCGCGCAACCTGTCGGCGACCAATTTCAGCAGTTCATCGCCGATGGGATGCCCGAGCGTGTCGTTGACGCTCTTGAACTGATCCAGGTCCAAACACAACACCGCAAGGCATTCGCCGCGTTTGACGCGTTTGAGTTCGTGCTGCAATCGCTCGCGCAACATGACGCGATTAGGCAGATCGGTCAGCGCGTCGTGACGCGCCATATGGGTAACTTGCTCGTCCGCGCGCTGGCGCTCCGTGATGTCTTCATGCGTAGCCAACCAACCGCCATCGGAGGTTGGCTTGTTCGCGATCGATATGATGCGGCCGTCGTTCAGCCTGATTGTATCGCTGAAGGATTTCCCTTCCCGGACATTTTCCAGGAGGCGGACGACATAGTCGTCGAGGTCGCCGCTAAATGTTCCGGCAGCGGCGCGGTAATTGAGCAGATCGCGCAGAGTATGACCCGGCCTGGAAGCCTCCGGCGGCAGCGCGTACATGGCGATGTAGCGATTGTTGCAGACGAGCAATCGCGAGTCCGCATCGAACAGCAACACGCCATGCGACATATTATCTAAAATCGTATTCAACAATCGATCGTTGTTTTTCCATGGAGCGTGCGGAAACGGTAAAATACTATTGTCTGATGACTGCGACCCCCGCGAATCCATGACGGCACTCCCTGGTGTCGGTATCTGTACACCCCCATTTTTATGGACGATTCATTTGCAACTTTTGAATTGGCCGCGGGCGGATTGATTTAAAATTGATCGAGCCGGCTTTAAATCAAAATGTAATTCGATCGCCTATTAATGGCGACTGGCGGCGAAGAAACGGCTCAATACAAACTCGTGCGGCTTTCCACCGGATAGACTTGGCTGCGCGCCGGACTTGCCGGTGCGGCAATCGAGCCGGCCGCGGCGTCGTTTTTCTCGTCCGCGACATACCCATCCTGGCCCGCAATCGCGAGCGGCGGATTGCCGCTCGCAGCCTTCGTTGGCACCGAGCCGGTATAGGCCGGCGCGCCGTGCTTGGCGGCATAGATCGCGCGCGCCTTGGCCGCCACCTGTTCGCCTGGGATCGCATCCGGCCGGCAGGGGTGGTGGCCGCTCGCGCGCCGCATCAGGTCGACATGGATGTGGTCGTAGTGAGCGGCGTTGTAGCCGGGCGCCAGCACCGTGTTGAAGGTCTCGCAAGCATAGAGTTGCACGTCGTGCAGGAAGCCCTGCTCTTCCGGCGTGCCGTGCCAGCCGTTCTTGACCGTGATCTTGCGGCCGTCGGCGAAGGTGAAGGCGGCGATGTCGAGCGCATTGCCAAAGGCGTGTTCGGAAATCGTCGAGGTTCCCGAGCCGACCATTTCGCGGCACGAGTAAGCCGAGATCTGCTTGATCTCGCTGACCGGCGTGCCGAACCAGTGTAAGGCCGCCGGTTGCACGCCTTCGCTGACCCAGCGGTCGAGCGCGGAGACCAATGGACAGGCGAGCGTCGCTGGCGGCGTCACCGTTGCCGGCATGATCGCCGCGGTCGTGTTCGGACCGCGCATCGGTCCGAGCGGCGGCAGGGCGCGCTGCGGCGGCGACCGATAGACCGGCGCGTTATAGGCTGGCTGCGCGCGCGGATAAGCCGGCGCGGCGCGGCCGGGCGGCAGCACGGCGTCGTCGGGAATATCGTTGGGCTGCGCCACGCCTGGCGCATAGATCGACATCGGGCGGCCGGCCGGTGCGGCGGTGTCGGGCCGCTCGATGCCCGGCGATCCCGGCACCCAGCGCATGTTGCCGCCTTGCATGGGTATGCTCTGCACCGGCGCGACTTCAACCGGCCGCACCGGCGCTGGCGGCCGATAACGCGGCTCGTCCAGCGGCCAGCGCGGCTGCGCGGCGGGGGCATTGGGGATTGCGGCCGGCGGACGCAGATCGTCGCCATAGCTCATGGCGGAGCTCTCACCCAACACCGCCACCTTGAGCGGGAAATCGGCGCCGCACATGCCGGGCCCTTCGATCGGCTGCATCTTTTCGACGCCGGCGCCGATCTTGACCGCGCCCGACTTCATGCAGGTAACCTCGGCGTCGTGCCGCCAGGCTGCGCGCTCCTCGCCAAAATGCAGGAAACTGCGCCCGCAGCCGGCGAGCGCCAGCAACCCCAGCGCACCAGCCAAATAGAAGGGAACCCCACGTTTCATACCCGCGAAAATGCGGGCAGGTCCTTTAACGAGACTTCAATGCTGATGGCACGCGAATTCGTTAAGGATAAGGATTGGTTGCCGTCGCTGCCGCGGCCGAACAGGCAGGCTTGGGCATTTCGCCCTAATGGGAACACCCGGAAAGCGCCGCGCCCGTCGCGAATTTGTCATTGAGGTCCACCTGCCCACAAATGATGCACCGGCTTATTGCTCTGCACACCGTTGTTTTATGGCGCACGATCAAGAGCTTGCCGCAACCATTCCGGCCGCGCATGGCGGCGGGCACAAATTTAACCGGGCCGGCTTGCAACCCGCTTCAGGGTCATGGCGTTCTCTGCTAAACTTGGACCACATCAACAAGGGAGGCACCTGCCGTGGACCTTGCCTTGAGATTCGAAGTGCTCGCTGTATGCGCCGTGTTCGTTTTCGTCGGTGCGGTTTTACTGGGGGCATTCTGAGTTCAAGCGGCCGACGACGACGCCAAACCAAGAATTGCCGGTGTGAAACCGGCCAATAGTCTAAACACCGGAGAGCACCCCTCTCCGGTGTTTTGTTTATTGCATAGGCCGTGACTTACGCCGCCACGATGCTGGGTGCGGGCTGCGCTGTATAATTGAGGATCGGCGCCAGCCAGCGTTCGCACTCCGCGACCGTCCAGCCCTTGCGCTTGGCGTAATCCTCGACCTGGTCGCGCTCAATCTTGCCGACGCCGAAATAGTGGCTCTGCGGATGGCTGAAATAGAGCCCGCACACCGCCGCGCCCGGCCACATGGCGAAGCTTTCGGTCAGCTTGACGCCGACGCGTTCAGCTTGCAGCAGGCGGAACAGCGTGCCCTTTTCCGTGTGATCGGGCTGCGCCGGATAGCCGGGCGCCGGGCGGATACCGCGATATTTCTCGGCGATCAATTCGTCGCGGCCGAGCGCCTCGTCGCGCGCATAACCCCAGAACTCCCGGCGCACGAGGCTGTGCAGGCGCTCAGCGAAGGCCTCGGCCAGGCGATCGGCCAGCGCCTTGACCATGATGGCGGAGTAATCGTCATTCGCCCGCTTGAAGCGATCAGCGACCGCGTCCTCGCCGATGCCGGCGGTGACGACAAAGGCGCCGATGTAATCGGCCAGGCCGCTGTCGCGCGGCGCTAGAAAATCGCTGAGCGCCTCGTTGTACCGGCCTTCGCGCTTGGACAACTGCTGGCGCAGGCTATGCAGCACAGCCAGCGGCTTGTCGCGCGCCTCGTCGGCATAAACCAGAATATCGTCGCCCTGCGCATTGGCCGGCCAGAAGCCGAACGCGGCGCTCGCCGTGAACCAGCGCTCGGCCACGATCTTGTCGAGCATGGCGCGGGCATCGTCGAACAGGGAGCGCGCCACTTGGCCAAATTTTGCGTCGTCGAGAATGGCGGGATACTTGCCCTGCAATTCCCAGGTCGAGAAGAACGGCGTCCAGTCGATATAATCGACCAATTCCGCGATCGGATAATCGGCCAGCGTCTTGCTGCCCAGGAAGCCCGGCTTCGGCGGCCGATAGGCGCCCGACCAGTCGAGCTTGGGCGCATTAGCGCGCGCGGCGGAAAGCGGCAGCCGCACCTTGTCGGCCTGCGCGCGCGCGTGCGCGGCGGCGAGCTTGCTATATTCGCCACGCAGCTCGGCGATGTAGCCGGGCTTGGCCTGGCCCGACATCAGCGCCTGCGCCACGCCGACCGCGCGGCTGGCGTCGTTCACATAGACCGCCTGGCCGCGTTTGTAGTTCGGGTGGATTTTCACCGCCGTGTGCACGCGGCTGGTGGTGGCGCCGCCGATCAACAGCGGCAATTCGAAACCATGCCGCTCCATCTCGGCCGCCACGTGGCACATCTCGTCGAGCGAGGGAGTGATCAGCCCGGACAGCCCGATGATGTCGGCCTTCTCGGCGCGCGCAGTCTCCAGGATTTTCGCCGCCGGCACCATGACGCCGAGGTCGATCACCTCGTAATTGTTGCATTGGAGCACGACGCCGACGATGTTCTTGCCGATGTCGTGCACATCGCCCTTGACGGTCGCCATCACGATCTTGCCGTTGGACGAGTTGTGCGCGCGGCCGTCCTTCTCCTGCTCCATAAAGGGCATGAGACAAGCGACCGCCTGCTTCATGACGCGCGCCGATTTCACCACCTGCGGCAAAAACATTTTGCCGGACCCGAACAGGTCACCGACGATGTTCATGCCGTCCATCAGCGGGCCTTCGATCACGTCGAGCGGGCGTTTGGCCTCCTTACGCGCCTCCTCGACGTCGATCTCGATGAAATCGGTGATACCGTGCACCAGCGCGTGCGCCAGCCGCTTATCCACCGGCCGCTCGCGCCAGGCGAGATCGACCTGCTTTGCCTCCTGCCCGGCGCCGCGGAATTTATCGGCCAGCGCCAGCAGCCGCTCGGAGGCGTCGGGCCGGCGGTTGAGCACCACGTCCTCGCAAGCCGCGCGCAGCTCCGGATCGAGGCCGTCATAGACCGCGATCTGTCCGGCATTGACGATGCCTAAATCCATGCCGGCCTTGATGGCGTGGAACAGGAATACCGAATGCATGGCCTCGCGCAGGCGTTCGTTGCCTCGGAACGAAAACGAGAGATTGGAAACGCCGCCCGACACATGCACAAAGGCCAAGTTCGCTCTGATCCAGCGCGCCGCCTCGATGAAGTCGAGGCCGTAATTGTTGTGCTCCTCCATGCCGGTGGCGACGGCGAAGATATTCGGATCGAAAATGATGTCCTCGGGCGGAAAGCCGACCTGGTTCACCAATATGTCGTAGGCGCGCTTGCTGATTTTGGTTTTGCGTTCGAGCGTGTCGGCCTGGCCCTTTTCGTCGAACGCCATCACTACCACGGCGGCGCCGTAGCGGCGCACGATCTTGGCGTGCTCGATGAAGGCCGCCTCGCCCTCCTTCATGGAAATCGAATTGACCACAGCCTTGCCTTGAATGCATTTCAAGCCCGCTTCGATTACCGAGAATTTCGAGGAATCGACCATTACCGGCACGCGCGCGATGTCCGGCTCGGCGGCGATCAGATTGAGGAAGGTCACCATCGCGGCTTCCGAATTGAGCAGGCCCTCGTCCATATTGACGTCGATCACCTGCGCGCCGTTCTCCACCTGCTCGCGCGCGATACTCAAGGCGCTGGCAAAGTCGCCGGCGGTGATTAGTTTGCGGAACTTGGCCGAGCCGGTGACATTGGTGCGCTCGCCGATATTCACGAAAGGGATTTCCGGCGTGAGCGTGAAGGCTTCCAGCCCCGACAGCCGAAGCTGGCGCGGAATTTCCGGAATCGGGCGCGGCGCCTTGCCGGCGACGGCTTTCGCGATCGCGGCAATATGCTCGGGGGTGGTGCCGCAGCAGCCGCCGACCACATTGACCAGTCCGGCGTCGGCAAACTCGCCCAGCAGTTCGGCCATATAATCCGGGCTCTCGTCGTAATAGCCAAATTCGTTGGGCAGGCCGGCATTCGGATAAGCGCAAATATAAGTGTCGGCGACGCGGCCAAGCTCCGCGATATGGGCGCGCATCTCGCGCGCGCCGAGCGCACAGTTCAGGCCCAGGGTGACCGGGTTGGCGTGACGCACCGAATTCCAGAACGCCGCCGGCGTCTGCCCCGACAGCAGGCGGCCGGAGCGGTCGGTGATGGTGCCGGAGATCATCACCGGCAAATCCAGCCCGCGCTCGGCGCCAACCTCGGCAATGGCGTAGATCGCCGCCTTGGCGTTGAGCGTGTCGAAGATGGTCTCGATCAGCAGCAAATCGGCGCCGCCGTCGATCAGGCCCTTGATCTGCTCGCCGTAGGCTTCGCGCAATTGGTCGAAGCTGATGGCGCGGAAGCCCGGATTGCTCACGTCCGGCGAAATCGAGGCGGTGCGGTTGGTCGGCCCGAGCGCGCCGGCCACGAAACGGCGGCGTCCATCTTGCTTTTCCGCCGCGCTCGCCGCCTCGCGCGCCAGCCGCGAGCCCGCAACGTTGAGCTCGTAGGCGATGCCCTCCATGCCGTAATCGGCCTGCGCGATTTTGGTGGAGGAGAACGTGTTGGTGGAGACGATGTCGGCGCCAGCGCGAAAGTATGCGAGATGAATTTCACGCACCGCGTCCGGCCGGCTCAGATTGAGCAGATCGTTATTGCCACGCACCTCGCGGTTCCAGGCGTCGAAACGGGCGCCGCGGTAGCCTTCCTCGTCCAGTTTAAGCGCCTGGATCATGGTGCCCATGGCGCCATCGAGCACCAGGATGCGTTGTTTGAGCAGCCCGAGAAACTCGTTTCGTACGCCACCGCCCGCCATCACGCCGCCTCCTGCGTCGCCGGCCGCAAGCCGAGCAAATGGCAGATGGCGTAGACCAAGTCGGCACGGTTCATGGTGTAGAAGTGAAACGTGGTGACGCCGCGGTCGAACAGGTCGATCACCTGCTCGGCGGCGACCGCGGCGGCGATCAGCTTGCGGGTGGTCGGGTCGTTGTCGAGGCCCTGGAAACGTTCCGCCAGCCACACCGGCACCGAAGCACCGGCGCGCGCGGCAAAATTGGTCGCCGCCTTGAAGTTCTGTACCGGCAGGATGCCCGGCACGATCGGGATATCGATGCCGCGCGCGCGCACCCGGTCGAGATAACGGAAATAGAGATCGTTCTCGAAGAAGAACTGCGTGATGGCGCGCGACGCCCCGGCGTCGACCTTGGCCTTCAACATATCGATATCGGCCTCTGCCGTCGGGCTGTCGGGATGTTTTTCCGGATAGGCCGACACCGATATCTCGAAATCGCGGTTGATACGTTTGATGCCGCCGACCAGATCGGCCGCGTTCTGATAGCCGCCCGGGTGCGGCGCATATTTGCTGCCCGGCCCGCCAACGGAATCGCCGCGCAGCGCCACGATGTGACGCACGCCAGCCGCGCCGTAGCTGCACACGATGGCGTCGACCTCCGCGCGCGTGGCCGCGATGCAGGTCAAGTGCGCAGCCGGAACCAGTGCCGTTTCGGCCAGAATGCGGCGGACCGTCGCGTGCGTGCGCTCGCGCGTGGCGCCGCCGGCACCATAAGTGACGGAGACGAATTGCGGGCTGAGCGGTTTCAGCCGTTCGACCGACTCCCACAGGGTCTTCTCCATCTCCTCGGTGGAGGGTGGAAAAAACTCGAACGAAACCGCGATACGGCGATGGCCGGCCGGCATGAATCGGCTGAGGCGCGGGTAAACGCTCATCACGCCACCTCACGCTGCGCCGGTGAGGCCATCAGCGCGCGGGCGTCGCGCGCGAGCCAGAGCGACACCGCGATCTTGCCGTCGGAGCCCGGCTCCGGTGCCAGCGACTTGTGCAGCACCGGTTCGAGTCCGGACGCGGTCATCCATTGTGTCACCGTCTCCGATGCAAAGCCGAGCCGGCGATGGGCGAACTGCTCGCGCAGGAATTCCTGCTCGTGCGGCGCGAAATCGACCACCAGGAGGCGGCCGCCCGGCCGCAGCACCCGTGCCGCCTCTTTGATCGCGCGCGCGCCGTCGTCGAGGAAGTGCAGCACCTGGTGCACGATGACGACATCGAAGCTGTCATTGGCGAGCGGCAGATCGTAGATGTCGCCTTGCCGCACGCTGCAATTTTTCAGGCCGGCGCGCTCGAGCCGGTCGCGCGCGAGCAGCAGCATGTCGAGCGAGAGGTCGAGGCCGAGCCCGCGCTCGATCTCGGGGCCGAATAGTTCCAGCATGCGCCCGGTGCCGGTGCCGAGATCCAAGAGCGAGCGGAATGGCTTATCCGCGAGCGCGGCGCGGATCGCCGCTTCCACCGCAGCGTCGGCCACGTGCAGCTTGCGGATGCGGTCCCATTCGGCGGCGTGCGCGCGGAAATAAGCTTGCGCTGCGGCGGCACGCGCCTGCCGCACCGAGGCGAGCCGTGCGCAGTCGCGCGCGATGGTCTGGTCGGCGGGGTCGAGCCGCTCAAGCAGCGCGCGCGCCACCTCGGCGCCGCCGCCGCGCTCGGCCAGCCGGAAGAACGCCCAGGTGCCCTCGCGGAAGCGCTCGACCAGGCCGGCCTCGGCCAGCAGCTTGAGATGGCGCGAGATGCGCGGCTGCGACTGGCGCAGGATGTCGGTCAAGTCGGAGACGGTCAGTTCGGCCTCGGAAAGCAGCGCCAGCACGCGCAGGCGCGTTTCCTCGCCCGCAGCTTTCAGGGCCGCATTGAGGGCGTCAAAGCGAAGTTTTGCAGTGGCCATTGGCGTTGAACGACCGGCCCTATGGGCTGGTTCCCACTATATAAAGATATCTTTATACGTTGAAACGGCCCGCTGCAAGGTACAATCGCGCCGGCAAAAGGAGGCCCCGATGAGCCAGGATTTCGGCGTGCGCGACGGCGAGCAAGCGGTTGATTTGCCGGCAAAAACCGAAGCCGGCCTGTATTATATCGGGCGCATCCGCACGCCCTGGAAAGAGCGCCAGGACTGCCCGAAAAACGCCCGCGAGTCCGACGCGGTCTGCACCGTCGAGCTCGATCCGCGCTGGGCCGCCGGCCTCAAAGACGTGGCGACGTGCAGCCACCTCATCGTGTTGTACTGGATGAACAAGTCGCCCAGAGACCTTGTTCTGCAAGTGCCTCGGCACTACGGAACCCCGCGCGGCACTTTTGCTCTGCGCTCGCCGGCACGCCCCAACCCGATCGCCTTGAGCGTGGTCAAGCTGCTCGGCATCGAGGGCAACAAACTGTCGGTGGTCGGGCTCGACTGTCTGGACGGCACCCCGCTGCTCGACATCAAGCCCTATTTCGCCTCAACCGACAGCGTACCGGAAGCGACGGTCAGCTGGCACCAGCACAAAGATTGATCGCGCGCGGGTGCCGAAGTCCGCCATTCGGCGCGCGGCATTTTCAATTCAAATGCTCGCCGCCAGTTCGGGGATGTCGCGCAGCGGCGCGCCGATGGCCCGCATGAGCGGCAATGGATCGGGCTTAAGGCCCAAGCGCGGCGGATCTTCCAGGTAGGCCCCGACAAAGCGCGCGCGCGCAACCAAGGCCGACCCGAACGCGCGCGCCCGCGTTTCGTAATCCGCTAGCCCACGATCGATATCGCCGGGCCTCGCCGCAAGCGCATCGGCGAGCCAGGCCGCATTTAACGCCGCCTTGGTCACACCGGCGCCGACATGCGGGCGCGCGACAAAGCCGGCATCCCCTAACAGCGCCACGCGGCCGGCGACCATGCGCGGCGAATCCAGATCGAAGATCGGCTGAAAGAACGGCGCCGGCGTCGCCTCGATCAGCGCGATGAATTGCGGCGGCAGGATCGCACGCGCTTGCGCGCGGAACGCGGCGATCACGTCGGGGCGGATCAGCGGCGGCGGAATGGCGACGTGGTGGCGCCCGCTTGCGTCGGTACAGAGATCCGGCAGCGTCTCGGTCGCATGCACCGGATGGTACCACAGCCAGTTCATCCGCCGACGGCCGGAACGGCGATCGTCGGCGGCGCCCGGCTGCAGATAGGACAGCACCATCTCGCGCGGCGTCAGGAAAAAGACGTAAGATTCGCGCAGCTCGCGCGCGGCCGCTGGCACCGCCGGTTCCTCGATCACGCCGCGCCAGGCGACGTAGCCGGCATAGCTCGGCGCCGGTCCGACGAAGGCGCGCGCCCGCACCGTGGAATGCAGGCCGTCAGCGCCGATCAGGAGGTCGCCCGCAACTTTGGTACCATCGGCAAACACTGCGCTGACGCCATCTTCGTGTCGGGCGATATCCGTCAGCTCCATGCCCGGCCGGTAGCAGGCGTCCGGCAGAAGCCGGCGTAGCGCGCGGTAGAACAAGGCCCAGGAGCTGAGGATTTTGTCGAATGGCAGGCGCGCGATCACCGCGCCGTCGCGATCGAGGCAGATGCGCGAGGTGACGGCGACGCCAATCGACTCGTCGACCGCGATGCCGAGTTGGCGCATGACCGCAAACAGCTCGACATGCGTGCCGATGCCGACGCCGCGGCTGGCGAGGTCGCCGGCGCTGCGTTCGAACACCGTCACGTCCCAACCGGCCTGGCGCAGCAGCAGGCCGGCGAACAACCCGCCAAGCGAGCCGCCGATGATTAATGCGCGACCCATTGCGATGGCTCTGGTTGTTGCGAAGCGGGTTCGCCCCAGCCTATCGGTGGCGCTAGCGCCGTGCAATTTATTGCTATACTTCGTGTCGGTTTGAACGCGGGAGCAGTTTCATGCGTATTGCGGCCATGGCGGCGGGGGCGGTTGGCGGTTATTTCGGCGCGCGCTTGGCGGCCGCCGGTCACGACGTCTTCTTCATCGCGCGCGGCGCCAATCTCGCCGCCATCAAGAATAACGGCCTCAAACTCGACAGCGTGCACGGCAACCTGCATTTGCCCAAAGTCAACGTCACCGACGACCCGGCAAGCGTCGGCCCGGTCGACATCGTGCTGTTCGCGGTCAAGCTGTGGGATACCGAGCAGGCCGCCGAGCGGACCAAGCCTTTGGTCGGGCCCAATAGCCGCGTCATCACGTTGCAGAACGGCGTCGACAGCGTCGAGCGCGTGGCGCCGATCCTCGGCCGCGAGCAGACCGTCGGCGGCGTCGCCTATATCGCCAGCGTGATCGAGGCGCCCGGCGTCATCAAACAAACCAGCAGTTTCGCCACCGTACGCTTCGGCCGCGCCGACAAACGCCCCGATGCCGTACTGCAAGCCTTCGCCGACGCCGGCAAAGCCGCCAAGCTCGACATCGATCTCTCCGCCGATATCGAGCGCGAGCGCTGGCAGAAATTCATCTTCCTCACTGCCATGGCCGGCTCGACCGCCGCCTTGCGTTCGCCGATCGGCGCGATCCGCGCCGACCCCGAACTGCGCGGCTTCTTCCGGGCACTGATGGAAGAGGCCTTTGCCGTCGGCAAGGCCAAGGGCGTCGCGCTCGATCCCGCTTTTCTCGACAGCCGCATGGATTTTCTGATGAACAAGGTCGAGCCCGGCATGAAAGCCTCGATGGCGCACGATCTCGAGCGTGGCAACCGCCTGGAACTCGACTGGCTCGCCGGCAAGGTGCGCGAACTCGGCCGCGAATTCCATATCCCGACCCCGGCAAGCGATACCGTTTACACCGTGCTCAAGCTTAACCGCATGGGATCGCCGCGCTAAACCGTGCGACGCCGGACAGCGGGACTAAATTTCCACCTGCAGTCCGATGGCCACAACGCGCTCGGAGGGTATGTTGTAGAAGGCGGTCGCCCGGGTCGCATTCCGCCACAGAAACGCAAAAATCTGCATCTGAAATAATTTGAGCGCGGAGGTGCCCCGCGCCGGGATAATCTCCTCGTGGCCAAGGAAAAAGGTTGCGGCGTCCGGGTCGACGTCGAGGCCAAGCCGTTCGCTGAACCGCAACGCCACCGGCACGTTCGGGCTCTGCATGAATCCGTAATGAAGAACGACACGATGAAACCCGAGCGGTAATTCCTCGTGTTCAACGCGGTCGGCGCTCGCAACCCGCGGCACGTCTTCGATTTGAACCGTGACCAATATAACGCGTTCGTGCAGCACCTGATTATGTTCGAGCGTGTGTGTGAGCAGCATCGGCGTCTCGTTCGTCCTGGATGTCATAAATACGGCGGTGCCGGGAACGCGCTGTAGCGGCGGCGCTGAAATTCGTTTGAGAAATTCATCGAGCGGTTCGCGGTCCTCCGCCGTGTAGGCACGCAGCCGCGCCACGCCGTGCCGCCAGACTGCCATGATGGCAAACACGAACCCGGCGATCAGCACCGGATACCAGCCGCCACTGAAAAATTTGAAAAGATTCGCGCCCAGAAATGCGAGATCGACGACAAGGAACGTCGCCGCTAAGAGTCCCGCCAGCACCGGATGCCAGCCAAACCGCAACGCGACGAAGAATGCCAGGATCGTGGTGATCACCATATCGGCCGAGACGGCGAGCCCATAGGCGGAAGCCAGATTATTGGATGATTCAAAACCGATCACCAACCCGATCGTTGCCAGCATCAGCGCCCAGTTGACGAATGGTATATAGATTTGACCGATATGCTCGCGATCGGTCTGAACGATCTTGAGACGCGGAAATTGCCCGAGTTGGATGGCCTGGCGCGTCAACGAAAACGCCCCCGAAATCACCGCTTGAGACGCGATCACCGTTGCCGTCGTTGCCAGGATTACTAGCGGGTAATGCGTCCATTTCGGCCCGAGGCCATAGAATGGATGCGTGATCGAGCCGGCGTCGCTCAGAATGAGGGCACCCTGCCCGAAATAGTTCAGCAGCAATGTTGGCAACGCGAGCGCAAACCACGCCAGACGGATCGGCTGGCGCCCGAAATGTCCCATATCCGCATAAAGCGTTTCGGCGCCGGTGACCGCGAGAAATACTGTTCCTAAAACGATGAAGCCAAGCAACCCATTGTCTAGCAAGAAGCCAACTGCGTAGCCGGGATGTATCGCCGAAAACACCTGAGGCTGCCTGGCAATGCCCAGGATTCCGAGGATGCCCAAGACAGCAAACCATCCCAGCATGACCGGCCCGAACAGTGCGCCGATTTTTGTGGTGCCGTGTCTCTGATATGCAAAAAGTGCGAAAAGTATCGCGACGGCTATCGGCACGACGAATTGATCGAACACCGGGGTCGCCAATTTCAGGCCCTCGACGGCGCTGAGCACGGAAATCGCGGGAGTGATCGTGCCGTCGCCATAAAGCAGAGCAGCGCCAAACAGACCCATCAACATCAATATGTGGCGCGGCGACCCCGATGCCGAATTCCAAGGATTCAACAATGCAACGAGCGCAATGATGCCACCTTCGCCCTTGTTGTCGGCCCGCAAAACGAACAAAAGGTATTTCACCGACACGACCAGAATCAGCGACCACACAATTAGCGAAAGAATGCCGAGCACATTTTCCGTGGTCGCGGCGATGCCATGGGCGCCGTGGAAGCACTGTTTCAGCGCATAGAGCGGGCTTGTGCCGATATCGCCGTACACCACGCCAAGCGCTGCGACCGACAGGACGAGGAGCGGACGGCGCGACTCCTCTTTGTCGTTGGCATCGAGCTTTGAATTGTCCGGACGCGATGGCTGCGATCCAACCGCTTTTTGTGCATCCATGGCGCGACCGGACTCGGCATAGGCTGATTTGATGTGATTGTAGTCGAACGCCAGACGCCGCACCATAACCGGAACCGGCTCAATGATGCTCCGATTTTATCGGCATTTCTAAGACCGCGCCGAAAAACCGGCGTGGATTCTCGCGCATTGCAAGAGCGACGCCGCCGTTACCGGCTTACCGCCACGCACATATCGGCAGCAATTTCGTTACCTTGGAACCGCAAATTTTTGCATCCGTGTAAACGCGCAGCCATCCACGCCGCGCAATTTCAACGCCGCCGCTACCGCAGCGCCTTATCATGTTACGGACGCGAGTGCGCTTGCCACACCATGATACGCGATCGACGGATTTGACGGCGATCGCCACACTGGAAAAATTAATGGTTGCCGTGGCAAGACTGCACGCGTGATCGACTGCGTTGAAAAGGTGTCGGTGTGAATTCGTTTCGCATTCTTCATGTCGACGACGATCCCCTGATGCGGGACGTGGTCGAACTCGCCCTCGGTTTCGATGCCGAATTCGTGGTGATGAGCTGTACCGGCGCCAAAGAGGCGCTCGCGGCCATTCCCGGTTGGGATCCCGAATTGATCATTCTCGACGTCATTATGCCGGACATGGACGGGCCGGCCATGCTGGCGTGCATGCGGGAAGACGCTGCCATGGCGAAGATCCCGGTTATCTTTATCACCGCGCGCTGCCCGCCCGCCGAGCGCGAGCATTTGATGTCGCTCGGCGCCGTCGCGGTCATTGCCAAGCCGTTCTATCCGGTCAAGCTTGCGGAAACCGTGCGCCGCCACATGCAGACAATAAAGCTTGCGACCGCCGGCTATAACTTCGCCCAGCGCCTGCGCGGCGACGCGGCGACGCTCGCGACATTCCGGGACAAACTGCGCAACGGTGCGGATTCCTCGTTCGTGCCGGACGAATTTCAGTCGTTCGTGCACAAGCTCGCCGGCGCGGCCGGCGTTTTCGACTACCAGACAGTGAGCACGACGGCGGCATCGCTGGAAGACGCCATCATCGAGCGGCGCGCGGGCCGCGGCGCTCCCGGAACGGTGGAAGCCAATCTGGACGCACTTCTGGAAACGATCGAACGCGCCTGATCGAACAGGCCAAGTGGGGAGACGGACATGCAGGATATTTTCGAAGCGCCAGCCAAGGCGCCCAAGATGCTCATCGCCGACGACGATCCGGCGATCGTGCGCATTCTCGCAGACCGCTGCGTGAAAATGGGCTTCAAGGTCGAAACCGCGACCAACGGTATTCAATTGCTGATTAAGGCGCGCCGCAGCCACCCCGACATCCTGATCGTCGACGTCAACATGCCGGAACTGGACGGATTGTCGGTGTGCACGCGCCTGCTCGATCCGACCAACCGGGCGATGGAAGTGGTCGTGGTCACCGGCAGTTCGGACCCGGAGACGGCCGAGCGTTGCGAAAGCCTCGGCATGTTTTATGGCCGCAAAGGTCCTAATTTCTGGAATAGCGTCGAAGGCGCGCTGGCTGAAATCTATCCCGACATGGCGCCTCAGTTTGCCGGCATCGAAGCTCCAGCAATCGACACCGAAATCCCGCGACGCCCGCGCGTGCTCGTAGTCGACGACGACCCGGACATCGAAAAATTCCTCGCCACCCGGCTCAACAAATTCGGCGTCGACACGCTCTATGCGCCGGACGCCACGCAGGGCCATCGCATCGCCATGAAGGACAAGCCGACCGTCATCATCACCGATAATTTCATGCCGGACGGCGATGCCCAATTTCTGTTGTACCGGCTGCGCAGCACGCCGACGACCGAAAATATCCCGGTCTTCGTGATCAGCGCGCGCAAGCTCAGCGAACTGACCGAACAATCCCTGAAGCGGGAAATCGGCGGGCGGCCGGGTGCGTTAAAGGTGTTCACCAAATCGTTCGACACCCAGGACCTGTTCGCGGCACTGCAAAAATTCTGCGGCTTCCAAAAACACAACTTCTAGGGCTGGGCTGCCTTTTACTTCGCGGCAAAGCGCCAACGCGCCGCGCCCTGCGGCTTTTCGCTGCAGACGGCCATTTCCAACCGTTTCACACAGCAAAGCGCCCCGAACCGGCCGTCCTTTAGGGCCGTGAAAAGTGCCGGCCGCTTGGGCAATCAAGACCGCATGCCAGGCCGCCTTGCGGCGCTCGCCCTGGAACCGACCGGGAACGGTGCCCGACGCGGCCGCTAGAACTTAGCAGGCCATCCCACGCCGTGGCGTGCGGCTCCCGGGGCATATAGAAATACCCCCCGCACTAGACTAAAGATAAGGGATGCCGTCCCGCTCGTTGAAATAATCCAAAACAAAAAACGCTCGGAGGATACGCCTTGTTCCGCACGCTGACGAAAAAGCGGGACTTCTACGCCGGCGGATTGATGACCCTGCTCGGCGCGGCGGTCACGCTCGATTCCATGACCTATACGCTGGGCACGCTCACCCACATGGGTCCGGGCATGTTCCCCTTGATGCTGGGGATCACGCTCATCTTTGTCGGCGTGCTGATCCTGGGCGCGGCGGTGGCCACCCCGCTCAGCGACGATGAAGGCATACTGCCGGAAAAGCCGGAATGGTATGCGTGGGGATGTATCCTGGCCGGTCCCGTGTTGTTCATTATCCTGGGCGAATTTTTCGGCCTGGTGCCGGCGACCTTCGCCTGCGTGTTCGTGCCCTCGCTCGGTGACCGCACCGCGACGCTGAAAGGCTCGTTGATCCTAGCAGCCGGCGTCACCTTCTTCGGCGTGCTGCTGTTCTCCTACGTGCTGAAAATTCCGTTTCCGATGTTCAAGTGGGGCCTCTGATGTTCGCGACCGCACTGCAAGACCTCTGGTACGGCTTCGGCGTCGCGCTCGAACCGCACAACGTGATGTGGTGCTTCATCGGCGTGTTCGTCGGCAACATGGTCGGCGTGCTGCCAGGCATGGGCCCATTGGCCACCATCTCGATCCTGTTGCCGCTCACCTTCGGCATCAAGCCGGTCGGCGCCATCCTGATGCTGGCGGGCGTGTTCTACGGCTCGCAATATGGCGGCGCCATCTGCTCGATCCTGCTCAACCTGCCCTGCCATCCGCCGCACGCGGTCACCTGTCTCGACGGCTTCCCGCTCACCAAGCAAGGCCGCGGCGGGGCCGCACTCGGCATCACCGTCATCTCGTCGTTCGTCGGCGCCTCCTGGGGCATTACCGAGATGATCTTCCTCGCCCCGATCCTCGTGATTGTTGCGCTCAAATTCGGCCCGGCGGAAATCTGTTCGTTAATGCTGCTCGGCCTGTTGGCCGGCTCGACGCTGGCGCGCGGCTCGCCGCTCAAAGGCGTCGCCATGACCATTTGCGGGCTGCTGATCGGCATTGTCGGCAGCGACATCGAAACCGGCACGCCGCGTTTCACCTTCGGCATTCCCAACCTGTTCGACGGCGTGGAAATCGTGGCGCTGGCGCTCGGCCTGTTCGGCATCGCCGAGTTCATGAAGAGCGTCAATCAGCTCTCCGAGGTCGACACCAAATACACCAACGTCACATTCAAGGATCTGCGGCCCACCCGCGAAGAATTCAGGCGTGCGATTCCGGCCATGTTCCGCGGCACGGCGATCGGCAGCCTGTGCGCGCTGATCCCCGGCACCGGCCCGACCATCGCCTCGTTTATTTCCTACGCCACCGAAAAGAAGATCTCGAAGACGCCCGAGTTGTTCGGCACCGGCATGATCGAAGGCGTCGCCTGCCCGGAAGCCTCGACCCACTCCTCGGTGCAGGGCGATTTCATCCCGACCATGAGCCTCGGCATTCCGGGCGACGCGGTGATGGCGCTGATCCTCGGCGCGCTGATGATTCAGGGCATCGTGCCCGGCCCGCAGCTGATCAGCGAGCACCCGGATATCTTCTGGGGCCTGATCGCCAGCTTTTGGATCGGCAACATCATCCTGGTCATCCTCAACGTGCCGATGATCGGCTTGTGGGTGAAGCTGCTGACGATCCCCTACAAATATCTTTATCCTAGCGCGATGTTCTTCGTGGCGATCGGCGTCTACAGCACCAACAACGACATGTTCCAGGTCGGCGAAGTCATCGTCATTGGCGTCGTCGGCTATATTCTGCTGCTGCTCGATTTTCATCCGGCGCCGATCTTGCTCGGCTTCGTGCTGGGTCCGCGCTTCGAGGAGAATTTCCGCCGCGCCATGCTGATTTCGCGCGGCGACATCTGGGTGTTCGTCAAGCACCCGATCAGCGCGGTGTTCATCGGACTGTGCGTGCTGCTGATCGTCATGCAGATCTATGTGCGATTGCGCGCACCGAAGTCGCTGCCGACCGAGATGGCTTTGCCCACCGACCACCACAAGGTCTCCGAAGCCGCCGAGTGACGGGCAGCTAGCGGGCTCGGCCAGCACGGCCGGGAGGTGTTATTGACACCCCCTGCCTTACGCCTACATTACGTGCATCCCGAGGGGTGCCCCGGTAGGGCTGAGAAAAACCCTTAGAACCTGATCCGGGTCATGCCGGCGAAGGGACAGGACATTGATCCATGCAGAGATCGCAGGCGATCGCGAGGCTGGTTGGGCCGGTTTTTTCCGCGATCGGCATCGGCATGCTCGCCAGCGGATCCGCGTATCGCGAAATGGCCGGGCAGTTCGTGTCCGGCTACCCCTTCATCTATTTTTCCGGCGTGCTGCTGCTGCTCGCCGGTCTCACGATCCTCAACGCGCATCACGCCTGGACCCGCGACTGGCGTTCGGCGATCACGCTGCTGGGCTGGATCTTCACCGGCATCGGCGCGTTCCGCATCATTGCGCCAAACTTCGTGTCGTTTGTCGGCGGGGCGCTCATGACCAGTAACGGATTTTTCACCGGCGCCGGCATCGTCTTTTTGGCGATCGGCGCGTTCTTCACTTTCAAGGGTTACGTAAGCATCGCGGCATCGGAGATGAAACAATGAACAAGCCCGTCACATCCGCCGATCTGGTCACGCCCAAGGTGACCACAGGCCCACTGTCATCCTCGAAGAAGGATTATTCCTCGCCCGCGAGCGCGCCCGAGCTGCGCGTTCCTCGGCGCATGATCGAGCTGGATGCATCCTCCGGCGAACCGCCGCTACCGGTCTATGACACCACCGGCGTCTATTCCGATGCGGACGTTAAGATCGACGTGGAGAAGGGCCTCGCCCGCACCCGGCTCGACTGGGTTAAGGAACGCGGCGGCGTCGAGCAATACGAAGGCCGGCCGATCCAGCCGGTGGATAACGGCAATGTCAGCGGCAAGCATTTGGCGCGCAATTTCGCCAACACGCCGAAGCCGTGGCGGGCTTTGGATGGAAAACCGGTCACCCAGTACGAATGGGCGCGCGCGGGCGTCATCACCAAGGAAATGATCTACGTCGCCGAGCGCGAGAACCTTGGCCGCAAGCAGCAATTAGAGCGCGCGGAAGCAGCGCTCGCCGACGGCGAGCAGTTTGGCGGCGCATTGCCGGCGTTCGTGACGCCGGAATTCGTGCGCTCGGAAGTCGCGCGCGGGCGCGCCATCATTCCCTCCAACATCAACCACGCCGAACTGGAGCCGATGATCATCGGCCGCAACTTCCTTACCAAGATCAATGCCAATATCGGCAACTCCGCCGTCACCTCCTCGGTCGAAGAGGAAGTCGAGAAGATGGTCTGGGCGATCCGCTGGGGCGCCGACACCGTGATGGACCTCTCCACCGGCCGCAACATCCACAACACCCGCGAATGGATTTTGCGCAATTCGCCAGTCCCCATTGGAACAGTGCCGATCTATCAGGCGCTGGAGAAGGTCGACGGCGATCCGGTCAAGCTCGACTGGGAGTGCTACAAGGACACGCTGATCGAGCAGTGCGAGCAAGGCGTCGACTATTTCACCATCCACGCCGGCGTGCGGCTCGCTTACGTGCCGCTTACCGCAACCCGCGTCACCGGCATCGTCTCGCGCGGCGGCTCGATCATGGCCAAGTGGTGCCTGTCGCGCCACAAGGAATTGTTCCTCTACGAGCGCTTCGACGAAATCTGCGACATCATGCGCCAATACGACGTGTCGTTCTCACTGGGCGACGGTCTGCGCCCCGGCTCGATTGCGGATGCCAACGACCGCGCGCAATTCGCCGAACTGGAAACGCTCGGCGAGCTCACCAAGATCGCCTGGGACAAAGGCTGCCAGGTGATGATCGAAGGCCCCGGCCACGTGCCGATGCACAAGATCAAGATCAACATGGACAAGCAGCTCGCCGAATGCGGCGAGGCGCCGTTCTACACGCTCGGCCCGCTCACCACCGACATCGCGCCCGGCTACGACCACATCACGAGCGGCATCGGCGCCGCCATGATCGGCTGGTTCGGCTGCGCCATGCTCTGCTACGTGACGCCGAAGGAGCATCTCGGCCTGCCCGACCGCGACGACGTCAAGGACGGCGTCATCACCTACAAGATCGCGGCGCACGCGGCTGACCTCGCCAAGGGCCACCCGGCGGCGCAACTGCGCGACGACGCGCTCAGCCGCGCACGATTCGACTTCCGCTGGCAGGACCAGTTCAACCTCGGGCTCGATCCCGACACCGCGCGCGAATATCACGACGAGACGCTGCCCAAGGAAGCGCACAAGGTGGCGCATTTCTGCTCGATGTGCGGGCCGAAGTTCTGCTCGATGAAGATCACGCAGGATGTGAGGGATTATGCGAAGGGTTTGAACGAAAAGGAACAAGGCATGGCCGAGATGTCGGAGAAATTTAAGCAGATGGGCGAGCAGGTTTATGTCCCGGCCGACGCCGTGAAGGACAGCAACAAGGTGTTCTGATTTAGTGAGGCAGCGGCGGCTTGTCCGCCGTAGCGCCTTGCGCGAAGGCGGAAGAAGGTGAAAGAGAGTAATAAGGCATTGTGACCGCTCTCCATGGATGACTACGCCAAACTGTTGACGAGTATCGCCGCTCTCATTGGAGCTGTGGCTTGGCCCGCGATTTTGCTTGTCGTCGTTATTTTATTCAGAAGTGAAATAAAATCGGCGTTAGGTAGAATTCCGACAATTCTTGATCGAGTAAAGAAAGCCTCGTTGGCTGGGGTGGTCTTCGAGCTTGATCGTGTTGCAAATGCGGAGGTCGACGGCGGAGGCGACAAGGGCGGAAAGATAACGTCACAGCAATTCGAAGCTGCTGCGCGGATAGCCGTGCAGGCGCAGGATGTCAGCCCCCAAGAGCTTCTCAGTGAGTTGGACCGCCTCTGTTTAGAGTACGACTTTATGGGACTGTCAGGAATCTTGTGTGTGAGGCCATGATGATGAGAACCAAAGGAGCATCATATGGCAATCGAGAAAGACCTACTGGACCAGCTACTGGCCGGCCGCGATCCCAAGGACGTATTCAATAAGGATGGGTTGGTCGACGAGCTGAAGAAGGCGCTCTCCGAGCGGATTTTAAATACCGAGATCGACGAGCATCTGGACGGGGACGGTGCTGAGGGCAAGTCCAATCACCGCAACGGCTACTCCAAGAAGTCGGTTCTGACGGGCACCTCGAAGATGACGCTGTCGGTGCCGCGGGATCGAGCTGGCACCTTCGATCCGAAACTGATCGCCAAGTACCAGCGCAGGTTCCCGGATTTCGATGACAAGATTATCTCAATGTATGCGCGCGGGATGACGGTTCGCGAGATCCGCGGCCATCTCGAGGAACTCTATGGCATCGATGTTTCGCCAGATTTGATCTCGGCGGTCACCGATGCGGTGCTGGACGAGGTCACGGAATGGCAAAACCGCCCGCTCGATATCTGCTACCCGCTGGTGTTCTTCGATGCCATCCGGGTCAAGGTCCGCGATGAAGGCTTCGTGCGCAACAAGGCGATTTACATCGCGCTCGGCGTCCTGCCGGACGGCACCAAGGAGATTCTCGGCATCTGGATCGAACAGACCGAGGGCGCCAAATTCTGGCTGCGCGTCGTCAACGAGCTCAAGACCCGCGGCGTCCAGGACATTCTCATCGCGGTCGTCGACGGCCTGAAGGGCTTTCCCGAGGCCATTACCGCCGTTTTCCCGCAGACCATCGTACAAACATGTATCGTCCACCTGATCCGCCATTCGATGGATTTTGCCTCCTGGAAGGATCGCAAAAGTGTCGCCCAGGCGTTGCGCACGGTCTATCGCGCGGTTGATGCCGCCGCCGGCCAGGCCGCCCTCGACGCCTTCGCGCAAGGTCCGTGGGGTGGAAAGTATCCGGCAATCGCGCAGAGTTGGCGCCGCAACTGGGAACTCGTGATCCCCTTTTTTGCTTTCCCTGAAGGCGTGCGGCGGATCATCTACACCACGAATGCTATCGAGGCGTTGAACTCAAAACTACGCCGCGCCGTCAGGACCAGGGGGCATTTCCCCTCTGACGATGCCGCGATGAAGCTGTTATACTTGGTCTTGAACCACGCCGCTGCGGAATGGAAACGGCCGCCGCGCGAGTGGGCCGAGGCGAAGACGCAATTCGCCGTCATGTTCAAAGAGCGTTTCGTGCGTGCATGACGGATAACCGCCTCACACAGAAATTCTGACAGTCCCCGACTCTATTAGACGAATCCTTCCGTCGGGAGAGCCTCGAACGCGCGCTATGACTCGTATCGTCGTTAAGATGCGATCGCTTGCGCCCAGCCTCGTAAATTTTATTGATGTCTATAAAAGCTCTGGCTCTGCCGGCAGCCGATTGGCTGCCATAGCTATGATGCAGATGGTGCCCAAGGTCGCTGATGTTGGCTGGTTAAAAGACCGATTCTCGTCCGAGTTGCCGTTCCTTTTCTACCACGCCGCACTTGCGCTTCAGAATGTGTCTGATAGTCGCGACACGCGCGAAGGAAAACAGCAATTGCGCGAAGTTGCGCGACAAGCCCTTTCGACAGTCAAAAGCTACCCAGGCGTCCCCGATCGGTCCACAATAGAAGTTCTGGAGTTGTTGATCTCAAGCCTGCCTCAATAATAGGGCCTCGCAAACGTAGGGTGGGCTAAGGCGCGAAGCGCCGAGCCCACCAGATACAACCGATTACGCGGCGATCGAAAACGGTGGGCTCGCTTCGCTTAGCCCACCCTACGCCCTCACCCCGCCTTCAACTTCCTCGCCTTCCGCAAATCCGCGTTGATGCGCGTCTGCCAGCCGTTGCCGGTCTTGCGGTAGGCGGCGAGCACGTCGGCGTCGAGGCGCAGCTTCACCGCCTGCTTCGGGCTCGGCAGCGGTGGGCGGCCGCGGCGAATGATCCTGTCGCCGTGGCGGATTTCGCCGCGCTCGAAGAACGCCTTGGTCAATTCCGGCGCATCGTCGGGATCAACCCATTTGGTCGAGCCAGAGCTTTTCTTCCTTGGCATGACAGTGCCTCAACGTAATGAGGGGCAAACTGCGTAGCAATATTCTTTATCGCACAACCGAGCAACGAACTCGCATCCCTTTCCCCTTGTGGGAGAGGGTGGCGAGCCGGAGCGACAGCGAAGACGAGCCGGGTGAGGGGGTAGTGCCGCAACTAGACTCCGCCCCCTCACCCGCCCTCGCTCGGCTTCGCCTCGGCTCGGGCACCCTCTCCCACAAGGTGAGAGGGAAGAGCGGCCGCGTCGCGGCTGTGGTCGTCAAATTCGGATAGCAATCGTAGCCCGGATGAGCGAAGCGAAATCCGGGGCAAACATCTCAGTACGCAACCCCGCATTCCGCTTCGCTCATCCGGGCTACGGTCCTTGGCAACCGAGGCGCACCTTTTGTATTGTTCGCCGATGCGGGCGCCGCCCTTGGCACTTAAGGTGTAACCATGAAGCCGCTTTCTGCATTCGCCCTCGGCGCAACTTTTCTTCTCGCGCCGCTCTTCGCGCCCTCCTTGGCCGACGTCGCCACCGCCCAAGGCCAGACGCCGCCACCTGCGCCCTCGCCCACCGCCAAACTCAACGCCTATGTCGGCTGCCTCAACCGGCTGTCGGAGCGCGCCTACAGTTCGCGCTCGCGCTATTTCAGCTGGGCCAGCAAGAACGGCCCGACCGGCCGCGAGCGCATCATCTACGGCACCTACACCATCTACGACACATCCGACTGCAGGAAGAACGTCGAGGCGGCCAATGCGCTGGAGCCGCACGACGGCGCGCTGGAAGCCGCCGCCGCGGCCTTTGCGGAGGCCGCGGGCCAGCTCGAACCGCTGCTCAAGGAGGCCGACGACTATTATTCCGCGGAGGACTACAAGGACGACAAGATGGCCAAGGGCAAGGCGCTGCATCCGCGTTTGGTCGCCGCCTGGGATGCGTTCGCCCACGCCGACCGGGCGCTGCGTGGCGAAGTCGAAGCCATCAACGACAAACGCGCGCTGGAGAAACTCGCCGCGATCGAGGCAAGCGAAGGCCGCAAGGCGCGCTATCACGTCGAGGCGCTGATGATCCACGCCAAGCGCGTGCTGCGCGCGGAGAATGCGGCAAAGCCCGAGCTCGCCGCGATCACAAAAGCGCTGAAGGAATACGAAGACATCGTCAAGGCAACCGAACAGGTCTCCGCCGCCGACGGCGGCGGCAAGATCGGCTCACTTTTCATGAGCAACGCCAAGTCGTTCCTGGTCACGGCCAAGCAGCTGATGCGCCGCCTGCGCGATCACGTGCCCTACAGTGCCGGCGACAAGATGATGCTCAACGCCAACGGTGCCGGCTGGATGGTCGAGGGCTCGCCGCCGCGGCTTTCGCGCGACTACAATCAGCTGGTCGATGCCTACAATCGCGGCGCCCGAATTTAGCGGGCGGGCGCGTTTGGTGACTTGTCCGCCGAAGCTCGGAGAGCGAAGGGGCGCGGCGCGGCAAAGCCCGCGAACCCGCTATCGAACGCTCAAATGCCCGCCGCCTTCACGGCACGGCAAGGGCCGCATTCCGGCTCTCGCTATCCTGCGCGAGATAGACGATCGTCAGCATTCTTTGAAAAAGCACGGAGCGCGATTTCGGCGGCAGAATGTCGAAGGCCGCTTCGACAAAAGGCTCGACCAGTTCCATCCCGTCGGCCTTCCACAGGCAGCGGCAGCATTCCATGAACTTTGTTTCGGCCGGATCGCCGCCGGCCCGCAAGATCGGTTCGATCTCTTTCAGGACCTGTCCCAGCGACTGCTTCAGCTGCGCATCGACTTCACTTTTCCCGCGCATGATCGCCTCCCCAATTCCACTAATCGACGTTTGCCGCCGATGTTTCGCGGCCTGTGCTGTTTTCGATTGTACGGGCTCGATGATTACCCGTATAGGCGGGCTTACCGTGATCCGCGCGTTACCGGCGCGCACCGCGCAAAAGACCGGGCTTTCACCCGGTCTTCTTTTTTGCGCTCGGCGCTCGCCCCTACCTCACCGAAATCGCCAAGCCGTTGAGGTCGGCGCTGACGATCGCGCCGGCCGAGCGGCCGGTGAGCGAGAGCACCGCGCCCTTCTGGTTGGTGAGCACGATCGCCTGTGCGCCGCGCCCGAGCGCCGCGCCGACGTTCCCGGCGGCATAGACGCCGGCGACATCCGACGGCCGGTGGATATTGCTCACCGTGCCGTGGAAGCGCGTCTCGGAGGCGCCGAAGGTGAAGCCGTAACTAATGCCGCCGATCGAGATCGGATAGCTGCGGCCGTGGAAGGTGAGCGTGCCGCTGCCGCCGGAGCCGCCGATAATGAAGCCGGCCTTGACCACGCGGAAGCTGATGCTGCCGCTGTCGGCGCGCGCGGCCGACGACAGGCCGATGGCCGCGAAAGCGATCAGCGCGATCAGTGCGGCACGAAAAGCGGATGAAATTCGCATGATGGTTTCTCCCGTTATGGTCTCTGTTGCGCCTGGCGCGATGGCAGCCCGTTTCCCGGCGCCCTCACCGCTTGATTAGCCCAATGATACTCGCCTTGGCCAGCGTGGCAAAATTGAGGTTGAATCGTGCCGCCGGTGCTGGCCGCGGCTCCTTCGCTATGGCGGCAGCAAATGGCGGAACCGGTCCGACAACAGCACCAGGACTAATAGGATTGATGCGATCGCGAAGCTGGCAATATGCAGGAAAGCGATGGTTCGATCGGCGCCCGCCTCGGTCACCCAGCGAAGATTGGCGCACAGCGCGCCATAGGCGAGCCCCACGGGATAGAGAAATATGGCCGCCCCCAGTTCCTTTCCGCCCAGATACTGAATGAACGTAAAGATCGCGCCGGATACGGCGGCCGAAGTGACGGCGGAGAAGACGTTCGCCGGTTTCGACCAGTCCGTAATCTGTTTTATCCCGTAGGCGATGATAAAGCCCATGAAGGAACCGAGCATCAGCATCCCGAGCCAGGCCATCGCACCCTCCGCGGTCCGCGTCACAACCGACCGGTGATCATCGCGCGCCAATGTGTTAGCGCTTGAACAGGCCCATGATACTCGCCTTCGCCAGCGTGGCGAAATGCAGATTAAAGCCGACCACCGCGGCCGAGGTATCGGCGGCGACCGGCAGCTTGTCGGTGCCGACCGCAAACACCGTGAACAGATAGCGGTGCGGGTGGTCGCCCTCCGGCGGGCACGGGCCACCATAGCCGGGCGCGCCGAAATCGGTGCGCGTCTGCAGACTGCCCGCCGGCATATTGCCGCCGGCGCTGCCGGCGCCGAGCGCCAGTTCGCTCACATCGGCCGGGATGTTCACCGCCAGCCAGTGCCAGAAGCCGGAACCGGTCGGCGCGTCGGGATCGTAACAGGTGACGGCGAAGCTCTTGGTGCCGGCAGGCGCGCCCGCCCACTTGAGATGCGGCGACTTGTTGCCGCCGGCGCAGCCGAAGCCGAAATCGGACGACAGGATGAAATCCTTGGGCAGGTAATCGCCGTCCTTGAAACTGTTGCTCGCAACCGTGAACGCCATGTAACGTCTCCTCTCATTCCCGAATATGCGAAGCGTAATCCGCTCCAGGCAAATCGCAATGGGCTCCCTGCCGACCAACCCCTTCGACGCCGCCATCTACATCTGTCTGTTCGTCGCGGTGGTCATGGGCTTCATGTCCGGGCTGCTGCGCAGCCTGGCGACCATTATCGGCTATGCGGCGGCCATGGCCCTCGCCGTGGCGCTGGCGCCGCAATTGTCCCCGCTGCTAGCCGCTAAATTCAAATTGCCGGCGGGCGAAGCCTGGCTGGTGTTCGGCGCGATATTCCTTATCGCCGGCATAGCGCTCAGTGCCATGCTGCGGTTTGCCATCAGCGAAATGGTCAGCCCACAGGCGAGTATCCCCGACCGGGTGGCCGGCGCGCTGTTGGGCGCGCTGCGCGTCGGCCTGTTGGCCATTGTGGTGGTGCTGGTGTTCGACCGCATCATTCCGCCCGGCCGCGAGCCGGCCTTCCTGAAGGGCTCGCGATGGCGGCCGGTGCTCTCGAAAGCCGCCCAGCAGGGACTGCGCACGCTGCCGCCCGATGTGGTGAATTACATCGACCGCCTCAAGCGCGAGCGCGGACTTTGAGGAGCCAACCGATGACCGCGACTTCCGACGACCGGCGCCTGCATCATATGCTTGAGCGCGACGAGATCTTCGATCTGGTGCGCGTCGAGCGTTTCTATCGCGACCAGCGCGACTGGGGCGGCCTGCTCGCCAGCTACGTCCCACACGCGCCGGTGCGCACCACCTGGTTCGACGGGACCATTGAAGATTTTGTCGACGCCTCGCGCCGCAAGATGAGCGGGCCGGGCGCCAGCGCCGCCAAGCACTGGATTTTTCCGACCGCGCTGCAGATCAACGACGATCGCGCACTGATCGAAAGTCCGGCCGCCATCTTCGACCGGCTCACCTTCGACAACGTAGAATTCGACTCGTTCCAGTATTGCCGCTTCGTCTCGCGCCTGGTGCGCATCGCGGCGGGCTGGCGGCTGGCCTCGTTCGAGGGCATCTACCAGCGCGATCATCTGCGCAGCGTCAACCCGTCCGAGCCGCTGCCGGTGGACTGGAAAGTGATCGCGACGCTGCGGCCGTCCTACAAGTTCCTCGCCTATACGCAGTTGCGCCGCGGCTATAAGGTCGACCCCGAATTGCTCGGCGACGACCGTCCCGATTTGCTTGCCGCCTTCTATGAACGCGAGCGGCGCTGGTTGGCGAGCGGGCCTTAGCGGAACCGGCGGCCGCGCGCCGCATTGGTCTGTGCAACCGGATCGCGCCGGGCTACGTTATCGGCGACAATCGTCAGCCAATACGGAATGGTGCCCCATGTCGGATATCGTTTACGAAATCGTCGAACACGACAACGGCTGGGCCTACAAGGTCAACGGCGTGTTCTCCGAGCCGTTCCCGACCCATGCCGATGCGCTGGCCGCCGCGCGGGCGGCCGCCGAGGAGCAAGAAGTGCCCGGCCACAACGAAACCATCGAGTATGAGGACGAAAAAGGCCAGTGGCATACCGAGAACGCGCGCGGCGGCGACCGCCCGCACACCTCGGTCAAGGATAAGGGCTGAGGGGGTGCTGGCCCGCGCACTATGAAGACATTCGGCGGACCGGCCGCGATTGCGGGCCTGCTGTCGTTCAACGGCGGCTTTGTCGACACCGCCGGGTTCCTCGGCCTGCAGGGCCTGTTCACCGCTCACGTCACCGGAAACTTCGTCACCCTCGGCGCCGCCTTGGTGCTCGGCCACCACGGCGTCATCGGCAAACTGCTGGCGCTGCCGGAATTCGTCCTGGTAATCGCGCTGGCGCGGCTTGCCGGCGCCGGCTTGCGCGCGCGCAAGCTGCCGGTGCTGCGCATACTGCTCACCGCCGAACTCGCGCTGCTGGTCGCTTACTTCGCCGCGGCGGTCGGCTTCGGTCCGTTTCCCGACCCGGACAGCCCGCTCGCTTTGCTGACCGGTTTTGCCGGCATCGCCGCGATGGCTTTGCAGAACGGGCTGCAACGGGTGCATTTCACCAGTTCGCCGCCGACCACGATCATGACCGGCAACACCACGCAGGCGACCATTGACGCCGTCGACCTGCTGATCGCCCCCGAACCGGCGAAAACCGCCGAGACCCGCGCGCGTTTCGCCCGCGTGGCGTTGAGCATCGTCTATTTCGCCGCCGGCTGCGCGGCTTCGGCGACGTTGTATTGGCTGGTCGGATTCTGGTGCCTGGGCGTGGCGGTTCTGGTCGGTGCGCTGGCGGCGGTGATGCGCATGGAGGCGGCGTCCTAGCTAGTCTCGACAATCGGCCGGCGCCTTTGCCGCCGGCCGGCCATGCACGCTAGCGTGCTTCTCCTTACGCGGCGGCGGAACACGGGCAATGCCAGCGGGCTGGATCAAGAGCGGGCGAGCGATCCGCGTACTGGTCGCGCTGCTGTTTGCCGTCTACAACCTGCTGCCGCTCTACGGCCTGTGGGCCTGGAACTGGGACGCGTTTCAGCTACTGATCCTGTACTGGTCGGAAACCGTGGTGCTCGCCGCCTGGACGATGGTGCGCATCGCTTTGGTGCCGCCCGCGCTGCTGGGCACCATGACGATCAACGGTAAGGTCGTGCCGGCCAGCCACGGTTCGCTGGTCGGGCTCATGTCGCTCACCGCGGCCGGCTTTTGCGCCGGCCATCTGCTGTTTTTGTGCGCGATCTTTTCCGGCGACTGGTTCCGCCGGCTGCACAGCATCGGCGATTTCCTGCGTACGTTCTACATCAACTCCGAGGCGTGGATTCCCTTGCTGCTGGTGACGATCGGCGGCGGCATCGAGGTGCTGCTCGGCGATTACCGGCCGCAATTCGTGGATACGTTTTTGCACCGCCTGGGAATCGCTACGGCCGCTGCCGCGCCGCCGAATGCCGTCACCGGCGACCCCGTCGGCAACGTCATCGGCGGCATGTTGGGCCGCATCGTCCTCATGCAGGTCGGCATCATCTGCGGCGCCTGGCTGGCGCGCGGCTGGGGCTCAGTCGCCCCGCTCGCGATCATTGTCTCGCTCAAGACCTTGATCGATTTCGGCCAGCGCACGGCGCGCTAGCCGAGCGGCACTATTCGACCGCGGGCAGTTTTTTCTTGGCCGCTTTTTTCTTCACCGGCGGCGCCGCCGCTGCGGCCGCGGCTTCTTCCGCGTCGCGCGCCAGCCGCAGCGCGCGCAGCCGCGCGGTTTTGTTGCGCATGGCCGTGGCGGAATTCTCATAGTCGAGCATCGCGCGCTTGCCTTCCTCGGCCTGCCGCAGTTTCCTGAACTGGCTGTTGGCGGCGTTCTTGTTTGCGTTATCGGCCAATGCAATCTCCTTGGCTGAAATGTCGAGGCTACGAATGGGCGCCACAGTGGCGGCGCCGGCCTATTTGCCGGCGGCTTGTCTCAGCGCGGCGTTGATGCGCTCTTGCCAGCCTGGGCCGTCCTGCTGGAAGTGATCTAAGACGTCACGGTCGATACGCAAGGAGACGAGTTCCTTGACGCCCGGCGGCGACGGGCTTTTCGCTAACGATTCCACCGGCTTAGCCGTCGCGGCCTTAAACGCCCTTTCGGCTGTCAGCCGCGAATCGGGGGGATGTCTGGCCATTGCCGGTGTTCTAGCACGCCCAGGCGCGTTTTGCTCGGCCGCCGGCCTACATCTTGGCGGCGCGCCGCCAATGGATGCGGAAGTGATTGCCTTGGGTATCGGGCGGCGCGGTCAGCGTCAGGTCGTCGCCGGCAAGCGTGATGCGCCGCACTTGCGTATTGCCGACCCGGTTGGGATTGATCGCGGCGAAAAGCGTGTGGCGTACTTCCTCGCCGCTCACCTCGAAGCGGCCGGCATAGGCGGTGACGCCGCGCGCCGCCTCGGCGCGCTGCTCGGGGGTGGTGGCGTCGAGGTCCATGCGCGCGACCGTCTCGCTCACCTTGTTGCGCTCGACCGGCGTGTTGACCACGCACATGTAGCCGTCCGGCGAATACATGATCTGCGAGGTGCGCGGCACATCCCAGACCACGCTGCCGTCCGCGCGCACGATCTCGCGCCCGCGCTCGCGCCAGACGCCGACCAGGTCCTCGTTTTTCATAGCGCTCTACTCCTCGCAAGCCCGTCATCCGCAAAGGCCGACGATCCCAGTTGCCCGCTGTACGTGCAAGGGGCAGACTGCCGGTTGCGGGGGTGCGGCGTTGGTGATTGTGCGTGCGGATATGCGGGCGCGGTTGGCCGCCGTGGCGGGCGCGGCGGCGATGCTGCTCGCCGCTTGCAGCCATGATCCTTATGTCAACGTCACCGACGCCAACACGAAAACCTCCGACGGATGGCGGATCGAGCAGCAACTCGACCGCGTCACCGGCGCGCCAATCTCAAGCGCCATGCTGATGAGCAGCCGCGTTTCCAACTCCGCCATCCTGGTGCCGCCGCCGGCGCGGCTGCAGCTCGCCTGCTTCAAGGAGCACGCCGCGGTCGTCATCGCCTTTGCCTTCAAGATCGGCTCCACGCGCAATACCGAGTTCGGCTATCGTTTCGGCGACAAGCCCGGCCGCGAGGCGAGCGTGCGCGTCGTCGACGATTACCGGTCGGTGCTGATCGAGGACCCGAACGAGGTCGTGCGATTCAGCGAGGACATGGCGACGTCGAACGACCTTTACCTGCGTATCCGCTCGCTCACCGCGAGCGGGCGCACCAGCGCGGAATTCAAGGTCTCCGGCGCGCCGGCGGCGATCGCGGTCGCCTATGCCGGCTGTCCGCTAACGCCGGACGCGCATGCCAGCGCTTCGCCGCCCGCTATGCGCAGCGACAAGAAAAACTGATCGTCAATCCCACAGGCCGTCGGAGGCCCATTTGGCCGCCGGAATTTCCGGCCCGATGGTGTAGTGAAACGCCACCACCGCCGTGCGATCGGGCGTTACCGTGCAGGTGAAGGAGAGCGCGTACCATTTACGATGGCTGCGGAAGGCGCCGCCCTTGGCCACGATGGTATTGTCGCGGATGCGCGGCTCCGCCGTGGCATTGGCCACCGCGCGGTCGGGACGGAACTTTCCCGTTTCCTTGCGGATCCGCTTCATGGCGGTGTAGTCGCAGAGCTGCTCCAGCCGCTCGGCCGGCGCCAGCATTTGCAAGGCGCGCTCGAAGCGGTTTTCGGCGGCGAGCGCCTGCGTCGCGACGAGTGTGGCCGCGCCGATCGCCAATCCGAACGCCCGCATGCAACGATTTCCTGCTTCCCGCGTGCCCCCCGGCCATTTAGGCGGGCGCCGGCGCCCAAGGCAACCGGGGACGCCCGTTTGTCCAAAGCAAAATGAATGCATCGTGGAAAAATCGCCGCGCGTTCAGGCGTATTTCGGATTGCGATCCAACAGCTCGATCGAAATGCCCTGCGGTCCGCGCAGGAAGCAGATTTTGATGCCGGGGCGAGGAATGCGTGGTTCCATGGTGAACTCGACGCCCTTCTTCTTCAACTCGACGGCGATCGCATCGATGCCGGTGACAGCCAGGCCGAAATGATCGAGCCCCTGGTAGGGCGTCGTCGGCGGCGCGTTGACCCCGTCGCCCGGCTTGACCTCGGCGAGAAAAATATTGGCGCCGCCCAGCGTCATGTCGATGCGCGGCTTGCCCAATTGCGTGCTGCGGGTCACCTGCGCACCGAGCATGCGCTCGAACCATTGCGCGGTCGCTTCCGGATCCGGCGTACGCAGATGGATGTGGTCCCAGATGTAGGCGGCCATGGCGTTCTCCCGTTGTCGTTTTGTCACGGCAATTTAGGCCATAGCCGCCGCCCGGGTGCAACGGGGCCGGCGACACTGCACGCCACGGTTGATCCAGATCAATTCGCGCACCGCCCAGCGCACCCAAGCTGCCTCTGCGTCATCCGAAGGAGGATGCCATGGGATGGAGCCATTACGGGCCGGGACCGCTGATGTATTTCGGGCCGGTCTTTTTCATCGTCATTATTTTCGCCTGCGGCGTCGTGCTGATGTACCTGACGCGCGGCCGGCACGGCGGCCGCAGCGGTGCGCTCGAAATCCTGAAAGTGCGCTTTGCGCGCGGCGAGATCGACAGAAACGAATACGAAGAGCGCCGGCGTCTGTTGGACGCTTGAGCATGAACGCCCCGCAAGACGGCGAACCGGCCTACATCTGCCCGATGCACAAGGACGTGCGCCAGGCCGGTCCCGGCACGTGCCCGCATTGCGGCATGGCGCTGCAGCCGGAAGGCGCGCGCTTCGCGCTTGCCCGCCACACGATGAGCAACCCGCTGCCGCTGATCGTGATGGCCGCAATTATGGCTGTGCTGATGATAGCCGCGATGATGATGCGGTGACCGGCGCGGGCCGAGCGCCGAAGCTTGCCTGCAAGGCGACCACAAATGCCGGGATAATGAACAGCGGACCGAAGGCTATTCCGGTCAGATGCGCCAGCGCCGCGGCGACCAGCGGCAGCAGCAGCAACAAGCCGCATGAAATCTGCAGCGCCCGCTCGGAATTATCGCTTGCAACCGGCTGCTGCCATAGCCAGGCCACCACGATCGCGCCGAACACCAGGTCGTAGTCCTGCAAATAGGGCGCCACCAGGCAGGTGCCGAGCAGCAATACGGCATTCTTCAGGCCGGCAGGCGTATCTCTGAACCACACCACGGCGACGGCGAGGCATGCGAGCGCGCCCAGGACGCCCTGCACCCAATAGGCGGCCGCAACCGTTGCCCCGAGCGAACGCGCCGCAATGAAGATCGAGACCATGCGCGGCGAGATGTCGTCTTCCAGAATGATGTGGCGCAACGCCGTCAGATTGCGCATATAGTGCGCCCACAATTCGGGCCCGAATACCAGCACGCTCAAGCCGAGCAGCACGCCCGCGGTGACCGCGGCGGCCGCAATCGCGCGCCACTGCCGCCCGGCAATCAACGCCACCGGCAACAACAATGCGAGATGCGGCTTGTAGATCATCGCCCCGAACAGAGCGCCGGCGAGATAGGGCCGCCGCTCGAGGAGGCTCAGGCCGCCGCCCAGCAAGGCCGCGGTCCAGCAGCCGTTCTGTCCGCCGACCGCGTTGATCAGCACCGCCGGCGCGGCCAGCGCCAGCAACAGCACGCCGCGCCCCGGCATCGCCAGTTTGAGCGCACGGTAAAACGCGTACCAGCTCGCCGAGAGCCACACGAACAGCGACGGAACATAGGGAATGAGCGCGAACGGCGCACTCATCAACAGCATCACCGGCGGATAGCTGTAGTGGTAGCCGTCGAGCGGCGAGCCCACGATGGACTGCTGGAAGGCGTGGAAAGCGTGGATGTCGTAAATCTCGGCGGCGCGACCGTGCAAAGCGAGAAAGGCACCGGACCAGTAGTTGACCCAATCGTCGCCGAACGGCCGGCCGACGGCATTGAGCAGGTGGTTGTGGGTCTGATGCAGCAGATCGTAAAAATAGCCAAACAGCGCGGCTGCGACGAAACTGCGCGCCACGGTGACGACGGTATTGGGGACGGCGGCCGTTCGCATGGGCCCCATGAAACGCTGGCGCGGTTACAATAGGGTTAAATCGGAGGCGCCCCTCCTTGCCGAACGCCCACCCAATGCTCAGACTGCCGCGCCAAACAAAAGGCTACTTGCAGGGAGAACTCACCATGAAAGCCGCCATCTTCGCGCTGGCGCTCGCCGCTATTGGCTTCGCCAACAACGCCGCTCTCGCCGTCACCACCGACGACGTGAAATGGATCAACCAGTGCGTCGCCGACAACAAAGGCGGCGCGGCAACCGCGGTGGTGCTGAAATATTGCACCTGCATGAACAACAAGATGAGCGACAACGAAACCCAGTCGATCACCCAGTGGGAAAAGACCCACGCCACCGAACGCAAGGCCTGCGATAAGGAAGCCGGCTGGAAGTAGCGACAACGAAATCCTACGTCGCCGCCCGCCCGCTCACGGGGTCCGCCAGCCCGACATTGCTGAAAATTCGGGCGGCGACGGATTGGCTTGTGCATAATTCCACGCTGCGGGCCAGCGGGGACAACCGCATGAACGATTTATGACAGCCGGCTACGCCTCCCACGTTGTGCACAACCGCGCTTATGCCGCACGCATTTTGCTTCATGGTTGCGGCAATTTTGCTTACATCAGATGCGTCGGATTTCGGACGGCAGAGCAATGGCGCGGAAACCCATTCAAGCGGCGGGCGGCATCGTGGTGCGCAACGGCCGGCGCGCGCTGGTCGCCGTCGTCCAGCGCAGCAAGGACGACCGCTGGGTACTGCCGCGCGGCAAGCTCGAGCGCAACGAAAATCCGGCGGCCGGCGCCCGCCGCGAAGTGGTGGAGGAAACCGGACATCGCGTGAAGGTGCACGAATTTCTCGGCGCCATCACCTATCGTGCCAGCGGGCGACCGAAGGTCGTGCAGTTCTGGCGCATGCATGCGGCGGTGCGGCCAAGCCGCGACGTCATGAAGGATATCGTGGCGGTCGAATGGCTGCCGTTGCCGGCGGCGGTGCGACGGCTGAGCTATCCGCTGGAAAAATTATTTCTGCATCATGTCGGACGCCGCGTGCTCAAGCGGCGCCACCGCAAAGCGACGCGGCGCAAGAGCGCCAGGACCAATAGCGCCAGGACCAAGACCGTCCGGAAAAAATCCGTTCATAAAACGGCTAAGCCGCGTCAACGCCGGCGGCCGCCGCGCAGGAAAACCGCGCTGCGGCACAAGCCGCGCCGGCAGGGTCGGCGATCGGCCAAAGCGCGCGCCGGCCAGTCGCACGCGGTGCGACCCGCCCCGCATCAGCCGAGCCCGAGCATGCTGCAACGCGTGCTCGGCCGCCTCAGGCGCTGAACGAACGCTTCGCCGACTTCGCCGCAATCTTGCCCAAAGTCTTGCCGAAATTTAATGCGCGCGGCGCCCGCGCAAGGCCAATTCCGAACGCGCCATTCACCGAGCATTCACGTAAAAAATGCGGAACTTCGTCCGCGATGCGGACGTTATCGTTGCGAGCGCATATCGCAGGAAATGCATGGAGCGGTCGTTCAATGAAGACGACCAGGCGAAACGAGCGAAGGAGTTCAGCCATGACCAAGATGACCAAGACCCTGACAGCTATCGCGGCCGCCGCGACCCTTGCTGTCGCGGCCGTGGCAGCGCCGCAACCGGCGCAAGCCCGCGGCGGACGAATCGCTGCCGGCATCATCGGCGGCCTCGCTGTCGGCGCCATCATCGGCGCGGCCGCGAACAACGGCTATTACGACCCCGGCTATACCTACGGCCCCGCGCCGGCCTATTACGGCCCGGAATGCTACTGGACCCGCGAGCGGGTGCGGACGCCCTGGGGCTGGCACTTTCGCCGCGTGCGGGTTTGCGACTAGAAAGCCCGGCGGAACGACGAAAAACTGAATCGAAAAGCCCGGGATCGGAGACGATTCCGGGCTTTTTCGATCCGGGGGGCAAAAAATCTGGTATCAAATTTCCGACATATTAAGCCTGCCTCTTCTATAGGAGCCGGGACAGGCTTTATTCTAAGGCTTGGCGGTCGGCCCCGGCCGACCACGACTCTGGAGGGCAACTTTTATGAAGAAGACTATCTTCGCGCTTGCGGCAGCCGCGGTCATCGCTGTGAGCATGCTGTCCCCCACCCCAGCCGATGCCCAAAGGCGTTGGCGCGGCGGCGGCGGGATTGGCCTCGGCATTCTGGGGGGCGTCGTCCTCGGCACCATCATTGGCAGCGCCATCACCAACCATCCCGGCTATTACACCTACGACGGCTACTATGCCGATCCGCCCGACCGCTGCCCCTACGGCGGCTACTGGGCCCGCAAGGCGTGGCACGACGACGAGGGTAACGTCAGGTACGGCCGGCCGCGTTATTTCTGCCGTTAATCGTCGCGTTTAAATTTATGGCAAGCGCCGCGGCTGCCTTGGTAGCCGCGGCGTTTGTATTTTTGCGATTGTCTTGGTGCGCCGATCAGCGCCGCATGTGGTTGAGCACCGCCGCGGTCGGCCAACAATCGACTTTCAGTCCATTCTTTTTCTGATAGACGCCGAGCGCCGCGCGCGTGAGCATGCCGGCCTTGCCGTCGATCTTGTCCTGATAGAGCGAAAGCGCCATCAACCGCTTCTGCATGGTTTCGACCTCCTTGGTCTTGAGCTGGGCGCTCTTGCTCCAAGGCGTCTGGAACGGTTTTGCGCCGGCGATGCGGTCGCTCAGGTGGCCGACGAACAAAACGTAGAGATCGGAATAATTGTAGTCCTTGAGCACGTAATAGTTTTTCGGTGTGAGGAAGGCCGGCCCGTAGGTGCCTTCCGGCAGCAGCAGCGAGGCCTCGGCCGCGAGTTCCACGGCGGTCAGCTTGCGACCGTAAGTGGGCACGTAGCCGCGCCGGAGCCATTCGGCGATTGGCAGCGTGTGAGAAGGCTCGGCGATGGTGCAGTCGACCGTCGCCGGCGGGCGCACTTCGATCGCCCAGGGCTTGCCGGCCTGCCAGCCTTTGCCGGCAAGTTGCTTGGCCGCCGAGGCGAGCGCGTCCGGCACCGAATGCCAGATGTCGGCGCGGCCGTCGCCGTCGAAATCGAACGCGTATTTGTAGAACTCAGACGGCAGGAACTGGGTGAGGCCCATGGCGCCGCCCCAGGACGAGCGCAAATCGGCGCGCGGCACGCCGTCCTGCAGCATTTTCAGGATGTGCAGGAACTCGTTCTGGAAGAATTCCTTGCGCTTGCCGACGAAGGCTTGCGTCGCCAGCACTTGCAACGCGTCGTGCGGCTGGCGTTCGGCGCCGTAATCGGTCTCGCGCGCCCAGATCGCCAATACGACATTGCCAGGCACGCCGAAGGTTTTCTCGATGCGCGCGAGCGTCGCGCGATATTGCACGGCGAGTTTGCGCCCCTGCGCGGCGAGACGAGTGAACGTCGGCTCGCGCAGGTATTGCGCCGGCGTCTGCACGAATTCCGGCTGCTGCGGCTGCTTTTCCGGATGCCCGGGCAATGCCAGGTCCGGCAACGAGTAGTCGGGCTCCAGCCCGCGCGTGGCGGCATCGAAGGTGGCGCGCGAGACGCCGAGCTGTTGCGCCTGCGGCCAAAGCCCGGCCAGAAATTTCTGGAACGCGGCGTCGGCGGCATACGCAGGCGCCGCGATGACGGCGAGCATAATTGCGATGGCTGCAATGCGGCTATTCATCTTACCTGTCATTGCTTACCTGTCATTGCCGGGCCGCCGCGCAGCGGCGTGACCCGGCAATCCATGAATCACTTCGACGAATTGAGAGGCCTCATGGATCGCCGGGTCAAGCCCGGCGATGACAGGCCGGAACTATCTCGAAAACTTCTTATACTTCAACCGATGCGGAATGATTGAGTCCTGCCCGAGCCGGCGCATCTTGTCGGCCTCGTAGTCCTGGAAGTTGCCCTCGAACCATTCGACATGGGCGTCGTCCTCGAAGGAGAGGATATGCGTCGCGATGCGGTCGAGGAACCAGCGGTCGTGGCTGATGATGACGGCGCAGCCGGCGAAATCCTCCAGCGCCTCTTCCAGCGCGCGCAGCGTATCGACGTCGAGATCGTTGGTCGGCTCGTCGAGCAGCAGCAGATTGGCGCCGGTGCGCAGCATCTTGGCGAGATGCACGCGGTTGCGCTCGCCGCCCGAGAGCGAGCCGACCTTCTTCTGCTGGTCGGCGCCCTTGAAATTGAACAATGAGACGTAAGCGCGCGAGTTCATCTCCTTCTTGCCGACCAGGATGACGTCCTGGCCGTTGGAAATTTCCTCCCACACGTTCTTCTTAGCCTCGAGCGTATCGCGCGACTGATCGACATAGCCGAGTTGCACAGAGGCGCCGACCTTGATGGTGCCGGCATCGGGCTTTTCCGCACCCGTGATCATGCGGAACAGCGTGGTCTTGCCGGCGCCGTTCGGGCCGATCACGCCGACGATGCCGCCGGGCGGAAGTTTGAAGGAGAGGTCGTCGATCAGCAGATTGTCGCCATAGCCCTTCTTGAGATGATCGAAGTCGACCACGTTCTGACCGAGCCGTTCGGCCACTGGAATGGTGATCTGCGCCACCGTGTTGACCTTGGCGTTGGCGATCTTGAGCAGTTCGTCGTAGCGCTCGTAGCGCGCCTTGGATTTCGCCTGCCGCGCCTTCGGCGAGGATGCGATCCACTCGCTTTCGCGCGCGAGCGTACGCTGGCGCGATTCGTCCTCGCGCGCTTCCTGTTCGAGACGCTTCTGCTTTTGGTGCAGCCACGAGGTGTAATTGCCCTCGTACGGAATGCCGCGGCCATGGTCGAGCTCGAGGATCCAGCCGGTGACATTGTCCAGAAAGTACCGGTCGTGGGTGACGATCAATATGGCGCCCGGATAGTTGCGCAAATGGCCTTCCAGCCAGTTCACGCTTTCCGCGTCGAGGTGGTTGGTCGGCTCGTCGAGCAGCAAGAGATCGGGCTGGTCGAGCAGCAGCCGGCAGAGCGCGACGCGCCGCCGCTCGCCGCCCGAGAGTTTGGTCACGTCGGCGTCGTCGGCCGGGCAGCGCAGCGCGTCCATGGCGAGATCGACCTGGCTGTCGAGGTCCCATAGGTTCTTGGAATCGATCTCGTCCTGCAGCTTCGCCATCTCCTCGGCGGTTTCGTCGGAATAATTGGCGGCGATCTCGTTATAGCGGTCGAGCACCGCCTTTTTGGCGGCGACGCCTTCCATGACGTTCTCGCGCACAGTCTTTTTGGCATCGAGCTGCGGCTCCTGCTCCAGGTAGCCGACGCGGGCGCCTTCGGCGACCCAGCCTTCGCCGGCAAACTCCTTGTCGATGCCGGCCATGATGCGCAGCAGTGTCGACTTGCCGGAGCCGTTGACGCCGAGCACGCCGATCTTGGCGTCCGGGTAGAACGACAGGTGGATGTTATCCAGCACCTTCTTGGCGGGCGGATAGGTCTTGGTCAGACCCTGCATGTGATAGATGAATTGGCGACCGTTCATTGACCCCTGAAACCCTTTGCTAACCCAAGCGAATCCGGCTTCACGCGCAACAAAACAAGTACGCCGGCGGACGTCATGTCGGGAAATTCGGGCTGGATGTAGCGAGCGCAAGCGGCAAGAGCAAGCACGGCTACCCTTCCTTTCTTATCCCTCCCCCGCTTGCGGGAGAGGGCAGCCGCGAGCAATTGCGAGCGGCGGGTGGGGGTGCTTCACGATGACCCCACCCGGCTCGCTAACGCGAGCCAGCCTCCCCTTTCAGGGGAGGGATAAGAAGAAGGCCCCCGGTAAAACTCTGGAAAGGCTGATTGCAAGTTCTGCCGCACCAAGGCCCCCCGCCTACCCGGCTTTAATTGCCGGCGCGCCATCATCGCCCACGCATGAACCTGGCCGCCTTGGGACGCGACTAAGGGACATGCGGGCAAGATCGCCCGCGGCATGGTGGGGAGTTAGGTCATGGGTCGCGCGATTACAGCCTTTTCCGGTTCGGCGCTCGCCTTGCTGCCCCGCTCGTTCGCCTTCATCAGCCCGGCACTCATCGCCTTCTGGCACGAAATGACCCGCGACATCGGCAGCCCGTACCGGCCCGAACGGCACTATATGCGCGGCCCCGGCCCGAAATACCGCGCCAAACACGGCCTGCCCCCGGCCTGACACCCCTATCTTTTCACTCGACCGGCTCTAGATTGGCGCCCCGCAGTCAGCCGCGAGGGAGCATGAGCCGATGGTCAAGGCCGCCATTCTCGACGATTACCAGGACGTCGCCTTAAAAGTCGCCGACTGGTCGCCGATTACCAAGGACGTCGAGATCAAGGTCTTCGACAAACCCTTCGCCGGCGCCGACGAGGCCATCAAGGCGCTGCAAGGCTTTGCCATTGTCGTCGGCATGCGCGAGCGCACGCCGTTTCCGCGCAAAGTCATCGAGGCGCTGCCTGATCTGAAGCTGCTGATCACCACCGGGGCACGCAATAATTCGTTCGATGTCAAAGCCGCCGCCGACCGCGGCGTCGTGGTTTGCGGCACCGGCAGTTTCGGCAGCCCGACCGCCGGCCTCGCCATCGGACTGATGCTGGAACTTACCCGCCGCATCGGCTTTGAAAATGCGCGGCTGAAGGCCGGCGCCTCCTGGCAGACGACCATGGGCCAGGACCTGGAAGGCCTGACGCTCGGCGTGCTCGGACTGGGCAAGCTCGGCCAGCGCGTCGCTGGCGTCGCAAAAGCCTTGGGCATGAAGGTCATCGCCTGGAGCCAGAACCTGACGCCGGAAAAGGCGAAGGACGCCGGCGCCGATTACGTGTCGAAGGAAGACCTGTTCCGCAAGTCCGATATCGTCAGCATCCATGTGGTGCTGAGCGACCGCTCGCGCGGCCTGGTCGGCGCCAAAGAACTCGGCCTGATGAAAAAGACCGCATTTCTGGTGAACACTTCGCGCGGGCCGATCGTCGATGAGAAGGCGCTGATCGCGGCGCTCAACGCCGAATCGATCGCCGGCGCCGGCCTCGACGTGTTCGACATCGAACCGCTGCCGCTCGATTCTCCGTTCCGCAAGATGGACAATGTCGTGCTCACGCCGCATCTCGGCTATGTCAGCGAACAGAACTACCGGGGATATTTCCAAGGCGTGGTCGAGGACATCCGCGGCTGGCTCGACGGCAAGGCGGTCAGGGTGATTGCGCCGAAATAAATCTCAGAGCCCCAGCAGTTTCGCCGCGTTGTTGTAGGCGACGTCCGCGCGCAAGCCTTCGTCCATCGCCACCGCGTCCATGAACTCGCCGGCCCCTGCCGAGTCAAAAGGATAGTCGGACGAGAACATGACGCGATCGCGCCCCAGCGCATCGAGCGAACAGCGCACCGGCGGCATGTCGTACATGCCGGACATCGTCACCCAGACGTTTTCCTTGAGATACTGCGACGGCGGCTTCGGCAGGTTCCAGCCGTACGGCGCCGAGCGGCTGTCGAAGCGCCAGAGCTGGAACGGCAGCGTCTCGCCGAGATGGCCGAGTACAAGCTTTGCATTCGGATAGCGATGGAACACCCCGCCGCAGATAAGGCGCAGCGCGTGCGAGCCGGTCTCCACGCCCCAGCCCCACATCGGGCGCGCCAGCACGTTATAGCCGGCGAGCGCCGACAGCGGCGTCACCGGATCAGCCGGATGCAGATAGATCGCCGCGCCTAAGCCCGCCGCGCGCTCCCAGAACGGATCGTAAGAACGGTCGTCGAGATATTTGCCGTTGGTGTGGCCGTCGATCATGGCGCCGCAGAACTTGAGTTCGCGCACGCAGCGCTCCAGCTCGTCGGCGGCGGCTTTCGGATCCTGCATGGCGAGATGCGCGAAGCCGGAATAACGGTCGGGCCGCTTCTGCACTTCCTTGGCCAAAAAATCGTTTGAGGCGCGTGCCTTGCTCACCGCGGTTGCGGTATCCCGCTCCACCTGAACGCCGGGTCCGGCGATCGCCAGCACCGCGCGCGCGATGCCAGCCTGGTCCATCACCGCCAGCCGTCGTTCGCCGAAATCGGTCAGGGCGGCATAGAGCTGGGCGGTCTTTGGCGGCGCCACGTCCACCATGGTCGGCCGCCAATAGGGCTCGGTGGCAGGATCGAGAAAATGTTCTTCCAGAGCAATTTTTTTGACCATTGCATGTCCTCCCGGGCTTTGCGGCATTGCAGCGGCACCTGCCGATTTTTTCAAATTTATCTGTACCGCATATTGGGCAAAGGTGTACCATGATGCAAGGCGGCTCCATTAAGCCGCTCCTGTTGTCGAGATCACGAGTATGCGTCGATGTCGATGAACCGCCACGTCACCAACGACAAGAGTCAAGTACAGGTCATCGCGCGCGCGGCCACCATCCTGCGCGCGCTGGAAGAAGAAAACGCCGGGCTCAGCCTCGGCCAGATCGCCCAGCGCGTGAATTTGGCTCGTTCGACCGTGCAACGCATCGTCTCGGCGCTGGAAACCGAAAAACTGGTGATCGCCGCGACGCCGAACGGACGGGTGCGGCTCGGTCCCACCATCATGCGGCTGGCGGCTTCCGTGCGCAGCGATTTCATCGCCATGGCGCGGCCGTTCCTGGAGCGCTTGAGCGAGGAATTGCATGAGACCGTCGACCTTTCGACGGTGAAAAAGGACCATCTGGTGTTCATCGACCAGGTGATCGGGCCGCAGCGCCTGCGCACGGTATCGGCGGTGGGCGAAACCTTCCCGCTGTATTGCACCGCCAATGGCAAGGCCTATCTCGCCCATCTCACCGACGCGAGCGTCGAGGCCCTGATCGGCCGCAACTATGCGCCGCGGACGCCGAAGACGCTCACCCGGCTCGACGCGCTCATCGCCGAGCTCAAATCGGCGCGCCGCGCCGGCGTTGCCTATGACCGCGAGGAGCACACACTCGGCATCTGCGCGGTCGGCGTCGCCATGCGCGACCCGCTCGGCAATTCCGTTGCCATTTCCGTGCCGGTGCCGAGCCAGCGCTTCCAGAACCAGCAGGCGCTGATCGCCGAGCGGCTGCTCGCCACCAAGCGCGCAATGGAGACGCATATGAGTTCCGCCGCCGCCTGAGCTAGGCTCGGGCAAACGAAGCAAGCGCGAACGCGCAAACAGCGCATGATCCCGAAAAGTGGATACCGGTTTTCGGACAAGGTCATGCGCAAAACATAGAGGGAGGATGCCGTGGCCAAAAGAATTCGCGGCGTAATGTTCGAAGAGAACCTCAAGAACAGCATGGGGCTGGAGTTCTACAATTTGTCCCATCGCTTCGGCTATCAGTCACCGAACTGGCCCTATTTTGAGGACGTCAAGATCGAGCGCATCCACTACATGGCGAAGTCGGGCGTGCTGTCGCAGCGCATCACCACCTCGATGCACAACACCACCCATATCGACGCGCCGGCGCACGTGATCCAGGGCACGCCGTTCATCGACGAGGTGCCGCTGCCGCATTTCTTCGGCTCCGGCATCGTGGTGTCGATCCCCAAGGACAAGTGGGAGCCGATCACCGGCGACGACCTGGAAAAAGCCTGCGGCAAGATCGTGCGGCCGCGCGACGTGGTGATCGTCAATACCGGCTGGCATAAGTTCTACGAGGACTCGGAGGACTATTTCTGCCGCGCGCCCGGCTTCGTGCCGTCGGCGGCTGATTGGTTCATCAAGAAGAAGGTCAAGGTGATCGGCCACGACACGCAAGCCAACGACCATCCGCTCGCCACGGCGATCGGCCCGCAGCGCAACGGCCCGCTGCATCCGCATCTTGAAAAGGAATACTACGAGTGGTCGGGCGGCCACGACTGGAAGGACGACTTCCCGGAATGGGAACCGGTGCACCGCAAGATCTTCCAGGCCGGCATCATGGGCATCGAGAATGTCGGCGGCGACATCGACAAGGTCACCGGCAAACGCGTCACCTTCGCCTATTTCCCGTGGAACTGGGACCGCGGCGACGGCTGCATCGTTCGTTTGGTTGCGATCCTCGATCCCAAACAAAAATTCCGTATCGAAAAGGGGAGCAAGTTCTAATGCACGTCAAACGATTCAATGACGCCAAGGAATACGACGCGCCCAATCACCGCGCCTCCACCTCGCTGCGCCTGTTCGGTGCCGAGGCCGGCGGCACCAAGGGTCTTGTGTTCGGCTATTCGCATTTCCTGCCCGGCGGCGGCGCCGGCCCGGACGCCTCGCCGCCGGAGAAGGTCTACTTCGTGTTGCGCGGCGAACTCACGGTGATCGTCGATGGCAAGGAAACAGTTTTGAAAGCCAACGATTCCTGCACGATTGGCCCAAACGAAATGCGCGAAATCATCAACCGCGGCAACGAGGTCTGTTCGATCGTCGTCGCCGTGGCGATGCCGCCGAAATAGCAATCGAAGCGTCGTCCCCGCGAAAGCGGGGACCCAGTATTCACTGACCGCGCCGTGATTACTGGATGCCCGCCTTCGCGGGCATGACAGCAAAGAAAATACCGGGAGGACAGAATGTCCGAAGCTTTTCTGAAAAACCCGCTCGCCCTGTTCGACGTCAAGGGCAAGACCGCCATTATCACCGGCGCGTCGGGCGCCTTCGGCGCGCTGGCGGCCAAGACCTTGGCCGGCGCCGGCGCCAATGTCGTGCTGGCGGCAAGCAAGCAGGACGAATTGAAAAAAGTCGCGGCCGAATGCGAGGCGCTCGGGGCCAAGGCCGCGATCGTGGCGCTGCGGCCAAGCTCAGAAGAAAACTGCGAGAAGATCGTCAAGGCCGCGGTCGACAAATTCGGCCGGCTCGATATTTTGGTGGTCGCCTCCGGCCTCAACAAAGTCGCCAAGATCGTCGATCAGAAGCCGCAAGATTTTCTCGACGTGATGGACGCCAACGTCAACCAGTCCTGGCTGATGGCGCGCGCCGCCGGCAAGCAGATGATCAAACAAGGTGGCGGCGGCAAGGTGATCCTCACCTCGTCGGCGCGCGGACTGCTCGGCCATCCGGCCGGCTACACCGCCTATTGCGCGTCGAAGTCGGCGGTCGACGGCATCACCAAGGCCTTGGGGTGCGAATGGGGCGACACCGGCATCACGGTGAATGCGCTGGGGCCGACCGTGTTCCGCTCGCCGCTCACCGCCTGGATGTACGAGGACACCGAGCGCGCGCAGACCGTGCGCAAGGGCTTTCTCGCCCGCGTGCCGAAGGGCCGCCTGGGCGAGCCGGAAGATTTGGCGGGGCCGCTGCTGTTCCTCGCCTCCAAGGCGTCGGATTTCTACACCGGCCACATTCTTTATGCAGACGGTGGCTACACGGCGGGATAAACCATGGCAAAAGCGCGCATCGCGGTGATCGGCGCCGGCCTGATGGGCCACGGCATCGCCCAGGTGTTCGCGCTCGCCGGCCACGACGTGACGATCTACGACTCGTTCAAGTCGAACCTCGACAGCGCCAAGACGCGCATCCTCGCCAACCTGAAGGACCTCGGCGACGACCAGAGCGCGGTCGAGCGGGTGACGCTGGTCGCCGAACTCGCCGCCGCGGTGCGCGAGGCCGACTACGTGGTCGAAGCGGTGCTGGAGGACCTGCCGCTTAAGCAGAAGCTGTTCGGCGAGATCGAGAGCCATGTGCGGCCGGACACGATTCTGGCCAGCAACACCTCGGTGATCCCGATCACCGCGATCATGCAGGGCTTGCAGAAGCGCGAGCGCGCGCTCGGCACCCATTGGTGGAACCCGCCGTTCCTGGTGCCGCTGGTCGAGGTGATCGAGACGCCATGGACGAGCGCCGCGGCGGTGAAATTCACCATGGAATTGCACGCCGCCGCCGGCAAAACGCCGGCGCATGTGAAAAAGGACGTCGCCGGCTTCATCGGCAACCGGCTGCAGCACGCGCTCTGGCGCGAAGCGATATCGCTGGTCGAGAACGGCATCTGCGACGCCGAGACCGTCGACAGCGTGATCAAGGCGGCGTTCGGGCGGCGGCTAGCGGTGCTCGGCCCCCTGGAAAACGCCGACATGGTCGGCACCGATCTGACGCTGGCAATTCACAAGACCGTGCTGCCGTCAATCGACAGCCGGCCGGGGCCGTCGCCTTACCTCGAAAGACTGGTGGCCGACGGCAAGCTCGGCTTCAAGTCAGGCGAAGGCTTCCGCAAGTGGAGCCCGCAGCAGCAAGCGGAACTACGTTTGAAAGTGCTGCAGCATCTGAAAAATGCCCGCGCTCAGGACACCTGATCCAGGCGCATGAACGAAAGGGAGGAGACAATGACCGACCGCAAGACGATATCCCGCCGCACTCTGGTCAAAACCGGCATCGGCGCGCTCGCCGCTCCCGCGGTTCTCCGCGTGCTGCCGGCGCAAGCACAATCCAACGTGATCAAGATCGGGCATGTCAGCCCGAAGACCGGGCCGCTCGCCGGCTTCGGCGAAGCCGACGGCTTCATCCTGAGCCAGGTGCGCGGCATCCTGAGCAAGGGCTTGAGCAGCGGTGGCAAGACTTACAAAGTCGAAATCATCTCGAAGGACAGCCAGTCGAATGCCAGCCGCGCCTCCGAGGTCGCTTCCGAACTCATCCTCGGCGACAAGGTCAACCTGATCGTCGCCTCCGCCACGCCCGACACCACCAATCCGGTGTCCGACCAGGCCGAGGTCAACGAGGTGCCCTGCATCACCACCAACTGCCCGTGGCAGCCGTATTTCTTCGGCCGCAAGGGCGACCCCAAGAAGGGCTTCACCTGGACCTATCATTTCTTCTGGGGCCTGGAAGACGTGATCGGCGCCTTCCTGGCGCTGTGGGACGAGCTGCCGACCAACAAGGTGGTCGGCGGGTTGTTCCCCAACGATGCCGACGGCAACGCCTGGGGCGATCCCAAGCTCGGGCTGCCGCCCGCTCTGGCAAAAGCCGGTTACAAGCTGCTCGATCCCGGCCGCTATCAGTTGATGAACAACGACTTCACCTCGCAGATTTCGGCGTTCAAGGCGGCCGGTGCGCAGATCGTCACCGGCAATATGATCCCGCCCGACTTCGCCACCTTCTGGTCGCAGGCCGCACAGCAGGGCTTCAAGCCGAAGATCGTCACCATCGGCAAGGCGCTGCTGTTCCCTTCCGTCATCGACTCGCTGGGCGCGCGCGGCGACGGGCTCACCAGCGAAATCTGGTGGACGCCGCATCATCCGTTCAAATCGGGCCTCACCGGCGAAAGCTGCCAGCAACTCACCGACGACTACACCAAGGCGACCAACCGGCCGTGGACGCAGCCGATCGGCTTCCAGCACGCGCTGTTCGAAGTCGCGATCGACGTGCTCAAGCGCACCAAGAACCTGAACGATCCGAAGTCGATCCTGGCCTCGATCGTGGCGACCAACTACCAGTCGATCGTCGGGCCGATCCAGTGGACCGGCGCGCCGGTGAAGAACGTCACCAAGACGCCGCTGGTGGCCGGCCAATGGCAGCGCAAGAACGGCAAGTTCGACCTGGTGATCGCCGAGAACAAGACCGCGCCGAACATCCCGGTCGGCGGCAAGTTGCAGCCGATCGCGTAGTCTTCCTTCACCTCCCCCTTGCGGGGGAGGTCGACGAGCGAAGCTCGTCGGGAGGGGGCTCTTCAAACGCCATTCCCCCTCCGCAACCCTCCCCCGCAAGCGGGGGAGGGCGCCCACCGTATTCTGTGAGAGTCCGATGGCTCCGATCCTCGCGCTGGAAAATATCTCCAAACGCTTCGGGGCCGTGGTGGTGGCCGAGGGTGTCGACCTCGCACTCGCCGAGGGCGAAGCGCTCGGCATCATCGGGCCGAACGGCGCCGGCAAGACCACGCTGTTCGGCATCGCCACCGGCACGGTCGCGCCCGACGCCGGCCGCGTCATCTTTGCAGGCGAGGACATCACCCGCCTGCCGCCCGAGCGGCGCTGCCGCAAGGGCATCGCGCGCTCGTTCCAGATTCCACAGCCGTTTTCCGGCATGACCGTGTTCGAGAACGTGGTGGTGGCGGCGGCCTTCGCAGCCGGCGCCAGCGAAGCGTCGGTTTACGACGCTTGCGCCGAGTTGCTCGAGCGCTGCGGGCTTGCCGACAAGGCTAACCGGCGCGCCGGCGGCCTGACGCTGCTCGACCGCAAACGGCTCGAGCTAGCGCGCGCGCTGGCGACCAAGCCGCGGGTGCTGCTGCTCGACGAGGTCGCCGGCGGCTTGACCGAACACGAATGCGCCGTGCTAGTGCGCCTCATCAAGGATGTTCGTGCCGGCGGCGTCTCAATCGTGTGGATCGAGCACGTGGTGCATGCGCTGCTCGCCGCCGTCGACCGGCTGCTGGTGCTGCACGGCGGCCGGTTCATCGCCGAGGGCGAGCCGGCGAGCGTGATCAAGAGCCCGCAGGTGGCGGAGATTTACATGGGGATCGCCGCCGATGCCTGACCCCCTGCTTGAGGTGCGCGCCATCGACGCCTTTTACGGCGACTTCCAGGCGCTGTTCGGCGTCTCGCTCACGGTTAATGCCGGCGAGGTGGTGGCGGTGATCGGCGCCAACGGCGCCGGCAAGAGCACGCTGCTCAAAACCATCGCCGGCATGATGCCGCCGCGTCGCGGCGACATCCTGTTCGACGGCGACGCCATCGGCGGCGCGCCCGCCTTCAGTGTGGTCAAGCGCGGCATCGCGCTGGTGCCGGAAGGCCGCCGGCTGTTCCCCTCGCTGACGGTGGAAGAGAACCTCAAGATCGGCGGCCAATCGCGCCGCGCCGGTCCGTGGACGCTTTCTCGCGTCTACGAGCTGTTCCCGGTGCTGGGCGAGCGTCGCGATTTGCCGGCGCCGGCGCTCTCCGGCGGGCAACAGCAGATGGCTGCGATCGCGCGCGCGCTGATGGCGAACCCGCGGCTGCTGCTGTGCGATGAGATCAGCTTGGGGCTGGCGCCGATCGTGGTGCGCGACATCTATGCGCAACTGCCGGCGATCGTCGGCGAAGGCCTGTCGCTGATCGTGGTCGAGCAGGACATCGCGCAGGCGCTCAAAGCCGCGCGTCAGGTCTACTGCCTGCAGGAAGGCCGCATCGCGCTGCAAGGTCTGGCGAACGAGCTGACGCGCGAATCGATTTCGGCCGCGTATTTCGGGGTATGAGGGATGGTGAACGCGAATTTCATATCCGTCATTCCGGGGCGCGAGCGAAGCGAGCGAGCCCGGAATCCATACTCCGCAGCGCTGGGATTATGGATTCCGGGTTCGCGGCCTTCGGCCGAGCCCCGGAATGACAGAGAATTATCATGACCGAATGGATCAACGTCATCCTGCAAGGCGTGCTGATCGGCGGGCTCTACGCCATGTTCGCCGCCGGCCTGTCGCTGATTTTCGGCGTCATGCGGCTGGTCAACATCGCGCATGGCGACCTGATCGTGCTGGCGGCTTACGTGGCGCTGATGGTGACGCAAGGCTTCGGTATCGACCCGCTCACATCGCTGGTACTGGTCGTGCCGATCATGGCGGCAATCGGCTACGCGCTGCAACGCGGGCTGCTCAACCACACGCTCGGCGAAGACCTGCTGCCGCCGCTGCTGGTGACGTTCGGGCTCTCCATCATCATCCAGAACGGGCTGTTGGAATTGTTCACTGCCGACAGCCGCAAGCTGCAGGCGGGCGCGATCGAAATCCAGACTTTCCAGGTCGCGCAAGGGATATGGGTCGGCCTGCTACCGCTGATCCAGTTCCTGGTAGCGGTGGCGGTGATCGCCGGCCTGCAGGCGCTGTTCTACCGCAGCGCGCTCGGCCGCGCCTTCCGCGCCACCTCCGACGACCAGGCGGTGGCGCAATTGATGGGGCTCGACACCCGCCACGTGTTCGCCATGGCCATGGCGCTCTCGCTCGCCGTCATCGCCGTCGCCGGCGTGTTCCTGGCGGTGCGCACCAATTTCGACCCGGCCATCGGCCCGGCGCGGCTGATCTTCGGCTTCGAGGCGGTGATCATCGGCGGGCTGGGCAATATGTGGGGCACGCTGGTCGGCGGCATCATACTCGGCGTGTCGCAGGCAATCGGCGCGCAGATCGACCCAGGCTGGCAATTGCTCGCCGGCCATATCGTGTTCCTCGCCATCCTGGCGGTGCGCCCGCAAGGGCTGTTTCCGAAGGTGTCGGGATGACCCGCGTCGAGCATGCCACGCGGTCGAGCCGCATCGGCGTCGCGCTGATTGGCGTGACGCTGGTGGCATTGACGCTGGCGCCCTTCTGGGGCGACCGCCAAATGCTGCGGCTGCTCGCCGAGATCTTCACCTTCGTGGCGCTGGCCAGCCTGTGGAACCTGCTCGCCGGCTATGCCGGGCTGGTGTCGGTCGGCCAGCAGGCCTTTGTCGGGCTCGGCGGCTATCTGCTGTTCGCGCTCGTTATCCTGGCCGGCGTCCACCCGATTGTGGCTATCCTGGTTGCTGGACCGATCGGCGCACTGGTTTCCGTTCCGGTGGCGGCGCTGATCTTCCGCCTGCGCGGCGCCTATTTCGCTATCGGCACCTGGGTGGTGGCGGAAGTGTTCCGCCTGCTCGCCTCGCAAATCTCGCCGCTCGGCGGCGGCTCCGGCATCAGCCTGCCGGCAGCGGTGGTGATCGCCATGGCGCCGACCCGGCAGATGCGCGAATTCGAAATCTATTGGCTGGCGCTGGCGCTGACCGTCGCCGTGCTAGGCGCGATCGTCGCGCTGTTGCGCTCGCGCCATGGCCTGGCGCTCACCGCCATCCGCGACAACGAATTGGCGGCGCAGAGCAACGGCATCGACGTGACGCGCGTCAAATTCATCGTCTATGTGCTGACCGGGTTCGGCACCGCCATGATCGGCGCGCTGATTTTTCTCATGAAACTTCGCATCTCGCCGGACACCGCCTTCAGCGTGAACGACTGGACCGCCTTCGTGATCTTCATCACGGTGATCGGCGGCATCGGCCGCATCGAGGGACCGATCATCGGCACCATCATCTTCTTTATGCTGCGGCAGACGCTGGCTGATCTCGGCAGCCTGTACTTGCTGATGATGGGCGCGGTTGCCATCGTGGTCATGCTGTGGGCACCGAACGGGCTTTGGGGCCTGATCGCGGAGCGTTTCGGCTGGCAGGCTCTGCCGCTGCAGCGGCGTCTCGTCATCGTAAACACGGCGGAAGAAACCGGGGGCAAACCATGAGCACGATCGTCGATATCTATTGCCATATCTTTCCTGACCGTTTTTTCCAGGAAATGACCAAGGTCACGCCGATGCTGGAAAACCTCGGCAAGCGAATGCGCAGCATCACCAAGCTGTTCGATCTCGACATCCGCTTCAAGGAAATGGACCAGTTCGGCGACTACCGGCAGATCATCTCGCTGCCCAATCCGGCAATTGAGGATATCGCCAAGCCGGATGTCGGCTTGCAACTGGCGCGCATCGCCAATGACTCGATGGCTGAACTTTGCCAAAAACACCCGAAGCGTTTCGCCGGCTTTTCCGCCGCGCTGTGCCTGACCGATGTCGCCGGCTCGGTAGCCGAAGCGCGCCGCGCCATCAAGGACCTTGGCGCGCGCGGCGTGCAGATTTTCACCCACATCGCCGGCCGACCGCTCGACGATCCCGAGTTCGAGCCGATCTTCGCGGCCATGGCGGAGTTCGATCTGCCGATCTGGCTGCATCCGGCGCGCACGGCGGCGGCGACCGACTATCCGGCCGAAAAGAAATCACGCTTCGAGCTGTGGTGGTGCTTCGGCTGGCCGTATGACACTTCGGTCGCCATGTTGCGCATGGTGTTTTGCGGCCTGCTTGACCGCCATCCGAAACTGAAGATCATCACCCACCATCTCGGCGGCATGATCCCCTATTACGACGGCCGTGTTGGGCCCGGTTTGCAAGTGCTGGGCGCGCGCACCACCGACGAGGACTATTCGAAAATCCTGTCGTCGCTCAAGCGGCCGCACGCGGACTATCTGCACGACTTCTATGCCGACACCGCCATGTACGGCGGCGGCGTGCCGGCAACGCGCTGCGGACTGGAATTCTTCGGCGCCGACCGCGTGGTGTTTGCCACCGACACGCCGTTCGGGCCGATTGCGCCCACGATCAAGACCGTAAAGGCGCTGGGGCTTTCGGCCGCCGACGAGCGCAAGCTGTTCTGCGGCAATGCCGAGAAACTGCTGAATATGACGTTCTAAGAATATTTTCTTTGTCATTCCGGGACGGCCCGATGGGCCGGACCCAGAATCCATAACCCCTGTCGGTGACTATGGATTCCGGTTCGCTTGCTTCGCTCGCGCCCGGAATGACGTGAAAAGCTAATGTTCGGCGCTCGGCCGCTTCTTTATTTTCCGGGTCTCGCTCGAGCCGACGCCGTGGACCGGCGTCCAGCTTGGCGGGTCGCTGGCCGGGAAGCTTTCGTCGGAATCGAGCACGACCTTGTCTTCGTGCAGCTCGATGCGCTGGCGCTCCGCGTCGATGTGGTGTTTCGGACTTTCCGTCATGGGCAACTCCGCAGGCCGAACGGCCGCCGTTGCGGCGGCAGGTTTGTTCGCAATGACAACGGCTGGAACCGCCAACGGTTCCGCGGGGCAACGGACAGTGGCGAAAATGGTTACTCAGCCGCTACTTTTTGCGCGGCGTCCAGCCTCGCCTTCACCACCACCTTGATGGCGTCGTCGACACGGTCCTTGGCATAGCGGATCGCCGTCGGCAGGTCGGCGAGCGGGAAGGTGTGGGTGTGGATTTTAGTGGCGTTGAAGCGCTTCTGTCGCATGAAGGCTTCGGCGCGGTGCACCGCGCTCTTGCCCTCGCCGCGGATGCCGTAGACGTAGATGTTGTTGCTCACGATGTGCGCGATGTCGACCAGTGCCGGCTCGTGCGTGAAGGCGGCGAGGCAAACCTTGCCACCGCGATTGACCATGTGCACGGCGTCGTTGACGGCTTGGCTGGCGGCCGAGCATTCGACCACGTAGTCGACGCCCTTGCCGCCGTTGAGCGCTTTCACCGCGGCAACCACGTCCGGCACTTTGCCGACATTCACAGTCGCGTCGGCGCCGAGCTCGCGTGCGATCTTCATGCGGTCCTCGCGCATTTCGGTGAGGATCACCGGGGTGGCGCCGAGCGCTTTCGCCACCGCGACCGCCATCAAGCCGATCGGGCCAGCGCCTGAGACCACCACGCTTTCGCCGGCGATGAGGCCGCCGAGTTCGGTGAGCGCATACATCGCGGTGCCGGCGGTAACGACCAGTGCGCCCTCCGCGTCCGACATGTCGTCGGCAATGGCGACCAGCGTATTGACGTTGTTGACCTGGTACTCGCAGAAGGCGCCGTCGGTGGTGAAGCCGTTGGCGCGGTGGCCCTTGTCGAGGTCGCCGTAATTGAGGCCGTAGTTGTGGCAGGAGGTATACATGCCTTCGCGGCAGCGCTTGCACTGGCCGCAGCCGGCGTGGATCTCGCACGCCACGCGCTGGCCGATCTTGAATTCGTCGACGCTCGGCCCCAACGCCACCACCGTGCCCATCGACTCGTGACCTGGCGTGAAATTCTTGTTGAACGGCAACCCGCCTTCGATGATGGCGGGCGGGCCCTGGTAGATGACTTCCAGATCGGTGGCGCAGATCGCCGCCGCGTCGATGCGCACCAGCACTTCCGCGCGCTTGGGCACCGGCACCGGCTTGTCGGTTAGCTTGAGTTCGCCCGGATCGCCCAACACCCAGGCTTTCATTCGATCCGGAACGGGAAAATCCGAACTGGTTTTGACGCCGGCTGGTGCGTACATGGAATCCTCCAACGCGATTGCGCCGAAGTTGGCCTATTTTCTCAGCGGAATTCTTGAGCAAAATCAATTCCGGCCCGGTTTTGAGCGCTGCGGTCCGGTGGAAAATTGGGCAAACTAGGCAAAGGTGAAATAGAATCAAAACAGCCGATTCTGCGGCGGTTCCTTGTTAATCAGAACGCGTTCGACGTTCTGCCAGGCCGCGCCGAAAAGGATGCCCCAGGACTGGCGCGTCACGCCGGCGATGTGCGGGGTGAGCAATAGCCGCCGTGCCGCCTCGCCTTCGAGAGCAAGTAGCGGATTGTCGGCACCCGGCGGCTCGGCCGAATAAACGTCGACGGCGGCACCGCCGAGGCGGCCGGCACGCAAAGACGCGGCAAGCGCGGCTTCGTCCACCACCCCGCCGCGCGAGGCCTGGATCAGCACCGCACCCGGTTTCATCAATGCGAGTTCGCGCTCGCCGATCAACCCTTTGGTCGCCGGTAGCAGCGGGACGTGCAGGCTGACCACGTCGACCACCGAGAGCAGCGCGTCGAGCGCCATCGGCGTCGCACCGATTGCTTCGCCCGCTTTGGCATCGCGCAGCGCCGGATCGTAGTAGCCAATGCGGCAGCCAAGCAACGCGAAGGCCTGCGCCACCGCCAACCCGATGGCACCGAAGCCGACGAGACCGACCAATTGCCCGTCGAGCCCGGCGAGATTGTCGGCCACCATGCGGGCGCGGACGGCGGCGTAGTTGCTGGCCTTGATTTCCGCATCGGCCCAGGCGAAGCGGCGCAGCAGCATCGAGGCGGCGGTCACTGCATATTCGGCGACCGCACCGTTGCTGCCGCCGGCCACATTGGCGACCGGGATGCCGAGCCGCGTCAGCGCCGCGCGATCGAGGCGGTCGGCGCCGGCGCCGGTGATCTGCACCAGCTTGAGCCGGCTGCCCTCGAATAATTGGGGCACGAGCTTGGGGCCGACCGCCGGGATGACCAAGGCATCGGCCGCACGCAACAGTGCGGGCACATCGGCATCGTCCGGCTTGCGGTACGTCACGTGCAGCGCCGCCGGCGCCGGCGCATTGACGCGCGTGAAATCGACCTCGGGCCGCAGGCAGACAACGTCGGTGCTCATCGGTCTTTCAATTGCGCGGGCGGTTCAGAAGTCAGGGAAGCTTTCCGTCGAGGCGACAATGTCCGGCGTCGGGAAGAAGCAGAGCAGGACGAGCGGCGCGCTGCCGGTATTACGGGTGACGTGCTTTTCCTCCGGCGGCACCAGCACGACGTCGCCGGGCTTGATCGTGAGTTCGCCGCTTTCGCTTAAAGTACGGCCCTCGCCGCTGAGCACGTAGATGCATTCCTCATAGCCGTGGTGCAGATGGGGCCCGCGCAAGGCGTCGCCCGGTTTCTGCACCGGCAATTCGACGACGCGGAAGGTGAGTCCGGAGGCGATCTCGCCCGACACCATCTCCAGCACGGCGCGCCCGGGCAGGCCCAGCCGCTTGCCCTCGCCGCGCTTGAGCAATCGCGCCATCAGATCGCCTGTCGCAGCTGCTTGATCTCGGCGGTGCCGCCCTGCACCGCGTCGAGCTGGCGGAAGATGTCGGCCGCTTCGCGCGCAATCGCGTCGGCGATGTCGGTGAGCATGCGCGCGCCCTTCTCGGCGGTGGCGTGCTGCGGCGAGCCGAACCAGCCGGTCGGCGCGATGGTGCGGATATCGGTGAGCACCGGCTGGTAGGCGCGCGTGCGCCGCAGCTTGTCCCACTTGTGGCCGCGGCTGTGGTCGGAGGAATAATCGATGCGGTCGAGATGGACCAGCTCCGGCCGGAACGCCAGCACGGCGAGCGCCTCGATCTCGCCGCCATGGGTGAGGCCGTTGCAGGTTTTGCCGTAAAGTTCTTCGGCGACGTAGCAGGCCTGCACGGTCAACACGCTCATGCCGTGCTCGCGGTGCAGCGATTCCGCAGCAATCGCCAGCGACGGAATATTGCCTTCGTGCCAGTTGAGAATGAGCAGCCGGCGGGCGCCGTGCTTGGCGGTCGAAACGCAGGTTTCCGTCACCACCCGCATGTAGGTGTCCGGCGTGAACGTGATGGTGCCTTCGAACGGCATGTGCATCGGCGTCACGCCGAACGGCGTCGCCGGCAGCACCAGACCGTCCATGCGTTCGGCCACGGCAGCCGCGATGACATTGGCGGCGAAGGTGTCGGTGCCGGTCGGCAGATGCGGCCCATGCTGCTCGACGCTTCCGGCCGGCAGGATCACCAGCGGATTGGCCTTGAGCTGCGCCGCGATTTCCGGCTGCGTCAGCTCGATGAAATAACGGCTAGGCAACATTGACCTTCCTCGCCGCGGCCCGCACGCGCGCTTCGTCGATGATGTCGGCGATGCGCACGTATTGACCCTTGTTGTCGATCGAGCGTAGCGCCGCGTTCACCACCGCCACCGCGACATTGCCATTATGCGCCGTCAATTCGTTGGCCGCGCCGTTACGGCAGCTTTGCGCGAACATTTCCAGTTCGGCGACGAACATGTCGCTCTCCGGCACTTTCAGGTCTTCGCGCTTGCCGTAGCCGTCCTTGCCGCGCTGAATATAGAGCTGGGACGACAGATGCAGCTTGCTCGGCGTGTCCCAACTGGAGAAATCGATCTCGCTGTGCATCAAGCCCTGCGAGCCGAAGACGCGCACCGAGAAGATGCCGGGCGACGTCCAGCAGGAGCCGACATAACCGACCTTGCCGTCGGCAAAACGCAGCAGCGTCATCGACTGGTCGTCGACCTCGGCGCCGACCGGCGAAAGCTTGGAGGCCATCGCGCTGGCCTCAACGATATCGCCGCCGAGGTAATGCAAAATGTCGAACTGGTGAATGGCGAGCTGCGACAGCGGCCCGCCCGGCGCCTTGGCTTTATACCAGCGCCATGTGTTGGGCGTGAGTTCGAGCGCCCGTTCGTTGGAGAAATTCGCCTCCATGAAGGCGACACGGCCGAGTTCGCCGGCATCGATCGCCTGACGAATGCGGCGAATGCTGCCAAGCAGACGCGCGCTGTGTCCGACCGTAAGGGTGACGCCGTATTTCTTTTCCAGCGCCTCGATGTCGAGACCGTCCTCGAGCGTGGCGGCAATCGGCTTCTCGGTATAGACATGTTTGCCAGCTTTGGCGATTTCGCTCGCCACCGGCAAATGTTGTTCGTTGGGAACCGTGATGATCACGCCGCGGATTTCCGGATCGGACAACAGCGTCTTCATGTCCGGCGCGGCGGCAATGCCAAATTCCTGCTGGAAGGCGCGGCGTTTATCCTCGGTTCGGCTGTAGCCGGCGACGATCTTCAGCTTGTCGGATTTTGCGGCCGCCCGGCTGAGCACCTTCGCCCAGCGGCCCAACCCCACGATGCCGAGCTTGGTTGGTTCAACACCCATGCGGAGTCCTTTTCCAGCTGCGCCGGAATTCTATGGCGATTTTGCCGCCTTGGCGCAAGAAATCGGTTGGATGCGGCCCGGCGCGCGACAAACGGAGCGCGCCCGATGGATGCATGGCCTCAATGCGCGGCCGCCGGGGCGTTGTTTGTTTTCGACGCGGGCTCGCCGAACTCGGCCGACAGCGCGCGCGTGGCGGCGCCGACCTCGTCGCGGATCAGCGCGACATGTTCCTCGCTCGCCCGCATGGTCGGCGTCGATGCACTGATGCCGCCGATCACAGTGCCGGCCTGGTCGCGGATGGCGGCGCCGACGCAAATAACGCCCGGCAGAAATTCCTCGCGGTCGATGGCATAGCCGGTGCGGCGCACGACGCGCAGCGATTCGATAAAGGCCGGAAACTCGGTGATGGTCTTGTCGGTAAAGCGCTTCATGCCGCCGGTGAGGATGCGGTGAATCTCGGCCTCCGGCAGCCAGGCCAAGATCGCTTTGCCGACCGCGGTGGCGTGCGGCGCTTCCATGATGCCGATCTTGCCGGTACCGACGCGCACGGCGTGGCGCGCTTCGCGCATCGCCAAAGTGACTACCGTGTCGCCTTGCAGCGCCGCGAGATGCACGGTTTCGCCGGTGGCCCGGTTGATCGCCTCCAGATAGGGCTGCGCGCGGCGCGGCAGATCGACCTGCAGGCAGGCATGCCCGAGATAGAGGATGCGCGCGCCCAGCGCATAGAGCCGGCGGCCCGGCACCTTGGCGGCAAAGCCGCGCTGGATCAGGGTCGCCAACAGATGATGGCAGGTCGAAATGTTGAGCCCAGTACGAGTGGCCAGGTCGGTCAGCGAGGCCTCGCCGCCGGCTTCGGCGATGGTTTCCAGTAGGAACAGCGCGCGATCGACCGACTGAATGCTGTGGCGGTCGCCGGCGGCACGCGTCCGCGGCGGACGGGCCTTGACCCTTGGCCTGGGCAGGATGGTGGCGTCCATTTTTTGGTTTCTCCCCGGGCGCAAGGGAAATGGCCTGCCGGCATTGAGTTAAGGGTTGTTTTCAGCATGCCCAACGTCATTTTCACGTCATGAAATTGTAAAATTGCCGCCCTCGTCCAGCGGGCCGGCAATCATTTCTGCGGCGAATGTCAGGGCTTAGCGAGACCCAATTCAATCTCTACGGCGCCGCACAGCATCTGGCCCAGGGCAATGTGCATCTCCTGGATGCGGGCCGTGGTGTCGGACGGCACCACCAGCAGGTGATCGGCGAGCCCGACCATGCCGCCGCCGCCTTTGCCGCCGAGCGCGGCAGTAGTGAGCTTCATGGCCTTGGCTTGCCGTAGCGCGGCGACGATGTTGCGACTCTTGCCGGAAGTCGAGATCGCGATGACGACGTCGCCGGGCCGCCCGAGCGCCTCGATCTGGCGCGCAAAAATCTTGTCGAAGCCGAGATCGTTGCCGGCGGCGGTGAGCGCGGAGCTGTCGGTGGTCAAGGCGATGGCGGCGATGGCGGCGCGGTCGGCCTTGTAGCGGATGGTCAACTCGGTCGCGAGATGCTGGGCGTCGCCCGCGCTGCCGCCATTGCCGAAGAACATCAGCTTGCCGCCGCCGCGGATCGATTTGGCGCAAGCGTCGACCAATCCGGCAAAGGCGCCGGCGAGCACCGCCTCGGTGCGCCGCGCAACGTCGTGATGCTCGGCAAATTCGGCTTTGAAGAATGCTGTAAGGTCCATGATGCTCATTTTTCCTGCCGCATGATCTTATCCGAAAACCGGTTCCCACTTTTCGGGATCATGCGGCTTCACCGCGAAATTCCGGAACCGCGTCGCGCAGTACATTGTAGATGACCGCGCGCTCGTTGCGCGCCAATCCTTGTTCCAGCGTCGCCACCCAGGCGCGAATCGCCTCCAGCGAAGGCTGCACCGGCTTGGTGGCAACGATGCCGGGAATGCCGATGTCTGTGGTCTCCTCCTCGCGCGCAAACAGGATTTCGTGCAGCCGCTCGCCCGGGCGAATGCCGGTAAATGTGACCTGGATATCGCGTCCGGGCTCGAGCCCGGAGAGCCGGATGATGCGTTCGGCCAGATCGACGATCTTCACCGGCTGGCCCATGTTGAGCACATAGACCGAAACGTCTCCGCTGTCCGGGCCGAGCGCATGGGTGGCGGCGGTGATGACCAGGTCGCAGGCTTCGCGGATGGTCATGAAATAGCGCACCATGTCCGGATGCGTGACGGTGACCGGGCCGCCGGCCTCGATCTGCGCCTTGAATTTCGGCACCACCGAGCCGTTCGAGGCCAGCACATTGCCGAAGCGCACCGAGATCATGCGCGTGGCGGTTTTGCCATGGCGACTCAATTCATTGTCGAGCGCCTCGCAATACATTTCCGCCAGGCGCTTGGTGGCGCCCAAGACGGATACCGGCTCGATTGCCTTGTCGGTGGAGATCATCACCAGCGCGGCGGCGCCCGCCGCCGCGGCGGCATCGGCGACATTGATCGAGCCGAACACATTGGTCTTGATGCCCTCGTCCCAGTCCAGCTCGAGCAGCGGTACATGCTTGAGGGCGGCGGCATGAAAAACGATATCGGGCTTGAATTGCGCAATCAAGTTCATGATGCGCGCGCGGTCGCGGATATCGGCGATGCGGCCGGAAATTTGCGCTTTGCCTTGCATGGCCTTAAGCGCTTCAAGCACGGCGTGCAACGCGGGTTCTGAATTCTCGATCACCAGCAGGCGGGCGGCGCCGAAGATCACCATTCGATCGCAGATTTCCGAGCCGATCGAACCGCCACCGCCGGTGACGACGACCGCCTTGCCGGCAACGAATACCTCGAGCCGGCGGTAATCGATTTTGACGCTCGGCCGCAGCAGCAGATCCTCGACCGCCACCGGCGCCAGTTGCACCGCCGGCCCGCCGGCATCGAGCGACGGCAATTGGCTCATGCTCAAGCCGAGCTTGCGCGCGCGGATCAGCAGCGCTTCCGGCCGCGCCTCCGGCGACAGCGCCGACGGTGTCAGCACCAGTCGAGTCACGCGCGTGCCGCGGCTGGCAAAATCGCCGACCACGCGTTCGAGATCGTCGATGTCGCCCAGCACCGGGATGGCGCGGATCGACTGGCCGCGATCGGCCGCCGATGGCGACAGCACGCCGAGCGGCCAGATCTTTTTCACCGCGCCGCTTTCGATTCCGCGCAATAGAACTTCGGCATCGGCGGCGCGCCCGAGCACCAGCGTCGGCGTCGCGTCGGCGATTTTAACGCGCTGGAGCGTGCGGGCGTAGTGGAAATAGCGATACGCAACACGCGAGCCGCCGAGCAGAAACATCTGCAGGAACCAATACAGCAGGATGGTGATCTTGCCGAAGAAGAACTGGCCGTAGACATTGGGCGCCACCAGCACGTAATCGAGCACGAGCAGCGACACCGCCAGCACGCTGGCGGTGCGGAAAATATCGTAAAGATCGGGAACCGAGGTGAACCGCCACTTGTTGCGGTGCAGGCCGAAGATGAAATAGACCGCCGCCGCGTAGATCAGAAAAACCGGCAGGAAGATTTCAAGACCGGTCAACCGTTCGGACAGCTGCTGGTCCTCGAAACGCATTGCAAATGTGAGGACAATCGCCGCCGCCGTGGCGGCTAGATCGTGCAGCACGATCAGAATCTGGCGCGGCGTCAGTTTCGGCAGCCGTATCATTTCGCGAGTTTCCAAACCGAACGCTGCTTTACGCTATTTGCCGGCAGGCGCAAAAACGTGGTCGCGAAGGCGTAGCAATACCAGCGCAGATAGGCCGGCACCCATTTCATCACCTGGAAGCGGCCGCGGCCCCGCTGGCGCTCGAACCATTGCGCCGGCACGTCGGCCACCGGCCAGCCGAGACGATGGCATTTTACCAGCAATTCCAGGCTGTAGCAGAAGCCGATTTCGGATTCGATCTCGATGCGGTCGAGCACCTGCCGCGACAGCAGGCGGAATACATTGGTAGCATCGCGCGTCGGCACGCGGGCCACGTGATAAAGTGTGAAGGCCGCGATGCGCACGAGGGTGGCTTTGAGCCAGCGGCAGCCCACCATGCAACCGCCCGGCATGAAACGGCAGGCGCACACGATCTCGGCGCCCTGCTCGGCATTTGCGACCATCGTATCGACGATGCCGGCGTTGAAGTCGTCGTCGGCGGTGAACACCAGCACGAAGGGTGCGGTGCTGGCGGCAAATCCGATCATCACGGCGCCATGCGCGCCTTGCCCGCGGTTGCGGACGAATTCGATGTTAAGGCCATCGACCTGCTCCGGGCGGGCCTTGATGGTCGAGAGCGTGTCGTCGTCGGGCTCATCGTAACAAATGAGAATGCGCGACGGCGTCTTCACCTGCCGGCGCAGCTCGCCGAGCGTCGCCAGAATGACATTTCCCTCGTTGTAGACGGGAATGACGATGTCGAGCCGCGGCGTCATGCTCACAAGATGATGTTCGCGTTCGTGAGGAAGCCCCAGACGTCGACCACCGGCTTGCCCTTGAGATCGGCGTTCTTATAGGCGGAATGCGGCGTGCACAGGATCAGGATATCGCTGCGCGCGACCACTTGCTCGAATGGCAGCAGCGAGGAGTCGCTGGTCACGAACGGATCGGTGGTCAGCACCGCGCGGGCGCTCATTTGCAGCGTCCGCTTGAGCTTGTAGCTCAACGACGCGCGCGTATCGTCGATCTCGGCCTTGAACGCCATCCCCAATAGCCCGACCGTCATGGTCGAGATGTCGTAAGCGCGCCGCAAATCCTCAACCACTTGCAGTACCAGCCCCTCGTTGACCTGCATGGCGGCGTGGCCGAGCGCGAACTGATTGCGTGCGTAGGCGGCGAGCTGCATCGTGTCCTTGAACAGGCAGGGCCCGGCGGAAAACCCGGGGCCGGGAAAATTCTTGGCGCGCGGATAATTGTGCTTCATCGCCTGCACAATCGCCTGATAATCGGCGCCGGCCGATTTCGCGATCATGTAGAACTGATTAGTCGCGGCGAATTCGATATAGCGATAAACGTTGTTGAACAGTTTGGCGAACTCGGCCTCGATCGGCTTGACAGTGACGATCTCGGGCGCGATCCGGCTGAACAATTCGACGGCTTCCCGTTCGGCTTCCGGCGAGGTGGCGCTGACGATTTGCGGCATCTCGCGCAATTCCTTAACGCCGAAACCTTGCACCACGCGTTCCGGACAGAACGCGACCTTGTTCTTGCGGCCGAGCCGCTTGAGATAGCTGTCAAGCCAGTCGGTGGTTCCGGGATAGACTGTCGAGCGCAGAACCAGCAGCTGATCGTCGGACATATACGGCAGCAAACCGTCGATGCAATGCTGAACCGCCGCCTGCACCGGGTTGAGGAATTCGTCGACCGGCGTGCCGATGGTGACGATGACCGGGCCGCTGCGGGCAATGGCATCGGGCGAGGAGGTGAACACCAGCCGGTTGTTGGCCAGCGCCTTGGCCAGCACGGGCGCCGCGCCATGTTCGATGAACGGCAGCTTGCCGGCCCGCAAGGTCGCCAATACCGCTTGGTTGAGGTCGTTGATGTTGACCGTCAGCCCCGCCTCGGTAAATGCGAGCACCAGCGGGATGCCGACATGACCGCCGCCGCCGACTACGGTGACGTCGGCATGCGCCGTGTCGGTCCGGTCGGCTTGGACGGTTTTGGTCGATGGATAGTTCAACGGCCGGCTTTCCCTTCGCTATGGCGAACTATAGCGCAAAATCAGACGGTTTCCGACCTTTGGATAGCGGAAATTTTGGCTGTATTGCAGGCATTTAGACAGCAAATTGGTGGGGCGGAGACAGAAGATTTTTTATGTGGAAAGCGAGCGACACTCGGCCGTTTCTGTAGCATGGTCCCGGCAATGCCGGCCCCCGTAATGCAATCCCCCGACGAGCCACGCTCGCAAGCCCGCTTCCTCACCACGCTGCTGCTGCTGTGGCTGGCCGGCACCGGTTTGCGGCTTACCATCCTGGCGGTGCCGCCGGTCATCCCGCTCATCCACGATGAGCTTGAACTGAACGCCACCCAGGTCGGCATTCTCACCGGCCTGCCCTCGATGCTGTTTGCATTCGCGGCGGTGCCCGGTTCGCTTTTGATTGCCCGGTTGGGCATGCGTACCGCTCTGGTGGTCGGGCTCGGCCTCACTGCCATCGGCGGCGCATTGCGCGGCGCGCTCCCCGACGTGGCGTGGCTCTATGCCATGACCATCGCGATGGGAGCCGGCGTTGCCGTCATGCAGGTGACCATGCCGCCGGCGGTGCGCGCCTGGTTTCCACAACGCATCGGCTTTGCCACCGCGGTCTACACCAACGGCCTGCTGATCGGCGAAATTTTCCCGGTGGCCTTGATGCTTCCGCTGGTGCTGCCGCTGGTCGGCGGCAGCTGGCAATGGGGCTTCGTCGTTTGGAGTGTGCCGGTCGGCATTTTTGCCATTCTGATTTTGGCGCTGGCGCCGAAATCGGCCAACGGACAGGCCTCCGCGACGAGCCGCCGCTGGTGGCCGGACTGGAACAGTCACCTGATCTGGCGGCTCGGCATCATGCTCGGCACCATCAACGCCACATACTTCGCGACCAACGCGTTCCTGCCGGACTATCTCCGCAGCAATGGGCAAAGCGAATGGATCAGCGCATCGCTCACCGGCTTGAATGGCGGCCAGCTACCGGCTTCGTTTCTGCTGTTGGCCTTTGCCGGCCACCTGGAGCGCAAAGCGTGGCCTTACGTCGCCTGCGGGCTGCTCTGCGTGATTTCGACCATCGGCATCGTGTTCGGCTCGGGCGCCTGGATCGTGGCGGCGGCCGCGGTGCAGGGCTTTGCCGCTTCGGCGATCCTTATTCTCATTTTGGCGCTGCCGCCGCTGCTGAGCGCGCCCGACGACGTGCATCGCGTGACCGCCGCCATGTTCACCATCAGCTATAGCTGCGCGGTGATCGTGCCGGTGATCAGCGGGCTCAGTTGGGATTTGAGCGGCATCGCGAGCTTTGCATTTGCACCGATCGCGCTTTGCGGCATCATCCTGGTCGTGCTGGCGCCGGCGATCAATCACGTGCGAGCGGCGAGGGAGACCGATTGATGAAGCCGATACCGGTCGGGGCGAAGGGAACCTACACGCTGCGCGTCATGCCGGCGCATCTCGCCAACCAGTTCAAGGACGTCAGCCTGCCGCAGGTGTTCGCCACGCCAATGATGGTGACCGCCATGGAGAACGCCGCGCTCAACGCCGTGCGCGACTATCTCGATGCCGGCGAGAGCGTGGTCGGCACGCTGGTCAATGTCCGCCATCTGGCGGCAACGCCGGTCGGCCATCAGGTGACCGCCGAGGCCGAGGTGACCAAAGTCGACGGCCGCCGCATCGAATTCAAAGTGAGCGCGCGCGACGAGATCGAGGAGATCGGCAACGGCACGCATGAGCGCATGGTGGTCGACCTCCCCCGCCTCGAGCAGCGGCTCAAAGCCAAGAAGCGGCCTTGATTCACAGGCCCCCGCTACCCCCTTGAAACCGGATTTCGGACGCAGTATGCATCAATAGCTACATCGAATACGTCTATATTGATGCTTTAAACATGATTACGGGCCTTCAAATGCGGGCGGCGCGCGCGCTGCTAGGCATCGACCAGCGCGAACTGGCGCAGCGTTCCGGCCTGTCGCTACCGACCATCCAGCGCATGGAAGCCAGCGACGGCGTGGTGCGCGGCAATGTCGACTCGCTGATGAAGCTGGTCGACGCGCTCGCCGCCGGCGGCATCGAATTGATCGGCGAAGGCGCGGCGAGCGGCGGCGGCGGCCGCGGGGTGCGGCTCAAATGATGGTGGTCTACGCACTTTATGGCGTGGCGGCACTGGTGGTCCTCGCCCCCATCGCAGTCGCACTCGGTGGCTCGCCGCGCGCCACCGGCACGGTCTACGGCGCCAGCCTGATCGTCACGCTGACGCTGTGCATGATCGCATTGCTCTGCCTGTTCGACCCGCCGCTGAAGGCCACCGTCACCTTGCCGCTCGGCCTGCCCTGGCTGGGCGCACATTTCCGCATCGACGCGCTGGCGGCGTTCTTCCTGGTGGTAGTCAATCTCGGTGGCGCCTCGGCCAGCTTGTTCGCGATCGGCTACGGCCGCCACGAAGATTCGCCGCAGCGCGTGCTGCCGTTCTACCCCGCCTATCTCGCCGCCATGAATCTCGTGGTGCTGGCGGACGACGCATTCTCGTTTCTAGTGTCTTGGGAATTCATGTCGCTCACCTCCTGGGCGCTGGTGATCTCGCATCACCGCATCGCTGAGAACATACGCGCCGGTTACGTCTATCTGCTGATGGCGAGCTTTGGCACGCTCTCGCTGCTGCTCGCCTTCGGCCTGCTCGCCGGCGCCGACGGCAATTATGCGTTCGACGCCATCCGCCTATCGCATCCGACCGCGGCACTGGCCGCACTGGTGCTCGTGCTCACGATCGTCGGCGCCGGTTCGAAGGCCGGCGTGGTGCCGCTGCACGCCTGGCTGCCGCTCGCGCATCCGGCCGCACCCAGCCATGTTTCCGCGCTGATGAGCGGCGTCATGACCAAAGTCGCGGTCTACGGCATGGTGCGTATCGTATTTGACCTGCTCGGGCCGCCGGACTGGTGGTGGAGCATGGTGGTGCTCTCCGTCGGCGGCGTTACCGCGGTGATGGGCGTGCTTTATGCGCTGATGCAGCACGATCTCAAACGCCTGCTCGCCTATCACACGGTGGAGAATATCGGCATCATCTATATCGGGCTCGGCCTGGCGCTCGCCTTCAAGGCGCACGACATGCCTTTGGCCGCAGCCCTCGCGCTCACCGCCGGCCTGTTCCATGTGTTCAACCATTCCGTCTTCAAGAGCCTGCTGTTCTTCGGCGCCGGCGCCGTGCTCAACGCGACCGGCGAGCGCGACATGGAGCATCTCGGCGGCCTGATCCACCGCATGCCGCAGACCGCCTTCGTATTCCTGGTCGGTTGCGTGGCGATCTCGGCGCTGCCGCCGCTCAACGGCTTCGTGTCGGAATGGCTCACCTTCCAGGCCATCCTGATCAGCCCGCAAATTCCGGCCTGGGGCCTGAAATTCCTGGTGCCGGCGGTCGGCGCGCTGCTGGCGCTGTCGGCAGCGCTCGCCGCCGCTTGTTTCGTCAAGGCCTTCGGCGTGAGCTTCCTCGGCCGCGCCCGCTCACCTGCCGCAGCGCAAGCGCAGGAGACCGACAGCAATTCGCTCGCCGCCATGTATTTTCTGGCCGCGCTGTGTCTGGCCGCCGGCATTCTGCCCGGTATTTTCCTCGATGCGCTGGCGCCGGTGAGCAACGCGCTGGTCGGCGTGAGCATGCCGCACCAGACCAGCCTGCAATGGCTGACCATCGTTCCGATCGCCGAAGGCCGCAGTTCCTATAACGGGCTGCTCGTTTTCATCTTCGTCGTGATGTCAGGCTCATTGGCGGCCTTCGCCATCCACCGGCTGGCGTCCGACAAATTGCGGCACGGTCCGGCCTGGGATTGCGGCTATCCCGACCCCAGCCCGGCGACGCAATACACCGCGTCGAGCTTCGCCCAGCCGATCCGCCGCGTTTACGGAACGGCGGTGTTCCGTGCGCGCGAGATCGGCGAAATGCCGCCGCCGGGCGCAACGACGCCGGCGCGCCTGACCGTCGAACTGCGCGATCTGATCTGGGACTTCGCCTATGCGCCGATCGCCGGCTTCATCGGCGGCGCGGCCGACCGGCTCAACATCATGCAGTTCCTCACCATCCGCCGTTATCTCACGCTGGTGTTCACCGCCTTGGTGCTCCTGCTGCTGGTGCTCGCGATATGGCAATGATCCGCGATTTTGCCTTGCAAGGCGCCGAGATGCTGGTGGTGCTGCTGCTTTCGCCGCTGCTCACCGGCTTTGTGCGCAAAGTGAAGGCGAGACTGTTGCGCCGGCAAGGCCCGCCGCTGGTGCAGCCCTATCGCGATCTGATCCGGCTGATGCGCAAGGAGGTGGTGCTGGCGGAGAACGCCTCCTGGCTGTTCCGCGTTATTCCCTACATCATCTTCGCCGGCACCTGGGTGGCGGCTTCGCTGGTGCCGACCTTCCGCAGCGGCTTGCTGTTTTCGTGGTCGGCGGATCTCATCGCCATCATCGCGCTGCTCGGCAGCGCGCGCTTCTTCCTGGCGCTCGCCGGCCTCGACGTCGGCACCTCGTTCGGCGGCATCGGGTCGAGCCGCGAGGTGATGATCGCTTCGCTCGCCGAGCCGGCGATGCTGATGATCGTATTCACGCTGGCGCTGATCGCCGGCTCCACGCAACTGTCGACCATCGCCGCCCTCATGGAATCGGGCGAAGAAGGCCTGCGCGTTTCGCTTGGGCTAGCACTGCTCGCGCTGATTATCGTGGCGATTGCCGAAAACGCGCGCGTGCCGGTCGACAATCCGTCCACTCATCTCGAACTCACCATGGTGCACGAGGCGATGGTGCTGGAATATTCCGGCCGCCATCTCGCGCTGATCGATCTGTCGTCCGAACTCAAGCTGCTGCTCTATGTCTCGGTGATCGGCTGCCTGTTCATGCCCTGGGGCATCGCCGGTCCCGAGGCGAGCCCGCGCACGATCGCGATCGGGCTCGCCGCCTATGTCGCAAAGCTCGCGGTCGGCGGCTTCCTGCTGGCCGTGTTTGAGACGGCCATCGCCAAGATGCGCGTGTTCCGGGTGCCGGCCTTCCTCGGCGCCGCGCTGATGCTCGGCCTGCTCGGCACTTTGCTGCTGTTTGTCTCGCGGAGCCTTTAAGAATGCGCGGCATCACCTTCGACATCGCTCACATGCTGGCCGGCTCGCTGGTGCTGGTAAGCTTCATGCAGCTCTACCAGGACCGGCTTTATGCGCTGCTCAACATTTTCGCCTTGCATGCATTGGTGCTGGCCGCCTCGGTCGCCTGGCAGGCTTTTATCCAGGATGCGCCGCATCTCTATGTGACAGCGGCGATCGCGCTGGTGTTCAAGGCCATCATTATCCCGGTGGCGCTGCACCGGATCATCGTGCGTCTCGGCATCCACCGTGAGATCGAGACCGTGGTCGGCGTCGGCCCCGCGATGCTCTTAGGGATGGGCCTGGTCGCATTGTCGATGGTGGTGATGCTGCGGGTGACCGCGGATGCCGATCCGCTGGCGCGCGAGGATCTCGCCTTTGCGCTGGCCGTGGTGCTGCTCGGCCTGTTGATGATGGTGACCCGGCGCAACGCGGTAAGCCAGGTGATCGGCTTCATGTCGCTGGAAAACGGCCTGGTGCTGGCTGCGACCGGCGCCAAGGGCATGCCGCTGGTGGTCGAGATCAGTGTCGCCTTTTCGGTGCTGATCGCCTTCATCGTGATCGGCATCTTCCTGTTCCGCATCAGGGAACGCTTCGACACCGTCGACGTGCAAGCGCTCGACAAGTTCCGCGGAGAACGCCGATGAGATTCGACGCGCTCACCGGCGTTCTGCTAATTCCGGCCGTGGCGGCGGCCCTGCTCGCCGCCTTGCCCGGCTATCGCTTGAGCGCGCGGCTCAATGTGCTGGCGGCGTTCCTGAGCTGCGCCACCGCGGTGTCGCTGTTTGTGGTGCAGCCGAAATCGGGACCCTATCTGCTGGTGGACGACCTCAACAAGGTCTTCATCGTGCTCACCACGTTTGTCGGCTTCACCACCAGTGTGTTCAGTGCGAGCTATATCGAGCACGAGATCGAAGTCGGCCGGCTGACGCCGACTTTCGTGCGCTTCTATCACGCCATGTACCAGGTGTTGATGTTCGCCATGAACCTCGCGCTGGTGGCCAACAATATAGGCCTGATGTGGGTGGCGATCGAGCTCGCAACGCTCACCACCGTGCTGATGGTCGGCATCTACCGCACGCACGAGGCGCTGGAAGCGGCCTGGAAATATTTCATCCTCGGCAGCGTCGGCATCGCGCTGGCGCTGTTCGGCACCATCCTGGTCTATATGGCGGCGCGGCCGGTGATCGGCGAAGGCCTCAACGCCATGGTGTGGTCGGTGCTGGTCACGCAAGCTGCGAAGTTCGATCCCGCGCTGCTCAACGTCGCCTTCGTATTCCTGCTGCTCGGCTACGGCACCAAAGTGGGCCTGGCGCCGCTGCATGCCTGGCTGCCGGACGCGCATGCCGAAGGCCCGACGCCGATTTCGGCGGTGCTGTCCGGCCTGCTGCTCAACGTCGCGCTCTACGCGCTGTTGCGCTTCAAGATGCTGCTCGCGCTCAACCCGGCGGCGCTGGCACCCGGCCCGCTGATGGTGACCATGGGGCTGATCTCCTGTGTGTTCGCCGCCTTCATGCTGTATCGGCGGCGCGACATCAAACGCATGTTCGCCTATTCCTCGATCGAGCACATGGGCATCATCGTGTTCGCCTTCGGCATGGGCGGCGCGCTCGCCAATTTCGCGGCTCTCCTGCACATGACCATGCATTCGCTGACCAAGTCGGCGATTTTCTATGCGGTCGGCCACATTGCCCAGGTCAAGGGCACGCAGAAGATCGCCGATATGGGCGGATTGACCGTGAGCAATCCCGTGCTCGGCTGGGGCCTGGTGCTCGGCGTGGTCGCCATCGCCGGGCTGCCGCCGCTCGGTATTTTCATGAGCGAGTTCCTGGTGGTGTCATCGACCTTCGCGCGCGAACCGTGGCTGGCCTGCATACTGGTATTCGGCATCCTGGTCGGGCTCGGCGGCCTGTTCCTGCGGCTCAACACGATTGCCTTCGGCGAGCCGCGCGGGCCGACTGCACCGGCACAAGCGTCGTATGTACCGATGTTCGCCCATCTCGCCATTGTGGCGATGGCCGGCATCTACATGCCGCCGGCGCTGGTCGAAGGCTTCCAGAACGTCGCCCGGTTGTTGGGATAGCGCCATGGCCCTGCTCGACACCATCGCGCATCGCGAAATCGTCAAGCGGCACCGGCCGTGGCCGCGCGCCATCGTGACCGACGACGGCTGGCGGCAGGCGGTCGACCGGCTCGCGGGCGGCCGCTGCACGCTGCTCGGGCTTTGGGGCGATGCGCAAGACGTGCACATGGCGCTGCTGGCGGAGAGCTTCGACGATATCGCGATCATCAGCTACGCCTGCAAGGACGGACAATATCCGAGCGTCGCCGCGCGTCATCCGCCGGCGAGCCGGCTGGAGCGCGCCATCCGCGATTTGTTCGGCCTTGACGCGATCGGTGCGCCCGATGCGCGCAGCTGGCTCGATCTCGGCTTCTGGAGCGTGCGCCATCCGCTCGGCAAAAAGCAGCGCGCGCGCAAAGCCACGCCCTACGCCTTCCTGCCGGCGGAAGGCGAAGGCCTGCACCAGATTCCGGTCGGGCCGGTGCATGCCGGCATCATCGAACCGGGGCATTTCCGTTTCACCGCCAATGGCGAACACGTGGTGCGCCTCGAACAGCGGCTTGGCTATGTGCACAAAGGCATCGAGTCGTTGATGGCGGGCGCCTCGCTCGACGAAGCCGCAAAGCTTGCCGGCCGCACCTCCGGCGACAGCACGGTCGCCTATGCCTTTGCGTTCGCGCAAGCGGTGGAGGCCGCGCTGCAAATCAAGCTGCCGCCGCGCGCGGTCTACTTGCGCGCGCTGATGGCAGAACTCGAGCGCCTGGCCAATCATTTCGGCGATATCGGCGCCATCTGCAACGACGCCTCGTTCTCGCTCATGCATGCGCAATGCGGAATCCTGCGCGAACGCACGCTGCGCGCCGCCGAAGCCTGCTTCGGGCACCGGCTGATGATGGACGCGATCGTTCCCGGCGGCATTGCGCGCGACATCGCCGCGGACGGCGCGAGCGAGGTGCAAGCTCTGCTCGCCGAAGTCCGCCGCGTGTTTCCGCGCCTGGTCGAACTCTACGACAATACCGCCTCGCTGCTCGATCGCACCGTCACCACCGGCATTGTCAAGCCCGAATACGTGCACCAATTCGGTGCCGGCGGCTATGTCGGCCGCGCCTCCGGCCGCGCCTTCGACGCCCGCCGCGTGCCGGGCTATGCGCCTTATGGCGAGCTCAAATTCGAGGTGCCGGTGCTCATCGCCGGCGACGTCAATGCGCGAGTGTGGATCCGCATCCGCGAGGTCGAACAGAGCTTGGCGCTGATCACGCAGATTCTCGGCCGGTTGCCGGCCGGCGCAATGACAAGCGAAATCAAATTCGGCGGCGAGCCTTGCGAAGGGCTCGGCCTGGCGGAAGCCTTCCGCGGCGACGTGCTGGTGTGGCTGCGGCTCGACGGCAAGGGACGCATCGAGCGCTGCCACTTGCGCGACGCCTCGTGGTTCCAGTGGCCGCTGTTGGAAACCGCCATCGAGGGCAACATCGTCGCCGACTTCCCGCTCTGCAATAAATCGTTCAACTGCTCGTATTCGGGGCACGATCTATAATGCGCCGCACGCTGTTCGAAAGCTTCACGCACGCGCCGCTCACCGAACCGGCGCCCATGCCCGATGCGGCCGGCCTCGCCGAGCTGGCGCAGGCCGTCAACCACGCCGCCCGCGCCAAGCTCGGCCGTTCGCTGTCGATCCGCCAGGTCGACGCCGGTTCCTGCAACGGCTGCGAATTGGAAATTCATGCGCTGGGCAATGCGTTCTACGATCTCGAACGCCTCGGCCTGCGTTTTGTGGCCTCGCCGCGTCATGCCGACGTGCTGATGGTGACCGGCCCGGTCACCAAGAACATGCGCGAGGCTTTGCAGCGCACCTACAATGCCACGCCCGATCCAAAATGGGTGGTGGCGGTCGGCACCTGTGCCGCCGATGGCGGGTTGTTCGCCGGCAGCTATGCGGTGACCGGCGGGGTCAAGGACGTGGTGCCGGTTGACCTGCATATCCCCGGCTGCCCGCCGAACCCGAAAGCCTTGCTGGCCGGCTTGCTGGCGCTGCTGCAGGCCGCGTCTTGAGGCGTGACCGATTTCTGCCGAAACGCATCCCAGCGGTACGAAGAACTCCCTCTCCCCGCTGGGGTGAGGGGGCTCCTGAATCTCGATAGGCTATAAACCCTCACCCGCCCGCCTCGCTTACGCTTCGGCGGGCGACCTCTCCCTTTGGGAGAGGTGAACCGAGCTCGTGAAACCGTCAGACCGCGACCTTGGTGAGGAAGCCTTCGACTTCGCTGCGCAGATTGGCGGCGGCCTGCTCCACCGATTGCGATGCGGCGAGCACGGTCTGCGCCGACTCTTGGGTCTCGGTGGTGGCGCTGGCCACTTCACTCAAGACCGCAACGATCAGCTTGGCGCCGTCGGCGGCGCTCGTCACGTTCTTTGAAATCTCGCTGGTCGCGGCGTTCTGCTGCTGCACCGACGCGGCGACGGCCGTCGTGTAGCTGTCGATTTCCTGCATGCGGTGGGCGATCCGTCCGATCGCTTCCACGGCCTTGCCGGTCGAGTTCTGCACCGCCAGAATCTGGCTGGATATATCTTCGGTCGCCTTGGCGGTCTGCACGGCGAGCGACTTCACCTCGGATGCGACCACCGCAAATCCGCGGCCCGCCTCGCCGGCGCGCGCCGCCTCGATGGTGGCGTTGAGTGCCAGCAGGTTGGTCTGCCCGGCGATGTTGCGGATGAGATTGGTGACGTCGCCGATCTTCTGCGCCCCCAGCGCCAGCGCGCCAATGTCCTGATTGGTCAATTGCGCCTCGCCGACCGCGACCCGCACCACTTCGGTGGTCTGATTGAGCCGGCGCCCGATCTCGGCAATCGAACTCAACAGTTCTTCGGCCGCCACCGCCGCGGTCTCGACGTTTGTCGAAGCTTCATTCGACGTCTGCGCCGCACTTTCGGCGCGTTGCGAGGTATGGCCGGATTCGTTGAACAGGTTCGCCGCCGTCGAACGCATTTCAACCGCGCTGTCGGAGACCGTTCGCAGCAGGCTTTCCGCGCGCGCGCGGAAGTTCGAGATCGCCTCTTCGATCACGGCGCGGCGCTCTTCCTGATGCTGCATGGTCGTGCGTTGCAGTTCGGCCTGCCGCCGCTCGGTGATATCCTCGTGCGTGCCGATCCAGCCGCCGCCCTTCATGGGATGATTGGTTACCAGCAGGAGGTGTCCGCCCTTGGATTTGACCTCGTGCACGATGGTACGGCCGTGCGCGACCGCCGTCAGAAATTCTTTCCGATAAACCTGCGGATCGCGCGAGAACGTGCCCTTGCTGACCCGTTTCGTCAGCACGTCGGACAGCGTGGCTCCCGGTTTCACGTCGTCCGGCGTCAGTTCGTACATCTTGTAGTATTGTGCGTTGCAGACGACCAGCCGTTCGGCGGCGTCGAACATGCACAAGCCCTGTGCCATGCTGTCGATGGCGGTGCGTATCTGGGCGATTTCCTGAGATTGATGCCGGGTGAGAACGGCGCCGGCCGCACTCATCGCAAACTGGGAAATGACCGCGGCAAGGACCGCGGTGAGCGCCGTTGCTGAAATGGTCGAAACGACGGCGGCAGCCCAATGGGGAACCAAGAAACTGAGCGCGCCAAAGGCGAGCACAAATGAACCAATTCCGACCAGCATAACCAGCGACGAGAGGCGCTTCAGGTTGAGAGAAAACAGCATTCCGAATAAAATCCCATCGCCGGCATTGGCTGGCCCGCATTATTCCTCTGCCTGCTTTTTTTGCAGTTAATTGATGGTAAAGAGATCGTTAACGGCTGGCACACCACACAAGCCGGCCTTTATAAAAAGCGATGCCTTGAGAGCCGTCGCGGGAGGAACTTTCGTGAAGCTTGTACTGTTCCAGACCGCGCCGGGCGCCGACATCGTGCCGGGCCTGCTCAGCGAGCGCGGCGTCATCGACATCTCGGCGGCGGTGAAAAAAAGCTACACGCCGCAACTAACCATGCAGGGCATCATCGACGGATTCGAGCGTCTACGCCCGGCGCTGGAAAAACTCGCCCGCGACGGCACCGCCGTGCCGCTCGACAGCGTGCGCTTACGCCCACCGCTGCCGCGGCCAGGCAAGATCCTGGCCTGCATCGCCAATTACTGGGAACATGCCCAGCGCGAAGCGCGCCCGCTCAACATGTTCATGAAAAATCCCGATGCGGTGGTCGGCCCCGGCGACACCATCATGCTGCCCGAGTTCACCGTACCGTGGATTTTCATGCACGAAGCCGAGCTCGCCATCGTAATCAAGGGGCCGGCCAAAATGGTGAATGCGAAAGACTGGAAAGACGCAGTGTTCGGCTACACCTGCATGATCGACGTGTCGGCGCGCGAGCAGGGGCGCAAAACATGGCCGGCGAGCCCGTTGACGAGCTGGCTGGGAAAATCTTTCGACACTTTTGCGCCGATCGGGCCCTGCATCGCGACGGCGGACGAAATCGAAGACCCCAACGATCTGATCGTGCGGTTCTGGAACGACGGCCAGCTCCGTCACAACTACAATACCGACGACATGGAACACCGCGTCCCCGAATTGATCGAGTTCGCCACCACGGTGATGACCATGAATTCCGGCGATCTCATTGCCTGCGGCACCAACCACGAGGGTTTAGGCGCGTTGCAGGACGGCGAAGCCGTTGACATCGAAATTCAGAACGTCGGCAAGATGAGTCTGAAGGTCTCCGATCCGCTGAAGAGAAAATGGGAACGCGGCGTTTATATGGGAGCCGATTCCACCAACCTCGACGCCGTCAAGCGTCACCGGCCGCAAGGCGACACCGTGTCGGTCAATCGAACGGTTTAGGCATGGACGCAACAATGGACATCGCAAAGAGTGAAATCCGCGACGGCATGCAGATCGATTGGGACGCACCGATCAAAATGGACGACGGCGTCATCCTGCGCGCCGACGTCTATCGTCCAGTGGGCACAGGCAAATTCCCGGTTATCTTGAGCTATGGCCCCTACGCCAAGGGGCTGGCGTTCCAGGAGGGCTTCAAGAGCCAATGGTCGCGGGTGATAAAGTCGGCGCCCAACGTGTTGCAAGGCTCGAGCAACAAATACCAGAACTGGGAACTGGTCGACCCGGAGAAATGGGTTCCCGAGGGATATGCGCTGGTCCGCATCGACTCGCGCGGCGCCGGCCGCTCGCCCGGCTATCTCGACGTGTGGTCGGCGCGCGAGGCGCAGGACCTCTACGACTGCGTCGAGTGGGCCGGCACGCAAGACTGGAGCACCGGCAAGGTCGGCATCAACGGCATCTCCTATTACGCCATGAACCAGTGGAATGTCGGCGCGCTGCAGCCGCCGCACCTGGCCGCGTTGTGCATCTGGGAAGGCTCCTCCGACTATTATCGCGAACTCGCCCGCCACGGCGGAATCCTGTGCAATTTTCTGCGTAGCTGGCATCCGCGCCAGGTGGCGAGCGTGCAGCACGGCGTCGGTAGCCGCGGTGCCAAAAGCGCCGTCACCGGCGAGCCGGTCGCCGGACCGCCGACGCTGTCCAAGGAGGAACTCGCGAAGAATTGCGCCGACACGCCGGGCGAAGCGAAACGGCGGCGTTTGCGCGACGACTACTACGCGGCACGCACCGCCGAATTCGAGCAGATCGAGGCGCCGTTGCTGTCGGCCGGAAATTGGGGCGGCATGGGCCTGCACACGCGCGGCAATTTCGAAGGCTGGCTGCGCGCCGGCTCCGAGCAGAAATGGCTCGAGGTGCATGGCGACACGCACTTCACACATTTCTACAGCAGCTACGGCGAGGCGTTGCAGAAGCGCTTTTTCGGCCACTTCTTGAAGGGCGCGGACACCGGCTGGGACAGGCAGCCGCGCGTCGCCCTCAATATCCGCCACCCGGGCGAAAAATTCGTGGCGCGCGGCGAGAACGAATGGCCGCTCGCGCGCACGCAATGGACAAAATATTTTTTACAGCCGGACGGACAAAAACTCGGCCTCGACGCGCCCGCGGCCGCGACGACACTGAGCTACCAGACAACCGGCGACGGGCTCACGTTCATGACGCCGCCGCTCGGCAAGAGCCTGGAAATCACCGGCCCGGTCGCCGCCAAACTGTGGGTATCGTCGGAAACCAGCGACGCCGACCTTTTCCTGGTGTTGCGTCTCATCGACCCGGCCGGCCAGGACGTCACCTTCATCGGCTCCAACGACCCGCGCACGCCGGTCGGGCTCGGCTGGCTGCGCGCCTCGCAGCGCAAGCTTGACGCGAAACTGTCACATCCGTACCGGCCCTGGCACACGCATGACGAGGAGCGGCCGCTCAAGCCGGGCGAGCCGGTCGAGCTCGATATCGAGATCTGGCCGACTTCGATCGTAGTGCCGCCCGGCTATCGGCTGGCGCTGAGCGTGCGCGGCAAGGATTACGAAGTCGACGGAAGCGATGTGGCGCTCCCCAACGCGCCCTATCCGATGAAGGGGGTCGGTCCCTTCCTGCATATCGATCCGGACGACCGGCCGGCGGCGGTTTTCGCCTGCCGCAACACGCTGCACTTTGCCGCCGGCAAGCAGCCATACCTCTTGTTGCCCGTGATACCGCAGGCGTAAGCTCACAAAAAAAGAGAAAGTCATGACAGGGAGATTCCAATGATTAAGCGTGTCGTTACCTTTGCGCTGGCCGCGCTTGCCGGCCTCGTCGTCGCGTCGCCGGTGCTGGCGCAAAAATATCCGGACCGCACCGTCACCATGATCGTGCCCTATCCGGCGGGCGGCCCGACCGACGAAACGGCGCGCATCATTGGCAACTTCCTGTCCAAGAAACTCGGCCAGAATTTCATCGTCGAAAACGTCACCGGCGGCAGCACCATCATCGCCACCAACAAACTCGCCAAGTCGACACCGGACGGCTACACGCTGCTGGTGCACAACCTGCAGATCACGGCGAACGTTACGCTGTTCAAGAACTTGCCGTTCGATACTGAAAAAGACATCGTTCCGGTCGGGCTCATCAATAGGAATCCGCTGGTGCTGGTCGGCCGTCCGGGATTAGCGCCGAACAACCTCAAGGACCTGATTGCGCTCATGCAGAAGGAGCCTTTGAAAGAGGCGCTGCCCGGCTTTGGCACCACCGGGCATCTGACCTCGTCGCTGTTCATCCAGGAGACCAAGGCAAAGCTCAGCCAGATCCCGTATCGCGGCGCGGCGCCGGCGATGACCGACCTGTTGGGCGATCATGTCGATTTATTCATCGGCACGCCGCAGTCGATCGTCGGCCACGTCAAGGCCGGCAAACTGAAGGCCTATGGCATCACCTCGAGGGAAAAATCGTCGCTGCTGCCGCAGGCCGAAAGCATTCCGGATTTGCTCGGACCGAAGTTCGAGATTGTCTATTGGCAGGGCCTGTTCGCGCCGGCCGGGACGCCAGAGGCGGTGATCAAGACGCTGAACGCCGCGCTGCAAGAGGCGGTATCGGACCCGACGATCCTCAAGACCTGGGCGGGCGAAGGCGTCTCGCCGTTCCCGAAAGATCAGCGCTCGCAGGCCGCGGCCGTGGCGATGTTCAAGAGCGAAGCGGCGCGCTGGGGCAAGATCATCAAGGACAATAATATTACGGTGAAGCAGTAACGTCGGTTCATCAAGCAAGCTTGTTGAGCCGCGGCGGGGCAAAGTCCGCATTGCCCCACAGGTGGACTTTTTCTGGCGCCGTCGCGGCTCCACCGGCGCGCTCGACAAGCTTCGCAGGGCTCCCGACCGTTGTGTTGATTTTGCGAATGATCCGCCGAATACCGCCCCAATTCGCCATCGCACCGCGTCGGCGCGCGGCAAGCGGCAGCAAATGTCGTGACGGCTCCGGCCGCCTTTTCGCTTCGCCACTTCGCGCCCATGCTGCGCCGTTTTCAGGAGGCGCGGCATGAGCGCGCCCATCGTCTTTATGCATCAGGGGCGCGCGGACTATCTGCCCAGAGTCCTGCGCCAGGCGCGACTTACAAATCCGGATAGACCTATCGTCTTTCTCGGCGATGCGGAATCCATACCGCTCGCGCGTGGCCTTGCCGAATGCTACGATATGGAAAAATATCGTGCCGGCGCTGCCCGTTTTATCGGGTCATACATTCATCTTTCGCACAATCCATTCAAATTCACCCGCGAAACTATCGTGCGCTGGTTCGTCTTGCGCGATTTCTGTCGCAGCCAAGGTGTGACAAGCGCATTTCACGCCGATTCCGATGTCTTGCTATTCGCTTCGGTCACGAGCATCGCCGCCCGACTCGATCGCGCCTTCGGTCCGTTCGAGATCGCGCTGCACCTACCGGCCGGCCCATTCAGCATCTGCGGCCATGCATGCCTGTGGCTCAATCTGGACCGGCTCGACGAATTCTGCGTCATGGTCGAGGACATTTACAGCCTGATCGATGCAACCACTTTCTTAAAACTCGTGACCATCCATCAGTTACCGGCGAGCAGCGGCGTACCAAACGCCGGCATGGTCAGCGATATGACATTGCTCGAAGCCTTTTTTCGCCGAAGCACGGCACGCTTCGTCAATGCCGGCGCCATCCTGGAAGCCGCCACGCTCGACCACAACATCTACATTGCGGAGCAGGATAGCCACCGCTTCGAGATGGTCGACGACATGAAACGATTGGTCTGGCAAGACGGTGTGCCGTATGGCGTGCTCGCAGACGGTGGAGCGCTGGTACGCTTCGATGCACTGCATTGCCAGGGCGCGGCGAAATGGCAAATCTCGGCATTGACCCCGGCCCTGCGCGATGAAGGCGCGGCGCCCGCCATGGCGAAAATGACCGGCCCGGAAGATCTGATATATGCCGTGTATCATCTTCTGTTGGATCGCGAGCCCGACCCCACAGGCCTTGAACATTGGAAGCGCCGGCTCGCCACCGATCTAACGCCGCTTCAGCTGGTGAATGCCTTCATTCACAGCAAGGAGTTTCGCGGTCAGTTCATTACCGATCGCAAAAAACAGGAACTTGTCGTTGTGCTCAATGCTCTGTTTGAGCGCATTGGCCGGCCGCAGCAGCGACGCTGATCGGCGAGCCCGCGCACTAGCGCGCCGGCTGCAGCACCTGTTCGAGCCAGTCCCACATATAGGCCGAGCAGATGCTCTGATTGTCGATCTGGCAGTGGTGATAGCCGCCTTCCTCGCGGGTGAACAGTTTGAAGGTCTTTTGTTTCGAGCCGACGGCATCGAAGCATTTTTTGGCCTCGGGCAAGGGAATCTGCTCGTCGCCCTCGCCGTGCAGCATCAGGAACGGGCAGGTAATTTTCTGCACTACGCCGTCGAGATTGAACGGTTCGAGCCGCTTGAGCACGTCGTCTTGCGACCTGGCATTTAAAACCCACGAAATGTGCTGCGCTGCGACCGAGAGCGACGGCGTGTCGGCCTTGGCCAGCCGCTCGAAGCGGTCTGCCCAGATTTTCCGGTAGTCCCATTGCGCGCCCCAGGCAAGGCAACAGGCATAACGCTGCTCGAACGCCGCCGCGCGCGGCGCGTAATAGCCGCCCAGGCTGATCGCCATGATGCCGATGCGCTTGGCGTCGACCTCCGGTCGCGAGGCCAGATAGTCGAAGGCCGGCGTCGCATAGTGCTCGGTGTCGTGGCGCAGAAAGAGGCCGCGGAAACGGATGCTCTCACCGTTGCCGGGGCCGTCGACGATCAGGCAGGCGATGCCGCGCGCGGCGAGATCGGCGACGCCTTTGAAGTATTGAATCTCCTTGGTGACGTCGAGCCCGTCAAAGAACACCATGGCCGGCACCTTGCCGCTGCGGTTGGCGGGTTCCGCATGCACATAAACCGCCGGCAGGCTGATGTCGCCATAGGGAACCTCGACGTGCTCCAGGCGCGGGCGCTTGATGTATTTCGCCGCGTCGCGGAAACAATCGACGCCGCGCTTATAGGCGTCGTTGCCCTCTTTGCCTTTCGGCTGCAAAAAGCGCTCGCCGACGTGGTAATAGGCGCTGGCGCGCTGCAAATATTGCGCCCCGCTGGTCGTATGCCCGACGGCGATGCGTTCACGGCCGCGGTCCTCGACAGCGCGCGCCTCGCGCGCCCATTCGCGGAACCAGGCGTCGTCGTCGCCGACGCACTTCTTGAGCCGCAACCCGACGCGATTGACCTCGCCGATTTCGGCACCGCCCCAGGGCGCCATATTGAGCCCGATCAGCAGCCCATGCGACCAGCGGTAATTTTCCGGAAAGTAAGTGAAAGACAGTTCTTCCAGCGCCATACGCTCAACCCTTGCCGTTTCCGTTGTCTTTGCCGGGCCGGAATTTGGTTTCCGGCTTGAGGCCCTTGCGCTTTTGGTTCGCGCTAATCAGGCCATTCTCGAGATAGCGCCCGAGCACCGCGCGCTTGGCAGCCTCATCCCATTGCGGCAGCCAGTCGCCCAAGGAATAGCCGAACCACGGCGGCTGCGGACGCAGCGGCTCGAAACCGAGCTCGTCCCAGATCTTATGCGCGCGCTCCATATATTCCTGCTTCGGCAGCGCCAGCGGCGGCATGTCGCCTTTCATGGTGGCGTCCATCAGCAGCGTGGAATCCTCTTCATTGTCGTGCTCGCGCTTGGGCCCATGGCCCTGGCCGCGGTGCGGCACGATTTGCACGTCCTCGACCGGGTTCATCCGATAGGCCATCGCCCACAGCAGCGCATCGGCATTGTCGGCGGAGATGTCCTCGTTGACCGCGATGCAAATTTTTCCGCAATCGCCCTTGAAAAACGCGGCGCCATAGAGCGCGCGCCAGACTTCGGTGCGCGCCATGCCCTTGTCGACCGTAACGATGATGGCGCGCAACAGGCCGGTCAGCGGCTCGTGCAAGGCGACGTGCTTGACGCCCTTGATGCCGAGCGTGTTGCGCAGATGCGAAAGAAACAGCGGTTCATAGGCTACGCGCTTGATCACGCTCGATTCCGACGGCGCCACCTGGCTGATATAGGATGGAATGATCGGCTTCTTGCGATGGGTGATCGCGGTCACCTGCATCGGCATGTTGAATTCTTCCAGCGCCACGTGGCCGTGCGACTCGCCGAACGGCGCCTCCGGCTCCAACCAGACGGTGTCGATCAGCCCCTCGATCACCAGTTCGGATTCCGCCGGCACTAGCAGATCGACGCTGCGCGCGCGCACCACATTGATCGGTTCGCCGGCAAGCCCGCCGGCCACGGTGAATTCGTCGACGCCGATCGGCAGTTTCTGCGGACCCATGAACGCCACATAAGGCGGGCAGCCGAGCACAATGGCGCAAGGCATCGGCTCGCCACGCTTCTGATATTTAAGGTAATGCTGGTAGCCGCCGGCGCCGCCGACGCGCGTCGCCATGCGCACCACCAGCCGGTCAGGCGCCTTAAGGGCAGCGCGATAAGTGCCCATGTTCTGGACGCCGGTCTCGGGGTCGCGCGTGATGACGTTGGTCGCGGTCAGCGTCGGCGCTGAGTCGAAGCCCGGCGTCGACACCGGAATCGGCAGCCGGTCGAGGCCGTGGCCTTCGCCTTGCAGGGCTTTGCCCTCGATCACGACTTCGTGGCAGACCGCCTCGTTGACCAGCCGCGGTTCGATCGGATTGGCGATGGCCGCATCCCATTTGGCCTGGATGTCCTCGACCTTGGCATCCATGCCGATCGAGTAGATCTGCGGATTAGCGGCGATGGCGCCGACCACGACCGGAATGTCGTATTTACGCCCGCGCCCGTCGGTGATGTTGGTGAATAGGAAGGCCTTGCGGTTTTCCTCGTCCATGCCGCCGACGAATTGCCAGCGCACCAGCGGGTGCAGTTCCGAATCCTTGTCGATCGGCCGCTCGATGGTGCGCACGAGTCCCCGCTTTTCCAAGGCCTGCAGATGCTCGTGAAGGTCTCGGTAGCCTCGCGTCGCTTGCGTCATGTTTAGTTCCCGCACGCCCGGTGGCGCGGCCGGCCGCTTGGCCCGTCCGCAGTTGGCATTTCTAGCATCCCGGGCGTGACTTCGCTATGTGCCGGCGGCTAGAGTTGCCGGAAGCAGCCGGGAGATTTTCAATGGAAGAAATGTTCGTTCAAACCGATGAGCAGCGGGCTATCCTCGAATTGGTCAGGCGGTTTGTCGCCGAGGTGGTAGCGCCCAAGGCGCCGGCGCTCGATGCCATGACCGATCCGGCGGCGGGCTATTCCGAGGAGATCGTGGCGGCCGCCGACGCCGTCGGCATCCGCACCATGACGCTATCGGAAAAATATGGCGGGCTCGCCACCGACTCGCTCACCACTGCGATGGTGGTGGAGGAACTGGCGCGCGGCGACCTCGGCATATCGGTGGTCATGGCGCAGACGCTCAAGCTCGCGCAGATCATGGAAAAGGCGCTCAACGAGGAGCAGCAGAAGCGCTCGCTGGCGATCTTCGCCAAGGACCCGAAGGGTGTGCTGGCGATCGGCATTACCGAGCCGGACAACGCCTCAAATTATTTCCTGCCCTTTCCGACCGCCATGCGCACGACAGGCGAGCGAACCAAGGGCGGCTGGATCGTCAACGGCATGAAGCATTTCATCTCGAACGGCAATCGCGCCAGCTTCTATCTAGTGTTCGTGCAGACCGAAAAGGGCAAGCCTCTGGCCGAAGGACTGACCTGCTTCCTGCTCGAGCGCGGGCGGCAGGGCTTCACGATCGGCCGCGTGCACGACAAGATGGGCGAGCGGCTCGCCAACAATTCCGAATTGATCTTCCAGGACTGCTTCCTGCCCGACGAGAACCGGGTCGGCGAAGCCGGCAAGGGTTTCGAGGTGCTCGCGCGCTTTTTCCCGTCGAGCAATTCCTACGCGGCGGCCAGCATCCTCGGCGTCGCGGTCGCGCTGCATAGCAAGGCGGTGAACTGGGCGAAGCTGCGCGTGCAAGGCGGCAAGCCGCTGATCGAGCATGATGGCATCCGCGCCCAGCTCGCGGAGATGAAGATGCTGATCGACGCCTCGCGCTCCTACATCCATCGCGCTTGCTGGCTGGCCGACCACCAAGAGCAAGGCTGGGACAAGACGCTCGGCGCGCTACCCAAGGCGATGGCCTCGCAGGCGGCCTGGAAGATCGCCACCTGGACGCTCGAGATTCACGGCGGCCACGGCTACATGAAGGAAACCGGCGTCGAGAAGCTGATCCGCGACGCCGCCGCCTTCCTGCATTCGGACGGCGTCAACCGCACGCTGTTCCTGAAGGCCGCCAATTTCATGTTCAATTGAGACGCGCGCGGGCGTTCAAGTTTTCTTGCTCGCCGTCTTGGGCTTTGCGGCAGCGGACGGCGTCTTGCCGGTGACCTGCATCTGCCCGTCCCAGCGTTTGGCAAACGGCGTCGCGATGCCGAATTGGTCGAGCACGCGCGCCACGATATGGTTGACAACATCGTTGACCGATTTCGGATGATTATAGAAAGCAGGCATGGGCGGAACGATCGTCACCCCCATGCGCGCCAGTTTCAGCATGTTTTCGAGGTGAACTTCCGACAGCGGTGACTCGCGCGCGACCAGCACCAGCCGCCGCCGTTCCTTGAGCACGACATCGGCCGCGCGATGCACAAGGTGTTCGCCGAGACCGTTGGCGATGCAGGCGAGTGTGTGCATCGAACAAGGGATCACCACCATGCCCTCGGTGATGAACGAGCCCGACGAGATCTCCGCCGCCATGTTCGCCGAATTGTGATAGACGGTGGCGAGCGCGCTCACCTGTTTGAGGGTGTATGGCGTCTCGTGCTCGATGGTTCGCCGCGCCCAATTGCTGACAATGAGATGGGATTCCACCTCGCAGTCCTTGAGCGCCTCCAGCAGCCGCACTCCGAGGATGGCGCCGGTCGCGCCGGTGATGCCGACGATCAGGCGTCGCATTTGTCCTCCCCCGCCGAAAGTTCGAGCGTCTCCTTATGGCCAAAGCCCTTGCTGTTGTCGATCAGAACGATGCTGGCCGGCTGCAGCCGATAGACGGCGATGCGTGCATAGGCCTGCCGCAGTTCCGGCGGCCCCGCCGCCAATTGCCGAAGGAACGGGTAGCGCGCCTCGAGCTGCGCCAGGAGCCGCAGCCGTGCATCCGCTGCTGCAATCTGGCGAGCGGTACCGACAATCTGCACGCCGCAAACAGCGGTAAAATCCGAGGTATCCGGCGCCACCGTCGCCGCGACGCGCGGATCGGCCTCGATTTCGCGGGAATGTTGCCTATCGGGCTCCGACACCCAGACGAGTGCCAAGCCGTCGCAAGCGTAGAATAGATTTGTGGCGTGCGGCCCGCTCGCACCGGAAGTGGCGAGCGACATGACGTGGTGCGCTGCAAGAAAAGCACCGATCCGGCGGCCGAGCTCCGTCTCCATGCTGCCCCGCAAACCTCACTGCCCCGCCCATCGCCACAAATCTATATCGAAAACGCCTTGCAGCGGATAATGATTTCCTCGACGGGCGGGGCTGCCATCCTGGTTGCGGATGCCACTTAACCCCGCGCGGGCAAACCGGGAGCGACTGCATGACCGACTTGAATCGGTTGATGGAAGATCTCGTAACCGCGAACCATATTCTCGCGGACAATGACGTACTCGATTCGTTCGGCCACGTATCAATCCGTCACCCGGACAAGGCCGGCCATTTTCTGATGGCGCGCGCACGGGCGCCGATGTGCGTCGAGCTTGGCGACATCATGGAATTCACCTTCGACGGCAAGACGGTCGGCCCGGAGCCCGGCAAGCCCTATTCGGAGCGCTTCATCCACGGCGCCATCCTGGAGGCGCGCGCCGACGTCCACTCGGTCGTGCACAATCACAGCCCGAACATCGTTCCGTTCTCGGTCGTGAAGAAGCAGTGCTTCTGCGCGGTCATGCACATGGCCGCGCCGGTCGGCCGCGACGTGCCGAATTGGGATATTCGCGACAAGTTCGGCGATGCTACTAATTTGCTCGTCACCAATATGGAGATGGCGCGCGATCTCGCCAAATCGCTCGGCGCGCGCACCGTCGCCCTCATGCGCGGTCATGGCTGCGTGGTCGTGGGCAAATCGCTGCGCGAGGCGGTATTCACCTCGATCTACACCGAGATCAACGCGCAGATGCTGTGCAAGGCGCTAGCGATCGGCGAAGTCACCTATTTGAGCGACGGCGAAATCGCCGCCAACAGCAAGGGCCGCGCCGGCTTCACACTCGAGCGCGGCTGGGAGAATTGGTGCCGCGCCGTGAACCGGCCCTATCGTCCGCTCGCCATGGACATGGGCCCGGGCTTTTCCCGCAGCGACAAATAAGCGCGCGGTGTCGGGCAAAACGCCGGCGTCAGATCAGATAAATTCGGTCCGGCAGCACATCGTGGCTGGTGGCGCTGCGCGGGAAATGTTTGGCGAGCTTGTTCTCGCACATCTCGATCGCCGTGATAAAGCCGTCGGCGATACGGTCGTCGCGCATATGCGCGACCAACGCGTCGATCGCCGCCTGCCACTCGGCCTGCGGCACGTGGGCGGAAATTCCATCGTCGGCGATGATGCGCGCATAGCGTTCCGCCAGCGAAACGAAGATCAAAATCCCCGAGCGTTCTTTCTTGTGCGCGATGCCGCGGCTGACGAACTGGTGCATGGCGGCGCGATGCGCGATCGCGCGGCGCGCCTTGCGCGGCATCAGCAGGACCCGGATGCGCGGCAGGCATAGCACGACAACGAGTGCAATAAAGACCACGATTTGCAGCATTAAAATCCGCTGCACCGTCATGGCGGTGAGCGCTACCAGAAACCAGGGCAGCGCCAGCGCGGCCACCGCCGCAATCATAACTGGCAATGCCGTCGCGCCGGACGATGTTTGCGCCAGCACGCAGACGATTTCGCCCGACGTCTTTGCCTCGGCGGAGCGAATGGCGCCGGCAATGCGCTCGCGCTCTTGTGTCGATATGCTCATCACCAGCTCCCCGACGCGCCGCCGCCGCCCGACGATCCGCCGCCGCCGGAAAAGCCACCGCCGCTCGACGACCCGCCGCTGCTGGACGACCCGCCCGAATTGAGCAGGATACTAAGCGCCAAATTCAGGGTGAACCAGCGGAACCCAGGCCAGAAGATAAACAAGATGATGAAAACGCACGCTGCCATGAAGAGCAACAGGTCGGTCAAATCGCTGGTCGGCTGACTGTCGAGCCGGACCGCGGGACGCGGCTGCCATTCCGACGCATCGGTGGTCAGCACCGTGATGATATCGTCGACGCCGCGCGCGATGCCGCCGGAGAAATCGCCGGCCTTGAAGCGCGGCGTGATCGCGTTGGTGATGATGACTTTCGACAGCGCGTCGGTGAGCGTGCCTTCGAGGCCATAGCCGACTTCGATGCGCACGCGGTGTTCGTTCGGCGCCACCAACAGCAGCACGCCGTTGTTCTTCGCCTTTTCGCCGAGCTGCCAGGTGCGGAACAGTTGATTGGCGTAGGGCTCGATCTCCTGGCCTTCGAGCGAGGTGACGGTGGCAACGACCAATTGGATGCCGGATTTCTGCTCGAGGTCGGCGAGCTTGGCCGTGATCGCGCTGCGCGTGTCGGCCGCAATAATATTCGCCTGGTCGACGATCCGGCCCGTGAGCGGCGGAAAAGTGAGAGCAAAGGCCGCCGCAAGCGCGCACAGCAACATCGCGAAAGCGAGACCCGCACGCGCTCCGCCGCTGGCAAGGGCGGAAGGGATGCGGACCCCATTCATGGCGATGCCTCTATGAGGCGCTACGCGTCAGAACTTCACTTGCGGCGGCTTGCTTGCACCCTCGGTTGCGGTGAATTCCGCCATCGGCTTGTTGCCACGGAAGAAGGTCATTGCCCACAGCACGCTGGGGAAGGTCCTGAGCGCGGTGTTGTAGACGCGCACCGCCTCGATGTAGTCGCGTCGGGCGACGGCAATGCGGTTCTCGGTGCCCTCGAGCTGCGATTGCAGCGCCAGGAAGTTCTGATTGGACTTAAGATCCGGGTAGTTCTCGCTCACCGCCAGCAGCCGGCCGAGCGCACCGGTGAGTTGATTTTGTGCGTCCTGAAACTGCTTGAGCTTTTCCGGATCGGAGAGCTGCGACACGTCGATCTTCACCTGCGTCGCCTTGGCGCGCGCTTCGATGACCGCGGTCAGCACGGTTTTTTCCTGGTTGGCATAGCCCTGCACAGTGGCAACCAGGTTGGGGATGAGATCGGCGCGGCGCTGATAGTTGTTCTGCACGTCGGCCCATTTTGCCTTGGCCTGCTCCTCGTAGGTCGGGATGGTGTTGTAGCCGCAGCCGGCGAGCGTGAGCCCGAGCAGAACGGCGGCGAAACCGCCGCGAATACGCGCCATCGAAATGGCCATGTCGACCCCCTGATTGGATGCGGAAAGGAGAGCTATCGTTTTCGAGCCGGCGAAATTGTGTAGGCCCTGCTGTCATCGTGCGGCCCGACCGCGGTGCGCGGCCCCTTCAATAGCCCGCGAGCCCGTTCAACCGCAAGATACATGCGGCGCTAGCGATGCAGGCAGGCGTAGACCCGCACAAGGTTGCGCGTTTCCGCCGGAATGACACGATTAGCCTTGAGGTTGGCGGTCGCCGTTGCACAAGAGAGCCAAAAATAATTATTCGGGCGCGGATCGAGCACGAGCCGGGCCGGCGCGAATTTGGCCAGGATCACCGACAAATACGGGGTCGTCGAATACCAGGATAGCCGGTTCAGCGTCGGCCCGATGCGCGCCGACGACACGAAATGCACATCGCCGAGCGAAGGGTCAGACGCCGTGCCGGTGGCAAGCGCCGCCACCGCCGCTTGGTACTTCGTCCAGGCCGCGACGAATTTGGCGGTTTGCACCGCATGCACCAGCATCACCAGCACGAAAGCGCCGGCGACCGCCCGCGCCACCGCCGGGCATGTCAGCAGCGTGACAATGCGGGCGAGGCCCGGAAGCGGCAACATCTCCCGGCCATCGGCGCTGAGCGCCTGCACGATCGCCAGCGCGCCGAGCACAGGCGTGACAATGACCAGCAGCGTGCGCAGGTAGTAGCGGTCGGCGGCATGCAGTTCATGATCGGCCAGCAGCCAATAGGCCGCGAGCGCGGTGGCGACGATCGCGGCGGCATAGATCGGTGCCATGGCCGGCGTCCGCCGCGTCAGAACAAGAACGATAACAGCGTAGCCGGCGATCGTGCCGGACAGCAGAAAAACCAACCCGTTGGTGAAAACCTCGCGGTCGAAGAAGTCGCGCGCGGCGCGCGCGATGACATCGGCAAAATAGGCATCGGGCGGGATCGACAATTTCACCGCCGCCCAGACCGCCACCGCCACCAGCAGCGCGCCCGCGGCGCGCAGAAACAGTCTGTCCCTTATGCCGCGCAGCGCCAGCGTCGCCAGGATCGCGCCGGCAAGAACCAACGCGCCTTCATGCGTCAAAATCAGCATGAGCAGCAGCGCGAACAGCAACGCCATCCCGCCAATGGTCCGCCGCGCATAATGAGCAACCGCGAGCGCCGGCCAAAACAAGGGGTGCGCCAGCCACATTTCAGTCGGAAAACCGAACACCAGCGGGCACAGGCAGGCGGTCGAGAAACAGGCGTAGCCGAAAATAATCCGGCCCTTGCTGCGATCCGCGAAAAAAGTCGCGATCAGCCCGGCAAGCGGCGCCGTGAAGAACAAGAAGCCATAGACAGCAATGCCCCCGCCCGGGTCGCCGGTCAGCCCAACATAGGCTTCGGCCGGCAGCAGCGTCAGCAGATAGACTGCTATACGGCCCGAAATGTTATGCCAATGAAAGGCCCAGGCATCTTGCGCGGCGACCGAATAGGAAAACATCGCGCCGTCGCCGTAAGTCTGCAGTTCGTAGCGCAGCCCGATGACGATGAAGGCAACCGACCACGCAATCCCGCCGGCGATCACGATTCCGCGCAATTGATCGCTGCCTAGCCGGGCGATGGCGTCCGCCCATGACGCGCCACGCCCGATGCCCGGACGCAATGGACTGTCCGTCATTCCGGCAGCCTCCCGCGGCGCGCTCGGCCCGCCTTTGCCAGCCTAGCGCACCGCTCACGCACGGTCCAAGAGCTGCCGGAGATAGCCGCCGGCGGCTTCCGCCACCTGGTCGAGCAGGCGATTGCCGAATTCCGCCGACGCTGCTTGCGCGTTGCCGATCACACCCCTATCGGAGATCCGCGCATCGTCCGTCGTCCACGGCCAGGTCACCGCCGGATCGAGGATCGCCCGGTGCACGGCTTCCCCGTCAGGCGGACTTTTCATTTGCGCAATCTTATCGCGTCGCACCAGATGCGGGACCGTCGCCAGCATCATCGAGGTTTCGTTCTTGCCGCCATGGATTTCCGGAACGGCCAATTTCGCGTCGGCCCCAGCCCACGCGTTGGGATGCAGCACGCAGATATTGAGGCCGAAATCGGCGCGCAGATCCTGCGCAAGCGCTTCCAGGATACCGCGATTGCCGCCATGCCCGTTGACGATGGCGAGATTGCGCGCCGGCAGCGCGCGCGCGATCTCGCGCCCGAGGTCGCGCAGCAACGCCGTCATTCCCTGGATCGACAACGACAAAGTGCCGGGCGCCCATTCATGCTCGCGCGCGAGGCTGATCGCCAGCGTCGGCAACTGCCAAAGATCCAGCGCCTCGCCCCAGCGCGCGACGATGCGGCGGGTGAATTCCTCGGCCAGCACGACATCGGTATTGAGCGGCAAATGCGGCCCATGCTGCTCGATCGAACCGATCGGCAAGCACAGGATCGAGCTGGCCTTAAGTGCGTGCGGGACTTCCAGGAACGTCAGTTCGCCGATCAGCCGGCTCGGCGTCGTCGATGGCATGGTCGCACCCGTTCCTTAATCTTGCAGGAACCCACGCGCGGGCTTTGCCACGACCAGTCCTATCGATCTCAGGTCGGCGCCGCGGCCACATCCGGCGCCGGGTCCGCCGGGTCGGCGAGCGCAGCGATCAAATGATCGAGCCGGTGTCCGGCGCGCGCCGCCTTCGCCGTCAGATAGCGGCGATTGTCGGCATTGATCGGCGCCTGCAGCGACATCCGGCTGACGATCTCAATCCCGGCCTTGGCGAGGCCGTCGAGCTTGGCCGGGTTATTGGTGAGCAGCACGATGCGCGTGCAGCTGAGCATTTGCAGCATGCGCGCGGCGATGCCGTAATCGCGCTCGTCGTCGTCGAAGCCGAGCGTGGTGTTGGCATCGATAGTGTCGAGCCCGTCGTCTTGCATTTGGTAGGTGCGCATCTTGTTGGCGAGACCGAGCCCGCGGCCCTCCTGCGCCAAATAGAGGATGATGCCGCCGCCCTGCCCTTCAAGCCGGGTGAGCGCGAGGCGGAGTTGATCGCCGCAATCGCATCGCCGCGAACCAAAGACATCGCCGGTGAGACAGGCCGAATGCAAGCGCACCGGCACCGGCTTGGCGAAGTCGGGCTTGCCGACAATGATGGCGGTCGAACTACCGCCCATCGCATCGCGGAAAATGACGAAACGCGTGCGCGTTCCGGAATTGAGCGGCACCGACGCTTCGCTGGCAATCGCCAGCGATCCGACCGCCTCGGCGCCGAAGCGCGCGACCGCGGCCGCCTCGACGGCGATGATTTGCGGCACCAAAGCGAGCGCGTCCGATGCGCTGACATCGGCCGCCAGCACCGCGGGCAAGCCTTGCGACCTTTTAACCAGCTGGATCGCAGCGGCCGCCGCCAAGCCCGCCGGCTTGGCATCGAAGACGCCGTCGACTTTGGCATCGGCGACAAGCGCCAGAATTGTATTGGCGTCATAGCCAGGCTTGAGCCGCAATGCCATCGGCGCTGTCGCCGCGAGACCGATCGCAAGCGCACGCCGAGCCGTGATGATCAGGCGCGGGAAGGCGGGCGCGCAAAGCGTGACGAATTCGGCGAGCCGGCGTGCGTCGAGACCCTCGACCGGCAACGCGAGGACGCTTTCGCCCTCGCCGCTGATAAGCACCGGCCGCCTGGCATGGAATTCAGCGAGGCCGCGATTAACGCCGATCTGCCCTTTAGTACCGAACAAAGTGGAACCCGCGTCCGCGCGCATCGCATCCATTTCCAGATTATCCATTCACATTACAGGTTACTGTAGAACACCGCGAGCCCCGTGCCCATTCCGGTCGTATACTTAGCCGGTTTGTGGCAACCTGTTGCGACAAAATTACAGCGGCCAGAAGCCACAGCTATGCGTCTGAAAGATGTCCTTACGCTACAACCCGGCGTCGAACGGGAAAATCCCCTTGGCGCCGGCCAAACGCCCGGCAGCGGCGATCTTTGGGCCGAATTTACCGATATTTTCCGGCATTCGACCGGCCCGCTGCCGCCGCCCTGGGGCGAGCTGTTCGCCCCGCTGCGGGCCGGGCCCGCCGACGATCTGGTTGTAGTCGGCCAGATCGGCCAGTCGCTCGACGGGCGCATCGCCACCGCCTCCGGCCACTCGAAATACATCAACGGACCGGCCGGGCTTGCTCACCTGCACCGGCTGCGGGCGCTGGTCGATGCGGTCGTTATCGGCGTCGGCACCGCGCTTGCCGACGATCCGCAACTTACCGTGCGGCGGGTCGCCGGACCGCAGCCGGCGCGCGTGGTGCTCGATCCGAACGGCCGGCTTCCCGCCACCGCCAAGGTCTTTACCGACGACGGCGTGCGCCGCCTGCTGGTGACCGCGGAAGCGACGCGCTGCGCGCCGCCGTCCGGGGTCGAGATTCTGGCTTTGCCGATCGCCGGCAAGCACATCGCGCCGCCCGCGATCCTCGCCGCGCTGGCCGAGCGCAGCATGCGGCGCGTGCTGATCGAGGGCGGCGCCGATACCGTGTCGCGATTTCTTTCCGCCGGCTGCCTCGATCGCCTGCACGTGATGGTCGCCCCGATCATTCTCGGTGCCGGCCGCGCCAGCTTCATCTTGCCGCCAATCGAGCGCGCCGATCAGGCCTTGCGCGTGCCGATTCAGGCCCACCAACTCGACGATGAGGTTTTGTTCGACTGCGATCTGTCGGCTCAGCGCGTACCTATCGGCCGGGCGAAGAAATCGACGTGACCGACGCGGATCGATGAGCGTCCGGCGCTGACGGCGTCGCGCCGGCGGGTCAGCCACGCGACGGTGTCGGCAAGTGACATCTCGCCGATTTCGCGCCCGGCACTCGCCCAACCGGCCAAAATCTCCAATTGCATGTCACGATCGTGCGGTCCGATGACCCAGTCTGATTTTCCCTGCACGACGGAATAGCCGAGCGATTCAAAACGCGCGGTTGCCACGGATACCGCGCTCGGCCCGAGCGCCGGCCCAAATCCTTTATCGGTGCGCTGATGCGCGTTCACCGCGGCCATCACCTCCGCATCGAGCTTGTCGGCGGGAGCAAGCTCGGCCCGCCCGTCGTAGCTCAGCGCCGCGTAGACCGGGATCGACCGCGCCGCGATCTCAACAGCGAAGCGCTCGAACCAGCTTTGCGAAACAAGATCGAGCAGCGCCGAGGCGGTGATCAGATCGACCGGGCCATCGAGCAAGGCTTCCATATCCCGATTCAAATCGAGCGGGATTGCGGTGACCTTCACGCCTTCTGGCCGCGCGGTCGCCGACGCGCGCGCCAGCAAACTGAGATCGTTGTCGGCCAAGCGCCAGTTCTGACCTGCCGCAAGCCGCGGCGCCAGCGCGCGCAGGGTCGATCCGGTGCCACAGGCGAGATCGACAATCCGGATCGAGGGATAGCCGTCGAACGCAGCGGCCACGGCGTCGAGAACCGCCGGATTGCGCGCGCGCCCATCGAAGGGCTCCCGCAGCGCCAGCCAGTCTGCCGAAAAGCCGGTCACGTGAGCGTCTCCAGCGCTTGCGAAAATATCTTCGCCGAGTCCGACCAGCTGGGCAATTGCCGTGCCGCCGCGCGCGCCGCTGTCGCCAGCCGGCGCCGATCGTCCGCATCGGCAATGAGCCGGCGCAGCGCGCGCGCCAGCGCCTCCGCGTCGTTGGGCGCGACCAACAGGCCGGCCCCTGCCGGCACGGTATCCGGAATAGCGCCGGCAGTGGTTCCGATCACCGGCAGGCCGTGCGCGATCGCCTCGGCATAGGCGATGCCGTAACCTTCGAAGCGCGAGGCGAGCACGAACAGATCGGCCGCGGCGTAAAGCTCGGCGAGACGCTGCGGCGACACGGCGCCGAGCAGCGCGACGCGGCCGCCAAGATCAAGCCGCGCTATATCGGCATCAAGCTGATTGGCGGTTTTCGGATCGCGCCCGCGATCGCCGGCAATCGTCAACTGCCACGGCAGATCGGCAAGCGTGGCGAGCGCCGCGATCAGAATATCGAAGCCCTTGCGCGGCACCAGCGCACCGACCGAGATGAGCCGCACCACGCCGTCGCGGCTGCCAGCCGCCGCCGCCACCGGATCGCTGCCCGGGCGGGCAACTACAATATGCTGCGCCGGCACGCCATAATCGGCGGCAAGCTGCCGCGCGGTCGCCGCGCTGGTGACAATGACGCGATGGGCAAAGCGCAAGGCTGCGCGCTCGCTCTCGCGCAGAAGTTCGGCTTGTTGCGCGGTGAGGCCCGATTCCAACGCCAGCGGATGGTGCACCAGCGCAACCAGTCGATGCCGCGCACACAGTTGCGCAGCCGCTTCGGCAAGCACGCCGAACGCCAAGCCATCGACCACGACCATCCGTCCTTCGGGAATCGCCGCAAGCCGCGCTTGCGCGGCGGCATGCGTCTCACCCGCGGGCCACGGAAAGCCCTCGCCGAGATCGACCAAATCGATCTGCCAGCCGAACTGTTCGAGTTCCGCGATCATGCGCCGGTCGTAAAAATAGCCGCCCGTCGGCGTCGCCAGATCGCCGGGCACCGCAAACGTGAAAGCCCTCACCACAAAGCGGCCTCGTACCACGCGCGCGCGACATGCAACTCCGACAGCGTGACGCGGATCGCCTTGAGTTCGCGGCCGTTACGGCCGAGCTTGCCGGTGCGCGCGGCGTCCGCCAGCCGGTCGAAGATGTATTTAGTGAGAAATTCGGTCGTGGTGTTGGCGCCTTTAAGCTCCGGCACATCGTCGAGATTGCGATAATTGAGCGGGCTGAGCACTGCCTTCAGCGTTTCGTGCGCCCGCCCAATATCGACGACGATACCGCTGCTGTCGAGCGTCTCGGCGATGAACGCGGCGTCGACGACAAAGGTCGCGCCGTGCAGCGCCTGCGCCGGACCGAACACGGCGCCGCGGAACGAATGAGCGATCATGATGTGGTCGCGAACTTCGACGGTGAACAAGTGGCCTCCTTAATAGGTTATAAGCTGACAGAGTACGCCGCTCTTGGGGCTAAGAATATCGGCAAGCCGTATCGGCAGATCGTGAAACTTGACCGCCGGCGCCAGCAGCGCATCCAGGCGCGCATCGGCAAGCAGCGCCACCGCTTCGGTGAGCCGGCGGCGATGCGTCCAGGTCGCCCGGTGCGACGGCGCCACATGGCCGACCTGGCTCGCAACTAGCCGCAGCCGGCGGCTATGGAACGCGCCGCCGAGCGGAACCGGCACCTGGGCATCGCCATACCAGCTCAGTTCGAGCACGGTTGCTTCGAAAGCTGCAAGCGACAGCGCGGTGGCAAGACCGGCCGCCGTGCCGCTGGCGTGGATCACCAGCGCGCAGTTGGCCGGTGCTGCGTCAGGCGCTGCAAAGCCCAATGCAAGCTTTTTCGCCAGTTCGGCGCGCGCTGGATTGATATCGACCAGCGTCACCGCGGCGCCGGCCAGCCGTGCGCACAGAAACGCGGTCAATGCGCCGACCACACCGGCGCCGACGACGGCAATGCGGCCGGCCGGCAACGGCTCGGCATCCCAGACTGCGTTGAGCGCGGTTTCCATATTGGCGGCGAGTACCGCGCGCATGGGCGGCACGCCGTCGGGCAACGGCACGACGGCGCTCGCTGGAACATTGAACAGGCTTTGATGCGGATGCAGCGCAAACATGGTGCTGCCGATCAGCTCCGCCGGTCCCGTTTCGACGCGGCCGACGGTCGAATAGCCGTATTTCACCGGAAAGGGGAAGTCGCCGCCCATGCAGGGCGCCCGCATGCGCTCATATTCGCTTTTCGGGACACGGCCGGCCAGAACTAGTGCCTCGGTGCCGCGGCTGAGCGCGCCGTAAAGCGCGCGCAGGCGCACCTCGCCCGGCCCTGGGCTTGCGAGCTTTTCCGCGCGGATTTCGGCGCGTCCGGGCCCGCTATACCAGAGCGCCTCGGCAACCTCGTCGCTCCCCCTGGTCGCCAAATTGTTAAATCCCCGGTTGGACTTCTGTGGCGGTCGCTTGTGATATACCCTGCACGGACCGCCAGGACATCAGAAGCCGTAACCCGCGTGTTGGAACGCTCCCCCTTGCAAATAAAGGAAACCGCCCGCGCCGGGAAGCTCATGACCGGCCGGCGGGTGCTGTTTGCCGTGCTGTTTGCCATAACCATGGCCGGTTCGCTGGCGCTCATGGCGCTGGCGCTGTCGCCGGCCGGCCTCAGTATCATTGATTGCGCGATCCTTGCGCTGTTTGCATTGACGCTGCCCTGGATGGTGATCGGCTTCTGGAACGCAGTGATCGGTTTCCTCATCTTACGCTTTGCCGACCCGACCGCAGCCGTGCTGCCGGTCGCGGCCGGCGTCGTCGGCAACGAAGCGCTCACGGCATCGACCGCGATCCTGCTGTGCATCCGCAACGAACAGGCGGAACGGATGATCCGCAATCTCGAGCCGATGCTGGCCGGCTTTGCCGGCACCGGCGATCGCTTTCATGTCTATGTCCTGAGCGACACCAGCGACGACGATATCGCTACGCACGAGCAGGCGCTTTTCGGCACGCTGGCCGCGCGCTGGCAGGGCCGCATCGCGATCACCTACCGGCGGCGCGATATCAATACCGGCTACAAGGCCGGCAATATCCGCGACTTCTGCGAGCGCTGGGGCGGCAATCATGAATTTGCCGTTGTGCTCGACGCCGACAGCTTCATGACCGCCGACGCCGTTCTGCGCATGGTGCGCATCATGCAAGCCGACCCCAATCTCGGCATACTGCAAGGGCTGGTGGTCGGGCTGCCGTCGACCAGCGCTTTCGCGCGGCTGTTCCAGTTCGGCATGCGGCTCGGCATGCGCTCCTACACCATCGGCAGCGCCTGGTGGCAGGGCGATTGCGGGCCGTACTGGGGGCACAACGCCGTGCTTCGCCTCAAGCCGTTCATCGCGCATTGCCAGCTTCCGAGTTTCGGCGACGATCACATCCTCAGCCACGACCAGCTCGAGGCCGCGCTGATGTGCCGCGCCGGTTATGCCGTGCGGGTGGTGCCGGAAGAGGAGCTGGGCTGGGAGGAGAATCCGCCGACTTTGATCGAATTCATCCGCCGCGATTTGCGCTGGTGCCAGGGCAACATGCAGTACTGGCGCTTCCTCCGCTTTCCCGGTCTCAAGCCGGTGAACCGTTATAATCTGGCGGTCGCCATCCTGATGTTCGTCGGCTCGCCGGCCTGGATCGGCATGCTCGTGCTCGGCACGCTGTCGTTAGCTATCGCCGCCTCGCCCGCCGAATTTATCCGTCCCGATTTCGGCACCGCGCTGTTCGTGGCTGTGCTGGTGATGTGGTTTGCGCCCAAGACCGCGACCGTCATCGATATCCTGTTGCGTTCCGACGCGCGCCGTGCCTTCGGCGGTACCGGGCGCTTCCTTGGCAATGTCGTCATCGAATATATCTTCTCGATTCTGCTGGTCCCGATCGAGTGGTTCAGCCACACTCTCTTCCTGGCCGGCCATTTGTTCGGCCACGAGATCGGCTGGATCGGTCAAACCCGCGACGATCATGCGGTGCCGCCGGCGCTGGCGCTGCGCAACCTGTGGCCGCATACCCTGCTCGGCTGCGGCACGCTCGGCGTCCTCGCCGCGACGCAGCCGGCGGCGATCCCCTATGCACTGTTCCTCGCCGCCGGACCGGCGCTGGCGATCCCGCTCGCGCTGGTCACGGCATGGCCCGCGGTCGGCAGCGCGCTGGTGCGCAGCGGGATTGGCCGTCTGCCCGAAGAAACCGCACCGCCGCCGGCACTTTCCGCCCTGGCACTGCCCGCCATCGAGATGGCGGCGGCGCCGCCGCGTTCGGCCTGACGCGCTCATGCTGGCACACTTGAAGACCGCGCGCGGCATTGTCCGGTCGCTGCGCATTTATTACGGCCACCGCACGCAGGCGGCGGCCATGGATCGGCTTTACGGCGCATTCGTTCGGCGCGGCGACTTGGTGTTCGACGTTGGCGCCCATGTCGGCGACCGCATCGCCGCATTCCGCCGCCTGGGCGCGCGCGTGGTCGCGGTCGAGCCGCAACCGGCCATGGTGAAAGTGCTCAAGTTGCTGTACGGACGAAAACCCGATGTCGCGCTTGAGGGGGTGGCCGTCGGCCGCGCTGCGGGCACGATCGAGCTGCTGATCAATGCCGACAATCCGACGGTGTCGACCGCATCGCGGCCATTCATCGACGCCGCCCGCGCTGCGCCGGGCTGGGAAGCGCAGCGCTGGACCAAAAGCAAGAGCGTGCCGATGACAACGCTCGACGCGCTGATCGGCAAGCACGGCCTTCCCGCCTTCATCAAGATCGACGTCGAAGGCTTCGAGGCCGAGGCCTTGGCCGGGCTGACGCAGCCGGTCAAAGCGCTGTCGTTCGAGTTCACCACCATCCAGCGCGACGTCGCGCTCGCCTCGATCGAACGCTGCCTGGCGCTCGGCTTCACGCGTTTCAACGCCGCACTGGGTGAGAGTCAAAAGCTTGCGCATGTCGATTGGATCGGCGGCGGCGCCATGGCGCGCTGGCTCACCGAGCTGCCGCACGCGGCAAATTCCGGAGATGTCTATGCTGCCCGCTGACGGCGCGCCGGCACCCACGTCCTTGTCGCAGCGCGACACTGTGCTGATTCTCGCGCTGATCGCCGCCGGCTTCGCTCTCACACTGCTGGTCTTTTATCCCGGCGTCATGACCTATGACGCCCGCTTCGTCTACGAATACGCCACCAAGGGCATCCTGGAAGACTGGCAATCGCCGGCGATGATCCTGCTGTGGCGTCTGATAAACCCCGTCGCGCCGGGCCCGGCCAGCATGTTTCTGCTGACCGTGACGCTTTACTGGCTGGCCATCGCGCTGCTTGCGTTCACGCTGGCGCGCCGTTCGATCTGGCTCGCACTCGTGCTGGTGCTGCTGGCGTTGTCGCCGCCGGCCTTTGTGTTCCAGGGCATCATCTGGCGCGACGTTCTGTTCGCCGATGTTTGGCTGTTGGCCGCCGCGTTGGCCTTCGCCGCCGCCTATCGTGACGCCAAGCTCCGCATATCGGCGCAAGCGGTCGCGCTCTGCCTGTTCGCGTTCGGCGTTCTGCTGCGTCCGAACTCGCTCACCGCCGCGCCAATTCTCGCCGCCGCAATTCTGTGGCCGCGGCAT